>NZ_CP071139.1:0-2615000 GCF_017639205.1 Streptomyces nojiriensis | reverse complement strand
TGTGGGGGATAAGCTCCATGGTCGAGAGGGAAACAGCCCAGAGCATCGACTAAGGCCCCTAAGCGTACGCTAAGTGGGAAAGGATGTGGAGTCGCAGAGACAACCAGGAGGTTGGCTTAGAAGCAGCCACCCTTGAAAGAGTGCGTAATAGCTCACTGGTCAAGTGATTCCGCGCCGACAATGTAGCGGGGCTCAAGCGTACCGCCGAAGTCGTGTCATTGCAGCAATAGGGCCAACGCCTGCTGTGATGGGTAGGGGAGCGTCGTGTGCCGGGTGAAGCAGCAGCGGAAGCTAGTTGTGGACGGTTCACGAGTGAGAATGCAGGCATGAGTAGCGATACACACGTGAGAAACGTGTGCGCCGATTGACTAAGGGTTCCTGGGTCAAGCTGATCTGCCCAGGGTAAGTCGGGACCTAAGGCGAGGCCGACAGGCGTAGTCGATGGACAACCGGTTGATATTCCGGTACCCGCTTTGAAACGCCCAATATCGAATCAGGCGATGCTAAGTCCGTGAAGCCGTTCCGGACCCTTCGGGGAAAGGAAAGTGGTGGAGCCGACGAACCAGACTTGTAGTAGGTAAGCGATGGGGTGACGCAGGAAGGTAGTCCAGCCCGGGCGGTGGTAGTCCCGGGGTAAGGGTGTAGGCCGAGGGGTAGGCAAATCCGTCCCTCATTAAGGCTGAGACCTGATGCCGAGCCGATTGTGGTGAAGTGGATGATCCTATGCTGTCGAGAAAAGCCTCTAGCGAGTTTCATGGCGGCCCGTACCCTAAACCGACTCAGGTGGTCAGGTAGAGAATACCGAGGCGTTCGGGTGAACTATGGTTAAGGAACTCGGCAAAATGCCCCCGTAACTTCGGGAGAAGGGGGGCCATCACTGGTGATCGGACTTGCTCCGTGAGCTGGGGGTGGCCGCAGAGACCAGCGAGAAGCGACTGTTTACTAAAAACACAGGTCCGTGCGAAGCCGTAAGGCGATGTATACGGACTGACGCCTGCCCGGTGCTGGAACGTTAAGGGGACCGGTTAGTGACCTTTCGGGGTTGCGAAGCTGAGAACTTAAGCGCCAGTAAACGGCGGTGGTAACTATAACCATCCTAAGGTAGCGAAATTCCTTGTCGGGTAAGTTCCGACCTGCACGAATGGCGTAACGACTTCTCGACTGTCTCAACCATAGGCCCGGTGAAATTGCACTACGAGTAAAGATGCTCGTTTCGCGCAGCAGGACGGAAAGACCCCGGGACCTTTACTACAGTTTGATATTGGTGTTCGGTTCGGCTTGTGTAGGATAGGTGGGAGACTTTGAAGCAGCCACGCCAGTGGTTGTGGAGTCGCCGTTGAAATACCACTCTGGTCGTGCTGGATGTCTAACCTCGGTCCGTGATCCGGATCAGGGACAGTGTCTGATGGGTAGTTTAACTGGGGCGGTTGCCTCCCAAAGGGTAACGGAGGCGCCCAAAGGTTCCCTCAGCCTGGTTGGCAATCAGGTGTTGAGTGTAAGTGCACAAGGGAGCTTGACTGTGAGACCGACGGGTCGAGCAGGGACGAAAGTCGGGACTAGTGATCCGGCGGTGGCTTGTGGAAGCGCCGTCGCTCAACGGATAAAAGGTACCCCGGGGATAACAGGCTGATCTTCCCCAAGAGTCCATATCGACGGGATGGTTTGGCACCTCGATGTCGGCTCGTCGCATCCTGGGGCTGGAGTCGGTCCCAAGGGTTGGGCTGTTCGCCCATTAAAGCGGTACGCGAGCTGGGTTTAGAACGTCGTGAGACAGTTCGGTCCCTATCCGCTGTGCGCGTAGGAATATTGAGAAGGGCTGTCCCTAGTACGAGAGGACCGGGACGGACGAACCTCTGGTGTGCCAGTTGTCCTGCCAAGGGCATGGCTGGTTGGCTACGTTCGGGAGGGATAACCGCTGAAAGCATCTAAGCGGGAAGCCTGCTTCAAGATGAGTATTCCCACCTCCTTGAGAGGGTAAGGCTCCCAGTAGACGACTGGGTTGATAGGCCAGATGTGGAAGCCCGGTAACGGGTGAAGCTGACTGGTACTAATAGGCCGAGGGCTTGTCCTCAGTTGCTCGCGTCCACTGTGTTAGTTCTGAAGCAACGAACAGTTGCTGGTTTCTAGAGCTAGAACATAACTACAAAGTGTGCTTGTTCGCTCGAAACCGATAGGGTTTCGGTGGTCATAGCGTTAGGGAAACGCCCGGTTACATTCCGAACCCGGAAGCTAAGCCTTTCAGCGCCGATGGTACTGCAGGGGGGACCCTGTGGGAGAGTAGGACGCCGCCGAACAATCTTTCAAAGGACCCTTGGTCCAGCGTTCAACGCTGGACCAAGGGTCCTTTTTGTTTTTCACCTCTTTACGCCGAAGCGCGGCCATGGGTTGGTTGCGCGAGAATGACTAGCGGTACCCCGAAGACAGGAGTCACACCCATGTCCAACTCTCCCGACGATCGTCCGGAGCGCGAGCCTCGGCGCAACGACGGCGGTGACAGGGGCGGCTACCGCGGGGGCCGTGACGACCGTGGTGGCGACCGTCCCCCGTTCCGTCGTGACGACCGTGGTGCCAGTGGCCGACCGTCCAGCAGCGGCGGAGGCTTCCGTCGCGATGACCGTGGTGGGCGTCCCTCCGGTGGTGGCGGCGGTTTCCGCCGTGACGACCGCGGTGGCGACCGCCCCTCGTACCCCCGTCGTGACGATGACCGTGGTGGCCGCCCCTCCGGCGGTGCCGGCGGCGGTGGCGGCTTCCGCCGTGACGACCGTGGCGGCGACCGCCCCAGCTTCCCGCGTCGCGATGACCGCGGTGGGGACCGTCCCTCGTACCCGCGCCGTGACGATGACCGTGGTGGCCGCCCCTCCGGCGGTGCCGGCGGCGGTGGCGGCTTCCGCCGTGACGACCGTGGTGGCGACCGTCCGTCGTACCCGCGTCGTGACGACCGCGGTGGGGACCGTCCCTCGTACCCCCGTCGTGACGACGACCGCGGTGGGTTCCGTGGCGGCCGTGACGACCGTGGCGGCGACCGCCCCAGCTACCCGCGTCGCGATGACCGCGGTGGGGACCGTCCCTCGTACCCGCGCCGTGACGACGACCGTGGTGGGCGTCCCTCCGGTGGTGGCGGCGGTTTCCGCCGTGACGACCGCGGTGGCGACCGTCCGTCCTACCCGCGCCGTGATGACGACCGTGGTGGGCGTCCCTCCGGTGGTGGCGGCGGTTTCCGCCGTGACGACCGCGGTGGGGACCGTCCGTCGTACCCGCGTCGTGACGACCGCGGTGGGGACCGTCCCTCGTACCCCCGTCGTGACGACGACCGCGGTGGGTTCCGTGGCGGCCGTGACGACCGCGGTGGCGACCGCCCCAGCTACCCGCGTCGCGATGACCGCGGTGGGGACCGTCCCTCGTACCCGCGCCGTGACGACGACCGTGGTGGGCGTCCCTCCGGTGGTGGCGGCGGTTTCCGCCGTGACGACCGCGGTGGGGACCGCCCGTCGTACCCGCGTCGTGACGACCGTGGCGGCGACCGTCCCTCGTACCCGCGTCGCGATGACGACCGTGGCGGGTTCCGTGGCGGCCGTGACGACCGCGGTGGCGACCGTCCCTCCTACCCCCGTCGCGATGACGACCGTGGTGGGCGTCCCTCCGGTGGTGGCGGCGGTTTCCGCCGTGACGACCGCGGTGGCGACCGTCCGTCCTACCCCCGTCGTGAGGACGACCGTGGTGGCTACCGTGGCGGTCGTGACGACCGTGGCGGCGACCGCCCGTCCTACCCGCGCCGTGACGACCGCGGCGGCGACCGCGGCGGGTTCCGTGGTGGCCGTGACGATCGCGGTGGTGACCGTGGCGGCTACCGTGGCGGTCGCGATGACCGCGGCGGCGACCGCGACTACCGCGCGGACCGCGACCGGGACCCGGTCAAGCGGCTTCCGATCGACGAGGACGTCACCGGCTTCGAGATCGACGCCGATGTCCGTCAGGAGCTGCTGAGCCTGCCCAAGGGCCTGGCCGAAGAGGTTTCCAAGAACCTCGTCATGGTCGCCCGGCTGATCGACGAGGAGCCCGAGCAGGCGTACGCGTACTCGCGCATCGCCCTGCGGCTGGCCTCCCGCGTCGCCGCCGTACGCGAGGCCGCCGGCTTCGCCGCGTACGCCACGCAGAAGTACAGCGAGGCCCTCGCGGAGTTCCGCGCCGCCAAGCGCATGACCGGCTCGGTCGAGCTGTGGCCCGTCATGGCCGACTGCGAGCGCGGCCTCGGCCGCCCGGAGCGGGCGCTGGCCATGGCCGGCGAGCCCGAGGTGCAGAAGCTGGACAAGGCCGGCCAGGTCGAGATGCGTCTGGTCGCGGCCGGTGCGCGGCGGGACCAGGGGCAGCTCGAAGCGGCCATCGTGACCCTGCAGAGCCCGGAGCTGGCCTCCAACTCCGTCCAGCCGTGGACCGCGCGCCTGCGGTACGCCTACGCCGACGCCCTGCTGGCGGCCGGTCGTGAGGACGAGGCGCGCGAGTGGTTCGGCAAGACCCTCGAAGCGGACAAGGACGGCGCGACCGACGCCTCCGACCGTCTCGCCGAGCTCGACGGTGTCGAGTTCGTCGACGCTTCGATCGACCTGTCCGACGTCGCCGATGACGAGGACGACGACGAGGACGACGAGGACCCGGCGGAGATCGCCGCGGCCGAGCGCGCCTCCGACGTCGCCGAGTACTACGACGAGGACGACGAGGAGTACGAGCCGCTGGAGCAGTCCGAGGCCGGCGCCGACGTCGAGGGCGACGCCGAGGGCGAAAAGGCCTGAGGCACGGTGACATGAAGAAGGGCGGTACCCCGGCCGGGGTACCGCCCTTCTTCATGTCCGGAAGTGGTCAGCCCAGGCCGCGCAGGACCAGGCCGGTGGCCGGTTTCGGTCCGAAGGACGTGGACTTGCGGGGCATGGTGACGCCCTGGCGCGCCAGGTCCCGTACGACTTCCTCGCGCACGGGATGCAGCAGGACCGCCGTGCCGCCGTGCCGCTCGGCCATGGCCACGGTGGCCGCGGCGTCGTGGATGTACGTGATCTCGTCCGGGGCGTCCGGGATGTGCCAGAGGGCGTCGAGCAGGGTCGCGTGCAGGACGGTGGCGTCCAGCCGGCGCCAGGCCTCGGGGCGGTCGTGGCGGACCGTGGTGTCCAGGAGCGCCAGGTCAGGGTCGGTGACCAGGTGGAAGGCGCCGTCGCCGGCCAGCAGGAAGGCGTTGCCGCGCTCCGAGGCGTCCGCGAGGGTGTCCAGGGCCAGCGGGAGCGGTCCCTCGACCGGGCGGACGCGGAAGTGGCCGTCGAGGGCGGCGAGGGCGTCCGCCACCGGGAGGCGGCGCAGCATCCGGTGGATGGCGCGGACCTGGAGCGGATAGCGGGCGGTGTCCACCAGCAGGACCAGGCCGAAGTCCCAGGCGGTGGGGGAGCCGTGCTCCTCCTGGAGGCGCAGGTACGTCGCCCAGCGGTGGTGGCCGTCGGCGATGAGGGCCTGGCGGTGGCTGAGGTCCGCCATCACGGTGTCGAGTTCGGCCGGATCCGTGATGGCCCACAGGCGGTGCTGGAAGCCGTCCTCGGTGGTGGTCGACAGGAGGGGGGCGAGCTGGGCGGTCCGTTCGACGACCGCGGCCGCTCCCGTGCCGGGATCGTCGCCCCGGTAGGTGAGCAGGAGGGGTTCGAGGTTGGCGGAGGTGGCCCGCATCAGCCCGGCCCGGTCGGTGACCACGTCCGGCATGACGTCCTCGTGGGGCAGGACGATGCCGGCGTCGGCGGTGGACAGGGCGAGGGCGCCGATGAGGCCGCGCTGGAGCAGGCCGGCCCGGCGCTGCTCGTACACGTAGAGCGCGGGCTCGGGGTCGGCGGTGAGGATGCCCTGGGCGAGCCAGTCGTGCAGGGTGCGCGCGGCCTGCTCGTTGCGCGCGGCCGGGGTACCCGCCTGCGGGAGGATCAGGCGGACGATGTTGTGCGGGTCGGCGGATTCGAGGTGGTCGACTCCGTCGGGACGCACGACCACGTCGTACGGCGGCGAGGTGACGGCGGCGAGGCTGCCGACACGCTCGGGGACGTAGCGCAGGCCATGGAACGGGATCAGGCGCAGCCCATGCTCCGCGGTACCAGATGTGGTCATTGGTGCATGGTAAGACGCGTCTCGCCATGCGGGATGATCGGGGCAGTACGGAATCGGACAAGGTCGATCTCCCCCGGCTACGGCCGGGAAGGGCACCAGGAGGAGCGGACAGGATGACCCGGCAGAGCAGGACCAGTCCCGCGGCGAGTGAGCAGAGTCTGCACCAGGCGTACGACACCGCGCTGCTGGATCTGGACGGGGTGGTGTACGCGGGCGGTGAGGCCATCGCTCACGCGGTGGAGTCCCTCGCGGCGGCCCGGGCGGACGGGATGCACCTCGCGTACGTCACGAACAACGCGCTGCGGACGCCGGACGCGGTCGCGGAGCACTTGGGCGAGCTGGGCATTCCGACGGAGGCGGCCGAGGTGATCACCTCGGCGCAGGCGGTGGCCCGGCTGATCGCGGAGCAGGTGGAGCCGGGGTCGAAGGTGCTGGTGATCGGAGGGGAAGGGCTGCGGGTCGCGCTGCGCGAGCGCGGTCTGGTGCCGGTGGAGTCGGCCGAGGAGGAGGGGCTCGCGGCGGTCGTCCAGGGGTACGGGGGTCCCGACCTGCCGTGGGGGCGGTTCGCGGAGGCCTCGTACGCGATCAACCGCGGGGTGCCGTGGTTCGCGTCCAACACCGACCTGACGATTCCGGGGGCGCGGGGGATCGCGCCGGGCAACGGGGCCGCGGTGGAGGTCGTACGGATCGCCACGGGTGCCGAGCCGCAGGTGGCGGGCAAGCCGCTGCCCCCCATGCACCGGGAGACGGTGCTGCGGACCGGGGCGCGGCGGCCGCTGGTGGTGGGGGACCGGCTGGACACCGACATCGAGGGTGCCTTCAACGGGGAGGTGGACTCGCTGCTGGTGCTGACCGGGGTCACGGACGCGGAGCAGCTGCTGCGGGCCGAGCCCAGGCACCGCCCGACCTATGTGGACCGGGATCTGCGGGGGTTGCTGGCCGGGCAGCCGGAAGTGGAGCCGTGCGCGGAGGGTTTCCGCTGCGGCGGCTGGACGGCGGTCGCGACGAACGGCGGCGTGCTCGAGCTCCGGGAGGCCGGAGAAGGCGGGGAGGCCGGGGATCCGCTCGACGGGCTGCGGGCGCTGTGCGCGGCGGCCTGGACGGTGGCCGGGGACGGGGTCTGCACGTTCGACGCGGCGAAGGCGCTGGCCAGGCTGGGTCTTTGAGGGCCGTCCGGGGATCCACCTGTGCGGAAGGTAGGTTAGCCTAACCTGCGTGTTGGTCGAGAGTCCCCCTGAACCCGAACGGAGCGCGGCGCCCGACGAGGGCGCCGCCGCCTCCGCAGCCCGCCCGCGCCATGCCGCGCGCGCCGCCGGTCTGCTCGCCGCTCTCGCGGTGCTGGCCCTGATCGCCGTCGTGAGCATTGCCGTGGGCGCCAAGCAGATGTCCCTGGACGAGGTCTGGCACGGCCTGTTCGCCTACGCGGGCACGCCCTCCGACGTGGTGGTGCGGGATCTGCGGATCCCGCGCACCCTGCTCGGGCTGATGGTCGGGCTCGGACTCGGCCTGTCCGGTGCCGTGATGCAGGCGCTGACCCGCAACCCGCTGGCCGAGCCCGGCATCCTCGGCGTCAACGCCGGCGCCGCGGCCGCCGTGGTCTCCGCGATCAGCTTCTTCGGCGCGAGTTCGCTGAGCGAGTTCGTGTGGTGGGCCTTCCTCGGTGCCGCCTTCGTCTCCGTCCTCGTGTACGTGCTCGGCGGCAGCCGCAGCGCGACCCCGGTGCGCCTCGCGCTCGCCGGTACGGCGGCCAGCGCGGCGCTCGTCGGCTACATCAACGCCGTGCAGCTGATGGACAGCAAGGCGCTGGACAAGCTGCGCTTCTGGACGGTGGGTTCGCTGGCCTCGGCCAACATGGACACCGTCCGGCAAGTGGCCCCCTTCCTGCTCGTCGGCGCGGTGCTCGCACTGGTGCTGGGCCGGCCGCTCAACGCGATGGCGATGGGCGACGACACGGCACGGGCGCTCGGCGCCCACCTGACGCGGACCCGGATCGGCGCCATGGTCGCCATCACCCTGCTGTGCGGTGCGGCGACCGCCGCGTGCGGTCCCATCGTCTTCATCGGGCTGATGGTCCCGCACCTCGTCCGGGCCTTCACCGGTCCCGACATGCGCTGGGTGCTCGCGTACTCGGCCGTCCTGTCACCGGTCCTGCTGCTCGGCTCCGACATCGTCGGCCGGGTCGTCACCCGGCCCGCCGAACTGCAGGTCGGCGTCGTGACCGCGCTCATCGGCGGCCCGGTCTTCATCTACCTGGTTCGGCGCAAGAGGATGGCCCAGCTGTGACCGCGACCGCGCCCACGACCGCGCCCACGACCGCGACCGACACCCCCGGCAAGGGCCGCCGGTCCGGACCCCGCCCGCTGCGCCTGCCCGGCGGGGTCTCGCTGCGCGTCGAGCGGCGCGCCCTGGCCGTCGGGGTCCTGCTGACCGTCGCGGCGCTCGCGATGGCCGTCGTGCTCATCGGCACCGGCGACTTCGAGATCGCGCCGTGGGACGTCGTACAGACCCTGCTCGGCAACGGCACCCCCGCCACCGACTTCATCGTCAACGACCTGCGGCTGCCGCGAGTCCTGGTCGCGCTGCTCGTCGGCGCGGCGCTCGGGATCTCCGGAGCCGTCTTCCAGTCCGTCTCCCGCAACCCGCTGGGCTCCCCGGACATGCTCGGCTTCGGCTACGGCTCGGCGGTCGGCGCGCTCGTCGTCATCGTCCTGTTCAAGGGCGGCGCCACGGAGGTGGCCGCCGGCGCGCTGGCCGGCGGCCTGCTGGCCGGAGTCGCCGTCTACCTGCTCGCCTACAAGCAGGGCATCCAGGGCTACCGGCTGGTGCTGGTCGGGATCGGCGCCTCCGCCATCCTGATCGCCGTGATCCAGTACCTGATCACGAAGGCCCAGCTGATCGAGGCCACCCGTGCCATGGTCTGGCTGACCGGCTCGCTGGCCGGCCGGGACTGGGCGCAGGTGTGGCCGCTGCTCGCGGTGTGCGCGGTGCTCCTCCCGCTGGTCCTCGGGCAGGGCCGGGCCCTGCGGATGATGGAGATGGGCGACGACGCCGCGTACGCGCTCGGGGTGCGGGTGGAGCGGACGCGGATGCTGCTGATGCTGGCGGCGGTCCTGCTCACCACCGCGGCGAGCGCTGCGGCCGGGCCCATCAGCTTCGTCGCGCTGGCCGCCCCGCAGCTGGCCCGGCGGCTGACCCGCTCGCCCGGCGGGAACCTGGTGAACGCCGCCCTGATGGGCTCGGTGCTGCTGATGGTGTCCGACTGGGCCTCGCAGCGGGCCTTCGGCTCCGACCAGCTGCCGGTGGGTGTGGTGACCGGCCTCGTCGGCGGTGTCTACCTGCTCTGGCTGCTCGTCACCGAGCGCAAGGCGGGACGTATATGAACCTGATGAGGAGTACCCAAGTGCAGCGGCTGACCGCGGAGAACGTGACCCTCGGCTACGACCAGCGGGTCATCGCCGAGAACCTGTCGGTGGAGATCCCCGACCACTCCTTCACGGTGATCGTCGGCCCCAATGCCTGCGGCAAGTCCACGCTGCTGCGGGCCCTGTCGAGGATGCTGAAGCCGTCCACCGGGCGGGTGCTGCTGGACGGGCAGGCCATCGGGTCGCTGCCCGCGAAGAAGGTGGCCAAGACCCTGGGCCTGCTCCCGCAGTCCTCGATCGCGCCCGACGGCATCACGGTGGCCGACCTGGTCTCGCGCGGCCGGTACCCGCACCAGGGGCTGCTGCGGCAGTGGTCGGCCGAGGACGAGCGGGTCGTGAAGGAGTCGATGGCCTCGACGGGGGTCGCCGAGCTCGCCGACCGGGCCGTGGACGAGCTGTCGGGCGGGCAGCGGCAGCGCGTGTGGATCGCGATGGCGCTGGCCCAGCAGACGCCGCTGCTGCTGCTCGACGAGCCGACGACGTACCTGGACATCCAGCACCAGATCGACGTGCTGGACCTGTGCGCGGAGCTGCACGAGACGCAGGGGCGGACGCTGGTGGCGGTGCTGCACGATCTGAATCACGCGGCCCGGTACGCCACGCACCTGATCGCGATGCGGGGCGGGAAGGTCGTCGCGGAGGGGCCGCCGGCGGAGGTGGTGACGGCGGAGCTCGTGGAGAAGGTTTTCGGGCTGCGCTGCCAGGTGATCCCGGATCCGGAGACGGGGACGCCGCTGGTGGTTCCGGCGGCGCGCAAGGCCCGTGCGGTGGCTCGGGCGGAGTAGCTTCCGCCCGGGCGGGTCGTGCCGCTCCGGATGCCGGGTGCGGCGCCGTTGCCGGGGGCGCTGCCCCCGGACCCCCGCGCCTCGAACTCCCCCAGCTACCGCTGGGAGGTACCCCCTGGCGAGGTTGGAAGAGCGCCTCGAACGCCGGCGGGTCTGGAGGGCCGCGGGGCTGGGGGGCGGGGCGGGGCGGGCTGGAAGAGGGCGGGGCTAGAGCATGCTTTTGAGGCGGAGGAGGTCGCGGAAGCCGGCTTCCAGGCGGACTCGGCCCGAGGCCCAGGCCTTCGCGAATTTCAGCTCGCCCGCGACCAGGGCCACGAGGTCGTCGCCCGTCATCGCGAGCCGGATCTCGGCCTTCGCCGCGGGCGGGCCCGGAGCGACCGCGTCCACCCGGATCCGGCCCGCGTCGAGGCGGCCCGTGAACGTCTGGTCCAGGTCGGTGATGTGGCAGCTCAGGGAGCGGTCGAACGCGGCCGCGCCGCGTACGCCGCCGTCGGCCCGCGCGAGATTGCCGGAGAGGTTGTCGAGTGCTTCGCGGCACTCCTGGATCGTAGCCATCGTGATCACGACCGTACCGCAGAGCCATGCGTGGTCGCGGGGCGCTTCGGGGTAGCGTCGGGGCATGACCGACGAAGCCGCCGACCTCCGAGTCGATGCCTCCGCCGTGCCCGCCGAGCCGGCCGGGCCCGTGCCGCTGGGCGTCGTACGCACGCCCACCGGCCACGCCGGCGTGGACGCGCACCTGGCGCGGCTGGCGGACGCGGACCACCTCGCGGCGGACGGACACGTCGAGGTGTACGAGGATGTCCACCGGGGGCTGCGCGAGGCGCTGACCGCGCTGGACGCACCGCCCGTCCCCGGACCGTACGAAAACAGGAGCTGAACCGAACGTGGCAGGAGTGGCACGCCGCCGCCTGGACGCCGAACTGGTACGCCGCAGCATGGCCCGCTCGCGCGAGCACGCCGCGCAGCTGATCGCCGCGGGCCGGGTGACCGTCGGCGGCACCACCGCGACCAAGGCGGCCACCCAGGTCGAGACCAGCGCGGCCCTGGTGGTCCGCAAGGACGACAGCGACCCCGAATACGTCTCCCGGGGCGGCCACAAGCTGGCCGGCGCGCTGGCGGCCTTCCAGCCGCAGGGGCTGGCCGTCGAGGGCCGCCGCGCGCTGGACGCCGGCGCCTCCACGGGCGGTTTCACCGACGTGCTGCTGCGCTCGGGCGTGGCCCACGTGATGGCCGTGGACGTCGGCTACGGGCAGCTGGCCTGGTCGCTGCAGAGCGACGACCGGGTCACCGTCAAGGACCGTACGAACGTGCGCGAGCTGACGGTGGAGCAGCTCGACGGGGTCCCGGTCGACCTCGTCGTCGGTGACCTGTCGTTCATTTCCATCGGTCTGGTGCTGCCGGCGCTGGTGCGCTGCTGCGCGCCGGACGCGGACCTGGTGCTGATGGTCAAGCCGCAGTTCGAGGTCGGCAAGGACCGGCTGGGCAGCGGCGGCGTGGTGCGCAGCCCGGAGCTGCGGGCCGGGGCCGTGCGCGAGGTCGCGGCGCAGGCGGCGAAGCTGGGGCTGGGTGTTCTCGGGGTCACGGCGAGTCCGCTGCCGGGGCCGTCGGGGAACGTCGAGTACTTTCTGTGGCTGCGGGCGGGGGCACCGGCCCTCGACCCGGCGGATGTTGACCGTGCAGTGGTGGAGGGGCCGCAGTGACAGATTCAGCGGGTTCGGCGGGTACAGCGGGTTCACGGATTTCGGGGGAAGGGCGGACGGTCTTCCTGCTCGCGCACACCGGGCGGCCTGCGGCCATCCGCAGCGCCGAGCTGGTCGTGCAGGGTCTGCTCAGGTGCGGGCTGGGCGTACGCGTCATGGAGCAGGAGGCGGTGGATCTGCCGCTGCCCCCCGAGGTGGAGCTGGTCACCGAGTCCACTCCGGGGGCGCTCGACGGGTGTGAGCTGCTCATCGTCCTCGGCGGGGACGGGACCCTGCTGCGGGGCGCGGAGTTCGCGCGCGCCTCGGGGGTGCCGATGCTGGGCGTCAACCTGGGCCGGGTGGGGTTCCTCGCCGAGGCCGAGCGCGACGACCTGGACAAGGTCGTGGACCGGGTGGTGACGCGCTCGTACGAGGTCGAGGAGCGGATGACGCTCGACGTGATCGTGCGGACGAACGGCGACGTGGTCCACCGGGACTGGGCGCTGAACGAGGCCGCGGTCCAGAAGGTGTCCCCGGAGCGGATGCTGGAGGTGGTCCTGGAGATCGACGGTCGCCCGGTGACGGGTTTCGGCTGCGACGGGATCGTCTGCGCGACTCCGACGGGTTCCACGGCGTACGCCTTCTCCGCGGGCGGGCCGGTGGTCTGGCCGGAGGTGGAGGCGCTGCTGATGGTGCCGATCAGCGCGCACGCGCTGTTCGCGAAGCCGCTGGTGACCTCGCCGACCTCGGTGCTGGCGGTGGAGGTGCAGAACGGCACTCCGCACGGCGTGCTGTGGTGCGACGGGCGGCGCACGCTGGAGCTGCCCGCAGGGGCACGGGTCGAGGTGCGGCGCGGCGCGGTGCCGGTGCGGCTCGCCCGGCTGCACCACGCGTCCTTCACGGACCGGCTCGTCGCCAAGTTCGCACTGCCGGTGTCGGGGTGGCGCGGCGCGCCGCACTGACGGATCACGGGGCGGCGGGTGGCTGCGGCCTTCGAAGCGGCCCCGGGAGAACACGCCGTAGGGGTCGAGGGCGTCGCTCAGCCGAATTGAGTCCGAACCGGTTCCCGGCCTCTATCCCCGTGGCGCGATGGGGAGTTCGGCCGGGAGAGCGCAAATAGCACATGCGTTCGGAGAACTCGGGACGGGTGACGTCACATGGCACCCATGAAACCTCGGTATCGTCGTCCCGTGCTTGAGGAGATGCGGATACGGTCGCTCGGGGTCATCGACGACGCGGTGGTCGAGCTGTCGCCCGGATTCACCGCGGTGACCGGCGAGACCGGCGCGGGCAAGACGATGGTCGTCACCAGCCTCGGGCTGCTGCTCGGCGGTCGCGCCGACCCGGCCCTGGTACGGATCGGGGCCAAGGCCGCGGTGGTCGAGGGCCGCATTGTCATGCGCCCCGACGCCCCCGCCGCCGTACGCGCCGAGGAGGCCGGGGCCGAGCTCGACGACGGCGTCCTGCTGATCAGCCGGACCGTGTCCGCCGAAGGACGCTCGCGCGCCCACGTCGGCGGCCGCTCCGTGCCCGTCGGCCTGCTCGCCGAGCTCGCCGACGACCTGGTCGCCGTACACGGGCAGACCGACCAGCAGGGCCTGCTGCGCCCCGCCCGGCAGCGGCAGGCCCTCGACCGGTACGCCGGGGACGCCGTCGCCGTCCCGCTGGAGAAGTACGGCTCGGCCTACCGCAGGCTCCGCGCCGTCGCCGTCGAGCTGGAGGAGATCACCACCCGGGCCCGGGAGCGTGCCCAGGAGGCGGACCTGCTGCGCTTCGGACTGGACGAGATCGCGGCCGTGGAACCGGTGGCCGGCGAGGACACCGAACTCGCGGCCGAGGCGGAGCGGCTCGGACACGCCGAATCGCTGTCCTCGGCGGCGCAGCTGGCGCACGCCGCGCTCGCGGGCAACCCCGAGGACCCGGAGGCCGTCGACGCGAACATGCTCGTCGCGGGTGCCCACCGGGCGCTGGAATCCGTACGGTCCCACGACCCGGCCCTCGGCGCCCTCGCCGAGCGGATCGGGGAACTCGGCATCCTGCTCTCCGACGTGGCCGGGGAACTGGCGGGCTACGCCGACGACCTGGACGCCGATCCGCTGCGGCTTGCCGCGGTGGAGGAGCGGCGGGCCGCCCTGACGCAGCTCACCCGCAAGTACGGCTCCGCGGGCACCGTCGAAGCCGTGCTGGAGTGGGCCGAACAGGGCGCGGCGCGGCTGCTGGAACTGGACGGAGACGACGAGCGGATCACCGAGCTGACCGCCGAGCGCGACGGACTGCGCGGTGAACTGTCCCTGCTGGCGCAGGCGCTGACGGACGCCCGGGTGGAGGCCGCGACGCGCTTCGCCTCCGCGGTGACGGCGGAGCTGGCCTCGCTGGCGATGCCGCACGCCCGTGTGACCATCGACATCCGGCAGGCCGAGGACCCCGACGGAGTGGACGTGGACGGCCGCCCGGTCGCCTACGGCCCTTCGGGCGCGGACGAGGTCGAGCTGCTGCTGGCCCCGCACCCCGGCGCCCAGCCGCGGCCGATCGCCAAGGGCGCCTCGGGCGGTGAGCTGTCCCGGGTGATGCTGGCCGTCGAGGTCGTCTTCGCGGGCTCCGACCCGGTGCCCACCTACCTCTTCGACGAGGTCGACGCGGGCGTCGGCGGCAAGGCGGCGGTCGAGGTCGGGCGGCGGCTGGCCAAGCTGGCCAAGTCGGCGCAGGTCGTGGTCGTCACGCACCTGCCGCAGGTGGCGGCCTTCGCGGACCGGCAGCTGCTCGTCGAGAAGACCAACGACGGATCGGTCACCCGGAGCGGGGTCACCGTCCTGGAGGGCGAGGACCGGATCCGCGAGCTGTCGCGCATGCTGGCCGGCCACGAGGACTCGGTCTCGGCCCGGGCGCACGCCGAGGAACTGCTGGCTGCGGCGCGCGCGGACGCGTGAGATGCGCCGGCGAGGGCCTGGAACGCAGGGCGTTCCGGGCCCTTCGCCGTGCCCCGGCCGACCCGGAGGTAGCCCGTGTGGGTGAGGCTGAGGGTCGTCCTGCGGTATCTCGTACGGGATCCGCACCCGTATGGTCCCGGAACGCGCGTGCGGACTGGCATCCTTGGCGACATATCTGACTCCCTCACCCTGGAGCTTCGGCCCGTGAGCAGCTCCCCGGTCTCCACCTCCCTTCCGCCCCAGCCCTACGGCCGGCCGCCGCTGCGCACCGTGCAGGTACTCGGCGGCGGTGCGGGCGCGGGCAGCAGCGCGCACGTACGCTCGCTCGCGACCGGCCTCGCCGCGCGCGGGGTCCGGGTCACGGTGTGCGCGCCCGTCCAGGCGGAGGGGGAGTACGACTTCACCGGCGCCGGGGCGGAGTTCGCGCCCGACGCGGTCAGCGTGCTGCGGGCCGCCTGCGCCGGGGCGGACCTCGTGCACGCGCACGGCGTGCGCGCCGGGATGCGCGCCGCCCTGGCCATACGGGGGCGCCGGGTGCCGCTGGTGGTGACCTGGCACGGCGACGGCCCCGCGGCGGCCGGTGCGCTCGGGCGGTTGGGCCGGTTGCTGGAGCGGCACGTCGCACGGGCCGCGGCGGTGGTGCTCGGGGCCTCCTCCGACCAGGTGGACGCCGCGCGGCTGCGGGGCGCCAGGGACGCGCGGCTGGCCCCGGTGGCGGTACCGGCAGGCCCGGCGGGTCCCGAGACGCCGGCCGACCCCGGCAAGGTACGGGCGGAACTCGGCGCGGTGGAACGGCCGCTGCTGATCGCCGTCGGCAGCCTGGTGCCGCACCGCGGGTACTCCGTACTGCTCGACGCGGCACGGGAGTGGCGCGGCCTGGACCCGTCACCGCTGCTGGTGATCGCGGGGGAGGGGCCGCTGCGGGCGGAGCTCGCCCGGCGGATCGAGGCGGAGGGGCTCCCGGTACGGCTGCTGGGGCGCCGCCGGGACGCGGTGCAACTGCTGGCGGCGGCGGACCTCGCGGTGCTGCCGAGCCGGTGGGAGGCGCGGGCGCTGCTGGCGCAGGAGGCGCTGCGGGTGGGCGTGCCGCTGGTGGCCACGGCGGTGGGAGGTGTCCCGGAGCTGGTGGGGGAGGGCGCGGTCCTGGTCCCGCCGGGAGAGGCGGGGCCGCTCGCCTCGGCCGTGACCGGCCTGCTGGCCGACCCGGACCGCCGGGCCGCGCTGGCGGCCGCGGGGCGCGTCCAGGCCGCGACGTGGCCGTCGGAGGACGACACGGTGGCGCAGGTCCTGTCGGTCTACGACGAACTGATGGAACGCCGCAGGTAGCCCCCGGCGGGGTGACGGATTCCGGCGGCGATCCGGCTGCCCGCGCTCCGCCCCGTACTCTTTCCGGCCGGGCGCGCCGCCGTTCCGGGGGCTCCGCCCCCGCACCCCCTGCACCCCCGCACCCTCGCGCCTCAAACGCCGGCGAGGCTGGATGTGGCGTCAGGACGGCGTGTGGCGGCGGGCGCGGAGGGCCAGGCTCAGGGAGAGGACCGTTTCGGGGTCGTCCAGGTCCGTGCCCAGGAGCTCCGAGATGCGGGCCAGCCGGTTGTACAGCGTCTGCCGGTTCAGGTGGAGCTCGCGCGCCGTCTCCGCCTTGCGGCCCGCGTGGGCCAGGTACGTCTCCAGCGTGGGCAGGAGCGGCGGACGCGACGTCGTGTCGTGCGTGCGCAGCGGCCCGATCGCGCGGTCCACGAAGGCGGCCAGGTCGGGGTGTTCGCGCAGCCGCCACAGCAGCAGGTCGATGTCCAGGCGGCGCGCGTCGTACCAGGGGCGCGCCGGCAGGCCGTGGGCCGCCGTCGCGGTCTCCGCGGCGTGGCGCAGGCCCGCCGAGGCCGCCGCCCAGCCGCCGGCCACGCCGACGACCACGGCCGGCGGCGCGTCGGCCCGGTCCAGGCCCGCGCGTTCGACGCCCGCCCGCAGCGCGGCCGAGACCCGGTCCGCCACCGCCGTGCGCTCCGACTCCGCGCGCAGGGAGACCAGCAGCGGCACCCGGCCCTCGACCGGGCGGACGCCCAGCAGGACCGGGACCCCGACCGACGACAGCTCCTCCAGCACCGCACGGGCCAGGACGGCCCAGTTGCCGGACGGGCCGAGGTCCGAGGCCAGCCGCATCACCACCGGCAGCAGCGGACCGCCGCCCGGCTTGAAGCCCAGGACCCGGGCCTGCGCCGGTGCGTCCTCCGCCGAGATGCGGCCCTCCGCCAGGTCCGTCAGGAAGTCGCCGCGGCCGCGCGCCGCCAGCTCCTCCTCCTGCCGCGCCTGCATCAGGACGACGGCCAGGACGCCCGCCGTGCGTTCGGCCGCCATCCGGTGCACCGGGAGCAGCGGGGCCGAGACACCGACCAGGACGACCCGGGCCCGGACCGAGCCGGTGCCGTGGCCCCCGCCCGGCACGTCGACCACCACCGTGTTCGTGGCGGGTTCCGCCTCGCGCTGGCCCCGCAGGCCCTCCCACACCTGGAGCGGGTCCGCGCCCGCGTCCCCGGCCGCGCTGCCCGCCGCGTACAGGAGCTGCCCGTCGGGGGTCTCCAGGAAGACCGGGTTCCCCGTGAAATCGGCCAGGATCCGCAGGACCTGCGGGATGCCCCCACCGCCCAGCAGGGCCTCCGTACAGCGGCGGTGGACCTCCTCGGCCCGCTGGAGCAGGGCGTAGTGGTGGTTGACGATCTCGGTGTGGACCTCCTCCGTGACCGCCACGAAGGGGACTTCCCGGTGGAGCTGGACCAGGGGCAGTCCGGCCGAGCGCGCGGTCTCCACGAGGGTCGCCGGCAGCCGGGAGAAGCGCGGGCCCAGTTCGACCACGAGCGCGGCGATCCCGCGGTCGGCGAGACGGCGCACGAAGGCCCGCTGCTCGGCCGGCCGGGTGCCGAGGCCCAGGCCCGTGGTCAGCAGCAGCTCGCCGCCCTTGAGCAGGGAGGCGATGTTCGGCACCTCGCCCGCGTGCACCCAACGGACGGTCCGGCCCAGACGGTCGGCGCAGGCCACCACCTCCGGCAGTCCGCCGCGCAGCCCCGGCAGTTCCAGTGCCCGCTGAACCGTGATCCCGCCCTGGTTTTCCATATCGCGGGACGCTACCGGCCGACCCGTCTCCATCGTCAGGCGGGCTGGATGTTGTGGTTGAAGCGGAAGATGTTGTCGGGGTCGTACTGGCGTTTCAGCGCGCCCAGCCGCTGCATGTTCTCGGCTCCGAGGCCGGAGACCACCCGCTCCACGCCCTCGTCCCCGGTGAAGTTGAGGTAGACCGCGCCGGTGCTCCACGGCCGGGCGTCGGCGCGGACGTCCTTGACCCACTGCCGGCAGCGCTCGTCGTCGGCCGCGTCCTCCCAGATCCCGAACGGGTGCACCGCCCACGGCGAGTCGCGGTACGGCACCGGGTAGTCGGCCGGGCCGGAGGCCACGGCGCCGCCCTGCGGGAAGACCAGGTGCTGGGTGCCGGTCGGTACCGGCATGGCCTCGGCGCGGGCGCAGAAGACGTCCACGAACGCGTCGGGACAGCCGGTGAGGTACTCGGCCGACCAGTAGTTCCGCATGCCGGGCGGGTCGTCGATCATGCACTGGAGATCGGCGTACGGGATGGCCGTGACGATCTCCGACTCGTGGGGGATCGCCAGCAGCGGCTCGGCCAGCCTCCGCATCTCGTCCTCGGGGCCCGCGTACGTCAGCAGCGCCCCGGCCAGCAGCCGCCCGACCAGGTGCTGCGGGACGAACTCCTCGGGCGGGCCGGTGAGGTAGAGGGCGGCGCCCGAGGCCTCGGGCGGCGCGGCCTCGATGATGTCCCGGTACGCACGGACCACCTCGGGTCCGCGTTCCGGCAGGTACAGCAGGAACGCGATCGACATGACGGGCAGTTCGTACAGCCGCAGGGTCAGCGAGGTGGCGATGCCGAAGTTCCCGCCGCCGCCGTGCAGCCCCCAGAACAGCTCCGGGTGCTCCTCGGCGGTCGCGTGGACGAGCTCGCCGTCGGCGGTGACGAGGTCCACGCCCAGCAGGTTGTCCACGGCCAGGCCGAACTTCCGGTCCAGCCAGCCGCTGCCGCCGCCCAGTACGTAGCCGCCGACACCGGTGGTGGAGGCGCGGCCGCCGGTCGTCGCCAGTCCGTACGGCTCGCAGGCCCGGTCCAGGTGGCTCATGGTGGCTCCGCCGTCGATGTGCGCGGCCCCGGCGGCCGGATGGACCGTCACCTCGTGCATCCGCCGCAGGTCCACGACGAGGCCGCCGTCGTTGAGGGACATCCCGGCCACGCTGTGCCCGCCGCCGCGCACGGCGATGTTCAGGTCCAGTTCCCTCGCGAACCGCACCGCGGTCACCACGTCCGCCGTGCTCTCGCACTGGGCGATGACGGCGGGTCTGCGGTCGATCATCGCGTTGAAGAGGGTCCGGGCCTCGTCGTATCCCGGATCCTCCGGAGCGAAGACCTCGCCGGACAGATCCTCGCGGAGCGCGGTCAGGGCCGCGCCCGCCTTCGACAGGGGAGCCATGGCTGCCCCCTTCCACCGGAGGGAGGGCATAGGACCCTTCCAGCGTAGGCGCGGACGATCACGGGGGCACGGCGAGAAGTTCCGCGCCCCCGGCGAGCCGCCCGCAGCCGAGTGCAGGGTCCGCTGCTCGCTGTCCTCTATCTGCGCTGCGACCTGCACCTTTCGGTGCCAGTCCGAAGGGTTTGCCCACCGCTTCGTCCCACTGGCGTGTCCCTTTCCTGCAACCGTGCATGGGCTCGCCAGCCTCAAGCATGTTTCTTGCAGCATTAATAAAGTCGAGACGCGCGCCGGCCGAGGAAGGCCCCTAGAACCCCTTGCGCCGTAGCCACCACCTGAGCGGTCTGCGGGCACGAGCGAGGATTCGGGCGGGCACCCGCAGGGCAGGTGGGTTTTCCAGGTGTGCAAGGCCATCCGCTGCCGAGGCCACGAGGTTGCGTACCAGGTTGGGCCCATAGTTGTCTGGTAGGTCCCTCAGTTTGTTGATGAGCTGAGGCAAGGACATGTCCAGCATCGATTCCATGCCCGTTGACAGGCTCTCGAGGCTGACGCTCTCACTCTCCAGGACCGCCACTTGCGTCTCCCACACCCAGGCTTCATCCCTGCCCAGCGCATTGCCGAGGTGGGCGACTGCATCCAGACGACCAACCAGCCAGTCCCAGTCCCGCCAGCTGGGATGCCCGAAGGCAGCGAAGTGCGCCATCTGTGTGCCATAAAGCTTACGCTCGGGCTGACTCATGATCTGGCCACTCAGCGGCTCGCCGAGCACGGGCGTCTTCACATCAGGGCCCAGCCGAAGGAATTCGAACGGCGCGACGGCGCGTGACGGTGACCTTGCTTGGAAGGCTCGAGAGATGACTTCGACGTTCAAAGCGCTTTGCAGGAGCTCATCTTGGGAAAGTCCAGATGTGACCGCCCCGCGGTAGGCCGCCGTGGCGCCGCCTACGAGCAGGGCCAGCGCCTCACGAACCTGGAGCTCTTCGATCACGCTATTAATCGACGCCGCGATGTCTTCAGCCGGAGCGTCTCCCGCCCCCTGCAGTTCTGTCTGCAGGCCTTCGGTGAAAGCTCGCTTCACAGCCTCGATACGCGGGAGCCATAGGTTGGTCAGCGCGGAGAGGCCGGCGGCTGGATTCGTCTCTACGGGTGCCATATCCAGGCGTCGGCGCAGGTCGCGAACGAACAAGCGCACCGTCCGCTCCGCTCCGGTTACCCCCCAGTGCCACACTTCCTCGGCCAGGCCGTTGACTCCTGCTTCCGGTACCCAGAGGGGAACGATGTCGCCCAGGTCTTCGACGGTCTCTGCGGTTGGTGTAGGTGCTAGAGATGCGGTTGCGACCAGTCGACGAGCCTCGAAGATGGCACCGATGATTCGTGCCCCACGATAGGTCGGTAGCAGCAACTCGGCCGTTGCTTGAGCCTGCTCGGCCCTTGCCTGGGTCTCCTCCTCCAGGACAGGGTTGCCGAGCAGAGAAGCGAAGAACGCCGTGCTGTCGCTACCGAGCCCGTCCGCTTGGCTGAGCAACGACTGAATGGTCTCAACGTCTGTTCGAAGGTCCGCTTCAGGCGGGAGCCCGATCGCCGAGCCCAGGACACGGGTCCACAGGGGTGGGGCACCATCCCCCTCTGAGGATGGGCCGAGGACACCCGGGGAGGGCACCACGTAGGCCAGCAGGCGCCGCACAGGCCCCGAAAGCTCGCGGCTGGCGATGGCGTCCAGCACCGGCCCGAAGGGCGCGTTGTCCAGGACGCCGCCGTCCATGACCCACGAGGGTTCGCCCACCCCTCGCACCCACAGGGATACAGGGATCTGCGACTCGGAGACCGGTGCGAAGGCGAGGGGGTACGAAGCGGAGGAGCGTGCGGCTGAGGCAAGCACATTCGGATAGCCAGTGGCTGGATTGAAGTCGTTGCGGAAATCCCTCGCAAATACGTTCTCCAACGGCTCCTCACCCAGGAGGTCGGCCTGGTAGGTGCACTGACTGGTTTGCTTCTCAAAGCGGTAGACCCGGCGGTGATCAGGGCAGGCCATGAGGTTACCGAACGCATCCTGGTAGTTCTGTGCGGCTGACCCCAGCGACGTGGCCGTGACGAACAAGGTGATCGGCAGCGAGTCACCCTCGGCGGGCACCTGTTCAATGCTTTCCAGCACCCCGTCGACGGCCTCGGCGAAGAAGGCGCCATCGAGAATCGACGGACGCGGCGTCTCACCCGGCTGAGGCAGCAGCTTGTCGAACGCCAGGGCGGCGTCTTCCCGCCAGATTTTCTTGAGCTTAGGAAGGACCGTGTCTTCGCCTTCCAGGCCGGGGGCCGGATCCAGCGCGGTACCTCGCGCGATGGCAGTGGCGAGAAGGGTGCCGTTCAGTCCGCCGGCGCTCGTACCTGCCACCACGTCGACAATGACACGGCGCCGTGGGCCTCCCGACGAACCGTCACATGCGCCTCGCCACCGATCGAAGACCGGCTGGTCACTTCCGCGGACCGTTGCGAGGGGCACCGCCGGGTCGGAGGCACGCCGCAGCAGATCGATTTCGTGCGTGACTCCACCCATCCAGACCGCGAGGCTGACGCCCCCGTTCATCACCAGTGCAAGGCGAATCTCTTCATCGGTTTTCTCCACAACTGTCACGGTGACGCGCTGAAGCCGTTTGCGCTCTCTGCCCGAAGCCAAATGGGGTGGCCTGGGTCGGTTCTTGGCGCAGGTTCAATGCCCCCCTTTGGCACGCAGCACTGCCGAATGAGCCAATGACCACCAGGGCGACGATGTGCCGCACACCCGCGGCGAAATCGGCGAACAGCAGCCGCCCCAGCTCCAGCCGCGACGGCCGGGTCTCTCCCAGCAGCTCAAGCGGCACAGACGGCCACTCCAGGTCCTCCACCACGGCCTCGTCACCACGCCGGACACTCAGCCGTACCGGCGTGGCCACCGCCGTACCCATCGGACCACCAACCCCGCGATTTCCGAGGCGGCCCCACTGGCCGCCGAACGCTGGGGTTCCTGCCCCGGCCGGCAGCGGAAACGACGACCGGGGTCCGTGTCCTATTGGCCACGCGTTCGGGGAACCTACACCGACCTGGGCCGTCTCTTTCGGATCTTGCAGGGCCCGCGACGCCCGGCACCGCACCTGGCCGCGTTGTCGGGGCGCCCGAGTACGTCCAGTACACGGTGCGCTCCTCCGCCTTGCCCTGCACGGCACCGGACGCCGCGAGCTCGGCCGACAAGATCCGAAAGAGACGACCTAGCCCCCGTACGCCCCGCTGGCCGTCAGCCGCAGGGCCGTGTCGATCAGCGGAACGTGGCTGAAGGCCTGCGGGAAGTTCCCGACCTGCCGCTGCAGCCGGGGGTCCCACTCCTCCGCGAGCAGCCCCAGGTCGTTGCGGAGCGACAGCAGCCGCTCGAACAGCCGCCGAGCCTCGTCCACCCGGCCGATCATCGCCAGGTCGTCGGCCATCCAGAACGAGCAGGCCAGGAAGGCTCCCTCGTCGCCCTCCAGGCCGTCCACGCCGGCCTCCTCGCCCGCCGTCGGGTAGCGCAGGATGAAACCGTCGGGCGTCGACAGCTCGCGCTGGATCGCCTCGATGGTGCCGATGACCCGCTTGTCGTCCGGCGGCAGGAAGCCCATCTGCGGGATCAGCAGCAGGGAGGCGTCCAGCTCCTTCGACCCGTACGACTGGGTGAAGGTGTTGCGCTCCTTGTCGTAGCCCTTCTCGCACACGTCCTGGTGGATCTCGTCGCGCAGCTCGCGCCACCGCTCCAGCGGGCCGTCCGCGTCCCCGCTCTCGATCAGCTTGATCGTGCGGTCGACGGCCACCCAGGCCATCACCTTCGAGTGCACGAAGTGGCGGCGCGGGCCGCGCACCTCCCAGATGCCCTCGTCCGGCTGGTCCCAGTGGGTCTCCAGGTAGCGGATCAGTTTGAGCTGGAGCAGCGAGGCGTAGTCGCTGCGGGCGAGCCCGGTCATGTGGCCCAGGTGCAGGGCCTCGGTGACCTCGCCGTACACGTCGAGCTGGAGCTGGCCCGCGGCGCCGTTGCCGACGCGGACCGGACGGGAGTTCTCGTATCCGGGCAGCCAGTCCAGTTCGGTCTCGCCGAGCTCCCGTTCGCCCGCGATCCCGTACATGATCTGCAGGTTCTCCGGGTCGCCGGCGACCGCGCGCAGCAGCCACTCGCGCCAGGCGCGGGCTTCTTCGCGGTATCCGGTGCGCAGCAGCGAGGAGAGGGTGATCGCCGCGTCCCGCAGCCAGGTGTAGCGGTAGTCCCAGTTGCGGACCCCGCCGATCTCCTCGGGGAGGGAGGTGGTGGGCGCGGCGACGATCCCGCCCGTGGGGCCGTACGTGAGGGCCTTGAGGGTGATCAGCGAGCGGATCACGGCCTCCCGGTAGGGCCCGTGGTAGGTGCACTGGTCGACCCACTCGCGCCAGAAGTCGGTGGTCGACTCCAGGGCCGCCTCGGCGTCCGGGGTCTCGGGCGCGTCGCGGTGCGAGGCCTGCCAGCTGATGCTGAAGGCTTTCCGGTCGCCGGGGCCGACGGTGAAGTCGGAGTACGTCGTCAGGTCCTTGCCGTAGGTCTGCGCGTCGGCGTCCAGCCAGACGGAGTCGGGGCCGGCCACGGCCACGGTGCGCCCGTCGACGCGGTGCACCCAGGGCACGACCCGCCCGTAGCTGAAACGCATCCGCAGTGCCGAGCGCATCGGGACGCGCCCGCTGATGCCCTCCACGATGCGGATCAGCTGGGGCGCGTGATCCTCTCGGGGCGGCATGAAGTCGATCACGCGGACCCTGCCGCGCGGGGTGTCCCACTCCGACTCCAGGACCAGCGAGTCACCGCGGTAGCGGCGGCGGGTCGCACGCGGGGCCTCGGTGCCCGCCGGGAACGACGGGCCGATCCGCCAGAACCCGTGATCCTCGGTGCCGAGAATGCTCGCGAACACGGCATGCGAGTCGAAGCGTGGCAGGCACAGCCAGTCCACCGCCCCGTCCCGGCAGACCAGTGCTGCGGTCTGCATGTCCCCGATGAGTGCGTAATCCTCGATGCGCCCGGACACGTGCATCTCCAGTCGAACGGCCACGTCCGCCCCGAAGGGCGCTTGCATTGCGCGGTTGCGCGGTCTCCTGTGTGCAGGGATCTCCGCGTGAGCCCATGATTCCGTATATCGGCTCGGTTAGGCCGTCTGACGGACTGCCCGGCGGTGATGTGTGCAATATCCGAGCAGGATATGACGGCACCCTAGTGATCTCCGTGAGCCTGTGGAGAATGCGGTTGGGCCAAACGGGTGAGCAGTGGCGATACCGCCCCGGCGCACTCGGGCACCCCCGTGCCCGGCGCGTGCGCCGCGTGCCCGGAGGCGGACCGCTCCGGGCGCTGATAGGCTGGTACCCCGTGGACCGGTGGTCTGCCTGTGCGAATCAGGAGCCCCGAAACCGCAGCTTCGGCGCCCCCTGAGACCCTTCCGGATCGACGGTGGCCGGCGCCGGACGCACCTCACCTCGCGACCACGGGAGCCCCCTCTTGGCGATGCCGCCCAAATCCATGACGACCAAGCACATCTTCGTCACCGGGGGTGTCGCTTCCTCCCTCGGCAAGGGCCTGACGGCCTCCAGCCTGGGTGCGCTGCTGAAGGCGCGCGGTCTGCGGGTCACGATGCAGAAGCTCGACCCGTACCTGAACGTCGACCCCGGCACCATGAACCCGTTCCAGCACGGCGAGGTGTTCGTCACCAACGACGGCGCCGAGACCGACCTGGACATCGGCCACTACGAGCGCTTCCTCGACGTCGACCTCGACGGCTCGGCCAACGTCACCACCGGCCAGGTCTACAACACGGTCATCGCCAAGGAGCGCCGCGGCGAGTACCTCGGTGACACCGTGCAGGTCATCCCGCACATCACCAACGAGATCAAGCACCGCATCCGCCGCATGGCGACCGAGGACGTCGACGTCGTCATCACCGAGGTCGGCGGCACCGTCGGCGACATCGAGTCCCTGCCGTTCCTGGAGACCGTCCGCCAGGTCCGCCACGAGGTCGGCCGCGACAACGTCTTCGTCGTGCACATCTCGCTGCTCCCCTACATCGGCCCCTCCGGCGAGCTGAAGACCAAGCCGACCCAGCACTCGGTCGCGGCCCTGCGCAACATCGGCATCCAGCCCGACGCCATCGTGCTGCGCGCCGACCGTGACGTCCCCACCTCCATCAAGCGCAAGATCTCGCTGATGTGCGACGTGGACGAGGCGGCCGTGGTCGCGGCGATCGACGCCAAGTCGATCTACGACATCCCGAAGGTGCTGCACACCGAGGGCCTGGACGCGTACGTCGTGCGCAAGCTCGACCTGCCGTTCCGCGACGTCGACTGGACGGTGTGGGAGGACCTCCTCGACCGGGTCCACAACCCCGACCACGAGGTCAAGGTCGCGCTCGTCGGCAAGTACATCGACCTGCCCGACGCCTACCTGTCGGTGACCGAGGCGCTGCGCGCCGGCGGTTTCGCCAACAAGGCCCGCGTCCAGATCAAGTGGGTCACCTCCGACGACTGCAAGACCCCGGCCGGTGCCGCCGCCCAGCTGTCCGACGTGGACGCGATCTGCGTGCCCGGCGGCTTCGGCGACCGCGGCGTCGACGGCAAGGTCGGCGCGATCACCTACGCCCGCGAGAACAAGATCCCGCTGCTCGGCCTGTGCCTGGGTCTGCAGTGCGTGGTCATCGAGGCCGCGCGCAACCTCGCGGGCATCGAGGACGCCAACTCCACCGAGTTCGACGCCTCCACCCCGCACCCGGTCATCTCGACCATGGAGGAGCAGCTGGCCTTCGTCGAGGGCGCGGGCGACCTGGGCGGCACCATGCGCCTGGGCATGTACCCGGCGAAGCTCGCCGAGGGCTCCATCGTGCGCGAGGTCTACGGCGACGAGGCCTACGTGGACGAGCGCCACCGCCACCGCTACGAGGTCAACAACGCCTACCGCGGCGAACTGGAGAAGAAGGCCGGCCTCGTCTTCTCCGGCACCTCCCCGGACAACAAGCTCGTCGAGTACGTCGAGTACCCGCGCGAGGTGCACCCCTACCTGGTGGCCACCCAGGCCCACCCGGAGCTGCGCTCGCGCCCGACGCGCCCGCACCCGCTCTTCGCCGGCCTGGTGAAGGCGGCCGTGGAGCGGCAGCAGTCCGCGAAGTGAGAGCCTGACCGCATAACGTAGGCAGCCGGGGCACGGATCGTGCCCCGGCTGTCGCGTTCTCGGGGAAGGTATCGGCCATGGCCATGGGCAACGACATCGTGGACACACCGGAGTCGTGGGAGGTCGTCGCCTCACGGACCCCGTTCGAGGGCGCCAAGACGGCCGTCCGCTCGGACCAGGTCCGAATGCCCGACAGCTCGGTGGTGCGCCGCGACTACCAGGTGCACCCGGGCTCGGTGTGCGTCCTCGCCCTCGACGAGGAGCAGCGGGTGCTGGTCCTGCGGCAGTTCCGCCACCCGGTGCGGCACCGGCTGTGGGAGCTCCCGGCCGGGCTGCTCGACGTACCCGGCGAGAACCCGCTGCACGCGGCCCAGCGGGAGCTGTACGAGGAGGCGCACACCAAGGCGGGCGAGTGGCGGGTGCTGGCCGACTTCTTCACCTCGCCCGGCGGATCCGACGAGGCCGTCCGGATCTTCCTCGCGCGGGACCTGGCGGAGGCCGAGGGGGAGCGGTACGAGGTCTCCGAGGAGGAGGCCGACATGGAGATCGCCCGGGTCCCGCTCGCGGACCTGGTCGGCGGGGTCCTGGCGGGCGAACTGCACAACCCGGGGCTGGTGACCGGGGTGCTGGCCCTCGCCGCGGCCCTGGCCTCCGAGGGCGGGATCGGGGCCCTGCGCCCGGCCCTCGCCCCCTGGCCGGCCCGCCCCTACGAGGCCTAGGCCGGCTCTTTCGGATCTTGCCGGGCCCGCGACGCCCGGCACCGCACCTGGCCGCGTTGTCGGGGCACCCGAGTACGTCCAGTACACGGTGCGCTCCTCCGCCTTGCCAGGCACGGCACCGGACGCCGCGGGCTCGGCCGACAAGATCCGAAAGAGACGGCCTAGAAGGCGCCTCGGCCGGGGCCGGGGGGTCCCGGCCGTGCGCGCCGCGCGAGCGGCGCGTGAAAAATAGGTCCATCTGCTGATCCGATCGGGGGATTTGTCCGCCACGCTCCACCCGGGTCGTCGCTCTGCGTGAACTACGCTCGCAATCCGGTGGCAGGGAGAGGAGCGGATCCGTGGCGGATTTCGTCGGGCGGCGGCGTGAGCTCAAGGAGCTGCGCGAGGACATCGCGCGGACCGGGCTCGACACCCTCTCCGGCCGCAAGGCCAAGGCGCCCCGGGCCCGGGTGCTGCTCGTCGCCGGGCGGCCGGGCTCCGGGCGCACGGCCCTCGCCGAAGCCTTCGTGCAGGAGGTCGCCGAGGAGTACCCCGACGGAGTGCTCCGCACCCGGCTCACCGCCCCCGGCGGCGAGACCGCGGCCACCGAGCGGGCCGTGCGGAGCCTGCTGGAGGGACTGGGGCGGCCCACCCCGCCCGGGGCCGGTGAGGACGAGCTGAGCTCCGCCCTGCGCACCGCCCTCGAAGGCCGCCGGGTGATCATCCTCGTCGACGACGCCGCCGATCCGCAGCAGGTGGACGCGCTGCTCCCCGACACTCCCGAGTGCCTCGTCGTGGTCACCGCCGAGGGGCCGCTCACCGGGATCCCCGACGTCCGGCCCTGCACCCTCGGCGGACTCGACACCCCCTCCGCCGTGGAACTGCTCGCCCAGCGCATCGGCGACACCCGGGTCACCGCCGACCCCCGGGCCGCCGAGGCCCTCGCCGAGGAGTGCGGGGGCCAGCCCGCCGCCCTCGTCCTCGTCGGCGGGTGGCTCGCCGCCCACCCCAAGGCCGCCGTCGCCGACGTGGCCAAGCAGCTCCACGACATGCCCGCCACCACCGGCGGCCCGCTCGCCCGCGGCTTCCGGCTGGTCTACGAGTCCCTGCCGCAGCCCGCCCAGCGGACCCTGCGGCTGCTGCCGCTCGCCCCGGCGGGCATCGTCGACTCGCACACCGCCTCCGCCCTGGCCGGCTGCTCCGTGGCGGCCGCCCAGTCGACCCTGGACGACTTCGCCGGGCTGGGCCTGATCCGGTCCTCCCGCGACGGCCTCTTCCTGCTGCCCGGCTGCCTCGCGCCGCTGCTCCAGGCCCTCCTGGAGGCCAAGGAGCGCCCCGCCGAGGTCCAGCTCGCCCGGGCCAGGATGCTGGAGCGCACCGTACGGCTGCTGCACTCCTGCCGGGCCATGGCCGAGGCCGAGGAGCCCGGGGTGGACGCCGCCGTGGACGACGGCCTGCGCGAACTGCTGGACGGTCTCCCGCGCGCCCTGCGGTTCCCCGACCGGCGGGCCGCCGCCACCTGGCTGGACACCCGGCTGCCCGCGCTCACCGCGGCCGCCTCCCTGGCCGTGGCCGACGGGGAGCTGGACACCCTGGCCCGCCGGCTGGTCGCGGCCCTCGTACGGGCGCTGGCGGACCACCGGGGCACGGCCGGGGCCGCCCCCGAGCTGTACGGGCTGCACCGCCTGGTCCTGGACGTGGCCGAGCGCCGCGGCCTGCACCGGGAGCAGGCCGCGGCGCTGCTGAACCTGGCCGACCTGGACGCCTCGACCGGCCGGACCCAGGAGGCCCTGGAGCGCTACCGGGCCGCGCTGGACGCCGGACGGGCGGCCAGCGACCCGTACGCGACGGGCCGCGCGATGGAATCCGTAGGAGGCGCCTACCAGGAGCTGGCGGACTGGCACCGGGCCTCCGACTGGTTCGGCCGGGCGCTCTCCCAGGCCCTCGCGCGGGGCGAGCGCGCGGACGAGGCCCGGCTGTACGGACGGCTCGGGAACGTCCACACCTACGCGGGGCGGTACGGGGACGCGCTGCGCAGCTGGCGGGCGGCCGCCGCGGGCTACCGGAAGCTGGCCGATGTCCCCGGTCAGGCAAAGGCGTTGAGCGAGATGGCGCGGGTCCAGGAGTACGCCGGCCGGCCCGAGGAATCGCTGCACACCTGCCGCGAAGCGGTGGAGCTGGCGCGCCGGGCGGGTGACCAGCGACTTCAGGCCGCACTGCAGGTCCGGTTGGCCGACACGCTGGACAGACTGGGGGATCCCGCAGCTGCCAGGCTGCACCGCTCCGCAGCCGACAGATTGCTGGGAGATGACCCCGCAGCCTGCGAAATCCGTAGTGCTTCCGACTGAGATTATTGGTTTGCAAGGCTAGACAGCGACTCATCCTTCATTAGACTGGGTTCACCGCGGCTTCCCGTGGTGCATCCCGTTGCGCGTTCTTGTGGGCGGGTATGTATGGAAGTGCCCCGTAATATCCCCTGAGCCAAGGACCGTGATCGACGATGAAGGTCGGCATCCCCCGCGAGGTCAAGAACAACGAGTTCCGGGTCGCCATCACGCCCGCCGGCGTGCATGAGCTGGTCCGCAACGGCCACCAGGTCTTCATCGAGCAGAACGCCGGTGTGGGCTCCTCGATCACGGACGCCGAGTACGTCTCGGCCGGCGCCGAGATCCTCGGTACCGCCGACGAGGTCTGGGCGACCGCGGACCTGCTGCTGAAGGTCAAGGAGCCGATCGCAGAGGAGTACCACCGCCTCCGCAAGGACCAGACGCTCTTCACGTACCTGCACCTGGCGGCCTCCCGCGAGTGCACGGACGCCCTGCTGGAGTCCGGCACCACCGCCATCGCCTACGAGACGGTCGAGCTCGCCAACCGCGCGCTTCCGCTGCTCGCCCCGATGTCCGAGGTCGCGGGCCGCCTGGCCCCGCAGGTCGGCGCCTACCACCTGATGCGCTCGGCCGGCGGCCGCGGCGTCCTCCCGGGCGGCGTCCCCGGCACCCACGCCGGCGAGTGCGTCGTCATCGGCGGCGGCGTCTCCGGCTGGAACGCCGCGCAGATCGCCATCGGCATGGGCTTCCACGTGACCCTGCTCGACCGCGACATCAACAAGCTCCGCGAGGCCGACAAGATCTTCGGCACGAAGATCAAGACGATCGTCTCCAACGCCTACGAGCTGGAGAAGGCCGTCGTCGAGGCCGACCTCGTCATCGGCGCCGTCCTGATCCCGGGTGCGAAGGCCCCGAAGCTGGTCACCAACGAGCTCGTCGCCAAGATGAAGCCCGGAAGTGTCCTTGTCGACATTGCGATCGACCAGGGCGGCTGCTTCGAGGACTCCCGTCCGACCACTCACGCCGAGCCGACCTTCCAGGTCCACAACTCGGTCTTCTACTGCGTCGCCAACATGCCGGGCGCGGTGCCGAACACCTCCACCTACGCGCTCACCAACGCCACGCTGCCCTACATCGTGCAGCTCGCGAACCTCGGCTGGGTCGAGGCGCTGCGTCGTGACCCCGCGCTCGCGCTGGGCCTCAACACCCATGACGGCCAGGTCGTTTACGGTCCGGTCGCCGAGGCCCACGGCCTCGAGACCCTCGAGCTGAGCACGCTGCTCGGCTGACACGTCAACGACTGACGTCAATCTCACGTATCCGGCCGGACCTTGCCCGCAAGGTCCGGCCGGACGTGTTTGCGGGGCGTCCCGGGACCCCGCTCAACTCGCCTCGAACGTAACCCTTTAACCCTTTCGCACACCCGCGAAACTTCGCAGCGACAGCTCGTGCGCCCTTGACAGAGTGGTGTTCGGTTGCCGACACATCGTGCCGGGTCCGGTGGATTGTGTTGCCGCTGGGCGGTGACACGCCATAGAGTCGCCAACCGTCGGCATGGTGCCACGCTGACCTATCGATAAGTGTCCTGGTCACGTCCGAGGAGGTAAGACGACTTGTGAATGAGTCGACATTTGCTCCTGGGGGTGGTCGAGCAGGGATGCCTGAGCGGGGCCAGGGCCCTACCGGGCTCGAAGCTGTCGGCTCCGTCGCAGTACGCACCTTCGCAAACCACCAGCACATGACGACGCCCCAAAAGAGCATGGACGGCCTAGACGTGAACTCCAGGGCCGGCGACCTGAGCGGCGAAAAGCCCGTGGGTTTCGCCGACTACGACAATGTGCCCGAGGGGCACTTCTACGACCCCGACGCGGAGTACGAACCGGACCCCGAGTACGCGGCCACCCTCGCCCCCGACGCTGCCCGTCAGCGCCGTGAGCGGATCGGCCCGACCGGACGCCCGCTCCCGTACTTCCCGATCCCGGGTCCGCTGACCGACCACGGTCCAGCGAAGATCATCGCGATGTGCAACCAGAAGGGCGGCGTGGGCAAGACCACGTCGACCATCAACCTGGGTGCCGCGCTCGCCGAGTACGGGCGCCGCGTGCTGCTCGTCGACTTCGACCCGCAGGGCGCGCTGTCCGTGGGTCTCGGCGTGAACCCGATGGAACTCGACCTGACGGTCTACAACCTGCTCATGGAGCGGGGCATGTCGGCCGACGAGGTGCTGCTCAAGACGGCGGTCCCCAACATGGACCTGCTGCCGAGCAACATCGACCTGTCCGCTGCCGAGGTGCAGCTGGTCAGCGAGGTCGCGCGCGAGTCCACCCTGCAGCGGGCCCTGAAGCCCCTGATGGCCGACTACGACTACATCGTGATCGACTGTCAGCCCTCGCTCGGTCTGCTGACCGTGAACGCCCTGACGGCGGCTCACAAGGTCATCGTCCCGCTGGAGTGCGAGTTCTTCGCGCTGCGCGGCGTGGCGCTGCTGACCGAGACCATCGAGAAGGTGCAGGAGCGGCTCAACCCCGAGCTGGAGCTCGACGGCATCCTCGCCACGATGTACGACTCCCGTACGGTGCACAGCCGCGAGGTGCTGGCGCGCGTCGTCGAAGCCTTCGACGACCACGTCTACCACACGGTCATCGGCCGCACGGTGCGCTTCCCGGAGACCACGGTCGCCGGTGAGCCGATCACGACGTACGCGTCCAACTCCGTCGGCGCCGCCGCCTATCGCCAGCTGGCCAGGGAGGTGCTCGCCCGGTGTCACGCCGAGTGAGTCTGCCCGGAGCCGACGAACTGTTCCGTACGACCGGGGGGATGGCGCTCCAGTCGTCCTCGCCGCGGCGCGGGGCCGAGGAGACGCCCGCCGGGGAACACTCGGCCGCTTCGGCAGAGGGCACGGCGGGCGAGGGCCGCGGCCGGGAGGCCGCGGACACCGGCGGGCCCGTCGTGGGGCAGCCCAGGCGGCCGCAGGAAGGTTCTGCCGGACCGGCCGGCGCGGGGTCCGCCCCGGTCGGCGCGGGCCGCCGGGGCAAGGGGCAGGGCAGGGGCGCGAACCGGCGCCCCAGCGGCCGCGAGCGCCACGACGAGAAGATCACGGTCTACGTCTCCGCCGAGGAGCTCATGGACCTGGAACACGCGCGGCTGGTGCTGCGCGGGGAGCACGGCCTGGCGGTGGACCGGGGCCGCATCGTCCGCGAGGCGGTCGCGGTCGTCCTCGCCGATCTGGAATCCCGCGGCGACGCGAGCATCCTCGTACGGCGCCTGCGCGGCCGCTGACCGCCCTGCGGGCCCGCTCTCCCGGTGCCCCGCCCCGCGGTGCGCCTTCCCGGAGCCGGGCCCCGGCGGCCGTCCGCCCGGTGACCGGGCCTCCGGAGGATCCGCGGCCCGGCCCCGGCCCCGGCCCCGCCCCCGACTCCGTCCCGTCGCGGAGAGCCGCCCCCACGGGGCTCCGTACGGGCGGGGAGCGCCGGTCCTGCGGTGCGGCGCCGTGCCGGGCGGTGGTCCACCGGGGAGTGCGGGGGAGCCCGTAGGCTGCTGGTGGCCGCGGCCACGGCGCCCGGCCCTCCACGCCGCCCCCATGCACCTCCTGGACCGCGATGCCCTTCCCCGCCGAATCCGGCCGACCGACCCGGCGCGTCCTGGGGCGCGGCCCCGGCGCCCCCGACACGGACCGGCAACCGGACGCGCAGGACGGCGGAGCGGGCCCCGAAGCCCCTGAGGCGCCCGCTGCGCGCCCCGCGCCGGCGGCGGGCGGTACCGAGCCGGAACGTTCCCCCGGGCCCGCAGACGGGCAGCAGCAGCCCCCTGAGTCCCACCCGGCCCCGGACGCCGGGACCGCCGCAGGCCCGGACACCGCACCCCCCGCGGGCGGGGACGGGCGGTTCACCCTGCGGCTCGCCAACTTCGAAGGCCCCTTCGACCTGCTGCTCCAGCTGATCTCGCGGCACAAGCTCGACGTCACCGAGGTCGCGCTGTCCAAGGTCACCGACGAGTTCATGGCGCACATCCGCGCCATGGGGCCCGACTGGGACCTCGACCAGACCACCGAGTTCCTCGTCGTCGCCACCACCCTCCTCGACCTGAAGGCCGCCCGGCTGCTGCCGGTCGCCGAGGTCGAGGACGAGGCGGACCTGGCCCTGCTGGAGGCCCGGGACCTGCTCTTCGCGCGCCTGCTCCAGTACCGCGCCTACAAGCAGATCGCCGAGATCTTCGAGCGGCGCGCGGAGGCCGAGGGCAGGCGGTACCCGCGCACGGTCGGACTGGAGCCGCACCACGCGGACCTGCTGCCCGAGGTCGTCATCAGCGTCGGGCCGGAAGGTTTCGCCCGGCTGGCCGTGAAGGCCATGCAGCCCAGGGCCAAGCCCCAGGTGTACGTGGACCACATCCACGCCCCCCTGGTCAGCGTGCGCGAGCAGGCCGGGCTGGTCGCGCGGATGCTGAAGGCGCGCGGGGAGGCCACCTTCCAGGAGCTCACCGAGGACGCCGGGGACACCCTCACCGTCGTCGCGCGCTTCCTGGCCCTGCTGGAGCTCTACCGGGAGAAGGCGGTCGTCCTCGACCAGGAGGAGGCGCTGCAGACCCTCACCGTGCGCTGGAGCGGCGGGGACGGCGACGGCATGCCGACCGTGACCGACGAGTTCGACCAGATCGTGGAGGCGAAGGATTGAACGGCGACGTGAGCGCGGTGGCCGCGCTGGAGCTGAAGCCCGCTTTGGAGGCCGTGCTCATGGTCGTGGACGAGCCGGCCACCGAGGCGCACCTGGCCAAGGTGCTGGAGCGCAGCCCGCGCGAGGTCGGGCAGGCGCTGCGGGAGCTCGCCGACGAGTACACGGCCGCCCGCCGGGGCTTCGAGCTGCGGCTGGTCGCCGGCGGCTGGCGCTTCTACACCCGGGCCGCGTACGCGCCGGCCGTCGAGGGCTTCGTGCTGGACGGCCAGCAGGCCCGGCTCACCCAGGCGGCCCTGGAGACCCTGGCGGTCGTCGCGTACCGGCAGCCGGTGAGCCGATCGCGGGTCTCCGCGGTCCGCGGAGTCAACTGCGACGGGGTCATGCGGACCCTCCTCCAGCGCGGTCTGGTGGAGGAGGCGGGGACGGAACCCGAAACAGGTGCGATCCTGTACAGGACGACGAACCACTTTTTGGAGCGGATGGGCCTGCGCGGTCTTGACGAGCTCCCGGAGCTCGCGCCCTTCCTCCCCGAGGCGGAGGCGATCGAAGCCGAGACGCAGGAAGGTGTTCCGTCGTTCGATCCGGACGCACCGGACACAGATGCAGACGACGACAAGACGACGGAACTTTGATGCGAAGCAGCGGCAACGGCAACGGTGGCGGCAACAGGAACAGCGGCGGCGGAGGCGGCGGGCGCGGTAACTCCCGCGGCGGCTCCTCCAGCGGCGGCGGAGGCTACCGCGGGAGCGGCTCCGGCGGCGGCAGCGGCTCCGGCGGCTCCCGTGGCGGCAGCTCCGGCGGAGGCTCCCGGGGCGGCAGCGGCTCCGGCGGCTCCCGCGGCGGCTACCAGGGCGGCGGCTCCGGCGGCTCCCGTGGTGGCTACCAGGGCGGCGGCTCGCGCGGCGGCAGCTCCGGCGGCGGCTACCAGGGCGGTGGCGGCTACCAGGGCGGCTCCGACTCGCGCGACCGCGACCAGCCGGCCCCCCGCATCCGAAACCCGCGTCCCGAGGAGCGCCGCTACGACGTCGGCCCCGAGGGCGAGCGCAGCGGACGCAGCGGCCCCAAGGCGGGCGGCGGCGGTGCCCGCGGCGCCGCGGCGCGCGGTGGCGCCAAGGGCGGTCCCCGTACCTCCAGGACCCCCGGCATCGGCGGCGCCGGCGGCCCGCGCAGCGGCCCCGGCAGCCGGAGCGGCCAGTCCCGCCCGCGCGAGCTGGACGCGCGGATCGAGGAGCGCGTGCGCGACCGGTACGCCGACAAGCCCGTGATCAAGACCCCGAAGACCTTCCCGGGTGCCGAGGAGGAGGGCGAGCGTCTGCAGAAGGTCCTCGCCCGCGCCGGCATGGGTTCGCGCCGCGCCTGCGAGGAGCTCATCGAGCAGGCCCGCGTCGAGGTCAACGGCGAGATCGTGCTGGAGCAGGGCAAGCGAGTCCTGCCGAAGGACGAGATCAAGGTGGACGGCCTGACCGTCGCCACCCAGTCGTACCTGTTCTTCGCGCTGAACAAGCCCGCCGGTGTCGTCTCCACCATGGAGGACCCGGACGGCCGTCAGTGCCTCGGCGACTACGTCACCAACCGCGAGACCCGTCTCTTCCACGTCGGCCGGCTCGACACCGAGACGGAGGGCATCATCCTGCTCACCAACCACGGTGAGCTGGCCCACCGCCTCACGCACCCGAAGTACGGCGTGAAGAAGACGTACGTGGCGGCCATCACCGGCCCGCTGCCGCGCGAGATCGGCAAGCGGCTCAAGGACGGCATCGAGCTGGAGGACGGCTACGCCCGCGCCGACCACTTCCGCGTCGTCGACCAGGTCGGCAAGAACTACCTGGTCGAGGTCACCCTCCACGAGGGCCGCAAGCACATCGTCCGCCGCATGATGGCGGAGGCCGGCTTCCCGGTCGAGAAGCTCGTCCGGACCTCCTTCGGTCCGATCGAGCTGGGCGACCAGAAGTCCGGCTGGCTGCGCCGCCTGACCAACACCGAGGTCGGCATGCTGATGCGCGAGGTCGGCCTCTAGTGCGCAGACCGGTCGCCGCGCAGGCGGCCGGTCCGATCCCCGGAAACCCGCGGTGCCCCAGGGCGCCGCGGGTTTTCTGCTTGTCGGGGACCCCGGTCACTGTTTATAGTCAACCTGACCATTAAACAGTCGGAGGGGGTCGTCATGAGTTGGACCATGAGCTGGACCGAGGTGCTCGGCTTCGCCACCGGCGCCCTGTGCGTCTGGCTGGTCGCCCGGCAGCACGTGGCCAACTGGCCGATCGGGATCGCCAACAACGTCTTCTTCATCGTGCTCTTCGCCCAGGCCGGCCTCTACGCCGACGCCGGGCTCCAGATCGTCTTCATCGCCCTCGCCGCCTACGGCTGGTGGTCCTGGACCCACGGGGGTGGACCAGGATCCGCCGAGGCCCTGCCGGTGCGCCGCACCACGCGCACCGAATGGGCCGGGCTCGCCGCGGCGGGGGCGGTGGGGGTGCTCGCGCTCACCCTGCTGCTGGGCCGGGCCACCGACTCCACCGTCCCCTTCTGGGACGCGCTGACCACCGGGCTCTCGCTCGTCGCCACGTACGGTCAGTGCCGCAAGCTCGTGGAGTCCTGGTGGCTGTGGATCGCCGCCGACCTCGTCTACATCCCGCTCTACGCCCACAAGGGCCTCTACCTGACCTCCGCGCTCTACGTGGGCTTCCTCGCCCTGTGCGTGGTCGGACTCCTCGGCTGGCGGCGCACCCTGCCCGCCCGGGACGCCCGTACGGCGGCGGAGGCGACGGCATGAGGCGCCACGGCCACGGCCTGGTCCTCGGCAAGTTCTACCCGCCGCACGCCGGGCACCACCACCTCGTACGCACCGCCCAGGACCAGTGCGAGCGGCTGACCGTGCTGGTGTGCGCGGCCTCCGTGGAGTCGGTCCCGCTCGCCGACCGGGTCGCCTGGATGCGCGAGGCGCACCCCGGGGCCGAGGTCGTCGGCGCGGTGGACGACATCCCCGTCGACCTGCACGACCCGCAGATCTGGGAGGCGCACATGGCCGTCTTCCGCGGCGCGGTCCACGGGCGGGTGGACGCCGTGTTCACCTCGGAGGAGTACGGGAGCGAGCTCGCCCGGCGGTTCGGCGCCGAGGAGGTCCTCGTGGACCGGGAACGGACGCTGTTCCCGGTGTCCGGTACGGCGGTGCGCAGGGACCCGGCCGGCACCTGGGAGTTCCTCGGTCCGGCCGTCCGGGCCGCCCTGACCCGGCGCGTCGTCGTCCTCGGCGCGGAGTCCACCGGGACCACCACGCTGTCACGGGCCCTGGCCGACCACTACCGGCGGCGCGGCGGCGTATGGGCCAAGACGGGCTGGGTCGCCGAGTACGGGCGCCGGTACAGCGAGGAGAAGCTGGCGGCGGCACGCGCCGCCGACCCGGCCGCCTCCTGGGCGGACGTCTCCTTCACCTCGCAGGAGTTCCCGGTCATCGCGCGCCACCAGGACGCGGACGAGGAGCAGGCGGCCCGGCTCGGCTCCCCGGTGCTGTTCTGCGACACCGACTCCTTCGCCACCGGCATCTGGCACGAGCGGTACACGGGCGGCCGCAACGCCGAGGTCGAGCGGATCGCCGACCTCACCCGGCGGGACCTGTACCTGCTCACCGACCACGCCGACGTGCCCTTCGAGGACGACGGCCTGCGGGACGGGGAGCACCTGCGGCCCTGGATGACCGAGCGGTTCCGGGCGGAACTGGAGCGCACCGGAAGGCGTTTCCTCGTCGTGCGCGGGGACCGGGCGGCCCGGCTGGAGGCGGCCGTCCGCGCCGTGGACGCGCTGCTGGCCGAGGGCTGGCACTTCACCGACCCCCTTCCGGAGAACCGATGACCGCCGGCTATGACCCGTACGCCTTCGAGCCGTTCGCGGTGACCGCCGACCTGGCCGTCTTCACCGTGCGCGGCGGCGCCCTGCACGTCCTGCTGATCCGGCGCGGCCAGGAGCCGTACGCCGGGGCCTGGGCGCTGCCCGGCGGGTTCGTCCTGCCGCGGGAGTCCGCCGAGACCGCCGCCCGGCGCGAACTGGCCGAGGAGACCGGCCTGCCGGACCGGCTCGTGGCCGAACTCCACCTGGAGCAGCTGCGCACGTACAGCGAACCGGACCGCGACCCCCGGATGCGGGTGGTCTCGGTGGCCTTCACCGCCCTCGTACCGGACCTGCCGGAGCCGGCCGCCGAGGGCGGCGGGGACGCGGCGCACGCCCGCTGGACCGCGCTGGACGAGGTCTCGGAACTCGCCTTCGACCACGCGGTGATCCTGGCCGACGCACACGAGCGGATCGGCGCCAAGCTGGAGTACACCTGCCTGGCCACCGGCTTCTGCCCGCCCGAGTTCACCCTCGGCGAGCTGCAGTCCGTCTACGAGACCGTCTGGGACACCACCCTCGACCGCCCCAACTTCCGCCGCAAGGTCCTGGCGACGCCGGGATTCGTCGAGGCCGTACCGGGCGCCGCCCGGCTGACCGGCGGCCGCGGCAAACCGGCCGCCCTCTACCGGCCCGGTCCGGCGACCACCCTCCACCCACCTCTGCTGCGACCGGAAGGATCCTCCCGATGACCACCAAGCGAGCCGCCACCGGCGCCATGATCGGCCTGGCCCTGGGCGACGCCCTCGGCTTTCCGACCGAGTTCAACGACGTGCCCTCGATCCTGGCCAAGACGGGGCCCTGGCGCGAGATGAGCCTGCCGCGCCCGGCGATCGTCACGGACGACACCCAGATGACCCTCGCCCTGGCCCGAGGCCTGCGCACGGCGGCCGGGCGCGGCCCGGTGGGCCCGCTGCGGCTGACCCGGCCGGTCCGCGAGGAGTTCGTCGACTGGTACCACTCCCCGGAGAACAACCGGGCCCCGGGCCGCACCTGCATGACGGCCTGCCGGCTGCTGGACACCTCGGACCGGGACTGGCGCGACGCCAGCCAGATCGGCTCCAAGGGCTGCGGCGCCAACATGCGGGTGGTCCCGGTCGGGCTGGTGCCGGGCTGGACCGAGGAGGAGCGGGCCGGAGCCGCGCAGCTCCAGTCGGCCCTCACCCACGGACACCCGACGGCGCTCGCCGCCTCCGACCTGACCGCCCGGGCCGTGTACCTGCTGGCCGAGGGGACCGAGGTGACCGGGCTCGTCGGGCGGCTGCGCTCGTACGCCCTGGAGAACCGCACCCGCTACCACGAGCGCTGGCTGGGCGACCTGTGGATGCGGACCGCGTCCGACGCCTCCCCGGAGTCCTTCATCGCCCGGGGCTGGGACGAGTGCCTGGCGGTCCTCGACCGGCTCGCGGCCGCCCTGCGGTCCCCCTCCCCGGAGACCGACCCCTGCCTGACCACGGGCGACGGCTGGATCGCCGAGGAGGCCCTCGCCACCGCCCTGCACTGCTTCCTGCTCTTCCCCGACGAGCCGCTGACCGCGCTGCGCCGGGCCGCCTGCACGCGCGGCGACTCCGACTCCATCGCCTGCCTCGCGGGCGCCTTCGCCGGAGCCCACCTCGGCGCGGACGTCTGGCCCCGCGAGTGGGAGGGCCGCATCGAGTACCGGGACGAGCTCCTGGCCTTCGGCACCCTCTGGGACGCTTGAGCCATGCTGGACGCACTGAGTATCGACCTGACCCCCGTCGTGGCGGAGCAGCCCGACTCGCTGCTCTTCGCCACGGTCTCCGGCGCGCACCTGTACGGCTTCCCGTCCCGGGACTCCGACATCGACCTGCGCGGCGCCCACCTGCTCCCGGCGCAGGCCCTGCTGGGCCTGCGCGAGCCGGAGGAGACCCGGACCCGGATGTGGGACCGGGACGACGTGGAGATGGACCTCGTCACGCACGACCTGCGCAAGTTCGTCCGCCTGATGCTGAACCGCAACGGCTACGTCCTGGAGCAGCTCCTCTCCCCGCTCGTGGTCCACACGACGGCGGCGCACGAGGAACTGATCGCGCTGGCTCCGGGCGTGCTGACCTCCCACCACGCCCACCACTACCGGGGGTTCGCGCGCACCCAGTGGCGGCTCTTCGAGAAGGCCGCCGAACTGAAACCACTGCTCTACGCGTTCCGGGCGCTGCTCACCGGCATCCACCTCATGCGGTCGGCCGAGGTGCAGGCGCACCTGCCGACCCTGCTGGCCGAGGTGCCGGAGGCGCCCCCGTACCTCGCCGCCCTCATCGAGGCCAAGGTGGCCGCCGAGCACGGCGGCTACGAGGGCCCGCCCGTCGGCGGCGTGCGCGAGGACTTCGAGGCGCTGCACACCGTGCTGGACGCGGCGCAGGCGGCTTCCGCGCTGCCCGAGCAGGCGACGGCGTTCGACGCGCTCGACGCGTTCGTCGTACGGCGGCGCACGCTACTCGGCTGACGCGCGGCGGGCACGGACCAGGAAGTCCTGCACCCGGGCCAGGTCCGGCTCCGCGGGCAGCACCGTGGAGGCCAGGGCGCTCTGCGTCTCCTCCTGGAGGCGGGCCATCCAGGCGTCGACCTCCTCCCAGGTGAGCTCCCCGCGGCGGACCGCGAGCAGGCGGTCCCGGTGCGGGCCGGCGTCGATGGTCAGCCGGCCGCTGCGCAGGAGGTCACGGCAGGACAGCAGCAGGCGCAGCAGGTGCATGGCGTGCTTCCAGCGCGGGGCGCCGTGGACGCGGACGTCGGCGAGGAGCTTGCCGCGCTGGGAGGCCGCGTACCGGCTGAAGCTGGTGTGGGCCCGGCGGGAGAGGAAGGCACCGCGGAGGGAGAGCAGTTCCTCGCCGACCGGGGTGACCTCTTCCACCAGGGGGGAGTGCAGGCACTCCAGGATGTTCGGGTTGGCCCGCAGGGCGAGTTCGCAGAAGCGCTCCAGCTCCCAGGAGAACTCCTCGTCCCGCGGGCCCTCCACGTGCGTGGGGGGCTTCTCGAACCGCCAGAACAGCGGCGTCGGCGCGAGGTAGACACCGCGCAGGTCGGTGTCGCTCGCCTCCGTCGCCAGTCCGAACGCCCGGGAGCCCATCACGCACCGGTAGACCGTGTGGTCCCGTACCAGCGTCAGATCGTCCATCAGGGGAGCGTAGGCGCCTGACCTGCCGCTATGCGAGCGAGATATTGCCGTCCGCCGCGACCTTGATCTTCTTCTCCGCCAGCCCCTTGGTGGCCGGACCCTTGGTCACCGCACCGTCGGCGACCGCGAACTTGCTGTTGTGGCAGGGGCAGTCGATGCTGCCGTCCTCCACCTTGTTGACCAGGCAGCCCTGGTGGGGGCAGACCGCCGTGAAGCACTTGAAGGTGCCGGCCTTGGGCTGGGTGACCACGACCTTCTCCTCCTTGAAGACCTTGCCGCCGCCCACCGGAATGTCCGCCTTCTTGGTGAGGGCCTTGTCGGCCGCGGCGCCCGTGTCCGCCGACGTGGCGGGAGCCGGGGCGGCGGGCTCGGCGGGCTGGGCGGGCACCTCGTTCGGTTCCCCCGGGGAGGCCTTTTCGCCGCCGCTGCTGCCGCAGGCGCTGATCGCGCCGCCGGCCAGGGCGGCCGCGCCGATCGTCAGTACCGTGCGCCGGGCGGTGTGCGTGAGGTCGCTCATGAGTCTCTCCTCGCTTCGTGGCCGGATGGCGTGCAGCATCCTGGCCTGCGGCGGGCCTCAGGTGAAGCCTGCCGCGCCGGTTCATCGGCCCGGTTCCCATGGGGCCAGTGAGGCAGGGCTGCCGGGTGTGCGTACGACCTCCCACACGTGGATCACGGCTTCCCGGTTCAGCGGACCGTGAACATGTGGAAATCGGCCACCGGAATCACTCTCCCGGCGGACCTCGGCGGTCAGCACGCTCTCGTCGAGCTCCACCGCGAGCAGGATCCCGGGTACCGACCGGTAGTGCGCGTCGACGATCGCGAGTGCCGTGGGGCGGTCCGCGGAGCAGTGGACGAACCCTTCGGACTCCAGCGATGCCGGAGCGTACGGGAGCTCGGGGGAGGCGGCCCAGTCGGCGAGCGGGACGATGTGGAAGATCATGCGGATGGTTCTACCGCAGAGGGCGCGGGCGTGTGCGCCAGGTGGCGGAATGGTCCGCCACAGGTGACACATCCGGGCCCAAAAAGTCTGACCGCCCGGCAGCGCTGCACGAGGGCCCGGCCGCCGTCCCACGGGATGGGCGGTCGGGCCCTCGTGCCGCGGGTGCTGGATACCCTGGCCGGACAGTCCGTCAGCTCGCCTTTTCGTCCCCTGGGAGTGCCCCGTGAGAACCGCCGTCGTCATCGGAACCGGACTGATCGGCACCTCCGCGGCGCTCGCCCTGTCCGCCCGGGGGATCACCGTCCACCTCGCCGACCACGACCCGGGCCGGGCCCGTACGGCGGCCGCCCTCGGGGCCGGCACCGACGAGGCCCCCGAGGAGCAGGTCGACCTGGCGATCGTCGCCGTCCCGCCGGCCCACGTGGCCGCGACCCTGGCCGACCTGATCGGGCGCGGGGTCGCACGCGCCTACGTGGACGTGGCGAGCGTCAAGGGCGGACCGCGGCGGGAGCTGGCGGCGCTCGGCGTGGACGTCACCGCGTACATCGGGACGCACCCGATGGCCGGCAAGGAGCAGTCGGGGCCGCTCGCCGCCACCGCGGACCTCTTCGAGGGCCGCCCGTGGGTGCTGACCCCCACCCGGGACACCGACCACGAGGTGCTCAACCTCGCGCTGGAGCTCGTGGCCCTGTCCCGGGCCGTACCGGTGGTGATGGACGCCGACGCCCACGACCGCGCGGTGGCGCTCGTCTCGCACACCCCCCAGCTGGTCTCCAGCATGGTCGCGGCCCGGCTGGAGGAGGCCGACGAGACCGCGGTCCGGCTGTGCGGGCAGGGCATCCGCGACGTGACCCGGATCGCGGCCTCCGACCCGCGGATGTGGGTGGAGATCCTGTCGGCCAACCCGGGACCGGTGGCCGACGTCCTCGCCGGGATCGCCGCCGACCTGGAGGAGACCGTCGAGGCACTGCGGAGCCTGCAGTCCGCCGACGTGGAGAAGCGGCGCGGCGGCGCCGCGGGCATCGAGGACGTGCTGCGCCGCGGGAACGCGGGCCGGGTCCGGGTGCCGGGCAAGCACGGGGCGGCGCCCACGGTCTACGAGACGGTGGCCGTGCTCATCAGCGACCAGCCCGGCGAGCTGGCGCGGATCTTCGCCGACGCGGGGCGGGCCGGGGTCAACATCGAGGACGTACGGATCGAGCACGCGACGGGCCAGCAGGCCGGCCTCGTCCAGCTCATGGTGGAGCCGCGGGCGGTGGCCGGCCTGACCGCCGAGCTGCGCGAGCGGGGCTGGGCGCTGCGGCAGCAGTAGCGAGCGGCGGCGTTCCGGGGGCCGGACGGCCCCCGGAACGCACGGCGGGGACGGGGGCCGTCCGGGGCCGGTAACCTTGGGGAGGGGCGCTTTGCCGCGCCCGGACACGTACGCGCAACCAGGAAGGTGCCCGCACCGTGGAAACCGCAGCTCCGTCCGCCGTGATCGTCGCCATCGACGGTCCCTCCGGCACGGGCAAGTCCAGCACCTCCAAGGCCGTGGCCGCCAAGCTCGGGCTGCGCTACCTGGACACCGGCGCCCAGTACCGGGCCATCACCTGGTGGATGATCACCAACGGCGTCGACACCGACGACCCGCAGGCCATCGCGATCGCCGCCGGCAAGCCCACCATCGTGTCCGGCACCGACCCGGCCGCCCCCACCATCACCGTGGACGGCCTCGACGCCGCGGGTCCCATCCGGACCCAGGAGGTCACCTCCAAGGTCAGCGCCGTCAGCGCCGTCCCCGAGGTGCGCACGTTGATCACCGACCTGCAGCGCTCCATCGCCGCCGAGGCGGCCCAGGAGGCCGACGGGATCGTCGTCGAGGGCCGGGACATCGGCACCACCGTCCTGCCCGACGCCGACCTCAAGATCTTCCTGACCGCTTCCGCCGAGGCGCGCGCCGCCCGGCGCAGCGGCGAGCTCCGCGGCAAGGAGGCCACCGACCTCGCGGCCACCAAGGAGGCGCTGATCAAGCGCGACGCGGCCGACTCCGGACGCAAGACCTCCCCGCTGGCCAAGGCGGACGACGCCGCCGAGGTGGACACCACCGAACTCACGCTCGACCAGGTGATCGAGTGCGTCGTGACGCTGGTGGAAGAGAAGCGGGCGGGCCGCAAGTGAGCCAAGCGCCCTCCCTCAAGGGTGCGGCGGTCGGCAGGCGCATCGGCATCGGGCTCATGTACGGGCTCTGGAAGCCGCGCGTACTGGGGGCCTGGAAGGTGCCCGCCTCGGGCCCCGTCATCCTCGCCGTGAACCACTCGCACAACATCGACGGCCCCATGGTGATGGGCACCGCGCCCCGACCGCTGCACTTCCTGATCAAGAAGGAAGCGTACGTGGGCCCGCTCGGCCCCTTCCTGGACGGGATCGGGCAGGTCAAGGTCGACCGCGGCGGCCCCGACCGGACGGCGATAGGCCGCGCCCTCGGCGTGCTCGACAATGGAGGGGCCCTGGGGATATTTCCCGAGGGCACCCGGGGCGAGGGCGACTTCGCCTCGCTCCGCGCGGGCCTCGCGTACTTCGCGGTCCGCAGCGGCGCCCCCATCGTCCCCGTGGCCGTCCTGGGCAGCGGGGACACCCCGGGCCGGGTCGTCAAGGGCCTGCCGGCCCTCAAGAGCCGGGTCGACGTCGTCTTCGGCTCGGCCTTCGATGCGGGTGACGGCAGTGGCCGCCGGACCCGCACCGCGCTGGACGAGGCCACCGTACGCATCCAGGACCGGCTGACCGCCCACCTGGCCGACGCCAAGCGCCTCACCGGGCGCTGAGCGAGACTTGAAACCAGTAGTGGAACCGCGCTGCGCGGGTACCACCGATCACCACGAACGACGAGGAACGGACTTCATGAACGACCAGCACGACCACGGAGCACTTGGCGATGCCGAGTACGCGGAGTTCATGGAGCTCGCCGCGGAAGAGGGCTTCGACATCGAAGAGGTCGAAGGCGCGATCGAGGAGGCCGGTCACGGCCCGCTTCCCGTCCTCGCCGTCGTCGGCCGCCCGAACGTCGGCAAGTCGACCCTGGTGAACCGGATCATCGGCCGCCGCGAGGCGGTCGTCGAGGACAAGCCCGGCGTCACCCGCGACCGCGTCACGTACGAGGCCGAATGGGCCGGCCGCCGCTTCAAGGTCGTCGACACCGGCGGCTGGGAGCAGGACGTCCTCGGCATCGACGCCTCCGTCGCCGCCCAGGCCGAGTACGCCATCGAGGCCGCCGACGCGGTCGTCTTCGTCGTCGACTCCAAGGTCGGCGCCACCGACACCGACGAGGCCGTCGTACGGCTGCTGCGCAAGGCGGGCAAGCCCGTCGTGCTGTGCGCCAACAAGGTCGACGGCCAGAGCGGCGAGGCCGACGCGGCCTCCCTGTGGTCGCTCGGCCTCGGCATGCCGCACCCGGTCTCCTCGCTGCACGGCCGCGGCACCGGCGACATGCTCGACGCCGTCCTGGAGGCCCTGCCCGAGGCCCCCGCGCAGACCTTCGGCGGCGCCGCCCCCGGCGGCCCGCGCCGCATCGCGCTCATCGGCCGCCCGAACGTCGGCAAGTCCTCGCTCCTGAACAAGGTGGCGAAGGAGGACCGCGTCGTCGTCAACGAGCTGGCCGGCACCACCCGCGACCCGGTCGACGAGCTCATCGAACTCGGCGGCATCACCTGGAAGTTCGTCGACACCGCCGGTATCCGCAAGAAGGTCCACCTGCAGCAGGGCGCCGACTACTACGCCTCCCTGCGCACGGCCGCCGCCGTCGAGAAGGCGGAGGTCGCGGTGATCCTGATCGACACCACCGAGACCATCAGCGTCCAGGACCAGCGCATCATCACGATGGCCGTCGACGCCGGCCGCGCGATCGTGATCGCGTACAACAAGTGGGACGAGCTCGACGAGGAGCGCCGCTACTACCTCGAGCGCGAGATCGAGACCGAGATGCAGCAGGTCGCCTGGGCGCCCCGGGTGAACGTCTCGGCGCTCACCGGCCGTCACATGGAGAAGCTGGTCCCGGCGATCGAGACGGCGCTGGCGGGCTGGGAGACGCGCGTCCCCACCGGCCGGCTGAACGCCTTCCTCGGTGAGGTCGTCGCCGCCCACCCGCACCCGATCCGTGGCGGCAAGCAGCCCCGCATCCTGTTCGGTACCCAGGCGGGCAGCAAGCCGCCGCGGTTCGTCCTCTTCGCCTCCGGCTTCCTGGAGCACGGCTACCGGCGCTTCATCGAGCGCCGCCTGCGCGAGGAGTTCGGCTTCGAAGGCACCCCGATCCACATCTCGGTGCGGGTGCGCGAGAAGCGCGGCGCCCAGTACAAGAAGAAGAAGTAGTTCCCCGTCTGCTCAAGCCCCCCACCTGCATCTTCTCCGCAGGCGGGGGGCTTGACGCTTGCCCGGGCCGGCTGTGGGCCGTCAGGCCGTGGCCGGGGCTCTTTCGCAGCGTCCAGGAAGACCGGCGATCGCGGATCGGCAGAGACTGTGTTTTCGGTGGGCGCCCAGAGAGCAAGCGACAAGCAGTCCCGGACCGGTCAGCCGCAATGCCGTTGACGCAAGGCCGGTTCCCGCACCCGCCCCGGCCGCCCGTACGCTCTCCTGGAGGTCGGACAACAGAGGGCGGGGACATGGGCGAGGGCCGGGAAGTCGACGAAGGCGGCCGGGACGGCCGCCGTCGGCGCAGGGCGATGGCCGCCGGCGCGGTGGCTGCACTCGGCGGGGCGGCGGGGGTCGTCACCCTGGGGGTGAAGGCCGGCCTGCCCTGGTGGGTGCTGGTTGCCGCGGCCGCGGTGACGGCGGGCCTCGCCGGCTGGTCGGGGGCCCGGATCGCCCTGCGGGAGGACGCCCGCGACGCGATCCTGGAGCCCGGGGAGAACGTGGTCGGCACCTACACCGTCCGGCCCCCGTTCACCGAACACACCCCGCCCTCTCCGCACGAGGGCCCGCGCTACCAACTGCGCGTGACCAGCTGCGGGATGCAGATGTGGGAGCGTTCCGTCCTGCTGTGGCGGCACCCGTGGCCGGAGCTGCGCGTGATGACCGACGGCCCCCGGCTGCGCGTCCACCACCAGGGCCAGGAGGCCGGCACGATGCTGCTGGAGCCGCCGGGCGCCGTGCAGGAGGTCCGCCTCGTCGCCAGTCGGTACGGGGCCGGCTAGCCGTGGTCGGCCGGGCGCCGCGAGGGGTCAGTAGCCCCGGCGCGGAGCGGGCGGCAGGGCCGCCGGGATGTGTGTCATCCCGGTCTGGTGCTGCCGCCCGTCGGCGTATCCGGGACTGCCCGCGTACGAGTACGCCGGCAGCGGCTGCGGGGTGTACGAGGGCTGCCAGCCGTCGACGCGCTGCCACCCGGAGCCGTTCCAGCCGGTGCCGTACGAGCTGCCGCTCGTGTACGAGCCCCCGTAGGCGAAGGCCGTGAACCCGTGGTCCTCCTCGCCCGTACGGTCGCCCGGCAGCGCCCGGAAGGCGCGCAGGTACTCCGAGTACAGCGTGTCGTAGATCGGGGTGTGCGAGACGGCCGGAGGGGTGTCCCGGTCCCGTGCGGGACGCATCGCGGGGACGGTGCTGCTCGGATAGGACGGGGCGCGGGAGGAGTCGTATGCATGCACGTATCAGCCAACGAAATCGGCGCGCTGCGGATGCGGGGTGACGGGGCGGGAAACGCAGATCGCCGGGGGTGTGCGGGACGGACCGCACACCCCCGGCGCACGCCGCCCGGCCCCCACGGCAGGGGGCTGGGCGGCCGTTCTCGTACCGGCGGGATCAGGCGCCGGGCGTACCCGCCAGCGGCATCGCGGCGGCCACGAGCTTGCCCGCGGCGGCGGCCTTGTCCAGCGCGTCGCGCAGCAGGTCCTCACGGGGCTGCTGGCCGATGGAGCCGACCGGGGCGGCGTAGATGAGCACGCGCTGGGTCTTGTTGACGGCGGCCCGCCAGCCGTCGGTGACCGACAGCGCCTGGTGCGCCTGCCACCAGGCGACCTGGCCGGCGCCGTCGTTGCCCGGCTGCAGCACGGCGTGCAGCTGGCCCGCGGCGAGCAGCACCGACCAGCCGCCGAGGACGCCGGGGACCTCGGAGGTGTCGGTGACCGGGATGAACCCCTGCTCGATGAGGAGCGGCAGGAAGTCGTCGCCGGGGCCGTCGCTGCCGGGGCGGGCGATGGGCGCGGTCGGCTCGACGACCAGGGCGGGGTGCAGCTCCCCGGCGATCAGGATCAGGCCGCTGGTGATGCCGAGGACGGCCTGGCCGCCGGGCACGTTCTGCGGGGCGGCGCCGGGGCCGCCGGCGCCGGCCGGGCTGTCGCCTGTGATGCTGCGGACGGCTCCCTGGAGCTGCTCCTCGGAGACCGAGACCACCTGCGAGGGGATGCAGGTGGCGTGGGCGAAGGCGAGGACGGCGGTCTCCTCGCCGACGAACAGCACGGTGCTGGTGCGGTCGTTCTCGGGGTCGCCCGGGGTACGGCAGGAGGTGCAGTCGTAACTGCGCGGCGCGTCCTCGCCGACGAGCAGCCTGTCGGCTTCTTCGTCACCGATCTCGGCACGTACCTCATCACTGACGTCGAGCATGCGCGGCACGGGGTGGCTCCTCGGCATAGGTGCGGGTCCGGGAGGCTCCCGGCTCGCCGGGCTCAACGGCCGAGCGGCGGCCGGGGTCACGCCATTTGAGGGAACGGATTCGAACCTGGCCCCCGATGGGGTGAACCGTCCGACCTTAGCTTCGCTTTCATGCCAACTGTTTTCTGGTTGTGCTCAGTTGGTGCCCGGGTGTGGCCGTTCGGGGTGGTGCCGGCGGTCGGCCGACCGGGTGGGGCGCGGTGACCTGTCGCGTGGCGGGCCGAAGGGGGCCGCGGGTGGCTGCGTAGCGTGACCCGATGCCCCGTCACCGGACCTGCCGGGCCGTCTCCGGCGGCGCCGTCGTCCTCGCCGCCGTGCTGGCGCTCGTACTGCCCCGCGCGGCCGAGGCCGCGGCTCCGCCGCCACCTGCGCCCGGGCCGGCCGGGGCGGCGCACCCCGGCTCGCCCGGCGTGATCGGGGACGGGCCGGGGGACTGCGGACCGGGCGGGGAGTGGCCCTGGGACTGCGTGGCCGACTGCGAGAGCGGCGGGCGGTGGGCGGTGAACACCGGCAACGGCTTCTACGGGGGGCTGCAGTTCTGGCAGCCGACGTGGGAGGAGTACGGCGGGCTGGCGTTCGCGAAACGGGCCGACCTGGCCAGCCGCGTGCAGCAGATCCGGGTCGCGGAGGACGTCGTCGGCTCGCAGGGCTGGAAAGCGTGGCCGGTGTGCTCCAAGCGGTACGGGCTGGCCGGGCGGATGCACGCGGTGCGGGACGGCGACACGCTGGTGTCGATCGCCCGCAAGCACCGGATCCGGGGCGGGTGGCAGGCCCTGTACGAGGCGAACCGGGAGCGGATCGGGCCGAAGCCGCAGGCCCTCGCGGTGGGCATGATGCTGGTCGTCCCCACCGCGGAGCCCGCCGCCCCGCCGCAGGTCCCGGCCGGGCCGGCGCCCGCGCCCACGCAAGTGCCGGTGCCGGTGCCGGTCACCGCTCCGGCCGTCCCGCCACCGGCCCCGGCCCCCTGACCGGGCCGTCCGGGGCGCCCGGGCCGTCCGGGGCGCCCGGGCCCTCCGCGCGTTGCGCGATGCCGTGCGGGCGCCGACCCTGGAAACGACGGGCCGAACGGCCCGCTCGGACACCGGTGGTGAGCCAGATGGCCCAGAGCAGACACCCTCGCGCCCACCCGCGCGCATCCGCACGTGCCGCGGCCTGCACCGCGGCCGCGGTCCTGCTGGCCGTACCGGCGGCCGTGGGGTGGTCCTCGCCCGCGATGGCCGCGGGTGCCCCGGGCCCACCCTCCGCCGCGGTCCTGACCCTGCCGGCCGCGGACGGGCCCGCGGACCCCGAGGCGGCCAAGGCGCAGATCGAGAAGAACTGGACGGCCTTCTTCGACCCGAAGACCCCGACCGACAAGAAGGCCGAGCTGTTGCAGCACGGCGACCTGCTCAAGGCGCTGCTGGACGGCTTCTCGACCGGCGCCGAGGCGGCCAAGGCCTCCGTCGTGGTCACGGGTGTCACCTTCACCTCGCCCACCGAGGCCGAGGTGACCTACGACCTGAAGGTCGGCGACGAGACGGTACTGCCCGGCAGCAAGGGGACCGTGGTGCTCGAGGACGGGGTCTGGAAGGTCTCCCTGAAGACCCTCTGCTCGCTCGTCGAGCTCAGCGGCGCCGAGGCGCCGCCCCTGCTCTGCTGAGGTCCGGCCCGGCACGGTGCGCTGGCAGACTCGGGGGATGCTCGATACCTCCGCACGACTGCTGCGCCTGCTGTCCCTGCTGCAGGCCCACCGCGAATGGACCGGGGCCGATCTCGCGGGCCGCCTCGGGGTGACCGCGCGGACGGTCCGGCGCGACGTCGACCGGTTGCGGGAGCTCGGGTATCCGGTGAACGCCAGCCCGGGGACCGGCGGCGGCTACCAGCTGGGCGCGGGGGCCGAGCTGCCGCCGCTGCTGCTGGACGACGACGAGGCCGTGGCCGTCGCCGTGGGCCTGCGGACCGCCGCCGGGAACGGGGTGGAGGGCATCGGGGAGGCCTCCGTACGCGCCCTCGCGAAGCTGGAGCAGGTGCTGCCGTCGAGGCTGCGCCGCAGGGTGTCCGCGCTCAACGAGTTCACCGTACCGATGCTGCGCGGCGCTCAGCGGTCCACCGTGGACCCCTCGGTGCTGACCGAGCTGGCCTCGGTCTGCCGGGACGGCGAGCGGCTGCGCTTCGGGTACCGCGACCACGAGGGGAACGTCAGCCGCCGCACCGTCGAACCGCACCGGCTGGTGTGCACCGAGCGGCGCTGGTACCTCGTCGCCTGGGACCTGGACCGGGAGGCGTGGCGGACCTTCCGCGCCGACCGGATCGAACCCAGGCCTCCGCACGGACCGCGGTTCAGTCCGCGCCCGGCGCCCGCCGAGGACCTCGCCGCGTACGTCTCCGAGGGCGTGTCGCGGGGGGCGTACGCGGCCCGCGCGGTGGTGCGGCTGAAGGTTTCGGCGCAGGACGCGGCACGGACCGTCGGGCCGAGCGACGGGGTCCTGGAACCGATCGACGGGCAGAGCTGTCTGCTGCGGACCGGGGCGGTCAGCCTGGACGTTCTGGTGATTCACGTCATGCTGCTCGGTTGTGAGTTCGAAGTGGTCGAACCGCCGGAGCTGACGGATCGGATCAGGGCCGCGCGGGATCTCCTGGGCAGGGCCGTGGAGGCCGGAGAAGTGAAGGAAATGTAGGGGAGCTGAGGGGGGTTCAACTGGTCTGGGCCAAGGGGATCATGACAATCCCGGACAGGAATTCGGCCGTGTTCGGCACAAATTCCAAACCGTCTGAACCCCGGGCGTGTCGCGGACCGGTAAACAATTTGCGGCTGTTGATATTCTGTGACACAAGCGTGACCCGGGACGGACGAACGTCCGGGCGTGGCGCTGACGAACGGCGAAGGCGGGCCGGGTCCGAGGACCCGGCCCGCCTTCGTGTGTCACGGGGGGAGGGGGTGCGTACCGCCCCCGCGGTGGGACGGTCAGCCGCCGGCGACCGGACGGGCCGCGGCCCCCCGGGCGGTGGCCCGTTCGGTGTGCGCCGGGCGGCGGCTGCCGTTCGGCGTGACCGGGGTCCGCTCGGAGCGGATCACGTGCGGCCGGCCGGCCGGGTGCGCGGCGGGCCGGGCGGTGGGGGAGTGCGCGGTGACGGTGGCCGCCGCGGTGACGGTGGCCGTGACGGGCTGCGGGACCGGCTCCGCGGCGGTGTCGGCGGCGGCCTCCGCGGGGGTCCGCAACTGCCACTTGCCGCCTGCCGAGAGCAGCGGGGTGAGCACGGAGACGACCGGCACGGGCATGCGCCCGGTCTCGGCGCGGCGGCGCAGCAGCTCGCGCACGTCGAAGACGTAGGCCTCGGTCCGGGCGATGAGCGGCTCGAACCAGGGGAGGGCCAGCAGGATCAGCAGGCCCGCGGACCATCCGAGCAGGACGTCGCTGACCCAGTGGGTGCCGAGGTACACCGTGGTGGCGCCGACGCTCAGCGAGACGACCGCGGACACCACGGACAGCACCCGGCGGGTGACCCCGGTGGAGGCCAGGTAGGCCAGGATTCCCCAGGTCACCACGGCGTTGGCGGTGTGACCGGAAGGGAATATATCGCCACCGGCGAAGAGTTCGGCGGATCCGATCTCCGTGGCGTAGTGCGGACCGAGCCGGCCGAGGCCGAGCTTGACGGAGCCGACGGTGATGTTGAGCAGCAGCAGTGCCACGCCGAGGGTGATCAGCGGGCGGAGGGTGTGCTGCCGCCAGGAGCGCCAGCCGAGCCAGGCGGCGACCATGACCGCCGTGGGTCCGCGCTGGCCCAGCACGACCAGGTAGTCGAGGAAGGCGTGCAGCTGCGGCCACTGCTCGTAGGGCCGGAAGAACATGATCTGCCAGTCCAGGCGGACCAGCCAGGAAGTGGTCAGTACGGCGACCACGATTGCGAGATAGAAGGCGAGGGTCGATCCCAGGAGTACGACGCGGTGCCGGCTCATCTGCGGGGTTTGCAGATGAGCCGGTCGCTCTGGTTCCCGGTCCAGCCGGGCGAACACCCGCTCCAGACGGGTCAGGATTTGGTCGGTACGCACTCAATCGACGTTACCGCCCGCCGATGGTCGGCCCGGGCGAATCGCGGGCTTTGTGATGACCATGTGATGTGGAGTTGGTCTCACGCGGGACTTAATTCCCGCTATTTCGGCAGTGGTTGGCCGCCCCTTGATCCACTGCCCCGGTGAATTGTTTCTGTCACTTATCCGGACTTTATAGCCGTGCGGGCCATTTCTTTTGCTGAAAGATGGACCGGAATGATCCATTCCGTGATGTGGGGGTCCTATGGAGGACCCGAGCCGTTCAGCCAGAACGCCCCGTAGACCGCCGAGGCCAGCGCCAGCGCGCCCACCACCGAGGCCGCCCGCCCGGTCCGCCACCGCGCCAGCGCCACCGCCGGCGGCAGCACCAGAGGGAAGGCGGGCAGCAGCAGCCGGGGCTTGGAGCCGAAGTACCCGGACGCGCACAGCGCCAGCGCCACGACGATCCCGCAGTACACGAGCAGCGGCACCGGCTGCCGCTGCCGGACGCACTTCCCGTACAGCCAGAGCACCAGCACGACCCCCGCGATCAGCCCCACCCCGGCGAGGAACGCGGACGAGGCCAGCTTCGCCCCGATGAACCGCGCGAACGCCCAGCCGCCGTCGAAGCCGTTGCCCCAGCCGCCCTGCACGTCCAGGTAGCCCAGCAGACCGCCCCCGGTGCGCGCACCGACCCACAGGACGTACGCCGCCGCCCCCGCCGGAGCCAGCAGCACCCCCGCGACCGTCCGCCAGGACCGCTCCCCGCGCCGCCAGGCCAGCGCGGCGGCCACCCACACCGCCGCGACCACCGCCGCGCCGACCGGGCGGGTCAGCCCGGCCCCGGCCGCGAGCAGTCCCGCCGTCAGCCACCGTCCGCGCAGGGCCCCGTAGAGCGCCCAGGCGGCCAGGGCCGTGAACAGCGACTCGCTGTACGCCATGGACTGCACGATCCCGACCGGCAGCGCCGCCCAGACCGCGACCGCGAACACCCCGGCCCGGCGGCCGTGGACCAGATCGGCCACCGCGAAGATCCCCCAGGCCGCGGCGAGCCCCGCGACCACCGACACCACCAGACCCGCGGAGCCGTACGAGAGCCCGGTCGCCGCGGACACCACCCGTTCCAGCCACGGCAGCAGCGGGAAGAACGCCAGGTTCGAGTGGACGTCCCCGTTGGGGAGGAGCACCTCGTACCCGTACCCCTCCGCGGCGATGCGGGCGTACCAGAGCGAGTCCCAGCGGGCCGACAGCAGCGTGTGCGGGCTGCTGCCGACCGCCGCGCCCCACACCGCGAGCACGGTCAGCCCGAGCAGCCGCACCGCCGCGAAGGCGGCCAGTGCGGGCGCGGCCCGGCGAAATCCAAGATCTTCCACATGCATGATTATCGGTGGCTGCGGTCGGACGCCCCTCGAGGGCCGGAGCCGGGGCGGGAAGTGCGGCGACGGGGAAACCACAGGCCGTGAGCGCGCGTGTACACGGGGGAAGGATGACGGTGGAGGGAGTGGCGTACGCCACACGGGGGCCGTCGCCGGGATGAGAGCTTGACCACGTGTCGGCCAGACGAACTCGCGTACGCTGACCGTTCACTCGCGTGTCGATGCCGGACCCCGTTGGACGCCGCACAGCGCACCACCCCCCGTGGCTCCACAAGACGCTGGTCCGCCGAGCCCGAGGGATCACCTGGGAGGTACATGCATGTCGGGGACGAACGCGGCCGGGGTCCGGACCCCTTCCCCCTGGCAGCGGCTGAGCGCCGCCTCCGGTGGGACCAACCGCTGGGTCGTCCTGGCGGTGCTCTGCGTCAGCCTGGTCCTCGTCGCGCTCGACGCGACGATCCTGCACGTCGCCGTTCCCTCCGTCACCGAGGACCTGCGCCCCGGCTCGATCGAACTCCTGTGGATCGTCGACGCCTACCCGCTGGTCTGCGCCTCGCTGCTCATCCTCTTCGGCACCCTCGGCGACCGGGTCGGCCGCCGCCGGATCCTCCTCCTCGGCTACGGGCTCTTCGGCGCGGCCTCCGCGATAGCGGCCCTGGCCGACAACGCCCAGGTCCTGATCGCCGCGCGCGCCCTGCTCGGCATCGGCGGCGCGATGATCATGCCCGCCACCCTGTCGATCCTGCGGCAGGTCTTCCCCGACCGGCGCGAGCGGGCGCTCGCCATCGGCATCTGGACCGCCGTCGCCGCCATCGGCGCGGCCAGCGGCCCGGTGCTCGGCGGCTTCCTCGTCCAGCACTTCTGGTGGGGCTCGGTCTTCCTCATCAACATCCCGCTGATGGCACTGATCCTGCCGCTCGGCCGCTGGCTGCTGCCGGAGTCGCGCGGCTCCGCCGACGGGCCGTGGGACGTGCTCGGCGCGCTGATGGCCGCCGCCGGTGTACTCGGCACGGTGCTCGGGATCAAGCGGCTGGGCGCCGAACGCCGGCTCCTCGACGCCGAGGCGCTGCTCCCGCTGCTGGTCGGCTTGGTGCTGCTCGTCCTGTTCGTGCGGCGGCAGAGGCGGCGCGAGCAGCCGCTGATCGACATGCGGATGTTCTCGCGGGCCGCCTTCTCCACCTCGGTCGCGTGCATCGTCCTCGCCATGCTGGCCCTGGTAGGCCTGGAGCTGATCGCCGTCCAGTACCTCCAGCTGGTGCTGCACCTCAGCCCGCTGGAGACCGGCCTGCGACTGCTGCCCCTGACCTTCGCCGCCATGGCCGCGGGCGCCACGGGCTCGTACACCCTGGGCCGGGTCGGGCCGCGCACGATGGTGTCGCTGGGCTTCGTCCTGACGGCCTTCGCCGTGCTGCTGCTGACGCTCATGGGCCAGCAGGACCGGCCGCTGCTGCTGACCATCGGCTTCATCCTGCTCGGCTTCGGGCTGCAGACCACGCTGTTCGCCGCGTACGAGTCGATGCTGAGCGAGGCCCCGGCGGCCACCGTGGGCGGCGCGGCCTCGATCGGCGAGACCTCGTACCAGCTGGGCGCGGGCATGGGCATCGCGCTGCTGGGCAGCGTGATGAACGCGGCGTACCGGCCGGGGCTCATGGGCGTGCCGGGGGTGTCGGCGGCGGATTCGGCGGGCGCGGCGAACTCTCTGGGCGAGGCCTACCAGATCGCCGCGCACCTCGGCGGGCCGGCGGGGGCGTCGCTGTACGCGGCGGCGCGGCAGTCGTTCGTGCACGGACTGCACGTGACGCTGCTGGTGAGCGCGGTGCTGTTGTTCGCGGGGGCGGTGATGGCGCTGAAGTTGCCGCGGACGATGGACTGCGGGGCGGCGGAGGAAGAGGCGGCGGAGGTGCGGTTGCCCGCGCAGGCGAAGGGTGAGGCGCGGCCGACCCCGGTCGAGCAGGCGGGCTGACGCAGTTCGGTGCCGCCGGGTGCGGCGCCGTTGCCGGGGGCGCTGCCCCCGGACCCCCGCGCCTCAAACGCCGGCGGGGCTGAAAGAGCGCCTCAAGCTCCCCCGGCTACCGATGGGAGGTACCCCCGGCGGGGCTGGAATAGGGGGCTGGATTTGCCCGGCCTGGGCTAATAGCTTCGGGTGAGCGCAAAACTTGCGCTGCTAGGTTCTGTCTCAGGCCGCCGGGAGGCCCAGTGTCCGCGTTCCTGCCCCATGATCCGCTCGGGCTCGACGAGCTCCTCGGGCCCGAGGACCTCGCCGTCCGGGACACCGTCCGCGCCTGGGCTGCCGACCGGGTGCTGCCGAACATCGCGCAGTGGTACGAGAGCGGCGAGCTGCCCGGGATCCGCGAGCTGGCCCGGGAGCTCGGTGGCATCGGAGCGCTCGGGATGTCCCTCCAGGGCTACGGGTGCGCCGGCGCCAGCGCCGTGCAGTACGGGCTCGCCTGCCTGGAGCTGGAGGCCGCCGACTCCGGGATCCGCTCGCTCGTGTCGGTGCAGGGGTCGCTCGCCATGTACGCGATCTGGAAGTACGGCTCCGAGGAGCAGAAGCAGCGCTGGCTGCCCGGCATGGCCGCGGGCGAGCTCATCGGCTGCTTCGGGCTGACCGAGCCCGATGTGGGGTCGGACCCCGCGGCGATGCGGACCTACGCCAAGCGCGACGGCACCGACTGGGTGCTGAACGGCCGCAAGATGTGGATCACCAACGGTTCCGTCGCGGCGGTCGCCGTGGTGTGGGCGCAGACCGACGAGGGGATCCGCGGTTTCGCGGTGCCCACCGACACCCCCGGGTTCTCGGCGCCGGAGATCAAGCACAAGTGGTCGCTGCGGGCCAGCGTCACGAGCGAGCTGGTGATGGACGACGTACGGCTGCCCGCCGACGCGGTGCTGCCGCTGGTCACCGGGCTCAAGGGGCCGCTCGGCTGCCTCAGCCACGCTCGGTACGGGATCATCTGGGGATCCATGGGCGCGGCGCGGGCCAGTTTCGAGTCCGCGCTCGACTACGCGAGGACGCGGGAGCAGTTCGGCAAGCCGATCGGCGGTTTCCAGCTCACCCAGGCCAAGCTGGCGGACATGGCCCTGGAACTCCACAAGGGCATCCTGCTCGCGCACCACCTGGGCCGGCGCATGGACGCGGGCACCCTGCGGCCGGAGCAGATCAGCTTCGGCAAGCTCAACAACGTCCGTGAGGCCATCGAGATCTGCCGCACCGCGCGGACCATCCTCGGAGCCAACGGGATCTCCCTCGAGTACCCCGTCATGCGGCACGCCACCAACCTCGAATCGGTGCTCACCTACGAGGGCACCGTCGAGATGCACCAGCTGGTGCTGGGCAAGGCACTCACCGGGCTGGACGCCTTCCGGTGAGAGCCCTGCTCAGCTCTGGTTGAAGAAGTCGCGTGAGCGGCCGCCCGCTTCGCCGCTGACGATCTGGGTGTCGGCCGGGGTCAGGAGGAAGACCCTGGTCGCCACCCGCTCGATCGAACCGCGCAGCCCGAAGGTCAGTCCGGCCGCGAAGTCGACGACGCGCTTCGCGTCACCCGGGTCCATCGACGACAGGTTGACGATGACCGGTACCCCGTCGCGGAACAGCTCGCCGATGCCCCGCGCGTCACGGAAACCGTCCGGGGTGACCGTCGCGATGCGACGGCCGTGCTCCACGGCCGACTCGGAGGCCACCCGGACCCGGGGGTCGGTGACCCACTGCTCGCCGGGGCCGGCCACCGAACCCTGGGCGGCCTCCGCGTAGTCGTCGTCGTAGTAGCGATCGTCGTCGCTGTCCTCCACGAGACCCAGCCAGGCACTCGCCTTGCGCACCGAACCCATGGACTGCCTCCTTTCACCGCGGTCAGTCTGTCTTCTCTCCGCTGCCCCTATGCTCGTCCATGATGCTGACAACGCGCCAAGTGGATAGTCGCCGCGCACGGGTTTCGTGACGGTACTGGTGCAGAACATCCGTTGCACGGTCAAGGATCCTGGTCGCCACCACTGCTGACTGAGTGAAAATACGACCACTGCCGCCTTACGGGTGAGCGACGCGGACGTACGGGTGAAACGCGCGGGTCGATACGATGCCCGGCAAGCACGCGTACGACACACGGGGGAAGCAGCTTGTTCGGCATCGTGAGACCTTGCACGCACCGGTTGGGAGAACGGTTCAAGGCGGAGTGGATGGCCCATCTGTGCGGGCTGTGCCTGGCACTTCGGGGAGATCACGGACAGTTCGCCCGGATCGTTACGAACTACGACGGTCTGCTCGTCTCCGTTCTGACGGAGGCTCAGTCGGGAACCGCGCCCGAGGCCCGGCGCACCGCCGGGCCCTGCCCGCTGCGCGGGATGCGCACCGCCTCCGTGGCCCAGGGCGAGGGGGCGCGGCTCGCCGCCGCCGTCTCGCTCGTGCTCGCCTCCGCCAAGGTGCGCGACCACGTGGCCGACCGGGACGGGCTGTTGGCCCGCGCCCCCATAGCCGCCGCCGCGCGCAAGGTGGCCCGCGGCTGGGACCGGGCCGGAGCCCGCACCGGGGCCTCGCTCGGCTTCGACACCGCCGTGCTCGTCGACGCCGTGGACCGGCAGGCGGGCATCGAGACGCTCGCGGGCCTCGGCACCCCGGTGCTCGTGGTGACCGAGCCGACGGAGACCGCGACGGCCGCCGCCTTCGCGCATACCGCGCAGCTGGCCGGACGGCCAGGCAACGCCCCCGCGCTGGCCGAGGCCGGCCGGTACTTCGGCCGGCTCGCCCACCTGCTCGACGCGGTGGAGGACCAGGGCGCCGACGCCGTCGCGGGCGCCTGGAACCCGCTCACCGCCACCGGGACCTCGCTCACCGAGGCCCGCAGGCTCTGCGACGACGCCCTCCACGGCATCAAGCTCGCGCTGGGCGAGGTCGAGTTCACGGACGCCGGGCTCGCCCACCGGCTGCTCGTGCACGAGCTGCGCACCTCGGTGGACCGGGCCTTCGGCACCGGCAGCTGCGCCCACACGGCGACGGCCTCCGCCGGCCAGGGCGGCAACCCGTACGCGGGCCAGCCGTACGGCGGCCAGGGCGGGAACCCGTACGGCCAGGGCCCGTACGGCCAGAACCCCTACGGCGGGGCCCCGTACGGCGGAGGAGCGGGCGGCCCGGGGATGCCGCCCACGGGCCCGGGCGGATTCGGTGGCGCGCCGCCCCCGCAGCGGCCGCGCCGCGGACTGCTCGCGGGCTGCGCGGTGGCCATCGGACTGTTCTGTACCTGCCAGATGTGCTGCACCGAGCACGAGGGCCCGTGGTCCCGGAAGAAGCGGGACCCGTGGTGCGACGCCTGTGAGTGCTGCGAATCCTGCGACTGCTGCGGCAGCACCGATACCAGCGGTGGGAGCGGTGGCGGTGGCGGTGGTGGCGACGGCTGCTGCAGCTGTGACTGCTGCGGCTGCGACTGCTGAGGCTCTTTCAGATTTCACAGGTCCGGACGGCGTACGCGGGGATTCCCGTCCGGACCCGCGTGGAAGGGTTGAGCGGGATGAGCGACGACGCAGACGACCCGCACGCCGCGTGGCGGGAATGGCGCGAGCGCAGGGCGGCGGCAGTGTCCGCGCCCTGCGGCCCCCTCGCGCTGACCGGAACCTTCCGGCCCGCCGACTACCCGGAAGGTCGAATTCCGGCCGTTCCGGGGCATTGGCGCCGGCCGGAGACCGGTGTGGCGCCGACCGCCACCGCCGCCGCCGGGCGCGGCCACCACTTCCTGAAGCCCGGCATACCCGGCGCGCGAGGCGCTTCATCTGCCCTTTTCCGCCGCCCGGGAACACGCTGCCCTTCGAGGTCGCGGCGGGCGGGCGGAGGCTGAAAGCCGCTCTTGCGACCGGTATCCGACGACAGGACACTCCCGACAGCGCTTGTCAGGGACACGGCCAAAGTTCATGCGCCCGCCGTGCCCCCGGCTGCGCCTCACGGGCGCCGGCACCCCCACAACCGCCGGGCCCCCGACCCTCTCCAGGAGGACGAGAAGTGAGGATCAAGCGCATGACCCGTACCAGGCTGCTCGCGGCGGCCACCGGCCTGGCCGCCGCCGCAGCGCTCGCCGTCCCCACGGCCGCGAGCGCGGACTCCAGCCGGGACGGCAAGGACAGCGGATTCAGCGCCGACCGGCTCGCCTCGGCCGGCGCATCCGTCCTGCGCGCCGACGTGGCGGGCACCGCCTGGCACACCGACCCCGCCACCGGAACCCTGGTGGTCTCCGCCGACTCCACGGTCTCCGACGCCGGTATCGCGAGGATCAAGCGCGAGGCCGGGGCCGACGTCGGAGCGCTGCGCATCGAACGCATCCCCGGCAAGCTCACCAAACTGGTGTCCGGCGGCGATGCCATCTACGCCACCAGCTGGCGCTGTTCGCTGGGCTTCAACGTGCGCAACGGCAGCACCTACTACGCCCTGACCGCCGGGCACTGCACCGACGGGGCGGGCACCTGGTGGAGCAACTCCGCCCGTACCGCCGTCGTGGGCTCCACGGTCGGCTCCAGCTTCCCGACCAACGACTACGGCCTCATCAAGTACGCCAGCAACACGCCGGTGCCCCCCGGCACCGTCGGCAGCCAGGACATCACCAGCGCCGTGAACGCCACCCTCAACATGTCGGTGACCAGGCGCGGGTCCACCACCGGTATCCACAGCGGCCGGGTCACCGGACTCAACGCCACCGTCAACTACGGCGGCGGCGACATCGTCTACGGCATGATCCGCACCAACGTGTGCGCCGAACCCGGCGACAGCGGCGGCCCGCTCTACTCGGGCACCCGCGCCGTCGGCCTCACCTCCGGCGGCAGCGGAAACTGCTCCTCGGGCGGGACGACCTTCTTCCAGCCGGTGGTCGAAGCCCTCAACGCATACGGGGTCAGCGTCTACTGACGATGACTCACGCGCCCCCGTCGCACCCCTGGACGTCCTCCCGCCTTCTGGGAGGATGTTCGGGGCGGCCGTGTCCACGGGGGAGGCTGGTTTCTGCATGAAACGCATCGGCGTGACCGGGCACCGAGCCATTCCCGACTCGGTGCTCGGCCATGTGGAGGACGGCCTGCGGGCCGTACTGGGCGACCACGACGGACCGCTGGAGGCCTTCTCCAGCCTCGCCGAGGGAGCGGACCAGCTGTTCGCCGCCATCGCCCTCGAGAACGGCGCCGACCTCACCGTGGTGATCCCCAGCGGGGACTACGAGGACGCCTTCGAGGGCGCCGAGGCCCTCGCCCGCTACCGGGGGCTCAAGAACCGGGCCACCCAGGAGGTCCGGATGGACTTCGCCCGCTCCACCGACGAGGCCTACTACGCCGCCGGCACCTACATAGCCGACTCGTGCGACCGGCTCGTCGCCGTCTGGGACGGGCAGCCCGCCCGCGGGCACGGCGGCACCGCCGAGATCGTCGCCTACGCGCGGGCGCTCGGCAAACCGGTCACCGTCATCTGGTGCGAGGGCGTGACCCGGGACTAGGCCGTCTCTTTCGGATCTTGTCGGCCGAGCCCGCGGCGTCCGGTGCCGTGGATGGCAAGGCGGAGGAGCGCCCGTGTACTGGACGTACTCGGGCGCCCCGACAACGCGGCCAGGTGCGGTGCCGGGCGTCGCGGGCCCGGCAAGATCCGAAAGAGACGGCCTAGGCCGGGCGTCTTGCCGATCAGGCCGGGCCGGCCCGATCGACAAGACACCCCCTAGTCCCGGGTCACGCCCTCCCCGCCCTCAACTGCTGTGCCGGGCCAGCCAGTCCGTGTGCTGCGGGGACACGTACCGCTCCGTCTCGTACACCGACGAGGGCCACTGCGACTCCGTGATGGTCGTCTGCATCACGACCATCATCGCCGCCAGGTCCTGCTCGATCAGCGTGTGCGCCTCGATCAGCGGATGGTGGCGGCGCACCTCGTTCCAGGCGATCCCGGCCGCCGCCGCCGCGCTCAGCAGCGCGGTCAGCCTCGGCCCCGGACCCGAACCGAACGACCCGAGCAGCGCGAACAGCAGCGCCAGACAGGTCAGCAGCACGATCGTCCACGACCACAGGTTCGTCGCCCGCCGGGACACCTCCGTGCGCCGCCGGTACCAGTTGCGCTGCTCGATCAGCCGGTCCCGGACGTACGTCTCGCGCCGCGCCTGGTAGTCCATCCCGCGCAACCGCTGCATCGCGCCGGTGATCTCCCCGCCCTCCGGAACCGTCCCCGCGGCCCGCGGATCCTCCCAGCCCATCTTCCGCAGCTCGGCCAGACCCGCCTCCAACCGGGTGCGGTACGTCGCGTCGGGCGCGGCGACCTCACTGCCGAACGGCGCCCCGTGCACCGCGTACCGCCAGGCCAGCGACTTGATGAACTCCGCCGCACTGCGGTTGAGCTGCCACTGCGGACGGGCCCGGCGCCGCGTCGCCCGCATGCCCACGCCCAGCACCCCCACGTACGAGAGCACGCTCAGCAGCCCGAAGAAGTACATCGAGCCCAGCTTCGGCCCGGCGGGCAGCGCGGCGGCCGCCGCGGCCGCGACCAGCAGCAGCAACTGGGCGCGGGTGGCCTGGGTCGACTCCCGCTGCCGGGAGATCGCCGCCTGGTCGGTGTGGTGGAAGAGGGCCGGCAGGTCCTCGTTTCGAAAGGTCATGCTGTCGGTCACAGCGCCCCCCTGCTGTCGGGTGGCGGGCGGCGGGGGCCCGCGGTCGCGGAGCCCCCGCCGCCCGCCGTCGGATCAGACGGCGAGAGGCTCCAGGTCGCGGTGGACCCGCCGCTCGTCGCGCGCGTACCGGGTCAGACTGTGGTCCTCGCCGAGCAGCCGGGTCAGCTCGGACACCGCCTCCGCCCGCAGCCGGGCCGCCTCCTCCTTGCGGCCCATCGAGTCCAGGCTGACCGCCATGTTGGAACTGCTCGCAAGGGTCTCGGGATGGTGCGCCCCGAGCGCCTCGCGCAGCCGCATCACCGCGAGCCGCTCCAGCTCCAGCGCGCCTTCCGGATCGCCCAGGTCGGCCCTCGTGTTGGCGAGGTTGAGGTGCGCGAAAACGGTGTGCGGGTGGTTGTCGCCGAGCACGTCCCGCATCCCCCGTATGGTCTGGCGCAGCATCGTCTCCGCCGTCTCCGCGGCGCCCGTGCCCCAGTGGAAGACAGCCAGGTTGTTCACGGCCGCCAGGGTGTACGGGTGCCGCTCGCCCGGCACCTTCATGTACTCGTCCACCACCTCCTGCGCCAGGTCCCGCGCCCCGCCCGGATCCCCGGTCGCGAACAGGTCCGAGGCCAGGTTGAGCTCGCAGGACAGCAGGTCCGGGTTGACGGAGGTGTACTTGGCCCGGTAGCGGGCCCGGGTGGCCGTGGTCAGCCGGAGGGCGTCCTCCAGCTGGCCGGCCCGGCGCAGCGACACCGCCAGGTTCTTCGCCGCCGACAGGGTGCCGGGGAACGCCCGGCCCAGCGTCCGCTTGTAGGTGTCGTACGTCCGGCTGAGCAGCTGCACCGAGTCCTCGTACCGGCCCACCTCGCGCAGGTCGCGCGCCAGGTTCTGCGCGGAGGACAACGTGTACGGGTGCTCCGGCCCGAGCACCTCCGTGCGCAGGTCGTGCACCTCCTGGTCGATCTCACGGGCCCTGGTGTACTGACCCACGAGCCGCAGGTTCAGCGCCAGGTTGTTCGCGGCGGCCAGCGTGCGCGGGTGCGCCTCGTGGAAGATCTGGCTGAAGCCCTCGTGGGCTTCGGTCGCCAGCTCCATCGCCTGTCCGTAATGACCCAGCGCGCCCAGGGTGTTGGCCAGACCGCTCATGGTCATGTACGTGTGCGGGTGCGAGGGGCCGAGCACCGCCTTCTGCCGCTCCAGCGTGACCTCGTCCAGCTCCTTCGCCTCCACGAACCGGCCCTGCGAGCGCAGGATGTTCGACAGGTGGAAGCGCAGGTACAGGTACTGCAGGTCGTTGTTGCCCAGCATTTCCTTCCACGCCTCGCGCAGCTCCTCGCCGAGGGCGTACGCGGCCTTGAAATCGCCGCGCTTCCACAGGTAGCGCACCCGGTCGATCAGCAGCCGGCGCGTCTCCGGTTCCTTGCAGTACCGGGCCTCCGACGGGGTCAGGTGCGACCAGATGGTGTTGAACCGCGGCCACGTCTCCGGATTGTCGATCGGCTCGTCGTCGTCCGGCCGGGCCCCGGCCAGGATCCGGTGGACCGCGTGCCGCGCCTCGCGCTGCTCCTCCTCGCTCAGCTGGGCCCGGATCACCGCCTGCACCAGCCGGTGCACCTGGATGCTGTTGCTGACCTGGTCGACCTTGGCCAGCGCGAACCGGCCGATCTCCCGGATCACCCGGCCCAGCACCAGCTTCTCCTGCAGCGAGGAGTCGTAGGGCTTGAGGGCGTCGATCATCTCCTTGCTGTAGAGCAGGTTCGCGGAGATCGGCTCGGGCGCGAGGAAGGCGCAGAGCTGGAGCAGCCGGACGGCCGCCGGGGACCGGGACTGCAGCCGCTCGATGGAGATGTTCCAGGTGGCGGCCACCGGCTCCGGGTAACCGGGCGGCTGGTTCAGGGCCAGGACGCGGGCGGCCTGCTGCGCCAGCTGCTCGATGTACGCGGACACCGGCGTCGCCGTCTCCGCGATCCACGCACCCGCCTGCTCGACGGCCAGCGGCAGGTCGCCCACCGCCACCGCCACCTGCTCGGCGTCGTCCTTGCTGAGCCCGGGGGCCCGGCGCTGGAGGTGCTCGATGGACTCCTCCCGCAGGAACACGTCCACCGGCAGCGCGTCACCGTACTGCGACCAGGACTGGTTGCGGGAGGTCACCAGGACATGGCCCGGGCCGCCCGGCGGGAAGAACCGCTTGAGCGTCTCGGGATCGTCCGCGTTGTCGAAGACCAGCAGCCAGCGGGAGGAAGGGACCCCGCGCCGCAGCAGGTCGATCGCCTCCTGGGAGGCGGCCGCCATGTCCTCGCCGGTCTGCGCGCCCAGCCGCACCGCCAGCTCCGCGAGCGCCGCGACCACGTCGTCGGTCTGCTCCGAGGAGATCCACCACACCAGGTCGTAGTCGGCCATGAACCGGTGCACGTACTCCAGTGCCACCTGCGTCTTGCCGACGCCGCCGAGCCCGAACAGGGTCTGCGGCTGCGGCAGCACCACGGCCATGCCCCCGCCGAGCTGGTCGCGCATCCGCTCCAGCACGATGCTGCGCCCGGTGAACCCGGGGTTGCGGGGCGGCGCGTTCCAGATCTTCGGGACGGTCCCCGGGAAGCGGGGACCGGGCTGCGAGGCACTGTTGACGCTGTCGGGCAGCGCCATGGGCCGCTCCACCGCACGCAGCAGGGCGGTGGTCGCGTGCACCTCGTCGAGCCGGAACAGGTCCACCGGGTTGCGGTCGATGTACGGCGTGGACAGCCGTACGTCGCCCACCCTCAGCGGCACCAGCTGGCGCCGGCCCCCGGTCGGGTCCTCGGCGGCCGCGCGCTCCCACACGTCCACGGCCCGGGCCGACTTGAGGTAGGCCGTGGAGAGCAGCACCACGGTCCGGGCGGCCGTGTCGATGCTGATGCCCGCGCCCCCGAGGGTGTCCCCGGCGACCGCTCCCGGTGCCCGCTCGGCCGAGACGTCCTTCGGCACGACCCGGAATCCGGCCCGGGTGAGCACCGACTCGATCCAGTCGGCCCACATCCGGTTCTCGGCGACGTAGGACAGGAACAGGTCGGCGGGCAGGGCCGGGCGGCGCCGGGTGAAGGCGTCCCTGATGCGCAGCCGGACCTCCTCGCCGATGACCGGCATGGAGGTGATGTGGCCCTCGGTGACCACGGCGGTGAGCCGCTCGAACGCGGAGAGCAGGGAGTTGGTGAGCCCGGCCTCGTCGCCGAAGGTGGCCAGGGTCTCCTCGTAGGCGTAGTAGGGGCGGTACGGGATCTCCACCGCGCCCCAGTAGGAGGTGAGCTCGTCCCCGACCAGGCCGTTCGGGAAGCGGTCGAACTTGATCCGGGCCAGCGCCCGGCCGGCGTCGGCCTTCTCCTTCTCGCCCTCGTCGATGCGCATCGGGACCGGGTAGATCTTGATGCCGCGGTCGCTGAACCGCTCGTCGATCTGGCGGGCGACGGACGCGGCGCCGTCGATGGACTGGTCGGACAGGGTGAAGCAGTCGACCAGGATGTCCGGGAGGTGGACGGTGCAGATGTCGGCGATGTCGGACAGGCCGGTGCGGCTGTCGATCAGGACGTAGTCGTAGTTCCGCTTCATGTCGGCCCGTAAGGCGTCGAAGAAGAGCCCGCCGCCGAGCCGGTCGTAGAAGTTGTCCCAGTCGAAGGTGGAGACGGTCGCGGAGTACTCGCGGTTCTGCCGGCCCGCCGAGACGAAGTCCAGGGTGCCGCCGTCCGGGAACTCCCAGCCGTGGGTCTCCGGGGTGAGCGAGACGGCGTGCGGCTGTATCCGCGCGTAGTCCTTGTGCCAGTCGTCGGGCCGCTGCACCGGGCTGGTCGCGGCCCAGGCGTACTCGCTGATCAGATCGATGACCCCGGTGGTGGCCCCCAGCGTGGAGGGGTCCAGGAAGGGGTGGAAGAAGCGGTGCAGGCCGGGCGCCTCCAGGTCCCAGTCCACGGCGAGGACCCGCTTGCCGTTGGCCGCCAGGATCCAGGCGGTGTTGGCCAGCGCCATGGTGCGGCCCGTGCCGCCCTTGTACGAATAGAAGGTGACGATGCGTCCGTCACGGCTGTCGCTGTCGCCGCTGCTGTCACTGCTCGCTGTCATCCGCGTCCCCCCGGTCGGTGTCGTTGTCGTCGTTGTCGTGGAGGCCGGCGCCCGCCGGCCCGGTCCGGTGCCGGTCGGAGTCGGGCGGGAAAGGGACGCGGGGCGATGGCGGCCCGGGCGGCCCGTTCATCCCCATCGGCCCCAGCAACCGGGGCCGTTCGATGGAGGTGTCGCCCTTCGGCGGATACGGCTGCGCGTGTCTGAGGAACTGCTGGGCGGCCGCCTCGACCACCTGCGGCAGGATCTGGCCGAGGGTCTCCACGTTGGCCACGCCGTTCGCGGCGGCCCGGCAGGCTGCCCGGCCCTGGCTCATCGTCTTGGGCATGGTGTTCTCCAGCCGGTCGGCCAGCTCGTTCTCCTTCGACCGGCTCTGATGGTCGTACCGGTTCCACGGCACGACCACGTTGACCCACGGCCGGGGCTCCCGGTCGAAGGCGGCCAGGCGCCGGCGCCGCTGTTCGTCCTCCACCGCCCACCGGTCGACGATCAGGATCTCCGGCCGGGTCGGCAGCTGCTTGCTGTCGAGGTGCCCGGCCTCGTCGTCGAAGGAGGACATGGTGGTCTGGTAGTTGAGGTTCTTGACCAGGTCCTCGGCGACATAGGCGATGGGCCGCTGGGCGACCGGGTGGTACGGGTTCCACTCGAGCGCGCTGTCCCCGTAGTACTCGGGGGTGCGGCCCTCGGGCAGATCGTGCCGGGAGGCGGCGGCCACGGTCACGTGCAGGGTGCGGGCCGGGCTGCCGCTGGAGCCGAAGGCACTCGGCACGTTCCGGTAGTCCAGCGGGCGGATGGGGTCCAGGTGGGCGGTCTCGGCGACCTGGACGATGCGCCGGGCGAGCTCGTAGACGGCCTGCTCGTACTGCTCGGCGTAGCCGCGCAGCTTGATCAGCCCGTACAGGCCGTCGGTGACGTAGCGCTCGCCGAAGGTGTTGTGGTTGAACTGCAACCGCTCGGCCGGGCCGGGGAGTTGCTCCGGTGGCACCGGTACCCATAACGCGGGCACGATGGCCTCGGCCTGTTTGTTGCTCATCGCGCCGTGCTGGACGGCGCGCTGCGCGAAGGCGAACCACTCTTTCCCGCACATCTCGCTGGCGAAGTACCGCGGCGAGAACAGGGGAACGAAGACGCGGCAGTTGGCGAGTGCCCGGGCGAGCCGTTCGGACCAGCCCTCGCCGCTGCGTATCTCCCGGTCCATGAACCCGACGTCGTACCCGGCACGCAGGTCCGTCAGCGCCATGACGTGCCCGCAGAGATCACGGAAAAGGCGCTCGACCCACATGTCCGGGTCGGGGCCCCCGGCCCCGAACCTCGGTGTATGTGCGTAACTGAGAAAAAAGTACGGCTCCCCTGATGCGGGCACACGACCCCCGTCCCGAAGATGCGAAGCGAAGAAACATCATTCCGGAGCTGCTTCGCCACATCCCCTCATCGTTCAGTCAATCAGCGTCTGTTTTCGGTCATCCAGTCAAGGGCGTGATCGACGGCCTCCGGGAGGGAGAAGAGCATGGTCGACGCACCTCCCACCCGCCCCCTGCGCACCCGTGAATCCGGGAACGCGTCACCGATCTCCGCGAAATCGCCGTCGTCCAGCGCGACGTCCTCGTATGCGGTCCACTCCCCCTCCTGCCGGTGCCTTTGCGACCCCGGAAGGTTCACCTTCACCACACACTGGTACATGCGCAAGGGGGGCTTCGGAATTCGGTACTCCGCGAGATGGAAAGCGGTACAGACCGAAAACCCCACATTGATCATGAGTACCTGCCCGCCCTCCCAGCACAGCTTTCCCAGAGGTGACTCCTCCCCCAGATGGCATCCGAGGCGATGACCCGAGCACAGCCGCTCCGCGTCCGCCCCGAGGGCCGCGAACGAGGTCTGCGGATGGGCGCTGCGCGCCGCGCCCGGCGCGGTGCGGACGGCCTCGGCCAAGGACCCCATGCCCTGGCTCGGGGTGCTCGCCGGGTCGAAGGCGGGCATCCGCTCGCGGAAGTCCCGCACCCCGGCCTCGTCCAGACCGCGGATCCGCTCCAGGTGGGCGGTGGAGGTCTTGGAGTTCTCCGGGGTGAACGCCGGGACCACCAGGGTGCCGCGCGGCCCGAGGACGCCCGTCAGGGCGTCGCGCAGCAGCTCCGCGCGCAGCCCGGTCCCACCGAGGGCGGAGTGCACCATGAGCCGCATGCCGGGGCGGACCCCGGCCAGCCGCAACTGCACGGCGAGCTGGAGCCGGCCGGGCGCACTCACGCGTCGACCGTCTTCAGTTCGTAGCGGAGCTCCGCGACCAGGCTCTTTCCGGTGACCGTCAGCTCGGCCGCCTCCGAGAGCAGGTCCAGGGCCCGGTGGATCCGGTCCGAGCCGCCCGGCTCGGGCGTCGCCGTGGCCCGCCGGTACGCCTCCACCGCCACCCGCTCGTGCACGTCCGCCAGCAGCCGGGACACCGGTACCGGCCGCTCCCGCCACGGCGAGCGGTGCTGCCACTGACCGTCCAGCGCGTACAGGTCGGCCACCTCGGTCAGCGCCCGCAGACGGGTCCGCCGCCGCCCGGTCAGCAGCGCCAGCGCGGTCTCGCGCACCCCCGCCGCGTACGGCACCCCGAGTGCCCCCGGCCCGTGCCGCCCGGCCTCGCCCCAGCCGCCCGCGCGCGGGCCGCCCGCGAGCGGGGTCAGCGTGGTCAGCCCGGTGGCCGCCGCCCGGGCGAACTCCGGCACCGCCTTGTGCAGCAGCGCCCACGCCCGGTCCAGCCTGCCCCGCCACTCCTCGGCCTCCCCGGCGCCGAGGCGGAGCCTGGGCGGGCGGGGGAAGCAGTTGCGGTACGGGTCGAGGTCCTCCAGGGCCACCGGGGCCGCGTCCGGCCCGGGCGACCAGGTGCGTACGGGCTGCCAGCGGGCGTCCCCCGCCGTGGGCCCGAAGCGGTGCTCGGCGCGGCCGTCCCGTACGGCGTATCCCTCGGCGGTGACGTGCAGCGCGGCCCGGCCCTCCGTGCCGGGCTCCCCGAGCCGCAGCAGCCCCAGCGTCGGCAGGTACACCTCGCCGTCCCGGTAGGCCACCTCGGCCGGCAGGTCCAGCCCGCCGCGGAGCACGGCCGCGGCGGCCAGAGCGGTCAGCCTGCGCGCCGCCTCCGGGGCGTCCTGCCGGCCGTCGCGGGCGGCGTCCAGGGCCGCCAGCACCCAGGTCCGGGTGAAGGGGTGGTCCAGTACGGCGTCCAGCGCGTCCGTGCCCGCCTCCCCGGCCCGCTCCACGGCGGCCACCAGCTCCCAGGCCCGCGCCCAGCCGGGGTCGGCGGCGAGGTCCGCGTGCAGCCGGGCCAGCAGGACGCGGGTCAGTTCCTCCTGGGACCGGGCGAGTTCGGCCGGGTCGGTGAGCTGCGGAGCGGTCTCCCGCGGTGCGGTGCGGCCCTCGACCCCGTCCACGAGCTCGCGCAGGTCGGTGCAGTAGACCGAGGGGTTGTCGAAGCCGTTCCGGTCGCGGTAGCGGTGGGTGTAGAGCCCGCCCCCGCACGAACGTACGACGGGGCACCGGCGGCACGACTCGCTGACGCCCGCCAGGCCCAGTTGCCGGGCACGGACCCCGGGATGGGCCGCGACCTGGTCAAACGCGTGGTCGAAGACATTGAAGCCGGTGGCCGCGGCCCCCTCGAAGGCGCTCTTGAGGGAGTCCACCTGTTCCAGGGTCCCGTCGGTCTCGACGACGACGAGGTCGGTGGGCGCGAGGCCGAGCGACTCGGTGAGGCTGGGGCCCCCGCGCAGGGTGGACAGCAGGGACTCGAAGAGCCGTACGGGCACCGGGCGTCCCAGCCGGTCCCAGTGGTCGAAGATCCGCAGCAGCCAGCGCGCGTAGGCGTCGGGGGCGCCGTCGGGGCGGGCCGGGGGCGTCTCCCACGTGGCGTGGGGGAGGAGGAAGTCGACGCGCGGGGGCTCGAGTTCGACCAGCGCGTCCAGTACGGCGACGGGGTCGTTGGCCACGTCCACGGTGCAGAGCAGGCCTTGGTAGAGGTGGCGGTACGGCTCGGAGCGCAGCAGTGCGACGGCGGCCAGGACCAGCGGGTGGCTCGTGCGGCCGTCGGCGAACCGGCGGTGGCGGTCGTTGGCGGCGCGGTCCCCGTCGAGGGAGATGCCGACCCGGACGCCGTACTCGTCGAAGAGGTCGAGGTAACGGGTGCTGAGCTGGAGCCCGTTGGTGTGGATGCGCAGGTCGAGTTCGGCGACCCCGTCGAGCGCCCGGGTGAACTCCTCGCACACGAGGCGGAGCCGGGACGGGCCCGCCAACAGGGGTTCCCCTCCATGGAGAATCACCGTGACGGAGGGGAGTGCATGGTCACGGGCATGTTCGGCGAGCCTGGACGCGGTATGCGAAATAACCTCGGGGGAGATCACTTTCGGCCGGGCCCGCCAGCTCTGATCTGCGTGTTCGTAGACGTAGCAATGATCACAAGCAAGATCGCATCTGCTGTGAACTTTCAGGACGATCTCGCGAAATGCGATCAGGCCGGTCATTCCACCAGTCTAGAGCGCGGAGTTCGGGTCAGAGCGCGGAGTTGAAGATCGGTGCCTGAACCGGACGAGCAGATTCGGCCGGCAGCACGCGACCGAGCGTCGTCGCCGCGGCCGCGGTGTGGACGTCGATCTTGCCGAGCGGGACCCGGTGGGCCTTGACCGAGCTGGTCGCGGGGGATGCTGAAGTGTTCACGGCACCGTCCTTGGGGAAGCCATGTGGAATGGACATGTGAATGACAACGGCCACATGCTGCTGTCAAGCAGGGACTTTACTAGGACAGTCCCCCTTGGCAACACGAGACATGACGCCTGGTCAACACTTCCATGCAATGCGCGGCGGATTTCTCAAGAGGGCGGATTCGGCCGTTTGCCGCAAGGAAAGATCCTTTTCATTGCCCGGCGTCCCGGCGACGGCTCCGTCCGGACCGGACCTGCGCCGGCCGCACCCCGCTGACCTGGTGCGATGCGAAGGTGTGTGCCGTCGGCCGGGAGCCGGGCCCGCCGTGCGCGGAACCGTTCCCGCACAGCGGCAGGCGGAGACGGTGATCACCGCGGCGGCGGCGCCGACCGCGCCGGCGGCGTCCCCCGGGAGGCGGCCCCGGAGGCGGCCCCGGTGTGCTCGCGGACGGCGCATCCGACGATGGGGCCGACGGCTGCCGATGGGGTCAACCGCCCCTACGCGGGCTGCTGTTCGCTGAGATCCGGTGTCGGGAGGTCGCGCAGCAGCCAGTTCAGTACGTCGGGCAGCGCGCGCAGGGAGGCGAAGTGCGCGGCGGCGGGAACGATGTTGGTCGTGGCCCCGGGAATGCGGCGGGCCAGCCAGCGGGAGTGACCCACGGGGGAGAACACGTCGAGCTCGCCGTGCCAGATCAGCACCGGACAGCGGATGTCGGCCGGGTCGAAGCCCCAGGGGCGGCTGAAGGCGAGGACGTCGTCGATCCATCCGTACGCCGAATGGCGCAGCCCCTCGCGGTAGTTCCGCAGGAGCATCGCCCGCAGGCCGGCGTCCGAGACGATCATGCGGTCGTTGTCGGTCAGCTCCCGGCGCAGTTCGTCCAGCAGCCGGCCGGGGTCCTTGCGGATGCCGTCGGCGCGCGGGATCAGCCGGGCCGCCAGCTCCTCGGGGTCGTCGGTGGCGGTGGTGTACTCCCGCACGTTGGACGCGGCCATCCCGGCGAACCAGTCCAGGTCCTCCGCGTCCCGCGGGGCGAGGCCGACCATCCCCGCGGTCCGGGTGACACGGTCCGGGAGGAGGGCGGCGCAGGCCAGCGCGCCGGCGGCGCCGCCGGAGCGGCCGGCGACCGCGAAGGTGTCCAGACCGAGGGCGTCGGCGATGGCGGCCACGTCCTGGGCCACGTCGGCCACGGTGCGGCCCACGTGGCGGTCGGAGCCGCCGTAGCCGGGTCTGTCGTAGGCGATGAGCTGCATGCGGCGCTGGTAGAGGACCATGCCCCGGGGGGCCGGGCCGAGGCGGCTGCCGGGCATGCCGTGCAGCAGAAAGACGGGTTTGCCGTCGGGATCGCCCCAGCGCTCCACGGTCAGAGCGCGCCCGTCCGCTGTGCGCACCTGATTGCGCACGCGCTCCCTCCTTCACGGTCGATGTGAGTCGTCACCGCGATTGTGCGCGCTGGGGGAGGAGTGCGGTAGGGCGCACTTACAGCGGAATTCTTGTGAATGCCTTCACGAGCCCGAGAAGGCCTTTGTTCCTCTTGTATATGCCCTGGTCAAGGGGGCGCGCTGGGGGAGTGAACGGGCGTGAACGGGTGTGAATGGACCCCCGGTCGCCGCGAAAGGCCTTTTTGGTGCGGCGGCTTCCGCTTTCGGCTGTCGAATTGGCGGAAAGGAGGGGAGTTCCCGACCCGGCGGTGCGGGAAGCGCCGATCGGGCCCCGCCGGCCCCGCCTCAGGTGCGGGGCACGAGCAGGGCCGCCGCCGAGCGGGCCTGCTCCAGGGCGCGGGCGCGGTCCGCGCCGCGCTGCCCCAGGACGACCCGGGTGCTCAGGCCGTCCAGCAGGGCGAGCAGCTCCGAGGCCCGCGCCGACACGTCCATGGGCGCGAAGCGGCCCTGGTCCACGCCCTTGGCCAGGAGGGCCTCCAAGTCCCGCTGCCAGCTGTCGTCGATCTCCTCCTGGGCGGCCTTCAGCGGCTGGTTGGAGGCGGTACGGGCCCACAGCTCGATCCACAGCGTCCAGCGCGGGTCGCGGGGCCCCTCGGGGAGGTAGAGCTCCAGGAACTGGTCCAGCTTGCGCGCCGCCGTCACCCTGCGGCCGAGCAGCGCCCGGCGCTCCCCGGTGAGCTGCTCCTCGCTCCAGCGCAGGGCCTCCAGCAGGAGCCGGTCCTTGCTGCCGAAGTAGTACAGGATGTGGCCCCCGCTGGTGCCGAGGCGCTCGGCCAGCGCGGACATGGTGAGCGCGGCCAGTCCGTCCTCGGCGATGGCCGCCATGGCCTCTTCCAGCATCCGCTCCTGGGCGATCCGCCCGTCGCGCCGCCGTGCTGCTCCCGCCACCGCTCCCGCCCTCCGGATCTTCCTGGTCCGACCTTATCCCGGACAGGGTCTTGACGGGGTCGAGGTACAGCCCTCATCTTGAATGCCATTCAAGAAATTAGAACGCCATTCAAGATCGCTCAAGGTCAGGGGTCCTCATGGGACAGCAGGAGACAGTCGACGTCGACGAGGTGTTCCGGGTCGAAACCCACGGGATCGACCCGATTCCGGACGCCGAACGCCACGGCAGCGCCAAGGACCTCTTCTGGCTCTGGTTCGGCTCCAACCTCACCTTCACCTACGTGATCAACGGCGCCCTCGCCGTCGCCTTCGGGCTCTCCTTCTGGCAGGCCACCGCCGTGGTCGTGATCGGCGGACTCTCCTTCTTCGCCATCAGCGCCGCCGGACTCAGCGGCATCCGCACCGGCACCGCCACCCTGGTCATCTCCCGCGCCACCTTCGGAGTGCGCGGCAACCTCCCGGCCGGCGTCCTCAACTGGGTGGTGAGCATCGGCTACACCATCGTCAACACCGTGGTGGGCACCCTCGCGCTGGAAGTCTTCTTCGCCGAGATCGGCTGGCAGGGCGGCACCGCCGGCCGCGCCGTCGCCCTCCTGGTCACCCTCGCGCTGACCTTCGCCGTCGCCATGTGGGGCCACGCCACCGTGCAGTTCGCCGAACGCTGGATGGCCTACGTCCTCGCCGCCGGCTTCGGCATCCTGCTCCTCTTCGTCCTGCCCGGCACCGACACCGCCGCCCCGGCCGCCGCCGCACCCGGCCTCTCCGGCTGGAGCCTCGCCTTCGTGGTCATGCTCGCCGGACCCTTCTCGTACCTGCCCATGCCCGCCGACTACACCCGCTACCTGCCCCGGACCACCTCGCTGAAGTCCATCACCTGGATGGGCGCCCTCGGTGGCTTCCTCTCCTCGGTCGCCCTCGGCGTCGCGGGCGTCGCCGCCGCCACCCGGACCGACATGACCGACGCGGTCGCCGGCGCCGAGAGTCTGCTGCCCGGCTGGTTCCAGCCGCTGTTCCTGGCCCTCGTGCTCGGCGGCTCGGTCACCAACTCGATCATCACGCTCTACTCCTCCAGCCTGAACCTCCAGGTCCTCGGCATCCCCTGGAGCCGCGCCCGGGCCATCGTCATCAGCGCCGCCGTCACCGCCGCCGGCTCGCTCGCCGCGCTGTTCCTCACCGACTTCACCACCTCCCTCCTCTCCTTCCTCTCCCTGCTGATCATCGTGTTCGCCCCCTGGGGCGGAGTCTTCCTCGCCGACATGCTGCTGCGCCGCTGCCACTACGACGCCGACGCGCTGCACGCAGGCAGCGCGGGCGCCTACTGGTACCGCTCCGGCTACCACCCCGCCGGCATCACCGCCCTGCTCGCCGGAATGGCCTTCGCCGCCCTGACCTGCGACTCCGAGCTCTGGACCGGGCCACTGGTCGCCCCGCTCGGCGGCGCCGACCTCACCCTGCTCGGCTCGGTCGTCTCCGGACTCACCTACTGGGCCCTCACCCGCCGCCGGGTCGCGGCGTACGTCCCGGCCGCCTGAACCGCACCGCACACCCAATGGAGCACCCCCACATGGCACGCCACCCCTTCCCCGCCGACCTGCTGCTCACCGGAGCCCGGATCCACACCGTCGATCCCGACCTGCCCGAGGCCGAAGCCCTCGCCGTCCACGACGGGCGGATCGTCTGGGTCGGCCCGGACACCGGGGCCGCCGCCTGGGCCGGCCCGGACACCCGGCGGATCGACGCGGGCGGCAAGCTCGTCCTGCCGGGCTTCATCGACGCCCACAACCACGTCCGGCTCGGCTCCGACGCGGACTGCGTCCAGCTCGCCGGGGTGCGCACCCTGGAGGGCATCCACGAACGGATCCTGGCCTGGCGGCAGGCCAACCCGGACGCCGGCTGGATCGAGGCCGAGGCCTTCGACTACTCCGCCATCCCGGGCGGGCGGATGCCGTGCGCCGCCGACCTGGACCCGGTCACCGGGGACACCCCGGCGATCGTGCTCTCGTACGACGTGCACACGGCCTGGCTGAACACGGCGGCCATGCGGCGGCTCGGGGTCTCGCGGGACCGCACCGACCTCCCCTTCGGGACGGCGGCGGTGGACCCGGAGACCGGCGAGCCCACCGGGTTCGTCAAGGACTTCGCCGTCAAGGGACTCTCCCGCGACGGCCACCGGGCCCTGCGCGAGCTGGGCGTGCCGTGGGCCTCGCCGGACCGCCAGTACGGGCGGCTCGCCAAGAGCCTCGACGACGCCATCGGCTTCGGCATCACCACCGTGGTCGAGCCCCAGAACTCCCTCGACGACCTCGAACTCTTCGAACGGGCCCGCTCCGAAGGGCGGTTGCGCTCACGGATCGTCGCGGCGCTGTTCCACCCGCGCGGTACCGGCGACGCCGACCTGGACGAATTCGCCGACGCGGCACGGCGGTTCGCCGGGGACCGGCTGCGGGTCGGCCCGCTCAAGCTGTACATCGACGACGTGGTGGAACCGCGTACGGCCGCCCTGCTGGAGCCGTACACCGGATGCGGCGCGCACCGGGGCGAGACCTTCTACCCGGCGGAGGAGTTCGCGGACCTGCTGGCGAAGCTGGACGCCCGCGGCTTCCAGTGCTTCGTGCACGCGACCGGCGACCGGGGCATCCGGACCGTCCTGGACGCGGTCGAGCACGCGCGGACCCTGAACGGCCCGCGCGACGCCCGCCACCAGGTGGTCCACGTGGAGTGCCTGGACCCGGCGGACGTGCCGCGCTTCGCGCAGCTCGGCGTGATCGCCTGCATGCAGCCGAGGCACTGCGCACCGGAGATCGCGGGCCCCGGCCAGGACTGGGCGGAGAACGTGGGCGAGGGCCGCTGGCACAAGGCCTGGCCGATGCGGAGCCTGCACGAGGCGGGGGCGGTGCTGGCGTTCTCCAGCGACTGGAACGTGGCGGAGATGGACCCGATGGTCGGCATCTACACGGCCGTGACGCGCCGCCCGCTGTCCGGCGACGGACCGGCCTGGCAGCCGGCCGAGACGGTGGACGTGGCGACGGCCGTGTACGGCTACACGATGGGCTCGGCCCATGCCAACTTCCTGGAGCGGGAACGCGGTTCCCTCACGGTGGGCAAGGCCGCGGACTTCGTGATCCTGTCCCGGGACATCCTCGCCGTCCCGGCGGACGAGATCCCGGGCACGGTCGCCGAGACGGTCGTGGTGGCGGGCGAGGTGGTCCACGCGGCGTTCTGAGCCGGTGCCCTGCGGGCGGCTCGGCGGTGTACGGCTCGGCGGCACGTCTTCCTCTGCCGTGGTGGGTCGCCTCAATCGCCGGCGGGGCTGGGTGGTGTGGGGCGGTGCCCCGCACGAGGGTCTCCTCGGCTCGGCGCGTTCGGGCTCGTCCCGGCCAGGCGGCCGTGGTCGCGCCTCGTCCTGCGGGGACCCTCCTGCGTGTCCCCGCCCCACGGCAGGGCTTCGACGGCGGAAGGGGAGTGGGGACGGGGCGGGGTGTCCCCGCAGGACGAGGCGCGACCGCCGGGCACAGCCGAGACACACAGCACGCGCCGAGCCGAGGAGACACCCCGCCCCGGCCCCACGGACCGACCCGAACCGACAAGCCCGCCACACCCAGCCCCGCCACCCGCCGAGGCACGGGCCCGCACTTTCAGCCCCGCCGGCGTTTGAGGCGCGGGTCCGGGCAGCGCCCGGCACACAACCCGCACCCGGCAGACGGCCCGAGCACCGCACACCGCCGAGCCACCCCGCAGGGGCCCGGCCTGGATCCGGCCGCGCCGAGCCGCACGGTCAGGTGATCGAACAAGTGTTTCGCACGGATATTCGAATTGCTCTATGGTGGAGAGCGGGGGAGGTGTTCATTCGAGCGAAGCAGGAGGCCGCGGGTGCCTGGTTTTACGCATCTGCACACCGTTTCGGGGTTCTCCATGCGCTACGGAGGCGCACACCCGCAGCGGCTGGCGGAGCGTGCCGCCGAGCGGGGCATGGACGCCCTCGCCCTGACCGACCGCGACACCCTCGCGGGCGCGGTCCGGTTCGCGAAGGCGTGTGCACAGGCGGGCATCCGGCCGTTGTTCGGAGTGGACATGGCGGTCCCGCCCGCGACGGGCCCGGCCGGGTCGGGGGGCCCGACCGGGCCCGGCGAGGCCTCGTACCGGCGGCGCACCCCCGTCAAGGGCGGGGCCTTCGTGGACGAGTCCGCCGCGCGCGCCGTCTTCCTGGCCCGGGACGGGGCGGCCGGCTGGGCCGAGCTGTGCCGGATGGTCACCGCCGCCCACGCGGGGGCCGCCGAGGTCCCGCTGGTGCCCTGGGAGGCCCTGCGCGGGGAGGGCGTCTTCGTCCTGCTCGGGCCCGGCTCCGAGGTGGGGCGGGCGCTCGCCGCGGGCCGCCCCGACCGGGCCGTCCGGCTGCTCGCACCCTGGCGGGAGATCTACGGCGATTCCCTGCGCCTGGAGGCCGTCCACCACGGCCGCACCGGCACCGGGCCCGGCTCGCTCCGGCTGGCCGCCCGTACCGTCGGCTTCGCCGCCGAGCAGGGCGTTCCGGCCGTGCTGACCAATGCCGTCCGCTACGCCGACCCCGGCCAGGGACCGGTCGCCGACATCCTCGACGCGGCCCGCCGCCTGGTCCCCATCGACCCCCGCAACCCCGCGTACCCGCTCGACAGCGGCGAGCGCTGGCTCAAGGCCCCCGCCGCCATGGCCGAGGCCGCCGACCGGATCGCGCAGGCGGCCGGCCTGCGCCCCGCCGACGCCAGACGCCTGCTCGCGGAGACCCGGCGCACCGCCGAGGCCTGCTCCGTGGACCCCGAGGGCGACCTCGGCATGGGTTCCGTGCACTTCCCCGAGGCCCGGCTCGTCGGCGCGGCCCACCGCAGCGCCCAGCGGGTCCTCGCCTCCCGGGCCTCGGCGGGCATGGTGCTGCGCGGCTACGCGGGCGACCGGGCGTACTGGGAGCGGGTGCACCAGGAGCTCGACATCATCGCCTACCACGGTTTCGCCTCGTACTTCCTGACGGTCGCTCAAGTGGTGGACGACGTGAGGGAGATGGGAATCCGGGTGGCCGCCCGCGGCTCCGGCGCCGGCTCCCTCGTCAACCACCTGCTCGGGATCGCGCACGCCGACCCCGTCGCCCACGGCCTGCTGATGGAGCGCTTCCTCTCCAAGCGGCGGCGCGTCCTGCCCGACATCGACATCGACGTGGAGTCCGCCCGCCGGCTGGAGGTCTACCGGCGGATCATGGAGCGGTTCGGCACCGAGCGCGTCGCCACCGTCTCCATGCCCGAGACCTACCGGGTCCGGCACGCCATCCGCGACGTCGGCGCGGCCCTGTCCATGGACCCCGCCGTCACCGACCGGCTCGCCAAGGCCTTCCCGCACATCAGGGCCCGCGACGCCCGCGCCGCGCTGGAGGAGCTCCCCGAACTGCGTGACGTGCGGGGGGAGTCGTACGGGCGGCTGTGGGAGCTCGTCGAATCCCTGGATGCGCTGCCGCGCGGGATCGCCATGCACCCGTGCGGGGTGCTGCTCTCCGACGACTCGCTGCTCGCCCGTACCCCGGTGGTGCCCACCAGCGGCGAGGGCTTCCCCATGTCCCAGTTCGACAAGGACGACGTGGAGGAGCTCGGGCTGCTCAAGCTGGACGTGCTGGGCGTGCGGATGCAGTCCGCGATGGCGCACGCGGTCGCGGAGATCCGGCGGGGCACGGGGGAGGAGCTCGACCTGGACGACCCGGCGCAGGTGCCGCCGGGCGACCGGGCCACGTACGAGCTGATCCGCTCGGCCGAGACCCTGGGCTGCTTCCAGATCGAATCGCCGGGCCAGCGGGACCTGGTGGGGCGGCTGCAGCCGGCCACCTTCCACGACCTGGTCGTCGACATCTCGCTGTTCCGGCCGGGGCCGGTGGCCGCCGACATGGTGCGGCCCTTCATCGAGGCCCGGCACGGGCGGGCCCCGGTCCGCTTCCCGCACCCGGACCTGGCCGACGCGCTGCGCGAGACGTACGGGGTGGTGGTCTTCCACGAGCAGATCATCGAGATCGTCCACGTCATGACCGGCTGCGGGCGGGACGAGGCGGACCGGGTGCGGCGCGGGCTGTCCGACCCGCAGTCGCAGCCGCGGATCAAGGTCTGGTTCGCGGCGAAGGCGGCCGAGCGCGGCTATCCGGTGGAGGTGATCGGCCGGACCTGGGAGATCGTGGAGGCCTTCGGTTCGTACGGCTTCTGCAAGGCGCACGCGGTGGCCTTCGCGGTGCCCACGTACCAGTCGGCCTGGCTGAAGGCGCACCACCCGGCGGCCTTCTATGCCGGGCTGCTGACCCACGACCCGGGGATGTACCCGAAACGGCTGCTGCTGGCGGACGCGCGGCGGCGGGGCGTGCCGGTGCTGCCGCTGGACGTGAACCGGTCGGCGGCCGCCCATCATATCGAACTGGTGTCCGATGACGGGGGAGTGTGGGGGCTGCGGCTCGGGCTGTCCGACGTCCACGGCATCAGCGAGGCCGAGGCGGACCGGATCGAGGCGGGGCAGCCGTACGCCTCCCTGCGCGACTTCTGGGACCGGGCGCACCCTGGCCGCCCGGTCGCCGAACGACTCGCGCAGGTAGGGGCGTTGGACGCCTTCGGAGCCAACCGGCGGGACCTGCTGCTGCACGTGTCCGAACTGCACGGCGCGCAGCGGGCCACAGGCGTGCGCGGTCCTCAACTCCCGCTGGAGGGCGGCCGGTCCACGGCCTCCGTCGGTCTGCCCGACCTGACCGAGGCGGAACGGCTCAGCGCCGAGCTGGGCGTCCTCGGCATGGACGCCTCCCGGCACCTGATGGGGGACCACCACGCCTTCCTGGCCGAACTGGGAGTGATCCCGGCGCGCCGGCTGCGGGACACCGAGCACGGGCAGACCGTGCTGGTCGCGGGAGCCAAGGCGGCCACCCAGACCCCGCCGATCCGCTCCGGGAAGCGGGTCATCTTCACGACGCTGGACGACGGGACGGGCCTGGTCGACCTGGCCTTCTTCGACGACAGCCACGAACGCTGCGCGCACACCGTCTTCCACTCCTTCCTGCTGCTGGTACGAGGTGTCGTGCAGCGGCGGGGCCCGCAGAGCCTGAGCGTGGTCGGGGCGGCGGCGTGGAACCTGGCGGAGCTGGTGGAACTGCGGGCGGCGGGCGGCCTGGACGCGGTCGCGGCCCGCCTCGCCGAACCGGCGACCGAGCCGGCCGACCCAAGAGCCCCGGGCGCCGACGGGGAGCCTGCGGCGAAGGGCCCGCAGGGTCCGCATGGTCCCGGCCGCAGGATCCGCATGTCCACGGGGTACGAGATGAACCCCTGGGCCGACCTCCAGCCGCCGGGCACCGGCCCCGCGACCGGCCGCAAGCTGTGGCACTCCAGCCCGGGGAGCGCGGGATGACCGCCGGGACCGCCGCCGAGCGGGTCGTGATGTGCCTGCGCCCGTACCCCGCCGACGGGGGCCCGCTCGGGGCGCGGGAGTACGCCGGGGTGCTCGCGCTGCTCGGGGGCATCACCCCGGCCGTGCAGGCCCTGGCGCCCGACACCGTCCTCGCCGAGGTCCGGGGCGCGCTGCGGTACTTCGACTGCGACGCCATCCGGCTGGCCGCCGTGATCCGGGTCCGGGCCCTCGCCCTGTACGGCGTGGACGCCGCCGTCGGCGTGGCCGGCAACCCCATGCTGGCCCGGGCGGCGGCCCGCGAGGCCCGGCCCGGGGAGACCCTGGTGATCCCCGGGGAGCCCGCCGCCGTACGGGACTTCCTGGCGGGCAAGCCCGTCACCGCCCTCGACGGGGTCGGGCCGAAGGCCGCCCGCACCCTGTGCTCCTACGGCCTCGATTCCGTCGGCCGGGTCGCCGCAGCCCCGCCCGCCGCCCTGCGGCGGATCCTCGGCGCGCGGCTCGGCCGCGAGGTGCACGAGCGCGCCCTCGGGATCGACCGGACCCCCGTCCGGCCGGGCGCTGCCGCCCGCGCCGTCGCCGCCGAGCGGCTCTTCGATCTGGACGAGCTGGATCCCGTACGGCACCGGCGGGCCCTGCTCTCGCTGACGGAGGAGCTCGGCGCGAAGCTTCGTACACAGGAACAGGGCCGGGGGCAGGTCTGCCGCGCCCTCTCGCTCACCGTCCGCTGCGCCGACCGCACCACGCTCACCCGGACGCGCACCCTGGCCGAGCCCACCGCGCACTCGGCCGCCCTGACCGCCACGGCCTACGCCCTCTACGCGGGCCTCGGCCTCCAGCGGGCCCGGGTCCGCGCGCTGTCCCTGCGCGCCGAGGACCTGACCTCGGCCGAACGGGCCACGCGGCAGCTCAGCCTCGACCCCGAGGACGAGAAGGCCCGCCGCCTGGAGGCCGTCACGGACCGGGTCCGCGCGCGCTTCGGGCCGCACGCGATCGCCCGCGGCACGCTGGCCGCCTGACGGTCCGTCCGGCTCCTTGCCGGCGGCCGCCCGGGCGACGCGCGAGTTTTTACCGACGCGTAACTTCCCTGTATTGCTACTCGCCCGTAATTTAGCGGCAGCAGCTCCCCCCTTGTGATCCGGATCACGGGACGAACCCCCACGCTCATCCCCCTGAGTCGACCCGCGAGGAGATCACCCGATGCTGCCCTGGAGACGCCTGCTCCGCCCACTCGCCGTCCTCACCCTCACCGCCGCCGCGCTCGTCGCCCCCACCGGCGCAGCGCAGGCCGCGGCCGCCCCCAGCAGCGGCTGGAACAACTGGTCGTGCAAGCCGTCCGCCGCGCACCCGCGCCCCGTCGTCCTCGTCCACGGCACCTTCGGCAACTCCTGGGACAACTGGCTCGGCCTCGCGCCCTACCTCGTCCACCGCGGGTACTGCGTCTACTCGCTCGACTACGGCCAACTGCCCGGCGTCCCCCTCTTCAACGGGCTCGGGCCCATCGACAAGTCCGCCGGGCAGCTCGACGTCTTCGTCGACAAGGTGCTCGCCGCCACCGGCTCCGCCAAGACCGACATCATCGGGCACTCGCAGGGCGGCATGATGCCGCGCTACTACCTGAAGTTCCTCGGCGGCGCCCAGAAGGTCAACGCGCTGGTCGGGCTCGCCCCCGACAACCACGGCACCACCCTGCTCGGATTCACCAAGCTCCTGCCGTACTTCCCCGGGGCCGAGGACCTGATCAGCACCGCGACCCCGGGCCTCGCCGACCAGATCGCCGGATCCGCCTTCCAGCAGAAGCTGAACGAGGGCGGGGACACCGTGCCAGGGGTGAAGTACACGGTCATCGCGACCAAGTACGACGAGGTGGTGACGCCGTACCGGAGCGCCTTCCTGGACGGGCCGAACGTACGCAACGTCGTACTCCAGGACCTGTGCTTCCTGGACCTCTCGGAGCACGTCGCGATCGGCCTCACCGACCGGATCGCCTGGCACGAGGCGGCCAACGCCCTCGACCCGGCCAACGCCGAACGGACCACCTGCGCCTCGGTCTTCGACTGACCGACCGGGCGCAGGCGGCCGACACGGGCCAGGACCCCGGCGGGGGTCCTGTGACCTGACGTGACCTGACCGGGGCACCTAGCGGCCGTGGCGGCCCGTCGTCGTGCGCGCGGTGCGGCGGCGGGCGGCTGCGAACATCGCGGCCGCGCCGACGGCCAGGGCGGCGGCCCCGGCGATCGCGATCGTCGGGGTGGCGCTGTTGCCGCCCGTCTCCGCGAGGTTGACCTTGTCCGCGGCCGGCGAGGAGGGGCCGGCCGCGATCGGGACGGCGGCGGAATCCTTCGTGCCGTTCGTCTTCGGGTCGTTGTCGCCGTGGCCGTTGTGCTCCACCGTGGACTTGCCGGCGCCGTCGGAGATCTGCTGGTCGGTCGGGGCCGAGGGTTTGTCCGCGGGCTTGTCGGACGGCTTGTCGCTCGGCTTGCCGCCGGGCTTGTCGCTCGGCTTGGTACCCGTCCCGGTGGTCGGAGCGGTACCGGAGCCGCCGCCGTTGCCGCCGTTGCCGCCGCTGTCCTTGCCGAAGACCACGTCGGAGCAGGTGTAGAAGGCCTCCGGGCTGTCGGAGCGCTGCCAGATGCTGTAGATCAGGTGCCGGCCGGACTTGTTCGGGACGGTCCCGGAGAAGACGTAGTCGCCGTTCTGCATGCCCGGGTCGGTGACCTTCGCGAACGGCGCGGGCTCCAGATCGGACCAGGCCAGGGGCTTGGTCGGGTCGTAGCCGTCCTTCGTCACGTACAGCTCGAAGGAGCCCTTGTGCGGGGCCGTGCCCTTGTAGCGGAAGGTGTGCGCGCCGGCGGTCATCGGGCTGGCCGGCCAGTCGGCACGGGCCAGGTCCAGCCCCCGGTACTTGTCGTTGCCGGCGGAGCAGAGCTGGCCGTTCGGGATCAACGACCGGTGGTTGCCGGCCGCGTTGGCGATGTTCACCGCGTTCCAGTCGTAGAACGGCTGCGTCCCGGCGGCCGCGACCGCCGCCTTGCACGCCGCCGACTTCGGGGACTCCGGTCCCTCGGCGTAGCACGCGGCCACCCGGCTGACCGGGTCCGTCATCGAGCCGTGGGCGACCGCGGGAGCCGCCGCGTACGCGGCCAGCGCGAGCGGGGCGAGACCCGCGGAGGCGACACGGGCCAGCGTGACGGCGGTGCGGCGGGGGCGTGCGGGCATGGGGGATCTCCTTCGGGCACAAGGCAGGGGCGTGCCGGCGGAATCGGGCTCCGCGGTGCGCCGCCCCCCGGCGGCGCCACAACGGGCCCTTCCTGTCCTGGCCCGGCCAAGCTAGCCGTCCCGACCACGCCTTTTGCCGCCTCGGGCCCACCGGAGCGGATCCTTAGGGTCCCCTTAAGCCAGGGACAAGCACCGCCTCAGGAAGCGGCATTGCGGAACCCCTGCACCCCAGGGGATCCGGAAAGAGCTCGGAGGGCAGCGTCCGGCTCGGGAGAACATTCGTGCCAGACGGCCGCGCGTGGCCTTGGGCTCGCGTCACCGGAGGGTCCATTTGGCAGGCAGAGACCCCTTCGGCCGAGAAGCTGCCTTCAAATCGAAGGCTATGAATTTCGTGAACGGTATCACAAATGATTTTAAGGGGTTTTTACCTTCGAATCTAAGGCTACTGTGGGCATGCGAGAGAGCCCCACGGACTTCCGGCTCCCAACCATCAGTACTGGGGCTCTCTCTGCGATCCACTCGTTCCGAATCAAGAACAGGCGATCACGTGAACCACTCTACGGACACCCCTGACGAACTGCCGTGTCGCCAACCGGTGGAGGGGGAGGGGCGATCGCGGTGCCATCCTCGGTGCGGCCAACTCAAGACTCTCGCCGGGTACGCGCTGCGAGGTGCGGCGTACGCCCTGGGTGCCTCGCTCACGGGGCTCTCCGTGAGCGAGCTGATGGAATGGTTGAAGGGCAAGCTCTGACGCTGGCGACCCGCCGGTGGCGAGAGATGGCCTAGCGGATCTGGTCGGCCGCCCACGCGGCCCACTCGCGGCGCATCGCGTTGAAGCGGAGGCCGTACTCCAGGGCGATCTTGCCATTCACCGAGAGCGGGTCGTCGCACCAGTCGATGGAGTCGGCCAGTCGGTGCAAGGCCTCGTGCTCCTGCTCCGACAGCTCCATGAGTTCGGTGAGGTAGCTCCGCGCCTGATCCGGCGTGATCACGTTGAGGAAGAACACCCGCAGCAAGATGTCGCTCCGGGTGTTGCGTTGGGGCTTGGTCTCCGTCAGCCAGTGGCGCAGCTCCGCCAGACCCTCGTCGGCAAGGGTGTACTCCTTGCGGCCGCGCGGGCCCTGGGCCGAGACGCTGATCAGCCCGTTGTCGGCGAGCTTGGACAGCTCCGTGTACATCTGGCTCTGCGTGGCGGGCCAGACGTTGGCCAGGGAGGTCTCGAAGCGCTTCAGCAGGTCGTAGCCGCTGGCGGGGCGCTCTGACAGGAGTCCGAGGAGGGCGTGTCGAAGGCTCATGCCATCACTTTACCTTCCACTGTTGACATGTCGAGAGTGGAGCTTCTAGTTTCTACATGTCACAACAGGAATGTCAGCAGCTCGGGGGTCTTCGATGTCGTACTTACGCACCTTCCTTCCCTGGATCGTCTTCGCGGTGGTCCCGTCCGCCCAGTGGCAGTGGGGGGCGCTCGCCGGTCTGCTGGTGGCGGTGGCGGTGATCGCCCAACAGCGGCGTACGGGAGTCGGCTTCGACGCTCTGATCATGGAAGTCGGCTCGGCCGTCTTCTTCGCGGTCCTGGCGGCCCTCTCCTTCGCAGACCCCCATTCGGCCGTACACGCCTACTCGGCGGCGCTCTCCTCGGCCACCCTGGCCCTCATCGCCGGGGCCTCGTTGCTCGCGGGCAAGCCGTTCACGCTGGGCATCGCCAAGCGCACCACCCCACCCGAGGTCTGGAGCCTCAAGCCCTTCGTCCGGGTCAACGTGGTCATCACCACCGTGTGGACGGCCGCCTTCGCCGTCACGGCGGGCGCCCTCGCGGCCCTCGCCCACGCCGGCCAGGACCACTCCACGACGGCGACACTCGTCCAGGCCGCCGGGTTCGTCGTCCCCATGCTGTTCACCGTGCGCTACGTCGCCACTGTTCAGGCCAGGGCCAAGGCCAACGGCTAGGGCTGGTCAGCCCCTGTCCATCGTCGTCGTCGGCGCGGTCACCGCCACGACGCCGGGTCAGGCCGTCGCCGACACACCGGCGTCGTCCGCCGCCGCGTCCAGTGCGGCGAACCCGGGCTTCCTGCCCCACTTCACCCCGGCCGTGCCCCATCCGACCACCGCCTCGGCGGCGCAGCTGGCCGCAGGCCGGCCGGGGCCTTCGCCACTCTGGCCGCGGATTCCGGTGGGGCGGTCAGGGGTCGGTGGTGGTCGTGAGGAGGCTTCTCACCTGGGCGGCCGTCCAGTTGCCGGCGGCTCCGGGGCAGGCCGCGAGGTAGCGGGCGATGTCCTGCTCCTCCCAAGGGCCGGACTCCAGGAGGCCGGCGGCCAGGTAGCGCAGGTAGGAGCCCGACGGGTTGAGCACCTCGACGTCCCGAAGGCTCCACGGCGCGGTGAAGGTCAGCATGGGGATGCCCTCGATCGTGCCCGGGCAGATCAGCGTCTGGTACCGCCCCGGGCCCAGCTCGTCACGACCGTCCCGCAGGGCCGCCGTCAGGTCCAGGTCCGCCCCCGGCTCCTCGTACATCTCCTGCGCGGCGATGTCGGACATCTGGCCCACCGTCACCAGGTGCGCCCGTGCCCGCGTGCGCCCGGGAGCCGCGGGGTCGTAGAACGCCCGGCCCCCCGTCCACACCGGGGACTCCGTGGCGAAGTACAGGCGGCCTGCCAGCTCGACCGCGATCGAGCGCTCGGGCGCCCGGTGGTCCCGGCAGCCCGGGTACGTGCGTGCCGCGCCCGGCGGGGTCCCGCCGGCGAGGTACGCGGCGAGGCGGTCCATGTGCATGTTGGACCCGTAGGAGGCGTACCAGACGCGGTCGGGCGCGGGGATCGACTCGGCGAGCGGGGTGGCGGTGTGGACGGGCACGCTCAGTTCCTCGGAGATCGGCGATCGGGGATCCGGGATCGGGGATCCGGAATCTCCCCTGTCATATGCCTATCGGGCCGCTGGGGCCCGTGCGTATGGTGTGGCCCCGGACCATCCCGGGCCCGGCGCCCTCCCGGCTCCCCACGGGAGGGCCGCCGCGCGCCCCGCGTCCCACCTCCCCCGGACTACGGGAGGAGCGCGGAAAGTCCGGCCGCGGACCGGGCCTGGTCGTCCAGTGCGTCGAGGGCCCGTACGGCCTGGGCCGCGGCCTCCGGGTCCGTCGCGGCGAGCCCGCTCTCGGCGAACTCGTCCTCGTCCAGCCGCAGCACGGAGCTCCCGTCCGCCGAGACCCACAGGTCGAGGTCCAGGTCCTCCACGAGGATCTCCCCGCTCCGCACCAGGGCCGGGCGCGTGACGTCGCAGTACCAGCCCTTGAGGACACCGCCCGCCGTCCACACCTCCTTGACCGCGTACCAGCGGGTCCGCCAGAAGTGCTCGATGAACACGTCGCCCGGCTCGAAGCGCACGAAGCCGAAGTCCCGTACGCCCTCAGCCGCCCAGGGCGCGCGCACGGAGATCCGGTCGCCGTCGTCGGCGACCTGCGCCGCCGGGTAGCGGATCTTGGTCTGCCCGGCCTTGGTCAGGACGACGGTCAGCTGTGCGGTCACAGGGTCTCCAGCTTCTTCGTGTAGCGCGTCTCGGTCGCGCAGATCTCGTAACCGAACCACTCGTTGATGGCGAGCATCGGGCCGTTGCCCGCGTCGTTGCCGGTGAAGGCCTCGGTGTACCCGGCCGCGCGGGCCCGGTGCAGGGAGGCCGTCTTGGCGAGCTTGGCCAGCCCCCGGCCGCGGAAGGCGCGCAGGGTGCCGGTCATCGCCGAGGCGTAGCGCGTCCGGCCATCGGTCTGCGCCGCGGCGAAGGAGGCCACGACGCCGTCGACCAGGGCGACCGTGGTCAGCTCCTTGTCGAGGGACGGGCTGTTCCAGGTGTGCGCGAGCCAGTCCTCGTAGTCGGCGAGCTCCGCCTGCACATCGCCCGGTTCGTCGGAGGTCGCCTCGGCGTCGGCCTCGAACAGCGGCCGCGGGTCGGCGGCGAAGGCCGAGCCGGGGCGCAGCTCGACCCCGGCCGGAAGGTCCCGCGGGAGCTCGGGCAGCGCGGCCGCGGCCAGGTCCAGGCGCAGGAAGTGCGCCGACCGGCTGGGGTGGTACCCGCGCCGCTCGGCGAAGGCGCGCGGGGCGGGCTCGTCGAGCACCCAGGAGTACACGTCCACCGCGTCCCGCGCGGCGAGGTGCTCCTCGGCGGTGCGCAGCAGGAGGGCGCCGGCGCCGAGGCCGCGGTGGGCGGGATCGACGTAGGCGTTGACGTACGACTGGCCGGGCTCGGGGCTGTCGTACACGATGCCGACCTGGGCGGTGCCGATGACCCGGCCGTCCGCGGTCTCCGCGACGAGGATCCGGTGGTGCTTCGCCGGGTGCGCGCTGGAGAGTTCGAAGGCCACCCCCTCGGCGGTGATGATCAGGAACGGCAGCGCGGCGCGGCGCACCCGCGCGACGGACTCCGCGTCCGAGGGGTCACCGGCACGAAGGTCGCGGATCGATACGGTCATGAGGCAGACGCTACGTGCGCCTTCGCGGCAGGCGCCTCCCAATTAACCGCCGATGGTGGACAATCACCCGCGTGACCTCGACAAACCTGAAGATCACCATCGACGGCTCGGCCGGGTCGGCCGCCCCGTACGAACAGCTGCGCGCGCAGATCGCCGACCGGGCCCGGTCGGGGAAGCTCCCGGCGGGCTTCAAACTGCCGACGGTACGGGGCCTCGCGGAGGAGCTGGGGCTGGCCGCCAACACGGTCGCGAAGGCGTACCGGGCGCTGGAGGCGGACGCGGTGATCGAGACTCGGGGCCGGAACGGGACCTTCATCGCGGCCGCCGGGGACGCGGTGTCCCGTGAGGCGGCCGCGGCGGCCCAGGCGTACGCGGACCGCGTCCGTCGGCTCGGTCTGACCCAGGCCGAGGCCCTGTCCGCAGCCGCGGACGCCCTCCGGGCCCGGTACGCCACCAAGTAAGCGGCCCGCGGCCCGGCGGCAGGGGAAGCCCGTCCGGCCTGCCGCGTGGGCCCGGCCGCCTGCGGGGGCTCCGCCCCCGGCCCCCGCGCCTCAAACGCCGGCGGGGCTGGATCTTGCTTCCGTCGCCGACCGCCGGCCGGGCTGGACTTCGGCCCGCCGCAGGTGGCAAGGGCGCACCGCCGGAGGCTAGAGGTACAGCCCTGCCTCCGAGCTGTGCGGCTGCGGCGGCAGGATCGCCGCCGGGCCCGTGCCGCGGCGCAGGGCGAACAGCTCCGCCAGGCTGGCGCCTTCGCGGGAGACGCCCTCGTCCGTACCCAGCCAGTCCACCGCCTCCCGGTGGGTCAGCCGACCGACCTCGATGCGGGCCAGGCAGCGCCCCGGGCGGACGACCGCCGGGTGGAGCCGTTCCAGGTCCTCGTTGGTGGTGACCCCCACCAGGACGTTGCGGCCCTGCCCCAGCAGTCCGTCCGTCAGGTTCAGCAGCCGGGACAGCGCCTGCCCGGCGGTGTGCCGGGCCTCGCCCCGGATCAGCTCGTCGCAGTCCTCCAGCAGCAGCAGCCGCCAGCGGCCCTTCGCCGTGCCCTCGTCCTCGCCGATCGCGATGTCCATCAGGTAGCCCACGTCGTTGAACAGCCGCTCCGGGTCCAGGACGCAGTCCACCTGGCACCAGTCGCGCCAGGACCGGGCCAGCGTGCGCAGTGCGGAGGTCTTGCCCGTGCCGGGCGGCCCGTGCAGCAGCAGCAGCCGGCCCGCGATGTCGTCCGGGGTCACCTTCATCAGCCGGTCCATCGCCCCGGCCACCGGCGCGGTGTAGTTGGGCCGCACCTCCGCCCAGGTCCCGGCCGCGATCTGGCGGGTCGTCCGGTACGGGCCGCGGCGCGGGGAGACGTACCAGAAGCCCATCGTGACGTTCTCGGGCTGCGGTTCGGGCTCGTCCTGCACGCCTTCCGTGGCCTTGCCGAGCACACCGGCGGCGAGTTCGTCGCTCACCGCCGTCACGGTGACGTCCGCGCCCCGGCTCCAGCGCGAGACGAGCATGGTCCAGCCCTCGCCCTCGGCGAGGGTGGCGCTGCGGTCGCTGTCGCGCGCCGAGCGCAACACCGTGGCCTCCGGCGGCAGGAGGGTGGCCTCAGCCTTGACCCGCTCGATCGACACGCTGTGCGAGTACGGCTGCTCGCCGGACGCGAACCGGCCGAGGAAGAGCGCGTCGACGACGTCCGACGGTGAGTCGCTGTCGTCGACGTTGAGCCGGATCGGCAGCGCGTCATGCGGGTTGGCTGACATGGCGCCCATGATCCGGCACGCGATGCCCTCGTGCACCCGTGTTTCGCCGGATCGGGTGCCCGGGTTCCCTCTTCAAACGCCATCGGAGTGAAGGTTCGGGTCGCAACTCCGCCCCGAACATTCTTGGCATGGACACTTCCGGCCAACCTCGGCTGCTTGTACCACGGACTCAGGAGTAACCCCCACAAGGAGCCGCACACATGAGCATGAATCTGTCGCGCTTCGCTGCCCTGACCTCCTCCCTCTTACTCGCCGCGGGCGCCACCCTGTTCGGCGCGGGCCAGGCGGCCGCCACCGCCCGGGCCGACTTCGGCTACGTCGCCCTCGGCGACTCGTACTCCTCCGGCGTCGGCGCCGGCAACTACGACAGCGCGAGCGGCAACTGCAAGCGCACCAGCCGCGCCTACCCGGCCCTGTGGGCCGCCGCCCATTCCCCCCAGACCTTCTCCTTCACCGCCTGCTCGGGCGCTCGTACGGGTGATGTCCTCGCGAGCCAGCTCGCCCCGCTCAACTCCGGCACCGACCTGGTCAGCATCACCATCGGTGGCAACGACGCCGGATTCTCCGACGTCATGACGACCTGCGTCCTCCAGTCCGAATCCACCTGTGTCAGCCGCGTGAACCAGGCCAAGGCCTACGTGGACTCCACCCTCCCGGGCCAGCTCGACCAGGTCTACAACGCCATCGACAGCCGCTCACCCGGCGCGCACGTCGTCGTCCTCGGCTATCCCCGCTTCTACAAGCTGAACGGCACCTGCACCAGCGGCCTGACCGAGGGCGAGCGGGCCGCCATCAACGGCGCCGCCGACTACCTCAACGCCGCCATCGCCAAACGCGCCGCCGACCACGGCTTCACCTTCGCCTCGGTCGCCGGTGCCTTCACGGGTCACGAGATCTGCTCCGGCAACGCGTGGCTGCACAGCGTCAACTGGCTGAACATCGGCGAGTCGTACCACCCGACCGCGGCCGGACAGTCCGGCGGCTACCTGCCGGTCCTCACGAACGCCGCCTGATCGGCCCGGTCCGGTCCGGTTCGCCGAGCCCGGGGGCCGCGGGATCCGCGGGATCCGCCGGAGCGCTCGCCGTCGGCGAGGCCGGTGACGGACTCGGCCCGGGGGAGGGGGCCCCGCTCGTCGGGGTCCCCTTCCGGCACGTCACCGAGGTGGCCACCCACTGGGTGGCCACCTCGGCCGGTCCCCGCACCTCCAGCCGGACCGCGTCCTCGAAGACCCCGTCCGGTTCGTGCGTGAGCTCCGTGTGTTCCAGCCGCCGGCTCCTCGGCCCGCCCTCCTCGTACGTGACGGAGCGCCAGTCGGGGCCGGACGTCCGCCCGCTCCGCGTGGCCCAGCGGTACTCCAGCACGACCGGGGTGCGCTCCACCTCGACGGTGGCCGTGAAGGCGGGCGCGTGCTCGGCGGGCGGCGGGCAGCTGCCCGTGTAGGAGGAGCGCACCGTGTCCACGTACACCGAGACGTGCTGCCCCGCAGTGGCCGGGGCGGACACCGGCGCAGAGGCCGACGGAGCCGCCGAAGGAGTCGTGGTGACGGTCCGGGCGGTGGTCGCCGAGCCGGTCGGCGCGCCGCCGTTCCCGCCGCCCCGCCCGCCCTTGTTCCCGCGGTCGTCGAGCAGCAGCCACCCCACCGCGACCAGGGCCAGCAGCATCAGCACGATCCCGACCGTCAGTACCAGCCCGGCGCGGCCCTCGCGCGCCCCGGGTCCGGGTCCGGGTCCGGGTCCGGGCACGGGGCGCGGCGGCGGCGTCCCGTACGGCGCCGCGTACCCCTCGCCGGCCCCTTGGCCGCGGCCCGCCCCCTGTCCGTGGTGCGCCGCCGAAGTCGTCGGCGCGTCCGGCCCCGACACCGGCCCGCCGGGGGCCCGTACGGTCCCGCCCGCGCCCACCACGCGCAGCATCCGGGCCGCCTCCGCCGCGGGCAGCCGCTCGGCCGGGTCCTTGCGCAGCAGCCCCTCCAGTACGGGCTCCAGCGCCCCGGCCCGGCGCGGCGGCGGCAACTCCGCGTCCACCACGGCCCGCAGGGTGTCCAGCGGTGTGGCCTGCCGGAAGGGCGAGACCCCCTCGACGGCGGCGTAGAGCATGACCCCGAGCGCCCACAGGTCCGACGCGGGTCCCGGATCGCGCCCCAACGCCCGCTCCGGCGCCAGGAATTCGGGCGAGCCGACCACCTCGCCCGTCATGGTGATCGCCGAGGAGCCCTCCAGGGTCGCGATCCCGAAGTCGCCGAGCACCACCCGGCCGTCGTTGGCGATCAGGACGTTGCCCGGCTTCACGTCCCGGTGCAGCACCCCCGAGTCGTGCGCGGAGCGCAGCGCGGCGAGCACCTGTTCCCCGATGTGCGCGGCCCGCTGAGGGGTCATCGGCCCCTCGGCCTCCAGTACGTCCGCCAGCGAGAGCCCGCGCACCAGCTCCATCACGATCCAGGGGCGCCCGCCCTCGGAGGCCACGTCGTAGACGGTGACGACCCCGCGGTGCGAGACCCGGGCCGCGGCCCAGGCCTCCCGCTCCAGCCGCCGGTACAGCCGCTCCAGTTCGGCGGGTTCCAGTCCGGCCGGCGCCCGTACCTCCTTGACGGCGACCTCGCGGGCGAGTACCTCGTCGCGGGCCCGCCACACGATGCCCATCCCGCCCTGACCGATCGGTTCGAGCAGCCGATAGCGGCCCGAGATGACACGATCGGAGTTCGATTGGTCACTCACGCGCGCCCCCGAGTGTGCTCCCGTGCGCCCGCGTGTCATCGGGCGATCACTCCAAGTTAGCGCAGTGCGAGCCGTGTGGCTCCTGTCGTGACGGGACTCGCGCAGAGGCCTTTCGCAGCGTGACGTCTGTGCGGAGAGTAATCGGCGACTCCGTTGAGTAATCGTCAACTCCCCGTCGCCGCAGGGGTAATTCACACCACCGGGATACCCGGGGGCGACGCGGGGGCGATAGGGTTAACCTGCCCGGGCCGGGTGCCCTCGTATGGGTGGGGAGAGATCATGGAACAGATAGCAATGCGCAGCAGGCCGCCTCGCGTGCCTGCCATCACCTGCGGCAGCAGTGCGACCAGCTCGCGCCTCGACCGCCACCTCGCCGTGCTGGGCGGTCCCGCCGTCCCGCACCGGGAGGCCGCCGAGGCGACGCTGCTGATGCGCGAGCTCACCTCCCGCGACCACACGCACCGTCTGCGGAGCCGGAGCGCGCGCGTCTCGCTCTTCGCGCCGCTGCGCCGTCTGCGTCGCACGCTCTTCGGCAGCCGCCGCTCGTAACCTTCCCCGCACCGCAGCCGTCGGCCTCCGGGCCACCGGCTCCCCGGCCCTACCCGATCACACCGTCCCGGCGCAGTTCCGAGATCTGTGCGTCCGCCATCCCCAGGGCGCGCAGCAGGGACTCGGTGTGCTCGCCCAGCGCGGGCACCGCACCCATGTGCGGTGCCGCGCCGCCCGGCAGCCCGATCGGCGGCAGCAACGCCCGCAGCGGACCGACGGGTGAATCCACCTCCCGCCAGCGGTCCCGGGCCGCGAGTTGCGGATGTCCGGCCAGCTGGGCCACCGAGTTCAGCCGCGCGCACGCGATGCCCGCCGCCTCCAGCCGCCCGATCGCCTCGTCCGCGCCGAGCCGGCCCAGTGCCTCCGCCACCACCGCATCGGTCTTCTCCCGGTTCGCGGTGCGCGCCGCGTTCGTCGCGTACGCCGGATCCACGGCCAACTCGGGCCGTTCCAGGACCTGCTCGGCCAGCCGCCGCCACTCGCGGTCGTTCTGCACCGACAGCAGCACCCGGTCCCCGTCGGCCGTCGCGTAGGCGTCGTAGGGCGCGATCACCGCGTGCGCCAGGCCGGTGCGCACGGGCTGCTCCCCGCCGTGCATCGTGTGGTGCAGCGGGTGGCCCATCCACTCGGCGAGCGCGTCCAGCATCGACACCTCCACCCGGCCCCCGCGCCCGGTGGCCCCGCGGCGCAGCAGAGCGGCCAGGACCCCCGAGAAGGCGTACATGGCCGCCGCGATGTCCGCGGCCGGGATGCCCGCCTTGACGGGACGCTCCGGGGTGCCGGTCACCGACACCAGGCCCGCCTCGCACTGGACGAGCATGTCGTAAGCACGCTTGTGGGCGTACGGGCCCTCGGCGCCGTAGCCGGAGACGTCCACGGCGACCAGCCGGGGGTAACGCGCGCACAGCGCGGCCGAGTCGAGCCCCAGCCGGGCCGCGGCCCCCTGTGCGAGGTTCTGCACGAAGACGTCGGCTCCGGCCAGCAGCCCGTGCAGGACCTCCCGGCCGCGCGGGTCCTTCAGGTCGAGCGCGATCGACTCCTTGCCCCGGTTCGCCCACACGAAGTGCGAGGCGAGGCCGTGCGCGGCCGTGTCGTAGGCGCGGGCGAAGTCGCCGCCGTCGGGGCGTTCGACCTTGATCACCCGGGCGCCCAGGTCGGCGAGCTGGCGGGTGGCGAAGGGGGCCGAGACGGCCTGTTCGACGGCGACGACGGTGATGCCGTCCAGGGGGAGCGGTTCGGTAGCCATGGGCCCTGCCTACCGGGTCGGACGGGCCGCTGTCACCACATCGGCGGCGATGCGCGCCATTGATCACATAGGTCAACCGGTGCGGGGCGCTGCGGGGGGCCGGTGCGGGGGCCGGCGCGGCGGGCGGTCACCGGCCGCGCGCGAACCTGCGGGTCGCCAGCGGCACGAACAGCGCGAGCAGCAGCCCCGACCACAGCAGCGCACCGGCCACGGGATGGGCCGCGGGCCAGGCGGCGCCGGCCGCGGCCTCGCCCCCGGCGTTCCCGCACAGCGCGCGCACGGCGGTGGCGACGGCGCTGATCGGGTTCCACTCGGCGATCGTCCGCAGCCACCCGGACAGCCCCGCGGTCGGCAGGTACGCGCTGGAGAGCATCGGCAGGACGAAGGTGGCGCTGCCGAGCTGGCCGGCCGCCTCCTCGCTGCTGCTCAGCAGGCCGAGGTACGTCCCCACCCATGCCGTGGCGAAGCGGAACAGCAGCAGCACGCCCAGGGCCGCCAGCGCGCCGGGCAGGCCGTTTTCGATGCGCCAGCCCATCGCCAGCCCCACCAGCATCAACGGCACCATCGACACGCCGGTGGTCAGCAGATCGGCGGCCGTCTGCCCGAGCGGTACGGCGCTGCGGCTCATCGGCAGGGTCCGGAAGCGGTCCATGACCCCGCGGTGGGCGTCCTGCGCGGCCGTGAACATGCCGGTCATCAGGCCGTTCGCGGCGGTGGCGGCCAGCAGCCCGGGGACCAGGAACTCGCGGTACTCCGCGCCCGGCATCGCGAGCGCGCTGCCGAAGACGTAGCCGAAGAACAGCAGCATGGTGATCGGCATGGTCTGGGTGAGGACCAGCAGCGCCGGGGCGTGCCGGGCCTTCTGGAGCTGGCGGGTGAGGACGGCTCCGCCGTCGGACAGCAGGGTGCTCATGCGGCGTACTCCTGATCGGCGGCGTCGGCGTCGAAGTCGGCGGGGGCGTCGGCGTCTTCGCCGGCGTCGGCGGAGCGGGCCTGGGTGAGGCGCAGGAACACCTCGTCGAGGGTGGGCGGGCGCAGGGTCGCGTCCGTGACCGGGACCCCGGCGGTGTCGAGTTCCCGGATGATCCGCGGCAGGGTGAGGGCGCCGTCGAGGACGGTGACCCCGACGCTCAGCCGCTCCTCGTCGAGCGCGGGCCGGCCGCCGGTGAGCTGGTCGAGTACGGCGGCGGCGCGGGCGAGCGCCCCGCGTTCCGCGACGGTGACCTCGGCGCGGGCACCGATCCGGGCCTTCAGCCCGGCCGGGCTGCCGGTGGCGGCGACCCGGCCGCGGTCGACGACCACGATCTCGCCGGCCAGCCGGTCGGCTTCCTCCAGGTACTGGGTGGTGAGCAGCACCGAGGTGCCCTCGGAGCCCTTCTCGACGAGTTCCCGCACCGCCGTCCAGATCTGCTCGCGGGCCGCCGGGTCCAGGCCGGTGGTGGGCTCGTCGAGGAACAGCACCCGGGGGCGGGTGACCAGGCCGGCGGCCAGGTCCAGGCGCCGCTTCATGCCGCCGGACCAGGTGGACGCCATCCGGTCGGCGGCCTCGCCGAGTCCGAAGCGCTCCAGCAGCTCGTCCGCGCGGGCCCGGCCCGCGCGGCCGCGCAGTCCGGCCAGCCGGGCGAAGAGCCGGAGGTTCTCACGGCCGGTCAGGTCCCCGTCGACGGAGGCGTACTGGCCGGTGACGCCGATGGCGCGGCGGACGGCCGCGGGATCCCGGGTGACGTCGTGACCGGCGACGAGGGCGCGGCCGCCGGTGGGTGCGGTGAGCGTGGTGAGGATCCGGACGGCGGTGGTCTTGCCCGCGCCGTTGGGGCCGAGGAGGCCGCAGACCGTGCCCTCGGGGACGGCGAGGTCCAGGCCGCGCAGGGCGCGGACCTCGCCGTAGCTCTTCTCCATGCCTTCACTGAGTACAGCGTACGTAGTTGTCATGTGCGCCACGGTACCTCACTACGTACGATGTACGTAACTAAGATGGTGGGGAGACGACGAGGTGATCTGAGCCATGACAGCCGGCGGGCGACCCGCTGAACCCGAAGTGATCTGGTCCCGCCCCCAGCGGGCCGGCCGCGGCCCCAGGCCCGCGCACAGCCGCGAGTCCATCGCGTCCGAGGCGGTGCGGATCGCCGACGAGGAGGGGATCGAGGCCGTCTCCATGCGGCGCGTGGCGGCCGGGATCGGCGCGGGGACGATGTCCCTCTACAATTACGTGCCGCGCAAGGAGGACCTGTACGAGCTGATGGTCGACGCGGTCAGCGGGGAGTACGAGTTCCCCGCGCCGACCGGCGACTGGCGGGCCGACCTGCTCGTGCTCGCCCGCGGGACGCGCGCGCTGATGCACCGCCATCCCTGGCTGCCGCGCCTGCTGAGCCCCGTCTACGGCTTCGGTCCGAACGCCCTGCGCTACCTGGAGTACAGCCTGGACTGCCTGGCCCCGCTCGACGTGCCGGACGGCGAGAAGCTGGAGCTCGTCGCCGCCGTCAACGGGGCCGTCGCGACCTACGTGGCCAGTGAGCTGGCGCTGGCCGAGCGGGCCCGGTCGCTTCCCTGGGGCGAGGCGGAGGAGCAGCGCGTACGGACGGCCTGGCTCGGCTCCCGGCTGGCCACCGGGGAGTACCCGCGGCTGGCGGCGGCCCTCGGTGGCGGCGGCCCGGTCCCGGGCGCCGGGCTCGACATGGCCCAGGTCTTCGACCGTACGGTGTCCCGGCTGCTGGGGGCCTGGGGGGCGTAGGGGGTGTCTTGCCGGGCTCGCGGGGCCCGGCACCGCGCCCCATCCCCCAGACTCCGTCCGGGGGGACCCCCAGGTTGTCCTCGGATCCTCAGAGGAGGGCGAACTGCCCGCCCGGGCCCTCCTCCTGGTGGTCCAGCACCGAAGCCGGGCGCCGGGCCCAGGCCGGCGGCGGCAGCACCCCGGCCGTGCGCAGCGCCTGGTCCGGCAGCCCCGGCCCGGGCTCGAACGCGGCCCGCTCCGGGGCCAGTTCGGCCAGCAGCGCCAACGTGGTCACCAGGGACAGCAGCTCCGAGGTCCAGCTCTGCGGCCATTCGGCCGGCCCCAGCGCGGCCAGACCGTCGGCGTCCGGACCCCGGTGCGCGGTGCGGGCGGCGAACCAGGCCGGGAGCACCCGCACGCCCTGCGCCTCGTACTCCCAGGCCCCGGCCGGCACGGGGGAGACCGTCCCGCTCCCCAGGCTCAGCGTCTCGCTCCCGGCGTCGTACGCGAGCTCGCGCGGCCAGCCCGCGACCGCCGAGCGGACGTACGGGCGGCGCCCGCCGGGCAGCCGGGGCGGCTCACCGCCGCGGGCGCCGCGCAGCTGCACGTCCAGCAGCCGGTGCCCCAGCTCCAGGCCGGCCCGCCAGCGCTCGGGGTCGGCGGCGAGCGGGACCTCGTACCCGCGCGGGCCCGGGCGGCCGGCCGCGAGGATCCAGCTCAGGACGTCCTCGGGGGTGACGCGGCCGCCGTGGTGCGCACCGAGCAGGGGCAGCAGTCCGGGGGCGAGATTCGGCTCGGCGCCGCCGGGGCGCCGGTGCAGGGGGCGGATCCGGCCGAGCCGGCCGACGGGGAGGTGCGCGGTGACCAGTGGATCCGGGGTCAGGGCGAGGAACAGCTGGTGCTCGTCCCGTACCCGCCAGAGCTCGGGGCGGGCCGCGTCGATGAGCCGCTGGTCGGGCAGCAGCCACTGCTCGTCGAAGGGCTCGCGGAGCACCCGTACGGGGTCGGGGCAGGGGCCCGGGTCGTCGGCGAAACGGGCCGTGGCCGCCGAGCGCTGCCCCGGCAGGGCGGCCGCCCCGGCGTCGGGCCCGCGGCTGCGGCTCGGGCGGAACAGCCGCTCCCGCTCGGCGCCTTCGGAGCCGGTCAGGGCGGCCCAGCGGGCGCGCAGGGCCGCCGGATCGGGTGCGGCCACCCAGTCCCGGCCCAGGCGCAGGCCGCCCACGGACCAGGGCATCAGATCGTCGAGCAGCGGTACGTCTTCGCTCACGCCGCCGATGGTAGCGACGGCCTCCGATGGCCGGGCTGCGTCCAGGCCGAAGAGCTAGGCTGCTTATGTACGCATACGTACGGTATCGACCGGGGAGGCGGTCATGAGCCAGTACGACGAATACACGACCCCGTCACAGGCCGAGGGCGAGCGCCTCGACGAGGACATGGACGAGGCCCAGCGCAAGCAGCGGCACCCCCAGACGATGCGGACCACGCCCTCCCAGGCGGAAGGCGAGCGCACCAGGGAGGACGACGAGAAGTAGGCGCGCGGCGGCGCAAGGCCGCCCGGGCGGCGCCGGAAGGCGGCCGTGGGCCGTCACGCGGCCGTCACGGGGTGGTCAGTGCGCGTCGACCGTCACGGTGAAGGAGAACCGGTCGCCCCGGTACCGGATCCGGGCCACGTCCACCACCCGGCCGTCCTCGTCGTACGTGACGCCCGTGTAGTGCAGGATCGGGCTCAGCAACGGCACCTGGAGCAGCTCGGCCGTCTCCGGGTCGGCCAGCCGCGCCTCCACCGTGTCCGTGATCCGGCTGATGCGCACCCCCACGATGTCCCGCAGGACCTTCGTCATCGGCCAGCGCTCGAGATCCGCGAGATCCACCGCCTCGGCGAACTCCGGGAGGACGGCGTTCTCCGCCCAGTTGGTCGGCTCGCCGCTCTCCCGGTCGTGGCGCAGGCGGCGGTACGTGACCACCTCGGCCGTGCCCGGGAAGTGCTCCAGCAGCTCCCCCGACACGGCCGTGCGGCCGTGCCCGAGGATCGTCGTGCGGTCGCCCGACTGCTGGGCCACGATCGCGTCGACCGAGCCCAGCAGCCGCACCGGGGTGCTGCGCAGCGCGCCCGGCTCGATGAACGTGCCGCGCCGCCGGTGCCGGCTGATCAGCCCCTCGCCCTCCAGCTCCTTGAGCGCCTGCCGCATGGTCAGCACGCTCACCCCGTAGTGCCCGGCCAGCTGCTCCTCGGTGGGCAGGCGCAGCGAGGCGTCCGGGGTGCGCCCCAGTATCGAGGCGCGCAGTGACTGCGACACCTGGTACCAGAGCGGCAGCTTCCGGTTCAGTACCAGCGAGTCGGGGGCGAAGGCGGTCACGGGTGGTTCTCCGAAGGCTGGACAGGGGGGAGGTGCGGCGCATGCAGGGTACGGCGCATGCAGCGTATGCAGTGCAGGTCAGGCGCGGAAGTGGCGCTGCAGACCCTGCCACACGTCGTCGTAGCCGCGCTGGAGGTGATCGGCGCCGGCCGCCTGCGCGGTCGCGGTGATCGGCCAGCGGGTCTCGAACATGAAGGCCAGGCCGTCGTCGATCTTCTGCGGCTTCAGCTCGGCCGCACTCGCCCGCTCGAAGGTCTCGTGGTCGGGTCCGTGCGCGGACATCATGTTGTGGAGCGAGCCGCCGCCGGGGACGAAGCCTTCGGCCTTGGCGTCGTAGGCCCCCTCGATGAGGCCCATGTACTCGCTCATCACGTTGCGGTGGAAGTAGGGCGGGCGGAAGGTGTCCTCGCCGACCAGCCAGCGCGGGGCGAAGACCACGAAGTCCACGCCCGCCAGCCCCGGGGTGTCGGAGGGCGAGGTCAGGACGGTGAAGATCGACGGGTCGGGGTGGTCGTAGCTGATCGAACCCAGGACGTTGAAGCGGCGCATGTCGTACACGTACGGGACGTGGCTGCCGTGCCAGGCGACCACGTCGAGGGGGGAGTGGTCGTAGGTGGCGGACCAGAGGTTGCCGCAGAACTTGTTGATCACCTCGGTCGGGCGCTCGGTGTCCTCGTACGCGGCGACGGGGGCCTGGAAGTCGCGTGCGGCGGCGAGGCCGTTGGCGCCGATCGGGCCCAGGTTCGGCAGCTCGAAGGGCTGGCCGTAGTTCTCGCAGATGTAGCCGCGGGCGTCGGCGTCGAGCAGCTCGACGCGGAAGCGCACGCCGCGGGGGATCAGGGCCATGTCGCCCGGGCGGGCGGCGAGCAGGCCCAGCTCGGTGCGCAGGAGCAGCCCGCCGCGCTCGGGGACGATGAGCAGCTCGCCGTCGGAGTCGCTGAACACCCGGTCGGTCATGTCGGCGTTGGCGGCGTAGAGGTGGATGGCCATGCCGGCGCGCTGGGCGGCGTCGCCGTTGCCGCCGAGGGTCCACAGGCCGGAGAGGAAGTCGGTGCCGGGGGCCGGGTCGGGCAGCGGGTTCCAGCGGAGCCGGTTCGGGTCCGCCGCGGACTCGGTGAAGGGCGCGGAACGCAGGGCCCCGTTGTCGATCCGGGTGAAGGGCGGGTGTGCGGCCGAGGGGCGGATCCGGTAGAGCCAGGAGCGGCGGTTGTGGGTGCGGGGCTCGGTGAAGGCGCTGCCGCTGAGCTGCTCGGCGTAGAGGCCGAGGGGTGCGCGCTGGGGCGAGTTCCGGCCGATCGGCAGTGCGCCGGGGACGGCCTCCGAGCTGTGCTCGTTGCCGAAGCCGGTGAGGTACTCCAGTGCCTCCGCCGTCTTCCTGGCCTGCTCGCTCATGTGCTGCTCCCGCTCCGTCGAAGGAATCCTATGGTTGACAGTAGGATTCCGCGGCCCGCACGTCAACGGCGGACCTGTGCTCGGTCCGGAGATCGCCAGGAAAGGCCGGAAATGGGGGCGGGGGTCGACGGAGGCCCGGACGGGAGCCGGGGCGGAAACGGTGATCGGAGGCGGTGGTTGGAGGCGGTGGTCGGAACCGGCGGGTGCGGGCGCGGAACCGGCGGGCGGGAACACCGATTCGGTCGAGGGGGATCCCAAAAGATGAACATTGCTCTACTCTCACGCGCATGTCGTGGACCCGCAGGTTCCCTGCCGTGCCGGCGGCGCTCCTCGCCGCCCTTCTCGCCCTCCTGTCCCTCCTCGTCGCGGCGCCCGCCGCCAGCGCGCACGAGGAACGCCCGATCACCCTCCCGGACGGCTCCGGATCGGTACCCGAGTACCGCACGGCGGAGCCCGACCTGATCGTCTGCAAAACCGACCGGCCCGCCTTCGAGCGCCGGATATCCGCCTTCCCCGACGAGCTCAGGCAGCGCAACCTCGCCCTGTACGAGCGGTGCGAGAAGAGCGGCTACCGGCACCTGCAGGAGGCCGTCGACGCCGTCGACCGGCCCGGGATGAACATCGCGATCCTCCCCGGCCTGTACGAGGAGGAGCCCTCGCTCCCCGCGCCGACGGGGGAGTGCGCCGCGCTCAAGGCCCCGCAGTCCTCACTCGGGTACCAGATCCTGTCGTACGAGCAGCAGGTGCAGTGCCGGCACAACCAGAACCTCGTCGCCATCCTCGGCAAGACGAACCTGCAGATCGAGGGCACGGGCGCGTCACGGCTCGACGTCGTCGTCGACGCCAAGTACCAGAAGCTGAACGCCATCCGCGCGGACAAGTCCAACGGCATCTACTTCCGCAACTTCACCGCCCAGCGCACCACCTTCAACTCGCTGTACGTGCTCGCGGGCGACGGCTTCGTCATCGACGACGTGCTCACCCGCTGGAACGACGAGTACGGCTTCCTGACCTTCGCCAGCGACCACGGGCTCTACAAGAACTGCGAGTCGTACGGGAACGGCGACTCCGGCATCTACCCGGGCAGCGCCTCGAACATCAACGACGGCCGCGGCTACGAGGTCCCCCGGTACTCCATCGAGATCACCGGCTGCCACAGCCACCACAACATGGTCGGCTACTCCGGCACCGCGGGCGACTCGGTGTGGGTGCACGACAACGAGTTCGACCAGAACATGGGCGGCGCCTCGATGGACAGCGCCTTCCCCGGCCACCCCGGACTCCCGCAGAACCACGCCAAGTTCGAGCGGAACCTGATCCACGACAACAACCAGGACTACTACGGGTACGTCGCCGACGGCACCTGCGCCAAACCGCCGATCGAGCGCGGCTACGAGCGGGGCGTGGTCTGCCCGCAGATCTCCATGCCGCCGGGCACCGGCATCATCACAGCGGGCGGCAACTGGAACCTCTACGAGAACAACTGGGTGTACGGGCACCGGCGCGCGGGCTTCTTCCTCAGTGCGGTCCCCGCCTTCATCCGCGGTGAGGAGGCGTGGTCGAAGCAGACCGACACCTCCCACCACAACCGGTACGCCGGGAACGTCATGGGCAAGGACAAGTCCGGCGCCGCCCGCCCCAACGGCATGGACGTGTGGTGGGACGGCCAGGGGCGCGCCAACTGCTGGCAGGACGGACCCGACGGCTCCACCCCCGGCGCGGTCCCGCAGTGCGGTGACCGCCGGGGCGAGGTCTCGGGCGCGTCGGCCCGCCTGGTCGGCGAACCGGTCAAGCTGGCCCAGCTCCTCGTCTGCGCGGACTACAACGTCCAGGCACGCAAACTCCCGTCCGGCTGCGACTGGTACGGCGCGCGCGGACTGGAGCGGGTGGAGACCCAGCTCGCGCTGGCCGTGGCCGCGGTGCTGCTGCTCGTCGGCGGCGTCCTGTGGTGGCGCCGGCTGCGCGGCTCCCGGCTGGGCACGGCCGCCACGCTGGCGGGACTGGCGGGTCTGGTCCTGGACGTGGCCGGCTCCACCATGCCCCTGACCGCCACCTTCGTCCCGGCGCTCGCCCTCCTCCTGCTCGGCCTGTGGTGGACGGGCGCGGGCCTGGTCCTGCGCCCCGCCCGCCCCTGGCTGGCCCGCCTGACCCTGCTGCTGGCCGGGCTCACCCTGCTGGACGCCTTCGACAAGGCCGTCCTGATGATCCCCTGGACCCCCCTGAGCCCCGCCTGGGTACGGGCCCTGGTCGCCGTGATCTGGGTCCTGTGGGCGGTGGTGGCCTCGGCCCGCCCGGGCACCCCGGCCCGCCCGGCCGGCCCGGGCGGCGACCCCGCGGGCGACCGCGCCCCGGTCCCCGCCGGCCCCGCCCCGGCGCTGAGCGCCGCCGCCCCCGAGCCCCCGGTGACCCCGACGACCCCGGACCCCGCGCCGTGACCCCCGCCCAGGCCGCACCGACCCCAGGAGGCCAGCCGTGACCGACCGGCCCGACGACGACAACCGGTGCGACGCCTGCGCTCCGCCGCCCCGCGCGGCCCGCAGGCTCCGCCGAACCGCCCGCGCCGCGGCCCTGCTCGCCCTCGCCCTGCTCCTCGCGGGCGGCGCGGCGACGGGCTGCGGCGGGCGGGCCACCACGCACCACAAGCCCGGCACCAGCCACGAGCAGGCCTCCGGCGATGTGGGCACCCTGCTCACGGCCACCGACGCCACCGGCCACCGGCTCCGCGAGGTCCCGGTCCAGGGCGCGCCGGAGGTCCAGCTGAGCGTCCGCCCGGACTCGGAGGACGGCTGGAACCTCCAACTGGCGTTGACGAACTACCGCTTCACCCCGGACAGCACCGGCGGCGCCGCCCTTCCGGGCGCGGGCCACGCCCACCTGGAGCTCGACGGGCACAAGCTGGCCCGGCTGTACGGTCCCTGGTTCCACCTGCCCGCGGCGCAGGTCCCCGAGGGCGCGCACACCCTGACCGTCCGCCTCTACGCGGACGACCACACCGCCTGGGCGGTCTCCGGCAAGCCGGTCGAGGGCACGGCCCAGCTCACCGCCACCGCCGCCGCCCCGGGCCGGCCGGGCGGACACAGCCACGGGGACACCCCGCCGCCGGGCCAGAGCCCAGCGCCGGAGCAGACCGACCGCACGGTCACCATCACCGTCCGGGACGGCAAGGTCAGCCCGGCCCCCGCCCGCACCGAGCTGCGGCGCGGAGAGCGCGTGGCCCTGCGTGTCACGAGCGACCGCGCGGACACCCTGCACGTCCACGGCTACGACAAAGAACTCGCCCTGCCGGCGGGCCAGGAGGCCACCCTGGTCCTGACGGCCGACCGCACGGGCCTCTTCGAGGTCGAGACCCACGAGTCCGGCCTCGTCCTGACCCAACTCCTCGTCCGATGACCCCGCACCGCCCCGACCCCAGCCCCGCGCGCCGACCCGAGCCCGCGCCGGCACAGGGCCCTGCGCCCGGGTGGCCGGGCCGTGTCGCCGACGGGACGCCGCCCCGGGCGGAGGGATGGTGAGCCCGCTCGGGCCGGATCCCCTCCCGGGCGCCGGCGAGGGGAGCCACGGCCAGGGCGTGGTCCTTCACCCGGCCGATCCGCTCACCTCGCTCGCGCACGGGATCGGGTCCCAGCACGACCTGCCGATCTCTCCCTTCTATGCCTTCGCCGGTGCCTTCGCCGCGCTGTTCGTCTCCTTTCTTGCCCTCGGCCTGCTCTGGTCCACCTCCCGCTTCCGCGGAGCGCGCTCGGGCCTCGCCCTGCCCGCCGCCCTCCAGCGGGTGGCCGACGCGCCCGCGGTCCGAACCGCCCTGCGCGGACTGGGACTCGCCGCCTCGGCGGCCGTCCTGCTCCACCTCCTCCTCGGTCCCGACGACCCCGCGCGCAACCCCGCTCCCGGCGCCGTCTACGTCCTCCTCTGGGTCGGACTCGTGCCCGCCTCCCTTCTCCTCGGCCCCGTCTGGCGCCTGCTCAACCCGCTCCGCACCCTGCACCGCCTGCTCTCCCGCTCCCTGCCCCGCCGCGGCCCCGGCCGCCCCCGCCCCCTTCCCGCCCGGCTCGGCCAATGGCCCGCCGCCGCCGGACTGTTCGGCTTCACCTGGCTCGAACTCGTCGCTCCTGATCCCGCATCCACCACCACCCTCCTCATCGCGATCACCGCCTACGCCACCGCCCACCTCCTGCTCGCCGCCCGCTTCGGCGAGCGCTGGTTCGACGACGGCGATGCCTTCGAGGCGTACTCCGCCCTCCTGGCCCGGCTCGCCCCCCTCGGCCGTCGCAGCGACGGCCGCCTCGTCCTCCGTAACCCCTTCCACGGACTCGACGCGACACCCGAGCGGCCCGGACTCGTCGCCACCGTCTGCGTCCTGCTCGGCTCAACCGCCTACGACGGCTTCTCCGACAACCCCTCGTGGATCAACGTCCTGCAGACCTCCCCCCTCGGCCGCATCCCCACGGCCACACTCGGACTGCTCGGCTCCATCGCCCTCGTCGCCACCCTCTACTGCCTCTGCGCCGCCGCCACCCGCCTCGTCAGCGGCCCGCACCCCGGCCCGCTGACCGCCTTCGCGCACTCACTCGTACCGATCGCGCTCGGCTATCTCATCGCCCACTACTTCTCCCTCCTGGTAGTCGAAGGACCACGCACAGTAAGCATGGCACTCGGCACTGACAACGCCCCCGAACCCGTGCCGCCCCTGGGTCCCGGCGGCCTCGCCGCCCTCCAGGTCGTCGCCGTCGTCACCGGTCACGTCCTCGGTGTCGTCGCGACCCACGACCGGTCCGTGCGCCTCTTCCCGCCCGCGAAGGCGGTCGCCGGACAACTGCCGCTGCTGGTGCTGATGATCACTTACACCGTCGGAGGGCTCAGTCTTCTGCTGAACTGAGACCCCTGCGGAACCGAGAAGCGAGGAGCGGCATGATGGATCCCGTGCCTTCCGCCCACGCCCTGCGCCGAGCGCCGATCCAGCAGCGCAGCGCCGACCGGCTCGCCCGGATCCTCGACGCCTGCGCCGAGCTGCTGGACGAGACCGGGTACGAGAACCTCAGCACCCGTGCCGTGGCCCTGCGCGCCGGCGTGCCGATCGGTTCCGTCTACCGCTTCTTCGGCAACAAGCGGGCCATGGCCATCGCCCTCGCCCACCGCAACCTGGACCGCTACGTCGACGGCATCGCGGACCGGCTCGCCGACCTGCCGGCCACCGACTGGCGGCCCGTCGTGGACGCGGTGCTTGACGAGTACCTGGCCATGAAGCGGAGCGTTCCCGGCTTCGCGCTCGTCGACTTCGGTGTGCCCGCGCCGCCGGCCGAGGGGCCGGAGGCCGACCCCAACCACCAGGTCGCCGACCGGCTGACGGAACTGCTCTCCGCGCATCTCGCCCTGACCCCCGACGCCACCCTGGAACGGGCCGTCCTCGTCGCCGTCGAGGCCACCGACGCGCTGATACAACTCGCCTTCCGGGCCGACCCGGCCGGGGACCCGGGCATCGTCGCCGAGACCCGCGCGATGATGCACGCGTACCTGGCCCGCGTGCTGGACTGACCCCTGCCGGCTCCGGTTCCGGTGCTGCCGGTTCCGGTGCCGCTGCCGGGCCCTCGAAAGCTGCCGGTCGTCACCCGTACCCACTCGGTCCCGCACACCCCTCCCCTCCATGCGTACCGGTCGGTATGCTCGGTTGCACTCCGCGCGCCCGTGCCCTTGCCGCAGACCGCCGCCCCTGGAGGGCCCATGTCCCGCACCGCCCTGCGTATCTGCCCCCTCTGCGAAGCCACCTGCGGCCTCACCCTCACCCTCGCGGACGGCGCGGTCACCGGAGCCCGCGGTGACCGCGAGGACGTCTTCAGCCGCGGCTTCATCTGCCCCAAGGGGGCCGCGTTCGGAGCACTCGACTCCGACCCCGACCGGCTGCGGGGCCCCCTCGTCCGCCGCGACGGCCGCTTGCGGGAGGCCACCTGGGAGGAGGCCTTCGCAGCCGTCGCGGCCGCCGTCCCCGCCCTGGTCCAGGAGTACGGGGCCCAGTCGGCCGGGGTCGTCCTCGGCAATCCGAACGTCCACACCATGGCCGGCGCCCTCTACCCGCCCCTGCTCCTCAAGAGCCTCGGCACCCGCAACCTCTTCACCGCCAGCACCCTGGACCAGATGCCCAAGCACGTATCCAGCGGGCTGCTCTTCGGCGACCCCTTCGCCATCCCGGTCCCCGACCTCGACCGGACCGACTTCCTGCTGCTCCTGGGCGCCAACCCGGTCGAGTCCAACGGCTCCCTGTGCACCGCCCCCGACTTCCCGGGCCGGCTCAAGGCCCTGCGCGCCCGGGGCGGCACCCTGGTCGTCGTCGACCCGCGCCGTACGCGCACCGCCGCGCTCGCCGACCGCCACCTCGCGCCGCGCCCCGGCAGCGACGCGCTGCTGCTCGCCGCCCTCGCACACACCCTGATCGAGGAGAAGCTCGCCGACCCCGGAGCGCTGGCGGAACACTGCGACGGCATCGGGGAACTCGGCGCCGCGCTCGGGAGTTTCACTCCTGAGGCCGTCGCACCCGCATGCGACCTCACCGCTGCCGAGATCCGCACCCTCGCCCGCGAGCTCGCGGTCGCACCCACCGCCGCCGTCTACGCCCGGATCGGCAGCTGCACCGTCGAGTTCGGCACGCTCGCGAGCTGGCTGGTCGACGTACTGAACATCCTCACCGGCAACCTCGACCGGCCGGGCGGCGCCCTCTTCCCGCTCTCCGCTACCGCCCCCGCGAGCCGCCCCGCGGGTCCGGGCAAGGGGTTCGCCCTCGGCCGCTGGTCGAGCCGGGTCGCCGGCCACCCTGAAGTCAAGGGCGAGCTGCCGATGGCCGCCCTCGCGGAGGAGATCGAGACCCCGGGCGACGGGCGGATCCGGGTGCTGCTGGCCATCGCCGCCAACCCGGTCCTGTCCGCACCCGACGGCGATCGGCTGGACCGGGCGCTGGCCGGGCTGGACTTCATGGTCTCGGTCGACCCCTACCTGAACGAGACCTCACGCCACGCCCACGTCGTCCTGCCGCCGCCGCCGCCCTCACAGAGCGCGCACTTCGACTTCGCGTTCAACGGGTTCGCCGTACGCAACCAGGCCCGCTATTCGCCCGCCGCCCTCCCGACGGAGGACGGGCGCATGGACGAGTGCGAGATCCACGCGCGCCTGATCCTCGCCGTCTCCGGCCTGCACGGAGCGCCGCCCGGGGTCGTCGACGAGCGTGTCATCGCCGACAGCCTGGCCCGGGCCGTCGCCGATCCCCACTCGCCGCTCCACGGCGGCGACCCGCAGGAGTTGGCGCGCCTGCTGACCGGCCGCACCGGACCCGAGCGGCGCCTCGACCTGATGCTGCGCACCGGCCCGTACGGACTGACGCTCGACGATCTGCGCCAGGCGCCGCACGGCATCGACCTCGGCCCGCTGCGGCCCCGGCTCCCGGGCGTGCTGAAGACCCGCAGCGGCAGGATCGAGCTGCTCCCGGACCCGATCGCGGCCGAGCTCCCCAAGCTGCGCGCGGCGCTCGCCGACCGCCCCGCCGCCCTGGTGCTCGTGGGCCGCCGCCATCTGCGGTCCAACAACAGCTGGTTGCACAACGTCCCGTCCCTCACCGGAGGTTCCAACCGCTGCACCCTTCAAGTCCATCCGCAGGACGCGGACCGGCTCGGACTCGTCGACGGAGGGCACGCCAGGATCACCGCCGACGGCGGGAGCCTGGAGGTGCCCGTGGAGGTCACCGACGCCATCCGCCGTGGCGTGGTGAGCCTTCCGCACGGCTGGGGCCACGACCGGGCCGGCTCGCGGCTGTCGGTGGCCGCCGCGGCGCCCGGCGTGAACGTCAACCAGCTGCTCGACGGCACCCGCAGGGACCGGCTGTCCGGCACGGCGGTGCTCAACGGCTTCCCCGTCGAGCTGACGCCACTGCCCTGAGCTGGGGTTTTGCTCGTATTGCTCACGCGTGGACGTCTTGTTGGCGCAAGGAGGGGGCACCTACCTTCCCCACATGCTGACCTTCCTCGGCTTCGCCATGATCGCGACGTTCCTGGTCCTGATCATGATGAAGAAAATGTCGCCCATCGCGGCGCTCGTCCTCATCCCCGCACTCTTCTGCGTGTTCGCAGGGAAGGGCGCGCACCTCGGCGACTACGTCATCGAAGGCGTCGGCAAGCTCGCCCCGACCGCCGCCATGCTGATGTTCGCCATCGTCTACTTCGGCGTGATGATCGATGTCGGTCTCTTCGACCCGATCGTCCGCGGCATCCTGCGCTTCTGCAAGGCGGATCCGATGCGGGTGGTGGTCGGCACCGCCGTCCTCGCCGCGATCGTCTCGCTCGACGGAGACGGATCGACCACCTTCATGATCACCGTCTCGGCCATGTACCCCCTCTACAAGCGGCTCGGCCTGAGCCTGGTGGTGATGACGGGCGTCGCGGCCACCGCCAACGGCGTCATGAACACCCTGCCCTGGGGCGGTCCGACCGCGCGCGCCGCCACCGCCCTCAAGCTCGACGCCGCCGACATCTTCGTCCCGATGATCCCGGCGCTCGCGGTGGGCCTGCTGTTCGTGTTCGTCCTGGCGTACGTCCTCGGCGTGAAGGAGCGCCGCAGGGTCGGCACGCTGGTGCTGCCCGGCCAGGCGGCACCGGAGGATGCCGAGGCGGAGCTGGTCCCGGCCGCGCCCGGCACGGCAGCGGCGGCCGCCCCGGCCGTCGCCGTGACGTCCGTGCCCGCGTCCGTGTCCGTCGAGGGCTCCGCCGGATCGTCGGCCTCCGCCGCAGGTCCGGCCGCCGCCCCGCACGGGAACGGCTCCGCCCCCGCGTCCGAGGACGGTTTCCAGGGCCTGGACCCCGACCGTCCCACCCTGCGGCCCCGTCTCTACTGGTTCAACGCCGGCCTCACCGTGGTCCTCCTCACCGCGATGATCATGGAGCTGCTGCCCATCCCGGTGCTGTTCCTGCTCGGCGCCGCCCTCGCCCTCACCGTCAACTTCCCGCACATGCCCGACCAGAAGGCCCGGATCGCCGCCCACGCCGACAACGTCCTGAACGTCGCCGGAATGGTCTTCGCAGCCGCCGTCTTCACCGGGGTGCTCACCGGCACCGGCATGGTCAAGCACATGGCCGACTGGCTCGTCGGCGCCATCCCCGAGGGCATGGGCCCGCACATGGCGCTGGTCACCGGCCTCCTCAGCCTGCCGCTCACCTACTTCATGTCCAACGACGGCTTCTACTTCGGCGTCCTGCCCGTCCTGGCCGAAGCCGGCGCCGCCCACGGGGTCTCCCCGCTCGAGATCGCCCGGGCCTCCCTCGTCGGCCAGGCCCTGCACATGTCGAGCCCGCTGGTTCCGGCCGTCTACGTCCTCGTCGGCATGGCCAAGGTCGAGTTCGGCGACCACACCCGGTTCACCGTGAAATGGGCGGCCCTGACCTCGCTCGTGGTCCTCGCGGCAGGGATGCTTTTCGGCATCATCTGAGATCCGGTGCCCTCTGGCCGGTAAAAACTACCGACGCTAGTTTGTAGGGTGTTCGCGAGGTCGGATCTACGCGCTCGTGCGTGCTCGGGAGGAATGCCATGAAGGCCCACGACGGGATGTACATCGACGGCGCGTGGCGGCCCGCCGTCGGCAGCGATCTGATCGAGGTCGTGAACCCGGCCGACGGCCAGGTCATCGCCCAGGTCCCGGCCGGTACCGAGGAAGACGTGGACGCGGCCGTACGCGCGGCGCGTGCGGCCCTTCCCGGATGGGCGGCCACTGCTCCGGCCGAGCGGGCCGCCCTGATCGGGGCGCTCCGCGACGCACTGCTGGCCCGCACGGGCGAGCTGACCGAGACCATCACCGCCGAGCTCGGGTCCCCGCTCGGCTTCTCGAAGGCCGTCCACGTCGGAGCGCCGATCGCCGTGGCCACCTCCTACGCCGAACTCGCCTCCTCGTACGCCTTCGAGGAGCGGGTCGGGAACTCCACCGTGCTGCTGGAGCCGATCGGGGTGGTCGCGGCCATCACGCCCTGGAACTACCCGCTGCACCAGGTCGTTGCAAAGGTGGCGCCCGCTCTCGCCGCCGGCTGCACCCTCGTCCTCAAGCCGGCCGAGGACACCCCGCTGACCGCACAGCTCTTCGCCGAAGCCGTGCACGAGGCGGGCATCCCGGCCGGAGTCTTCAACATGGTGACCGGTACCGGTCCGGTCGCCGGTCAGGCCCTCGCCGCGCACGAGGGAGTCGACCTCGTCTCCTTCACCGGCTCGACCGCGGTCGGCAAGCAGATCGGCGCCACGGCCGGCGCCGCCGTCAAGCGGGTCGCGCTCGAACTGGGCGGTAAATCGGCCAATGTCATCCTGCCCGGGGCCGACCTGGTCAAGGCCGTCGCGGCCGGCGTCGGGCACGTCATGAACAACAGCGGCCAGAGCTGCAACGCGCTGACCCGGATGCTCGTGCACCGGGACCACTACGAGGAGGCCGTCTCGCTCGCGGCCGCCGCCGTCGCCGACTATCCCACCGGCGACCCCCGCGAGGCCGGCGTCCGCGTCGGCCCGGTCGTCAACGCCAAGCAGCACGAGCGCGTCCGCGGCTTCATCACCAAGGGCGTGGAGGAAGGCGCGCGCCTCGTCGCCGGCGGGCTCGACGCGCCGCTGGAGCAGGGGTACTTCGTGACGCCGACGGTGTTCGCCGACGTCACGCCCGACATGACCATCGCCCAGGAGGAGATCTTCGGCCCGGTGCTGTCGATCCTCCGCTACGAGGACGAGGAGGAGGCCCTGAGCATCGCCAACGGCACCGTCTACGGTCTGGGCGGCGCCGTCTGGGCCGCCGACGACGCGACGGCCGTGGCCTTCGCGCGCCGGATGGACACCGGGCAGGTGGACATCAACGGTGGCCGCTTCAACGTGCTCGCGCCCTTCGGCGGCTACAAGCAGTCCGGTGTCGGCCGCGAGCTGGGCGCGCACGGCCTGGCGGAGTACCTCCAGACCAAGTCCCTGCAGTTCTGATCCCCTGATCGCGCTGCCCGACCCGCCGCACCCGCCCGACCCGCCGCACCCGCCCCGCACCGGAAAGACGAGATGACGACCATGGTCCGCGCCGCCGTCCTGCCCGCCGTCGGAGCCCCGCTGGAGATACGGGACATCGTGCTGCCGGATCCCGGCCCCGGGCAGGTCCGGGTGCGGCTCGCCGCAGCCGGGGTGTGCCACTCCGACCTCTCCCTCACCAACGGCACCATGCGGGTTCCCGTGCCCGCCGTCCTCGGCCACGAGGGCGCGGGCACGGTCCTCGCGGTGGGGGAGGGCGTTACCCATGTCGCCCCCGGCGACGGCGTGGTGCTCAACTGGGCCCCGTCCTGCGGAGAGTGCCACCACTGCACGATCGGCGAGGTCTGGCTCTGCGCCACGGCGCTCACCGGGGTCGGGGCCGTCTACGCGCACGACGCGCAGGGCACCGCACTGCACCCCGGGCTGAATGTGGCCGCCTTCGCCGAGGAGACCGTCGTCGCGGCCAACTGCGTACTGCCCGCCCCCGCCGGGATCCCGCTCGCCGAGGCCGCCCTGCTCGGCTGCGCCGTCCTCACCGGCTACGGGGCCGTCCGGCACAGCGCCCAGGTCCGCCCGGGCGAGTCGGTTGCCGTCTTCGGAGTCGGGGGGGTCGGCCTGGCGGCCCTCCAGGCCGCCCGGATCGCCCAGGCGGGCCCGGTCATCGCCGTCGACGTGTCCCCGGCCAAGGAGGAACTGGCCCGCGCGGCCGGGGCCACCGAGTTCGTGGTGGCCTCCGACACCACCGCCAAGCAGATCCGTGCGCTGACCGGCGGGCAGGGCGCCGACGTCGCCGTCGAGTGTGTCGGCCGGGCCGAGACCATCCGGGGCGCCTGGGAGTCGACCCGGCGCGGCGGCCGCACCACGGTCGTCGGCATCGGCGGCAAGGAGCAGCAGGTCACCTTCCACTCCATGGAGATCTTCCACTTCGCCCGCACCCTCACCGGCTGCGTCTACGGCAACAGCGACCCGGCCCGCGATCTCCCGGTGATCGCCGAGCACGTCCGCGCGGGCCGCCTCGACCTGGGCGCCCTGGTCACCGACCGCATCACCCTCGACGGCATCCCGGCCGCCTTCGACGCCATGCTGGCGGGCAAGGGCGGCCGCTCGCTGGTCGTCTTCCAGCCCTAGGCCGTCTCTTCCGGATCTTGCCGGGCCCGCGGCGCCCGGCACCGCACCTGGCCGCGTTGTCGGGGCGCCGGAGTACGTCCAGTACACGGTGCGCTCCTCCGCCTTGCCATGTACGGCACCGGACGCCGCGGGCTCGGCCGACAAGATCCGAAAGAGACGGCCTAGGCCGCGCCCGCAAAGTCCCGCCTGCCCTTCGGGCGGCCGGCGCTGCTTTGCGGACACGGCCCAGGACACCGCGCGGCGTCGCCACGGAGCGCTCACCCGGCCGCCACCGGGAGGGCCGGGTCGCGCGGCCCGAGCCGGTCCCACGCGCTGTAGTCCCGCAACGTGATGTTCTCGGCGGTCCTACGGGCGATCCTGGCCGCCATGTCCTTGCCCGGCAGATACGGCATGACCTTGTAGTAGCGGTTGAGGAGCGTGGCCGTCAGGCGGCTCCCGGGAACCATGAGCCTGGCGACGCCGTCGCCCATCTTCTGGCAGCCCGCCGCGTACTCCCGCAGTTCGGACTCGTAGCGGGCGAAGGCGCCACGGTGGTCTCTGCGTGCCGCGGCCAGCTCGCCGGCCAGCACGTACGCGCCGACCAGGGCGAGTCCCGTACCCATGCCGGACAGGGACGAGGGGCAGTAGGCGGCGTCGCCGAGCAGGGCGACCCGGCCGCGGCTCCAGGAGTCCATGCGGACCTGCGCGACCGAGTCGAAGTAGAAGTCGGGCGCGTACCGCATGTCCTCCAGCAGCCGGTCGCTCTCCCACCCGTTGCCCGCGAACTGCTCGGCGAGGACGGCCTGCTGCCGCGCGACCTCGCGCCGGTCGAGGTCCAGGAGCGGGGAGGCGAAGTAGAAGACGGCCTTGGCCTCGGTGTTGTGGCGGGCGCTGTACATCGCGACGAGCCTGCCGGCGGTGCGGTAGGCGTGTCCGGTGTGGTCGAGCCCGAGTCGGTTGGCCGTGGTGAAGATCGCGCAGTGGACACCGAGGTGCCGTACGTACCGCTCCTCCGGGCCGAACGCCAGGCGGCGGGTGGTGGAGTGCATTCCGTCCGCGCCGATCACCAGGTCGAACCGGCGCGGCGCGCCACGCTCGAAGGTGACGGTCACGCCCTCGGCGTCCTCGGAGAGCGAGGTCACGGAATCCCCGAAGACGTACTCGGTGTGCGGGGCGGTCGCTTCGTGGAGGATCCGCGCCAGGTCGCCGCGGAGGATCTCGACGTCTCCCGCGAACAGATCGGCGGGCAGCTTCGCCTGCGGCTTTCCGGCCTTGTTGACGTACGCCATGGAGCCCATGCCGGTCCGGGCCTGTTCGACCGCCTCCAGGATGCCCATGCCACGGAGGACGGACAGGTGGGCCTCGCCGCGGAAGTCGACGGCGTAGCCCCCGTCGCGGAGGGCGGGCGCGCGTTCCACGACCGTGGTGGTGAAGCCGTACCGGTGGAGCCAGTGGGCGAGCGCGGGGCCGGCGACGGAGGCGCCGGAGATCAATACGCTGATGTTCTTCGTCCCTGTGGTGTTCATGCGGTGAGCTTCCACGGCAGTGCTCACCGCTGGCTCACCGCGCGCTCACCGCCTCGACGACGCGTTCGGCCACGCTCGCGGGCAGGCCCAGCAGGCGGAGCGCTTCCGGGGTCTCGGCCCCCGTCCCCGCAGCGGCCTCGGCGGCCTCCCGGTAGCGGGTCCGGGCCGCCGCACGGTCGCCGCGCGCCTCGGCGACGCGGCCGAGGCCGGCGAGCGTACGGACCCGGGTGCCGACGCTCTTGACCCAGTGCGGGTCGACCCGCTCCAGAGCCTCCTCGTACAGCCGCTCCGCGCCGGCCGGGTCCCCGTCCAGCAGGGCCATGTCGGCCAGTCCGCGCAGCGCCGCCGCGAGGCCGGTGGCACTGCCGGCGCGGCGGGCGAGCGCGGCGGCCTCCGCATAGTCGGCGCGGGCCGAGGCCGGGTTCTCGCCGGCGCGGTGGTCGGCCCGGTTGACCAGCAGGTCGGCCCTGTCGTCCAGGGCGCCGAGCTGTTCGGTGAGCGCGAGGGCCTCGTCGGTGAGCGCGACGGCCCGTACGCGGTCGCCGCGCCCGCCCGCCAGGCCGGCGAGGGTGTCCAGGACCAGGGCGGTGCCCCAGCGGTCACCGAGCTCGCGGAACCCCCGGGCGGCGGCGCCGAAGGCCTCCTCGGCCAGGGTGGTGTCCCCCTCACCGAGGGGCCCGAAGCCGGACACGTACCGGGCTGCGGCCCGCGCCCATGGCTCGGGGCAGTCGCGCTGGGCCGAGACGAGCGCGAAGGCGCCCTGCGCGTCGGCCTCGCCCGCGTTCCGCATCATCCACAGGAACAGGCCGACGGGGTAGCGACCGGGGCGGGCGCCCGACCACGCGGCGGCCAGCGCCCGCCCGGCCGCCGCCCGGTGCCGCAGCCACACCGGATGCCCAGCCGCGCCGGACGCCGCCAGCAGCACGCACAGGACGTACTCCTCGCCGAGCCCGCCCCACGGCGGGGCCTCGGCCGCCCTACCGCCGACCGCCTCGCCGACCACCTCGCCCATCGCCCCGCCGAACGCCTCGCCCATCGCCCCGCCCGGTACCGGGCCCATCGTGTCCAGGAGCGTGATCGCCTGAGGCGCCACGGAGGCGGATACGCCCCGGATCCACAGGTAGTGCGAGGCCGCGGCGAGCAGTTCGAGGCCGGTCTCCGCGTCCGGAGACTCGACCGCCCAGCGCAGGGCCGCCAGGAGGTTCCCGTGCTCGGCGGTCAGGCGGGGCAGCCACTCCAACTGCTCGGCCCGCCGCAGATGGGGGTCGGCGGTCCGCGCCAGCTCCAGGAACCGCCGGGCGTGGGCGCGCCCTACCGCATCGCGTTCGCCCGCCTCGTCCAGCCGTTCTCCGCCGTAGGCGCCGATCGTCTCCAGCATCCGGTAGCGGCCGCCCGCGACCTCCAGAAGCGATTTGTCGACGAGCGCCTCGAGCGTCTCGCCGTCGGTGTCGCACACGCGCATCGCCGACTCGGTCGTCGCGCCGCCGGCGAAGACCGTGAACCGTCGTGCGGCCCGCTGCTCCGGCGCGGAGAGCAGCTCCCAGCTCCAGGCGACGACCGAGCGCAGGGTCCGGTGGCGTTCGTCGGAGCCTCGGCTGCCGCGGGCCGCGACCCCGAGCCGGTCGTCCAGCCGTCCCGCGAGCTCGTCGACGTCCAGCGTGCGGATGCGCGCCGCCGCGAGCTCGATGGCCAGGGGCAGATCGTCGAGGGCCGCACAGATCCGCCGGACCACCTCGGGATCGGCGGTGAAACCGGGCCGTACGGCGCCGGCCCGCTCGACGAAGAGCCGTACCGCCGCGTCACCGTCGAGCGGTCGCACGGGCCAGAGGCTCTCGCCGATGACGCCGAGCGGCTCCCGGCTCGTCGCCAGGACCCGCAGCCGCGGGCAGGCCGCCAGCAGCCGCGCCGCCAGTGCCGCGATCTCGTCGACGACGTGCTCGCAGTTGTCCAGGACGAGCAGGAGCATCCGGTCCGCCAGCGCCGCGATCAGGCGGTCGACCGGCGTCTGCCCGCCGTCGCCCAGGCTCAGCCCGGTGGCGCGCAGGCCGAGCGCGCTCAGCAGCGCCTGTGGCAGACCGGCGCCGTCGCGCAGCGGGGCCAGCTCCACGAAGCACACCTCGTCGGCCCCGGGCCCGGTGCCGACGGCCTCCGCGACCTCCACGGACAGCCGCGTCTTGCCGACGCCGCCGGGCCCGGTCAGCGTGACCAGCCGGGCCACCCGAAGCCGCCCCGCGACCTCGGCCACCTCGCCGGCGCGCCCGACGAACGCCGTCAGCTGCGCGGGCGGCGCCGTGGGGGCCGGTCCCGGATCGACCTTCAGCAACTCCTCGTACAGTGACGTCAGTTCGGGGGAGGGGTCGGTGCCCAGTTCATCGGCCAGATGCCGCCGGGTCTCCTCGTAGGCCACCAGCGCGGCGGCCGGGCCCCCCTCGGCGAACAGCGCCCGGATCAGCAGCCCCGCCAGCCGTTCCCGCAGCGGATGGCGGCCGACCAGTTCACGCAGCTCGGGCACGGCGCCGGGACGGCCGCCGAGCAGGCACTCGGCCTCGATCCGGTCTTCGAGCGCCCCCAGTCGGCGCTCTTCCAGACGCGCCGCGGCAGGTCGGGCGCTCTCGCTCTCGGCGACGCCGGCCAGCGCGGGGCCCCGCCACAGCGCCAGCGCATCGCGCAGCAGCGTGACGGCCCGCTCGGCGTCGCCGGCCCGCAGCGCGGCCCGGCCCTCCTGGGCCAGCCGCTCGAACCGGCAGGCGTCCACGTCGTCCTGCGGAACCACGATCCGATAGCCGGTGGCGGCCTGCTCGATCGCGGCCCCCGGACCGAGGGCCTTGCGCAGCCGGGACACCTGGGACTGCAGGGCGTGCGCCGAAAGGGTCCCGTCCGGGTCGACGGCGTCGGCCAGCCGGTCCGCCGACACCGCCTCTCCCACGTGGGTCAGCAGCAGGGCCAGCAGGGCGCGGCGGGCCGGTCCGCCCAGCGGAACCTCGGCCCCGTCGTCGTGCCACGCCCGGGTCTCACCGAGGATTCCGAACAGCATGCCGGTAATTATCCACCGGAGTCGATCAGTTGATCGTTCGATTCATCGATTCATCGGCCGACCGGTCGGCCGGTCGATCAGGCGGGGACGATCGGGCCGAGGTACGTTCCGCCCGAGACGTCGATGGTCTGGCCGGTCACCCACCGGCCGTGCGGGCCCGCCAGGAAGCCGACGACATCGGCGACGTCCTCGGGCTCGCCGAGCCGGCCGAGCGCCGTGATCGATTCCAGCCCGGCGACCACCTCGGGGACGGCGGTGTGGCCGGCGGTCATGTCGGTCCGCACGGCGCCGGGTGCGACGGTGTTCACCGTGATGCCGCGGCTGCCGAGCTCGTTGGCCAGCGACGGGGTCATCGACTCCAGAGCCGCCTTGCTGATGGTGTAGCCGATCTGCGTGGAGACGGCGAACCGGCTGGCCGTCGAACCCATGTTGACGATGCGGCCGCCGTCGTTCAGCAGCCCGAGCGCGCGCTGGACCACGAAGAACGGCGCGCTGACGTTGACGGCGAGCAGCCGGTCGAGCTCCTCGGGGGTGACGTGCGCGATCGGGTTGCCGGAGCTGATGCCCGCGTTGTTGACGAGGATGTCCAGCCCCCGCCCCGCCAGTCCCGCGGTCAGGCCCTCGAACAGCCGGTCCACGGCGCCGTCCTCGCCGAACCGTGCCGGGACGGCGAACGCCCGGCCGCCCGCCGCCTCGATCCGCGCCACGGTCTCGCCGGCCGCGGCCTCGTTGCCGCCGTGGTGGACGGCGACGAGAGCGCCCTCGGCCGCGAGCCGCAGCGCGACCGCCCGGCCGATTCCGCGCGAACCGCCCGTCACCAGTGCCGTCTTGCCGTTCAGCGTGCCCGTGCTCATGCCCATGCCCGTGCCCGTGCCCGTGCCCGTGTGCGTCCCCATGGCCCTACCCCTTGCCCGGCGGCCGGTCCTCGGTGGATCCGGCGATGGCGCAAGACTCACCGCCGCAGCTCACCGCGCGCTCACCGCCGGCTCACCGGATGCCCGTTCAGAGGGCGGGCAGCGCCTCGTACTGCAGGGCCAGTCCGTCCAGCAGCGCCGCCAGGCCCGTCTCGAAGGCGCCCTCGTCCACCTCGCGCCCGCGCTCCGCGAGCAGGTGGGCCTGGCCCAGGTGCGGGTAGTCCGCCGGGTCGTATGCCGTGCGGTCGTCCACGAAGCCCCCGGCGAAGGACGCCACCGCCGAGCCCAGGATGAAGTACCGCATCAAGGCGCCGATCCGGGTCGCCTGCGCCGCAGGCCAGCCCGCCGCCGTCATCGCCCCGAACACCGCGTCCGCCAGCCGCAGCCCGGCCGGCCGGCGGCCCGGCCCGCGCGCCAGTACCGGCACGATGTTCGGATGGTCCGCCAGGGCGTCCCGGTACGAGTGCGCCCACGCGTGCAGAGCCGCCCGCCAGTCCTGGCCGCCGTCGAACATCGACAGGTCCACCCGCGCGCTCACCGCGTCCGCCACCGCGTCCAGGATCTCGTCCTTGGTGCGGAAGTGGTTGTAGAGCGACGGCCCGCTGACCCCGAGCGCGGCCGCCAGCCGCCGCGTCGACACCGCCTCCAGCCCCTCCGCGTCCACCAGGGCGCCGGCCGCCTCGATGATGCGGTCCCGGCTGAGGAGGGGCTTGCGCGGTCTGGCCATGCGCCACATAGTAGGGCCTGCCCGCAATAAACTACCGGTGCTAGTTAAAGGCGCCGATCCCGCCCCGGAGGTGCCCGGTGAACCTGGAGCTGAGCGAGGAGCAGACCGCCGTCCGCAGGCTCGCCCGCGAGTTCACCGAGCGCGAGGTCGTCCCGTACGCCGCCGAGTGGGACCGCGCCGAGAGCGTGGACCGGGCCATCGTGAAGAAGCTGGGCGCGCTCGGCTTCCTCGGCCTGACCGTCCCCGAGGAGTACGGCGGCTCCGGCGGCGACCACCTCGCCTACGTGCTGGTCACCGAGGAGCTCGGACGCGGCGACTCCGCCGTGCGCGGGATCGTCTCCGTCTCCCTCGGCCTCGTCGCCAAGACCATCGCCGCCTGGGGCACCGAGGAGCAGAAGCACGCCTGGCTGCCCCGCCTGTGCTCCGGCGACGCGCTCGGCTGCTTCGGCCTGACCGAGCCCGGCACCGGCTCCGACGCCGGCAGCCTCACCACCCGCGCCGTGCGCGCCGGGGACGCGTACGTCCTCGACGGCAGCAAGATGTTCATCACCAACGGCACCTGGGCCGACGTGGTGCTGCTCTTCGCCCGCACCGGCGACGAGCCCGGCCACCGCGGGGTCTCCGCCTTCCTCGTCCCCACCGACACCCCGGGCCTGACCCGCCGCGAGATCCACGGCAAACTCGGCCTGCGCGGCCAGGCCACCGCCGAGCTCGTCCTCGACGGCGTCCGCGTGCCCGCCTCCGCGATGCTCGGCCCCGAGGGCAAGGGCTTCTCGGTCGCCATGTCCGCCCTCGCCAAGGGCCGGATGTCGGTCGCCGCCGGCTGCGTCGGCATCGCGCAGGCGGCCCTGGACGCGGCCGTCTCGTACGCCGGCCGGCGGGAGCAGTTCGGCCGGCCGATAGCCCACCACCAGCTGGTCCAGGAGCTCATCGCCGACATCTCGGTCGACGTGGACGCCGCCCGCCTGCTGACCTGGCGGGTGGCCGACCTCATCGACCGCGGACAGCCGTTCGCCACCGAGTCCTCCACCGCCAAGCTCTTCGCCTCCGAGGCCGCCGTGCGCGCCGCGAGCAACGCCCTCCAGGTGCACGGCGGGTACGGCTACATCGACGAGTACCCGGCGGGCAAACTGCTGCGCGACGCCCGCGTGATGACCCTGTACGAGGGCACCAGCCAGATCCAGAAGCTGCTCATCGGCCGCGCCCGCACCGGGGTTTCCGCCTTCTGAGGGCCGCCCGGGCCTTCCGGCGGCCGCCCAAGGCCCTCCGGGGCCGATTGAGTACCCGTATGAGTACGCGTGCGGATGTGCCCTCCGGCGTTCCGTCCGATGCTCGGTCCATGAACGAGACACCGGTCAAGCAGCAGAGCACGGGGGCGTACTACGGCCAGGCCGTCGCCTCCTTCGGCATCGCCATCGGCGCCGTGTCCGTGGGGATCTACAACCTGGAGGCGAACGGCTGGGTCCGGGCCTTCCTCGGCATCGCGGTCCTCTACCTCACCACCTCGGCCTTCACCCTCGCCAAGGTGATCCGCGACCGCCAGGAGGTCACGCAGATCGTCAGCCGCGTGGATCAGGCCAGGATGGAGAAGATCATGGCCGAGTACGATCCCTTCGCGCCGAAGTAGCCGGCCCCGGGCAGGAGGCTCGCCGGGCCCGGCCGGCCCGACATCGCTAAGCGCTTGCTCACCCTCCGGTAGGGTGTTCACTTCCACACGGTGAAGGGTGAGTGAGCGATGGGCAGCGCGGAGGATACGGTCGACGGCTACCGGCCGTGGTCCGAGGTCACCCCCGACGCCGCACGGCGGCTGCTCGTCGCGGCCGTCGAAGCCTTCGCGGAGCGCGGGTACCACGCCACCACCACACGTGACATCGCGGGCCGTGCCGGCATGAGCCCGGCCGCGCTCTACATCCACTACAAGACCAAGGAAGAGCTGCTCCACCGGATCAGCCGGATCGGCCACGACAAGGCGCTGGAGATCCTGACCACCGCCGCCGACGGCCCCGGCAGCGCGGCCGACCGGCTCGATGCGGCCGTTCGGTCCTTCGTGCGCTGGCATGCGGCGCACCACACCACCGCGCGCGTGGTCCAGTACGAGCTCGACGCCCTCGCTCCGGAGCACCGCTCCGAGATCGTGGCGCTGCGCCGGCAGAGCGACGCGGCCGTGCGCCGCATCATCGCCGACGGGGTGGCCGCGGGGGAGTTCGACGTCCCCGACGTGCCGGGCACCACGCTCGCCGTGCTGTCGCTGTGCATCGACGTGGCCCGCTGGTTCAACACGGTCGGGCAGCGCACGCCCGACGAGGTCGGCGGGCTCTACGCCGACCTCGTGCTCCGCATGGTCGCGGCGCGGCCGGCCCCCGCGCGGTAGTACCGGCCTCCGCGCGGCAGTCCGGACGGGCTTCAGAAGTAGTAGCGCGACACCGATTCCGCCACGCACACCGGCTTGTCCCCGCCCTCGCGTTCGACCGTGACGGTGGCCGTGACCTGTACGCCGCCGCCCGCCTCCGCGACCTCCGTGATCACGGCGATGGCGCGCAGCCGGGAACCGACCGGCACCGGCGCCGGGAAACGGACCTTGTTCGTCCCGTAGTTGAGGCCCATCCGCATGCCCTCGACCCGCATGATCTGCGGTACCAGGCTGGGCAGCAGCGACAGCGTCAGATAGCCGTGCGCGATGGTGGAACCGAAGGGTCCGCCCGCTGCGCGCTCCGGGTCCACGTGGATCCACTGGTGATCGCCGGTGGCGTCCGCGAAGAGGTCGATCCGCTTCTGGTCCACCTCCAGCCACTCGCTGGGGCCGAGCGGTTCGCCGATCCCGGCGTGCAGCTCCTCGGCGGACGTGAAGACCCTCGGCTCGGCCATGCCCTGTTCCTGTCTCTCGCGGACGGCTGACGGACGAATAAGCGCTTGCTCAGCATGCTGGGGGGCGTATGCGTATGTCAACGGGCCTCCGACTACGCTCGGCCGGGTGCCGCAGATTCCCGAGAAAGTCCACGAGCTCACCGTCGGTCAGCTGTCCGCCCGGAGCGGCGCCGCCGTCTCGGCGCTCCACTTCTACGAGGCCAAGGGCCTGATCAGCAGCCGCCGCACCTCCGGCAACCAGCGCCGCTACACGCGTGACGCGCTGCGCCGGGTGGCCTTCGTACGCGCCGCCCAGCGCGTGGGCATCCCGCTGGCCAGCATTCGCGAGGCGCTCGCCCAGCTCCCCGAGGAGCGCACCCCCAACCGCGAGGACTGGGCCCGTCTCTCCGAGGCCTGGCGCGCCGAACTCGACGAACGCATCAGCCGGCTGAGCCGTCTGCGCGACCACCTGACGGACTGCATCGGCTGCGGCTGCCTGTCCATGGAGACCTGCGCGCTGTCCAACCCGGACGACGTCTTCGGCGAGCGGCTCACCGGCTCGCGGCTGTAGCGACCGCCCGCGCCACCACCGACCGCGCCACCACTCCCCGGGCCGCCGCCACCAGTTCGGCATTCGACCGCGCCGGCCGCCCGTCGGGCAGGTGCGTCACATCGCCCACGCCGGTCCGCACGCCGGTGCCGCACCGCGCGGCCAGGCGCAGCACCGGCCAGGCGGCCGCGTCCCGCCCGTACAGCAGCACCGGTACGGGTGGCAGCGCGCGCAGCCCCGCGACCAGCGCCGGATCGGCCGCCGCCAGCTCGGCCGAGAGCCGGACCCGCGCGGGCTCACGCACCGGCCAGGCCAGGAACGCGGCCAGTGGCTCCGGCCCGGCAGCGCCGCCCAGCGGCACCACCGCGTCCACCGCGACCCCCCGCGCCAGCAGGGCCTGCGCGAGCTCCGCGGCGCCCGGCTGCCCGAAGCGCACCACCGCCCGGTCCGGCAGCACCGTCCACGAAGCCACCCGCTCCAGCCGCCCCGCCGGATCGGGCTCGGCCGCGATCGACACCGGCACCGACAGCGCTACGCCGACCCCCGTACGCCGCAGCACCTCCAACACCGGTCCGACCACCCGCGGCGAGAGGCTCTCCCGCCCGCACGGCGTCCGCGGATGCACCAGCACCTCCCCGGCCCCGGCGCCGACGGCCGCGAGCGCCGATTCCGCCAGCGCCTGCGGCGACATCGGCACGGCCGGACCGTCCGCGGCGCTCCGCGCACCGTTCAACGACACCGGAAGCGGGAACGGCACCGGAGGCGGCGTTCTCACGCGGCGCCCGCCGAGGGGGTGCCCAGCAGCGCCGGGCTGTCCACCAGGGCCGGTCTGGGCACCACGATCCCGCAGCCCGCGCACACCGGCCCGTCCCAGGCCAGCGCCCCCGCCCAGGGGCCGACCGGAGCCACCTCCGGCCAGTGCAGTTCGGTGTCCCCGCACACCGGACACGCCGTGCCCGGTCCCGACTCCAGCGCCCGCACCAGCCTGCGCAGCACCTCGCCCAGCGCCCCCTCCGGCCGGACCCCCGGATCCGCGCACCGCACCACCGCGTCCCCGCTCCCGCCCCACGCCCACTCCGGCCGGCGCAGCCCGTGGTGCTTCTCCCGCCGGCGCCGTTCCGCGAACTGCCGCTCGTACTCCAGCCAGACCGCCCGCGCGTCCTCCAGCTCCTCGAGGGCGGCGACCAGCCGCAGCGGATCGGCCCCCCGGTCCTCGGGGGCGATCCCGTGCCGGTCGCACAGGTGCCACCACGTGGCCCGGTGCCCGTAGGGCGCGAACCGCTCCAGGCAGCGGCGCAGTGAATGGCGCCGCAAGGCCCGGTCGTTGCGCGCGTCGCGCACCTGGTAGGCCAGACTCCGGAATCCCGCCATCACACCATCACCTCCGCCGATGTGCCCAACATGCCCGGCCGAAGGCGGGCGCATGCGGGGGCGGACGAGGCGTGCGGGTGGCACATGGCCAGAACTCAGCGCCCCATGCGCCCCGCTGTCACCACCACCCGGGCCAGTTCCTCGTGGCAGATGTCGTTGTGCGCCCCCGACGGGGCGCCGCCGCGCCGCACCACGGAGCCCGCGTCCACACTGACGCAACCGGCCGCGGGCAGCCCCTCGCGCAGCACGGTGTCCAAGCTCAGCCGGGGCGCACCCGGGACGGCCTGGACCCCGTCGTGCCCGATGGCGCCCCACCGCTCGTCGAAACCCAGCAGCCCGGCCGAATCGCCCGCCATCCGGGAGGCCAGCGGGTAGAAGACCCTGAGGGCCGCGTCATGCGGGGAATGGCAGGCGACCACCGGTCCGTCGACCCGGCGCTGGAGCCCGCGCAGGGCGCCGCCGTTGCCCTTGTCGTGCGGCAGCCGGTCGGCGAACGCGTAGTGGGAGAAGGCCCCCTGGAGCAGGGTCACGGATTTCACGTACCGGGCCCGGTCCGGTACCGCGCGCAGGGAGAAGGAGACGACGCGCGCCCCGAAGCTGTGTCCGATCAGGTGGAACCGCAGGGCGGGGCGGGCGGCCGCCAGCTGGGCCAGCACGGGGCCGAGGCCGCGTTCGCCGACCACCCCCGCCCGCTTCTTCATCTTGTAGTACGTCGCCTGGCGCAGCAGTTCCTTGGCTCCGTCCCACAGACCGTGCAGCCCGCCGCCGACGGTGAGACCCGGACCGTGAGGGTCAGCCGCGCCCGCCGGGTCTCCCGCGCCCGGCACCCCCGCCCTCGCCAAGGCGACGGAAAGGGCCCCGCACACCTCCAGCACGTCTTCCGTGAAGATCGCGGGCACCGACGGCACGACCGCCGCGGGCACCGCGTCCACCCCCGCCAACTCGCGCACCAGGGCGCCGAACTCGATGAAGGCGGCCGCCGAGTCCGGCCGCTCCTCGAGCAGTTCCGCCACCCGGTCCAGCTCCGCCCGCCGTTCCGGCCAGAACTCGCCGAGCGCCCGGCGGGTGAGCGGGTCCAGCGCGCTGCCGGAGCCCGGTTCCGCGAGGACGCCCGGCGCCTCGAAGTCCGGTATCGGCTCGTCGGAGAACTGCATCGCGGGCCATACGACACCCACGTACCCCAGGCGCACCCCCGATCCCACCAGTTCCTGGAAGGGCGCGAAGAACCGGTCGTAGAGCCGCGTCGCCGTGGACCGGTCGCTGTTCCAGCCGTGCGCGAAGACCAGCAGGTCGGTCGCCTCCATCCGGGACACCGTCCCCTGCGTGACCCGGTCCACGTCCCCTTCGGAGTCGAAGGTCAGCTCCGCGTACGGCCGGACCCCGATCCCGGCCCCGATCCCGGCCCCTATCCCGGCCCCGATCCCGATCCCGAACCCGCCACCCACGTCCGCCATGACGTCCCCCTTCACGCCGTGCCTCCGCTGCAGTCAGCATCCTGCTGCGGGGCCCGCCCGGCCAGCCCCCCGACGCGGTCGGATCACGGGTACAGCAGGTACTCCTCGCGCACCGCCCCGAAGCGCGCCAGCCCCGCCGCCCAGTCACCCGCGACCTCGTCCACGTCCGCCCCGGCGTCCACCAGCGTCCGCACCCGGTCCGAGCCGGTCAGCCGGTCGATCCAGTGGTCCGCGCGCCAGCCGAAGCCGCTCCACACCCGCCGCGCCGTGATCAGCAGTCCGATCCCGGCCCGTACCGGGTCGAAGGCCTCCCGGTCGTGCACGATCAGCCGGACCCCGCCGCACACCTTCCCCACGTGCTTGGAGAAGGTCGGTGTGAAGTACGCCTCCCGGAACCACACCCCGGGCAGCCCCAGCGCGTTCGCCGCCTCCGCCCACCGCCGGTCGAGCCCCTCCGCACCGACCACCTCGAAGGGCGTGGTCGTCCCGCGGCCCTCGGAGAGGTTCGTCCCCTCGAACAGGCACGTACCGGCGTACGCGAGGGCCGTGTCCGGGGTCGGCATGTTCGGGCTCGGCGGCACCCAGGGCAGCCCGGTCTCCCCGAAGAACGACTCCCGCCGCCACCCGGACATCGGCACCGTCCGCAGCCCGACCGGGCGGTCCGTCAGGAACTCGCCGTTGAAGAGCCGGGCCAGTTCGGCCGCCGTCATCCCGTGCGCCAGGGCGATCGGCTCCCGGCCGACGAAGCTCGCGTACGGCCGCTCCAGCACGGGCCCCGCGGCCCGCCGGCCGCCCACCGGGTTGGGCCGGTCCAGCACCACCACCGCCTTGCCGGCGAGCGCGGCCGCGCGCATGCAGTCGTAGAGGGTCCAGATGTAGGTGTAGAAGCGCGCCCCGACGTCCTGGATGTCGAAGACGACGGTGTCGATCCCGGCCGCCGTGAACACGTCCGCGAGCTTCTGCCCGCTCTTGTCGTACGTGTCGTACACCGGCAGCCCGGTCGCCGGATCCCGGGAGGCCCCTTCCGAGCCGCCCGCCTGAGCCGTGCCGCGGAAGCCGTGCTCGGGGCCGAACACCGCCACCAGGTCGACCCGCTCGTCCGCGTGCAGTACGTCGACCAGGTGCCGGGCGTCGGCGGTGATCCCGGTGGGGTTGGTGACCACCCCGACCTTCTGCCCGGCCAGCGCGGCGTACCCGTCGGCGGCGAGCCGCTCGAATCCGGTACGCACCCGGCCGACCGCCGCCCCGACCGGCGCCGTGGCCCCGACCGGCGCCGTGGCCCCGGCGGCCCCGGTCGCCCCGGCGGATTCGCGTGGCCCCGCTCCCAGGGCGCCCGCCGATCCGATGGCCCCCGCCAGCCCCAGCACCCCGCGTCGCGACAGCGTCATCCGGCCACGCTAGGGGTCGTGCCCCTTTCCCACCGACATACCGACCGGTTAGTCTGCCCGCGAATCCGGCATCCGGCCGCACGAGAGGTGGACCCCGTGAGCGCGTACCAGGACCAGCGAGTCGTCGTCACCGGCGCGGGCGGCGGCATCGGCGCCGCCCTCGCGCACCGCTTCGCGGCCGAGGGTGCCACGGTGGTGGTCAACGACCTCGATCCGGCCAAGGCCGCCTCGGTCGCGGCCGCGATCGGAGCCCGGGCGATCCCGGTGCCGGGCGACGCCTCGGCGATCGTGGCCGAGGCCCGCGAGGCCCTCGGCGGCACGGTCGACGTCTACTGCGCCAACGCCGGGCTCGCCTCGGGCGGCGACGCCTTCGCCGACGAAGCCGTCTGGGAGGCGGCCTGGGACACCAACGTCATGGCCCACGTCCGCGCCGCCAGACTGCTGCTGCCGGACTGGCTGGAGCGGGAGAGCGGCCGCTTCGTGTCCACCGTCTCGGCCGCCGGGCTCCTGACCATGATCGGAGCGGCCCCGTACAGTGTCACCAAGCACGGTGCGCTCGCCTTCGCCGAATGGCTCTCGCTGACCTACCGCCACCGCGGGGTCCAGGTCCACGCCATCTGCCCGCAAGGGGTGCGCACCGACATGCTGACCGCCGCGGGCTCGGCGGGCGAACTCGTGCTCGCGCCGACCGCGATCGAGCCGGAAGCGGTCGTGGACGCACTGTTCGACGGCATGGAGAAGGGCCGGTTCTTGATCCTCCCGCACCCCGAGGTCGCCGACTTCTACGCCGCCCGCGCCACCGAGCCGGACCGCTGGCTGAGCGGCATGAACCACCTCCAGCAGAAATGGGAGACCCGGTGATCCCCGCCCATTCCGCCGCCGGCGCCTCCCGGTACGCCGCCAAGCCGTGGCTCGGGCTGCTCGCCGCGGTCCAGCGCGAGCCCGTCGCACCGCCGCCCACCGTGCTGCACGCCTTCCGCGAGGCGGTCGCCCGGGCCCCCGGACGCACCGCCCTGGCCTACTTCGACGGCCGGATCGGGTACGCGGAGGCCGACGAGCTCTCCGACTCCGTCGCCGGCCACCTCGCGGCGCGCGGCATCCGGCGCGGGGACCGGGTCGCCGTCATGCTGCAGAACACCCCGCACTTCGTGCTCGCCGTCCTCGCGGCATGGAAGGCCGGGGCCGTCGTCGTCCCGCTCAACCCCATGTACAAATCCGGCGAGGTCGGGCACATCCTCCGCGACTCCGGGGCCGCCGCGCTCGTCTGCGACGGCGGTGCGTGGACGGCGTACGTGGGCGAGGCCGCGCGGGACAGCGCCGTACGGACCGTGCTGACCGCATCGGACCGGGACTTCCAGACCCGCGACGACCCGCGCGTCTTCGGCCCGGCGGGCCCGGTCGGCCCGGCGGGCCCGGCGCCGGACCGGGCCGCGGCCCCCGCCCGGCCGTTCGTGCCCGCCCAGGCGGACGCGCCGGACGCGGTGCCCGGCCGGCAGCATCCGGCCGCCCCGGACACCGCCGATCCCACCGCCGCAGACCTCCTCACCGTGGCCCGCGGCGGGCGGCCCGCGCCGGAGGACCCGTACCTCACCGCCGCCGACACCGCCCTGATCAGCTACACCTCCGGTACCAGCGGCACCCCCAAGGGCGCGATGAACCCGCACGGCGCCCTCACCTACAACGCCGTCCGGCAGGTGACCTCCCACCCCCTCCCCGAAGGCGCCACCTACTTCGCCCTCGCGCCCCTCTTCCACATCACCGGCATGGTCTGCGAGCTCGCCGCCTGCCTGGCCAACGCGGGCACCCTGGTCCTCACCCACCGCTTCGACGCCGGCGCCGTCCTCGACGCCTTCCTCGAACACCGCCCCGCCTACACCGTCGGCCCGGCCACCGCCTTCATGGCCCTCGCCGCCCACCCCGAGGCCACCCCGGACCACTTCGCCTCGTTCCGGGTGATCTCCTCCGGGGGCGCCCCGCTCCCGCCCGCGCTCGTCGAGCGCCTGCGCACCGCCTTCGGCTTCTACCTCCGCAACGGCTACGGCCTCACCGAGTGCACCGCCCCGTGCGCCAGCGTGCCCGTGCACCTCGAAGCCCCCGTGGACCCCGCCTCCGGGACCCTCTCCGTGGGCCTTCCGGGCGCCGACACCGTGGTCCGCATCCTCGACGAGCAGGGCGCCGAGGTCCCCTTCGGCGAGACCGGCGAGATCGCCGTCCGCGGCCCGCAGGTCGTGCCCGGCTACTGGGGACTGCCGGCGGAGTCCGCCCAGGCCTTCCCGGACGGCGAGCTGCGCACCGGCGACGTCGGTTTCATGGACCCCGACGGCTGGCTCTACGTCGTCGACCGCAAGAAGGACATGATCAACGCCTCCGGCTTCAAGGTCTGGCCGAGGGAGGTCGAGGACGTGCTCTACACCCACCCCGCCGTCCGCGAGGCCGCCGTCGTCGGCGTCCCCGACGCGTACCGCGGGGAGAGCGTGAAGGCGTACGTGAGCCTGCGTCCCGGCACCTCGGTGGAGCCGGCGGAGCTCGCCGCCTACTGCGCCGAGCGCATCGCCGCGTACAAATACCCGCGCCAGGTCGAGATCCTGCCTGTCCTTCCGAAGACGACCAGTGGCAAGATCCTGCGACGGGAACTGCGCGATCGCGGCTGAAAACAGTCGGACGGTCGTACAGCTGGTCGCAGTGACCAGGCAGGAACGAGGAAGGGAAGGTCAGCGCCATGGCGGCACGGACCACGGAACCCGCAGGCACGCACGAGGCCCCGGTACCGCAGCGGCTGCTGGCCGTCGCCACCCGGCTGTTCGCCGAGCGCGGCTACGACCGCACCTCGGTCCAGGAGATCGTCGAGGCGGCCGGTGTCACGAAGGGCGCGCTCTACCACTACTTCGGATCCAAGGACGACCTGCTGCACGAGGTGTACGCGCGGATGCTGCGGCTCCAGCAGCAGCGCCTGGACGCGGTGGCCGATTCCGACGCGCCCGTCGAGGAGCGGCTGCGCACCGCGGCCGCCGACGTGGTCGTCACGACCATCGAGAACCTCGACGACGCGATGATCTTCTTCCGGTCGATGCACCAGCTCAGCCCGGAGAAGTCCAAGCAGGTGAGGGCGGAGCGCCGGCGCTACCACGAGCGCTTCCGGGCGCTGGTCGAGGAGGGCCAGCGCACGGGCGTGTTCTCCAGCGCCACCCCCGCCGACCTGGTGGTGGACTACCACTTCGGCTCCGTCCACCACCTGTCCACCTGGTACCGCGCGGACGGCCCGCTCACGCCGCAGCAGGTCGCCGATCACCTCGCCGACCTGCTGCTGCGCGCGCTGCGCCCATAGGCCCCTCGGGGCGTCGGGACGCTAGGCAGCCACCACTACGGGGCGACCTTCAGCAGCTTGTTCGCCGTGCCCGCCGACGGGTTGGTGATCGCCCCGGACGTGGCCGCCCCCGTCAGTGCCGCGGCCGCCTGCGCCGGAGTCGCGGACGGGTGCCCTGCCAGGTAGACCGCCGCGGCGCCGGCCGCGTGCGGGGCCGCCATGGACGTGCCGGAGATGGTCTTCGTCCCCGTGTCGCTGTCGTTCCAGGTGGACGTGATGTCCGAGCCCGGCGCGTACAGGTCCACCACGGAGCCGAAGTTCGAGAACGAGGACTGCTGGTCGTCGATCGTGCTCGACGCCACCGTGATCGCCTCCTTGACCCGGGACGGCGAGCCCTGGCCGGCGTCGGCCGACTCGTTGCCGGCCGCCACGGTGAAGGTGACGCCCGCGGCGACGGCCCGGCGCACCGCCTCGTCGAGGGCCTCGTCGGCGCCGCCGCCCAGGCTCATGTTGGCCACCGAGGGCCCCGAATGGTTCTTCGTGACCCAGTCGATCCCGGCGACGACCTGCTCGGTGGTGCCGGAGCCGTTGTCGTCCAGCACCCGCACCGCGACCACCTTCGCCTTCTTGGCGACGCCGTGCGAGGTCCCCGCGATGGTGCCGGCCACGTGCGTGCCGTGGCCGTTGCCGTCGTCGGCGCTGTCGTCGTTGTCCACCGCGTCGAACCCGGACGTCGCACGGCCGCCGAAGTCCTTGTGGGTGGTGCGCACGCCGGTGTCGATGACGTACGCCGTCACGCCCTCACCGCCGCCGTCCGGGTAGGTGTACTTCTTGTCGCCCGCCTGCGCGGTCTGGTCGATCCGGTCCAGCCCCCATGACGGCGGGTTGGTCTGGGTGGCGTTGATGGTGAACTTCTTGTTCTGCACGACCTTGCCGACGGCCGGGTCCGCGGCGAGCCGCTTCGCCTCGGTCTCGCTCAGGCCCGAGGCCGAGAAACCGTTGACCCCGGAGCCGTAGGAGCGCTTCAGCTCGCCGCCGTACTTGCGGGCGAGCTGTTCCTTGTTCGCGGATGCGTCGAGTATGACGACGTAACTTCCGCTGATCGCGCCGGGTGCGCCGAGCCCGTACACCGTGCCTTCGGCCGGTGTCGCCGCTCCCGCGAGAGGGGTGGCGAGCAGGGCGGCGGCGGCCGCTGTGGCCGCTCCGGTGCCGACTGCCGCGTACCGGAAACCGCGCGAGCGCTTATGGGTTGCCATCTGGAGGGTTCTCCTCGTGTTGACGTTGGGGGCGTCAGACCTTCTGGAGAACCCTGTTCCGATTGACAGGCGCAAATCAAGAACGCCTTGGGGTTACGGGGTTGTTCAACAAGGTTTCTTAAAGGGTCCCCCGCACCGCCTTCATCTCGCACACGAGTTCACGCGAACTCCCGCACGATTCCCACACGTTCACGGACGACCGGCCGCGTAACGCTTCAACTCCCGCCGCGCCAAGGACCGCTGGTGTACTTCGTCCGGTCCGTCGGCCAGCCGCAGGGTCCGTGCCGCCGCCCACAGTTCGGCCAGCGGGAAGTCCTGACTCACCCCGCCCGCACCGTGCAGCTGCACCGCGTCGTCCAGGATCCGCACCACCGCCCGCGGGGTCGCGATCTTGATGGCCTGGATCTCGGTGTGCGCGCCCCGGTTGCCGACCGTGTCCATCAGCCAGGCCGTCTTCAGCACCAGCAGCCGCAGCTGCTCCACCGTCACCCGGGCATCGGCGATCCAGTTCTGTACGACGCCCTGGGCGGCCAGCGGCTTGCCGAAGGCGGTACGTTCCACCGCGCGCCGGCACATCAGCCCGATGGCCCGCTCCGCCATCCCGATCAGCCGCATGCAGTGGTGGATGCGGCCCGGGCCGAGCCGGGCCTGGGCGATGGCGAAGCCGGTGCCCTCCTCGCCGATCAGGTTCGACGCCGGGACCCGGGCCCCGTCGAAGACCACCTCGGCGTGGCCGCCGTGGTCGTGGTCCTCGTACCCGTACACCGTCATCGCCCGGCGCACCTCGACCCCCGGGGTGTCGCGCGGCACCAGGACCATCGACTGCTGGCGGCGCGGATCGGCGCCCTCCGGGTCCGTCTTGCCCATCACGATGAAGATCCCGCAGTTCGGGTTCATCGCCCCGGAGATGAACCACTTGCGACCGGTCACCACGTACTCGTCACCGTCGCGCTCGATGCGGGTCTCGATGTTCGTCGCGTCCGAGGAGGCCACCTCGGGCTCGGTCATCGCGAAGGCGGAGCGGATCTCCCCGGCCAGCAGGGGATCCAGCCAGCGCTTCTTCTGCTCCTCGTTCCCGAACTGGGCGAGCAGCTCCATGTTCCCGGTGTCCGGCGCCGCGCAGTTGGTCGCCATCGGCGCCAGGTGCGGGCTGCGGCCGGTGATCTCGGCGAGCGGCGCGTACTGGAGGTTGGTCAGCCCCGCGCCGTGCTCCGCGTCCGGCAGGAAGAGGTTCCACAGGCCCTGGCGGCGCGCCTCGGCCTTCAGTTCACCGAAGACGGCCGGGGTGTCCCAGGGCGAGGCCAGCCGTGCGCGCTGCTCGGCGGCGACGGGCTCCGCCGGGTAGACGTACTCCTCCATGAACGCGAGCAGCCGCTCGCGGAGTTCCTCGGTCCGGGTGTCGAATGCGAAATCCATGGGTGGGTTCCTCAGCCTTCCTGGCGGTCCTGGCGGTCCTGGAGCGTGGTCAGTCCGTGCTCGATGAAGACCGGGACCAGCTCGCCGATCCGGTCGAAGCCCGCCCCGACGGTCTGTCCCAGCGTGTAGCGGTAGTGGATGCCCTCGAGGATCACGGCGAGCTTGAACCAGGCGAAGGCCGTGTACCAGGCGATCGCCCCGGTGTCCCGCCCCGAGCGGGCGGCGTACCGCTCGACGAGCTCGGCCGGCGTCGGATGGCCCGGCGCCCCGCTCGTCGTACTGACCGGCGATCCGGTCAGGCCCAGGTCCGAGCTGTACATCACCAGCAGCCCGAGGTCGGTCAGCGGATCCCCGAGCGTGGACATCTCCCAGTCCAGCACCGCCCGGACGGTGTCGGTGCCGGACGGGGTTCCGCCGATGAGGACGTTGTCGAGCCGGAAGTCGCCGTGCACCACGGTCGGGGCGGGGGAGACGGGCAGCCTCCGGCCCAGCGCGCCGTGCAGCTCGTCGATCCCCGCGAGCTCCCGGCCCCGGGAGGCCGCGAGCTGCTTGCCCCAGCGGCGCAGCTGCCGGTCCAGGAATCCCTCGGGCCGGCCGAAGTCGCCCAGGCCCACCGCTACCGGGTCCACCGCGTGCAGGTCGACCAGGGTGTCCACCAGGCCCAGTACCGCCCGCCGGGTCCGCTCCGGGCCGATCGCCGCGAGCTGCTCGGCCGTCCGGTACGGCACCCCGTCCACGAACTCCATGACGTAGAACGGCGCCCCGAGCACGGCCTCGTCCTCGCACAGGAGCAGCGGCTCGGGCACCGGCACGGCCGTGCCGTGCAGCGCCTCGATGACCCGGTGCTCGCGCCGCATGTCGTGCGCGGTGGCCAGGACGTGGCCCAGTGGCGGCCGGCGGACCACCCAGCGGGCGGTCCCGTCGGTGATCTCGTACGTGAGATTCGACCGGCCGCCCTCGATGAGCCGGCCGCGCAGCGCTCCGGCCACGAGTCCCGGCCGGGCCCGGTCGAGATGACCGCGCAGCCGCTCCAGGTCCAGGCCGCGCGGGTCGGCCGGGGCTGAGGTCATGGTGCGCACCTCCGTGCGAGTCGACGAGGGGAAGAGCGGCGGTGCGTCGGAGCACCGTCGCGAGCCATCATGCCGACCAGTCGGTATGTCGTCCAGGGGCCGGGCGGAAAGAAAACTCTCCGCCCGGCGATATCCGGTGTTGTCAGGCGTGGCAGAGGATCGGTGTTCCGCCGTTCATCACGGTCATGTCCGTCAGGACCGCCAGGATGTCCAGCGGCGCGCCCTCCGGCCGGCCGTCCAGTTCCGCGTACGCCCGGTGCACGTTCGCCACCAGCCGCTCGCTCTCCCGCCAGGAGCCGAACTCGCCGAGATCGGCCTGCTGGGCCACCTCCAGCGGGGACAGCCCCTTGGCCCGCCCCTCCCGGGCGAGCTCGGCCACGTACCGCAGATAGCGCTCGGTGGAGTCGTAGGCCGAGGGGTCGGTGAGGGGGCCGTGGCCCGGTACGACGGTCTCGGCGTCCAGCGAGCGCAGCAGCTCCAGCGCCCGCAGCGAGCCCGCGAGGGAGCCCATCGCGAGGAACGGCGTCCCCCCGGCGAAGACCAGGTCGCCGGTGAACACCACCCGCTGCCCGGGCAGCCACACGACCGAGTCCCCGGTGGTGTGCGCGACGCCCGGGTGGACGACCCGCACCTCCGTCGCCCCGACGTGCAGGGTCGCCCGGTCGCTGTAGGTGAGGTCGGGCGGCACGATGTCGACCGCGCCGAAGTCCGTGGCGGGCCAGATCAGCTCCAGCTGGTGCCCGGCCGCGAGCTGCTCGGACCGTGCGTTGTCATGCCCGAGGATCAGCGCCTCGGGGGCGAACACGCCGTTCCCGTACGTGTGGTCGCCGTGGTGGTGGGTGTTGACCACGGTGCGGGGGAGCGGCACCCCGGCCGCCACGATCGCGGCGCGCAGGGCCAGGGCCCGCCGCTCGGTGGCGGCGGTGTCCACGAGCAGGGTCCGGTCCCCGTCGGTCACGAACCCGGCGTTGTTGAGGCACCAGCCGCCGTCCGGCTGGACGTAGGCGTACACCCCCGGTGCCGGCTGGACGAGGTACGGCTCTTCGACGGACATCTGCGCTCTCCCCGGGTCGCTTTGACGAACGGTCGGCATCCTGCCAGCCGTCGCCGCGCGGGGGGAGGGCGGGTACCGGAGTCCGGTCGGCCGTACCCGTCAGTGGTCGTCGTAGTGTCCGTCGTGCTCCGCGTGCCGGTGTCCGTCGTGCAGGTAGTCCACGTGATCGCCGTGCCGGACCGTCTCGTGCCCGCAGTCCGCCCCGTGCGCGTGCGCGTGGCCGTCGTGCGTGGTGTGCCCGCTGGGCTCGCACTCGTCCCAGTGCCCCGAGTGCTCCCGGTGCAGGTGGCCGTCGTGGGCGTAGTCGACGTGGTCGCCGTGCGAGACCGCCTGGTGCCCGCAGTCCGCGCCGTGCGTGTGCTGGTGCGTGGGGTGTTCGTGGTGCAGGGTCGTCATGGCGCCGAGGTTAGTGTGGATTGCCGGACATCGCCCGTTGTGTCGCAATGGTGCGGCAAAGTGCGATCATCACACCGGCCGACGGCTCAGAGGATCACCGCCATCGCGAAAGCCGCCAGCGCCACCGTGCACGCCACCACCGCCAGGGCCGCCCGCGGCGCGAGGTCCTGCGGGCGGTCGGCGGCCAGCGTCCGGATCCGCCGGTGGGCCACCCCCAGGAACGCCAGCCAGATCAGCGCGATGGCCGCCACCCCGGCCAGCTCCACCGGCGCGCCCGTCCCGCGCAAGGCCTGCCGCAGCGCCAGCACCGCCACCACCGAGGAGGCCAGGGTCGTACGCCGCCACGCGAGCCGGGTCCGCTCGGGCTGCAGCCCGGCATCGCGGTCCGTGCCCGAGCCGCTCACCGCCCCGACGTCCAGCCCAGCAGCACGACCACCACCATCGTCACCGCCACCAGCCCGACGCCCAGGCTCAGCAGCACCGGGAAGCGCGACAGCGGCAGGTCCTCGCCCAGCCGCATCGCCCGCTCGCACCGCACCCAGTGGTTCACCGCCCGCAGCGCGCAGGCCGCGCCCACCGCGAGCAGCGTGAAGGCCATCCCGACCCGCACCCCCCAGCGCAGGTCCGGCAGGAACTGGTCGACGGCGAAACCGCCGCCCACCAGCGCCAGCGAGGTCCGGATCCAGGCGAGGAAGGTCCGTTCGTTGGCCAGCGAGAAGCGGTAGTCCGGGGTCTCGCCCTCGTCCCTCAGCCGCGAGGGTGCGAACCAGAGGCGCACGTCCTTGACGAAGTCGATCACCCGATCAATCTACAAGCGGGATTCCGGATGTGCGCGCAGCCGCCGGTACGCCTCCAGCCCGTCCGGCACCCAGGCCCACTCCCCGCCGTCCACCCGCCGGTCCAGCTCCTCCCGGGTGAGGTACGCGTGCCAGTCGACCTCCGAGGCCTGCGGGTCCACGGGCAGCTCGCACCGCACCTCGTGCACGTACGACCACCAGGCCCCGCCCGGACCCTCGTAGAGGAACTTGAACAGCGGCGTCGGCTGCGCCAGCCCCCGCACCCCGAGCTCCTCCTCGGCCTCGCGCAGCGCGGCCTGCGCATAGCTCTCGCCGGTGCCCAGCACCCCGCCCACGAACATGTCGTAGTACGCGGGGAAGACCAGCTTCGAGGCGGTCCGCCGGTGTACGAAGATCCGCCCCTCCGCGTCCCTGGCCTGCACGAACACACAACGGTGGAGCAGCCCCCGGGCGTACACCTCGCCCCGCGGGGCCTGTCCGACGACCCGGTCGTCCCGGTCCACCACGTCCAGTACTTCGTCAGCGGCACTCATACAGGTCATCCAATCACCGCTGTTGACTGGTTACCGCTCCGTAGCCAAGGATCTGCCCCACCACCGACGGAGGACGGGTATCCGCATGACGTACGACGCAGACGTGATCGTGATCGGGGCGGGGCTCGCGGGGCTCGTGGCCACCGCCGAGCTCGTCGACGCGGGCCGCAAGGTCATCCTGCTCGACCAGGAGCCGGAGCGGTCCATCGGCGGCCAGGCGCACTGGTCCTTCGGCGGGCTGTTCTTCGTGGACTCGCCCGAACAGCGCCGGATGCGGATCAAGGACAGTCACGCGCTCGCCCTCCAGGACTGGCTGGGCACCGCCGGATTCGACCGCGAGGAGGACGCCTGGCCGCGCCGCTGGGCCGAGGCCTACGTGGACTTCGCAGCCGGCGAGAAGCGCTCCTGGCTGCACGCCCAGGGCGTCCGCTTCTTCCCGGTGGTCGGCTGGGCGGAGCGCGGCGGCTATGACGCGAACGGCCACGGGAACTCCGTACCCCGCTTCCACATCACCTGGGGCACCGGTCCCGGCCTGGTGGAGCCCTTCGAGCGGCGGGTGCGGGCCGGCGTGGCCCGCGGCCTGGTCCGGTTCGCGTTCCGCCACCGGGTCACCGGCCTCTCCGCCACGGCCGGCGCGGTGGACACCGTCACGGGTGAGATCCTGGAACCCTCCGACGCCGGACGCGGCACCGCCAGCAGCCGCGAGGCCACCGGCACCTTCACCCTGCGGGCCCAGGCTGTGATCGTCACCAGCGGTGGCATCGGCGGCAACCACGACCTCGTCCGCGCGCAGTGGCCCGCCCGGCTCGGCACGCCGCCGCAGCGGATGCTCTCCGGGGTTCCGGCGCACGTCGACGGTCTGATGCTCGGCATCGCGGAGCGGGCCGGCGCCAGCCACATCAACAAGGACCGGATGTGGCACTACACGGAGGGCATCCAGAACTGGGACCCGATCTGGGCCCGGCACGGCATCCGCATCCTGCCCGGCCCCTCCCCGCTGTGGCTGGACGCGACGGGCAAGCGGCTGCCCGTGCCGCTCTTCCCGGGCTTCGACACCCTCGGCACCCTCGACCACATCATGAAGACCGGCCACGACCACACCTGGTTCGTGCTCAACGAGCGCATCATCGGCAAGGAGTTCGCCCTCTCCGGCTCCGAGCAGAACCCGGACCTGACCGGAAAGTCGGTGCGCGACGTCTTCACCCGCGCGCGCCAGGCCGTACCCGCCCCGGTCCGGGCCTTCATGGACAACGGCGCCGACTTCGTCGTCGAGCGCGACCTGTCCGCCCTGGTCCGAGGGATGAACGCGGTCACCAAGGAGGACCTCCTCGACGAGGCGACCGTCCGGGGCGAGATCGTGGCCCGCGACCGGGAGATCGCCAACCCCTTCACCAAGGACCTCCAGGTCACCGCCATCCACGGCGCCCGCAGATACCTCGGAGACAAGCTGATCCGCACGGCCGCCCCGCACCGGATCCTGGACCCCAAGGCCGGGCCGCTGATCGCCGTACGGCTGTCGATCCTGACCCGCAAGTCCCTGGGCGGCCTGGAGACCGACCTCTCCTCGCGCGTCCTGACCCCGTCCGGCGAACCGCTGCCGGGCGTCTACGCGGCGGGCGAGGCGGCCGGATTCGGCGGTGGCGGGGTGCACGGGTACCGGGCCCTGGAGGGCACCTTCCTCGGCGGGTGCATCTTCTCGGGCCGGGCGGCGGGCCGCGCCGCGGCCCGGGCCGTCGGCTGACGTCACCCGGCTGTGCGGCCCGACGGGCGGGGAAGGTCAGACCAGCCGTTCGGTGATCCGGACCCGCTCCGCGATGACGAGGGTGTCGTCGTCGACCGTGAACCCCGGGTCACCGATCGCTCCGCGTACCGGCTCGCTGTGCCAGAACTCCTCGTGCGCCGTACGCCATTCGGCCACCGACGTGTACCCCTCGCCCTCGTCGAGCGCGTGCCGCAGCCCGACGTCCCCCAGTCGCAGTACGTCCACCGCGGTCACCTCCACCACCGCCACCCCGCGCTCCGCGGAATCCACCAGCAGGGACCGGGCGCCGGGCTGCGGCAAGGGCTCGTCCTCGGCCTCGTACTCCGCGAGCAGGCCGGTGGTGCTGGTCTTCGCCCCGCTCAGCACGGCCGCGACCAGCTGGTCGCGCAGGGGACCGGGGAACCCCAGCAGATACGGGGGAAGATCGTCGCAGGTGGTCATGCGGCCACCCTACGAGATGGCGCGGACGCCACGGATCCGGCCCGTCCGTCCCAACTCACACCACCGGAAGAGCAGTTGAAACCCGCCACGGGGTGGACCAGACCTTGACGCGGAGCTGGGCGTACCGCTTTGCTGTGCGTGATCACCGGCGCGCTCACCGTCGCGATCCCCCGACCCACCCGGCCGAACCCTCGCGTGCGCCTCGCGCGGGACACCGGCCGCCGCACCCCCGTCCGCCCTCGTCCGCCCGCGTCCTGGAGGGAAACCCGCGGATGTCCCCGCCTCCGCCGCCCCTCGGCCGTGCCCGCAAGCGGGACGCCCAGCTCTTCGACCCGGCCCTGTGCGACGCCGAACTCGTCGACGTACGCGCCCAGTTCACCCAGGGCCGGTGGGCCAGGGCCCGCTCCCTCCTCGTCGGTACCGGCGACGACTGGGACCGCCGGGGCCACCGCGTCGTCGTCCTCGCGCAGACCCCGGCGGCCACCGCCTGGGCCCGCGAGTGGCTGCTCGCCGAACCGGAGAGCGCCGACGCCGCCTCCCTGCTCGCCTGCGCCGCCGTCTTCGCCGCCCTGCGCCAGAAGGGCACCCCGGCCGCCGCCGAGGAGGCCTGCCGCCGGGCCGCCGCCCTGCACCCGGCGGACCCGACGCCCTGGCTCGGGCTGCTCCTCCTCTCCCGCACCTTCGGCAGCGAGGAGGAGTTCAGCCGCCACTTCGACCAGGTCCGGGCCCGCCACCGCGAGCACCACCACGCCCATCACCTGATGGTCGCCAGACTGGCCGAACGCGCCCTCGGCTCCGGCCAGGACCCGCTCCACGAGGTCTACGACTTCGCGTCCTGGGCCGCCGAGGAGTCCCCGGCCGACTCCCCGCTCGCCGTCCTCCCGGTCGTCGCGCACGCCGAGCGGTACCGGGTGCTGGCCGCCACGCACGGGCACTCGCCCGAGTCGGCCGCCGCCCATTGGGCGGGCCGCCGCGCCCGCCAGGTCCTGCGCTCCGCCTTCGACTGGTGGCTGGAGTGGGAGCGCGAGGACCACCCCCGCAACCGCGTCGACCTCAACTTCCTCGCCCACGCCAAACTCTGCGAGGGCCGCCCCGCCGAGGCCGCCGCCCTCTTCCACCGCATCGGCAGCCATGCCACCCGCGCCCCCTGGTCCTATCCGGACCGGGACCCGCAGAAGGCCTTCCTCGCCGCCCGCGGCGTCGCACTCGGCACCGCCTGACCGCGCCGCCTGACCTCGTCGCCCGCCGGACGCCACCGGCCGGACGGCACCCCCGAGCGCCACCCCCGAGCCCCCCAAGCGCCCATCCCCGAGCACCACGCCCCCGAAAGGACGCCGCCATGCCGACGGGCAGATCCTCCACGCTCCAAGACCCGGCCGAGATCCGTACCTACAAGGGCCAGGACCGGGCCCTGCGCGCCGACCGCCTCGGCACCGCGGGCCTGCTGCTGTCCGTGCTCGCCGCGAGCGCGCCCCTGATGGTCGTCGCCGGTGTCATGCCCACGACCTTCGGGGTCATGGGCATCGTCGGCCAGCCCCTGCTCTTCGTCATCCTCGGCGCCGTCCTCGCGCTCTTCAGCGTCGGCTACGCCGAGATGAGCCGCCACGTCCACAACGCCGGCGCCTTCTACGCGTACATCGCCCGCGGCCTCGGCCCCACCGCCGGCGCGGGCGCCGCCCTCGTCGCCCTCGTCGCGTACAGCGCCATGCAGGTCGGCGTCTTCGGCATCCTCGGCTTCGAGATGTCCGGCCTCTTCGCCACCTACCTGGACATCGAACTCTCCTGGTGGATACCGGCCCTGCTCGCCGTCGCCGTGACCGGCGCGCTCGGCTGGCTCAAGATCGACCTCAACGCGAAGGTCCTCGGGTTCCTCCTCCTCGTCGAGTGCGTCCTCGTCGTCGTCTTCGACATCGCCGCCATCGGCAAGCCGGCCGCGGAAGGCCTCTCGCTCCACGCCTTCAACCCCGAGACCCTGGGCGGAGCCGGCTTCGGCACCGCCCTCTGCTTCTGCATCGCCGCCTTCGTCGGCTTCGAGCAGTCCCCGGTCTACGCCGAGGAGACCAGCAAGCCGCACATCGTCGTCTCCCGCGTGATGTTCCTCGCCGTCGGCTTCGTCGCCCTCTTCTTCGCCGTCAGCGCCTGGGCCCTCACCGTCGCCACCGGCCCCTCCGAGGTCGTCAAGACCTCCGCCGAGGCCGGACCCACCCTGCTCTTCCAGCTCACCGAGAGCCGCCTCGGCACCACCTTCACCGACGTCCTGCACGTCCTCTTCGTGACCGGCATGTTCGCGGCCATGCTCAGCTTCCACAACGTGGTCGCCCGCTACGCCTTCGCCATGGGCCGCGAAGGCCTGCTCCCGGCCGCCTTCGGCCGCACCAACGCCGGCACCGGCGCCCCCGCCACCGGATCCCTGCTGCAGACCGGCGTCGCCGCCCTCGTCGTGATCGCCTTCGCACTCACCGAGGACAAGGCCCCCGCCGACCCCGCCCTCGCGGTGCAGCCGCCCGACCCCACCACCCCCGTACTGCACCTGTTCACCTGGATGGGCAGCGTCGGCGCCCTCGGCGTGACCCTTCTCATGGCCGCCGCCTCCTTCGCCGTCATCGCCTTCTTCGTCCGCCGCGGCACCGCCGGCGCCCAGGTCTGGCGCCTCGTCGCGGCCGGCGCCGCCGGACTCGCCCTGCTCGCCATCGCCGTCTACACCGTCAAGGACTTCGGCGTCCTGGTCGGCGCCGAGAAGGGCTCCGCACTCAGCTGGGTGCTGCCCGGCATCATCGGCGCCGCCGTCGTGATCGGCCTGGCCTACGGAGCCGTGCTGCGCCGCAGCCGCCCCGAGGTGCACGCCCGTATCGGCCTGGGCAACGAGGCCTTCCGCCTCGACCAGGCGGCGGAGGCCACCCCCGGCGACTGACCTCGCTTTCCAGCCCCTACGAAGCCCCCGACACCCGTTTCCATGGTCGTCGGGGGCTTCGGCGTGCGGGGGGTGCTTTTGGAGGGGAGCGGAGCCTCATGGTCTCCTGTTGCGACCAAACCACCCGGATCGCAGCACAGGGGACACCACCCAGCTCCCCTGCGCGGCGGTCCGGGCCTGCCTTGTCCCATCCACGAAGGCGAAGTCCCACATGAGTGACCTGAGTGACCGCACCTTGACCGAGGCACCCGCCCCGGCGCCGACCCGCCATGTCGACGCCGGCGACGAGGGGTACAGCAAGGACCTCAAGTCCCGCCACATCAACATGATCGCGATCGGCGGGGCCATAGGCACCGGCCTCTTCCTCGGCGCGGGCGGCCGCCTCGCCGGCGCCGGCCCCTCCCTCGCGATCGCCTACGCGGTGTGCGGAGTCTTCGCCTTCTTCGTCGTCCGGGCGCTCGGCGAGCTCGTCCTCTACCGGCCCTCCTCCGGTGCCTTCGTCTCCTACGCCCGTGAGTTCATGGGGGAGAAGGGCGCCTACACGGCGGGCTGGCTGTACTTCCTGAACTGGTCCACGACCACCGTCGCCGACATCACGGCCGCCGCGACCTACGCCCACTTCTGGTCGCTGTTCACCGACGTCCCCCAGTGGGTCCTCGCCTTCATCGCCCTCGCCATCGTGCTCACCGCCAACCTGATCTCGGTGAAGTACTTCGGCGAGATGGAGTTCTGGTTCTCGCTCGTCAAGGTCGCCGCGCTCGTCGTCTTCCTGGTCGTCGGCATCTGGCTCGTCGCCACCAGCCACGACATCGGCGGCACCACCCCCGGCCTCGCCAACATCACCGACAACGGCGGCCTCTTCCCCTCCGGCGTCCTCCCGATGCTCCTGGTGATCCAGGGCGTCGTTTTCGCGTACGCCTCAGTCGAACTCTGCGGCGTCGCCGCCGGCGAGACCGAGAACCCCGAGAAGATCATGCCCAAGGCGATCAACTCGATCATGTGGCGCGTGGGCCTCTTCTACGTCGGCTCGGTCGTCCTCCTCGCCCTCCTCCTGCCCTACACCGCGTACAGCTCCGACCAGAGCCCCTTCGTCACCGTCTTCGACAAGCTCGGCGTCCCCGGCGCCGCGGGCATCATGAACCTCGTCGTCCTGACGGCCGCCCTCTCCAGCCTGAACTCCGGCCTCTACTCCACCGGCCGCATCCTGCGCTCGATGTCCCTGTCCGGCTCCGCACCGAAGTTCACCGGCGTCATGAACAAGGGCAAGGTCCCCTACGGCGGCGTCCTGTTCACCGCCGCCTTCGGCCTCGCGGGCGTCGGGCTGAACGCCTTCATGCCGAAGGACGCCTTCGAACTCGTCCTGAACTTCGCCTCGCTGGGCATCCTCGGCACCTGGGCGATGGTCATGGTCTGCTCGCTGTTCTTCTGGCGCCGCGCCCAGCAGGGCCTCGTGGAGCGCCCCTCGTACCGCCTGCCCTGGGCCCCGTACACCCAGATCGTCACCCTGGTCTTCCTGCTCGCCGTGCTGGTGCTGATGTGGTGCGACGGCGGCGTCGGCCGCACCACGGTCCTCTTCGTCCCGGTCATCGGCGCCGCCCTGGTCGGCGGCTGGTACCTGGTCCGCGGCCGCGTGGCCGAACTCGCCACCACCCGCGGCTGATCCCGCGACCGCCGAGGCCCCCGCACGGACCCGTCCCACGCGGGGGCCTCGGCCGGTTCACCGGCCGGCGGTGCGGGCCGCCAGGACCGTGACGTCGTCCTCCGCGTCGGTGACCCGCAGCGCCGCCAGCACCGTGTCGATGACCTCGTCCAGGGCCCCGTCCACCGGCAGCGGGATGCCGGTGAGCCGTCGCAGCGAGGCGTCGATGTCCTCACCCCGGCGTTCGACCAGCCCGTCGGTGAAGAGCACCAGGACGCAGCCCGGCTTGAGCTCGAAGGACGCGTCCTCGTACCGGCCGTAGCCGGTGCCCAGCGGCGGGCCCACCGGGACCGGCGCCAGGAACGGGCCCTGCCCGCGGCCGATGACCATGGCGGGCAGGTGCCCGGCGCTCGCGTGGACGCACGCCCCGGCGGCCCGGTCGACCAGCACGAGCAGGCAGGTGGCGACCCGGTCCAGACCGCCCGCGAAAACGACCTGGTCCGCCTCGCGCAGGATGTCCGCCGGCGGGTTCCCGGACGCGGCCAGCGCGCGGATCAGGGAGCGGTAGTGGCTCATGGCCACCGCCGCCTCCACCCCGTGGCCCATCACGTCGCCCATCACCAGCAGCGTCCGGCCCCCGGGCAGGGCCAGGCAGTCGAACCAGTCCCCGCCCACCAGGACACCCGTGCCGGAGGGCAGGTAGCGGGAGGCCACCTCGAGGTCGTCGTGCGGGAAGGTCGGCTCGGACAGCAGCGCCTGCTGCAGTTCGAGGGCCATCCCCTGCTCCCGGGCGAACCGCTCCGCCTTGGCCAGGCTGGCGGCCGCCCGCTCGGCCAGGGTCCGGGCCACCACGACGTCCTCGCGCCCGAAGGCCGGCGAATCCCCGGCACGCACCAGGGTGAGCGTGCCGATCGGCCGGTCCTGGGCGATCAGGGGGACCACGACCCCCGAGTGGATCCCCGCCTCCCGGTACGCGGAGACCCGGTCCGCGCTCGGCGCCGCCCGGCTGAAGGCCTCGTCGGAGGAGAAGTTGCCCAGCCACGGCTCACCGCTCTCCAGGCACTGCCGGACCGCGGAGCCGGGCTGGTAGTCCACGTACTCCCCGGCCGCGCCGAGCGCCCGCACCTGCAGCGAAAGATCCCGTACCGAGGCCACCGCGACCCGCCGCAGCCGCAGGGACCCGCCGTCGGGCAGCTCCCCGCCCGGCCCCTCCCGCGGGATGAGCTCCACGCTCGCGGCGTCGGCCAGCCCGGGAACCAGGAACCCGGTCAGCTCACGGCAGGTGGTGTCCACGTCGAGGGTGGTGCCGACCCGCACCGCGGCGGTGTCCAGCAGGAGCAGGCGCCGGTTGGTGCGCGACAGCTCCCGCTGCCGCTCCCTCGGGGCGCTGACCTCCAGGCCGATCCCCGCCAGCCCCAGCACCCGCCCGTCCTCCTCCAGCCGATGGTAGGTCCCCCGCCACACCCGCGACTCGTACGGGGAATCGGCCAGCGTGCGGCCCTCCAGGACCAGCTCCCGGGGCCGCCCGTCCCGCAGCACCTGGTGCAGCACCTCGTCGGGACGCTCGACGTCCGGCAGCACCTCGTTCAGCGTCCGCCCCAGCAGCGCCTCGGCGGGCAGGCCGTTCATCACGGCCATGTGCGGGCTGACGTACAGATAGCGCAGGTCGGTGTCGAGCAGGGCGATCCCCGCCCGGGCCCCGTCGAGGACCTGCCGCAGCAGCCGGTACTCGCGCACCAGCCGGTCCACATCGGACGGATCACCCGCCAGGGCGGCGGCGACCACCTCGTCCGCGTCCTGGCCGAACAGCGGACGCGGGCCGGCACCCTCAGCCCACATCACGGGACCTCCATCAGCCGGTCTGCCCCTCCGATGTGATCCCAACATAGCAAAAGGGCAGGTCAGGGCGATATTGCGCCGCTCTGACCTGCCCTGTTGCGCCGATCAGGACCGGCGGGCCGACGGCCTGCGGCTCAGCGCGAGCAGGCTCAGGGCAAACATCGTGACACCCAGGGGGACATGGACCGACGGCACGCGCGCGATGCCCAGGACCACCTGCACCGAGGCGAGGACGAGGAAGCCCGACGAGTACAGGACGGGCCGGGGCGACCCGCCGCCCGGCCGCCACGCCAGCACCGCCGCGATCACGTACAGCATCGTCGCCCCGTACATCACGCGCGCTCCGATGCCGTGCAGCAGCTCGCCGTGGGCGGAGGACAGCAGCACCCCGGCGGTGACCGCCTGGAAGAAGATGGCCAAGGTCTGCAGGCCGACGGTGACCTGCAGGAAGGTGAAGGTACGCGGCTTCTCCGTCGTCAGTGTGGCCATGGTGGCGGTCCCCTCTTCTGCCTCACGGCGTAGATCGATATGGTCTCGGTAGTCCGACGACGTGGGCCCGCGAAATGTGAGGCGAGGCACCGAGAGGCGGGCGAGGGGGAGCGGTCGTGAGCATGAGTACGTCGTCCGTGCGCGGGGGTGGCGGGTCCGATCCGGCCCTGGACGCGATCGTCGGGGAGCGGGGACACCTCACCAACCTCGCCTACCGGCTGCTCGGTTCGCTGGCCGAGGCCGAGGACGCGGTACAGGAGACCTACGCGCGCTGGTACGCCATGCCGAAGCAGAAGCAGGAGGCCGTCGAGTCGCCCGGCGCCTGGCTGACGACGGTCGCCGGCCGCATCTGCCTGGACCTGCTCGGCTCGGCGCGGGCGCGGCGCGAGCGCTACGTCGGCGAATGGGTCCCCGAGCCGCTGCCCGACCGCGCGGAGTGGATCAGCGGCCCGGCGGGCGGCGGGGCCGGGCCGGTGGACCCGGCCGACCGGGTCACCCTCGACGAGTCGGTCAACATGGCCTTCCTCGTCGTACTGGAGTCGATGACCCCGGCCGAACGCGTCGCGTTCATCCTCCACGACGTCTTCCGCTACCCCTTCGCCGAGATAGCCGCGATCGTCGGCCGGACGCCGGCGGCCTGCCGGCAGCTGGCGACGTCGGCCCGCCGACGGGTGGGCGCCGCGCAGGTCCCGACGGCCCCGACGGCCGGACAGGCCCCTCTGGTACGGAACTTCAAGGAGGCCTGGGAAGCCGGGGACATCAAGGCCCTCGTCGGCCTGCTGGCCCCCGACGCCGCGATGATCGCCGACGGCGGCGGACTGGTCGGCGCCGCACTGCGCCCGGTCGAGGGCGCCGCGCGCATCGCCGAGTACCTGATCCAGATCGCCGACAGGGCTCCCGGACTGAAGCTCCTGGAACGCTCGGTCAACGGCCGGCCCGGCCTGGTCGCCCAGCACACCGGGATCACCGTGACGGTGGCGGCCTTCGAGCTCAGCGGCGACCGGGTCACGCGCATCTGGGCGGTCCGCAATCCGGAGAAGCTCCGCCCCTGGCTGGAGGACGGACAGGGCTGACCCCGCGCGCCCCCGGTGACCGGCACTGCCGGCCCGCGCCGGCTCCACCGGGGCGCCGCACGCCGCGGGACGACGAAAGAGCCGGCCAGTGCGACTCAGCGTCGCTCTGACCGGCTCTTCCAGGTCGTATGACCATGGTGTCCGAGGGGGGACTTGAACCCCCACGCCCGATAAAGGGCACTAGCACCTCAAGCTAGCGCGTCTGCCATTCCGCCACCCGGACAAGGTGTCTGTCTCGCGTCCCTCGCGGGCCGTTCCGACGTGGAAAACATTACCAAACATTCCGGGGTCCTCGATCACACCCCCCGACGACCGAGGATCGCCCTTGGGGAGAGCGGCCCGGGGCGGGAGGATGGGGGTTCGGTACTGATCAGTGGGAGGAAGCAGCGTGAGCGAGTCGAGCACGGGCAGGACCGTCTCCGGTGAGGACGAGGTGGTCGACCTCTGCCGGGACCTCATCCGGATCGACACCAGCAACTACGGGGACCACTCGGGCCCCGGGGAGCGCAAGGCGGCGGAATGGGTCGCCGAGAAGCTCGCCGAGGTCGGGCTGGAGCCGCAGATCTTCGAATCGCACAAGGGGCGCGCCTCGACCGTGGCGCGGATCGAGGGGGAGGACCCCTCGCGGCCGGCGCTGCTGATCCACGGGCACACCGACGTGGTTCCGGCCAACGCCGCCGACTGGACGTACGACCCCTTCGCGGGCGAGATCGCCGACGGCTGCGTGTGGGGCCGCGGCGCCGTCGACATGAAGGACATGGACGCGATGACGCTGGCCGTCGTACGCGACCGGATGCGCAGCGGGCGCAAGCCCCCGCGGGACATCGTGCTGGCCTTCCTCGCCGACGAGGAGGCGGGCGGCATCTACGGGGCCCGGCACCTCGTCGACAAGCACCCGGGCCTGTTCGAGGGCGTCACCGAGGCGATCGGCGAGGTCGGCGGCTTCTCCTTCACGGTCAACGAGAACCTGCGGCTCTACCTCGTGGAGACCGCCCAGAAGGGCATGCACTGGATGCGGCTCACGGTGGAGGGCACCGCGGGCCACGGCTCCATGACCAACAGCGACAACGCCATCACGGAGCTGTGCGAGGCCGTGGGCAGGCTCGGCCGCCACCAGTGGCCGGTCCGCGTGACCAAGACGGTGCGCAGCTTCCTGGACGAGCTCTCGGACGCGCTCGGGACCCCCCTGGACCCCGACAACATGGATGCGACCCTCGCCAAGCTCGGCGGCATCGCCAAGATGGTCGGCGCGACGCTGCGCAACTCGGCCGCCCCGACGATGCTCGGCGCCGGCTACAAGGTCAACGTCATCCCCGGCCAGGCGACGGCCCACGTCGACGGCCGGTTCCTGCCGGGCTACGAGGACGAGTTCTTCGCCGACCTGGACCGGATCCTCGGCCCGCGCGTGAAGCGGGAGGACGTGCACGGCGACAAGGCGCTGGAGACGGACTTCGACGGCAGGCTGGTGGACGCCATGCAGGGTGCCCTGAAGGCCGAGGACCCGATCGCGAGGGCGGTCCCGTACATGCTCTCGGGCGGTACGGACGCCAAGTCCTTCGACGACCTCGGCATCCGCTGCTTCGGCTTCGCGCCGCTGCAGCTGCCTCCGGAGCTGGACTTCGCCGGGATGTTCCACGGTGTGGACGAGCGGGTGCCGGTCGACGGACTCAAGTTCGGTGTGCGGGTGCTCGACCGGTTCATCGACAACGCCTGAGATTCGAGAAGGTGTGCGCATTCCACTGAGAAGAGTGAATGCACTCATACGCTCGTAGCCCCGGTGAACCCTCCTCGTTACAGGTGTTGCGGTCCGCGGCTGGGACCGCATTGCCAACTAGGAGGAACAATGATCAAGAAGGTTGTCGCCGCAGTGGCTGCCACCGGTGGCCTGGTTCTCGCGGGTGCGGGTCTGGCCCACGCCGATGCGGGTGCGCAGGGTGCGGCCATCGGTTCGCCCGGTGTCCTGTCCGGCAACGTGGTGCAGGTTCCCGTTCACATCCCCGTGAACGTCTGCGGCAACACGGTTTCCGTCATCGGCCTGCTGAACCCGGCCTTCGGCAACACCTGCGTCAACGCCTGACGCGTCTGAAGTCTTCGGCCCCGGAGCGCATCCCAGCGCTCCGGGGCCACCGGGCTTTCCGGCCCGGATTTCCTTCACTTCCGGCGCACCGGGCAGGGGAGCCGGGTGGGCCGGGCCGTCGGACGACGGCCGAAACGCACACACCAGGGGACGAGTACAGATGCGACGACCGGCACAGGTCACCAGGAAGACCCTGATCACCATGGCGGCCGCGGGGGGTGTCCTCGCGATGGGCGGCGGCTACGCACACGCGGACTCCGGCGCCTCGGGGCACGCCGCGAACTCTCCGGGCCTGCTGTCCGGGAACAACCTGCAGGCGCCCGTGGACGCGCCGGTGAACGCCTGCGGGAACACGATCACGGTGGTGGGAGCCCTCAACCCGGCCTTCGGGAACCACTGCGCGAACGGACCGGGCCACGCCAAGCCGAAGCCCCCGAAGCCGCACCACCCGGGCGACGAAGAACCGTGCGACGACCACCCCGGCAACCCTGGGAACCCCGGCAACCCCGGCAACCCTGGGAACCCGGGTAACCCCGGCAACCCGGGTAACCCCGGCAACCCTGGGAACCCGGGTAACCCCGGCAACCCGGGTAACCCCGGCAACCCTGGGAACCCCGGCAACCCGGGTAACCCCGGCAACCCGGGTAACCCCGGCAACCCGGGTAACCCCGGCAACCCGGGTAACCCTGGTAACCCCGGCAACCCGGGCAACCCCGGCAATCCTGGTAACCCCGGCAACCCGGGCAACCCCGGCAATCCTGGTAACCCCGGAACTCCGGGCAACCCCGGTAGCGGTCCCGGCACCCCGGTCACGCACCCCGGGCCCGGCACCGGGAGCAACAACCCCGGTCCGGCCGTCGGCCTCGCCGCCACCGGGTCCGGTGACGTCCTCACCGCCGGGCTGCCGCTCGCGGGCGGCCTGCTGCTCGCCGGCACCGTGCTCTACCGGCGGGCCCGCAAGGCCGCCTGACGGATGTTCACGGCGCGGGCCCCGCCCCCGGGGCCCGCGTCACCAGGTCGCGCGGACCTGACGGATGATCCGGCGGCGCAGTCGCACACGGCGACTGCCGTCCCGGTACAGGCTCAGTCGGTCGAGTTCCCAGTTCCCGTACTCGGCATGGTCGGTCAACAGGCGGGTCGCCTCCTTGCGAGGAACACCGCGGGGCACGTACACGTCGACGAATTCGTATTCCGGCATCGCATCTATTGTGCGGGCAGAGCCCTGCTACGGATAGCGTCTGCTCTATGTCTGATGCCGATCTGCCCACTGTTGCCGAGGTACGCGCCGCCGCCGAGGCGGTCAAGGCCGCGCTCGACCGTCACCTCGCCGCGGTCGAGCACCGGATCGGGGACGAGGACCCGGACGTCTACGCCGCGTTCAACGAACTCGCCGCCGCGGCCGAGGTGTACGACGAACTCCTCTACGACCGGTACGACGAGGTCACCCCCTTCGAGATCCCCACGCCCGAGGACGGTGTCCCGTACACCGGCCCCGCCGAGCCCGCCGCCTTCAGCGTGCTCATCCGCCGCGACTACGCCGTGGTCGAACCGGCCCGGCTGATCGCCCAGGCCGAACGGGTCGCCGCGCACGACCGGGACGCCGAATTCGTGGGCGACGGCGGAAGCGCCGACGCACTGGGCGTCCTCTTCGGGGAGTACGAGCCCGACGAGATCGCCTCCCGCTACAAGGACTTCGGGCTGGAGGAGGGTGATTCCACGCTCTGGATCGCGGCCTCGGAGGAGGTGGCGGAACCGGGGGAGTGGCTGGGCTCGCCCTTCGGGCACATCGATCCGCAGGACGTGCTGCACCGGTTCGACGTCAGCTCCGTCTTCGACGAGGAGGCCGACGAGTTCGACGAGGACGAGGCCGCTGAGCCGGGGCTGACCCCGGCCTGACCCCGCCCCTGATCCGTGGCCCACGCCCTCCCGGGCGGGGGCCACGGCCGGTTCACTCCGGCTGCTGCGTGCCCGCCGTCGCCAGGGCCGTCAGCAGGCCCGTCAGGCGCGTCGTACGGGGCTTCGCCGGCACCTCGGCCACCGCGTGCGGCAGTGCCTGGTCGACCCCGTGCACCACGGACAGGTGCCGTTCGCCCCGCCCGAACGCCGTGTAGACCCAGTCCCGCGACAGCGCCTGCGCCGCGTCACCCGGCAGGACGACGACCACCGCCGGCCAGCGCGTGCCCACGGCCTGGTGCGCCGTCACCGCCCAGCCGTGCCGCACCTGCGACTCGACGAGCTCCTTCGGTACGACGATCCGCGCGCCCGCCCGGTCCAGGTGCAGGCCCTCGGCGTCGGCCGACACCACCCGGGCCGCCAGCGCCCGCCCGGCGGACGGCACGTGGACGACCCGGTCACCGGCGTCGAAGCCGCCGAAGCGGCCCGGGCCGGGGTTCAGGCGCTCCTTCAGGGCGGCGTTCAGCGCCCGGGTGCCCGCCGAGCCGCCGTGGCCCGGGGTGATCACCTGCACGCTCTCCGCCGGGATCCCGAAGGCCCGCGGCACCGATTCCGCCACCAGCTGCACGGCCCGGTGCACGGCTTCCCCGGCGTCCTTCACCGGGACGATGACGACCTCCTTGCCGGGAGCGTCCACCTGGTTCAGCTCCCCGATGCCGATCCCGGAGACGAGCTCGCCGAGGGGGCCCGGGTCGGGGGTGCGGGAGACCAGCTGCGGGCAGGTACGGGCCGCCAGCACATCGGCGAACACCCGACCGGCCCCGGCGGACCCGAGCACGCCGGGGTCCCCGGAGAGCACCAGCCGGGCCCCGTCCGGGACGGACTCCACCAGCGCGGCCGCGGTCTCCACGTCCAGCTGCGGCGCGTCCAGCACCACCAGCAGGTCCAGTGCGAACTGGCCGTCCGCGTCCCGCCCGGGCCCCTCGGCGCCGGACAGCAGCCCCGTCACGGTCACCGGGTCCGGGCCGCCGCCGGGGGCGTGCGCGGCCACGCAGACCCGCAGGCCCAGCTCCCGGGCCGCGGCGGCCAGGGCGGCCGGTTCGGCGCGGGCGGCCTCGCCGCCGGTGTGGGTGACGAGGCCGTGGCCCGCGACCGCGCGGATCAGCTCGGCGGCGGAGGGGCTCGGCGCGGACCCGGCGGCCCGCTCCCAGTCCCCGGGGGCGTCGAAGGCGCCGGCGGCCAGCCGGGCCAGGCCGTCGGCCAGGCTCTCCTCGGCCATGGCGGCACCCTCCAGGCCCACGAGCAGCCGGACGGGCTGCGCCGCGTCCTCGGCGCCTTCGGCGTCCTCGCCGGCCGGCGGCCCCAGGGGCTCGTGGAAGACCAGCACCGAGCCCTCGGCGATGGCCTGTTCCAGGGCCTCGGCCGGATCCGGTACGCCGTACTGGGCCAGGGCCTTCTCCAGCACCGGGGCCTCCAGGGCGGTGTGTCCCTTCAGCCCGGCCTGGGCCAGCAGCCAGCCCACCAGGACGGTGGTGCGGCGCTCGTCCCCGGGACCCGCCCCGGGGCCCAGCAGGGCCCGGGCGAAGCCGTCGGCCTGGGCCGGACGTACGGCGGCGAGCGACAGCAGCCGCCAGGGGTTCTCGGTGAGCTGCCCGGCGGCGTCCTCGCCCAAGGCCGCCGCGGCGGGGGCGGCCAGGGCCTCGGGGGCGCCACCGCGGGCCAGTACGGCCCGTACGCCCTCGACGGTGTCGGCGGAGGGCGCGGGCGCGGCCACCGCGGCGGGGGTGGCGGGGCGCGGCGCGGCGGGAGCGGGGGCCGGCCTGCGGGGCGCGGCCGGGGCCTCGTCGAAGTACACGGCGGAGGGCTTCGTGCCGCTCTCCACGGCCCGTACGGCGGCCAGCAGGTCGGCGGCCTTCCCGCTGAGCTTCGCCCCGGCCTCGACGGGCGCCTCCCGCTCGGCCTTGCGCCGGGCGATCCGCTCCCGCTCGATCTTCTGGGCGGCCAGTTCGGCCTGTGCCTCGGAGAGCGCGGGCGCCGCCTGGGCCTCGGCGGCCGGCTCGGCGGATTGCGCTGCGTCGGCTTCGGCCTCGGACCCGGCGGGGTCGTCGGCTGCCGCAGGGGCGGTCTCCGGGCCTGCCTCGGCCTCGGGCCCTGCGGGGCCTTCCCCCACCCCGCCCCTTCCCGAAACCGGGGGCTCAGCCCCCGGACCCCCGTCACCGGCCTCGCCGTGCAGGGCGACGCTCCCGTCCTCGGCCCCGGCCGGTTCGGCGGTCCCGGACCCGTCCGGCTCAGCCTCCGGCTCCGCGGCCCGTGCCTTGTCGGGTCGGTTCTGGTCCGCGTCGGCCGGCGAGGCCTCGGCGGCCGGTTCCTCGGCGGCAGCGGGCTCGGCTTGGCGGTCCGTACTCACAGCGTGCTCCAGTCCTGATCGGGGTAGCGGTGCACCGGGGCCGAAACATCGTCCAGCGCCCGGCAGATCTCCTCGGGAAGACTAAGGGCCTCCACCGACAGCGCCTCCCCGAGCTGCGCGGACGTCCGCGCGCCGACGATCGGCGCCACCACCCCCGGCCGGTCCCGGATCCACGCCAGAGCCACCTGGAGCGGGGTAACGGCCAGCCCCTGGGCGGCCGTCACCACCGCGTCCACGATCCGCCCCGCCGCCTCGTCGAGGTACGGGTCCACCAGGGCGCCCAGCGATTCCGAGGCGCCCCGGGAGTCGGCCGGGGTGCCGTCCCGGTACTTGCCCGTCAGCACCCCGCGGCCCAGCGGCGAGGAGGGCAGCAGACCGATCCCGAGGTCCAGCGCGGCCGGCAGCACCTCGCGCTCCACGCCCCGCTGGAGCAGGGAGTACTCCATCTGCGTCGAGGCGATCCGGGTGCGCACCCCCGGGGCCGCGAGCTGCCAGGTCGCCGCCTTCGCCAGCTGCCAGCCGCAGAAGCCCGCCAGTCCCGCGTACCGGGCCCGGCCGCTGCTCACCGCCAGGTCCAGGGCCTGCAGGGTCTCCTCCAGCGGGGTCGCGGGGTCGAAGGCGTGGACCTGCCAAAGGTCGACGTAGTCGGTGCCCAGCCGGTCCAGCGAGGCGTCGAGGGCGGCGAGCAGGTGCCCGCGCGAGCCGTCGAACCTGCGGTAGGGGTCCGGCACGCTGCCCGCCTTGGTCGCGATCACCAGGTCCCGGCGCGGCACGAGCCCGCCCACCAGCTGCCCCAGGAGGTACTCCGCCTCACCGCCGCCGTACACGTCGGCGGTGTCGACGAGCGTGCCGCCCGCCTCCCAGAACGTCTTCACCTGCTCGGCGGCGGCTTCCTCGCCGGTGTCGCGGCCCCAGGTGAGGGTGCCGAGGCCGATCCGGGAGATGCGCAGTCCGGTGCGGCCGAGATGCCTCTGCTCCATGAGCGCTGAGACTACTGGGGCGCTGACGCGGAGGACCTTGGCGCGCTACAGTCCCCGCACACCAACGTTACTGATCGGTAAACCGGTAAGGGGACGATACATGCGGCTCGGCATCAATCTTGGTTACTGGGGCGCGGGCATGGACGCCGACAACCTCGCCGTCGCCCAGGAGGCCGACCGCCTGGGTTACGACGTCTGCTGGGCCGCCGAGGCCTACGGCTCCGACGCCCCGACCGTGCTCGCCTGGGTCGCCGCCCAGACCGAGCGCATCGACGTCGGCTCGGCGATCATGCAGATCCCGGCCCGCCAGCCCGCCATGACCGCCATGACGGCGGCCACCCTCGACTCGCTGACCAAGGGCCGCTTCCGGCTCGGTCTCGGCGTCTCCGGCCCCCAGGTCTCCGAGGGCTGGTACGGCGTCAAGTTCGACAAGCCGCTGGCCCGCACCCGCGAGTACGTGGAGATCGTCCGCAAGGCCATGAGCCGCGAGCGCCTCTCCTACGAAGGCGAGCACTGGACCCTGCCGCTGCCGGACGGCCCGGGCAAGCCGATCAAGCTGACCGTGCACCCCGAGCGCGAGCACATCCCGCTCTACATCGCCGCCATCGGGCCGAAGAACCTGGAGCAGACCGGCGAGATCGCCGACGGCGCCCTGCTGATCTTCCCGGACGCCGAGCACCTGGAGGCCACCGCCCTCACCCACATCCGGGCCGGCCGCGAGAAGGCCGGGCTGACCATGGAGGGCTTCGACGTCTGCCCGACCGTGCCGCTGGCCCTCGGCGAGGACGTGAACGCGCTCGCGGACATGTTCCGCCCGTACACCGCCCTGTACGTGGGCGGCATGGGCAGCCGGAAGCAGAACTTCTACAACCAGCTGGCCCAGCGCATGGGCTACGAGAAGGAAGCCGCCGAGATCCAGGACAAGTACCTGGCGGGCGACAAGACCGGCGCGGCCGCGGCCGTCCCGCACCAGCTGATCGACTCGACCGCCCTGCTCGGTCCGGTCGCCCGGATCGCGGACGGGATGCGGGCCTACGCGGAGGCCGGGGTCACCACCCTCACGCTGGCCCCGGCCGGATTCACCCTGGACGAGCGGATCGCCGCCCTGCGCGCCGGCACCGAGGCCATGGAGCTCGCGGGCCTCGCCTGATCCGGGACGTCGGCGCGGCTCCGCGCCGACCGAAGCTTCTGCGGCCGTGGTGGGGGCTCGGGGGGTCTTCCCCGCCACGGCCGACACAGCGAACAACGCCGGGGGCGCCCGCCGGGTTACGCACGGCGGGCCAACCCCCGATTTCGTTCATTCGGACGAGTCGTGCGACCCATCGGTTGCCCGCCCCGCCCACCGGCGTTTGACTCGTGCCATGCTCTCTGCCCGCAGCCTGTTCCAGGAGATCGTCGACAACGACGACTCCTTCCAGCTGTTCTGCTCCATCGCCGCCAGCGGGGAGACCCAGGGCGGCTGGGAGAACGCCCGTATCGCGGCCCTGGTGCCGGACGGCATGCGCCACCTCGCGCCCAAGATCACCCGACACGGCGCCGACGAGGACAAGCACGGCCGGATCTTCAACGCCCTGCTCCGCAAGCGCGGGCTGCCCGCCGTCCCGGTACCCCCCGAGACCGACTACACGATGCTGCTGGAGCGCCGCGGCATCGGCCTCGCGCACGAGAAGCTGCGCCGCGAGGTGGCGCTGACCGAGGAGGACATCGTCGTCTACCTCGCGCACAGCCGCGTCACCGAACAGCGCGCCGCCGACCAGATGGACATGCTGGTCAGGTACTTCGGCGACCACCCCGAAGTGGGCAAGGCGATCCACCTGATCAGCCACGACGAGGACAACCACCTCGCCTACTGCCACGAGGAACTGCTGCGCCTCGCCCGGTCCGGCCACGGCCGGACCATCCAGCGGGTGCTCCGCGAGAGCGCGCTCGCCGAGATCTCCGTCTACCGCGACGTGAGCCTCGCCGTCATGAGCCACATGGGACGGCTGCTGCACTGGCCCGCCCCGAAGGCGGCCGCACTGGCCGCCGGCATCCGCGCCATGTACGCGTACGAGCGGTTCAGCGGCTGGCACCGGATGGTGCACCTGCGGATGCCCGAGCGCCTGGACGCCCTCGGCGGCGCACCGGCCGCCGCGGGCGGGTTCGCCTACGCCCCGCGCGAGAGGGAGCTCAGAGCCAGCCCCGGCGCTTGAACATCCGGTGCAGCCCCAGACACGCGCCCGCCATGACCACCAGCACCGCCGGATAGCCCCAGGCGTGCCGCAGCTCCGGCATGTGGTCGAAGTTCATCCCGTAGATCCCCGCCACCATCGTGGGGACGGCGGCCATCGCCGCCCACGCCGAGATCTTGCGCATGTCGTCGTTCTGCCGCAGGCCCATCTGCGCCAGGTGCGCGGAGAGCGCGTCCGACAGCAGCCGGTCCAGGCCCTCGATGTACTCGTTCGCCTTGGTCAGGTGGTCGGCGACATCGCGGAAGAACGGCTGGGCGTGCTCGTGGACGAAGGGGACCTCCCCGAAGGCCAGCCGGTCCATCGGCTGGAGCAGCGGGCTCGTCGCCCGCCGGAACTCCAGCACCTGCCGCTTGAACCCGTAGATCCGGGCGGCGGTGTTCTTGGTGTCCGAGGCGTTCGGGGCGAAGACCTCGGCCTCCAGCTCCTCCAGGTCCGCCTGGAGCTCGGCCGCCACCTCGATGTAGTGGTCGACCACCGCGTCGGACACCGCGTACAGCACCGCCGTCGGGCCGTGCCGCAGCACGTCCGGCTCCTGCTCCAGCCGGTGGCGCACGGCGGCCAGCGGGGCCCCCTCGCCGTGCCGGACCGTGACGACGAACGAGTCCCCTATGAAGACCATCAGCTCGCCCGCGGTCACCGTGTCCGTGTCCTCGTCGTACTGCACCGGCTTGAGGACGACGAACAGCGAATCGTCGTACACCTCCAGCTTCGGGCGCTGGTGCGCGGTCAGCGCGTCCTCCACCGCCAGCGGGTGCAGGCCGAACTCCTGGCTGACGTGGTCGAATTCCTTCGCGGTCGGCTCGTGCATGCCGATCCACAGGAACGCGTCACCGGTCGCCCGGGCCTCGTCGAGGGCGTCCGAGAAGTCGTCCGGTCCCTCGGTACGGCGGCCGTCCCGGTAAATCGCGCAGTCCACAATCACGCGGGGCATTCTTCCCTGCCGACGGCCCGCCCGCACACCCGCGGCAGCGCATACGCTGGCCCCATGGCCACGCTGATCCTCGTACGACACGGGCGGTCCACCGCCAACACCGCTGGGCTGCTCGCCGGATGGACCCCCGGAGTGGCCCTCGACGAGCGCGGAGCGGAGCAGGCCGCCGCACTGCCCGGCCGGCTGGCGGGGGTGCCGCTCGCCGCCGCCGTCACCAGCCCGCTGCAGCGCTGCCGGGAGACCCTCGCCCCCCTGATGGCCGCCCGGCCGGAGCTCGAACTGCACACCGACGAGCGGATCGGCGAGTGCCACTACGGCGAGTGGTCCGGCCGCAAACTGTCCGAGCTCTCCGACGAACCGCTGATGAAGATCGTCCAGCAGCACCCGTCGGCCGCCGCCTTCCCCGGCGGCGAGTCCATGCGCGCCATGCAGGCCCGCGCGGTGGACGCCGTACGCGAGTGGGACGCGCGGATCGAGCGGGAGCACGGCAGCGACGCCGTCTTCCTGATGTGCTCGCACGGCGACATCATCAAGTCCCTTGTCGCGGACGCCCTCGGCATGCACCTGGACCTCTTCCAGCGCATCCACGTCGACCCCTGCTCGGTCACCGCCGTCCGGTACACCCCCACCCGGCCCTTCGTGTTCCGGCTCGGCGACACCGGCGACTTCGGCTCGCTCGTCCGGCGCCCCGCCGCACCGGAGGCCGTCGCATCGGACAAAGACACCGAAGACGCGGGGAACGCCGTCGTGGGAGGCGGCGCGGGCGCGGCTTGATCGCCCGGCGCAGTAGGGTGGACGGGCCAACAACAAGGGCGCAGACCTGCCCCCGCCGCCGAGACTTGGAGACTGGACGTGCCCCGTCAGGTGTTCCTCTACGACCCCCCGGACCGCTTCGTGGCCGGCACGGTCGGTCTGCCGGGACGCCGTACGTTCTTCCTGCAGGCCTCCGCCGGCCCCCGCGTCACCAGCGTCTCCCTGGAGAAGACCCAGGTAGCCGCGCTGGCGGAGCGGATGGACGAGCTGCTGGACGAGGTCGTACGGCGGACCGGCGGCAACGCCCCGGTCCCGGCCGTCGCCCCCGCCGAAGCCGCCGACACCGCGCCGCTGGACGTCCCGGTCGACGAGGAGTTCCGCGTCGGCACCATGGCCCTGGCCTGGGACGGCGAGGAACAGCGCATGATCGTCGAGGCCCAGGCGCTGGTCGAACTCGAAGCGGACTCCGACGAGGACCTCGCCGAGGCCGAGGAGCGGCTGCTCCAGGACGAGGAGAACGGCCCGCCGATGCTGCGGGTCCGCCTCACCGGCGCCCAGGCCCGGGCCTTCGCCAAGCGGGCCCTGGACGTCGTCAACGCGGGCCGCCCGCCGTGCCCGCTGTGCAGCCTCCCGCTGGACCCGGAGGGGCACGTGTGCCCGCGCCAGAACGGCTACCGGCGCCAGGCGTGACGGACACGGGGGAGAAGATGGAGGAACTGCTCGCCAAGGGCGAGCTCACCGTCATAGGCCGGATCCGCGAGGCGTCCAACGCCGTCCTGCTGTGCAGCGTCACCTACGGGGGCGTGAGCGCCGACTGCGTGTACAAGCCGGTCAAGGGCGAGCGGCCGCTGTGGGACTTCCCCGACGGGAACCTCGCCCGCCGGGAGGTCGCCGCCTACCTGATCTCCGAGGCCACCGGATGGGGCCTGGTCCCCGCCACCGTGCTGCGCGACGGACCGTACGGCGAGGGCATGGTCCAGCGGTGGATCGACGCCGATCAGCCGGACGAGGACGCCCCGCTGGGCGCGCTCCTCGGGCTCGTCGACGGCGAGGAGGCGGGGGAGGGCTGGAAGGCCGTCGCCCTCGCCGAGGTCGGCGAAGGCCGCACCGCGCTGCTCGTGCACGCCGACGACCCCCGGCTGCGCCGGCTCGCCGTCCTCGACGCCGTGATCAACAACGGCGACCGCAAGGGCGGCCACCTGCTGCCGGCGCCCGACGGACGGCTCTACGGCATCGACCACGGCGTGACCTTCCACGCCGAGGACAAGCTGCGCACCCTCCTGTGGGGCTGGGCGGGCGAGCCGCTGACCGACGAGGCGCGCGAGGTGCTGGCCGCGCTGTCCGACGCGCTGACCGAGGGGGCCCCGCTCGCCACCCGGCTGGCCGAACTGATCACACCGGTCGAGCTGGCCGCCGTACGGGACCGGGTGGAGCACCTGCTGCGCACCGGAACCCATCCCCAGCCGTCCGGGCAGTGGCCGGCCATCCCCTGGCCACCGGTCTGAATCAGCCACCGGCCATACGCACAGAACCGGCCAGACCGCAAGAGTGCCGATCAAGACAACAGTGCAGGTCCAGTTCGTTTCCGGAACATCCGTCCGGTTAGGCTCGACACATGCATGCCTGGCCCGCTTCTGAGGTCCCCGCCCTTCCTGGCAAGGGCCGCGACCTCCAGATCCACGACACCGCGACCCAGGGGACGATCACCCTCGCCCCCGGTCCCGTCGCCCGTATCTACGTCTGCGGCATCACTCCGTACGACGCGACCCACATCGGTCACGCGGCGACCTACAACGCGTTCGACCTCGTACAACGCGTGTGGCTCGACACCAAGCGGCAGGTCCACTACGTCCAGAACGTCACGGACGTGGACGACCCGCTCCTGGAGCGGGCGCTGCGCGACAACCAGGACTGGACCGAGCTGGCGGAGCGCGAGACCGCACTCTTCCGCGAGGACATGACGGCCCTGCGGATGCTGCCCCCGCAGCACTACATCGGAGCCGTCGAGGCCATACCCGGAATCGTGCCGCTGGTCGAGCGGCTGCGGGACGCGGGAGCGGCGTACGAGCTCGACGGCGACACCTACTTCTCGGTCGAGGCCGACCCGCACTTCGGCGGGGTCTCCCACCTCGACGCCGAGGCGATGCGGCTGCTCTCGGCCGAGCGGGGCGGCGACCCCGACCGGCCCGGGAAGAAGAACCCGCTGGACCCGATGCTGTGGATGGCCGCGCGTTCGGGCGAGCCGAGCTGGGACGGCGGCTCGCTGGGCCGCGGCCGGCCGGGCTGGCACATCGAGTGCGTGGCGATCGCCCTCGACCACCTGGGCATGGGCTTCGACATCCAGGGCGGCGGCTCCGACCTGGCGTTCCCGCACCACGAGATGGGCGCGTCGCACGCGCAGGCGCTGACGGGCGAGTTCCCGATGGCCAAGGCGTACGTGCACGCGGGCATGGTGGCGCTGCACGGCGAGAAGATGTCGAAGTCGAAGGGCAACCTCGTCTTCGTGTCGGCGCTGCGCCGCTCCGGGGTGGACCCGGCGGCGATCCGCCTCGCGCTGCTGTCGCACCACTACCGGGCCGACTGGGAGTGGACGGACGCCGTCCTCGACGAGGCCGTGGCCCGGCTGGAGCGCTGGCGCGCGGCCGTGTCCCGGCCCGACGGCATCGCGGCGGACGCGGTGCTCGAAGAGGTCCGCGAGGCCCTGGCGAACGACCTGGACGCCCCTGCGGCCCTGGCGGCCGTGGACCGCTGGGTGGAGCTCCAGAACGCCACCGACGGCGACGACGAGTCCGCCCCGGGCCTGGTCTCCCGCACCGTGGACGCCCTCCTGGGCGTGGCGCTCTAGGCAACGGAAGAGAGGCGCGCTCCCGGCCGGGTGCCGGGGGCGCGCTTCTCCGTTCACCGGCTCACTGCATGACGGTCACCGGCGGGTGCCGGGGATCGGCGGGGCACGCGTAGAACTGCAGGGTGTACCCGCCGCCCACGGTCACCTCCGTGGGGGTCGAGGACGCGTCGGCCGCCTCCTCGACCGGACGCCAGCTCACGGTCTCGGCGTCCCATTCGGAGTGGTCGAGGGTGAGCAGCGGCTCGCCGACGGCCGCGCACTCCCCGCAGCGCAGCTCCTCCGGGCCGCCGGAATCGCGGAACGTGAAGGGGGCGGCCCAGCCGCCGGCCTTCCAGCCGGGCGCGACGGACAGGGCCCCCCGGTAGCCCGCGGCCCCCTCCCCCTCCCCACGGGGGACCCGTCCCGCCTGCTCCGGGCTCAGGTCGTGCGCGGCGGGGTACTCGCGGACCCGCTCGGGATGGAGCACGCACGGGACCGGCACCAGCTCGTACGTGCCCACGTACGCGGGCTCCGGCGCCGCCGCCAGGACCTCCGCCACCTCGCCGGCCCGCCGCCAGCGCAGCTGGACGGCGTCCGTGCCCGGCTGGTCCTCGATGTCGATGAACGGGCACCACAGCACCTGGAGCAGATCGGTGCCCTCGGGGAACGGCAGGTCGGGGACGTCCCGGGCGTACAGCTGCGCCACCGGTATGAGCGGGTGCGGGCCTTCGGGCAGCAGCGACGGATCGTGGCCGGCGTGGATCCGCGAGACCTCGGCGTGGTCCTCGTCCGTCCACTCCTCGCGCGCCCGGATCCGCCGGAGCGTACGCACTTCCTCCGGCGTGTTCAGGGGGAAAGGGGCGTCGTGCTCGGCGGAGCACGACGGCCATGCCTCGCCGGCGGGCCACAGCAGCGGCCCGCCCACCGAGCTCTCGCGCACGGTGGGCGAACCGGGCCGGGGATGGAGCCGGGTGGCGGTCCTGACCATCCCCGCGAGCTCCGGGAACGCCGAAGCCACGTCCAGCGGGCGGGGCGGTGTCGTACGGGTCATGCTTCCCTCTCTCGGAACGGCAACCCGTATCCAAGCAGGGGCTACTGACACACGGACAGCCGGCCGGGACTACTCCCCGGGGGTGTCCCCGTCGACCTGAGGCGGGCCCTCCGCCTTGCCGTCCGCCTTGCCTTCCGGTTCCGGGGGACCCTCCGGGCCGTCGGCGGCCGGCGGCTCCTGTGCGTCCTCCGGCTTCGGCTTCGCCTGGGGCCTGGGGCCGCCGGACAGGTCCCGGAAGTAGGAACCCGTGTCGGTGGCCGTCTCCGGGCTCCCCGCCGGGTCACGCCGGCGCAGGTAGCGCTCGAACTCCCGGGCGATCGCGTCGCCCGAGGCCTCCGGCAGGTCGGCCGTGTCCCGCGCCTCCTCCAGCGTCTGGACGTACTCCGCCACCTCGCTGTCCTCGGCGGCCAGTTGGTCCACGCCCAGCTGCCACGCCCGCGCGTCCTCCGGCAGTTCGCCCAGCGGGATCCGGATGTCGATCAGATCCTCCAGCCGGTTCAGCAGGGCCAGCGTCGCCTTCGGGTTCGGCGGCTGGGAGACGTAGTGCGGCACCGCCGCCCACAGGGACACCGCCGGGACGCCCGCGTGCGTACAGGCCTCCTGCAGGATGCCCACGATGCCCGTCGGGCCCTCGTACTTGGTCTCCTCCAGGTCCATCGTCCGCGCCAGGTCCGCGTCCGAGGTGACCCCGCTCACCGGCACCGGCCGGGTGTGCGGGGTGTCCCCGAGCAGCGCGCCCAGGATGACCACCATCTCCACGCCCAGCTCGTGCGCGAAGCCCAGGATCTCGTTGCAGAACGACCGCCACCGCATGGACGGTTCGATGCCCCGCACCAGCACCAGGTCCCGCGGCTTGGCACCGCCGATCCGGACCACCGACAGCCGGGTCGTCGGCCACGTGATCTTCCGTACCCCGTTGTCCAGCCACACCGTCGGCCGGTTGACCTGGAAGTCGTAGTAGTCCTCGGCGTCCAGCGCCGCGAAGACCTCGCCCTTCCACTCCCGGTCCAGGTGCGCGACCGCACCGGAGGCCGCGTCACCCGCGTCGTTCCAGCCCTCGAACGCGGCCACCATGACCGGGTCGATCAGCTCGGGCACGCCCTCAAGCTCGATCACCCAGGTCTCCTTCCGAAGTTCCCTTGCGTACGTGGGTCAGCCTAAGCCTTGATGAGGCACCGGCCACAGCCCACGACAGAGGGGCGGTTCCCCTCGGAACCGCCCCTCTTCCCCACCTGCGTAGCAGCTATGCCTTACGGCTCAGCATCTCCTCGACCCGGGCACGGACGGACTCGTCGTCCAGGCCGCGGATCGTCACCGTCGTACGGCGGCGCAGCACGTCGTCGACCGTCTCGGCCCACTCGTTGTCACGGGCGTAGGCGACCTGCGCCCAGATCTCCGGACCGTCCGGGTGGATCCGCTCGGCCAGCGCCGGGTCCTCGTTCGCGATGCGCGCGATGTCGAAGGCCAGCGAGCCGTAGTGGGAGGCCAGGTGGCGGGCCGTCAGCGGGTCCATCCGCGTCCCCGGCTCCCGGTCCACCAGCAGCCGGTGCGCGACCGCGTTCGGGTTGGCGACACCGGGCAGCGCGATCCGGCGCACCAGCGACTTCACCGGCTCCATGTCCTCGGTCAGCGGGCTGCCCGGGAGCTTCGCCAGCTTGTCCATGACCACACGGCCGATGTGGCGGTACGTCGTCCACTTGCCGCCGGCCACCGACAGCATGCCGCCGGCGCCCTCGGAGACGACCGTCTCGCGCTTGGCCTTCTCGACGCCGCCGGGGCCGCCGGGCAGCACCCGCAGGCCCGCGAAGGCGTACGTCATCAGCGAGCGGTCCAGGTCCGCGTCCTTCACCGAGAAGGCCGCCTCGTCCAGGATCTGCTGGATGTCGGACTCGGTGGCGCGCACGTCCGCCGGGTCGCCCTCGTACACCTCGTCGGTGGTGCCGAGCAGCAGCTGGTCCTCCCACGGGAGGGCGAAGGTGATGCGGTACTTGTCGATCGGGGTGGCCATGGCGGCCTTCCACGGCGACTTGCGCTTCATGACGATGTGCGCGCCCTTGGAGAGGCGGATCGACGGCATGGAGTGCTTGTCTTCCATGCGCCGCAGGTGGTCCACCCACGGGCCGGTGGCGTTGAGCACGACGCGCGCGTCGACCCCGAACTCGGTGCCGTCGAGGCGGTCCTTGAGCTCGGCGCCGGTGACCCGGCCGCGCGTCTTGCGCAGTCCGGTGACCTCGGCGTGGTTGAGGACGACCGCGCCCGACTCGACGGCCGCGCGGACCGTCATGACGGCGACGCGGGAGTCGTTCATCTGGTGGTCGTAGTAGACCGCCACGGCCTTGAGGTTGTCCGTCTTCAGGCCGGGGTTGTCGGCGACGGCACGGGCCGGGGATATGACCTTGCCCATGCCGTCGCCGAAGGCCGAGAGGGCGGAGTAGGCGAAGACGCCCGCGCCCAGCTTGGCCGCACCCACCGGACCGCCCTTGTAGACCGGCAGGTAGAAGGTGAGCGGGTTGACCAGGTGCGGGGCCACGTCCTTGGCCAGCACCCGCCGCTCGTGGTGGTTCTCGGCGACCAGCTTGACCGCGCCGGTCTGCAGGTAGCGCAGACCGCCGTGGACGAGCTTGGAGGAGGCCGAGGAGGTGGCGCCGGCGAAGTCGCCGGCGTCCACCATGGCAACCCGCAGGCCCGACTGCGCGGCGTGCCACGCCACGGAGGTGCCCAGGATTCCACCACCGATGACGAGCAGGTCGTACGTGGCCTTCGACAGCTGCTCACGGGTCTGTGCGCGGCTGACGTTGGCACCGGCGGTCGGGTGCGTGCCCAGTGCGGGAACGCTCTGCAGGCTGCTCATATCTCTCTTAGCTCCTCGTCGATTGACTCAGCTGGTGCGGTCAGCTGGCGTCTTCGTCGTCGACCCAGCCCATGGACCGCTCCACGGCCTTGAGCCAGCTCTTGTACTCGCGGTCCCGCTGCTCGGCGGGCATCCGCGGGGTCCACTCCGCCGCGCGGCGCCAGTTGGCGCGCAGGGCGTCGGTGTCGGGCCAGAAGCCGACGGCCAGGCCGGCGGCGTAGGCGGCGCCGAGGCAGGTGGTCTCGGCGACCATCGGGCGCACCACGGGGGCGTCCAGGAAGTCCGAGAGCGTCTGCATCAGCAGGTTGTTGGAGGTCATGCCGCCGTCGACCTTGAGGGCCGCGAGCTCGACGCCCGAGTCCTTGGTCATGGCGTCGGTGATCTCGCGGGTCTGCCAGGCGGTGGCCTCCAGGACGGCACGGGCGATGTGCGCCTTGGTGACGTACCGGGTGAGGCCGGCGACCACGCCACGGGCGTCGGAGCGCCAGTACGGGGCGAAGAGGCCGGAGAAGGCCGGCACGAAGTAGACGCCGCCGTTGTCCTCGACCGAGGAGGCCAGGGTCTCGATCTCGGCCGCGGACTTGATCAGGCCCATCTGGTCGCGCATCCACTGGACGAGCGAGCCGGTGACGGCGATGGAGCCCTCCAGCGCGTAGACCGGCTTCTGGTCGCCGATCTGGTAGCCGACCGTGGTCAGCAGGCCGCTGTAGGAGTTGATGATCTTGTCGCCGGTGTTCATCAGCATGAACGTTCCGGTGCCGTAGGTGGACTTGGCCTCGCCCTCGGCGAAACAGGTCTGGCCGAAGAGGGCGGCCTGCTGGTCACCGAGCGCCGAGGCGACCGGGACACCGGCGAGGACGCCGTCCTTGACGTGGCCGTAGACCTCGGCGGAGGACTTGATCTCCGGGAGGACGTTGAGCGGGACGCCCATGGACTCGGCGATCTTGTCGTCCCAGGCCAGGGTGTGCAGGTTCATCAGCATGGTGCGCGAGGCGTTGGTGACGTCCGTGACGTGCACACCGCCCTGCGGGCCGCCCGTGAGGTTCCAGATGATCCACGAGTCCATGGTGCCGAAGAGGATGTCGCCGGCCTCGGCGCGCTCCCGCAGGCCCTCGACGTTGTCGAGCAGCCAGCGGACCTTCGGGCCGGCGAAGTAGCTCGCCAGCGGCAGGCCGGTCTCGCGACGGAAGCGGTCCTGGCCGACGTTGCGGCCGAGCTCCTTGCACAGGGCGTCGGTGCGGGTGTCCTGCCAGACCAGCGCGTTGTGCACCGGCTCGCCGGTGTGGCGGTCCCACAGGACCGTGGTCTCGCGCTGGTTGGTGATGCCGACGGCCTTGACGTCCGCGGCGGTGATCTCCGCCTTGGCGATCGCGCTGGCCACGACCTCCTGGACGTTGGTCCAGATCTCGGTGGCGTCGTGCTCGACCTGTCCCGGCTTCGGGAAGATCTGCTCGTGCTCCTTCTGGTCGACGGCGACGATGCGGCCGTCGCGGTCGAACACGATGCAACGGGAGGACGTGGTGCCCTGGTCGATCGCGGCGATGAAGGGGCCGGTGCTGGTGGTCATGTTGGCTGCTCCTGGCAGGTCGGGTGAGTAGGCGGAATCAGGAGGGCGGTGCGGATCTTACGATCTTGCCGGTACTGCTGATCAGGCGAACGCGATGTTGTACAGACCGCCGGCGAGCGCGGCACCGACGAGCGGGCCGACCACCGGGATCCAGGAGTAACCCCAGTCGGAGCCGCCCTTGTTGGGCAGCGGCAGCAGGGCGTGCACGATGCGCGGACCGAGGTCGCGCACCGGGTTGATGGCGTAGCCGGTCGGGCCACCGAGCGAGAGACCGATGCCGACGACCACGAACGAGGTGATCAGGACGCCGATGACACCGAGGCCCTTGCCGCCGTCCTGGAGGCCCTGGGTCAGGATCGCCAGGATCAGGACCGCGGTACCGATGATCTCGGTCGCCAGGTTCTGCACGACGTTACGGATCTCGGGGCCGGTGGAGAAGATGCCGAGCACCGGACCGGCCACATCGTGCGGGTGCGGGTCCTCGGGACCGAGCTTGGCGTCGCGGATGTGCTCCGGGTCGGCCAGGTGGACGCGGAACTGCCCGTAGTAGGTGATCCACATCAGGACCGCTCCGAGCATCGCGCCCAGCAGCTGGCCGGCGAAGTAGACCGGGGTGTCACCCCACTCGCCGGTCTTGACGGCGATGCCGACCGTGACCGCCGGGTTGAGGTGCGCACCGGAGAGCGGCGCGGAGACGTAGGCGGCGATCAGTACGGCGAAACCCCAGCCGAACGTGATGGCGAGCCAGCCCGCGTTGCGGGCCTTGGAGCTCTTGAGCGTCACTGCGGCGCAGACGCCACCGCCGAGCAGTGTGAGCAGGGCGGTACCGATGGTCTCGCCGATGAAGATGTCGGAGCTGGACACCCGCGACTCCTTTGTACGTCCAGGGGTGGGCGGACACCGGGTCCCTCCGGTGGTTCCGCGCACTCGGTGAGTGCTGCACCGGTCCGTGGCCTTGTCGCATCCTAGCGCGTATTGCCGGTAGGTGTTCGACAATGCCGACCGATGAACGGCAGTTTTCCGCCCAAGTGAAGAACGCGTCAAGGGTCGGCCAGGCCAAAGTGTCGGATCGTTACCGGTACGTGCGATCGACCAAAACAAGCCATCTCAAGGCCGAGATGTGGCGAAAAACAGGCATAAAGAGGCCAGGGTGCGGCCAGGGCCTGTTAAAGGAAGCTCAGAACCGGCCCGCGCCGAGATCGCGCGAAACGGCGCGCGCGCAATCCCGCACCGATGCCACCAGGGCCGGACGGGGCTCCCCGGACTCGCCGCAGACCCGTTCCACGGCGCCGGCGACCGCCACCGCGCCGACCGGCATCCGGCGCCGGTCGTGGATCGGCGCCGCCACCGAGGCGACGCCCTCCCAGGTCTCCTCGACGTCGGAGGCCCAGCCGCGCGCCCGGGTCAGGCCCAGGATCTCCTCGAAGCCGGTGCCGTCCGTGACCGTGCGGGGGGTGAAGGCCTCGCGCTCGACCTCGTGCGCCTGGGTGTGCGCCACCGGGTCGTAGGCCGACAGCACCTTGCCCAGCGCGGTGGAGTGCAGCGGCTGCATGGCCCCGACCTCCAGCACCTGGCGGCTGTCGTCGGGCCGGAACACGTGGTGCATGATCAGCACCCCGCTCTGGTGGAGCACGCCGACGTACACGCTCTCGCCGCTCGCCCGCGCCAGGTCGTCCGTCCATACGAGGGCGCGGGCGCGCAGCTCGTGCACGTCGAGGTAGCTGTTGCCCAGGCGCAGCAGCTCCGCGCCCAGCTGGTACCGGCCGGAGGCCGGGTCCTGCTCCACGAAGCCCTCGGCCTGCAGGGTGCGCAGGATGCCGTGAGCCGTGCCCTTGGCCAGGCCCAGCGAGGACGCCACGTCCGAGAGTCCCAGCCGGCGCTCGCCGCCCGCCAGAAGTCGCAGCATCGCAGCGGCTCGTTCGAGCGACTGGATGTTCCGTGCCATCGCGCAGCCTCCTGCAGACCTTCGGTAGTTCGGTAGTACTGACCATCTTGACGCGGTTCGACAATGCTGAACAGTATCGGTCGATGCCGACCTCGCGCACCGTCGGACAGCTGTTCGCCGTACCGTCGCGGGGGACACCCCCCGGAAACTCCCCGCCACAGAATGCAGTCCGCCACGTGGGACACCCACACCGGGGCGGGTGCCTCGCGGTTACCCTGGCCGCGTGCACCCTTGACACAGAGGGGGTGCAAAGCCGACAGCCGTCGCATCCCAGGGAGCACCCATGGCCTCGTTGCCCACCTTGCCCGCTGACACCCAGACCCGGGCCGATGCCCTCCGGGAGGCGCTCGCGACCCGCGTGGTCGTCGCCGACGGAGCCATGGGAACGATGCTCCAGGCGCAGGACCCCACCATGGAGGACTTCCAGCAGCTCGAAGGCTGCAACGAGGTCCTCAACATCACCCGCCCCGACATCGTGCGCTCCGTCCACGAGGCGTACTTCTCGGTGGGCGTGGACTGCGTCGAGACCAACACCTTCGGCACGAACTACGCGGCGCTCGCCGAGTACGACATCGCCGAACGCAATTTCGAGCTGTCGGAGGCCGGCGCGCGCATCGCCCGCGAGGTCGCCGACGAGTTCACCGCCTCCACCGGCCGGCAGCGCTGGGTCCTCGGCTCCATGGGCCCCGGCACCAAGCTCCCCACGCTCGGCCACATCGGCTACGCGCAGATCCGCGACGCCTACCAGATCAACGCCGAGGGCCTGCTCTCCGGCGGCGCCGACGCGCTGCTCGTCGAGACCACCCAGGACCTCCTGCAGACGAAGTCCTCGATCATCGGCGCCCGCCGGGCCATGGAAGCCCTCGGCGTCACCGTCCCGCTGATCTGCTCCGTCACCGTCGAGACCACCGGCACCATGCTCCTCGGCTCGGAGATCGGCGCGGCCCTGACCGCGCTGGAGCCGCTGGGCATCGACATGATCGGCCTGAACTGCGCCACCGGCCCCGCCGAGATGAGCGAGCACCTGCGCTACCTCGCGCGCAACGCCCGCATCCCGCTCTCCTGCATGCCCAACGCCGGCCTGCCCGTCCTGACCAAGGAGGGCGCGCACTACCCGCTGACCGCGCCCGAGCTGGCCGACGCCCAGGAGACCTTCGTCCGCGAGTACGGGCTCTCCCTGGTCGGCGGCTGCTGCGGCACGACCCCCGAGCACCTGCGCCAGGTCGTCGAGCGGGTCCGCGGTACGGCCGTCGTCCCGCGCGACCCCCGGCCCGAGCCCGGCGCCGCCTCGCTCTACCAGACCGTGCCCTTCCGCCAGGACACCTCGTACATGGCGATCGGCGAGCGCACCAACGCCAACGGCTCCAAGAAGTTCCGCGAGGCCATGCTGGAGGCCCGCTGGGACGACTGCGTGGAGATGGCGCGCGACCAGATCCGCGAGGGCGCGCACATGCTCGACCTCTGCGTGGACTACGTCGGCCGCGACGGCGTCGCCGACATGGAGGAGCTCGCCGGCCGCTTCGCCACCGCCTCCACCCTGCCGATCGCCCTGGACTCCACCGAGGTCCCCGTCATCCAGGCGGGCCTGGAGAAGCTCGGCGGCCGCGCGGTCATCAACTCCGTGAACTACGAGGACGGCGACGGCCCCGAGTCCCGCTTCGCCAAGGTCACCCGACTGGCCCAGGAGCACGGCGCCGCGCTCATCGCGCTGACCATCGACGAGGAGGGCCAGGCCCGCACCGTCGAGCACAAGGTCGCCATTGCCGAACGACTCATCGCCGACCTCACGGGCAACTGGGGGATCCGCGAGTCGGACATCCTCATCGACACCCTGACCTTCACGATCTGCACCGGCCAGGAGGAGTCCCGGGGGGACGGCATCGCCACGATCGAGGCGATCCGCGAGCTCAAGCGGCTCCACCCGGACGTCCAGACCACCCTCGGCCTGTCCAACATCTCCTTCGGCCTCAACCCGGCCGCCCGCGTCCTGCTGAACTCGGTCTTCCTCGACGAGTGCGTCAAGGCCGGCCTGGACTCCGCCATCGTCCACGCCTCCAAGATCCTCCCGATCGCCCGCTTCGACGAGGAGCAGGTCACCACCGCCCTCGACCTGATCTACGACCGGCGCGAGGGCGACTACGACCCGCTGCAGAAGCTGATGGCCCTCTTCGAGGGCGTCAACACCAAGTCGCTCAAGGCCGGCCGCGCCGAGGAACTCCTCGCCCTGCCGCTGGACGAGCGACTGCAGCGCCGCATCATCGACGGCGAGAAGAACGGCCTGGAGGCCGACCTCGACGAGGCCCTCGCGACCCGCCCCGCCCTCGACATCGTCAACGACACCCTCCTGGAGGGCATGAAGGTCGTCGGCGAGCTCTTCGGCTCGGGCCAGATGCAGCTCCCCTTCGTCCTCCAGTCCGCCGAGGTCATGAAGACGGCCGTCGCCTACCTCGAACCGCACATGGAGAAGACCGACGACGAGGGCAAGGGCACGATCGTGCTCGCCACCGTCCGCGGCGACGTCCACGACATCGGCAAGAACCTCGTCGACATCATCCTCACCAACAACGGCTACAACGTCGTCAACATCGGCATCAAGCAGCCCGTCTCCGCGATCCTCGAAGCCGCGCAGGAACACAAGGCCGACGTCATCGGCATGTCCGGCCTGCTCGTGAAGTCGACCGTGATCATGAAGGAGAACCTGGAGGAGCTGAACCAGCGCAAGCTGGCCGCCGACTACCCGGTGATCCTCGGCGGCGCCGCCCTCACCCGCGCCTACGTCGAGCAGGACCTCCACGAGATCTACGAGGGCGAGGTCCGGTACGCCCGCGACGCCTTCGAGGGCCTGCGCCTCATGGACGCCCTCATCGCCGTCAAGCGCGGTGTCCCCGGTGCGACCCTGCCCGAGCTCAAGCAGCGCCGCGTCGCCAAGCGCGACACCCCGGTCCTGCAGACCGACGAGGCCGAGGAGCCCGGCGGCCGCTCCGACGTCTCCATCGACAACCCGGTCCCCGCCCCGCCGTTCTGGGGCACCCGCGTGGTCAAGGGCATCCCGCTCAAGGACTACGCCTCCTGGCTCGACGAGGGCGCCCTCTTCAAGGGCCAGTGGGGCCTCAAGCAGGCCCGCGCGGGCGGGGCCACGTACGAGGAGCTCGTCGAGAGCGAGGGCCGTCCGCGCCTGCGCGGCCTCCTGGACAAGCTGCACACCGAGAACCTGCTCGAGGCCGCGGTCGTCTACGGGTACTTCCCCTGCGTCTCCAAGGGCGAGGACCTGATCATCCTCGACGAAGCCGGCAACGAGCGGACCCGCTTCACCTTCCCGCGCCAGCGCCGCGGCCGGCGCCTGTGCCTCGCCGACTTCTTCCGTCCCGAGGAGTCCGGCGAGACCGACGTCGTCGGCCTGCAGGTGGTCACCGTCGGCTCGAAGATCGGCGAGGCCACGGCCAAGCTGTTCGAGTCGGACTCCTACCGCGAGTACCTGGAGCTGCACGGCCTCTCGGTCCAGCTCGCCGAGGCCATGGCCGAGTACTGGCACGCCCGCGTCCGCGCCGAGCTCGGATTCGGCGGCGAGGACCCGGCGAAGGTCGAGGACATGTTCGACCTCAAGTACCGCGGTGCCCGCTTCTCGCTCGGCTACGGCGCCTGCCCCGACCTGGAGGACCGCGCGAAGATCGCCGACCTCCTGGAGCCGGAGCGGATCGGCGTCCACCTGTCGGAGGAGTTCCAGCTCCACCCGGAGCAGTCCACCGACGCGATCGTGATTCACCACCCCGAAGCGAAGTATTTCAACGCACGCTGAGCTCGACCGACGTACACTTGTCGGTCCCATACAGGCCGGTCGCCTGTTCCCCGGGGTCGTATGCCCCGCGGAAGAGGTGACCGGCCTTCTCGTCCCTTCTGAGAGGCATGAGCATGACGAGCACCGTTCCCGCCCCCGTCGCCCGTACGGCCGACGGTTCTGCCCTGCAGGCGGTGCTGCTCGACATGGACGGCACCCTCGTCGACACCGAAGGCTTCTGGTGGGAGATCGAGGCGGAGATCTTCCAGGAACTGGGCCACCGCCTCGACGAGGCCTGGCGCGACGTGGTCGTCGGCGGCCCCATGAGCCGCAGCGCGACCTTCCTGATCGAGTCGACCGGCGCTGCCATCGGCCTCGCCGAGCTGAGCGTCCTGCTCAACGAGCGCTTCGAGGCCCGCATCGCCGACCGGGTGCCGCTGATGCCCGGAGCCGAGCGGCTGCTGGCCGAGCTCGCCCGGCACAACGTGCCCACCGCCCTCGTCTCAGCCTCCCACCGCCGGGTCATCGACCAGGTCCTGCTCACCCTCGGCCGCGACCGCTTCACGATGACGGTCGCCGGCGACGAGGTGGCCCGTACCAAGCCGCACCCCGACCCCTACCTGTTCGCCGCGCACTCGCTCGGCGCGCACCCCTCGCGGTGCGCGGTCATCGAGGACACCCACACCGGGGTGGCGGCCGCCGAGGCCGCCGGCTGCCGGGTCGTGGCCATTCCCTCGGTCGGCGTGATCGAGCCCGCCCCCGGGCGTACGGTCGTCCGCTCGCTGGAAGACGTCGACCTCGCGTTCCTGCGCTCGCTCATCGCACCGATGAACTGAGAGTGACGACACCGGCCTCCGGTCGGGCCCGCACCCCACCCAAGCGGACACATCGGCATGCACTGGCCCACATCGGTATGCATTGCCACGCACCGGAATCCCTTGAGCACGCTCTGTGCCGAACGGAACCCTGTTCGACTGCGCCCTGACGGAAGGATCTTCCGCCTTAGGGCCTGGAGGCTGAAATTCCATCCTCTCCGGGGCCGTTGCGGAGGGTGACCTTGGTCACGCTCCGCACCCCCGGCGGGGCCGTCACGGGACCTCGGCGACTTCCAATGTGTCCACATTGATCAGCCCCTGACCGAATCTGCGCAGCCCTGCCTGTGAACAGGCAGTTCGCTCCGATCACAGTGCGATTACGCCCCAAGTTCGGCCAGTTCCAGCCATCCCGCCCCGGACCACTACTGTCGATACGGGCACTACGCCGCACCCAGCCGCGTCCCGGACACACACCCCTGTTCCGGAACCGCGTGGACCGATCGTCACAACACCGGCCCGATCGTTCCGCCCCGAACGGGCGACTGCCGCGAAGTGTCCTTCACACCGCTTTGAGCAAGTGCCGGTTACAGGGAGTACTTCCAGCATGAACCGCAAGACCATGGTGCTGACGGCCGCGGCCGGACTGCTCACCCCCGCGCTGGCCGCATGCGGCAGCGCGAGCGGCGGAGGAGCAGGATCCGGAGCGATCGTCGTCGGAACCACCGATCGGTTCGAGGCCGCAGACTTCGCTCCCGCCCCCTTCGACCCCGCCTACGCCTACGACGCCGGCGCCTGGAACGTCCTGCGCCAGACCGTCCAGACGCTGATGCACACCCCGCGCGGCGGCGGCCAGCCCGTCCCCGAAGCAGCCTCCGCCTGCCGCTTCACCGACGCCGGCAACGAGAGCTACCGCTGCACCCTGCGCCCCGGTCTGAAGTTCGCCGACGGTGAGCCCCTCACCGCCAAGGACGTCAAGTTCTCCATCGACCGCGTCCTCGCCATCAAGGACGAGAACGGCCCCTCCTCGCTGCTCTCCACCCTCGACAACGTCGAGGTCAAGGGCGCCGACACCGTCGTCTTCCACCTGAAGACCCCGGACGCGACCTTCCCGTTCAAACTCTCCACCCCCGCCGCCGGCATCGTCAGCGAGAAGAACTACGACGCCAAGAAGCTCCGCGAGGGCTTCGCCGTGGACGGCTCCGGCCCGTACACGATGAAGGCCGAGGTCAAGGGCAACCGGCTGGTCCGCGCCGTCTTCACCAAGAACCCGCACTACAAGGGCGACCTCAAGCTGCAGAACGACAAGGTCGAGCTGCGCACCTTCACCGACTCCCCGGCCATGGGCAAGGCACTCACGGACGGGAAGATCCACATGGTCTCCCGCACCCTGTCGCCCGCCCAGATCACCGAGTTCAGCGCCCAGCCGCCCAAGGGCGTCAAGCTGGTCCCGATGCCCGGCCTGGAGATCCGCTACCTCGGCTTCAACACCGAGGCACCGGTCGTCAAGGACAAGGCCGTCCGCCAGGCGCTCGCCGCCGCCGTCGACCGCGGACAGCTCATCTCCAAGGTCTACGGCAAGTCCGCCCAGCCGCTCTACTCGCTGGTCCCCACCACCGTGACGGGCCACGTCAACTCCTTCTACAACAAGTACGGCGAGGCCAACACGCCCAAGGCCGCCGCCCTGCTGAAGGAGGCCGGGATCAAGACCCCGGTCAAGCTGACCCTGCACTACACCAGCGACCACTACGGCGACGGCACGGCCGCCGAGTTCGACGCCCTCAAGGCCCAGCTGAACTCCACCGGGCTCTTCGACATCACCGTCCAGGGCAGCGAGTGGGCGGACTTCCGCCCCGCCCAGAAGAAGGGCGACCACGCCGCCTACGGGCTCGGCTGGTTCCCCGACTACCCGGACGCCGACAACTTCCTCGCCCCGTTCCTGGAGCAGGACAACTTCCTGGGCACGCCGTACGCCAACAGCGCGGTGCGCAGCAGGCTCATCCCCGAATCCCGGCGGGCGGTCGACCGTACGATCGCCGTCCCCGCGATCACGGAGATACAGGACATCGTCGCCGAGGACGTGCCCGTCCTGCCCCTGTGGCAGGGCAAGCAGTACGTCGCCGCACGCGACGGGATCACCGGAGTGGAGTGGTCGGTCAACGCCATCTCCGACCTCCAGTTGTGGGAGCTCGGTCGCGGCGTAAGCGGCTGAGCAAGGCAAAGACCGGCAGCGGGTGTCGCGGGCCGGAGCAACGAAACAGTTCGACTGTGAAGGACGTTCGCGTGAATCGACGTAACCAGTGGCTGGCGGCCCCGCTCGGCGCAGCCACCGCCGCCGCGCTGCTCAGCGGTTGCGGTTCGACCGATGGCTCCAATGCCGGCAGCGGCAAGGGCGTGGTCATGGGCATATCCGACAAGGTGAAGTCCGTCGACCCGGCATCGGGCTACGACCCGGGCTCCTGGCTGCTGTTCAACAACGTCTTCCAGTCGCTGCTGAGCTTCCCCAAGGGCGGCACCACCCCCGAGCCCGACGCCGCCCAGGCCTGCGGCTTCGAGGGCGGCGACAGCAAGCTCTACAAGTGCACCCTGCGGGACGGCCTGAAGTTCAGCAACGGCCACAGCCTCACCTCGAAGGACGTCAAGTTCTCCTTCGAGCGCACCCTGAAGATCAACGACGCCAACGGCCCGGCCGTGATGCTCGCGTCGATCGCGAGCATCGACGCCCCCGACGACAAGACCGTCGTCTTCAAGCTCAAGACCTCCGACGCCACCTTCCCCAGCAAGATCGCGTCGGGCGCCGGCTCCATCGTCGACCACACCGAGTACCCGGCCGACAAGCTGCGCGGCGACAACAAGGCCGTCGGCTCCGGCGTCTACAAGCTCGACTCGTTCAGCGAGAAGAGCGCCACCTTCTCCGTCAACGAGTCCTACAGCGGCAAGGCCAAGGCCAAGAACACCGGCGTCACGCTGAAGTTCTTCAACGGCGACCAGGCCGGCCTCAAGACCGTCCTGGAGAGCGGCGACGTCGACTTCGCCTTCCGCGGCCTCGCCGCCAAGGACATCGCCGCCCTCGCCTCCAGCAAGACCGGCGACAACAAGGTCGACGTCGTCCAGGGCACCGGCGCCGAAGTCGAGCACATGGTGTTCAACGTCAACGACCCCGTCGTCGGCAAGCTCCCCGTGCGCAAGGCCATCGCCTACCTCATCGACCGCGAAGCCCTCGTCCGGGACGTGTACGCGGGCACCGCCACCGCGCTCTACTCCATCGTGCCGACCGGCATCGCCGGCCACACGACCCCGTTCTTCGACCGCTACGGCGGCACCCCGCAGCTCGACAAGGCCAAGGCCGTCCTCAAGGCCGGCGGCATCAACGGCAAGGTCAAGCTCACCCTGTACTCCACCCCGTCCCGCTACGGCCCCTCCACGGACCAGCAGTTCGAGGTCATCGCCAAGCAGCTCAACGACAGCGGCCTCTTCGACGCCGACGTCAAGTCCGTCGAGTACGAGCAGTACGAGAAGGACATCCAGGCCGGCAAGTACGGCGTGTACGTGAAGGGCTGGGTGCCCGACTACCCGGACGCCGACAACTTCACGCAGCCGTTCTTCGGCCCGGACAACGTGCTGAGCAACAACTACGACAACAAGGAGATCACCGGGACGATCATCCCGTCGACCTCCGCGAAGTCCGACCGCACCGCGGCCAACACCGACTACAACCGCCTCCAGGACATCGTCGCCGAGGAGCTCCCGCTCATCCCGCTCTGGCAGGGCAAGCAGTACGCCGTCACCCGCCAGAACGTGAGCGGCCTGCAGTGGTCCCTCGACGCCTCGACCGTCTTCCGCTTCTGGGAGATCAGCAAGGGCTGACGCCGGCGCAGCCGGGCCCGCCCCGCCGCGGGCCCGGCACCACGCGGAGGGGGCCGTACGTGCACGCACGTACGGCCCCCTCCGCGTATCCGCGCCCGGCCGGACCTACTGGGCCCCGGGGCGCACCAGACCGCTCTCGTACGCGTACACCGCCGCCTGGACCCGGTCCCGCAGCCCCAGCTTCGTCAGCACGTGCCCCACATGCGTCTTGACCGTCGTCTCGCTCACGAACAGATCCGCCGCGATCTCCGCGTTCGACAGCCCCCGCGACACCAGCTTCAGCACCTCGACCTCACGCTCGGTCAGCGTCCCCAGGGTGTTCGGCAGGCTCTCCTCACCCGACGGAAGATGCCCCGCGTACTTGTCCAGCAGCCGCCGCGTGATACTCGGCGCGAGCATCGCCTCACCCGCCGCGACCACCCGGATCGCCTGCACCAGCTCGTTCGCCGGCGCGTCCTTCAACAGGAACCCGCTCGCCCCCGCCCGCAGCGCCTCCACCACGTACTCGTCCAGATCGAACGTGGTCAGCACCAGCACCTTCGCCGGCCCGTCGCGCTCCGGACCCGTGATCTGCCGGGTCGCCTCCACCCCGTCCATCCGCGGCATCCGGATGTCCATCAGCACCACATCGGGCTGCAGCGCCCGCACCTGGTCCAGCGCCTGCAGCCCGTCCCCGGCCTCACCGACCACCGCCAGGTCCTCCTCCGCCTCCAGGATCATCCGGAAGCCGGTGCGCAGCAGCGGCTGGTCGTCGACCAGAAGGACGCGGATCGCCACGGGGTCTACCTCGAATTCGTCGGACGGCTACGGCAGGCCCGTCCATTCTGCCCTGACACCAAGATCACGACTCCGCCGGGAGCTCCGCCCCCGGCCGCGGCGAGATCACCAGCGGATAGGGCGGGGGAGTACCGCCGAACTCCGGACACACCGCCTGATGATCACACCAGCCGCACAGCTTCGTCGGCCGCGGCCGCCACTCACCCGACTCCGTCGCCTCCCGGATCGCCTCCCACAACGCGAGCAGCTTGCGCTCCACCCGCTCCAGATCCGCCACCACCGGGTCGTACGTCAGCACGTCCCCACTGCCCAGATACACCAGCTGCAGCCGCCGCGGCACCACCTGCTTCAGCCGCCACACCACCAGCGCGTAGAACTTCATCTGGAACAGCGCACCCTCCGCGTACTCCGGCCGCGGCGCCTTCCCCGTCTTGTAGTCGACGATCCGCACCTCGCCCGTCGGCGCCACGTCCACCCGGTCGATGATCCCCCGCAGACGCAGCCCCGACTCCAGCTCCGTCTCCACGAAGAACTCCCGCTCCACCGGCTCCAGCCGCGTCGGGTCCTCCAACGTGAACCACCGCTCGACCAGCGCCTCGGCCTCCGTCAGCCACCGCGCCAGCCCCGCCCCCTCGTCACCCTCCGGGAACAGCTCCGTCAGCTCCGGCTTCGACTCCAGCAACCGGTCCCACTGCCCCGGAACCAACGCCTTCGCCCGCGGCGCCGTCCGCTCCTGCGCCGGATGATCGAAAAGCCGCTCCAGCACCGCATGCACCAGCGTCCCGCGGGTAGCAGCCGCACTGGGCTTCTCCGGCAGCCTGTCGATCACCCGGAACCGGTACAGCAACGGGCACTGCATGAAATCGCTCGCCCGCGAAGGGGAGAGCGAAGAGGGCGCCACAGCGCTCCGCGCATCGGCATCGGCTGCGCCAGGCACAGCACCGGGGCTCGTCGTCATGCACAAAACCCTACGACCCGCCACCGACAGGACGCGCATACCATCGACGCCAAGCCCCCTCGCACTGCATGATCGGAGCATCACAACCCGCTACAGCACCACCCCGTACGCGAACAGAACACACTGGAAACACCAGCACCGAACGAAGGACAACCGTGGCAGACACCGACGAAACCGGCGAGCGCGCAGGCGGCCGCTCCGGACCGGGCGGCGGACTCCTCATGGGCCGCCCCTTCGGCGTGCCCGTCTACGTCTCGCCCAGCTGGTTCCTCGTCGCCGCCCTCATCACCTGGGTCTTCGGCGACCAGCTCGACCGCGTCCTGCCCGACCTCGGACCCGTCCGCTACCTCGTCTCCCTCTTCTTCGCCGTCGCCTTCTACGCCTCCGTCCTGGTCCACGAACTCGCGCACACCGTCGCGGCCCTGCGCTTCAAACTCCCCGTGCGCCGCATCCAGCTCCAGTTCTTCGGCGGAGTCTCCGAGATCGAAAAGGAATCCGAGACACCCGGCCGCGAATTCGTCCTCGCCTTCGTCGGCCCCCTGCTCTCCCTCGTCCTCACCGGAGCCTTCTACCTCGGCATGAAAGCCGTCGACCCGGCCACCGTCCCCGGCGTCCTCCTCGCCGGCCTGATGATCTCCAACCTGCTGGTCGCCGCCTTCAACCTGCTCCCCGGCCTCCCCCTCGACGGCGGCCGCATGCTCCGCGCCGTCATCTGGGGCATCACCGGCAAACCCATGACCGGCACCGTCGCCGCCGCCTGGGTCGGCCGCGGCCTCGCCCTCGCCGTCCTCCTCGGCCTCCCCCTCCTCACCCACACCGGAGTCCTCGGCAACCGCACCGAGGAAATCGGCGGCATGAACACCGTCATGGACGCCCTCCTCGCCGCCATCCTCGCCGGCATCATCTGGACCGGCGCCGGCAACAGCCTGCGCATGGCCCGCCTGCGCGAACACCTCCCCGAACTGCGCGCCCGCACCCTCACCCGACGCGCCATCCCCGTCGAGAACGCCACCCCCCTCTCCGAGGCCCTCCGCCGCGCCAACGAAGCCGGCGCCCGCGCCCTCGTCGTCGTCGACGGACAAGGCGACCCCACCGCCATCGTCCGCGAAACCGCCATCGCCTCCGTCCCCGAACACCGCCGCCCCTGGGTCGCCGTCAGCACCCTCGCCCAGGACCTCACCGACGGCATGAAGGTTTCAGCGGACCTCACCGGCGAAGAACTCCTCGACCACCTCCGCGCCACCCCCGCCACCGAATACCTCGTCCTCGAACCCGGCGGCGCCATCTACGGCGTCCTGTCCACCCTCGACGTCGAAAAGGCCTTCGTGAAGGCCATGGCACGGCCCCAGTCCTGAAGCCAATACACTGGTCACATGTCCGAACCGACCGGTGCCGCCCGCCGACGCGGGCCCTTCGAGGTCGGGGACCAGGTACAGCTCACCGACCCCAAGGGCCGCCACTACACGTTCACGCTCGAAGCCGGGAAGAATTTCCACACCCACAAGGGTTCCTTCCCGCACGACGAGCTGATCGGTGCTCCCGAAGGCAGCGTTGTCCGCACCACGGGCAACGTCGCATACCTCGCGCTGCGCCCCCTGCTCCCCGACTATGTCCTGTCCATGCCCCGCGGCGCCGCCGTGGTCTACCCCAAGGACGCAGGCCAGATCCTGGCCTTCGCCGACATCTTCCCCGGCGCACGCGTCGTGGAAGCGGGAGTGGGCTCCGGCTCCCTGAGCAGCTTCCTGCTGCGCGCCATCGGCGACCAGGGCATGCTCCACAGCTACGAGCGCCGCGCGGACTTCGCCGAGATCGCCACCGCCAACGTCGAACGCTACTTCGGCGGACCCCACCCCGCGTGGCAGCTGACCGTCGGCGACCTCCAGGACAACCTGTCCGACACGGACGTCGACCGCGTCATCCTCGACATGCTCGCCCCCTGGGAATGCCTGGAAGCCGTCTCCAAGGCCCTGGTCCCCGGCGGCATCCTCTGCTGCTACGTGGCCACCACCACCCAGCTGTCCAAGACCGTCGAGTCCATCCGCGAGATCGGCTGCTTCGCCGAGCCGCAGCCGTGGGAATCGATGATCCGCAACTGGCACGTGGAAGGCCTCGCCGTCCGCCCCGACCACCGGATGATCGGCCACACCGGCTTCCTCGTCACCGCCCGCCGCCTCGCGGACGGCGTCGAGCCCCCCATGCGCCGCCGCCGCCCCGCCAAGGGCGCCTACGGCGAGGACTACGACGGCCCCGGCAGCGACCGCTCCGCATAACGGCCCCGCAGACCCGGCGCAGACCCAACACAAAGGCGCTGTGGCCCAGTTCCCCCGACCACCCGGGAACTGAGCCACAGCGCCTTTTCGTTGTCCCGTGCACCAGCCCCGGACCCGGCCGTTCCACCACCCTGTGACGTGTGGCACGATGCTGGCTCCTCGTCACCCTTCGCACAGGAGACACCCCGCGTGCCGCACAGCCACGCCGAGACGGCCCCGCTCCCGCACACCCTGGAGCACAGCCGCACCAGGCCCGTCCACTGGCTCGCCACGGCCACCGCCATGGCAGCAGTCATAGCCGCCGCAGGACTCGTACAGCCCGCCACCGGCACCCCGGCCACCGACACCACCGCGACCGCCGCCGAACCCCCCGCGAAGGGCCCCCAGGCCACCGCGCCGGACCCGGCGGGGGTCACCTACCCCCTCGACTGCAAGGGCGCCCCGCAGACCGTCACCATCAGCGCCCAGGGCGACCTCGACGGCGACCGCCGCCCCGAGACCGTCGCCGCCGTCCGCTGCGAAGCCGGCTCCGGCACCCCGCCCCACGCGATCTACGTACTCACCCAGGACCCGGCCCAAGGCACCCGCCCCCGCGTCGTCGCCACCCTGCTCGACACCGCCCGACGGCAGACCGCCACCGAGCTCACCGTGCGCGACGGCACCGTCACGGCAACCCTCGTCGGCTACTCCTCACCCGATGTACCCCGCTACAGCCCCGACACCAAGCAGCTCGCCAAGTGGCGCTGGCACGACGGAAAATTCCGCCAGGAGCTGACGGACTCGGCCGCCAGGAGTGTTTGAAACGTCACTCCGCGTCCGGGCCGAAGACTTCCACCCTGTCCGAAACGCGCCGTACGTGAATGCAGTCCCCCGGACATTCCTTCGCCGAGTCGACCACGTCCTGGAGCAGCGTCAGCGGAACCGGAGTGGTCGCCCCCGCGTCCTGCAGCAGCTCGTCCTCCGGGCTCTTCACGTACGCCAGACCATCGATGTCCAGCTCGAACACCTCAGGCGCGTACTGCACGCAGATGCCGTCCCCGGTGCACAGGTCCTGATCGATCCAGACCTCGAGCGGCTCGCCGGCCTCGCCGCCGCCGCCCGTCGGAGCCTCCTGCTGCACGGTCATATCTCCTGCCGTTCCCTGCGCTGAGTGATCCATCCCGGTCACGGCCCGCAGCAAGTCGCGCGAGCCCTGACGGGTGTTGAACGGTTCGACCTTACAACCGGCTGCTTCCCGAGTTTGATGGGTGGGTATTTCCTTGGCGTGAGGGAGTACGCAAGGGTGAAGATCGGACACACCTCTACCGTCTTTGTGATCTAGGGGTTTCAATCACCACCAGCCCAGGTAGGGTCAGGAAGCGTCCAGCTCCCCTTGGAGGAGGTGAGGACCGTGGCAGCCCACGACGACGACATCAACCGCGGCATCCGGCCCGCGCGAGGGTCCGAGGACCCCGCCGGCCAGGTTGCCTATCTCGAGCAGGAAATCGCCGTCCTGCGACGAAAGCTCGCCGACTCTCCGCGACACACGAGGATTCTCGAAGAGCGGATCGTCGAGCTCCAGACAAATCTGGCCGGCGTATCCGCACAGAACGAACGACTCGCGAATACCCTCCGTGAGGCCCGAGACCAGATCGTGGCCCTCAAGGAAGAAGTCGACCGGCTCGCACAGCCGCCGGCCGGTTTCGGTGTCTTCCTGCAAGCGAACGAGGACGGCACCGTCGACATCTTCACCGGAGGCCGAAAGCTCCGCGTGAACGTCAGCCCCAGCGTCGACCCGGAAGACCTCCGGCGCGGCCAGGAGGTCATGCTCAACGAGGCCCTCAACGTGGTCGAGGCCATGGAATTCGAGCGGGCCGGGGACATCGTCACCCTCAAGGAGATCCTCGAGGACGGCGAGCGCGCCCTGGTCGTCGGGCACACCGACGAGGAAAGGGTGGTGAGGCTCGCCGAGCCGCTCCTGGACATCACCATCCGCCCCGGCGACGCCCTCCTGCTCGAACCCCGCTCCGGCTACGTCTACGAGGTCGTCCCCAAGAGCGAGGTCGAAGACCTCGTCCTCGAAGAGGTCCCCGACATCGACTACGACAAGATCGGCGGCCTGGGCGACCAGATCGAGCTGATCCGCGACGCCGTCGAGCTCCCGTACCTCTACCCCGACCTCTTCAAGGAACACGAACTGCGGCCCCCGAAGGGCATCCTGCTCTACGGCCCGCCCGGCTGCGGCAAGACGCTCATCGCCAAGGCCGTCGCCAACTCCCTTGCCAAGAAGGTCGCCGAGGTGACCGGACAGGCAGCAGGAAAGTCCTACTTCCTGAACATCAAGGGACCCGAACTCCTCAACAAGTACGTCGGCGAGACCGAGCGGCACATCCGCCTCGTCTTCCAGCGCGCCCGCGAGAAGGCCAGCGAGGGCACCCCCGTCATCGTCTTCTTCGACGAGATGGAATCCCTCTTCCGCACCCGCGGATCCGGAGTCAGCTCGGACGTCGAGAACACCATCGTCCCCCAGCTGCTCGCCGAGATCGACGGCGTGGAAGGCCTGGAGAACGTCATCGTCATCGGCGCCTCCAACCGCGAGGACATGATCGACCCGGCCATCCTGCGCCCCGGCCGCCTCGACGTGAAGATCAAGATCGAGCGCCCGGACGCCGAGGCCGCGAAGGACATCTTCGCCAAGTACCTCAAGGCCTCGCTGCCCCTGCACACGGACGACCTGTCCGAACACCAGGGCTCCTCGGCCGGCACCGTCCACAGCATGATCCAGACCGTCGTCGAGCAGATGTACGCCGAAACCGAGGAAAACCGCTTCCTCGAGGTCACGTACGCCAACGGCGACAAGGAAGTCCTCTACTTCAAGGACTTCAACTCCGGCGCGATGATCCAGAACATCGTCGACCGGGCGAAGAAGATGGCGATCAAGGCCTTCCTCGAACACAACCAGAAGGGCCTGCGGGTCTCCCACCTGCTCCAGGCCTGCGTGGACGAGTTCAAGGAGAACGAGGACCTGCCCAACACCACCAACCCGGACGACTGGGCCCGCATCTCCGGAAAGAAGGGCGAGCGGATCGTATTCATCCGCACCCTCGTCACCGGAAAGCAAGGCGCGGACACCGGACGCTCCATCGACACGGTGGCAAACACCGGTCAGTACCTCTGACGAAGCGGGGCGGCTGCGGATGCCCTCCCAGGGCATCCGCAGCCGACTGCTTTACCCCACCCCTTTACCGGCCGCTTTTCAGCCGGTGACGAGGCGGATCCAATGACGGAAATGATCTCCCCACGAGCGCGCAGTGGTTCTAGGCTCTTCCGTACCGCCGGACGCGCAGTGCGGGGACGGGCACCGCACAGGCACACGCACCGGAGCACCAGCGGTACTTGAGCGCCGCTCCCGAAAGGGGAGCGCCGCCGGGCAAGGAGGGCCGCATGACCGTACGGCGAGTAATGGGGATCGAGACGGAGTACGGGATCTCCGTCCCGGGGCACCCGAACGCCAATGCCATGCTCACCTCGTCCCAGATCGTCAACGCCTACGCGGCGGCGATGCACCGGGCGCGACGCGCCCGCTGGGACTTCGAGGAGGAGAATCCGCTGCGGGACGCCCGCGGCTTCGACCTCGCCCGCGAGGCCGCCGACAACAGCCAGCTGACCGACGAGGACATCGGCCTCGCCAACGTCATCCTCACGAACGGCGCACGGCTCTACGTCGACCACGCACACCCCGAATACAGCTCGCCCGAGATCACCAACCCGCTCGACGCCGTCCTCTGGGACAAGGCCGGCGAACGGATCATGGCCGAAGCGGCCGTCCGCGCCGCCCAGCTCCCCGGCGCCCAGCCGATCCACCTCTACAAGAACAACACCGACAACAAGGGCGCCTCCTACGGCACGCACGAGAACTACCTGATGAAGCGGGAGACCCCCTTCTCGGAGATCGTGCGCCACCTGACCCCCTTCTTCGTCTCGCGCCAGGTCGTCACCGGCGCCGGACGCGTGGGCATCGGCCAGGACGGCCGCGAACACGGCTTCCAGATCAGCCAGCGCGCCGACTACTTCGAGGTCGAGGTCGGCCTGGAGACCACCCTCAAGCGCCCCATCATCAACACCCGCGACGAACCCCACTCGGACGCCGAGAAGTACCGCCGGCTCCACGTGATCATCGGAGACGCCAACCTCTCCGAGATCTCCACCTACCTCAAACTCGGCACGACCGCACTTGTCCTGTCCATGATCGAGGACGGGTTCATCACCGTCGACCTGGCCGTCGACCAGCCCGTACGCACCCTGCACCAGGTCTCCCACGACCCCGACCTGCAGCACCTGATCACGCTGCGCAGCGGCCGGACACTGACCGCGGTGCAACTGCAGATGGAGTACTTCGAGCTGGCGCGGAAGTACGTGGACGAACGTTTCGGGTCGGACGCGGACGAGCAGACCAAGGATGTGCTGGGCCGCTGGGAGGACGTGCTGGGCCGGCTGGAGAGCGACCCGATGAGCCTGTCGGGGGAGCTGGACTGGATCGCCAAGCGGGAGATCCTGGAGGGCTACCGGCGCCGGGACGGACTGGAGTGGGACGCGGCGCGGCTGCACCTGGTGGACCTCCAGTACTCGGACGTACGGCCCGAGAAGGGCCTGTACAACCGCCTGGTGGCCCGGGGCAAGATGAAGCGCCTGGTGGAAGAGCCGGCGGTGGCGCGGGCTCAGAGCAAGCCCCCGGAGGACACCCGGGCGTACTTCCGCGGACGCTGCCTTGAGCAGTACGCGGACGACGTGGCCGCGGCCTCCTGGGACTCGGTGATCTTCGACCTCCCCGGCCGGGACTCCCTCCAGCGCGTCCCGACGCTGGAACCCCTGCGGGGGACCCGCAACCACGTCAAGGAGCTCCTGGACCGCTGCCGCACGGCGGAGGACCTGGTGCGGGTGCTTTCGGGGCAGTGAGCGGGCCTGAAAGGCCTCCGGTCCGGGAATCATGAAGAGAACCGGACGTTGTTCCGCGACCTTTTGAACAAGTGCGGGGACGAATGTCGGACCCTCCCTATAGGGTCCGACGTAGGGTCTGATCTTGAGAGATCCCGAATCCCGGGGTCTCTCGACATGAGCGTGCGAACCGAGCGGGGTGAGGTAGACATGGCGACCAAGGACACCGGCGGCGGACAGCAGAAGGCGACGCGCTCGACCGAGGAGGTCGAGGAGGCGGCGGTCGAGGAATCGACCGACCTCAAGGAGCGCCAGGAGAAGCTCTCCGACGACGTCGACTCCGTACTTGACGAGATTGACGATGTACTCGAGGAAAATGCCGAGGATTTCGTTCGGAGTTTCGTACAAAAAGGCGGCGAATAGCCTTCGAATCTAAGGCGAACTCGCCAGCATTGGCTCCATGTCCAATGGAACGAAGTGGTGTCGCGGCTGCAGCCGGGACGTGCCGCTGAGCGGGTTCGCCCTAGACCGGAACCGTGGTGACGGCCTTCAGCCGAGGTGTCGTGAGTGCGTGGCTGAGTACAGTGCCGCGCACTACCGGCGCCGCCAGGCTGCCAGAGGCAAGGTCGTCAAGGAGAAAGTGGATGTCCCGTCCGGCCACAAGCTCTGCCGGCAGTGCGGTGAGGTCAAGCCGCACGGTGAGTGGCACAAGAACGCTTCGGCGTCTGACGGCTTATCCACCCGGTGCAAGGCGTGCAGGGCCGTCCTGGGCCGGGCGGGGCACTTGAAGCGTTCGTACGGCATCACCGAGGCTCAGCGCGACGAGATGATCGCCGCTCAGAGCGGGGTCTGCGTGATCTGTCAGACGGCTCCGGCCGAGCACGTTGATCACGATCATCAGACGGGTAAGGTCCGAGGCGTACTGTGCTTCAGCTGTAACGCAGCCCTGGGGCAGTTCAAGGATCGGCCGGACGTCATGAGGCGTGCAGCCGCTTACGTGGAAGGAAACCTGTGGAACCCAACACTCGTAGCACAGGGCGTCTACCGGCAGCCTTCCTGACGCCGGGGTCGTCGTCCTTCATGGACTTCCTGGGCGCGCACTCGCCCGAGATGCTGCCCGGCAACCGCAAGCTGCCGGAAGGCGTGATCGAGGCGCCGCACGGGACGACCATCGTCGCCGCCACCTTCCCCGGCGGGGTGGTCCTCGCCGGTGACCGGCGGGCGACCATGGGGAACATGATCGCGCAGCGGGACATCGAGAAGGTGTTCCCCGCCGACGAGTACTCCGCTGTCGGTATCGCCGGTACGGCCGGCCTGGCCGTGGAGATGGTCAAGCTGTTCCAGCTGGAGCTGGAGCACTTCGAGAAGGTGGAAGGGACGACCCTGTCCCTGGAGGGCAAGGCGAACCGGCTCTCGACCATGATCCGGAGCAATCTGGGGATGGCCATGCAGGGCCTGGCGGTCGTGCCGCTGTTCGCGGGGTACGACGAGGCCAAGGAGAAGGGCCGGATCTTCTCCTACGACGTGACCGGCGGCCGCTCCGAGGAGCACGGCTACGCCGCCACCGGTTCCGGTTCGATCTTCGCCCGGGGCTCGATGAAGAAGCTCTTCCGCCCCGATCTGACGGAGGAGCAGGCCACCACCCTGGTCGTCCAGGCGCTGTACGACGCGGCCGACGACGACTCGGCGACCGGTGGGCCGGACCTGTACCGCCACATCTACCCGATCGTCACCGTGATCACGGACGAGGGGTTCCGCAGGCTGACCGACGACGAGTCGCAGGAGCTCGCCCGTACGGTCACCAACCGTCGGCTGGAGCAGCCCGACGGCCCGCGCGCCGCCCTGCTCTGACCATCCGCCGCCCCGTAGGAGCCCAGAAGAAAGGGACGGACAGCCGGTGTCGACTCCGTTCTATGTGTCACCCCAGCAGGCCATGGCCGACCGGGCGGAATACGCCCGCAAGGGCATTGCCCGCGGTCGCAGCCTGGTCGTGCTGCAGTACGCCGACGGCATCGTGTTCGTCGGCGAGAACCCGTCCCGTGCGCTGCACAAGTTCAGCGAGATCTACGACCGGATCGGCTTCGCGGCCGCCGGCAAGTACAACGAGTACGAGAACCTGCGGATCGGCGGTGTGCGGTACGCGGATCTGCGCGGGTACACCTACGACCGTGACGACGTGACGGCCCGTGGGCTGGCGAACGTCTACGCGCAGACGCTCGGCACCATCTTCTCCTCGGCCGGTGAGAAGCCGTACGAGGTGGAGCTGGTGGTCGCGGAGGTCGGTGCGACCGCCGCGGGTGACCAGATCTACCGGCTGCCGCACGACGGGTCGATCGTGGACGAGCACGGTTCGGTCGCGGTCGGTGGCAATGCCGAGCAGATCAGTACCTTCCTGGATCAGCGTCACCAGGACGGGATGACCCTGTCCGAGGCGTTGAAGCTGGCGGTGCAGGCGCTGTCCAGCCAGGCGAACGGCGCTGACAAGACGATTCCGGCGGAGCGGCTGGAGGTCGCGGTGCTGGACCGTACGCGTGCGCAGCAGCGCAAGTTCAAGCGGATCCGCGGTCGGCAGCTGTCGCGGTTGCTGGAGGCGGACGTGACGGCGGCGGTGCAGGCCGATGCCGTGTCGAACGACGAGGCGCCGGAGGACGACGCCGAGTAGGCGCAGTGTGTGAGGGGCCCCGGTTCGCCGTTCTCGGCGGGCCGGGGCTTCGTCGTGTGCGGCCGGCTACGGCGCCGGGGCGGGGCCCGTGGAGTCGCGGACGACGAGGTGGACGGGGATGTCGGGGGCGGTCCAGGGGGTGCCTTCGAGGACGGCGAGGAGGGCGGTCATGCCTTGTTCGCCGACGCGTTCGGCGGGGAGGTGGACGGTGGTGAGTTCGGGTTCGACGGCGGTGGCGAGGGCGAGGTCGTCGAAGCCGGTGACGGAGAGGTCTTCGGGGATGCGCAGGCCGAGGCGGCGGGCGGCCTTGCAGGCGCCGGCGGCGAGGATGTCGTCGTCGCAGACGATGGCGGTGGGGCGGTCCTGGGGGGTGGCCAGGGCGGTCTCCATGGCCGTACGGGCGGCGTCGACGGTGAGGGGGGCCCGTACGGTGCGCAGCTCGGTGTCGGGGCCCAGGAGGGCGGTGAGGGCTTCGGCGCGGGTCTCGAAGGTCCAGGAGTCGACGGCGGAGGCGAGGTGGAGGAAGCGGCGGTGGCCGAGGGCGAGGAGGTGTTCGGTGATCTGGCGCATGCCGTCGGCCATGGCGAGGTTGACGTGGGCGGCGGCGGTGTCGGCGGCGGGGTCGCTGTCGAGCATGACGAGGGGGAGTGCGTTGCCGCCGATGGCGTCGAGGGTGTGGGCGGCCATGGAGGAGGCGATGACTCCGTCGAGGGCGGCGCGGGCGGAGGCGAAGGGGTCGCGGGCGGGGCCGGTGCCGTCGGGGGAGGGGTAGAGGACGACGCCGAAGCCGTGTTCGGCGGCGACGCGGGCGGCTCCGGTGTAGACGCGGGCGAAGAATTCGTTGGTGAGGGCGGGGACGACGAGGAGGGCGGTGCGGGTGGTGCCGAGGCGGAGGTTGCGGGCGGCGAGGTTGGGGCGGTAGCCGAGGCGGGTGGCGGTTTCGCGGACGTGGGCGGCGGTGCGTTCGGAGACGCGGCCGGGCCATTTGTCGCCGAGGACGAGGGAGACGGTGGCCTGGGAGACCCCGGCGGCGGTGGCCACGTCGCGGCTGGTGGGTCTCGTCACAGGGTGCTCCTGAAGTGCGAGGTCGGGGGGTGTGGCGGGGTCCGCGGGGTGGACCGGCGGACTGCGGCCATGGTACGTATGACCGGTCTAGTTATACGTATTACTTCGGTTGTTCCCGGCTGGATCCGGGCAGAAGGGGGCGGACATGGCCGCGGGATACGCGGAGCTGCTGAGGACCAGGCACGCCGCGAGGCTGCTGGCGGGCACGCTCGTGGGCCGGCTGCCCAATGCCACGGGGCCGATCGCGATCGTGCTGTTCACGCGTGCCGAGGGCGGCAGCTACAGCCTGGCGGGGGCGCTGGCGGCCGCGTACGGGCTGGCGAACGCGGTGGGTCAGCCGCTGCTGGGGCGGGCCGTGGACCTGTTCGGGCAGCCGCGGGTGCAGCTGCCGGCCGCGGTGGTCTCCGCGCTGGGCATGGTGTGGCTGGCGCTCGCGGGTACGGGGTCGGCGGTGGCCGCGTACGCCGCGGTGGTGGTCGCGGGGCTGTTCACGCCGCCGCTGGAGGGCGGCCTGCGGGCGCTGTGGCCGGCGGTGCTGGGCGGCCGTGAGGAGGAGGAGAAGGTGCACGCGGCGTACGCGATGGACGCGGTGGCCCAGGAGGTCATGTTCACCGTCGGTCCGCTGCTGGTGACGCTGTTCGTGGCGATGTGGTCGCCGGCGGGGGCGCTGCTGGCGCTGAACGCGATCGGTGTGCTGGGCGCGCTGTCCGTGGTGGTCAGCGAGCCGTCGCGGAAGTGGCGTTCGGCGCCGCGGGAGGCGCACTGGCTGGGGGCGCTGCGTTCGCGCGGGCTGCTGGCGCTGCTGGGTGCGTTCTTCTTCGTGGGTATGGCGCTGGGCTCGATCACGGTGGCGGGTGTGGCGTACGCGGACGATCACGGCGGGCAGGCGGTGTACGGCTGGCTGATGGCGGCGCTGGGGCTGGGTGCGCTGATCGGTGGGGTGTTCTACGGTGCGCGGCAGTGGGCCGGTGCGCCCGAGCGGCGGCTGCGGGCGCTGGTGGCTCTGCTGGCGGTCTGCTATCTGCCGCTGATGCTGGTGCCGGGCGCGGTGGCGATGACGGCGCTGTCGGCGCTGTCGGGTGTGTTCCTGGCGCCGGCGCTGGCGTGTGCGTTCATCGTGGTGGACCGGCACGCTCCGGCGGGCACGGTGACGGAGGCGTTCTCGTGGCTGGTGACGTTCTTCGGGGTGGGTGCGGCGATCGGTACGGCGGCGGCGGGGCCGGCGGTGGAGCTGGGCGGTACCGCGGCGGGGTTCGGTGTGGCGAGCGTGGCGGGCGGTTCGGCGCTGCTGGTTCTGATGGTCACTCAGCGGGTGCTGGCAACCGGCGGGCGCAGTCGCGCGGTGGCGGGCTCGGCTGACGGTGTGTCGGAGACGGCTCCTGACGTGCCGTCGGAGGTGCCGTCGGCGCCGTGATCGGCGGGTGCGCCGGATGGGCCGATCGGGCCGTGATCGGGGTGCCGATCGCCCCGCTGAGGGGGGCTGATCGAAACGGCGCTCCCGAACCCGGTTTCAGAAGAGGGCAGAAGGCGTAATGTTCAGTCATGGACCGCCGCATTTTCGGGCTGGAGAACGAGTACGGCGTCACGTGCACGTTCAGGGGACAGCGCCGACTGTCTCCTGACGAAGTGGCGCGCTACCTCTTCCGCCGTGTTGTGTCATGGGGCCGCAGCAGCAATGTCTTCCTGCGGAACGGCGCCCGCCTGTACCTCGACGTGGGTTCGCATCCGGAATATGCCACTCCCGAATGCGACAACGTGACCGAGTTGGTCACTCACGACAAAGCAGGCGAGCGCATTCTCGAAGGTCTGCTCGTCGACGCCGAACGACGCCTGCACGAGGAAGGAATCGCGGGCGACGTCTATCTCTTCAAGAACAACACCGACTCGGCGGGCAACTCGTACGGCTGCCACGAGAACTACCTGGTGGCCCGGCACGGGGAATTCTCCCGCCTGGCGGACATTCTCATTCCGTTCCTTGTCACGCGCCAGCTGATCTGTGGCGCAGGCAAGGTGCTGCAGACGCCGCGGGGTGCGGTCTACTGCGTGAGTCAGCGGGCCGAGCACATCTGGGAGGGCGTCAGCTCCGCCACGACCCGCTCGCGGCCGATCATCAACACCCGGGACGAGCCGCACGCGGACGCCGAGCGCTACCGCAGGCTGCACGTCATCGTGGGTGACTCGAACATGTCCGAGACGACCATGCTGCTCAAGGTCGGGGCCACCGACCTGGTGCTGCGCATGATCGAGGCGGGCACGGTGATGCGGGACCTGACCCTGGAGAACCCGATCCGGGCGATCCGCGAGGTCAGCCACGACATCACGGGTCAGCGCAAGGTGCGCCTGGCGAGCGGGCGGGAGGCGTCGGCGCTGGAGATCCAGCGGGAGTACTACGAGAAGGCGGTGGACTTCGCCGAGCGCCGGGGGATCCGTACCGGGGTGGTGGACCAGGTGCTGGAGCTGTGGGGCCGCACGCTCGACGCGATCGACGCGGAGGACCTGGACCGGATCGGGACCGAGATCGACTGGGTCATGAAGTACCAGCTCATCGAGCGGTACCGGGCCAAGCACGGCATGACCATGTCGAATCCGCGGGTGGCCCAGATAGACCTCGCGTACCACGACATCCACCGCCGGCGCGGGCTGTACTACCTGCTGGAGCGCAAGGGGCAGGCGGCGCGGATCTGCAACGACCTGAAGATCTTCGAGGGCAAGTCGGTGCCCCCGCAGACGACGCGGGCGCGGCTGCGCGGGGACTTCATCCGGCGGGCGCAGGAGCAGCGGCGGGACTTCACGGTCGACTGGGTGCACCTGAAGCTCAATGACCAGGCGCAGCGGACGGTGCTGTGCAAGGACCCGTTCCGGTCGGTGGACGACCGGGTGGAGAAGCTGATCGCGGGCATGTAGGACCCGCCGAGTGGCCGCAGTGTGACATCGCACTCCTCGCCAGGGCCCCGTACGTCTCTCGTACGGGGCCCTGTGCACGGCTTAGAGTGGCGAGCGACCGCTTTGCCGTCTGAGATCTGAGGAACACGTGCGCCGACTTGCCGGCCTGCTTGTCGTACCCCTGCTGCTGCTGACGACCGCAGCGTGTGGCGACGACAGCGGCTCCGACTCCGCCCAGATGAAGAACGGGGCTCCCGCGATCACCAAGGGTGCCGCCTTCGGGGAGACGCCCACCCTGTCGAAGGGGAAGGGCGCGCCGCCCAAGGAGCTCAAGGTGGTGACCATCAGCGAGGGCGCCGGGCAGGTGCTCAAGAAGAACGACATCGCGCAGGTCCACTACCTCGGCCAGGTGTGGGACGGCAACGATTCGTTCGACAAGAGCTTCGGGCGGCCCGCGCCCTTCGACGTGACCATCGGTGCGGGCGCGGTCATCAAGGGCTGGGACCAGGGTCTGGAGGGCCAGAAGGTCGGCAGCCGTGTCGAGCTGGTGATCCCGCCGGAGCTCGGTTACGGGGCCCAGGGCTCGCCCCCGAAGATCAAGCCGAACGCCACGCTGGTCTTCGTCGTGGACATCGTCAAGGGCACGACCGTCCCGGCCTCGGCCACGGGCAAGGAAGTCGCCCAGGAGAACAAGGACCTGCCCAAGGTCGGCACGAACGCGGACGGCAAGGAAGTCTCCGTGACCGTCCCGAAGGACACCGCGGAGCCCACCAAGCTGGTCTCGGACTACGTCCTGGAGGGTGACGGCGCGGTCGTGAAGGACACCGACAGCGTCGTCGTCAAGTTCAACGGCAAGACGTGGAAGGACGACAAGTCCTTCGAGAGCACCTACACCAGTGACCAGGCGATCACCTGGCCGCTGGGTGAGCTCTCGGTCAAGGGTTTGAAGGACGGCATCGTCGGCAAGAAGGTCGGCAGCCGCATCCTGCTGGTCATCCCGCCGGACCAGGCCTTCGGGGACAAGGAGCAGGGCACCATCCCGGCGAAGTCGACGCTGGTCTTCAGCCTCGACATCCTCGCGGTGATGTAAGACTGTTCCGGTTGACCGTTTCGTACGTATGAGGAGAAGTTCCGTGAGTGACCTCCAGAAGCCCGAGATCGACTTCCCTGAGGGCGACGCCCCCAAGGACCTCGTGATCAAGGACGAATGGGTCGGCGACGGCGCGGAGGCCAAGAAGGGCGACCTTGTCTCCGTGCACTACGTGGGCGTGGCCTTCTCCACCGGTGAGGAGTTCGACGCCTCCTGGAACCGTGGTTCCGCGCTGCAGTTCCAGCTCGGTGTCGGTCAGGTCATCGCCGGCTGGGACCAGGGTGTCCAGGGCATGAAGGTCGGTGGCCGCCGCAAGCTGACGATCCCGGCGCACCTGGCCTACGGCGACCGTGGCGCGGGCGGTGCGATCGCCCCGGGCGAGACGCTGATCTTCGTCTGCGACCTGGTCAAGGTCGGCTGATCCGGCCATCCGCGATCGGTGCAGGGGCCCCCGCCGTCCGGCGGGGGCCCCTCGCTTTTGCCCGGGCGCGCCGGGGCGGTACGGTCAACGGTCAATGGGTCCGTCCGCATCCGGTCGCGGCTCGTATGACGGTCCGACGGATGTGCAGACGGAGAAGGGCGGAAGGGCGTCGATGGCGATTGCCAAGGCCGAGCGGCTGATGAATCTGGCGCTGTGTCTGCTGGGGACCCGCCGGCCGCTCAGCAAGCGGGAGTTGCGCGGCTCCATCGAGGCCTACATGGAGGCCGGCAACGACGAGTCCTTCAACCGCATGTTCGAGCGGGACAAGGACGACCTGCGTGAACTCGGCCTCGTCATCGAGACGGTGGAGAACCTGGACGGCGAGACCGGTTACCTGGCCCGCCGGGACAGCAACCGGCTGCCTCCCGTCTCGCTGGACGCCGAGGAGGCCGCCGCCCTGGGGCTGGCGGCCAAGGTCTGGCAGCAGGCGCGGCTGGCGGGGGCCGCCAGCGGGGCCCTGCAGAAGCTGCGTGCGGGCGGGATGCCCGAGGCGGAGGACCCGTACGAGGGGCAGCACAGCGCGATCGAGCCGCGCATCCCGGTCCACGAGGCGGCCTTCGAGCCGCTGATGCTGGCCTGCCGGGACCGCCGGCCGGTCGTCTTCGACTACCGCAAGTCCACCGCCGCCCGGCCCGAGACACGGCAGGTGGAGCCCTGGGCGCTGGAGTGCTGGCGCGGCCACTGGTACCTGGCCGGCTACGACCGCGACCGCGGGGCGGAGCGGGTGTTCCGGCTCTCCCGGATCACGGGCAAGGTCCGCTCCCGGGCCGCGAAGTACACCGCCGAGGTGCCGGACGTGGTGACCGTGCGGGAGACCGTGGCGAGTTGGGCCGGGGAGAGCGCGGACCGCAGCGCGCTGATCCGGCTGCGGGCCGGGGCGGGCTACCCGCTGCGGGCCAAGGCCACCGCGGTGCGCGAGGGCGGGGACGGCTGGGACGAGCTGGAGATCCCCTACGGGCACGGGCTGGACGCCTGGCTGGTGGAGTTCGGGCCCGACGTCGTCGTGGTCGGTCCGGCCGACCTGCGGGCGGACGTGGTGGACCGGCTGCGGGCCGTCGCCGGGGCCTGACCGGGGCCCGATTTCCGGGGCCCGCGGGCCCGGCGGCCGATCCGCGGCCGCACCGTTGCACAAGAGCGACATCCACAGACGTGCCCTGAGGGGGAGACGTACCAGCATGGCTGCCAACGCCATCGACCAGACCCGCCGGATGCTGTCCCTGGTGACCTACCTGCGCGAGCGCCCCGGTGCGCACGTCGCGGACGTCGCGCGCGCCTTCGGGATCACGGAGGACGAGCTGATCTCGGACCTCGACGTGCTGCCCATGTGCGGGACCAGTTTCCGGGGCGGGGACCTGCTCGACATCGACACCGACGGGGAGCGCATCTGGTGGCGCAACCCCGACGCCTCGGGGGAGTCCACCGCCGAGCCGCTGCGGCTGGCCGCCGACGAGGCGACCGCGCTGCTGGTGGCCGCGCGTGCCGTGGCCACCCTGCCCGGGCTGCGCGAGAGCGACCGGGACGCCCTGCTGCGGGCCACGGCCAAGCTGGAGGCGGCCGCGGGCGAGGTGGCCGGGGCCAGCTCCCGGCTGTCGGTGACCTTCGAGTCCGAGGGCGGGGTCTTCGCGGACGTCGACCGGGCCATCGCGGAGCGCCGGCGGCTGTGGCTGCGCTACTACTCGCCCGCGCGGGACGAGCTGACCGAGCGCACGGTCGACCCGATCCGGCTCTTCGCGGTGGGGCACACGTACATGGAGGGCTGGTGCCACCTCTCCGAGGCGCGGCGCACCTTCCGCCTCGACCGGGTCGCGGAGATCCGGCTGCTGGACGAGCGGGCCGAGCCGCCCGCCATCGAGCCGCGCGACCTGTCCGAGGGCCTGGTCCAGCCGGCCGCCGAGGACCCGGAGGTCGTGGTCGAGGTGGGGCCGGGCGGGCGCTGGGTCGCCGAGTACTACCCGCACGACAGCGCGGAGGAGCTGACCGGGGGCGGTCTGCGGATCACCCTGCGCAGCCCGGACCCGGCCTCGTTGCGCCGGCTGGCGCTGCGGCTGGGCCGTGAGGGCCGGATCGTCGCTCCGGCCGAGCTGGCGGACAGCGCGCGCAGCGCCGCCCGGGAGGCGCTGGCGGGGTACGGGGAACAGGTCTGAGGGGAGCGCGGTCGATGTCGCCAACGTCCGGGCCCGTCGCCTTCAAGGCTTCCTGCCCCGACTGCCGGGCCCGCTTCGAGCTGGACGCGGGCGCCCTGCGGCTGGCCATCGGCGGGAGCAGGCGGACGACTTTCTATTCCTTCACCTGTCCCGAATGCGGTGCCGCCGTACGCAAACCCGCCGGCGAGCGGATCGTGGAACTGCTCACCGGTGGTGGCGTGAGCACCCTGCGCAGCATCTGACCGGGCGGGTGGCCTAGGCTCGCCCCATGCTGTGGCCGATGTTCGCAATTGTCCTGGGGTTCCTCGGAGTGGCCGTGCTCGCCGTGCTCGCCGTGCGGGTGTACGTGGAGGTGCGCAGGCTGGCCTCCCAGGTGGCGCAGGCCAGTCGCCGGATCACCGACGCGTCGGCGGATCTCGAGCGGGCGGCCGTCGATCTGGCCCGGGCGGGACACGGCGTACGTCCCTGATGCGGGGCGAACGCGTGTGACCGGGCCATGATGAACCTGCCCAGGTGCAAGCGAGGGGACGCCCGGGGATTGCCGGGCGTTAACCCCCTGGGGTTACGATCCTCGGTAGAGCAAGTCCTAGGCGCCCGTCCGGCGTGCCGCGAACCTCGGAGAAGAAGGAAGATACCTATGGGCAACTTCAGGGGTTGGGAAATCCTCGTCATTGTCGGACTCGTCATCCTGCTGTTCGGCGCCAAGAAGCTCCCTGACATGGCCCGCTCCCTCGGCAAGTCGGCCCGCATCCTCAAGAGCGAGGCCAAGGCCATGAAGAAGGACGGCGAGAGCGACGACGTCGCCGCCGCCGCGCCCGCGGACCAGTCCGCGCAGCCCGTCGCCCCGCGTACCATCCAGGCCGCTCCGGGTGACGTCAGCAGCTCGCGTCCGGTCGGCGAGCCGAACCGCACCGCCCAGGGCTGACACCCGCCGTACACGCCAGTCATCTGCAACGAGACAAGGGACGTGGGTTGCTCAACTCTGCCCGCAAGCAGGAGAAGAAGGAACGGCAGGCGAAGGACGCCGAAGGGCGCATGCCTCTCGTCGAGCACCTGCGTGAGCTTCGGAACCGCCTGCTGAAGTCGGTCCTGGCGATCGTGGTGATCACGATCGTCGCCGCGTTCTTCTACCGGGAAATCATCAACTTCCTGTTGAAGCCGATGCTGGACTCCGTCGGCTGTACCGACGGTGTGGTGACCCAGCGCAACGGCCGCCCCTGCGCCGACATGACCGTGAACGGCCTGATCTCGGCGTTCTCGATCGCCCTGAAGGTCGCGCTGATGGCCGGTGTGGTGCTGTCCGCCCCGGTGTGGCTGTACCAGCTGTGGGCGTTCGCCGCGCCCGGGCTGCACAGCCACGAGAAGAAGTACGCGCGCAGTTTCGTCGCCGTCGGCGCGCCCCTCTTCCTGACCGGTGCGGTGATCGCGTACAAGATCCTCCCGCAGACCGCGACGATCATGCTCGAGTTCACCCCCGACCACGCGCGCAACCTGCTGCCGGTCGACGACTACCTCGACCTGGTCACCCGCATGGTGATCGTGTTCGGCCTGGCCTTCGAGCTGCCGCTGCTGCTGATCCTGCTGAACTTCACCGGTGTGCTCTCCGGCAAGCGGCTGGCGAGCTGGTGGCGGGGCATGGTCCTCGGCATCACGATCTTCGCCGCCTTCGCGACGCCCACCGGTGACCCGCCGACGATGCTCGCGCTGGCCGTGCCCATCGTGGCCCTCTACTTCGCCGCCCTCGGCATCTGCCTCCTCAACGACCGCAGGCGCAGGCGCAACGACCCCGACGCGGATCTGAGCGACGACGAGGCCTCCCGGCTGGACCTCACCCCGTCGCCGATCGGCGAGCTGGAATCCGTCCCGGCTCCCGCGGCGCTGCCCGAACAGGCCGACGGCGGACGCCAGCGGATCAACGGGTACGACGACGCCACCTGACAGGTGCGCCCCCGGCCACCGCCGGGAGGCGCCCCAGGGGCGATCGAGGTCCGGGAACGGCCTCGGGTACATTCCCGTGGATGAGCCACGAGGTCACCCTCTTCGTCAATCCCACAGCCGGACGCGGCCGGGGCGCGCACGCCGCGCAGCCGGCCGCTTCCGCTGTCCGGGAGGCCGGATTCTCCGTACGGACCGTGGTCGGCGCCGACGCGCCCGACGCGCTGGCCCGGCTGACGGCCGCCGTCCGTGAGGGCACCGGTGCGGTGATCGCGGTGGGCGGCGACGGGATGGTCTCCCTGGCCCTCCAGGCCCTGGCGGGGACGCCGGTGCCGCTCGGGGTGGTCGCGGTGGGCACCGGAAACGATTTCGCGCGCGCGATGGGGCTGCCCGTACGGGAGCCGGCGCGGGCGGGGCGGATGGCCGCCGAGGCCGTCAAGGAGAACCGGATCCGGGAGATCGACCTGGGCCGGGTGAGCGGCGCCGGCTACGAGAAGTGGTTCGGGACCGTGCTGTGCTCCGGCTTCGACTCGCGGGTCAACGACCGGGGCAACCGGATGCGGCTGCCGGCCGGGCGGTTCAAGTACGACCTGGCGATGATCGCGGAGCTGGCCGCCTTCCGGCCGTTCCCGTACCGGATCACCCTCGACGACGGGCCGGTGATCGAGACCGAGGCCACGCTGGTGGCCGTCGGCAACGGCTCCTCCTACGGCGGGGGCATGCGCATCTGCGCGGACGCCGTCCCCGACGACGGACTCTTCGACGTCACGGTGGTCGGCGACTGCAGCCGGGCCACCCTGCTCAAGGTGTTCCCGCAGGTCTACAAGGGCCGCCACCTCGGCCATCCGAAGGTGACCGTCCACCGGGCCAGGAAGATCACCCTGGAGGCGGCGGGCCTGAGCGCGTACGCGGACGGCGAGCCGCTGGGGGCGCTGCCGGTGACCGCCGCGTGCGTTCCCCGCGCGGTCCGGCTGCTCACTTAAATGATCGCGACTGTTGTCAGAGGTGGCGGGTAGGCTCGACAGCAAGATGACCGAAGAACTCTCACCCGCCGAGCGGTACGCCGCTGCCCGGATCCGCGCCGCCGAAGAGGCCTCTGCCCTGGCCCCCTTCCGCGAGATGTACGACTTCGACCTGGACCCTTATCAGGTCGAGGCCTGCAAGGCGCTGGAGGCCGGCAAAGGCGTCCTCGTCGCCGCCCCGACCGGCTCGGGCAAGACCATCGTCGGCGAGTTCGCCGTGCACCTGGCACTCCGGCAGGGCCGCAAGTGCTTCTACACGACGCCGATCAAGGCGCTGTCGAACCAGAAGTACGCCGACCTCGTCAAGCGCTACGGCGCCGACAAGGTGGGCCTGCTGACGGGTGACAACAGCGTCAACTCCGAGGCGCCGGTGGTCGTGATGACCACCGAGGTGCTCCGCAACATGCTGTACGCGGGCTCCCAGTCGCTGCTCGGCCTCGGCTACGTCGTGATGGACGAGGTCCACTACCTCTCCGACCGGTTCCGCGGGGCCGTGTGGGAGGAAGTGATCATCCACCTCCCCGAGTCGGTGACCCTGGTCTCCCTGTCGGCCACCGTGTCCAACGCCGAGGAGTTCGGCGACTGGCTGGACACCGTGCGCGGGGACACCGAGGTGATCGTCTCCGAGGAGCGGCCCGTACCGCTGTGGCAGCACGTCATGGCCGGCCGCCGGATCTACGACCTCTTCGAGGAGGAGTCCGACCACGGCGGCCGCGGCTCCGCGCGCCGGGAGGTCAATCCCGACCTGCTGCGCATGGCGCGCGAGGAGAACAGCCGCACCTACAGTCCGAAGGACCGGCGGCGCGGCAAGATGGTCCGCGAGGCCGACCGCGAGCGCGAGCGGCGCTCCCGCGGCCGGATCTGGACCCCGTCCCGCCCCGAGGTCATCGCCCGCCTCGACAACGACGGGCTGCTGCCCGCCATCAACTTCATCTTCAGCCGGGCCGGCTGCGAGGCCGCCGTCCAGCAGTGCCTGTTCGCGGGCCTGCGGCTCAACGACGAGTCCGCGCGGCTCAAGGTCCGCGAGATCGTGGAGGCGCGCACCGCCTCCATCCCCACCGAGGACCTGCACGTCCTGGGGTACTACGAGTGGCTCGAAGGACTGGAGCGCGGCATCGCCGCGCACCACGCGGGCATGCTGCCCACCTTCAAGGAAGTCGTGGAGGAGCTCTTCGTCCGCGGCCTGGTCAAGGCCGTCTTCGCCACGGAGACCCTGGCGCTGGGCATCAACATGCCCGCGCGCACGGTGATCCTGGAGAAGCTGGTCAAGTGGAACGGCGAGCAGCACGCCGACATCACCCCCGGCGAGTACACGCAGCTGACCGGCCGGGCCGGGCGTCGCGGCATCGACGTCGAGGGCCACGCGGTGGTGCTCTGGCAGCGCGGCATGGACCCGGCGGGGCTCGCCGGGCTCGCGGGTACCCGTACGTATCCGCTGCGCTCCAGCTTCAAGCCCTCCTACAACATGGCCGTGAACCTGGTCAGCCAGTTCGGGCGGCACCGCTCGCGCGAGCTGCTGGAGACCTCCTTCGCGCAGTTCCAGGCAGACCGCTCGGTCGTCGGCATCTCCCGGCAGGTCCAGCGCAACGAGGAGGGCCTGCAGGGCTACCAGGAGGGCATGACCTGCCACTTGGGGGACTTCGAGGAGTACGCGCAGCTGCGCCGGTCCCTCAAGGACCGCGAGACGGACCTGGCCAAGCAGGGCGCGGCGCAGCGCCGGGTGCAGGCGGCCAGTTCGCTGGAGAAGCTCAAGCCGGGCGACATCATCCACGTGCCGACGGGCAAGTTCGCCGGGCTCGCGCTGGTCCTGGACCCGGGCGTGCCGGCCGGGCGGGTCCACGGAGCCCGCGGGTACGAGTACGCGGAGGGCCCGCGCCCGCTGGTGCTCACCGCCGAGCGGCAGGTCAAGCGGCTCGCCGCGATCGACTTCCCGGTCCCGGTGGAGGCGCTCGACCGGATGCGGATCCCCAAGACCTTCAACGCGCGCTCGCCGCAGTCCCGGCGGGACCTGGCCTCGCAGCTGCGGAGCAAGGCCGGGCACATCACGCCGGAGCGGCGCTCCCGCGGCCGGGCCGCGGCGGCCGACGACCGCGAGATCGCCCGGCTGCGGTCCGAGCTGCGGGCGCATCCCTGCCACGGCTGCGACGAGCGCGAGGACCACGCCCGCTGGGCGGAGCGCTACCACCGGCTCAAGCGGGACACCCAGCAGCTGGAGCGGCGGATCGAGGGCCGGACGAACACCATCGCCCGCACCTTCGACCGGATCCACGCGCTGCTGACCGAGCTGGACTACCTGCGCGAGGACGAGGTCACCGTGCACGGCAAGCGGCTCGCCCGGCTGTACGGGGAGCTGGACCTGCTGGCCTCCGAATGCCTGCGCGCCAAGGTGTGGGAGGGGCTCAGCCCGGCCGAACTGGCCGCCTGTGTCTCCGCATTGGTGTTCGAGGCGCGGCAGTCGGATGACGCGGTCGCGCCGAAGGTGCCCGGCGGCGCGGCGAAGGAGGCGCTGGGCGAGATGGTCCGGATCTGGGGCCGCCTCGACGCGCTGGAGGAGGAGCACCGCATCAACCAGGCGGAGGGCGTGGGCCAGCGCGAGCCGGACCTCGGCTTCGCGTGGGCGGCGTACCAGTGGGCCTCCGACAAGAGCCTGGACGAGGTGCTGCGCGAGGCGGAGATGCCGGCCGGTGACTTCGTGCGCTGGTGCAAGCAGGTCATCGACGTGCTCGGGCAGGTCGCGGCGGCGGCTCCGGCGGCCTCCGGTGACGGCGGGAGCACGGTGGCGCGAAATGCCCGCAAGGCCGTGGACGCGCTGCTTCGGGGTGTAGTGGCCTACAGCTCGGTCGGCTAGGCGGTTTTGGGGCTTCCTCCGAGGGTGGGGATGGCCTGATCTGATCTCTTGCCATGATCGAATCGGCGTGCTCTGTGCGACGATCGATGCCATGAGCGGGGGAGCGGACGATGGTCCGAGACGGGTCGGTCGGCCGCGTGCCGACCGGCTGAGACCGGAGAGCGGCCGGCCGCCGCGCGAGGAACTCCTCTGCGCGGCGGCCGAGTTGTTCACGGTCCAGGGATACGCGGCGACCACCACGCGGGCCGTCGCCGAACGCGCCGGGATGCGCCAGGCCACGATGTACCACTACTTCGGCGGCAAGGAGGAACTCCTCGCCGAACTGCTGGAGTCCACGGTCGCGCCCTCGCTGGTGCTGGCCCGCCGGCTGCTCGCGGACGGCGGGCGGAGCGCCGCGCGGCGGCTGTGGGAGCTGTGCCGCTCCGACGTGCTGCTGCTGTGCGGCGGGCCGTACGACCTGGGGGCGCTCTACCTGCTGCCCGAGCTGGGCGGTTCGCGCTTCACCCGGTTCCGCCGGATGCGGGGGGAACTCAAGGACGCCTACCGGGTGTTGCTCGCCGGGACCCGCGTCGGCACCGAACTGGCCGGGGACAAGGCGGGGCTGACGCTCCGGGGCGACCTGGTCTTCGGGCTCATCGAGGGCGTCATGCTGATCCACCGCACGGATCCGGCGCGCCCGGTGACCGCCTTCGCGGAGGCCACCGCGGACGCGGCGCTGCGGATCGCGGGCGTCGGCCCGCTCGGGGACTAACCGCCGGATCCGGCCTCCCAGCCCGCGCGGTCGTCCCAGGCCTGGAGGGTGCGGCCGCTCTCGAAGCGGTGCGCGCGCGCCGTCACGGGGTCGGTGAACGCCAGGACCCGGGCCAGGAGTTGCAGCGGCCGGCGGTAGTCGTCCGGGGCCGGGTCGGTGACCTGCGGGTACACCGGGTCGCCGAGGATGGGCAGGCCCAGGCTGTTCATGTGGACCCGCAGCTGGTGGGTGCGGCCGGTGCGCGGGGTCAGCCGGTAGCGGCCCAGCCCGTCGCGGGCCTCGACGCATTCGACGAGGCTTTCGGCATTGGGCTCGCCGCCGGGCACCTCGACCGCCGCGATGACCCCGCGGGCCTTCTCGATCCGACTGCGGACCGTCCGCGGGAGGGTGCGGGCGAGCTCCGGGTCGTGCGGGGCGAGGGCCTCGTACTCCTTGTGCACCTCGCGCCGCTGGAAGAGGAGCTGGTAGGCGCCGCGGTCCTCCGGCCGGACGCTGAACATCACCAGTCCCGCCGTCAGCCGGTCCAGCCGGTGCGCGGGGCTGAGGCCGGGCAGGTCCAGCTCCTCGCGGAGCCGGGCCAGGGCGGTCTCGGTGATGTGGGAGCCGCGCGGGGTGGTGGCCAGGAAGTGCGGCTTGTCCACGACCAGCAGGTGTGCGTCCCGGTGGACGACGGAGATGGGGAAGGGCACCCGCGGCTCGGGCTCCATGTCCCGGTGGAACCACAGGTAGGCGCCCGGCTCGTACGGGTCCTGCGCGCGCAGGACCCGTCCGCCGGCGCCCACCACCCGGCCCGCCGCCAGCAGGCGGGCGACCGAGTCGGCGCCGCGGGTGCCGGCGTAGCGCGCGGCGAGGTAGTCGCCGAGATCCGGCCACGTCCCGTCCGAGTCGGGCGGGAGCCGCAGCCGGACCGGGTCGATGCCGGCGCGCTGGGGGAGGGGCGAGGGGGGTGGCTGGGCTCTGCGTCTCATCGGGGAACAGGCTATGCGGCTACCGCTGGGTGAAAGTGCCCAGGTGGTCGGCGTCGAGGTATTCGATGCGCAGGGTGCCGTCGGCGAAGATCACCCCGGTGCGGCCGACCGCGTTCTCGCCCGCGGTCATGAAGCTGAAGGTGTCCCCGTCGTAGTGGGTCAACGGGAAGCGCAGCGGCTCGGGGCCGAGCGCGAGGGTGAGCGCGCCGTTGTCGTCGGCGGTCACGGTGGCCTTGCCGTAGTAGGGGTTGTCGTAGGTTCCGGTGTACGCGGCGCTGTCCCGGGCCGGCTGCGCCCCGGCGGGCGGGTGGGCGTAGTCGGTGGTCGACCCGTCCGGGGGTGCGAGAGCCGTCGCGTAGGCGGAGGCGGCGAGGGCGAGCCAGTCCGTGGAGACCTTGCCGTGCTCGGCGTAGTCGAGGAAGTCCAGGGCCACGGCGTCGGGCAGGCCGACCGGGGCGCCGTTGGTCAGCACGACGATGCCGAGCTGCTCCAGCGGGAGCATGGTGACGTTGGTGTTCGCGCCGAGCTCGAAGGCGCCGGAGTGGCTCAGGCGCACGCGGCCGGCGCCGTCGTAGCCGACGTTCCAGCCGAGACCGTAGAAGCTGGTGGTGCCGACGGCGTTGGTCGGCTGCGACACGATCTCGGGCAGGTGGGTCCGGGCGAGGGTGTCGGCGGGGATGATCCGCTTCCCGTCGAGGGTGCCGCCGGCCAGCTGCAGCCGCAGCCAGCGGGCCATGTCGGTGGCCGTGGAACTGACACCGCCGGCCGGGGCCTGGGCGTCCGGGTCGCGGACGAAGCGCGGGCTCCAGGTGCCATCAGCGTTCTTGACGTGGGTGGCGGCGTGGTCGGGGGAGTGGGCGAAGGCGGAGAACTCGGTGCTCGTACGGGTCATGCCGGCGGGCTTGAAGAGGGTGTCGGCGCTGAGCTTCTGCCAGCTGGTGCCCTTGGCGCGGGCGACGGCCTCGGCGGCCGCGGTGAACCCGAAGTTGGTGTAGGCGTAGCTCGCCCGGAACGGGCCGAGGGGCTCCAGGCGCAGGTGGTCCAGGATGTACGCCTGGTCGTAGCCGAGGTCTTCGAGGAGGTCGCCGGCGTGGTCGGGGAGGCCGCTGCGGTGGGAGAACAGGTCGGCGGTGGTGACGTGGTCGGTGACCCAGGGGTCCTTCAGGGAGAACCCGGGCAGGACGGCGCGGTCGTCCCACTCCTCGGGGTCCGTGAGGGTGCCGGCCACGACGGTGGAGGAGACCGGCTTGGAGAGCGAGGCGATCTGGAAGACGGTGTCGGGCCCGACCTCGGCGCTCTCGCCGGTCCTGCGGAGCCCGTAGCCCTTGATGTGGACGACCTTGTCGTCGTGGACCACGGCCACGGACACGCCGGGGACACCGGTGCGGCGCATCATGTCCTCGACCGTGCGGTCGAGGCGGGCGACGGCCTTGTCGACGGCGGCGTCCGTGATCTGGGGCGTCGGGGCGGGGGGCGGGGTGGGTGCGGCGGTGGCCGTGACGCCGACCGCCGCGGTCAGGAGGACGGCGGCCCCTGCTGCCCCGAGCGACGGGAGCGTACGCATGGGGCCATTGTCCTGCCGGGGGCCGCGGGGCGCCCGTTGCCGTCCGGCGGTGGGCGCGTGCGGCGCCGTTGCCGGGGGCGCCGCCCCCGGACCCCCGCGCCTCGAACTCCCCCAGCCACCGCTGAGAGGTGCCCCCTGGCGGGGCTGAAAAGACCGGGGCTCCGCCCCCGACCCCGCGCCTCAAACGCCGGCGGGGCTGGGTGGGGCGGGGGAAAAACCTTTACGCGGCCGCGCGGTGTTCCTGTTCGGCTTCCACCGAGGCGTTCCAGTCGCGCTTGATCGCGCGCCAGCCCTCGTCCGTCTCGCCCAGGCGCCAGTAGCCCGAGATCGACAGGCGCTCGCGCGGGACGCCGCGCTCCATGCGGAGGTGGCGGCGCAGGTCCTTGACGAAGCCGGCCTCGCCGTGGACGAAGGCGTGGACGTCCGTGCTCGGGAACTCCATGGCCATGACGGCCTCCACGAGGGCCTCGCCCACCGGGCGGTCGCCGCGGTGGAGCCAGACCGGGACGATGCCGTCCGGGGTGGCGACCTTCAGCTCGTCGGCCGGGCCGTCGATCTCGACGATGGCGTGGACCCGCGCGCCCGCCGGCATCCGCTCCATCGCGGCGGCGATCGCCGGCAGGGCGCTCTCGTCGCCCACCAGGAGGTGCCAGCCGGCCACCGGGTCCGGGGCGTAGGCGCCGCCCGGGCCGAGGAAGCGCACGAGCTCGCCCGGCTGCACCCGCGCCGCCCAGGGGCCGGCCAGGCCCTCGTCGCCGTGGACCACGAAGTCGAGGGTCAGCTCCAGGTGCGCGGGGTCCCAGCTCCGTACCGTGTACGCGCGCTGGCGCGGCCACTGCGCGCGGGGGAAGTCCGCGCGGATCCGGTCCAGGTCCCACGGCGCGGGGTAGGTGACGCCCACCGGGGCGAACAGCAGCTTGACGTAATGGTCGGTGTACTCGCCCGCGCCGAACTCCCGGAGGCCCTCACCGCCCAGCACGAGGCGCACCATGTGCGGCGACAGCCGCTCGGTGCGTACGACGACGGCGGTGCCGACGGTGCGGGCGCGTCCTTCTGCCACGGTGACTCCCCTGACTCCATGAAACTTAGCCTTACCTAAGTTATCACCTCATGGGCGCAGCACGCTGCTCAGGCGAGCGACTGCACCCCCCAGACCCCACCGATGGGCTAGCGCATCCACCAGTTCGGGCTGCGCCGGAGCCGTCGGAAGGGCCGGGTCGAACGCCGGAAGCGGCACGTCAGAGGCCACTTGGACCACCTTCGGGGCCACCGCCAGATAGGGCCGGGACTCGTCCAGCCGCTTGCGCTGGGTCGGCGTCAGCTTCGACTTCGGATCGTCGACCGCCGCGATGATCCCGGCCAGGGTGCCGTAGGCGTCCAGGAGTTTGGCGGCCGTCTTCTCGCCGATGCCGGGGACGCCCGGCAGGCCGTCGCTCGGGTCGCCGCGCAGCAGCGCCAGATCCGCGTAACCGGGGCCGTCCACCCCGTACTTCTCGCGGAGCCACGCCTCGTCGGTCACCTGCAGGGTGCCCACGCCCTTCAGCGGGTACAGCACCCGTCGCTGCCGGGCGTCGTCCACCAGCTGGTAGAGGTCCCGGTCGCCGGTGACGATGTCCACCGGGCCGCTCGCGCGGGCGGTGAGCGTACCGATCACGTCGTCCGCCTCGTATCCGGCGACCCCGACCCGGGCGATGCCGAAGGCGTCCAGCGCCGCCTCGATGATCGGCACCTGCGGGGCGAGCGTGTCCGGGGTCTCCTCCACGTCGGGGCCGGTCTCGGTCTCCTCGGCCACTCGGTGCGCCTTGTAGGAGGGGATCAGCTCCACCCGCCAGTGCGGCCGCCAGTCGGCGTCCATGCACGCCACCAGATCGTCCGGCCGGTGGTCCTGGACGAGCCGGCCGATGAAGTCGAGCAGCCCGCGCACGGCGTTGACCGGGGTGCCGTCGGGGGCCTTCACCGAGTCCGGCACACCGAAGTAGGCGCGGTAGTAGAGGGAGGCGGTGTCCAGGAGCATCAGGCGTCGTGTCGTCACGGAGTCGATGATGCCGCAACGCACCCCGGCGGAGGTCCCGGCCGTCAGGACAACCCCGCCGCGACGGACAGTGAGCGGACGGGTACGGGAAGAGCCGTGCACGCGAAACCGGAGGCGGTTGCTGCGTAAGGTGCTTACAGCACACCGATGTGCGACAGACATGGGGAGGGCAGCCCCGACATGAACGACAGGGACGGCACCGACGGCATTGACGGCATGGACCGCAAGCTGAACGACAAGGACGACAAGAGCAAGGACAAGGACGGCAAGGAGCCGCTCCGGGTGGGCGTGGCCGTACGCAAGCGGCGCCGCGCGCTCCACCTCACGCTGGCCGCCGTGTCGGCGCGCAGCGGCCTGTCGGTGCCCTTCCTGAGTCAGATAGAGAACGAGCGGGCCAGGCCCAGCATGCGCTCCCTGGAGCGGGTCGCGGACGCGCTGGAGACGACGGCCGTCGAGCTGCTGGCCGCCTCCGACACCGCGCGCACGGTGGACCTCGTACGGGCCGGTGACTCCTCCGGGCTCACCCCGTTCCCGGGCGTACGGCCCCTGGTGCGCGGGCACCACCAGCTGCACGCGATGGAGTTCACCGGGGACCAGGACGCCGGACGCGAGTACCAGCACCGCAACGACGAACTGATGTACGTGGTCGAGGGCGCCTGCCAGGTCGAAGCGGAAGGGCGGGCCTACCGGCTGGAGAGCGGGGACGCGCTGTTCCTGTCCGGCGGCGTGCGCCACCGCTGGCGGGCGGTCACCGAGGAGACCCGGATCCTGGTCGTCGCGGTGGGCGAGCACATCCACGCGACGTCCGAGCCCCCGTCCCCGGGACACTGAGCGGCGTGCGGCGGGTCGTCTCGCTGGTGCCCTCGCTGACCGAGGCGGTGGCCGTGAGCGCACCGGGGCTGCTGGTCGGGGTCACCGACTGGTGCACGCACCCCGGGGACCTCGGGGACGCGGTGCGGATCGGGGGGACGAAGAACCCCGACGTGCGCGGGATCGCGGAGCTCCGGCCGGACCTGGTGATCGCCAACGAGGAGGAGAACAGGGCCCCGGACCTGGCGGCGCTGCGCGCGGCCGGGGTGGAGGTGCTGGTCACCGAGGTCCGGGACCTGCCGCAGGCGCTGCGGGAGCTTGACCGGGTGCTGGTGGGGGCGCTGGGGTTGACGAGGCCGGGGTGGCTGACGGACGCGGAGCGGGCGTGGGCCCGGGTGGAGCCGCTCGCGGAGCTCACCGCTTTCGTGCCGATCTGGCGGCGGCCGTGGATGGTGCTCGGCCGGGACACCTTCGCCGGGGACCTGCTCGCGCGGCTCGGGGTCCGCAACGTCTACGCCGGGCACCCGGAGCGGTATCCCCGCGTGCCGGTGGAGGAACTCGCGGGGGCCGGCTGCGATCTGGTGGTGCTCCCGGACGAGCCGTACCGCTTCACGCGTGAGGACGGCCCGGAGGCCTTCCCGGGCCTGCCCGCCGCGCTCGTCGACGGCCGGCACCTGACCTGGTACGGGCCCTCGCTGGCCGGGGCGCCGGGGGTGCTGGCGGCAGCGCTGCGCGCGGCGCGGTAGCTCCTCGGCTCCGGCCGGTCGGTGGTGCCGGGGCTCTGCGGTCCGGCTCCGGCCGGTCGGTGGTGCCGGGGCTCCGCCCCGGACCCCGCGCCTCAAGCGCCGGCGGGGCTGGGTGGTGTGGGGCGGTGCCCCGCCGGAGTGTCTCCTCGGCTCGCGCGGTGCGGCATGTCGCGGTGGTGCCCGGTGGTGCGCGCTCGTCCTGCGGGGACACTCCGCCGTGTCCCCGCCCCACGGCAGGCTCCGGCAGTGCCCCGGAGCCGCCCCGACGCGTGGGGAGCGGGGACGGGGAGGGGTGTCCCCGCAGGACGAGCGCGCGACCACCGAGCACAGCCGAGACATGCCCGCACGCGCCGAGCCGAGGAGACACCCCTCCCCGGCCCCGCGGACCGGCCCGCACCGCGCCCGGATCCCGGCCCGCGGACCGGTGCGGACCGGCCCGCACCTGCCCGCCCCGCCCGAGGGGATGGCCCCGCGGACCTGCCCGCCCCGCCCGGGGAGGGTCAGCCGGTCAGGAGGCGGCCGGAGAGGAGGCCGCGGAGGGTGTGGGTGGCGGCCAGGAGCCAGGCGGTCAGCAGGCCGAGGAAGAGGGCGGTCGCGAGCCAGGCGAAGGCGGTCAGGCCGGTGTGGTGGGCGAGGCCGGCGGCACCGGTGACGCAGGTGCCGAGGGGGAAGGTCAGGGCCCACCACGTCATCGCGAAGCCCATGCCGCCCCGGGCCGCCCGGACCAGCATGGCCGTGGCCAGTGCCAGCCACAGCAGGGCGAAGCCCATCACGGGGACCCCGTAGACGACGGCGAAGGCGCCCAGCGCGCCGGCGTAGGTGCCGTCGATCGCCCCGGGGGCGACGTCGGCGAGCTGGTTCACGGCGGTGGTGGACTGGCCGAGCGGGCCGAGGACCAGGAACAGGGTCGGGGTCAGGGCCGGCGGGAGGGGGCCGACGACGATCAGCCGGCCGAAGATCAGGGGCAGCATCAGCAGGGTCGCCAGCAGGCTGATGCCGAACATGGCGTAGCAGGCGAGCAGCAGGGTCTCGCGGGGCTGGCCGGCGGGCAGGTGGGGTATCAGCAGCGGGCCCAGGGCGGCGGAGACCATGGGGGCGACGAGGGGGAGCAGCCAGACGGGGGTGGCCTGCTGGGGCTCGACCTTGTGCCGTACGACCATCAGGTAGGGCACGGCCACGGCCATGACCAGGCCGATCACGGTACCGGTGGTGAAGAGCACGGCGTCCACGGCGACGGCGGCGCCGGTCCCGATGAGGTCCTTGCCGACGATCAGGGTGCCGCCGCCGACGGCCAGCAGCGCCATCGCGAGGCAGCCGTAGAACGGGGCGACGGCCGGGTCCAGGAGGTGGGCGCGGGCCTGGTCGCGGTGGTGGAGCCAGTGCCCGGCGCGGGCCGTGAGCAAGGCGGCGAGGAGGATGGCGGACAGCGCCCAGAGCAGCTGGCAGGCCACGCGCTGGCCGGGGAGCTGGTACGGGAGGGTCGCGCCGGCGTTGGCGACGATCGCCGTGCCCATGACGCAGGCGTACCAGTTGGGGCCGAGGTGCCGCAGTGCGGGGGCCTTGTGGGCCCGGACCGCGGGAGTGGTGTGGGTGCGGGGTCGCACGAGGGTGGTGGCCATGGGTCCAGCCTCACGCCGGGGCGACCGGGGCGGCAGAGGTCATCTGCCTATGAGGCCATAAACTGATGTTATGGGTAATGAGGAGTGGGTTCCGCTGGCACACCGGGTACCGGACCTGGGCGCGCTGGAACTGCTGCTCGCGGTCGCGCGGGTCGGCAGCCTGAGCGGGGCGGCCCGGCGGCTGGGCATCACCCAGCCCGCGGCGAGCAGCCGGATCCGGGCGATGGAGACCCGGCTCGGCGTGGCCCTGGTGGACCGCTCGCCGCGGGGGTCGACGCTGACGGCCGAGGGCGCGCTCGTCACGGACTGGGCCCGGCGGGTGGTGGAGGCGGCGGAGGCCTTCGACGCGGGCGCGCAGGCGCTGCGCGGGCGCCGGGACTCGCGGCTGCGGGTGGCTGCCAGCATGACCATCGCGGAGTACCTGCTGCCGGGCTGGCTGATCGCCCTGCGCGGGCAGCGCCCGGACACGGCGGTGTCCCTGCACGCCGGGAACTCGGCGGTGGTCGCCGAACGGGTCCTCGCGCACGAGGCCGACCTCGGCTTCGTCGAGGGGCTGACCGTGCCCGAGGGACTGGATTCGGCGGTGATCGCGCAGGACCGCCTGGTCGTGGCGGTGGCCCCGGGGCACCCGTGGGCCCGCCGCGCCAAGGGGGTGGCGGCGGCCGAGCTGGCCTCGACCCCGCTGATCCTGCGCGAGCGGGGCTCGGGCACCCGGCAGGTCCTGGACGCCGCGCTGGCCTCGGCCGGCGGGCTGGCAGAGCCGCTGCTGGAACTGGCGTCGACCACGGCGGTGAAGGCGGCGGCGCTGAGCGGTGCGGGGCCGTGCGTGCTGTCGGAGCTGGCGGTCGGGGACGAACTGGGCGCGCGCCGGCTGGTGGAGGTCCCGGTGTCGGGCGCGCCGCTCGACCGGGCCCTGCGGGCGGTCTGGCCGACCGGTGCCCGCCCGGCGGGCCCGGCCCGTGACCTGCTCTCCCTGACGCACCGCCGGATCTAGTCCGTTCGGGGGAAGAGGGATCGATTCGGCGCGGTGCGGGCGGTCACCGGCGTGTGCGACGCCGGAAAGGTGGCTCCTGCACGTTTGTCGCTCTCCCGAGGAGAACCCAGATGCGTCTTCGCCATGCCGCCGTCGCCGCCTTCGGCGCCGTCACCCTGCTGCTCACGATCCCGACCTCGGCCTCGGCCGCGGAGGGGCAGTTCCAGTACACGGTCTCCGGTCTCGACGGCACGCCGTTGACGGTCGTACTGGAGAACCCGCCGAGCGGGGAGTGCATCACGCTGCCCGAGGTGGCCGACCCCTCGGCCAGTTCCCCGGCGCACTCGCCGCGCAACCGGACCGACGAGGTGGCGCTCGTGTTCACGGAGCCGGACTGCACGGGCCGGGAGTTCAGGCTGCGGCCGCGCACGGGCTACGGCACGGAGCGCCTCGAACTGCGGTCGGTGGTCTTCGTCCGACCCGAGTGAGGAACGCCTGAAGGGCCCGCGGCCGCGCGGGGCGGCTCAGCTCTGGGAGCTGAGCCGCTTCGTCAGGAGCGAGCCCGCGACGATCAGCGCGACGCCCAGCCACCACATGTTGTCGAAGATGAGGACGGCGATCCCGATCGGCACCAGCAGGCCCGCCAGCGGCAGCAACAGTCCGGCCCGGCCGGGCGGTTCGGGGCCCTCGCCGGTTGCCTCGCGGACCGCGCGGGCGCGGACGACGTCCGGGTACCAGGCGGTGAACTTCAGCGCGGCGACGATGGCCAGGATCTGGATGATCCAGCCGGTCCAGATGTTGTTCGGGTTGTGCAGGACCAGGTCCCCGTAGGCACCCGCGAGGGCCGCCACCACGAAGGCCGCACCCCACACACCCGTGATCACGTAGTTGGCGCGGATGAAGCCGGGGGCGTGCCAGTGCGACGGATCGACCTGTTCGCGGGCGTACTGGAGGGTGAAGGGCGTCCCCACGGCCATCGAGCCGAAGGCGATCACGGCAAGGGTGATGTTCGCGACCTCGCCGGCGTACGTCTCCAGCCAGCGCAGGGTCCCCTCGCTCGCCAGGGCTCCGACGGCGGCCATCGAGGCGAAGAACACCACGTCGGCCAGTTCCAGGAGTTTCCAGCTGCTGCCGCGGTTGACCAGGTGGCTCGCCGCGATGAGCGCGACGGCCGTGGCCAGCGCCAGTCCGACCGCGAGCTCGAACCGCCCCGGGCCGACCAGCAGTGAGAAGACGATCCACGGGGCCATTCCGATGACCGGGTTCTCCAGGAGCCTGGAGACCGGGCCGGATGCCGTGCCCTCCGCTTCGGTCCGCATCCTTCCAGCCTGCCCGCCCGGCGGGGGACCGGCCAATCGGGCCGGCCGGCCTCCGCCCCCCGCCGTCGGGCGCGAGGCGAGGGGCGGAGGGGGCGGGCGTCAGCCCACCGGTACCGCGGTGCGGACGGCGGCCGCCTCGACCAGGGCGGACATCACCCGCGTGTCCTTGTCCCGCTCCGGGTGCCACTGGACGCCCAGCACCCACCGCTCCGGGTCGGGCACTTCGATCGCCTCCACCGTGCCGTCGACCGCGTGGGCCGAGACCACCAGGCCGCGGCCCAGCCGGTCGACGGCCTGGTGGTGGTAGGTCGGGACCTGCGCCTCCTCCGGGACCAGCTCCGCGTACCGGGTGCCCGGGACCGGGCGGACCGGGTGCCAGGAGATGGCGCCCGGGGTCTCGAAGTGGCCGTCGATGTGCTGGGTCAGGGTGCCGCCCAGGGCGACGTTGAGGGCCTGCATGCCCCGGCAGATGCCGAGCAGGGGCAGGTCCGCCTCCAGCGCGGCGGCGATCAGGGCCAGTTCCCAGTGGTCGCGGACCGTGGCGGGGGCGCCCGTACGGGAGTCGCGCGCGGCCCCGTAGTGCACCGGGTCCAGGTCCGGGCCGCCCGCGACGACCAGGCCGTCCACCCGGCTCAGCACCTCCGCCGCCGACCCGGGCTCGTCCGGCGGGAGCAGCACGGCCGCGCCGCCCGCCGCCTGGACGAGTTCGTAGTACCCGGTCGGTACGAGGGATGTCGGGAGGTCCCACACCCCGTAGCGGGTGGAGTCCTCGACGTAGGTGGTGATGCCGATGAGCGGCCTGGGCACGTTCGTTACCTCCAGCAGGGGCGGAGCAGGGCAGGAACAGGGTTTCAGTCGCGGGTCAGTTCCGCCTCGGCTTCCGCGAGGGCCGCGAACTCCTCCTCCGGCGCCGAGGCCACGAGGTGGTGCCGACTGTAGATCGCGAAGTAGGCGAGGGCGACGGCGTACACGGCCAGGGCGATGAACGCGGCGTCCTTGTCCACCAGGAAGGTGGCGACCAGGGCCGACAGGGCGAGTACGAAGGCCACCGAGGAGGTCAGGATCCCGCCCGGGGTGCGGTACGGGCGCTCCAGGTCCGGCTCCCGGCGCCGCAGCACGATGTGCGAGAGGGCCATCAGGGCATAGGAGATGGTGGCGCCGAAGACCGCGATGTTGAGCATGCGGGCTCCGTCGCCGGTGGCCGCGGCGAGGGCGAAGCCGATCGCGCCGGGGATGATCAGACCCAGGTACGGGGCCTTGCGCTTCGAGGTGAGGGAGAGGAAGCGGGGCAGGTAGCCGGCCCGGGAGAGGGCGAAGAGCTGGCGCGAGCCCGCGTAGATGAGGGAGAAGAACGAGGCCACCAGGCCGGCCAGGCCCGCGTAGTTCACGAAGCGGCTGAGCGCGGTCGGACCGCCGTCCCCTTCCAGGGCCACGACCAGCGGGTTCCCGGCGGCCTTGACGGCGTCGGCGCCCTGGGCGCCGGTCGCGGCGAAGAAGGTGATCAGGGCGAGCAGGGCGAGGATGCCCATGGAGATGGAGAGGGCCCTCGGCATCGAGCGGACCGGGTCCTTGGCCTCCTCGGCCGCCAGCGGTACGCCTTCCACGCCGAGGAAGAACCACATGCCGAAGGGGAACGCGGCCCAGATGCCCAGCACGCCCAGCGGCAGCCAGGAGTTCGAGCCGAAGGCGTCCGCGTCGACGGGGATGTCGTTCAGGCCGGAGGCGTCGAACTCGGTGAAGGCCCCCACGGCGAAGATCAGCAGCGCGGCGACGGCGATCGCCGTCACGACGAGGCTGAAGCGGAGCGCCTCGCCCACGCCCCACAGGTGGACGCCGATGAAGATGACGAAGCAGCCGAGGTAGACGGGCCAGCTGGAGGTGAGTCCGAAGAGGCCGAGGGACTCGACGTAGTCGCCGATGAAGATGACGATCGCGGCCGGGGCCAGGATGTACTCGATGAGGATGGCGGTGCCGGTGAGGAAGCCGCCCCACGGGCCGAGCGCGCGGCGGGCGAAGCCGTAGCCGCCGCCCGCGGTCGGCAGGATGGTGGACAGCTCGGCGAGCGAGAAGACCAGACAGGCGTACATGGCGCCCATGAGGACGGTGGCGATGGCGAGGCCGCCGAAGCCGCCCTTGTCGAGGCCGACGTTCCAGCCGGAGAAGTCCCCGGAGACGACATAGGCGACGCCGAGGCCGGTGAGCAGCAGCCAGCCGGCGCTGCCGCGGCGCAGCGTCCGGCGCGCGAGGTACTCGTCGGGGCTGTCCCCGCCGTCGGGGGATGTGGTGGGTGCGGGTACGGCGGCGAGCCGTGCCTCGATGTCGTCGGCCATCGTGCGCTCCTGCCTCAGGGCAATGGTTGTGGGGCGTACCTTTGCCTTAGAGGAGTGGAGTGCGCAAGACCTCTGCGTTAAACAGAAGTTACGAAACCCTCTCGGCCCGCCTCCGGGGGCGCTCAGGTCAGGAAGCCCCGCAGCAGCGCGGCCGTGCCGCAGCAGTGCTCGCGCATGGTCTCCCGGGCCCCGGCCGCGTCGCCCTCCAGCACCGCCTCCACCAGCGTGCTGTGCTGCTGCTGGGAGTGCTCCAGGTTCCGCACGAGCAGCGGGATGCAGTCCAGCAGGTCGTTCACGGTGGCCCGGACGGCGGCGTACTGGGCCGTCAGGGTGGCGGACCCGGCCAGTTCGCACAGGGTGAGGTGGAAGAGCGTGTCCTGGCGGCGGTAGTCGGCGAGCGGGGCGTCGTGGGTGGCGGCCAGGGCGCCGAGCAGCCGTTCGGTGCCCTCCTCGGTCAGTCCCTGGGAGGCGCACAGTCCGGCCGCCCCCACCTCCAGGACCTCGCGGAACCGCAGGACGTCCTCGATGTCCACCCCCGCGACACGCCGGCGCAGCTCCTCCTCGGCGCCGCCGGCCGGGGTGTCGGGCCGGGACAGCACGAACGTTCCGCCGTACCGCCCGCGCCGGGCCTCCACGAGCCCCTGGTCCTGCAGCACCTTCAGCACCTCGCGCAGGGTCACCCGGCTGATCCCCATGCGCTCGGCCAGCTCGCGCTCGGGCGGAAGCCGTTCGCCGCCCGGGACCAGACCCAGCCGGACCACCTGGAGGATCTGCTGCAGTGCCTCCTCGAAACCGTTGCCCGCCCGCACCTGCCGCAGCACGGGATTCAGTCGCGCGACGGCGTCGCCTTCGCTCGTCGTATCGGTCATCTCGGCTCCTCCCCTTCCCAAGCAATGGTTCTATTCAATACCTTAGGCCTCCTCGGCTCACCGAAGGAGAGATTCCAGTGGTAGACCGCAAGCCGCCGCTCGCGCCCGAGGAGCTCCGCTCCCTCGTCGCCAGTGGTGAGATCGACACAGTCGTCCTGGCCTTCCCCGACATGCAGGGGAGGCTCCAGGGCAAGCGGTTCGCCGCACAGTTCTTCCTCGACGAGGTCCTCGAGCACGGTACCGAGGGCTGCAACTACCTCCTCGCCGTCGATACCGACATGAACACCGTCGACGGTTACGAGATGTCCTCCTGGGACCGGGGCTACGGCGACTTCGCCATGCACCCCGACCTCGCCACCCTGCGCCGCATCCCGTGGAACCCCGGCAGCGCCTTCCTCCTCGCCGACCTCGCCTGGAACGACGGCTCGCCCGTCGTCGCCGCGCCCCGGCAGATCCTGCGCCGCCAGCTGGAGCGCCTCGCCGAGGCCGGCTACACCGCGATGGTCGGCACCGAGCTGGAGTTCATGGTCTTCCAGGACACCTACGAACAGGCCTGGAACTCGGGCTACCGCGGCCTGACCCCGGCCAACCAGTACAACATCGACTACTCCGTCCTCGGGACCGGCCGCATCGAACCCCTGCTGCGCCGGATCCGCAACGAGATGCAGGCCGCGGGCCTGATCGTCGAGTCGGCCAAGGGGGAGTGCAACCTCGGCCAGCACGAGATCGCCTTCCGCTACGACGAGGCGCTCACCACCTGCGACCAGCACTCCGTCTACAAGACCGGAGCCAAGGAGATCGCCTCCCAGGAAGGTGTCTCGCTCACCTTCATGGCCAAGTTCGACGAGCGCGAAGGCAACTCCTGTCACATCCACCTCTCCCTCGCCGACGCCGACGGACGCAACGCGATGGCCGGGGACGGAGACGACCCACACGGCATGTCACCGGTGATGCGCCACTTCCTGGCCGGCCAGCTGGCCGCGCTGCGCGACTTCTCCCTTCTCTACGCCCCGAACATCAACTCGTACAAGCGTTTCCGGCCGGGATCCTTCGCGCCGACCGCCGTCGCCTGGGGCGTGGACAACCGGACCTGCGCGCTCAGGGTCGTCGGCCACGGCCGCTCCATGCGCTTCGAGAACCGCCTCCCCGGCGGCGACGTCAACCCGTACCTCGCCGTCGCCGGCCTGGTCGCCGCCGGGCTCTACGGCATCGAGAACCGCCTGGAACTTCCCGAGGTCTGCGGCGGGAACGCCTACACCGCCGACTACGCACACGTCCCCGCCACCCTGCGCGAGGCCGCCGAACTCTGGGAGAACAGCGAGATCGCCAAGGCCGCGTTCGGCCCCGAAGTGGTCGCGCACTACCGGAACATGGCCCGCGTGGAACTCGACGCCTACGACTCCGCGGTGACCGACTGGGAGCTGCGCCGCTCCTTCGAACGCCTGTAGCCACCGCACGCCACCGAACGAAACTGTGAGGCACCACGTGTCCGACGCGCTGGAAGTGTTGAATCCGGCCACCGAGGAAACCGTCGCCGTCGTCCCGGCCGCCACACGGGACGACGTCGACGCCGCAGTCGCCCGGGCCGCCGCGGCCCAGCGCGCCTGGGCGGCGGCCGCCCCCGCCGACCGGGCGCGGCTGCTGCGCCGCTTCGCCGCGGTCGTCGACGGCCACATCGAGGAACTGGCCCGGCTGGAGGTCCGCGAAGCCGGCCACACCATCGGCAACGCCCGCTGGGAAGCCGGCAACGTACGCGACCTGCTCGACTTCGCCGCCGGGGGAGTGGAACGGCTCTCCGGCCGCCAGATCCCCGTCGCCGGCGGCATCGACGTCACCTTCCTCGAACCCCTCGGCGTCATCGGCGTGATCGCCCCGTGGAACTTCCCCATGCCGATCGCCGCCTGGGGCCTGGCCCCGGCCCTCGCCGCCGGCAACGCCGTCATCCTCAAGCCCGCCGAGACCACCCCGCTGACCGCGCTGCGCCTCGCCGAACTCGCCCTCGAAGCCGGGATCCCCGAACACCTCTTCCAGGTGCTCCCCGGCCGCGGGGACGTCGCCGGCGACGCACTCGTCGAACACCCCGGCGTCGCGAAGATCGTCTTCACCGGGTCCACCCGCGTCGGCAAGCAGATCATGGCCAAGTGCGCCGACCGGGTGAAGCGCGTCACCCTCGAACTCGGTGGCAAGAGCCCCAACATCGTCTTCGCCGACGCCGACCTCGAAGCGGCGGCGGCCGCCGCCCCCATGGCCTTCCTCGACAACACCGGCCAGGACTGCTGCGCCCGCACCCGCATCCTCGTACAGCGCTCCGTCTACGACCGCTTCCTGGAGCTCGTCGCCCCCGGCATCGCGGCCGTCGCCGTGGGCGACCCGCTCGACGAGAAGACGCAGATGGGCCCGCTGATCTCACGGACCCAGCTGGACCGCGTACGGTCCTTCGTCACCGACGACCTCACCGCGATCCGCGGCAACGCCCCCAAGGGCCCCGGCTTCTGGTACCCGCCCACCCTCGTCACGGACGTCGCCCCCACCGCGCCCGTGGCCGCCGAGGAGGTCTTCGGGCCGGTCGCCGTCGTCCTGCCCTTCGAGGACGAGGAGGACGCCGTCCGCCTGGCCAACGCGACCGAGTACGGCCTCTCCGGCTCCCTCTGGACCCGCGACATCGGCCGCGCGCTGCGCGTCTCGCGCGCCGTCGCCGCCGGCAACCTGTCCGTCAACTCCCACAGCAGCGTCCGCTACTGGACCCCCTTCGGCGGCTACAAGCAGTCCGGGCTCGGCCGTGAGCTCGGACCCGACGCCCTCACCGCTTTCACCGAGACCAAGAACGTCTTCATCAGCACGGAGGCCTGAAGCACATGTCCAACGAAGAGATCGTCTGCCGCCGCCTGGTCGGCCGTACCGCCGTCATCACCGGAGCCGGCAGCGGCATCGGCCTGGCCACCGCCCGCCGCCTGGCCTCCGAGGGCGCCAACGTCGTCTGCGCCGACATCGACGAGACCGCCGGCAAGGCCGCGGCCGAAGAGGTCGGCGGGACCTTCGTCAAGGTCGACGTCACCAGCCCCGAGGAGGTCGAGGCGCTCTTCAAGACGGCCTTCGACACCTACGGCTCCGTGGACATCGCCTTCAACAACGCGGGCATCTCGCCCCCGGACGACGACTCCATCCTCACCACCGGCCTGGAGGCCTGGAAGCGCGTCCAGGACGTCAACCTCACCTCCGTCTACCTGTGCTGCAAGGCCGCCCTGCCCTACATGCAGCGCCAGGGCCGCGGCTCCATCATCAACACCGCCTCCTTCGTCGCCATCATGGGCGCCGCCACCTCCCAGATCTCCTACACCGCCTCCAAGGGCGGGGTCCTGGCCATGTCCCGCGAGCTCGGCGTGCAGTTCGCCCGCGAGGGCATCCGCGTCAACGCCCTGTGCCCGGGGCCCGTGAACACCCCCCTGCTGCAGGAACTGTTCGCCAAGGACCCCGAGCGCGCCGCCCGCCGCCTCGTCCACATCCCGCTGGGCCGCTTCGCCGAGCCCACCGAGATCGCCGCCGCCGTCGCCTTCCTCGCCAGCGACGACTCCTCCTTCATCAACGCCACCGACTTCCTCGTCGACGGCGGCATCTCCGGCGCGTACGTGACCCCGCTGTAGGTCCCGCCACCACCACATCCCGGCCGGCCGCGCACCGCGAGGTGCCCGGCCGGCCCCTTCGGGCTGTCCCGATCCTCGAAGGAGCCAGCATGCAGAGAAAATGGGCAGCCCCCCTCGCCCTCGCCGCGGTCACGGGATCCGGCCTCCTCGCGGCCCCGCCGGCCGCGGCCGCGCACACCCCCTGTCCCCGGGTCACCGTCGGCTCCGGCTGGTACGGGGACAACCAGGCCCGCCTCCAGCAGCTCATCGACCGGTACGGCAGCTGCAACCCGTACCGGCCCGGCCGCACCAAGCCCGTCGCCGTCTTCGACTGGGACAACACCGTCGTCAAGAACGACGTCGGCGACGCCACCATGTTCTGGCTCCTGCGCAACGGCCGGATCCGCCAGCCCGCCGCCGGGGACTGGTCCACCACCAGCCGCTTCCTCACCCCCGCCGCCACGAAGGCCCTGGCCGACGCCTGCGCCGGCCTCGCCCGCCCCGGCACCCCCCTGCTCACCGGAACCCCCGCCGGAGCGGCCTGCGCCGACGAGATCAACGCCGTCTACGGCACCGCCGCGACCCGCGCCGGCGCCCCCGCGTTCGCCGGCTGGGACCGCCGCACCACCGAACCCTCCTACGCCTGGCTCCCCCAGCTGATGCAGGGCTGGACCGCCCGAGAGATCCGCGGCTTCGCCGCCGCCGCCCGTACCGAGAACCTCGCCGCACCCGTCGGCAGCACGCAACGGGTCGGCAGCGGCACCGCCACCGGCTGGGTCCGCTACTACGACCAGCAGAAGGACCTGATCAAGGGCCTCCAGAAGGCCGGCTTCGACGTGTGGATCAGCTCCGCCTCCCCGCAGCCCGTGGTCGAGGTCTGGGCCCAGGGCGCCGGCATCGCGGCCGACCACGTCATCGGCATCCGCAACACCACCACGTACGGCGGGAAGTTCACCCCCCACCTCCAGGGCTGCGGATCCGTCCGGGACGGCGCCGACTCGATGATCACCTACATCGACGGCAAGCGCTGCTGGATCAACAAGGAGATCTTCGGCGTACGCGGAGCGGCCGCGGAGAGGGTCCTGCCCGCCGCCCGCCGCCAGGTGTTCGCCGCCGGCGACTCCGACACCGACATCTCCTTCCTGCGCGACGCCACGGCCCTGCGGCTCGTCGTGAACCGCAACAAGAACGAGCTGATGTGCTGGGCGTACGACAACACCGACGGCCGCTGGATCGTCAACCCCATGTTCATCGAGCCGAAGAAGCGCAAGACCGACCCCTACCCGTGCGCGACGACCGGCTACGTCGACCACGACGGCACCAAGGGACCGGTCCGGCGGGGCGACGGCAGCGTCGTCCCCGACCAGACGGACTCCGTGTACTAGGTCGTCTCTTTCGGATCTTGTCGGCCGAGCCGGCGGCGTCCGGTGCCGTGCTTGGCAAGGCGGAGGGGCGCGCCGTGTACTGGACGTACTCGGGTGCCCCGACAACGCGGCCAGGTGCGGTGCCGGGCGTCGCGGGCCCGGCAAGATCCGGAAGAGACGGCCTAGAGGAAGGTGCGCCCCTCACCCCGGTAGGTCGGCACGCTCTCGGAGACCCGGTCGCCCTCGATCAGGTGCAGGGTGTCGAACCGCTCGCACAGCTCGCCCGCTTTCGCGTGCCGGAACCAGACCCGGTCGCCGATCAGCAGATCGTCGGCCGGGCTCCCCAGCAGCGGGGTCTGCACCTCGCCCGCGCCCTCCTGGGGGTCGTAGCGGAGCCCCTGCGGCAGGTACGGGACCGGAAGCCGGTCCGCCCCGGCCGCACCGGAGGCCGGATAGCCGCCCCCGAGCACCGTCACCACACCCACCCCGGGCCTGCGCACCACGGGCTGGGCGAACAGGGCCGCCGGACGCCCGCTGAACGACGTGTAGTTGTCGAAGAGCCGGGGCATGTACAGCCCCGAACCCGCGGCTATCTCGGTCACCGCGTCCTCGGCGGCCGTCTGCTGCACGCTGCCGGTACCGCCGCCGTTGACGAACTCCAGATCCGGTACGACGGCCCGCACGGCCCGCACCACCTCGGCCCGCCGCTCCGCCAGCTCCTTGCGGGCCGCGGCCTGCATCAGCCGGATCGTCCGGGACCGCAGCGGGCGACCGGACAGCGAATCCCCGACCCCGGCGACATGACCCTCGTACGCCATCAGGCCCACGACCCGGAACCCGGGCCGGGCGGCCACCGCCCGGGCCAGCCCGGCCAGTTGCGCGGGCTGGCGCAGCGGGGACCGGCGGGCACCGATCCGTACCCGGCCGCCGAGCAGCCGCAGGGACGTGTCCAGCTCCAGACAGACCCGGATCTCCTCGGCGCCGCCGTCCCGGGCCGCGTCGATCAGGTCCAGCTGCGCCGGATCGTCCACCATCACCGTGACCGCGCCGGCCAGCTTGGCGTCGTTCGCCAGCTCGCCGAAGCCGGCCCGGTCGGTGGAGGGATAGGCGAGGAGCACGTCCTCGAACCCGGACCGGGCCAGCCACAGTGACTCGGCGAGGGTGTACGACATGATCCCGGCGAACCCGGGGCGGGCGAGGACCCGTTCCAGCAGCGCGCGGCACCGGACCGACTTGCTCGCGACCCGGACCGGCTTGCCGGCGGCGCGGCGGACGAGATCGTCGGCGTTGGCGTCGAAGGCGTCGAGATCCACGATGGCCAGCGGCGCGTCCAGGTGCGCGGTCGCCCGGTCGTACCGGGCGCGGTCGGTGGCGGGGGAGTTCATGGGCGGCAGCTTGCCAGAGGTGTCTACCGGTGGGTAGTGCTTCCCCGCCCCGCCCTTTCCCCATTTCCCGAGGCGCCGCCCCGGACCCCCGCGCCTCAAACGCCGGCGGGGCTGATTAGGTGCGGCCGGCCGCCCCGGACCCCCGCGCCTCAAAACGCCGGCGGGGCTGGATCGGTGTGGCCGGCCGCCCCGGATTCCCGCGCCTCGAATGCCGGTGGGGCTGATTCGGTGCGGCCGGCCGCCCGCGTCCCGCGCGTCAAACGCCGGCGGGGGTGTATCGGTGTGGTACCGGCAAGCGCCTTGTCGTGCCGACGCCGTAGAGTACGGGCAGGCAGCCGTACGGAACGGGGGGCGGAGCCGCCGGATGACCACGACGACACCGCGGACCGCAATCCTGGGCGAGCCCGAACCGACCGCCCAGCCCGCGCACGCCGACACGCACACGCGCCGCCACCCCGCACGGGTCCTCGCAGCCACGCTCTGCGTCCTCCTCGGCACCGGCCTCGTCGGCGGGGCCGCCCTCACCACCTGGGCCGAACACCGCGCCGCGGCCCGCCCCCTCCCGGCCGACGCCGCCTACCGCAAGGCCGGGTCCCTGTGGCGGGCCGCCCCCGTCGACAGCCTGCTCCCGCCCGTCCTGACCGGCCCCTCCGCCGGCCCCGGCGGTTCCCACCGCACCTGGACCCGGATCGCGCTCGCCCCCGACGCCGACTGCCCGGCCGCCCTCGCCGCCGACTGGCAGGCCCTGCTGGCCGCCACCGGCTGCACCCGCGTGCTGCGCGCCACCTACACCGACGCCACCCGCAGCTCCCTGATCACCGTCGGCATGGTCTTCACCCCCGCCGACGCCCCCGCGATGACCGCCCTCGCGGGCCGGATCCCCGCCCCGCCCGCGTACGGGTTCACCGACGCGCAGCGCGCCGCCTGGGCCTCCTCCGTACCCGCCGAGGCACCCGTCGTCGTCTACGCCGTCTCCGCCTTCGCCGACGGCCGCCCCCTGGACGCCCCCCGCCCGGCCGAGGACCTGATGAAGAAGGACGCCACGGGAGCCGCCGCCCAGGCCGGCCTCGGCCACGAGGCGCGGGCGCTCGCCGACCGCGTCGGCCGCGGCCTCGCCTTCCTCGCCGCACCGCCGGCACCCTCCGCCACACCCGCATCGACCGCACCGACCGCCCCGGAGCCCACCCGATGATCCGCCGGGCCTCCGGGCAGGCGGCCGCCGCCCTGCTCGCCGCGACCCTCCTCGTGTCCGCCACCGCGACCCCCGCCGCCGCCGACAACATCCGCGACCGCCAGTGGGGCCTGCTGGCCCTGCGCGCCGAGGAGGCCTGGGGCACCACCCGGGGCGCCGGAGTGACCGTCGCCGTCCTCGACACGGGCGTCGACGAATCCCATCCCGACCTCTCCGGCCAGGTCCTCCCCGGCACCGACCTCATCGGCATGGGGGCCGGCCCCGGCGACCGCGCCTGGGCCCGCCACGGAACCGCCATGGCGAGCATCATCGCCGGTCACGGACACGGCCCCAGCCGCGGCCAGGGAGTCCTCGGCATGGCCCCGCAGGCCCGGATCCTCCCCGTCCGGGTGATCCTCGAAGAGGGCGACCCGGGCCGCTCGCAGGCCCGCGACAGCAAGGGCGGGGCCCTCGCCGAGGGCATCCGCTGGGCCGCGGACCACGGCGCCGACGTGATCAACCTGTCCCTCGGCGACGACAGCGACTCCGCCCACCACGAGGCGGGGGAGGACGAGGCGGTCCAGTACGCCCTCGCCAAGGGCGTGGTCGTCGTGGCCTCCGCGGGCAACGGCGGCGAAGCCGGCGACCGCGTCTCCTACCCGGCGGCCTATCCGGGAGTCATCGCCGTCACCGCCGTCGACCGCCGCGGCAAGAAGGCCAAGTTCTCCACCCGCAACTGGTACGCCACCGTCAGCGCCCCCGGCGTCGACGTCGTCATCGCAGACCCCGACCGCTCGTACTACGAGGGCTGGGGCACCAGCGCCGCGGCGGCCTTCGTCTCCGGCACCGTGGCCCTGGTCCTGGCCGCGCACCCCGAGCTGACCCCGGCCCAGGTGAAGAAGCTGCTGGAGGCGACCGCCTCCGACTCCCCGGCCGGCGGCCGCGACGACGCCCGCGGTCACGGGCTGGTCGATCCCGTCGCCGCCCTCCAGGCCGCCGAGGGCATGCGCCCGGAGGCTCCGGCGCCCGTGCCCGCCGCGGCCGGGAGCACGTACTTCGGCCCCGGCCCCGAACCGGTCCGCCCGCCCGAGCGGGGCGCCCGGCTGGGAGCCCCGGCCGCAGCGGTCGCGGGCGCGGTGCTGCTCGCACTCGCCGCCGTCCTCGCGCGGCGCCCGCGCCGGGGCGCCCGGGGCCGTGGCCAGGACCCGTACGCGGCACAGTAGGGTCGGGTAACTGTGGCGAACATGGCGAACAAGAACATTCCCGACCCGGGCTTCTCCGACGACGACGGCTCCGCCGATCCCCGGCTGACCGCGGCCCTGGCCGCCTGGTCCGAGGACCGGGCGAAGGAGCCGGAGGTGCTGGCCGCGCTCAAGGGCGCCCGCCTGCTGGTCCCGGTGGTCGCCGTCCTCGGTGAGGTGGAGACCGACCCGGAGACGGGCCTCAAGCGCGAGAAGACCAGCGACATGGCCGTCCCGACCCTGCGGGCGGGCGACCGGCGGGCGCTGCCGGCCTTCACCTCGATCGCCTCGCTCGCGCTCTGGGACCCCGCGGCCCGGCCGGTGGCCGTCCCGCTGCACCAGGCGCTGGCCGCCGCCGCGCACGAGAAGGCCGACACCGTGGTCCTGGACCTGGCCGGCCCCGTCACCTACCAGCTGACCGGCTCCGCGCTCCTCGCGCTCGCCGAGGGCCGCACCGACGCGGGCCCGCTGGCCGATCCGGCCGTACGGGAGGCCGTACGGGCCGCGGTGTCCGCCGAGCCGGCCGTGCTGCGCGCCCACCTCGGCCCGGGCGGCGCCGACTCCGACGGCACCCTGGCGATCGTGCTGGCCGGGGGCGCGCAGGCGTCCGCGGCGGCCCGGCGCGTCGCCGAGGCGCTGGCGGCGGACACCACCCTGCGGGCCCGGCTGGTCCGCGGACTGGACCTGGCGCTGCTTCCGCCGGACGCGCCGGCTCCGCCCGGCGAGCCCCTGTTCGCCCGCTGAGCCCGGGCCGCGGCCGCGCGGTTCCCGGACACGACGACGGCCGGTGCACCCCGCGCGGGGTGCACCGGCCGTCGTCGTGCGGCTCTCCGGTACGGGCTCAGCCGAAGACGGGACCCGTGAACTTCTCGCCCGGCCCCTGGCCCGGCTCGTCCGGCACGATCGAGGCCTCGCGGAAGGCCAGCTGGAGCGACTTCAGGCCGTCGCGCAGCGGGGCGGCGTGGAAGGAGCTGATCTCGGTGGCGCTCGCGGTGACCAGGCCGGCCAGGGCCGTGATCAGCTTGCGGGCCTCGTCGAGGTCCTTGTGCTCGGAGTCCGGCTTGTCCAGGCCCAGGTTGACCGCCGCGGCGCTCAGCAGGTGCACGGCCACCGTGGTGATCACCTCGACGGCGGGCACGTCCGCGATGTCGCGGGTCATGGTGTCGTAGTCGGGGGCGCCGTCGGCAGTGGGTTCGGTGGGGGGTGTCGCGTCAGTCATGCGCCCACGATATGCCGTGCGGCGGGCTTGCGGCGCGGGTGCTAGTATGTACTTCGACCGGCCGGACACTTATGTGCCCGGCCCACAAGTGGAGGCTCCGTTCTCCCACCTGACTGCCCTCCGGGGCGGCGGGTCACCGGTCAGGCGGCATCCATCGTTCCGTACGGACGATGGAAAGCTGCCCGAGTCTACGCCCCGCGGTTCGCACGCGGCGGTGTTCCGGTTGTTTTGGAGCCCCTGCCTGTGCCCGGCGGGGCTTTTTTCATTCTCCCGCTGCGGTCGGTCTGACGGAAATACACGTCAGCGGCTGTCTGCCAGGCAGCCGTGTGGTGCTACCGAGGAGGATCCATCAGCACCGAGCCCCGCATCAACGACCGGATTCGCGTTCCCGAGGTACGGCTTGTCGGTCCCAGCGGCGAGCAGGTCGGCATCGTGCCGCTTGCCAAGGCGCTTGAGCTCGCGCAGGAGTACGACCTCGACCTGGTCGAGGTCGCGGCGTCCGCACGCCCGCCGGTCTGCAAGCTCATGGACTACGGCAAGTTCAAGTACGAGTCGGCCATGAAGGCCCGTGAGGCGCGCAAGAACCAGGCGCACACGGTCATCAAGGAAATGAAGCTCCGGCCGAAGATCGACCCGCACGACTATGACACCAAGAAGGGTCACGTCGTTCGGTTCCTCAAGCAGGGCGACAAGGTCAAGATCACGATCATGTTCCGTGGTCGCGAGCAGTCCCGGCCGGAACTCGGCTACCGACTGCTGCAGCGTCTCGCTTCGGACGTCGAGGACCTCGGGTTCATCGAGTCGAACCCGAAGCAGGACGGCCGAAACATGATCATGGTCCTCGGTCCGCACAAGAAGAAGACCGAGGCGATGGCCGAAGCCCGCGAGGCGCAGGCCGCCCGCAAGGCGGAGCGCCAGGGTGTCGCCCACACCGAAGGCGAGGCTCCTTCCGAGGACGCCGCCGTCGAGGTCGATGACACCACCGAGGTCGCCTCCGCCGAGGCCACCGAGGCCGCTGCCGAAGAGGCTCCGGCCGACGAGGCGAACGCCGAGGCCTGATTCCAGGACACTCCGTCCCGGATCACCCGACACAACATGACGCTCCCGTAAGCCGGTCCCGTACCGGACCGGTGGGAGCGCCACCGACGAGGAGATAACGGCGCCATGCCGAAGAACAAGACGCACAGCGGTACCAAGAAGCGCTTCAAGGTCACCGGCTCCGGCAAGGTGCTCCGCGAGCGCGCCGGCAAGCGCCACCTGCTCGAGCACAAGTCGTCCCGTGTCACCCGCCGCCTCACCGGCAACGCGGAGATGGCCCCCGGCGACGCCGCGAAGATCAAGAAGCTTCTCGGCATCTGACGTCTCCGCTCCCCCTGCCGGGAGCGGACGCACGTCGAGACCGGGACCCCATCGAATTTCGGGCCGTGTGAAGACACCCGCGGCCCCGCTACAAGGAGTTAAAAAGTGGCACGCGTCAAGCGGGCAGTAAACGCCCACAAGAAGCGCCGGGCGATCCTCGAGGCGGCCTCCGGCTACCGCGGTCAGCGTTCGCGCCTGTACCGCAAGGCCAAGGAGCAGGTCACCCACTCGCTGGTCTACAACTTCAACGACCGCAAGAAGCGCAAGGGCGACTTCCGTCAGCTGTGGATCCAGCGCATCAACGCCGCTGCCCGCCAGAACGGCATGACGTACAACCGCCTCATCCAGGGTCTGAAGGCCGCCAACATCGAGGTGGACCGCAAGATCCTCGCGGAGCTGGCCGTCAACGACGCCAACGCGTTCGCCGCGCTCGTCGAGGTCGCGCAGAAGGCGCTTCCGGCCGACGTCAACGCCCCCAAGGCCGCTGCCTAAGGGCTAGCCGGCCCAGCTCACCAGGGGCCGGCCCCCACGGACCCGCAGGCATTCGCCTGCGGGTCCGTGTGCTTTCCGCCCCGCGCCGCAGCCCCGCGCCGCCCGTCCCGTCCCGTCCCGCCCGGAACCCCGAGCCCGGAACCCCGAGAGAGAACCGCACACACCATGGGTCACCCCGACGAGCTGATCTCCCCCCGATCCCCGCGGGTGGCCGCCGCCAGGCGCCTGGCGCGGCGCAACTTCCGCACCAAGGAGCGCCGCTTCATCGCCGAGGGTCCGCAGGCGGTCCGCGAGGCCGTCGAGCACCGCGGTCCCACGGGCGCGTCGACCCTGATCGAGCTGTTCGCCACCGTCGAGGCCGCCGAGCGCTACTCCGGGATCATCGAGGCCGCCCTGGACGCGGGTGCCCGCGTGCACTACGCCTCCGACGAGGTGCTCGCCGAGGTCTCCCAGACCGTCACCCCGCAGGGCCTGGTCGGTGTCTGCCACTTCCTGGACTCCCCGTTCGAGGAGATCCTGGGGGCCCGGCCCAAGCTCGTCGCCGTCCTCGCGCACGTCCGCGACCCCGGCAACGCCGGTACGGTGCTGCGCTGCGCCGACGCCGCCGGCGCCGACGCCGTGGTGCTCACCGACGCCTCCGTGGACCTCTACAACCCCAAGTCGGTACGGGCCTCCGTGGGCTCCCTCTTCCACCTCCCGGTCGCGGTCGGCGTTCCGGTCGAGCAGGCCGTCGAGGGGCTCCGGGCGGCCGGGGTGCGGATCCTGGCGGCCGACGGCGCGGGTGCGGACGACCTCGACGCCGAGCTGGACGCGGGCACCATGGGCGGGCCCTCCGCCTGGGTCTTCGGCAACGAGGCCTGGGGTCTGCCGGAGGAGACCAGGGCCCTCGCGGACGCCGTCGTACGGGTCCCGATCCACGGAAAGGCCGAGAGCCTGAACCTGGCGACGGCAGCCGCCGTGTGCCTCTACGCGTCCGCGCGAGCACAGCGGGCGCCCGGAGGGTGCCGCTCCGTGACCCCCAGCTAGTAGTGTGGCGGCCCGGGGGGCCCACTGCGCTACTCGGAGATGTGGGGTACGGGGACATGACCGTCGGTACGAACAGCTCGCCGGGGGCCGGCACGACGGCCGGTCCGCCGGTGCCGGTCGGCCCCTGCGCCCGTACGGGCGGGCCCGCCGATGCCGTGCCCCCCGTACTCCCCTCCGACGCGCTGCGCGGCGTACCGCCGCAGGGCGCGCCGCGCGGGGCGGTCCTGGGTGCCGGAGCCACCGGTGAGGGGCTCGCCTTCGGGATCGACCCCGACTGCCTGCCCGACGGGCTCGTCGTCGCCGACGCGACCGGGCACGTGATCTGCTTCAACCGGGCCGCGGCCCGGATGACCGCGATCGACCCCGCCCAGGCGCTCGGCACCCGCATCGAGCGGGCGCTCCCGCTGGAGGACCTCGAAGGCCGCCGCTGGTGGGCGCTGACCGACCCGTACGGGGGCCTCGCCACCCGCCGCGGCCAGCCGGAGCGGAACCTGCTGCTCCCCGGCGGCCGCGAGGTGCTGGTCTCCGCCAGCTACGTCCGTACGCACCCCACCGGCCCGCTGCGCCGCCTCGTGGTCACCCTGCGCGGTACCGAGGCCCGCCGGCGCACCGAGCGCAGCCACGCCGAGCTCATCGCCACCGTGGCCCATGAGCTGCGCTCCCCGCTGACCTCGGTCAAGGGGTTCACGGCCACCCTGCTCGCCAAGTGGGAGCGGTTCACCGACGACCAGAAGCGACTGATGCTGGAGACCGTCGACGCCGACGCCAACCGCGTCACCCGCCTCATCGCCGAGCTCCTCGACATCTCCCGCATCGACTCCGGCCGCCTGGAGGTGCGCCGCCAGCCGGTGGACATCGCCACCGCCGTCGGCCGCCACGTACAGGCACTCACCGCGAACGGGCAGGACCCCGAGCGGTTCCTCGTGAGCGTGAGCCGCCCGCTCCCCGATCTGTGGGCCGACCCGGACAAGATCGACCAGATCCTCGGCAACCTCCTGGAAAATGCGGTGCGCCACGGAGAGGGAACGGTCACCATCGGTGTGTCGCCACATGAGAAGGGAACCGCCGTCACCGTGACCGACGAAGGCCCCGGGATCCCCGAGGAGTCGATGGGCCGCGTCTTCACCCGCTTCTGGCGGGGGAGCAAGCGCGGCGGCACCGGCCTGGGCCTGTACATCGTCAAGGGCATCGTGGAAGCCCACGGCGGGACCATCACGGTCGGCCGCGGCCCCGGCGGCGGCGCCGAGTTCCGATTTATCCTGCCCGTGAGCGCCCCCGCGTACCTCACGCAGTAGCCCTGCGGAGCGTCTCGGCAGGCGGCCCACGGGCTCCTCCACCCCCAGCGACCTTTAGACTCGACCTTTGGCACCTTTGTGTCCTTGTGCCGAGCGCGTCCTGCGCGTCGCGCGGGGGACCCAACCAGCCAGCCATCGGAAGTACGGGAAGAGATGTCGGCACCGAACAAGTCGTACGACCCTGTCGAGGTCGAGGCACTGAAACCGGAAGAGATCGAGCGCATGCGGGACGAGGCGCTCGCCGCCTTCGCGTCCGCCGGCGACCTCGACGCGCTGCGTGAGGCGAAGACCGCGCACATGGGCGACCGCTCGCCCCTGGCGCTCGCCAACCGCGAGATCGGCGCGCTGCCCCCGCAGGCCAAGGCCGAGGCGGGCAAGCGCGTGGGACAGGCCCGCGGCGCCGTGAACAAGGCCTTCGGGGCCCGCACGGTCGCGCTGGAGGCGGAGCGTGACGAGCGGGTGCTGGTCGAGGAGGCCGTGGACGTCACGCTGCCCTACGACCGCGTCCCCGCCGGCGCCCGGCACCCCCTGACCACGCTGATGGACCGCATCGCGGACATCTTCGTGGCCATGGGGTACGAGGTCGCCGAGGGGCCCGAGGTCGAGGCGGAGTGGTTCAACTTCGACGCCCTCAACTTCACGCCCGACCACCCGGCGCGCCAGATGCAGGACACCTTCTTCGTCCAGGGGCCCGAGGGCACCCAGGGCGACGAGTCGGGCGTCGTGCTGCGCACCCACACCTCCCCGGTGCAGGCGCGCTCGCTGCTGGAGCGCAAGCCCCCCGTCTACATCGTCTGCCCGGGCCGGGTGTACCGCACCGACGAGCTCGACGCGACGCACACCCCGGTCTTCCACCAGGTCGAGCTGCTCGCCGTGGACGAGGGCCTGACCATGGCGGACCTCAAGGGCACCATGGACCACATGGTCCAGGAGCTCTTCGGTGCGGGCACCACGACGCGCCTGCGCCCGCACTTCTTCCCCTTCACCGAGCCGTCCGCCGAGATGGACATGCAGTGCTACGTGTGCCGCGGCGAGTCGGTGGGCAACCCCGACCGTCCGTGCCGTACCTGCTCCAGCGAGGGCTGGATCGAGCTCGGCGGCTGCGGCATGGTCAACCCCAAGGTGCTCGTCGCCTGCGGTGTGGACCCCGAGAAGTACAGCGGATTCGCCTTCGGGTTCGGCATCGAACGGATGCTGATGTTCCGCCACAACGTCGAAGACATGCGAGACATGGTCGAGGGTGACGTGCGTTTCACCCGGCCGTTCGGGAGTGAGATCTGATGCGCGTCCCGCTTTCCTGGCTGCGGGAGTACGTCGATCTCCCCGCGGGTGAAACCGCCCGTGACGTGGCGGCCAAGCTGGTCGACGCCGGCCTCGAGGTCGAGACCGTCGAGCAGCTCGGCGGCGGCCTCAAGGGCCCGCTCGTCGTCGGCCAGGTGCTGACCATCGAGGAGCTGGAGGGCTTCCGCAAGCCGATCCGCTTCTGCACGGTCGACGTCGGCCAGGCCAACGGCACCGGCGAGCCGCAGGAGATCGTCTGCGGCGCCCGGAACTTCGCCGTCGGCGACAAGGTCGTCGTGGTGCTGCCCGGCGCGGTCCTGCCCGGCGACTTCGCGATCGCCTCGCGCAAGACCTACGGCCGCACCTCGCACGGCATGATCTGCTCCGGCGACGAGCTGGGCATGGGCGACGACGGCACGCACGGCATCATCGTGCTGCCGCCCGAGCACGAGGTCGGCACCGACGCGATCGAGCTGCTCCAGCTCGTCGACGAGGTCCTCGACATCGACATCACCCCGGACCGCGGCTACTGCATGTCCATGCGCGGTGTCGCCCGTGAGGCGGCCACCGCCTACGGCCTGCCGCTGCGCGACCCGGCGCTGCTCGACGTGCCCGCGCCGAACTCGTACGGCTACCCGGTCAAGGTCGACGACCCGGCCGGCTGCGACCGCTTCACCGCCCGCACGGTGACCGGTCTCGACCCCGACGCGCGCTCCCCGATCTGGCTGACCCGCCGCCTGCAGAAGGCGGGCATGCGCCCGATCTCGCTCGCCGTGGACATCACCAACTACGTGATGCTGGAGCTCGGCCAGCCGCTGCACGCGTACGACCGCGCCAGCGTCGAGGGCACCATCGGTGTCCGCCGCGCCGAGCAGGGCGAGAAGTTCACCACCCTCGACGGGGTCAAGCGCACGCTCGACGCCGAGGACCTGGTGATCACCGACAACAGCGGGCCGATCGGCCTCGCCGGTGTCATGGGCGGCGCCAACACCGAGATCGCCGACTCCGTCACCGACCCCGGGACCGGCCAGGTCACGGGGACCACGGACGTCGTCATCGAGGCCGCGCACTTCGACTCCGTGTCGATCTCGCGCACCGCCCGCCGCCTGAAGCTGTCCTCCGAGGCCTCCAAGCGCTTCGAGCGGGGCGTCGACCCGCAGGCCGCCGCCGCGGCCGCGCAGCGGACCGTCGACCTGCTCGTGCTCCTCGCGGGCGGCACCGCCGAGGCGGGCGTCACCGAGGTCGTCGCCCCGGGCGCGCCGCGCACCATCGCCATGCCCGCGGACCACCCGGACCGGGTGGCGGGCATGGAGTACGGCCGCGAGACCGTCGTGCGCCGCCTCCAGGAGATCGGCTGCGACGTCTACGGCCAGGACGAGCTCGTCGTCACCGTCCCCTCGTGGCGGCCCGACCTCGCCGCGCCCAACGACCTCGCCGAAGAGGTCATCCGGCTGGAGGGCTACGGGAACCTCCCGTCGACCCTCCCGCAGGTGCCCTCCGGCCGCGGTCTGACCGCCCGGCAGCAGCTGCACCGCCGGGTCGGCCGCGCGCTGGCCGGCGCGGGCTACGTCGAGGCGCTGAGCTACCCGTTCATCGGTGAGGGCGTCTTCGACCAGCTCCAGCTCCCCGCGCACGACGTGGCCCGCCAGGTCGTCAAGCTGGTCAACCCGATCTCCGACGAGGAGCCGGCGCTGCGCACCACGCTGCTGCCGGGTCTGCTCGGCGCGCTGCGCCGCAACGACAGCCGGGGCAGCCACGACCTCGCGCTGTTCGAGACCGGTTCGGTCTTCCGGGCCGCCGCGCAGCCGGGTGTCGCCGTACGGCTGCCCGTCGACCGGCGTCCCACGGACGAGGAGATCGCCACCCTGAACGCGGCCCTGCCCGCGCAGCCGCGGTACGCCGCGGTCGTGCTGGCCGGTGCGCGCGAGCAGGCCGGCTGGTGGGGCAAGGGCCGTCCGGCCGACTGGGCGGACGCCGTCCAGGCCGCCCGCGCGCTGGCCGTCGAGGCCGGCGCCGAGCTGGTGGTCCGCCAGGGCCAGTACGGCCCCTGGCACCCGGGCCGCTGCGCCGAGCTGGTCGTCACCCTCGGCGGGGTCGAGCAGGTCATCGGCCACGCCGGTGAACTGCACCCGCGCGTGGTCAAGGCGATGGGCCTGCCGGCCCGCACCAGCGCGATGGAGATCGACCTGGACCGCCTCGCGGCGGCCGGTGGCGAGGCCCTCCAGGCGCCGCGGATCTCCTCCTTCCCGGTGGCGACCCAGGACGTGGCGCTGATCGTCGACGCGTCGGTCCCGGCGTCCTCGGTGGAGGCCGCGCTGCGCAAGGGCGCGGGCGAACTCCTCGAATCGCTGCGGCTGTTCGACGTGTTCACCGGTGAGCAGGTCGGCGAGGGCAAGAAGTCCCTCGCCTACGCGCTGCGCTTCCGCGCGGCCGACCGGACGCTGACCGCCGAGGAGTCCACGGCCGCGCGCGACGCGGCGGTGGCCCTGGCGGGCGAGCGGACCGGGGCGGTGCTCCGGGGCGCGTAGCCGCTTCGTACACGCGTGAGGGGCACGTCCGGACCACCGGACGTGCCCCTCACCCGTTCGGGTGAGAACCCCGATGGCCCGTGCCCGGGGTGCCGGTCGGTCGGCACAATCACGCGTGGAGTTCTTCCGGCCCGTCCAGGGGGCACCTCCCGGGCCGCGGCGGTGGCCTGGGGGATCCCCGCGCAGCTGCTGCCGCCGCTCGGGCTGGTGCCCGTACCGGCGGGCGTCCTGGCACAGGAGGCGGCGGCCACGCCCGCGCGGCTGGTGGCGGGCGGGCACGCCGCTCTGCCGGTGCTCGGCGACGACCGGCCTTGACCACCGGCCCCGGACACGCGCGCCGGGCCCGGTGGATGAGCCCGGCGCGCGCTCTCGGCCCGGCCCCTGCCGGGGCGCGGCGACCAACCGGGCGCCGGCGGGGCCGGAACGCGCCGCCCGCCTGCCATGGAGTGTCGGGCAGACAGCAGAACGGGCGGCGCGGTGACGGGTCGTCGCACTGTACGAGGGGGAGCCGACGACCCGAGCTACCTCTTGGCGAGGCTCTTCAGTGAAGCGCCTCCACGGGTCCGTGCGGCAGAGTGCGCATCGCATTTATGCGCGTACACGGTTCACACCCCGTGTGAACCGCGCACCCACTAGCCTGAGACCGACGAGCCCTTGGAGGGGCCCATGCAGCCCAATGTCCTGCTCGACGCCCTCCTCGCCGAGGCGGGCATGTCCCATGCCGGACTCGCCGCGTACGTGAACCAGGCAGGCCGCACCCGCGGACTCGCCCTGCGCTACGAACACACCGCCGTGACGCGGTGGTTGAAGGGTCAGCGGCCCCGGGGCCAGGTTCCCGACCTGATCTGCGAGGTGCTCGGCGGGCGGCTGCGGCGTCCCCTCGGGCTGGACGACATCGGGCTCGGCGCGGCCGACCAGCCCGTTCCGCTGCACGCCTCGCCGCTCAACGGGTTCGTGGACCGGGCCGCCGCCCTGTGGCGTTCCGACGTCCAGGCCCGGCCCCAGCTGCTGGCCGCCGGGGCGGTCACCGGGACGCCCGCCGTCATACCGGTGTGGGAGTGGGAGAATCCGCCCGAGGACGCCGACGTCTCCCGCGAGGGTCCGAACCCGATCGGTCCCGAGCACATCGAGATCCTGAAGTCGGCCCGCGCCCACTACGAGCTGATGTACCGCCGGGCCGGCGGTCTCGCCACACGGGACCGGATCGTGCGCTTCCTGGGCAGTGAGACCGCGCCGATGCTGCGCGGGAGCTACTCCGACGACCTCGGCCGCCGGCTGCACCGGGCCACGGGGTCCCTGGTGGCGGTGGCGGGGATCTGCGCGTACGACTCGGACGCCCACGGCCTGGCCCAGCGCTACTTCCACCAGGCCCTGCGCCTGGCCAAGGCGAGCGGGGACCGGGGGCTCGGGGCGTACGTCATCGCACTGATCGTCAACCAGTCCCTGCACCTGCGGGAGTACCGCCAGGCCGTCGCCTTCGCCGAGGCCGCGCTGCGGGCCGCCGGGCGGCACACCACCCCGGCGCTGGCCGCCGACCTGTACGCGATGCAGGCCAAGGCGTACGCCCAGCTCGGCGACACCCCGGCCGCACTGGCCTGCATCCGCAAGGCGGAGGCGGCCGCCGAGCGGATCCGCCCGGGCAGCGAACCGGACGAGACCGGCTACGTACAGCCGGGGCTGGTCAACGTCCAGGTCGCCGAGGCGCTGCTCAGCCTGGGCGATCTGGAAGCCGCCCGGGTCCAGGCGACCGCCGCTGTCGGCACGCCGGCGCACGACCGCGGCCGGGTGCACCGGCTGGCGATGCTGTGCGAGATCCAGCTGCGCCAGGGGGAGGCGGACCGGGCCGCGGCGTCCGCGGCCGAGATGGCCGAGCGGGCCAAGGGCATGGAGTCGCTGCGGCTGCGCGACCGGCTGCGGGCGGTCCGCGAACAGCTTCTGACCAGCGGTTGTACGGGCGCGGAGGAGACCGCGCGGCTCATCGACGGGGCGCTGCGCGTTCCGCTGTGACGGGCCGGGGTGCTGCCATGTTGCCACCTACTCGAACGGAAGAAGGTGGCACAACCGTGCAGTGGACGAACCTGAGTGAGCAGACCGTGTACAAGAACCGCTGGTTCGACGTGAACCTCGCCGATGTGGAACTTCCCGACGGCCGGCACCTGGACCACTTCGTGATCCGGCTGCGCCCGGTCGCCGTCGCCACGGCCGTCAACGAGGCCGACGAGGTGCTGCTGCTCTGGCGGCACCGCTTCATCACCGACAGCTGGGGCTGGGAACTGCCCGCCGGGGTGGTCGAGGACGGCGAGGACATCGCGGTCGCGGCGGCCCGTGAGATGGAGGAGGAGTCGGGCTGGCGGCCAGGCCCGCTCCACCACCTGATGACCGTCGAGCCGTCCAGCGGGCTGACCGATGCCCGGCACCACCTCTACTGGGCGGACGGGGCCACTTACACCGGGCATCCCGAGGACGATTTCGAGTCCTCGCGCCGGGAGTGGGTCCCGCTCAAGTTCGTGCCGGACATGATCTCCCGCGGGGAGATCCCGGCCGCCAACATGGCGGCCGGGCTGCTCCTGCTGCACCACCTGCGGCTCGGCCGGCCGTAGCGCCGGCCGGACGGATCAGCCGTAGGGGTAGAAGCCCGCGCCCGTCTTGCGGCCCAGGCGGCCGGCGTCGACCATGCGCTGGAGCAGCGGGGGAGCGGCGTACAGCGGCTCCTTGTACTCCGCGTACATCGAGTCGGCGATCGACGCGATGGTGTCGAGGCCGATCAGGTCGGACAGCTTGAGCGGGCCCATCGGGTGGGCGCAGCCCAGCTCCATGCCGTTGTCGATGTCCTCGCGGCTGGCGATGCCCGACTCGAACATCCGGATCGCGGACAGCAGGTACGGGACGAGGAGCGCGTTGACGACGAACCCGGACCGGTCCTGGGCGCGGACCGCGTGCTTGCCCAGCACGTCCCGCACCAGGGCCTCGGCCCGCTTGACCGTCTCCTCGCCCGTGGTCAGCGCCGGGATCAGCTCGACGAGCTTCTGCACCGGGGCCGGGTTGAAGAAGTGGATGCCGATGACCTGGTCCGGCCGCGAGGTCGCGACGGCCAGCTTGACCAGCGGGATGGAGGAGGTGTTGGAGGCCAGGATCGCGTCCGGGCGGGTGATCACCTGGTCGAGGACCTGGAAGATCTCCGTCTTGACCTGCTCGTTCTCGACGACGGCCTCGATGACGAGGTCGCGGTCGGCGAACTCGCCGAGGTCGGTGGTGAAGGTGAGGCGGGCCAGGGTGGCGTCCCGCTCCTCTTCGGTGATCTTGCCGCGTTCGGCGGCCTTGGTCAGGGAGTTGTGCAGCCGGGTACGGCCGATCTCCAGGGCTTCGCCGGTGGTCTCGGCGACCTTGACCTCAAGGCCACTGCGGGCGCACACCTCGGCGATACCCGCACCCATCTGGCCACAGCCCACTACGCCGACCCGTGTGATGTCGGAAGGGAGGTCAGTCACTTCGTGCCTTTCGCAGCTCATCCGTCGGCGGGTCCCCCGTACGATTCCGGCGCCCGCCACGCCCCCCGACGTTACTCCCGACCTTGCGGCGGGCGGCGGGCCGGGGCGGGCATGCTGAGCGGACACCGTGCAATGTCACTCAGCGAAACGGAGATGTCACATGACGTACATCGGCCGACGGGCACTGCTGGCCGGAGCCGTGGGGGTGATCGCCGCCGCCACGGCCGGGTCGGCGGCCGCGGCGCCGCGGACGTCCGCGGAGCTCCCCGAGCGGCGGGCCGGCGCCGACTTCCGGGGGATGTGGATCGCTTCCGTGTCCAATGTGGACTGGCCCTCCGAGAGCGGACTCTCCGCGGCGCGGCAGCGCGCGGAGCTGCTCGCCCTCCTCGACTCCGCCGTCGAGCGCCGCCTGAACGCGGTGATCCTCCAGGTCCGGCCGGCGGCGGACGCCCTCTGGCCTTCGAAGCTGGAGCCCTGGTCGCAGTGGCTGACCGGGCAGCAGGGGGTCGATCCCGGCTGGGACCCGCTGGGCACGGCCGTCAAGGAGGCGCACGCCCGCGGGCTGCAGCTGCACGCCTGGTTCAACCCGTTCCGCGTGGCCAACCACACCGACCTCGACCGGCTGGCGTCCACGCACCCGGCGCGGCGCAATCCCGGCTGGACGGTGGAGTACGGCGGCAAGCTCTTCTACAACCCGGGCCTGCCCGAGGTGCGGCGCTTCGTCCAGGACGCCATGTTCGACGCCGTCTCCCGCTACCCGCTGGACGCCGTGCACTGGGACGACTACTTCTACCCGTACCCGGTGGCGGAGGAGTACTTCGACGACGACGAGGCCTTCGAGGAGTACGGGGCGGGCTTCGCCTCGCGCGCCGCCTGGCGCCGGGGCAACATCGACACCCTGGTCCGCGAGATGTCCGCACGGCTGCGGGCGCTGAGGCCGGCGCTCCGCTTCGGGATCAGCCCGTTCGCCGTCTGGCGCAACTCCGACCGCGACCCGGCCGGTTCGCCGACCCGGGCGGGCCTCGGGACGTACGACGACCTCTACGCGGACACCCGCAAGTGGGTCCGGGAGGGCTGGATCGACTACATCGTGCCGCAGGCCTACTGGCACATCGGGCACCCGACCGCGGACTACGCCGACATCGTGCCCTGGTGGGCGCGGACCGTCGCCGGTACGAAGGTGGACCTGTACGTGGGGGAGGCCCTGTACCGCTGCGACGAGGACAGCTCCACCGAGGCCTGGCGCGACCCCGGGGAGCTGTCGAAGCACCTGACGTTCGCCCGCGGGTACCCGGAGGTCCGCGGCCACGCGTACTTCTCGGCGAAGCAGGTGGCCGCGGATCCCAACGGAGCGATGGCCCGGGTGGTCGCCGACCACTACGGCCCGGCGGCGTCCCGGCGCTGATTCAGTGAGTGGGCTCTGAGGGGTGGCGGACCGTGCAGTCGGGTCCGGGAGCCATCAGTGCCTCGTGTCCGTCCTGGAAGCGGACCCGGTACGGGGGGGTTCCGTTCTCGCCCAGGACCTGGGTGATCTCGCCCACCTTGTCGTGCTGTCCGACGATCCTGCCGTGCTGCACCAGCTGGTCGCCCTCGGTCGCGCGCATAACTGACCTCCTCGGTGGCGGTCCGATCCGGTGCTTGCAGTTTAGGTCGTCATGCGGCTATTTGACCCGTTGGGTCACCGCGATGCAGACCAGGACCGCGCAGGCGGCGGCCGGCGCGGCGGGGGAGAGGTGCTCGCCCAGCAGGGCCACCGACCAGACGAGGGTCAGCAGCGGCTGGGCGAGTTGCAGCTGGCTGGCCCGCGGCGCGCCGATCTCGGCCATGCCGCGGTACCAGACGTACAGGCCGAGGAAGGTGGAGCCGGCGGCCGCCCAGACCAGCCCGGCGAGCCCGTGGAAGCCGAGGTGCACCGGCTCGTACGCGAGCCCGGCCGCGGAGCCGGCCAGGCTGAGCGGCAGGCACAGGACCAGCGCCCAGCCGATCACCTGCCAGCCGGGCAGCAGCCGGGCGAGGCGGCCGCCCTCGGTGTACCCGGCGGCGCACACCAGCAGTGCGCCGAACAGGTACGCGTCGCCCGCCGAGAGGGCGCCGCCGCTCTGCGTGAGCGTGAAGGCGATCACGACCGCGGCCCCGGCGAGGGCCGCGGCCCAGAAGGCGCGCGAGGGGCGGGCTCCGGTGCGCAGCGCGGACAGCGCGGCGGTGGTGAGCGGCAGGAGGCCGACCACCACGGCGGCGTGCGAGGTGGTGGAGGTCGTCAGCGCGAGGGTGGTGAGCATCGGGAAGCCGACGACCACCCCGGCGGCGACGACGGCGAGCCCCGCCCAGTGCTCGCGGGCGGGCAGTCGGACCCGCCGGGCCAGCAGGAAGGCCCCGGCGATGGCGGCGGCGAGGACGCTGCGCAGCGCGACCAGCGACCACGGGCCGAAGCTCTCCAGTCCCCAGGCGGTCGCGGGGAAGGTCAGCGAGAAGGCGACGACGCCGAGCAGGGCGAGGGCGGTACCCCGGCGCACCGGGTTCGTGACCGCTATCGTGGTCGGGAGAGTAGCGCTATTCTGTGCTGTCATGTACGAGCGTAGCAGTGTGGCAGAGCTGGCCGAATCCCTGCGGGCCGAACTCAACCGCTACTCGATAGGTGGAAAGCTCCCGTCGAGCCGCGTCTTGGTTGAGCGCTACCGGGTCAGCCCGGTCACCGTCTCCCGGGCTCTCGCGCAGCTCGCCGCCGAGGGCCTGGTCGTCACCCGGCCCGGCGCGGGGGTCTTCCGCGCCGCACCGCGTACGGCGGCCCCCGCGCCCGGGGACACTTCCTGGCAGGAGGTCGCCCTCAGCGCGGAGGGCGCCGGGGAGATCGTCCCGCGGTCCGTCGACGCCACCGGAGTGCTGGGCTGCCTGGCCGTGCCGCCGTCCGGGGTGATCGAGCTCAACAGCGGCTACCTGCACCGCTCCCTCCAGCCCGAGCGGGCCATGGCGGCCGCGCTGGCCCGGGCCGGGCGGCGGCCCGGCGCCTGGGGGCGGCCACCCCTGGAAGGGCTGCCCGAGCTGCGCGACTGGTTCGCCCGGGAGATCGGCGGCGCGGTCGTCGCCGCCGACGTACTGGTCACCGCGGGCGGGCAGAGCGCGCTGGCCACCGCCCTGCGGGCGCTCGCCCCGCCCGGGGCGCCGATCCTGGTGGAGTCCCCGACCTACCCCGGGCTGCTGGCGATCGCCCGGGCCTCCGGATGCCGGCCCGTGCCCGTCCCGGTGGACGCCGAGGGGGTCCGTCCGGAGCTGCTGGCCGCCGCCTTCGAAGCGACCGGCGCACGGGTGTTCGTATGCCAGCCCCTGTTCCAGAACCCGACCGGAGCGGTGCTGGCTCCGGGGCGGCGGGCCGAGGTGCTGCGCATCGCGCGGGCCGCCGGGGCCTTCGTGGTCGAGGACGACTACGCCCGGTCCCTGGCCCACGAGGGCGCGGGTCCGCTGCCCGCGACCCTGGCCGCCGAGGACACGGACGGGGTCGTGGTGCACGTCCGGTCGCTGACCAAGGTCACCTCGCCCAGCCTGCGGGTCGGCGCGGTGGCCGCCCGCGGCCCGGTGGTCGACCGGCTGCGCGCGATCCAGATCGTGGACTCCTTCTTCGTGTCCCGGCCGCTCCAGGAGGCCGCCCTGGAGCTGGTCGGCGCGCCCGCCTGGCCGCGCCACCTGCGGACCGTGGCCGCCGAGCTGCGCCACCGGCGGGATGTGCTCGCGGGTGCCCTGCGCCGGGAGCTGCCCTCCCTGGAGCTGCCGCACCTGCCCTACGGCGGATACCAGTTGTGGGTCCGGCCGACCGGGTACGGCGACGACGCTGCCTTCGCGGCGGCCGCCCTGCGCGCCGGGGTGGCGGTGGCTCCGGGCCGCCCGTACTTCTGCGCGGAGCCGCCGGGCCCGCACGTCCGGCTGAGCTTCGCCGGGGTCGCGGGCCCCGGCGAACTGGTCGAGGCGGTCCAGCGGCTGCGTACCGGCCTCGCGGACGGCCTCGGTCCGAACGCTTGACCCGCCGCGGTATGCGGATCACCATCACCGCATGCATGTTCGGGTTTCGCTCGTCGCCGCAGCCCGCAGTTCCTCCCTGCTAACCGAGCGCTTCGACGACGACCGCCCGCTGGACGGACCCGGCTGGCGGTCGGTGGAGTCCGCCGCGCAGGGCCTCGTACCCCTGGGCGCGGCCGAACTGCGCTACTGCTCGCCGACCCCGCGCAGCCGTGCCACGGGCGAGGCCCTCGGATACGCGCCCCTCGCCCAGCCCGCGCTGCGCGAGTGCGACATGGGCCGCTGGCGGGGGCTGACCCTGGCCGAGGTGGCCGCCCACGAACCCGGGGCGGTGGAGCTGTGGCTCAGTGATCCGCGGTCCGCCCCGCACGGGGGCGAGTCCCTGCTCGCCTTCATCTCCCGCATCGGCGGCTGGCTCGACACCCGGCCGGCCGACGACGGCGGCGCGATCGTGGCGGTGGCGGAGCCCTCGGTGGTCCGGGCGGCCCTGGTGTACGCGCTGAAGGCGCCCCCGCTGACCTACTGGAACGTGGACGTCCGCCCGCTGTCCACGATGACCCTCACGGGCTGGTCCGGCGACTGGCACCTCTGCCTCCAGGCCCCGGCGTAGCCGAGGCCGCCGCAACCGGCGGAAACGGCGTCGGAGCGCACCCTTTCCTGCTACATATCTTCCTGAGGGTGCCGCGAGCGCCCGGTCCTTCGGCGCGCCCCTCCCCGCCGCGATCAAGAGCATTGCATAAACGTGCGTAAGTACGTATAGTCATGCCATCGATGAGGAGGGTCCGATGGTGGTACGTGTAGCGGTGGCCGGAGCGAGCGGGTACGCGGGCGGAGAAGTCCTGCGCCTCCTGCTCTCGCACCCCGAGGTGGAGATCGGCGCCCTCACCGGCAACTCCAACGCCGGACAGCTCCTCGGCTCGCTGCAACCGCACCTCGTGCCGCTCGCGGGACGCACCCTGGAGGCGACCACCTCCGAGGTCCTCGCCGGCCACGACGTCGTATTCCTCGCCCTGCCGCACGGCCAGTCCGCCGCCGTCGCCGCCCAGCTCGGCGAGGACGTCCTCGTCGTCGACATGGGCGCCGACCACCGGCTCAAGGACTCCGCCGACTGGGACGCCTTCTACGGCGCCCCGCACGCCGGAACCTGGCCCTACGGGCTTCCCGAACTGCCCGGCGCCCGCGAGGCACTGACCGGGACCAGGCGCATCGCGGTCCCCGGCTGCTTCCCCACCGCCGTCTCCCTCGCGCTCTTCCCCGCCTACCAGGGGAACTTCGCCGAGCCGGAGGCCGTGATCGTCGCCGCCACCGGAACCTCCGGCGCGGGCAAGGCCCTCAAGCCGCACCTCCTCGGCGCCGAGGTGATGGGCTCGGTGACCCCGTACGGCGTGGGCGGCGGACACCGCCACACGCCCGAGATGGTGCAGAACCTCAGCCCGCTCGCGGGGGAGCGCGTCTCGGTCTCCTTCACGCCGACCCTCGTGCCCATGGCGCGCGGCATCCTCGCCACGTGCTCGGCCAAGGCGCTCCCCGGCACCACCGCCGAATCGCTGCGCGCCGCGTACGAGAAGGCCTACGCCGACGAGCCCTTCGTCCACCTGCTGCCCGAGGGCCGGATGCCGTCCACCAAATCCGTCCACGGTTCCAACGCCGTCCACGTCCAGGTCGCCTACGACGAGTCCGCCCGCCGGATCATCGCCGTCAGCGCCATCGACAACCTGACCAAGGGCACCGCCGGCGGCGCGGTGCAGAGCATGAACATCGCCCTCGGGCTCCCCGAGCAGCTCGGGCTTTCCACGATCGGAGTCGCACCGTGAGCGTCACGGCAGCACAGGGATTCACGGCAGCCGGCATCGCCGCCGGGATCAAGGCCAACGGCAACCCCGACCTGGCCCTCGTGGTCAACAACGGGCCGAGTCTGGCCGCCGCGGGCGTGTTCACCTCCAACCGCGTCAAGGCCGCGCCCGTGCACTGGTCCGAGCAGGTCCTGCGGGGCGCCGCCGTCAGCGCGGTCGTCCTGAACTCCGGCGGCGCCAACGCCTGCACCGGCCCCAAGGGCTTCCAGGACACCCACGCCACCGCGGAGAAGGTCGCGCAGGTGCTCGGCGGGGACTTCAACGCCGGCGAGATCGCGGTCGCCTCCACCGGCCTGATCGGCGTCCTGCTCCCCATGGACAAGCTGCTCCCCGGCATCGAGACGGCGGCCGCGGCCCTGTCCGCGGACGGCGGCGAGGCCGCCGCCATCGCCATCAAGACCACCGACACCGTGCACAAGACGGCCACCGTCTCGCAGGGCGGCTGGACCGTCGGCGGCATGGCCAAGGGCGCGGGCATGCTCGCCCCGGGCCTGGCCACCATGCTCGTCGTCATCACCACCGACGCCGACCTGGACAGCGCCACCCTCGACAAGGCGCTGCGCGCCGCCACCCGCACCACTTTCGACCGGGTCGACTCCGACGGCTGCATGTCCACCAACGACACGGTGCTGCTGCTCGCCTCCGGCGCCTCCGGCCAGGTACCGGCCTACGAGGAGTTCGCAGAGGCCGTGCGCAAGGTCTGCGACGACCTGGCCCGCCAGCTCATCGGCGACGCCGAGGGCGCCAGCAAGGACATCCGCATCGAGGTCATCGGTGCGCTCACCGAGGACGACGCGGTCGAGGTCGGCCGGTCCATCGCCCGGAACAACCTGCTCAAGTGCGCCATCCACGGCGAGGACCCGAACTGGGGCCGGGTGCTCTCCGCGATCGGCACCACCCAGGCCGCCTTCGACCCGGACCGCCTCAACGTCGCCATCAACGACGTCTGGGTCTGCCGCAACGGATCGGTCGGCGACGACCGCGACCTGGTCTCCATGAAGGGCCGCGAGGTCCGTATCACCGCCGACCTGTCGAACGGCAGCGAATCCGCCGTGATCTGGGGCAACGACCTGACCGCCGAGTACGTCCACGAGAACAGCGCCTACTCCTCATGAGCGACGAGAAGGCCGGCCAGCCCGGCACCTCCGGCGGCACCGCCCGCAAGCACACCGCCCTGCCCAAGGCGCAGATCCTCATCGAGGCCCTGCCGTGGCTGACCCGCCACAACGGCAAGGTCGTCGTCATCAAGTTCGGCGGCAACGCCATGATCGACGAGGAGCTCAAGGCCGCCTTCGCCCAGGACGTGGTCTTCCTGCGGCAGGCCGGCCTGAAGCCGGTCGTCGTGCACGGCGGCGGCCCCCAGATCAACGCCCAGCTCGACAAGCAGGGCCTGGTCAGCGAGTTCAAGGCGGGGCTGCGCGTCACGACCCCGGAAGCCATGGACGTCGTACGGATGGTCCTGGCGGGCCATGTCCAGCGCGAGCTGGTCGGACTGCTCAACCAGCACGGGCCGCTGGCCGTCGGCATGACCGGCGAGGACGCCCGCACCATCATCGCGACCAAGCACAGCCCGCAGATCGACGGCGAGGCCATCGACATCGGCCGGGTCGGGGAGATCACCTCCATCGACACCGGCGCCATCGAGGCCCTGCTGGCGGACGGCCGGATCCCGGTCATCTCCTCCATCGCGGGCAGCGCCGACGACCACCACGTGTACAACGTCAACGCCGACACGGCGGCCGCGGCGCTCGCCGCCGCGCTCGGCGCCGAGACGCTGATGGTCCTCACCGACGTCGAGGGCCTGTACGCGGACTGGCCGCACAGCGACGAGGTCATCAGCAAGCTCACCGTCAGCGAGCTGGAGAAGCTGCTGCCCGAGCTGTCCAGCGGCATGGTGCCCAAGATGGAGGGCTGCCTGCACGCCGTGCGCAACGGCGTGAACACCGCCCGCGTGCTCGACGGACGGGTCCAGCACTCGATCCTGCTGGAGATCTTCACGGACTCCGGCATCGGCACGATGGTCGTGCCCGACCACCAGTCAGGGGGAACGGAATGACGAAGGGCACCGGCAACCAGGAGTACGGCGCTCGCTGGCAGGGCGCGCTGGCCAACAACTACGGCACCCCTGCGGTCGCGCTCGTACGCGGCGAGGGCGCCCAGGTCTGGGACGCCGACGGGAAGCAGTACACCGACTTCGTCGGCGGCATCGCGGTCAACGCCCTCGGGCACGCCCACCCGGCGATCGTGGCGGCCGTGACCGAGCAGATCTCCACGCTCGGCCACGTCTCCAACCTCTTCATCTCCGAGCCGGTCGTCGCGCTCGGCGAGCGGCTGCTCCAGCTCTTCGGCCGCCCCGGCAAGGTCTTCTTCTGCAACTCGGGCGCCGAGTCCATCGAGGCCGCCTTCAAGATCGGCCGGCTGACCGGGCGGACCCACATGGTCGCCACCGACGGCGGCTTCCACGGCCGGACCATGGGCGCCCTCGCGCTCACCGGCCAGCCGAAGAAGCAGGAGCCCTTCCGGCCGCTGCCCGGCGATGTCACGCACGTCCCGTTCGGTGACGCGGAGGCCCTGCGGGCCGCCGTCACCGAGGAGACCGCGCTCGTCGTCATCGAGCCCATCCAGGGCGAGAACGGCGTCGTCGTACCTCCCGCCGGATACCTGACGGCCGCCCGCGAAATCACCCGCGCCACCGGTACCCTGCTCGTCCTCGACGAGGTCCAGACCGGCATCGGCCGGTGCGGCCAGTGGTTCGAGCACCAGGCCCACGAGGACGTCGAGCCCGACATCGTCACCCTCGCCAAGGGGCTGGGCGGCGGTCTGCCCATCGGTGCGGTGGCCGCCTTCGGCCCCGTCGCCGACCTGCTCCAGCCGGGCCAGCACGGCACCACCTTCGGCGGGAACCCGGTCGCCTGCGCCGCCGGCCTCGCGGTGATCGACACGATCGCCACGGGCGGGCTGCTCGACCAGGTCAAGGCGCGCGGCGAGCAGCTGCGCTCCGGGATCGAGGCCCCGGGCCACGCCCTGGTGTCCCACGTCCGGGGCGCGGGTCTGCTGCTGGGTATCGTGCTGACCGAGCCGCTCGCCGCCCGGGTGCAGCAGGCGGCTCAGGATGCCGGCTTCCTGGTCAACGCGCCCGCCCCCGACGTCGTACGGCTCATGCCCCCGTACGTACTCACGGAGGCCGAGGCGGACGCGTTCGTCCGGGCCCTGCCCGGCATCCTCGACGCAGCCTACGGGGACGGATCCGGAGAATGAGACGACGATGAGTCAGGCGCAGGACAACGAGCAAGGCGGCCAGGCCGTCCCGCAGACCCGCACCGCGCGTCACCGCCGGATCGTGGACATCCTCAACCGGCAGCCGGTCCGCTCCCAGAGCCAGCTGGCCAAGCTGCTCGCCGACGACGGGCTGAGCGTCACCCAGGCGACGCTCTCGCGCGACCTCGACGAGCTGGGCGCGGTGAAGATCCGCAACACCGGCGGCGAGCTGATCTACGCGGTCCCCAGCGAGGGCGGCTTCCGCACCCCGCAGGCCCCGCTCGGCGAGTCCGCGAAGGAGGAGCGCATGCGGCGCCTCTCCGGGGAGCTGCTGATCTCGGCGGAGGCCTCCGCGAACCTCGTGGTCCTGCGCACCCCGCCGGGTGCGGCGCAGTTCCTCGCCTCGGCGATCGACCAGGCCGAACTCCGCGCGATCCTCGGCACGATCGCGGGCGACGACACCCTGATGCTGATCAGCCGGGACCCGGCGGGCGGCCAGGCCCTGGCCGACCACCTGCTGCGCCTGGCGCAGAAGGAGGGCTAGGCCGTCTCTTCCGGATCTTGCCGGGCCCGCGACGCCCGGCACCGGACGCCGCGGGCTCGGCCGACAAGATCCGAAAGAGACGGCCCAGCCCGTCTCCTCCCGATGAGGCCGGGCCCGGTTCAGTACCGGGTCACGGCCAGGTCGCCGGACTCCGTGCCGATCGCGATGTGCGGACGACGGCGCGGGTCCGCCCAGCGCAGGATCGCCCGCATGGCCCGCTCCGGCACGGACACGCAACCGGCCGTCGCGCCCTTGCCGTTGACGTGCAGGAAGATCCCGGCGCCCCGGCCGCGTACGGGCCGGTCGTAGTTGAAGGCGATCACCAGCGCGTGCGCGTACTGCTTCTCGTACGTCACCAGGTGCTCGGCCTCGCCCGGCGCGCAGTCCGCGGGCAGCGGCTCGACCCAGCGGTTGTAGTGGGCGGAGGCGTTGTCCTGGCACCACCAGGAGTCGCGGCTCACCCGCCGGTAGACGTGGTCCGTGCCGACCGGTGCCCGCCGGATCCCGAAGGCGTAGGGGAGTTCGAAGAGGCCCGTGGGGGTGGTGTTCGTGCCCTGGGTCCGGGTCGCACCCTCGGTGAGGCCGTTCACGCCGAAGCGGGCGGGTGCGCTCCCGGACCGGTGCCAGCGCCCCGCCCACCGCTCCCACCAGATCACCCGGCCGGTGGTCGATCCGGGCGTGGGCGCGACGGCGGTGATCAGCTGACTGCCGCCGCCGGTGTCGGCGAGACGGTCGGGCAGGGGCACGGGGCCCTGCGGGAGCAGGGTCGTGACGACCAGTGAGACCGTGACTACAGCGGTACGCAGCACATGTCAGACGGTACGGGGCGGAAGGGGCAGCGGCAGCGCAGGCAGGCCGTCGACGCTCGATCCGATGAACTCCTTCTTCTCGCAGTACGCGGCGAACTCCTCGTCCGTCTTGCGGCCGAAGTACTCCGCGTGCAGGGTCCGCTCGCCCTGGTACTCCATCAGGGGGACGGCGTACCCGCAGACATCGGCGATCCGGCGGGCGTGGACCAGGATGACCGCCCGCGCCGCCGGCCCGTCGGCCTCGCCGAACAGGGCGATCAGTTCGCCCCAGCGGGGATCGTCACGGAAGACGGCCTCGCCCTCGCCGTGGATGCGCACGATGTTGGGCGGCCCGGAGAACGCGCACCACATCAGGGTGATCCGGCCGTTCTCCCGGACGTGGGCGATGGTCTCGGCGCCGCTGCCCCCGAAGTCCAGGTAGGCCAGGGTCTGCTCGTCGATGACGACGAGGGTGCCGGCGCGGCCCTTGGGGGAGAGGTTGACGTGGCCGTCACCCGTGAGCGGGGCGGTCGCGGTGAAGAAGACCGGCTGCTCCTCGATGAACTTGCGGAGCCGGCCGTCTATTCGTTCGTAGAGCTTTCCCATGTGCCCATTATCGGGTCGGTCCGGCAGCGCGGTCGGGCCGGGCTGCTTCCGTGAGCGCCAGCCGGTCGAAGAGCGGGGCCAGTTGGTGGATGTCGAAGAGGTGCGCGGACCGCTCCAGCAGAGCGCCCAGCTCGGCAGGATCCGCCCAGCCCGCCTGGAGGGAGCCCTGCCAGTTCCAATCCCGTGCGGTGCTCTCGGCCAGCTCGCGCAGACCCGGATCCCGCACGTCCAGCAGGGTGACGGCGGCCCGCAGCGAGGCGATGCCGCCCTGGGCCCGCAGCAGGTGGAAGGCGGCCCGGCGGGTGTGCGTCGGACGCTCGGGGGCGACCCGCGCCGTCAGCCAGTCGGCGGGCAGCGGCCCCGCGGTGGCGCGCAGGCCGCGGGAGACCTCGCGGGCCACCGCCGGCGAGGGGTCGTCGAGCAGCGAGCGCAGCAGCCGCTCGTCGTCCGCGTCCAGCAGGCGCAGCCCGGCGACGGCGGCGGCCCGCACGGGGCCGCCGGGGTGCCCGAGCAGGGCACGGAGCAGCGGCCCGTCCTCGCGGCGGGCGCACTCGGCGAAGCCGCTCACCGCGTACGGAGTCACCCGGGCCGGGTCCGTGATCAGCTCGCGGTAGCGGGCGTACGAGTCGCCGCCGTCCTGGCGGACCAGCCAGCGGGCGCAGGCCCGGACCAGCCCGGAGCGGTCGGTCAGGTACCCCCCGGCCTCGGCGGCCCGCCCGGCGCCGCGCAGGGCGGTGACCCCGCAGGCGCGGACCATCGGGACGTGGGCGCCGAGCAGGAGGTCGACGGCCCGGTCGTCCGGCCCGTCGGTGGCCAGCGCGGCGAGCGCGGCGTCCGCCCACATCCGGGCGGTCGGCGGATCCAGTTCCACGGCGGCCAGTCGGGCGAGCTCCCGTACGCCGAACTCCCCGCTCTCCAGCGAGAGCCGCGCGGCGAACCGCCGGGTCGGCAGGTCCGTGCTCTCGCGCAGTTCGGCCCGCAGCGACTCGCCGCTCAGTGCCGCTGGGAGCAGTGCGGCGGCCCAGGCGCCGTGCTCGCGGCGGCCCAGCCGCAGCAGGAGCGGGGTCAGCCGGCGCACCGTGCCCGCGGGGTCGGCGTCCAGCACCGCGCGCAGTACGAGCCGGGCCTGTTCCCGTACGGCCGGAACCCAGTCGGTGCAGCGGATGGCGACGAGTTCGAGCACCGGATCCGGCGCCCGGAGCGCACCTTGGCGGACGTAGCCGTCGGGATGGCACAGCGCCACCACGTCGTCGCCGATGTACGAGGTCTCGGGCCGGTAGCGACGGATATCGCGTACTGCCTGGTCGAAGGCGATCCACGTGTCGGCCACGCCCTCGGGGAGCGGCACCGGCGTGTGACCGGGATGCCCGCCGTCCATCAGCCGCTCCGCGCTCGCGTGCCCCGCCCGTACGGCCCGTTCCCGCCTGGCGCTCATGCGGCCTCCCCTCTGTTGTCCTCACCGGCGAGCGTAGGCAATCGGATGGCCGTTGCGCCTCCGATATTTCCGCTGGTCAGGTGGCTCGGCGAGGCTCGATTGACGAAACATACGGAGTAGTGCATAGTTATGCCTGTCGTTGAATGCACCGTAAGGAGAAACCCGTGACCGAGCGCGTCGTACTCGCCTACTCGGGCGGCCTGGACACCTCCGTCGCCATCGGCTGGATCGCCGAGGAGACGGGCGCCGAGGTCATCGCCGTTGCCGTGGACGTCGGCCAGGGTGGCGAGGACCTGGACGTCATCCGCAAGCGCGCGCTCGACTGCGGTGCGGTCGAGGCCGAGGTCGCCGACGCCTCCGACGAGTTCGCCAATGAGTACTGCCTCCCGGCGATCAAGGCGAACGCCCTCTACATGGACCGGTACCCGCTGGTCTCGGCGCTCTCCCGGCCGGCCATCGTCAAGCACCTGGTCGCCGCCGCCAAGAAGCACGGCGCCACGACCGTCGCCCACGGCTGCACCGGCAAGGGCAACGACCAGGTCCGCTTCGAGGCGGGCATCGTCGCCCTCGCCCCGGACCTCAAGTGCATCGCCCCGGTCCGTGACTACGCGATGACCCGGGACAAGGCGATCGCCTTCTGCGAGGAGAAGCAGCTCCCGATCGCGACCACCAAGAAGTCCCCGTACTCCATCGACCAGAACGTCTTCGGACGCGCCGTCGAGACGGGCTTCCTGGAGGACATCTGGAACGCGCCGATCGAGGACATCTACGAGTACACCTCGAACCCGGCCCTGCCGCGCGAGGCCGACGAGGTCGTCATCTCCTTCAAGGAGGGCGTCCCGGTCGCCATCGACGGCAAGCCCGTCACCGTGCTGCAGGCCATCCAGCAGCTCAACGACCGCGCCGGAGCCCAGGGCATCGGCCGGATCGACATCGTCGAGGACCGCCTCGTGGGCATCAAGTCCCGTGAGGTGTACGAGGCCCCGGGTGCGATCGCGCTGATCACGGCCCACCAAGAGCTGGAGAACGTCACCGTCGAGCGCGAGCTGGCCCGCTACAAGCGGCAGGTCGAGCAGCGCTGGGGCGAGATGGTCTACGACGGCCTGTGGTTCTCCCCGCTCAAGCGCGCCCTGGACGGCTTCATCAACGAGGCCAACCAGCACGTCACCGGTGACATCCGGATGACCCTGCACGGCGGCCGCGCCGTCGTCACCGGCCGGAAGTCGGACGAGTCGCTGTACGACTTCAACCTCGCGACCTACGACTCGGGCGACACCTTCGACCAGTCCAAGGCCCAGGGCTTCATCGAGATCTTCGGTCTCTCCTCGAAGATCGCGGCCCGCCGCGACCTCGCCTGACCGGTCGGCAGTCCGTACCGCCTCCCCGTTACCTCCGCGGCGGGGAGGCGGTTGCACATCCGGAGCCCCACGGGCCCCCGGAGCCTTACCAGCAGTCAAAGCCATGCAGTCTTGAGGAGCAGTAGCTGTGAGCAGCAACAAGGGTGACGTCCGGCTCTGGGGCGGCCGGTTCGCCGACGGTCCTTCGGAGGCGCTGGCCCTGCTGTCGGCGTCGGTCCACTTCGACTGGCGCCTCGCGCCGTACGACATCGCGGGCTCCCGCGCCCACGCCCGCGTGCTCCACAAGGCCGGCCTCCTCACGGCCGACGAGCTCGACCGCATGATCGCCGGACTCGACCAGCTCGAAGCCGACGTGGCCGACGGCTCCTTCACCGGCACCATCGCCGACGAGGACGTGCACACCGCCCTGGAGCGCGGCCTGCTGGAGCGGCTCGGCGCCGAGCTCGGCGGCAAGCTGCGCGCCGGCCGGTCCCGCAACGACCAGGTGGCCACCCTCTTCCGGATGTACCTGCGCGACCACGGCCGGATCATCGGCGGTCTGATCGCGGACCTCCAGGACGCGCTGGTCGGCCTCGCCGAGACGCATCACGACGTGGCCATGCCGGGCCGGACGCACCTCCAGCACGCGCAGCCGGTGCTCTTCGCCCACCACGTCCTGGCCCACGTGCAGTCCCTGTCCCGGGACGCGGAGCGGCTGCGCCAGTGGGACACCCGCACCGCGGTCTCGCCCTACGGCTCGGGTGCCCTGGCCGGCTCCTCGCTGGGGCTGGACCCGGAGCAGGTCGCCGCCGACCTCGGCTTCGAGCGGGGCTCGGTCGGCAACTCGATCGACGGCACGGCCTCGCGCGACTTCGTCGCCGAGTTCGCCTTCATCACCGCGATGATCGGGATCAACCTGTCCCGGATCGCGGAGGAGATCATCATCTGGAACACGAAGGAGTTCTCCTTCGTGACGCTGCACGACGCCTTCTCGACCGGGTCGTCGATCATGCCGCAGAAGAAGAACCCGGACATCGCGGAGCTGGCGCGCGGCAAGTCGGGCCGGCTCATCGGCAATCTGACGGGCCTGCTCGCGACGCTCAAGGCGCTGCCGCTGGCGTACAACCGGGACCTTCAGGAGGACAAGGAGCCCGTCTTCGACTCCTGTGACACCCTCGAGGTCCTGCTGCCCGCCTTCACCGGCATGATGGCGACCCTCACGGTCAACCGGGAGCGGATGGAGGAGCTGGCCCCGGCGGGCTTCTCGCTCGCCACCGACATCGCCGAGTGGCTGGTCAAGCAGGGCGTGCCGTTCCGGGTGGCCCACGAGGTGGCCGGCGAGTGCGTGAAGGTCTGCGAGGGCGAGGGCATCGAGCTCGACCAGCTGACGGACGAGCAGTTCGTGAAGATCTCGGAGCACCTGACCCCCGAGGTCCGGACCGTCCTGAACGTCAAGGGCGCCCTGGCCTCGCGCAGCGGCCGCGGCGGCACCGCCCCGTCGGCGGTTGCCACCCAGCTCACCGAGCTGAAGGCCGACCTGGTCATCCAGCACGCCTGGGCGGCCCACAAGCAGTAGTCCGCAGGCCCGCAGGGGCGGTGGGAGCCGGTCGGCCCCCACCGCCCCTGCGGCATGCCCGGGTACCGGCGGAGGCCCCGCCGACCCGCCCGGTCAGGGCGCGGCCCACGCGGCCAGCGTGTCGAAGTCCGTGCGGACCAGCCCGATCTGCTCGTCGATGCGCATCAGCAGGGCCTGCGCCGGGTGGTGCTGGTCGACGTACTCGCGGTCCATCGCCGTGATGTCGTCGTCGATCCAGGCGAAGGGCCGCTCGCCCGCGTATTCGAGGATGTACCGGGTCTTCCAGAACGTGCCGCGCGGTGCCCGGCCGTGCATCACCGGCCAGTCGATGAAGGGGAGCCGGGGCAGTCCCAGGTGCGGGCCTATCCAGTCGTTGGCCTCGTCCTTCCACGTGGTGGCCCAGACCAGCTCGTAGGCGTCCGCGAGGGCGAGCAGCTCCGCCCCGTGGTCGGGATTGAGCCAGACCCGCAGCGGCTTGGCCCGCTCGGCCCCCGTCCAGCCGGTCGGGCGCATCCGGTGGGTGCGGTAGCCCTCGGGGCGGCGCTGGGCCTTGGCCGCGTACGGGTTCAGCGGCCCGTCGACGTCGATCAGCAGCAGTGGCTTCATTTCGGCAGGATTCCGTTCCGGCTGCCCCTCGGGCAGCTCATTTTTCGACAGAATGAGACGTGGACGTCTCATTCGGGGTATGCTTGTCTCATGGCCATGGATCGTGACCAGGTGCTCCGCGCTGCGGCCGCCCTGCTTTCCCGCAAGTCGACCGCCACGATGGACGAGGTCGCCCGCGCCGCCGGCATCGGGCGCGCGACCCTCCACCGGCACTTCGCCGGACGCGACGCCCTCGTACGGGCCCTCGAAGAACTCGGCATCCGGGAGTTCGAGGTGGCCTTCGACAACGCCCGCCTCGACGAGGGCACGGCGGTGGAGGCGATCGGCCGCCTCGTCGCCGAATCCGAGCCCAATGCCCAGCTGCTGGCCTTCCTCGTCACCGAGAACCAGTTGTTCGAGGGCGACGAGGTCAACGAGGGCTGGGCCCGGCTCGACGCCCGCGTCAGCGCGCTCTTCCGGCGCGGCCAGGAAGAGGGCGACATCCGGATCGACCTGACCCCCGCATGGCTCACCGAGGCGCTCTACGCCCTCGTCGGCGCCTGCGCCTGGGCCGTGATGGACGGCCGGGTCGCCGCCAAGGACTTCCAATACATGATCATCGAGCTGTTGCTCGGTGGCGCCAGACGGAGTGTGGAGAAATGAGCAGCACCCAGCAGCTGAACAGCCCGACCGGGACGGAGGCCAGGAGCCGCGGCCGCTGGCTCGCCCTGGGCGTGCTGGTGCTCGCCGTGCTGCTGGTCGCCGTCGACGCGACCGTACTCGGCCTCGCCACCCCCGCACTCTCCGAGGACCTCAAGCCGTCCGGCACCCAGCTGCTGTGGATAGGCGACATCTACTCCTTCGTCATCGCCGGACTCCTGGTCTCCATGGGCAGCCTCGGTGACCGCATCGGACGCAAGAAGCTGCTGCTCACCGGCGCCGCCGCGTTCGGTGCCGTGTCCGTGCTCAACGCCTACGCGACCAGCCCCGAGATGATGATCGTCGCCCGGGCCCTGCTGGGCGTCGCCGGCGCGACCCTGATGCCGTCCACCCTCGCGCTGATCCGCAACATCTTCCACGACCCCAAGGAGCGCAGCCTCGCGATCGGCATCTGGGGCGCCACCGCCTCGGCCGGCGCGGCCGTCGGCCCGGTCGTCGGCGGAGCCCTGCTCCAGCACTTCTGGTGGGGCTCGGTCTTCCTGATCAACCTCCCCGTGATGATCGCCCTGGTCGTCGTCGGAATCAAGCTGCTTCCCGAATCCAGGAACCCGGTCGCCGGCCCCTGGGACCTCGTCAGCGTCGGCCTCTCCCTGGTCGGTGTGATCAGCGTGGTCTACGCCGTCAAGGAAGTCGCCACCCACGGCGTGACCTGGCAGGTCGCGGCCACCGCGGCACTCGGCGCGGGCGCCCTGTACGCCTTCGTACGCCGCCAGTTCGGCCTGCCGTCCCCGCTGCTCGACATGCGGCTCTTCAAGCACCGCGGCTTCTCCGGCGCGGTCCTCGCCGACCTGCTCACCGTGTTCGGCCTCTCCGGACTGGTCTTCTTCCTCTCCCAGTTCCTGCAGCTCGTCCAGGGCCGCGACCCGCTGGAGGCGGGCCTCGCCGAACTGCCCGCCGCCATCGGCGCGGTGGTCACCGGCCTGATCGCGGGCCGGTACGCCCGCCGGTACTCGGTACGGACCATCGTGGCCGGCGGCCTCGGCGCCATCGGCCTGGCCCTCGCCGTGCTCACCCTGATCCACAAGGAGAGCGGCTACCCGCTGCTCGGCGCGGCCCTGCTCGTCGTCGGCCTCGGTGCCGGTTTCTCCTTCACCGTCACCGCCGACGTGATCCTCTCCAGCGTCCCCAAGGAGCAGGCCGGCTCGGCCTCCGCCGTCTCCGAGACGGCGTACGAACTCGGCGCCGCCCTCGGCATCGCGCTGCTCGGCTCCATCGTCACCGGCGTCTACCAGAGCTTCACCGCCCCGGCCTCGGTCGCGGGCCCGGTCGCCGACGCCGCGCACGAATCCCTCGGCGGGGCCGTCGAGGCCGCCAAGGCACTGGACCCGCACACCGCCCAGGTGATGGTGGGCGCCGCCCAGGACGCCTTCGTGGACGGGCTGCGGCTCGCCTCCGGGGTCGGTGCGGCCGTGCTGCTCGCCACCGCCGTGGCCGCCTGGTTCCTGCTCCGGGGCCAGCGGCTCCAGGACGGCGTCGAGCACTGACGTCCCGCCGAAGGGATGGTGTTCCGGCCGGAGTTGACAGTTCGTGGAACTGCGGGACACCATCCCGGCGATGGAGATCAACGAACTGACCCCGGCGGAACGCCGCGTCTGGGAAGCCTTCCCGCGCGGCGACGGGGTCGACTTCCGCGCCGCCCCCGAGGACAGCTCCGTCGACGGAGCCGACTGGGGGATCGAGCGCACCCTGCGCGCCGAGGTGCTGCGGGCCATCCTGCTGGGCGCCTGCCCCGCCGTGGAGGGCCGGATCCCCGGCCTCAAGGTCAAGGGCGCGAAGATCGTGGGCAAGCTCGACATGCGCTACGCCGTCATCGACCACCCCATCCGGCTGCGCGACTGCTGGTTCGAGCGCAAGCCCCTGATGTACGGGGCCCAGTTGCGCGCCCTGGTCCTCGGCTACTCCACCCTGCCCGGCCTGACCGCTTCCACCCTGCGCGTCGACGTGGTCCTGCGACTGTCCCACTGCCGGATCGCCGGCCCCGTGCGGCTGCAGGGCTCGAAGATATCCGGGGGCCTCTTCCTCCAGGGCGCCGTGATCGGTCCCACGGTCGGCGAGGAGGCGGACGAGCCCCCGCTCCAGCTCAACCACGTCGAGGTCGACACCGACATCATCGCGAACGACCTGACGGTGCACGGCCAGCTCCGCCTCAACGGGGCCACCGTCGGCGGCCAGATCCAGCTCGACCGCGCCCGGCTGCTCGCCCCCGGGCGGATCGCCCTGCACGCCGAGAACCTGACCGTCGGCACCGATCTGCGCGCGCACCGGATGCAGGCCCGCGGCATGGTCAACCTCACCGGCTCCCGGATACCCGGCCAGGCCAACCTCACCCGCGCCGACCTCGCCAACCCGGACGGGACCGCCCTGCGCGCCTCCAGCTGCGCCATAGGCGAGCTGTGGCTGCGCCGCTGCGAAACGGTCCGGGGCGACGTGAACCTGCGCCGGTCCACCGTCGACCTGCTCCACGTCGACCCGGAGGTCTGGCCCGAGCGGATCGCCATCGACGGCCTGACCTACCGCACCCTCGCCCCGCACCTCCCCGCCGAGCGGCGGCTGCCCGCCCTGGAGCGGGAGGAGTCCGGCTACCTCCCGTACGCCTACGAACAGCTCGCCGCGGCCTACCGTACGGCCGGCGACGAGGCGGCCGCCCGGACCGTCCAGCTCGCGAAGCTGCGCAGGCACCGCCACACCCTGCCCCGCGCCGCCCGGGCGTGGGGGCTGCTCCAGGACGTCACCGTCGGCTACGGCTTCCGGCCGCTGCGTGCGGCGGGATGGCTGGTGGCCCTGCTGATGACCGGGTCGATCGCGTACGGGATCGACCCGCCGCGCGCCCTGAAGGCGGGGGAGGCGCCGGACTTCAACGCGGTCTTCTACACGATCGACCTGATGGTGCCGATCGTCAGTTTCGGCCAGGAGGCGGCCTTCGCGCCGGGCGGCTGGCACCAGTGGCTGTCGTACCTGCTGATCGTGACCGGCTGGATCCTCGCCACCACCACGGCGGCGGGCGTCAGCCGGTCACTCCAGCGTCAGTGAGGACGGGGCCTACGCGGCCTTCGCCTTGGTGGCGTACATGTCGACGTACTCCTGGCCCGAGAGGCGCATGACCTCGGCCATCACCGAGTCGGTGACGGCGCGCAGGACGTAGCGGTCGCGGTCCATGCCCTCGTAGCGGGAGAACTCCATCGCCTCGCCGAAGCGGACCGTGACGCGGCCCGGGCGCGGCATGCCGGCGCCGCCCGGCTGGAGCTTGTCGGTGCCGATCACCGCGAACGGCACCACGGGGGCGCCGGTCATCAGGGTCAGGCGGGCGATGCCGGTGCGGCCGCGGTAGAGGCGGCCGTCGGGGGAGCGGGTGCCCTCGGGGTAGATGCCGAAGATCTTGCCCTCTTCGAGGATCCGGCGACCGGTCATCAGGGCCGCCACGCCGCCGTTGGCCCCGTCACGGTCGACGGGGATCATGCCGGAGCCGGTGAAGAACCAGGCCATGGCCCGGCCCTTGATCCCCTTGCCGGTCACGTACTCGTCCTTGCCGATGAAGTGGACCGTACGGTCGCACACCAGCGGCAGGATCATGGAGTCGATGAAGGTGAGGTGGTTGCCCGCCAGGATCACCGGCCCGGAGCCGGGGATGTTCTCGATGCCCTCCACGCGGGTGCGGAACATCATGCGCATGACCGGTCCGACAGTGGCTTTGATGAGCTTCGTACGGAACAACGTGGGCCCTCCGGCATCGAAAAGCGGTTCGCGCATCCACCACACGGCGGTAGCGCAGGTGAGGACGATACTCGCGGGTCGGCTCCGAGCGCACATCGGGTTCACGTGTCGGATACGCAGTGTTGACGCACGTTTCCGCCAAGTTCCCCGGATGTGCCGTCGGCGCACGCCCCGCGGTCACCCCTGTTTGCCTACCATCGGCACGCCGATCGCGGGCCGCGACACGGCGATCACGACGAGGAGTGGGCACTCATGACACAGGGTGGGGCAGCGCGGCGCACGGTCCTGGGGGCGGCCGTCCTGGCGGCGGGGACCGGGATCACGGGACTCACGGCGGGTTCCGCCGCCGCGGACGACGGGTCCGGGTCCGGGAACGGGTCCGGCTCCGGCGACGGCCGCGGGAACGGTGGCGGGGGCTACCGGGACCTGCCCTGCCCCACGGTCATCGGCCATCGCGGAGCCAGCGGCTACCGGCCGGAGCACACGATCGGCTCCTACCAGCTCGCCCTCGACCTGGGCGCCGACGTGGTCGAGCAGGACCTGGTCCCGACCCGCGACGGCCATCTGGTGTGCCGCCACGAGAACGAGATCGGCGGGACCACCGATGTCGCCGATCACCCCGAGTTCGCCTCCCGGCGCACCACCAAGTCCGTCGACGGGGTCGCCGTCACCGGCTGGTTCACCGAGGACTTCACCCTGGCCGAGCTGAGGACCCTGCGCGCGAAAGAACGCATCCCCGCCGTCCGCCAGCGCAACACGCTCTACGACGGCCAGTGGGCCGTACCCACCTTCGAAGAGGTGCTCCGCTGGGCCGACCGCGAGGGCAAGCGGCGCGGCAGGCGGGTGTGGCTGCACGTCGAGACCAAGCACCCCACCTACTTCCGGGGCCTGGGCCTCGGTCTGGAGGAGCCCCTCTCCAAGCTCCTGCGGCGCTACGGGCGCGACGGGCGCGGCGCCGCCCTCTTCCTCCAGTCCTTCGAGCCCTCCAGCATCCAGCGGCTCTCCCGACTGGTCTCCGCGCCCCGCGTGGTCCTGCTCTCCGCGGCCGGTACCCGCCCCTGGGACTTCGAGGTGGCCAAGGACCCGCGCACGGTCGCCGACCTCGTCAAGCCCGAGGGCCTGAAGTGGATCGCCGGCTTCGCCCAGGGCATCGGCCCGACCATGGACCTGATCCTCCCGCGCGACGCGGCCGGCAAGCTCGGCGCGCCGACGACCCTGGTGAAGGACGCCCACGCCCGCGGGCTGCTGCTGCACCCCTACACCGCGCGCAACGAGAACAGCTTCCTGCCCGCCGAGTACCGCAAGGGGACCGACCCCACCGCGTACGGGGACGCCCTCGGTGCCTTCCGGACCTACTTCGAACAGGGCATCGACGGGATCTTCACCGACAACCCGGACACCGGACTGCTCGCGGCGGAGGCCTTCCGCCCGGGCCGACGCCCCGTCAACCGCTGAGCGCCGCTTCCCGTACGAGTGGGCCGGGCCCGGCGGGGAAACCGTCCGGCCCGGCCCGCTCGTCCCGCCCGGCATGGACCTGCTGAAGGCTGATTACGTCGACAAGCTCGGACCGCTGCTCTCCGCCGAGGCGGCCGCGGAGGCACCGGGCACCGGAGTGGACGCGGCCGACCTGGAACAAGCCGTCTGGGTCAGGCTGCTGGAGAGCGGCCGCCACGCACCCGATCCGGCCGAACCCGCGGAGCCGGCGCGGTGGCTGCGCCGGGCGGTCCGGGCGGAGGCCCGCCTCGCCCGGCGCCGGGCGAGGCGGGAGATCCCGTACGGCCACCGCCAGCACCCGCTCGACGGGAGCGCACCGGCCGGCGCGGCCCCCGCGGCCGAGCCGGAGGACGCCCTCCTGCACGGCGAGGAGAACCGCGCACTCCGATCGGCGGTCGCCCGGTTGCCCGGACGCTGTCCCGAGCTGATGAAGGCAATTCTTTCGCCCAGAGACCTCACTTACCGTGAAATCGCAGGAGAGTTGGGTATCTCACAAGGAAGTTTAGGGCCCGTCCGTTCCCGTTGCCTGGGATGTCTGCGCAGAATGCTGGCTGCAGAGGTTGCGGCTCCTGGCCTGCGGGGAAAGGAGCGGTAGACCAACGGGCTACCAGGTGAGCTGGAGGCATGCGCACATGGGCATGAGCGTGACCATTTCGGCGGCGGCTGCCGAGGACGCTGAGCAGATCTTCAAACTGCAGTACCTGGCCTTCCAGCGGGAGGCCGAGCTGTACGGCAACTACCTCATCCAGCCGCTCACCCAGTCCCTGGACTCCCTCAAGGGGGAGCTGGCGACGGACACCGTCCTGGTGGCCCGGCTCGGCGACGAGGTCGTCGGGACCGTGCGCGGCAACGTCGACGAGGACGGCACCGGCAAGATCGCCAAGCTCTGTGTGCACCCGCGCCTGCAGGGTCACGGTCTCGGGGCGCGCCTGCTGCGCGCGGTCGAGGAGGCCCTGGCGGGCCCCGGCCACACCACCCGCTTCCGCCTGCACACCGGGCACAAGAGCGAGTCGAACCTGCGCCTCTACCGCAAGGCCGGCTACGTCAAGGTGGGCGGCCGCACCGCGTCCGACGGCGTCCAGCTGGTGATCCTGGAGAAGGAAGCCAAGGACCCGACCGACTTCACGGTCAGCGCGTAGGGATCCCCCGGCGCGTGCGCAGCCAGAGCATCCCGGTGACCGGCAGGATCACCGGGATGAACAGGTAGCCCATCCCGAACTGGGACCACACGGTCGTGTCGGGGAAGGATTCGGGCCGCACCACGGTCCAGGTCCCCACGGCCAGCACACCGGCCAGCTCGGCGGCGCAGCAGATCAGCGCCGCCTTGCGGGCCGTCTCACCGCCGCGCACCAGTGAGTACGTGATGAACGCGTAGGCCAGCGCGGCCACGGCGGACAGCGAGTACGCCAGCGGCGCCCGGTCGAACTCGGTGGAGATCTGGAAGGCCGAGCGGGAGACCGCGCCCACCACCATCACCCCGTACAGCCACACCAGCAGCAGACCGGGCCCGGAGACCAGCCGCTTGCGTCCGGCGGCGGTGGTGGCGGCGCCGGTGGCGTCCGTCGTGTCGGAGTCAGGCACCGGTGGTTCCCCAGATGTCGTAGAGCCGTACTTCGAGGACGGCGAGCACGACGGCGCCGGCGGCCACCGTGATCGATCCCCACTTGGTCCGCTCGGTCAGCGAGAGCATCCCGGCCGCCGGTACCGCGGCGAACGCGCCCACCAGGTAGGCCACGAAGATCACCGTGCCCTCGTCGGGCTTCTCGCCCTGGGCCAGCTTGACCACGCCGATCACCAGCTGCGCCAGGACCAGCACGGTCACCACGGCCATACCGATGAAGTGCCAGTCCTTGGTGGGCTGGTCCCGCCATGCGGCGTGGCCGCACCAGGCGGCGAGGGCGAGTGCGGCCACGCCGATGGCGACCGTCAGGGCGTCGAGCATGCAGCGAGGGTATTACGGGCCCTGGGACCCGATGCGCGCACCCCTGTCCGCCGGAGCCCCGCGCACCGCCCGCGCACCCGGCGCGGTGACCGTGGTCTTGACCACAGCGGACCGGGTCGCCGCACTCCGGACCGGGCGGGCCGGACAGCCCCGGCCGGCCGTGTCGGCGCAGGTCGGAGGTGGGGAACCAGCCTGGGGGCGGGGGGTCTGCCTTGACCGGTGACGTCCGGTATGTGGTCGGAATGCGTCCGCTATTCGGACGTCATTGATCGGTCAGGGGAGACGTCTGCTTTACTTGGGCCCATGACCACGACGAGCAGCCGCACCCTTGCGACCGAGGCGACGATGACGCCCGGTGCTCGTTGTATGTGTCGAATGTGCGCCTTCTGAGGGCCCCTTCCTGAGCCTCGCGCCCCGAAGCGAGACCAGCCGCGCCACCACGTCACCAGCTGATGAACAGCACGGCTCACTCATGCCCCGCGCACGTGTCGACACCATCATTTTCTGACGGTTCGTCCCGTATCGCGTCCCCAGATTGTTTGCCCCGTGCCCGGCAGCCCGCTGCGCCGCGCACTCGACAGCGACGGAAATCCTGTGATCACCACATCGGGCCTCACGAAGGTCTACCAGTCCCGTGGCCGCGAGGTCACCGCCCTGGACGGCGTCGATCTCCACGTCCGCGAGGGCGAGGTCTACGGAGTCATCGGCCAGAGCGGCGCAGGCAAATCCTCCCTGATCCGCTGCGTCAACCTGCTGGAGCGCCCCACCACCGGCACCGTGACCGTCGACGGCGTCGACCTCACCGCCCTCGCCGGCCGCGGCCGCCGCGCGGGCAAGGAGCTCCGCCAGGCCCGCAGCCGCATCGGCATGGTCTTCCAGCACTTCAACCTGCTGTCCTCGCGCACCGTCCAGGCCAACGTCGAGCTGCCCCTGGAGATCCTCGGCGTCTCCGGCCGCGAGCGCTCCCGCAAGGCCCTCGAACTCCTCGACCTGGTCGGCCTCGCCGACAAGGCCAAGGCCTACCCGACCCAGCTCTCCGGCGGCCAGAAGCAGCGCGTCGGCATCGCCCGCGCCCTGGCCGGCGACCCCAAGGTGCTGCTGTCCGACGAGGCCACCAGCGCCCTGGACCCCGAGACCACCCGCTCCGTCCTGGGGCTGCTGCGCGACCTCAACCAGCAGCTCGGCCTCACCGTGCTGCTCATCACGCACGAGATGGACGTGGTCAAGACCGTCTGCGACTCGGCCGCCCTGATGCGCAACGGCCGGATCGTCGAGTCCGGCACCGTCGCCGAACTCCTCGCCACGCCCGGCTCCGAGCTCGCCGCCGAACTCTTCCCGGTCACCGGCACCGCCACCGGCCCCGACCGCACGGTCGTCGACGTCACCTTCCACGGCGAAGCCGCCGTCCGGCCGGTCATCTCGCAGCTCTCGCGCACGTACAACATCGACATCTCGATCCTCGGCGCCGCGATGGACACCGTCGCGGGCCGGCAGATCGGCCGCATGCGCATCGAACTGCCCGGCGGCTACGAGGACAACGTCGTGCCGGTCGGCTTCCTCCGCGAGCAGGGCCTCCAGGTCGACATCGTCGACGAGATCGACAACGAGCTGGCCGAGCTGGTCAAGGATGGTGCCAAGTGACCTGGTCCGAAATGCAGCCCCTGCTCACCCAGGGCACCTACGACACCCTCTACATGGTGCTGTGGTCCACCCTGGTGACCGTGCTCGGCGGCCTGCCCATCGGCATCCTGCTGGTCCTCACCGACAAGGGCGGCCTCCTGCAGAACCAGCCGCTCAACAAGGTCCTCGGCGTGGTCGTGAACATAGGCCGCTCGCTGCCGTTCATCATCCTGCTGATCTTCCTGATCCCGGTCACCACCGCGGTCGTCGGCACCTTCATCGGCCCCACCGCCATGATCGTCCCGCTCGCCATCGGCGCCGTCCCCTTCTTCGCCCGGCTCGTCGAGACCGCCGTCCGCGAGGTGGACCACGGCCTGATCGAGGCCGTCGAGTCCATGGGCGGCGGCATCCCCACCCTGGTCGGCAAGGTGCTCCTGCCGCAGGCGCTGCCCTCCCTGGTCGCCGGTGTCACCACCACCGTCATCACCCTCGTCGGCTACTCGGCCATGGCCGGCGCCGTCGGCGGCGAAGGGCTGGGCTCCAAGGCCATCACCTACGGCTTCCAGCGCTTCGAGACCGGCTTCATGATCGCCACCGTCGTGGTCCTGATCGCCCTCGTCACGGTGATCCAGCTGCTCGGCGACGGCGCGGTCCGCCTCCTCGCCCGCCGCGGCCGGACCGCCTGAGAAGACTTTCCCCCCAACAGAGCCCGCACTTGTCGTGCTTGGGCCACCACCAGCAAGTCATCGGTACTTGTTCAGCAAGAAAGGCACTCTTCGTGCGTAAGAACGTCAAGCTCACCGCCCTCGCCGCCACGGCCACCGCGCTCGCCCTCGGCCTCACCGCCTGCGGCAGCTCCTCGGACCCGTCCTCGGCGAAGGCCGACGGCGGCAAGGCCGACGAGAGCAAGCCCCTCGTCATAGCGGCGTCCCCGAGCCCGCACGCCGACGTCCTGAACTTCGTCAAGGACAAGCTCGCGGCCAAGGAAGGCCTCAAGCTGGAGGTCAAGGAGTTCACGGACTACGTCCTGCCGAACACCGCCACCGAGCAGGGCCAGGTCGACGGCAACTACTTCCAGCACAAGCCGTACCTCGACGACTTCAACAAGAAGAACAGCACGCACGTCGTGCCCGTCGTGAACGTGCACCTGGAACCCCTCGGCCTCTACTCCAAGAAGATCAAGGCCATCGGTGACATCAAGGCCGGCCAGACCATCGCCGTCCCCAACGACACCACCAACGAGGGCCGCGCGCTCCAGCTGCTCGCCGCGAACAACCTGATCACCCTCAAGCAGGGTGTCGGCACCACCGCCAAGCTGTCCGACATCACCGACAAGAAGGGCCTGGAGTTCAAGGAGCTGGAGGCCGCCACGGTCCCGCGCGCCCTGAACGACGTGGACGCCGCGATCATCAACGGCAACTACGCCCTCGAAGCCAAGCTGTCGCCCGCCAAGGACGCGCTGATCCTGGAGAAGGCCGAGGGCAACCCCTACGCCAACTTCCTCGCGGTCAAGGACGGCAACCAGAACGACCCGCGGATCCAGAAGCTGGCCAAGCTGCTGAACTCCGACGACGTCAAGAAGTTCATCGAGGAGAAGTACCAGGGCTCGGTCATCCCGGCCTTCGGTGCCCCGGCCGCCTCCTGAACCGGTATCTCCTGATCCGGTTCCTCCCGGACCGGTCATGAATCTCGGCCCCGCACGCACCTGACGGCGCGCGGGGCCGAACTCTGCCCGCTTCCGGGCAACCCGGCCCTGCACATCACCCGGTCGATGCTGCATGCTGTGGCCTACGACCCGCACGCACGGTCCCGCACGAACGGTCCCGCACCGCGGTCGCATCGCAACACGGTCGCACCACGGTCTCAGGCATGGAGCTGCGCATGACTACCACCTTCCCGGACGTCACCATCAGCACGGACCGGCTGGTGCTGCGCCCCTTCGAGGAAGAGGACGTCACCGCGCTGACCGAGATGATGAACGACGAGCACGTCACCGCCTGGACCGGCGTGTCCCACCCCTACACCGACGCCGAAGCGCACGCCTGGGCCACCCGGCACTCCCACGCCGAACGCACCGAGGGCCGCGGCATCGTCTTCGCCGTCACCGAGTTCCTCACCCAGCGCCTCGTCGGCATCGTGCACCTGCAGAGCACCAACTGGCGCACCCGCTCCACCGAGGTCGGCTACGTCACCGCCCCCTGGGCCCGCGGCGAGGGCTACGCCAGCGAATCCGTCCTCGCCGTCGCCCAATGGCTGTTCCGCGCCCAGGGGTTCGAGCGCCTCGAACTGCGCACCGCCGCCGACAACACCGCCTCGCAGCAGGTGGCCCAGAAGATCGGCTGCATCAGCGAGGGCGTCCTGCGCAACGCGTGGATAGTGCGGACGCAGACGGCCGACGGCGGCTGGGCCGACACCCGCACCGACCTCATCGTCTGGAGCCTGGTCCCCGAAGACCTCGACGAGGGCGACGGCTACGACGGGTACGACAGCTACGACAGGTACGACGGATACGCCCGCAGCACCGCGTTCCCGCAGCGGGCCGACGCGAACGGCCACCCCGTCGGCGCCGACTGGAACTGAACCGATGACCGGGTAGTCTCACCGTGCCCGCCCCGACGAAACCCCGCCCTCCCCCGGCTGCCGCCGGGAGGTGCCCCCCTGCCAGACCAGGAGACTGACGACGATGGCCGACCGGGTCACGGTGATCGGCTGGGACGGTTCGCCCCTGACCGCGGGCGCCCGGTCCGCGCTCTCCGCCGCCACCCTCGTGGCCGGCGCCGCGCACCACCTCGCCCTCCCCGAGGTACCGCCCACCGCGGAGCGCATCCGCCTGGGCAGTGTCGGCCTCGCCGCACGCCGCATCGCCGGCCATCGCGGCACCGCGGTGGTCTTCGCCGACGGGGACCCCGGCTTCTTCGGCGCCGTACGCGTCCTGCGCGCCCCGGAGCACGGCCTGGAGGTCGAGGTGTTCCCGGCCGTCTCCTCCGTGGCCGCCGCCTTCGCCCGCGCCGGCATGCCCTGGGACGACGCGCAGGTCGTCGTCGCCCACCCCCGCACCCTGCGCCGCGCGGTCAACGTCTGCCGCGCCCACGCCAAGGTCGCCGTCCTCACCTCGCCCGGCGCCGGCCCCGCGGAACTCGCACTGCTCCTCGAAGGAGTTCACCGCACCTTCGTCGTCTGCGAGGAACTCGGCACGGACCGGGAGCAGGTGAGCGTCCTGACCTCCGACAAGGCCGCCGACCACAGCTGGCGCGACCCGAACGTCGTCATCGTCATCGGGGGCGGGGGACCGGCCCCCGCCGACGCGGGCTGGCTCCTCGGCCAGAGCGCCGCCCGGTCCGCCGACCGCGGCTGGGCCCGGCCGCAGGCCGACGCGGGAGAAGGCGGGTCCGCCCAGCTCCGCGCGGCCCAACTCGCCCGGCTCGGCCCGCGCACCGGCGACCTCCTGTGGGACATCGGCGCCGGATCCGGCGGCGTGGCCGTGGACGCGGCCGCCCTCGGCGCCGCCGTCATCGCGGTGGACGCCGACCCGGCCGCCTGCGACCGCACAACTGCCGCCGCCCGTGAGCGGGGAGTGCAGCTCCAGGCCGTCGCCGGGCGCGCACCGCAGGTACTGGAGAACCTGCCCGAGCCCGATGTCGTGCGCGTCGGCGGTGGCGGCGCCGCCGTCGTCGCGGCCGTCGCCGAGCGCCGCCCCGAACGGATCGTCAGCCACGCCTCCACCCGCGACGAGGCCGAGGCGATCGGCGGGGTACTCACCGAACACGGTTACGCCGTCGAGTGCGCGCTCCTCCAGTCCGTAGGCCTGGACACCCGGACCTGGGCCGAACAGGACCGTTCCGTGGTGTTCCTGCTGGCAGCGGAACGCCCCGCCACGCGCTGAGCCGAGGGCCGGGGTAGGCTGGCCGATCGTCGTACCGCTTCGGACCATTCGGGCATCGCGACACCGCCGGGACGCGCGACGTGGCGCAGTCCACAGAGGACCGTGACGGTTATGGCCGTCAGGGTGGCCGACGGGCGCGACAATGCTTACTGGTTGTCGTGCAGGCGCATGCGAGACGAGCTCGTCGCACCGCAACCCCGCAGGCAAAACCGCTCGGCGGCCTCGTGGGCGACCGGGCGATCGAAGAGGCAACACCGATGGGCGAGGGGTAAGCATGACTGACACCGGCCAGGTCCCGGGCGAGGGTCTCCCGGACAACGCGGGCATGGTGGATCAGCAGAGCGTCCCCGCTCCGGTCCAGATCCCGGCACCGATTCCCGTCGGCTACGCCTTCCAGGACCTCATGGACAACCCGGCCGAGCCGGAGGACGAGGAACTGCTGCTGATGCCGAGCGGCCAGGGTGCCTGGAGCGACCCGCAGGTCGTCCCGCAGGCTCCCGCCTTCCCCGCCGCGCCCCAGCTCGGCGAGCCGCAGATGTACCAGGATCCGTCCTACGCCGCCGAGCCCGCCTACCCCGGGGCCCCGGCCGCGTACACCGAGTTCCCGCCGCCCGTGTTCCCCGACGGCGGCTACAGCGCGGGTGCGCACGAGACGGGCGGCCGTGACTCCGGCGCGCTCGACCTCGGCGGGCTCGTCGTGCCGCCCCCGGCGGTCCCCGTCGCCCCGGCGGCCCCCGCGGCCCCCGTCCGGCGCCCCCTGCACATGGGCCCGCCCATGCCCGAGGCCAACGGCGGCGTCGTGCGCTCCCTCGCCGACCGCGGCCCGGCCGCGGCGCCCGCCCAGGCCGCCCCGGCGGCCGCCGTGAGCACCCCGGTGGCCCCCGTCCCCATGCGCCAGGCGGGGCCCCCGACCACGGGACCCGAGTACCTGGACATCCCGCGCGCCGAGGCCGCCGCGGCCCCCGTGGCCCAGCTGGGCGAGATCCCGCCGCAGGCCGGTGCCCCGTGGACGCCGGAGCCGGTGGCGGAGCCCGCCCCGGCCCCCGCCGAGGCCGCGGCGCAGCCCGTGGAGCCGGAGCCGGTCGCGGCCCCCGCGGAAGCGGCGGTCCAGCCCGAGCCGGTGGCGGCCGAGCCGCTGCAGCCGGAGCCGGAGCCCCTCGCGGTCGAGCCGCAGCCCGAGCCGGTCGCGGTCCAGCCGGTGGTCGTGGAGCCGGTGGTCGTGGAGCCCCAGCCCGAGCCCCAGGCCCAGCCCGAGCCGGTGGTGGCCGTCGTGGCCGAGCCGGTCCAGCCGGAGCCCGTCGCCGAGGTTCAGCCCTCGGCCGAGCCGGAGCCGGAGCCGGTGGCCCCGGCCGAGCCGGTGGCGGCGGAGCCGCAGCCCGAGCCGGTCGTCCCCGTAGAGCCGGTGGCCGCCGTGGCGCCCGAGCCGGTCCAGCCGGAGCCGGTCGCCGAGGCGCAGCCGGCACCGGAGCCCCAGCCCCAGTCCGCGCCCGAGCCGGTGGCGGCGGTGGAGCCGCAGCCCGAGTCCGCGCCCGAGCCCGAGACCGCGCCCGAGCCGGTGGCGGCCGTGGAGCCGCAGCCCGAGTCCGTGCCCGAGCCCGAGTCCGCGCCGGAGCCGGTCGCGGTCGAGCCGGTGGCCCAGGCCGAGCCGGTGGCCGTGGAGCCCCTGCCCGAGGAGACCGTCCCGGCCGAGCCCGCCGCGGCGGAATCCGCCGAGCCCGCCGCAGGCGAGGCGGCCCCCGGCTACGCCGACGCCGAGCGCGAGGCCGTCCTGCGCGTCATGCGCGAGCGCCGCGACATCCGCAACGGCTTCCGCACCGACCCCATCCCGCACGAGGTGCTGCTCCGCGTCCTGGAAGCCGCGCACCACGCGCCCAGCGTGGGCCACTCCCAGCCGTGGGACTTCGTCGTCATCCGGTCGGCCGAGACCCGCCGGGCCATGCACGAGCTCGCCCAGCGCCAGCGCGAGGCCTACGCGAAGTCCCTGCCCAAGGGCCGGGCGAAGCAGTTCAAGGCACTCAAGATCGAGGCCATCCTCGACACCCCGGTGAACATCGTCGTCACCGCCGACCCCACCCGCGGCGGCCGCCACACCCTCGGCCGGCACACCCAGCCGCAGATGGCCCCGTACTCCGCGGCCCTCGCCGTCGAGAACCTCTGGCTCGCCGCGCGCGCCGAGGGCCTCGGCGTCGGCTGGGTCAGCTTCTTCGACGAGCGCGAGATGGTCCGCGAGCTCGGCCTGCCCGAGCACCTCGAAGTCGTCGCCTACCTCTGCGTCGGCTACGTCGACGAGTTCCCCGAGGAGCCCGAGCTGGCCCAGGCCGGCTGGTCGCAGCGACGCCCGCTCTCCTGGGTGGTCCACGAGGAGACCTACGGCCGCCGCGCGCTGCCCGGCGAGGAGCCCCACGACCTGCTCTCGGAGACGGTCGCCAGCATCCGCCCGCTCGACGCGAAGGCCCTCGGCGAGGCCTGGGAGCGCCAGAAGCGCATGACCAAGCCCGCCGGTGCCCTGGGCATGCTGGAGATCATCTCCGCCCAGCTGTCCGGCCTCTCCCGGGTCTGCCCGCCGCCGATCCCGGAGCCGGCCGCGGTCGCGATCTTCGCCGGCGACCACGGCGTGCACGCCCAGGGCGTCACCCCGTGGCCGCAGGAGGTCACCACCCAGATGGTGGCCAACTTCCTGGGCGGCGGAGCGGTCTGCAACGCCTTCGCCAACCAGGTCGGCGCCGAGGTCTGCGTGATCGACGTCGGCGTCGCCGGCGACCTCCCCGCCACCCCCGGCCTCCTGCCCCGCAAGGTCCGCCCCGGCACGGCCGACCTCTCCACCGGCCCGGCGATGACCCGCGAGGAAGCCATCGCGGCCATCGAGGTCGGCATCGAGACGGCCCGCGACCTCGTCGCGGCGGGCAACAAGGCCCTCCTCACCGGCGAGATGGGCATCGCCAACACCACGGTCTCGGCGGCCCTGATCTCGGTCTTCACCGGTGTCGACCCGGCCGAGGTCACCGGCCGCGGCACGGGCATCAACGACGAGACGCACGCCCGCAAGGTCGAGGTCGTCCGCCGCGCCCTGGAGCTCCACCAGCCCGACCCGGCGGACCCGATCGGCGTCCTGGCGGCCATCGGCGGCCTGGAGCACGCGGCCATCGTCGGCCTCCTCCTCGGCGGCGCGTCGCTGCGCACGCCGGTGATCCTGGACGGCGTCAGCGCCGGAGCCGCCGCCCTGGTGGCCCGCGCCATCGCCCCCGAGTCCCTGTCCGCCTGCATCGCGGGCCACCGCAGCGCCGAGCCGGGCCATGTCGCGGCGCTCAACAAGCTGGGCCTGCGCCCGCTGGTCGACCTGGACCTCCGCCTCGGCGAGGGCACGGGCGCCCTCCTCGCCCTCCCCCTGGTCCAGAGCGCGGCCCGCGCGATGCACGAGGTCGCCACGTTCGACTCGGCGGGCGTGACGGAGAAGTAACCCGTGCCGGTCCGGAGGCGGGTGCGTTTCCGGACCTGTGGCGGGGTCCCGTCCGGGATCCGGCTCGTGCCCGGGTCCGCCGTGGGGCGGGGACGCTCCGGGATGTCCCCGCAGGTCGAGCGAACCCACCACCGGCCGACAGGCCGGTCCGGCTCAGGGTTCGCGAGCCGAGGAGACGTCCCGGAGGGGCACCGCCCCACCGCGAAGCCAATCCCCAGCCCCGCCGACGTTTGAGGCGCGGGGTCCGGGGCGGAGCCCCGGGGGCGCAGCCCCCGTCCGCGCCTCGGGACGGCCCGCGCCGTATGGTGGACCCGCACCAAGAACCCGCACGTCAGTACACCGCCGCTCCAAAGCCGCAGCGGCACGACAGAACGACCGCCGCACCAGGAGCCGCACCGCCATGGCCGAAACCCCCGCCTACCCCGTCGGTCTGCGACTCGCCGGCCGCCGCGTCGTCGTCATCGGCGGCGGACAGGTCGCGCAGCGTCGCCTTCCCGCGCTCATCGCGGCCGGCGCCGACGTCCTGCTCATCTCGCCCTCCGCCACCCCCTCCGTGGACGCCATGGCCGAGACCGGTGAGATCCGCTGGGAGCGCCGCCGCTACCAGGACGGTGACCTCGCCGACGCCTGGTACGCGCTGATCGCCACCCAGAACCGCGAGGACAACGAGCGGGCCTCCGCCGAGGCCGAGCGCGAGCGCGTCTGGTGCGTCCGCGCCGACGACGCCTCCGCCGCCACCGCCTGGACCCCCGCGACCGGCCGCATCGAGGGCGTCACCGTCGCCGTGCTGACCGGCAACGACCCCCGCCGCTCCGCGGCCGTCCGTGACGCCGTCGTGGAGGGCCTGCGCGACGGCACCCTCACTGCTCCCGCCCACCGGCACAAGGCCACCCCGGGCGTGGCCCTCGTCGGCGGCGGCCCGGGCGATCCGGACCTGATCACCGTGCGCGGCCGCCGCCTCCTCGCCGAGGCCGACGTGGTCATCGCCGACCGGCTCGGCCCCCGTGACCTGCTCGACGAGCTCCCGCCGCACGTCGAGGTCATCGACGCCGCGAAGATCCCGTACGGCCGGTTCATGGCCCAGGAGGCCATCAACAACGCCCTGATCGAGCACGCCAAGGCCGGCAAGGCCGTGGTCCGGCTCAAGGGCGGCGACCCGTACGTCTTCGGCCGCGGCATGGAGGAGCTCCAGGCCCTCGCCGAGGCCGGCATCCCCTGCACCGTCGTCCCCGGCATCTCCAGCTCCATCTCGGTGCCCGGCGCCGTCGGCATCCCGGTCACCCACCGCGGTGTGGCGCACGAGTTCACCGTGGTCAGCGGCCACGTCGGCCCCGACGACGCGCGCTCGCTCGTGGACTGGGCCTCCCTCGCCAAGCTCACCGGCACCCTGGTGATCCTGATGGGCGTCGACAAGATCGGCCTGATCGCCGAGGCGCTGGTGCGCCACGGCCGTTCCGCGGACACCCCCGTCGCGGTGATCCAGGAGGGCACCACCGCCACCCAGCGCCGGGTGGACGCCACCCTGGCCACGGTCGGCGAGACCGTCCGCGCCGAAGAGGTCCGCCCGCCGGCCGTCATCGTCATCGGCGAGGTCGTCCGCGTGAACGGCCCGGGCGACCGCACGCTCCCCGCCACCGGCGCCTGACAGGCCGTTGGCACCGCACCCAGGACAAGGCAGTATCACCCTGTGGCTGATCTCATCACCGTCAACGACCCCGACGACCCGCGCCTGCGCGACTACACGGGCCTGACCGACGTCGAACTGCGGCGCAGGCGCGAGCCCGCGGAAGGCCTTTTCATCGCCGAGGGCGAGAAGGTCATCAGACGCGCCAAGGACGCCGGGTACGAGATGCGCTCGATGCTGCTCTCCGCCAAGTGGGTCGACGTCATGCGCGACGTCATCGACGAACTCCCGGCACCGGTCTACGCCGTGAGTCCCGAGCTCGCCGAGCGCGTCACCGGCTACCACGTGCACCGCGGGGCCCTGGCCTCCATGCAGCGCAAGCCGCTGCCCACGGCCGAGGAACTGCTCTCCACGACCCGCCGCGTCGTCGTCATGGAAGCGGTCAACGACCACACCAACATCGGGGCCATCTTCCGCAGCGCCGCCGCCCTCGGCATGGACGCGGTGCTGCTGTCGCCCGACTGCGCGGACCCGCTCTACCGCCGCTCGGTGAAGGTCTCCATGGGAGCGGTGTTCTCCGTTCCCTACGCCCGTCTGGAGGCCTGGCCGAAGAGCCTGGACTCGGTGCGCGAGGCGGGCTTCAAGCTGCTGGCCCTCACCCCGCACGAGAAGGCCACTCCGATCGACGTGGCCGCGCCGCAGTCCCTGGAACGGGTCGCGCTGATGCTCGGCGCCGAAGGCGACGGCCTGTCCACGCCCGCGCTGGTCGCCGCCGACGAGTGGGTCCGCATCCCCATGGCGCACGGCGTGGACTCGCTGAACGTGGGCGCGGCGGCCGCGGTCGCCTTCTACGCGGTGGCCTAGGGGGTGTCTTGCCGGTCAGGGCGGGCTCGCAGGCCCTGGCACCGCGAGCCCGGCCTGACCTGGGGCCGCGCCGCGTAGTAGCAGGGCTACAGCTTCTGGGCCGCCCAGATGCCCAGCGCGACGATCAGCGTCACCACGACGAACACGATCAGGCGCTGCCGCATCAGTTTCGGGTCCGGCCGTGAGGGCCGCCGTCCCGTCCCCGTCGTCCTGGGGGCCGGGCGGCCGCCCGTACGCCCCGTGGTCGGCCGGGAGGACGGGCCGCCGGGGTGCTGCGGGTTGCGGGAGGACGAGGGCCGCGAGTGCGGACCGCTCGGGGACCCGCCCTGGGGCCGGGGCGCGGCGGAGCCGCCCGTACGGCGCTCCGTACGCCGGCCGGGGTACTCCTCGGCCCCGCCGATCCGCTCGGCCTCGGGGAGCCGGCCCGTCGGCCGCTCGACCCGGGCCCGCTGGGCCGGCGGGCGCCCTTCGGAGAGCCCCTGCGCCTCGCGGGCCGCGATCTCCTTGAGCCGCATCGACAGCTGGAGCGTGCTGGGCCGCTCCTCGGGGTCCTTGGCCAGGCAGGCCCGTACCAGGGGCGCCAGCGCGTCCGGCACGCCCTGCAGGTGCGGCTCCTCGTGCACCACGCGGTACAGCATGACCTCGGAACTGCCGTGCCCGAAGGGCGAGTCGGCGGTGGCCGCGTAGGCCAGGGTGGCGCCCAGCGCGAAGACGTCGGTGGCCGGGGTGACGGCGGCACCGCGCACCTGCTCGGGCGCGAGGAAGCCGGGGGAGCCGACGGCCGTGCCCACGTGGGTGAGGGTGCTCGCCCCGGTGGCCCAGGCGATGCCGAAGTCGATGATCCGGGGGCCCTTGGGCGACAGCAGGATGTTCGAGGGCTTGAGGTCCCGGTGGACGACCCCCGCCTCGTGGACGGCGACCAGGCCCTCGGAGAGCGCGGCGCCCACGGCGGCGATCTGTGCGGCCGTCAGGGGGCCTTCCTCGGCCACCTTGTCGTGCAGCGAGGGGCCGGGCACGTACTGGGTCGCGAACCAGGGGCGCTCGGCCTCCAGGTCCGCCGCCACCAGGCGTGCCGTGCACCCGCCCCGGATCCGCCGGGCGGCGGACACCTCACGGGCGAACCGGGATCGGAACTCCTGGTCCTCGGCCAGATCCGGCCGGATGACCTTGAGCGCGACACGCTGCCCGCGCCGGTCCGATCCCAGGTACACCACGCCCATGCCGCCGGCGCCGAGCCGCCGGTGCAGTCTGAACGAGCCGACGACACGCGGGTCCTCGCGCCGGAGCCGCATCATCGCCATGTCCACCCCGCTGACCGGTCGTCCTGTTGACGTGGCACAGCTTACGGACCATCCGGCATGCGTGCTCAGAGGCCGCGCCCTCGCCGGGGGATTCGGTTGTCAGTGCGCCACAGCACACTTGAGGGGGCGTCGGCGCTGCGGTCCGGGAGCGCTCCGGGGGTGGTCCCCCCGGCCAAACAGCCCTTGTGCCAAGGAGATTGGCGCCCAGGAGCAGGTCCGGGCCCACTCCGGCGCGCCCGTACGCGGCTCCCGGCCGAGTCGATCTTGCCGACGGCCGGTGGGCGGACACGCGGCGACAGGGAGTGACGGAAGTGAGCGAAGTCACTACCCTCCGGTCATCCCCTCCGGGAAGACCCCCATAACGGGGGAGCGGTCTCCACCCAGGGGAGTACGCGGGGCGGGCCCCGTCATCCTCCTGGAGGCCCGGCAAAGGGTACGAGGGCATGAGGCCAGGAGCCGCCCGCCCGCCTAGTGTTGAAGACAAGCGGCGGGTGGCGCACTCGTCCCCCGAGGTCACGAGCCCGCCGCTGCCAGACGACAGGGAGAGGACCATGGCGGACATCGCACGGCAGGGACGCAAGGCATTCGCGTTCAACGGCCACGAGTCCGGTACCCGCCACCCCTTGGTGGCCGCGGCCATGGTGCTCCCCCTGGCCGCCCTGCTGCTCTTCCTCTTCGGAGGCTTCGAGCAGCTGGCGGCACAGGCGTCGTCCGTGGGTTTGATGCTGGGGCGCTGAGCGGCGCCCCAGGTCCGGGAGAGCGGCCCGGACCGGGACATCGGCCTGTCGAACCCCGTGGGGACGGGGGAGCGGCGGACGGACGGCAGGTGAAGGGTGCTGCCCGTACGACTGGGGAGTCGGACGGGCAGCACCCTTTTTCATCACCCTTTTCGCGGCCCTTTTCATGGCCCTTTCATGCGGCCCACTCAGGCGGGGGAACGCGAAAGCCCCGACCGTGAGAACGGCCGGGGCTTTCAGGTGGTGCGCGATACTGGGATTGAACCAGTGACCTCTTCCGTGTCAGGGAAGCGCTCTCCCGCTGAGCTAATCGCGCGGGCTCCGCAGCTCGAAAGCCGCAGGTGGAACAAGGTGGTGCAGGTGCTGCGTGCGCGATACTGGGATTGAACCAGTGACCTCTTCCGTGTCAGGGAAGCGCTCTCCCGCTGAGCTAATCGCGCGGGGATCCTTGCGGATCAGTGGACGATACTGGGATTGAACCAGTGACCTCTTCCGTGTCAGGGAAGCGCTCTCCCGCTGAGCTAATCGTCCTTGGAGGTGGAGACGGGATTTGAACCCGTGTAGACGGCTTTGCAGGCCGTTGCCTCGCCTCTCGGCCACTCCACCATGGAGCTGCGGGGGTTCTCGGGAAGATCCCCCACTTCGAGCGGACGACGAGACTCGAACTCGCGACATCCACCTTGGCAAGGTGGTGCTCTACCAACTGAGCTACGTCCGCAGGTCACCGTGCTCGCTCCGGGGTTTTTCCCCTTCGCTCCCTGGCGACGTGTTGAACTCTAGCGGATTACCGGGCCAGCTCAAAAACGCGTTTCCGCAGCGTGCTGCCGCTCGATCACCACAGGTCACCCCGCCGTCACCGCACCGGCGCCGTGCCGTCACCGGTCATAGACTCGCAGCCGTGCACGACCTGCCTCCCATGGCCCGCTTCGGCGGCCTTCTCGCGACCGACCTCCGAGACGTCACCAGCGATCCCGCCGCCCTCGACTCCACCGGCTTCTGGGCGGTGTCCGCCGACTTCGAAGGGCGGCTCGTCTGCGCGCGCTTCGGCGACGTGCGCCGCGAGCCGGTCCCCGCGCCCGTTCCGGGTGCCTGGCACGGACCCGACGCCGACCGGTGGACCTCCTCCCTCGACCGCGCCGCGTACGTGGCCGGCGTACGGCGCATCCGCGAACACATCGCCGCAGGTGAGGTCTACCAGGCCAACCTCTGCCGGGTGATGTCCGCGCCGCTGCCCCACCCCGACCGCGCCGATGTCGACGCGCTCACCGCGCTCCTCGCGCGCGGCAACCCCGCGCCCTTCGCAGGAACGATTCGCCTGGCCGCCCACGGCGTCGAGATCGCCACCGCCTCGCCCGAGCTGTTCCTGCGCCGGTCCGGCCGGCACATCGAGTCCGGCCCCATCAAGGGGACCGGACGCACCGTCGACGACCTGCTCCCCAAGGACCACGCCGAGAACGTGATGATCGTGGACCTCGTGCGCAACGACCTCGGCCGGGTCTGCGCCACGGGCTCCGTCGCCGTCCCCGAACTGTGCGCCGTCGAGGAGCACCCCGGCCTGGTCCACCTCGTCTCCGTCGTGAGCGGCGAACTCGCCGACGGCACCGGCTGGCCCGAGCTGCTCGCCGCCACCTTCCCGCCCGGCTCCGTCACGGGCGCCCCGAAGTCCTCCGCCCTGCGGATCATCGAAGCCCTGGAAACCGCCCCGCGCGGCCCCTACTGCGGAGGCATCGGCTGGGTCGACGCGGACCGGCGCACCGCCGAGCTCGCCGTCGGCATCCGCACCTTCTGGATCGACCGGGAGGCCGCCGGCGGCCCCCGGCTGCTCTTCGGCACCGGAGCGGGCATCACCTGGGGCTCCGACCCCGACCGCGAATGGGCGGAGACCGAGCTCAAGGCAGCGCGGCTCCTGCGCGTGGCCATGGGCCACGAGGTGAGCGGTGGTACGCAGGGGACGAACGACACGATCGGAAGGACCGCACCATGAAGATCTGGCTCGACGGAGCCCTGACCGAGGCGGACAGCGCGAAGGTGTCCGTCTTCGACCACGGCCTGACCGTGGGCGACGGCGTCTTCGAGACGCTGAAGGCCGAGCGCGGCCGCGCCTTCGCGCTCACCCGGCACCTGGAACGGCTCACCCGCTCGGCCCGCGGCCTGGGCCTGCCGGACCCCGACCTCGACGAGGTCCGCCGCGCCTGCGCAGCCGTACTGGAGGCCAACCCGCTGGAGCACGGCCGACTGCGCATCACCTACACCGGCGGAGTGTCCCCGCTCGGCTCCGACCGCGGGGACGCCGGGACCACCCTGATCGCCGCCGTCGCGGACTCCCCCCGCCGCCCGGACACCACCGCCGTCGTCACGGTCCCCTGGGTCCGCAACGAGCGCTCCGCCGTGGCCGGGCTGAAGACCACCTCGTACGCCGAGAACGTGGTCGCCCTCGCCGCCGCGCACCGTGCCGGGGCCTCCGAGGCGCTCCTCGCCAACACCCTCGGCCGGCTCTGCGAGGGCACCGGCTCGAACGTCTTCGTCGTACTCGACGGAGAGCTGCACACCCCGCCGCTCGAGTCCGGCTGCCTGGCCGGCATCACCCGGGCCCTGATCGTCGACTGGGCCGGTGCCAAGGAGACCGACCTGCCCTTCGAGGTGCTGGAGCGGGCCGAGGAGGTCTTCGTGACCTCCTCGCTGCGCGATGCCCAGGCGGTGCTGCGGATCGGCGACCGCGAGCTGGGGACCGCACCCGGACCGGTCACGGCCGAGGTGATGCGGATCTTCGAGGTCAAGGCGGCCGCGGACATCGACCCGTAACGGGTGTCCGGCCGCCGGGAGGACTGTCGCGGCGGCCGCGGGGCGGGTAGAACTCAAGGGATGACCACCACCCTGCGGCCGTCCGGGCCGCTCCAGCACATGGCGGACGGCGCGCGCTCGCGCCCGTACGAGATCCGGGTCAACAGCAGGCGGGTCGGCGCCCTGGTGATCGCCTCCGACACCCCGTTCGGGCCGACGGTCGGCGAGATCCGCGACCTGGACGTCGAGCAGGGCGACCGTCGGCGGGGGAGGGCCACCGTGGCCGCGCTCGCCGCCGAGGAAGTGCTGCGCGGCTGGGGCTGCCGCCGGGTCCGCGTCTCGGTCCCGGCGGACTCGGAGGCGGGCCTGTGCATGGCCGAGGCCCTCGGGTACGCGGAGTACAGCCGGAACATGGCCAAGGACCTGCCGGCCGAGCCGCCCGCCCTGCCCGAGGGGGTGCGCGGCCGGCCCATGACGGACGCCGAGTACGAGGGCTGGTACGCCCGGGCCGTCGAGTCCTACGCCGCGAACTGGAGCAGCCGCGGCATGTCCGCCGAGGCGGCCCGCGCCAAGTCGGTGGCCGACCACGAGAGCCAGCTGCCCCAGGGCCTGGCCACCCCGGGAGCCGCCTTCGTCGTCCTGGAGGCCGCCGGGGTGCCCGTCGGACACGTGTGGCTCGCGCCGCGCGGGGCGGGCTCGTACGTCTACGACATCGAGGTCCGGGCCGAGCACCGGGGACGCGGGCACGGCCGCCACCTGATGCAGCTCGCCGAACGCACCGCCCTCGCCGCCGGCCACCGCCTGCTGGCGCTCCAGGTCTTCACCGACAACACCCCGGCCCTGAGGCTCTACGTCTCCCTCGGCTACCGGCCCACCGACTTCAACTACGCCAAGGACCTGATCTAGGCCGCCAGCAGGCGGTCGGCGATCTCCTCGATGCGGGCGCGCAGGCCGTCCTGGCTCTTGCCGCCGTCGAGGCGCTGCCCGTCGATCACGTACGTCGGGGTGCCGGTCACGCCGATCGCCTTGCCCTCGGCCTGGTCGGCGTCGACGATCAGGATGTGCCGCCCGTCGATCAGGGCGGTGTCGAACTCCTCGACGTCGAGCCCCAGTTCACGCGCCACGTCCAGCAGGACCGGCTCGCCGCGCTCGGCCAGCTCCGCGGTCCGCGCCAGCACGGCCTCCGCGTAGGGCCACCCCTGACCCTGCTCGACGGCCTCCTCGGCGGCCTGCGCCGCGGCGAAGGAGTGCTTGTGCTTCTCCAGGGGGAAGTGGCGCAGCCGGATGTCCAGCCGGTCGCCGTAGCGGGCCCGCAGGGCGCGTACGTCGTCCAGGGCGCGGTGGCAGTCCGGGCACTGCAGTTCGCACCAGACGTCGAGGATCACGGAATCGGTCATACGGACAGTCTCCCAGCCCCCGTCCGCCCCACCGACCGGGACCTGGACCCAGGGAGGAGGCGCGACCCGGAGATGTCCCGGAGATCCGTCCGGGCGGGGCCCGGGACCTGGCCGCCGCGGCGGCGGCCGGTGCAGGATGGAAAGGGACAGACCGCCGAGCCGCCGAGAGTCCGGAGGACCGCATGCTTGCCGAGACCATTTGCTCCGCGGTGTCAGTGGCGGGCCTGGGCATCGCCGCGGTCACCGCCTACCGCAAGCGCTTCCTGGCCGCCGCGCGGATCACCGCGTACGCGCTCGTGCCGGTCGCCCTGGTGATGACGGGGTTCGTGGAGTGGGTGTCCGGGATGGTCTTCAACCCGACCGTCTGGGCCGGCTTCGGGCTGCTGGGGGTGTCCTGGCTGCTCTTCATGACCACCCGCGCCATCGAGCGCCGCGCCCTCGCCGCTTCCGGGGAGCCCGGAGAAGCCGGGAAGCCGAAGAAGAAGGTCAAGGGGAGCCCGGCCGCCGAAGCCGTCGCCCCGGCCGCCTCCGCACCGTCCCTCGGCACCGCCCGCGCAGGTTCGCAGCCCCGCTCCGACGCCCCCGCCGACGACTTCTCCGACATCGAGGCCATCCTCAAGAAGCACGGGATCTGAGCACGGGACGGGGCCCGGACCGGACCTCGTCCACAAGATCGAGCGAACTCCCGCGCGGATGTTGGCGTGTTGAGGGCCGGTCGGTGGTGCCCTGCGCCATCATCGCCCCGACATGTTCGACACATCGCACGGTGACCCGCCGGTACCCGCCCCTGCAGTGGAGGAGCCGCGAGGCTGTCTCTTCGCGCTCTCCCAACCACCCCTGATGATCTTCCTAGCGGTGATCGGCATCCTGCTGCTGCTCGCCGCCGTGCACGATCTCTTCCTGCTCTGACGCCTCCGCGTCGGCCTCCTTGCGCCGGGCCCGGTACGCCGCCACGTGCAGCCGGTTCCCGCAGGTCCGGCTGTCGCAGTAGCGCCGGGAGCGGTTGCGGGACAGGTCGACGAAGGCCCGCCGGCAGTCCGGGGCCTCGCAGCGGCGCAGCCGCTCCTGTTCGCCGGAGACCACGATGAAGGCCAGCGCCATGCCGCCGTCGGCCGCCAGGTGGTCGCCCACCGACGCGCCCGGCGCGAAGTAGTGCACGTGCCAGTCGTAGCCGTCGTGGTCGGTCAGCTGCGGGGTGGTGCCGGCCGTGGCCACGAGCTCGTTGATCAGTATCGAAGCCGCACGCGGGTTCGGGGAGGCGAAGACCTGGGCGAACTTTCCGCGCACCGTCCGGACGCCGGCCAGGTCGCGGGCGCTGAGCTCGCCGACGTCGCTGATCGAGTACTCCTGGACGAATCCGCGCAGCGCGCCGATGTCCGAGAGGCCGTCGGGCTGGTCGGTCTCGGCCGCGGTGTTCACCAGCGCGACGACGACGTCGAGCGCGCGACGGGTGTCGTGGGGGATCTGCACGGGGTCTCCCTCAGAGGCCGGGCCTGCGACGACGGGAGGCGCCGCCGCTGCCGCCCGACAATAGCGGGTCCCGCCGAAGCACACCGGCGCCGTCCTCGCGGGTGGCTTCCGCGGGAACAGCGCCGGCACTGCGTATGTGGTTGTCGGCCGACCCGCACCGTCGCCCCGAGTCGGACGGTGTCGAGCGGCTGTAGGCCTGGCTCAGCTTTCGGCCAGGATGTGGGAGAGCTCCTTGTCGAGGTCGAAGTGCCGGTGCTCGGTCCCGGGTGGAACCGCGGCGTCCGTCCGCTTGAGGAACGACTCGAGTGCTCGGGCGGGTGCTTCGAGCAGTGCTTCTCCCTCCGGTGAGCTCAGGGCGATGCAGACGACGCCCTGACCGTGGCTGCGGGACGGCCAGACGCGGACGTCGCCGGTACCGGTGGGCCGGTGGAGGCCCTCCGCGAGGAGGTCGCGGGCGAACACCCATTCGACCGTCTCCTCGGCGCCGGTGTGGAAGGTGGCGTGCACGGCGTAGGGGTCGGCCGTGTCATACCGCAGGCCCGCGGGAACAGGCAGTGAGGACTCGCTCGACACAACGAGGCGCAGGTGCAGCTCGCAGCTGACCGTGGTGTTCATAAGCGCCAGGGCCTTTCGCTCAGTGTGCGCTCGGGGATTCGCACGTCGGCGAAATCGACATGCCACCTACGGTGCCGTTGTAAACCCCTCTGACCGTTTTGCGGACCTCTGGGTCCCTCGGACGGCGGATCCAAACCCGCATTCCCGTGTGCATCGAGCTCCGGTAGATTCGACTCCATGAATACGGGGAGTGACCGCGGAACCCACGGGTCCGCCGCTGACGAAGCCACCACGGAAGCCACCACCGGACCGGCCGCGGACGACACCGCGGAAGCCGCCGCGGAGGCGCCGCACGTGTCGAAGGCCCCGGCCTTCATCAAGTCGAACAAGAGCCTGCACCTGAGCTGGCAGGTCGGCGTCTTCATCGTCGGCCTCGCGGTGATCGCCGCCGGTGTCGCGATGCTCGTGCTGCCCGGCCCCGGTTGGGTCGCGATCTTCGCGGGCCTGGCGATCTGGGCCACCGAGTTCGCCTGGGCCCACCTCGTGCTGCGCTGGACCAAGCGGAAGGTCACCGAGGCGGCGCAGAAGGCGCTCGACCCGAAGGTCCGCCGCCGCAACATCATCCTGACCAGCGTGGGCCTCGTCATCGCGGGCGCGCTGATCGGTTTCTACCTGTGGAAGTACGGGCTCGTCCTGCCCTGGGACCTCAAGGACCAGTGATGGTCAAGGAGCACCGCTGACATGCGGTAATGTTTGCGGTGCGTCCGGGCGATTAGCTCAGTGGGAGAGCACTTCGTTCACACCGAAGGGGTCACTGGTTCGAACCCAGTATCGCCCACCCGGACCTGAGGCCCGGAGACTTTTCACAGTCTCCGGGCCTCAGGCGTTTCACCGGAGCCGGCCGATCGCGGCCCGCAGCCGGCGGGCGTCACGCAGCCGCCGCTCGTACGTCGCCCCCACCGCCAGCAGCAGCAGGCCCGCCAGGGCCGGCGGCACCCAGCGCGGGAGCGCACCCGCGACCTGCACCACGTACGGGGCCAGCTCGTGCACCGCAACCGCCGCCAGCACGCCCCCGCCGAGCAGGAGCGGAGCCTGGAGCCGCCGCCGGGCGCCCAGCAGGGTCACCACCAGCGAGGCCGCCCCCAGCAGCAGCGGGCGCAGCCAGCCCGCGTCCCCCCAGGCCGCCAGCAGGCTGGGCACCAGCGTCGCCGCCAGGCCCGGGCCGTACGCCGTCCAGGACGAGGCCCCCGGATCGCGGCGCCGCCGCAGCAGACCCACCACGAGGGCGGGCACCGTCACCGGCAGCGTGTAGGCCTCCGGAGCGCTCACCCCGGCCTCGGCCAGCCGCACCCAGGTCGCCGCAGCGAACAGCGCCCCCGCCGCCCAGCCCAGCACCCGCCGGTCCGGCCGCACCGCAGCGCCCGCGCAGACCACCCCGGCCAGCGCCAGGGCCAGCGCCAGGGTCCCGGCCCGCCCGGCCGACAGGCCCACCGCCAATACCCCCGACACGGCCGCCGCGATCTCGACGGGCAGCCGGACCCCGCCCAGCCGCGGCCCGAGAGCCGCCGCCAGCGCCGGAACCGTGAGCACCGGCAGCGCCCACCAGGCCACCGCCAGGTCCGACACCGCTCCCGCCGCCACCAGGACACCCGTGGCGTACCCGACCGCGCACACGGCCGCCCCGGACCGGACCGGGCGCGGAGCCGCCCCGTACGCCGCTGCCGCCGTGCAGCCCGCGCCCAGCAGCCCCCAGACCGCGAAGGTCGCCGCCCGGCCGTCCAGCGCGCCCAGGGACGCGCTCCCGGCACCCGCCAGCGCGCACCCCGCGGCCGCGATCCGGGTCCCGCGCGCCGGGGTGCGCAGGGCGAGGACGCCCGCCGCGCCCGTCACCGCGAGCTGCGCGGCGAACACCGCCGCCACCGGGAACCCGAGCAGCACCGGGGCCGTGAACAGCCCCGCCCAGGCCGAGGCCACCGCCACGACCATCGGCTCCGGCCGGGACAGCGCCCGGGCGAGCCACCAGGCCGCTCCGGCCGCGATCAGCAGGGTCAGCGCGGCCGCGGCCCCCGGGGCGTACGGGTCCGGCTCCAGGGTCGTCGCCGCCCACACCTCACCCAGCACCCGCAGCCGGGCCGCCAGGGTCGCGGCCGCCGCGGCACCCGCCCACAGGGCCGCCAGGGAGGCCACCGCGGCCCCGGCCCGGGCCGACCCGCGCCGGACCGCCGCCGGGAGCGCGGGGACCCGTACCGCCGCCAGCAGCGGCAGCGCCAGCAGCAGGTGCACCAGTACCGTCCACGCCGGCTCCAAGGCCGGCCGGGCCACCCCGCCCAGGCCGGCCACCGCCGCCAGGGCGCCCGTCAGTGCCGCGGCCGAGGCGCGCGGCTCCCGCCAGGCCGCCGCCACCCCGAGGACCGCGCCCGCCAGGAGCAGCGCCGCCGGAGCCAGGGCCTGCGCCGCCGACCCGGCCGACCACGACTGGGCCACCCCGATCAGCAGCGCGCCCGCGCCCGTCACGGCCGCCGGCACCGCCGCCGCCCTGACCCGCAGGGCGAGCGCCGCGTCCAGCGCCGCCGTCGCCAGCAGCGCCCAGCCCAGCGCCTGCGGGCCCGGCCGTGCCGCCAGCGCCGCCAGCGGCAGCGCGAACTGCGCCGCCAGCACCGCGGCCGGCAGCGGGATCCGCAGCTTCCGCAGCCCCGAGCCGTAGCCGGCCCACGCGGCCGCCAGCACGGCGGCCGCCCCCGCCGCGTAACCGGTGCCGTTCGCGTCCGGCACGCCGACCGCGTACAGCGCGTACGCGTCGAGCACCGTCAGCAGCAGGCCGACCGCCGCGACCGACTCCGCCGTGGACCGCAGCCCGCGGCGCAGCAGGAGCACGGGCGTGCCCAACGCCGCCGCCGTCACCGCGGCGAGCACCGCCGAGCGCCCGGCGATCCCCATGGACCCCCAGCTGACCAGCGTGAACGCGAGCGCGGCGACCGCCAGCAGCACCGCGCCAAGGGTGAGCAGCACGTTCTGCGCGCTCGGGGCGGAGGCCTCCTTCGAGGGCCCGGCCGGCCCGCCGGGTGCGGCCTGGCCCCAGCGGACCGGGGCGGGCGCGCCGCCGGGCTGGAGCAGCAGGCGCAGCAGCCAGTCCCGGCGCCCCAGCAAATACAGCCGCCGGGCATCGAGTTGGGCCAGCTCGCGGTCGATGAGCGCCAGCTCTTCGGCGGGCGGCAGAGGCGTGTTCATATCCGGAGTGTGGCGGCGGTCACGCAGTCAGGACATGGGCGTGCGTACTCAGATGTGCCCTGAGTAGGTACCTGACGTACGGCCCGGGGGCCCTCGCGGGAGAAGCGGTTTGAACCAGCCCCGAGCCTTCTGTATTGTTCAATCCGTTCCCGGGCGATTAGCTCAGCGGGAGAGCACTTCGTTCACACCGAAGGGGTCACTGGTTCGATCCCAGTATCGCCCACCGGGACAGGCCGGTCCGTCACTGACGGACCGGCCTTCCGCATGTTCGGGCACCCCTACGCCGCCGTCGACAGGTCCGGCCGCAGCGGCCAGTGCGGATCCACCGGCTCCGGCGTCCCCTGACGCGCGAACCACGCCTGCAGGCCCCGCGCCTGCGCCGCGTGCCACACCGCCTGCAGCGTGTGCAGCTCGGCCGGCGTCAGCCGCTCCAGCCGGGCCGCGAACCGCCGCCCCACCGCCCGGACGAGTTCCAGCGAGGCCATCGCGTCCGCCGCCGCGTCGTGCGCGCCCTCCAGCTCGATCCCGTAGTGCGCGCACAGATCCGTCAGCGTCCGGCGGCCCTTGCGGTACCGGTCCAGGTGCTTGTCCAGCACCCGCGGGTCCAGCACCGTCAGCGGCCGGTCGTCCAGGTACCGCGACAGGGAGGACGCCCGGTGCCGGCGCAACTCCCGGTCCAGCAGCGTCAGATCGAACGGCGCGTTCATCACCACCACCGGCCGGCCCGCCACCTGCTGCTCCCCGAGCGCCCGGGCTATCTCCTCCACCACCGGCGCGGGCCAGCGCCCGTGGCGCTGCAGGTGCTCGTCGGTCAGCCCGTGCACTTCCGTGGCGCCCGGGGGCACCGGAACACCGGGATTGACCAGCCAGCGCGTGGTGCGGACCCGGCCGCCCGCACACTCCTGCACGATGAGCGCGGCGGACACGATCCGGTCCTGCTCGACGTCCACCCCGGTGGTCTCCGTGTCGAATGCGGCCAGCGGGCCCTCGTACCAGCGTGTCATGGCGAACTCCTCGTCCCCGAGCGGCGGGTGGAGCTTCCTGGACACACGACCCCCGCCGCATCGGTGATACCCGGGCTGTTTGCCCCGTACGCCGTTTGCGGGCAGTCGGGTGCGGAGACAACTTCCCTGGGGGACCGTACGTATGACCGGTCGTCACCCCGCACCGCTCGCGGCAGAGCCCGCAAGGCATGGGGAGCCGGCGCCATGGCGCTCACACAGCCCGAACCGGGCGGGGTGCTGCACGAGGGGACAGGTCCGCGGACCGGAGCCCTGCGCGGCACGCTCGCCACCACCGCCTGCATGGAGACCCTCCAGGTGGGATACCTGCACGCCGTCGCGGCCGCCGCCGGGTGCTCGCTCTCCCAGCCCTTCCCCGACAACGGCATCGACTGGCACGTCTCCCACGGAGCGCCCGAACACGTCGTCGACGACGAGGTCACCATCAAGGTGCAGCTCAAGGCGACCTACCAGATACCGCCGCGGCCGGCCGGGGCCACCTTCGGGTTCACCCTCGACAACGAGCACCTGGTGAAGCTGGCCCGGACGCCCGTCGCCGTCCACAAGATCCTCGTCGTGATGCTCGTACCGAGGGAGCGCGAGCAGTGGCTCGCCGCCGGACACGACCGGCTCGACCTGAGGCACTGCTGCTACTGGACCAACCTCGCCGGACACCCCGTGACCGGCCGGCGCCGCACCACCGTACGGATCCCGACCACGCGGATCTTCGACGACCGTGCGCTGTGCGAGATCATGACCCGGGTCGGGTCGGGAGGGACACCCTGATGAACCTGCACTCACCGCACCTCGAACCGCTCCCGTCCCCGCGGTACGCCCCGGGCGGTCCCGATCCCGCACAGGTCGACCCGCAGGTGCTGGGAGCGCTGCTGCACCGGCACGGATGGCTGCGGCGCGGCGGCGCGGCCGGCCGGTACGGCCGCTGGACCCCGCCCGGCCGCTCGGGCACCAGCCTGCTCGTCCCGGAGAGCCGCGCCTTCCCCGACTGCGCGGACCTGCTGGAGGAGGCGCTCACCGCCCTCGCGCACGGCGGCCTGCCCTCGGCGCGCGAGGTGCTCCTCGGGCTGAGCGTGCCCAGCGACGAGATCCGCTGGGAGCGGGAGATCCCGGAGGGGCCCTACGGGTACCGGGGCGAGGCCTCCTGGCCCGTGCAGGAACAGCTGCGCTCGGCCGCCCGCCGGCTCCTGCTCGCGGGGGCCCTCGCCGACCGGGCCCGGGCCGGGTACTACGGGGCCCGGCACCAGGCGCAGGCCGAGCGCACCCTGGACGGGGTCCTGGTGGGACCCTCCCCGGGCGGGCGCCGGCTGACCGCGTACGTTCCCGTGGACGGCGGCCGGGGACCGGTGACCCGGCTGCACCACGCCCTGCACGCGGCCCGCGAGGCGGTGGACTACCAGCGGGCCACCGGTGGCATGGAGGCCTTCGACGCGGCGGTGGCCGCCGGGGTCAGCCGGGAACTCGCCGAAGCGCTCATCGCCCTGGTCCGGGGCTCGGAGGGCGCCCGGATCACCCTGGCCTGGGCGCCGGCGGCCGGGGTCCCGGCGGGCTGCGCGGCCCGCCCCGAGCCGGTGGAGTTCTCCCCGGGCGACCTGCCCGTGCTGCGGGAGGCCGCGGCGCGCTACACCCGTGCGGAACCCGCCGTACCGGTCCGGCTCGCCGGAGCCGTGGTGCGGATGCGGCGCAAGGCCGCCGGGGGAGGGGGCACGGTCCGGCTACGGGTACTGGCCGGGGCGGAGGTCCCGTACGTCCGGGCGGCCCTCGACGAGGAGGCCTACCGCATCGCGGGCCACGCCCACCTGGTGGGCCTGCCGGTCCGGCTCACCGGCCGGCTGCAACGCCGCGGCGGCTTCCGGCGGCTGTCCGACGCGGCGGACGTGACGCCGGTACCGATGGACGAGGTCGAGCGGGACCGCCTGATGAAGTCCCTGGACGCGGCCTTCGACCCCGAGGACGCACTGCCCTCCGACGACTAGGCCGTCTCTTTCGGATCTTGCGGGCCCGGCAAGATCCGAAAGAGACGGCCTAGCGGTAGGCGGTGGCGCGGACGGTGTCGCCGCACAGGGCGAACTGGCCGCCGTCGTTGGGGGCCACCTGGAAGCCCGTGCCCGCGACGCCGATCACCAGCGTGGGGGCGACGGTCGGATCGGCGCCGGAGGCGCAGTAGCCGTCCGCCTCGCCGAGGACCGGGGTGAAGGTCAGGACCGTCGAGGCGCTCCCGCCCGGGGACAGCAGCACCGGCCGGGCCTCGCCCCGGGGGACGACGCGCAGCGGCTTGTTCTGATCGGGCGATCCCTGGCCGGCGAGAGCGACCGTCGGGAAGCCCCGCAGCTGGCAGGCCGGGCCGTTGTTGACCACCGTGAACCGCACGTGCGTGGTGTCGGGCCGCTCCGCGCCGGTGTCCGAGAGCTGGTCCCCGGTGCACGCGGCGGCGGGCGCCGCCGTGGCCACCGTCGGTGAGCCGGCCAGCAGGCCGCCGGTCAGCAGAGCCGTCGCGGCCGTCAGGACCGCCGCCTTCCTCGTGCCTCGCATGGGTGTCTCCTCACCCTTGGCCGGAAGATCCCCTTCCACCTTCCCACGAGGTGCCGGTGGCGGCCCGGCCGAAGGAGGCCATGGTCAGCCCCGGGACGGGGGAGAAGTCGGGGCCGCGGGTGAAGCCCAGGCGTTCGTACAAGGTCACCGCGGGGGCGTTGGCCGCGCCCGTGGTGACCTCGACCAGGCGATCCGGGAACATCTCCGTCAGGGCGTGACGCAGCAACAGCGAGGCGACGCCGCGGCGGAACCAGGCCGGGTCCACGCACAACCGGTCGACGCTGACGCCGCCGTCGGACCGTTCCTCCCAGGCGAGGAATCCGGCGGGCACACCGTCCTCGGTGACCGCGCCCACCCAGTTCAGAGGCCGGGCCCTCGTCTCGGCGAGGCTTTCGCCGAGCGCCGGAATGCCGTCGAAGCCGATCAGCTCCGCCTCCACCGCGTAGGCGGCCCGCGCGATCCGGTGCACGGCCGCCGCGGTGGCATCGTCGGTCAGGTCCAGCGTACGTATCTGCGGCATGCGGGCCACGCTACCCATGGCCCGCGCCGACAGGCCCGGAGTTTTCGGGTGGGGCGGGGGCCCGCCCGCGCCGCCCCGGGGCGCGGGGGACCCGCTGGGCGGGCCCCGGGTGGTAACCGTTTAGCGGCGCGGCCACTCCGCTCGGTACGATTCAGGCGCGCGGCGTTCGCCCGCGCACCCCCTGAGTCAGGAGAGACCGGTGTCAGACGTCCGTGTGATCATCCAACGCGATTCCGAGCGGGACGAGCGCGTGGTGGCCACGGGCACTACGGCGGCGGAGCTCTTCGCCGGCGAGCGCACCATCGTCGCCGCGCGCATCGCGGGCGAGCTCAAGGACCTCGCGTACGAGGTGAAGGACGGCGAGACCGTCGAGCCGGTGGAGATCTCCTCCGAGGACGGCCTCAACATCCTCCGCCACTCGACCGCGCACGTCATGGCCCAGGCCGTGCAGGAGCTCTTCCCCGAGGCCAAGCTGGGCATCGGCCCGCCGGTCCAGAACGGCTTCTACTACGACTTCGACGTCGCCCGCCCCTTCACCCCCGATGACCTCAAGGCCATCGAGAAGAAGATGCAGGAGATCCAGAAGCGCGGCCAGAGGTTCTCCCGCCGCGTGGTCACCGACGAGGCGGCCCGCGAGGAGCTCGCCGACGAGCCGTACAAGCTGGAGCTCATCGGCATCAAGGGCGCCGCGTCCACCGACGACGGCGCGAACGTCGAGGTGGGCGGCGGCGAGCTGACCATCTACGACAACCTGGACGCGAAGACCGGCGACCTGTGCTGGAAGGACCTCTGCCGCGGTCCCCACCTGCCCACCACCCGGAACATCCCGGCGTTCAAGCTCATGCGCAACGCGGCCGCCTACTGGCGCGGCAGCGAGAAGAACCCGATGCTGCAGCGCATCTACGGCACCGCGTGGCCGTCGAAGGAGGAGCTGAAGGCCCACCTCGACTTCCTCGCCGAGGCCGAGAAGCGCGACCACCGCAAGCTCGGCAACGAGCTCGACCTCTTCTCCATCCCGGACGAGATCGGCTCCGGCCTGGCCGTCTTCCACCCGCGCGGCGGCATCATCCGCCGGGTGATGGAGGACTACTCGCGCAAGCGGCACGAGGAGGAGGGCTACGAGTTCGTCTACTCCCCGCACGCCACCAAGGGCGCCCTCTTCGAGAAGAGCGGCCACCTGGACTGGTACGCGGAGGGCATGTACCCCCCCATGCAGCTCGACGGTGGTACCGACTACTACCTCAAGCCCATGAACTGCCCGATGCACAACCTGATCTTCGACGCGCGCGGCCGCTCCTACCGTGAACTGCCGCTGCGCCTGTTCGAGTTCGGCACCGTGTACCGGTACGAGAAGTCGGGCGTCGTGCACGGCCTGACCCGCGCCCGCGGCTTCACCCAGGACGACGCGCACATCTACTGCACCCGCGAGCAGATGGCGGAGGAGCTCGACACGACCCTCACCTTCGTGCTCAACCTGCTGCGCGACTACGGTCTGACCGACTTCTACCTGGAGCTGTCCACCAAGGACCCGGAGAAGTTCGTCGGCTCGGACGAGGCCTGGGAGGAGGCGACCGCGGTCCTCGCGCAGGTCGCCGAGAAGCAGGGTCTGCCGCTGGTCCCGGACCCGGGCGGCGCCGCCTTCTACGGTCCGAAGATCTCGGTGCAGTGCAAGGACGCCATCGGCCGCACCTGGCAGATGTCGACCGTGCAGCTCGACTTCAACCTGCCGGAGCGCTTCAACCTGGAGTACACCGCGCCCGACGGCTCCCGCCAGCGGCCGGTCATGATCCACCGCGCGCTGTTCGGCTCGATCGAGCGGTTCTTCGCCGTGCTGCTGGAGCACTACGCGGGCGCCATGCCGCCGTGGCTGGCCCCGGTCCAGGCGGTCGGCATCCCGATCGGCGACGGGCACGTCGAGTACCTGCAGGAGTTCGCCGCGGCGGCGAAGAAGCAGGGCCTGCGGGTCGAGGTGGACGCCTCCTCCGACCGGATGCAGAAGAAGATCCGCAACCACCAGAAGCTCAAGGTCCCGTTCATGATCATCGTCGGTGACGAGGACATGGCCGCGGGCACCGTCTCCTTCCGCTACCGCGACGGTTCGCAGGAGAACGGCATCGCCAAGGACGAGGCCCTGGCCAAGCTGGCCAAGGTCGTCGCGGACCGCGTCCAGGTCTGATCGTCCGATCGGGTTCCCGAGGCGCCCGAGGCGGGGCGCCCGAGGCACCCGGAGTACCCGAAGGCCCCCGGAAAGTGATCACTTTCCGGGGGCCTTCCTCGTCCGCCAGGCCAAGGTCATATGCTTGCCGCCATGACGACTCAGCCGGAGCAGCAGATCGGTGTGGGCACGCAGGACGCGTTCCAGCGACTGTGGACGCCCCACCGGATGGCCTACATCCAGGGGGAGAACAAGCCGACCGGCCCGGAGGCCGGGGACGGCTGTCCCTTCTGCGGGATTCCGGACATGTCCGACCAGGACGGCCTGGTCGTCGCGCGGGGCCGGCACGTGTACGCGGTGCTGAACCTCTACCCGTACAACGGCGGTCACCTGATGGTCGTCCCCTACCGGCACGTCGCCGACTACACCGAGCTGGACGGGCCGGAGACGGCCGAGCTCGCCGACCTCACCAAGCGGGCGATGGTCGCGCTGCGCAAGGCCTCGGGCGCGCACGGATTCAACATCGGCATGAACCAGGGCGCGGCCGCCGGCGCCGGCATCGCCGCGCACCTGCACCAGCACATCGTGCCCCGCTGGGGCGGGGACACGAACTTCATGCCGGTCGTGGGCCACACCAAGGTGCTGCCCCAACTCCTGGCGGACACCCGCCAGATGCTCGCCGACGCCTGGCCCGTCGACTAGGCCGTCTCTTCCGGATCTTGCCGGGCCCGCGACGCCCGGCACCGCACCTGGCCGCGTTGTCGGGGCACCCGAGTACGTCCAGTACACAGCGCGCCCCTCCGCCTTGCCCTGCACGGCACCGGACGCCGCGGGCTCGGCCGACAAGATCCGAAAGAGACGGCCTAGGCCGCCCCGTTCGGGTCAGGCCCGGTCAGGGCGGCCCCGGCGCCAGGTCTCCACCTCGGATTCGACGTCGAACTCCGTCAGGCCCAGGGGCGGGCCGGGCGGGGGCATGCGCAGGGCCGCGGCGATCTTCTCGTTGATCTCCTTGAGGACGTCCCGCACCTGGCGTTCGGAGCGGGCCGCCCGGACCTTCTCCACGGCGTCCTCGGCCTCCTTGCGCAGCGCGAGCGCCGGCGGCAGGACGGCGAAGCCCTCGCGGTGCAGCTTGTCCTTGATCCACCACTGCTCGTCGTAGGGCGCGTCCAGCGAGGCCAGCGGCTTGCCGTAGCCGGGCAGGCTCTTGAAGTCGCCCCGTTCGGCGGCCTGTCGGATCTGCCGGTCCACGAAGGACTCGAAGCTGACACCCGGTGGCTTGCGCTCGGTCATGGTCCCTCCTCGGCCGTCCTCCAGCCTACCTACGCGTCGTAGACGTCCGCCTTGCGCGGGGACGGCTCCTGGATGAGTCCGCTCATGATCGAGGAGCGGTTGGTGAAGCGGTCGGTGTCGACGCCGTTCTCCTCCAGCACCTTGAAGGTCGCCGCGTGGATCGACCGCAGGACCGGCGCCACCGTACGCAGGGCGTCGTCCGCCATGAACCGGTGCCGCCACATCGAGCTCGCCCAGACGTGGCGCAGGCCGAAGGGCTCGGGCAGGACCAGCTTGCCGCCGAAGAAATCCAGGAGCGGCGGGTACCAGGTCAGCGGGGCCCGCACGGCGAGGCGTACCACCTCCTGCGCGTCCACCAGCGGCAGCGGGCGCTCCACGGTCTCCCAGAAGCGGATGCTCTTGGGCACCTCCACGGTCGGCGCCGCGGACTTGGTGGTGAACAGTCCGTGCACGGGGCCCAGGGCGTGCGCGGTGACGTCCACGCGCAGCGTCTTGTAGAGCACGGTGACCGTGACCAGCATGTTGATGACGAGCTGGCCGTCCCAGAGCGGGTACTGGATGCCCAGGTAGTGCCGGTTGCCGGCGCTGAACTGCTGCTCGTTGCAGATCCGGGTGATCTCGTGCGGCTTGATGAGGAAGGCGTCCACGTTCTCGCCGGTGGGGCGGGCCACCTCGGCGGCGCCCTCACCGATCGGGGTGACGATCCAGTGCTGGATCGCGGCGGGCGGGAAACCGCCGGTGTGCAGGGGGCCCCGCTCCAGCTTGCGGAGCTGGGCGTCGATCCCGCGTATGACGTCCCAGCTGCGGAAGGGGTGGATCTCCATGCCCTCGCTCCTGGGGGCCAGCTCCTCGGCCATCTGCCAGCTGCCCCAGCGGGTGCCCATGCCCAGGATCCCCTTGGGGCCCGCGTAGAAGACCTGGTTGCTGCGGTCCTCCGCGGTGAGCTTGGCGAGCTGGTGGCGCAGGTCCTCGCGGGCCTTCTCGTCCGGGTTGCCGGGCACGGCCTCGGGGATCTTGGCGCCGACCCCGCCGCCCGACAGGAGCCCGTCCCAGCGGGCGCGCAGGTCCCGTGCGGTGGCCTCGCAGGTGCGGCGGGCGAGCAGCCAGCCCAGGGCCGGGGCGATGATCATGCCGCGGGCGTACAGGCCGAGGAAGCCGGTCAGCGGCAGCCTGAACATCAGGACGGCCGCCACGGCACCGATGCCGACCAGGACCACGGTGCCGATCCAGGAGCTGTGCTTGCCCTCCTTGGCGGCCAGGGTCTTGCGGAGCTGGAAGAGTCCCAGCCACAGCAGCAGGCCGGGCAGGAACAGCACACCGCAGACCAGCATGATCAGCCGGAGCCTGCGGTCGCGCTCCTTGCGGATGTGCGAGGCGGCCAGGCAGTGCTCCACCACCGTCTGCGGATCGGCGCCGAACGACTGGATGAGGGGCTTGCGGCCCGCACCGAGGGCGCGGGCCTCCACGGCCCGGCAGAAGGCCTCGCCGAGGCTGGGTTCGAACAGGGAGATCTTCGGCGGTTTGATCGTCGCCGGGTGGTTCTCGCTGTTGGCGGTGAGTATCTTGTCGAGCTTGCTGTCCTTGCCGCCGTCCCGGTAGGCGGCCGAGGCGAGGGCGTTGGTCGCCGCCGTCTGGCCGCCGCCCCCCTGCAGCGGAACCTGCGCTCCGGGCCTGAAGTCGAATCCGTCGTCCGCCACCGCTGCCCCCATCGCTGTGCGTTCCTGCTCTTTTGGTGCGCCGAAGAGCCTATCGGCGGATCTCGCCCCATGGTCATGGGACAGGGAAATGCCGCCCACCGCAAGCTGGTTGGGTGGGCGGCCAACCTGGTGCTACATCAATCAGGTTCCCTTCTCGGCCTGTTCGCGCACCTTTTCCGCGATCTGCGGCGGCATCGGTTCGTGGCGTGCGTACGCCCGGGCGAAGCGGCCGGTGCCGTGCGAGACGGAGCGCAGTTCGACGGCGTAGCGGCCGATCTCGATCTCCGGGATCTCGGCGCGGACCCGGGTGCGCCCCGGCGTGGCCTGGTCGGTGCCGACGACGCGGCCTCGGCGGCCGGCGAGGTCGCTCATGACCGGGCCGACGTACTCGTCGGGGACGACGACGGCGAGCTCGGCGACCGGTTCGAGGAGGTCGATCCGGGCCTCGGCGGCGGCCTCGCGCAGGGCGAGGGCGCCGGCCGTCTGGAAGGCGGCGTCGGAGGAGTCCACCGAGTGCGCCTTGCCGTCGAGGAGGGTGATGCGCACGTCGACCAGCGGGTAGCCGGCCGCGACCCCGCGGGCGGCCTGGGTCCGTACGCCCTTCTCCACGGACGGGATGAACTGGCGGGGCACGGAGCCGCCGACGACCTTGTCGACGAACTCGATGCCGCTGCCGGGCGGGAGCGGCTCCACCTCGATCTCGCAGATGGCGAACTGGCCGTGGCCGCCGGACTGTTTGACGTGCCGGCCGCGCCCGGCGGCCTTGGCGCCGAAGGTCTCGCGCAGGCTCACCTTGTGCGGGACGGGGTCGACCTGGACGCCGTAGCGCGTGCGCAGCCGCTCCAGGGCGACGTCCTGGTGCGCCTCGCCGAGGCACCACAGGACGACCTGGTGGGTGTGCGGGTTCTGCTCCAGCCGCATGGTCGGGTCCTCGGCGACGAGCCGGGCCAGGCCCTGGGACAGCTTGTCCTCGTCGGCCTTGCTGTGCGCCTCGATGGCGAGGGGGAGCAGGGGGTCGGGCATGGTCCACGGCGCCATGAGGAGCGGGTCGTCCTTGGCCGAGAGGGTGTCGCCGGTCTCCGCGCGGGTCAGTTTGGCGACGCAGGCCAGGTCGCCGGCGATGCACCGGGTGAGGACGCGCTGCTGTTTGCCGAAGGGGGAGGAGAGGGTTCCGATCCGCTCGTCGACATCGTGGTCCTCGTGCCCTCGGTCGGCGAGGCCGTGCCCGCTGACGTGGACGGTCTCCTCGGCCTTCAGGGTGCCGGAGAAGACGCGTACGAGGGAGACCCGGCCGACGTAGGGGTCGGAGGAGGTCTTGACGACCTCGGCGACGAGGGAGCCGTCGGGATCGCAGGTGACGTCCGGGCGGGCGGAGCCGTCGGGGCGGGTGACGGTGACGGCGGCGCGCTCCAGGGGGGTGGGGAAGCCGCCGCTGACCAGTTCGAGGAGTTCCACGGTGCCCAGGCCCTGGCGGGCGCCGTCGGTGGCGGGGGCGGCCATCAGGACGGGGTGGAAGGTGCCGCGCGCCACCGCCCGCTCCAGGTCGTCGACGAGGGTCTTGAGGTCGATCTCCTCGCCGCCCAGGTAGCGGTCCATGAGGCTCTCGTCCTCGCTCTCGGCGATGATCCCTTCGATGAGCCGGGCGCGGGCGTCGGTGATGAGGGCGAGCTCGGCCGGGTCCGGGTCGCGCTCCACGCGCTCGCCGGAGGTGTACTCGTAGACGCGCCGGGAGAGCAGGCCGAGCAGGCCGGTGACGGGGGCGTGCCCGTCGGGGCCGGGCGGGCCGTGCAGGGGGAGGTAGAGGGGGATGACCGCGTCGGGGTCGTCGGCGCCGAAGATCTCGCCGCAGACGGCGGTCATCTGCGTGTAGTCGGAGCGGGCGGCCTCCAGATGGGTCACGACGATGGCACGGGGCATGCCGACGGCCTCGCACTCGTCCCACACCATGCGGGTGGCGCCGTCGATCCCGTCCGAGGCCGAGACGACGAAAAGGGCCGCGTCCGCGGCGCGCAGACCGGCCCTGAGTTCCCCGACGAAGTCGGCGTATCCGGGGGTGTCCAGGATATTGATCTTGATTCCGCCCCATTCGACGGGGACGAGGGAGAGCTGGACGGAGCGCTGCCGGCGGTGCTCGATCTCGTCGTAGTCGGAGACGGTGGCGCCGTCCTCGACCCGGCCGGCCCGGTTGACCGCTCCGGCGGTCAGGGCGAGGGCTTCGACCAGCGTGGTCTTGCCGGATCCGCTGTGGCCGACCAGCACGACATTCCGGATGGATGAGGGGCGGTCGGCCGTCAGTGCCCTGCCGGCGGCTCCGGCTTGGTGTGATGTGGCTCCCATGATGCTCGTGCCTCCCGGTGGTGACGGTGAGGAGGGTCGGGTGGTGTCGGGTTGGTGGGGTGATCGGTGTCCGGATCGGGTGTCCCGGCTGCCTCCGCGGAGGAGGAATGCGGGATTCTTCGAGCTTTGCACTGGTGTCACATCCCGTCCATACGTCGTACCGGGGACGTACCCGGGGCCCACGGGAGGCGGTCCACGGCGTGAAGTACGTCTTACGTGACACGAACCGGTGGGTGCGCGGCGTTCGCGCGGTGGCGTGCTGGCTACGATGGGCCAGCCGGTGGCCGTGGTGGCCGTGCGGCCCAGCGACCCTCCGGGAAGGCCATGCTGAACAAGTACGCGCGTGCATTCTTCACGCGTGTTCTCACGCCATTCGCCGCATTTCTGCTCCGGCGGGGGGTGAGCCCGGACGCGGTCACCCTGATCGGCACGGCCGGAGTGGTGGCCGGAGCGCTGTGGTTCTTCCCCCGCGGCGAGTTCTTCTGGGGCACGATCACCATCACCCTCTTCGTCTTCTCCGACCTGGTGGACGGGAACATGGCCCGCCAGGCCGGCATCTCCAGCCGGTGGGGCGCCTTCCTCGACTCCACCCTCGACCGGGTGGCGGACGCGGCGATCTTCGGCGGCCTCGCACTCTGGTACGCGGGCAACGGGAACGACAACGCGCTGTGCGCGGTGGCGATCTTCTGCCTGGCCAGCGGCCAGGTGGTCTCGTACACCAAGGCCCGCGGCGAGTCGATCGGGCTGCCGGTGGCCGTCAACGGGCTCATCGAGCGGGCCGAGCGACTGGTGATCTCGCTGGTCGCGGCCGGCCTGTCCGGGCTGCAGACCTTCGGCGTGCCGTCCTGGATCGGTGTACTGCTGCCGATCGCGCTGTGGATCGTGGCGGTGGGCTCGCTCGTCACCCTGATCCAGCGGGTGGTCACCGTGCGCCGCGAATCGGCCGAGGCCGACGCGGCGGCCTCGGCCGCCGAGGGTGGCGCGGCCTGATGGGCGCCATACAGGACAAGCTGGTCGACTCGCTGTACGGACTCGGCTGGGCCGGGGTCAAGAAGCTGCCCGAACCGGCAGCCGTGGCCCTGGGCCGGCGCATCGCCGACTTCGCGTGGAAGCGGCGCGGCAAGAGCGTGCTGCGGCTGGAGTCGAACCTGGCCCGGGTGGTGCCCGACGCCGGTCCGGAGCGGCTGCGCGAGCTGTCACAGGCCGGCATGCGCTCGTACATGCGGTACTGGATGGAGTCCTTCCGGCTGCCGACCATGGATCCGAAGCGCTTCAGCACCGACGTCGAGTTCCAGGACGAGCACCTGCTGCGCGAGGCCCTCGACTCCGGGCGCGGAGTGGTCGTGGCCCTGCCGCACCTCGCCAACTGGGACCTCGCCGGGGCCTGGGCCATCGGCCACATGGGGGCGCCGTTCACCACGGTCGCCGAGCGGCTGAAGCCCGAGACCCTCTACGACCGCTTCGTGGCCTACCGGGAGAGCCTGGGCATGGAGGTCCTGCCGCACAGCGGCGGCGCCGCCTTCGGCACCCTCGCCCGCCGGCTGCGCTCCGGCGGCCTGGTCTGCCTGGTCGCGGACCGGGACCTTTCGGCCTCCGGGGTCGAGGTGGACTTCTTCGGTGCCACGGCGCGCATGCCGGCCGGACCGGCGCTGCTGGCCCAGCAGACCGGCGCGGTGCTGCTCCCGGCGACCCTGCACTACGGCGACACGCCGAAGATGTACGGCCGGATCCACCCCGAGGTGGAGGTGCCGAAGACCGGGACCCGGACCGAGAAGACCGACCTCATGACCCAGGCGCTGGCGGACGCCTTCGCATGGGGCATCGCCGAGCACCCGGAGGACTGGCACATGCTGCAGCGGCTGTGGCTGGACGACCTGGAGGAGCGCCCGTAGTGAAGATCGGCATCGTGTGCCCGTACTCGTGGGACGTGCCCGGTGGCGTCCAGTTCCACATCCGGGACCTGGCGGAGCACCTGATCCGCCTCGGCCACGAGGTGTCGGTGCTCGCCCCGGCGGACGACGAGACCCCGCTGCCGCCGTACGTGGTCTCCGCCGGGCGGGCGGTGCCGGTTCCGTACAACGGCTCGGTGGCCCGGCTGAACTTCGGATTCCTGTCGGCGGCCCGGGTGCGGCGCTGGCTCCACGACGGCACCTTCGACGTGATCCACATCCACGAGCCGGCCTCGCCCTCGCTGGGGCTGCTGTCCTGCTGGGCGGCGCAGGGGCCGATCGTGGCGACCTTCCACACCTCGAACCCCCGGTCCCGGGCGATGATCGCGGCGTACCCGATCCTGCAGCCGGCCCTGGAGAAGATCAACGCGCGGATCGCGGTGAGCGAGTACGCGCGGCGCACCCTGGTGGAGCACCTCGGCGGCGACGCGGTCGTCATCCCCAACGGCGTCGACGTGGACTTCTTCGCCAAGGCCGAGCCCAACCCCGACTGGTCCGGGCAGACCCTGGGCTTCATCGGCCGGATCGACGAGCCCCGCAAGGGCCTGCCGGTGCTGATGGCGGCCTTCCCGAAGATCGTGGAGGCCTGCCCGGACGTACGCCTCCTGGTGGCGGGCCGCGGCGACGAGGAGGAGGCGGTGGCCTCCCTCCCGGCGGACCTCCGGGCACGCGTCGAGTTCCTCGGCATGGTCTCGGACGAGGACAAGGCACGGCTGCTGCGCAGCGTCGACGTGTACGTCGCCCCCAACACCGGCGGCGAGAGCTTCGGCATCATCCTGGTGGAGGCGCTCTCGGCGGGCGCGGCGGTCCTCGCGTCGGACCTGGACGCCTTCGCCCAGGTCCTGGACCAGGGCGGGGCGGGCGACCTTTTCGCCAACGAGAACGCCGACGCGCTGGCGACGGCGGCGATCGCCCTGCTGCGGGACCCGGAGCGCCGGGCCGGGCTCAGCGCCCGCGGCTCGGCGCACGTGCGCCGCTTCGACTGGTCCACGGTCGGGGCGGACATCCTGGCCGTCTACGAAACGGTGACGGACGGCGCCGCGGCGGTGGCCGCGGACGAACGGGTCCCCCTCCGCACCCGCCTGGGCTTCTCGAAGGACACCACCTCGTCCTGAGGGTTCACCACCCGGCGGAGACGGTTCGGTCGGGCCGCCCGCCGGGGGCGACGGTCACTTCGTGGACCTCCCCGCCCCCGGTGGTCATGCGGATCCGGTCGGGGGCCGTCCACACGGTCTCGCGCAGTGCGTAGTGGGGCGCGTCGCCGTTGAAGGAGCCGACGGTCCAGCGGCGCTCCAGGAGCCCGCTGCCCTGGTGGACGTACACCGTCCACACCGGGTCGATCCCGGCCAGCCCCTGCTCGATGACCAGTCGTCGGTCGTCCCGGCCGGGGGACGCCAGGTCCCGCGTCCGTACGTCCCCGCCCGTCAGCATGGCCAGCAAGGTGGCGATGCTCAGGACCGGGACGCCGATCACGGCCAGCGGAAGGCCGACGGCGAGGCGCGTCGCCGGTTTCCGCGCTCCCAGCAGGACCGCCCCGATCAGGGCGACCAACGTCACCCAGCCCATCGTGACGAAGTGGCCGCGCACCTTGCCCAGGACGACGAGACCGCCGTCCGAACCGCCCCAGAGGCAAGCGGCCAGGGTGCCGGCCACCAAGGCGCCGGCCACCAGGGCGGCGGCCATCGCCAGAAGTGTGAGTGCCGGCGTTCTGCGGCGCGATCTCATGGGTCGTATCCCCCCAATAGCTTTGGATCATGAACCCTACGGGTCCGGGGGCGGCCCGGGACAGGGGCAATGGGGGCCGGGGGCGCGTGGAGCGGTAGGGTCGCGCAGCGTGATCGAAACCCTTGTCTGGATCGCCCTGGCTCTCGGAGTCGTCGGGGTCTACCTCAGCTGGACCGCCGGCCGGCTCGACCGGCTGCACTCGCGGATGGACGCCGCCCGGGCCGCGCTCGACGCGCAGCTGGTGCGCCGGGCCTCCGTCGTGCTGGAGGTGGCCACCTCCGGGGTGCTCGACCCCGCCTCCTCCCTGGTGCTCTACGAGGCCGCGCACGCCGCCCGGCAGGCCGAGGAGGACCACCGCGAGGTGGCCGAGAGCGAGCTCAGCCAGGCGCTGCGGGCGGTCTTCGCCGATGCCGACCAGGTCGACGTGCTCAAGGCGGCCCCCGGTGGGGCCGAGGCCACGGAGGAGCTGGCGGCGGCCGTCCGCCGGGTTCCGATGGCGCGGCGCTTCCTCAACGACTCGGTACGGGCCGCCCGCGCGCTGCGCAGGCATCGCAAGGTCCGCTGGTTCAGACTGGCGGGGCACGCGCCGTTCCCGCTCGCCTTCGAAATGGACGACGAGCCTCCGGTGGATCTTGCAGATCGGCCGACTTAGGGCACCCCGGGGGCTTCCAAGGGCCGCGAGGGACAAATCAAGGAGCCACAGGCTCCACATTGGCCCTTGTAGTGGACTGATCCCCTGGGGTTTCCTCAGCCGAGTAGTACGAGCAGAACCCCGTCTTCCTTTCGAGTGAGGTCAATCCGTGAGCACGCTTCCCACCTCCCCCCAGTCCGCCGAATCGGCGATCGGCACCTCGCGCGTCAAGCGCGGCATGGCCGAGCAGCTGAAGGGCGGCGTGATCATGGACGTGGTCAACGCCGAGCAGGCGAAGATCGCCGAGGATGCCGGCGCCGTGGCCGTCATGGCCCTGGAGCGGGTCCCCGCCGACATCCGCAAGGACGGCGGCGTCGCGCGCATGTCGGACCCCAACATGATCGAAGAGATCATCGAGGCCGTCTCGATCCCGGTCATGGCCAAGTCCCGCATCGGCCACTTCGTCGAGGCCCAGGTCCTGCAGTCCCTCGGCGTCGACTACATCGACGAGTCCGAGGTCCTGACCCCGGCCGACGAGGTCAACCACTCCGACAAGTGGGCGTTCACCACCCCCTTCGTCTGCGGCGCCACCAACCTGGGCGAGGCCCTGCGCCGCATCGCCGAGGGCGCGGCCATGATCCGCTCGAAGGGCGAGGCCGGCACCGGCAACGTCGTCGAGGCCGTCCGCCACCTGCGCCAGATCAAGAACGAGATCGCCCGCCTGCGCGGCTACGACAACAACGAGCTGTTCGCCGCCGCCAAGGAGCTGCGCGCCCCGTACGAGCTCGTCAAGGAAGTTGCCGAGCTCGGCAAGCTCCCGGTCGTGCTGTTCTCCGCCGGTGGCGTCGCCACCCCGGCCGACGCCGCGCTCATGCGCCAGCTCGGCGCCGAGGGCGTCTTCGTCGGCTCCGGCATCTTCAAGTCGGGCGACCCGGCCAAGCGCGCCGCCGCCATCGTGAAGGCCACCACCTTCTACGACGACCCGAAGATCATCGCGGACGCCTCCCGCAACCTGGGCGAGGCCATGGTCGGCATCAACTGCGACACCCTCCCCGAGTCCGAGCGCTACGCCAACCGCGGCTGGTAATCGGTCATGACGAACACCCCCGTGATCGGTGTCCTGGCTCTCCAGGGCGACGTACGGGAACACCTGATCGCCCTGGCCGCGGCGGACGCCGTGGCCAGGCCGGTCCGGCGTCCCGAGGAGCTCGCCGAGGTGGACGCCCTGGTGATCCCCGGCGGCGAGTCCACCACCATGTCGAAGCTCGCCGTGCTGTTCGGCATGCTGGAGCCGCTGCGCGAGCGCGTGGCGGCCGGCATGCCCGTGTACGGCACCTGCGCCGGCATGATCATGCTGGCGGACAAGCTCCTGGACGGCCGTGAGGACCAGGAGACCCTGGGCGGCATCGACATGATCGTCCGCCGCAACGCGTTCGGCCGCCAGAACGAATCCTTCGAAGCGAAGATCGATTTCGCGGGCATAGCGGGCGGTCCGGTCGAGGGCGTCTTCATCCGCGCGCCCTGGGTCGAGTCCGTCGGCGCCGCCGCCGAGGTGCTCGCCACGTACGACGGCCACACGGTCGCCGTGCGCCAGGGCAACGTCCTGGCGACCTCGTTCCACCCCGAGTTGACCGGAGACGACCGCGTTCACGCGTACTTCGTCGACATGGTGCGCGCGGGGCTGTAACGGCGTCCCGGTAGGATCTGAGGCGAACATTGTTGGTGACGCGAAGGAGACAGGCAGATGTCCGGCCACTCTAAATGGGCTACGACGAAGCACAAGAAGGCCGTGGTTGACGCCAAGCGCGGCAAGCTCTTCGCGAAGCTGATCAAGAACATCGAGGTCGCGGCCCGTATGGGCGGCGCCGACATCGACGGCAACCCGACGCTCTTCGACGCCATCCAGAAGGCCAAGAAGAGCTCGGTCCCGAACAAGAACATCGACTCCGCGGTCAAGCGCGGCGGTGGTCTTGAGGCCGGCGGCGCCGACTACGAGACGATCATGTACGAAGGCTACGGTCCGAACGGTGTCGCGGTGCTCATCGAGTGCCTCACCGACAACCGCAACCGTGCCGCGTCCGACGTGCGTGTCGCCATGACCCGCAACGGCGGTTCGATGGCCGACCCGGGCTCGGTCTCGTACCTGTTCAACCGCAAGGGTGTCGTCCTGCTGCCCAAGGGCGAGCTCTCCGAGGACGACGTCCTGGAGACGGTGCTCGACGCGGGTGCCGAAGAGGTCAACGACCTCGGCGACAGCTTCGAGATCATCAGCGAGGCCACCGACATGGTCGCGGTCCGCACCGCGCTCCAGGCGGCCGGCATCGACTACGACTCGGCCGACTCCAACTTCCTGCCGACCATGCAGGTCGAGCTGGACGAAGAGGGCGCGCGCAAGATCTTCAAGCTGATCGACGCGCTGGAGGACAGCGACGACGTGCAGAACGTCTTCGCCAACTTCGACGTCTCGGACGAGGTCATGGAGAAGGTCGACGCCTGACCGGGCGTCAACGGTGGGCCGACGGGGACGCCCCGTCGGCCCACCGTCGTTTCCGTCCCCGGCACTTCCGACGCCCCCGGCCCGGCGGGTCGGTCCGTGCGGTCGGTGCCGCTGTCACAGGCGGCCGGTAGCCTGCACACCTGCGCGAATGAGGAGGTGGCGGTGGTGCGAGTGCTGGGCGTCGACCCGGGGCTGACGCGGTGTGGTGTCGGCGTCGTCGAGGGCGTGGCCGGACGGCCGCTGACCATGCTCGGCGTGGGGGTCGTACGGACGCCCGCGGACGCCGAGTTGGGCCACCGGCTCGTCGCCGTCGAACAGGGCATCGAGGAATGGCTCGACACGTACCGGCCCGAAGTCGTCGCCGTGGAGCGGGTGTTCAGCCAGCACAACGTCAGCACCGTGATGGGCACCGCCCAGGCGAGCGCCGTCGCGATGCTGTGCGCCGCCCGCCGCGGGATACCGGTCGCCCTGCACACCCCCAGCGAGGTCAAGGCGGCCGTCACCGGCAGCGGCCGGGCCGACAAGGCCCAGGTCGGCGCGATGGTCACCCGGCTGCTGAGGCTGGACGCGCCACCCAAGCCGGCGGACGCCGCCGACGCCCTCGCCCTCGCCATCTGCCACATCTGGCGGGCCCCCGCCCAGAACCGCCTCCAGCAGGCGGTCGCCCAGCACGCCTCGAAAGGCCGTACCCGATGATCGCCTTCGTCAGCGGCCCGGTCGCCGCACTCGCCCCCACCCTTGCCGTGATCGAGGTCGGGGGAGTGGGCATGGCCGTGCACTGCACGCCCACCACCATCGCCGGCCTGCGGATGGGCGAGCAGGCCCGGCTGGCCACCTCCCTCGTCGTACGCGAGGACTCGCTGACCCTGTACGGCTTCGCGGACGACGACGAGCGCCAGGTCTTCGAGATCCTGCAGACCGCCAGCGGGGTCGGGCCGCGGCTCGCCCAGGCGATGCTCGGCGTGCACAGCCCCGACGCGCTGCGCCTGGCCGTCTCCACCGGCGACGAGAAGGCGCTGGTGGCGGTGCCGGGCATCGGCAAGAAGGGCGCGCAGAAGCTACTCCTCGAACTGAAGGGCAAGCTGGGGGCCCCGCTGGGCAGCAGCGGCCTCGTGGGCGCGCAGCGCGCCGCGGCCTCCGGGCCCGCCCCCTGGACCGAGCAGCTCTCCGCCGCCCTGATCGGCCTCGGCTATGCCTCGCGCGAGGCGGAGGACGCGGTCGCGGCGGTCACGCCGCAGGCCGAGGCCGCCATCGCCGCCGGCGGTTCGGCCCCGGTTCCGCAGCTCCTGCGGGCGGCCCTCCAGTCCCTGAACCGGGCCCGCTAGCCGCCGCCGGCCCGCCCGCGGGCGACCGACCACCGTACGAACCGAGAAGGCAGACTGACACCGTGAACTGGGAAGACGAGAGCGACGACCGGATCGTGGCGGCCGCCGCCGACGGCGAGGACACCGCCGTCGAGGCGGCGCTGCGCCCGAAGGACCTCGGCGAGTTCGTCGGCCAGGAGAAGGTCCGCCAGCAGCTGGACCTCGTCCTCAAGGCGGCCCGCCAGCGCGGAGCCACCGCAGACCACGTCCTGCTCTCCGGCGCGCCAGGCCTCGGCAAGACCACCCTGTCCATGATCATCGCGGCCGAGATGGGCGCGCCCATCCGCATCACCTCCGGCCCCGCCATCCAGCACGCGGGCGACTTGGCGGCGATCCTCTCCTCCCTCCAGGAGGGCGAGGTCCTCTTCCTCGACGAGATCCACCGCATGTCCCGGCCCGCCGAGGAGATGCTCTACATGGCCATGGAGGACTTCCGCGTCGACGTGATCGTCGGCAAGGGACCCGGGGCCACCGCGATCCCGCTGGAGCTGCCGCCCTTCACCCTGGTCGGCGCCACCACCCGGGCCGGCCTGCTGCCCCCGCCGCTGCGCGACCGCTTCGGCTTCACCGGGCACATGGAGTTCTACGCCCCCGAGGAGCTGGAACGCGTCATCCACCGCTCCGCCCGCCTCCTCGACGTGGAGATCGACACCGCCGGCGCCGCCGAGATCGCCGGCCGCTCCCGCGGCACCCCGCGCATCGCCAACCGTCTGCTGCGCCGCGTCCGCGACTACGCCCAGGTCCGGGCGGACGGCGTGATCAACCGCGAGGTGGCCGGTACCGCCCTCCAGGTGTACGAGGTGGACGGGCGCGGCCTCGACCGACTGGATCGCGCCGTTCTCGAAGCCCTGCTCAAGCTGTTCGGCGGCGGACCCGTGGGCCTGTCCACCCTCGCCGTGGCCGTGGGCGAGGAGCGGGAGACCGTGGAGGAGGTCGCGGAGCCGTTCCTGGTCCGCGAGGGGCTGCTCGCACGTACCCCCAGGGGGCGGGTGGCGACCCCCGCCGCATGGGCTCACCTGGGACTCGTACCGCCGCAGCACGGCGGGAGTGGATCAAGCGGACAACAGGGCTTGTTCGGGGCCTGACGGCGCGGAGGTTCGCCCCCTCAGGAACTGCGGTGCCATGCTGGGCGTTGTTCCATCGGTGCGGACTCGCCTAGACTCCGCCGATGCCGACCCTTCGGGTCGGTGTGCCCACCCCCGTAGAAAAGGCCGCCGTCCGCGTGCGGTCGTGCGAAGGATCTCCGTCCCGTGAATCTCGTGACATTCCTCCCGTTCGTGGTGCTCATCGGGGCGATGGTCCTGATGACCCGCTCCGCGAAGAAGAAGCAGCAGGCCGCCGCGCAGATGCGCGACCACATGACGCCCGGCACCGGGGTCCGCACCATCGGCGGCATGTACGCCACGGTGAAGGAGATCGGTGACGACACGGTCACCCTCGAGCTGGCCCCCGGCGTCCACGCGATCTTCGCGAAGAACGCCATCGGCGCCGTTCTGGAGGACGCGGAGTACAACCGCATCGTCCACGGCATCGACGACGACGAGGTGACCGACACGCCGGTCGTCCCGGACGACGCCTCCTCGCTGACCGAGGAGCCCAAGGCGGACCTCACCAAGGGCGAGGACGAGGCTCCCAAGCTCGACCTGGGCAAGAAGGACGAGGACGCGCCCAAGGGCGACGACGAGCCCGAGGACGGCAAGTCCCACGGCGAGGCCGGCGCGAAGTAACGCGCGGCGGGGGACCGTGGAGGCGCCCGACCGGCGACCGGCACGGTCCCCGTCTGTGACACTTCTGCGGGGGGCAGGGGTCCCCACCACACATTTCGTGGCCGTCCCCGCGCTGACCCGGCGCGGGACGGTTGGACAGGGAGAAACGACAAGGTGGCAGCACCGAAGAAGGGCCGGCGGCCCACGGGGGCTCAGGGGAGGCCGGGGCGCGCCCTGGCGATCATCCTGATCGCGATGGTGGCGCTCACCGCGGGGATGTTCCTCTCCAAGCAGACGACTCCCAGGCTGGGCATCGACCTCGCCGGCGGCACGAGCATCACGCTCAAGGCCAAGAGCGAGCCCGGCAAAGAGAGCGCCATCAACGAGACCAACATGAACACGGCGGTCGGCATCATCGACCGCCGCGTCAACGGTCTCGGCGTGTCCGAGGCCGAGGTCCAGACCCAGGGCCGCGACCACATCATCGTGAACATCCCCAAGGGGACGAACGAGCAGCAGGCGCGCGAGCAGGTCGGTACCACCGCCCAGCTGTACTTCCGCCCGGTTCTCGCCTTCGCGGACGGCTCCCCGGCCGCTCCCGAGGGCACCGCGAGCCCGAGCCCCTCCGCGAGCGGCTCCGGGGCTCCCAAGGCCGGAGACGGCAAGACCAGCCCCTCCGCCAGCCCGTCGTCCAGCGCCACTTCCCAGGGCCGCGCGCTCAGTGAGGCCCTCAAGGCCCCTGCCGCGCCCACTCCCTCGCCCTCGGCGAGCGAGTCGAAGAAGGCAGACGACACCAAGGCTCCGTCGCCCTCCGCGTCCGCCTCCGCGCCGGCGACCGGTGACGAGGCCGCCGCGGCGGCCCTCCAGGCCAAGTTCGCGGCGCTGGACTGCAACGACGAGGCGCAGCGCGCCGCCGCCGGCGCGGGCGCCAAGCCCGAGGAGCCGATGGTCGCCTGCGGCCAGCGCGGTACCGCCTGGGGCAAGTGGATCCTCGGCCCGGCCCAGGTCAACGGCCAGGACGTGAAGGACGCCAAGGGGCAGATCGACCCCCAGCGCGGCCAGTGGATCGTCACCATGCAGTTCACCGACAAGGGCGCCGACAAGTTCGCCAAGATCACGGGTGAGCTGGCCACCAAGCAGATGCCGCAGAACCAGTTCGCGATCGTGCTCGACGGGCAGGTCATCTCCGACCCGTCCGTGAGCCAGGCGCTGACCGGTGGCAACGCCGAGATCTCCGGCGGCTTCAACCAGCAGTCCGCGCAGGACCTGGGCAACATGCTCTCGTACGGCGCCCTGCCGCTCTCCTTCACCGAGGACAGCGTCACCACCGTCACCGCCGCGCTCGGCGGCGAGCAGCTGAAGGCCGGCCTGATCGCCGGCGCCATCGGCCTGCTCCTCGTGGTGATCTACCTGCTGGTGTACTACCGGGGCCTGGCGTTCATCGCCATCGTCAGCCTCCTGGTCTCCGCGATCCTGACCTACACGATCATGTCGCTGCTCGGAAAGGGCATCGGCTTCGCGCTGAACCTGCCGGCCGTCTGCGGCGCGATCGTGGCGATCGGTATCACGGCGGACTCGTTCATCGTGTACTTCGAGCGCATCCGGGACGAGATCCGCGAGGGCCGCACCCTGCGTCCGGCCGTCGAGCGCGCCTGGCCGCGCGCCCGTCGCACGATCCTGGTCTCCGACTTCGTGTCGTTCCTGGCCGCCGCGGTGCTGTTCATCGTCACGGTGGGCAAGGTCCAGGGCTTCGCGTTCACACTGGGTCTTACGACCCTGCTCGACGTGGTCGTGGTGTTCCTCTTCACCAAGCCCGTCATGACACTGGTGGCGCGTACGAAGTTCTTCTCCAGCGGTCACCCGTGGTCCGGGCTGGACCCGAAGCGGCTGGGCGCCAAGCCTCCGCTCCGCCGGTCCCGCCGTACCGGTTCCGCCCCCGCCCCCGTCGACGCAAAGGAGGCGTGAGAGATGTCGAAGCTGGGAGATCTCGGCGCCAGGCTGTACCGCGGTGAGGTCGGCTACGACTTCGTCGGCAAGCGCTTTCTCTGGTACGGCGTTTCCATCCTGATCACCATCACGGCGATCGTCGCCCTGGCCGTCCAGGGCCTCAACATGGGCATCGAGTTCAAGGGCGGTGCCGTCTTCACCACCTCGAAGTCCTCCGTCTCCGTGGCCAAGGCGACGGAGGTCGCGGAGAAGGCCTCGGGCCACGACGCGATCGTCCAGCAGCTCGGCACCGGCGGGCTGCGGATCCAGATCTCCGGTCTGGACACCGGCGCCGCGACCGATGTCAAGAAGGTCCTCGCCGCCGACCTCGAGGTCAGCGAGGCCGACATCAACGCCGACCTGGTCGGCCCCAGCTGGGGCGAGCAGATCGCGAACAAGGCGTGGACCGGTCTCGGCGTCTTCATGGTCCTCGTGGTGATCTACCTGGCCATCGCCTTCGAGTGGCGGATGGCGGTCGCGGCGCTGATCGCGCTGATCCACGACCTCACCATCACCGTCGGCGTGTACGCGCTCGTCGGGTTCGAGGTCACGCCGGGCACGGTCATCGGTCTGCTGACGATCCTCGGTTACTCCCTCTACGACACCGTCGTCGTCTTCGACGGTCTCAAGGAGGGCTCGAAGGACATCACCAAGCAGACCCGCTGGACGTACAGCGAGGTCGCCAACCGCAGCATCAACGGCACCCTGGTCCGCTCGATCAACACCACGGTCGTGGCGCTCCTCCCGGTCGCCGCGCTGCTGTTCATCGGCGGTGGCTTCCTGGGCGCCGGCATGCTGAACGACATCTCGCTGTCCCTGTTCGTCGGCCTCGCGGCCGGTGCGTACTCCTCGATCTTCATCGCGACCCCGCTGGTCGTGGACCTCAAGGAGCGCGAGCCGGCGATGAAGGCGCTCAAGAAGCGGGTGCTCGCCAAGCGGGCGGCCGCGGCGGCCAAGGGCGAGTCCCCGGACGAGGCCTACGAGGCCGAGGACGAGCCGCAGGTCGTGGCGCAGGGCCGGCCGGGGCGGCGGCGTTGACCGCGCCGCTGACCGAGGACGCGCGGGAGCTGCTCCTCAGCCGGATCAAGGACGTGGCGGACTACCCGAAGCCGGGCGTGATGTTCAAGGACATCACCCCGCTGCTGGCGGACCCCGAGGCGTTCTCGGCGCTGACGGACGCGCTGGTGGAGCTGGCCGGGCGGTACGGCGCGACGAAGATCGTCGGCCTGGAGGCGCGCGGGTTCATCCTCGCGGCTCCGGTCGCCGTGCAGGCCGGGATCGGCTTCGTGCCGGTGCGCAAGGCCGGAAAGCTGCCGGGCGCGACGCTCGCGCAGTCGTACGAGCTGGAGTACGGCACCGCGGAGATCGAGGTCCACGCCGAGGACCTGTCGGCCGGTGACCGGGTCATGGTCATCGACGACGTGCTGGCCACCGGCGGTACCGCCGAGGCCTCGCTCTCGCTGATCCGGCGGGCCGGCGCGGAGGTCGCGGGCGTGGCGGTCCTGATGGAACTCTCGTTCCTTCCGGGACGGGCCAAGCTGGCGCCCGCCCTGGGCGATGCTCCGCTGGACGCGCTGATCGTGGTCTGACATCTGCTTCGCCGAAGCGGCGGGTACCTGGGACATCCCGGGTGCCCGCCGCTTTCGTGTGCGGCGCCGCACATGGGACGGGCTCGCGGAACGAGGGGGCCGAACCCTCGCTACCATGGGTTGTCCGGACCGGACACGGGCACCGGATCCACCCCCGGACTCCGTCCGGGGGGACCCCCGTGAGGAGCGCTCTTGCCAGACGAGGTCCAGCCAATCTCCGCCGCGCAGCCCGACCCGCAGGCCGAGCAGACCACGGCGGCACCCGGCACGCCCCCGCCGGCCCCGCCGGCGCCCCCGGTCAAGCCCGCGCCGACGAAGTCCGCCGGGTCCTCCAACCGGGTGCGCGCCCGTCTCGCCCGGCTCGGCGTGCAGCGCTCGAACCCGTACAACCCGGTTCTGGAGCCGCTGCTCCGCATAGTCCGCAGCAACGACCCGAAGATCGAGACGTCGACGCTGCGCCAGCTGGAGCAGGCCTACCAGGTGGCCGAGCGCTGGCACCGCGGCCAGAAGCGCAAGAGCGGCGACCCGTACATCACCCACCCGCTCGCGGTGACCACCATCCTCGCCGAGCTCGGCATGGACCCGGCCACCCTGATGGCCGGTCTGCTGCACGACACCGTCGAGGACACCGAGTACGGCCTCGAAGACCTGCGCCGCGACTTCGGCGACGCCGTGGCCCTGCTCGTCGACGGCGTGACCAAGCTGGACCGGGTGAAGTTCGGCGAGGCCGCCCAGGCGGAGACCGTCCGCAAGATGGTCGTGGCGATGGCCAAGGACCCGCGCGTCCTGGTCATCAAGCTCGCCGACCGGCTGCACAACATGCGCACCATGCGCTACCTCAAGCGGGAGAAGCAGGAGAAGAAGGCCCGCGAGACCCTCGAGATCTACGCCCCGCTGGCTCACCGGCTGGGCATGAACACGATCAAGTGGGAGCTCGAAGACCTCTCCTTCGCGATCCTCTACCCGAAGATGTACGACGAGATCGTCCGCCTGGTCGCCGAGCGCGCGCCCAAGCGCGACGAGTACCTCGCCGTCGTCACCGACGAGGTACAGGTCGACCTGAGAGCCGCCCGCATCAAGGCGACCGTCACGGGCCGCCCGAAGCACTACTACAGCGTCTACCAGAAGATGATCGTCCGCGGCCGTGACTTCGCGGAGATCTACGACCTGGTGGGCATCCGTGTCCTCGTCGACACCGTCCGGGACTGCTACGCGGCCCTGGGCACCGTGCACGCGCGATGGAACCCGGTCCCCGGCCGGTTCAAGGACTACATCGCGATGCCCAAGTTCAACATGTACCAGTCGCTCCACACGACGGTCATCGGACCCAGCGGCAAGCCCGTCGAGCTGCAGATCCGCACCTTCGACATGCACCGCCGCGCCGAGTACGGCATCGCCGCGCACTGGAAGTACAAGCAGCAGACCGTCGCCGGCACCTCCAAGGTCCGCACCGACGTCCCGCAGGCCGCCAAGGGCAGCGCCGGCCAGGACACGGTCAACGACATGGCCTGGCTGCGCCAGCTGCTGGACTGGCAGAAGGAGACCGAGGACCCGGGCGAGTTCCTCGACTCGCTGCGCTTCGACCTCTCCCGCAACGAGGTCTTCGTCTTCACCCCCAAGGGCGACGTGATCGCGCTGCCCGCCGGAGCCACCCCCGTGGACTTCGCGTACGCCGTCCACACCGAGGTCGGCCACCGGACGATAGGGGCCCGGGTCAACGGTCGGCTCGTCCCGCTGGAGTCGACGCTCGACAACGGCGACCTGGTCGAGGTCTTCACGTCCAAGGCCGAGGGCGCCGGCCCGTCCCGCGACTGGCTCGGCTTCGTCAAGTCCCCGCGGGCCCGCAACAAGATCCGCGCCTGGTTCTCCAAGGAGCGCCGCGACGAGGCCATCGAGCACGGCAAGGACGCCATCGCCCGGGCCATGCGCAAGCAGAACCTGCCGATCCAGCGCATCCTGACCGGCGACTCGCTCGTCACCCTCGCGCACGAGATGCGCTACCCCGACATCTCCTCCCTGTACGCGGCGATCGGCGAGGGCCACGTGGCCGCGCAGGGCGTCGTACAGAAGCTGGTGGCGGCCCTCGGCGGCGAGGAGGCGGCCAACGAGGACATCGAGGAGTCGATCCCGCCGGCGCGCGGCCGCAAGCGGCGCACCAACGCCGACCCGGGTGTCGTCGTCAAGGGCGTCGACGACGTGTGGGTCAAGCTGGCCCGCTGCTGCACCCCGGTGCCGGGCGACCCGATCATCGGATTCGTCACGCGCGGCAGCGGCGTATCGGTTCACCGCGCGGACTGCGTCAACGTCGACTCGCTCTCCCAGCAGCCCGAGCGGATGCTGGAGGTCGAGTGGGCGCCCACCCAGTCCTCGGTCTTCCTGGTCGCCATCCAGGTCGAGGCGCTGGACCGGTCCCGGCTGCTGTCCGACGTCACCCGGGTCCTGTCGGACCAGCACGTCAACATCCTCTCGGCGGCCGTCCAGACCTCCCGCGACCGGGTGGCCACCTCCCGGTTCACCTTCGAGATGGGCGACCCCAAGCACCTGGGGCACGTCCTGAAGGCCGTCCGGGGCGTCGAGGGCGTCTACGACGTCTACCGCGTGACCTCGGCGCGGCGCCCTTAAGGCCGTGTCCGGCCTAGGCCGGACCCCGCGGCAAACGAAGAGGCGGCCCCGGTACGCACGTACCGGGGCCGCCTCCCTCGTACGGGGCGGGCCTGTCAGCCGCCGAACTCCTCCAGGCCCTTCAGCGCCTGGTCCAGCAGGGCCTGGCGGCCCTCCAGCTCGCGCGACAGCTTGTCGGCTTTGGCGTTGTTGCCCGCCGCGCGCGCCGCGTCGATCTGCTCACGCAGCTTGTCCACCGCCGCCTGGAGCTGACCCGTAAGACCGGCCGCACGCGCCCGCGCCTCCGGGTTCGTACGGCGCCACTCGCCCTCCTCGGCCTCCTGGATCGCCCGCTCGACCGTGTGCATCCGGCCCTCGACCTTCGGCCGGGCGTCCCGCGGCACGTGGCCGATGCCCTCCCAGCGCTCGTTGAGGGAGCGGAACGCGGCACGGGCCGCCTTCAGGTCCGTGATCGGGACGAGCTTCTCGGCCTCGTCGGCCAGCTCCTCCTTGAGCTTCAGGTTCTCGATCTGCTCGGCGTCACGCTCCGCGAAGACCTCGCTGCGGGCCGCGAAGAACACGTCCTGCGCACCGCGGAACCGGTTCCACAGGTCGTCCTCGGACTCGCGCTGAGCCCGGCCCGCCGCCTTCCAGTCGGCCATCAGCTCGCGGTAGCGGGCAGCCGTCGGACCCCAGTCGGTCGACTTCGACAGCGACTCGGCCTCCGCGACCAGCTTCTCCTTGACCTTGCGGGCATCCTCGCGCTGCGCGTCCAGCGAGGCGAAGTGCGCCTTGCGGCGCTTGGAGAAGGCGGAACGCGCGTGGGAGAACCGGTGCCACAGCTCGTCGTCCGACTTGCGGTCCAGACGGGGCAGCCCCTTCCAGATGTCCACCAGGGCGCGCAGCCGCTCACCGGCACTGCGCCACTGGTCGCTCTGGGCCAGCTGCTCGGCCTCGACGACCAGCGCGTCCTTGGCCGCACGGGCCTCGTCCGTCTGCTTGGCCTTCGCTACCTTGCGCTCCTCGCGCCGGGACTCCACGGTCGTGACCAGCTTGTCCAGCCGCACGCGCAGGGCGTCCAGGTCACCCACGGCATGGTGCTCGTCGACCTGCGTACGCAGGTGGTCGATCGCCGTCTGGGCGTCCTTGGCGGACAGATCAGTGGTCCGCACCCGCTTTTCGAGGAGGCCGATCTCGACCACCAGGCCCTCGTACTTGCGCTCGAAATAGGCCAGGGCCTCCTCAGGGGTGCCGGCCTGCCACGATCCGACGACCTGCTCGCCATCGGAAGTACGCACGTACACGGTGCCCGTCTCGTCGACTCGGCCCCACGGGTCGCTGCTCACAGCGCCTCCTCCACCTGATGCCTTGCGAGGGGTTCACCCCCTGGGCATCGTCCACAGTTTCCTGGGGCGGGCAGCGCCCGCCCTGCACAACGCCAACATAGGCGACCGCCGGGCCGGCTGTCCGCATCCCGCACGACGGAATATCGGCGTACGGGGCGGCGGGCCGGCCGGGCCCGGGGTCGCCGCTTCACGTCAGTTCTGCGTGACCGTGCCCTTCTCGATCTTCACCTCGGTCTTGGGCGCGCCGTCCTGGCCACCGTCGACCGTACCGGCCTTCGCGATCTCCTCGAGGACCTTCAGGCCGGCCGCGTCGATCTTGCCGAACGGCGTGTACGACGGCGCCAGCGGGCTGTCCTTGTAGACCAGGAAGAACTGGCTGCCGCCCGAGCCGGGCTGACCCGTGTTGGCCATCGCCACGGTGCCGGCCGGGTAGACGACCTGGCCCTGCTCGTTGGCCTTGCCCAGCGAGTCCAGGTTCTCGTCCGGGATGTTGTAGCCCGGGCCGCCGCGGCCGGTGCCCTCGGGGTCGCCGCACTGGAGCACGAAGATCCCGCCGGCCGTCAGCCGGTGGCACTTGGTGTTGTTGAAGTAGCCCTTGTCGGCGAGCGACTTGAAGGAGTTCACGGTCTGCGGGGTCTTGGCCGCGTCCATCGTGAAGTTGATGTCACCCGCGCTGGTCTTCAGTGCGAAGGTGTACTTCGCCTTCTGGTCGATCGCCATCTCCGGCGAGGGGGACTGCTTGGGCGCGGGCTCGCTCGCCGATGCCGACGGGTTCGCGGACGGGTCCGCGGCCTGGTCCTTCTTGTCCTTGTCGAAGACACCGCCCACGATCAGGCCGACCAGCGTCGCGATCACGACGGCGACCACCGCGCCGATCACCGCCGCACGCTGGCGGCTCTTCTTCCGGGCCTCGGCGCGGCGCTTCTGCTGGCGCTCGTACTTCTCCCTGGCGAGCTGTCGCCGCCGCTGATCGCTCGTGACCACCGGGTCGTCTCCTTGTACGTGTCTGATACTGCTGTCCGGGCTGGGCTAGGCCGTACCGTATATGGGTTCGCTGTGTAATGAGCGGCGCCGGTAGGCTCTGAGCAGCAGGATTCCTGTCGCTAACCTCCCGCCGGACGACGATTGAGGACGAACGTGCTGATTGCCGGGTTCCCCGCAGGCGCCTGGGGCACCAACTGCTACGTGGTCGCCCCCGCCGCCGGCGAGGAGTGCGTCATCATCGACCCGGGCCATCAGGCCGCCCAGGGTGTCGAGGAGACGCTGAAGAAGCATCGGCTCAAGCCCGTCGCGGTCGTGCTGACCCATGGCCACATCGATCATGTGGCCTCGGTGGTCCCGGTGTGCGGAGCACACGACGTACCGGCCTGGATCCACCCCGAGGACCGCTACATGATGAGCGACCCGGAGAAGGCCCTCGGGCGCTCCATCGGCATGCCGCTCATGGGCGAACTGACCGTGGGGGAGCCGGACGACGTCCGCGAGCTGGCCGACGGCGCCTCCCTGAAATTGGCCGGAATGGACTTCTCCGTGGCGCACGCACCCGGGCATACGAAGGGGTCGGTGACCTTCCGGATGCCCGAGCTGGCCGACATCCCGCCGGTCTTCTTCTCGGGTGACCTGCTCTTCGCCGGCTCCATCGGACGCACCGACCTGCCCGGCGGCTCCCACGCCGAGATCCTCGAATCGCTGGGCCGCGTGTGCCTGCCGCTCGACGATTCGACCGTGGTGCTGTCCGGCCACGGTCCCCAGACCACCATCGGCCGCGAGCGCGCGACCAACCCGTACCTCCGGGAAGTCGCCGCCGGGCTCGGAGACGGCACCGCCGCTCCACGACGAGGAATGTGACGAGAGTTTCGTGAGCACTTTCAAGGCCCCCAAGGGCACGTACGACCTGATCCCGCCGTACTCGGCCAAGTACCTGGCGGTCCGCGACGCCATCTCCGCCCCGCTGCGCAAGGCCGGGTACGGCTACATCGAGACCCCGGGCTTCGAAGACGTGAACCTCTTCGCCCGCGGTGTCGGCGAGTCCACCGACATCGTCACCAAGGAGATGTTCACCCTCACCACCAAGGGTGGCACCAACCTCGCCCTGCGCCCGGAGGGCACCGCCTCCGTGCTGCGCGCGGCCCTGGAGGCCAGCCTGCACAAGCAGGGCAACCTCCCGGCCAAGCTCTGGTACTCGGGCTCGTACTACCGCTACGAGCGGCCGCAGAAGGGCCGTTACCGCCACTTCTCACAGGTGGGTGCCGAGGCGATCGGCGCCGAGGACCCGGCCCTGGACGCCGAGCTGATCATCCTGGCCGACCAGGCCTACCGCACCCTCGGCCTGTCGAACTTCCGCATCCTGCTGAACTCGCTCGGCGACAAGCAGTGCCGTCCGGTCTACCGGGAGGCCCTGCAGTCCTTCCTGCGCGGTCTCGACCTCGACGAGGAGACCGTCCGCCGGGCCGAGATCAACCCGCTGCGCGTGCTCGACGACAAGCGGGCCGAGGTGCAGAAGCAGCTCGTCGGCGCCCCCGTGCTGCGGGACTACCTGTGCGACGCGTGCAAGGCGTACCACGAGGAGGTGCGGGAGCTGATCACGGCTGCCGGCGTCGTCTTCGAGGACGACGAGAAGCTGGTGCGCGGACTGGACTACTACACCCGCACGACCTTCGAGTTCGTCCACGACGGTCTGGGCGCCCAGTCCGCGGTGGGCGGCGGCGGCCGCTACGACGGACTGTCCGAGATGATCGGCGGACCGGCCCTGCCGTCGGTGGGCTGGGCCCTCGGCGTGGACCGCACGGTCCTGGCCCTGGAGGCCGAGGGCATCGAGCTGGACATCCCGGCGACGACGACGGTCTTCGCGGTGGCGCTCGGCGAGGCCAAGCCGACCGTGTTCGGGCTGGTGACGCAGCTGCGCAAGGCGGGCGTCGCGGCCGACATGTCCTACGGCGGCAAGGGCCTCAAGGGCGCCATGAAGGACGCGAACCGCAGCGGTGCCCGCTTCGCGGTCGTGGTCGGCGAGCGGGACCTCGCCGAGGGCGTCGTCCAGCTGAAGGACATGGAGTCCGGCGAGCAGACCTCCGTGCCCGTCGCCGAGCTGGTGGACACGGTCCGGGCCCGCCTCGCCTGACGGCAGCGGTACGGGAGCGCGCACGGGACGGGGCCGGGGATCTTTCCCCGGCCCCGTCCGTTCACAGGCTCGTACGGCACAATGGCCCGTGCTTGATCACCTGGCAGATGTGGAGCGGGCGGTATGACGACACGAAGCGCGGACGCGGACACCGCCCGGGGCGGGACCGTCGGGGGAAGCCGGGCCCTGGCCCTGCTGCTGGTGATCACCGGAGCGGCGGGCCTGTTCGCCGCCTGGGTGATCACGATCGACAAGTTCAAGCTGCTGGAGGACCCGACCTTCAAGCCCGCCTGCAGCCTCAACCCGATCGTCTCCTGCGGCAACATCATGACGAGCGACCAGGCGTCGGCCTTCGGCTTCCCGAACCCGATGCTCGGACTCGTCGCCTACGGGATCGTGATCTGCGTCGGCATGAGCATGCTGGCCGGGGCCTCGTTCCGCCGCTGGTACTGGCTGACCTTCAACGCCGGCACCCTCTTCGGCGTCGTCTTCTGCGCCTGGCTCATGTACCAGTCGCTGTACAACATCAACTCCCTCTGCCTGTGGTGCTGCCTGGCCTGGGTCGCCACGATCTTCATGTTCTGGTACGTCACCGCGCACAACGTCCGCGAAGGGCTGCTGCCCGCCCCGGGCTGGGTCAGGTCCTTCCTCGACGAGTTCACCTGGGTGCTGCCCGTCCTGCACGTCGGGATCATCGGAATGCTGATCCTGACCCGCTGGTGGGACTTCTGGACCTCCTGAGCGCGGCGGCCCTGTCGGCGGGCTCGCATAGGCTTCCCGTGTGGAACCAGACCTGTTCACCGCCGCTGCCGAAGACCGCCGGGAGAAGGACCCCGCGAGCTCCCCGCTCGCCGTCCGGATGCGCCCGCGCACCCTGGACGAGGTCGTCGGCCAGCAGCACCTGCTGAAGCCCGGATCACCGCTGCGGCGGCTGGTCGGGGAAGGGGCCGGCGGCCCGGCCGGTGCCTCGTCGGTGATCCTCTGGGGCCCGCCCGGCATCGGGAAGACGACGCTGGCGTACGTGGTCAGCCAGGCCACGCAGAAGCGTTTCGTGGAGCTCTCCGCCATCACGGCGGGCGTCAAAGAGGTACGGGCCGTCATCGAGGGCGCCAAGCGCGCGGCCGGCGGCTACGGCAAGGAGACCGTCCTCTTCCTCGACGAGATCCACCGCTTCAGCAAGGCGCAGCAGGACTCGCTGCTCCCCGCCGTCGAGAACCGCTGGGTGACGCTGATCGCGGCCACCACCGAGAACCCGTACTTCTCGATCATCTCCCCGCTGCTGTCGCGCTCGCTGCTGCTGACCCTGGAACCGCTGACGGACGAGGACCTGAGCGCCCTGATGCGGCGAGCGCTCACCGAGGAGCGGGGCCTGGGCGGGGCCGTCACCCTTCCGGCGGACGCGCAGGCGCACCTGCTGCGGATCGCCGGCGGCGACGCCCGGCGGGCCCTGACGGCGCTGGAGGCGGGCGCCGGATCGGCCATCGCCAAGGGCGAGGACGAGATCACCCTCCAGACGCTGGAGGAGGCGGTCGACCGGGCGGCGGTCCGGTACGACAAGGACGGCGACCAGCACTACGACGTGGCCAGCGCGCTGATCAAGTCGATCCGCGGCTCGGACGTGGACGCCGCGCTGCACTACCTGGCCCGGATGATCGAGGCCGGCGAGGACCCACGGTTCATCGCGCGCCGCCTGATGATCTCCGCGAGCGAGGACATCGGTCTGGCGGACCCGACGGCCCTGCCGATCGCGGTGGCCGCGGCCCAGGCGGTGGCGATGATCGGCTTCCCGGAGGCGGCGCTGACGCTCTCGCACGCCACGATCGCGCTGGCGCTGGCCCCGAAGTCGAACACCGCCACGACCGCGATCGGCGCTGCGCTGGCCGACGTACGGGCGGGTCTTGCGGGATCGGTCCCGCCGCACCTGAGGGACGGGCACTACAAGGGCGCGGCGAAGCTGGGGCACGCGCAGGGGTACGTCTACCCGCACGACGTGCCGGGCGCGATCGCGGCGCAGCAGTACGCACCGGACGAGATCCAGGGCAAGCGGTACTACGAGCCCACGCGGTACGGCGCGGAGGCCCGCTACGCGGACGTGGTCGAGAAGGTCCGCGAGCGCCTGCGGGGCGCCGGGTCCTGACCCGCGGCGCCGAGCGCGCCCTCCAGGACATGCTCACCGCCTGCCCTCAGCCGGAGGCGGCCGAGAACAGGGAGTGCATCGCCCGGCGCAGGCCGCAGACGTCCGCGACGGGCTCCGGGAAGTCGAAGCGGGCGTCGAAGGAGCCGGCCGGGCCGCCCGTGAAGCGGACGCGCAGGCCCAGGCGGTCCAGGGAGAGCGGGACGGCGGCCATCCCGCGGGCCTCGCGGGCACCGAGCAGGCCGCCCAGCCCGCCGAGCCGGTCGCCGTGGGCGGAGTGCAGGTGCTGCAGCAGCTCCGACTCGTGCGCGACCATCGGGTCCGGCTCCGCCGCGGCCAGGTCGTCCGGGTCCACCTGCTCGGCGCCCCACAGGTCGTCCACCGAGATCTCGCCGACCTCCAGGCGCAGCATCATCCAGGCCGGGCGCCCGGCGTGCGGGGCGTCGAGGGACTCCCTCATGCCCAGCAGCTCGCCCACCGGCTGCCGCTCCGCGAGCAGCGCCGCGCAGGCCGCGCGGTCGTCCCCGCGCACCGGCGTCAGCCACCCGCCCAGCCAGGCGCGGCCTCGGATACGATGTGGGACGGACACCGGCGCCACATCCGTGATCTCGATCACGGCGGTGAGGTCGTCGTCCTGGGCGTGAGCGGCTGCCCTGGCAGCCGCGGATTCCCCGGAAACAAGGAGAATCACGTCCCCGTCCGGGGTGACGGTCCGTGCGACCGGCAGCCCTGTCCCGAACTCCTCGGCATCGTGACTGTCACGAGCACCGATCAGCGTGAGGGATACTGAGGCGTTGGACTCTACGAGGGTTCGTACGCGTTCGGCTCCGGTGAGCTGCCGAACGCCTTCCCTGGGACGCGGCTGACCTTGCTTATCGTCGGCGCAAGCGGATTCTGTTTCGTCTGAATCCGAACTGCGTTGCGCACTGGGCAGGGGGATCCCATGTGGTCGAGACATTACGTCCTCCTCGCTAAGGTAAGCCTCACCTAACTTACATGGAGGTAGGTTCCCCGTGAACCAGAAGCGACCCAAGGTCAAGAAGTCGCGTGCCCTCGGCATTGCGCTGACCCCGAAGGCCGTCAAGTACTTCGAGGCCCGCCCCTACCCGCCGGGCGAGCACGGCCGTGGCCGCAAGCAGAACTCGGACTACAAGGTTCGTCTGCTCGAGAAGCAGCGTCTGCGCGCTCAGTACGACATCTCTGAGCGTCAGATGGCCCGCGCGTACGACCGCGCCAAGAAGGCCGAAGGCAAGACGGGCGAGGCGCTTGTCGTCGAGCTCGAGCGTCGCCTCGACGCCCTGGTCCTGCGTTCGGGCATCGCCCGCACCATCTACCAGGCCCGCCAGATGGTCGTTCACGGCCACATCGAGGTCAACGGCGACAAGGTCGACAAGCCGTCGTTCCGCGTCCGTCCGGACGACGTCATCACCGTGCGCGAGCGCAGCCGCGAGAAGGTTCCGTTCCAGGTTGCCCGTGAGGGTGGCTACGCAGGCGAGGGCGAGACCCCGCGCTACCTGCAGGTCAACCTGAAGGCCCTGGCCTTCCGCCTGGACCGCGACCCGAACCGCAAGGAAATCCCGGTCATCTGCGACGAGCAGCTCGTCGTCGAGTACTACGCCCGCTGATGCAGGCCTAGTCTCACCGACTGGTCAGCCCGCCGTCCCCTCCATGGGGCGGCGGGTTTTCCGTTTCCCGGACCGGCCTCAGGGCTGCGGCTGCTCCGCCGCCGCGCCCCTCGACACCCGGGAGCCGCGCGGCCGCCCCGCCTGCCGGGGCACCCCGCCGGCGCCGCGTTCCGCCGGGTCGCGCAGCGCCCGCCCGACCAGCGCCTCACGGTTCAGCTCCCGGCCCTCGGCCTCGTACGCCGCGTAGCGCTCGGCGCCCAGGAGCTCGCCCGCCTGCTCCCGGCACATCAGCCGCGGGGCGTTGAAGTACCCCGAGCCGAACAGCTGCAGCCCCACCCCGCCCCACATCGGCTCCGCCGCGCCCTGGAGCACCGCGGCCTCGGCCGCGTCCCCCTCCGCGACCGTGACCAGCGCGAGCAGCTCCAGCGCGAGCACCAGCCCGACCAGATCGTGGAAGACGTGGTTGATGGCCACGCACTCGGTCAGCAGCCGCCGGGCCTCCTGCGTGCGCCCCGCGTCGAGGGCCGCGTACGCGAGCACGTAGAGGGCGTACGCCTTCGTCCAGCGCTCCCCGCGCTCCTCGCAGATCTCCCGGACCTCCCCGCACAGCGCGAGCGCGCCCGGCAGGTCACCGAGGAAGGCCAGCGCCATCCCCAGCTCCACCTGGCACATCAGCACGTTGCTGTTCAGCTCGCCGGCCGCCCGGTACTGCTCCAGCGCCGCGCCCAGCAGCTCCCGGGCCCGCGCCATGTCGTCCGAGATCAGCGCCAGGCAGCCCATCCGGTGCACCGCGTAGGCCGCCGCCACCGGGTTCCCGCTCTGCGCCGCCCCGTCCCGGCACTCGTACAGGGCGCTCATCGAGGCCGCCGCGTCCCCCTGCAGCGCCGCGACGTAGCCCAGCACCCACAGGGCCTTCAGCCGCGAGGTCTCGTACTCCACCGCCCGGTCCGCCGGTTCCAGGGTCCGGTCCAGCCAGTGCCGCCCCTCGGTCAGGCGCCCGCAGCCCGCCCAGTAGAACCACAGCGTCCCCGCCAGGTACTGGCCCAGATGCGCCTCGTCCGGCTCGTCCAGGCAGCACTCCAGGGCGAGCCGGATGTTCGGCAGCTCCGCCTCCACCAGTGCGGCCACCTCCTGCTGGCGCGGGCTGAACCAGTCCAGCTCGCACCACGTCGCGAGCCCCACGTACCAGTCCCGGTGGCGCCGCCGCAGGCGTCCGGCGTCGCCCAGCGACTCCAGCCACCCCGCCCCGTACACCCGTACGGTCTCCAGCATCCGGAAACGCACCCCGGCGGGCGTCTCCTCCCGGACCAGCAGTGACTGGGCGAGGAGCTCCCCGACCAGGTCCAGCACGTCCTCCACCGGCAGATCCGGACCCGCACACACGTATTCGACGGCGTCGAGGTCGAACTGCCCCGCGAACACCGACAGCCGCGCCCACAGCAGCCGCTCCGCGGGCGTGCACAGCTCATGGCTCCAGCCGATCGCCGTCCGCAGCGCCCGGTGCCGGGCGAGCCCGCCGCGCGCACCGCCCGTCAGCAGCGCGAAGCGGTCCTCCAGCCGGGCCAGAACCTGCGCGGGGGACAGCGTCCGCAGCCGGCCCGCCGCCAGCTCCAGCGCCAGCGGGATCCCGTCGAGGCGGGCGCACAGCTCGACCAGAGCGGCCCGGTTCTCCGCGGTCACCGCGAAGGCCGGGTCGGCCGCGGACGCCCGCGCCGCCAGCAGGGCCAGCGCCTCCTCGGGGGCCGGCGGGGCCAGCGGGAACGCCAGCTCCCCGTCCAGGGCCAGCGGGCGCCGGCCGGCCGCGAGGACGCGCAGGCCGGGACAGCGCCGCAGCAGCTCCCGCACCAGGCCGGCGCACTCGTCGACCAGCTGCTCGAAGCCGTCCAGGACCAGCAGCAGCCGGCGCCCGGCCAGGTGCTCGGCCAGGACCGTCCGGGGCGGCCGGGTGGTGTGATCGGTCAGTTCCAGCGCCTCGGCGAGAGCCAGCTCCAGCAGCGCGGGATCCCGGACCGTGGCCAGCTCGGCCAGCCAGACCCCGTCGCAGTAGCGTTCCTGCGGTCCCTCGGCGGCGGCCCGGGCCGCCGCGAGCACGAGCCGGGACTTGCCCACCCCGCCCACGCCGGTCACCGTCACGAGCCGCGAGGACTCCAGGAGCCGCCCCAGCTCGGCGAGTTCGCCACCCCGCCCGATGAACCGGCCGAGCTCCGAGGGAAGATTGCCCCCGGCGGTACTTCGAAGGGGTCTCTGTCCCATAGGACACGGAGGGTACTGGTCCGGATGCGCTGCGTTCAAGACGGGTCCGGTCCTCCCGGATTTCCGGTACGGCTGGGGATCTCCGGCGCGATAGGGTCGGAGGGCGAATAGTCCTGCGGTTCAGGTACAGACAGAGAGCGGTGTGACGTGTCCGGTGTAGAGGTGGCCGGGATCATCGTGGCCGTCTTCTGGGCGATCCTGATCTCCTTCCTCGCGGTGGCCCTGGTGCGGCTGGCCCAGGTGCTCAGGGCGACCACCAAGCTGGTGGCCGACGTGACCGACCAGGCCGTCCCGCTGCTCGCCGACGCCTCCACCACCGTCCGCTCCGCGCGCACCCAGCTCGACCGGGTCGACGCCATCGCGAGCGACGTGCAGGAGGTCACCTCCAACGCCTCCGCGCTGTCCTCCACCGTGGCCACCGCCTTCGGCGGGCCGCTGGTGAAGGTCGCGGCCTTCGGCTACGGCGTCCGCAAGGCGCTGGGCAAGGGGGATGCCGCGACGTCGGGCGGCACGCCGCCGAAGGCATCCCGACGAACCGTGATCGTTGGACGTACGGTGCCGGCCGCCCGGCGCCGGAAGCAGAAGGGCTGAGACCGCCGATGTTCCGCCGAGCCTTCTGGTTCACCGCAGGCGCAGCCGCCGGCGTGTGGGCCACCACCAAGGTCAACCGCCAGCTGAAGAAGCTGACGCCGGAGAGTCTCGCCGCCCAGGCGGCCGACAAGGCCGTGGAGGCGGGACACCGCCTCAAGGACTTCGCCCTCGACGTCAAAGCGGGAATGACGCAGCGCGAGGACGAGCTGAACGACGCACTGGGGCTCCACCAGGATCCCGACCGGCTCGACAACGTCACGGCCCTTCCCGGGCCGCGGCGGCTGCGGGCCATCGAGAACAGCAAGACCACCTACCGACCTAAGTTTTCGTACGACCGGAATGAGGACCACTGATGGAGTCGGCTGAGATTCGCCGCCGCTGGCTGAGCTTCTTCGAGGAGCGCGGTCACGCCGTTGTCCCTTCGGCGTCGCTCATCGCGGACGACCCGACTCTGCTGCTGGTGCCCGCGGGCATGGTGCCGTTCAAGCCCTACTTCCTGGGCGAGACCAAGCCGCCGGCCCCGACGCTCACCAGCGTCCAGAAGTGCGTCCGCACGCCGGACATCGAAGAGGTCGGCAAGACCACCCGCCACGGCACGTTCTTCCAGATGTGCGGCAACTTCTCCTTCGGGGACTACTTCAAGGAAGGCGCCATCAAGTACGCCTGGGAGCTGCTCACCAGCTCCGTGGCGGACGGCGGCTACGGCCTGGAGCCGGAGAAGCTCTGGATCACCGTCTACCTCGACGACGACGAGGCCGAGCAGATCTGGCGCGAGAAGATCGGCGTCCCCGCCGAGCGCATCCAGCGCCTGGGCAAGAAGGACAACTTCTGGTCCATGGGCGTCCCGGGTCCCTGCGGCCCGTGCTCGGAGATCAACTACGACCGCGGCCCCGAGTTCGGCGTCGAGGGCGGCCCGGCCGTCAACGACGAGCGCTACGTGGAGATCTGGAACCTGGTCTTCATGCAGTACGAGCGCGGCGCCGGCGACGGGAAGGAAGACTTCCCGATCCTCGGCGACCTGCCGTCGAAGAACATCGACACGGGTCTCGGCCTCGAGCGCCTCGCGATGATCCTGCAGGGCGTGCAGAACATGTACGAGACCGACACCCTGCGCGTGGTCATGGACAAGGCCACCGAGCTGACCGGTGTGCGCTACGGCGCCGCCCAGGGCACGGACGTCTCGCTGCGCGTGGTCGCCGACCACATCCGCACCTCGACCATGCTCATCGGCGACGGCGTCACCCCCGGCAACGAGGGTCGCGGCTACGTGCTGCGCCGCATCATGCGCCGCGCCATCCGCAACATGCGCCTCATGGGTGCCACCGGTCCCGTCGTCCAGGACCTGGTCGGCGTCGTGATCGACACGATGGGCCAGCAGTACCCGGAGCTCGTCACCGACCGCAAGCGCATCGAGACGGTCGCGCTCGCCGAAGAGGCCGCCTTCCTCAAGGCCATCAAGGGCGGCACCAACATCCTCGACACCGCCGTGACCGAGACCAAGGCCACCGGTGGCACGGTCCTCTCCGGCGACAAGGCGTTCCTGCTCCACGACACCTGGGGCTTCCCGATCGACCTCACCCTCGAGATGGCCGCCGAGCAGGGCCTGACCGTGGACGAGCCCGGCTTCCGCCGCCTCATGCAGGAGCAGCGCGACCGGGCCAAGGCCGACGCCAAGGCCAAGAAGACCGGCCACGCGGACATGTCCGCCTACCGGGAGATCGCGGACGGCGCCGGCGCCACCGAGTTCACCGGCTACGCCACCAACCAGGGCGAGTCCACCATCGTCGGCCTGCTGGTCAACGGCGTCTCCGCGCCCGCCGCCTCCGAGGGCGACGAGGTCGAGGTCGTCCTCGACCGCACCCCCTTCTACGCCGAGGGCGGCGGCCAGCTCGCCGACCAGGGCCGGATCAAGCTCGACACGGGCGCCGTCATCGAGGTCCGGGACGTCCAGCAGCCGGTCCCGGGCGTCTCCGTGCACAAGGGCTCCGTCCAGGTCGGCGAGGTGACCGTGGGCGCCTCCGCGTACGCCGCCATCGACGTCAGGCGCCGCCGGGCCATCGCCCGCGCCCACTCGGCCACGCACCTGACCCACCAGGCGCTGCGCGACGCCCTCGGCCCCACGGCCGCCCAGGCCGGTTCCGAGAACAGCCCCGGCCGCTTCCGCTTCGACTTCGGCTCCCCGAACGCCGTCCCCGGCTCGGTCCTCACCGACGTCGAGCAGAAGATCAACGACGTGCTCTCCCGCGAGCTCGACGTCACCGCCGAGATCATGAGCATCGACGAGGCGAAGAAGCAGGGCGCCATCGCCGAGTTCGGCGAGAAGTACGGCGAGCGCGTGCGCGTCGTGACCATCGGCGACTTCTCCAAGGAGCTGTGCGGCGGCACGCACGTCGGCAACACCGCCCAGCTGGGTCTGGTGAAGCTGCTCGGCGAGTCCTCCATCGGCTCCGGCGTACGCCGCGTCGAGGCCCTCGTCGGTGTGGACGCGTACAACTTCCTCGCCAAGGAGCACACGGTCGTCGCCCAGCTCCAGGAGCTGGTCAAGGGCCGTCCGGAGGAACTGCCGGAGAAGATCGCCTCCATGCTCGGCAAGCTGAAGGACGCCGAGAAGGAGATCGAGAAGTTCCGCGCGGAGAAGGTCCTCCAGGCCGCCGCCGGGCTCGCCCAGAACGCCCAGGACATCAAGGGCGTCGCCCTCGTCGTCGGCCAGGTGGCGGACGGCGTCGGCGCCGACGACCTGCGCAAGCTGGTCCTCGACGTCCGGGGCCGCATCCAGGGCGACCGCCCGGCCGTCGTGGCCCTGTTCACCGTGGCGAACGACCGCCCGCTGACCGTCATCGCCACCAACGAGGCCGCCCGCGAGCGCGGCCTCAAGGCGGGCGACCTGGTCCGTACGGCCGCCAAGACCCTCGGTGGCGGCGGTGGCGGCAAGCCGGACGTCGCGCAGGGCGGCGGCCAGAACCCGGCCGCCGTGCCGGAGGCCATCAGCGCCGTCGAGCGCCTCGTCGTAGAGACGGTCTGACGATGACTCTGCGCCGCGGCCGCCGGCTCGCCATCGATGTCGGTGACGCCCGGATCGGGGTCGCCTCGTGCGACCCCGACGGGGTGCTCGCCACACCGGTGGAAACCGTTCCGGGCCGGGACATCCCCTTCGCCCACCGGCGGCTGCGGCAGCTCGTCGATGAGTACGAGCCCCTCGAAGTCGTGGTCGGCCTCCCCCGCTCGCTCAGCGGGCGGGAGGGGCCGGCCGCGGTCAAGGTGCGCGCCTTCGCGAACGAACTCGCCAAGGGCATCAAGCCGGTGACGGTCCGTCTGGTGGACGAGCGGATGACCACGGTCACCGCCGCCCAGGGTCTTCGGGCCTCCGGGAAGAACGCCAAGAAGGGCCGGTCGGTCATCGATCAGGCAGCCGCTGTGGTGATCCTTCAGAACGCTCTTGAGACCGAACGGGTATCGGGTAATCCGCCTGGTGAGTGCGTCGAAGTGGTTGTCTGATCGCGATACGGTAACGTTCCGCGCGATGAGACGGCATTCGAACAGCCGTCGCCCACCGTCAAAGAGGCGGAACCGGGTGCCACGGACGACGGAGTCCGTGGCCTCCGTCTCGCGGCTCTAGGGGACCGATGACTGAGTATGGCCGGGGCCGTGGCCCCGAACCCTGGCACCCTGAGGACCCCCTTTACGGGGACCAGGGGTGGACCGGGCACCAGACCCAGCAGGGCCAGGTGCCTCACGGCGGTGCCCCGCAGCAGCAGGAGTACCCACAGGAGCCGCAGTACCAGCAGCAGTACCCCCAGCATCCGCAGTACCAGCAGTACCCGGAGTACCAGCAGCAGCATCCGCAGCAGCAGTACCCGCAGGGGCAGTACCCGCAGCAGGAACAGCAGGCGCAGCAGCAGCCGCAGCAGCCCCAGCAGTACATGCAGGGCCAGTACCCGCAGCAGCCGCAGTACACCGGGCAGCAGCAGGCCTATGCCCCGCAGCAGCAGGCGCAGCAGCCCCAGCCGCAGCAGCCGGTGTACGACAGCCAGGGCTGGGACACCGGCCAGGGCCAGTACGCGGCGGCCGTGCACACCGACCCGTACACGGGCGTGGACCCCTACACCCAGCAGCCCGTGGCGGGCTACCCGGGTGAGGCCCCCGACCTCTACGGCACGGAGGACGCCTACGCGCCGCCGCAGCCCCCGGGCCGGCGGCACCTGGAGCCGGAACCCGTCGAGGAGCCGGAGCCCGCGGAGGAGCCCGAGAACGGCCTGCTCGCCGAAGGCGGCGGCCGTGACGGTGAGGACGGCGACGCGGACGACGACGGCGACGGCCGCCGGGGCGGGCGCTCCAAGGGCGGCAAGCCCAAGAAGCGCAGAGGCATGACCTGCCTGGTCGCCGCGGTCGTCATCCTCGGCGTGGCCGGCGGTGGCGGCTACTACGGCTACAACTACATCAAGGCCAGGTTCAGCTCGGCCGAGGACTTCGCGGGCGAGGGCGGCGGCGACATCGTCGAGGTCGAGATCCCCAAGGGCTCGGGCCTCATGCAGATGGGCCTGATCCTCAAGAAGGCGGGCGTCGTCGCGAGCGGGCAGGCGTTCGTCGACGCCGCGTCCAAGCTCCCTCCGGGCAAGGCCATCCAGGCCGGTGTCTACCCGCTCCGGAAGAAGATGTCGGCCGCGTCCGCGGTCGAGGTGATGAGCGACCCCTCGAAGCTGAACGTCATCACGGTCACCGAAGGCATGCGCAACACCGCGGTGTACGCGGCGATCGACAAGAAGCTGGGCCAGCAGGAGGGCACCACCGCCGAGATCGCCAAGCGCGAGATCAAGAACCTCGGCCTGCCGGCCTGGGCGAACAACAACCCGAAGCTGATCGACCCGCTCGAGGGCTTCCTGTATCCGGCGCGCTACGACCTCAGCAAGGACAGCACCCCCGACTCCCTGCTCAAGCAGATGGTCAAGAACGCGACCGACAAGTACACGGAGCTGGGCCTCGAGGGCAAGGCCAAGGAGCTGGGCCTGGAGAATCCGCTCCAGGTGGTCACGGTCGCCAGCCTCGTCAACGCCGAGGGCAAGAACCACGACGACTTCCGGAAGATGGCGGAGGTGGTCTACAACCGCCTCAAGAAGACCAACGACGTCACGAACCAGAAGCTCCAGTTCGACTCGACGTACAACTACGTCAAGAACCAGAGCGAGATCAACTTCAACCTGAAGGAAGCCCAGGCCTTCGACCACCCCTACAACACGCACTTCGTCAGGGGACTGCCCACCGGGCCGATCAACAACCCGGGCCTGGACGCGCTGACCGCTACGCTCAACCCGGACCACGGCGGCTGGATGTTCTTCGTGTCGGTCGACGGCAAGACCACGACCTTCACCAAGACCTACGAAGAGCACACCAAGCTGGCCAACGAGTTCCAGGAACGGCAGAAGCAGAAGAACGGCGGATAGCAGGACATGTCACGCATAAGGGCCGCGGTGTTGGGTTCGCCCATCGAGCACTCACTCTCACCGGTGCTGCACCGCGCCGCTTATCAGGAGCTCGGCCTCGACGACTGGTCGTACGACCGCTTCGAGATCGACGAGGCCGCGCTCCCGGAGTTCGTGGCAGGACTCGGCCCCGAGTGGGCCGGGCTGTCCCTGACCATGCCGCTCAAGCGGGCGATCATGCCGCTGCTGGACGGCATCAGCGACACGGCCGCCGCCGTCGAGACGGTCAACACGGTCGTCCTCACCGAGGACGGCCGTCGCCTCGGCGACAACACCGACATCCCCGGCATCGTCGCCGCGCTCCACGAGCGCGGCGTCGAGAAGGTGTCCTCCGCGGCCGTCCTCGGCGCCGGCGCCACGGCCTCCTCGGCGCTCGCCGCGCTCTCGCGGATATGTTCCGGCGAGGTCACCGCGTACGTCCGCTCGGCGGCCCGCGCGGCCGAGATGCGGCAGTGGGGCGAGCGGCTCGGCGTGCCCGTCCGCACGGCCGACTGGTCCGAGGCGGCCGCGGCGCTGTCCGCGCCCCTGGTGATCGCCACCACCCCGGCCGGTACGACCGACGCCCTGGCGGCGTCCGTACCCGAAGGGGCGGGCACCCTCTTCGACGTCCTCTACGACCCGTGGCCGACCGCGCTGGCCGCGGCCTGGTCACGGCAGGGCGGCCAGGTCGTCGGCGGACTCGACCTCCTCGTCCACCAGGCCGTGCTCCAGGTCGAGCTGATGACGGGCCGGACCCCGGGTCCGCTCGCCGCCATGAGGGCCGCCGGAGAGCGGGCGCTCGCCGCCCGTTAGGCTTTCCACCTGCGTATTCACAGGGGGCGGCATGGACGGGAACAGCACGGACCTGGTACTCGCGTCGAAGTGGGATCTCCCCTTCGTCGTCATCAGCATGGTCAGGGTGGCGTTCGGCACCCTGCCCCTGTGGGCCAAGGCGCTCATCCTCGGACTCTTCGGTTCCGTCGTCCTCTGGTACGGGATCACCTGGCAGCGCGAGCGCGGCCGGCGGGCCCGCTGACGCCTCAGGCGTCCGATAGCTGGACCGGGGCCCGATAAACCCCTCCGGACGTGGGAGGATCGGGTGAGGCGGGTCCGGGCCGCGCACCCGATCGCGCCGTCGCTGTACCAGGCGCGAGCATGAGGAGCATCGTTGAGCAGGTTGCGTTGGCTGACCGCAGGAGAGTCGCACGGACCGGCACTGGTCGCGACGCTGGAGGGTCTTCCCGCCGGCGTCCCGGTCACCACCGAGCTGGTGGCCGATCACCTGGCCCGGCGCCGGCTCGGCTATGGCCGCGGTGCCCGGATGAAGTTCGAGCAGGACGAGATCACCTTCCTCGGCGGCGTCCGTCACGGCCTGTCCCAGGGCTCCCCGATCGCGGTCATGATCGGCAACACCGAGTGGCCCAAGTGGGAGACCGTCATGTCGGCCGACCCGGTCGACCCCTCGCTGCTCAAGGACACCGGCCGCAACGCGCCGCTGACCCGTCCGCGCCCCGGCCACGCCGACCTCGCGGGCATGCAGAAGTACGGCTTCGACGAGGCCCGGCCGATCCTGGAGCGCGCCAGCGCCCGTGAGACCGCCGCCCGCGTCGCCCTCGGCGCCGTCGCCCGTTCCTTCATCAAGGAGGTCGCGGGCATCGAGATCGTCTCTCACGTGGTGGAACTGGCCGCGGCCAAGGCCCCGTACGGCGTCTACCCGACCCCCGCCGACGTCGACAAGCTCGACGCCGACCCGGTGCGCTGCCTCGACGCGGACGCCAGCAAGGCGATGGTCGCCGAGATCGACCAGGCCCACAAGGACGGCGACACCCTCGGCGGCGTCGTCGAGGTGCTGGCGTACGGGGTCCCGGTCGGCCTCGGCTCGCACGTCCACTGGGACCGCCGTCTCGACGCCCGCCTCGCCGCTGCCCTCATGGGCATCCAGGCCATCAAGGGCGTCGAGGTCGGCGACGGCTTCGAGCTCGCCCGCGTGCCCGGCTCCCAGGCGCACGACGAGATCGTCTCCACCCCCGAGGGCCTGAGGCGCACCTCCGGCCGCTCCGGCGGCACCGAGGGCGGACTGACCACCGGCGAACTGCTGCGCGTACGCGCCGCGATGAAGCCCATCGCGACCGTCCCGCGCGCGCTGGCGACCGTCGACGTGGCCACCGGAGAGGCGACGGTGGCCCACCACCAGCGCTCCGACGTGTGCGCCGTGCCGGCCGCCGGCATCGTCGCCGAGGCCATGGTCGCCCTCGTACTGGCCGACGCGGTCGTCGAGAAGTTCGGCGGGGACTCCGTCCCGGAGACCCGCCGCAACGTCCGGGCGTACCTCGACAACCTGCAGATCCGGTGACGGCCGGACCACTGGTCGTCCTCGTCGGCCCCATGGGGTCCGGCAAGTCCACGGTGGGGGCGCTGCTCGCCGAGCGGCTCGGCGTCCCCTACCGGGACACCGACGCCGACATCGTCGCGGCCCAGGGCCGCGAGATCTCCGACATCTTCGTCGACGAGGGCGAGCCGTACTTCCGTGAGCTGGAGCGGCAGGCGGTAGCCGCCGCCGTCTCCGGGCACACCGGAGTCCTCGCCCTCGGCGGCGGCGCCGTCCTCGACGAGGGCACCCGCGAGCTGCTGGCCGGCCTGCCCGTCGCCTATCTGTCGATGGACGTCGAGGAAGCCGTCCGGCGCGTGGGCCTCGGCGCCGCCCGCCCGCTGCTCGCCGTCAACCCGCGCCGCCAGTGGCGCGAGCTGATGGACGCCCGGCGCCCCCTGTACACCGAAGTCGCGCGCGTCGTGGTGGCCACCGACGACCGCACCCCCGAAGAGGTCGCCCAGGCGGTCCTCGACGCTCTGGAGTTGAAGGACGTATGACAGACCAGGTGACGCGGATCCACGTCGGCGAGAGCGCCGGACACGACGCGTACGACGTGCTGGTCGGGCGGCAGCTGCTCGGCGAGCTCGGCTCCCTGATCGGTACGAAGGCCCAGCGGGTCGCCGTGATCCACCCCGAGGCGCTGGCCTCGACCGGTGAGGCGCTGCGCGACGACCTGGCCGAGCAGGGCTACGAGGCGGTCGCCATCCAGGTGCCGAACGCCGAGGAGGCCAAGACGGTCGAGGTCGCCGCGTACTGCTGGAAGGCGCTGGGCCAGTCCGGTTTCACCCGCACCGACGTGATCGTCGGCGTCGGCGGGGGAGCCACCACCGACCTCGCGGGCTTCGTCGCGGCCAGCTGGCTGCGCGGGGTGCGCTGGGTCGCCGTACCGACCACCGTCCTCGCGATGGTGGACGCGGCGGTCGGCGGCAAGACCGGCATCAACACCGCCGAGGGCAAGAACCTGGTGGGCGCCTTCCACCCGCCGGCCGGTGTGCTCTGCGACCTGGCGGCGCTGGACTCGCTGCCGGTCAACGACTACGTCAGCGGCCTCGCCGAGATCATCAAGGCCGGGTTCATCTCCGACCCGGTGATCCTCGACCTGATCGAGGAGGACCCGGCGGCGGCGCGCACGCCCGAGGGCCCGCACACCGCCGAGCTCATCGTGCGCTCCATCCAGGTCAAGGCCGACGTGGTCTCCAGCGACCTCAAGGAGTCGGGGCTCCGCGAGATCCTCAACTACGGCCACACCCTCGCGCACGCCATCGAGAAGAACGAGCGCTACAAGTGGCGGCACGGCGCGGCCGTGTCCGTCGGCATGGTCTTCGCCGCCGAGCTCGGCCGGCTCGCCGGCCGGCTGGACGACGCGACGGCCGACCGGCACAAGGCGGTCCTGGCCTCGGTCGGGCTGCCGCTGACCTACCGCGGCGACCAGTGGTCCAAGCTGCTCCAGACCATGCAGGTCGACAAGAAGTCCCGCGGCAACCTGCTGCGCTTCATCGTCCTGGACGGGCTGGCCAAGCCGACCGTCCTGGAGGGTCCCGACCCGGCGCACCTGGTCGCCGCCTACGGCGAGGTGTCGGCGTGAGCCGCCGCGTCCTCGTGCTGAACGGCCCGAACCTGGGCCGGCTCGGCTCGCGCGAGCCCGACGTGTACGGGGCCACCTCGTACGCGGGGCTGGTGGAGAGCTGCCGCTCGCTGGGCGAGGAGCTCGGCTTCGACGTCGAGGTCCGTGAGACCAACGACGAGGGCGAGCTGATCCGCTGGCTGCACGAGGCGGCGGACGGGAAGATCCCCGTGGTCATCAACCCGGGGGCCTTCACCCACTACTCGTACGGCATGCGGGACGCGGCCGCGCAGCGCACGGCGCCGCTGATCGAGGTGCACATCTCGAACCCGTACGCCCGCGAGGAGTTCCGGCACACCTCGGTGATCGCGGCCGTGGCGACCGGAACGGTGGCGGGCTTCGGCATCGGTTCGTACCGGCTGGCGCTACGCGCACTGGCGGACGAGATCTCCGCCTGACACCCTGCCTGACGGTGCTGGTGGACGGCCGGACCCCGGCAGTCATATAACGTTCTCGCATCAGTGGCCGGAACGAGACGGAGTGGCAGCGGATGCAGCACGGAGTGGGGGGCGGGGGCGCGGGCTGGGGACAGCCGGGACCGCGCCCGTCGGCGCCCCCGCAGCCGCCGATACCCCCGGCGCAGGGCTGGCCGGGTTCGCCTCCGCCCCAGCCGCCCCACCAGCATCATCAGTCGCAGCCGGTGCCCGCCGTGCCGGAGGCCACCGGGCACATCCCGCTGCCTCCCGCGGTGCCGGGCACCGGCGGGGCCGTCCTCGCCGTCCTGCTGATCGGTCCGGCCGGCGCCGGTAAGACCACCGTCGCCCGGCACTGGGCCGGCACCCGTCCCGTGCCGACCGCCCACGTCAGCCTGGACGACGTCCGCGAGTGGGTCTGCTCCGGCTTCGCGGACCCCCAGGCGGGCTGGAACGAGCACTCCGAGGCCCAGTACCGGCTCGCCCGCCGCACCTGCGGCTTCGCCGCCCGCAACTACCTGGCGAACGGCATCTCCTGCATCCTGGACGACGCCGTCTTCCCGGACCGGCCCGTGGTCGGGCTGGGCGGCTGGAAGCGGCACGTGGGCCCCACCCTGCTGCCGGTGGTGCTGCTGCCCGGCCTGGAGATCGTCCTGGAGCGCAACGCGGCCCGGTCCGGCAACCGCCGGCTCTCCGACGAGGAAGTCGCGCGGATCCACGGCCGGATGGCCGGCTGGTACGGCTCCGGACTGCCGATCATCGACAACTCCCATCTCGACGTCGAGGGCACCGCCCGCGCTCTCGACGAGGCCCTGGCCCGCGCCCTGTCGGCCCCCGGCGGCCGCCCCGGCCAGTAAGACCCCCCGGGCCCGTCCGGACGCGCTCGCCGGGCCGGATCGGCGGGGCGCTCGTACGCTCGAAGACATGTCAGACGTGTACGCCGCCCGCCGGGACCTGCTTCGCGACCGATGTGCCGCCGCGGGGAGCGCCGCCGCACTGATCACGCGTCCGGCGAACGTCCGCTACCTCTCCGGGGCGTCCCCGCTCGGCGCGGTGCTGCTCGTCGGCACCACGGAGGACATGCTGTTCTGCGCCGGCGCACCCACCGGCGAGGCCGACGAGGGCCGCCTCGACGAGCACCTGGGCGCGACCGTCCTGGGCAGCCCCGGCGGTGACCCGGCCGTCGCGGCCGCCGATCTGGCCGCCTCCCTCCGGGCCGACTCGCTCGCGGTGGAGGAACACCACCTCACCGTCGCCCGCCACCGCGCCCTGCGCTCCGTGGCCCCCAAGCTGCGCCTCGCCGATCTCGGCACCGCCGTGGAGCAGCAGCGCCTCGTCAAGGACGAGGAGGAGATCGCCTGCCTGCGGATCGCCGCCGAGATCGCCGACCAGGCCCTCGGGGAGCTGCTGGAGTCCATCCTCGTCGGACGTACCGAGCGCCACCTCGCCCTGGAGCTGGAGCGGCGGCTCGTCGACCACGGGGCGGACGGCCCCGCCTTCCCGACCTCCGTCGGCACCGGCCCGCACTCCGGCCGCTCCCGGCACCGGCCGTCCGACCGCAGGGTGGAGGAGGGCGACTTCCTCACCGTCTGCCTGGGCGCCAACTACCGCGGCTACCGGTGCGAGATCGGCCGGACCTTCGTGATCGGCACCAGTCCGGCCGACTGGCAGATCGAGCTGTACGACCTCGTCTTCACCGCCCAGCGGGCCGGGCGCGAGGCCCTGCTGCCCGGGGCCGCGTACCGGGACGTGGACCATGCCGCACGCTCCGTCCTGGACTCCGCGGGCCATGCGGAAGCCCTCGCTCCGTGGACCGGACACGGCGTGGGCCTCGAAATCGACGAGGACCCGCAGCTTGCACCTACGGCAATGGGTAAACTGGACGCTTGCGTGCCGGTCACCGTCGAACCGGGGGTTCACCTCCCGGGCCGGGGAGGTGTCCGGATCGATGACACGCTCGTCGTACGCCCCGAGGCGGACGGCGGTCCCGAGCTACTCACCATTACGACCAAGGAGCTGCTCGCGCTCTAGCCGGCTCTGCCGGGCTGTGCGCGCACCCGTGGTCTTCCAGTGCAGGAGATTCCGCAACCGTGGCTTCCACGAACGACCTCAAGAACGGCATGGTGCTCAAGCTCGACGGTGACCAGCTCTGGTCCGTCGTCGAGTTCCAGCACGTCAAGCCCGGCAAGGGCCCGGCCTTCGTGCGCACCAAGCTCAAGCACGTGCTCTCCGGCAAGGTCGTCGACAAGACGTTCAACGCCGGCACGAAGGTCGAGACGGCCACCATCGACCGCCGTGACATGCAGTTCTCTTACATGGACGGCGAGTACTTCGTCTTCATGGACATGACCACCTTCGACCAGCTGATGGTGGACAAGAAGGCTGTCGGCGACGCCGCCAACTTCCTGATCGAGGGCTTCACCGCCTCCGTCGCCCAGCACGAGGGCGAGGTGCTCTACGTCGAGCTCCCGGCCGCGGTCGAGCTCAAGATCGAGCACACCGACCCGGGCGTCCAGGGCGACCGCTCCACCGGCGGCACCAAGCCCGCCACCCTGGAGACCGGCTACGAGATCCAGGTCCCGCTCTTCGTCACCACCGGCGAGACGGTCAAGGTCGACACCCGCACCAGCGACTACCTCGGCCGGAAGAGCAACTAACCCGTGGCTGCTCGGAGCAATGCGCGCAAGCGCGCCTTCCAGATCCTCTTCGAGGCGGACCAGCGCGACGTACCCGTCCGCGAGGTCCTCGCGGACTGGATCCGCCACGCGCGGTCGGACGACCGGCAGCCGCCGGTCAGCGCCTTCACGATGGATCTCGTCGAGGGTTACGCCGACAAGGTGAACCGCATCGACGATCTGATCATCACCTACGCCGTGGACTGGGAACTCGACCGCATGCCGGTCGCCGACCGGAACATCCTGCGGCTCGGTGCCTACGAGCTGATCTGGGTGGACGACACCCCGGACGCCGTGGCCATCGACGAGGCCGTCCAGCTGGCCAAGGAGTTCTCGACGGACGAGTCCCCCTCGTTCGTGAACGGGCTGCTGGCCCGCTTCAAGGACCTGAAGCCGAGCCTGCGGCGCAGCGAGAGCTGACCGCACGGACGGCGCCGGCACCGCCATACGGAAGGGCCCGCAACGCACGCGTTGCGGGCCCTTCCGTATGCGCCGCGGGGCGCGGGAACGCAAAAACCGGTGGGCGCCGGACCCCCGCAAGGGTCCGGCGCCCACCGGTAAACGTTTCTGCTGGTCCGGAGCCCGGAACTCAGAGCTCCTCGTGCGCCACCGCGCGACGCGCGTCCGCGTCCAGCACGCCCCAGCTGATCAGCTGCTCGGTCAGGACCGAGGGGGACTGGTCGTAGATGACGGCCAGGGTGCGCAGGTCGTCCTGGCGGATCGACAGCACCTTGCCGTTGTAGTCGCCACGCTGGCTCTGGATCGTCGCCGCGTAACGCTGCAGCGGACCGGCCTTCTCGGCGGGGACGCCCGCGAGGCGCTCCAGGTCGAGACGCAGCTTCGGCGGCGGCTCGGCAGCCCCGCCGGGAGTCGTACCCGGCAGCAGTTCCTGCACCGGAACCCCGTAGAAGTCCGCCAGCTCGGCAAGACGCTGGACGGTCACGGCGCGGTCCCCGCGCTCGTAGGAACCGACCACCACGGCCTTCCACCGACCCTGGGACTTCTCCTCGACACCGTGGAGGGAAAGGCCCTGCTGGGTGCGGATGGCGCGGAGCTTGGCCCCGAGCTGTTTGGCGTATTCGCTGGACATAACGCTCCCGGACGCTGTGACGCTGTGACTGGTGGACACTGCGACTACGTAACTACGTAACTACGTGCGGCTCAGCCGCGCGGCTGGTAACTCACTGTGAGGTTACGCAGCGTTACTTGGATGCGTCAAGCCGAATGGTCTTGGTCGCCCCCCTGGGTGCTCGTCACAGCAGCCCTCTGAGAGCCATTCCGTACCGGCCCGGTCCCAGTCACCGGCCTCTCCCTGGTACCGTGTGAGGCGTACATCAGACGTCCTTTAAGGTCCGTCCCGTGAGGCGGAGAAGGAGGTCCTTTTCATGGACACCCAGCAGAACACCGATTCCATGCGCCCCGTACTCGAAGCGCAGGACATCGCGCGGGTCCTGACCCGCATCGCCCACGAGATCGTCGAACGCGCCAAGGGCGCCGACGACGTGGTGCTCCTCGGCATTCCCACCCGCGGTGTCTACCTCGCCCGCCGGCTGGCCGCCAAGCTCGAAGAGATCACCGGTACGAAGATCCCGGTCGGCTCCCTCGACATCACCATGTACCGAGACGACCTGCGGATGAAGCCCGCCCGCGCGATCGGTCGCACCGAGATCCCCGGCGACGACCTCGACGGCCGCCTCGTCGTCCTCGTCGACGACGTGCTCTTCTCCGGCCGCACCATCCGCGCCGCTCTCGACGCCCTCGGCGACCTCGGCCGCCCCCGCGCCGTGCAGCTCGCGGTCCTCGTCGACCGGGGCCACCGCGAACTGCCGATCCGCGCCGACTACGTCGGCAAGAACCTCCCCACGTCGCTGCGGGAGACCGTCAAGGTCCAGCTCCAGGAGGAGGACGGCCGTGACGCCGTGCTGCTCGGCCAGCGGACCGCCCAGGCCGCAGGCCAGTAGACCGTCCGGGTGACGGGCCCCGACCGGGCCCGCGCCGAGGCCTGCCCTGCCCCGCCCTGACCGCTCGCACCTCCGCCCGTCAGTCCGCCTGCCCTCCCGACCTACGGAGCCATCCAGATGAAGCGCCACCTCATCTCGGCCGCCGACCTCACGCGCGACGACGCCGTCCTGATCCTCGACACCGCCGAGGAGATGGCCCGTGTCGCGGACCGGCCGATCAAGAAGCTGCCCACCCTGCGCGGCCTCACCGTCGTCAACCTCTTCTTCGAGGACTCGACCCGCACCCGGATCTCCTTCGAGGCGGCCGCCAAGCGGCTCTCGGCCGACGTCATCAACTTCTCCGCGAAGGGTTCGTCCGTTTCCAAGGGCGAATCCCTGAAGGACACCGCGCTGACCCTGGAGGCCATGGGCGCCGACGCGGTCGTCATCCGCCACCACGCCTCCGGCGCCCCCTACCGGCTCGCGACCTCCGGCTGGATCGACTCCGCCGTCGTCAACGCCGGCGACGGCACCCACGAGCACCCCACCCAGGCCCTGCTGGACGCCTTCACCATGCGCCGCCGCCTGGTCGGCCGCGACGCGGGCCTCGGCAAGGACCTGAACGGCCGCCGGATCACCATCGTCGGCGACGTGCTGCACAGCCGCGTGGCCCGCTCCAACGTCCACCTGCTGCACACCCTCGGCGCCGAGGTCACCCTGGTGGCCCCGCCCACCCTCGTCCCGATCGGCGTCGAGACCTGGCCGTGCGAGGTCTCGTACAACCTCGACGACGTGCTGCCGAAGTCCGATGCGGTGATGATGCTGCGTGTGCAGCGCGAACGCATGAACGCCGCCTTCTTCCCGACCGAGCGCGAGTACTCCCGCCGGTACGGGCTCGACGGCGACCGCATGGCCAAGATGCCCGCGCACGCCATCGTGATGCACCCCGGCCCGATGAACCGCGGCATGGAGATCACCGCCGAGGTCGCCGACTCCGACCGCTGCACGGCCGTCGAGCAGGTCGCCAACGGCGTCTCCACCCGGATGGCCGTCCTGTACCTGCTGCTCGGAGGCTCCGAGCCCGCCGTCACCACCACCCCCGCCGCCGCCCGTACCGAGGAGAGCAAGTAACCATGAGCAAGATCCTTATCCGTGGCGCGAAGGTACTCGGCGGCGAGGCGCAGGACGTCCTGATCGACGGCGAGACCATTGCCGAGGTCGGTACCGGCCTGTCCGCCGAAGGCGCGACCGTCATCGAGGCCGAGGGCCAGATCCTCCTCCCCGGCCTCGTCGACCTGCACACCCACCTGCGCGAGCCCGGCCGCGAGGACTCCGAGACCGTCCTGACCGGCACCCGCGCCGCCGCCTCCGGCGGCTACACCGCGGTGTTCGCCATGGCGAACACCTTCCCGGTCGCCGACACCGCCGGCGTCGTCGAGCAGGTCTGGCGCCTGGGCAAGGAGTCCGGCTACTGCGACGTGCAGCCCATCGGCGCCGTCACCGTCGGCCTGGAGGGCAAGCAGCTCTCCGAGCTGGGCGCCATGCACGAGTCCGCCGCCCGCGTCACCGTCTTCTCCGACGACGGCAAGTGCGTGGACGACGCCGTGATCATGCGCCGTGCCCTGGAGTACGTGAAGGCCTTCGGCGGCGTCGTCGCCCAGCACGCCCAGGAGCCCCGCCTCACCGAGGGCGCCCAGATGAACGAGGGCGTCGTCTCCGCGGAACTCGGTCTCGGCGGCTGGCCGGCCGTCGCCGAGGAGTCGATCATCGCCCGCGACGTCCTGCTCGCCGAGCACGTCGGCTCCCGCGTCCACATCTGCCACCTCTCCACCGCCGGCTCCGTCGAGATCGTCCGCTGGGCCAAGTCCCGCGGCATCGACGTCACCGCCGAGGTCACCCCGCACCACCTCCTCCTCACCGAGGAGCTCGTGCGCTCGTACAACGCGGTCTACAAGGTCAACCCGCCGCTGCGCACCGAGCGCGACGTGCTGGCCCTGCGCGAGGCGCTCGCCGACGGCACGATCGACATCGTCGCCACCGACCACGCCCCGCACCCCCACGAGGACAAGGACTGCGAGTGGGCCGCCGCCGCCATGGGCATGGTCGGCCTGGAGACCGCGCTCTCCGTCGTCCAGCAGACGATGGTCGAGACCGGACTGCTCGACTGGGCGGGCGTCGCCGAGCGGATGTCCTTCGCCCCGGCGCGCATCGGCAGCCTGGAGAACCACGGCCGTCCCGTCTCGGCAGGTGAACCCGCGAACCTGACCTTGGTCGATACCTCGTACCGTGGTGTCGTGGACCCCGCACACTTCGCCTCCCGCAGCCGCAACACGCCTTACGAGGGCCGTGAGCTGCCGGGGCGCGTCACTCACACCTTCCTGCGGGGCCGGGCAACGGTCGTGGACGGGAAACTGGCGTGACACCTGCAGTAATCCAACTGGCCGCCGAGGCCGCCGAACGACAGTCGGCGGAGGTGACCAGCTTCGGTGCCCGCATCGCGTGGGTGATCGGCCTGGCCGTCTTCGTCGCGTTCGTCTACTGGCTGATGCGGCAGGGCTGGAAATGGCGCGGCGCTCTGCAGAACGATCTGCCGGAGCTGCCCGCCGCACCCGACGGTCTTCCCGAGCACCGGCTGGCCCTGACCGGCCGGTACCACGGGTCCACCACCGCCGGGCAGTGGCTCGACCGGATCGTCGCCCACGGCCTGGGCCTGCGCAGCCGGGTCGAGCTCACGCTCACCGACGCGGGCCTCGACGTGGTCCGACCGGGTGCAGGCGACTTCTTCGTACCGGCCGCGCAGCTGCGCGGCGCCCGCCTCGACAAGGGAATCGCGGGCAAGGTACTCACCGAGGGCGGTCTGCTCGTCGTCACCTGGGCGCACGGCGACAAGCTCATCGACTCCGGATTCCGCTCCGACCGCGCGGCCGAACACGCCGCCTGGGTCGAAGCCATCAATCTCATGAACTCATCCATCACGACGGAAGGCGCCGAACGATGACGACCTCCACCAGGGGAGCAGCCAAAGCTCCCGCCGTACTCGTCCTGGAGGACGGTCGGATCTTCCGCGGCCGTGCCTACGGCGCTGTGGGGGAGACCTTCGGCGAGGCCGTGTTCTCCACCGGCATGACCGGCTACCAGGAGACCCTCACCGACCCGTCGTACCACCGGCAGGTCGTCGTGATGACCGCCCCCCACGTGGGCAACACGGGCGTCAACGACGAAGACCCCGAGTCCTCCCGCATCTGGGTGGCCGGCTACGTCGTACGCGACCCCGCCCGCGTCCCCTCCAACTGGCGCTCCCGGCGCTCGCTGGACGAGGAGCTCGCGAAGCAGGGCGTCGTCGGGATCTCCGGCATCGACACCCGCGCCCTCACCCGCCACCTGCGCGAGCGCGGCGCCATGCGCGTCGGCATCTTCTCGGGCGAGGCCTGGGTCGGCATCCGCGACGAGGCCCTGCTGGCCAAGGTCCAGGCGCAGCCGCAGATGAAGGGCGCGAACCTCTCCGCCGAGGTCGCCACCAAGGAGACGTACGTCGTCCCCGCGATCGGCGAGAAGCGCTTCACCGTCGCCGCCGTCGACCTCGGCATCAAGGGCATGACCCCGCACCGCATGGCCGAGCGCGGCATCGAGGTGCACGTCCTGCCCGCCACCGCCACCGTCGAGGACGTGTACGCGGTCCAGCCGGACGGCGTGTTCTTCTCCAACGGCCCGGGCGACCCGGCCACCGCCGACGGACCCGTCGCCGTCATGCAGGGCGTGCTGGAGCGCAAGACCCCGCTCTTCGGCATCTGCTTCGGCAACCAGATCCTGGGCCGCGCGCTCGGCTTCGGCACCTACAAGCTGAAGTACGGCCACCGCGGCATCAACCAGCCGGTGCAGGACCGCACCACCGGCAAGGTCGAGATCACCGCGCACAACCACGGCTTCGCCGTCGACGCGCCCCTCGACAAGGTCACCGAGACCGCCTACGGCCGCGCCGAGGTCTCCCACGTCTGCCTGAACGACAACGTCGTCGAAGGCCTCCAGCTGCTCGACCAGCCGGCCTTCAGCGTCCAGTACCACCCCGAGGCGGCCGCCGGCCCGCACGACGCCGCGTACCTCTTCGACCGCTTCGTATCCCTGATGGAGGCCGAGCGTGCCTAAGCGCACCGATATCCAGTCCGTCCTGGTCATCGGCTCCGGCCCGATCGTCATCGGACAGGCCGCCGAGTTCGACTACTCCGGCACCCAGGCCTGCCGCATCCTCAAGGCCGAGGGCCTGCGGGTCATCCTGGTGAACTCCAACCCCGCGACGATCATGACCGACCCGGAGATCGCCGACGCCACGTACGTCGAGCCGATCACCCCCGAGTTCGTCGAGAAGATCATCGCCAAGGAGCGTCCCGACGCTCTCCTGCCGACCCTCGGCGGCCAGACCGCGCTCAACACCGCGATCTCCATGCACGAGCAGGGTGTGCTGGAGAAGTACGGCGTCGAGCTCATCGGCGCCAACGTCGAAGCCATCAACAAGGGCGAGGACCGCGACCTCTTCAAGGGCGTCGTCGAGGCCGTCAAGGCCAAGATCGGATACGGCGAGTCCGCCCGCTCGGTCATCTGCCACTCGATGGACGACGTCATCAAGGGCGTCGACACCCTCGGCGGCTACCCCGTCGTCGTCCGCCCCTCCTTCACCATGGGCGGCGCCGGCTCCGGCTTCGCCCACGACGAGGACGAGCTGCGCCGCATCGCCGGCCAGGGCCTCACGCTCTCCCCGACCACCGAGGTGCTCCTGGAGGAGTCCATCCTCGGCTGGAAGGAGTACGAGCTGGAGCTGATGCGCGACACCAAGGACAACGTGGTCGTCGTCTGCTCCATCGAGAACTTCGACCCGATGGGCGTCCACACCGGTGACTCGATCACCGTCGCCCCGGCCATGACCCTGACCGACCGCGAGTACCAGCGGCTGCGCGACATCGGCATCGCGATCATCCGCGAGGTCGGCGTCGACACCGGCGGCTGCAACATCCAGTTCGCGATCGACCCGACCGACGGCCGCGTCATCGTCATCGAGATGAACCCGCGCGTCTCCCGCTCCTCGGCGCTCGCGTCGAAGGCCACCGGCTTCCCGATCGCCAAGATCGCCGCCAAGCTGGCCATCGGCTACACGCTCGACGAGGTCCCCAACGACATCACCGAGAAGACCCCGGCCTCCTTCGAGCCGTCCCTCGACTACGTCGTCGTCAAGGCCCCGCGCTTCGCCTTCGAGAAGTTCCCGCTGGCCGACGCCACCCTCACCACCACCATGAAGTCGGTCGGCGAGGCCATGGCCATCGGCCGCAACTTCACGGAGGCCCTCCAGAAGGCCCTGCGCTCCCTGGAGAAGAAGGGCTCGCAGTTCACCTTCGTCGGCCCCACCGGCGACAAGGAAGAGCTGCTGCGCACCGCGGTCCGCCCGACCGACGGCCGCATCAACACCGTCATGCAGGCCATCCGCGCCGGCGCCACCCAGGAGGAGGTCTTCGAGTTCACGAAGATCGACCCCTGGTTCGTCGACCAGCTCTTCCTCATCAAGGAGATCGCGGACGAGCTGACCGCCGCCGAGAAGCTCGGCCCCGAGCTGCTCGCCGAGGCCAAGCGCCACGGCTTCTCCGACGCCCAGATCGCCGAGATCCGCGGTCTGCGCGAGGACGTCGTCCGCGAGGTCCGCCACGCCCTCGGCGTCCGCCCGGTCTACAAGACGGTCGACACCTGCGCCGCCGAGTTCGCCGCGAAGACCCCGTACTTCTACTCCTCGTACGACGAGGAGTCCGAGGTCGCGACCCGCACCAAGCCCGCGGTGATCATCCTGGGCTCCGGCCCGAACCGCATCGGCCAGGGCATCGAGTTCGACTACTCCTGCGTCCACGCCTCCTTCGCCCTCAGCGACGCCGGCTACGAGACCGTGATGGTCAACTGCAACCCGGAGACCGTCTCCACCGACTACGACACCTCCGACCGCCTGTACTTCGAGCCGCTGACGCTCGAGGACGTGCTGGAGATCGTCCACGCCGAGTCGCTGGCCGGCCCCATCGCCGGTGTCGTCGTCCAGCTCGGCGGCCAGACCCCCCTCGGTCTCGCCCAGGCCCTCAAGGACAACGGCGTCCCGGTCGTCGGCACCCCGCCGGAGGCCATCCACGCCGCCGAGGACCGCGGCGCCTTCGGCCAGGTCCTCGCCGACGCCGGCCTGCCGGCCCCCAAGCACGGCACCGCCACCACCTTCGCGGGTGCGAAGGCGATCGCCGACGAGATCGGCTACCCGGTCCTGGTCCGCCCGTCCTACGTGCTCGGCGGCCGCGGCATGGAGATCGTCTACGACGAGGCCCGCCTCGAGTCGTACATCGCCGAGTCCACCGAGATCTCCCCGACCCGCCCCGTGCTGGTCGACCGGTTCCTCGACGACGCGATCGAGATCGACGTCGACGCCCTCTACGACGGCCACGAGCTCTACCTCGGCGGCGTCATGGAGCACATCGAGGAAGCCGGCATCCACTCCGGCGACTCGGCCTGCGCCCTGCCCCCGATCACCCTCGGCGGCTACGACATCAAGCGCCTGCGCGCCTCCACCGAGGCGATCGCCAAGGGCGTCGGCGTCCGCGGCCTGATCAACATCCAGTTCGCCATGGCCGGGGACATCCTCTACGTCCTCGAGGCCAACCCGCGCGCCTCCCGGACCGTCCCCTTCACCTCGAAGGCCACCGCGGTCCCGCTCGCGAAGGCCGCCGCCCGCATCTCGCTCGGCACCACCATCGCCGAGCTGCGCGCCGAGGGCCTGCTGCCGAAGACCGGCGACGGCGGCACCCTGCCGATCGACGCGCCGATCTCCGTCAAGGAGGCCGTCATGCCGTGGTCGCGCTTCCGCGACATCCACGGCCGCGGCGTGGACACCGTCCTCGGCCCCGAGATGCGCTCCACCGGCGAGGTCATGGGCATCGACGCCGTCTTCGGCACCGCCTACGCCAAGTCGCAGGCCGGCGCCTACGGCCCGCTGCCCACCAAGGGCCGCGCCTTCATCTCCGTGGCCAACCGCGACAAGCGCTCGATGATCTTCCCGGCGCGCGAGCTCGTCGCCCACGGCTTCGAGCTGATGGCCACCTCCGGCACCGCCGAGGTGCTGCGCCGCAACGGCATCAACGCCACCGTGGTGCGCAAGCTCAGCGAGGGCGAGGGCCCGAACGGCGAGAAGACCATCGTCCAGCTGATCCACGACGGCCAGGTCGACCTGATCGTCAACACCCCGTACGGCACCGGCGGCCGCCTCGACGGCTACGAGATCCGTACGGCGGCCGTGGCCCGCAGCGTCCCCTGCCTGACCACGGTCCAGGCGCTCGCCGCCGCCGTCCAGGGCATCGACGCGCTCAACCGCGGCGACGTGGGCGTGCGCTCCCTCCAGGAGCACGCGGAGCACCTGACCGCGGCCCGCGACTGACGCAGGCCCGTACAGCCCGGACACGGGGAGGGGGACACCGGTTTCACGACGGGTGTCCCCCTCTTCACGAGCGCAGAGGGATTTTCCGACGATGTACAAAACGTTCTTCAACCTGGTCTTCAAGCGGATGGACCCGGAGCAGGCCCACTACCTGGCCTTCCGCTGGATCCGCCTCGCCGCCCGCACACCCGTGCTGCGCACCTTCGTGGCGGCCGCCCTGGCCCCGCGCTACGAGGAGCTCCGCACCGAGGCCCTCGGCCTGCGCATGCACGGCCCCTTCGGCCTCGCCGCCGGCTTCGACAAGAACGCCGTCGCCATCGACGGCATGTCGATGCTCGGCTTCGACCACATCGAGATCGGCACGGTCACGGCCGAGCCGCAGCCCGGCAACCCGAAGAAGCGCCTCTTCCGCCTCGTGGCGGACCGCGCGCTGATCAACCGCATGGGCTTCAACAACGAGGGCTCGGCGGCCGTCGCGGCCCGCCTGGCGGCCCGCGAGGCGGTCTTCAGGACGATCGTCGGCGTCAACATCGGCAAGACCAAGGTCGTGCCCGAGGAGGAGGCCGTGGGGGACTACGTCGCCTCCACCGAGCGCCTCGCCCGGCACGCCGACTACCTCGTCGTGAACGTCTCCTCGCCGAACACCCCGGGCCTGCGCAACCTCCAGGCCACCGAGTCGCTGCGCCCGCTGCTGACGGCCGTACGCGAGGCCGCCGACCGCACGGTGACCGACCGCCGGGTGCCGCTGCTCGTCAAGATCGCCCCCGACCTGGCGGACGAGGACGTCGACGCGGTCGCCGACCTGGCCCTGGAGCTGGGCCTCGACGGCATCATCGCGACGAACACCACCATCGCCCGCGAGGGGCTGGGCCTGAAGTCCGCCCCGTCCCTGGTGAAGGAGACCGGCGGGCTCTCCGGCGCCCCGGTCAAGGAGCGCTCGCTGGAGGTCCTGCGCCGCCTGTACGCCCGGGTGGGGGACCGCCTGGTCCTGGTCGGGGTCGGCGGCATCGAGGACGCCGAGGACGCCTGGCAGCGGATCCTGGCCGGCGCCACGCTGATCCAGGGCTACAGCGCCTTCATCTACGAGGGCCCGTTCTACGCCCGCGCCATCCACAAGGGCCTTGCCGCGCGCCTGGCCAACAGCCCGTACGCGACGCTCGCCGAAGCGGTGGGCGCCGAGACCCGAAAGGCCACCAAGTGACTGTGACCCCGTTCGGCACCCGCCTGCGCGCGGCGATGGACTCCCGGGGCCCGCTGTGCGTCGGGATCGACCCGCACGCCGCCCTGCTGGCCCAGTGGGGCCTGCAGGACGACATCGCGGGCCTGGAGCGGTTCTCCCGCACGGTCGTCGAGGCGCTCGCCGAGTCGGTGGCGGTCCTCAAGCCGCAGGCGGCCTTCTTCGAGCGGTTCGGCTCCAAGGGCGTGGCCGTCCTGGAGCGGGCCGTCGCGGACGCCCGGGCGGCCGGGACCCTGGTGGTCATGGACGCCAAGCGCGGCGACATCGGCTCGACCATGGCGGCGTACGCCTCGGCCTTCCTGGACCCGTCCTCGCCGCTGTTCTCGGACGCGCTGACCGTCTCCCCGTACCTGGGCTACGGCTCGCTGAAGCCGGCCGTCGACCTGGCCCGGGAGTCGGGCGCGGGCCTGTTCGTCCTGGCGCTGACCTCGAACCCGGAGGGCGCCGAGGTCCAGCGGGCGGTCCGCGAGGACGGCCGGACGATCGGCGCGACGATGCTGGCCCACCTGGCGGCGGAGAACGCGGACGCCGCCCCCATGGGCTCCTTCGGCGCGGTCGTCGGCGCCACGCTGGGCGATCTGTCCTCCTTCGACCTGGACATCAACGGTCCGCTGCTGGCCCCCGGCATCGGCGCGCAGGGCGCGACGGCGGCGGACCTGCCGGGCGTCTTCGGCAAGGCCGTGCGCAACGTCGTCCCGAACGTCTCGCGGGGCGTCCTGAAGCACGGTCCGGACGTGAGCGCTCTGCGCGACTCTGCACGGCGCTTCGCCGACGAGATCCACGAGGCCGTCACCGCGTAATCGCTCACCCGGGGAGGCCGGCCGCACCTCCGCGGCTCGGCCTCTCGCACTTCTTGGCGAAACTCGAACGCTCTTCATCGGACAAAACCGGGGTATTTTGTCCGTGATGTACGGTTCAGTGGAGGCTGACCAGGACTTTTCGTCCGTTCTCGCTGACTGGAGCGGTGTTGGCCGCTAGTCTCCGACCAGAGTGAACGTGCAGCGAACGAGTTCCATCGCTGTTCGGGAGCTCGCCTGGTGTGGTGCCTTCGGGGTGCCCACCGGTCCGTATCCGACAGTTCGACATCCGAGGTGACGTAGGCGTGGCTCTTCCGCCCCTTACCCCTGAACAGCGCGCAGCCGCGCTCGAAAAGGCCGCCGCGGCTCGCCGGGAGCGGGCCGAGGTGAAGAATCGACTCAAGCACTCCGGCGCCTCGCTCCAAGAGGTCATCAAGACGGGCCAGGAGAACGACGTCATCGGCAAGATGAAGGTCTCCGCCCTGCTGGAGTCTCTGCCTGGCGTGGGCAAGGTGCGCGCCAAGCAGATCATGGAGCGTCTCGGCATCTCCGAGTCCCGGCGTGTCCGAGGTCTCGGTTCCAACCAGATCGCCTCTCTGGAGCGCGAGTTCGGCAGCACCGGCGCCTGAGGCGTCGCCTGAAGTTCTCCCGGCGTTCTCAGGCAGTCCCGAGAACCTGGATAATCGCTCTATGGCAGCAGAGGTTCGTCCGCGGCTGACCGTGCTCTCCGGCCCTTCAGGGGTCGGCAAGAGCACGGTCGTCGCGCATATGCGCAAGGTTCACCCCGAGGTATGGCTCTCGGTGTCGGCCACCACCCGCAAGCCGCGGCCCGGTGAGCGACACGGAGTCCACTACTTCTTCGTCAATGACGACGAGTTCGACAAGCTGATCGCCAACGGCGAGCTGCTGGAGTGGGCCGAGTTCGCGGGCAACCGCTACGGCACTCCCCGCGGCGCGGTACTGGAACGCCTGGACAACGGCGAGCCGGTACTGCTGGAGATCGATCTCCAGGGCGCACGACTCGTCCGCGAGTCCAAGCCCGACGCCCAGCTGGTCTTCCTGGCACCGCCGAGCTGGGACGAACTGGTCCGCCGGCTCACCGGCCGGGGCACCGAATCGGCGGAGGTCATCGAGCGCCGGCTCGCCGCCGCCAAGATCGAGCTCGCTGCCGAGTCCGAGTTCGACACCACCCTGGTCAACACCTCCGTCGAGGACGTAGCGCGTGAGCTGCTAGCCTTGATGGCAGTTGTCTGATCGTTGATCGAATTTTTTGATTCGGTCGATTCCAGGGCGGCCCCATCTTTCACCCATCTTCGGAAGGTAGAGCGTGTCCTCTTCCATCACTGCGCCCGAGGGCATCATCAACCCGCCGATCGACGAGCTGCTCGAGGCCACGGACTCGAAGTACAGCCTCGTGATCTACGCGGCCAAGCGTGCGCGTCAGATCAACGCGTACTACTCGCAGCTCGGTGAGGGCCTGCTCGAGTACGTCGGCCCGCTGGTGGACACCCACGTCCACGAGAAGCCGCTTTCGATCGCGCTGCGCGAGATCAACGCGGGTCTGCTGACCTCCGAGGCCATCGAGGCCCCGGCCCAGTAAGGCACCAGAAGTCCTTTCACCACAGGCCCGGCAGCACATCTGCCGGGCCTGTGGTGTGTCATGGGTGGGTACGACGACGATCAGAGCCGAACGCGTCGCAGCCGTCGAAGGGAAGTACGTGGTGGACAAGCCGAAGGTCGTCCTGGGGGTCAGTGGCGGGATCGCCGCCTACAAGGCGTGCGAGCTGCTGCGCCGGCTGACCGAGTCCGGCCACGACGTGCGGGTGGTGCCCACCGAGGCCTCCCTGAACTTCGTGGGGGAGGCCACCTGGTCCGCCCTCTCCGGCAACCCGGCCTCCACCGAGGTCTGGGAATCCGTCCACGAGGTGCCGCACGTGCGCATCGGGCAGAACGCCGACCTCGTGGTCGTCGCCCCCGCCACGGCCGACATGCTGGCCAAGGCCGCCCACGGACTCGCCGACGACCTGCTCACGAACACCCTGCTCACCGCCCGCTGCCCGGTGGTCTTCGCCCCGGCCATGCACACCGAGATGTGGGAGCACCCCGCCACCCAGGAGAACGTGGCCACGCTGCGCCGGCGCGGCGCCCTCGTCATCGAGCCCGCCGTCGGCCGGCTCACCGGCAAGGACACCGGCAAGGGGCGGCTGCCCGACCCCGAGGAGATCTTCGAGGTCTGCCGCCACGTCCTGAGGAGGCAGGGTCCGGCCCGCGGGGCGGCCTGGCAGGACCTCGCCGGACGGCACGTGGTGATCAGCGCGGGCGGCACGCGGGAGCCGCTGGACCCGGTCCGCTTCCTCGGCAACCGCTCCTCCGGCAAGCAGGGCTACGCCCTCGCGCGTACCGCCGTCGCCCGCGGGGCCCGGGTCACCCTGGTCTCGGCCAACACCGCGCTGGCCGACCCGGCCGGGGTGGACGTCGTGCGCGTGGGGACGGCCGTGCAGCTGCGCGAGGCCGTGCTCAAGGCCGCCTCGGACGCCGACGCCGTGGTGATGGCCGCGGCCGTGGCCGACTTCCGGCCCGCCGAATACGCGGGTGGAAAGATCAAGAAGAAGGACGGGCAGGACCCGGCACCGGTGGCGCTCGTACGCAATCCGGACGTTCTCGCGGAGATCTCGGCCGATCGCGCCAGGGCCGGTCAGGTGGTCGTGGGATTCGCCGCCGAGACCGACGACGTCCTCGCGAACGGCCGCGCCAAGCTCGCCCGCAAGGGCTGTGACCTACTCGTCGTGAACGAGGTCGGGGAGGCTCGGACCTTTGGTTCTGAGGAGAACGAAGCGGTCATCCTGGCCTCTGATGGCTCTGAGACTCAAGTGCCCTATGGTCCGAAGGAGGCTCTGGCCGAGGTGATTTGGGACCAGGTGGCCGCCCGGCTGTAGCCGCGACGCGCCTGGGCCGATTCCCCTTCTCCAGGTCACCTCTGTGCGTAAGAATGGGAGTGCCGCAGGTCACACGGCTCCCATAAGGCGAGACGGGTGGTCCAGGAAACAGTGGCGACCGATAAACTGCATCCGGAACGTGATCGGGCGCAGCCCCCGATGTGGTTCCGCCAAATGATCAGCCAGCAGCCGCTGCAACCCCAGGGAGCGTTGTGTCCCGTCGTCTGTTCACCTCGGAGTCCGTCACCGAGGGCCACCCCGACAAGATCGCTGACCAGATCAGCGACACGATCCTCGACGCGCTCCTCACCGAGGACCCCACTTCGCGCGTCGCCGTGGAGACGTTGATCACCACGGGTCTCGTGCACATCGCGGGAGAGGTGACGACGAAGGCCTACGCGCCGATCGCGCAGCTCGTCCGGGACAAGATCCTCGAGATCGGCTACGACTCCTCCAAGAAGGGCTTCGACGGCGCCTCCTGCGGCGTGTCGGTGTCCATCGGCGCCCAGTCCCCGGACATCGCGCAGGGCGTCGACACCGCCTACGAGAAGCGCGTCGAGGGCGACGAGGACGAGCTGGACAAGCAGGGCGCGGGCGACCAGGGCCTGATGTTCGGCTACGCCTGCGACGAGACCCCCGAGCTCATGCCGCTGCCGATCCACATCGCGCACCGGCTGTCCCGCCGGCTGTCCGAGGTCCGCAAGAACGGGACCATCCCGTACCTGCGCCCCGACGGCAAGACCCAGGTCACCATCGAGTACGACGGTGACAAGGCCGTGCGCCTGGACACCGTCGTGGTCTCCTCGCAGCACGCCTCGGACATCGACCTCGACTCGCTGCTCGCTCCCGACATCCGCGAGTTCGTCGTCGAGCACGTCCTGGCCCAGCTCGTCGAGGACGGCATCAAGCTCGACACCGAGGGCTACCGCCTCCTGGTGAACCCCACCGGCCGCTTCGAGATCGGCGGCCCGATGGGCGACGCCGGCCTCACCGGCCGCAAGATCATCATCGACACCTACGGCGGCATGGCCCGCCACGGTGGCGGCGCCTTCTCCGGCAAGGACCCGTCGAAGGTCGACCGCTCCGCCGCCTACGCCATGCGCTGGGTCGCCAAGAACGTGGTCGCCGCCGGTCTCGCCGCGCGCTGCGAGGTGCAGGTCGCGTACGCCATCGGCAAGGCCGAGCCCGTCGGTCTCTTCGTCGAGACCTTCGGCACCGCCAAGGTGGAGGTCCAGAAGATCGAGGACGCGATCGGCGAGGTCTTCGACCTGCGCCCGGCCGCGATCATCCGCGACCTGGACCTGCTGCGCCCGATCTACGCCCAGACCGCCGCCTACGGCCACTTCGGCCGTGAGCTGCCGGACTTCACCTGGGAGCGCACCGACCGCGTGGACGCGCTGCGCACGGCCGCCGGCCTGTAACACCCCTCGTCCACGGACGATCGCCGAACGGCCCCGGACCAGCTGGTCCGGGGCCGTTCGCATGCCGTGCCTGTCAGTGGACTTTGGTAAGAATGCTGATGTGAGCAGCGCGAATGAGTCCCCGCCGGAGCAGCTCGCCCTGATCCGGGAAATGGTCGCCGAGGCGAAGGCCAAGGCGCCCAAGGCGAAGCCGCGCACCTGGCGCGGCGCCGCCCTCGCCGCCGAGCTGCCCGTCGCCCGGATCCTCGTGAACAAGGGCGTGCTCCACCTCGACCAGCTCTGGGACTACGCCGTCCCCGAAGAGCTCTCCGAGGCCGCCCAGCCCGGCGTCCGCGTCCGCGTCCGGTTCGGCGCCGGCTCCCACCACGTGCACGGCGGCCGCCGCGAGGGCGGCGGCCTCATCGACGGCTTCATCGTCGAGCGCCGTGCCGAGTCCGACTACGACGGCGCACTGGCCGCCCTCGCCCACGTGGTCTCGCCCGAGGTGGTCCTCAGCCCCCGCATGCTCGCCCTCGCCCGGGCCGTCGCCGACCGGTACGCGGGCAGCCTCGCCGACGTGCTCCAGCTCGCCCTGCCCGCACGGAGCGCCCGCGCCGAGGCCAAGCCCTCACCGGAACCCCTGCCGCCGCCCCCCGCCCCCGAGCCCGCCGGCTGGGCGCGGTACGGCGCCGGGCCCGGCTTCCTGCGCGCCCTCGCCACCGGCGGCACCCCGCGCGCCGTGTGGACCGCACTGCCCGGCCCCGGCTGGGCCGACGAACTCGCCCGCGCCATGGCCGCCACCCTGGCCTCCGGGCGCGGCGCCCTCGCCGTGCTCCCCGACGGGCGGACCGCCGCCCGCGTCGACGCGGCCCTGACCGCCCTCCTCGGCGAAGGCAGGCACGCGCTGCTGACCGCCGAGTCGGGGCCCGAGAAGCGCTACCGCCAATGGCTGGCGGTGCACCGGGGCTCCGTGCGGGCCGTCATCGGCACCCGGGCCGCGATGTTCGCCCCCGTGCGGGACCTCGGACTGGTCGCCGTCTGGGACGACGGCGACTCCAGCCACAGCGACGACAACGCTCCCTTCCCGCACGTCCGGGAGGTACTCGAACTGCGCGCCGTCAACGACGGCTGCGGATTCCTCGCGGGCAGCACCAGCTGCACCGTCGAGGCCGCCCAGCTGGTCGAGTCCGGCTGGGCCAGGCCCCTGATCGCCGACCGCGAGACCGTACGGGCCTGCGCGCCCCGGATCCGGACCGTCGGGGACGAGCTGCTCGCCCGCGACGAGGCCGCCCGCGCCGCGCGCCTGCCGAGCCTGGCCTGGGAGACCGTACGGGAAGGGCTGAAGACCGGGCCCGTACTGGTACAGGTACCGCGGCGGGGCTACGTGCCCCGGCTGGCGTGCGAGCGCTGCCGCACCCCCGCCCGCTGCACGGTCTGCGCGGGACCTCTGGAGGCCCCCGACGAGCGGGACCTGAGGTGCGGATGGTGCGGACGGGGCGAGCCGTCCTGGCACTGCGAGGAATGCGGATCGTTCCGGCTGCGGGCCCAGGTGGTCGGCGCGCGGCGCACCGCCGAGGAACTGGGACGCGCCTTCCCGGCCGTGGCCGTACGGACCTCCGGGCGCGACCACGTCCTCGACGAGGTGCCGGACCGGCCCGCGCTGGTGGTGTGCACCCCGGGCGCCGAGCCGGTGGCGGCGGGCGCCGGGTACGCGGCCGCGCTGCTGCTCGACGGCTGGGCCATGCTCACCCGGCCCGATCTGCGGGCCGGCGAGGACGCGCTGCGGCGGTGGATCGGCGCCGCCTCCCTGGTCCGGGGCGACGGCCAGGTCGTGGTGGTCGCCGAACCCACGCTGCGGCCCGTCCAGGCGCTGGTCCGGTGGGACCCGGTGGGCCATGCCGTCCGCGAGCTCGCGGAGCGGTCGCAGCTCGGCTTCCCGCCGGTGTCCCGGATGGCTGCGGTGGCCGGCCGGGGGGAGGCCGTGGAGGCCTTTCTGGCCGGAGCCGGACTGCCGCCCGACGCGGAGATCCTGGGACCGGTGCCACTCCCCGGGCGGCGCGGGGAGCCGTCCCCGGGGGAGCGGGCGCTGGTCCGGGTCCCACCGGGCAGCGGAGCCGCCCTGGCGGCTGCCCTGAAGTCGGCGCAGGCGGCCCGGCTGGCGAAGGGGGTTCCGGCGGCGGAGGCCGTCCGGGTCCGGATCGACCCGCCCGACATCGGCTGACCGCCGAACACCGAAACCCCCGGTGGGACGACCCGTACGGTCGTCCCACCGGGGGCGGACTCGGGCGCGCCGCGCGGGCGCGGCCGGCCGTCGGGTGTCGGCGTCCCGGCGGCAGGACAGCCCTCAGCCGGTGCGCGGACCGGGGAAGGCGGGGGAGCGGGGAGCCTCTGCGAGACCCCGCCCGGGAGCACCCCCGGCCGCGGCCGCCTGGGCCTCCTCGCGCACCGGCTGCGGCGGCATCGAGCGGGCCGCCGGGACGGTCGGCAGCGGTCCCAGGGTCCGGGTGGCCGTCCCCTCGGCCACCGGCTCCGCGGACTCGGCGGACTGCGCCCGCCGGGCCCCGTAGCGGCGGTGCACGGCCTGCTTGGTGACTCCGAGCGCCGAACCGACCGCGTCCCACGAGAAACCGAGCGAGCGGTCGAAGTCCACCGCCGCGGTGACCAGCGTCTCGACGCTGTCCCGCAGCTCCTGAGCGAGGCGGACGGTCGGCGCGGGCGCCCGGCCGTAGACGACGAAGCCGGTGGAGGGACCCGATCGGCGCGGGCGGTACACGTTGCCGAGCTGGGCGGTGAGCGTACGCAGGGCATCCACCTGCCGGCGAACCCGCTCGATGTCCCGTACCAGGAGGTGCAGGCTGGCCCGGGCTTGAGCGTCGTGGGTGGCGTGGTCGGCCATGAAGAAGCCTCTCGAACCGGTGCTGAAGGGCGGATCGGGCCGCAGACACCGTTCACACGCGGCCCGTTTCGGTCAATCTCTCTTGACAACGCGCCACCCGTCGCCCAGGTCACGCAATGGGGGCGTGTCGGCATATGCGAGGGGCGCGCGCATGTGTGTACGCCCCCTCAAACCCACAGGTGGGCGGCCCGACCCGCGCCCCATAGACTGGTGCGCTGCTGACAGCCGAGATAGCGAGGTAGTCCCCAGTGAAGCTCGTCTTCGCAGGCACCCCCGAGGTCGCCGTACCCGCCCTGGACGCCCTGATCGCCTCCGGGCGGCACGAGGTCGCCGCCGTCATCACCCGGCCCGACGCACCGGCCGGCCGCGGCCGCCGCCTCGTCGCCAGCCCGGTCGCCGAACGCGCGGAGGAAGCGGGCATCGAGGTGCTCAAGCCCGCCCGCCCCCGCGACCCCGACTTCCAGGCCCGGCTGCGCGAGATCGACCCGGACTGCTGCCCGGTCGTCGCCTACGGCGCCCTGATCCCCAAGAGCGCCCTCGACATCCCCCGGCACGGCTGGGTCAACCTGCACTTCTCACTGCTGCCCGCATGGCGCGGAGCCGCGCCCGTCCAGCAGTCGATCATCGCGGGGGACCAGGTCACCGGCGCCTCCACCTTCCGCATCGAGGAGGGCCTGGACACCGGCCCGGTCTACGGCATCCTCACCGAGGAGATCCGGCCCACCGACACCAGCGGCGACCTGCTCACCCGGCTCGCCTTCGCCGGGTCCGGACTGCTGGCCGCCACCATGGACGGCATCGAGGACGGCACCCTGCGCGCCGTCGAGCAGCCCCACGACGGGATCTCCCACGCGCCCAAGATCACCGTGGAGGACGCCCGGATCGACTGGACCGCTCCCGCGATGCGCGCCGACCGCGTCGTCCGCGGCTGCACGCCGGCCCCGGGCGCGTGGACCGTCTTCCGCGGGGAACGCCTCAAGCTGATCTCGCTGGGCCTGGTCCCCGACCGCACGGAGCTGGAACCGGGCGAGCTGGCCCCCGCCAAGAACAACGTGTACGCCGGCACCGGCTCGCACGCCGTGGAGCTGCTGTGGGTGCAGCCGCAGGGCAAGAAGCCGATGCGGGCCGCCGACTGGGCGCGCGGGGTGCGGATCGCTCCCGGCGAGCGGCTCGGCGGAGCCGACGTAGGCTGATCGGTGGGGACGACGCCGCCCGAGTGCGGACGTCCCCACGCACCACGCACCTTGCAGGACCCGCAGGACCGGCACCACCCGTAGCACTCGTAGCACTCATAACCCCGGAGCACCTTTCACGTGAGCGAACAGCCCCGTCAGCCCCGACGCAAGCCTGCCCCCGCAGGCGCGGGCGGCAAGCAGGCCAAGCCCTACCGCCGGCCCCAGAAGGACCCCGTCCGGATGCTGGCCTTCGAGGTGCTGCGGGCGGTGGACGAGCGCGACGCCTACGCCAACCTCGTGCTGCCGCCCCTGCTCAGGAAGGCCCGCCAGGACGAGAACTTCCAGGCGCGCGACGCGGCGCTGGCCACCGAGCTGGTCTACGGGACACTGCGCCGCCAGGGCACCTACGACGCCGTCATCAAGGCCTGCATCGACCGCCCGCTGCGGGAGGTCGACCCGCCGGTGCTGGACGTGCTCTCGCTCGGCGCCCACCAGCTCCTCGGCACCCGCATCCCCACGCACGCGGCGGTCTCGGCGAGCGTGGAACTGGCCCGGGTGGTGCTCGGGGACGGGCGCGCCAAGTTCGTGAACGCCGTCCTGCGGAAGATCGCCGCGCACGACCTGGACGCCTGGCTGGAGCGCGTAGCCCCGCCCTACGAGGACGACGCCGAGGAACACCTCGCGGTGTACCACTCGCACCCCAGGTGGGTCGTCAGCGCCCTGTGGGACTCGCTGGGCGGCGGACGCGCGGGCATCGAGGACCTGCTGGAGGCCGACAACGAACGGCCCGAGGTGACCCTGGTGGCCCGCCCGGGCCGGTCCACGCCGGAGGAACTGCTGGAGGCGGTCGGCGAGGACTCGGCACTGCCGGGCCGCTGGTCGCCGTACGCCGTCCGGATGGCCGAGGGCGGCGAGCCGGGCGCGCTGGAGGCGGTCCGCGAGGGCCGCGCGGGCGTGCAGGACGAGGGCAGCCAGCTGGTGGCCATGGCCCTGGCGGCCGCACCGGTCGAGGGCCGCGACGAGCGGTGGCTCGACGGATGCGCCGGCCCGGGCGGCAAGGCGGCGCTGCTCGCGGCGCTCGCGGCGCAGCGCGGAGCGTTCCTGCTGGCCTCGGAGAAGCAGCCGCACCGGGCCCGGCTCGTGGAGCGCTCGCTCGCGGGCAACCCGGGCCCGTACCAGGTCATCGCCGCCGACGGCACCCGCCCGGCATGGCTGCCGGGCTCCTTCGACCGCGTCCTGATGGACGTCCCGTGCTCGGGCCTCGGCGCGCTGCGCCGCCGCCCGGAGGCCCGCTGGCGCCGCCGCCCGGAGGACCTGGAAGCCTTCGCGCCGCTCCAGCGCGGGCTGCTGCGCGAGGCGCTGTCGGCCGTGCGGGTGGGCGGCATCGTCGGCTACGCGACCTGCTCGCCGCACCTGGCGGAGACCCGGGTCGTCGTGGACGACGTCCTGAAGGGCCGCGGCGCGGGCCAGTCCCCGGTATCCGCGGAACTGATCGACGCGAGGCCCTTCATGTCGGGCGTCCCGGCCCTGGGCGACGGCCCGGACGTCCAGCTCTGGCCCCACCTGCACGGCACGGACGCGATGTACCTGGCGCTGCTGAGGCGCACGGCGTAGCCGGGCCGGGCCCCCGCGGAGCGGAACCCGGCCGATACCCGGTCGATACGCGGCCCGGACGGAACTGACCGCAGTGCCGTCCGGACCCCGCCCCGGCCGGCTCCCGCTTCTTCGGTGCCTTCGCGGCCCCGACCCCGCCCGGCCGGATCCCGTCCCCCCGGGGTCGCTCCCGCATCGCCTGGTCCCGGCTGTACCGTGCCCGGTCGTCCCGTCCCGTCGTGCGCGGGGCGACTTGCGGGGTCGTGGCCGGAACCCGGTGGGGGCATGGCAGGCTTGGGGCATGGCCGCTCAGATTTATCCCAGCATCCTGTCCGCCGACTTCGCCAGACTCGCCGAGGAGGCGAAGGCCGTCGAGGGGGCCGACTGGCTGCATGTCGACGTCATGGACAACCATTTCGTCCCGAACCTGACCCTCGGTATGCCGATCGTGGAATCCCTGAGCAGGGCCACGGACATCCCGCTGGACCTTCACCTGATGATCGAGGACCCGGACCGCTGGGCCCCCCAGTACGTGGAGGCCGGCGCGGGTTCGGTCACCTTCCACGCCGAGGCCGCCGCCGCGCCCGTGCGGCTCGCGCGGGAGATCCGGGCCAAGGGGGCGCGCGCCTCGATGGCCCTCAAGCCCGCGACGCCGATCGAACAGTACGAGGACATCCTCCCCGAGCTCGACATGCTGCTGATCATGACGGTCGAGCCCGGCTTCGGCGGCCAGCCCTTTCTGGACATCATGCTCCCGAAGATCCGCCGTACCCGGGAGCTGATCGCCAAGCACGGTCTGGAGCTGTGGCTCCAGGTGGACGGCGGGGTCTCCGCCTCGACCATCGAACGCTGTGCCGAGGCCGGCGCGGACGTGTTCGTGGCGGGCAGCGCGGTCTACGGAGCGGTCGATCCGGCCACCGCCGTGCGCACGCTGCGTGACCAGGCGGGTGCGGCCATCGCAGCCGCGCCGTGGGCTTGCGACCACTGAACCAAGGGTTGATGAACAGCTCGGTGAACGGGAGCTGTCCAGGCTGATCAACGGCCGTCGGATCTGACAGGATGAACGGCGAGTCGAGAGTGTGAACAGCAGTGAGGAGAGCGCGGTGTCTGCAATGTCGGCGGGACGGTCAGCCCTGCGGATGGGACCCGCGGAGCTGGTGCAGGCGGCGGCCATGGCCCGCCGCTTCTACCTGGAGGGCAAGTCCAAGATCCAGATTGCCGAGGAGTTCGGCGTGAGCCGCTTCAAGGTGGCCCGGGTCCTGGAGACCGCCCTCGAACGTGACCTCGTACGGATCGAGATCCGGGTACCGGCCGAGCTCGATGCCGAGCGGTCGGACGCGCTCCGGGCCCGGTACGGGCTCCGGCACGCCGTCGTCGTGGAGTCGCCCGCCGACACCACCGAGGATGCTCCCGACCCGGAGAACCTGGGCGCGGTCGCGGCCGACCTGCTGGGCGAGCTGGTCAACGAAGGCGACGTACTCGGCCTCGCGTGGGGGCGGTCGACCATCCACATGGCCGCCTCCCTGCACAGGCTGCCGCAGTGCACCGTGGTGCAGCTGACCGGCGTGTACGACGCGGGGACGGCCGAGCGCGGTTCGGTCGAGGCCGTACGCCGGGCCGCCCAGGTCTCCGGCGGTGACGCGCACCCGATCTACGCGCCGATGCTGCTGCCCGATCCGGCGACCGCGGCCGCGCTGCGCAGCCAGACGGGGATCGCGCGCGCCTTCGAGTACTTCGACAAGGTGACGGTCGCGGCCGTGTCGATCGGCTCGTGGGAGCCGGGCATCTCGACCGTGCACGACATGCTGACCGACGAGGAGCGGGAGCACTACGCCTCGCTGGGCGTGGCGGCGGAGATGTCCGCGCACCTGTTCGACGCCGAGGGGCGTCGCGTCGGCCGGGACCTCGGCGAGCGGTGCATCACCGTCGAGGCGGACCGGCTGCGGCGGATCCCCGAGGTCGTGGCGATCGCGGGCGGGCTGCGCAAGGCCTCCGCGATCGGGGCCGTGCTGAGGTCGGGGCTGGTGACCAGTCTCGTCACGGACACGGCGGTCGCCGACTACCTCCTCACCGAGTCGGCCCCCGGGCTGCGTCCGGCGTTGGACCGGGCCGACCCGGACGACTGATGAGGTCTGACCGGGCATGACGGGCCGCGGCGGCCGCTGCGGCCGCCGCCGGTGCGGATGGTGCTGGAATTGAGATCCGAACGGCGGACCGCGCGGCGGCCTGCGGGGCGCATACTGGTTCCAATGACAAAGTCAGCAGTACCTCGCCGCCATTTGCCGTCCAGCCCGTTCAAGGCCCCCGTGGAGCAGCCCATCCGGCAGTTCAGCGTCGGCGACCGGGTTACCCACGATGAGCACGGCCTCGGCCGTGTCGTCGGAATCGAGGAGGGGATCGCTGTTCTCGTCGACTTCGGTTCGGTTCAGAAGCGAATCCTGAGTCCCTACACCAAGATGGCCGCACTCTGAGGCCACCGGGCGATTCGCTAGCGAATCGGATATTTGGCACGATCGGTGCATGATCTTTCGGAACGTGCCCCGATCGTTGCTGCGTTTGCTGGGGGCCCTGTTCCTCTGTGCCGCGCTGGTCGGTGCGGTGGGTTGTGGTGGGCAGAAACCCGCACCTGCCGCCGCCGCCAGTGCGAGTGCCTCGGCGGTCCCCGGGTGGGCGAAGGGGATGGCCACCGTACGGGCCGACGGGCTGCCGCAGCAGGCCCGTGACGTGCTCGCGCTCATCGACAAGGGCGGGCCGTACCCCTACCGGCAGGACGGCACGGTCTTCGGGAACTTCGAGAAGGCCCTGCCCGAGCAGAAACGTGGTTACTACCACGAGTACACCGTGCGGACGCCGGGAGAGCGTGATCGCGGAGCCCGGCGGATCGTGACGGGTGAGGGTGGGGAGTTCTTCTACACGGACGACCACTACGACACCTTCAAGGCGGTTCTCCGATGAGCCTGGACCCGCAGCCGCTCGCCCCGGCGCTCGAAGCCGCCGAAGCCGCGGGCCGGACGACCGTACGGCTGGACCTGAGCGGGGTACGGGGCAAGGCCGAGCTGATGCGGCGGTGCGGGGATGCCTTGCGGCTGCCGGAGTGGGTCGGCGGGAACTGGGACGCGCTGGCCGATGCGCTGCGGGACCTGTCGTGGTTGCCGACGCCGTCCGGCGGGGGGTGGCTGGTGGCGGTGACGTCGTGGCGCGGGTATGCGGATGCCCGGCCGGGCGAGTGGGAGACGCTGGGCGAGGTGCTGGAGGAAGCCGTTGGCTTCTGGCGGGAGCGGGGGCGGGAGCCTGGCGGCGCTGGGCCGGAGCTGGTGGTGGTGCTGGCCGAGGCCGCGGCCGAAGCCGGGCACGGGCCGGCTGCCGGGGCTCCGCCCCGGACCCCGCGCCTCAAGCGCCGGCGGGGCTGAAAGAGCGCCTCAAGCGCCGGCGGGGCTGAAAGAGCGCCTCAAGCGCCGGCGGGGCTGAAAGAGCGCCTCAAGCGCCGGCGGGGCTGGGTTGGGCCGGGCGGGGCTGAAAGAGCGCCTCGAACGCCGGCTGGGCTGGGGTGGGGGGCAAGCGCAAGGCATGCCCCCCACCTGTGTCAGTCCTGCGGGTTGTTCGGGATCCAGGGTGGGGTTTGGCCCCAGGACCAGACCGGGATCTTGGCCGCGTCGACCGGGGGCGGGTTGGGGCCCGAGTAGATCAGGGCCATGCGGGTGCCCCACTCGATGTAGTAGGCGAACACCCCCCGGAATTCCGGGTCCGTCGGGAGGCCGACCTCGTCGGCCGTGTCCATCAGCAGGTCCACCCAGCGGCGGCGCTGCCGCTCGGTGATCGCCCGCCCGAGGTGCTTGGTGGCCATGTGCTGGTGGCCGCCGTGGTGGGCGGTGTAGTCCGCGGGGCCGCCGAAGACCTCCGACAGCCAGACCGCGACGTGCTGCGGGTGTTCCGAGTCCATGCCGGCGAAGACCGGGGCCAGGATCTCGTCCTGCAGTGCGTGGGTGTAGAAGGCGTCCGTGAGGCGGTTCATCGCCTCCGCTCCGCCCATCCACTCGTAGATGGTGGGTGTGGTGCTCATCGTTATCCGGCGGCCTTTCCCGTGCCCACGACGCCCGTCACGAGGTAGTGCTGCATCTCCTCGATGGCCGTCACGTACGGACGGATCGCGTTGAAGAAGGCCGGGAAGTGCTCGCCCTTGCGGAACCCGCCCAGGTGGTCCTCGATCGAGGTCCAGCGGATCCGGAGGATGTAGCGCTCCTTCTCCTCCTCGCAGCGGGCCAGCTCGTAGTCGATGCACTCGGGGGACGCGGCCAGGGACTCGGCGGCCCGGGCGTACGCGTCCTCGAAGGCCGACTGGTCGTCCAATGCGATCCGGTAGCGGATGTATTCGACGGTGGTGGTCATGGGTGCGTGCCTCTCCCTGGGTGTAGGTCGTCGCCAGCCTTACGCGATCACGCGCCGCCGTGGGGCGGATTCGTCATTCGGACCCGGACTTCATGGAGTCGGTCGGTTCTGAGACGTCAGGGCCCTGGGCGCGGACCCGCTGGACCTTGTCCAGGGAGTCGCGCAGCTCGGTCAGCCACTCGTCCGTGTTGCGGCCGACGAGCCGGACGCACCAGGCGAGGGCGTCGGCCCGGCTGCGGGCCACTCCGCCGGCGACCAGGGTGTCGAGGACCTGGCGCTCGGACTGGCGCAGCCGGGTCATCACCGGGACGGCGAGGTGGGTGAACAGGGTCGTCTCCTCACCCACCCGTACGCCCCAGGCGACCTTCCGGCGGTAGAGCTCTTCGGCCTCGCGGGCCACTTCGATGCGCTGTTCGCGGGTGCGTTCGCGGAACTCCTTGACCGATTCGGCCGCCGGTATGACGCCGACGACCGTGATCTCCTCGCGGTCGAGGGTGACCGAGTCCAGGGACTCGTAGACGTCGACCGGCAGGCGCTCGGCGAACCACGCGCGGAGCTGTTCGCTCTGTTCGGCTGTAATCATGTAATCAACGTTGCATCCGCTGCGGCCTTGATCGCAAGGCGCGCGGCGTTCGCTCTCAGCCCATCGAGCGGTAGCGGTGGATCAGCGAGACGGCCATCGCCCCCTCACCCACCCCAGAGGCGACGCGTTTCACCGAGTGGGCACGGACGTCGCCCGCCGCGAAGACTCCGGGGACGCTCGTCTCCAGGGGGTACGGGGCGCGCTCCAGGCTCCACTCGGCCGGGAGCTCGCCGCCGTTCGAGATCAGGTCCGAGCCGGTGAGGACGAAGCCGTACTCGTCGCGCTCGACGACGCCCGCGAGCCAGTCGGTGTGCGGGCGGGCGCCGATGAAGGTGAACATGAAGCGGGCCGGGATCTCGGTGTCCTCGCCCGTGTCCGCGTCGTGGAGGGTGAGGCGCTCCAGGTGCTCCTCGCCGTCCAGCCGGACCACCGTCGTGCGCACCTTCACCTCGATGTTCGGGGTGCGGTCGATCTCGTCGATCAGGTAGCGGGACATGCTCGCGTCCAGGGAGGCCGCGCGGACCAGGATCGTGACGCGGGCGGCGTACTTGGCGAAGTGCACCGCCGCCTGGCCCGCGGAATTGGCCCCGCCGACGATGAACACGTGCTGGGAGATGCAGGCCGAGCTCTCCGTGGTGGCCGCGCCGTAGTAGAGGCCGGCCCCCTCGAAGCGGTCCGCGCCGGGGGCGTCGAGGCGGTTGTACGAGACCCCGGTGGCCAGCAGCACCGTCTCGGCGGAGATCTCCGTGCCGTCCGCCAGGGTCAGGATCTTGGCCGGGTCGTCCCGGGTCAGCGAGACCACTTCCACGGGGTGCAGGATCTCGGCGCCGAACCGGGAGGCCTGGATGGTGGCCCGGCGGGTCAGGTCGCCGCCGGAGAGGCCCGAGGGGAAGCCGAGGTAGTTCTCGATCAGGCTGGACGTGCCCGCCTGGCCGCCCGGCGCGCGGGAGTCCAGCATGAGGGTCGAGAGGCCCTCCGAGGCCGAGTAGACGCCCGCCGCCAGGCCCGCCGGGCCCGCGCCGACGATGACGCACTCGTAGTGCGGGCGGGAGGCGGTGGTGGCCAGGCCCAGGCGCTGGGCGAGCTGGGTGTCGGTCGGGGCCGAGAGGACCGACCCGTCCGGGAAGCGGACGAGGGGGAGTGCCCCGTCGGGCTGGGCGGCGATCAGGGTCAGCGCCTCGGGGTCCCGCTCGACGTTGAGGAAGCGGAACGGCTGGCCGTTGCGGGTGAAGAAGTCCCGTACGGCGTGGGTGCCGGGGGAGACGAGGTGGCCGGCGACGATGATCCCGTCGTACGCCGGCCGGTAGGTGGCCAGCCAGTCCGACAGCAGGTCGTCCAGGACCGGGAAGAGCCGCTCGTGCGGCGGGTCCCAGGGCTTGAGCAGGTAGTAGTCGAGGCGGACCCGGTTGATGGCGGTGATCGCGGCATCGGTCTCCGCGTAGGCCGTCAGCAGGACGCGGCGGGCGTCCGGGAAGCGGCTGACCGCCTCCAGCAGGAACTCGACTCCGGTCACGTCCGGCATGCGCTGGTCCACGAGGAACAGCGCCGGGTCGTGTCCGCGTTCGTCGAGGGAGTCCAGGATCTTCAGCGCGTCGGCCGCCGAGGAGGCGCCGAGCACCCGGTAGCGGTCGCCGTAGGCGCTGCGCAGGTCGCGGCGGACGGCGCGCAGCACCTGCGGGTCGTCGTCCACGGCGAGGATGACCGGCTTCTTGTGCTCCGCGCGTTCGGCGGCCGCGGCCGCCGAGGTGGTGGCGGCGGAACTCTCGGGGGCCGCGCTCATGCCGGGTCCAGCATCAGCTGGTCGGCGTAGCACCAGGCCCAGTCCTCGCCGGGCTCGTGGGAGGCCGCGATGGCGTGCTCGGTGGTCCGGTAGTGCCGGGTGGCGTGACGGTTCCTCGACGAGTCGCAGCATCCGACGTGCCCGCAGCTGAGGCACATCCGCAGGTGCACCCAGGTGTCCCCGGCGATGAGGCACTCCTCGCAGCCCACGGCCGTGGGTTTCACCGGACGTATCTGATCGATGTGTGTGCACAACAGGTCCATCGTCATCGTCCCCGTCCCTCTCCTCGTGCTCTTGCCCGTGCTGTCGCTCGCGCTGTCGCTCGTGCATCAAGTCGGCTCGGGCGCCTGTGATTCACGGCGCGTCCAGACCATAGGTCGGAGCCGGCGGAATGGTTCATCGATTCGGCCGAAGTCAGGTAGTCCTGAAGCTACTTCCTGACGTCTGCGCACGACTTCCTGAGGTGCCGCCACGACCTGGCCCGCTACCTCACGAAGTCGCATACCAGCGCTTTGACGAAGCCCCTGGGCGCGGCCAGTGTGGGGGACGCCAACGACAACAGGCGGCGCCTGGAGGAATACGTGAGCAGAAAGATTCTGGTCATTGTCTCCGAACACGGTTACTGGGCCGAGGAACTGATAGGCCCCGTGTCGAAGTTCGACGAGCGGGGCTACGAGGTCATATTCGCCACGCCGACCGGAAAGCGTGCACACGCTCTTCCGCCGAGCCTCGACGCGAACTACATCGATCCCCCGCTGGGACGCTCGGTCACCACCGAGGAGAACGCCCGGCTCGGGCGGGAGTTCGAGCGGTCGAGCCGGCTGGACTCGCCGCTCGACATCGAGGCGTGGGTCCCCGAGCGTCCGTACACGAGCGACGAGGGCTATCTGCCCAAGCTGGAGCAGTACCACCGCGATCTCGACAAAATCGACGCCGACATCGCCGGGTACGACGCGATCCTCATCGTCGGCGGCAGCGGCCCGATCGCGGACCTCGCCAACAACGAGCGCGTGCACGCCCTGATCCTGGCCTTCCGGAAGGCCGGCAAGGTCGTCGCCGCCGAGTGCTACGGCGTCGCCTGCCTGGCCTTCGCCCGGGACTGGGGCGACCGCCGGAGCATCATCTGGGGCAAGCACGTCACCGGCCACTGCAAGGAGTACGACTACAAGGACGGCACCGGATTCCTCGGTACCGACTTCAACATGGGGCCGCCGCCGTATCCGCTGGAGTACATCCTGCGCGATGCGACGGGCCCGCGCGGCGCGTACCACGGGAATTTCGGCAAGCCGGTGTCGGTCATCGTCGATTTCCCCTTCGTCACCGGACGTTCCACCCCCGACTCGTATCTCACGGGGCAGAAGATCGTGGAAGTCCTGGAGGACGGTCTCACCCGATACGGCTGGTGATCCCGGAAGTCGCAGGGAAATCGGAGAGTTGAGGGGGAATTCATGGAAGCCACTCCCGGACGGGAAAGGCTGATCGAGCAGTTCAAGGCCGACGGTCTGAATGTGATGTTCGGAAATCCGGGGACGGTGGAACAGGGATTCCTCGACGCGGTGGACGCGGCGGAGGACTTCCACTACGTCCTCGCCCTCCAGGAGACCGTGGCCGCCGGCATCGCCGACGGGTACGCCCGGGCGACCGGCGGCGCGGCCCTGCTCCAGCTGCACTCCGGTGTCGGCCTGGGCAACGGCATCGGCATGCTCTACCAGTCGCTGCGCGGCCACACCCCGCTCGTCGTGGTCGCCGGTGACGCCGGGGTCCGCTACGACGCCATGGACGCGCAGATGGCATCCGATCTGGTGGCGATGGCCAAGCCGGTGACCAAGTACGCGACCCGGGTCACCGACCGGCACTCGGTCCTGCGCACCGTCCGGCGGGCCGTGAAGATCGCGCTCACCCCGCCCCGCGGGCCCGTGTTCGTGGCGCTGCCGATGGATGTGCTGGACGAGCTCAACTCCGAGCCCGTCCTGCCGTCGACGCAGGTGCTCACCGACGTGTCGCCCTCACCGGCCTCGGTGGGGCGGGCGGCCGAGCTGCTCGCCTCCGCCGAGCGGCCGATCGTCCTGGTCGGGGACGGGGTCGCGCTCTCCGGGGCGCAGGCCGAGCTCGTCGCCGTCGCCGAGCTGCTGGGCGCCGACGTGTACGAGGTCGACTCGTCCGAGGTGAACATCGCGGCCTCGCACCCGCTGCGGCGGGGCCAGACCGGGCACATGTTCGGCCCGCACAGCAAGGAGCTCGTCGGGGACGCCGACGGCGTGCTGATCGTCGGCACCTATGTCTTCCCGGAGGTCTTCCCCGAGCTGGAGAGCCCCTTCCGGGCGGGCGCCAAGGTCGTCCACATCGACCTCAACGCCTACGAGATCGCCAAGAACCACCCGGTGGACCTGGGCCTGGCCGCGGATCCCAAGCAGGCGCTGCGCGCGCTGGCCGGCGTACTGGAGCGGAGCCTCGGCCCGCAGCGGCGGGCCGCGGCGGCCGCGCGCCTCGACGCACGGACCCGGGAGCGGGTCCGCGAGGTGCGGGAGGCGCGGTCGGCCGCGGACGACGGCACGCCGATGGCCGTCTTCCTGAAGACCCTGGCCGAGCGCACCGGCGGGGACCTGATCGTCTTCGACGAGGCGCTGACCACCTCGCCGCTGGTCACCCGGTACCTGCCGGCGGAGCGCCCCGGCGACTACCACCTCACCCGGGGCGGTTCGCTCGGCGTGGGCTTCCCGGGCGCGGTCGGGGCCAAGCTGGCCCGGCCGGAGCGGCTGGTGGTCGGCTTCGCGGGCGACGGCGGGTCCATGTACACGTACCAGGCGCTGTGGACGGCGGCCCGGCACGGCATCGACGCCAAGTTCGTGGTGTGCAACAACCGCAAGTACCGGCTGCTGGACGACAACATCGCCCAGTACTGGCGGGAGCGGGACATCCCGGAGCACGGCTTCCCGGGCTCCTTCGACCTCTCCCACCCCGAGATCGACTTCGCCGGACTGGCCCGGTCGCTCGGCGCCGGCGGGATGCGCGTGGAGAAGCCGGACGAGGCGGTCGCCGCCGTGGGCCGGATGCTGTCCCACCCCGGACCGTTCCTCGTGGACGTCCAGATCTGACCAGAGCACTCACGCAGCACGGACAGGAGGAGACCGCATGCCCGCCGAGCGGCAGCTGACCGAGGACGCGATCCGCAGTTTCGCCGAGAACTGGTACGTGGCGCTGGACCAGCACGTGGGTCTGGACGACGTGCTCGCCCTGATCACCGAGGACCTGGAGTTCAAGGTCCCCGAGGACACCTTCCTCGGACACGAGGGGTTCGGCCGCTGGTACGCGGCCGTCACCCACCGCTTCTTCGACGAGGTCCACACCGTCACGAAGGTGGAGCCCGTCATCGAGGGCGACCGGGCGGTCGTCCGGGTCCTCGTCAACTGGCAGGCCAAGATCTGGGACCCGCCGGCCGCCCGCAGCCAGTGGCTCGGCTTCGACGCCGACCAGACCTGGACGGTCGTGGCCGGTCCGGACGGACCGCTGATCAAGCAGTACACCGTCAACGACCTGGCGCCGATGCCCGGTTCCGGCTCGCTCTGAGCGCCGGCGAAGGAGAAGCGACGATGACCGAAGTGACACGGGAGCGGGTCGAGGCGGCCTACGCCGCCCTCGGCTCCGGCGACCGGGCGCGCATCCTGGAGTACTACTCCGAGGACCTGCGCTGGCTGGTGCCGGGCAGCCACCCGCTGGCCGGCTGGTACGAGAGCCTGGACGCCTTCCTGGAGCTGATGGGGCAGACCCACAAGCTCACGGGCGGCACCTTCCGGATGGACATCCAGGCGGTCCTCGTCGGCGAGGACTGCAGCGCCGACGTGTGCCGCAACGTGGCCCTGCGGGACGGCGCGGACGAGACGAGCACGTCCCCGTACGAGCGGATGGACTACCCGGTCTTCCACTTCATGCGGTGGCGCGGCGGCCGGATCGTCGAGGGCCGGGACGGGCTCTTCGGGGACTCGGCGACCGCCTTCAGCCAGTTCTGGGCGCCGTTCGCACCGGACGGAACCCGCAGGGACCGATAGGGGGTTGAGCGCGATGGACCGACACGAGAGCCACACCGAAATCCTTCGGAAGTACTACGAGTACGCCAACGCCGGGGACTGGGACCGCTGGTGCGACCTGTTCGCCGACGACCAGGTGATGGACGAGCAGCTCGCCGGCCACATCGAGGGCCTGGAGGTGCTGCGCTCGATGATGAAGGGCATGGGCACGATGTACCGGGTCTTCCGGAACGAGCCCGTGCACTTCATCGTCGACGGCGAGAAGGCCGCGGCCGTCTCGCACCTGACCGCGGTCAGCGCCTCCGGCGAGGCCATCGAGGCCGAGGTCATGAACTTCTTCCGGATCGTGGACGGAAAGATCGCCTACATGGCGAACTACCACGACACGGTTCCCTTCCAGGTGCTGGGCCAGGGCTGAGGGGGATCCGTGAGCGTCGAAGAGTACGACTACATCGTCGTGGGATCCGGCACCGCCGGCAGCGTGCTGGCCGACCGGCTGTCCGAGGACCCGGACGTCTCCGTCCTGGTCCTGGAGGCGGGCGGCTCCCGCATCCCGCCCGAGGTGGACGACCCGTCCTCCTGGTACAAGCTCCTCGGCGGGCCGGTGGACTGGGGCTACACGAGCACCCCGCAGCCCGGACTCGACGGCCGCCGTACGTACGAACCGCGCGGCAAGGCCCCCGGCGGCAGCAGCAACCTCTACATCATGATGCACATCCGGGGCCACGCCTCGGACTTCGACAACTGGGCCTACCAGGGCGCCGCCGGCTGGTCCCACGAGGACGTGCTGCCCTACTTCGCCCTGCTGGAGGGCCAGGAGGACGTCACCGCCGCCACCACGGGCACCCGGGGCCCGCAGCGGATCACCAACGCCGGGCGGCACGGCCCCAACCCGGTCTCCCGCGCCTTCATCGACGCCGCCGTCGAGCTGGGCCACCAGGAGATCGCCGACTTCAACACCGACGGCCCCCGGCGCGGCCTCTTCGGCACCGGCTGGCACCACATCGACGTGGCCGACGGCCGCCGCCAGGGCGTCCTCGCCGCCTACCTGGAGCCGGCGCTGCGCCGCGCCAACCTGACCCTGCGCACCAACGCGCAGAGCACCCGGCTGCTGTTCGACGGGGACACTTGCACGGGCGTCGAGTACGTCCAGCTGAAGGCTCCGGCCACGCTTTCGGGCAGCGAGGTCCCGGGCCGGACCGTCCGGGACGGCCACAGCACCGCCGCGGCGCCCGGGCCCCACACCGTACGGGCCCGCCGCGAGGTGATCGTCGCGGCCGGGGCGATCGAGTCCCCGAAGCTGCTGCTGCTCTCCGGCATCGGCCACCCGGAGCAGCTGCGCGAACACGGCATCGAGGTCACCGCGGCCCTGCCCGGGGTCGGCGAGAACTTCCACAACCACGTCCTGACCGGGCTGATGGCCGAGGTCACCCAGGAGCTCCCGCCACCGGCGCAGAACCTGTCGGAGAGCGCTCTATTCCTGTCCTCGCAGCCCGGGCTGCCCGCCCCCGACCTGCAGATCGCCTTCGTCCACGTGCCGTTCGACGTGATCGTCGGCCAGGACCACCCCAACACGGTGTCCATCCTGCCGGGCGTCGTACGGCCCGTCTCGCGCGGCTGGATCAAGCTGGCGAGCGCCGACCCGCTGGCCCACCCGCTGATCAACCCGAACTACCTGGGCGACCGGTGGGACCTGGAACGGATGGTGCAGGGCATCAAGATCGCCCGGGAGATCTTCGCGACCTCCGCCTTCTCGCCCTGGTACAAGCAGGAGCTCCAGCCCGGCCCCGGCTACGCGAGCGACGACGATCTGCGGACCTTCGCGAAGCAGAAGTCGGAGAGCTACCACCACCAGGCCGGCTCCTGCCGCATGGGCATCGACGACCTCTCCGTCGTCGACCCCGAACTGCGGGTGCACGGCGTACGGAACCTGCGCGTGGTCGACGCGAGCGTGATGCCCGCGGTCCCGTCCGGCAACTGCCACACCGCCATCGCGATGATCGCCGAGCGCGCGGCGGACTTCCTGAAGGGAGCCTCCCGTGTCTGACGCGGTGCTGCGCGAGGGCGCGCTGTCCGGGACCCGGATCGCGGTCCTGGTCGAGAGCGACTACTACGAGCCGGAGATCTTCTACTACCAGCACCGGTTCGCCGAGGAGGGCGCCGAGGTCGACTTCCTGACCCGGCTGTGGGGCAACGACTCCATCACCTTCACCGGACACGAGTACCGGGCGCCCTTCACCGCCACGCAGTCCCTGGAGGGGCTGAGCGACGCGGAGCTGCGCCGGTACGCGGCGGTCATCGTGCCCTCCGGCATGGTGGCCGACCGGCTGCGCTACACCGAGGACGTGGACGTCCTCGCCCCGGCGACCGAGCTGCTGCGCCGGGCCTTCGAGGAGCCGACGGTCCTCAAGGGGATCATCTGCCACGGCATGTGGCTGGCCTCCTCGATCCCGGACAAGATCCGCGGCCGCAAGGTGGTCTGCCACAACAACCTCATCGGTGACGTCCGGAACATGGGCGGGGAGTACGTCGACGAGGACGTGGTGGTCGACGGGGACCTGGTCACCGGCCGCACCGGAGCCCACCACCACCTGTTCGCCCGCCGGATCATCGAACTGATCGCGGCCGGCCGGGGCCGGGGAGCCGGCTGATGGCCGCCGGGCTGCGGTGGTCCCACGTGGGCCTGAACTGCACGGACCAGAAGACCACCGAGGAGTTCTACACCCGGTACTTCGGCTTCACCCGGGCCCGGGTGGTCGACCTCGGGCCGACGCAGATCGTGTTCCTGCGCAAGGGGGACGCGTACCTGGAGCTCTTCGCGGCCGGCGAGACCGAACCGGCCCGCCCGGCGGACGACGACGGTCCGCAGGCCCCCGGCCGGATGCGCCACCTGGCCTTCCAGACCGACAGCGTGGACGCGTTCCTGGCCGAGCTGGGCGACGCGGCGGAAGTGACCCTGGGACCGCTGGACTTCGACGACTTCATCTGCGGCTGGCGGACCGTGTGGGTCCGCGATCCCGACGGGGTCATCGTCGAGGTCAGCCAGGGATACGAGGACGACGGCACTCACGACAAGGACGGTGCGTGACCCATGGCTGACGCCGTGACCTTCTCCTTCTCCGACACGATCGCGGGATACGTCACCCGCTTCGACTCCGGGGCCCGGCTGCTGAGGCTGAAGACCTCAGACGGGCGCGAGTTCGACGTCTCCCTCGCCGGTGACCCCAGTGCCGAGCTGGTCCGCAACCTGGACGAGCCCTACATCGACGCCTCCGGGCACATCGACGAGATGCTCTCGCCCGGCCGGTTCCTCTTCGTCTACGGGGTCCACTACCCGGAGCGCGGCGGGAGCTTCGACGCCAAGCGCCTGGTCTTCCTGGGCCGCGGCTCCGAGGACTACCGCTTCGAGGAGCCCAGCTGGTGGATCAAGCAGATCGAATCCCTGGCCGACTTCTACAAGCGGGCGCAGTTCGGCGACGGGCCGGTGGACTTCACCGAGTACCGCACCGAGATCCGGCTCGGCGGTGACAAGACCGCCAGCCACGTGCAGGAGACCGACACGATCTCCCGCCTGGTCTACGGCATGGCCTCGGCCTACCTGCTGACCGGCAAGGACGAGTACCTGGAGGTCGCCGAGCGCGGCACCGAGTACCTGCGCAAGCACATGCGGGTCGTGGACAGCGAGGAGGACGTGGTCTTCTGGTACCACGGCATCAGCGTCGACGGGGACAGCGAGCGCAAGCTCTTCACCTCGGAGTTCTCCGACGACTACGACGCGATCCCGATGTACGAGCAGATCTACGCGCTGGCCGGCCCCATCCAGACGTACCGGGTCACCGGTGACGTCCGGATCAAGAACGACGCGGACGCCACCATCAGGCTGTTCGACAAGTTCTTCTTCGACCCGGAGCAGGGCGGCTACTACTCGCACATCGACCCGATCCTCTTCAGCGCCGACCACGAGTCCCTCGGCGAGAACGCCGAGCGCAAGAACTGGAACTCGGTCGGCGACCACGCGCCCGCCTACCTGATCAACCTGTACCTGGCGACCGGCGACCAGAAGTACGCCGACTTCCTCGAGTACACCTTCGACACCATCGCGGACAAGTTCCCGGACTACAAGAACAGCCCCTTCGTCCAGGAGCGCTTCTTCCGCGACTGGTCGCACGACACCGCGCACAGCTGGCAGCAGAACCGCGCGGTGGTCGGCCACAACCTGAAGATCGCCTGGAACCTGATGCGGATGAACTCGCTGAAGGCCAAGCCGGAGTACGAGCAGCTCGCCAAGAAGATCGGCGAGATCATGCCGGCGGTCGGCAGCGACGTGCAGCGCGGCGGCTGGTACGACGTCGTGGAGCGCGTGAAGGAGGGCGACCAGGAGGCCTACCGGTTCGCCTGGCACGACCGCAAGGCCTGGTGGCAGCAGGAGCAGGCGATCCTCGCCTACCTCATCCTGAACGGCACGGTCGGCGGCGACGCGAACCTGCGCGAGGCCCGGCAGGCCCAGGCCTTCTACAACACCTTCTTCCTCGACCACGACGAGGGAGCCGTCTACTTCAACGTGCTCGCGAGCGGTACGCCGTACCTGCTCGGCACCGAGCGGCTCAAGGGCAGCCACTCGATGTCCATGTACCACTCGGCGGAGCTCTGCTACCTCTCCGCCGTCTACAACAACCTGCTCATCAACGGCCGGGAGATGGACTTCCACTTCCAGCCCGACCCGACGAACCTGCCCGACCGCGTCCTGCGCGTCTCGCCCGACCTGCTTCCCGCCGGTTCGGTGCGGATCGCGTCCGTGGAGATCGACGAGAAGCCGTACACCGACTTCGACGCCGATGCCCTCACCGTCCGGCTGCCCGACGTGCAGAGCCGAGTGAAGGTCAAGGTCCGGCTGCGTCCAGTGGCCAAGAAGTAGCGCTCAACGGGGGGCGCCCCAACCAGAGGGGAATGCAATGACTCTCAACGTCAAGGAACGCCGGAACAAGACGGGCACCGTGCTCGTCGCCACCGGTGAGATCAACAGCGAGACATCCGGCTCGCTGCTCCAGGCACTGCTGCCGCTGGTCCGCGAGGGCAAGCCGCTGAAGATCGACCTCACGGCGGTCACCTACGTCTCCAGCGCGGGCCTGCGCACCCTGCTCGTGGTCTACCGCGAGGCGCAGCACGCCGGCGTCGCGGTCACCCTCTACGGGGTGAGCGAGGAAGTCCGGTTCGTCATGTCGGCCACCGGGTTCCTCGACTTCTTCGAGACCGGCGAGGCCGTCGCCGCGGCGGCCAAGGCCAAGGTCAAGGCCGCGCGATGACCGAGACCCGGTCCGAGCAGGTGCTGCGCGTCGACGCGTACCCGACCCACGAGGTGGGCGGGTACCGCGTCCGCGCGGGCAAACCGTTCCCCTTCGGGGCCAACGTGGTCCCCGGCGGGGTCAGCTTCTCCGTCTTCTCCGACCAGGCCACCTCCATGACCCTGGTCATCTTCAAGCGCGGAGAACCCGAGCCGATGGCCGAACTGGAGTTCCCCGAGGAATTCCGCACCGGCAGCGTCTTCGCCATGACCGTCTTCGGCCTCGACCACGAGAACATCGAGTACGGGTACCGGGCCGACGGCCCCTACGACCCGGTCACCGGCCACCGCTTCGACGCCCGGCAGGTGCTCTCCGACCCGTACGCCCGGCTGATCGCCGGCCGGGACGTGTGGGGCGTGGAGCCGGACCGCAGCCGCGGCTACCAGTACCGCTCCCGCGTCTGCCTCCAGGACTTCGACTGGGGCGACGACACCCCGCTGGGCATCCCCGCCGAGGACCTCGTCGTGTACGAGACCCACGTGCGCGGCTTCACCCGGCACCCCTCCTCGCAGGTCACCGCACCCGGCACCTTCGCGGGGCTGCGCGAGAAGATCCCGTACCTGAAGGAACTCGGGATCAACTGCATCGAACTGCTCCCGGTGTTCGAGTTCGACGAGAGCGACAATCCGCGCACCAACCCGGAGACGGGCGAGCAGCTCTTCGACTACTGGGGCTACAACACCGTCTCGTTCTTCGCGCCCAAGGCCGGCTACGCGGCCACCGGACGCTACGGCATGCAGGGCGACGAGTTCCGCACCCTGATCAAGGACCTGCACGCGGCCGGCATCGAGGTCATCCTCGACGTCGTCTTCAACCACACCGCCGAGGGCAACGAGCAGGGCCCGACGATCTCCTTCAAGGGGCTCGACAACGCCACGTACTACATGCTCACGCCCGAGGGGTACTACTTCAACTTCAGCGGCACCGGCAACACCGTCAACTGCAACCACCCCGTCGTGCGCAACTACGTGCTCGACTGCCTGCGCCACTGGGTCGCCGACTACCACATCGACGGCTTCCGCTTCGACCTGGCGGCCATCCTCGGCCGGGCCCTGGACGGCACCCCGCTGCCCAACCCGCCGCTGCTGGAACTGCTCGCCTACGACCCGGTCCTGCGGCACACCAAGCTGATCGCCGAGGCCTGGGACGCCGGCGGCCTCTACGAGGTCGGCAACTTCCCGGCGTACGGCCGCTGGGCCGAGTGGAACGGCAAGTACCGCGACACCGTGCGCAGCTTCCTCAAGGGCGACCCCGGTGTCACGGGCGAACTGGCCACCCGGATCGCCGGCTCGCCCGACCTGTACGCCACCCGCGGCACCGCGGCCTCGGTCAACTTCCTGACCGCGCACGACGGTTTCACCCTCGCCGACCTGGTCTCCTACAACGACAAGCACAACGAGGCCAACGGCGAGAACAACAACGACGGTGCCAACGACAACAACAGCTGGAACTGCGGCGCCGAGGGACCGACCGACGATCCGGAGATCAACGCGCTGCGCACCCGGCAGATGAAGAACGCCCTCGCGATCCTCTTCACCAGCCAGGGCATCCCGATGCTGCTGGCCGGGGACGAGGTCGCGCGCACCCAGCAGGGCAACAACAACACCTACTGCCAGGACAACGAGCTCTCCTGGTTCGACTGGGACCAGGTCGACGACAACGCCGAACTGCTCCGGTTCACGCGGGGGATGATCGAGTTCCGCAAGCACCACCGCGAGCTGCGCTCCACCGCCCACCCCACGGGCCAGGTCCGCGAGCACCTGGGCCTGCCGGACATCAGCTGGCACGGGGAGCGGGCCTGGCAGCCCGACTGGTCGGCCGAGAGCCGGCTGCTGGCGGTGGCCCGCTGCGGCACCGGCGACGACGACGTGGTGTACGTGGCCATGAACGCGCACTGGGAGTCGCACGACCTGGAGCTGCCCGCCCTGCCGGGAGGCCGGAGCTGGCACCTGTTCGCCGACACCGGGGCCGAGGCGCCGTACGACATCCGCACCCCGGGAGCCGAGCAGGAGCTGGACAACGCCGGGAAGTACCTGATCGGCCCGCGCTCGGTGGTGATCCTGGTGGGCCGCGCGAACGCTTCCGACGACCTCGACACGCCCTGACCGAAGGAGACCTGACATGCCGCTTTCCGTGTCCCTGAGCATCGAGGGCGACACCACCGTGATCGAACTGACGGGCGAGCTGGACGCCAAGACCGCGCCGGACTTCCACCGGACCATCGAGAAGGCCGCCGGCCACGGCACCCAGACCGTCGAGATCAGGATGGCCGGCGTCGGCTACATGGCCAGCGCCGGACTGCGCTCCCTGGTCTTCGCCCAGCAGAAGGTCGCGAACGACGTCACCATCAAGGTGGTCGGTGCCATCGAGCCCGTGTCCCGGACCATCCGGACGGCCGGGCTCGACCGGAGCATCGTTCTCTCCGATGAGTGACCACCGTGACTGACATGGTCGAACTGGCGAGGTCGTCCTGCGTACTGGAAGTGCCCGCAACGGTGGGGGCACTGGGCGAAATCGCCACGTTCGTCCTGCGGCTGGCCGGGGCGGCGGGCCTGGACAAGGGCGCCGCCTACCGGCTCCGGCTGGCCGTGGACGAACTGGCCACCAACGTCGTGATGCACGGGTACCGGGGTGGCGGCGGACGGATCACCGTCCGCGGCCGCTCCGGCCCGGGCGGGGTGCAGATCGTCATCGAGGACACCGCACCCCCCTTCGACCCCGTCGAAGGCCGCCTGCCGCCCGCCCCCGGGGTCCCCCCTGAGGAACGGCGGATCGGCGGTCTCGGCATCCACCTGGCGCTGACCAGCGTGGACGAGTTCGGCTACGCGCACAGGGACGGCCGCAACATCAGCACCCTGACTGTGAAGGCTGAGGGGACCGACCGATGCCCTCCACGACCGTGATCATCCTCGACGCGTACCCGCCACCGCCGCCCGAGCTGCTCGACGCTCTGCGGACGATGGACGCGGCACTCGTCACCCGCTCCCTCACGGAGCTGCGCGAAGGCGCGCTGGAACTGCTGCCCGTCGCGGACGTGCTGCTCGCCCCGGCCGAGTCCGACGGGGAGGCGGTACGGATGGCCGTACGCCGACTGCGCCGCTGGGCGGGCGCCCCCATCGTGGTCGTCTGGACCGTGACGGAGTTCGCCGCCCTGGAGGAACACGTCCGGATCGGGCACGACTACCTCGTACCGCCCTTCCTGCCCGCCCTCGTCGGGGCCCGGCTGCACAGCTGCTCGGAGCGCGCCGGACTCGGCCGCACCCTGCGGGAGGCCGACGCCCGCGCCGAACTCATGGGCTACGAGAAGGAACTGGAGATCGGTCGGGAGATCCAGGCGGGCTTCCTGCCCGAATCGATGCCCGTCCCCGACGGCTGGGAGATCGACGTGCGGTTCCGTCCCGCCCGGCAGGTCGCCGGAGACTTCTACGACGTCTTCGAGATCTCCCGCGGCCGCCGGCTCGCCTTCGTCGTCGCCGACGTCTGCGACAAGGGGGTCGGAGCCGCGCTGTTCATGGCGCTCATCCGCTCCCTGCTGCGGCACACCGCGCAGAACAGCGGCCTGCAGCACCTGGTCGCCGGACGCGCCGGCGGCAGCCGGCGGATCCCGGTCGTCGGCGCCACCCCCCTGCTCAACGCGGTCACCGCCACCAACGGCTACCTCACCCGCAACCACCTGCGGCAGGGCTACTTCGCCACCCTCTTCTTCGGGGTGCTCGACCCGCTCACCGGCAGCCTCGTCTACATCAACGGCGGCCACAACCCGCCCCTGCTGCTGCCCGCCGACGGCAGCCCGCCCGTCGCCCTCCACATCACCGGACCGGCCGTCGGGATCCAGCCCGACTGCGTCTACACCCTCGGCTACGCCCAGCTCGACCCGGGCGACACCCTGTTCGCCTTCACCGACGGGGTGCCCGAGGCCCGCTGCCCGAACGGCAGCTTCCTCGGCGACGACCGGATGCTGGAACTGCTCGCCGGGCCACCGGTCAGCGGCAAGGACGTGGTCGACCGGATGGACCTGGCGGTGCGCGAGCACACCGGCACCGCCGAACAGCACGACGACGTCACCATGCTGGCCCTGCACCGGCCACGCGCGGCGCGGGGGCCGCGCGCGGACGGCGCGGGCACCCGGGTGGTGGCCTAGATGACCCGCACCATCGTCGTGCACTCGCACCGCGGTGGGACGGGCAAGTCCTCGGTACTGGCGAACCTCGCGCTGCTCCTGGCCGCCGAGGGACGCCGGGTGGGGGTGGTCGACACCGATATCCAGTCACCCACCCTGGACCTGCTGTTCCGCCTGGGGCCCGGCGCCTCCCTGACCGACTACCTGCTCGGCCGCTGCGAGATCGAGACCACCGCCCAACAGATCGGCGCCGTTTCCGGTCAGGGGGGCCTGTACGTCGTGCCGGCCCGGACCGGGACGGCCGCCCTGCGCGAGATCATGGCCGGGGGCTACGACGTGGGGCTGCTGCCGGAGGGCTTCGACCGGCTGGCCGCGCACTACGCCCTCGACGTGCTGCTGCTCGACACCCACGCCGGGCTCAACAACGAGTCGGTGACCGCCATGGCGAGCGCCGACGTACTGATGATCATGGCGCGGGCCGACCGGATCGACCTCTCCGGGGTCGAGGAGACCATCGCCCTCGCCGGGCGCCTGACCTGCCGGCGGAACCTGGTCCTGAGCATGGCCCCCGAGGGCATCGACCGGGAAGCGGCCCGCCGGCGCTCCGAGGCGGTCTACGGGGCGCCACTGGCCGGAATCCTTCCCTACTCGCCGGAAATGGCGGCTCTGTACGGCGAACGCATATTTGCCGAAGCCCATCCCGACCACCCCCTGGTCGGTGAATTCCGCACCATCATCTCGGCGTTGGACGCACGTGACGAAGTATCGCGGGCCTGACGCCGTCCCCCTTACGCCCCCCGCGGGTGGCGTGTTGAATCGGCAGCGAATCCAGAACAAGGAGAGAATCATGAAGATTCTCGTCGTCATGACGGCCAAAGCCACACTGCATCTGCTCGACGGTGAACAGCACCCCTCGGGATTCTGGGCCGAGGAATTCGTCGTGCCCTTCTCGCTCTTCAAGGCGGCCGGCCACGACGTGGACGTGGCGACGATCGGAGGCCGGGCGCCGACGGTCGACCAGACGAGCATCGACCCCCAGTTCCTCCAGTGGGTCCGCCCCCAGGGCTCGCCGGACGAGGACGCGGCCAACGCCGCCGAATACGTCCGGGTCATCGAGAACACCCCCCAGCTGAGAGCCCCCATCGCACTGGAGACCCTCACCGAGAAGGACATCACGGACTACGACGGGGTGTACGTGAGCGGCGGTCACGGCGCCATCGGCGACCTGCCCAAGTCCGACGAGCTCGCCCAGATCCTGCGCTGGGTCATCGCGCAGGACAAGCCGCTCGCCACCGTGTGCCACGGCCACACCTCACTGCTCGCCCTGCGTGACGGCGAAGGCCGCTGGCCCTTCGAGGGCTACCGGATGACCGCCTTCTCGCACAGCGAGGAACTGGTCACCAACATGGCCGGCCGGCTCCCGCTGATCCTGGAGGTGGAACTCACCCGGCTCGGCGCCCGCTACGAGAAGGCCGAGGCCATCTGGGACTCGCACGTGGTCGTCGACCGCAAGCTGACGACCGGCCAGAACCCCTACTCCTCCAAGGCCCTCGCCGAGACGTTCTTACGGCAGCTCGCGAAGGGCTAGTACCGCCCCCCGCACCCGAAACCGGAAGGCAGCCATGACCAAGCGTGAGCTGAGCGGCCAGCCCCTCGCCAACCCCGGGAAACTGTTCATCGGCGGCGCCTGGGTCCCGGCCCAGGACGGCCGTACCGAACCGGACATCAGCCCCGTGGACGGGCAGGAGATCGTACCGGTGGCCCAGGCCGCCGCCGCCGACGCGGACGCGGCCGTCGCCGCCGCCCGCACGGCGTACGAGGAAGGCCCCTGGAGCAGACTCTCCGCCCAGGAGCGCGCGCTGCGGCTGAACCGGGTCGGTGAGCTCATCGAGCGCGACCTGGAGGAGATCGCCCTGCTGGAGACCGTGGACATGGGCAAGCCGTTCGCGTTCTCCAGCACGGTCGACGCCCCCATGGCCGCCCAGCTCATGCACTACTACGCCGGGGCCGTGACCCGCGTCGACGGCTCCTCGCGCGCCCCGGCCGGCGGCCAGCTCGCCTACACCCTGCGCGAACCGCTGGGCGTGGTCTGCGCCATCACCCCGTTCAACTTCCCGCTGCTGCTGTCGATGACGAAGATCGCACCGGCGCTCGCCGCGGGCAACACGGTGGTCCACAAGCCCTCCCCGGCGACCCCGCTGACCGCCCTGAAGATCGCCGAGCTCTTCCAGGAGGCGGAGATCCCCGACGGGGTGCTGAACGTCATCACCGGTCCGGGCGTGGAACTGGGGGAGACCCTCACCGGCCACCCCGACATCGACAAGATCGCCTTCACCGGTTCCACCTCGGTCGGCCAGACGATCATCCGCAAGGCGGCCGGCACCCTGAAGAAGGTGACGATGGAGCTCGGCGGCAAGTCCGCCAACATCGTCTTCGCCGACGCCGATCTCGACGCCGCCGAGGAACTCGCCTTCTTCGGCATCTACTACAACAAGGGCGAGATCTGCACCGCCGGCTCCCGGCTGCTGCTGCAGCGCCCCATCCACGACGAGATGGTCGAACGCCTGGTCCGCCGGGCCGCCGACCTCAAGCCCGGCGACCCCCGCGACCCGGCCACCCTCTTCGGGCCGCTGGCCCACCGCGGACAGTTCGACAAGGTCAGCTCGTACATCGAGGTCGGCGAGAAGGAAGGCGCGGTCCTGCGCACCGGCGGCAGCGGCTGGACCCCCGAGGGCGCCTCCAGTCAGGGCCTGTACTTCCTGCCGACCATCTTCACCGGCGTCGACAACGGCATGCGGATCGCCCAGGAGGAGATCTTCGGGCCGGTCCTGTCGATCATCCCCTTCGACACCGAGGAGGACGCCGTGCGCATCGCCAACGACAGCGCGTACGGCCTCGCCGCCGGCGTCCACACCAAGGACCTGCGGCGGGCCCACCGGGTCGCCTCGCAGATCAAGGCCGGCACCGTCTGGGTCAATTGCTACAACCAGTACGACCCCGCCGTGCCCTACGGCGGCTACAAGGCCTCCGGCTACGGCCGCGAGTGCGGCCCCGAGTCCCTGGAGAGCTACACCCAGACCAAGTCGGTCTGGATCGGCATGGACTGAGAGCGCTACCGAGACCCCTTTCCCGAGGAGCGGCAATGCGGACAGGCATCATCGGCACCGGGCGGATCGGCTCGACCCTGGCCAGGATCCTCGTGGCGGCAGGCCATCAGGTCGTCCTCGCGGGCGCCCGGGGCCCGCAGACCCTCGGCCCGCTCGTGGCCGAGCTGGGACGGGCGGCCTCGGCGGCGCACCCCGCCGAGGCCGCCGACCGGGCCGAACTCCTGGTACTGATGGTGCCCTTCGAACGCGTCCGCGGACTGCTCCCGCCGTACGCAGTGCAGGACAAGGTGCTGGTGGACGCCACGAACGCCTTCGCCGGCCCCGGCACCCCCGCCGACCTCGGCGGGCGCGGCTCCAGCGACCTGGTCGCCGAGTGGTACCCCGACGCCCAGGTCGTCAAATCCCTGAACACCATGCATTTCGAAACCCTCGCCGTCGCCGGCACCGCCCCCGGAGAGCGCCTGGCACATTTCACCGCGGGCGACGACGTGAAATCGAAGGAAATCGTCGCGGGAATCATCACGGATCTGGGATTCGCACCCGTGGACACCGGCCCGTTGCACTCCGGGGGAATTCTCCAACAGCCCGGCGGGCCCCTTTTCAACCGGCCGCTCACGGAAGCGCAGGCGCTGGCATGGATATCACACTGAACGTGAACGGAAGACCCGAGCAGTTCTCGGTACGGCCGAACGAACTGCTCGTGGAACGGCTCCGCGACGGCCTCGGGCTGACCGGCACCAAGGTCGGCTGCGACACCGGCCAGTGCGGCACCTGCGTCGTCCGCCTCGACGGCAGGTCCGTCAAGAGCTGCCTGGTCCTGACCGCCTCCGCCGCCGGCAGCGAGGTGGCCACCATCGAGGGCGAGACCACCCGCGGCGGTGAACTGTCCGGCCTCCAGGAGGCCCTGCGCCAGGAGCACGGCACCCAGTGCGGCTTCTGCACCCCCGGCATGGTCATGGCCCTCGGCGAACTCGTCGACTCCACCGCCGGCGGCGAGGCCCCCACCGAACCCGAGATCCGCGAGTGGCTCACCGGCAACCTGTGCCGCTGCACCGGCTACCACAGCGTCGTACGGGGCGTGCAGCGCGCCTGCGCGGCCGCCCGCGCCGAGGCGCCCTCCGGCGTCGGCGAGCCCGCCGCCGTCACCGCGTCCACCGCAGCCGGACAGGAGGTGTGAGGGACATGACCACAGTGACGGGGGAGGCCCCGGCCACGGGGAACGGCGTCCTCGGACAGCCGCTGGACAGCCGCGAGGATCCGCAGCTGCTGCGCGGCGAGGCCACGTACGTGGCGGACATCGACCTGCCGGGCACCGCCCACATGGCCATCCTGGGCAGCCCGGTGGCGCACGCGAAGATCCTCTCCATCGAGACCAAGGCCGCCGAGCAGCTGCCCGGCGTGCTCAAGGTGGCCACCGCCGCCGACTTCACCGACGTCATGCCGCTGCCCTGCATCTGGATCCCCGGCGGAGTCGAGAGCCACTTCCCGCCCCACCCCTACGGACTTCCCGGCGCCCGCCCGGTCCTCACCGGCGACACCGTCCGGCACGTCGGCGACCCCATCGCCGTGGTCGTCGCCGAGACCCCGCGCCAGGCCACCGCGGCGCTCGCCGCCATCGCCGTCGAGTACGAGCCGCTGCCCGTGGTCACCCGCGCCGACGAGGCGCTCGCCGAGGGCGCGCCCCAGCTCCACGAAGCCGTCCCGGGCAACCTGAACGCGTACTGGACCTGCGGCGACAAGGACCGCACCGACGCGGCCATCGCCGAGGCCGAGGTCACCGTCGAGCTCGACCTGGTCAACCAGCGCACCATCAACAGCCCCATCGAGCCGCGCGGCGCCGTCGGCGACTACAACGCGGCCACCGGCGAGTACACGCTCTACGCCTCCACCCAGGGCCCGCACAACCACCGCTTCCTGCTCTCGGCGCTGGTCCTCGGCATCCCCTTCAACAAGCTCCGGGTCATCGCCCCGACCGTCGGCGGCAGCTTCGGCACCAAGGGGTACCTGTATCCCGACATGGCGCTGGTGCTGCTGCTGTCCAAGGCGCTCGGCCGGCCCGTGAAGTGGGTGGACACCCGTACCGGGCTGATGAACTCCACCGTCCAGGGCCGCGACCACCGCCAGCACGTGACACTCGCCGGCACCCGCGACGGCCGGATCACCGCCGTGCGCTGCACCAGCTACGCCAACCTCGGCGCGTACCCCTCCACGATCGGCCCCGGTGTCGCCACCGCCCTGATGGGCCGATCCATCAGCGGCATGTACGACATCGACGCCGCCTTCTGCGAGGTCTACGCCGCCTTCACCAACACGGTCTCGCTCGGCGCCCAGCGCGGCAGCGGACGCGCCGAGGCCGCCTTCCTCATGGAACGCCTCGTCGACCGGTACGCCTCCGAGATCGGCATGGACCCGGCGGCCGTCCGCCGCAAGAACCTGGTGCCGAAGGAGAAGTTCCCGTACGACAACGGCCTCGGCTGGACCTACGACTCCGGGAACTACCAGCTGAACTTCGACAAGGCCATCGAGCTGTCGGGCTACGCCGACATGCCGGCCCGCAAGGCCGAGGCCCGCACCCGCGGCAAGCGCCTCGGCGTCGGCCTCGCCACCTACGTCGCGATCTGCGGGGTCGGCCCCTCCACCCGGATGTCCCAGGAGGGCATGCTCGGCGGCACCTGGGAGAGCGCGAACATCCGCGTCCACCCGACCGGCGAGGTCACCGTCATCGTGGGGTCCGCCTCCACCGGCCAGAGCCACGGCACGGTCTTCGCCCAGGTCGCCGCCGACGAGCTCGGCATCGACCCGGACACCGTCCAGGTCCTGGAGGGCGACACGCAGAAGGCCCCGTACGGGCAGGGCACCTACGGCTCCCGCTCCTACAGCATGGCCGCACCCGCCGTCGCCCTCACCGCCCGCAAGATCAAGAGCAAGCTGATCCGGGCCGGCGCCGTCTTCCTGGGGGTCCCCGAGGACAAGGTCGTCTACGAGGGCGGCCGCGTCTACGAAGAGGGCAACGAGCAGAACACCAAGACCTTCGCCGAGCTGGCGATGTCCATGTGGTACGGCTGGGGGCTGCCCGCGGAGATCGAACCCGCCCTCGACGAGACCACCCACTTCGACCCGCCGGACTTCAACTACCCCTTCGGCACGCACGTGGCGGTCGTCGAGATCGACGAACTGACCGGCGAGACCGAGGTGGTGTCCTACACCGCCGTCGACGACGCCGGCCACATCGGCAACCCCAAGATCGTCCTCGGCCAGATCGAGGGCAGCATCACGCACGGCCTCGGCCAGGCCCTGATGGAGGCCGCCGTCTACGACGAACAGGGCCTCCTCGTCAGCGCCGACCTGACCACGTACGCCCTGCCGCGCGCCGCCGACGTGCCGTTCTTCACGCTCGACAAGACCGTCACGCCCAGCCCGCACAACCCGCTCGGCGCCAAGGGCGCCGGCGAGATCGCCACCGTCCCGCCCGCCGCGGCCGTCGTCAACGCCGTCGTCGACGCCCTGTCCGACCTGGGCGTCCAGCACATCGACATGCCCCTCACCCCCGAGAAGGTCTGGCGCCGCCTGAGAGGGGAAGCCCAGTGATCCTCACCGAGTTCGACTACGTCCGGCCCGCCGGCCTCGACGAGGCGCTCACCCTGCTGTCCGGGACCCGCGGCGCCCGGATCCTGGCCGGCGGCCAGAGCCTGCTGCCCGACCTGCGCGCGGGAGCCGACCGGGCCGCGCTGCTGGTCGACATCCGGCGGCTGGAGGAGCTGCGCGGCGTCACGCGCACCCCCGACGGCACCGGGCTGCGGATCGGGTCCCTCACCACGCTGGCCGAGCTGGCCGCCGACCCGCTGGTGCTCGCGGAGGCCCCGGAACTGGCCGCCGCGGCCCGCGCCAACGGCGACCCCCAGGTCCGCAACCTCGGCACCGTCGGCGGCAACCTCGCCGCCGCCGGGCGGGCCACCGACCTGCCGGTCGCCGCCATGGCCGCCGACGCCGAGGTCGAACTGGCCGGCCCCGGCGGGCGGTCCACCCTGGCGGCCGAGGAGCTCGCGGCCGGCAGCGCGCCCGCCGCCACGGTCCTCACCGCGCTGCTCGTACCGGCCGCCGGACCGGCCGCCGCCTTCGAGAAGACCGCCGACCGCGCCACCCGCTACCCGGTGTGCGCCACCGCCGTACGGATCACCCCCGGCGGGCCGCGCATCGCCGTCACCGGGGCCACCTCCCGGCCCTTGCGGCTGCGCGGGGTCGAGGACCGGCTGCGCGGGGGCCCGTACGGCACGGACGCCGTGCTCGCGGCCTTCCGCGCCGAACCCAGGGAGCTCTTCGTCCCCGGGCGCGGCACCTCGGCCGAGTACCTCGGCCATCTCGTGGGGGTCCTCACGGCCCGAGCCCTGCAGAGGGCCGAGCGGGCTCTCGACCGATAGCCCGAGAGGGCACACCACGGGGCCCGCCACGGGTCCCATCACGGGGGAGTTGAGTGACGCAGTGGCCGACACATCCGAGACGACCACGGGGGTAACCGTGCGCCCAGCCGCCCACGCGGCCAGTGCGCCCAGAGGCTCCGGCTTCTGGGTGGTGGGAGCGGTCCTCGTCCTGCTGATGCTCTCCTCCTCCGTGCCCTCCGCCCTCTACGTGCTCTACCAGCAGGAGTGGGGGCTCTCCTCCGGCACGATCACGGTGGTCTTCGCCCTCTACGCGGTCACCGTGCTGGCCGGGCTCCTGCTGTTCGGTTCCCTCTCCGACACCCTCGGCCGCCGCCCCGTCCTGGGCGGTGCGCTGGTCCTGGCCATGGTCTCGATGGTCCTGTTCGCCGGGGCCCAGGGTCTGGGACTGCTGCTGGCCGCCCGCGCCGTCCAGGGCCTCGCCGTGGGCCTGGCCACCGGGGCGATGGGCGCGGCCCTGCTGGAACTCAGCCCCGCGTCCAGGCCCGCACTCGGCGCCCAGGTCAACAGCGCCGGCCCCACCGTGGGCATCGGGCTCGGCGGGATCGGGGCCGGGCTCCTCGTCCAGTTCGCACCCGCGCCGACGGTGCTGAGCTACCTGCTGCTGGTCGGGGCCTTCGCCGTGACCCTGGTGGGGGTGGTCCGGATGCGGGAGAGCGCGCCGGGCGCCGGCGGCCGCTTCCGGGTGGTCCCGCACCGGATCCGCGTACCGGCGGACGCCCGGGGCCGCTTCGCCGTCCTCGTCCTGACCATCGTCGCGGTCTGGTCGGTGGGCGGCTTCTACCTCTCCCTCGGCCCGCACCTGGCGCTGTCGCTGCTGGAGTCCACCAACTACCTCGTCGGCGGGGCCACGGTGGCCCTGCTCGCGGGCGCCGCCACCGCCGCCCAGCTGATGCTCGGCCGCACCGAGGCGCTGCGCACCGCCGTGCTCGGCCTGCTCGGGCTCCTCGCCGGACTCGGCCTGGTGCTGCTCGCGCTGGGGATCCGCTCGGCCGCCGTGTTCCTCGTGGCCACGGCCGTCCTCGGCAGCGGCTGGGGCGCCGCGTTCCTCGGTTCCTTCCGCGCGCTGAGCACGCTCGCGCAGCCGGCGCACCGCGGCGAACTGACCGCCGCCGTATATGTGTTCGCGTACCTCGCGATGAGCGTGCCGGCGGTCCTCGCCGGGATGCTCACCAACATCCACGGGCTGCACCGCACCTCGGTCGGCTTCATGGCCGCCGTGGCCGGCGTGTGCGCACTGGCCCTGCTGGCCACCCTGCGACTGGCCGCCCGGACCCGGGCCGAGGGGAGTGCGGCGTGAACGCGGCGGACATGAAGGACGCGGAGCTGCGGTCGGCCCTGCGCGAGCTGGAGATCTTCGCCGGGATCACCGAGGAGCAGCTGGACTGGCTGGTCTCGGTGTCCGAGCCCCGGATCCTCGCCGACGGCGACGTCCTCTTCCGGGACGGCGAGGAGGCCACCGGCTTCCACGTCCTGCTCTCCGGCGGGCTGGTCGTCACCAAGGTCGTCGACGGCCGGGAGGAGGTGCTCACCCGGCACTCCACCGAGGAGGAGAGCGCCGCCGCCGAGGACCACGACGGCAAGCCGTCCGCCGCCCACCGGTTCACCGGCGAACTGCCCCTGCTGACCGACGGATCCTACGTGGCGACCGCGGCCGCCAGCGGCCCGTCGACCACGGTGGTGGCCTACCCGAAGCCGGTCTTCTTCGAGATGCTGACCCGCTGCCACGGGGTGGCCGCCGTACTGATCCCCGTACTGGCCTGGCGCATCAAGTCCTCCGAGGTGCAGGCCCGCAAACGGGCCACCGTGGAGGCGCTCGGCACCCTGGCCGCCGGGCTCGCCCACGAGCTGAACAACCCGGCGGCGGCCGTGGCCCGGGCCGCGCAGGAACTGGCCCCCGCCCTGGAGCGGCTCACCCGTACCGCCCAGGCCTGGGGCGCGGCCGCCTCGGGCGCGGAGCGCTCGCTCCTGGAGCGGCTCGCCGAGGAACTGGACAAGCTGCCGCCGCCGGCGACCACCGACCCGTTCGCCCAGGCCGACGCGGAGGAGGAGATCGCCGACTGGGCCGAGGAGGCGGGCACCGAACGGCCCGGCCTGCTCGGATCCGGGGTCGCGGACCTCGGACTGGAGCTGGGCTGGCTGCTGGAACGGCTGGAGGGCGTGGGAGAGGCGGCGCTCGCCCCGGCCCTGGACCACCTGGCGGCGCTGCTGGAGATCCGCTCGCTCGCGGCGGAACTCCGGGCCGCGGGTCCCAGGATCTCCCAGCTCGTCTCCGCCACCCGGGATTACGCCAACCTCGACCGGGCGCCCGAACAGCGCTTCGCGGTGACCGACGGACTGGAGAACACGCTGGTCGTCCTGCGTGCCAAGCTCGCCGGCATCACCATCGTGCGTGAGTACGAGCCCGACCTGTCCGAACTGACGGGCTATCCCAGCGAGTTGAACCAAGTGTGGACCAACCTGGTCGACAACGCGGCCGAGGCCATGGAGGGCTCGGGGGTACTGACCCTGCGCGCCCGCGCCGAGGGCGTCTGCATGGTCGTCGAGATCGCCGACACCGGCCGCGGCATCCCGGCGGAATCCCTGCCGCGGATCTTCGAACCGTTCTACACCACCAAGGACGTGGGCAAGGGCACGGGCCTGGGGCTGCACCTCAGCTACCGCATCGTGACCCAGCGCCACCACGGGTCGATCACCGCCCGCTCGCGCCCCGGTGAGACCCGGATGGTCGTCCGGCTGCCCTTCGCCGGCAGCGCCCAATCCTGCGTCTCACCTGCGACAACACCCGAAACGGCACCCATCGTGGGCACCTCTCCCAGTTGAAACGGAGTCGACATGGTCAAGTACGACATCTCCACACTGCACCCGGTGTTCGTCCGCCAGATGGAGGCGCTGGCCGCCCTGGACATCGAGGCGGTGATGAAGAACTACACCGACGACGCCGTGCTGCTGCGCTTCGAGGGGGCGTCGGTGGGGATCGAAGCGGTTCGCGAGACGTTCACCGGCTATCTCACCGTGAAGCCCGCGCTCGTGGAACTCCAGGAGTACATCGAGACCGAGGACACCATCTTCTACCGGGCGATCATGAACCTGAACGGTGAACCGGAGCACGCGTTCGGGACACTCGTCGTCCGCGATGGCCGAATCTGGCGCCAGACAGCCGGATTCGGCAGCTGACGGCCGGAATCTGGGTAGCGTGTGCGGGGAGGGCGCCGCAGCGCCCTCCCCGTATGTGTGGCATTGCGCGCACGGGCTGCTTATATGCACGAAGTGGCAAAGGGGAGGCAATGGAAAACGAAACCGGGCGGATCGAGGCATTCAGCGACGGCGTATTCGCCGTCATCATCACGATCCTCGTTCTGGAATTGAAGGTTCCGGAAGAAACCGGCTCGGACTTCTGGCACGGAGTCCGGGAACAGTGGCCCCATTACGCCGCCTATGTCGTGAGTTTCCTCATCATCGGTGTGATGTGGGTGAACCACCACACCATCTTCAGTCACCTCAGGAGGGTGGACCGCCCCCTGTTGTTCCTGAATCTCCTGGTGCTGATGGTGGTATCGGTGGTCCCGTACACCACCAACGTCCTCGCCGAGCACCTCATGGAGGAAGGCGGCTCCGCCAACGCGGCCGCCGTCCTCTACAGCGCCGTCACCGTGGCCTACGCCCTGGCGTTCCTGGCCTTCTGGTGGTACGTCACCCGGGTCGGCCACCTCTTCCACGAGCAGGTGGACAAGGAGGGCGCACGCGCCACTCGGGTGCGCTTCGGCCTCGGGGCCATCGCCTACCCCCTGACCGTCCTGCTGGCCTTCTACTCCGCACCACTCACACTTGTCGCCCACTTCCTGATCGCGATCTACTATGCGGCGAACCAGATCCCCATCCCCCTCGTGGTAGAGGAAGAGCGGCTCGAAACTGCCAGCGACCTCAGGAAGTAGCCGCCGGGGCCTACGGCCGTTCTACGCGGTCAAGTAGGGTATTGGATCTAGCTGGTCGCGGGGGAGGCCCAGATGGCTCGCGTAGTCCTGCCGGAGGAATCCACGACGGAAGTCTCCGAATTGATCGACGTCCTGATCTCTCTTCTCTTCGAATCATTACCCCGGCGGGACCAGCGAAACTGGGCCCGCGTTTATCTGAACGGCCTGGTGCGGACCACCGGGAAGAAAACAATTCGTAACATCGCCGGAACAGGGGCCAGTTCCGTCGAGCAGAGCCTCCAGCAGTTCATCAGCAAGTCCCCCTGGGACTGGACCCCGGTCCGCCGCTCCCTCGCCCAGCACCTCGAACGCACGGCACAGCGCCCCCTGGCCTGGGTGCTCCAGCCCATGGTCATCGAGAAGGCGGGGGACCGCTCCGTCGGCGTCGGCCGGCAGTTCGTCCCCCAGCTCGGCCGCACCGCCAACTGTCAGCAGGCGAGCGGGATCTGGCTCGCCTCCAGCGAAGCCAGCTTCCCGGTCGAATGGACCCTCACCCTCCCCGGGCCCTGGACCAGCGAACTCCTGCGCCGCCGCCGGGCCGGCATCCCCGACACGGCCCGCTCCCTCACCCCTGCCCAGGACGCCGTACACGCCGTCCAGCGGATGGCGGCCAGCTGGCAACTCCAGCGCCGGCCCGTGGTGATGGAGGTCGCCAACTGCGACCTCCCCCAGAGCATCGAGTCCTTCACCCTCCAGGACATCCCCTTCGTCTTCAAGGTCGACGGTTCGCTGCCCGTCTCCTTCGGCGGCGCCGGCCGGTACAAACCCGGGCCGCACACCGCCCCCGCCCGCGAACTGATCGACTCCCTGCGCTCCCAGCGCCGCGTCGTCGAATGGACCCGGCACGGCCGCGCCGAGGGTGCGGTCACCCTGCTGACCTCGGCCTCGATCTTCGCCACCCCCTGTGAGGACCGCCCCGTGCCCGCGCCGCCCACCCCGCTGCTGCTGGTCGGAGCCTGGACCGAAACCGCCCTGCTGCCCTCCGAGTTCTGGATCACCAACATCGGAGACCGGCCGCTCGCCCAGCTGTTCCTGCTCGCCAAGCTCACCGACCGCGTCTCCCTCGACTTCGCCGAGACCTGCGAACCCGTGGGCATCCGGGACTTCGAGGGCCGCTCCTTCCGCGGCTGGCACCACCACGCCACCCTCGCCAGCGTGGCGCACGCCGCGAAACTGCTCGGCGCGCGCCCGCCGATACCCGACGGATTCCCCGGACCCACCCGGTCGGCGGCCGCGACGGCCCGACCACCCGCGGCCCGACCACCCGCGGCCCGGCCGGCGACCCCGGCCGTCCTGCCGCCCCGCCCGCACCTGCCCGGCCAGACCCCGCGCCGCGAGTACATCCGCTGATGCTCGACATAGCCGACGAGCTACGCGCGTGGTGCGCCGCGCAGCGGGAGTTCGCCCTCGCCACCGTCGTCGCCGTCAGTGGGAGCGCTCCCCGCGGCCCCGGCGCCTCCCTCGCCGTCGACGACAAGGGCACCGCGCTCGGCTCCATCTCCGGGGGCTGCGTGGAATCCGCCGTGCACGAGCTGTGCCTCGACGCCATCGCCTCCGGCGAAGGCGGCCTGCACCGCTTCGGCTACAGCGACGACGACGCCTTCGCCGTCGGGCTGACCTGCGGTGGAGTCCTCGACGTCCTGGTCACCCCGGTGCGCGGGCGCGACCCGGTCCGGCCCGTGCTCGGCTCGGTGCTCGACGCCGCCGCCGGGGGCACCCGGGCCGCCCTCGCCCGGGTGGTCTCCGGACCGCCGGCCCAGCTGGGCCGGGCGCTCGCCGTCCACGCCGACGGCACCCACGAGGGCGGGCTCGGCGGCGGCCCCGACCTGGACCGGGCCGCCGCCCGGCAGGTACGGGCGCTGCTGCTGGCCGGGCGCACCGGCACCGCCGAGCTCGGCACGGCCGGCGGGCTCTGCGGGCAGCCCCTGACCCTCCTCGTGGAATCGGCCGCCGAGCCGCCCCGGCTGCTCGTCTACGGGGCCATCGACTTCGCCGCGGCCCTCGCCCGGATCGGCGCCTTCCTCGGCCACCGGGTCACCGTGTGCGACGCCCGGCCCGTCTTCGCGACCCCGGCCCGCTTCCCCGGCGCCGACGAGGTGGTCGTCGACTGGCCGCACCGGCACCTGGCCGCCGAATGGGCCGCGGGCCGCCTGGACTCCCGTACCGCGGTCTGCGTCCTCACCCACGACGCCAAATTCGACCTACCGCTGCTGGAACTGGCCCTGCGGCTGCCCCTGGGCTACGTGGGGGCCATGGGATCGCGGCGCACCCACACCGAACGCGAGAGACGGTTGCGGGCCCAGGGCGTCACCGACGCCGCCCTGGCCCGCCTGCGCTCACCCATCGGACTCGACCTCGGCGGCGCCACCCCGGAGGAGACCGCGCTGGCCATAGCAGCCGAGTTCACCGCCGTCCGGCACGGCGGATCGGTGCTCCCCCTGGCCGGGCGGCGCGGCCCCGTCCACCGCCGGACCCGGCCCGCCGGGACCAAGGTCCCGTAGGAAACGACCACCCGGCCCGGTATGTCCTGGACGATCAGCCCGGGCGGTGTGAACGCCAGGTCGTGGGAGAATGAAGTACGTGCGTTTCCTCGGCTGTCCTGCCGGGGCGTAGACGGATCCTTCGATCGACTGGGATGTTCAGCACGTGCGTTTCCTCAATGACCTGAAGCCGCCGTACGACCTGACGTACGACGATGTGTTCATGGTGCCGAGCCGCTCCGCGGTCGGTTCCCGTCAGGGTGTCGACCTGTCCTCGCCCGACGGAACCGGCACCACCATTCCCCTCGTCGTGGCCAACATGACCGCCATCGCGGGCCGCCGGATGGCCGAGACGGTCGCCCGCCGCGGCGGAATCGTCGTCATCCCGCAGGACATCCCGATCGATGTCGTCACCGACGTCATCTCCTGGGTCAAGACCCGCCACCACGTGCTCGACACCCCGATCACGCTGGCGCCCACCCAGACGGTCGCCGACGCGCTGTCCCTGCTGCCCAAGCGCGCCCACGGCGCCGGAGTCGTCGTCGACGACGAGGGCCGCCCGGTCGGCGTCGTCACCGATCACGACCTGACCGGTGTCGACCGCTTCACCCAGCTCTCCGAGGTCATGTCGAAGGAGCTGCTGCTCATCGACGCCGACATCGACCCGCGCGAGGCCTTCAACCAGCTCGACGCCGGCCACCGCAAGCTGGCCCCGGCCGTCGACAAGGACGGCAAGCTCGTCGGCATCCTCACCCGCAAGGGCGCCCTGCGCGCGACGCTCTACACCCCGGCCACCGACGCGAACGGCAAGCTGCGCATCGCGGCCGCCGTCGGCATCAACGGCGACTTCGTGGCCAAGGCCAAGCAGCTGCTCGACGCGGGCGTGGACACGCTCGTCATCGACACGGCGCACGGCCACCAGGAGTCGATGATCAGCGCGATCAAGGCGATCCGCGCCCTGGACCCGCAGGTCCCGATCGTGGCGGGCAACATCGTCGCCGCCGAGGGCGTCAAGGACCTCATCGACGCCGGCGCGGACATCATCAAGGTCGGTGTGGGCCCCGGCGCCATGTGCACCACCCGCATGATGACCGGCGTGGGCCGCCCGCAGTTCTCCGCGGTGCTGGAGTGCGCGGCCGAGGCGAAGAAGTACGGCAAGCACGTGTGGGCCGACGGCGGCGTCCGTCACCCGCGTGACGTGGCGATGGCGCTGGCCGCCGGCGCGTCCAACGTGATGATCGGCTCCTGGTTCGCCGGTACGTACGAGTCCCCGGGCGACCTGCAGCAGTCCGCCGACGGCCGCCTCTACAAGGAGTCCTTCGGCATGGCCTCCGCCCGCGCGGTGCAGAACCGCACGAGCGAGGAGTCGGCCTACGACCGTGCCCGCAAGGGCCTCTTCGAAGAGGGCATCTCCACCTCGCGCATGTTCCTCGACCCGGCCCGCCCGGGCGTCGAGGACCTGATCGACTCGATCATCGCGGGCGTCCGCTCCTCCTGCACCTACGCCGGTGCCGGCTCCCTCGCGGAGTTCGAGGAGAAGGCCGTGGTCGGCATCCAGTCCGCCGCCGGTTACGCCGAGGGCAAGCCGCTGCACGCCAGCTGGAGCTAGACCGTCTCTTCCCGTGGCCCTGGCCGTCCCTCCGCGGACGGCCAGGGCCACGGGCGTTCCCGCGTGCGGCACCGCTGCTGGGGCTCCGCCCCGGGGAACGGTGGAAGGGCGGAGTGGGGAAGGCCCCGCGCAGCGGCAGCCCGCACGACCGTTCGGCGCACCGGACGACCGTTCGGCGCAGGACGGGTCCGGATACGCCAAGCGGCGGATAACTCCGGGGCATCGGGCCGTCACGCTGAGGTGACCCGACCTGGAAGGGGAACCCCGTGACCAGAACCGACCCGCACGCCCTCGCCCGGCTGCACGGCGAGCACGCCAAGGCCCTCTACGGATTCCTCCTCGGCCTCACCTTCGGCGACCGCCAGCGCGCCGAGGACCTCCTGCAGGAGACCCTCTTCCGGGCCTGGACCCACCCCGAGGCCCTGGAGAGCGGCCACACCTCCATGCGGCCCTGGCTCTACACCGTCGGCCGGCGCCTCGCCATCGACGCCCGGCGGGCCCGCCTGGTGCGGCCCGCCGAGGTCGGGCCCGACGCCCTCGAACACTCCCCGGCCGCCGACGACCACACCGAGCAGGCCGTCGCCACCCTCGACGTCCGCCGGGCCCTGCGACTGCTGAGCCCCGAGCACCGCGCCGTGCTCGTGCAGATCTATTACCACGGCGCCTCCGTCTGCGAGGCCGCCGAGGAGCTCGGAGTGCCCGCCGGCACCGTGAAGTCCCGTACCCACTACGCCTTACGGGCGCTGCGCGCCGCCATGCCCGGCTACGGACCCGCCGTACCCGGCGGCCGCGCCGCCGCCTGAGCCGCCACCGCCGCCCGCGAACGGACCTGCAGCTTGGCCAGGATGTGCGACACGTGCGTCTGCACCGTCCTCGGCGAGAGGAACAGCGCGCTCGCGATCTCCGGATTCGACCGGCCCTGCGCCACCAGCAGCGCCACCTTCAGCTCGGCCGGGGTCAGCGCCTCCCAGCCGCTCGCCGGTCTGCGCCGCGCCGACCGGCTGCCCCGGCGCACCCCCAGGCTCCGCAGCCGGGCATCGGCCCGGGCGATGTCCCACCGGGCGCCCGGACCCTCGTACACCGCCACCGCACGCGTCAGCGCCGACCGCGCCCCCGCCAGATCCCCGTGCCAGGCCCGCGCCACCGCGAGGTCCTCCAGGGTCTGGCCCAGCACCAGCGGCCACCCGCCGCGCTCACCGCGCACCACCGCCTGCGCCAGCAGTTCCGGATCCTGCGCGAACAGGCCCCGGCAGCGCAGCAGGGCCAGCGCCGGCCCCGGATACTCGGCCAGCGCCCGCGCCGAGCGCGCGCAGGACTCCACCGCGGCCCGGGCCGTGGCGCTCTCCCCGCACTCCAGCGCCAGCCGGACGATCTCCGACAGCACCCAGGGGCGCTCGTACACCGACTCCTCCTCCGCACCCTCCGCCAGTGCGGGCACCAGGGCGGCCAGCGCGTCGGCCGGCCGGCCGTCCCGCTCCGCCAGCAGCGCCCGCGCGAGCAGGACGTGGGAGGCGTAGCGGCGGGCCGGGGGCGTGGCGAAGGCGTCCGCGGGCAGGTCCGCGAGCTCGGCCCGCGCCGCCTCCCGCTCGTCCCGGTGGCCCAGCACCAGCGTCCGCAGCCCGTGCACCACCACCGGCAGCCAGGCGTCCGAGACCGGCAGCCGGTCCGCCCGCGCCACCCCGGCCAGGGCCCCGTCCCAGTCACCGCGCCGGTAGTGGAACTCGGCGAGCCGGGCCTCCGTCACCACCAGCCGCCCGGTCGACCGGGTCGCCGTGGCCAGCTCGCGCGCCTCCTCCAGCGCGGCGGCCACGACCACCGGCTCGTCGAAGCGCATGTGCCCCTCCGCCTGGTTCGCCAGCAGCAGCAACCGCATGTCGTTGGCCTCCGGGCTTCGCCGCGCCCATCCGATGCCTTCCGCGACGTGCCGCAGCGACGCCCGGCCGCGCCCCAGGTGGAACAGCGCGTACGAGGCCGCGTGGTGGGCCTCCGCCGCGCACAGCGGATCGCGCAGCCGCCCCGCGGCCGCCACCACCGGCCCGGCCAGTGCATGGGCCTCGGCCGCCCGGTGCAGATCGGCCAGGGCCAGTACCCGGCAGGCCTCGAGGCGCAGCCGCAGGGCGACGGACGGGAAGTCCTCGGCCAGTGCCCGCTCGGTCACCGCCAGGGAGCGGGCCATGTCCCCCTGGATCATCAGGGCGGAGACCAGCCTGAAGTCGACCGAGGCCCGCCGGGCGGGGTCGGTGGTCCGGGCCCGCAGGGCGGCCAGCAGCTCCACCGACTCGGGGCGGCGCAGCATCAGCGCGGCGTCCGCGAGCCGCTCCTCCAGCGCGTCCCGGGTCTCCCGCTCCCGCGGGCCGACCTGCGCGATGGCCCGCTCCAGCAGCTCGGCCGCCGCGCCCGGGGCGCCCGCGATCAGCACCGGGGCCGTGTCCGCCAGCCAGCGCACCGCCCAGGGCGTCAGCGGGCCGCCGTCGAGCAGCTGTTCGGCGGTCCGGGCCGCGGGCAGTCCCGCCTCGGCGAAGGCCTCGGCGGCGTCCTGGTGCAGGGCCGCACGCAGGGCCGCGGGGATCTCGGCGTACAGCACCGGCCGGAGGCCCGGGTACCGAAAGCGCAGCCGGCCGCCGCCGGCGTCCGCCAGCAGCCCGGCCGACAGGGGCTCCGCCAGTTCCGTGAGCAACTCCCGGGCGGGCCTGCCCCGTACGAGGGCCAGCTCCCGGACGGTGAAGGCCGGACCCAGCAGCGCCGCGTGCCGAAGGGCGGTGCGCGCGGGCCCGGACAGCCAGTCCAGGCCGCGCGCCACCGAGGCGGGCGGCGGCGGCAACTCCGCCTCCGGGAGCAGCAGTTCCGCCCGGCCGCCCTCGACCCGCAGGAGCCCGGACCACTGCGCGAGCAGCTCCCGCAGCAGCCGGGGGTTGCCGCCCGCCTGCCGCGCCGCCTCCCGCAGCCGGGGCCCCGGCTCCGCCCCCACCAGGTCCCGGACCAGCCCGTCCGTCTCCGCCGCGGACAGCGGCTCCAGCCGGAGCGTGCGCCCGCCCGGCGTCGCGCACAGCGGCTCCAGCTCGGGCCGGCCCGGCAGCGGCCGGCGGGTCACCACCAGCAGCAGCGGCAGCCGGCCCGCCACCGCCCGGCCCGCCAGGCGCTGCCACAGCAGCAGGCTGGCCGGGTCCGCCCAGTGCGCGTCGTCCAGCACCAGCAGCAGCGGCCGCCGCGCGCACCACTCCTCGACCCGGGCCGTCAGCACGTCCATCGCGGCCAGCAGCGCACCGCCCGGCCGCGCCGCGTCCTCGGCCTCCCGCAGCAGTGCGACCACGGCAGCCCGGTCCGGGCCCCCGGGATGCAGGCAGTCCAGCGCGGCGCGCAGCGGCAGCTCCGCCCCGAGGGCGTCGGCCGCCGCGTACCGCACCCGGCAGCCGAGCGCCGCCGCCGCGCCCAGGGCGCCGCGCACGAACTCGGTGCGGCCCGCCCCGGGCTCGCCCTCCACGATCAGCAGGGCTCCGCGGCCCTCCGCACCCCCGCGCACCCATTGCCGTAACTCGTCACGCTGCTGCTCTCGCCCGGCCCGCACGTCGGCGATTCCCTCCGGTCACGTCGCGCCGGTCACAGGATGCCACGCCCACGGGCCCTCAGAGCCGCGGAGGCTGGTGGCCGGGCGGTGAACTGTGCACGCCCGCACGGTACTTGGGAATGCGCAGGGTGACCTTCATGCCGGCCCCGACCCCCGTCTCCATCACCGGACCGTACGCGTCCCCGTACACCTGCCGGATCCGCTCGTCGACATTGGGCAGCCCGATCCCGGAGGAACCGCCGTGCTCCCCGGCCAGGATCCGGCGCAGCAGTGCCGGATCCATCCCGACCCCGTTGTCCTCCACCGTGATCACCGCCTCCGCGCCCGCGTCCCGCGCCGTGATGGTGATCCGGCACTCCTCGGTGGAGTCCTCCAGCCCGTGCTTCACGGCGTTCTCCACCAGCGGCTGCAGGCACAGGAACGGCAGCGCCACCGGCAGCACCTCCGGTGCCACCTGCAGGGTCACCTTCAGCCGGTCGCCGAACCGGGCCCCGGCCAGCGCCAGATACTGCTGCACCGAGCGCAACTCGTCGGCCAGCGTGGTGAAATCACCGTGCCGCCGGAAGGAGTACCGGGTGAAGTCCGCGAACTCCAGCAGCAGCTCCCGGGCCCGCTCCGGATCGGTCCGGACGAACGAGGCGATCGCAGCCAGGGAGTTGAAGATGAAATGAGGGGAGATCTGCGCCCGCAGCGCCTTGATCTCCGCCTCCATCAGCCGGGTCCGCGACCGGTCCAGCTCGGACAGCTCCAGCTGCACGGACACCCACCGCGCGACCTCCGTCGCGGCCCGCACCAGCACCGCCGACTCGCGCGAGCCGTACGCCACCAGCGCTCCCAGCACCCCGTCCTCACCGGTGAGCGGAGCCACCACCGCCCACTTCAGCGGACAGTCGGGCCGCTGGCACTCGGTCCGTACGCTCTGGCTGCGCCCCGACGCCAGCATCACCGCCACCCGGGCCATCGCCCGGCGCTGGTGGTGGTCGGCGCCGGGACCGTCCCAGGCCAGCACCGACTCCCGGTCGGTGAGGCACAGCGCCTCCGTCCCCAGCAGCGACCGCAGCCGCCGGGCCGCCTTGCGGGCGGCGTCCTCGGTCAGCCCGGCGCGCAGCGGGGGAGCGGCCAGCGAAGCCGTGTGCAGGGTGTGGAAGGTGGCCCGCTCCACCGGGGTCCCCAGATCCATCCCGGCCGCCCGCTCCCCGCGGCGGGCGTGCCACCGGCCCGCCGCCCAGCCCGCACCCAGCAGCAGCACCGCGCCCGCCACCGCCGGCAACGCCAGGACCGCCGGTGCCACCCCGGTCACCGCGGACCACCCGCCCGCCCGCCGGCCACGACCTCCGGCAGGTGCAGCCGGGCCAGGGTGGCCGCCGTCCCCGCCGGGATCCGCGACCGGGTGGCCAGCGACACCGCCGCCATCGTCGCGAACCCGAGCGGCACCGACCACGCCGCCGGCCACGCCAGCAGCGTGTGCGTCCAGCCCGGCGGCGCCAGATCGGCCCGGGTCGCCAGCACCGCGCCGAGCGCCGCCCCGCCGCCCGTGACCAGCCCGGCCACCGCGCCCGGCGGGGTCAGCCCGCGCCACCAGATGCCCAGCACCAGCAGCGGACAGAACGAGGACGCCGACACGGCGAACGCCAGACCCACCGCGTCCGCCACCGGCACCTGCGTCGCCGCCGCGCTCCCGGCCAGCGGCACCAGGATCGCCACGACCGCCGCCGACCGGAAGCTGCGCACCCCGCGGGCCGGCAGCACGTCCTGGTGCAGCACCCCCGCCACCGCCATGGTCAGCCCCGACGCCGTCGACAGGAACGCCGCGAAGGCGCCCCCGGCGAGCAGCGCGCCCAGCAGATCGCCGAGCACCCCGCCGACCATCCGCCCGGGCAGCACCAGCACGGCCGCGTCCGCGTCACCGGTCAGGGCGAGCTCGGGGGTGTAGATCCGGCCCAGAGCCCCGTACACCGGCGGCAGCAGGTAGAAGACGCCGACCAGCGCGAGCACGACCAGGGTGGTGCGGCGCGCGGTCCGCCCGTCGGGGCTGGTGTAGAACCGCACCGCGACGTGCGGCAGGCCCATCGTGCCGAGGAAGGTCGCCAGGATCAGCCCGTACGTGGCGTACAGCCGGTACTCGCGCAGCCCGCCGGAGGTCGCCGCCGTCCAGGTGGACACACCGGGCCGCGCCTCGGCCCGGGTGTCCGGAACCGGCGCGCCGGCGGCGAACTCCAGCCGCGCGCGGGCCCGTACGGCATGCTCACCGGCGGCCAGGGTCACCGGCACCGACACGTAGCCGCGCCCGTCGACCTGCCCGGTCACCGTCACCGTCAGCGGATTCGCCACGGACAGCCGCACGTCCTGCGCGACCGTCACCGCGGTGTGCTCCCGGAAGACGGCCGGTGCGTCGAAGGTGGCCCGCGGTGCCCCGTCCCCGGCCCACGCCGCGATCAGGAAGAAGGCCGGCACCAGCAGGGCCGTGAGCTTCAGCCAGTACTGGAAGGCCTGGACGAAGGTGACCGAACGCATCCCGCCGCACGCCACCGCCACCGTCACCACGCATGCGACGACCAGCCCGCCGACCCAGTGCGGGGCCCCGGTCAGGATCTCCAGCGTCAGCCCGGCCCCCTGCAACTGCGGCAGCAGGTACAGCCAGCCGACGCCGACCACGAACAGCACCGCGATCCGGCGCACCACCAGCGACTCCAGCCGCGCCTCCGCGAAGTCGGGCAGCGTGTACGCGCCCGAGCGGCGCAGCGGGGCCGCCACCAGCACGAGCAGCACCACGTACCCGGCGGTGTAGCCCACCGGGTACCAGAGCATCTCGGGCCCCTGGAGCAGCACCAGCCCCGCCACCCCGAGGAAGGACGCGGCGGACAGGTACTCGCCGCTGATGGCCGCCGCGTTCAGCCGGGGCCCCACCGTGCGCGAGGCGACGTAGAAGTCGGACGTGGTCCGGGACATCCGCAGGCCCAGCGCGCCGACCAGGACCGTGACCAGGACGACGACGGCGACCGCGGTCAGCGCGTACGTCTGGTTCACCGGGCGGTCCTTCGGCTGGGGAGGGGTGCCCGGAGTCTATGCACGCCCCCTGACCGGGCGACAGGCTCGATTCGGACCCACCGGACCCCTCGGATCCGCCCGGCCGGACCACCCCGTCAGAGCGCCGGGTCGCGGTGCTCCGCGCAGTCGCGCAGGGCGATCTCCAGCTCCACGTACGACTCCTCCGCGCGCCGGAACGCCAGCGTCAGGGCCGCCTCGGCACGCGGCGGCACCTGCTCGCGGACCCCCTCGCGGGCCTCGTAGAGGACGTCGGCCCAGCGGGCGGCCGCACTGCGCAGCCGGGCCAGCAGCACCTCGGCCTCGGCGGGCCCGGCCGGCCGGGCCCGGGGCAGCCCGCTCAGGGCGTCGACCAGCGCCTGGATCTCGGACATCTCGCTCCTCCCGCGCCGGAAGATCCACGATACGAGAGGGGCGGCGGCCCCGAGGGCCCATCGGGGCGGCGGTGCGGCCGACGGCTCCGGCGGGTCGCCGTAAGCCCCTCCCGGCGCGACGAACGGCGCTCCCGAGCGCCGGACGGTCGGGAGCCAACGGCGGGGCGGCGGCCGTGGAGCGGCCGGACGGAGGCAGGGGAGCGGCCCGGGAGCGGCCGGATTCAGCCGGTCGCCTGCCGCATCAGCAGGTCCCGCAGCTCCCGCGCGTGCCTGCGGCTCACCTGGAGCTCAGCCGCCCCCACCCGGACACTGGTGGTCCCGGCCTCCAGCCGGAGCTCGTCGATCCGGGCCAGCGCCACCAGATGACGGCGGTGGATCCGTACGAAACCGCGCGCCGCCCAGCGCTCCTCCAGCGTGGACACGGGGATCCGGACCAGGTGGCTGCCCTCGTCGGTGTGCAGGCGGGCGTAGTCGCCCTGCGCCTCGACGTAGGAGATGTCCGCGATCGCCACGAAGCGGGTGACCCCGCCCAGTTCGACGGCGATCTGGTCCGGCGTGCGGTCGGCGACGGTGACGGTGACCTCGGCGGCCGGGCGGCGCGGCGCCGGCCCGGCCGGAGTGCCCGCCGGCGGGGCGTCGGCGGCCGCCACCGCGGCCGCCGGGCCCTCTTCCGACCGGCCCAGCTGCTCGCAGGCCCGCCGGACGGCCTCGGCCAGCCGCTCCGGGCGCACCGGCTTGAGCACGTAGTCCACGGCCTTCAGGTCGAAGGCCTGTACGGCGAAGCCCTCGTGGGCGGTGACGAACACGAGCAGCGGCGGCCGCGCGAACCCGGCCAGCAGCCGCGCGATGTCCAGCCCGGTCAGCCCGGCCATGTGGATGTCCAGGAACACCACGTCGATGCCGTCGGCCCCGTCCGGGCCGGACTCCAGCGCCCGGGTGACCCGGCGCAGGGCCTCGGTGGCGTCCGAGGCACCCTCAGCACTGCGCACCCGGGGGTCCGAGCGCAGCAGGTAGAGGAGTTCCTCCAGGAGCGGCTTCTCGTCGTCGACGGCCAGTACGCGCAGCATGCGGCCGAGTCTAGAGAGGACTCGGCCGGGGCGGAACGGGCACGGGCGCGGCCCCCGCCCAGGGGGGAGGTGGGCGAGGGCCGCGCGAACGGGGTGGGGGGAGGGAGGGGACGGGAGGGAGGGGCAGGGGCTACTGGACGGTGATGAGCTTGCCGTCGGGGGACACGGCGTACCAGGTGCCGCCCACGCCCTGGCCGTTGACGTCGCCGGGCTTCTTGTCACCGGTGAAGGTGTAGACGGGCCAGCAGTCGACGCTCTGCTGCTTCTGGCCGTCCGGGCGGTTGAGCACCGTGTAGTTCTTCTCGACGATCCCCTTGTCCTTGGCCTTCTCCACCGGCGCGACGACCGGCCACTTGGCCACGCAGTCGCCCACGCACTTGGAGGTCATCGGCCACTGGGTGTCCGGCTTGAACCGGTAGACGGTCATGCCCTTGCCGTCGACGATGTGGTCGCCCAGCTTGGGGTCCTTGGCCACCGACAGCTTCCCGTCGGCCTCGGCGGCGCCGCCCGCGGCCGGGGGCGCCATCTGGGCGGGCGGCGCGGACTCGGCGGGCGGCGCCCCCTCGGCCGGCGCCCCCTTCGCGGCCTTCTTGCCGTCCGCCGCGAGGGCGAACCAGACGCCGCCGACGCCCTGCCCGTTGACGTCGCCCGCCTTGGCGTCCTTGCTGTAGCGGTAGGCGGGCCAGCCGCCCACCGTCAGCTGCTTGCTGCCGTCGGTGCGCACGACCTCGCCCAGCAGCGCCGGGTCCATGCCCGCGGCGGCGGTGGCATCGCCCGCGGCGACCACCGGCCAGGTCTTCTCGCAGTCGCCGTCGCAGTTCGACTTCGGCGGCTTGGCGGTGTCCTTGTCGAAGCGGTAGAGGGTCATTCCGGCGCTGTCGGTGAGGACCGGCCCGACCTTGTCGTTGGACGCGATCGCCAGCTGCCCGGCCGGCTTGGCGCCCGAGGCGCCATCGGCGTTGTCGGCGCCCTTGCCGTAGTCCTGAGCGGCGGCAGCGGCGGCGGCTCCGACCGGCTTGGTCGTGTCGGCTGCCTTGTCGTTGCCGGGGCCGCAGGCCGTGGCCGCCAGGACGACGGTGATCGCGGCCGCGGCCAGGGTGGTTCCGCGCTTGATGCCCATCTTGATCTCTCCCACTCGTGGTGTCCTTCGCGTCCGCCACCGTGATGGCGTCAACTCTGCCCAGGACACGCCGCGGTGGGGGAGATCTGTTCACCTTGTCCGGTGTGGGCTGTTTCACTCACCCGATGCCGAACCCGCTGCGCCGCAGAGCCGTGGCCACAGCGAGGCCGAGCACCTGGTGTCCGCTGTCGTTGGGATGCAGCCCGTCCGCCAGGTGTTCGGGACCGAGCAGGTCACGGCCCGGGAGCACGGCGAGCCGGTCGTCCCCCGCGGCCATCCGGTCCCGGGCGGCGCGCTCCATCGCGTCCCGCAGGGCGCCGAGGGTGGCGCCGAGCTTGTTCGGGGTGCGCTCGGCGTCGGGCCGCAGGACGGGGGAGACCAGCAGGATCGGCGTCCGCGGGTGCCCCTGGCGGACCAGTTCGAGGAACGCGCGCGTGGTCTCGTACAGCAGGGGAGCCGAAAAGGGCACCCGGGACCAGCAGTTGGTGCCGAAGGCGAGCGTGAGGACATCGGCGGGCAGGCCCGCGAGCTGCTCGGCGGTGGTCAGCTCACCGCGCGCGGCGCCCGCGTAGCCGAGGTTGACGGTGTCCCAGCCGAGCGCCCGGCCGGTGACGGCGGGCCAGCCGTGCGCGGGGCGGGTGGACCACCAGCCCTCGGTGATGGAGTCGCCGTGCACCACCCAGCGCGGGGCGGGCGGCGCGGGGGCGAGCGTGCCGCCGATCCCGCGCAGTCCGAGGATCAGCGGAGACTGGGTCTCGGGCGGGTGGATGGTGAAGGGGCCGGTCCCGCCGCCCAGGTCGATCCGTACGACGGCCTCCGCGGCCGGGTCGGTGAACACCTCGGCGACCACCCCGTGCCGGTCCCACAGCGCGAAGCCGTGCGCGAGGTCGCGCAGGGCGTCGGTGGGGCCGGGCACGGTCGCCCGGTAGCGGACCTCGACCGCCCGCGCGGTCTCGGTGGTGAACTCCAGCCGGACGCCGATGGGCAGGGTGGAGCGCTCGCCGGTGTCCCAGGGCAGCCGCATGGTGTCGGCCGGATCGGCGCGGACCGGCCGCCCCCGGTCCAGCCAGGCGACTCCGCGAAGGAAGGGCAGCGCGTCCTGCCAGGGTGTCGGCTCGTCCGGGTGGCGCTGCAGCCCCGTCGACCACGTCGGCAGCCCTGGTCCTTCCAGCCCCGCTGGTCCCACTGGTCCCACTGGACCCGCTGGTATCACTGGTCGCCTCCGATCGTCGGGTACGGGAACCTCACGCCGACCCCGCCGCCCACCCCGGGTGTCCGCCCCGGCCCGGCGGGGCGGCGGCCGGCGGGGGCCGCACCGCCCCCGGTGCCACCGCGTTCACCCGTACCCCGCTCGGGCCCGGTTCCACCGCCGCGGAGCGGACCAATGCCACGCTGCCGGCCCCCGGCGGCCCGGCCGGGGTCCCGGCCGGGCCGGTCCGCGGGGCGCACGTCCGGATCCATGGCGGCACGCTGCGGCAGATCTGACGAAGTGTCAATAAGCGGGGGTCGAGGTGGCCTGCGCAGCGATCGATCATCCCTACGCAACAAACGACTGTCAGTGACCGATCCGCGCAACGATCGTGCGTCAATGTGCAAGGATGGTCCATTACGGGCGGTATCACTCAGCTCGTAGGCTCACTCGCTGTACGTGGAGTGGCGCGGATCGCCTGCTCGGCGGTCCCCCCATGAGCAGACCCTTCTTTCGACGGGCCCTGCCCTGCTCCGGATCGTCGCGGTCGACGCCTCCCCCTGACCTCCCCGATCCGCAGTGACAAGGAGTCCCCTCGTGCTCGACCACGGCCAGGCGCCACCGCTCGCTTCCGAGGCCCGCAGGCCCGTCAACCCGCTGCTCCGCCGCAAGCCGGTGGAGCAGTTGGTCTCCGAGGGCGGCCAGGGTGAGGGCGGCGCGCTCAAGCGGTCGCTCACCATGTGGCAGCTGACCATGATCAGCATCGGCGCGACCCTGGGCACCGGCATCTTCGTCGTCCTCGGCGAGGCCACCCCGATCGCCGGCCCCGCGGTCTTCATCGCCTTCATCGTCGCGGGCCTGACCGCGCTCTTCTCGGCGCTCTCCTACGCCGAGCTCGCGGGCTCGATCCCCGTCTCCGGCTCCTCGTACTCCTACGCCTACGCCACCATGGGCGAGCTCATAGCCTGGGTCTGCGGCTGGTGCCTCGTCCTGGAGTACGGCGTCTCCGTCGCGGCCGTCGCCGTCGGCTGGGGCCAGTACCTCAACGAGCTGCTCGACGGCACCCTCGGCTTCACCATCCCCGAGGGCTTCTCCGCCCCGCTGGGCGAGGGCGGCTACATCAACATGCCCGCCCTGGTCGTCGTCCTGCTCTGCATGGTCTTCCTGCTCCGCGGGGCCAAGGAGAGCGCCCGGATCAACTCGATCATGGTCGGCGTCAAGATCGTCACGCTGGTGCTCTTCTGCGTCATCGGCTTCATGGGCATCAAGGCCGGCAACTACACCCCGCTCGCCCCGCTCGGCGTCACCGCCATCAGCACCGCCGCCTCCATGCTGTTCTTCTCGTACATCGGCTTCGACGCCGCCTCCACCGCCGGTGAGGAAGCCAAGAACCCGAAGAAGGACCTGCCGCGCGCGATCATGCTCTCGCTCGCCATCGTCACCGCGATCTACTGCCTCGTCGCCCTGGTCGCCGTCGGCGCCATGCCGTGGCAGGAGTTCGAGGGCAGCGAGGCCGCCCTGGCCCAGATCATGGAGAACGTCACCGGACACTCCTTCTGGAGCGTCATCCTCGCCGCGGGCGCCGTCGTCGCCATCGCCAGCGTCGTCTTCGCCGTCCTCTACGGCCAGACCCGCATCCTCTTCGCCATGTCCCGCGACGGCCTGATGCCCAAGGCCTTCGCCAAGGTCGACCCGAAGTCCGGCACCCCCCGCGTCAACACGATCATCGTCTGCCTCTTCTGCGGGCTGCTCGCCGCCTTCATCCCGCTGGGTGAGCTGGCGAACGCCACCAGCATCGGCACGCTCTTCGCGTTCGCCCTGGTCAACGTGGCCGTCATCATCCTGCGCAAGACCCGCCCGGAGATGAACCGCACCTTCAAGGTCGCGCTCTTCCCGGTCACCCCGATCATCGGCTTCCTCCTCTGCGCCTACCTGATGACGGAGCTGCCCGGAATCACCTGGCTGGTCTTCGGTGGCTGGATGGCCGTCGGGCTCGTGATCTACTTCTTCTACGGCATGCGCCGCTCCAGCCTGGCCACTGTGGCCGCCCCGGCCGTCCCGGCCGCGGAGGCCGCTGAACAGAAGTGATTCACCCCCCGTGCGACTGAACGATCTCGACGAACGCATCGTGCACGCCCTCGCCGAGGACGCCCGCCGCTCCTACGCGGACATCGGCTCCGAGGTCGGGCTCTCCGCGCCCGCCGTCAAGCGGCGCGTGGACCGGCTGCGCGCCGAAGGCGCCATCACCGGCTTCACCGTCCGCGTGGACCCGGCCGCCATGGGCTGGGAGACCGAGGGCTTCATCGAGATCTACTGTCGGCACAACACCTCGCCGGACGACATCCGGCGAGGACTGGAGAGGTACCCCGAGGTGGTGTCCGCGTCGACCGTCACCGGCGACGCGGACGCCCTCGTCCAGGTCTTCGCCTCCGACATGCGCCACTTCGAGCGGGTCCTGGAACGCATCGCGGGCGAGCCGTTCGTGGAACGCACCAAGTCGGTACTCGTCCTCTCCCCGCTCCTGCGCCGCTTCACCTCCGGCGCGCCGGCCTAGGCCGCAGGGGTGCGGACGCCCAGGAAGAGCGGGCTGCGGCGCAGCGTGAAGCCCATCGACTCGTAGAGCCGCACGGCCCCCGTATTGGCCGCCGCCGCGTGCAGGAACGGGCGCTCCCCGCGCTCACGGACCTCCGCCGCCACCGCGCGTATCAGCCGGGCCGCCAGGCCCCGGCCCCGGTGGTCCGGGTGGGTGCACACCGCGCTGATCTCCGACCAGCCCGCCGGCCGCATCCGCTCCCCGGCCATCGCGACCAGCCGGCCCTCGTGCCGGATCCCGAGGTACGTGCCCAGCTCGACCGTCCGGTCCAGGAACGGGCCGGGCTTGGTCAGCCCCACCAGCTCCAGCATCTCCGGTACGTCCGCGAGCCCCAGCGGCACCGCCTCCGGCGCGGCCCCGGCCCGTACCGCCCGCCCGTCCAGCTGCACGCCCGGAACCGTCACCAGCGTCTGCCACCCCGGCGGCGGGGTCAGCAGCCCGGTCACCCAGACCTCCTGCCCGGGACCGGCCAGCGCGGCCAGGTCCGCCCACGCCCGCGGGTCCTGCGGATCGGCGAGCGCCGAGAACGGGGACGTGTCCAGCGTGTAGCGGGCCGCCAGACCCGCGGGCCCGAACTCGGCGAACTCACGGTGCGGCCCGGTCAGCGCGGCCCAGACCGGATTGTCGAGCACTTCGTCGAGCACTTCACTGCCGCACAGCGTGCCGCTCTCGGGGGACATGGGTGCGCAACTCCTTCCGTGGGGCGACGGCGTCCGGGTGGTGACCGCCTTCTTGACGGCCCCGGGCGCCGCCACGAGACTGCGGGGGACGGCCATGACGGACAACGCCCGCCACCGGAAGCCTAACCAGCACCGGACGGGGGCGGCCGAGGACAGGACGGGGGTGGGCGGCGGTGGACACGGACCGGACGACGGACACGGACACGCGGACCCGGACCCTCCGGCGCTGGTGGCTCACCCGGCGCCTGCACATCGACCTCCTGCGGGTGTGCAGCGCGTTCGGCCCGCGCGGCTGACCCCTCTCAGAGACGAGTGACCCGGACCGGGCGCGCGCACCGCGCCGCCCGGAGCCCAGCCGTGTTGTCCTCCACCCCAGGAGAGTCATGTCGCACACCGTCCTGCCCCGCACCCCGCTGCCCCGCACCGTCCCGGCGCCCGCCCCGCGCGGCCGCATCGGAGCCGGCTTCTCACCCGTACCGCACCGCTACCACCTCTACCTCCGCGCCGGCTGTCTCCTCTCGCAGCAGGTCACCGCCGCCCTCGCCGCGCTGGGCCTGGACCGCTCGATCACCGCCACCGTCCTCGGTACGGAGCCCCGGGCGGCCGAGTACACCGCGCTGCGGCTGGCCTACGAGGCCACCGGCCACCACTTCGACGGCGCCCTCACCGTCCCGGCGCTCGTCGACACCTGGAGCGGCCGCGTCGTCTCCGACCACACCCCCGACATCCTCGACGACCTGCGCTTCCTGGCCGCCCACCCGGCCTTCCGCGCGAGCTCGTAGCAGGGGCGCGGCACGGGTCACAGCAGGAGTCGTACGGGGCCCACGAAGGGGGCCCGGGGCACCCGCGCAACGAATCGCCGCGTCGGTCGCCTAACACGCAACGAATCGATGCGCGGAGCGCAACGCTCACGGCTTGCCCGGATCGAACGCGCGAACGTACCGTTTTATGACCCCCTCCCCGCCTGTCACAGAGGTAGCCCATGCCCCCGCTGCGCACCGCCCTCCTCCAGAGCTCCGGCGTTCTCGGCGACACCGCCGAGAACCTCAAGGCGCTCGACGAGGCAGCGGCGCGCGCCGCACAGAGCGGGGCCGGGCTCCTCGTGACCTCGGAGATGTTCCTGACCGGCTACGCGCTGGACCTCCAGGACATCCCCGGCCTCGCCGAGGCCGCCGACGGCGCCTCCGCCCAGGCCATCGGCGAGATCGCCCGCCGCCACGGGATCGCCGTCCTGTACGGCTACCCGGAGGGCGCGGACGGCGTCGTCTACAACGCCGCCCAGCTCATCGGCCCCGACGGCGCGGCGCTGGCGAACTACCGCAAGACCCACCTCTTCGGCTGCTTCGAACAGGACGCCTTCACCCCCGGCGACACCCCCGTCGTCCAGGCGGACCTGAACGGCCTCCGCATCGGCATCATGATCTGCTACGACGTGGAGTTCCCCGAGAACGTCCGGGCGCACGCGCTCGCCGGCACCGACCTCCTCCTGGTGCCGACCGCACAGATGCACCCGTTCCAGTTCGTCGCCGAACAGCTCGTGCCCGTACGGGCCTTCGAGAACCAGATGTACATCGCGTACGTCAACCGCACCGGCCCGGAAGGCGAGTTCGAGTTCGTCGGACTCAGCTGCCTGGCGAGCCCCGACGGGGTCACCCGGACCCGGGCCGGCCGCGGCGAGGAGCTGGTGTTCGGCGAGGCCGACCCCGAGCTGCTGTCGGCCTCGCGCGAGAACAACCCCTACCTGCGCGACCGCCGCCCCGGGCTCTACGCCTCCCTCGTCTGAGTCCCCTTCTTCCCCCAGCCCTGCCGCCCTGCCGCAAGGAGACGTACCCCCATGACGTCCACGGTGCCCACCACCGCCGTCCCGCACAGCGACGGACAGCCGCCGATCACCATGTTCGGCCCGGACTTCCCGTACGCGTACGACGACTTCCTCGCCCACCCGGCCGGCCTCGGCCAGATACCGGCGACCGAACTCGGCACCGAGGTCGCCGTCATCGGCGGCGGGCTGTCCGGCATCATCTCGGCCTACGAGCTGATGAAGATGGGCCTCAAGCCCGTCGTCTACGAGGCCGACCAGATCGGTGGCCGCCTGCGCACCGTCGGCTTCGAGGGTGCCGAGACCGAGGGCCTCACCGCCGAGATGGGCGCCATGCGCTTCCCGCCCTCCTCCACGGCCCTGCAGCACTACATCGACCTCGTCGGCCTGGTCACGGAACCCTTCCCGAACCCGCTCGCCGAGTCCACCCCCTCGACGGTCGTCGACCTCAAGGGCGAGACGCACTACGCCGAGACGATCGCGGACCTCCCGCAGATCTACCGCGACGTGTCCGCCGCGTGGAACGCCTGCCTCGACGAGGGCGCCGACTTCTCCGACATGAACACCGCGATGCGCGAGCGGGACGTCCCGCGCATCCGCGAGATCTGGGCCAAGCTCGTCGAGAAGCTCGACGACGAGACCTTCTACGGCTTCCTGTGCAAGTCGGAGGCCTTCAAGTCCTTCCGCAAGCGCGAGATCTTCGGCCAGGTCGGCTTCGGCACCGGCGGCTGGGACACCGACTTCCCGAACTCCATCCTGGAGATCCTGCGCGTCGTCTACACCGAGGCCGACGACCACCACCGCGGCATCGTGGGCGGCTCGCAGCAGCTGCCGCTGCGCCTGTGGGAGCGCGAGCCGGAGAAGATCGTCCACTGGGCCCAGGGCACCTCCCTGTCCACCCTGCACGACGGCACCCCGCGTCCGGCGGTCACGCGTCTGCACCGCACGGCCGGCAACCGCATCACGGTCACCGACGCCTCCGGCGACATCCGCACGTACCGCGCCGCGATCTTCACGGCCCAGTCCTGGATGCTCCTGTCGAAGATCGAGTGCGACGACACGCTGTTCCCGATCGACCACTGGACGGCGATCGAGCGCACCCACTACATGGAGTCGTCCAAGCTGTTCGTCCCCGTCGACCGGCCGTTCTGGCTGGACAAGGACGAAGAGACCGGCCGCGACGTCATGTCGATGACGCTGACCGACCGCATGACCCGCGGCACCTACCTCCTGGACAACGGCCCGGACAAGCCCGCCGTCATCTGCCTCTCGTACACCTGGTGCGACGACAGCCTCAAGTGGCTGCCGCTGTCCGCGAACGAGCGGATGGAGGTCATGCTGAAGTCCCTCGGCGAGATCTACCCCAAGGTCGACATCCGCCGTCACATCATCGGCAACCCGGTCACCGTCTCCTGGGAGGACGAGCCCTACTTCATGGGCGCGTTCAAGGCCAACCTCCCGGGCCACTACCGCTACCAGCGCCGCCTGTTCACCCACTTCATGCAGGACCGCCTCCCCGAGGACAAGCGAGGCATCTTCCTCGCGGGCGACGACATCTCCTGGACGGCCGGCTGGGCCGAGGGCGCGGTCCAGACCGCCCTCAACGCCGTCTGGGGCGTCATGCACCACCTGGGCGGCTCCACGGACGCCACCAACCCGGGCCCGGGCGACGTCTACGACGACATCGCCCCGGTCGAACTCCCCGAGGACTGATCCTCCGGGTCCCAAGGCCACGGGCCGTCCCCGCGTGAGCAGCGCGGGGACGGCCCGTTCTCATGTGCGGGATCCAGGCCGCCTCTTTCGGATCTTGCCGGGCCCGCGACGCCCGGCACCGCACCTGGCCGCGTTGTCGGGGCACCCGAGTACGTCCAGTACACGGGCGCCCCTCCGCCTTGCCAAGCACGGCACCGGACGCCGCGGACTCGGCCGACAAGATCCGAAAGAGACGGCCCGGTCAGCACTGCCAGAGCAGCGCGGCCCGCCCGCAGGGGGCGCACGCGTGGGCGTAGGCCCGTCCCGAGCCGAAGTTCATGGCGGTGGTGGGCTCCGGTCCCTCCCGCAGCCCCGCCGCGTAGGCCATCGGCCGCGCGCAGCCGGGGCAGTCGGGCGTCTCGTCGTCCTGGAGCCAGTCGGGTTCGCCGCCGAGCGAGCCGAGGACCGGCCGCCCGTCCGGGGCGGTGCCGTCCGGCGCCGCCGGGACGGGTACGGCCGCGCGGACGGCGCCCAGCCCGAGGACGTCCGCGTCCGCGTCGGGCGCCGGTACGGACACCAGGTCCCCGGCGGGCAGCAGCAGGGCCAGGTTGCCGCCCGCGGTCGGGCTCCACTGCTCGCACCGCCCGGGCCGGTGGGCGCACATGAACAGGGCCAGCACGCCGGGCCCCGCAGGGGCGGTGTCGCCGAGCACGATCTGGGCGAGGAACTGGAGCGGGCCCGCGCACAGGCGGCACACCGGCCACACGGTCCCGGCGGGAGCCGTCGGCACCCCGCCGGTCCGGCTGACCGCGGCGTCCGGGGCGACCGGTCCGTCGTCGAGGAGGAGCATCGTCATGCGGCGAACCTATCCGGCGGCCGGTGACGGCTCCGGGGCGGCGGGGGCTTCAGCCCCGCGGGGTCAGCAGGCAGCGGCCGACCAGGCCCACGCCCGCGTCGAGGGAGTCCGTGAACTCCTCGGCCAATTCCGGCACCCGGCGCAGGGTCCACAGCAGGCGGGCCGCCGACCAGGCCCCGGCGCGGGCACGCTCCAGGCTCCACGAGCCGACCAGGTGGGTCAGCGGATCGGCGATCTCCAACAGGTCCGGGCCCGGCATCAGGTCCTCCCGGATGTGCTCCTCCAGGGAGACCAGCGTGTCGCCGACCCGGTCGAAGTCCGCCTCCAGGGCCCGGGGTTCACAGCCCAGCTCACCGCAGGTGGTCACCACCGCGAGCGCCAGGTCATGGCCGATGTGCGCGTTGATCCCGGCCAGCGCGTGCTGGAGCGGGCGGATCCCGGGGTGGCGGCGGTACTGCAGCAGCGGGCGCCAGCAGGCCGGGGCCCGGTCCGCCTCGACCGCCGTCAGGTACCGCTCCGCGAACCGCACGCTGAGCGTCTCCGCCTGCCGGGGCGCCGGGAACCCGCCGTGCTCGATCCGCCGGTGCAGGGTCTCCGTCACCGTCAGGTAGACCCGGTTGAAGACGGCGACACCGTCCTGCGGCGGGAGCCGCTCCTGCAGGGCGCGCATCCGCGCCAGCACCGCTTCCATGGGGGCAGAGTCGCAGGCGCCGGCGCGGATCCGGGGAACTTGGCCGTACGCTTCCCCGGTTCGGGCGAAACACCGTCAACGGTGCTTGTCCTGGCCGTCCCCGGAGCCCTCGTCGTAGGTGGAGGTGCCCGCGTCGAGCAGGGGCTCCTGCTTGAGGTGCGCGGGCGCGAGGTAGCGCAGCGCGTGGTAGCCGGTGATCACCACGATCGTGCCCAGCGCGATGCCGCCCAGCTCGAAGGTCTCGGTGATCTGCAGCTTCACGCCGCCGATGCCGATGATGATGCCCGCCGCGGCCGGCACCAGGTTCAGCGGATTGCGCAGGTCCACCCCGCCGTTGATCCAGATCTGCGCACCGAGCAGGCCGATCATGCCGTAGAGGATGACCGTGATGCCGCCGAGCACCCCGCCCGGGATCGCGGCGACGATCGCACCGAACTTGGGACACAGCCCGAAGAGCAGCGCGAAGCCCGCGGCCGCCCAGTAGGCCGCGGTGGAGTAGACCCGGGTGGCGGCCATGACACCGATGTTCTCGGAGTAGGTGGTGTTCGGCGGGCCGCCCACCGCCGTGGACAGTATGGACGCGGCGCCGTCCGCCGCGATCGCCGTGCCCAGCTTGTCGTCGAGCGGATCGCCGGTCATCTCACCCACGGCCTTGATGTGGCCGGCGTTCTCGGCGATCAGCGCGATCACCACCGGCAGGGCGATCAGGATCGCCGGCCACTCGAAGGCGGGAGCGTGGAAGGACGGCAGCCCGATCCAGTCCGCCTTGGCGACCGCGGAGAGGTCGAGCCGCCAGTGGTCGACGGCCGCCTCCCCGCCCAGCGTCGAGTGGATCTTCCCGAAGAGCAGGTCGGAGAGCCAGGAGATCCCGTACCCGAAGAGCAGGCCGAGGAAGATCGCGATGCGCGACCAGAATCCGCGCAGGCAGACCACGGCCGCCCCCGTGAACAGCATCGTCAGCAGCGCCGTCCACTGGTCCTGCGGCCAGTACGTGCTCGCGGTCACCGGCGCCAGGTTGAAGCCGATCAGCATCACCACCGCGCCCGTCACGATCGGCGGCATCGCCGTGTGGATGACGCGGGCGCCGAACCGCTGGACCACCAGGCCCGCCAGGAACAGCGCCACGCCGACGACGAAGACGGCGCCCGTGACCACCGCACTGTCCCCGCCCGCGGCCCGGATGGCCGCCGCGACACCGACGAAGGACAGTGAGCAGCCCAGGTACGACGGCACCCGGCCGCGCGTCGCGAGGAGGAAGATCACCGTCGCGACGCCCGACATCATGATGGCCAGGTTCGGGTCCAGGCCCATCAGGACCGGAGCGACGAAACTCGCCCCGAACATCGCCACGACGTGTTGCGCGCCCAGCCCGGCGGTCCGCGGCCACGACAGCCGCTCCTCCGGCCGGACCACCGCCCCGGGGGCGGGAGTCCGCCCGTCTCCGTGCAGGGTCCAGCCCACGCCGAGGCCCATGTTCCACTCCGTTTCTCCGGCTGCTGCTCACTGCTCACACATCGAGGCCGCAGCGCACGGGGTACGTGCCGCTGCGGCCAGTGGACATGTTACGGCCGGGTTTGGGCAGGTTCGTCGAGGCCGACAGGGCCGGACTTGGCCGCCGCCCCGCCGCGATCGCCCCCAGCCTGCCCCACCGGCGGCCCCTGACGCAGTACCGCGGCACCGGCGATCAGCGCGAACGCCAGCAGGGTGACCAGTCCGAAGGACACCACCAGCGAGGTCGCGTCCGCCACCGCACCGATCGCCGACGGGGCGATCAGCCCCGAGGTGTACGTGATCGTCGCGACACCGGCGATGGCCTGCGCCGGGGCCGGGCCGCTGCGCCCCGCCGCCGCGAAGGCCAGCGGGACCACCACCGCGATCCCGAGCCCGATCAACCCGAACCCGGCCAGCGCGCCCGCCGGATGCCGGACCCCGACGACGAGCAGCCCGCCCACGGTGGCCACCACCCCGCCCGCCCGGACCGTGCGCACCGCCCCGAACCGGTCCACCACCCGGTCCCCGACCAGCCGGGCCACGGCCATGGTGAGCGCGAAGGCGGTGGTGGAGGCCGCCGCCAGACCCGCGTCCGTGTGCAGGACGTCCCGCAGGTAGACCGCGGACCAGTCCAGGCTCGCGCCCTCGGCGAAGACCGCGCAGAACCCGACGGCCCCGATCAGCAGCGCCGACTTCGGCGGCAGCGCGAAGTGCGGCGGCGCCTGCGCCCCCTGGTCGGCCCGCAGGTCCAGCACGCCCTGTACCGCGAACAGCCCGCCCGCCGTCAGGATCAGCGCGGCGACCAGGTGGTGCAGCCGGGCGTCGGCCCCGGCGTGGGCCGCGACGGTACCCGCGGCCGAGCCGAGGAGCGCGCCCACGCTCCACATGCCGTGCAGCGAGGACATGATCGAGCGGCCCAGCCGGTTCTCCGTCTCCACGCCCAACGCGTTCATCGCCACGTCCGACATGCCGGCGGTGGCTCCGTAGACGAAGAGCACGAAGCAGAGGGCGGGCAGGTTCGGGGCGAGGCTCGGCAGGATCAGCGAGAGCGTCCACAGCGAGAGCAGGGCCCGCAGCGCCGCGCGTGCGCCGAGCCAGTGGTTGATCCGGCCCGCCAGCGGCATGGCCAGGGCCGCGCCCACGGCGGGGGCGGCGAGGGCCAGGCCCAGGGTGCCCGGGCTGAGCTGGGCGTGCTCCTGGATCCAGGGGATACGGGTGGCGAAGGAGCCGGTGACGGCACCGTGGGTGCAGAAGACGGCGGCGATGGCGTAGCGGGCATGGCGCAGGCGCGCCGGGCTGAGGTCGGTGTCCCCGGTCATGACGATTAAACTATCAGGGACCCTGCCTGATAGATAATGGGCCCGACTCCCTAGGATGGGCTCCGTGACTCCTGCCCCCGCCACCACTCCGGCACCGTCCCCCGCCTCGCCCAGCACGGCCCGGGCCATCAACGACCGCCTCGCCCTGCAACTCCTCCAGGAATCCGGGCCGCTGACGGCCACCCAGCTCAAAACCATGACGGGCCTCTCCCGCCCCTCCGTCGCCGACCTCGTCGACCGGCTCACCGAAGCCGGACTCATCGAGGTCGCCGGCGAGTCCGGCGAACAGCGCCGCGGCCCCAACGCCAAGCTGTACGGGATCGTCGCCGACCGCGCCCACCTGGCCGCCCTCGACGTGCGCACCGACCGGGTCACCGCCGTCGTCACCGACCTCCTCGGCCGCCCCCTCGCCGAAGCCGCCCTGCCCGTCGGCGCCCCCGAGGACGCGGTGGCCGCCCTGCTGCGCACCGCACGCGAAGCCGGCGCCGCCGAGCTGCACACCGTCGTCATAGGCGCCCCGGGCCTGGTCGCCCCGGCCACCGGCGAACTCCGCGACACCAGCGGCCTCCCGGCCTGGCACCGCGACCTGGTCACCGCCCTGCAGCGGAGCCTGCCCGCCGTGGTCGTCGTCGAGAACGAGACCAACCTGGCCGCCCTCGCCGAGCAGCGCCTGGGCGTGGCCCGTGACCTGGACTCCTTCGTCCTGCTGTGGCTCGGCGCGGGCGTGGGCGCGGCCGTGGTCCTGGACGGCCGGCTGCGCCGGGGCGCCTCCGGCGGGGCGGGCGAGATCGGCTTCCTCCCGGTACCGGGCACCGCCGGCCTGCCGTCGGCCGAAGACTGCGCGGGCGGATTCCACGCCCTGGTGGGCCGCGAAGCCGTGACCGCGCTGGCGCGCGCACACGGCTTCGCGGGCCCGGCGGAGGAGGCCGTGGCCGGAGCCGCGGGGGAGGCCTTCCTCGAAGCCCTGGCCGAACGGCTCGCGCTCGGCGCGGCGGCGGCCGCGGCGATCCTGGACCCGGGCTGCGTGGTCCTGGGCGGCGAACTGGGCCGCGCAGGCGGCCCCGCCCTGGCCGCCCGGGTCGCCCACCGCGTGGCGAAACTGACCCCGGTCCCGACGGAGATCCGCGCCACGACCCTGGGCGACCCGGCGGTCCTCGCGGGAGCCGAACTGGCAGCGCGGGAGTCCGCGCAGGCGGTGCTGTTCGGGGGGTAGGGGTGGGGCGGGGCGGGGCGGGGGCTTCGGTGGTCGGGAGCCTCTCGGTCGGTATCGGGGATGCGTGTGGGGGTTTCCCGTCAGTCCGATCGTCTCCGGGTCGGGCCGGTCCCTCAAGGGCGCTCCTCCTTCGTCGTCGCGTCGCTTCGCGATGGCCTTCGGCCACCCTTGACCGACCGTCCCGCCCCGGAGGAACGAAGACTGCCGGGAAACCCCCAAAAGAACGGGCCGGGCGTTCCTTTCCAGGGACGGGCCCGTCAGAGATGCCCAGCCCCGTTCCGGTGGGGCATGTCCGGCAGGCGGGGCCATCGCGAGACCAGGGCCCGGGTCGGTGGGGCGCGCCAGATCGCTACGCGCTCCTCATCCCTCAGCGTCCGACGACCGTCCTGGGCTGGACATAAGCCGCCCAAGACCCTTGGACGCTCCTCTCGGGAGGCGTCCGACGACCGGCCGTGGCCGGACATAGGCCGCCCACGAGCTCGGTCCGGCGCTCGATCTGCGTCCGGCGACCGGCTGTGGCTGGACATAGGCCGCCTCCGATCGCTACGCGCTTCTCCATGACCGCGACCGACGGCCGACAGTGGTCGAGGAGAACAGATGGGAGGGGCTGACCGCCGGTACTTCACCTATTCCGTAGTGGGACCGGGTCAGTGCGAGCAGGACACCACAAAGTCGCCGCCAAACAGGGGTAATTGGGGCAAACGGATGGCCTTTTGGGTCGCCCATGTGCGCTGACCCGCATCCACTGCGGAATAGCCGCTGTTTCACGCTTTTCCGCCCCGGACAGCCGTCAGACGCCTCCCGACAGGAGCGTCTGCGGGTCGTGGGCGGCTTGTGAGGGGTCGCAGACGGTCATCGGACGCCGTCAGCGGGAAGCACCTGAGGCTGTGGGCGGCCTATGTCCAGCCACAGACGGCCGTCGGACGCTGAGAGGTGAGGAGCGCGTAGCGATTTGGCGCGCCCCACCGACACGGGCCCTGGTCTGGATCGGCCCCGTCTCCTGCTCGTCCCTCACCCTGCATCGGCATGGGCATCTCTGATTGCCCCGTCCTGATCCTTGAACGCCCGGCCCGTTCTTTTGGGGGTTTCCCGGCAGTCTTCGTTCCTCCGGGGCGGGTCGGCCGGTCAAGGGTGGAGCGCAGCGACATCGCGAAGCGACGCGACGAAGGAGCGCCCTTGAGGGGTCGGCCCGACCCGGAGACGATCGGACTGACGGGAAACCCCCACACGCATCCCTGATACCGGCCGAGAGGCTCCCGACCACCGCAGCCCCCGCCGCACCTCGCCGACCCCGGTCGACCGGCTCCCGAAGCCCCGCCCTCTACCGCCCTCTACCGCCCTCTACCGCCCTCTACCGCCCTCTACCGCCCCCGTTTCGCCGCTGACTGCGCGAACTGTGCGAACGTGAGGCGGCCCACCGCGTGGGACGGGGTCAGGTTGCCGCCGCGCTTGAAGCCCGCGTAGGCCTTGCCCGCCAGGGGGAAGGAGAACACCCGGCGGTGGCGGCCCGTCGCGGTCAGGTAGGTGCGGGCCAGGTCCGGCAGGGTGTGGATCTCCGGACCGCCCATGTCCGGGACCCGGCCCGACGGGGTCGGGACGGCCAGTTCCGCCAGGCGGTCCGCGACCTCCCCGACGGCGATCGGCTGGACCCGTACCCCGCTCGGCATCGGTACCGGCACCAGCGGCAGCTTCGCCGCCGTGTCCACCAGCTGCGCCACCAGGTCGTGGAACTGGGTCGTGCGCAGGATGGTCAGGCCCAGCCCGGACGCCTCCAGCAGCCGCTCGACCTTCAGCTTCGTCCGGTAGTAGCCGAGCGGCACCACGTCCACCCCGACGATCGAGATGTAGACGATGTTGGTGACGGTCCCCGCCCGCCGGGCCGCGTCGACGAGGTGGCGGGCGGCGGTTTCGTCGCCCTTGCCCCCGCCGCGCGTGTTGCTCGCGCAGTGCACGATCACCTCCGCGCCCGCCGTCGCCGCGTCCAGCCCGCTGCCGTCCGACAGGTCGACGGGGTGGTCCGGGGCGTGCCGGCTCAGTACGCGGACCTCGTGGCCCGCCTTCCGGAGCCGGTCCACGACCAGCACGCCGAGGGTGCCGGTGCCGCCGGTGACGAGGATGGTGCTCACGGGGTCCGCCTTTCGCCGATGTGGTTCCTTCAGCAGCGGAGACCGGACGGCCCTCAGGAATGTGACAGCTGCCGCTGGAGGAATTCCAGCTTCTCCGGGTTGAGTACCGTGCTGAGCCCGCTGACCAGCCCGTTCTCGAATTCCACCAGAAGAACACCCGTCTCGCCGAAGAGCAGCGCGGGTACCCCGTTGATCTCCGCGACGCTGACCGGCAGGTCCCCGGCGAACTTCTTGAGCACCCCGATCGCGAACCGGGCCACCTTCTCCCGCCCCAGGATCGGCCGCAGCGCCGCGTTGACCACACCGCCGCCGTCCGAGACGAACCGGACGTCGGCCGTCAGCAGCCCCTCCAGCCGGGTCAGGTCCCCGCCGCGCGCTGCCGTCATGAAGGTTTCCACGAGGCTCTGCCACCGTTCGGGGTCCGGCGCGAAGCGCGGCTCCGGCGCGGCCGGCCGGTCCGCGGTCACCCGGCCGGCCGCCCGCCGGTAGAGCTGGCGGCAGTTGGCCTCGGTGAGGTCGAGGAGTCCGGCGATCTCCCGGTGGCTGTAGGCGAAGGCCTCGCGCAGTACGTAGACGGCCCGTTCCACCGGCGTGAGCTGTTCCAGCAGCACCAGCAGGGCCATGGACACGCTGTCCCGCTGCTCCGCGGACTCCAGCGGGCCGAGCGTGCCGTCCGCGGTGAGGACGGGCTCCGGGAGCCAGGGGCCGACGTACGCCTCGCGCCGGACCCGCGCCGAGGTGAGGGTGTTGAGGCACAGGTTCGTGACGACCTTGGCGAGCCAGGCGCCGGGGTGCTCGATCTCCTCGCGGTCCGCGGCCGCCCAGCGCAGGTACGCCTCCTGCACGGTGTCCTCGGCCTCCGCGGCGGAGCCGAGCATGCGGTAGGCGATGCCGAACATCCGGGGACGGTTTTCCTCGAAGTCCGCGTCGGACGCGGTGATGTGTGTGATCACCGGTGCAGCGTACGAGGCCGGGTTCGCGCGGAACGAGCGAGGACCCGGTGGCCGCCGGGCCACCGGGTCCTCACCTTCGTTCATGGATCAGGGCGCAGTGGTCAGCAGGCGCCCTGATCCTTCCAGACACCCCATTCGCCGGTGGTGCCGGGCTCTTCGTTCTGCGTCCACCACTGGGCCTTCCAGTTGCGGCCCTTGTGGGAGACGAGGTTGCCGCTGTTGTAGACCGTGCCCGCCACGTACGCCGGGTTGGTGCAGGTCCCGCCCGGAGGCGTGGTCGGCGGGGTCGTGGGGGGAGTGGTCGGCGGGGTGGTGGGAGGGGTGGTCGGGGGAGTGGTCGGGGGCTGGGTGCCGCCGCCGGGCTGGACCGTCGTCGTACCGCGGGCCAGGTCGCCGGCGAGGGCGTACGTGGTGCCGGAGATCTTCACCGTCCAGTTGGAGGGCGTGGACACCGGCAGGTAGTAGTTGAACGCCAGGTCGACGGAGGCGCCGGGGGCCAGGGTCTGCCAGGCCGGGAGCTTCAGGGAGACCCGCTGGAAGTCGCCCTTCAGGCCGCCGACGTTGGTGCCGGTGTGGCCGCTGCTGATCACGGTCGTGCCGAAGCCGGACTGGTCGGAGGCGTTGTTCGGGGCCGAGGTGCCGTAGTCGAACTGGAACTCGGTGCCGCCGGGCAGCGTGGCGCTGGTGTTGTTGGTGATCTTCAGCTTCGGGGTGAGCGGGTAGTTGGAGTCGCCCAGCTTGAACTCGGTGAACTCGGTCCTGATGTCCACGGCCTGGGTGGGCGGGGCGGTGGCGCCCGCCTTCTTCGCGCCGTAGGGGGAGGCCGACTTGAACTTCTGGTACATCGTGTCGGTGAGCGTGTCGCCCATCTCGTACTGGCCCTTGGCCGCGTTGTACGCGTAGTCGCCCGCGAGCTCCCAGACCATCGTGCCGCCGATGCCCTTGTCGATCACGTAGTCGGCCTTGGCGGCCACCGACTGCTCGTCCTCCGTCGAGAGGAAGACCTTCTTCTGCGCGTTCCACAGCCACGGCGCCGCCAGGGTGGAGTCGTACTTGCGGGCGTAGGTGCCGGTCAGCGCGGTGTTCGCCGGGAAGCCGTACTTGGTGACGTAGTCGCCTACGACGCCCTTCTCCAGGTTCTTGGCGTGCCACATCGGGTTGGAGCCCGCAGGGGACTCGGCCCCGTTGGTGTCCTTGTCGTGCCACAGGTTGTCGATGCCGACCGCGCCGTCGCCGCACTTGGTCAGGCCCGCGCCGGCCGGGCAGGTGGTCGCGGGGGCCTTGCCCCACAGGCCGTCGGTGCCGCCCTGCACGTTCTTGAAGCCGCGGGTGTAGTAGGGCAGGCCGATGTTGATCCGGCCGCCCGGCATGGAGCCGCGGAAGTAGTGGTACGCCCAGTCGGTGTTGAGGTAGCCGATGCCGCCGTACTGGGAGGTGGAGTAGACGCCGGCGGCGGCGAGTTCGCCGTCCTTGCCGTCGTCGAAGAGCGAGGCGTTGGGGCCGACGTACTCGTTCCAGGCGCCGTGCAGGTCGTAGGACATGATGTTGACGTAGTCCAGGTACTTCTGGACCTGGAACGTCTCCATGCCGCGCAGCAGGTAGCCGGAGGAGGGGGCGGCGACGGAGAGCAGGTAGTGCTTGCCGTCGGCGGCGCCCGCGCGGTCGAGCTTCTCGCGCAGGGACTTCATCAGGGCCGCGTAGCCCTGGACGAGGCCGGCGCGGCGGGCGTTGGCCAGCTGCCAGTCCAGCGGGTTGCCGGCGTCCTTCATGGTGGTCGGGTACTCGTAGTCGATGTCGACGCCGTTGAAGCCGTACTTGCGGATGAACTCGACCGAGGAGTCGGCGAAGGTGTCGATGCCGGCCTGGTTGACCGAGCCGTCGGCGTTCGTGGCCATCGAGTAGAAGCCGCCGGAGGCGACCCGGTTGCCGTCGTCACCGAAGTAGCCGCCGGTCTCCGCCCAGCCGCCGACCGAGATCAGCGTCTTGACGTTCGGGTACTGCTTCTTGAACTTCGTCAGCTGGTTGAAGTGGCCCTTGTAGGGGAGGGCCGGGTCCATCTCGGCGCCGGCGACGCCGGGCCAGGTCATCCCGGTGGCGGCGTTGTTCACGCCGTCCGAGCCGACGGAGATCTTGTTGTCGGCGCCCACGTGGGCGAAGGCGTAGTTCAGGTGGGTGACCTTGGACCACGGGATGTTGTTGGCGAGGTAGGCGGGTGCGCCGTCCTTGCCGGTGCGCCAGCCGGTGAAATATCCGATGACGCGGCGCTGGTGGTCGGCGCCCATCTTCTCGCGGCCTTCGGAGTCGTAGACCGAGCAGTACGGGACGTCGACGCCAGTGGTCTTGTATAGCCCGTCGGGGCGACAGCCCTCGTTGTCGGCCGCGTGCGAGACGCCCGCCGAGAGCCCGCCCACCAGGAGTCCGGCGATCGCTGCGCCGGATGCCAGGAGCATCGCTCTCGTACGTGTGGGGGATGGCATTGTGCCTCCTGGGGAGGGGAGGATGCAGGACACAACTGGACACAACATGAAGCAACAGGGGTGGTGCGGAAGCGTGTTGGCCCGTGACGTGCGCACATCTGACGGACCGTTCCCGAGAAGATGAAGGGAACGTTAAGAGGACTAGACCACCCCGTCAATAGGTCTGGACCAATCCCGCCCGACTTGACAAAGTCCCCGTCGGTACCGACTTCCTGTGAGCCAGGCCACACCACATCACTCGCATGGCGCCCGATCAGCCGTGGCAGACTGGCTGGAGTACCAGTAGCAGCGCACTCCGGGGTCGGTGTAATTCCGAACCGGCGGTTATAGTCCGCGACCCGTCCGCAGCCAGCGGCCGGTTGACCAGGTGAGATTCCTGGACCGACGGTTAAAGTCCGGATGGGAGGCAGTGCGCGGCGGGCCAGTCACAGGTACGCCGCCGTCGGCGGTTCGTCGGCACATCCCTGCGGATGTGCCCGGTCGAACCGTTTTTCCGGCCTCGGCGTCCCCCGTGCGCTGTACCGCTTCATCTGTCGTATCCCGACAGGCCCCGGAGTCCGTGCCCGATGAGGCAGGAGGACCCGGTGGCGACACACGCCGCGCACGCAGCACCCGACGCGGACACCCGTGCCATGCGCCGAGCCATCGAGCTCGCGGCCCGCGGACTCGGCTCCACCAGCCCCAACCCGGTCGTCGGCTGCGTCATCACCGACGCCTCCGGCGTGATCGTCGGCGAGGGCTGGCACGAGCGGGCCGGCGGCCCGCACGCCGAGGTCCACGCCCTGCGCGCGGCAGGCGAGGCCGCCCGCGGCGGCACCGCCTACGTCACCCTCGAACCCTGCAACCACACCGGCCGTACGGGGCCCTGCGCCCAGGCCCTCGCAGGCGCCGGGATCACCCGCGTGGTCTACGCCGTCTCCGACCCGAACCCGCAGGCCAGCGGCGGTGCCGCCACCCTGCGCGCGGCCGGGATCGACACCGCGGCAGGGCTCCTCGCGGACGAGGCCGAGGCGGGCAACGCCGCCTGGCTGACCTCCGTACGCCTGGGCCGGCCGCACGTCACCTGGAAGTACGCCGCCACCCTCGACGGCCGCAGCGCCGCCGCGGACGGCAGCAGCCGCTGGATCAGCTCCGCCGAGTCCCGGGCCGACGTCCACCGGCTCCGCGCCGAGAGCGACGCTGTCCTCGTCGGCGGCGGCACCCTGCGCGCCGACGACCCGCACCTCGCCGTCCGCGGAGTGGAAGGCGCCACGCAGCCGCTGCGGATCGCCCTCGACGCCCGCGCCGAGCTCCAGCCGGCCGCCCGCATCCTCGACGACGCCGGGCCCACCCTGCTCGTCGTCGGCGAGGACGCCGACACCCGGCACCTGACCGGCGTCGAACTGCTCCGGCTGCCCCTGCACGACGGCCGCATCGGCGTCCACGACCTCCTCACCCGCCTGTTCCGGCGCGGCGTGCGCTCCCTCCTGCTGGAAGGCGGGCCCACGCTGGCCGGTGCCTTCCTCGAAGGCGGCGCCGTCGACCGCGTCATCGGCTACATCGCCCCGGCCCTGCTCGGCGCCGGACCCGCGGCCCTCGCCGACGCCGGGATCAAGAACATCTCCGGTGCGCAGCGCCTCGACATCACCGAGGCCGTGCGCATCGGCCCCGATCTCCGCATCACCGCAGTCCCCGTCACCGCACCCACCGCCACCGCCACCAAGGAGCACTGAGTGTTCACCGGAATCGTCGAAGAACTGGGCGAGGTCACCGCTGTCGAGCAGCTCGAGGAAGCCTCCCGCTTCCGGCTGCGCGGCCCCCTCGTCACCGAAGGCGCCAAGCACGGTGACTCCATTGCGGTCAACGGCGTCTGCCTCACCGTCGTGGAGACCGCGGACGGCGAGTTCACCGCCGACGTCATGCAGGAGACCCTGAACCGCTCCAGCCTCGGCGCCCTGACCCAGGGCTCCCGGGTCAACCTGGAGCGCCCGATGGCCCTCGGCGGACGCCTCGGCGGACACCTGGTCCAAGGGCACGTGGACGGCACCGGTGAGATCATCTCCCGGACCCCCTCCGAGCACTGGGAGATCGTCAAGGTCGCCCTCCCGGAGAACCTCTCCCGCTACGTCGTCGAGAAGGGCTCCATCACGGTCGACGGCGTCAGCCTCACCGTGGTCGAGGCCGCCGCCGACTGGTTCACCATCAGCCTCATCCCCACCACCCTCGCGCTGACCACCCTCGGCATCAAGCAGAGCGGCGACCCGGTCAACCTGGAGGTCGACGTCCTCGCGAAGTACGTCGAGCGCCTCCTGGCCGCCGGCGTGAACCCGCTGCACGCGACGGGGGACCACCGGTGAGCGCCCTGACCTGGCTCAACGCGGAGGCCTTCACCGTCTTCGGCCAGAAGGTCATCTGGTCCGACATGATCGGCAACCTGATGGGCCTGGCCGCGCTCGCGCTCGGCTGGCGCCGCTCCATCTGGACCTGGCCCGCCCAGCTCCTCTCCGGCGTGATCCTCATCGCCGCCTACGCCTCGGCCCACCTCGCGGGCGGCGTCGGCAAGCAGCTCCTCGTCATCGGCGTGGCCGTCTTCGGCTGGCGCGCCTGGCGGCGCGGTCGGCAGCAGGCCCAGGACGGCTCCATCGCCGTGCGCACCGCCACCTGGAAGGAGCGCGGGCTCCTCCTGGCCGGCGCGGCCCTCGGCACCCTCGCCGTCGGCGGCCTCTTCACGCTCTTCCCGAACCTCTCGTGGAGCCCGTGGGCCGACGCGTACATCTTCGTCGGCACCATCGTCGCGATGGTCGCCCAGGCCCGCGGCCTCGTCGAGTTCTGGTTCGCCTGGCTCCTCGTCGACCTGGTCGGCGTCCCCCTCGCCTTCAGCAACGGACTGGCCTTCTCCGGCCTCGTCTACGTCGTGTACTTCGCCCTCGTGCTGTGGGGCGCCTACGACTGGTACCAGCGTTCCCGCACCAACCCCGCCCCGGCCCTGGAAGGAGCAACGGCATGACCAGCCTCAAGCCCGTGCCCGACATCCCCGAAGAGACCTTCCGCCTCGACCCCGTCGAGCAGGCCATCCGCGACATCGCGGCGGGCCGTCCCATCGTCGTCGTCGACGACGAGGACCGCGAGAACGAGGGCGACCTCGTCATCGCCGCCGAGAAGGCCACCCCCGAGATCATCGCGTTCATGATGAGCGAGTGCCGCGGCCTGATCTGCGCCCCCATGGAGGGCGCCGAGCTGGACCGGCTCGAACTCCCCCAGATGGTCCAGAACAACACCGAGTCGATGAAGACCGCCTTCACCGTCTCCGTCGACGCGAGCGCCGCCCACGGCGTCTCCACCGGCATCTCGGCCGCCGACCGCGCCACCACCCTGCGCCTCCTGGCCGACGGGGTCTCCGAGCCCGGTGACTTCGTCCGCCCCGGCCACGTCTTCCCGCTGCGCGCCAAGCCCGGCGGTGTCCTGGTCCGCAACGGCCACACCGAGGCCGCCGTCGACCTCGCCCGCCTCGCGGGCCTGCGCCCGGCCGGTGCCATCGTGGAGATCGCAGGCGAGGACGGCGTCATGCTGCGCCTGCCCGAGCTGATCCCCTTCGCCCGCAAGCACGGCCTGACGATCATCTCCATCGAGGACCTGATCGCCTACCGCCGCTCCGCCGAGCCCACCGTGCGCCGCGAGGCCGAGGTCAGCCTGCCGACCGCCTTCGGCGATTTCACGGCGTACGGCTACCGCTCCACCGTCGACGGCGTCGAGCACGTCGCCCTCGTCCACGGCGAGATCGGCGACGGCTCCGACATCCTCGTCCGGATGCACTCCGAGTGCCTGACCGGCGACATCTTCGCCTCCCAGCGCTGCGACTGCGGCCCCCAGCTGCACGCCTCCATGGAACGCATCAAGACCGAGGGCCGCGGCATCGTCGTCTACCTGCGCGGCCACGAGGGCCGCGGCATCGGACTCCTGTCCAAGCTGCGCGCGTACGAGCTCCAGGAGCGCGGCCGCGACACCCTCGACGCCAACCTGGAACTCGGCCTGCCCGCCGACGCCCGCGACTACGGCGCCGGCGCCCAGATCCTCACCGACCTCGGCGTGCACGGCGTCCGGCTGATGACCAACAACCCCGAGAAGTCCGACGCCCTCGTCCGGCACGGCATCGCGGTCACCAGCCGGGAGTCGATGCCGCTGGAGGCCGGCGAGCACAATCTGCGGTACCTGCGCACGAAGCGGGACCGTATGGGTCACGACCTGCCCTGGCTGGACGGGCCCGTGACCACCTCCGCCTGCGGCAACCAGTAGGCACGCACCACCACCCGTACACACATCCACCCACCCCACCCATCACGAACCACCGAGGAGCAGAGCTGTGAGCGGCAAGGGCGCACCCGAACTGAGCGTGAAGAACTGCGGAGACCTCCGAGTCGCCGTGATCGCGGCCCAGTGGCACGAGAAGGTCATGGACGGACTGGTCGACGGAGCCCTGCGGGCCCTGCACGAGCTGGGCATCGACGAGCCCACCCTGCTCCGGGTCCCCGGCAGCTTCGAGCTCCCGGTCGTGGCGAAGGTACTGGCCGGTCGCGGTTACGATGCCATCGTCGCCCTCGGAGTGGTCATCCGCGGCGGCACCCCGCACTTCGACTACGTCTGCCAGGGCGTCACCCAGGGCCTGGTACAGGTGTCGATCGACACCGGAGTCCCCGTCGGCTTCGGAGTACTGACCTGCGACAACGACGAGCAGGCGCTGGACCGCGCCGGCCTCGAGGGGTCGAACGAGGACAAGGGGCACGAAGCGGTCACCGCCGCCGTCTCCACCGCCATGACCCTGCGCACCGTCAGCGAACCCTGGCGCTGAGTGGCGACGGGGAACCCCGTATTCTGAGGACCATCATGGCTGACAAGACCCCCAAGACCTTCGAGGAGCTCTTCACCGAGCTCCAGCGCAAGGCCGCCGAAGGCGACCCCAGCACCTCCCGCACCGCCGAGCTCGTCCACAAGGGCGTGCACGCCATCGGCAAGAAGGTCGTCGAGGAGGCCGCCGAGGTCTGGATGGCCGCCGAGTACGAGGGCAAGGAAGCCGCCGCCGAGGAGATCTCCCAGCTGCTCTACCACGTCCAGGTGATGATGGTGGCGCGCGGGATCTCCCTCGACGACGTCTACGCGCACCTCTGAGTTCCGGCTCGCACACCCGCCCGTACATCCCGTAACCACGCACCAAAGGAAGCCCCATGCTGCGCATCGCCGTCCCCAACAAGGGTTCACTCTCCGGACCGGCGTCGGCGATGCTCCATGAGGCGGGCTACCGGATGCGCAAGGAGTCCAAGGAGCTCGTGGTCGTCGACCCCGAGAACGAGGTGGAGTTCTTCTACCTCCGCCCCAAGGACATCGCGATCTACGTCTCCTCGGGCAAGCTCGACATCGGCATCACCGGCCGCGACCTGCTGCTCGACTCCGGTGCCAGCGCCGAGGAGATCCTGCCGCTGAACTTCGGCCGCTCCACCTTCCGCTACGCCACCACCCCCGGCACGGCGAAGGGTCCCGAGGACTTCAGCGGGATGACGATCGCGACCTCGTACGAGGGAATCGTCGCCAAGCACCTCGCCGAGAAGGGCATCGACGCCTCCGTCGTGCACCTCGACGGCGCGGTCGAGACCGCCATCCAGCTCGGCGTCGCCCAGATCATCGCGGACGTCGTCGAGACCGGCACCAGCCTGCGCAACGCAGGCCTGGAGGTCATCGGCGAGCCGATCCTCACCTCCGAGGCCGTCGTCATCCGCGGCAACGGCGCCGGCGCCGACGACCCGCAGGTCCAGCAGTTCCTGCGCCGCCTGCAGGGCGTCCTGGTGGCCCGCAGCTACGTGATGATGGACTACGACTGCCGCGCCGAGCACCTGGAGCGCGCGGTCGCCCTCACCCCCGGCCTGGAGTCGCCCACCGTCTCCCCGCTGCACAACGAGGGCTGGGTCGCCGTCCGCGCGATGGTCCCCGCCAAGGAAGCGCAGCGGATCATGGACGACCTGTACGAGCTCGGCGCGCGCGCGATCCTCACCACCTCGATCCACGCCTGCCGCCTCTAGACCGTCTCCTGGACCCGGCGTGCCGCACCGGCACGCCGCCCACCGACCCGCACGCCACCTCCAGAAGGCACCGCACCATGGCCGAGTCCGCCGCCCAGCCCGCCACACCCGCCCTGCCGGTCACTTTCCGGCCGACCCGCACCCGGGTCGTACTCCTGGGCGTCGGCCTCGCCATGTTCGCCACCATCACGGCGATCGCCCTGCTGCTGGAGAACCTCAGCCCGGGCGAGCGGATCAGCTTCGTCTTCACCGCCGTCCTGCTGAGCTCCGTACTCGTCCTGCTCAGCCGCCCCAAGGTGGTCGCGGACGAGACCGGCGTCACGGTCGTCAACCTGACCAACACCCGCCGCCTGGAGTGGGCCCAGATCCTGCGCGTCAACCTCCGCCCGGGCGACCCGTGGGTGTTCCTCGACCTCAGCGACGGCACCAGCCTGCCCGCCCTCGGCATCCAGCCGGGCATCGCCAAGCAGCAGGCGATCGGCGACGCCCGCGCCCTGCGCGCCCTGGCCGAAACCCACGGAACGGGCACCGGCGACCACTGAGTCGGCCGATCCCACGGCTGCGTACCGTTGCGGCCGGGATCTCAATGACTACCCTGGTGGCGGGGCGCAGCTGTGCGCCCTCCCATCGGCCCCGGGACCTCGTGGCCCGTGGGCACCTGCGACTTGAGGAGTGACTCCCTCCAGCAATGGACGGATCGTCCGGTAGTACCCGCGCCGCCCTCCCCTCGGAGGCGGCGGCATGACCACCCCGCTACTTCTGCTCGCGGCGGCCTTCGCCCTCATCCTCGCCAACGGTTTCTTCGTGGCCGCCGAGTTCGGCCTCGTCACCGTGGAGCGACCCGAGGCCGAACGCGCCGCAGCCGACGGTGACCGCCGTGCCCGCACGGTGGTCAAGGCCCTACGGGAGCTGTCCTTCCAGCTCTCCGGCACCCAGCTCGGCATCACCATCACCTCCCTCGTGGTCGGCATGCTCGCCGAGCCCGCCCTCGCCGCACTGCTGGCCGGGCCGCTCGCGGCGACCGGCCTGCCGAAGGGAGCCGTCTCCGGCGTCGCCGTCGTCATCGGCATGCTGCTCGCCTCCGCCGTCCAGATGGTCGTCGGCGAGCTCGTCCCGAAGAACTGGGCGGTCTCCCGGCCGCTCCAGGTGGCCCGCTTCGTCGCCGGCCCCCAGCACGCCTTCTCCCGCGCCTTCCGCCCGGTCATCGCCGGGCTCAACGCCGTGGCCAACCGCCTCGTGCGGGCGCTCGGCGTGGAACCGACCGAGGAGATGGCCTCCGCCCGGACCCCCGGCGAGCTGCTCTCCCTGGTCCGCCATTCGGCCCAGGCCGGCGCCCTCGAACAGGACACCGCCGACCTCTTCGTCCGGACCCTGTCGCTGGGCGAGCTCACGGCCCAGCACGTCATGACCCCCCGGGTGAAGGTCAGCGCCCTGATGCACACGGCCACCGCGGCCGACGTGCTCAACCTGACCCGCGCCACGGGCCTGTCCCGCTTCCCGGTCTACCGCGACCGCATCGACGAGATCACCGGCGTCGTCCACCTCAAGGACGCCCTCGCCGTGCGCGAGTCCGAACGCGACCGCACGAGCGTGAGCCGGATCTGCGTCGCCCCGCTGCTGGTGCCCGGCTCCCTGCCGGTGCAGCCGCTGCTGGAACGGCTGCGCAGCGAGCAGCCGATGGCCGTGGTCGTCGACGAGTACGGCGGCACCGCCGGCGTGGTCACGCTGGAGGACATCGTGGAAGAGCTCGTCGGCGAGGTCCGCGACGAGCACGACCTCGCCGAGGACGAGACCCCCGAACTCGCCGCCGTGGCGGCCGAGGACGGCCGCCCCTCCTGGGAGGCCGACGGCAGCTGCCGGGTGCAGACCCTGCGCCGCATAGGCCTGGAAGTGCCCGAAGGCCCGTACGAGACCGTCGCCGGCCTCGTCGCCGACCTGCTCGGCCGGATCCCCGCCCCCGGGGACCGCGCGGAACTCCCCGGCTGGAAGCTGTCCGTCCGCCGGGTCGGCCGCAACCGTGCCGAGCGGGTCCGGCTGGTCCGGCTGGCGGCGGTGCCCGCGGCCGGCGCGTACCGGCCCGCGTCCGCGGCGGACGGCGCGGCCGTGCCCGAACCGCAGCGGGCCGAGCTGGAAGGCGCCGCCCGATGAACGCGCTCCAGCTCCTGTTCGCCCTGCTGCTGGTCCTGGCCAACGGCTTCTTCGTCGGCGCCGAGTTCGCGCTCGTCTCCGTACGGCGCAGCCAGATCGAGCCCCTCGCGGCCGGCTCCAAGCGGGCCCGCCAGGTGCTCCACGGCCTGGAGAACCTGCCCCGCATGATGGCCGCGGCGCAGTTCGGCATCACCATCTGCTCGCTCACCCTCGGCGCGGTCGCCGAGCCCACCGTGGCCCGGCTGCTGGAACCCGTCTTCCACGCCGTCCGCGTACCGCAGGGCCTGATCCACCCCCTCGGCTACGCGTTCGCGCTCAGCGCCGTGGTCTTCCTGCACCTGGTGATCGGCGAGATGGTGCCGAAGAACCTGGCGATGGCCGCCCCGGAGAAGACCGCACTGTGGTTCAGCCCCGGCCTGGTCGCCTTCGCCCGCCTGTGCGGGCCGGTCACCACCGCGCTCGGTGCCTGCGCCGCGCTCGTCCTGAAGCTCTTCAAGGTGGAGCCCAAGGACGAGGTCGAGGCCGTCTACACCTCCGCCCAGCTGGGCCGGCTCCTCAAGGACTCCCGGCAGGCCGGGCTCCTGGAGCCGGTCGAGCAGGAGCGGCTGGAGGACGCACTGGAACTGGGCAGCCGCCCCGTCACCGACGTCCTCCTCGGTCCGGACCGGCTGGTCACGGTCGGCCCGGCGGTGACCCCGCGGCAGATCGAGCAGCTGACCGTGCGCACCGGCTACTCCCGCTTCCCCGTCCGTGCCGACAGCGGCGCCTTCATGGGCTACCTGCACGTCAAGGACGTACTGGACCTGGAGGACCGGGAACGGGCCGTCCCGCAGCGGGTCTGGCGCCGGATGACCACGCTGTGCGCCACCGTCCCGCTGGACGACGCCCTCGGCGTCATGCGCCGGGACGCCACGCACCTCGCGCAGGTGGCGGACCAGAGCGGCCGGGTCCTCGGCCTGGTCGCCCTGGAGGACGTCCTCGAAATGCTGGTCGGCGAGGTCCGCGACCCGGCCCACCGCGTGGCGTTCGCCCGCCGCTAGGCCGTGTCCGCCCCCGGGCCCGTGAGGGTCCGGGGGCGGAGCCGGGTGTGAAGTCGGTCACTCGGAGCCGGTTCGTGCGCGTCCCGGTGAACCTCGATCGGGTCCCGGCCGTCTTGATGGCCGGATCGTCGGTTCGGGGACTTGAGTTGGACTTCGCGGGTCGCGACACGGAACACTACGGCCCTGGGGATCTTCTGGTTTCCCGGTCCGGCTCCGGCTGTGGTACCCCCGGGTTGCCGAGGGGCCCGGTCACCGTACGTCGGCCGCCTCGCGATCGATCGAGCTCCTGTCCGGCCAGTAGGCCGGTGGGGGCATGATGCCGGTTTGCTAGCGTGTCCGGCGTGGAGTCCCGTCGGCGTGCCGGGGACGCGTGTCGGCCGGGTGTCCCGGCCGCCGCCCGCTGACCTCGCTCGCCCCGTCGAGCCGGCCCGACCTGCGGCAGAGTGCCGCTTCACGGAAGCGATGTGACATGACGGATTTGGCACCGAACATCATCGGCGCCCCCTCCAGCAGGCCGGACGGCGCCGAAGGCGTCCCGTCCGACGGGAAGTCGACGGCCCGGTCGGGCGGCCGCTTCGACCGCTGGACGCAGAAGCGCTGGTTCCTCCCGCTGGGGGAGGTCGTGGTCAGTGTCGTCGTCGCTCTCGGGTTCATGCTGCTCTGCACGCACATCAGCGTCAACCCCGTCACCCGGATCGGTCAGGTCAGCGGCCTCGCCAAGGTCCAGCAGTACGCGGCGCTGATCGGCATACCCGTCCTCGCGGTGCTGCTGTTCCTCGCCTACCGGGGCACGCTGCGCTACTACCAGGTCGCGCAGCGGCTGGTGTGCGCGGCCCTCGCGGGCCTGGCCACCGGCATCGTCGCGGGTGGCATCGCGGTCGCCCTGCACGGCACGCCGTGGGGCCTGGGCGGCCAGGAGGGCGACCCCGGCAACCTCATGGGCATGGCCAACGACATGATGCGCCACAAGGGCCTGCCGGGGGTGTACCCGCCCCTGTTCCCCGCCCTCCTCGCGCTCTGGGCCAAGGCCTTCCACAACGGCATCGCCGACGTGGGCCACGCCCTGAAGGACCTGCAGCTGATCCTCAGCGCACTGGTCGGACCGATGGCCTACGTCGCGTGGCGGCTGATGCTGCGTCCGTTCTGGGCGATGGCCATCGCCGTACCGGCCTCGATCGTCTTCCTCGACCCGATCCGCCCCTACAGCCACGGCTCCATGCTCGTCCTGCTGCCGCTGCTGGCCGCCGCCTTCCGCGAGATCCGCCGGGCCGACCAGCTCACCACGCGCTCAGCGGTGCTGCGCGGCCTCGGCTTCGGCATCGTGTTCGGCGTCATGTTCCTCTGGTACTCCGGCTGGTACCTGTGGGCCGCGCCGGGCGGGTTCGTCCTCGGCCTGCTGCTGTTCCCGTGGCGCCGCGGCCGGGTCGCCGTCACGCGTGCGCTGACCTTCCTCGGCGCCATGCTGGTCACCGCCGCCGTGATCGGCGCGCCGCTGCTGTACCAGCTGGCCCGCCTGGGCGCCTCGACGGTGGACCGCTACGCCTACATCAACACCTACCTGGACCCGGCCTACGTGATGGGCTGGGCGTCCGACCGCGCCGGCGAGCAGACCTACCACAACTTCCCGGTGTCCGGCGAGCTGGCCGGCCAGACCGGCTTCGGCATCCTCCTGCTCCTGGGCGTGGGCATCGGTGTGGGCCTCGGCCTGCGCAACATCGTGGTGCGCACCGCCGGCTTCGTCCTCGTCGGCGCCTGGCTGCTGCGCTTCTGGTTCGCCTCCCACATGGCGCACAACCAGGCCGTCCAGCTGTACCCGCGCACCACCTGGATCATCTTCTACTGCCTGATCATCCTGGCCGTCCTCGGCCTGATGCTCACCTACGAGCGGGGCTTCGGCTGGATCCGCGGCACGCTCCAGGAGGTCGCCCCGGCCCGGGCCGCCCGGATCTCCCCGCGCCTGCTGTCCCAGCTGGCCGCCGGCCTGATCTGCGTGACCGCCCTGTTCGCCACCATGGGCGGCTCCTGGTCGGCCAACCGCTTCATGCCGTCCACCAACCCGGGCATCGAGGACCTCGGCCTGGACGCGCTCCGCGCCCACCTGCAGCAGCTGCCGAACGGGAAGTGCCCCAAGTACTCGCCGTACAAGGGCAGGCAGGACTGCGCTCCGGTCAACATGAAGCTGTCCGAGTACGTCTTCGTGCCGCCGGCGCGGCCCAGCCTCTGGTGCGCCAACACGACCCCCCAGAACCTCGAGTTCGTCTGCGGCCGCCAGCCGAAGAACTGACCGCTCAGGTCCGCACGCCTCCGGGGCCCGTCACGACGGGCCCCGGAGGCGTATCCGCCTCACACCCTCACAGGGCCGGGGGCTCCGGCCGCTCCTGGGGGCCGCGGCCCGACAGGACCTCCCCGTACGCCTGCATGAGGTCCGGCAGCCGGAGCGTCGCCAGGTCGTCCCGCGACGGCTCACCCGCGAAGCCCGCCAGCCGCAGGTCCCGGTACGCGCAGCTCTTCTCGTACAGGGTCCGCAGGAAGCGGCCGTTGCCCAGCTCGTCGATCCAGCCCTGCTCCACCACGTGCGCGCTGATGCTGCGCAGCTCCTCCAGCGCCTCCTCGTCCCAGTGGTCCCCGTTCGCGTCCGCCAGCACCCCGCCGATCGCGGTCAGTTCCGGCGGCCGGTAGCTGGGGAAGTCCACCCGGGTGGTGAAGCGCGAGGACAGCCCCGGATTGGCGGCCAGCAGCCGGTCCATCCCGGCCGGGTAGCCCGCCAGGATCACCACCAGGTGGTCCCGGTTGTCCTCGGCCCGCTTCAGCAGTACCTGCAGGGCCTCGTCGCCGTACGCGTCGCCCTTGCTGTAGCCCGAGTTGGACAGCGAATAGGCCTCGTCCACGAACAGCACCCCGCCGATCGCCGAATCGATCAGCTCGTTCGCCTTCACCGCCGTCTGCCCCAGGAACTCGCCCACCAGATCGGCCCGCTGGGCCTCCACCAGGTGGTCGCCGCCGAGCAGCCCCAGCGCGTAGAACACCCGGCCCAGGATCCGGGCCACGGTCGTCTTGCCCGTACCGGAGGGACCGGAGAACACGAAGTGCCGCTTCGGCGGCTGCACCGGCAGGCCCTGACCCGCCCGCAGCCGTGCCATGTGCAGCTGCGCCGAGAGCGCCTTCACCTGCCGCTTGACCGGCTCCAGGCCCACCATCCGCTCCAGCTCCGCCAGCGCCTCGGCGAGCGCCGCCGGGTCCGCGGGTCCGGCCGGCAGGCCCTCGGGCATCCCCTGCGGCGGGACCGGCGCCTTGCGCCGTGCCCCCTCCACACGTCCCACCGGGGGAGGGGGCGGAGCCAGCGGATCGGCTTCCACCTGGCCGTCCGCCGCGATGTCCTGGACGGGCCCGCCGCCGAGCGCGACCGCCGCGAGGTCCCCGCCAGCCGGGGACGGGCCGTGGCCGCTGTAGCCCCCGTACGCGGCGTACCCCGCCAGGCCCGCCAGATCGGCCACGCCGTCGGTGTCGTCGCTGTCCTCGATGGCCGTCAGCCGGGCCGCGGTGTCCATGAACGAGGGATCCACCCGGTGCACCGCCCGGTACAGCGGCAGCGCCGCCGCACTGCGCCCGGTGCCCTCCCGCGCCCGCGCCAGCCAGTACCGCAGCTCCTTGCGCTGGGGCTGTTCGCTGCGACACCGCATCAGCGCCGCCGCCAGCATCGGCTCCGCCTGCCCGTACATCTCCAGCCGGACCCGCGCCATCCCGCCGAACAGGCCCGCCTCGATGCCCAGCAGCGGATCGTCGACCAGCGGCTCGGTGTGCCGGACCAGCTGCTCCCAGTCCTTGACCAGATAGGCCCGGCAGGCGTGCAGGAACCGGACCTGCGCGTCGGTGTCCACCGGCGGCAGCGCGGCCAGCGCCTGGTCCAGCTCGGGCACGTGGCGGCCGTCCAGCCAGTGCGAGGCATGGGCGAGGAGCAGGTCGCGCCGGCTCTCCAGCACCGGCTGCACCCACCAGCCCAGCCAGTACCAGGAGTTCAGCGTCCGACGGTGCCGGGCGCGCTGCTCGCCGAACCGGTCCCGGTGGGCGTACATGCGAAGTAACGCGTTGCCGGTGTCGACCCGGAGCGCGTGCAGGCCCAGCCATGCGTCCGCCATGGAGGGGTCGAGTCGCACGGCCGCCCGGAACTCCTCCTCGGCCTGCGGATAGGCGCCCATGGTGCAGGCGTCGACCCCGCGCAACCAGGCCAGTTCGGCCGGGGCGTGCATGTTGCCCGGCGTGCCGAAATCCATCACGTCCCCCACAAGCCTGCCCCCGTGGTGCGCGGCAACCTCCGTGACGAGCACATGAGTTGCCCACTGCGCCGATGAAATCAGGGCTGCATCGTACCTGCGGTCACGCACCTTACGTAGGGCGCGACAAGGCCGGTTCCGGCGTGCGCCCCCGGGGCTGCCGGTGACTCAGGGTGAAGAATCGGGGTGGACCGGCCTCGCGTGGCACCGCCCGGGAGGGGGTTCGCGGGCAGAACGAAGCCCCCGGTCACGGGGGAACAACCGGGGGCTTCGTGTCCGCGGCGGCCTGTAGAGGCCGTGCATTGAGAACGTAAGGCCGCCGCGGGCCCCGGGTCAAGCGGGTCGGCGAGGGCCCGGAGCGGCGGATTTCCGGGGGCGTTCAGGCCCGGGGGAGTCCGTTACTCCCGGTGACGGAAGCGGAGGTTCCTACGGTCGCACGGGCCCCGGAAGACCACTCGTATCCCGTACCGCTCTGGCGTACCAGGGTGTCGGCGAAGGGGCGCGAAGGGTCGTTGGAGAAGTGCGCGCGCTCCGCGCGCTCCCATCCGTCCCAGAAGTCGGAAAGATCATGCCCATCCCGGTTTCGCCCCCGTTGCCAGGACTGCTCGCGCGGCGTCTCCATCCACAGCAGCCGTGCCAGCCGCGGACGCAGCGCCGCCCGCCCCGCGCCGACCCCCTCGACCAGGACCACCGGCGCCGGCTCCAGCACCCGCTCCGGCCCGAACCGGCGCTCCACCCAGTCGTACGGGGCCCAGTGCGCGGGCCGTCCGGCGGCGAGCGGCTCCAGCACCTGCGCGCGCAGCCGCTCCTCCCAGCCGAACAGCTCCTCGTGCGTCGCCACGTCGTCCAGGTGCAGCACGGGCGCCCCCAGCGCCTCGGCGAGCCGCCCCGCGAAGGTGCTCTTCCCGGATCCGGCGTGCCCGTCGATCCCGATCAGGCGCACCGGGCCGAGGGAGGGCGGCAGGGCGGCGAGCTCCCGGGCGAGTGACTCGAGTGACTGGTGTGGCTCCACCCGACCAGCGTAGACAGGCCCGACACGACCCGTGGCTTCGGGCCGCCGCCGCCGGGAACTGCAAGGGTGATGCCGGATGCCACCGGAGAGCCACCGACGTACCGACCCACCCTGGGGGAACACGCGATGACCGAACCCACGCCGCGCAGGGCCGTACTCGTCGCCGCGCTCGCGGTCGCCACCGCGGCCACCGCCGCGACCGTCTCCGGCGGCAGCGCCGCGGCGGCCCCTCCCACCCCTCCCGTGCCTCCCGCCCCGCGGACCCCGGGCCGCACCGTCGACAACCGCTTCTGGTACTCCTACGGCCACTGGCTCGCGGGCACCCACCAGGGCACCACCGCCGTCGGCGGCGCCCGCCCGGGCCTGGAGATCGCGACGGCCGTCGGCCGCACCGAGTACGCCGACCCGCACACCGGCCGCAAGAGCACCTGGGAGTACGCCACCTGGACCTCCCCCGTGCACCGCTCCACCGTGCCCGCCACCGAGGCCATCGCCTCCTGGAACGCCCGCACCCCGGCCGGGACCTGGATCCAGATCGAACTGCGCGGCACCTACACCGACGGCACCGCCACCCCCTGGTACGTGATGGGCCGCTGGGCCTCCGGCGACGGAGACATCCGCCGCACCTCGGTGGACGGCCAGAGCGACGGCAGGTCCACCGTCTGGACCGACACCCTGGCCCTCGACCCCCCGGCCGCCACCGCCGGACTGCGGATCACGGCCTGGCAGCTGCGCCTCACCCTCCACCGCAGGCCCGGCGCCGAGCACGGGCCCACCGTACGGCTCGCGGGCGCCATGGTCTCCGACGTCCCGGACCGCTTCACCATCCCGGCCTCGACCCCCTCCCGTACGGCCCACGAGCTGAAGGTCCCGCGCTACTCGCAGGAGGTCCACGCCGGCCGGTACCCCGAGTACGACAACGGCGGCGAGGCCTGGTGCAGCCCCACCTCCTCGCAGATGATCATCGAGTACTGGGGCGGCAAGCCCGCCCCCTCCGCCCTGACCTGGGTCGACCCGAAGTACTCCGACCCGCAGATCTGCCACGCCGCCCGCTCCACCTACGACGCCGCCTACAAGGGCTGCGGCAACTGGCCCTTCAACGCCGCGTACGCCGCCACCTACCGCGGGCTGGCCGGAGTCGTCACCCGCCTCACCTCCCTGACCGACCTAGAGGCCCTGGTCCGGTCCGGCATCCCCGCCATCACCTCCCAGTCCTTCCGCCCCGACGAGCTCACGGGCGCGGGCTACGGCACCGCCGGCCACCTGATGACCGTCATCGGCTTCACCGCCGCCGGGGACGTGATCGCGAACGACCCCAACTCGCGGGACAACCCCGCCGTGCGCCGCGTCTACAAGCGCGCGGAGTGGGAGACGATCTGGCTGCGCACCAAGCGCGTGGGGGCCTCCGGCAAGGTCGCCTCGGGCTCCGGCGGCATCTGCTACCTCTACGCGCCGGCCCGCCTGAGCCGGGCGCAGTTCCGGGCGCTGCGGGCGGTGGGGGTGCTGTGAGAAAGCCGCGAATTTTCCCGTTGACCAAGCGGTACGGATAAGCGGAACATAGTGGGGTAAATGGCAGATAAAGGCTTCTCAGTAGGAGGCGGCCGGCCATGACCACCCATCCCAGCATCGAGCAACACCCCGATCTCGCCGAGATGCGCACTCGGTTCGAGCGGGTGACCACCACTCCCCGGGCGCAGGCCGTCGAAGCGCTGGCCCTGATCACGGGCCTGTACCTGGCCGCCTCACCGTGGATCGCAGGGTTCAGCGGCCTCACCCCGCTGGCCATCAACAACCTGATCGCCGGCCTGGCCTTCTGCCTGTGCATGAGCGGTCTGGGTTCCGCCTACGAGCGCACCCACGCCATGGCGTGGACGGCGGTCGCCCTCGGCGCGTGGACGATCATCGCCCCGTGGGCCATCGCCGGCGAGATGGACACGACGCGAACGGTGGTCAGCAACGTGATCGCCGGAGGTGTCGCCCTGTGCCTCGGCCTCGCGATGGCCGGCATGGCGAGCCGCGACCGCGGGTCCCGCGCCTGACGGGGGCGCCTGAGGAAGCGCCCGGTGAATGAGCGCGCCGGGTCCCGACCGAAGAGGTCGGGGCCCGGCCGTCCGCCGCCCGGGCTCGGGTCGGCCCCTGTCTCTGCCCCTTTATGTCGGATTTCGATATGTCGGATTTCGCGTGATGCATCCCACCCCTGGCGTCCCTACCGCGAAAGCCGCGAACGCTGGCACATTGGACGCCATGACTGCCGACAGCGCCGCCCCCATCGCCGCTCCCCGGGACCTCGTCCGGACCGGAGGACCCAAGGACGATTCCACCTGGCTGGAGCACGTGCTCGGCTGGACCCTCGTGGTCGTCGTCGCCATGTTCGTCACCCAGGTCGGCTGGCTCTGAGCCCCTCCCCGTCCGGGATCGCGAGGCCTCCGGCCGTAGCCCGTCCGACGCGCGGGCACGTGTGAAATGAGCCCGACACACAGGTCTGCCCTAAGGTGGGCGTCCTGTGGCAGTTCGAGGCTAGGGCTGAATTTGAATAATAGTCAACAGCGCGGAACCACCGGCCGATCGCAGGCGCGCAGGGCCGAACTCATAGCCACCGGGCGCAAGTTGTTCGCCGACACCTCGTACGACGCGCTCTCCATGGACGACATCGCCAAACAGGCGGGCGTCGCCAAGGGGCTGATCTACTACTACTTCGACAGCAAGCGCGGCTACTACCTCGCCATCGTCGAGGACTCCGTGGCCGAGCTCGTCGCCCGGGCCGGCGGTGACACCGACCTCCCCGGCGCCGAACGCGTCCGCCGCACCATCGACAGCTACCTGCACTACGCCGAGCACCACCACGCCGCCTACCGCACCATCGTCACCGGCGGCGTCGGCTCCGACGCCGAGGTCCTCGCCATCCGCGACGCCGTCCGCGAGGAGCTGGTCGCCACCATCGCCGAAGGCGCGTACGGACGCCGCACCCTCCCGCCGATCGCCCGCCTCGCCCTCGTCGGCTGGCTCTCCGGGGTCGAAGGAACCACCCTGGACTGGATCGGCGCGCCCGACGCCCCGGACCAGCCCGATCGCGCCGGGCTCGGGGCCCTGCTGGTGCGCCAGCTGCGCGCGACACTGGAGGTGATCGAGGAGTTCGTCCCGGAGTGTCCGGCACCTCCCGGCCCCGAGGAGCCGCTCGATCCGCTCGGTGATCTTGCCCCGGTGACGGGAAGCCCCTGATCGGGCATACTCAAGCCGCCGCAGCCGCTGAACAGCCCCTTCCGTGACCCGGGAGGGCAGCATCGGCTGTGAGATTACCGAGACCCGGCGGCGCGTCCCACACCTCACGCGTCGCCGCCGTGCCCGACCAGGGAGGAGAGCGCCGCCATGACTGACCGCGCCCCGCAGCCGGTGGACCGACAGCTGCCCACCGAGGAGTCCCGGGACCTCCTCGCCCTCGTACGCGAGATCGCACAGCGGGAGATCCGCCCCAAGGCAGCCGAGGAGGAGGACTCCGGCCGCTTCCCGCGGGAGGTCTTCACCCTGCTTTCCGAGGCCGGCCTGCTCGGCCTCCCGTACCCCGGGGAATTCGGCGGCGGCGAGCAGCCGTACGAGGTCTACCTCCAGGTCCTGGAGGAGCTGGCCGCGGCCCGCCTGACCGTCGGCCTCGGCGTCAGCGTGCACTCCCTGGCCTGCCACGGCCTCGGCGGCTACGGCACCAAGGAGCAGCAGAGCGCCCACCTGCCCGCGATGCTCGGCGGCGGCCTGCTGGGCGCCTACTGCCTCTCCGAGCCAGCCGCCGGCTCCGATGCCGCCTCGCTCACCACCAAGGCGGTGCGCGACGGCGACGACTGGATCATCACCGGCACCAAGGCCTGGATCACCCACGGCGGGGTCGCCGACTTCTACACCGTCCTCGCGCGCACCGGCGTCGACGGCCCCAAGGGCATCACGGCCTTCCTGGTCCCCGGGGACGCGGAGGGCCTGACCGCGGCCGTGCCCGAGAAGAAGATGGGCATGAAGGGCTCGCCCACCGCCCAGCTGCACTTCGACGGCGTACGGGTCCCGGACGCCCGCCGCATCGGCGAGGAGGGGCAGGGCTTCAGCATCGCCCTGGCCGCGCTGGACGCCGGGCGCCTGGGCATCGCCGCCTGCGCCATCGGCGTCGCCCAGGCCGCGCTGGACGAGGCCCTGACGTACGCGCTGGACCGCAAGCAGTTCGGGCACCCGATCGCGGACTTCCAGGGGCTGCGCTTCATGCTGGCCGACATGGCCACCAAGATCGAGGCGGGCCGGGCGCTCTACCTCGCGGCGGCGCGGCTGCGGGACGCGGGCAAGCCGTTCTCCCGCCAGGCGGCCATGGCCAAGCTGTTCTGCACGGACGCGGCGATGGCCGTCACCACGGACGCGGTGCAGGTCCTCGGCGGCTACGGCTACACGGCGGACTTCCCCGTCGAGCGGCTGATGCGCGAGGCGAAGGTGCTCCAGATCGTGGAGGGCACCAACCAGATCCAGCGCATGGTCATCGCCCGCCACCTGGCGGGCCCGGAGACGCGCTGACCTCGGTCAGTACAGCCCACTGCTGGTGGTGGGCCAAACCGGGGAGGACGTGAGCCGCGACCACTCCGGGTCACGCAGGCCGGGCAGCGTCCGGCCGGCATCGGCCCACCGCGCCAGCAGGTCCCGGTAGATCGGCGGATCGGGCACCTGCGGCGCCTGCTCACGCGGACGCTGAACCGATTCTTCGAAACCCGGCGCCACCAGTCGACGCCTTCGGCCCGTTGAAGACTGAAGCATGGTCATACCCCGCCAACGCGGAACCGAAGGGCCGGGTAATCGCCCCCGGGGTGCGCCTATCCGTTCGAGGTGTCGCCGGGGACGGCGGGGCTGGGCGGGCCTGGCCGGGCTGGGCCGGTGTCGGTTGGCAGGGGTGGCTTCGGCGGGCGGGAGCCGCCCGATCGGTATCAGGGTTGCGTGTGGGGGTTTCCCGTCAGTCCGATCGTCTCCGGGTCGGGCCGGTCCCTCAAGGGCGCTCCTCCTTCGTCGTCGCGTCGCTTCGCGATGGCCTTCGGCCACCCTTGACCGACCGTCCCGCCCCGGAGGAACGAAGACTGCCGGGAAACCCCCAAAGGAACGGGCCGGGCGTTCCTTTCCAGGGACGGGCCCGTCAGAGATGCCCATGCCGATCCCGGCGAGCATGTTCCTGAGACGGGACCCATCCAGACCAGGGCCTGTGTCGGGGGGGAGCGCGTCCAATCGCTACGCGCTCCTCATCTCTCAGCGTCCGACGGCCGTCTGGGGCTGGACATAGGCCGCCCACGGCCTCGGTCCGCCGCTCGACCTGCGTCCGGCGACCGTCGGTGGCTGGTCATAAGCCGCCCACGACCCTTGGACGCTCCTCTCGGGAGGCGTCCGACGGCCGGCCTGGGCTGGAGATAAGCCGCCCACGGGCCCGGTCCGCCGCTCGACCTGCGTCCGACGACCGTTCGTGGCCGGTCCCAAGCCGCCCACGACCCGCAGAGACTCCCCGCGAGTCGCGTCTGACGGCTGTCCGTGGCGGAAAAGCGTGAGACAGCGGCTATTCCGCAGTGGATGCGGGTCAGCGCACATGGGCGACCCAAAAGGCCATCCGTTTGCCCCAATTACCCCTGTTTGGCGGCGACTTTGTGGTGTCCTGCTCGCACTGACCCGGTCCCACTACGGAATAGGTGAAGTACCGGCGGTCAGCCCCTCCCATCTGTTCTCCTCGACCACTGTCGGCCGTCGGTCGCGGTCATGGAGAAGCGCGTAGCGATCGGAGGCGGCCTATGTCCAGCCACAGCCGGTCGCCGGACGCAGATCGAGCGCCGGACCGAGCTCGTGGGCGGCCTATGTCCGGCCACGGCCGGTCGTCGGACGCCTCCCGAGAGGAGCGTTCAAGGGTCTTGGGCGGCTTATGTCCAGCCCAGGACGGTCGTCGGACGCTGAGAGATGAGGAGCGCGTAGCGATTTGATGCGCTTGCCCCGACCCGGGCCCTGGTCTCGCGATGGCCCCGCCTGACGGAGATGCCCCACCGGAACGGGGGCTGGGCATCTCTGATGGGCCCGTCCTGATCCTTGAACGCCCGGCCCGACCCGGAGACGATCGGACTGACGGGAAACCCCCACACGCAACCCTGATACCGACCGAGAGGCTCCCGACCACCGAAGCCCCCACCGGGAAGCGCCGGCATATCGCGCCGGTCTGTCAGAGCGTGCCAGAAGGGTGGCCCCGGGGCCAGTTTCTGACGTACCGTCATATCCGCCTGAGCCGCCCCCCGATGCTGTTCCGAAGCCGCCCTGAAAGCCGCCCCGAAGCCGTCCGTCCTGGAGGTTCGCCATGCCCGCCGACCGGCCCGTCGCGCTCGACGAATACCCCATCCACCAGGCGCCCCTGTCGATGAAGCACGTCGTCAGCGGTGACCGCAACGCCTACGACCGGTGCATCTTCCACGTCTTCGACCACGCCGGCCGCGCCGTCCTGATCCTCGGCCTCGGCGTCTACCCCAACGCCGGGGTCATCGATGCCTACGCCACCCTCCGCATCGGCGACGAGCTGCTCGCCGTCCGGGCCTCCGACGCCCTCGGCGACGACCGGATGAACCTCTCGGTGGGGCCCCTGTCCATCACCGTCGACGTACCGCTCAAGCAGCTCACGCTGCGCTGCGCCGCCGATCCGGCAGACCCGCACGGGCTTTCGTGCGACATCACCTGGACCGCCGAGTTCCCTGCCGTCTGGGAGCCGCACCACGTCCAGCGGCGCGGCGACCGCCTGATGCTGGAAGGCCGCCGCTTCGTGCAGGCCGGCCAGGTCACCGGAACCATCCGCGCCAAGGGGGAGGAGTTCACCCTCACGCCGGGGGAGTGGACCGGCACCCGCGACCGGAGTTGGGGCGTGCGGCCGATTCCCGGGGAGGAAGGGGGCCGCGCGGCCGAGGAGTACCGCCCCGAGGGCTTCCACTGGTTGTGGATCCCGGTCCGTTTCGAGGACCGCTTCGTCATGGTCATCGCCCAGGAGGACGCCGACGGCCACCGCACCCTGAACGAGGCCGTGCAGGTCTTCCCCGAGGGCAGTGGGCGCCACGACGTCCAACTCGGCTGGCCGCACACCGAGATCCGCTACCGGCCCGGCAGCCGGCACCCCGAGCGGGCCGTCGTCCACCTCACCGACCCCTCCCGCAAGCCCCTCGAACTGGGCGTGGAGATCCTCAACTCCTCCCCGCTCGCCGTCGGCGCCGGCTACCCGCCCGCCGGTGACTGGCAGCACGGCACCTGGCAGGGCCGCGGCTGGAGCGACCGCCGCGTGTACGACCTCTCCGACCCCGCGGCCCATCCGATGGCCGCCTTCGGGGTGACCGACCACTCGGCCCGCTTCATCCTCGACGGGCGGATCGGCCACGGCATCTTCGAACACGGCAGCTTCGGGCGCCACGACCCGAGCGGTTTCGCCGACTACTCCTCCGTCGCCCAGTAGCACCAGGACCCGCACCAGCACCACGACCAAGGAAAGGGGATCGACCATGGCCACCGCACCACGACCGCGTACCTCCACCCGGGAGCCCGAGGAGCTCGGCCGCCGCCTCGCCGCCTGGCTGGACGCGAGGCTTCCCGGCGCGCGGGTCACCAACGTCTCCGTCCCCGGATCCAACGGGATGTCCAGCGAGACCCTGCTCTTCGACATAGAGCACACCGCCACCCCGCTGCGGGCCTGCGCGCTGCGGCTCGCCGCCGACCCGGCCGCCTACACCGTCTTCCCCACGTACGACATGCCGCGCCAGCACCGCGTGATGAGCCTGGTCGCCCAGCACACGGACCTGCCCGTTCCGCGCGTGCAGTGGCTGGAGGAGGACCCGGGGCCGCTCGGGGCGCCGTTCTTCGTGATGGCCCGTGCGGAGGGCCGGGTCCCGCCCGACGTCATGCCCTACACCTACGAGGGCAACTGGCTGCACGCCGCCACCGACGCCGAGCGCGCCGCCCTCCAGGAGGCGAGCATCTCGCTGCTGGCCCGGCTGCACGACCAGTTCCCTTCCAAGGAGGCCGAGTTCCTCCTCCCCGAGGGTGAGGGCACACCGCTGCGCCGGCACGTGGACGCCCAACGGGCCTACTACGACTGGGTGGTGGGCGGGCTCGCACCGTCCCCGCTCATCGAGCGGGCGTTCGCCCGCCTGGAGGAGCTGTGGCCGCAGGACGAGGGCCCCGCCGTCCTCAACTGGGGCGACGCCCGCATCGGCAACGTCGTCTACGACGGCTTCACGCCGGTGGCCGTACTGGACTGGGAGATGGCGGCGTACGCCCCGCGCGAGGTGGACCTCGGCTGGACCGTCTACCTGCACCGGTTCTTCCAGGACCTCACGGTCGGCTTCGGCCAGCCCGGCCTGCCGGACTTCCTGCGCCGTGAGGACCTGGAGCGCCGCTACGCCGAGCTCACCGGCCACACCCCGCGGGACATGGAGTTCCACACCCTCTACGCGGCCCTGCGGCACGGGATCGTGATGCTGCGCATCGCCTACCGGCAGGCCCACTTCGGCGAGGTCGCGGTCCCGGCGGACCCGGACAGCCTGATCCTGCACCATGTCGGCCTGGCCGCCATGGTGCAGGGAACGTACTGGTAGGGAGCGGAGCGGCCGTCAGGCCGCCTGCGCGTGCTGCTGCCGCGTCTGCGCCTGCGGCCGCGGCAGCACGGGGCTCACCACACGGACCGGGCGCGAGCCCGGACCACCGACGTGCGAGAAGGGCTGCGTCCGCCAGTCCAGGCCCTGGGGCAGGGCCGACAGGACGACGGGTTCGAGCTCCTGCGCCTCCACCGGCTGGATCATGCCGACGGTGGGCAGGGCGTCGCTCGCGGGCCGGCCGGTGCCCGCGCACACGGTCAGGCCGAAGGGGTTCCACGGGGTCAGGCAGAGGGCGTGCTGCGGCAGGTACTCCTCGTCCGCGACGAGGGCGATCGACTGGCCGCAGTCGGGGCAGATCGCGTGGTGGATCTCGAATCCCTCGATCTCGTCGAGGTAGTCGCCGTCCCCGCCGTCGTCCGGGTACGTGCCGTCCCCGGAATCGAGCGGTTCCGGGGGCTCCGGTTCGGTGCGACCGGCGCGCTTGGTGTTCAGCATGGATGTACTCCCCCTTGGGTGGGCCGGGCGGGCAGGTTCTTCGGCCTCGGCCACAGCAACCAATTCCCGTCGAGCGTCACGAGTAACCACAACAGACAGGCCTCCACCTGCATACCCCTGTGGCCTTGGTCACATGCCTGCCGCAGATGCCTCCAGTGGGCGGACAGCGCTGGGCCTGGAGCGCCCTTGGGCCGTAAGTTGAGCGGCTATGAGCGCAATGGAGGAGCTGGACCGCCAGATCGTTGATCTGCTCGTGCGGGACGGGCGGATGAGCTACACGGATCTGGGCAAGGCCACGGGACTGTCCACGTCGGCAGTCCATCAGCGAGTACGACGTCTGGAGCAGCGCGGGGTCATCCGCGGCTATGCGGCCGTGGTCGATCCGGAGGCCGTCGGCCTGCCGCTGACCGCGTTCATCTCGGTCAAGCCCTTCGACCCGAGTGCCCCGGACGACATCGCCGACCGGCTGGCCGGCGTCCCCGAGATCGAGGCCTGCCACAGTGTCGCGGGCGACGAGAACTACATCCTCAAGGTGCGCGTCGCGACGCCGCTGGAGCTGGAGGACCTGCTCGGCCGCCTGCGCGCCCTCGCCCACGTCTCGACGCGCACGACGGTCGTCCTGTCCACCCCCTACGAGGCGCGCCCGCCCCGCGTCTGACCCGTGCCCGAGCGGGGACCCGGTGGTCGGGCCGGGGTGGGCGACGCGGGACACTGGTCGGCATGACTGACCGCACCGCCCACTCCGCCGACGCCGCCGGAGCACCGACCAGGACCGTCCTCCTCCGCGGGGGCGAGGTGCACAGCCCCGCCGACCCCTTCGCCACCGCGATGGTCGTCGAGCGCGGCCGCATCGCCTGGGTCGGCTCGGAGGGCGCCGCCGACGCCTTCGCGCAGGGCGTGGACGAGGTCGTCGACCTCGGCGGCGCGCTCGTCACGCCGGCGTTCACCGACGCCCATGTCCACACCACCTCTGCGGGACTGGCCCTCACCGGGCTGGACCTCACCGGGGCGCGCACCCTCTCCGCCGCGCTGGACCTGGTACGCGCCTACGCCGCGAGCCGTCCGGCCGACCGGGTGCTCCTCGGGCACGGCTGGGACGCCGCCCGCTGGCCCGAGCGCCGGGCCCCGCACCGCGCCGAGCTCGACGAGGCCACCGGCGGCCGCCCGCTCTACCTCAGCCGCGTCGACGTGCACTCGGCCGTGGTCACCACCGCCCTGCTCGCCCTCGTCCCGGGGGTACGGCCCGACGGCGACCGGCCGCTGACCGGTGACGACCACCACGCCGTACGGCGGGCCGCGCTGGCCGCCGTCACCCCCGCCCAGCGCGCCGAGGCCCAGCGGGCCGCCCTCGACCGGGCGGCCTCCCTCGGCATCGGTTCCGTCCACGAGTGCGGCGGGCCCGAGATCTCCTCCGCCGAGGACTTCACCGGTCTGCTCGCGCTCGCCGCCGAGCGGCCGGGGCCGCGCGTCTTCGGGTACTGGGCCGACCGGGACCTCGGACTGGCCAGGGAGCTCGGGGCCGTCGGGGCCGCCGGAGACCTGTTCGTCGACGGCGCCCTCGGCTCCCACACGGCCTGCCTGCACGCCCCGTACGCGGACGCCGCGCACACCGGCACCGAGTACCTCGACGTGCGCGCCGTCACCGAGCACGTGGCCGCCTGCACCGAGGAGGGCCTCCAGGCCGGTTTCCACGCCATCGGGGACGCCGCGATCACCGCCGTCGTCGAGGGCGTCCGGGCGGCCGCCGAGAAGGTCGGCCTGGCCCGGGTCCGCGCCGCCCGGCACCGGGTGGAGCACGCGGAGATGATGACTCCCGCCACCATCGCCGCCTTCGCGGAGCTGGGGCTGACCGCCTCCGTGCAGCCCGCGTTCGACGCGGCCTGGGGCGGCGAGGACGGGATGTACGCGGACCGGCTCGGCGCCGGGCGGGCCCGCACCCTCAACCCGTACGCGGCCATGCTCAAGGCCGGTGTCCCGCTGGCCTTCGGCTCGGACGCGCCCGTCACCCCGCTCGACCCGTGGGGCACCGTGCGCGCGGCCGCCTTCCACCGCACCCCCGAGCACCGGATCTCCGTGCGGGCCGCCTTCACCGCCCACACGCGGGGCGGCTGGCGGGCGCTGGGCCGCGACGACGCGGGCGTGCTGGTCCCCGGCGCACCGGCCGACTACGCGGTCTGGCAGACGGGTGACCTGGTCGTCCAGGCCCCCGACGACCGGGTCGCCCGCTGGTCCACCGACCCCCGCTCGGGCACCCCCGGGCTGCCCGATCTGACCCCCGGATCCGCGCTGCCGGTGTGCCTCGCCACCGTCGTCGGCGGGCGGGAGGTATTCGTACGCCCACAGGGGTGATCCGGTGGGCCTCGGTTCGGTACGGGCGGTCGGACACGGATAGGTTCGGCCGGGTCCACCACCAGGTAGACCGTGCCGGACGACTCCGTCTGCTCAGCGCGCCCGCGCCTCGGGGGCGAGGGAAGGTTTCGCCGGGCGGCGGGTGGCCCCGGGTCGGGGTCCGCGGTCCAGTAGACAACGGTCACGGCGGCCCGCAGCCAGCGGGCGTCCGACCGGCCCGAAGGACCGCGGGCCCCGGCCACTGTTCTAAAGTCATCCTCTGCGACCAGACGTACAGGACGTGCACGAGCACAAAAGGGGACTCAGTGAGCGACGGCGGACAGCGGACCTACGGACCGCTCGGTACGGCCTTGGTGATCATTCCGACCTACAACGAGGCGGAGAACATCGGGCTGATCGTCGGGCGTGTGCGCGCGGCCGTGCCCGAGGCCCACATTCTCGTCGCGGACGACAACAGCCCGGACGGCACCGGCAAGCTCGCGGACGAGCTGGCGGCCGGCGACGACCACGTCCACGTGCTGCACCGCAAGGGCAAGGAGGGGCTGGGCGCCGCCTACCTGGCGGGCTTCGTCTGGGCCCTGGAGCAGGGCTACGGGGTGATCGTCGAAATGGACGCCGACGGCTCCCACCAGCCCGAGGAGCTGCCCCGCCTGCTGACCGCGCTGGCCGGTGCGGACCTGGTCCTGGGTTCCCGCTGGGTGCCGGGCGGGCGGGTGGTGAACTGGCCGAAGAGCCGGGAGTTCATCTCGCGCGGCGGTTCGACGTACTCCCGGCTGATGCTGAACCTCCCGATGCGGGACGTGACCGGCGGCTACCGGGCCTTCCGCCGGGAAACCCTGGAGGGGCTGGGGCTGGACGAGGTGGCCTCGGCGGGCTACTGCTTCCAGGTCGACCTGGCGCGCAGGGCCGTGCAGAAGGGCTTCCGCGTGGTGGAGGTCCCGATCACGTTCGTCGAGCGTGAGTTCGGCGACAGCAAGATGAGCAAGGACATCCTGGTCGAGGCGCTGTGGCGGGTCACCCAGTGGGGCATCAAGGCCCAGGCCTCCAAGCTGCTGGGCAAGGACGGCGGCAAGGACGACGGCAAGGGTGGAGCCTGACCGGCCTGACCGGCCTGACCGGCCTGATCGGCAGGACACCCCCTAGGGGATGTCCGGTACCTCCGGCTGAGGCCGCTTTTATGCGGTCCCAGGCACACTGGATGGTATGACGACCGGCATTTCCACGGCCCCCCGGCGGCGCTCGCCCGCCCGTACGTTCCTCCCCCTGGCGATCGCCGCCTGGCTGATCCTGGAGATCTGGCTGCTCACCGTGGTCGCGGACGTGGCCGGCGGGCTCGCCGTGGCCGCGCTGCTCGCGGGCGGCATCGTCCTGGGCGCGGTGGTCATCAAGCGGGCCGGGCGGCGTGCCTTCAAGAACCTGGCGAGCACCTTCCAGCAGGCCCAGCAGGGGCAGCCGCCCACTCCGCAGCAGTCCGGCCAGGGCAATGGCCTCATGATGCTGGCGGGCCTGCTCCTGATGCTGCCCGGCCTGATCTCCGATGTGGCGGGTCTGGTCCTGCTGCTGCCGCCCGTCCGGGCCTGGATCGGCCGCAGGGCGGCCCGGTCGCTGGAGCGGAAGATGGCCTCGGCCCCCGCCGGCAGCTTCGGCGGCGCCTTCCAGCAGGCCCGTATCCACTACCCCGACGGCAAGGTCGTCCAGGGCGAGGTCATCCGCGAGGACCGGCCGGGCGGGCAGGACGGCCCGGACGCGGCGTACCGCCCGCCGCTGGCCCCGTGACGGCGCGAGCCGAGTAGCCGGACAATCCGGCAGACGGACAAGCCGAGGGGCCCCGCCACACACTGTGTGGCGGGGCCCCTCGGCTTGTGTATCCGTCCGGCTGTCAGGCGGACTTGCGGCTGTCCCGCGGATGCACGGCAATGTTCATGGCGCCGGAACGCAGGACTGCAAGCCTTTCGGCCAGCACTTCCTCCAGCTCCTCGCGGGTGCGTCGCTCCATGAGCATGTCCCAGTGCGTTCGCGCAGGCTTGCCCTTCTTCTCTTCGGGCCCATCCCCGTCCACCAGGAGTGCCATGGCGCCGCACGCCTTGCACTCCCACTCCGGCGGAATTTCTGCCTCAACCGAGAACGGCATCTCAAATCGATGTCCGTTCTGGCATGCGTACTCCACCGCCTGGCGCGGGGCCAGATCGATGCCGCGGTCCGTCTCGTAGCTGGTAACCACGAGGCGCGTACCGCGGAGAGCTCGCTCACTCATGAATCGTGCCTCCCGGGCTTGTCGCCCACAGGACAGGTGTCGCTGTCGTCGTCATCCGGTCAACGTCCGGTCGGCGGTATAGATTCCCGCTCCGGGTCGTGCGTCGCCCGTCGTGCCGCCCCTTGTTGTACCCACCAGTGCCCGTTTTGTCACATCTGGCAGCAGATGTCACCCAACGTCCACGCTTCTTGAGCGCGCAGTAACGGTCCGCCTGGCAGGCCAAAGGCGTACACTACCGGCCCTTTGCTTCAACGTCTAAATTCGTTCGGAATTCGTTCGTGGATCCGGGCGGGGCGGACTCGCGGACCGCGCTCAGATCCGCTCCGGTACAGGATTGCCTGCCGCCTCCACCGCGCGCCGCACCGGCACTCGCGCCAGGAGCACGAATCCCAGTGCGAAGAAGACCACCAGCGAGATGATTGCGTCCCGGTAGCTGCCCGTGAGCTGGTACGTCAGGCCGAACACCAGCGGCCCCACCCAGCTCAGGCCCCGGTCGCTCATCTCGTAAGCCGAGAAGTACTCGGCCTCCTTGCCCGCCGGCACCAGGTGCGAGAACAGCGAGCGCGACAGCGCCTGGCTGCCTCCCAGCACCAGCCCGATCATCGCGGCGAGTGCGAAGAACCACACCGGGGTCCGGGCCGGCAGGAAGTATCCGGCCGCCAGCGTCACGGCCCACGCGGCCAGCGAGCCCAGGATCGTCCGCTTGGCTCCGTGGATCCGGGCGAGCCGGCCCATGCCCAGGGCGCCCGCCACCGCCAGGATCTGCACCAGCAGCACCGCCCCGATCAGGGTGGACTGCTCCAGCTTCAGCTCCTCCGAGCCGTAGATGGAGGCCTGGGAGATCACGGTCTGCACGCCGTCGTTGTAGATCAGGTACGCCAGGAGGAAGGACAGGGTCAGCGGGTAGCGCCGCATGTCCTTCAGGGTGGCGACCAACTGCTTCCAGCCGCTGACGGCCGGAGCCGCCCCCGGCTCCCGGACCACGGCCCGGTCCCGCAGCCGACGCAGCGGGATCAGGGCGAAGGCCCCCCACCACAGGCCCGCGGAGGCCAGGCAGATCCGGATCGCCATGCCCTCGGAGAGGCCGAAGGAGTCGTGCCCCATGTAGAGCACCAGGTTCACCACCAGCATCACGGACCCGGCGGTGTAGCCGAAGGCCCAGCCCCGCGAGGAGACGGTGTCCCGTTCGTCGGGGGTGGAGATCTGCGGCAGATAGGCGTTGTAGAGCACCATCGACACGGACAGGGCCGCGTTCGCCACGACGAGCAGCAGGCCGCCCAGCAGGTAGCGCTCACCGCCCAGGAAGAACATCCCGGCGGTCGCGGCGGCGCCCACGTACGCGGCCGCCGCCAGCAGCGGCTTCTTGCGCCCGGTCCGGTCGGCCACCGCGCCCACCAGCGGCATCAGCAGGACGGCGAGGATCACCGAGGCCGAGACCGCGTAGGCGAAGAAGGAACCGGCGCGCACCGGGATGCCCAGCGGGCGCACGAAGCCCTCGGCGTCCGCGGCGGCCTTGGCCACCGCGGTCAGGTAGGGCCCGAGGAACACGGTCAGCACGCTCGCCGAGTAGACCGAGACGGCGAAGTCGTAGAAGTACCAGCCCCGCTGCTCGCGCTTGCGCTCGGCGGCCGCGGCGGTCGTGTCCGTCGGGGCGGCCCCGGCTCTGCCGTCCTCCGCCCCGGGTTCCGCTTCCTCGGTCCTGCTGCGCTCTTCCGCACTCATGCGGTGTCCCCCTCGCTGGTCCCGTTCCGCAGCGGCATCCCGGTCCGGGCGCGGGGTGAAGGGCGCGTCAGGCCCAGGCCCCACGCCGGTCCAGCACCGTGCGCAAGATGTCGATCCGGTCGGTCATGATGCCATCGACACCCAGGTCGAGGAGAGCCTCCATACGTTCCGGTTCGTTCACGGTCCAGACGTGTACCTGGAGTCCCCGCTCGTGTGCGGTCCGTACGAACCGGCGGTCGACCACGCGGATGCCGGCCTGGGTCTCCGGAACCTGCGCCGCCACCGCGCCCACGCGCAGCGCCGCGGGAATGGCGTACGAGCGCAGCCGCAGGCCGAGCACCCCGCGTACGCCGTAGGAGGTCGCCAGCCGGGGCCCGGCGATCTTCTGGGCGCGGGCCACCCGGCTCTCGGAGAAGGAGCTCACGCAGACCCGGTCCCAGATCCCGGCCCGGGCGATCAGGTTGACCAGCGGGTGCAGGGCCGACTCGGCCTTGATGTCGATGTTCCAGCGGGCGTCCGGGAACTCCTCCAGCAGCTCCTCGAAGAGCGGCAGCGGCTCGGTGCCCCCCACCCTGGCCTCACGGATCTTCTTCCAGGGCAGTTCGGCGATCCGGACCCGGCCGTCGGTGACCCGGTCCAGCGTGGAGTCGTGGAAGGCGACGAGTTTCCCGTCCACCGTGGCGTGCACATCGGTCTCGAAGTACCGGTAGCCCGCTTCGGCGGCCCGTCGGAAGGCGGTGGCGGTGTTCTCCAGCCCGTCCGCGGCACCGCCCCGGTGCGCGAAGGGGATCGGAGCCGGGTGGTCCAGATACGGATGGCGAAGGCGTACGTGCGTCACGGCGGCAGTATGCCTCTTGTTACCCGTGGGGACGGTGCGGCCCGGTGGCTGCCTGGTGAACGGCGCGCCGCCGCAGCGGTGCGGTCCCCGCCGCCGCGCGTCCGGGGTCCCCCCCCGCCCCTGGCCCGGGTGGACCCCGACGTGACAGGGTGTGGGGGCGGAAGCAATCCAATACCGGCCGCGCCCTGGGTCGGGCGAGGCCAATTCGACGAAGGTGGACCGGACAGCATGGCCGAATGGACCTCAGCGGTCGGTGCCGCACAGCTAGCCCGCCTCATCACCTCCCAGCAGGAGCGGCCCAGCGTCCCCGGGGCGCGCAAGCTGCCCGCCTACCGGACCCTCGCCGACGGCATCCGCCTGCTCGTCCTCGAAGGCCGCGTCCCCGTCGCCGCCCGGCTGCCCGCCGAGCGGGAACTGGCCGTCGCCCTCTCCCTCAGCCGCACCACCGTCGCCGCCGCCTACGAGGCCCTGCGGGGCGAGGGGTTCCTGGAGTCCCGCCGCGGCGCCGGCAGCTGGACCTCCGTCCCGGCCGGGAACCCGCTGCCCGCCCGGGGCCTCGAACCGCTGCCGCCCGAGTCCCTCGGTTCGATGATCGACCTCGGCTGCGCCGCGCTCCCGGCCCCCGAGCCCTGGCTCACCAAGGCAGTCCAGGGCGCCCTGGAGGAGCTGCCGCCGTACGCGCACACCCACGGGGACTACCCGGCGGGCCTGCCGGCGCTGCGCCGGATGCTCGCCGACCGCTACACCGAGCAGGGCATTCCCACCATGCCCGAGCAGATCATGGTCACCACCGGCGCGATGGGCGCCATCGACGCCATCTGCAGTCTCTTCGCCGGGCGCGGGGAGCGGATCGCCGTCGAGTCCCCCTCCTACGCCAACATCCTCCAGCTGATGCGCGCCGCCGGGGTCCGCCTGGTGCCCGTCGCCATGGCCGACGGCCTCAGCGGCTGGGACATGGACGTCTGGCGGCAGGTGCTGCGCGATTCGGCCCCCCGCCTCGCCTATGTGGTCGCCGACTTCCACAACCCGACCGGGGCCCTGGCCTCCGAGGAGCAGCGCCGCGCGATGGTGGAGGCCGCCCGCTCGGCCGGCACCGTCCTGGTGGCCGACGAGACCATGGTGGAGCTCCGGCTGGACCCGGACCTGGAGATGCCCCGCCCGGTGTGCTCCTTCGACCCGGCCGGCAGCACGGTCATCACGGTCGGTTCGGCCAGCAAGGCGTTCTGGGCGGGCATGCGGATCGGCTGGGTCCGGGCCGCCCCCGACGTGATCCGCAGCCTGGTCGCCGCCCGCGCCTACGCCGACCTGGGCACCCCGGTGCTGGAACAGCTCGCGGTGAACTGGCTGATGCGGACCGGGGGCTGGCAGGAGGCCGTCGGGATCCGCCGCGAGCAGGCCCGGGAGAACCGCGACGCGCTGGTCGCGGCGGTCCGCCGGGAGCTGCCGGACTGGGAGTTCGAGGTCCCGCAGGGCGGGCTGACCCTGTGGGCCCGCGCGGGCGGGCTCTCCGGCTCGCGCCTGGCCGAGGTGGGGGAGCGGGTCGGGGTACGGGTCCCCTCGGGGCCGCGGTTCGGTGTGGACGGGGCCTTCGAGGGCTACGTCCGGCTGCCGTTCACCGTGGGCGGGCCGGTGGCCGAGGAGGCCGCCTCCCGGCTGGCGGCGGCGGCCCGGCTGGTCGGCACGGGAGCCGGCGGCAGCGGGGCGGAGCCGCCGCGCACGTTCGTGGCGTAACCCGCCGGCCCGCTGCCCGCCCGACCGGCCTACGAGGCCTCGGCCGGCACCTCCGGAATCTCCGGGGCCTCCAGGGCCGAGCCCTGCACCGGCGGCTGCCCCTGGAACGGCTTGCTCAGCATGCTCCGCTCCCTCCCACCGCCCCCGCCCGGCGCGAGCCGCCCCGGCAGCAGCTCCAGCACGGCCTGGCGGTACGCGGGGTGCGCGGCCTCGTCGTACGGGTCCGGGGTGGCGGGCACCTGGAGCCGGTGCACGGGCCCCGTGCCGAGCCGGGCGTACCCGCGGCCCGGCGGCACCTGGGCCGTCGGGGTGGTGTGCGGCGGCAGCCCCAGTACGTCGGCGACCTGCTGGACCGTGGCGGGCCCGAGGACGACGCGGGCGCGGGTGTGCTGCCAGACGGCGTCGTTCAGCAGTTCCAGGTGCCCGAAGTGCTCGGCCACCACCACGGTGACGTGGGCGGGCCGCCCGTGCCGCAACGGCACCTGCAGCTGGGCGAGCGGGTCGGGGCCGCCCCCGGAGACGGCGAGGTGGGCCAGCACGCTCGGCTGGTCCAGCAGGATCCACAGGGGCCTTCGGGCGTCCTCGGGCGCGGGCCGCCCGACTTCCCGGGCCCGGTGGGTGGCGATGAGCCTCCGTTCGGTCTCCTGCGCGGCCCATTCCAGCGTGGCCTGCGCCCCGGTGGGCCCGCATTCCACGGCTAGGACGCCGTCCCGGCCGGACAGGCAGGAGTACTCGCCGCTGCCGCCGCCGTCGACGATCAGTACGTCGCCCCCGTGCCGGAGGGCCTGCAGGGCGACGGACCGCAGCAGGGTGGAGGTGCCGCTGCCGGGCTGGCCGGCAGCCAGCAGGTGGGGTTCGGTGGAGCGGGGCCCGGTGCGCCAGATCACCGGCGGCACGTCCCGGGGCTCGTCGCCCTCCAGGACGGGCAGGGTGCGCCGCACGCCGCCGGCGTCGGTGAAGCCGAGCACGGTCTCGCCGGGGGAGGTGACGAACGGCTGGGCGGAGATGCCCGTCGGCAATGCCGCCAGCACCATCAGGTCGAGCTGGTTGCCCTCCTCGTCCCAGTCGAAGCGATACTCCCGTCCGCGCCCGGACTTGGCGTGCAGCAGTGCCTCGATGCGGGCCCGTGAGGTGGTTTCGCCGTCGGTGAAGTAGGCCGGGTAGCGGATGCGGAGCCGGGTGATGCGGCCGGCCTCGTCGAACTCGTAGCCGCTGAAGGCCTTGTCCCAGTCCCCGCCGTGGGCGAAGAGCGGACTCGGGTCCTCCGGGATGGAGAAGTACGGCACGAGGGCTTCGTAGAGGGTGCCGAGCCGGTCGGTCTCGGCGTCGCTGGGTCCGGTCTTCGCCGGGGTGCGGTCGCGTCCGTGCCAGGCCGCCGCCGCCATGAGGGTGATCAGGGCGAGGAGGGGACCGTAGGGGACGAGTGCGACCACGAGGACGCAGGCGGCTCCCAGGAACAGCGCGGGACCACGCTTGTCCTTGGGGGTCTGTGACCACCGGCGCCGCCCGGCCGCGGCCAGGATGCGCAGGCCGCGTCCGATCACGAGGAGCGGATGGAGGACGTCCGTGGCACTGTCGGCGGCCGTGCGAGCGAGGTCGCGGCCCCGGGTCAGCGACGTGGTGCCGCTGCTGAGGATGCGGGGAAGTGGGCGCCGGGCCACGGGCGTCTCCTGGAGTTGTGGGTGTGACGGTGTTCCGGGTGCTGCTGGGGTCGCTGCGTGATGGCCGGGCTAGAGCTTGATCCCGCCGAGCAGGCTCGCGAGGCTCGCCGTGCTCGCCGTGATGCTCGGGGCGATGGCGGAGCCGGCGAGGAAGAAGCCGAAGAGCGCGCAGACGAACGCGTGCGTCAGCTTCATCCCGTCCTTCTTGAAGAAGAGGAAGCAGATGATGCCGAGCAGGACCACGCCTGAGATGGACAGGACCATGAGGTTTCTCCTGTTTGGTGGGGACAGTCACCATCAGTTCTGCCAGGCTCACAGGAAGTATCAATGCGACAAAAGGTGCATACGGGTGAATTCAAGGGTTTTTCACTTGACCGGCCCAGCCCGGCCGGTGGGCCGGGCGCGCAGAGGGCCGAACGTGATCATTGCCTCGGTCCGACCCGGACATGTGCAGGCCAGGGCGCTACCCTGACGATTCACCCGTACGGACGCAGCGCCGTGCACCCCCCTGCCCGCCGGCCCCCGACCGGGTCTTCGACGTCGTGACGGGCGGGCGGACCATGTCAGCAAACGAGTGAAAGGCGGTACCGACCATGAGCGAGCACGCAGCCGAGGGCACCGGTTCCCACGGCGTCCCCGACGAGGACGTCATCGAGCTGGCCACCAAGATCTTCGACCTCGCCCGTCAGGGTGAGACCGAGGCGCTCACCGCCTACCTGGACGCCGGAGTCCCGGCGAACCTCACCAACGACCGCGGCGACACCCTGGTCATGCTCGCCGCCTACCACGGCCACGCCGACGCCGTGTCGGCCCTGCTGGCCCGCGGCGCCGAGGCCGACCGCGCCAACGACCGCGGCCAGACCCCGCTCGCCGGCGCGGTCTTCAAGGGCGAGGAGGCCGTCATCCGCGCGCTGCTCGCCGGCGGGGCCGACCCGAAGGCCGGAACCCCCTCCGCGGTGGACACGGCGCGCATGTTCGCCAAGGCCGACCTGCTGGAACTTTTCGGAGCCGAGTAGTCCGGTTTTGCCTGGGATCTGGCCGGGCCCGGGCACATCCCGACCTCACAGGTTGGTCACGGCGGCCATAAATGTGGTCGCGGCGCACAAACCGCCTGGGTCATCATGGCGTCGGATTCGATTCGCGAGCACGGGGGACGGGCAGAAGCGGGCGAGCGAGAAACGAAGGGTGTGCGAGGCCGGCCCGGCCTCCATGATCACGAAGCACCGACGAGAGTGAGAAGGCAATGGTCTACATCGAGCGGAACATGACGGCGGACGTCCTCACATGCTGTTACGCGGCCCTGTGAATCCCGATTCCCGGTTGCGTCCCCAGCTTGATTTGAGGCCATTCCCATGTTCGAACCAGTCATAGCACCGAGCGGTACCCTGCTCGGGCTCCTTCAGCGAGGCCGTGGCGACGGCACGCTGCACGCACTCGCGGCACCCAGGGCGGAGGCCCTCGAGGCCCTCAACCAGTGCGTGCTCCGCGACCCGCGCCAGGACTGGCAGGTCGAGAACCGCTCCTTGTACTACGCCCGGCTGTACCTGGACCTCGCCGGTCCCCTGGGCGAGATCGAGGCCCACCTCTTCAGCGCCGACGACCTCGTCGACGAGGAGGACCACCGCACGGGCCTCGCCCTGTCCGTCCTGGGCCACCTGGCCTCCTACGGCCGCGACGACGCGCTCATGCTGCTGCGCCGCTACGCCGCCTCCGGGGCGAACTGGGCCTGGGCGCTCGACGAGCTGGCCCTGCGCGACGACGACGAAGGCCTGCGGTCCCTGGCCCCGGCCGTCCTCGCCCGCTTCCCCGCCACGGCGGAGGGCGAGGCGCGGCTGGCCGCCGCCGTCCGCGACGCCTACGAGCCCCGCCCGTGGTGTCTGTGGGAGGAGACCCCCCAGTACGGGGAGCGCCTGCGCGCCGCCCGTCAGCAGGGCTCCTTCGACCGCTGGCAGCGCCAGATGACCCCGAGCGGGCCCCGGCCCGGCTGGGGCGTCCAGGCCGTCTTCGACTGGGCCGCCGACGGGCTGCGCCGCGGTACCCCGCTGCACGTCCCCGCGGCCCGCTGCCTCGCCGCCGTGGCCCAGCCCGAGGACCGCTCCGCCATCCTCGCGGCCGCCGCCGGCGCCGACGGCGAGGCCGCCCGGGCCACCGCCCTGCACCACCTGGTCCTCGCCGAGCCGGAGAACCCGGCCGTGCTGGACCTCATCGAAGCCGCCGCCGACGAGCCCGCCGTGGCCGCCTACGAGCGCATGTGCGGCCCCGGGGCCGTCGAGCGGGCCCGGCGCTGGGTCCACCGCCCCGACGCGCTCGGCGAGGCCGCCGCGGCCATCCTGGCCGCCCGTGGCGGCCCCGAGGACGCGGGCCTGGTGCTGGGCGCCCTGCGCTCCACCGTGCGCGGTGCGGGCCCGGACACCCGGCGCCTGTTCGCCCTGGTGGACGGGGCCGGCCGGCTCGCCGTCGGCTGCGCGGCCCCCGTGCTGCGCCACGTCTACCGCGAGACCGCCTCGTCCCACCTGCGCGGCCGGGCCGCCCGGGCCCTGGCCAGCACCGACCCCACCTTCGCGGCCGGCTTCGCCGTCGAATGCCTCTGGGACTGCGAGGAGACCACCCGCGAGGTGGCGGCCCGCCACGCCGAGACGGCCGACGCCCGCGTGGCGCCCCGGCTGCGCCGCCTGGCCGCCGATCCCGCGGAGGAGGAGGACGTCCAGTCGGCCGTCCGCAGCCGCATCGCACCGGAGTCCGCCGTGTAGCCCCGCCGGCAGCCCCACCGACAGCACTCGGCCCGGCCCCCTGACAAGAGGGGGCCGGGCCGAGTGGTGTGACTGTGGGCGGCCGCGCAGCGCGATCAGGGCGAAGGCGTAATGGTGGCCGGTGGGCCGGGGGTTCGGGTGGGAGGCCCCAACCGCTGCGCCTCCCGGACGGCATCCGTGTAGTCGACCGAGCAGTACGGGACGTCTTCGTCCTCCACGATTCCGAAGGCGAGTCCTTGCTTCGCCTCCCACAGCGGCTGGAAGTACGCCCACGTGACCAGGAGCGTGTGTCCCGGGGGGACCGCCTTCGGGTTGACCTTGAGGGTGCGTCCGTCATCGCTGCGCGACACACCGGCCGCGGGATCGGCCTGCGGGCCGCGCTCCCAGCCCCGAAGCGTCTTGCACTGGGACGCCGGCAGCATCGGGACCGCGACGGCCCGGACCCCCAGTTCCTTCAGCCGGTCGGCCAGCGCCGGGACCTGCGCCTGCTCGGGCGGATCGAACCGCAGCGACCCGTCCGGCTCCTTCGTGATCTCGGGCGCGGCCGAGGCCGAACGGCTCGGCGTGCCGGCCGGCAGGGAGCCGGTGCGGCTGCTGCCCGTGAGGGTCATGACGGCGACCACGGTGGCCGTGGCGACACCCACCGCGAGCGGAATGCCGTACCGCCGGGCGAAGGACCGGGCGGGGGGCGCGGGCACGGCCTCCGGGAGGCGGGCCAGGAGCGCGGCCTTCAGCCGGTCCTCGAAGCCACTGGGCCTGCTGTTCATCGGGCTGCCTCCATCTGGCGTGCGGTCGTGGAGCCCGGGGCGCCCAGGGCGCGCCGGGCCCGGTGCAGGCGGACCCGGACCGTCGCCTGGGTGACCCCGAGGGCCTGGGCGACTTCGGCCGGTGTGAGCTGGTCGAGCACGACCAGGTCGAGGGCGGCGCGCAGCGGCTCGGACAGGGCGGCGTGGCGCTCCGCGAGCTCCCTGAACGCGCGCTGGGCGTCGATCCGCTCCTCCAGCGCCGCCACGTCCTCGTCATCGAGCAGGCGCCGCCCGCTCAGCCGCGCCAGCGCCCCGCTCTCGCGGGCCAGCCCGCGGGCGTGGCCCGACAGGACGTTGCGGGCTATCCCGAACAGCCAGGCGACCGGCGCTCCCCTGTCGGGCCGGTAGCCGCGGGCCGATCCCATCGCGGCGAGGAAGATGTCGGCCGTCAGGTCCGCCGCCAGGTGCGGGTCGGCGACCCGCCGCGTGACGAAGCCGAGAACGGCGTCGATGTGTTCCTCGTAGAACGCCCCGAACCCCTCGGGCGTGGTGAGGTCCGGCGGTCCGGTCTCGTGTCGTGGGCTGAGCACCCGGTTCCTCCCCTGCGCGGGGGACCCGGTCGGCCCCCTCACCCCGTACTTGGCCGAAGCCCCCTCGAACGTTTCATCGGGACCTCGCGAACCTGACCGGGATCCCCGGCCGGGCCTGCGCCGCCGCGTCCAGGGCCGGGCCCGGCGGGACCACGCCCACCACCGGGTAGCCGCCCGTCACCGGGTGATCGGCCAGGAACACCACCGGCAGCCCGTCCGGCGGCACCTGGACCGCGCCCAGCACCATGCCCTCGCTCGGCAGCTCGCCGGCCCGGGCGCGGACCAGCGGGGTGCCCGCCTCCGTGCGCAGCCCGATCCGGTTGGACATCGCCGACACGCAGAACTCCGAGCGCCACAGCCCGGTGAGGGAGGCCTCGGTGAACCAGTCCGCCCGGGGCCCCAGCCGCAGCGGGAGCACCAGCCGCGATGGCGGACCGGGCAGGCCGCAGGCATCCGCCCCGGGGACCGGATCCGGGCCCGGCGGGCCCGCCGGCAGCAGCATCCCGGCCGACAGGACCGGAGGCCCCAGCCCGGACAGCAGGTCCGTGGAGCGACTGCCCAGGACCGGCGGGGCGGCCAGGCCTCCCCGCACGGCGACGTAGCCGCGCACTCCCGACTCCGCCCGGCCCACCTCCAGCTCCGCCCCGGCCGGGAGCCGGACCGGCGCCCCCCAGGCCACCGGGCGACCGGAGATCCGTACCGGACAGGGTGCGCCCGTGACCGCCACGGTGGTCGCAGCCAGGGCCCGCAGCCCGACGCCGTCCAGGGTCGTCTCCAGCGCCGCCGCGTCCGGCGCGTTGCCGACGAGCCGGTTGGCCAGCGCGTACGCCGCCGTGTCGAGGGCTCCCGAGCGCGGGACCCCCAGGTGCGCGTACCCCGGGCGGCCCCGGTCCTGGACCGTCGTCAGCGCCCCCGGCCGCACCACCAGCAGCCCGTCAGCCACGGCCGTCCTCCTGCGTGAACCGCACCCGGACCCCGGGCGCGAAGAGCGCCGCCGGCTCCCGATCCGGGTCCCAGAGCACCGCGTCCGTCGAGCCGATCAGCTGCCAGCCGCCGGGGGAGGAGCGCGGGTACACCCCCGCGTACTCCCCGGCCAGCGCCAGCGAGCCCGCCGGGACGGCCGTACGGGGCGTCCCGCGGCGGGGGACGTGGAACCGCTCCGGCAGCCCCGTCAGGTAGCCGAAGCCCGGCGCGAAACCGCAGAAGGCCACCCGGAACACGGTCGCGCCGACGATCCCCGGGACCTCCCGCGGGGCGACCCCCCACAGCCGGGCCACCTCCACCAGGTCCGGGCCGTCGTACCGCACCGGGACGGTGACCTGCGGCCCCTGCGTCGGCGCGAGCGGCGGCACCTCCCACCGCGCGATCCGGGCACCGAGCGCCGCCGGATCCCGTACGCCGTCCAGCAGCACGGTCCGCGCGGCCGGCACGAGGTCCCGTACGGGCCCCAGCTCGCCCGCGTCCCGGCGGCGCAGCAGCTCGGCGTGGAGCGCGGCGACCTCGTCCGCCGAGTCCAGTTCGATCAGCAGCGCCCCACCACCCACCACGAGGGTCCTCACGCGAAGGCCTCCACCCGGACCCCGGCCGCGCCCAGCGCCTCCCGGACCCGGCGGGCGAGCCCGGCCGCCCCCGGGGTGTCCCCGTGCAGGCACAGCGAGCGCGCGGCCACCGGGACCGGCGACCCGTCGGCCGCGGTCACCGCCCCCTCGGCCGCCATCCGGACGGCCCGCGCCACGACCGCGTCCGGGTCGTGCAGCACGGCACCCGGCTCGCCGCGCGGGACCAGCGTCCCGGCCGGCGTGTAGGCGCGGTCGGCGAAGGCCTCCGGTACGGGTGCCAGCCCGGCCTCCTCGGCGGCGGCCAGCAGCAGCGACCCGGGCAGCCCCAGCACCGGCAGGCCCCCGGTGGCACCGGAGCCGGCCGCGAGCCGGACGCCCGCGACCACGGCGGCGGCCTGGCCGGCGTCGTGCACGGTGCGGTTGTAGAGCGCGCCGTGCGGTTTCACGTACGACACCCGGGAGCCGGCCGCGCGCGCGAACACCTCCAGCGCCCCGATCTGGTAGGCCACCTCGTCGGCGAGCTCGCCGGGCGGCACGTCCATGGAGCGCCGCCCGAAGCCGGCCAGATCGCGGTAGGAGACCTGCGCGCCGATCCGCACGCCCCGCTCCGCGGCCCGCTCGCAGACCCGGCGCATGATGGACGGGTCCCCGGCGTGGAAGCCGCAGGCCACATTGGCGCTCGTGACGACGGAGAGCAGGGCCTCGTCGTCGGTGAGCGTCCAGCGCCCGAAGCCCTCGCCGAGGTCGGCGTTGAGGTCGATCACGCGAGCGGATGCGATCATGGAATCCATGCGCCGAGCGTAGAGCAGGCGGCCGCGGCGGAGGCCGGGACGATCCGGCCGAACCATGCCGTTTGGGATGTTGTCAGCAACAGGACCTAGTCTTTGTCCGTGACTCTCCCTGCCCCGGCGAAGACCCTTCCGTCCCCGGCGCCGGGCCCGGCCGCCGACGAGGGCCTGGCCCGGCGGCTGCGCGCCCTCGCCTGCACCGCCCCGCTGCACGACCTCGACGTCCGCAAGGCCAATCTGGCCGGCGAGTACGGGGTCTACGCGATGGCGGAGGTCGCGCTGGCCGCGATCGACCTGGTCACGCTCAACATGGACTTCGACACGGGCGCCGACCACGAGCAGATAGTGGCCAGGCTGCTGCCGCGCGTCGCGGCCCAGGCCCCCGCCCGCCCGGCGGCCGAGCACGAGCGGGTGGCCCGCTGGGTGCTGGAGAACCTGATCAACGTCGGCAGCGTGGACCGCGGCTTCCGCGCGATCTACGGCACCTTCGGTCCCGACGGCGTCTACGTCCGCCGGGACTACGACTTCAAGCTGATCGAAGAGGTCCCCGGCTACGGCGGCGTGGTCTACCTGCGCACCACCGACGAGGCCGTCAACGTCCTCGTCGGCGCCCTCGACACGGACGTCACCAGCGCCCAGATCGCCGCCGAGGTCAAGCTGGAGGTGCTGATCAGCCGCGGCCGGCTGGCCGACGCCCAGCTCGCCGCCGAGCAGGCCCGCTACCGGACCGTGCAGTACGCCGAGACCCTGCGCCGCACGCTGGACGCGACGCGCCGCAACGTCCGGGCCGTGGACTGGCTCCAGGCCGTGCCCGACATGATCGCCGAGGCCCTGGACCACGTCGCCGACCGCTACCGCCACGAGAACGCGATCCTGACCAACATCCGCAAGGCGCGCGACGAGGCGGAGGATCCGGAGAACAAGCGGCGCGCGGCCGAGCTCGTCGACATCGTCAAGGACTGCATCCGCCGGCACACCCAGCTCCAGTCCCGGCTGCTGGACGCCGGCCCGCTGTTCCGCGCCGAACAGGACCGCCAGGCCTTCGCCGCCCCGACCCCGCGCTCCGGCATCGACCTGTACGGGCAGCTCGTCGCCCCGCTGCTGCCGCTGCCCGTGGCGCAGGCGAGCCGCGTGACGACCGCCTTCTTCGCCGCCGGCGCCGGGCTGCGCACGCCCGTCTCGGTGCGGGTGGCCGACCTGGTCGAGATCCTGCTGACCCCGCCGGTGGAGCGCGAGCACCTCGGCGCGGAGATGCCCGAGCCGGACCTCATCGCCACCCCGGACGACAGCCGCTTCAGCGAGGAGCAGCTCGCCGCGGCGATGGAGCTCCTCGACCTCCCGCACGACGCCCCGCGGCGGCTGTCCGGGCTCCTCGCGGAGGCCCGCCGCAGCGATCCGGAACTGCCGTACCTGGTGGCCCTGCTGGCCGTCCACGCGGCGAGCCCGGCCGTCGGCACGGCCTACCGGCAGGGGGAGGAGCGGCTCCTCTTCGCGGTGGACGACGGCACCCAGCTCGACGACCACGAATTCGGCGGCGCCGACCTCATCGTCGGCACCGCCCTCCTGGACGCCGCCGGCATGGCCGCCGACCGCGCGGAGGCGGTGTGACCACCGATTCGGCCTCGGCTCGGCCAAATCCAGCCCTGTCGGCTCCGCATTCAGCCTCGCCGGCGTTTGAGGAGGGGGCACCTCCCAGCGGTAGCTGGGGGAGGGTCCGGGCGGAGCCCGGTGCCCGGCGGAGCCGGGTTTCCCGGGGCTCCGCCCCGGACCCCGCGCCTCAAACGCCGGCGAGGCTGAACAGGCCGCCCGCCGCCCCGCCACGCCGCACCACACGTACCGTCCGTGTCACCCGTACGACCCGTACGACCCGCACCGCCGAGGAGACCCACCCGTGAGCGACCACCACGCCGAGCACCCCGCGTGGAGCGAGCCCGACGCGCCGGCGGCTCCCGCCGTGCCCGCCGGCACCGCCGCGGTGACCCCCGCCGACGCCGCCGACGCGGCCCGGCTCGTCGCCTTCGGGCTGCAGCCCAAGCTGCTCCCCGCCCGGGACGCCGAGTACGCGGAGCTGCTGCGCCGCTACCGCGAGGACCCCGCCTTCGGCCGGCTCGCCGACGCCGTCGCCACCGGCCTCGGCCTCGTCGTCCTGGAGGTGTCCCCGCGCGCCGGCATGGCCGTGGCCGCCGGTGAGGACTCCGTCTTCGCCGTCCGGATGGGCGACTACGCCCGCCGCACCGCCGCCGACTCCGCCGACCGCTTCCTGCACGGCCTCGCGCACCTCGCCGTGGCCGCCCTGGCCTTCCCGCGCCCCGAGGACCTCGCCGACGACGGCTACATCGGCCGCGTCACCGTCAACGGCGTCGACGCCTTCGTCCGGCAGACCTGCCGCCGCCTGGAGGAGCGGGCCGAGGAGCTCGGCGAGAACACCGACCCGGCCTCCGACGCGCCCGGCCTGGAGGCCGCCTGGCGCGTCTACGCCCGCCGCAGCGCGACCGGCGCCACCAAGGACGCCCGCCGTCTCGCCGGTTCCACCACCGGCATCGTCGGCAAGGCGGCCGCCTTCCTCACCGACTCCGGTTTCCTCCAGCGCACCGGGGACGAGGCCGGCGGCACCTACCGCACCACCCCCCGCTACCAGCTCCAGGTCCGTGACATGGCGGGCAGCGCGGCGATGGCCGAGCTCCTGGAGCTCGGCGTGGTCCCCGTCAGCGACGGCTCCGCCACCCTGCTGCCGCCGCCCGAGGGCGACGACCTGGAACTGGCCGCCGACGCCGGACTCCCGTTCCACGCCTGAGCCCCCGGGCCCCACGGCCCGCGCCCCGTTCCCCGTACGTCCTGCCTCACCAAGACACCACGAGAGTCCGCCGCCATGTACGAGCTGTCCCGGATCCGCCTCTACTCCATCGGGCCCGCCGGTGCGCGCTACGCCGACACCGTGCTCGACCTGCGCGGAGTCGGCGAACCGGTGCCCCACCCGGCGCCGACCCAGGCGGAGTTCTTCGAGGACGAGCCCACCGGCCCGCCGCGCCGGCCCGCGCCCGCCGGTGTGCTCTTCCTGGAGAACGGCGGCGGCAAGTCCGTCCTCCTCAAGCTGATCTTCTCGGTGATGCTCCCCGGCCACCGCAACACCCTCGGCGGCGCCAGCTCCGGCGTCCTGCGCAAGTTCCTGCTCGCCGACGACTGCGGGCACGTCGCCTTGGAGTGGCAGCACACCCAGACCGGCGAGTGCGTGGTCGTCGGCAAGGTCAGCGAATGGCGCGGCCGCCAGGTCTCCAACGACCCGCGCAAGTTCGCCGAGGCCTGGTACTCCTTCCGCCCCGGCCCCGGCCTGAGCCTCGACAGCCTGCCCGTCGCCGAGGCGACCTCCGTGCGCCCGCCCGTCGAAGGCGCCTCCGGGGCCCAGGGCCGCCGCCGCACGATGAAGGGCTTCCGCGACTCCCTCACCGAGGCGGGCAAGGCGTACCCGCACCTGGAGGTGTACTTCGAGGAGATCCACGACCGCTGGAACGAGCACCTCACCGAACTCGGCCTCGACCCCGAACTCTTCCGCTACCAGCGCGAGATGAACGCCGACGAGGGCGAGGCGGCCGGCCTCTTCGCGGTCAAGAAGGACTCCGACTTCACCGACCTCCTGCTGCGCGCCGTCACCGACACCCGCGACACGGAAGGCCTCGCCGACCTCGTCCACGGCTTCGGCAACAAGCTCGGCCGCCGCGCCGAGCTCATGGCCGAACGGGACTTCACCGCAGGCTCGGTGGACCTGCTCACCCGCATCGTCGAGGCCGCCGCGGCCCGTTCCCGGCTGCGCGACGTGCACGCGGGCGCGGAACGCCGTACGCGCACCCTCGCCCGGCGGCTGTCCGCCCGCGCCGCCGAGGAGCGCGGCCGGGCCGCCGACCTCGCCCAGCAGGTCACCGGCGCCGCCCACCAGGTCACCGCCGCCGAGTCCGCGCGCACCCGCAGCGCCGCCGTCTCCGCCGAACTCGCCTACCGGCACGCCTCGCTGGCCCTGACCGTCGCCGACAAGGCGGCCGCGGCCCAGCGCCGCGAACTCCTCGAAGCGCGGACGCTGCACTCCGCGTGGCAGGCCGCCGAGAACGTGCTGCGCCACCGGGCCGCCGCCGACCGCTCCGCCCGCGTCGCCGCCGCGATCCTGGAGGCCGAGCGGGACGCCGCCCCGGCGCTGGCCGCCCGCGCCACGGCCGCCGGCGAGCTCGTCCGGGCCCTGCACACCGCCGCCGAGCACGGCGAGCGGCTCGCCAACGAGGAGGAGGAGCGTTCCGCCGCCCTCCAGGCCACCGGCGAGGCCGCCCACCGCGACGCCACCGCCGCCGCCACGGCAGCCCAGCGGGCCCGCAGCGAGGCCGAGCACCTGCGCTCGCGGCTGGCCGAGGTCCAGCAGGAGACCGCCGAGGCCGTCCGCGCCGGCTGGCTCGACGACACCGCCCCCGACGCCGACCCGGCCCGCGCGGCCCTCGCCGCCACCGACGCCGAGAAGACCGCCGTGGCCGCCTGGGACGAGTCCCGGGAAGCCGCCCGCGCCGCCGCCGAGGCCGCCCGCGAGGCCGCCGCCGCGGAATCCCGCGCCGAGCTCACCGCCGCCCGCGCGGCGGACGCCGCCGACGCCGCCGAGGCCGCCCACGACGCGGAACACCGGGCCGCGGCCTCCCTCGCCACGGCCCCGCGCCTGGCGGAGCTCCTGGGGCTCCCGTCGGTGCCCGCCTCCTTCCTGCCCCACCCGCGCACGCAGAGCGGCGCCTCCGCCACCTTCGCGGGATCAGGCGCCCAGGCCGCGTCGGCGGGATCCGCGCACGGCTCCGGCGGGCTCACGGTCGCCGACCTCGACCGGAACGCCGACGACCTCCGCCGACTGCTGACCGACGGAGTCGCGGCCGCCGAGCGCCAGCTCTTCGAGCTGCGCACCGCGGCCGCCGACGACGCCCGCATCCTCGGCGCCCTCGGCGACGGCGGCCTGCTGCCGCCCGGCCCGGACGTCCTGGCCACCGTGGAGTACCTCGGCGAGCACGGCATTCCCGCCCTCCCCGGCTGGCGCTACCTCGCCCAGTCCGTGGACCCCGCCGACCACGCCGCCGTCCTCGCCGCCCGCCCCGAACTCGTCGACGGCGTCGTCATCACCGACCCCGACACCCACGGCCGGGCCCGCGAGGTGCTCTCCGGCGCCGCCCTGCTGCCCCGCTCCACCGTCGCCGTCGGCACGGCCGCCGCCCTGCTGGCCCCGGCAACGCCCGCCGAAGCCGATTCCGCGGTGGGCAGTGTCTTCATCGTTTCGCCGAACCCGGCCATGCACGACGAGCACGCCGCCGACGAGGAGCGCCAGGCGCTGCGCGCCCGCGCCGCCGCCCGCGACACCGAGATCCGCGACCTCGCCGCCCGCCTCGGCGGTGACCGCGAGCTCGCCGCCCGCCTCGGCTCCTGGCGCACCGGCTGCCCGCCCGGCCGCCTCACCGAGCTCGCGGAGGCGGCCGCCGCCGCCCGGATGTTCGCCGAGGAGGCCGACGCCGAGCTGACGGAGGCCCGTACCGTACGCGCCGAGGCCGACGAGGCCGCCGCGGACGCGGCCCGCGTCCGCGAGGAGCGCCAGGACACCGCCCAGCGCGCCCGCCGCGCCGCCGACGCCCTCGCCGGGCTCGCCTTCCGGCTGCGCGAGCGCGCCGGCTGGCAGGCCAGGCTCCGCGAACTCGCCGACGACGCCGCCGAGTCCGAGGCCCGCGCCGAGGTGTGCCTGGACCGGGCCCGCGCCGCCGACGAGGACCGCCGGGCCGCCCAGCGCGCCGCCGACGACGCCCGCCGCACCGCCCGCGCCCTGCGCGCCGAGCGCGCCGAGATCGCCGGCGCCCCCGACCAGCTGCCCGACAGCGACGGTGACGGCCCCCGGGCGCCGCTGCCCGACCTGCGCGAGGCCTACCGCGCGGCCTCCCAGCTCTACGAGAAGGTCGGCGTCGGCGCCGACCTGCGCGCCGAGCAGGCCCGCGCCGAGAGCGACGAGAGCGCCGCCCTGGCCGAGCTCGACCGCCTCACCAACAAGGTCCGTACCCGGGCCGCCCAGCTCCTCGAAGGCACCGACGGCGCCGACGGCCCCTCCCGGCAGGCCGCGGCCGCCCGCGCCGAGTCCCTCGTACAGATGCTGGAGACCCGCGCGTCCACCGCCAGCGAGCAGCTCGGCCGACTGCGCGGCGAGGCCGAACGGCACGCGCCCACCGAGGGGGAGGCGCACACCGAGCTCCCCGAGGAGCTCGTCCCCGAGGACGTCGAACAGGCCCAGGCCCTGCTGCGCACGGCCACCGCCCAGCTCGCCGCGCACTCCGCGGCCGTGGAGAGCGCCCGGGCCGCCCACGCGGACCTGCTGCGGGCCCACCGCACCGCCGAGGACGGCGCCGGCGGCTTCGACGAGACCGCGTCGATGCTCCGGGACCTGCTGCGCGACCACACCCACCAGGACGACGAGCAGGAGCCGGTGCCCCACGCGGGCACCCTGGAGGAGGCCCGCCAGTCCGCCACCGAGGCCCGCCGCTCCCTGCGCGGCTGCGCGGGCGACCTCTCGGCCGCCGAGTCCGCGGTGCGCGAGGCGAGCGACATCCTGGTCCGGCACGCCAACGCCACCCGCTACGAGCAGGTACGCACCCCCGCGCGCCAGCAGATCCGCGAACTGCCCGCCTCCGCCCTGCCCGAGCACGCGGCGGCCTGGGCCGCGGCCTTCGCGCCCCGGCTGCGCGTCCTCACCGACGAACTGGCCCAGCTGGAGCGCAACCGCGACAGCATCGTCGACCGCCTGCGCGGCCTCGTCGAATCGGCCCTGGCCACGCTCCGCTCCGCGCAGCGGCTCTCGCAGCTCCCGGAAGGGCTCGGTGAGTGGTCGGGCCAGGAGTTCCTGCGGATCCGCTTCGAGGAACCGGACCAGGCCACGCTCACGGAGCGGCTCGGCGAGGTCATCGACGAGGCGACCCGCGCGGCCGTGAAGAAGAACAGCAGCGCCTCCTTCGGCGAGGGCCGCCGCGACGGCATGTCCCTGCTGCTGAGGGGCGTCCAGGCGGCCCTGGAGCCCAAGGGCATCTCCGTGGAGATCCTCAAGCCGGACGCGGTGCTGCGCGCCGAGCGGGTGCCGGTGGGGCAGATGGGCGACGTGTTCTCCGGCGGGCAGCTGCTGACCGCCGCGATCGCGCTGTACTGCACGATGGCGGCACTGCGCAGCAACGACCGCGGCCGCGACAAGCACCGGCACGCGGGCACGCTGTTCCTCGACAACCCGATCGGCCGCGCCAACGCCACGTACCTGCTGGAGCTCCAGCGGGCCGTCTCCGACGCGCTGGGCGTCCAGCTGCTCTACACGACCGGCCTGTTCGACACCACGGCCCTCGCCGAGTTCCCGCTGGTGATCCGCCTGCGCAACGACGCGGACCTGCGGGCGGGCCTGAAGTACATCAGCGTCGAGGAGCACCTGCGCCCGGGTCTGCCGCAGCAGTCCACGGAGGCGGAGACCATCCACGGCGAGATCACGGCGACCCGCATGTTCCGCCGCAGCGGCGTTTCCTGACGCGCTGCGAGTCCGGCGCGAGGGCGCCGGCGCGCGCGACGGCGTCAGTCAGCGCGTGGAATAGCGGCCGGAGGCCGCCAGAGGGCCGTCCTCGCGGGGTATTCGGCCCGTGGCGGTCTCCCGGGCCGCCCGGGCCGTCCGGGAGGCCCGCCGGGCCTCCCGGCGGCGCCTGCGTGCCGTGCTGCTGGGCTCCGACAGGACCCCGTACCGCTGGTTCCAGGTCTGCCGGGTGATCCACACGTCCAGCACGCCCCAGGTGGCCACGATCGTCCCCGCGATCGCGCCGAGCCCCATGGGGAGGGCCAGCCAGGACCCGGTCAGGGTCAGGAAGAACGTGATCGTCGCCTGCGTCAGGGTCACGGCCACGATCAGCACCGCCCGCACCGCGGAGGTCCGTACCGAATCCGGCATCCGGCGCCGCCGGGCCGGCTCCTCGACCCACAGTCCCCGCCCGGCCCCGCCGGTACCCAGGCCCGCACGCGCGCCGCCGCCCTCGTCACTGCTCATGGTCCGCTCACTCCCCACCGCGCGGTCCGTCATGCCTGCGTTTCCTGCCCACTTGCACGTCTGCCCACCACGTCCGCCTCCCACGTCCGTTCCGACGCGCCCCCTTGAACAGACAGACGTTCGGCGGTGCCGAGAGATTCCCGGATCGCGGGTACCTTCACCGGCCGAAATGATCGCGGAACGAATAATTCCAGCCATCCATCGGGTTGCGGGAACTGACGCCCCACCAAGTGTCATCTGCCACATATCGGGCCGCTGTTGACCGGAAGTGTCGGACAACAGGTGATCTTCCTCCCGGGGTCAGGCCGAAAACGTCCGGACACGCCTTCGAAGCAGCCCCCCAGCAGTAGTAGGCTCACGCCGTTTAAATGACGGAACACCGACCCCCGGCAACGGGGTTGACCTGGGGGAGGCTGGGGAGGCCATGCGCTTTCGCGGGAAGTCCATCCGCCGGAAGATCGTGGCGTTGCTCCTTGTGCCGCTCGTCTCCCTGACCGCCCTCTGGGGCTTCGCGACAGTCATCACCGGCCGTGAGGCCGTCCAACTCTTCGACGTGGCCTACATCATCGACAAGGTCGGCTACCCCGTCGAGGACGTCGTCCGCGTCATCCAGAAGGAACGGCGCCAGACCCTGGTCGTCCTCGGCGACCCCCGGGCCGCCACCGCCACGGCCGAACTCACCAAGCGCCGCGCCGAAACCGACCTGGCCGTCGAACAGATCAGCGTCAGCGCCCGCGACCCCAAGGTCATCGACGAACTGAGTTCGCAGAGCGCCCGGCGGCTGCACTCGATCGTCGCCGCCTTCCAGGGCATCGGCGCCATGCGCCGCTCCGTCGACCAGAACGCCCTGGACCCCACGCAGGCCCTGGACCTCTACAACCGGCTGGTCGACCCCTGCTACGACTTCCTCATGAACCTCCACGGCCTGGACAACGTGGAGGTGGACAAGGAAGGCCGCGCCCTCGTCGGCATCAGCCGCGCCCGCGAACTGCTCTCCCGCGAGGACGCCGTCATCGCCTCCGCCCTCGCCGCGCGCAACGTCACCGCTCTCGACGTCCGGCACGTCTCCGACTTCGTCGCCAACCGCGGCCTGCTCTACGAGTTCAACCTCGTGACCCTCCCCGCCGACGACCGGGAGCGCTTCGAGAAGTACTGGAAGGACCCCGAGACCCAGCCCCTGCGCGACGCCGAGGAACGCTTCATAGCCGGCGGCGCCGTCAACAAGCCGCGCAACGTCACCGCCGCCCAGTGGGACGAGGCCTCCACCAAGGTCCTCGAGGACCTGGCCGCCATGAACACCGACGCCGGCAACCGCTACCAGGAGCGCATCGAGCCCGTCGCCACGGACGTCATGGTCCAGGCCGCCGCCGCCGGCGTCCTCGGCTTCCTCGCCCTGACCGTGTCCCTGGTGCTATCCGTACGCATCGGCCGCGACCTCGTCCGCGACCTGTCCCGGCTGCGCAAGGAGGCCCACGAGGCCTCCGGCGTCCGGCTGCCCAGTGTGATGCGCCGCCTCGCCGCCGGCGAGCACGTGGACGTGGAGACCGAGTCACCCCACCTCGAATACGAGAAGGACGAGGTCGGCCAGGTCGGCCAGGCCCTCAACACCCTCCAGCGCGCCGCCGTCGAGGCCGCCGTCAAGCAGGCCGACCTGCGCCGCGGCGTCTCCGAGGTGTTCGTCAACCTGGCCCGCCGCAACCAGGTGCTGCTGCACCGCCAGCTGACCCTCCTCGACACCATGGAACGCCGGACCGAGGACACCGAGGAACTGGCCGACCTCTTCCGCCTCGACCACATGACCACCCGCATGCGCCGGCACGCCGAGGGCCTCGTGATCCTCTCCGGCGCCGCGCCCTCCCGCCAGTGGCGCAAGCCCGTCCAGCTGATGGACGTCGTACGCGCCGCCGTCGCCGAGGTCGAGGACTACGAGCGCATCGAGGTGCGCCGGCTCACCCGCCTGGGCATCGTCGGCCCGGCCGTCGCCGACATCACCCACCTCATCGCCGAACTCCTGGAGAACGCCACCGTGTTCTCGCCGCCGCACACCGCGGTCCAGGTGCACGGCGAGCGCGTCGCCAACGGCTTCACCCTGGAGATCCACGACCGCGGCCTCGGCATGACCCCGGAAGCGCTGCTCGACGCGAACCTCCGGCTCGCCGAGACCCCCGAGTTCGAGCTCTCCGACACCGACCGCCTCGGCCTGTTCGTCGTCAGCCGCCTCGCACAGCGCCACAGCGTCAAGGTCGTCCTCCAGCCCAGCCCGTACGGGGGCACCACCGCGGTGCTGTTCCTGCCCGCGGCCCTGCTGACCGAGGCCCCCGAGACCAACGGCGCGGGCACCCGGTTCGACGGCGCCCGCGCCGCCGCCAAGCCCCTCAGGTCCGACAAGGCCGGCCACCTCGGCCGCGCCGGATCCGAGCGGACCGCACCGGCCGCCATGGAGCGTGCCCCGTCCGGCCGCCCGCTGCCCGTCGCCGAACTGCGCGGCCCGGTCGAGCTGGAGGCCCCGCTCCCCGTCGGCGGGCTGGAGGGCCTGGACCGGCTGGACGGCCTCGACGACCCCGCCGCGCTCGACGGCGCCCCCACGGCGATCACGAGCCGCACCGGAGCCGCCGGCCGCCCCGTCATGGCCACGCTCGACGACGAGACCCCGCCGAACGGCATCCCTCGCAGCGCCCTCCTGGGCCTGCGCCCGGCGGACCGGCCGCACACCGACCGGCACGCGGACCGCGGCGGCTCCCGCAAGGGCGACCGCGACCGCGAGCCGCACGCGCCCACCGGCCCGGTGCGGCTGGACACCCAGCGCGTGGAGACCCCGCGTCCGGACGGCTCCCGCTCCCAGGGCGCCGTACCGCTGCCGCGCCGCCGCCCGACCCCGACCCTCGTAGCCGAGCACGGCCGCCGGGTGGAGCCCCGCCCGGTGTCCGTGGTCCCGCAGCCCTCCCCGGCCTCCACGGCCGGATCCGATCCCGGGGCCGCCGCGCCCGGCCCCGGCATCGGCGGGCTGCCCCGCCGGGTCCGCCAGGCCAGCCTGGCGCCCCAGCTCAAGAAGTCCCCGTCCGCCGCCCCCGCCGAAGCCGCCCCCGACCAGGCGGCCGACCGCGACGCGGAAGACGTACGTACGCGCATGTCCGCACTCCAGCGCGGCTGGACGGCGGGCCGCAACCAGCACGCACAGCAGAAGTCCGAGACCGAGGCGGGCACCTCCGCCGCCGGCGGTCCCGCGAACGAGAACGAAGGGGACGGTCGATGACCGCACCGCAGACCGGCAACGACACCAGGGGCCGCGGCTCCGGCCCGCTCAACTGGCTCCTCGACGAGCTCGTCGACAGGGTCGGATCCATCCGCAAGGCGGTGGTCCTCTCCGGCGACGGCCTGCCCACCGGCAGCTCCAAGGACCTGACCCGCGAGGACAGCGAGCACCTGGCGGCGGTCGCCTCCGGCTTCCACAGCCTGGCCAAGGGCGTCGGCCGGCACTTCGACTCCGGCCGGGTCCGCCAGACGGTGGTCGAGCTCGACGAGGCCTTCCTCTTCGTCATGGCCGCGGGCGACGGCAGCTGCCTGGCCGTCCTGGCCGACGCCGACTCCGACGTCGGCCAGGTGGCGTACGAGATGACGCTGATGGTCAAGCGTGTCGGCGACCACCTGGCGACCGCCCCGCGCACCGGACTGCCAGCCGGAGGGTGAGTCGTAAGGCATGAGCGATTCAGGCCAGGACCACCCCACCGGCATTCCCGGCGGCTTCACCGTCGACCCGTCCTACTCCGACCCCGACCACCTGGACCCCGACCACGCGCACTGGTTCGACGACGACGCGGGGCCCGTCGTCCGCCCGTACGCCATGACCCGCGGCCGGACCAGCCACGCGGGCCAGCACCGACTCGACCTGATCGCGCTCGTCGTCGCCGAACCGGCGGCCGACGATCCGGTCTGGGACATGACCCTCTCCCCGGAACACGCCCACATCCTCGGGCTGTGCCGGGGCCGACCGCAGTCGGTCGCCGAACTCGCGGCCGATCTCGACCTCGCCGTCGGGGTCGTCCGCGTCCTGATCGGCGACCTGGTCGACGAGGAACTGGTCCACGTGACCAGGCCGGTACCGCCGGCCGAACTGCCCGATGAATCCATTCTGCGTGAGGTGATCGATGGCCTTCGGGCGCTTTAGCCGCACCGGTGCCATGCACGCGGTGTCGCCGGTCGAGCCGCTGACCTTGAAGATCCTGGTCGCGGGCGGCTTCGGGGTGGGCAAGACCACCCTGGTCAGCGCGGTGAGCGAAATCAGACCGCTGCGCACCGAGGAACGGCTCTCCGAGCCGGGCGTCGGTGTCGACGACACCGGGGGAGTGGAGGGCAAGAGCACCACCACCGTGGCCATGGACTTCGGGCGCATCACGCTCCGCGAGGACCTGGTGCTGTACCTGTTCGGCACGCCCGGGCAGGACCGCTTCTGGTTCCTGTGGGACGAGCTCGCCCAGGGTTCGCTCGGCGCCGTCGTCCTCGCGGACACCCGCCGCCTCGCCGACTGCTTTGCCGCCATCGACTACTTCGAGCGGCGCGCGATCCCGTTCGTCGTCGCGGTCAACTGCTTCGACGGAGCCGACCGGCACCCCGTGGTGACCGTACGGACGGCACTGGACCTCGACCCCGGGGTACCGGTGCTGCTGTGCGACGCACGGGACCGGGAATCCGTGAAGGACGTGCTGGTGGGGGTCGTGGAACACGCGATGTCCCTGGCGCGCGAGCGGCGCCGGAGCCTCTCGGCGGGCGCCTGACACGGAGGCGGCCCGTACCCCCGCCGACTGGGGTACGGGCCGCAGCTCTCACGGGGGGACCGGGGTCCCGGTCGCGGCGCGGGACTGTGGAGCGAGTGTGAACCTGCCGCCGGGAGCCGTCAAGCGTCCGGACAACACCGGCAGTTCAACGCACGGCGACGACGGCCGACCCGTGCCCGAACAGCCCCTGGTTCGCCGTGATCCCGGCGCGCGCACCGGGCACCTGCCGCTCCCCGGCCGTACCGCGCAACTGCCAGGTCAGCTCGCACACCTGGGCGATCGCCTGCGCCGGCACCGCCTCCCCGAAGGAGGCCAGCCCGCCACTGGTGTTGACCGGGATCCGACCGCCCAGCGCCGTCGCCCCCTCCCGCACGAGCTTGGCCCCCTCACCCTCCCCGCACAGCCCGATGTCCTCGTACCACTCCAGCTCCAGGGCGGTGGACAGGTCGTACACCTCGGCGAGCGAGAGGTCGTCCGGACCGAGCCCCGCCTCCTCGTAGGCGGCGCGCGCGATCGAGGACCTGAAGGAACCGGCCGCCGGCGCCACGGCCACCGCCGAGTCGGTGGCGATGTCCGGCAGGTCCGGCACCGTCCGCGGATAGGTGGGCGTCACCGTCGAGACGGCCCGGATCCGTACCGGATCGGCCACCCCGTGCGCACGGGCGAAGTCCATGCTGGTGAGCACCAGGGCCGCGCCCCCGTCGGAGGTGGCGCAGATGTCGAGCAGCCGGAGCGGATCGGCGACCACCGCCGAGGCCGCGACGTCGTCGGCGGTGACCTTCCTGCGGTAGCGGGCGTGCGGATTGAGCAGCCCGGCCGCCGCGTTCTTCACCTTGACCTGGGCGAAGTCCTCCAGCGTGTCCCCGTGGAGGGCCATCCGGCGCCGGGCGTAGAGCGCGAAGTAGGCCGGGTTGGTGGCGCCGAGCACGCGGAACCGCAGCCAGTCCGGATCGTCGGGCCGCTCACCGCCCGCCGGTGCGAAGAACCCCTTGGGCGCGGCGTCCGCGCCGACCACGAGCACCACGTCGGCCAGACCGGCCAGGATCTGCGCGCGGGCGGCTCCGATCGCCTGGGCGCCGGACGCGCAGGCCGCGTACACGCTGGTCACCCGTGCGCCCTGCCAGCCGAGCGCCCGGGCGAAGGTGGCGCCCGCCACGTAGCCCGGGTAGCCGGAGCGCACGGTGTCGGCGCCGACGATCGACTGCACCTGCGTCCAGTCCAGTCCGGCGTCGGCCAGCGCCGCCCGCGCGGCGGCCCGCCCGTACTCGACGAAACTGCGGCCCCATTTGCCCCAGGGGTGCATACCGGCCCCGAGGACGGCGATGTCGGCGCTCACTCGGCGCCCCCCACCGGCCGGAACTGCCAGGTGGTCCAGACGGTTCCGGGGGTCCCGGCGGTCCCGGCGTCCTCGTTCAGCACGCCCCCGACCACCTCGACCTCCATGCCGACGGCCAGATCGGCGACCCCGACCCCGGGCGCGGCCTGCCCCAGGACCACCATCGCCTCGGCCTCCAGCTCCACCGCGACCAGCGTGTACGGCTCCCAGGGCGCGTCCGGGTCGGACACGTACGGCGCGGGCGGCCGGTAGCGCCCGTCGGTGTAGGACCAGACCCGGCCCCGCGGGGACAGCGGCACCTCGGCGAGTTCGCCGCCGCCGGGGCAGTGCGGATTGCGGCAGTACGCGTCCTCGCGCGGGAAGAACACCGCGGTACAGGCCGAGCACCGGGTACCGAGCAGCCGGAAGCCGCCGCCGTCCGGTGCGTCCTCGGTGAACCACCCGCTCACGACGGGTGTGCGTGTGCGTGCCACGATGCCCCTCCCTGGTCAGCTATCTGACGGATCGTCAGGAGTCTGCCACGGGCGGACGGCCCTGACACGGGTTCTCGGCAAGCCACTTCTGCGCGATCTCGCCCAGCTCAGCGTCGCGCCCGGCCAGCATCATCCGGATCATCTGCGCGTCCCCGCGCAGCGACCATCCGGGATGGCCGAAGGTGGCCGGGTTGTTCCCCTCGATCAGGAAGTGCGCGGGCCAGGCGGTCCCGTACCCGATCAGGGGGAGGGCGGCGAGGTAACGCCTGCGGCCGCGCGCCAGCCCGTAGGCGGTCACGGCCAGGCCGGTGAGCGTGCCGGTGAGATGGATCCAGCGGGTGGCGGCGCGCGAGTGCATCGCGACGTAGTACGGCCAGAATTCCTCGTACGAGGTGAAAGTCATGCGGGCACGGTACTCACGGCCGGACGGCGGCGACAGCACCGCGGAGAGCCCAAATGCGCGCCGGGACACGCCTAGGGCCCGTACGTGAAACGCCACCGCTCCCCGGGAAGGCGCACGCAGCGCGTACGAACCCGCCGCGGCCGGCAGCGGACCCGCAACAGCCGCCGCCCGCACCCCCCTTGGCATACCATCGCCGGATGCCGGCACACCTGAAGGACTCGCACTGCTCCACCTGCGGAGCCCCGTACTCCAGCCCCGCGTGGCCCCGCACCTGCGCGGCATGCGGGGCGACCGCCTACCGCAATCCGCTCCCCGTGGCCGTCACCCTCCTCCCCGTCGAGGACGCGGACGGCACCGGCCTCGTGGTCATCACCCGCACCATCGAACCCGCCCTCGGCGGCGTCGCCCTGCCCGGCGGCTTCATCGACTTCGGCGAGGACTGGCGCGACGCGGTCGTCCGCGAACTCTTCGAGGAGACCGGCATCACGGCCCCGGCCTCGGAGGTCGTCCTGGCCGACGCCCTGAGCTCCCCGGCGGGCCACCTCCTGCTCTTCGGGCTCCTCCCGGTCCGCCCGGCCGCGGACCTCCCCGACTCGAAGCCGACGGACGAGACCACGGGCTGGCACATCCTGCGCACCCCCTCGGCGCTGGCCTTCCCCCTGCACACCCAGGCGGCGGCCTCCTGGTTCGCGGGCAAGTACGCCTGAGCCCCACGCCGCGAGCCCCGCGCCGCGAGCCCCGCGCCGCGAGCCCGACGCCGCGAGCCCGACGCCGCGAGCCCGACGCCGCGAGCCCGACGCCGCGAGCCCGACGCCGCGAGCCCGACGCCGCGAGCCCGACGCCGTGAGTCCGGCGCCGGGCCCTGCGCGGTCGACGTCAGTGCCAGTTGCTGATCTGCACGTCGCGCGGGTGCGGCGCGCCCGAGCCCGTCTCCACCAGGGACTTCAGGCTCATCAGGAAGATCGCCCACTTGGTGCTGCAGTGGTTCATGAAATCGACCGGTTCGCGCCAGCCCGCGTGGGCGAACATGAGGATCGTCCACTCGCCCTCCTGGGTCAGGTCGAAGCTCACCGTGGTCCCGACCCACTCGGCCGGACCGTCGACGACCTCCCACAGCACCCGTGCGTTCGGCCGCAGTTCGAGCACCTTCATGTCGAAGCCGCCGACCTCGCCGAACCGGAACTCCAGGACTCCGTCGGCGCTCCCGCTCGTGTCGGTCGTCCACCACGCGGCCAGGCCCTCGACCGTGGTGAGCGCTTCGTACACCTTCTCCGGGGTCGCCGTGATGCCTACCCGGTGCAGGATGTCCACCATCTCGCTCTCCTCACTTCTCCGTGTCGCTTCTCGGTGTCACTGCTTTCGCGTTCTTGGCCCGTTGGATCGCTTCGGCGAGGCTCTTGACGCGCCGCAGGCGGGCGTCCCACATCTCGCCGACCGAGTTCAGCTGGGCCACGGCCCGGGCCAGCTGGGCCTCGTCCACCCGGTAGCGCTTCTCCCGTCCCGCGGGCGTCGACCGGACCAGCCCGACCCGGTCCAGCACGGCCAGGTGCTTGGTCACGGCCTGCCTGGTCACCGGCAGGTGCGCGCTGAGGGTGGTCGCGGTCCCCTGGCCGTCGGCCAGCAGGAGGTCGATCATCCGGCGCCGGGTCGGGTCGCCTATCGCGGACCAGAGGTCGTCGTCGACGGCGGTGCTCATCGCGCGGCCGCCAGCCGGTCGGCCGTCGCGACCAGGCGCGGCAGGTAGAAGTCCCAGCCCTGCCGGTGGTCGTCGTAGTGGGCTTCGAGCACGGCGGCCTCCCAGCCCCGCTCGCGGAAGCCGCTCTCGCGGAAGCGGACCGTGGTTCCCGTCCCGGCGGGGACGAGTTCGAAGGTCACCAGCAGCGAGTTGCCCGGACCGGCCGCCTCCGTCTCCGTCTCGTCGTAGGTCCACCGGAACGAGAACGTCCGCGGCGGGTCGGCCTCGACGACCGTGAACGGCGCGGACTGCTCCCGACCGGTGTCCTGATCCGTCCACGTGAGACGGGCCGTCGCGCCCGCGGCCGGCTCGAACGCGGTGGTCTCGGCGCTCCACCACTCCCGGATGTGCTCGGGGCTGCTGAGCACTTCGAACACCACCTCGGGCGAGGCGTCGATGTGCAGCTCGCGCTCGATGCTCCCGTACTCCATGGCCGTCTCCATCTTTCGCAACCTTCGGTTGCATATAAAGCTAACCCGTCCCCGCCCGATACGCAACCGATGGTTGCGTATCGGGCGGAGGCAATGGCAGGCAATGGCGGCACCACGGGCCCGCATGGCCACCGGCCCGGGCGCCTACAGGCCCCGTACGGTGACCCCCTCCACCGGATTCCCCGCCTCGTCCTCCACCACGACCGCGTCCCCCAGCCACCGCACCGTGTACCGCTCGACCTCGCCCGCCCCGAAGCCCGGCCCAGGGTCCCGGATCACCACCCCGCCCCCGGTGCGCCCCCGCGCCGGAGCCCAGACCTCCAGCTCCACCCCGTCGCCAGAGGCGGCCCGCACCGGCAGCACGGCCCCCGCCCGCGCCAGCACCGGGATCCGGCCCTGCGGCGCGTCCAGCAGGATCTGGCCCGGGCCCTCGTACGCCGCCCCCGTCGCCGTGTCGTACCAGCGCCCCCGCGGCAGCCGCACCGCCCGCCGGTCCGCCCCGCACTCCAGCACCGGAGCCACCAGCAGCGCGTCACCCAGCAGGAACGCGTCCTCGCAGTCCCGCAGCCGCCGCTCCTCCGGCGTCCCCCACCACACCGGCCGCACGTACGGGGCTCCCGTCCGCCGCGCCAGATGGGCCAGCGTCACGAAGTACGGCCGCAGCCGCTCCCGCTCCGCCATCACGGCCCGGGCCTGCTCCGCCACCTCCGGACCGAACTCCCACGGCTCCCGCCGCCCCGCCCAGATCGCCGAGTGCGTCCGGAACAGCGGCAGATAGGAACCCAGCTGCAGCCACCGCACGTACAACTCCGGCGACGGCGACCCCCCGAACCCGCCGACGTCCGGGCCCGAATACGGCACCCCGCACAGCCCGAGCCCCAGCACCAGCGCCAGCGACGCCCGCAGCCCCTCCCAGCTGGACTCCACGTCCCCCGACCACGTGCCCCCGTACCGCTGCATCCCCGCCCACCCCGACCGCGAGAACAGGAACGGCCGCTCGGCGGGCCGCAGCCGCACCAGCCCCTCCCACCCCGCCCGCGCCATCCCCAGCGCGTACACGTTGTGCCCCTCGCGGTGGTCGCCGCCCGCCCCGTCCAGCGCGTGCCGCGCCGACCTCGGCAGCGTCGTGTCCCCGAACGGAGCGAAGGACACCGGCTCGTTCATGTCGTGCCAGAAACCGGCGAAGCCCTGCGCGAGCCGCTCCTCGTACAGCCCGCCCCACCACTCCCGCACCGCCGGATCCGTGAAATCCGGGTACGCGCACTCGCCCGGCCAGACCTCCCCGCGCACCTCCCCGCCCCGCGCGTCCCGCACGAAGGCCCCGCCCGCCCCCACCGTCAGCCCCGACGCGTGCACCCCGTCGCCCGCCTTCACCGCCGGGTCCACGATCGACACGAGCCGCACCCCCAGCTCTCCCAACTCGCGCGACAGACCGGGCAGATCGGGGAACCGCTCCTCGTCCACCGTGAACACCCGGTGCCCGTCGTAGTGGTCGATGTCCAGGTGTACGGCCGACAGGGCGAGCCCGCGCGACGCGTACCCCGCAACCACCCGACGCACCTCTTCCGCGCTCCCGAACCCCCACCGCGCGTGCTGGTACCCCAGCGCCCACTCCGGCGGCACCGCGGCCGCGCCCGTCAGCCCCGACCACCCCTGCAACACCCGCGCCGGCGTCCCCACCAGTACCCAGCACCGCAGCGGCCCGCCCTCCATCCGCAGCTCGCTCGCCCCGGGCCGGTCCGCCCCCGACCCGGCGCCCTCCTCGCCCTCGCGCAGCACCACCCGCCCGTCCCACGAGTTGTCGTGGAACACCAGATGCGTCCCCGCGTCCGCCACCACCAGCTGCACCGGCATCGTCAGGTACAGCGGATCGGCCCCCGGCCCGAAGCCCCCTTTCGGATCCGTGTTCCACAGCCGGTACGCCCCGTCCCGCAGCCGCGGCCCCGCGGCCCGCCCGCCCAGCCCGAAGAACCGCGCGTCCGCCGGCACCTCGCTCCGCTGCAGCCACCGCGCCGCACCCATCCGCGGATCCACCGGCTCCCACCACCGCGGCGGCGCCTCCCGCCGCAGCACCGTCCCGCCCGGCGTACGCACCTCCAGCGCCCCGTGCCGGGACACCGCCACCGTCACCCGCTCCGACACCACCCGCCAGCCACCCCCGGTGTCCGGCTCCAGCACGGCCCGCGGATCCGGCTCGGGGCCGGTGCCCACCACCGCGTACGACGGCGTCGGCCCGGCCCCGTCCCAGCTCCAGAACACCGCGCCGCCCACCATCACCCGTACCAGCAGCTCGGAGCGCGCGAACCGCAGCACGCCCCCACCCGGCCGGGCCTCCGTACCGGTCAGCAGCCCTGGAACGCGCGCCCGCTCCGCGCCCCGGCGCGGAAGCCCCACCGCGTCCGAGCGCCGGTGGCGCCAGGCCGAGCGCCAGGCGCGCCGACCGCGCTCCGTACCGATGTCTTTCACCGCACGTACCAGATCACGACCGTTCATGCCGCTCACCCTGCCACCGGCCTCCGACCGAGGGGACGGCGTTCAACTGCCGTTCACCCGGCAGCGCCACCCCCGAGTCGATCAACCGACCCGCCAGGACAGCCCTGGTGCAGCGGACGATCACATGGCATGGTCCCTGTGAGCCGCCGCGCCCACACCCCCGCGCGACGGCACCGTACGCACACGAAGCGCGAGCCGCAGACTTGACCGGGAGCCGACCCATGACCTCAGCCACGCAGCCGGAACCCCTCTGGGCGCCGGGCCCCGACCGGATCGCCGCGGCCCGGATCACCGCCTTCCAGGCCTGGGCCGCCGAGCGCCACGGAGCCCCCTCCGACGGCGGCTACCCCGCCCTGCACCGCTGGTCCGTCGACGAGCTCGACACCTTCTGGCAGGCCGTCGCCGAGTGGTTCGACGTCCGCTTCACCACCCCGTACGCATCGGTCCTCGCCGACCGCTCCATGCCCGGCGCGCAGTGGTTCACCGGAGCCACCCTCAACTACGCCGAGCACGCCCTGCGCGCCGCAGAGGACCCGGCCCGCGCCGCCGACCCCGCCCTGCTGTACGTCGACGAGACCCACGAGCCCGTCCCCGTCACCTGGGCCGAGCTCCGCCGCCAGGTCGGCTCGCTCGCGGCCGAACTGCGCGCCCTCGGCGTACGCCCCGGCGACCGGATCAGCGGCTACCTCCCCAACATCCCCGAGGCCGCCGTCGCCCTCCTCGCCACCGCCGCCGTCGGCGGGGTCTGGACCTCCTGCGCCCCCGACTTCGGAGCCCGCAGCGTCCTCGACCGCTTCCAGCAGGTCGAGCCCGTCGTCCTGTTCACCGTGGACGGCTACCGCTACGGCGGCAAGGAGCACGACCGCCGGGACACCGTCGCCGAGCTCCGCGCGGACCTCCCGTCCCTGCGCGCCGTCGTCCACATCCCGCTCCTCGGCACGCCCGCTCCCGAAGGCGCCCTCGAATGGTCCGCCCTGACCTCGGGCGACACCGAGCCCGTCTTCGAGCCGGTCCCCTTCGACCACCCCCTCTGGGTGCTGTACTCCTCCGGTACGACCGGCCTCCCCAAAGCCATCGTCCAGTCCCAGGGCGGCATCCTCCTCGAACACCTCAAGCAGCTCGGCCTGCACTGCGACCTCGGCCCCGAGGACCGGTTCTTCTGGTACACCTCCACCGGCTGGATGATGTGGAACTTCCTCATCTCCGGCCTGCTCACGGGCACCACCGTCGTGCTCTACGACGGCAGCCCCGGCTACCCCGACACGGGCGCCCAGTGGCGCATCGCCGAGCGGACGAAGGCCACCCTCTACGGCACGTCCGCCGCCTACGTCATGGCCTGCCGCAAGGCCGAGGTCCACCCGGCCCGCGACTTCGACCTCTCCGCCGTGAAGTGCGTGGCCACCACCGGCTCCCCGCTCCCGCCCGACGGCTTCCGCTGGCTCCACGACGAGGTCGCCGAAGACCTCTGGATCGCCTCCGTCAGCGGCGGCACCGACATGTGCAGCTGCTTCGCCGGCGCCGTTCCCACCCTCCCGGTGCACATCGGCGAACTCCAGGCCGCCTGCCTCGGCACGGACCTCCAGGCCTGGGACCCCTCCGGCAAGCCCGTCACCGGCGAGGTCGGCGAGCTCGTGGTCACCAACCCCATGCCGTCCATGCCGATCCACTTCTGGAACGACCCCGACGGCAGCCGCTACCGCGACAGCTACTTCGAGATGTTCCCGGGCGTCTGGCGCCACGGCGACTGGATCACCATCACCGACCACGGCTCGGTGATCATCCACGGCCGCTCCGACTCCACGCTCAACCGCCAGGGCGTCCGGATGGGCTCCGCCGACATCTACGAGGCCGTCGAACGCCTCCCCGAGATCAAGGAATCCCTGGTCATCGGCCTGGAGGAGCCGAACGGCGGCTACTGGATGCCGCTCTTCGTCCACCTCGTCCCCGGCGCGACCCTCGACGACGGCCTCCGCGCCCGGATCAAGGCGACGATCCGCGAGGAACTCTCCCCGCGCCACGTCCCCGACGAGATCATCGAGGTCCCGGGCATCCCGCACACCCTCACCGGCAAGCGCATCGAGGTCCCGGTCAAGCGCCTCCTGCAGGGCGCACCCCTGGCCAAGGCGGTCAACCCGGGCTCCGTCGACAACCTCGACCTCCTCCACTTCTACGAGGAGCTGGCCCGCACCCGCGGCTGAGGTCACTGTCAGTGGCGATGATTACTCTGAGTGAGCAAATGATCGCGATACTCAGGGGGAGCCATGCCACGCAAGAACGACACCGGTGCGCGCACGGGCGCGCACCGGACCCGCACCGCCGACCGGCGCCGCCTGCTGCGCCGCGAGGTCCCCGGCACCATCGGCCTCCTGGCCGATCCCGGGGACTTCGCGGCCATGCGCGGCTACCGCAGCTTCACCTTCGACGACCACCAGGACTACCTCCACCACGTGGACGGCCTGCTCAGGTCCCTCGCGGCCCAGGGCATCCACACCACCGTCGCCCTCTTCGATCCCGAGGAGTACGCCGAATTCTGCGGCGAGACCGGCCTCGACCCGGACACCGCCGAAACCCGCGCCCGCTTCACCGCCGAGCTGGCCGGCACCGGCGCCCTCCTGCCCTACAGCGGCCAGCCCATCGACGAGCTCGTCCCGCTCCTCGTCGACGAAGCCGTCCGCCAGGCCACCTGGGAGTACGCCACCGGCCTCCTCGCCGAGGTCGGCCACTGCGCGGACTGCGGCGAGGACATCGGCCACTCCTCCTTCGACCGCGCCGCCGACGCGCTCAAACGCCTCGTGGCCGGCGCCGGACCCGGCCACCACCACTTCGTCTGCAGCATCCCGACCGAAGCACAGCAACTCGTCGCCGTCCTGCACGCCGACACCACCGACGACCCGGCCGCCCCGCCCCGCATCGAAAGCCGGGAAGGCCTCGACTTCGTGACGGTCCTCGCCGCAGGACTCGCCCTCGGCGGCCCCGGGGGACTGGTGGTCCGCACCACCGATGAGGGCCGCCGGGACCGGGTCCACGGCTGGCGCCTGGACCGCGGCCGGCTCACCGCCCTCTCGGCCGCGGCCGTCTTCAACGCCTACTGCACCGACGCCGACACCGGAGACCCGGTCGCCCCCGAATCGGGCGTCGAATACTGCCCGGGGTACGAGGTCGACGCACCCGGACCGCACCACTGACCGGTCCGGGACGGACCGAGGGGCCCTCGCCACCGGCGAAGGCCCCTCGAAACCGCACCACACCATCCGGCTCGGCTACTCGCCGGACAGCACCGCCTGCGCGGCCACACGGGCCTCCTCGGCACTGTCCGCCGCACGGGCCGCCGCCGCGGCACGCTCGCACTGGGCCAGCGTGTACTTGGCGAGCGTCGCCCGCACATAAGGGATCGAAGCGGCACCCATCGAAAGAGAGGTGACACCCAGACCGGTCAGCACACAGGCCAGCAGCGGATCGGAAGCGGCCTCGCCACAGACACCGCAGCTCTTGCCCTCCGCCTTGGCGGCATCCGCCGACATGGCGATCAGGTCGAGCAGCGCCGGCTGCCACGGGTCCTGGAGCCGCGAGACGGCGCCGACCTGACGGTCGGCGGCGAAGGCGTACTGGGCCAGGTCGTTCGTGCCCAGCGACAGGAACTCGACTTCCTGAAGGATGGAGCGCGCCCGCAGCGCGGCGGAGGGGATCTCCACCATCGCGCCGAACTTCGCCTTCAGACCTGCCTCCCGGCAGGCGTCCGCGAAAGCCTTGGCGTCGATCCGGTCGGCGACCATCGGCGCCATGACCTCGAGGTAGACCGGCAGCCCCTCGGCCGCCTTGGCCAGCGCGGTGAGCTGCGTACGCAGCACGTCCGGGTGGTCCAGCAGCGAGCGCAGCCCCCGCACACCCAGCGCCGGGTTGGGCTCGTCGCCCGGCGTCAGGAAGTCCAGCGGCTTGTCCGCGCCCGCATCGAGCACCCGCACGACGACCCGGCCCTCGGGGAAGGCTTCGAGCACCTTGCGGTAGGACTCGATCTGCTTCTCCTCGGACGGCGCCTTCTTGCTGTCGTCCAGGAACAGGAACTCGGTGCGGAACAGACCCACACCCTCCGCCCCCGCCTCGACGGCGGCCGGCACGTCCGCAGGACCGCCGACATTGGCCAGCAGCGGCACCTTGTGACCGTCGGAGGTCGCACCCGGACCGGACGAAGCGGCCAGGGCAGCCTTCCGCTCGGCGGCCGCGGCCTCCAGCTCGGCCCGCTTCTGCGGCGACGGCTCCACGAACAGGTCACCCGTGCTGCCGTCCACCGCGATCACGGTGCCCTCGGCGATCTCACCGGCACCCGGCAGCGCCACGATCGCCGGCACGCCCAGCGCCCGCGCGAGGATCGCGCTGTGGCTGGTCGGCCCGCCCTCCTCGGTCACGAAACCGAGGACCAGCGCCGGGTCGAGCAGCGCCGTGTCGGCGGGAGCCAGGTCCCGCGCGATCAGCACGTACGGCTCGTCGCTGTCGGGCACGCCCGGCATCGGCACGCCCAGCAGCCGCGCCACGATGCGGTTGCGTACGTCGTCCAGGTCGGCCACCCGGCCGGCCATGTACTCGCCGGCCCCCGCGAGCAGGTCGCGGTACGAGGCGAACGCGTCGTAGACACCGCGCTCCGCGGTGCTGCCGACGGCGATCCGCCGGTCGACGTCCGCCATCAGCTCGGGGTCCTCGGCGATCATCGCCTGGGCTTCGAGCACGTGCTGGGCCTCGCCACCGGCCAGCTGGCCACGCGCGATCAGATCGGCCGCCACGGCACTCACGGCCTGACGGGCGCGCCCCTGTTCGCGCGCCGCCTCATCCGCGGTGATCTGCCTGGCCGGCGGCTCCAGCACCGCCGTGCCCATGTGCCGCACCTCGCCGATCGCCACCCCGTGGCTCACGCCGACGCCTCGCAGCGTTGTCTCCATTTCACCCGTCTCCGATTGAGCGGCGGGCCGAGCCGCCGCGGTGGATGTACGACTCGCCCGTACGGGCGGACGTGTCACTGCCAGCTGAAGAGAGCGTCGTCAGCCTTCACGTCGCCGGATTCGACGACGTCGGAGAGGGATTCGGCCGTCGCTTCGAGCGCCACGACGGGGCAGATCGGCGACTTGCCGGCCGCCTCGACGGCGGCGGGGTTCCAGCGGATGACGGCCTGGCCGCGGGTCACGGTGTCGCCCTTGTTCACGAGGAGCTCGAAGCCCTCGCCGTTGAGCTGAACCGTGTCGATGCCGAGGTGCGTGAGTACACCGTGGCCCTCGCCGTCGACGACCACGTACGCGTGCGGGTGCAGGGAGACGACCACACCATCGACGGGGGACACCGCCTCCGACGGCTCGCGCACGGGATCAATAGCGGTGCCCGGTCCCACCATCGCGCCGGAGAACACCGGATCGGGCACTGCCGCGAGTCCGATGGCGCGCCCGGCAAGTGGGGACGTCACGCTGGTCATGGGGGCCTCCCAGGGGGTGGGGCTCTTCGTGTCGCCGTCACTACCTGTCGCGAACGGCGTACTCTTCAGAAGGATATGGCACTAGATGTTCGGGTTCGCCCGATGTAGCTCCTGATCCGGGCGTCTCCGTTGGCCGGAAGACTAGTGGACTAGACCGGTGGACTAGACCATACGCCTGAATCGATTTGCTTGGGCACCCCCAGAGCTGTACTGTCGTGACTCCCGCCAGGACGCCTCGTGTGAACTTCTCGCGAACGGCCGATGGACGGGACTCCTCCTCTTCAGCATCGATCTTGATCCCATCCTCCTTTTCGTATGCCTTTTCGGTAATGCGGAGAGTGGTCAGGGAGAAGGAAAACCGCTGATAGAGTCGGAACCGACGGAAAGGGAAAGCGCGAAAGCGAATACCCGGAAAGCGCCGAGGAAGTCGGACACGAAAGAGTCTGATAGAGTCGGAAACGCAAGAACAGAACGAAAGCCCGGAGGAAAGCCCCAGCGGATGTCGCGGGGGTGATTACAAAGGAAGCGTCCGTTCCTTGAGAACTCAACAGCGTGCCAAAAATCAACGCCAGAAGTTGATACCCCGTCCACTTCGGTGGATGAGGTTCCTTTGAAAAAGACCTGTCGGGCCTTCGGGCACTGGCAGGCAACAACACAGCGAGGACGTTGTGGTCAGTCGGTCTTATTCCGACCAAGACTGGCCCGCTCTTTCGTGCGTGTGCACCCGATTACGGGTAAACATTCATGGAGAGTTTGATCCTGGCTCAGGACGAACGCTGGCGGCGTGCTTAACACATGCAAGTCGAACGATGAAGCCCTTCGGGGTGGATTAGTGGCGAACGGGTGAGTAACACGTGGGCAATCTGCCCTTCACTCTGGGACAAGCCCTGGAAACGGGGTCTAATACCGGATACCACTCCTGCCTGCATGGGCGGGGGTTGAAAGCTCCGGCGGTGAAGGATGAGCCCGCGGCCTATCAGCTTGTTGGTGGGGTAATGGCCCACCAAGGCGACGACGGGTAGCCGGCCTGAGAGGGCGACCGGCCACACTGGGACTGAGACACGGCCCAGACTCCTACGGGAGGCAGCAGTGGGGAATATTGCACAATGGGCGAAAGCCTGATGCAGCGACGCCGCGTGAGGGATGACGGCCTTCGGGTTGTAAACCTCTTTCAGCAGGGAAGAAGCGAAAGTGACGGTACCTGCAGAAGAAGCGCCGGCTAACTACGTGCCAGCAGCCGCGGTAATACGTAGGGCGCAAGCGTTGTCCGGAATTATTGGGCGTAAAGAGCTCGTAGGCGGCTTGTCACGTCGGATGTGAAAGCCCGAGGCTTAACCTCGGGTCTGCATTCGATACGGGCTAGCTAGAGTGTGGTAGGGGAGATCGGAATTCCTGGTGTAGCGGTGAAATGCGCAGATATCAGGAGGAACACCGGTGGCGAAGGCGGATCTCTGGGCCATTACTGACGCTGAGGAGCGAAAGCGTGGGGAGCGAACAGGATTAGATACCCTGGTAGTCCACGCCGTAAACGTTGGGAACTAGGTGTTGGCGACATTCCACGTCGTCGGTGCCGCAGCTAACGCATTAAGTTCCCCGCCTGGGGAGTACGGCCGCAAGGCTAAAACTCAAAGGAATTGACGGGGGCCCGCACAAGCGGCGGAGCATGTGGCTTAATTCGACGCAACGCGAAGAACCTTACCAAGGCTTGACATATACCGGAAAGCATTAGAGATAGTGCCCCCCTTGTGGTCGGTATACAGGTGGTGCATGGCTGTCGTCAGCTCGTGTCGTGAGATGTTGGGTTAAGTCCCGCAACGAGCGCAACCCTTGTCCTGTGTTGCCAGCATGCCCTTCGGGGTGATGGGGACTCACAGGAGACCGCCGGGGTCAACTCGGAGGAAGGTGGGGACGACGTCAAGTCATCATGCCCCTTATGTCTTGGGCTGCACACGTGCTACAATGGCCGGTACAATGAGCTGCGATACCGTGAGGTGGAGCGAATCTCAAAAAGCCGGTCTCAGTTCGGATTGGGGTCTGCAACTCGACCCCATGAAGTCGGAGTCGCTAGTAATCGCAGATCAGCATTGCTGCGGTGAATACGTTCCCGGGCCTTGTACACACCGCCCGTCACGTCACGAAAGTCGGTAACACCCGAAGCCGGTGGCCCAACCCGTAAGGGAGGGAGCTGTCGAAGGTGGGACTGGCGATTGGGACGAAGTCGTAACAAGGTAGCCGTACCGGAAGGTGCGGCTGGATCACCTCCTTTCTAAGGAGCACAGTACCGATTGCAGACAAACGTTCTGCACGGTCAGCTCATGGGTGGAACGTTGATTAGTTGGCATCTTCGGTCTGATGGTTCTCGAGTACTGCTTCGGCGTGGAAAGAGGAGACGGACGAACGGAGATGCTTGGCACGTTGTTGGGTCCTGAAGGTACGGCCGTAAGGTTGAGATCTTCAGTGCCGGCCCCAGTGAACTCGCCAGCTTGTCTGGTGGGGTGATGGGTGGCTGGTCGTTGTTTGAGAACTACACAGTGGACGCGAGCATCTGTGGCCAAGTTTTTAAGGGCGCACGGTGGATGCCTTGGCACCAGGAACCGATGAAGGACGTGAGAGGCCGCGATAGGCCCCGGGGAGCTGCCAACTGAGCTTTGATCCGGGGGTGTCCGAATGGGGAAACCCGGCAGTCGTCATGGGCTGTCACCCACTGCTGAACACATAGGCAGTGTGGAGGGAACGAGGGGAAGTGAAACATCTCAGTACCCTCAGGAAGAGAAAACAACCGTGATTCCGGGAGTAGTGGCGAGCGAAACCGGATGAGGCCAAACCGTATGCGTGTGATACCCGGCAGGGGTTGCGCATGCGGGGTTGTGGGAATGAGCTTGATCGGTCTGCCGGCCGGTCGGCGAGTCAGAAACCGTTGATGTAGTCGAAGGACATGCGAAAGGTCCGGCGTAGAGGGTAAGACCCCCGTAGACGAAACATCAGCGGCTTGCTTGCTCATCTCCCAAGTAGCACGGGGCCCGAGAAATCCCGTGTGAATCTGGCGGGACCACCCGCTAAGCCTAAATATTCCCTGGTGACCGATAGCGGATAGTACCGTGAGGGAATGGTGAAAAGTACCGCGGGAGCGGAGTGAAATAGTACCTGAAACCGTGTGCCTACAAGCCGTGGGAGCGTCGCCGTTATTCTTCGGAATGACGGTCGTGACTGCGTGCCTTTTGAAGAATGAGCCTGCGAGTTAGCGGTGTGTAGCGAGGTTAACCCGTGTGGGGAAGCCGTAGCGAAAGCGAGTCCGAATAGGGCGATTGAGTTGCACGCTCTAGACCCGAAGCGGAGTGATCTAGCCATGGGCAGGTTGAAGCGGAGGTAAGACTTCGTGGAGGACCGAACCCACCAGGGTTGAAAACCTGGGGGATGACCTGTGGTTAGGGGTGAAAGGCCAATCAAACTCCGTGATAGCTGGTTCTCCCCGAAATGCATTTAGGTGCAGCGTCGTGTGTTTCTTGCCGGAGGTAGAGCACTGGATAGGCGATGGGCCCTACCGGGTTACTGACCTTAGCCAAACTCCGAATGCCGGTAAGTGAGAGCACGGCAGTGAGACTGTGGGGGATAAGCTCCATGGTCGAGAGGGAAACAGCCCAGAGCATCGACTAAGGCCCCTAAGCGTACGCTAAGTGGGAAAGGATGTGGAGTCGCAGAGACAACCAGGAGGTTGGCTTAGAAGCAGCCACCCTTGAAAGAGTGCGTAATAGCTCACTGGTCAAGTGATTCCGCGCCGACAATGTAGCGGGGCTCAAGCGTACCGCCGAAGTCGTGTCATTGCAGCAATAGGGCCAACGCCTGCTGTGATGGGTAGGGGAGCGTCGTGTGCCGGGTGAAGCAGCAGCGGAAGCTAGTTGTGGACGGTTCACGAGTGAGAATGCAGGCATGAGTAGCGATACACACGTGAGAAACGTGTGCGCCGATTGACTAAGGGTTCCTGGGTCAAGCTGATCTGCCCAGGGTAAGTCGGGACCTAAGGCGAGGCCGACAGGCGTAGTCGATGGACAACCGGTTGATATTCCGGTACCCGCTTTGAAACGCCCAATATCGAATCAGGCGATGCTAAGTCCGTGAAGCCGTTCCGGACCCTTCGGGGAAAGGAAAGTGGTGGAGCCGACGAACCAGACTTGTAGTAGGTAAGCGATGGGGTGACGCAGGAAGGTAGTCCAGCCCGGGCGGTGGTAGTCCCGGGGTAAGGGTGTAGGCCGAGGGGTAGGCAAATCCGTCCCTCATTAAGGCTGAGACCTGATGCCGAGCCGATTGTGGTGAAGTGGATGATCCTATGCTGTCGAGAAAAGCCTCTAGCGAGTTTCATGGCGGCCCGTACCCTAAACCGACTCAGGTGGTCAGGTAGAGAATACCGAGGCGTTCGGGTGAACTATGGTTAAGGAACTCGGCAAAATGCCCCCGTAACTTCGGGAGAAGGGGGGCCATCACTGGTGATCGGACTTGCTCCGTGAGCTGGGGGTGGCCGCAGAGACCAGCGAGAAGCGACTGTTTACTAAAAACACAGGTCCGTGCGAAGCCGTAAGGCGATGTATACGGACTGACGCCTGCCCGGTGCTGGAACGTTAAGGGGACCGGTTAGTGACCTTTCGGGGTTGCGAAGCTGAGAACTTAAGCGCCAGTAAACGGCGGTGGTAACTATAACCATCCTAAGGTAGCGAAATTCCTTGTCGGGTAAGTTCCGACCTGCACGAATGGCGTAACGACTTCTCGACTGTCTCAACCATAGGCCCGGTGAAATTGCACTACGAGTAAAGATGCTCGTTTCGCGCAGCAGGACGGAAAGACCCCGGGACCTTTACTACAGTTTGATATTGGTGTTCGGTTCGGCTTGTGTAGGATAGGTGGGAGACTTTGAAGCAGCCACGCCAGTGGTTGTGGAGTCGCCGTTGAAATACCACTCTGGTCGTGCTGGATGTCTAACCTCGGTCCGTGATCCGGATCAGGGACAGTGTCTGATGGGTAGTTTAACTGGGGCGGTTGCCTCCCAAAGGGTAACGGAGGCGCCCAAAGGTTCCCTCAGCCTGGTTGGCAATCAGGTGTTGAGTGTAAGTGCACAAGGGAGCTTGACTGTGAGACCGACGGGTCGAGCAGGGACGAAAGTCGGGACTAGTGATCCGGCGGTGGCTTGTGGAAGCGCCGTCGCTCAACGGATAAAAGGTACCCCGGGGATAACAGGCTGATCTTCCCCAAGAGTCCATATCGACGGGATGGTTTGGCACCTCGATGTCGGCTCGTCGCATCCTGGGGCTGGAGTCGGTCCCAAGGGTTGGGCTGTTCGCCCATTAAAGCGGTACGCGAGCTGGGTTTAGAACGTCGTGAGACAGTTCGGTCCCTATCCGCTGTGCGCGTAGGAATATTGAGAAGGGCTGTCCCTAGTACGAGAGGACCGGGACGGACGAACCTCTGGTGTGCCAGTTGTCCTGCCAAGGGCATGGCTGGTTGGCTACGTTCGGGAGGGATAACCGCTGAAAGCATCTAAGCGGGAAGCCTGCTTCAAGATGAGTATTCCCACCTCCTTGAGAGGGTAAGGCTCCCAGTAGACGACTGGGTTGATAGGCCAGATGTGGAAGCCCGGTAACGGGTGAAGCTGACTGGTACTAATAGGCCGAGGGCTTGTCCTCAGTTGCTCGCGTCCACTGTGTTAGTTCTGAAATAACGAACAGCTGTGTCAACACCAGCGTGTTCAAATTTCATAGTGTTTCGGTGGTCATAGCGTTAGGGAAACGCCCGGTTACATTCCGAACCCGGAAGCTAAGCCTTTCAGCGCCGATGGTACTGCAGGGGGGACCCTGTGGGAGAGTAGGACGCCGCCGAACAATCATTGTGGGAAAGCCCCGCACCAACCCGTTCAGGGTTCGGTGCGGGGCTTTTCTGCGTTCAGGACACGTGTGCGGTCTCCTGTAGGGTCAGGGGGCATCGAACGACCACCATTTCTACAGTCACAGTGGAGGCCCCCGGGTGGAGGTCCAGGAGACTCGGGTTCAGACTGACCGAATTTTCACCATTCCGAACATCCTGAGCATGGCTCGCCTGGCCGGCGTGCCCCTGTTCTTGTGGCTGATCCTCGCGGAGTACGACGGGTGGGCCCTGGCCGTCCTCATGCTCAGCGGGATCAGCGACTACCTCGACGGGAAGCTCGCACGGCGCTGGAATCAGATCAGCAAGCTCGGCCGGCTGCTCGATCCTGCCGCGGACCGGCTGTACGTCCTGTCGACGCTCTTCGGTCTGACTTATCGCGAGATTCTGCCGCTGTGGCTCACCGGAGCGTTGCTCGCGCGCGAGCTGATGTTGCTGGTCATGGTGTGGATCCTGCGCCGTCACGGATATCCGCCGCCGCAGGTCAACTTCCTCGGCAAGGCCGCCACCTTCAACCTGATGTACGCGTTTCCCTTGCTGCTGCTCAGTGACGGAAGCGGCTGGTTGGCCTGGTTGGCCTCAGTTTTCGGATGGGCGTTCGCTGTATGGGGTACAACCCTCTACTGGTGGGCAGGAATCCTTTACGTGGTTCAAGTCCGCCGTCTGGTGAAGGCTGACACCACGGCCGATTGAGCCCGCCCGGCGCCGGATGACGCGGAGGAGTTGCGGAGTCACCGACCGAGACGGGTGAGGGTCGGCACGACTGTCGTCTCCCAAGGAGGACTCTTCCGACATGAAGGCCGTCGTGATGGCCGGTGGCGAGGGCACGCGTCTTCGCCCCATGACATCGAGCATGCCCAAGCCGCTCCTGCCGGTGGCCAACCGGCCGATCATGGAGCATGTGCTCAGGCTGCTCAAGCGTCATGGGCTCAGCGAGACCGTGGTCACCGTGCAGTTCCTGGCGTCACTCGTCAAGAACTATTTCGGGGATGGCGAAGAGCTCGGAATGGAGCTCACCTACGCCCACGAGGAGAAGCCACTCGGGACCGCCGGCAGTGTGAAGAATGCCGAGGAGGCTCTGAAGGACGATGCCTTCGTCGTCATTTCCGGCGACGCGCTCACCGACTTCGACCTCACCGACCTGATCCGCTTCCACAAGGAGAAGGGCGCCCTCGTCACGGTGTGCCTGACCCGGGTGCCGAACCCGCTGGAATTCGGCATCACGATCGTGGACGAGGAAGGCAAGGTCGAGCGGTTCCTGGAGAAGCCGACCTGGGGGCAGGTGTTCTCGGACACCGTCAACACCGGCATTTACGTCATGGAGCCCGAGGTCTTCAACTACGTGGATCCCGATGTCTCCGTCGACTGGTCCGGTGATGTCTTCCCACAGCTGATGAAGGAAGGCCGGCCCATCTTCGGCTACGTCGCCGAGGGCTACTGGGAGGACGTCGGCACGCACGAGAGCTACGTGAAGGCGCAGGCCGACGTGCTCGAGGGCAAGGTCCAGATCGAGATGGACGGCTTCGAGATCTCCCCCGGGGTGTGGATCGCCGAAGGGGCCGAGGTGAGCCCCGACGCGGTGCTGCGCGGGCCGCTCTACATCGGGGACTACGCCAAGGTCGAAGCGGGCGCGGAGATCCGCGAGCACACCGTCATCGGGTCGAACGTCGTCGTCAAGGGCGGGGCCTTCCTGCACCGGGCCGTCGTCCACGACAACGTGTACATCGGACCCCACAGCAATCTCCGCGGCTGTGTCATCGGCAAGAACACCGACATCATGCGGGCCGCGCGGATCGAGGACGGGGCCGTCATCGGCGACGAGTGCCTCATCGGTGAGGAATCGATCGTCCAGGGGAACGTACGGGTCTACCCCTTCAAGACCATCGAGGCCGGCGCCGTCGTCAACGAGTCGGTGATCTGGGAGTCCCGCGGCCAGGCGCACCTGTTCGGCGCGCGTGGGGTCTCCGGAATCCTGAACGTGGAGATCACTCCCGAGGTGGTGGTCCGGCTCGCCGGCGCGTACGCCACGACCCTGAAGAAGGGGGCGACCGTCACCACGGCCCGTGACCACTCGCGAGGCGCCAGGGCGCTCAAGCGAGCCGTGATCTCCGCGCTCCAGGCCAGCGCCATCAACGTACGGGACCTGGAGAACGTACCGCTGCCGGTGGCACGGCAGCAGACCGCGCGCGGCAGCGCCGGCGGGATCGTACTGCGGACCTCGCCGGGTGTGCCGGACTCCGTGGACATCATGTTCCTGGACGAGCGGGGAGCGGACCTCTCGCTCCAGGGGCAGCGCAAGCTGGACCGGGTCTACGCACGCCAGGAGTACCGTCGGGCGTTCCCCGGAGAGATCGGAGACCTGCAGTTCCCGGGCAGTGTCTTCGACGCCTACACCGGCTCGCTGCTGCGGCGGGTGGACACCACCGGCATCGGCGACGCCGGGCTCAAGGTGGTCGTGGACGCCTCGAACGGAAGCGCCGGGCTCGTTCTGCCCAGCCTGCTGGGCCGGCTCGGTGTGGACGCGCTGACGATCAATCCAGGGCTCGACGAGTCCAGGCCGACGGAGACCAGGGAGTCCCGGCGGGCCGGGCTGGTGCGGCTGGGGGAGATCGTGGCTTCGGCGCGGGCGGCCTTCGGCGTCCGGTTCGACCCGGTGGGCGAGCGGATCTCCCTCGTGGACGAGCGCGGGCGGATCATCGAGGACGACCGGGCGCTGCTCGTGATGCTCGACCTGGTGGCCGCGGAGAAGCGCAGCGGCAAGGTCGCGCTGCCGGTGACCACGACCAGGGTGGCCGAGCAGGTGGCCGCCTACCACGGCACGCAGGTCGAGTGGACGACGACCTCGCCCGACGACCTCACCCGGGTCGGGCGGGCGGAGAACACCATCTTCGGAGGAGACGGCCGGGGCGGCTTCATCGTTCCGGAATTCAGCAGCGTCTTCGACGGTTCAGCCGCCTTCGTGCAGCTGCTCGGGCTGGTGGCGCGTACGCAGCTCACCCTGAGCCAGATCGACGCCCGGATCCCGCGGGCCCATGTGCTCAGGCGGGACGTTTCGACGCCGTGGGCGGTGAAGGGGCTCGTCATGCGGCGGGTCGTGGAGGCGGCCGGCGACCGGCAGGTGGACACCACCGACGGGGTGCGGGTGGTCGAGGCCGACGGACGGTGGGCGCTGGTCCTGCCGGATCCGGCGGAAGCGGTCACCCACCTGTGGGCCGAGGGCCCCGACGACGGCACCGCGCAGGCCCTGCTCGACGAGTGGGCGGGCGTCGTGGAGGGCGCCGGGCAGTAGGCGCCGGGCGCGCGATGACATAGGCGGAAGTCCGGTGGGCCGGGTGCGGGGAGTCCCTGCCCGGCCCACCGGATGGACGCATTGGGTGACTGCGCTGCCGACATGCGACGATGTGCGGCATGTCGCAGCCGCCCCACAACCGGACTCCGGCGTCTCCTGTGCCCGCGCGCCCGGACGCTTCCATGTCGCTGCTGACGCACGTGATGGACCACAGCCTCGACGAGGGCTACGCGGAGGCCTCGGCCCGGCGCGAGGCGGAGGGTACGGCGGGTATGCCGCGGACCCTCAAGGCCAAATTGGGGCTCGCCGCGGGGCTCGTCGTCACCGCCATGGTCGTCACGCTCGGTGCGGCCGAGGCGCGGATAGCCGCGCCGGTGCTGGCCAAGGAGCGTCAGGAACTGATCGACCGGGTGGAGCGGGCGGACGACCGCGCGCACGGCCTGGAGCGTGACATCGACCGCCTCAGGACCGATGTGGCGGCCCGCCAGCGTGCGGCGCTGAAGCAGCCCGGCGGGGGCCAGGGCGAGCTCGTGGCCCTCCTGGCGGGCGCCACGGAGGTCCACGGGCCGGGGGTCAAGCTGGTGGTGGACGACGCGAAGGGCGCCTCGTCGGGCGGCGGTGGCAAACCGCGCGAGAGCTCCGGTTTCTCGGACACCGGGCGGCTCCGCGACCGTGACCTGCAGAAGATCGTCAACGGGCTCTGGCAGTCCGGGGCGGAGGCCATCTCCATCAACGGACAGCGGCTGACGGAACTGTCGGCGATCAGGGCCGCGGGTGACGCGATACTGGTCGACAACAGGCCGCTGGTGCCGCCGTACGAAGTGCTGACGGTGGGGGACAAGAAACGGCTCGGCACGGCCTTCCAGGACTCGGCGGACGGACAGTACCTGCACGTGCTGCAGGAGAGCTACGGGATCCGTTACGCCCTGTCTCCGGCGGACGACCTGCGGTTGCCGGCCGCGTCGAGCCTGACCGTACGTACAGCTACACCGGCAGAGCAGCAGAAGGGTGCATCGTGATCGCGGTACTGGGCCTCTTGGCCGGAGTGGTGGCCGGACTTCTGGTCCGGCCCGAAGTGCCGGCCGTGGTGGAGCCATATCTGCCGATCGCCGTGGTGGCGGCGCTGGACGCGGTGTTCGGCGGCCTCCGCGCGATGCTGGACGGCATCTTCGTGGACAAGGTCTTCGTGGTGTCGTTCCTGTCGAACGTCGTCGTCGCCGCGCTGATCGTCTTCCTCGGCGACAAGCTCGGGGTCGGCTCGCAGCTGTCCACGGGTGTGGTCGTGGTCCTCGGCATCCGCATCTTCTCCAACGCCGCGGCCATCCGCCGGCACGTGTTCCGGGCGTGAGGCCGATGAGTACGAACGACAGCCCCGAGGAGCAGGGGGGCGCGGGCCGGCCGCCGGAGCCCCCCAAGGCGCCGAAGACCCCGGAGGCCCCGGAGGCCCCGGAGCCTCCCAAGGCGCCGCAGACCCCGGAGCCCCCCACGGAGCCGGAGACCCCGCAGTCTCCGGAGTCCCTGCGACCGCCGCGGTCCTCGGAGTCCCCGCAGTCGCCACAACCTCCGCAGTCGCCGGAACCACCGGAGCCGTCGGAGCCGTCCAAGGAAGTACCGGGGCAGCCGGAGGAGACCGGCCGGCAGCGGCTCGCGGCCGGGCTGTGGCCGCCGCGGGTGAGCCGGGCCCAACTGATCGTCGCGCTGCTGCTGTTCGTCCTGGGGCTGGGTCTGGCGATCCAGGTCCGGTCCAACAGCGACTCCAGCGCGCTGCGCGGGGCCCGCCAGGAGGACCTCGTGCGGATCCTCGACGAGCTCGACGGGCGGACCAAGCGACTGGAGGACGAGAAGCAGCGGCTGGAGGACCAGCGCAAGGAGCTGGAGAGCAGCTCCAACCAGGCCGAGGAGGCCCGTAGGCAGACCGTCGAGAAGGAACGCCAACTCGGCATCCTGGCCGGTACGGTGGCAGCCCAGGGGCCGGGCATCACGCTGAAGATCACGGATCCCACGGGTCAGGTGCAGTCCGACCAGCTGCTGGACACGCTTCAGGAGCTGCGGGCGGCCGGGGCCGAGGCGATCCAGATCAACGGGGTGCGCATCGTGGCGGGCTCGTACTTCTCGGACGAGAACGGCGGGGTCGCCATCGACGGCAAGAAGATCACACAACCCTATGAGTTCAAGGTGATCGGCAAGCCCCAGGATCTGGAGCCCGCGCTGAACATCCCCGGCGGTGTCGTCCAGACGCTGGAGAAGGAGCAGGCCACCGTCGCCGTCACACGGTCGGCGAAGATCGTTGTGGATGCCTTGCGGGCTGCGAAGCAGCCTGACTACGCTCGGTCGTCATCGTGATGAATCGGAGTGAAGGGTGGAGCGGTCCACGCGGGCTGATGCCTGCGGGGGGTCGGCGCACCGAAGTCGCGGTGCGTGGTGGAAACTGTCTGGTGGTTACGGACGTTGTCAGAATGTCCGGGTCGGCAGGTGTCTGCATTCGGAGTTCGTCCTGCCCCACGGGCGGGTCTGTTTCAGTCAAGGGGAATCGCCCGTGAAGTTGTTTGAGAAGTTGTTCGGCAAGAAGAACCGTGAGGAAGGCGGCGCGGCACGGCATCGCGCCGCGCACGGGGACGTGGAAGGGCAGGGCGACCGGCCGCTCTTCCGTGACGAGGTCGCCGGCGCGGGTGATGTTCCCGGTGCCCCCGGCGCGTCGGCTGTTGACCCTGCTGGTACCGGACGCATAGGTTTCGGTGAACCATCAACCTCAAGTGCGGGTGGAGGGTTTGCCCCCGACCCGTATGCCACCAATGCATCCGCGGGGCATCCGCGGCGCGAGGAGCCGTCCATGTCGGCCGAGCAGATTTGCAGCAGGTGCGGACACCGCAGCGATGCGGCCAGTCGGTTCTGCTCGAACTGCGGTGCGCCGCTGCGGGCGGGTCTGACGCCGGAGCGTGCCTCGGAGACCACGTCCACGATCTCGATCTCGGGCCTCGAGGCCTACGAGGCCGAGGTGTCCGGACAACCGCACGTGTCGTCCTCCTCGCTGTCCCCCGAGGCGCAGGCCGCGGTGGAAGCGCTGCCCCCCGGTTCCGCTCTGCTCATCGTGCGGCGCGGTCCCAACTCCGGGAGCCGTTTCCTGCTGGACGGCGAGCTGACCACGGCCGGCCGCCACCCGCAGAGCGACATCTTCCTGGACGACGTCACCGTCTCCCGGCGCCATGTCGAATTCCGCAGGAGCCAGGAGGGCGGCTTCACCGTCGCCGATGTCGGCAGCCTCAACGGCACGTACGTGAACCGTGAACCGATCGACTCCGTCGCCCTGCAGAACGGCGACGAGGTGCAGATCGGCAAGTACCGGCTGGTCTTCTACGCGAGCCTGCGGGGCATCTGACCCTTTTAGGGAAGGTTCCATGCTGCGTACCCCGACCGGCGGTGCCCCGCGAAGTGGCACCGCCGGCACCGCCGGCCCGGCCGGGCGGCTGGTGAGCATCGGCACGGTGCTCGCCACGCTGCGTGACGAGTTCCCCGAAGTCACCATCTCGAAGATCCGTTTTCTGGAGGCGGAGGGGCTCGTCGAGCCCCGGCGCACCCCTTCGGGATATCGCAAGTTCAGCACCGACGACGTGGAGCGGCTCGCTCGGATCCTGCGGCTGCAGCGCGACCACTACCTGCCGCTGAAGGTCATCCGCGAGCAGCTCGACGCGCTCGCCCGCGGGGAGCAGATCCACATTCCGGCGCCCACCGCGCACGGGGACTCCGCCGACCCCGCCGGACCGGCGGCCGTCTACGGCGAAGTGGGGCGGGAGCGGCCCACCGTGGCCCGGGTGGGCCGGGCCGAGCTGCTCGAGGCCGCCGGGGTGGACGAGGTACAGCTGGTCGAGTGGGAGTCGTACGGGCTGCTGACCGAGGGCGCGGACGGCGGATTCGACGCCGGGGCGGTCACGGTGGCCCGGCTGGTGGCCGACCTGGGCCGGTTCGGGCTGGAGCCGCGGCACCTGCGCGCGATGAAGGCTGCGGCGGACCGGGAGGCGGGGCTGGTGGAGCAGGTGGTGGCACCGCTGCGCAGGCATCGCAATCCGCAGACGAGGGCTCATGCGGAGGCCACGCTGAAAGAGCTCGCGGGGCTCTCCGTACGGCTTCACGAGGCGCTCGTACAGACCGCTCTCGGGGTCCGGCTGCCCTGAGGTGGGGGGCCCGACTACCCAAACCTGTCGAGCAGGTCCTAGGGTTACTGTGTGAACGAGCTCGACGTTGTGGGTGTCCGGGTGGAAATGCCCTCCAACCAACCGATCGTGCTCCTGCGTGAAGTGGGAGGCGACCGGTACCTCCCCATCTGGATCGGTCCAGGGGAGGCGACCGCCATTGCCTTCGCGCAGCAGGGGATGGCCCCTGCCCGACCGCTGACGCACGACCTGTTCAAGGACGTGCTGGAGGCGATCGGCGAGGAGCTCACCGAGGTCCGGATCACGGATCTGCGGGAGGGCGTCTTCTACGCGGAGCTCGTCTTCGCCAGCGGGGTCGAGGTGAGTGCGCGTCCTTCCGACGCCATAGCCCTCGCCCTGCGGACGGGGACGCCGATCTACGGGAGCGACGGCGTGCTGGACGACGCCGGAATCGCCATTCCGGACGAGCAGGAGGACGAGGTGGAGAAGTTCCGCGAGTTCCTCGACCAGATCTCGCCGGAGGACTTCGGCACCGGCCCGCAGTGAGGTGTCGGCCGCGTCGTCCTCGGGCATCCTCAGCCCATTCGATTAGCCTTTCCCCGTAAAGGGATACGGGAAACCACTCTCAGGGTGATTATCACTCGGCGTGCCGAGTGTGGCGATCGTTGACGCACCCCTGGTGACTGCCTACCTTCAAGGTGGGCAGGTCAAGGACGGAGGGTCGGCGTGAGGATCACGGGCGACGGTACGACCGGGGGCACCCCCGCACGGAGTGAGGCTGGGCCGTACCCGCTGCACGGCGGTGCGGTCGGTTCCGCGCGCCGTCAGCCGGAGTCGACGCCGGTCGGACCGGTGGGCGCGGACCCGGAGCCCGGCCGGATCGGCTACCGCGGGCCGACGGCGTGCGCCGCGGCCGGCATCACGTACCGGCAGCTCGACTACTGGTCCCGGACCGGGCTGGTGGAGCCCAGCGTGCGGGCCGCCTACGGGGCGGGGACGCAGCGGCTCTACAGCTTCCGCGACGTCGTGGTCCTCAAGATCGTCAAGCGCTTCCTGGACACCGGGGTGGCGCTGCAGAACATCCGCACGGCGGTCCAGCACCTGCACGACCGGGAGCTCTCGGACCTCGAACGGATGACGCTGATGAGCGACGGCGCCACCGTGTACGAGTGCACCTCGCCGGACCAGGTCGTGAGCCTGTTGCAGGGCGGGCAGGGCGTCTTCGGCATCGCGGTGGGCGTGGTGTGGCGCGACGTCGAGAGCGCGCTGTCGCAGCTGCACGGGGAGCGCGTGGACACCGGCGAGACGCTGGTGCGGCACAACCCGACGGACGAGCTGGCCGCCCGCCGCAACCGGGCCGTCTGACCCGAGCCGGGGCATTGTCAGTGGCGTAGGGCAGCATCGGGCTGTGAGAGCCGCGCCGACCATCCTGCATCTGGACATGGACGCCTTCTACGCCTCCGTGGAGCAGGCGTCGAAGCCGAGCCTGCGGGGCAAGGCCGTCATCGTGGGCGGCCTCGGGCCGCGCGGGGTCGTCGCCACGGCATCGTACGAGGCCAGGCGCTTCGGGGTGCACTCCGCGATGCCGATGGGGCAGGCGCGGCGGCTCTGCCCGAACGGTGCGTACCTGATCCCCCGCTTCAGCCTCTACCGGCAGGTCAGCGACGTGGTGATGGCCATGCTGCGGGAGCTGTCGCCCCTGGTGGAGCCCCTGAGCCTGGACGAGGCCTTCGTGGACCTGGAGGCGGGCGGGGTGGCCTTCGACTCGCGCAGCGCGCGGCAGGCGGGGGAGCGGCTGCGGGCCGACATCCGGGCCGCCACGGGGCTCAGCGGGTCGGTGGGGCTCGCCGGGTCGAAGATGCTGGCCAAGGTGGCCTCCGAAGAGGCCAAGCCGGCCGGACTGCTGCTGATCGAGCCGGGGACGGACCGCGAGCTGCTCGCGCCGATGTCGGTACGGACCCTGCCCGGGGTGGGTCCGGCCACGGGCGAGCACCTGCGCCGGGCCGGGATCACCACGGTGGGGGAGCTGGCGGAGGCCGGGGAGGACGAGCTGGTCCGGATGGTCGGCCGCGCGGCCGGTGCCGGGCTGTACCGGATGGCGCTCGGGCTGGACGACCGGCCGGTGGTCGCGGAGCGGGACGCGAAGTCGGTGTCGGTCGAGGACACCTTCGACGTGGACCTGCACGATCGGGTACGGATCCGCGGCGAGGTCCAGCGGCTCGCCGACCGGTGCGTGCAGCGGCTGCGGGGCTCTGGGCATTCGGGGCGCACGATCGTGCTCAAGGTGAGGCGGTACGACTTCTCCACGCTGACCCGGTCCGAGACCCTGCGGGGGCCCACGGACGATCCGGCGGTGGTGCGGGAGGCGGCGGCGCGGCTGCTGGAGGGCGTGGACACCACGGGTGGGGTGCGGCTGCTCGGAGTGGGGGTGAGCGGGCTGGCGGACTACACGCAGGAGGACCTGTTCGCGCAGTCGCTCGCCGCTGAGCCGGACGAGGCGGCCGGGCCGGAAGGGGCGGCCAGGGCGGCCGGGGCGGCTGGGGCGGAGGGGAATGACGGCGCGGACAGGACGGACAGGACGGACGGGGCCGGAGGGGAGGCGGTGGCGGCCGGGGGCGCCCCGGAGGCCCCCGAGCCGCCCGGGGGGCCGGAGCCTGCCCCCGAACGGCGCTGGACGGCTGGGAGCGACGTACACCATGCCGTGTACGGGCCCGGATGGGTGCAGGGCAGCGGGGTCGGGCGGGTGACCGTGCGGTTCGAGCAGCCCGGATGGGAGCCCGGCCGGGTGCGGACCTTCCGGGTGGACGACCCCGAGCTGGAGCCGTCCGATCCGCTGCCGCTCGTGGGGGACAGCCCGTGACCCCCTAGCTTTCGTCGCCCGCCAGGCGGCCGAAGTCGCGGTTGAAGTCCGACGGAAGGGTCGTGTCCAGTCCGTAGTGGTGGTAGAGCTGCAGCTCCTGTTCGGGGGAGAGGTGGCGCCCGACACCGAAGTCCGGGGCGTCCCTGATCAGGGCGCGTTCGAAGGGCACCCGCAGGGTGTCGCCCACCAGCTCGCTCGGCTCCAGCGGGACGAAGGCGTCCCGGCTGAAGAGCCCCGTCCGGACCGCGGCCCACTCCGGGACGCCCGTGGCATCGTCGAGGTAGACCTCGTCGATCGTGCCGATCTTGGTGCCATTGCGGTCGAACGCCTTGCGGCCGATCAGGCTGCGCGGATCGATGTCGGTCTGCACGGTCCCTCCAAAAGGTCGCAACTGCTCCGTAATGACTACAGAAGTGCATATCCGCAGCGGAGGCCACTCGGGGAGGGTTCAGATCCTCGCTGGTACGCTGGTGAACGGCTGTCGACCCTGTGCGGGAGAGTCCTCCGAGTGAACAAGACGGAGGCGCCGAAGGAGCAAATCCTCCCCGGAATCTCTCAGGCATACGTACCGCACGGACGAGGCCACTCTGGAAAGCAGGGCGGGTACCGGGCGCGCAGTGCCGGTCCCCCTCCTCACCGACGGTGAAAGCCGGAACTCTCGGGAGACCCCCGTGACTCCGGTGAAACTCTCAGGTGCAGATGACAGAGGGGGAGGCCGTCCGGGTGCCAGCGCCGTGGTGCCCCTCGCAGGTCATACGACCAGGAGGCCTCCGTACATGACCGCCAACCGCATTCCGCTCTCCCAGCTGGAGCGAGGCATCCCCTTCGAACAGCGCCACATCGGCCCGGATGCCGAGGCGCAGGCGAAGATGCTCGCCCAGGTGGGCTACGGCTCCCTGGACGAACTGACCGCTGCCGCGGTCCCGGATGTGATCAAGACCGCCGAGGCGCTCGATCTGCCCGAGGCGCGCACCGAGGCCGAGGTGCTGGCCGAGCTGCGCTCGCTCGCCGACCGCAACCAGGTCCTCTCGCCGATGATCGGTCTCGGCTACTACGGGACCTTCACGCCGCCGGTGATCCTCCGCAACGTCATGGAGAACCCGGCCTGGTACACGGCGTACACGCCCTACCAGCCGGAGATCTCCCAGGGCCGCCTCGAAGCGCTCCTGAACTTCCAGACGGTCGTCGCCGAGCTGACCGGGCTGCCGACCTCGGGCGCCTCGCTGCTCGACGAGGGCACCGCGGCCGCCGAGGCCATGACCCTGGCCCGCCGCGTGGGCAGGTCCAAGGGCAACGTCTTCCTGGTGGACGCCGACGCGCTGCCGCAGACCATCGCCGTCATCGAGACCCGCGCCGAGCCGATCGGCATCGAGGTCGTCGTCGCCGACCTGTCCGCCGGCATCCCGGCCGAGATCGCCGAGCGCGGCGTCTACGGTGTCCTGGTCCAGTACCCCGGCGCCTCCGGTGCCGTGCGGGACATCAAGCCGGTCATCGACCAGGCGCACGAGCTCGGCGCCATCGTCGCCGTCGCCGCGGACCTGCTCGCGCTCACCCTGCTGACCTCCCCGGGCGCGCTCGGCGCGGACATCGCCGTCGGCACCACCCAGCGCTTCGGCGTCCCGATGGGCTTCGGCGGACCGCACGCCGGTTACATGGCCGTCCAGGACAAGCACGCCCGCTCCCTGCCCGGCCGGCTCGTCGGCGTCTCCGTGGACGCGGACGGCAACAAGGCCTACCGCCTGGCGCTGCAGACCCGTGAGCAGCACATCCGCCGTGAGAAGGCCACCAGCAACATCTGTACCGCGCAGGTGCTGCTCGCCGTCATGGCCGGCATGTATGCCGTCTACCACGGCCCGGACGGCCTGCGGACGATCGCGAGCCGTACCCACCGCTACGCCACCCTGCTCGCCGCCGGTCTGACCGCAGGCGGGGTCGAGATCGTGCACGGCTCGTACTTCGACACGATCACCGCCCGCGTGCCCGGCCGTGCCGCCGAGGTCGTCGCCGCCGCCCGCGAGGGCGGGGTCAACCTGTTCCAGGTGGACGCCGACCTCGTCTCCGTCGCCTGCGACGAGACCACCCTGCGCGCCGACGTCGAGGCCGTCTGGGCCGCCTTCGGCGTCACGGCCGACATCGAGGCGCTGGACACGACCACGGTCGACACGCTGCCCGAGGGTCTGCTGCGCTCGGACGCGTACCTGACCCACCCGGTCTTCCACCAGCACCGCTCCGAGACCGCGATGCTGCGCTACCTGCGCAAGCTCTCGGACAAGGACTACGCGCTGGACCGCGGCATGATCCCGCTGGGCTCCTGCACCATGAAGCTCAACGCGACCACCGAGATGGAGCCGGTGACCTGGCCCGAGTTCGGTCAGCTGCACCCCTTCGCGCCGGTGGAGCAGGCCGAGGGCTACCTCACGCTCATCAACGAGCTGGAGGAACGTCTCTGCGAGGTGACCGGCTACGACAAGGTCTCCATCCAGCCGAACGCGGGCTCCCAGGGTGAGCTCGCGGGCCTGCTGGCCGTCCGGGCCTACCACCGGGCGAACGGCGACGAGCAGCGCACCGTCTGCCTGATCCCGTCCTCCGCGCACGGCACCAACGCCGCCAGCGCCGTGATGGCCGGCATGAAGGTCGTCGTCGTCAAGACCGCCGACGACGGCGAGGTGGACACGGCCGACCTGCGCGCCAAGATCGAGCAGCACCGCGACGAGCTCGCCGTGCTGATGATCACCTACCCCTCGACGCACGGTGTGTTCGAGGAGCACGTCGCCGACATCTGCGCCCAGGTGCACGAGGCCGGCGGCCAGGTCTACGTCGACGGCGCCAACCTGAACGCCCTGGTGGGCCTGGCGAAGCCGGGTCACTTCGGCGGCGACGTCTCGCACCTGAACCTGCACAAGACCTTCTGCATCCCGCACGGCGGCGGCGGTCCGGGCGTCGGCCCGGTCGGTGTCCGGGCGCACCTGGCCCCGTACCTGCCGAACCACCCGCTCCAGCCGGCCGCGGGTCCGCAGACGGGCGTCGGCCCGATCTCGGCCGCTCCGTGGGGCTCGGCGGGCATCCTGCCGATCTCGTGGTCGTACGTGCGCCTGATGGGCGGCGAGGGCCTCAAGCGCGCCACCCAGGTGGCGGTGCTCGGCGCCAACTACATCGCCAAGCGCCTGGAGCCGCACTACCCGGTGCTCTACACCGGCCCGGGCAACCTGGTCGCGCACGAGTGCATCATCGACCTGCGGCCGCTGTCGAAGGCCACGGGCGTGAGCGTCGACGACATCGCCAAGCGCCTGATCGACTACGGCTTCCACGCGCCGACCATGTCCTTCCCGGTCGCCGGCACGCTGATGATCGAGCCGACGGAGTCCGAGGACCTCGCCGAGATCGACCGCTTCTGCGACGCGATGATCGCCATCCGCGGCGAGATCGAGCGGGTCGCGGGCGGCGAGTGGCCGGCGGACGACAACCCGCTGGCGAACTCCCCGCACACCGCGGCGGCGCTGGGCGGCGAGTGGAACCACCCGTACACCCGGGACGAGGCCGTCTTCCCGGGCGGGGTCACGGCCGCCGAGAAGTACTGGCCGCCGGTGCGCCGCATCGACGGTGCGTTCGGTGACCGCAACCTGGTGTGCTCCTGCCCGCCGCTGGACGAGTACGACGCCTGAGGTGAACGGGGTCGTACGACCGCCGTATGACGGTCGTACGACATGAACAAGGGGCCGGTCCGGGAGAGTCTCTCTCCCGGACCGGCCCCTTCGCCGTTCGCTACGGCCGGCCGGACAGCTCGATCGCCCGGGCCGGTCAGGCCGCCGCGAGCGGGCGGTGCGGGGCGATGATCTGGCCGTCCGGCAGCAGTTCACCGGTGTCCTCGAAGAGCAGGACGCCATTGCACAGCAGGCTCCAGCCCTGCTCCGGGTGGTTGGCCACCGGGCGCGCGGCCTCCCGGTCGGCGGATTCGGCTGACGGGCAGGCTGGCTGGTGCTGGCACATGGATGCGTTCTTTCGCTGCGGTGTGGTCTGCGTGCTACGGCTCGATGCGTGATTCATGGCCGTCCCCCTGGGTCATCCCCGCACCCGCGGGGAGCGTGTCATCAGTCTTCCTCCATGACAGCCGCTTCGCAGGTATTTCCCGGCAGCCGTCCTCACAGATTGATGACGCATCACTCGTGCGGGCGGTTCAGGCCAACTCCCCTGTCATTTCGGATGGTTCACAAGTGGCCCGGGCGGACTAGGCCGGATGGGTGATTCGGGTCAGGCGGCGGGCGCGGCCAGCGTGGGGGGCGCCGCCGCCGGCAACGGGGTCAGTCGACGGGTCAGTACGGGCAGCAGCTCGGAGACCGGATGCGGCCGGTACGGGGCGATGCCGGGCGGGGCCGGGGCGAGGGGCACCAGCAGGTCCTCGCCGGCCGGCAGCCCGGCGGCGGCGTCCGCGCCCACCGCCCCGTGCAGCCACAGGGTCAGCATGTAGAGCTCCGGAACGGAAAGCAGCCGCGGCTGGTAGCCGGTGGTGAGGGATTCCGCCTGGCGCAGGGCGCGTTCGGTGGCCGCGACATAGGGGCCCTCGAAGAAATGGGAGAAGACCCAGCCGTCGGGAGTCAGCCGGGTGTCGGCCGCCGCGACGTAGCGGTCCCCGCTGCGGATCAGGAACCGCCAGCCCGTGAGCCGGGTACGCGGCGGCCTGCCGCCGGCCGCGAGGTTGGACAGGCCCAGCCGGTCGAGAACGTGGACCGGAAGCGGGAGTTCGGCGGTCAGCGGCCCCTGGATCGCGCGCAGGGCCGGGGTGTGCGCCTCGTGGACGGCGGTGGGGGAACCGAGTGCCGCGAGGACGCTGCGCAGGGCGGGCGCGGGGGCCGGAGGGACATGCAGCGGCATGGTGGGTCGCCTCTCACTTGGGAGACCGGTGGAACGGGGGCAGGTGCGGACTCGCATTCTGGGGCCAGAGGGGGGCCGAGGGGCAATGGCCGCGCGCCAACTCTCTGCCTCGTTTGCGGAGTTTATACGACATGTGTTCACGCAGTGTTTCGGCTAGCTGTCCCGGCTATTGCCGGCAAGGCGCTTACCGGACCCGCTGACGTGGCATTCATGCCCGATGCACGCGAACATGTCGCGCTGACCTCGGAGGTTACCGGACGGGGGCTCGGCTGGAAAGCTTCGGTTATCCCAACCAGGCAAAGTCGAAGCGGAATTTGCATACCGCGACTTGCCAGGTGAATGTGCCGAAGCGCCCTTCGGCCAAACCGGCGCGCGCTCCTCGTCACGCACGCCCCCCGCGCGTTATGGATCACGCTGCCGGGGCATCATCGACCGTAACGCGCGCCTGGGTGTACCGGGCCAGGCCCACTCGAGGAGGGACGCTTCGATGGGGGAGAAGGTCGTGGCGGGCGGATTCGACCTGTCCGATCGGCAGCGGTATCGAAGGAAGCTCCACGAGTGTCTGGAGGGACTGGAGCGGCTCCTGGCGGAGAAGAGGTTCGATCGCCCGAAGAACATGATGGGACTGGAGATCGAGCTGAATCTCGCGGGCGCCGACGGGTTGCCGAGAATGGTGAATGCACAGGTGCTGGAGCGGATTGCGAGCCCCGATTTCCAGACCGAACTGGGAATGTTCAATCTGGAGGTGAACGTCCTTCCGCACCGACTCGGCGGCCGGGTATTCGACCGGCTCGCCGAGGAACTCAGCGCGGGGCTGGGCTATGCCCACCGGCAGGCCGCGGAGATCGACGCCGGCGTGGTGATGATCGGTATTCTGCCGACGATCTCCCGCGCGGACCTGGTCGCCGCGAACCTGTCGGCGGTGGACCGCTACTCGCTGCTCAACGAGCAGATCCTGATGATGCGCGGGGAGGACTTCACACTCGACATCGACGGGGTCGAACGGCTGATCTGGACCTCCGGGTCGATCGTGCCGGAGGCCGCCTGCACCTCCGTGCAACTGCACCTGCAGGTGACCCCGGCCCGGTTCTCGGCGGTGTGGAACGCGGCGCAGGCGGTGGCCGCGGCGCAGATAGCCGTCGGCGCCAACTCGCCCTTCCTGTTCGGGCGCGAGCTGTGGCGGGAGTCGCGGCCGCCGCTGTTCACGCAGGCCACCGACACCCGGCCGCCGGAGCTCCAGGCGCAGGGCGTGCGGCCGCGCACCTGGTTCGGGGAGCGGTGGGTGGACTCGGCGTACGAGCTCTTCGCCGAGAACGTCCGCTACTTCCCCTCCCTGCTGCCGATATGCGACGAGGAGGAGCCCCTGCGGGTGCTCACCGAGGGCGGGGTACCGGGGCTGCAGGAGCTGGTCCTGCACAACGGCACCGTCTACCGGTGGAACCGGCCCGTGTACGGGGTCGCCGACGGGGTGCCGCACCTGCGGGTGGAGAACCGGGTGCTGCCGGCCGGGCCGACGGTCGCCGATGTCGTCGCCAACGCCGCCTTCTACTACGGGCTCGTACGCACCCTCGCGGACGAGCCGCGTCCGGTGTGGACCCGGCTGCCCTTCGCCGAGGCGGAGGCGAACTTCGACGCGGCCTGCCGGTACGGGATCGACGCGCGGCTGCGGTGGCCGCGCCGCGGCCGGGCCGGGGGGCTGGCGAGCGTGCCCGCCGTACGGCTGGTCCTGGACGAGCTGCTGCCGATGGCGGCGGCGGGGCTGGACGCCTGGGGGATCGAGCCCGCCGACCGGGACAACTACCTCGGCATCATCGAGGAGCGCTGCCGGCGCCGGGTGAACGGGGCGACCTGGCAGGTGGACACCTACCACCGGGCGCTCGCCGCCGGACTGGAGCGGGACGAGGCGCTGGCCGCGACGACCCGCAGGTACAGCGAGCTGATGCACAAGGGCGATCCGGTCCACACCTGGCCGGTGGGGCTGCCGGAGGAGGTGACCGCCTCGCTGCCCGTCGTGCGCTGACCGGCCCCGGCCGCGGGCCCGGCCCGTGCGCCCGACGCCGTCCGGTGATCTTGTTGATGGCCCCGCAGTGATCCTCCCGGTCCGCCGAGGAGGCAGTATGGGGTGGTCGCAACGGGATGGCAGGACGGAGTCGGGCGTGCGGACGGAGCCGGAGCCGGTGTTCGTGGAACTGGACGAGGACGGACGGCGGAGCCTGCTGCGCACCGAGACGCTGCTCGTCCTCGCGCTGTCGCTGGGCGCGAGCGGGGTCTCGGCGCTGATCAGCTTCATCGGCTCGCTCACCAAGCCCGGCGGGCTCAAGGACCAGGCGGCCACCCTCAACGGCTCCTACGCCCCGGGCCGGCCCTGGCTGGACCTCGCCTGGCAGCTCTTCGGCATCGCCAGCGCCCTGGTACCCGTACTGCTGGTCGCGCACCTGCTGACCCGCGAGGGCGCCCCCGGGCTGCGGGTGCTGGGCTTCGACCGCACCCGGCCCTGGTGGGACCTGGGCCGGGGCGCCCTCGTCGCGGCCGGGATCGGCAGCGCCGGGCTGGCCTTCTACCTGGGCGCCCGGGCCACCGGATTCAACCTCACGGTGGTGCCGGAGGCGCTGCCCGACGTGTGGTGGAAGTTCCCCGTACTGATCCTCTCCGCGCTGCAGAACGCCGTGGTGGAGGAAATCATCGTGCTGGCCTACCTGCTGCGCCGGCTCGGCCAGCTGGGCTGGTCGCCCGTGGCCGCGCTGCTGGCCAGCTCGGCGCTGCGCGGCTCATACCACCTCTACCAGGGCATCGGCGGCTTCATCGGCAACATGGTGATGGGCGTCGTCTTCGTCCTCGCCTACCGGCGCTGGGGCCGGGTGGGACCGCTCGTCGTCGCGCACGCGCTCCTCGACATCGTCGCCTTCGGCGGGTACGCCCTGCTCGCGGGCAAGGTGGGCTGGCTGCCGACCCCGTGACCGGTGGCGGCCCACCCGATCGGCCCTTCCGGGCGGTGCCGGACGCCGGAGCGGTGCGACGCTGGCCTCAGCACCAGTGAGGAGGCGCGCCCGGTGGCTGTCATGGACTCCCTGGTGCCGTTCGCGCCGTTCCTGGTGCCCGTGGTCACCGGCATGGTGGGCGGGATCAGCCTCCTCATCCGGGACCGCCGCGAGGCGCGCAGCAGCGACCACCACTACCGCAGGCGCCTGGAGAAGGCCCTGCTGGAGATCCAGTTCCTCACCGGCTGGCTGCAGGCCAAGCAGCTGGCGCCGACGACCGACTCCCCGGACCCGGCTCAGGCTCCGGTTCCGGCCCCGACCCCGGAGCCGGGGCGCTGGCTGGACGAGTGCTACGCGTCGGTGCGCCGGGCCAAGGCGGACACGGGCGGCCGCCACCGGACGGGGCCGGTCTCCCTGCGCCGCCTCCTGCTGCTGGGGGAGGTGAGCGGCCCGGCGAAGAGCATGCGGGTCGCCTACTGGATCTCCCTCGTCCTGTTCAACGTGGCGCTCGCCTGGTGGGTGAACGCGCTCGTCGCCGGCGTACCCGGGTTCATGCACGAGGAAGGCGTCTCCGAGTCCGAGGAAATCGCCTCCTACCTGGGCGTGGCGGGCGTCATGTTCGTCGTGTCGGCCGTCCTGTGGGTGTGGACGGTGCACCTGGGCGCCGCGGAGCCGAAGCAGGTGTACCGCAAGCGGATCGACTCGGCCGCCTGGGAGGAGCACGAGAGGAAGCGGCGCAGTGCCGCACGCGCGAAGGCAGAGGCGAAGGGGCGGTCCAAGGGGGACGCGAGGGGGGACGGGGGCCGGTCCGCGGGCTGACCCGGCTGATCGGCCCGGCCCGGGTCGGCGCCCGCGTCCGGGCCCCCGGTCCTTACCCCTCCTGTCCGGCCCCGGGCGGGGACGCGATGAGCTCGCCGTCGACGACCGTGACGGCCCGGCCGGTCAGCAGGGTGCGATCGCCCTCCAGGGTCACCCGTACGAGCCCGCGGCGCGCACCGCCCTGGAGGCCGGTCAGTTCGGTGCGGCCCAGGCGTTCCGCCCAGAACGGGGCGAGCGCGGTGTGGGCGCTGCCGGTGACCGGGTCCTCGTCGATGCCGAAGGCGGGGAAGAAGCCGCGGGAGACGAAGTCGTACCCAAGGGAGGGATCCTCGGCGGGCGCGGTGACGATCACCCCACGCCGGGCGAAGGCGCGCAGGGCGGCGTGGTCCGGCTCCAGCTCGCGCACGGTCTTCTCGTCGGCGAGCTCGACGAGGAGGTCACCGATGTGGTCGGCGGTGTCGTGCACGGAGAGGATCGGGGGACCGCCGAGCGCGTGGTCCACGGCGGCCGGCGGCGCCACCGGGGTCAGTGAGGACGTCGGGAAGTCCATGGTGACCGTGCCGTCCTCGGCCGTCTCGGCCGTGAGGACGCCGCAGCGCGCGGAGAAGCGGATCAGTCCCGTGGCGAGCCCGCTGGTGGCCAGTACGTGCGCGGTGGCCAGGGTGGCGTGGCCGCACATGTCCACTTCGGCGGCCGGGGTGAACCAGCGAAGCGCCCAGTCGGCGTCCCCGCCGGGCGGCAGGGGGTGGGCGAACGCGGTCTCGGAGAGGTTCATCTCGCAGGCGACCTGCTGGAGCCAGGCGTCCGGGGGGAACGCGGCGTCGAGGAGCAGGACTGCCGCCGGGTTCCCGTGGAAGGGGCGGTCGGTGAAGGCGTCGACGATTCGGATGCGCATGCCCCGACGGTAGGGCGGTTTCTTGATCGGCGACAAAGGCCAATCGGGGGTGACTGGCCCTGTCCACCGTGCTGCCGGGTGCGCGGGCCGGTCAGGCGGGGTGCGGGCGGAGCACGAGGCGGATGAGGCAGCGGAGTGTGCCGGGATCGGGGTGGTCTTCGTAGGCGGTCCGACGGGTGTGCCCGTCACCGCGGCGAACCCGGGACCGTGCGCGACGGTGTGGCGCAGCCGACCGGAAGCCTGCGCCACCGCCCCCGTGGCCGCGCTGCAGAGCGAGTTCTCCCGTGGGCCCGCGGCCTCGAACGCACCGTCCTGCCCACCGCCCACCGGCCGGGCGTCACCCTCGCCGCCCTGACCGTCCGTCTGACACCCGAGCAGCACCGGATCATCGGTGAGGCCGTCGGCGGGGCGGCGGGCGCGCGCTCCGGACCTCTCCCGACTGGAGCCGTAGCGGGGCCCGGTGCATCGCCGGCGCGGTGAACCGGCTTGCCGGTACGCACTAGTGTGCGCAGTGTGCGCGTACTTCTGGTGGAAGACGATGAGCCGGTCGCAGAGTCCCTGCTCCGCGGGCTGAGCCGCTACGGCTTCGACGTCGAGTGGGTCACCACGGGCGGCGCGGCGCTGGGCCACGAGGGTCCGTACGACGTCGTCCTCCTCGATCTCGGGTTGCCCGACACCGACGGCCTCGACGTGTGCAGGGCGCTGCGAGGGCGCAGTGCCGTGCCCATCATCGTGATCAGTGCCCGCAGCGACGAGACGGACCGGGTGGTCGGCCTGGAGCTGGGCGCCGACGACTACGTGTCCAAGCCGTTCGGGGTCCGGGAGGTCATCGCCCGCATACGCGCGGTGATGCGGCGCGTACGGCCCCGCACCCCGTCGTCGCCGGAGAGCACCCCCGACCGGTACGGCGCCCGGCTCACCATCGACCGCAGGGCCGCCCGCGTCCGGCTGGACGGCCAGGAGGTGGCGCTCGCCCCCAAGGAGTACGACCTGCTCGCCTTCCTCACCGAGGAGCCCGGCGCGCTGATGTCCCGTGAGCAGATCATGGAAGCCGTCTGGGACGCGAACTGGTTCGGGCCGACCAAGACGCTGGACGTGCACGTGGCGGCGCTGCGGCGCAAACTCGCCGGGGCGATCACCATCGAGGCGGTACGGGGGGTCGGCTTCCGGCTCGAGGCCGGCAAGGGCGCGGACGACGCCGCTTCATGATCCGCCAGCTGATCCGCAGCTACATCCTGCTCGTCGCCGTGGCGATCCTGCTGTTCACCGTGCCGGTGGCCTTCACGCTCACCGCGCAGCTGCGCGACGACACCGAGGCGTTCGTCAAGCGCGAGGCGACCACCATGGCGCTGCTGCTGGGCAACGGCAACGCCAGCTCCTGCCAGGCGCTGGAGGAGGTGGTGCGGGCGTACGAGCAGGAGACCCACGACCGGGTGGAGGTCACCGTCACCGACAGCTGCGCACCGGACATTCCCGCGCCGGCCTCCGACGCGGTGCTGACCCGGGCGCTGAAGGACGGGGAGGCGACGACCGACTGGGGTTCGGACCTCATCTGGGGCCGCGACCTGGTGATCACCGTCCCGGCGAAGGACCGGGGCCGGATCGTCGGCGCCGTCCGCATCGTCTATTCGACCGGCAACCTCACCCACCGGCTCTGGACGATCTGGGGCTTCCGGGCCGGCCTCGCGGTGGCGGTGCTCGGCGTGGCGGCGCTGATCGGCGCGGTGGTGGCCCGTCGGCTGACGCGTCCGCTGCGCCAACTCAACGACGTGGCCAGCAGGTTCAGTGACGGAGACCTGTCCGCGCGCTCCCCGGAGGAGGGCCCGCAGGAGACCCGGACCCTGGCCCGCACCCTCAACCAGGCGGGTGAGCGGCTGGACACGCTGATCGCCTCGCAGCGCATCTTCGTCGCCGACGCCTCCCACCAACTGCGCACGCCGCTGACGGCGTTGCGCCTGTCGCTGGACAACATCGCGGACGGCGTCGACGACGAGTTCGTGCACGAGGACGTGGAGCTGGCGACCGCCGAGGTCGTCCGGATGAGCCGCCTGGTCAACGGCCTGCTGGTACTGGCCCGGGCGGAGGCCAAGGTGTCCGCGGCGGAGCCGCTGCCGCTCAGGGACATCGTGGAGGAACGGCTGTCGGTGTGGAGGCCGGCCGCCGACGAGCGCGGCGTCACCATCGCGTTCGGGGAGGGCGCCGACGGCCGGCCGGCCGTGCTGGCCAGCCCCGGTCATCTGGACCAGGTGCTGGACAACGTGCTCTCCAACGCGCTGGAGGTCTCACCGGACGGCGGCACGATCACCGTCCGGATCGACCTCCGGGGTGCCGAGGCCGTGCTCTCCGTCCTCGACGAGGGACCCGGCATGTCGGACGCGGAGAAGTCCCGCGCCTTCGACCGGTTCTGGCGCGGTCAGGGCCTGACCGGGCGCTCCGGTTCGGGCCTCGGCCTCGCCGTCGTCAAGCAGCTGGTGACGGACGACGGCGGCACGGTGACCCTGCAGGACGCTCCCGGATCCGGTCTGTGGGTGGTCATCACCCTTCGGGCATCTTCGAGGAGTGGTGGTTGACGATCAGCCACTTGCCGTTCCGCTTCTCGTACTCGTACGTGTAGCGGGCCTTCACCGTGCTTTTGGCGCCGGTCTTCGGGTCGGTGAGCGTGAACGCGTAGACGCCGGTGTCGATGGCGGAGTTCTTGTCGAGGACGTTGACCATGGTCTCGACCTTCACGCCGACGGGCTTGTTCTGCAGGAAGTGCTCGAAGTAGTCGACGATCCCCGCGCGGTCGGTGCGGATCTTGTCGGAGACCGTGGGCAGGAGCACCGCGTCGCTCGCGTAGAGGTCGGCCACCTTCTTCGGGTCGCCGGTCTGCAGGGCCTTGTTCCAGGTGTCGAAGAGGCCTGCGATCCGGTCCTTTCCGGGCTGGGGGTCCCGGTGCTGGGGCCCGGCCGTCGCGGCGACGGTGCCGACGGTGGCGAGGGTCAAGGCCGCGGTGCCGGCGACGACGGCTGCGCGCTTGCTGAGGGAACGACGGGTCAACGCATCTCCAGTGTGAGGTGAATCGGAGCGGGGTCCGCTTCCCGCCGGGAGGTCCCTGCCGGGAAGCCCTCGGGGGGAAGCGGCTCCAGACTCGCCGTCCACGGGCCAGGAGCCGTGCAGGCGATCTACAGCGCACGGCCAGGAGACGGCCAACCCTCTGCTGTCCCCCTGCTGTCCCTCTGCCGGCCCGCTGCCTTCCCGCCACCCGCCCCTCCGGCTGCCACGACCGAAGGAGCACTATCGGCGACAGGTTCCGATATATCGTTGACACGTCGCGAGCCGTCGCCGATAGTGGAGACATCGGACAACCGATGAAGCAACGACAACGTGACGAAAGGAGCGCAGCCATGCGTTCACACGGACAGCACGGACACGACCACGGACATGACCACGGACGGGGCCACGACCACTGCGGGCCCGATCGTCGGGAGGGTTTCAAGGGGCGGCGCGCCGCCTTCGGCCCGTTCGGGCCGCCCTTCGGCGCGGGCCCCTTCGGTGGCCGCGGCGGACGCGGCGGACCGCGGGGCCGGGCCCGGCGCGGCGATGTGCGCGCCTCGATCCTGGCACTGCTCGCCGACCGGCCGATGCACGGCTACGAGATGATCCAGGAGATCGGCGAGCGCAGCGGCGGGGCCTGGAAGCCCAGCCCGGGCTCGGTCTACCCGACCCTGCAGCTGCTCGAGGACGAGGGGCTCATCACGAGTGCGAGCGAGGGCGGCAAGAAGCTGTTCACGCTCACCGACGCCGGCCGCTCCGAAGCCGAGTCGGGCCCGGACGCCCCCTGGGCGGACGCCGGGCGCGGCTTCGACTTCGAGGCGATGCAGGAGGTCCGGACGGCCGGCATCGGCCTGATGGAAGCCTTCGGGCAGGTCTTCAAGACCGGCACGCCCCAGCAGCGGGAGAAGGCTCTCGGGGTCATCAACGACGCCCGCAAGAAGCTCTACCTGATCCTGGCCGACGAGCACTGAGCCCGACCGGCCCCGGCATGCGGAGGCGCGCCCCGCGAGTTCGTCTCGCGGGGCGCGCCTTCGCGTACGGGACGGGCGGCCCGCAGGTCAGACGACCAGGCCGGCCAGCTTGCGCAGCGACTCGTTCAGCGCGGCGGTGGCCGAGTCCTTGAGCTTGCCCGCCATGAGGGACACGGCGGCCCCGGTGAACTCGCCGTCGATGCGGACCGTGGTGGCCTCGCCGTCCGGGGTCAGGGTGTACCGGGTGAGGACCGCCACGCCCATCGGGCCCTTGCCGGTGATGGCGAAGCGGCGCTCGGCCTCCAGCTCCGAGACGGTCCAGACGACCTCGGCCGGGAAGCCCATCATCTTCATGTTCTCCGCGAAGGTGGCGCCGACCGCGAGGGTCTCGGGTCCGCCCTGGGGGAAGTTCGTGTGGGTCATGCTCCACTGCCCGTACGCGTCCCAGTCCGTCAGCTGGGACCAGAGCAGCGCGGCGGACGCCTCGATGCGTGATTCCGCGGTGACTTCAGCCATGCGACCACCCCTTCTCGTCGGTACGTGCGGCGGAAGGTAGCCCCGGCGGGCGGAACATTCAATACTGACGACCTGTCAGATATGGCGGGGGTCGGCGGGGCGTGATCTCGACTCCGTCTCAACAGGTGTCATCCCCGTGACGGTCCTGACCCGCCCTGTCATGATGGCGGGATGCAAGCGTCAGGGAGAAATGCCGGACTGGGCCTCGCCCTCGTCTCGGCGTTCGCGTTCGGTGGTTCCGGAGTGGCGGCGAAGCCGCTGATCGAGGCGGGTCTGGACCCCCTCCACATGGTCTGGCTCAGGGTGGCCGGGGCAGCTCTCGTGCTGTCCCCGCTGGCCTGGCGCCACCGTGACCTCGTGCTGCGCAGGCCCGCGCTGCTCGCCGGCTTCGGGCTGGTCGCCGTCGCGGGTGTGCAGGCCTTCTACTTCGCCTCCCTGTCCCGCATCCCCGTCGGCGTGGCCCTGCTGCTGGAGTACCTGGGCCCGGCGCTGCTGCTCGGCTACATCCGCTTCGTGCAGCGCAAGCCCGTGACGCGCGGCGCCGCCGCGGGCGCGGCCGTGGCCGTCGTCGGACTGGCCTGCGTGGTCGAGATCTGGGCCGGCCTGAGCCTGGACCTGCTCGGCGTGCTCTTCGGCCTCGCCGCCGCCTGCTGCCAGGCCTTCTACTTCGTCTTCGCCGACCAGGGCGCCGACGGGGACGACGCCCCCGACCCGCTCGGGGTGATCGCGTACGGCATGCTCGTCGGCGCCCTGGTGATGACCGTGATCGCCCGGCCCTGGGAGATCGACTGGCAGGTGCTGGGCGGCGATGCCTCCGTGGGCGGCACGATGGTGCCCGCGCCGGTGCTGCTCGCCTGGGTGGTGCTGGTCGCGACCGTCTTCGCCTACCTGACCGGTGTGGTCTCGGTGCGCCGGCTCTCGCCCCAGGTCGCCGGTGTCGTGGCCTTCCTGGAGGCGGTCGTCGCCACCGTGTTCGCCTGGATCCTGCTCGGCGAGCACCTTTCCACCTGGCAGATCGTCGGCGGCGGCCTGGTACTGGGCGGCGCCTTCATCGCGCAGTCCTCCCGGCCGGCCCCGCCGGCGCCGGCCGTCGCCGAGCGGTCCGTACCGGGCCGTGAGACGGCCACGGTCGGCAAGGGCTAGGGTGGCGGTCATGCATTCGACCGTGCTTCCGCCTCCCGCCGCCTAGCGCGGGCGGCGCCACCACGACAGGTACCCGGCCCGGGGAGCCCCCGGGCGGGCCCGTGCTGCCCGCGAAGCGATGACCTGCTTCTTTCATCCTTCACGCATGCGCGGAGACATCTCGTGTCGAACCATTCGCCCGCCGCCGGGCGCAGTCTGCTGTACCTCGTCGTCGCCGGAGCCGCCTGGGGCACCGCCGGGGCGGCCGCCTCCCTCCTCTTCCTGGCCAGTGACCTAGGCCCGCTCGCCCTGTCCTTCTGGCGGTGCGCGGGCGGGCTCGTGGTGCTGCTCGGGGTGCTCGCCGTGCGCGGGCCCCGGCCCGCCCCCGGGCGGGTGCGGCCCTCCGCGGCCTCGCTGATCGGGACCGGGCTCCTGTTCACCCTCTTCCAGGCCGCGTACTTCGCCGCCGTGCGCGAGACCGGCCTCGCGGTGGGCACCGTGGTCACCCTCGGCGCCGGGCCGGTGATCATCGCGCTGGGCGCCCGGTACTGGATGGGCGAGCGGCTCGGCCGCGGTGGCGTGGTCGCCGTGGTGGGGGCGCTGGCCGGGCTGGCCGTACTGGTGCTGGGCAGCGGCGGCGGCGAGGTCCGCCCGCTCGGCGTCGGCTGGGCGCTGCTCTCGGCCGCCGGGTACGCGGGGATGACCCTGCGGGCGCGGTGGCTCGGGCAGCGCGGGGCGGGCGGGGACCCGCTGGTGACCACCGCCTGGTCGGTCGCGGTGGGCACGGTGTGCCTGCTGCCGCTCGCCGCGGCGGAGGGGCTGCTGCCGCACACCGCCGATCTCGGACGGGTGCTCTGGCTGCTGGTGTACGTCGCCACCGTGCCGACCGCGCTGGCGTACGCGCTCTACTTCACCGGGGCCGCCGCGGTACGGGCCGCCACCGTGTCGGTGATCATGCTGATCGAGCCGGTGAGCGCGGCGGTGATCGCGGTCCTGCTGCTCGGGGAGCGGCTGACCGGCGCCGTGGTGCTGGGCACCGTACTGCTGCTGACGGCGGTGGGCGCGCTGATCGTGGCCGAGGCCCGTCGGCCGGCGGCCGCGCCCACCCCCGTGCGGCGCAGCCCTCAGAGCGCGCTGAGGTAGTCCGGGACGGCGATGCCGGGGGTGAGGTCCGCGGCGGGCACCGGGGTTCCGTACGCCGGGGCCACCGGAACCACGCCCGCCCAGTACGGCAGGTCCAGGTCCTCGGCCTCGTCGTTCACCGGGCCGCTGCGGATCTTCGCGGACACCTCGGCGAGGTCCACGCGGATCACCGAGGTGGCGGCGAGTTCCCTGGCGTTGGCCGGCCGCGTGTCGGCGGAGCGGCCCGGGGCGACGGCGTCGACCATGGCGTCCAGGGCCGTCCGGCACTCCGCCTCGTCGGTGACCTGGCGGGCGGTCCCGTGCACGACCACCGAGCGGTAGTTGAGCGAGTGGTGGAAGGCCGAGCGGGCCAGGACCAGTCCGTCGACGTGGGTCACGGTCACGCAGACGGGCAGGCCCGGGTCGGTGCGGCGGGCCGCGAGCAGCGGGCGGGAGCCGGTCGAGCCGTGCATGTAGAGCGATTCGCCGACCCGGGCGTACAGCGTGGGCAGGACCACGGGCGCGCCGTCGCGGACGAAGCCGAGGTGGCAGATGTAGGCGCCGTCGAGTATCGAGTGCACCGTCGCGCGGTCGTAGCGCGCCCGGTCGCGGGAGCGGCTGGGGACGGTGCGGTCGGTGGGCTCGTAGCCTCCGGTCGATCCGTACACCGCGGTCGCTTCGGTCCTCTCGTTCCCCTCGGTCGTCGCGGTCGTCTGCGTGGCGGGCGTGGCGGTCATGGTGCCGACTCCATTGCACTAGTGCATACTGGGGTTTGTGCTAGGAGACTATCGGATCACAGGGCGTCGCGCAGCGGATATCGCCGCCGGCGTGGAGGCGGGCGTGGCTTCGGGCGCGCTCCCGCCGGGTTCACTGCTGCCGCCGATGCGGGAGCTGGCGGGCGAGCTCGGGGTGAACCCCAACACCGTGGCCGCCGCCTACCGGACGCTGCGCGAGCGCGGGGTCATCGAGACCGACGGACGACGCGGCAGCCGGGTGCGGGCCCGCCCGTCGAGCACGCCGCGGGACGCGCTGCGCATGGTCGTGCCGGAGGGGGTACGGGACCTCGCGGAGGGCAGTCCGGACGTGTCCCTGCTGCCCGCGCTGGAGGGGCCGCTGGCGGCGGCCGCCCGGCGGTACGCGCAGGCGCCGACCCTCTACGGGGCGGGCCCGGTCGCCCCGGAGCTCGCGGAACTGGCCCGGGCCGGCTTCGACGCGGACGGGGTGCCGCCGGGGCCGGTGGCGGTGACCTCGGGTGCGCTCGACGGGATCGAACGGGTGCTCACCGCCCATCTGCGGGCGGGCGACGCGGTGGCTGTGGAGGACCCGGGGTGGGGCGGGGCGCTGGACCTGGTCCCGGCGCTCGGGCTGCGCGTGCTGCCCGTGGCCGTGGACGACGACGGGCCCCGGCCCGAGGCGGTGGCCCGCGCGCTGGCGGCCGGGGCGCGGGCGCTGGTGGTGACCTCGCGGGCGCAGAACCCGACCGGGGCCGCGGTGGGCGCGGAGCGGGCGCGGGAGCTGCGGGCGCTCCTGGCGGACCATCCCGAGGTGCTGCTGATCGAGGACGACCACGGGAACGGGATCGTCGACCTGCCGTTGCATCCGCTGGGCGGGGTGACCCGGCACTGGGTGCTGGTGCGGTCCACCGCGAAGGCGTACGGGCCGGACCTGCGGCTCGCGGTGCTGACCGGCGACGCGGTCACGCTGGACCGGCTGCGCGGGCGGCAGCGGCTGGGGCCGGGCTGGGTGAGCCGGCTGCTGCAGTACGCGGTGGTGGAGCTGTGGACCTCGGGCGCGGTCGATCCGGTGGCGGTGTCCCGCTCGTACGCGGGGCGGCGGGACGCGCTGGTCGAGGCGCTGCGGCAGCGGGGGATCCGGGCACACGGGCGCAGCGGCCTGAACGTCTGGGTGCCGGTGGTCGACGAGACGGTGGTGGTGACACGGCTGCTCGCCGCCGGATGGGCGGTGTCCCCCGGAGCCGTCTTCCGGGTCGAGGCGGGGCCGGGGATCCGGCTGACGGTCTCGCAGCTGGCGGTCGCCGAGGTGCCCCGCCTGGCGGACGCGGTGGCCGCGGCGGCCAGTGTGGGTGCGGCGGGCGTGCGGTACGACTGACGGCGGACCGCACCCGGCGGCGGCCGGCCCCGGCGGTCGAAGCCGGGCCGCAGGCCGCGGGCCGGGCGCCGGCGCCGGTCAGGCGGGCCTGCGGGCCCCGGGGCGGGTCTGGGTGAGGGCCGCGCCGGCCAGGACGATCGCGGCGCCGACCGGGGTGTTCCAGTGGAGCTGCTCGCCGAGGACCAGGACGCCCGCCGTGGTGGCGATGACCGGGATGAAGTAGGTGACCATCTGGGCGGTGGTCGGGCCGACCTCCGTCACCAGTCCGTACTGCATCTGCAGGGCCATGCCCGTGCCGAGGGCGCCCAGCGCGATCACCGACAGGGTCGGCCAGAGCGGGAACGAGCCCGGGGCCGAGGTGAACACGGCACTCACGAGCGCGAGCTGGAGCGTGGAGATCATGAGCTGGCCGCCGGTCAGGGCCACCGGGGAGCCGGGGGTCCCGGCCAGCGTGCGCCGGACGTAGATCCAGCCGATGGGGTAGCAGAGGGATGCGAGCAGGGCGAACGCGGTGCCCTTGGCGTCGACACCGGAGAAGCCCTGCCAGGCGCCGAGCACGGTCAGCACGCCGAGGAAGCCCAGGCCCAGCCCGGCGAAGCGGCGGCGCGTCGGGCGGTCCTCGGAGAGGGCGACCAGCGACAGCGCCATGCCCCACAGCGGCGAGGTGGCGTTGCAGATGCCGGCCAGGCTGGAGGGGATGCTCAGCTCAGCGAACGCGAAGAGCGAGAACGGGGCGGTGTTGAGCAGCAGCGCCGCCACGGTCAGGTGGCCCCAGGTGCGCAGGCCCCGGGGGAGCGGCTCGCGGCGGACCAGCAGCACGGTGAGGAGGGCGAGCGCGCCGAACAGGACCCGGCCCAGCGCCACCTGGAACGGCGCGTAGGCCTCGGTGCCGACCTTGATCAGGAGGAAGCTGAAGCCCCACACGACCGAGAGGATCGCGAACCGGACCCGCCAGTCCAGGAGGCCGCCCCGGCGCCGGCCGGCGGTGGTCGAGGTGGGGGAGGCCTGGGACGGGGAGGCGGCCGGGAGGGTCGGCCCGGGGGTGGTCGGTGCGCTCATGCCCCCTACTGTGCTCGTATCAACTTCGTAGGACAAGCGAGAGTTTCTCGGGGTGACGCCGTAGCATTGCTTACATGTTGAACCTGGAGCGCCTGCGCACCCTGGACGCCCTCGCCCGCCACGGCTCGGTCAGCGGCGCGGCCGACGGCCTCCACGTCACCACCTCCGCCGTGTCCCAGCAGCTGGCCAAGCTGGAGCGCGAGGTCGGACAGCCGCTGCTGGCCAGGAACGGGCGCGGGGTCCGGCTCACCGATGCCGGGCGGCTGCTCGCCGATCACGCCGCCCGGATCATCTCCCAGGTGGAGCTCGCCCAGGCCGACGTCGAGGCCCAGCGGGGCTGCGCCGTGGGCGAGTTGCGGATCGGGGCCTTCCCGACCGCCATGCGCGGGCTGCTGCCCCAGGCCCTGGCCGCGCTGCGGGCCGGGCATCCGGAGCTGCGGGTCCGGGTGCGCGAGCAGGAACCCGAGGAGAGCATGGCGGCCGTCGTGCGCGGGGACCTCGACCTGGCCCTGGCGATCGACTGGCACAACAAGCGGATGCCGGTGCCCGCCGAGCTCACCCGGACCCACCTGCTGGACGACACCGTCGACATCGCGGTCCCCGCCGGCCACCGGCTGGCCGACCGGACCGCGAGCCCGGGGGGGTCCGGGAAGGCGGGGATCTCCCTCGCCGAATGCGGCGACGACGACTGGATCTCCTGGAACGAGGGGCAGTTCTGCCACGAGTGGCTGGTCTTCACCCTGCGCGGTACGGGCATCGAGCCGCGCATCGCCCACATCGCCGAGGAGCACCACACCCAGCTGGCCTTCGTGGAGGCCGGACTCGGGGTGTGCGTGGCGCCGAAGCTGGGCCGCGGCCCGGTGCCGCCGGGCGTGCGGCTGCTGCCGGTCTGCGACAGCGTACGCCGCCACGTGTACGCCGTCTGGCGTGCCGACGCCGACCGCCGGCCCTCCATCCGGGCCGCGGTCGACGCGCTGCGGCAGGCGGCCGCCGGACTCCGGTAGGCCCGCCGGTCCGCGGCCGAGGACACTTCCTACAGCTTGCGGAAGTCCCAGGAGACGATCGAGTCGGGGGTCAGCCGGATCCAGGCGTGCCGCCCGTCGTGCGGCATCTCCTCGATGCCGAAGTTCTTGACCGGGAAGATCCGCTCGGCCTCCGCGAGCTCGGGGCAGGGCTCGCCGGTGCGCGGGGCCTCGCCCACGAAGACGGCGCTGCCGGACAGCTCCACCCCGCGCAGTTCCTCGTACGACTCGCCGGAGTCCACGACCACCGAGATCCGCGGATCCTTGCGCAGATCGGACCAGCGGCGGCTGCGCGTGATCGAGTACAGCCACAGCGAGCTGCCGTCCCACGCGAACCACAGGGCGCCCACGTGCGGGCGTCCGTCGGGCGAGACCGTCGCGACCCGGCAGGTCTTCTGCTCGCGCAGGAAGGACTCCACTTCCGCGTCGCTCATCATGATGCGCCGGCCCCGCCGCTGTGAGGTTCCGGTCCGTGCCCCGTCCACGTCCATCCGTCCTGCACCCCTTCACATCTGACTGTGTGTCAGGAATCATGAGGGCTCTTCCGTCGCCACGCCAGGGGGAGTCATGCCGGAACTCGATCCCGCCACCACCGCGCTGCTCACCGTCGAGTGCCAGAACGGTGTCGTCGGTGAGGAGAGCGCGCTGCCCGAACTGGCCAAGGAGGCCCGGGACTCGGGGATGCTGGAACGGGTGGCGGCGCTGGTCGACGCCGCGCGCGGGGCCGGCGTACAGGTGCTGCACGCGGTCGCCGAGCGGCGGCCCGACGGGCTCGGCGCGAACACCAACGCCCGGCTGTTCCGGGCCGCGGAGCGGCTGCCCGTGCGCCAGCTGACCGGGAGCCGGGCGGTCGAGGTCGCCGCGCCCATCGTCGTCGCCGACCGGGACCTGGTGGTCCGCCGGCTGCACGGGCTCTCCCCGATGGCCGGTACCGATCTCGACCCCCTGCTGCGCAATCTCGGCATCCGCACCCTCGTCGTCACCGGAGTCTCCGCCAACATCGCCATCCCGAACACCGTCTTCGACGCCGTGAACCTCGGCTACCGGGTGGTGGTCCCGGCGGACGCCATCGCAGGGGTGCCCGCCTCCTGCACCGCCGAGGTGATCCGCAACTCCCTCGCCCTGGTTGCGGCCATCACCACCGCCGAAGAGCTGCTCATGCAGTGGGCTCCCGCGACCTGCCCCCCGTAACCTGGGCGGATGCTGTCCGAAGTGATCGCGACCCGTTACGTCACGCCCCTGCGTGAGGGCGGCTCGCTCCCGGGGATCGTCGAGGCCGACGATCTCGGTACCTACGTCATGAAATTCACCGGAGCCGGCCAGGGCCGCAAGACCCTGGTCGCCGAGGTCATCTGCGGCCGCCTGGCCCAGCGGCTGGGGCTGAGGGTCCCACGGCTGGTGCAGATGCAGCTCGACCCCGTGATCGGGCTCGGCGAGCCCGACCAGGAGGTCCAGGAGCTGCTCAAGGCCAGCGGCGGGCTCAACCTCGGCATGGACTACCTGCCCGGCTCGATCGGCTTCGACCCGCTCGCCTACCAGGTGGACCCGGTCGAGGCGGGGCGCGTGGTCTGGTTCGACGCCCTCATCAACAACGTCGACCGCTCCTGGCGCAACCCGAACATGCTGGTCTGGCACGGGGACCTCTGGCTCATCGACCACGGCGCCACCATGATCTGGCACCACAACTGGCCCACCGCGGCGGCCGCGGCCGCCAAGCCCTACAACGCCTCCGACCACGTACTGGCCCCCGTGGGCCCGGACATCGCCGCCGCGGCCGCGGCGCTCGCGCCGCTGGTCACCGAGGAGCTGCTCACGGAGGTCGCGGCCGACGTCCCCGACGAGTGGCTGGTCGACGAGCCGGGCTTCGACTCCACCGACGCGCTGCGCCGCGCCTATGTGGAGGCGTTGCTGCCGCGCGCGGCCACGATCCACGAGAGGATCTCGCTGGAGGCCGAGGTGAAGGCGCCTGCCGGACCTCCCGGCTGGCTCACCGACCACCTGCCGGAATGGCCCCACAAGACCCACAAGAAGAAGAGCGACAGCGAGTGACCAAGCGGGACGTGTTCGAGTACGCGCTGGTGCGTGTGGTGCCCCGGATGGAACGGGGCGAGTGCTTCAACGCCGGCGTCATCGTCTACTGCCGGGCGCACACGTACGTCGCCGCGCGCACCCACCTCGACGAGGCGAAGCTCCTCGCACTGGACCCCGGGGCCGATGTGGCCGGGGTACGGGCCGCCCTGCGCGGGGTCGAGGGCGTGTGCAGCGGCGGGGCCGAGGCGGGGCAGGCGGCGGGCGACGACGCGGGTCGGCGCTTCCGCTGGCTCATCGCCCCGCGCAGCACCGTGGTGCAGCCGGGCCCGGTGCACACCGGCCTGACGGCCGATCCGGCGGCGGAGGTGGAGCGGCTGCTGGACCTGCTGGTCCGCTGACGGGCGCGGCGCCGGATCGGGTGGCGTTGACACCGGGTGCCAGGGCTCCTAGCGTCTCCTCAGCTGAAGCTACTAAGCGGTTGCTCACCTGGCGGCCGCCTCTCAAGGGCGAGGAGATCCAGCATGTCCACCACCGAGCAGCGCGTCGCGATCGTGACCGGGGCGGCCCGGGGCATCGGCGCGGCCACCGCCGTACGCCTGGCCGCCGAGGGCCGCGCCGTCGCCGTACTCGACCTCGACGAGGCGGCCTGCAAGGACACCGTGGAGGCCATCACGGCGGCCGGCGGCAGGGCGCTGGCGGTCGGCTGCGACGTCTCCGACGGCGCGCAGGCGGAGGCGGCCGTCGCGCGCGTCGCGAGCGAGCTCGGCGCCCCGACCATCCTGGTCAACAACGCGGGTGTGCTGCGCGACAACCTGCTGTTCAAGATGACCGAGACCGACTGGGACACCGTCATGAACGTGCACCTGCGCGGCGCCTTCCTGATGTCCAAGGCCTGTCAGAAGTACATGGTGGAGGCCAAGTTCGGCCGCATCGTGAACCTCTCCAGCAGCTCGGCGCTCGGCAACCGCGGCCAGGTCAACTACTCCGCCGCCAAGGCCGGCCTGCAGGGCTTCACCAAGACCCTGGCCATCGAGCTCGGCAAGTTCGGCGTCACCGCCAACGCCGTCGCCCCCGGCTTCATCGCCACCGAGATGACCGCCCAGACGGCCGCCCGCGTCGGCATGGGCTTCGAGGACTTCCAGGCGGCCGCCGCCACCCAGATCCCGGTCCAGCGCGTCGGCCGTCCGGACGACGTCGCCAATGCCATCGCCTTCTTCACGGGGGAGGCCGCGGGCTTCGTCTCCGGCCAGGTCATGTACGTGGCCGGCGGCCCGCTGAACTGACGAGTCCACGAGAGACAGGGCGTACGACATGACGTACAGCGGTATCGACAGCGGCAAGGTCGCGCTGATCACCGGGGCGAGCCGGGGCATCGGCTACGGCGTCGCCGAGGCGCTGGTCGCCCGCGGCGACCGGCTCTGCATCACCGGGCGCAACGAGGAGGCCCTCAAGGAGGCCGTCGAGCGGCTCGGTGCGGACCGGGTGATCGGTGTCGCGGGCAAGGCGCACGACGAGGCCCACCAGGCCGTCGCCGTCGAGCGCACGATGGAGGCCTTCGGCCGGGTCGACTTCCTGGTGAACAACGCGGGCACCAATCCCGTCTTCGGGCCGATCGCGGATCTCGATCTCGGGGTCGCGCGGAAGGTCTTCGAGACGAATGTGATCTCGGCGCTCGGCTTCGCCCAGCGGACCTGGCACGCCTGGCAGAAGGACAACGGCGGCGCGATCGTGAACATCGCGTCCATCGCCGGGGTCTCCGCCTCGCCCTTCATCGGCTCGTACGGGATGAGCAAGGCGGCGATGATCAACCTCACGCTCCAGCTCGCGCACGAGATGGCGCCCGGTGTCCGGGTCAACGCGATCGCCCCCGCGGTGGTCAAGACGAAGTTCGCGCAGGCGCTCTACGAGGGCCGGGAACAGGAGGCCGCGGCGGCCTATCCGCTCGGCCGGCTCGGGATGCCGGAGGACATCGGCGGGGCGGCGGCGTTCCTCACATCTGCACAAGCGGAATGGATCACTGGGCAAACTCTCGTCGTCGACGGTGGGATGTTCCTCAATGCCGGGGTCCACTGACCGATAATCGGACGTATTTGCCTCCGAAAGAGAGGTAAATGCGTATCGAATATGCACGGAACCGGTCAAGTGCCTCACGAAACCAACCCATTGGATTCGTGAGGCACTGCGGTAGGGTCTGCCGCACCCCTGGCTGATCGAGGAGCGTGCACGTGTTCAACCGGACCAGATGCCTGCAGATCACTGCGGCCCTTGCGTCCATATCCCTGCTCGCCGGATGCGGCCTGCTGTCGGAGGACGACGGCGACGAGATGAAGAGGATCGTCGTCGGTACCACGAGCACCCCGAGCACCCTCGATCCCGCGGCCGCTTGGGACGGCTCCTGGGAGCTGTACCGGAACGTCTACCAGACCCTGCTGGCCTTCCCGACGGGCTCCAGCAAGCCCCAGCCCGACGCGGCCCAGAGCTGCGAATTCACGGACGCGGCGAGCCAGGCCTACCGGTGCACCCTGCGCAAGGGCCTGAAGTTCTCCAACGGCGAGCCGCTCGACGCCAACGCGGTCAAGTACTCCCTCGACCGGATCAAGACCATCGGCTCCAACGTCGGTCCCAAGGGCCTCTTCGGCACCCTCGACAAGATCGAGACGCCGGACCCGCTGACGGTCGTCTTCCACCTGAACACCTCGGACGCCACCTTCCCGTACGTCCTCGGCTCGCCCGCCGCCTCGCTCGTCGCGCCCAAGGACTACCCGGCCGACAAGGTCCGCGAGGGCGACAAGATCACCGGCTCCGGCCCGTACGTGCTCGACTCGTACAAGGACGGCGCCGAGGCGGTGCTCACCGGCAACACGACTTACACCGGCTTCGCCAACCGCAAGAACAAGGCGGTGACCATCCGCTACTTCGCGGACTCGCCGAAGATGATCGCGGCGCTGAAGGCGAAGGAGATCGACGCCACCTACCGAGGCCTGTCGGCCCCGGAGATCACTGACCTCCAGACCCCCGCGTCGCACGCACTGGGCGTCCAGGTCGTCGAGAACGTCGGCGCCGAGATCCGCTACCTGGTCTTCAACCCCAAGGACCCCCAGGTCGCCAAGCTCCCGGTCCGCCAGGCCATCGCCCAGATCGTCGACCGCGGTGCGCTCGTCTCCAAGGTCTACCAGGGCACCGCCGAGCCGCTGTACTCGATGGTCCCGAAGGGTGTCGTCGGTCACAAGACGCCCTTCTACGACAAGTACGGCGGCGCGGACGTCGCCAAGGCCAAGAAGATCCTCAGGGACGCCGGGATCACCCAGCCGGTCGAGCTGACCTTCTGGTACACCACCGACCGCTACGGTTCCTCGACCGCCGACGAGTTCACCGAGCTCAAGCGGCAGCTGGACGAGAGCCAGCTGTTCCGGATCACCCTGCGCAGCCAGCCCTGGAAGACCTTCCAGACCGGCTACAAGAGCGGTGAGTACCCGGTCTTCGGCCGCGGCTGGTTCCCCGACTTCCCGGACCCGGACAACTTCATCGCGCCGTTCGTCGGCAAGGAGAACGCGGTCGGTACCCCGTACGAGCCCGCCGAGATCGTGAACGACCTGCTGCCCAAGTCGCGCCGCGAGGGCGACCGCTCGGCCGGCGTCCAGGAGTTCGAGCAGGCCCAGAAGATCTTCGCCGACGACGTCCGGCTGCTGCCCCTGTGGCAGGGCAAGCTGTACGTCGCGGCGCGCGAGGACATCGCGGGCGCCGAGCGGGCGCTGGACCCGCAGACCGTCATGCAGATGTGGGAGTTCTACCGCAAGACCAGCTGGTAGTACCGGCTCCGGTGCGTCGGCCGCCATGGGCGGCCGACGCATTGTCAGTGGGCCCCGGTAGGTTCTGGAGCAGTTGCACGAGCAGTTGCACGAACTTGTACCGGAGGTTGTCGCCGTGACCCAGATGCTGCCCGAGTCCTGGCTCCCCGTCCTCGGCGGGGAGCTGGACCAGCCCTACTTCAAAGAGCTCACCGAGTTCGTCGAGAAGGAACGGGCGAACGGGCCGGTCTACCCGCCCCGCGAGCAGGTCTTCGCGGCCCTGGAGGCCACTCCCTTCGACCGGGTGAAGGTCCTCGTCCTCGGCCAGGACCCGTACCACGGCGCCGGCCAGGGCCACGGCCTCTGCTTCTCCGTGCAGCCCGGGGTCAAGACCCCGCCCTCGCTGCGCAACATCTACAAGGAGATGAAGGAGGAGCTCGACCTGCCGATCCCGGACAACGGGTACCTGATGCCGTGGGCCGAGCAGGGCGTCCTGCTGCTCAACGCGGTGCTCACGGTCCGGGAGGCCGAGCCCAATTCGCACAAGGGCAAGGGCTGGGAGAAGTTCACCGACGCCGTGATCCGCGCGGTGTCCGAGCGGCCCGACCCGGCCGTCTTCGTCCTGTGGGGCGCCTACGCCCAGAAGAAGCTCCCGCTGATCGACGAGGAGCGGCACGTGGTCGTCAAGGGCGCCCACCCCTCCCCGCTGTCCGCCAAGAAGTTCTTCGGATCGCGGCCCTTCACGCAGATCAACGAGGCCATCGCCGCCCAGGGGCATGAGCCGATCGACTGGCGGATCCCGGACCTCGGCTGACGTCCCCCCGCGCCTCGGCGTCATTGCCGGTACCTCCGGTTAGCTTCTAGATGATCAGGCCGGTGCAGGTCTGGCAGAGCGAGCCGGAGGCCGCCGTGGCGGAGCAGCAGGAGGCGTCGCCGGACGCCGTCATGACCAGGATCGGCCAGGCGGTCATCCTGCTGCACGCCGGGGACCGCGAGGAGGCCCGCAACCGGCTCGGGGAGATCTGGTCCGAGATCGGCGAGGAGGGGGACTCCCTCCACCGGTGCACCCTGGCCCACTACATGGCCGACGCCCAGGACGACCCGGCCGACGAGCTGGCCTGGGACCTGCGGGCCCTGACCGCCGCAGCCGAGGTGCCGGACGACGTGCCGGACGACATGGCGGGCGAGCGTCCCGGGACCGGGCCGCCCCGGGACGGGCCGCCCGCGCGCCGGGAGCCGCATCCGGAGCTGCGCGTGTTCTACCCGTCCCTGCACCTGAACCTGGCCGCCGACTACGTGAAGCTGCAGCGGCCGGAGGCGGCCCGGGTCCACCTGGCCCGGGCCCGCGCGGCCACCGGGGCGCTGTCCGACGACGGGTACGGGAACGGCGTACGGGCCGCCATCGCCCGGCTGGAACGGCGCCTGGCCGCGGAACCGGGACCCGGACCCGGACCCCGGCCGTTCCCCGAGCAGTCCCCGTAGGCCCAGGGGCGGGCGGTCAGTTCCCGTGGACGCCCGAGCAGATACGCGCCTCCGGGCTGTCGGGATGCCAGTGGCCGTGCCTGCGGCCCAGCGCGCACACATCGGCCGGCCGCACCGGCAGCTTCCGGATCAGCTCACGCTCCGCCTCCGCGTCGGGCCGGGGACGGTGCGGACGGCCGCCCGGGTGCCCGGAGGCCGGCTCGGCGGGCCGCCGGGGCTCCGGGATGTCCGGGACCGGCGGGGCCTCCCGTACGGGCCCGCCGGAGCCGCCCGGTACGGGGCGCTGTGCGGACCGCTGGGCGGGCGCGGGGCCCTCCGGGGCCGCGGGCCGCTCCGGGGCGGTCTCCACGGCCTCCAGCGCCTCCAGGGCGGGCGCCCGGACGGTCACGGGGGCGGTCCCGGGCCCGCCGCGCGGCTGATGGCGCGGCGGTACCCCGGCGGCGGGGGCCGCCGCGGGCTGCACGGGTCCGGGGCTCACCTGCACACAGCCGGATACCGCCGAGACGGCGCAGGCGACTCCGAGCAGCAGCGTTGTCGTGGTTCGGGTGGGATGCACTCACGCAACTCTGCTGTGCGAGGACCCCGTTGCGAAAACCCGGAGCCGATATTCACCCCGCACGGGTGACGGAAACACCCGCCGGACAGGGCCCCCGGGCCGTCCGGGGAACGTCCCGGGACGGCCTCAGTCGCCGGTGGCGCCGTCTATCTGCTCGCGCAGCAGGTCCGCGTGGCCGTTGTGGCGCGCGTACTCCTCGATCATGTGGGTGTATACCCAGCGCAGGCTGAACACCTCGCCGCGGTGGTGGCTCCCGGCCTGCGAGACCGCGTCCAGCGAACGGCCCGCGGCGGCCTGGCGGGCCAGCTCGACCTCGGTCCGCCAGACCTGCTCGGCCTCGGCCCAGGTGGCCGCCTCGGTGAAGTGGAAGTCGCCGTCCGGGTCCTCGCTCGTGCAGTACAGATCGGGGATGTCCGCACCCAGCATGATCCTTCGGAACCAGTACTGCTCCACCTCCGCCATATGCCGTACGAGGCCCAGGAGGCTCAGCTCGGAGGGCGCGAGCGGGGTGCGGCGCAGCTGTTCGTCCTGGAGCCCCTCGCACTTCCAGACGAGGGTGGCGCGGTGGTAGTCGAGCCATCCGTCCAGCATCTCCCGCTCGTCGGCGGTGGTGGCGGGTTCGTTGCGATGTGATCCTGAACTGGTGGTCATGGGGCTCATCCTCGGCGAACCGGGCCCCCGTCACCAGGGATTAAGCTGCCGGGATCCCACACGGACCGAACTTGGAGGCCCCGGTGAAGGTCGGCTGCATCGGACTCGGCGACATCGCGCAGAAGGCGTACCTGCCCGTCCTCACCACCCGCCCGGGCATCGAGCTGCACGTGCAGACGCGCAACCCCGACGCCCTGGAGCGGGTCGGCGACATCCACCACGTCCCGGCCGCGCGCCGGCACGCCGATCTCGACGCGCTGCTCGCCGAGGGGCTCGACGCGGCCTTCGTGCACGCCGCCACCGTGGCCCACCCCGAGATCGTCACACGGCTGCTGGAGGCCGGCGTGCCCACGTACGTGGACAAGCCGCTGGCCTACGAACTCGCGCATTCGCGGCAGCTCGTGGAACGGGCCGAGCGGCTCGGGGTCTCCCTCGCCGTCGGCTTCAACCGCCGCTTCGCGCCCGCCTACGCGCAGTGCGCCGACCACGCCCGCGAGCTGATCATCATGCAGAAGAACCGGGTCGGGCTGCCCGAGGACCCGCGCACGCTGGTGCTGGACGACTTCATCCACGTCGTCGACACCCTGCGGTTCCTGCTGCCCGGCGAGGCCGACCACCTCGACGTCCGGGCGGTGGTGCGCGAGGGGCTGATGCACCAGGTGGTGCTCCAGCTGTCCGGCGCCGGCTTCACCGCCCTCGGCATCATGAACCGGCTGTCCGGCTCCACGGAGGAGATCCTGGAGGTGTCCGGCCGCGACACCAAGCGGCAGGTCGTCAACCTCGCGGAGGTCATCGACCACAAGGGCCAGCCGACCGTGCGGCGCCGCGGGGACTGGGTCCCCGTCGCCCGCCAGCGCGGCATCGAGCAGGTCGTCGACCACTTCCTGGAGGCGGTCGCGGCGGGCACCACGCTCAGCGCCCGCGACGCCCTGCGAACCCACGAGCTGTGCGAGCGGGTGGTGAGCTCGGCTCTGGAGCAGGCCTCCTGAGCGAACGGCTGCCCGCCACCGCGCAGTACACCGCCAGGGCGGCGAGGGCGGCGGCCACCGGCCAGTCCCCGAAGCGGACGTAGAGGGTCGTGCCACGGGCGAGCGGGACCTCGTACACGGCTGCCGTGCTCGCGGAGGTGGGCAGGGCGGCGCCGACCCGCGCGCCGGACGGGCCGTTCACCACGCTGATGCCCGTGAGGGTGGCGTGGACCATCGGACGGCCGTTCTCGGCCGCCCGCAGCGCGGCCAGCGAGGCGTGCTGGGCCGGGGCCCAGCTCTCCTGGAACGAGGAGGTCGCGGACTGGGCGACGAGCAGGGAGGCCCCGTCCAGGGTGAGGCGCCGGCTCATGTCGGGGAAGGCGGACTCGAAGCAGACCAGCGGGCCGACCCGGACGACTCCGGGCCCGTCCGGCCGTCCGGGCAGGTCCATGACCACCGGTCGGTCGCCGCGCACCCGGTCCTCGCCCGCCGCCTTGCCGACCGAGGTGGCCCAGCCGAACAGCGCACGGGCCGGTACGTACTCCCCGAACGGGACGAGCCGCATCTTGTCGTACCGGTCGCCGGTGGGGCCCTGGGGGCCCACGAGGACCGCGCTCTTGTAGATCCCGGGGCGGTCCGCGCGCCGCGCGTCCACGTTCACCAGCAGCGGAGCCCCGACCTCCGCCGACAGCGCGGCCAGCCGCCGGGCCAGGTCCGGGCGGGCGCTCAGGTCCGCGCCGACGCTGCTCTCGCCCCACACCACCAGATCGACCCGCTGCCCCGCCAGCGGCCGCGTCAGCCGCTCACCGACGTCGAACCGCCGCTCCGCACTGTCCGGGCCGTCCGCCACCGTGCCGGGCTGTACGACGGCCACGCGCAGCCGGCCCGGCTCCTCGGGCCGCGCCGCCCACACCCACACCGCTCCCGTCAGCACCGCGCACCCGGTCATCCCCGCCACCGCGGGGATCCGCGCCCCCGGTACCGCGATCAGCAGCACCAGCGCACAGTTCACCGCCACCACCAGCAGGCTGACCAGCCACACCCCGCCCACCGAGGCCAGCCGCAGCGCCGGCGCCACCTGCCACTGGCTCGCGCCCAGCAGCCCCCACGGCCCGCCCAGCCCCTGCCAGGACCGGACCAGCTCCGACAGCAGCCACCCCGCCGGGACCAGGACGAGCGCACAGCAGGCCCGGCCCGCCGCCGGGGTCCCGCCCAGGAGCTCCCGCACCAGGAGCGCCCAGGGGATCCAGAGCAGCCCGAGCAGCGCGGCCACCGGGATCAGGAACACGTGGAGACTGGGCAGCAGCCAGTGGTGGACGGCCAGGATGAACCCCGCGCCGCCGAGCCAGCCCTCCAGGGCGGCCCGCCGCCCCGTGGGGGCCGACCGCAGCAGCAGCATCCAGGGCACGAGGGCGGCGTAGGCGAACCACCAGAGCGCGGGGGCCGGGAACGCGAGGGCGGGCAGCGCCCCGGCGGCCACGGCGGCGGGCGCACGCCATCGGGGGGACCACCACCGCATGCGCATCGTGATCATGGCGTGCCTCCGCTTCCAGTGTGGCAGTGCCCGGCGCACCGGCCGAGTCGAGCGGTCCGGTCCGGCTCAGGCGGTCATGTGCCGCCACTTCTCGTGCACGGTGACGCGGGTGAGCCGCCAGCCGTCACGGGTGCGGGCCAGCGCGAACCCGTAGCGCCCGGCGGCGACGAAGTTGGGCGAGGTGACCGCGGCGTCGGAATCCGGCCCCGCCAGCCGCATCGGATTGAGGAAGTCCGCCCGGACCTCGGCGCTGTCCCCGGGGGAGCCGCCCAGGTCCTCCAGGCGGATCAGCCGGTTCACGATCAGGTGCTGGCGGACCGGGAAGAGCGTCATCGTCTCCGCCAGCCAGTCCGCGACCTCCGCCACCGGGCCCTCGATCCCGCCGGCCGAGCTGTAGTCGACCCGTCCGGAGGCGGTGAACAGAGCCCGGTACGCGTCCCAGTCACCGTCGTCGACGGCCACCGCGTACCCCGTGACCACCTCGTCGATCGCCAGCCGGTCCATCACCGTCGCGAGATCCACACGCTGAGTCATCGGGTCAGTGTGGGGCTGCGCGGGCGCGAGGCCAAGGGGCGTGCGCCCACCGGATCTTCCCGAGGGAGGTCAGTGACCGGAACGGGACTCGCGCTGCCGGACCACGACGAGGAACGCGTCGCTGTCCAGATCCATGACCACCTCCGCCGGCACTCCCTCGCGCATCCGCTGCGCCGCGTACTCCTCGGCGGGCCAGCTTCCCCGCGGACTTCCGGCGGGAAATCGCTCCAGCACCACTCGACCCATGGCACACCCCCTGCTGTTCGCCTTCCGTTCTCTTCAGGCACAACGACGCGCAGGCCGCCCGGGAACGTTCCCGAACGGCCTGCGGTTCACGCGAAGAGGTGGAACGGGGTCCCGCTAGGAACCGGACTCTCCCGCGTGCGGGCTCAGCACGTCCGTGCCGATCAGCACGAACAGCACGATGCCCAGGAGGATCCGGTAGATCACGAAGGGCATGAAGCTCTTGGTCGAGATGAACTTCATGAACCACGCGATCACGGCGTAGCCCACGAAGAAGGCGATGACCGTCGCGAAGATCGTCGGACCCCAGGAGATGTGACCCGGGTTCTCCGCCACGTCCTTGATCTCGAACGCCCCCGAGGCGAGCACGGCCGGGATCGCGAGGAGGAAGGAGTAGCGGGCCGCGGCCTCGCGGGTGAAGCCGAGCAGCAGACCGCCGGAGATGGTCGCGCCGGACCGGGAGACGCCGGGGATCAGGGCCATCGCCTGGCAGACACCGAAGATCAGACCGTCCTTGACGCCCAGCTGCTGCAGCGTCTTGCGCTCGCGGATCGCGCGGTGCCGGCCGCCCTCCTCGTCGCGGGCGGCCAGCCGGTCGGCGACGCCGAGCACGACGCCCATGAGGATCAGAGTGGTGGCCGTCAGCCGCAGGTCACGGGCGGGGCCCACGATCGCGTCCTTGAAGACGAGGCCGAGGATGCCGATCGGGAGCGAGCCGACGATCACCAGCCAGCCCATCTTGGCGTCCTGTTCGGAGCGCAGGGCCTTCGTGTACAGGGAGCGGAACCAGGTGGAGACGATCCGCGCGATGTCCTTGCGGAAGTAGATCAGCACGGCGGCCTCGGTGCCGATCTGGGTGATCGCGGTGAAGGCCGCTCCTGGGTCGTGCCAGCCGGCGAACGCCGCGGTCAGCCGCAGGTGGGCGCTGGAGGAGATCGGGAGGAACTCCGTAAGCCCCTGGACGAGACCGAGGATTAGGGATTCGAACCAGCTCATGTCGGGGTGCGCTCGTCCTTGTGATCGTCGGGCAGTTCGCGTCCGATGCTAGGGCCCGTGCGAAGCGGCGCTGACCACAGGGGGGTGCTGGGGCATCAGTTCGGGCACCCGGTCCTCGGTTCGAGGGGGTGCCAGCCGGTGTCGTTTGCGCCATGCGACGACCGCGCCGCCCACCACGGAGACGACGATGAAGCCGAACGAGACGAGGAAGGCGGGCGATCCGGGAGAGGAGGCGCTGTCGCCCGCGATCACGTACGCGGCGGTGTTCGGGACGACCCCGATCGCCGTGGCGAGGAGGAAGGGTCCCCAGCCGCACCGCGACACCGCGGCGCAGTAGTTGGCCACCACGAAGGGCAGCCCGGGGAAGAGCCGGACCGCGAGCATCGAGCGGAAACCGTGCCGGCTGAGCTGACCGTCGGCCGCCTGGAGCCAGCGCCCGCGCAGGAACGGCCGCAAAGCCTCCTGGCCCATGATCCGGCCCAGACCGAAGGAGATCGCGCCACCGAGCACCGTGCCGCCGACCGCCGCGACGAGGCCGAACTGGGTGCCGAAGACGGCTCCCGCGGCCAGATTGAGCAAGGGGCGCGGCACGAAGGCGGCCGTGCACACGCCGTACGCGGCTGCGAACAGCAGGACCGCCGTGCCCACCGGGAGCCCCGGGGGCCAGCCCTCCGAGAGGATGCGCTGGGGCTCGTACAGCAGCACGCACACGCCGGCCGCGACGAGCAGCACGACGAGCACCGACAGCCGGGTCCACGGCGCGAGGAGGAGGGACATCCCGGGAGACTAGCCCACCTGTACGGCGGTGCGCCGTAATCTGGGCCTCATGCTGTCGAACGACCGGCGCCCCCCGCCAGTTCCCCGCAGCGCCCTCGCGGACACCCTGCTGGAGCGGCTGACCGGGGCGTACGCGGCGGCCGCCGATCCCGTACGGGCCCGGGACATGGCCGCGTACATGAAGGACGTCGCACCCTTCCTCGGCATCCCCACCCCGCTGCGCCGGGACCTGTCGAAGACCGTGACCAAGAACACCCCGAAACCGTCCGAGGCGGACTGCGCGGCGCTCGCGCTGCGCTGCTGGCTGCTCCCCGAGCGCGAGTACCAGTACTTCGCGGTGGACTACCTGCGCCGCCACGCGGCCCGCTGCTCCTCCGGCTTCCTGCCCGTGGTCCGGCACCTGATCGTCACCGTCCCCTGGTGGGACACCGTGGACCTGCTGGCCGCGCACACGGTCGGACCGCTGGTGGCCGCCGACCCCGGACTCGCGGCCGTGATGGACGAGTGGATCGAGGACGAGAACCTCTGGCTCGCCCGCACCGCGCTGCTCCACCAGCTCCGCTTCAAGTCCGCCACCGACGCCGGACGGCTCTTCGCCTACTGCCGCCGCCGGGCCGGCCACCCGGACTTCTTCGTGCGCAAGGCCATCGGCTGGGCCCTGCGCGAGTACGCGAAGACGGACCCGGACGCGGTCCGCGCGTTCGTCGAGGCCGAACGCGGCTCCCTGGCCCCGCTGTCCGTGCGTGAGGCGCTCAAGAACCTCTGACCACGCCGTAATTCGTTCGACGCGCCCCGGACCGTCCGGCAGGATCAGGGGCATGAACCGGTATGCCTTCCTCGCAGCGCGGTCCGCAGTCGCGGACGCGCCGAAGGCTGCCGTCCTCACGGGCGCACCGGCAGGCGCACCCGTCCTCGCCGCATTCGACGGCGCACGAAGCTGACCCTTCCCGGATCGTCCGGCGGACCCCGCAGGGGGAGGGTCGGCTCGCCCTCGGGGTCCCGTTCCGGCTTCCAGACACGGGAATGAATCATGGCCAAGACGGCCTTCGTGCGCACCAAGCCGCACCTCAACATCGGCACCATGGGTCACGTCGACCACGGCAAGACCACCCTCACCGCCGCCATCACCAAGGTCCTCGCCGAGCACGGCGGTGCCTCCTTCGTGCCCTTCGACCGCATCGACCGGGCCCCCGAGGAGTCCCGGCGCGGCATCACCATCAACCTCACGCACGTCGAGTACGAGACGGAGACCCGGCACTACGCCCACGTGGACATGCCCGGTCACGCGGACTACATCAAGAACATGGTCACCGGCGCCGCCCAACTCGACGGCGCGATCCTCGTCGTCTCCGCGCTCGACGGGGTCATGCCACAGACCGCCGAGCACGTGCTCCTCGCCCGGCAGGTCGGCGTCGACCACATCGTCGTGGCGCTCAACAAGGCCGACGCCGGGGACCCCGAGCTGACCGACCTGGTCGAGCTGGAGGTCCGCGAGCTGCTCACCGCGCACGGGTACGGCGGTGACGGCGCGCCGGTCGTACGGGTCTCCGGACTCGGGGCGCTGGAGGGCGACCCGCGGTGGACGGAGGCGATCCAGGCGCTGCTGGACGCGGTGGACACGTACGTACCGACCCCGGTGCGCTACACGGACGCGCCGTTCCTGCTGCCGGTGGAGAACGTGCTGACCATCACCGGCCGCGGCACCGTCGTGACCGGCGCCGTCGAGCGCGGCACCGTACGCCTCGGGGACCGCGTGGCGGTCCTCGGCGGCGACGGCGAGCCGGTCGAAACGGTCGTCACCGGGCTGGAGACCTTCGGGAAGCCGATGGAGTCCGCCGAGGCCGGGGACAACGTCGCGCTGCTGCTGCGCGGGGTGCCGCGCGACGGGGTGCGCCGCGGGCACGTGGTGGCCGCGCCCGGCAGCGTGACGCCGCAGCGCCGTTTCACCGCCCAGGTGTACGTGCTCTCCGGCCGCGAGGGCGGCCGTACGACACCGGTCGCCAGCGGCTACCGGCCGCAGTTCTACATCCGCACCGCCGACGTGGTGGGGGACGTGGACCTGGGCGAGGCCGCCGTGGCCCGGCCCGGGGAGACGGTCACGATGACCGTCGAGCTCGGCCGGGACGTCCCGCTGGAGTCGGGGCTCGGCTTCGCGATCCGCGAGGGCGGGCGCACCGTCGGCGCGGGGACGGTGACGGCCGTGCTGGGGTGACCCGGGCCTGATCCGGACCCCTCTGTGGTGGCGGTGGCCCGGCTGCGCCAGACTGCCGTCACCACAGGCATGCGCGAAGGGGCGGGCGGAGATGGGCGGCGACACGGCACTGGTGCTCGGCGGCGGCGGACTGACCGGCATCGGCTGGGAGTGCGGAATGCTCCACGGGCTCGCCCGCGCCGGGGTGGACCTCAGCACCGCGGACCTGGTCGTCGGCACATCCGCCGGCTCGGTGGTCGGCGCCCAGCTCACCTCCGGACTGCTCAGCGTGCAGGAGCTGTACGAGCGCCAGCTCGGCGACGCCTCGGCCGAACCCGTGGCGAAGCTGGGGGCGGCCGTCATCGCCCGGTACGCGATGGCGATGGCGCGCTCGCGCAGCGACGCCGCCGCCTACCGCAGGCGGGTGGGAGCCATGGCCCTGGCCGCGGACACCGGATCGGAGGCGGACCGCCGCAAGGTCCTGGCCGCCCGGCTGGTCTCCCACGAGTGGCCCGAGCGGCGGCTGGTGGTCACCGCGGTGGACGCGCTCACCGGTGAACTCGAGGCGTTCGAGCGGGGGAGCGGCAGCGGGCTGCTCGACGCGGTCGCGGCGAGCTGCGCGGTACCGGGGGTGTGGCCGCCGGTGACGGTCGCGGGCCGCCGCTTCATCGACGGCGGGATCCGCTCCGCCACCAATGCCGACCTGGCCGCCGGTTACGGCCGTGTGGTGATCCTCGCCCCGATCTCGCTCGGTTCCGCACTGGTGCCCTCGCCGTCGGTGCAGGCCGACCGGCTGCGGGAGGCGGGGGCGCGGGTCCTGCTGATCACCCCGTCGCCGGCCGCCCGCAAGGCCATCGGGCGCAACGTGCTGGATCCGGCGCGGCGGGCCCCGGCGGCGCGGGCGGGCCTGGCACAGGCCGAGGAGCACGCGGCGCAGGCGGCGGCGCTCTGGTCGGGCGGGGCCGCCTGAGGGCCTGTTCGAATCCCGCCCGGCCGCTGCCGGACAATGGAGCGGTGAGCGACGAACAGATCCCGGTCGTCCGGGACGTGGGCCAGGGCACCGCCAAACTGATGCCGGACGTGGACCGGGACCGGGCCTGGCTGCTGACCGTCGACGGGGCCCCGCAGTCGTACGTGGACCTGGACGATCCGCAGCACCTGGAATTCGAGTACGTACGCCGCCTCGCGCACGTCCTGGACTGCGCCGCCGAGCCGGGGCTCGCGCTGGACCTCCTGCACCTCGGCGGCGGGGCGCTCACCCTGCCGCGCTACGCCGCGGCCACCCGGGCCGGCTCCCGGCAGACGGTCGTCGAGTTCGACGCGGGCCTGGTCGGCCTGGTGGCCGAGCACCTGCCGCTCGCGGCGGGCTCCGGGGTCACCGTGCACACCGCCGACGCCCGCGCCTGGCTGGAGGCCGCGCCCGCGGCGAGTGCGGACGTGGTGGTGGCCGATGTGTTCGGCGGCTCCCGGGTGCCGGCGCAGCTGACGTCCGTGGAGTACGCCCGGGCGGCCGCGCGGGTGCTGCGGCCCGGCGGGCTGTACGCGGCGAACCTGGCCGACGGGGCGCCCTTCGACTTCCTGCGGGCGCAAGTGGCGAACTTCGCGGTGGCGTTCGCGGAGCTGGCGCTGATCGCCGAGCCGGCGGTGCTGCGGGGGAGGCGGTTCGGGAACGCCGTGCTGCTGGCCTCCGACGCCCCGCTGGAGGTGGGGGCGCTGGCCCGCAAGTGCGCGGCCGACGCGTTTCCCGCCAGGGTGGAGTACGGGGACGGGCTGGCCCGGTTCAGGAAGGGCGCGGCGCCGGTGGCCGACGCGGACGCGGCCCCTTCCCCGGCGCCGCCGGAGGGCGCGTTCAGCCTGGGGTGAGCGGCCGGGGCCGACGCTGCGTCGGTGGCCGATGGCGCGTCAGCGGTGGACGGCGCGTCAGTGGCGGACGGCGTCGGCGGGGGTCTGCTCGGCCGTCGCCGCGGCGGCCGCGACCGCCCCGGCGACGGTTTTGCCGTGCGCCCCGCGGGTCATGCGGCGGACGTCCGGGACCAGCAGGACGAGGGCGGTGGGCACGACGACCAGGACCGCGCAGCCCCACAGGGCCTGGGTGCGCCCGAAGGCCGCTTCGGCGGGCCCGGCCAGGGCGGTGGCCACCGGAAGCATCGACACCGAGCCGAACCAGTCGTACGCGGTGACCCGGGAGAACTTCTCCTCCGGGATCTCCTGGTGCATCGCGGTCATCCAGTTCACTCCGAAGACCTCGATCGCGGCACCGCTGACGAACATCACCACGCACAGCCCCCATACGGGCAGCGGCACGGCAAGTCCCGCCGAGGGCAGCGCCAGCGGAAACACGCACAGGGTGCCGACGAGCAGCAGGCGGCGCGGTTTCCAGGCCATCATCAGGACGGCCCCGGCGATGGTGCCGATGCCGAAGAAGGCCAGGGCCACGCCCCAGGGCGCGGGCCCGCCCAGCTGGTCCCGGGCGACCAGTGGTCCGTAGACCGCGTCGGCGGCGCCGACCACGGCCACCACGACGGAGAACTGGAGCACGATGCTCCACAGCCAGGGCCGGGTCCGGACCTCCACCCAGCCCTCGCGCAGATCGGACAGCAGACCGCCGCCGGGCGCCCGGTCGGGCACGTGGCTGACGTCGAGGAAGGCCCGCAGGGCGCCGGCGACGGCGAAGGCCGCCGCGTCGGCGGCCAGGACCCAGCCCGGGCCGACCGCCGCGATCATCGCTCCGCCGAGGGCCGCGCCGCCGATGCCGGCGCCGTTGATCGCCATGCGGAAGAGCGCGAAGGCCCGGTTGGAGTGTTCGCCGGAGACGGTGGAGAGCAGCATGCCCTCGGCCGCGGGGTTGAAGAAGGCCGTACCGGTGCCGCACAGGGCGGTCAGCAGCATCATCTGCCACAGCTGGGGTTCGCCGGCGAGGACGAGGGCGGCGAAGGCTGCCTGCGAGAGGCAGTTCAGGGCGTTGGCCGCGACCATCACGCGGTGGCGGGGCAGCCGGTCGGCGATGGCGCCGCCGATGAGCAGGAAGAGGACGAGCGGCAGCGTGCGGGCCGCCGCGATCAGGCCCACGTCGCCGACGGACCCGCCGGCCTCCAGGACCGCGAAGGCGGCCGCGATGTGAGCTCCCTGGCTCCCCAGGTTCGTGATGACCGCCGCACCCGTGAGCAGGCTGTAGTTGCGGCCGGCCCAGTCGGGTCGGCGGCCCTTCGCGGGTGTACGGGATGGTGCGGTGCGGGGAGAACTCACCCCCGGACTATCCCCGCCCCGGGCCGAGAATCCAAACGGATTGCCGGCCCGGGACACGGGACGAGGGGATCACGGGGTGGTGAGCCGGATGGAACTGATGACCTTGTCGGAGACCTCGGTCGGCACCTCGTCCTTCACGCCGGCCGCGCTGACGAGCACGAAGCTGGCGAAGTCACCGACGGCGTTCTTGAAGCCGAAGCCGACGGCCTTGCCGTCGGTGGAGCACTTGTGCTCCTTCTTCAGGTTCGGAGCGGTCGCCGTCACCATGTGGCCCTTGATCCCGGAGGAGGTCGTGTACTCCTTGGCGGCGCCCACCTTGACCGTTCCCTTGGGCTCCTTCTGGGCGAATGCCGCCCAGACCCAGGCGCCGGTGTTGTCGGTCGCCACCTGCGCGGTGTCCTTGGCGCCCTGGGCGCCCTTGATGCCGGTGTCCGCGACCGAGAACTTCTCGACCCTGCCGTCCGCGTCCTTGTCGACCGTGCACCACTCCTCCTTGAGGGTGGCGGTGCCGGTCATCGTGATGAGCGGCGAGCCGTCCTTCTTGACCTCGTCGGAGATGGAGAGGATCGCGCCGGATTCGTTGACGTTCCACTCGGGGGGCACGTCGTAGCTGACGCCGTACTTCGTGTTGACGACGACCTTCCAGCCCGGGATGACGGGCTGGGCGCTGCCGCCGGCCCGCGGGTTCGGGCTGCTGCCGGCCGGGGCGGGTGCCTCGGAGGCCGGCGCCGAGGGGCTGGCCGCCGGCTTGTCGTCGGCCTCGGTCTTCTTGTCGTCCCGGGTCAGGACGAACGCGCCGGTCGCGGCGGCCACCACGACGACGGCGGCCACGGCGACGATCGCCACGGTCTTGGTCGAGTACGGGCTCCCGCCGCCGGTGGCGGGCTGGGGCTGCTGAGGCAGCTGGGGCTGTCCCCACTGCTGGCCGGGAGCGCCCTGGGGCGGCTGGTACCCCGGCTGCTGCGGGTAGCCGTAACCGGGCTGCTGCTGGTACGGGTTCGGCTGCCCCGGCTGCCCCGGCTGCTGCTGGTACGGGTTCTGTTGCGCGTCCTGAGGGTTCTGTTCGCCCCCGGGCGGCTGCTGCTGTCCTGGCCACATGGCCGGTAACGATAGTGGCCGTGGCCGCGGGGAGCCACGGCCGCCCCCTTGGGAGCCCTGGTCAACGAGGACTACTCGCGGGTAACATCGAGTTCCATGAGCGCAGATCAGATGAACGTGGGCGAACTGCTCGCCGCGACCGTACCGATGGCCCGGACCCTGAACCTCCAGTTCCTGGAGACCACGCCCGAGCGCGCGGTCGTGCGGCTTCCGGACCAGCCCGACTACCACAACCACGTCGGCGGCCCGCACGCCGGCGCGATGTTCACCCTCGCCGAGTCCGCGAGCGGCGCGATCGTCCTGGCCGCCTTCGGCGACCAGCTCTCGCGCGCCGTCCCGCTCGCCGTGAAGGCCGAGATCGGCTACAAGAAGCTCGCCAAGGGCGTCGTGACCGCCACCGCCACCCTCGGCCGCCCGGCCGCGGAGGTCATCGCCGAACTCGACGCCGGCGGCCGCCCCGAGTTCCCGGTCACCATCGCCATCCAGCGCGAGGACGAGGCCGTGACCGGCGAGATGACGGTCGTCTGGACCCTGCGCCCCAACGCGTGACGAACGGCGCCCGCCGACCGCTGCGGCCACGGGCCGGCACCCCGTAGGGGGGTGCCTCGCCCATCGGGCGGGGCGGCGGCGCGCCGCCGCTGCCGGAGGGCTGAACCTCGGCGCCGCGGTGGCGCGTCTCGGCGGGCCCGGCGGGCGAGCGACGCACAGTGGGCGCGGGAGCGGTCCGGCGCGGGCCGCTCCCGCCGCCGACGCACGCCGCAGGGAGCGCCCATGAGCGAGGCCGTGTCCAGACGTTCCGCGATGCGACTGCTCGCGGCGGCGGGCACGGCGGGCACGGCTCTCGGAGCGGGCGCCTGCGCGCCCGGGGTGCCGCCGGGCGCGGGGGCCCGGAAGGCGCCGCCCGTCGCGCCGGCCGCCGCCGAGGCCAAGGGCGCCGCGCGCATCGAAGCCCTGCTGGAGCGGCTCACCCTCGACGAGAAGACCGCCCTGCTGCACGGAGCCCCCGATCCCACCGGCCTCGGCCAGGCGGGCTACGTGCCCGGCGTACCGCGCCTGGGCATCCCGGCGCTGCGCCTCGCCGACGGGCCCGCCGGGGTGCGGGTCACCCGACCCGCCACCGCGCTGCCCGCGCCGGTCCTGCTCGCCTCCGCCTTCGACCCGGGGCTCGCCCGAGAGTACGGCCGCGTGATCGGCCGCGAGGGCCGGGCGCTCGGCCAGGACGTCCTGCTGTCACCCATGGTCAACCTCATCCGCACCCCCTACGCGGGCCGGAACTTCGAGACCTTCGCCGAGGACCCGCGCCTGACCGCCGACCTGGTGGCCGAGATGATCCGGGGCATCCAGGACGAGGGCCTCATCGCCACCGTCAAGCACTTCGCCCTCAACAACCAGGAGCACGGCCGCGACACCGTCGACGTGATCGCCGCCGAGCAGACCCTCCACGAGACCGAGCTGCGGGGCTTCGAGGCCGCCGTGGCGGCCGGCGTGGGCGCCGTCATGGGCGCCTACAACAAGGTCAACGGCGTCCACGCCTGCGAGAGCAAGGCGCTGCTCGACGAACTGCTGCGCGGCAGCTGGGGGTTCGACGGCTGGGTGATGTCCGACTGGGACGCCACCCACAGCACCGTCGCCGCCATCGGCGCCGGCCTCGACATGGAGATGCCCGGCGGCACCCACTTCGGCGGACCTCTGCGCGAGGCCGTGCGCGGCGGCTCCGTACCGGAAGGCGCCGTCGACCTGGCCGTCCACCGGATCCTGACCACCATGGACCGCTTCGGACTGCTCGCGGCCCCGCCCGCCGCACGGCCCCCGCGCGACGCCGCGGCCGGGGCGCGGACCGCCCGCAAGGTGGCCACCGCAGGAGCGGTGCTGCTGCGCAACGAACACGGCACCCTGCCCCTGACCGGCGCCGCCGCCCGCTCGATCGCGGTGATCGGACCGACCGGCCAGGTGCCCTTCGTCAGCGGTGGCGGCAGCGCGCACGTGGTCCCCGACGGGGCGGCCGCACCGCTCACCGCCATCCGGCGACGGGCCGGGAACGGTTCGACGGTCCACTACGCCCTCGGTGAGGACCTGTACGGGCGGCCGCTCCCGGCGAAGCTGCTGACCCCGTCCGTCGACCTGGACGGGCGGGCCGTGGACCCCGGGCGCGTATGGAGCCACGAGGGGGAGTTCCGCCTCGCGGCCGACGACGAGTGGACCCTGCTCGTCCACTACACCGGGAAGCGGCCCGTCGTACGCCTGGACGGCGAGGAGCTGTTCCCCGTCCGGCAGGGCGTGGCCGAGTACTTCGCCGGCGGACTGCTCGGCTCCGCACCCGACGGCATGAGCGTGCGCCGCACCACCCTCGCCCTCGAGGCCGGCACCCACCGGCTCGCCGTCACCGCCGAGGGCGGGGACAAGGGCCAGCGCTTCCGGCTCCGGCACACCAACGGGGCGATCCGCGCCGCGGACCTCGCCGAGGCCGTGAGAACCGCGAAGTCGGCCCGCAGCGTGGTGCTGTTCGCCTACGAGGACGCCACCGAGGGCCGGGACCGCACCTCCCTGGCACTCCCGGGCGGGCAGGAGCAGCTGATCGAGGCGGTGGCCGCCGCGAACCCCCGTACGACCGTCGTGCTCAACACCTCCTCCAGTACGACGATGCCGTGGCTCTCCCGTACCGGAGCGGTCCTCCAGATGTACTACCCGGGCCAGGAGGGCGCGGGAGCCACCGCCGACCTCCTCTTCGGGGACGCGGACCCCGGCGGCCGCCTCACCCAGACCTTCCCGGCCGACGAGCAGGCCACCCCGGTCGGCGGCGACCCGCTGCGCTACCCGGGCGTGGGCGGCCGGCAGGAGTACTCCGAGGGCATCCACGTCGGCCACCGCTGGTACGACGCCGAGCGGGTGACCCCGCTGTTCCCCTTCGGGCACGGGCTCTCGTACACCACCTGGCAGTACGAGAAGCTCACCGTCCGGCCGGAGCGGGCCGGGCTGTGCGTGGAGTTCACCGTCCGCAACACCGGTCGCCGCAAGGGCACCGAGGTGGCCCAGGTGTACGTCGGGCCGTCCGCGGATCTGGAGCTGGACCAGCCGGTGCGGGCGCTGGCCGGCTACCGGCGACTGGTCCTTGCGCCGGGCGAGGCGGAGCGCGTCAGGATCGACATCGGCGAGCGGGCGCTGTCGTCATGGGACCCGGAGCGGCACGCCTGGGTGCTGGGTTCCGGCCGACGGCAGGTGTTCGTGGGCCGTTCGTCGCGCGAACTGCCACTGAGGTCCAAGGCGGTCGTGACGAGCCGATAGGCTGCCCGTTCGGTGTGTCACAGGGGGCGCGCCGGGGACGACACGGGAGGACGTACCGGTGCACATCCAGGAATGGCTGGAGACGATTCCGGCGGTCAGCATCTATCTCCTGGTGGGTCTGGTCATCGGGCTGGAGAGCCTCGGCATCCCGCTGCCGGGAGAGATCATCCTGGTCAGCTCGGCGCTGCTGGCCTCGCAGCACGGGGAGATCGACCCCGTGGTCCTGGGGCTCTGCGCGATCGCCGGGGCGATCGTGGGCGACTCGATCGGCTACGCGATCGGCCGCCGGGGCGGCAAGCCGCTGCTGGAGCGGCTGGGCCGGCGCTTCCCCAAGCACTTCGGACCCCAGCAGGTGGCGCTGGCGGAACGCTCCTTCGAGAAGTGGGGCATGTGGGCCGTCTTCTTCGGACGGTTCGTGGCCCTGCTGCGGATCTTCGCCGGTCCGCTGGCGGGCGTGCTGCGCATGCCCTACTGGCGCTTCCTGGTCGCCAACGTCCTCGGTGGCATCCTCTGGGCCGGCGGCACCACGGCCGTCATCTACTCGGTCGGAATCGTCGCCGAGCCGTGGCTGAAGCGGTTCTCCTGGCTGGCCCTGGCGCTCGCCGTGCTGTTCGGGCTCGCGGTCACGCTCGTGATGCGCAGCCGGATGAAGAAGGCGGCCGCGGCCGCCGGCGCCGCCGAAGCCGAGATCCCCTCGCAGCAGGCGACCCGGGCCGCAGTCGGCGAATGACGGCAGCGGGACGACCGCAGCCGCACCGGCCGGACGAGGACCGGGCGGCCGGCCGGCGGAACCGGGGCGGGCGCAGGGGCGGGCGCCGGGGTTCCCGGCGCCCGCAAGACACCCCCTAAGAGCCGGGGGTCACCGAGGCGCGGTGCTGCTTGGCCAGCTCCACGTACATCAGGGCGTTGACCTTGATGCCCTCGCGCTCCTCGTCGGTCAGCTCACGGCGCACCTTGGCGGGCACGCCCGCCACCAGTGAGCCTGGCGGCACGACCATGCCCTGCGGGACCAGGGCCTGCGCGGCCACCAGCGAACCGGCACCGATCACGGCGCCGTTCAGCACGGTCGCACCCATGCCGATCAGGCAGTCGTCCTCGACGGTGCAGCCGTGCACGACCGCGTTGTGGCCGATGGAAACGCGCTCCCCGATCGAGACCGGGAAGCCGGGGTCCACGTGGACCGTGCAGTTGTCCTGCAGATTGCTGTCGGCGCCGAGCGTGATCGGGCCGCAGTCGGCGCGCAGCACCGCCGAGTACCAGACGCTCGCGCCCGCTGCGAGGGTGACGTCGCCGACCACGACCGAGGTCGGAGCCGTGAACGCCGTCGGGTCGATGTCCGGGTTCTTGCCGCCGACACCCGCCACGAGTGCCTGGGCCGCCTGGTACGTCATGTTCTCTTCCTCTGCCGTCTGTCGTCCGGTTGCCGCGCTAACGGCACCGTAGGCCACGTGTGCCGCCGCACCGGCGATGGGGTGAAGATCACAGGAGTGTGGCCGGGGCGAGCGGGGCCCGGCGCACTACCGTGGCCGGGTGCCGAAGAAACAGAACACGTTCTCATCTCTGACGGCCGCGCGCCGCCGTCTGGCGAGCCGTGTGGTCCACACCGGCTGGCGCTGGATGCAGCAGGCCGGTGCGGTCACCGCGCAGACCCCGGGGCGGCTCAGGTTCGGCGCGATCGGGGACGGCACCCGGCTCGCCTTCCCCCAGGGGACCGTCTTCGGCGAGCGGTGGATCCGGCTCGGCGGGCACTGCATCATCGGCGAGCAGGTCACCCTCACCGCCGGGATGATGCCGGACCTCGACCTGGGCTCCGAGCCGATGCTGGTGCTCGGCGACGGAGTGGTCATAGGCCGGAACAGCCATGTCATCGCCGACGCCCGGATCACCATCGGCTCGAACACCTTCTGCGGACCCGGGGTCTACATCACGTCCACCAACCACAGCTACGACGACCCGCACGAGCCCATCGGCCGGCAGTGGCCGCGCAGCGCACCCGTGGAGATCGGCCCCGGGTGCTGGCTCGGCACCGGCGCGGTGATCCTGCCGGGCGCGCGCCTCGGCCGCAACGTGGTGGTGGCCGCGGGCGCCGTCGTACGGGGAGAGGTCCCGGACCACGCCGTGGTGGCCGGGGCGCCGGCGCGCATCGTACGGCGCTGGGAGCCGGAGACGGGCTGGCAGCCGCCCCTGCGCACGCCCACGCCGGTGCCGATCCCGGACGGGATGACCCCGGAGCAGCTGCGCGGTCTGGCCGAGCTCGCGGAGGCCGAGCAGGCCTAGACGCGGGAGTCGCTCAGCCCGCGGCGAGGAGGACCGTTCCGGCGAGGGCCAGGCCGGCGCCCGCGGCCTGGACCGTGCGCAGCCGTTCCTTGAGTACGGCGAAGGCGGCGAGCGCGGTGATCACCGGGTAGAGCGAGGACAGGACGGCGGCCATGGTGACCGGGCCGTTCTGGGCGGCTATGGAGTACGTGCCGTTCGCCGCGACGTCCGCGAGGCCGACGAAGGCCAGGGCGGGCAGCAGTCCCCACAGGAGCTTCGGGCCGGCGCCGGCCGGGAGGGCGGGTATGCCGCGCCGGGTCTGCGTCCACAGGGCGGCGCCACCCACGGCGACATTGGTGACCCGCTGCACGAACAGGGCGAGGAACAGCCCGGTGACGGTGCCGGACGCCTCCGCGATCAGGGCCATCACCGCGCCGAAGCCGAAGGCCGCGACCAGGGTGAGGACGACGGCCTGCCGCTGGACGGGCGCGCCGCGCAGCTCCGGGCCGCCCGCGAGGACGATGCCGACGACGGCCACCGCGATCCCCGCGAACTGGCCGAGGCCGGGCCGCTCGCCCAATATCAGCCCCGCGGTGACGGGCACGACCACGCCGAGGGAGCCCAGCGGCGAGACCACGCCCATCGGGCCGAGCGCCAGCGCCTTGTAGAAGCTCAGCATGGCGACCGGCCCGACGAGGCCCGCGCCGACCGCGAACCACAGCTGCGGACCGGCCTCCCGCCAGGCGCCGGTGCCGAGGACCACCGCGCCGAGCACGACCACGGCGACGACCTGCGAGACGACGACCACCGTGAGCGCCGGGATCCGGCGGGTCAGCAGCCCGCCGCCGAAGTCGGCGAGCCCCCACAGCACGGCTGTGGCCAGGGCGAAGAAGGCGGTCATGCGGGCCTCGCAGTACAGTGCGGTGAACGCTGGAGTGCAGCATCGAATACAGAACACGTTAGTGCACTCTGTTGGACTGTGTCATCCAGGATATTGGACGGAACGGTGTCGGACCTCGAACAGCTCACCCAGGCGCTCGCCCGGAACCTCAAGCGGTGGCGCGGCGAGCGCGGCTTCACCCTGGACTCCCTGGCGGCCCGCGCGGGAGTGAGCCGCGGGATGATCATCCAGATCGAGCAGGCCCGTACGAACCCCAGCGTGGGCACCACGGTCAGGCTGGCCGACGCGCTGGGCGTCAGCATCTCCGCGCTCCTCGACCACGACCGCGGCCCGCAGGTCCGCATCGTCCAGCCGGACCAGGTGGTGCGGATCTGGTCCAGCGAGGCGGGCAGCTCGACGACGATGCTGATCGGCACCGACGAGCGCGGGCCGATGGAGCTGTGGACGTGGCACCTGGTGCCGGGCGAGGGGACGGACTCCGTCGCGCACCCGTCCGGCACCATCGAGATGCTGCACGTCACGGCCGGGGAGCTGACGCTGGTGGTCGGCGAGGAGGAGTTCCGCGTCCCGGCCGGGGCCGCGGCCGCCTTCGAGGCGAACCTCACCCACTCCTACCGCAACGACGGCTCCGTACCGATGGAGATGACCCTCGCGGTGTCGGTCCCGCCGGTCTCGGCGCCGCTGCCCGCGCACGCCCACGGCGGTGGCCCGGCCGCGTCCGCGGGCCAGGCCCAGGGCTCTCCTCTTCCGAGCTAGAGCGCCGGGATCTCGATCGCGGGGCAGCGGTCCATGACCATCGACAGGCCCGTCTCGCGGGTTCGGGCGTACGCGGCCTCGTCGATCACGCCGAGCTGGAACCAGACGGCCTCGGCGCCGACGGCGACGGCCTGGTCGGCCACCGGCCCGGCCAGTTCGCTGTTCACGAAGACGTCCACCACGTCCACCTTGAACGGGATGTCCGCAAGCGAGGCGTACCCGGGCTCCCCGTGCACGGTCTCGGCCTTGGGGTGCACGGGGATCACGCGCTTGCCGAACCGCTGGAGCACCCGGGCCACCCCGTAGGCCGCGCGGTCCTGGTTGTTCGAGAGCCCCACCACGGCCCAGGTGTCGCCGAGCTCGGTGAGGATCTTGCGGATGGTTGCCGGATCGCCGTACACGTGTGCCGCCTCCTGATGGGCTTGTCCCCGCCGACCCTGTCCGCAGCTTTCTCCACCGCGTCGGACCGGCGCTCAGCCGCATCAACCGAAAACTCCCGGGCGCGATTCCCCGGCGCCCCTGTTCATCGGCTGCCCGACGCCGCCGAGCGGGTACGCGCGCCGGACGGCTTCCCCGAACTGCGGCCGTGCGAAGAGGGCATCATCGACGTCGCGGGGACATATGGCTTCTCACGCACTGCCGGCCAACGCCTCGGCGGACGCCGACCACACGCTGTCCTGCCGCCGAGCGGTGATGCCGCGGGCCTGCGGGAAGCGGGCGTGGCGTCGGGGCGCGGGAGGCTCCGGGCCGTGCTGGGCCGCCTACCCCGCTGACGGGTCCACGTTCCAGGCCGGCGGCAGGGACGCGTCGCAGAAGACGCAGACGAAGTACTCGTCCCGGACGATGTTCAGCTGCGCGCAGGCCGGGCAGCGGCGGAAGACCACCTCGTGGGTGAAGCCGGACGGGTGTCCGATCCCCGCCGCGTCCAGCGCCTGCGCGACGGCCGGCCACGAGCCGGCGTCCGGGCAGTAGCCGGTCGACTGGTTGCTCACCGCACGGACCACCCACCGCCCGGACTCCCGCCCGAAGGCGATCTCCCCGGCGCTCAGCACCGCGCCACCGCCGGCGCAGACCACGTGCTCGCTGCGCCGCGGCGCGAGCCGCAGCACACCGGCGCGGTCCACGACGAACGTGACGGGCTCGGACAGCTCGGCCGCCGCCGGGCCCGAGGCCCAGTCCTCGAACTCCGCGGCCGAGCGGATGCTCCGGCCCTCACCCCCCGGCCGGACGAGCGCCCTCAGCTCCGCCGGTCCCACGTACCGGTAGTTCCACCCCCGCAGCTCCATGCCCGCCAACTTAGGGGGTGGGGCCCCGGCCCCGCTCCGGACGGGCGGGGGCCCGTTCTGCACCGCTTAGGGTGGTGAGGTGAAGGCAGACCAGTACGTGACGGTGGCCCGTGAGGGCATGCACGAGTCCGAGATCAACCGCTCGCGCTTCCTGTGCTCGCTCGCGCCCGCCGCGACCGAGCAGGAGGCCCAGGACTTCGTCGCGCGCATCCGCAAGGAGCACCCCACCGCCTCGCACAACTGCTTCGCCTACGTCGTCGGTGCCGACGCGTCCGTCCAGAAGGCCAGCGACGACGGCGAGCCCGGCGGCACCGCCGGGGTGCCCATGCTGCAGATGCTCATGCGCCGCGACATCCGCTACGCGGTCGCCGTCGTCACCCGCTACTACGGCGGTGTGAAGCTCGGCGCGGGCGGCCTGATCAGGGCCTACGGCGGGGTCGTCGGCGAGGCCCTCGACGAGCTCGGCACCGTCACCCGGCGCCGCTACCGGCTGGCCACCGTCACCATCGACCACCAGCGGGCCGGCAAGACCCAGAACGATCTGCGCTCCACCGGCCGGACCGTGGTGGACCTGCGCTACGGGGCCGAGGTGGAGATCGAAGTGGCCCTCCCGGAGGCGGACCTGCCCGCCTTCGAGGCATGGCTCGCCGACACCACCGCAGGCAGCGCCGGTCTCACCCTCGGCGGAGAGACGTACGCGCCCTGAGCGCCCCCGGGGACGGGTTAGCGTAGAGGGGTTCAGCGAGCGGGAGACGACCAGGGGGAGACGGCATGCGCGACGGGGCCGGCGAGTGAAGTTCCTGCACACCTCCGACTGGCACCTCGGCCGGGCCTTCCACCGGGTCAACCTGCTCGGCGCCCAGGCGGTCTTCATCGACCACCTCGTCGAGACCGTGCGCGAGCGCGAGGTCGACGCCGTCCTCGTCGCCGGCGACATCTACGACCGGGCCGTGCCCCCGCTGCCCGCCGTGGAACTGTACGACCGGGCCCTGCACCGCCTCGCCGACCTCGGCGTGCCCACCGTGATGATCTCCGGCAACCACGACTCCGCGCGCCGCCTCGGCGTCGGCGCCGGGCTGATCGGCCGGGCCGGGATCCACCTGCGGACCGACCCGGCCAGCTGCGCCGACCCCGTCGTCCTGGCCGACGTACACGGTGACGTGGCGCTGTACGGCCTGCCGTACCTGGAGCCCGCCCTGGTCAAGGACCAGTTCGGCGCGGAGAAGGTCAGCCACGAGGCGGTCCTCGGTGCCGCCATGGACCGGATCCGGGCCGACCTGGCCACCCGCGCGCCCGGCACCCGTTCGATCGTCCTCGCGCACGCCTTCGTCACCGGCGGACAGGCCAGCGACAGCGAGCGCGACATCACCGTCGGAGGGGTCGAGGCCGTGCCCGCCTCCGTCTTCGACGGCGTGGACTACGCCGCCCTGGGCCACCTCCACGGCAGCCAGACGATCGGCGAACGGGTCCGCTACTCCGGTTCCCCGCTCGCCTACTCCTTCTCCGAGGCCGACCACCGCAAGACCATGTGGCTGGTCGAACTCGGCGCGCAGGGCGAGATCGCCGGCGCCGAGAGGATCGACACCCCCGTCCCGCGCACCCTCGCCCGGCTCCGCGGACGGCTGGAGGACCTGCTCCAGGATCCGGCGCACCAGGTCCACGAGGACGCCTGGGTCGAGGCCACCCTCACCGACCCGGTCCGCCCCGACGACCCCATGGCCCGCCTCGCGGCCCGCTTCCCGCACACCCTCACCCTCGCCTTCGACCCCGAAGGCCGCCGGGAGGAGACCGGCGCCTCCTATGCCCAGCGGCTCAAGGGCCGCAGCGACCAGGAGATCGCCGAGGACTTCGTCGCCCACGTGCGCGGCGGCGGTCACGCGGACGAGGCCGAACGGGCCGTCCTCCAGGGCGCCTTCGACGACGTACGGGCCGACGACAGCCACCGGGAGACCCACCGATGAGGCTGCACCGGCTGGCCGTGACCGCCTTCGGACCGTTCGCCGAGCCCCAGGAGATCGACTTCGACGCCCTGTCCGGCGCCGGCATCTTCCTGCTGCACGGACCCACCGGCGCCGGGAAGACCTCCGTGCTCGACGCCGTCTGCTACGCGCTCTACGGTTCCGTGCCCGGCCCCCGCCAGGCCCCCGGCACCAGCCTGCGCAGCGACCACGCAGCCGCCCACACCCCGACCGAGGTCACCCTCGAACTCACCGCGGGCGGCCGCCGTCTGGAGATCACCCGGCGGCCCGAGCAGGAGCGCCCGAAGAAGCGCGGCACGGGCACCACCAAGGACAAGGCCCAGAGCCGGCTGCGCGAGCAGACCGGCACGGGCTGGGAGCCGCTCAGCCGCTCCCACCAGGAGATCGGCGAGGAGATCGAGCAGCTGCTCGGCATGAGCCGCGAGCAGTTCTGCCAGGTCGTGCTGCTGCCGCAGGGGGAGTTCGCCCGCTTCCTGCGCGCCGACGAGGCGGCCCGCGGCCGGCTGCTCGGCCGGCTCTTCGACACCCGCCGGTTCGCCGCCGTCGAGGCCCTGCTCGGCGAGCGCCGCCGGGCCGCCGAGGCCAAGGTCCGGGCCGGCGACGAAAACGTCCTCCACACCGCTCAGCGGCTCGCCCAGGCCGCCGGCGACAGCGCCGACCTGCGGGCCTGGCCGATGCCCGGACACCAGCCGGGCGACCCCGGGCTCGCCGAGGCCGTCCGGGCCTGGGCGGCCGTCGCCCGGTGCGCGGCCCGCGAGCGCCTCGACGTCGCCGAGTACGCCCTGGCCGCCGTCGAGAGCCGGCACGCCGCCGCCCGGCGGGCCGCCGAGGACGCGAGGGAGCTCGACCGGCTCCAGCGCCGGCACGCCGAGACCCTCCGCCGGGCCGCCCTGCTCGCCGAGGCCGAGCCCGAACGGGACCGGGTGCGCGGCCTGCTTGACCGGGCCCGGCGCGGCGCCCTGGTGGCCCCCGCCCTGGAACTGCGCGGCGCCGCCTCCGCCGCGCACCTCGCCGCCGCGCACGCCGAGACCTCGGCCCGGGCGCAGCTACCGCCCACGCTGAAGGAGGCGGGAGCCGAGCAGCTGGCGGACGTCGAGCAGCGGCTGCGCGAGGCCCTCGGCGCGCTGGGCGCGGCGCAGCGGTCCGAGCAGCGCAGCGCCGAGATCGGCCGGGAACGCGCCGACCTGGAACGGGAGTCCAGGGCCGCCGAGGAGCAGCACCAGGAGTCCGCCGAGTGGCTGGAGCGCTGGGAAGCGACCCGGACGGCGCTGCAGGAGCGCGTGGACGCCGCCCAGCAGGCCGCGACCCTGGCCGAGCAGCTCGCGGGCCGGCTGGAGCCCGCCCGCATGCAGCTGAACGCCGCCCGCCGACGGGACGAGCTCGACGCCGACGCGGCGCGTGCCGCGGGCGAACTGCTCACCCTGCGCGAGGAGTCGGCCGCCGCCCGGGAGCGCTGGCTGGAGCTCAAGGAGGCCCGCCTGCGCGGGATCGCCGCCGAGCTCGCCGAGGCACTGGTGGCCGGGGAGGCCTGCACCGTGTGCGGGTCCGCGGAACACCCCGCTCCGGCCCGTCCGGCCCCCGGCCACGTGGACCGCGCCGCCGAGGACGCGGCCCACGCCCACTTCGAACGGGCCGAGCAGGCCCGGGCCGCAGTGGAGCGCCGGCTCGCCGCCGCTCGGGAGGCCCGCGCCGAGGCCGCGGCCGCCGCCGGGGAGGCCGCCACCGCCGAACTCCTGGACCTGACCGCCGACCTGAGCGACCGTCATGCCGCCGCCCACGCCGCGGCCGCCGGCCTGCACGCCGCCCGGGAGCAGCTCGCCCGGGCCGAGCGGGAGCACGCCGCGCGCAGCGCCGACCGGCAGGGCGCCGAGACCCGGGCCGCCGCCAGGGCCTCCCGGCGCGAGGCCCTGGACCGCGAACAGGCCGGGCTGGAGACCGAGCTCGCCCTCGTACGGGACGGCGCCCCCACCGTCGCGGCCCGCGCCCGCACCCTGGAGGACCGGGTCCGGATGGTCTCCGGCGCGGCCACCTCGCTGCGCCGGGCCGAGACCACCGCGGCCCGGCTGAAGGAGGCCGACGACCAGCTCGCCGACGCCGCGTTCAAGGCCGGCTTCGACACCATCGAGGCCGCCGCCGACGCGGTACTCCCCGAGTACGAACGCACCGCGCTCCAACACCGGCTGGACGCCTGGCAGACGGAGGAGGCCCTGCTGGCGGACCGCCGCGGCGAGACCGGCGCCGCCGAGGCGGCAGCCCTGCCTCCGGCCGCACCGGATGCAGCCGACGCGTACGCCGCCACCGCCGCGGCGAAGCTTCGTACGGCGGGGTCGGCGGCCGACGCGGCCCGGGTGCGCTGTACGGAGCTCGACCGGCTCTCCCGGCAGGCCGAACAGGAACTGCGCGCGCTCGGCCCGCTGCGGGAGGCCTACGACCGGGTCGCCCGGCTGGCCGGACTCACCGCCGGCACCTCCGCCGACAACGAACGCAAGATGCGCCTGGAGGCCTACGTACTGGCCGCCCGCCTGGAGCAGGTGGCCGCCGCCGCGACGGTACGGCTGCTGCGCATGTCCGGCGGCCGCTACACCCTGGTCCACTCCGACGCGCGGGCGAGCGGACGGGGGCGCTCCGGCCTCGGACTGCACGTGGTCGACGCGTGGACCGGCAGCGAGCGGGACACCGCCACCCTGTCGGGCGGCGAGACCTTCTTCGCCTCGCTCGCCCTGGCCCTCGGCCTCGCGGACGTGGTCACGGACGAGGCGGGCGGGATGCGCCTGGACACCCTCTTCATCGACGAGGGCTTCGGCAGCCTCGACGACCAGGCGCTGGACGAGGTGCTCGACGTACTGGACTCGCTGCGCGAGCGGGACCGGAGCGTCGGCATCGTCAGCCACGTCGCCGACCTGCGGACCCGGGTCCAGGCCCAGCTGGAGATCGTCAAGCAGCGCGGCGGCTCCGTGGTGCGCCACCGGACGGCGGCGCTCACGGACTGAGCGGCCTGCGGGGCAGCGGAGAGGAGTAGACGATGCTCGTCGTCACCGAACCGAGCCCCGCGATCCGGCCCGTGACCTCCTCCAGGTGCGACATCGAGCGGGTCGCGACCTTGAGGACGAAGCAGTCGTCACCCGTGACGTGGTGGGCCTCCAGGATCTCCGGGGTTGCCTCCAGGAAGTCGTGGAAGGGCTTGTAGTTGCCGTGCGGGTAGCGCAGGCGCACCAGGGCGAGGATCGACTTGCCGAGCCGTTCCGGGTCCACGACCGCCGTGTAGCCGGTGATGATGCCGGTCTCCTCCAGTCGGCGGACCCGCTCGGTGACGGCGCTCGCGGACATGGACACCGAGCGTGCGAGCTCGGTGAAACTGGCGCGGCCGTCCCGCTGGAGGGCTTCGAGGATCCGCCAGTCGGTTGCGTCAGGGGAATAGTCGGTCATGGTGCAGGTCTAGCAGGGGATTCCCCGGTCGGACAAGGAAAAGGCCGGGGAAACCCACTTCCGACAGTGATCAACAGATCGTAGATTTCTTGCCATGACGACGACGCAGACGCACGCGAATCAGCCGGGCCCCGCCGCCCCCGCCACCACCAACCCCGTGCTCCGGGTGCCCCCGGCCTCCCCGGCCGCGGCCGCCGCGTACTTCGCCGCGAGCCTGGCCTTCCACGCGGACGTGTCGGATGTCGCCGCCGCCTTCAAGGCCCACCGCGAGCAGGGCGCGGAGCTCGGCTTCCAGCTCGTCGATTCCCGCTCCACCCCGTCCTGGGACCAGGCCCACGTGCCCGGCGCCGTCCACCTGCCCACCGCCCTCATCCCCGAGCAGGCCGAGCGGCTCCTGGACAAGAACGTCCCCGTGGTGACGTACTGCTGGGGCCCCGGCTGCAACGGAGGCACCCGCTCCGCCCTCGCCCTCGCCGAACTCGGCTTCCAGGTCAAGGAGATGCTCGGCGGCATCGAGTACTGGATCCGCGAGGGCTTCGAGGTCGAGACCTGGCAGGGCAGCCAGCAGCGCGCCGAGGCCGACCCGCTGACCGCGCCGACCGACTCGGACGACTGCGGCTGCTGAGGTGCGCGCCGTACGGGCTGTGCGCCTGTACGGCGCCGCGGGCCCGTACGGGCTCACGAGGACGGGCCGCTCATCCCCCCGGGAATGAGCGGCCCGTCCGTCCTTCACCGCCGGGCGGCCGGGCAGCCGGGCCGCCGGGCCGCCGGTCAGCCGTCAGAGCTTCGAGAGCTCGTCCACCAGATCGTCCAGCCCCAGCGAACCCTGCGACAGCGCCGCCATGTGCCAGGCCTTCAGGTCGAAGGAATCGCCGTGCGCGGCACGCGCGTTGTCCCGGCCCAGGAGCCAGGCGCGCTCACCCAGCTTGTAGCCGATCGCCTGTCCCGGCATCGACAGGTAGCGGGTCAGCTCGCTCTCGACGAAGTCCGCCGGCCGGCCGCTGTGCAGGCCGAAGAACTCCTGCGCCAGGTCGACCGTCCACTTCTCGCCCGGGTGGAACGGCGAGTCCGCCGGGATCTCCAGGCCCACGTGCATGCCGATGTCCACGATGACCCGCGCCGCACGCATCATCTGGCAGTCCAGGTAACCCAGGCGCTGCTCGGCGTCCTTGAGGTAGCCCAGCTCGTCCATCAGACGTTCCGCGTACAGCGCCCAGCCCTCGGCGTTCGCGCTGACCATGCCGACGGTGGCCTGGTAGCGGGAGAGCTGGTCCGCCACGTGGGTCCACTGCGCGAGCTGCAGGTGGTGGCCCGGCACGCCCTCGTGGTACCAGGTGGACACCAGGTCGTACACGGGGAAGCGGGTCAGGCCCATGGTGGGCAGCCAGGTGCGGCCCGGGCGGGAGAAGTCCTCGGAGGGGGACGTGTAGTACGGGGCCGCGGGACCGCCCGGCGGGGCGATGCGGGACTCCACCTTGCGGACGCGTTCGGCGAGTTCGAAGTGCGTGCCGTCGAGGTTCTCGATGGCCTCGTCCATCAGGCCCTGCAGCCAGGCCTGGACCTCGTCCACGCCCTCGATGTGGGTGCCGTGCCGGTCCAGGTGCTTCAGCGCCTCCCAGGGGCCGGCGCCCGGGAGGATCTTGGCTGCCTCGGACTTCATCTCGGCGAGCAGCCGGTGGTACTCCGACCAGCCGTAGGCGTACGCCTCTTCCAGGTCCAGGTCGGTGCCGTTGAAGAAGCGGGCCCAGCGGGCGTAGCGCTCGCGGCCCACGGTGTCGGGCTTGCCCTCGACGGCCGGGGCGTACACCGAGCTCATCCAGTCGCGCAGTTCGACGACGGCAGCGGTCGCTCCGGCGGCCGCGGCGTCCAGTTCGGCGCGCAGGGAGTCCGGACCGGCGGCGACGAAGCCCTCGAAGAAGGGAGCCTCGGAGCCGTCCTGGCCGACCCAGGTCGTGAGCTGGCCGATCATGGTGGTGGTGGCGCGGGGGCCACCGTACAGGCCGCGCTCCAGGCCGAGCCCGAGGCTCTCGCGGTAGCCGTCGAAGGCGGCCGGTACGGCGCGCAGGCGCTCGGCGATCGCCGCCCAGTCCTCGTCGGTGTCGGCGGGGGTCAGGGAGAAGATCTCACGGACGGAGTGCGCGGGGCTGTGGATGTTGCTGACCGCGCACAGGTCCTCGTCGGCCTCCAGCACGGCGAGCTCGGCGGTGAGGCGCTCGCGCAGCAGCCGGGCGCAGCGGCGTTCGGCGTCGCTGTCGGCGCCGGGCGCCTGCTCGGCCGCGTCGAGGCGCGTGAGGGTCTCCCGGATGAGCTCGGCCACGGCGGCACGGCCCGCCGGGGAGAAGTCCGGGAGCTTGCTCGAACTCGCGGCGACACCGAGGTAGGTGCCCGTGATCGGGTCGAGGGCGATGAGGTCGTCGACGTACGCGTCGGCCACCTGGCGGGGCAGCCGGTGTGCACTGCCGTTGTGGAGGGTCTCTGACATGCGGACATCTTCGTATGCGGGACGGGTTCCCGTCATCACCCATTGCCGTCGGACTGCTGACGTGGGCCGGAGCGGGGTCGGCCATGCGTGCGAAGAATCTTCAACCACCGTGCTGGACAAGCGACTTCACGCACCCGGGGCGAAGGTCGCCGGGGACGGGGCGCTCGCAGCTTGGCCGGATTCCGCCGGATCGCGCCGGAGCCGGGACCCTGTCGGGGTCCCGGTCCGGACGGATCGTCAAGGGCGGCGCCGCGGAGCCGGCTGCTCGTGCGGGAGCTCCTGCGGGAGTTCGCGGGGGAGTTCGTAGGGCAGCCGGGAGCTGACCGGGGTGGCGTCGAGCCGGGCCGTGATCACCAGGGTGCCCTCCTCGATCTGGTAGTCGAGGGGGAGGCCGAGGCCGCGCATGGCGGCGACCATGCCGGTGTTGGAGGCCTGGGTGACGGCGTACACGCTGTCGCACCCGGCCTCGACGGCCATGGCGAGGAGTCGGCGCAGCAGCTCGGAACCGATGCCGCGGCGCTGCCAGTCGTCCTCGATGAGCAGCGCGACCTCGGTCTCGTCGCCGTCCCACAGCAGGTGGCCGAGGGCGACGAGCTTCCCGGAGGCGGTGGTCGCGGCGAGGGTGCGGCCGAAGCGGGGGCTCAGCAGGTGGCCGAGGTAGCGGTCGGCGTCGTGCACGGGGCCGTGGTAGCGCAGCGACAGCGTGCGCTCGGAGCAGCGGTCGTGCATGGCGCGGGCCGCCGCCCGGTCGGAGCCGTCGGCGCGGCGCACGGTGATCTCGTTGCCCTCGGGGAGGGTCAGTACGTCCTGGCTGCGCGGGACGCGGGGGCCGAGGCGGGCGTCGAGCTCGACGAGGGCGCGGGCCCGGGCGAACTCGGTCGGGGTGAAGGGAAGGTAGGGCCGCTCCACGGTGATCGCACCGCCGGAGGGGTCGCGCAGCCGCATGACCGTGGCCTCCAGGACCCCCTCGACCGGGGCGTCCGCGCCGGCGTTGGGGCGGCCGGAGAGGGTGGTCGCCGGGATCGAGTGGATCGTGCAGCGGCCGAGCAGCTGGCGCAGGGCGAGGGGCAGCTCGGCGGCGTCCAGGGCGGTGCGGGTGGCGAGGCCGAGGACCCGCGTGGGGGTGTCGACCAGGTCGTGGGCGTCGGCGCGCTCGATCCAGGTGCTGTGGCCGCCGGCCCGGGAGATCGCCCGGGCGAGGTCGGCGGAGGGCAGTTCCTGCGGGGCGCGCAGCAGGAACTCGTCGACCGTGCCGCCCTCGGGGAGCGGGTGCGTCTGGAGGGTCAGGATGTCGACGCTGTTGCGGGCGAGGGCGGTGCAGAGGGCGGCCAGGGAGCCCGGCTCGTCCCGTACGGTCGTGCGCATCCGCCAGAGGGCGGTGCTGCTCGCGGTCGCGGTCGCGGTTGCGCTCGCTGTCGCGCTCGCCGTCGAGGTCGCGCCGGAGCCCGTCGACGGGAGCGGCTCCGGAGCGCCGGGGGCTGTGCTCCCCGGCGGGGGCGCATGGCTGTGCCGCCGCGCCCACCAGGTGTGGAAGGCCGCCGTCACCAGGAGTACGACGGCCGAGGCCACGAGCAGGACCGGGCCCCTCGGGCCGTGCACGACGAGATTGGCGAGGGCGTCGGCGACCGCGACGGCGCAGAACATTGCGGCGAGTTCGACGACGTCGCGGCGCCAGTGGTGACGGTGGGGACGGTGGGCGGAGGCGGGGTTACGGTCAGTCATGCACACCACTGTGGCGCAGGGGTGTTGCGTGATCACGAACGATCTGTGACCGACTGGTTAAGTGTCCATCTGGCCGATTTCACCCAGTTTTCGGGGCCATTTCCGGATCGCAGGCCGGAGAGTCCGTCTCCGGGGCTTCCGGGCGTCACTGGCCCACGCGCCCGGGCTGGAGCGTCCGGGTGAAGAGTACGACCCCTCCCTGGCGGCGCAGGCGGACGGTGAGTTCCCCGCTGCCGCCGTCGATGTCGACCTCGCCGTAGTACGGAGGGTTCTCGGACGGTGACATGTTGGCGAAGGGAGCCGACTGTACGTACGCCGTCTCCGGGCCGAAGGTGGCATCGAGCCGCCCGGCCGGGAAGCCGCCGGCGCCGATCGGGCCGGACACGAACTCCCAGAACGGAGCGAAGTCGGTGAAGGCCGCCCGCTCGGGCGCGTAGTGGTTCGCGGCGGTGTAGTGGACGTCGGCCGTGACCCAGACGGTGCCCGTGATGCGCTGGAGCTTGATGTGCCGCAGGAGCTCGGCGATCTGGAGCTCGCGGCCCAGCGGAGCGCCCGGGTCGCCCTGGGCGACGGCTTCGAAGTTCGCGGCCCCGTCGGGGACGACGATGCCCAGGGGCATGTCGGCGGCGATGACCTTCCAGGTGGCGCGGGAGCGGGACAGCTCGCGCTTGATCCAGGCCAGCTGCTCGGGGCCGAGGATGCCGATGGGGTCCTCGGCCTGGGTGCCCGGGGAGTTGGCGTTGCGGTAGGTGCGCATGTCGAGCACGAAGACGTCGAGCAGCGGGCCGTACCGCATCACCCGGTACATCCGGCCCTCGGCGCGGCCTCCGCGCAGGTCGGTGACGGGGAAGTACTCGCCGAAGGCCTGGCGGGCGCGGGCGGCGAGGGTGTCGGCCTCCTTGACGGTGTAGCGGGGGTCGTCGATGAGCTGGCCGGGGTACCAGTTGTTGCGCACCTCGTGGTCGTCCCACTGGGCGAGGACCGGCACTTGGGCGTTGAAGCCGAGCAGATTGTGGTCGAGCAGGTTGTAGCGGAAGTTCCCGCGGAACTCGTCGAGCGTCTCGGCGACCTTCGCCTTCTCCTCGGTGGTGACGTTGCGCCAGAGGCTGCCGTCGCGCAGCGGGGCGGTGGGCTTGATCGGACCGTCGGCGTAGATCGTGTCCCCGCTGAAGAGGAAGAAGTCGGGGTTGCGCAGTCGCATCTCCTCGAAGACGCGGTAGCCGCCGAGGTCGGGGTTGATGCCCCAGCCCTGGCCCGCCAGGTCGCCGGACCACAGGAAGCGCACGTCGTGGCGGCGGGAGACGGGGGTGGTGCGGAAGGTGCCGTGGACCGGCGGGGAGCTGCGGCGGGGGTCGTCGGGGTCGGTCAGGACGACCCGGTAGTGGATCTGCTGGCCGGGCGGCAGATCGCGCAGCACGGTGGTTCCGGTGAAATCGCTCGACGGGCCGAGCAGCGGACCGCGGTGGCGTCGTACGGCGTAGCGGAACGCCTCGCTCGGGGAGGTCTCGACGTACATCCGCGCCAGGCGGTCGGAACGGGTCCACACGGTGGCCGAGTGGGCGGTGATCTCGCCGGACTGGACGCCCCAGAGCGCGCCGGGCCGGCCGGAGCGGGCGAAGGCGGGGGCGGCGAGCGCCGGGGCGGCGATCAGCGCTGAGGACAGGGCGAGGGAACCGCCGATGAGGGACCGTCGGGTGTGCGGGATCGATGCCATCGGTACGTCTCCTGGGGCCGGCGAGGACGGGTCGGACCAGCGTGCCGCTGCACACCGGCCCGGCCGCGTCGCCCACGCGAACCGCGGATGAACAGCCGTCAGCCGCTCATTCGTTCATCTGTTCAGGTGTTTGGCCGATTCCGTCGCCTCGGCCGATCCGGGATCCCGTCCGGTCCGGACGGCCTATCAGGCCGCCACGGGACGCACGCTGCGGGCCGTGTCGAGCACCACCCGGGACACGAGGGCCGGATCGTCGTTCATCGGGACGTGGCCGCAGCCCGGGAGCCGGACCAGTCGGGCGCCGGGGACGGTGTGCTTGGCGCGGATGCCCTGGCGGCGCAGCAGCAGCCGGTCGCGGGTGCCCCAGGCGATGGTGACCGGCAGGCCGGGCACGTCGTCGGTGAACCGTACGGAGCCGCCCGCGGCCAGGGTGTCCTCGAAGCCGGTGGCATCGCGCAGGGCGAGGGTCTCGGCGACGACCGCCTCGGCCGGGCGGCGGGACGGGCGGGCGTAGATGGTGCCGGTGAGCGCGGCGCGGCCGGCGGCGGTGCGCGAGAGCCGTCGTACGGCGGGCAGGGGCAGCGCCTTGGCGCCGGCACGCATCGCGAGGAGGGTGGCGAAGGCGTACCGGCGTTCGGCCTCGGTCCAGAACCCTGCGGGGGAGAGGGCGGTGACGGAACGGACGAGGTCGCTCCGGCCCATCTCGAGGGCGAGCAGACCGCCGAGCGAATTGCCCGCGACGTGCGGGCGCTCGACGCCGAGGGCCGCGCAGAGCGCCCCGAGGGCCGGAGCCACGGTGCCCAGGGAGTACGGAACGCCCTTGGGCAGGGGCTCCGAGGCGCCGAAGCCGGGCAGGTCGACGGCGATCACGTCGTGCTCGGCGGCCAGGATGTCGATCACCGGGTGCCAGGCCTGGAGGTGATGGCCTATGCCGTGCAGCAGGAGAAGCGGTTCACCGGCGCCTTTGCGCTCGTAGGCGACGGTGGTGGGGCGGGGGCCGAGCGGCGAATCGATCGTGAAGGAGACCGTGGCGGTCATGCTGCTCCTCGTCGGTTGGACGCGTGCGAGACAGGATGTCAGTAGTGCCTACCGCCATGATTACCGTCCGGTAGCCCTTGACTACAAGCCTTCCGTGCGTACGAGAACATCCCATGAACGGCTTGATACGTATGCCCGTTCTGCCCGGCAAAGGTATGAGCATTGGTCTTGACCAAGGGGGTGCGCCGTCCTATCGTCGCAGGGATAGTGCAGGAACCTTTAATAAACAAAGGCGCGGAACTGCCGCTGAAACACACGGCGAGTGCAGCGATGGCAGGAGGAGTCAGGGTGGGGACCACGCAGCTCGAAACGGCACCGGAGCCGAAGTACTGGCACCTCAAGACCGTCCTCAGCGAGGCGCTCGACCAGGACTTCGCCGTGGGTGAGGTGCTGCCCAACGAGCGTGAGCTCGCGGCCCGTTTCGGTGTCGCCCGTGCGACCCTGCGTCAGGCGCTGGAGCAACTGGAGCTGGAAGGCCGGCTGCAGCGTCGCCGCGGCGTGGGTACCACCGTCGCCCCGCCGCGCGTCGGTGTCGCCGTGGGCAGCGCTCAGCACAGTTGGCCCGGTGAGAGCGTCGACGGCTGGGAGCCGCTCGACGCGGCCGAGACCCTGCCGACGGCCGCGGTGCTGAAACTCCTCGGTACCGGTGGCGCCTTCGCCGCCGACCAGCCGGTGCACACGGTGCGCCGGACCCGGGTCACCCACGGCCAGGCCGTCGCCGCCGAACTGCTCTACGTCCCCGCCGCGTCGGTGCCCGGACTCCCCGCCATCGAGGCCCCGGCCGGACCGGCCCGCGCCCGCGCCGTGCTGCGCGAACTGCAGCGGCTGGTGCTCGACGGCCAGGACCGCTCGGTGGAGCTCGGCTCCGCCCGCGCCGACGACGCCAAGGAACTGGACCGCCTGCCGGGCGCCCCCGTGCTCGTGGTCACCACGCGCTACTTCACCGCCGCGGGCACGGCGGCGGTCTCGGTGGCCACCTACCGCGCGGACACCTGCCGCCTCACCTTCGGTGACTCGGGCAACGTCGAGATCACCCACGAGCCGCGCGTCGCCTCCTGACCCGTCAGGGGCCGGCTCCGGTTCCCGATCCTCCTGAGCGTGTACACACGGCTACGGCCCGGTCCTCAGCGGTGGCTGGGGGCCGGGCCGTAGCCGTGTGTACGGGGGAGGGTGCAGGGCGTGGTCAGCGGCGGGCCGTGACCGTCTTCTCCACCGCGAAGAGCTCCTCCTCGACGTGGTCCAGCGCGAGCCGGAGGGCGCCGGTCGCCACCGCGGCCTCGCCGAGCATGGACTGGGCCACCCTCGGCGGGCGCAGGCAGTAGCGCTCCAGCTCCTGGCGGAGGGGCTCCAGGACCCCGTCCAGACCGGCCGCCCAGCCGCCGACGACCACCAGCTCCGGATCCATCGCCAGGACCAGGGCCGCCACGTCGTGCACCAGCCGCTGCAGGAACCGCTCCACGGCGGCGACCGCACGCTCGTCGCCCCGCTTGGCCTTCGCGAAGACCTCGGCGACCGCGGCTTCGTCCAGCGGATGCAGCGGCTCACCGGTGGTCGACAGCAACCGCTCGGGCGTGACCTCGCGGCCCAGCAGGTGCAGGGCGCCGATCTCGCCGGCCGCCCCGCCGAAGCCCCGGTGCAGCCTGCCGCCGATCAGCGAGCCGGCGCCGGGGCTGAGCCCGGCCATCACGAACACCATGTCGCCGGTGTCCCGCGCGGCGCCCTTCCAGTGCTCGGCGACCGCTGCCGCATTGGCGTCGTTCTCCACCTGGACCGGGCAGCGGAACGAGCGCCGCAGCCGTTCCCCGAGCGGCAGCCCGGTCCAGCCGGGCAGTGCGGTGCCCAGGCGGACCGTGCCGTCCGCCTCCACGATCCCGGGGCTGCCGACGCCGACCGCCCGCAGCGAGTCCCGTGGCACCCCGGCGCGGCGCAGCAGATCGGCGACGGCCGCCCGTACCCGCTCCAGCCGCTCATCGGCGGACGCCGTCTCCGCGACGTCCTTGGTACCGGCACCGATGACACGGCCGTCCAGCCCGGACAGCAGCACCGCGATCCGGTGCGAGCCGATCTCGATGCCCAGCAGGTGCCCCGCCTCGGTCCGGAAGCGGAACCGCCTGGCCGGGCGGCCCTGCCGTCGCGCGCCCTCCTCCGCGTCCGCCTCGACGACGAGACCGGTCGCGATCAGCCCCTCCACGACACCCTCGACGGTCGGCCGGGAGAGCCCGGTCAGCCGTGTGAGGTCGGTGAGGGTAGGCGATCCGGCCGTCCGCAGCGCGCGCAGCACCACGGCGGAATTGATCCGCCGGAGCAGAGAGGGGTCCCCGCCGGTCAGCTGCCCCAACGTGTGTCCTCCCAGGTAGCGAGCTTGTCAGCCGGATCGTACTGCCCACCCGGTGCGTCGGCGAGAAGCAGCCCCCCATCGGCCGGAAGCAGACCTTCCCTCATGCGGGGGAGACGAACCCCGACTCGTACGCCGTGATCACCGCCTGCGTCCGGTCCCGCGCCCCCAGCTTCGCCAGGATCGCGCTGACGTGGGACTTGACCGTCTCCGTGCCGATGATCAGCTCGGCGGCGATCTCCACGTTGGTGAGCCCCCGCGCCATCAGCCGCAGGACCGCCTCCTCCCGCTCGGTCAGGGCGGCTCGCTGCAGCGCCGCCCGGGCCTGCCGGTTCCCGTACTCCGCGGCCAGGGCCCGCACGGCCGCCGGGAAGAGCAGCGTCTCGCCCTCCGCCACCAGCCGTACCGCGTGCACGATCTCCGAAGGCCGGGCCCGCTTCAGCAGGAACCCGTCCGCTCCCGCCCGCAGCGCCTGGTAGACGTACTCGTCGTTCTCGAACGTGGTCACCACGAGGACCTTCGGAGGGGAGTCCACCGTGCGCAGCACCGCACGGGTCGCCTCGATCCCGTCGAGGAGCGGCATCCGCACGTCCATCGCCACCACATCCGGCCGCAACTGCCGGACCAGCGGGATCACGGAGGCCCCGTCGGCCGCCTCACCCACCACCTCGATGTCGGGCTGGGCATCCAGGACGGCGCGCAGACCCGCACGCACCAGGGGTTCGTCGTCGACGAGCAGTACGGTAACCGGCATCCGGTCAGCGTATTCGCTCCAGCGGCAGCCGGGCGCGCACTCTCCAACCGCCCTCGTACAGCCCGGATTCGGCTTCTCCGCCGAGGAGTGCGGCCCGCTCCCGGATCCCGCGCAGGCCGCTGCCGCCGCCGAGCGTGACCACGGGGCGTTCCGGCAGCGGGTTGGTCACCTCCAGGTCCAGCCGGCCCGCGGTCATCTCCACCCGAACGCGCACCGGCACCGGGCCGCAATGCCGCAGTACGTTGGTCAGCGCCTCCTGCAGGATCCGGTAACCCTCCCGGGTGACCCGCTCCGGCAACTTCTCCAGCGGCCCCGTCAGTTGCGCGTCCACGACGGAACCGGAGGCCCGGGCCGACTCCAGGAGCCGGTCGGCCTCCGCCAGCGTCGGCCACTGCGACGGCGGCTGCCCCGACTCCCGCAGCACCCCCAGCACCCGCTCCAGATCCTCCAGCGCGGCCCGGCCCGTCTCCTCGATCGCGCACAGCGCCCGATCGGTGAAGGCGGGATCACCCGCCGCGCGCGCCGCCCCCGCCTGCACGACGGCCACGGTGAGCGCGTGCCCGATGGAGTCGTGCAGTTCCCGCGCGATGCGGGTGCGCTCCAGCAGCTGCTCCGTGCGTGCCTCCAGCGCGGTCAGCCGTTCGGCGGCGGACGGGCCGAGCAGGCGGGTGGCGGCCGTGGTGATCAACTCGCCGAGCAGGACCACGATGGTGATGAGTACGGCCAACGGCACGGGCACGAGCAGCGCGGCGGCCCAGCGCCCGGGTACGAACGGCAGCAAGTGGTCCGCACCCAGAGGATGCCCGATCGCCATCGCGGCGAGCTCCACGGCCATCGCCGACAGCCAGACCGTGGCGCCGAACGCGCCGACCGCGACGACCATCCGCGTCTCCAGCCACAGCACGGTTCGCCAGCGGTCCCCCCAGTGGGCCGACGGAGCGAGGCTTATGGCGCTGTCGGAGGGGTCGCGGTCGTACGGCGTGAGCAGGAACTGCGCCTGAAGACCTTCCGCCAGTCGCACCCAGGGCAGCAGCCCGAACGGCAGGACGAGCAGCAGCGGCACCCAGGGCCACCAGGGCATGATGAACATCCATACCGCCAGCAGCAGCAGCGGCACGCAGAGGTGCAACCAGCGTGAATAGGTCACTGGTTGGAACGGGGCGCGCAGCAGTCGGTCCATGCCTCCATGGTGGCAGCGTCCTGTTCACGGCCGTCTCCCCCACGTGGGGGAGACGCCACCCTCGCGTGGGGGAGGGGAGGGGGTGGGGCCGACGGCGAGTCTTGAGCCATGAACAGCATCGAGATCCGAGAACTCACCAAGCGATACGGCACCCACCGTGCGGTGGACGGCCTCACCTTCGATGTCCTGCCCGGGAGGGTGACGGGATTCCTCGGCCCCAACGGCGCGGGGAAGTCCACCACGATGCGCCTGCTCCTGGGCCTGGACCGGCCCACGTCCGGCACGGCCACGATCGGTGGCCGGCGTTACCCGGACCTGACGGACCCCCTGCACCGGGTCGGCGTCCTCCTGGACGCCCAGGCGGCACACGGCGGGCGCACGGCCCGCGACCACCTCCGCCTGCTCGCCGCGGCCGGCCGCATCCCGATGCGCCGGGTGGACGAGGTCCTGGAGCAGACGGGCATGGCCTCCGTCGCGAAGCGGCGGATCAAGTCCTTCTCGCTCGGCATGCGCCAGCGCCTGGGTATCGCCGCCGCACTCATCGGCGACCCCGGAGTGCTCCTGCTGGACGAGCCCACCAACGGCCTCGACCCCGAGGGCATCATCTGGATCCGCGAGCTGATGCGCTCCCTCGCCGCCGAAGGACGCGCCGTCCTGGTCTCCAGCCATCTGATGTCGGAAACCTCGGCGCTGGCCGACCACCTGGTCGTACTCGGCAGGGGCAAGCTGCTGGCCGACACCTCGATGGAGGCGTTCATCGACGCCCGCAGCACCCCGAGAGCGCGCCTGCGGACCTCCGACCCGGTCCGGCTGCGGGACGCGCTGGCCCGGGACGACCTCGAGCTGGTGGCCGCGGACGACGGGCGATGGACCGTGGAGGGCATACGGGCCGAGCAGCTCGGCAGCCTGGCCGCCCGCGAGGGGGTTCCCCTGCTGGAACTGTCCGACGAGCGCGCCTCGCTGGAGCAGGCCTACCTCGACCTCACCGCCGACCACGCGCAGTTCAGCGCGGCCCACTGACCTTCCACCCGCTCCCGTACCCTCAGGAGGCTTCGCCATGAGCGCCGCCCTGCCCACAACCCCCGTACTGCACTCGGAATGGATCAAGATCAGGTCTCTCCGGGGCACGTTCTGGTCGCTGATATCCGTCCTCGTCCTCACGGTGGGCGTCCAGGTGCTGGCCGCCGCGGCCCTGGGCGGGGCCGACGAGGGCGGCATGGGGGACGACCCGCTCCTCGCGGCCTTTTACGGAGTCAACTTCGGCCAGATAGCGGCCATCGCCTTCGGGGCCGCCGCCTTCTCCGCCGAGTTCCACAACGGAGCCCTGCGCACCAGCCTCACCGCCGTGCCCGACCGCACGCGGTTCTACTGGTCGAAGATCTCGATGCTGGGCGCGCTCGCCCTCGTGGCCGGCCAGCTCGCGGGACTGCTGACCTTCGTGGCCGGACAGTCGTTCACAGGTCGCGACGCCCTTGAGCTGGGTGACCCCGGCACCGTGCGGGCCGTTGTCGGCTGCGGTCTCTACCTGACGCTCATGACGCTGTTCGCGGCCGGGCTCACGGCCGTGCTGCGCAGCGGGGTGGCCGTCCTCGGCATCCTCATACCCTTCGTCGTCATGGTGTCCTTCATCGTGGGCGCGGCAGCGGACGGCGTGGGGCAGTTCATGCCGGACCGGGCCGGGCAGGCGATGATGCGCAGCCAGCAGTACGGCGACCTCGGCCCGTGGGCCGGGCTGGGAGTGCTGGCGCTGTGGGCGCTGACCGCGGTGCTGGGGGGCTGGCTGGCGGTGCGCCGCCGGGACGCGTGACGCCGGGCCAGTTGTCAGTGGCCCTCGGGATACTGACGGCATGACCACGGCAGAGCACCTCGACACGATCGAACGGCTCCGGGCGCAGGAGTTCCCGCCCGAGCCGGTCCGGACCGGAGGAAACAGCAGCGGCCCGGGATTCCACCTGGTCCAGCTCGCCCGGACGCGGAGCTTCTGGGAGGACGACGGCTCGGGCCGGATCGAGGCAGCCGACCAGATCGGTGCCGAGTACGGGGCGCTCGCCCAGGCCGCGACCGACCGGTGGGGGGAGCCGCAGGTCTTCGGTCTGGGAACGCTGAGGGACCGCGGATTCGCCGGGGAGGAGATACCGCAGCCGTGGGACGAGCTGAGCAGCACCACCGACCACGTACACCTGTGGCGGGTCGGCGCCCACTGGCTGGTGGTCTACGTGGCCCAATGGGCCGGCGAAGACCCGTACCAGCTGATGGCAGGGGTCACGATCACCGACCCGCCCTAGGAGCCGTCCCGCCGATCACGAGGCAGATGTGCCTGGCCCTGGGGTTGCTCGGCTGAGAGGGTGGGCTCATGAGCGATCTGGACGCGACGCTGCTGCCGCCAGGGCGTGTGGAAGTGGCTGCTCAATGGCACGCACTGGCCCAGGGCAAGGTGACCCGTGAAACCGTGCATGCGTGGGCGGTTCCATGGGTGGAGGGCGAGGGGGCACTCGTTGACTTCGAAGACCCCTTGGTCGTAACGGCCTTGCAGTACCTGCACGGGTTCGACCTTTGCCAGGATCCAGATCGTCCCGGGGTCGTCTGGCACGGCACTGCGGGTGAGGGCGAGTGGTATCACTCGCCCGATGACATCGCCGGCGGGCTCACCCGGTGGCAGGCGAAATGCGCTCTCTACGATGAGGATCCGCAGGGCTGGATCCAAACGGTGCGCGAGCAGGCAAGAGCGGCCATCCAGGCTGAGGAAGAAGAGCGCGGGCGTCGGCCGCATTGACCGTTCGGGCAGGCGCTGTGGTCACGACCGGATCCAGATGAGGAGTGCGGCAGCGGTGACCGTGCCGAGACAGACGTAGCCGCGCTTGTCACAGCGGGTCGCCTCATAGACCGTCTTCCAAGGACCGAACCGCTCCGGCAGATCACGCCAAGGCCCGGCCCAGGACGGGTCCGGCACGGAGATCGCGCACGGCCGCAGGAGACGTCGGATCCGTCGAACTAGCCGGTGCCCGGCCGGGGCTCCTGGAGCAGTGTCAGGATCCGCCTCGCCTCGGCCCTGTCGTACGCGCCGGGCCGCTGGTCCGGCGCCAGCTTGGTGAGGAGCTCGGCGGCATGGGAATCCCCGAGTTCGGCGAGCAGCCGCGGAACGTCCAGCAGGAGGTCGCTGTGGACGCTCGGGCGGAACAGCGGGGGCAGCGCCCGGAGGAGCCCCGCGGCGCCGGGATCGCCGAGGGCGACGAGAGCCCGGGCCGCCTGCATCCTGGAGTGGTCCGCTGTCCCGGGGCGCAGGGCCAGGCGGTGGAGTACGGGGGAGGCGCGGCGATCACCGAGCCCGGCGAGATGCACGGCAGCGTCCAGCCGGGCCTCGTCGGGGAGATCGACGGACCGGGTGAGGGCGTGCAGTTGCTCGGCGGCGGCCGGCTTGTCCACCGCGGCCAGTGAGATCGCTGCGCGCACGCGGGGGAAGCAGCCGACCTCCGGGGCGCGGGAGAAGGCGAGGAGCAGGCCGGGGCCGCGTGGATCCCCGAGTGTCACCAGTCTTCTCGCGGCCTCGATGCGAGAAGACTGGGCATGGTGGAGGACGTCGTTCGGCAACTCGCCCCGTTCCGTCGCGAGCCGGTGGAACACTTCGGCGGCCTCGGGTTCGGCCAGTCGCACCAGCGCCTCACCGGCCGCCGACCGGGCCGACACGGCGACATTCCGGGAGTGGCCGAGGACGCGGAGCCGCTCCGCCCCGCGGGGATCGCCCGAGGAGGCGAGCAGGTCGGCGGCCTTCACACGGAAAAGGACGCCGACCGTCGTGTCCGCGGAGAGGGTGTGGAGCAGGTCGGCAGCCCTGGGGTCGCCGACTCCGGCAGACTGAGCGGCAGCCTCGACCCGCTCATGGTCGGCGATCTCAGGGTCGAGGGCCAGCGCACGGAGCACGTCCGCCCCGCGGGGGTCGCCGGTCCGGGAAGTAAGCGCCGCCGCCGCGATGCGCACGTGGCCGGACGCGTCCGCGTCGCGGGAGAAGGCGAGCAGCGCGGCGGGACCCCGGGGGTCGCCGTGCTCGACCAGGGCCGCGCCCGCGCGTAACCGAGCGGAATCCGAGGAGTCGGACCGTGCGGTGAGGGCATGGAGTTGGTCCGGTCCCCGGGGATCACCGAGTCGGGTCAGCGCTTCGGCGGCTTCCTCGCGAGACCTGGTGTGGGCTTTGCGGAGCCCGTACGCATGGAGGGATTCGGCGACCGTGGCGACCACGTCGTCGGGCAGCCACGTGCCCATGGCGGCGAGGGAGGCGATGAACTCCCAGCCCGGCAGTCCGCCGCGGCGCGCCAGCCGCCTGAGTGGTGACCGGCGCAGGGTGAGACCGGCCTCGTGCGCGGCATCGAGGAGGAATCCGGTGGAGGAGAGGTCGGAAGGCGGCTGCCAGTAGCGGAAGAGGAACCACACGCGCGGTCTGATGCCCGGCGGTGTTCCGGTGGCGTAGGGCGAGAGCGGGATGCCCGGGGCGTGTCTGCGGCGGCGGTGGAAGGCGCGCCGGATCGCCCGTGCGCCCTCCTTCGGGTCGCGCACGAGGTGCCGGGCCGCCAGGTGCTCCAGCAGCGTCTGGTGGAGGAAGACGAGATCGCCGCCGCGCGGGACCAGCAGGCCGCTGCGCCGGGCCGCGGTCTCCAGGAACGCCCGCCAGTCGTGTTCGGGGACCCGGGGCGGCCGCAGGGCCTCGAGTCCGGAGCAGAGGAAGTCGAGCGCGGGCGTGGTGCTGCCGGCGAGGCGTTCGGCCGCGAGGTGGGCGATCAGCCCGGGAAGGCGGTCGAGGGCGTCCTCGGCTGCGGCGAGCGGCAGGGTGTGCGGGGAACCGGCCCGGCGCTGGTGCCGGTGGAGCAGTTCGATGAAGTCGCGGTAGACCTGGCCGCGTCCGGCCGGCAGGGGCTGTTCGGGGGCGGCGGCGTGGAGTTGGCAGAGCATCGCCGTCATCAGCGGTACGTGGGCGAGCGCCGCCAATCGGGTCCGGTCCAGCGCGCGCAGGAACCGCCGCGTCGTGTCCTCGGGATCCGGTACCTCCAGGCACCGGAACCAGCTCGCGGCGACCAGCGGCAGGTCGTCACGGCCGAACGGCTGGAGTTCGTAGCGGGGGACGTCGGCGCCCAACAGGTCGAGTTCCGGGCCGGGCAGCGGCCGGGTGGCCACGATGAACCGGTACAGACCGGTATGTGTCCCGCGGGAGGTATCGGCCAGGCGGCGCAGCACCTTGCGCCGGGCGGCCCCGTCGGTGACCTCGTCGAGCCCGTCGACCAGGACCAGCCAGCCCGCCCCCCGCTGCGGCTCGGTGGCGAAGAAGGCCGGCGGCAACCTCTCCACCAGGCCGTCGAGGTCCCGGTTCACAGCGGCGGCGACGGCGTCCGCCAGCGGAGCGTCGACCAGGGCGGCGGCAGGGACCAGCACGGGCACCTGGACGCCGCCGCGCCCCTCCAGCCACGGCTCGGTCCCCCGGTGGAGCCAGGTACGCAGGAGACTCGACTTGCCGCCGCCCGGCCCCGCCAGCACCACGCACGTCCGTCCGCCGGCCAGGAGGTCGTCGGCGGGCAGGGAGCCCGCCCCGGACGCGCGTTCCCACGGGTGCACCCGCTGGTTCAGGTAGACCGCCGCGAGCGGTGGTGCGATGCCCGGCAGCACACCGGCGTACGGGTGCTCACGAGCGGCGTCACGGGCAGCGGTGAGGTAGTCGCCGATGCGGCGCGTGCGCGCGTCCGCCCGTGCTCGGAGCCGGTGGAGCTCGACCAGGTCCGGTCCGGTGACGTCCAGGGCGCGGGCGAGGAGGTCGAGCGTCGTGAGCGTGGGCACCGCCTTCGCGTTCAGGACGTTGCTCAGCGTCGAGGGCTGGATGCCGGCGTCCCGGGCGACTTCGCTCTGTCTGCGGCCGGCCAGTGCGGAACGGATCCGTGCGATCAGCTCCCGGTGTGCGCCTGCGGGGCCCGTGCCGCCCACCGCCTCCACACCCACCTCCCGACCAGGTCGTGCGTTCTGGTTCACATCACCCCTGTGAACGGGTGCCGAGGCTATCCCTGTTGCTTCGAGGCCGGGCGGCCCCTGCCCGAACTCACCCCTTCGGAGTACGAGGAGTACCCACCATGAATCACCAACTGGCGTGGATCGCCGCACCCTTCGTGCTCGGCCTGCTCGTGCGCCTGCTGCGCGGGCCGCACCGCTCGCCCGCCGCTCTGTTGCGGGGGCTGCGGGACCTGGTCACCCTGCGGATGGTCCTGCGCGACACCGACCCGGAGCAGCGCGGCGAACTGCTGGCCGCGCACCGCGCCTGGCGCGACGATCCCGCGCCGGTCCGGGCCGCGAAGCGGCAGCGCGGGGGCGGGGGCCGCCGCGGCTGAGCCGGCGAGCGGATCCGGCATCCGGTCAGCTTCGGGGGCCGCCCGGTCCGGTGGCAGGGCGGCCACCGGACTCGTCCCGCCGGTCCACGGCTGCCTCGCCCGCCTCGGCGGCCGTGCGGAGCCGCGCGTACTCCTGGGCCATGGACTCGGCGGTCCAGTGGGCGTTGAGACCGCTGGGGTTGGGGAGGGCCCAGATGCGGGTGGAGCCGATGGTGCGCTCCTGGGGGCCGATCTGTGCCTTCTTCTCGCCGAAGGCCGTGCGGTAGGCGGTCACTCCCACCACCGCCAGCCACTGGGGGCGCAGCAGTTCCACCTTGGCCGTCAGGATGCGGCCCCCCTCGCGGAACTCCTCGGCGCTCAGCTCGTCGGCGCGGGCCGTGGCGCGGGCCACGACGTTGGTGATGCCGAGCCGGTAGGTCAGCAGCTCTTCCTGCTCCGCGGGGGCGAGGCGGCGCGGGGTGAAGCCGGAGAGGTGCAGGACGGGCCAGAAGCGGTTGCCGGGGCGGGCGAAGTGGTGGCCCGTCGCGGCGGAGAGGAGTCCGGGGTTGATCCCGCAGAAGAGCACACGCAGACCGCCCGCGACCACGTCCGGCAGGACGCGGTCGCGGGCGGCGTTCAGCTCGTCGGGGGTCAGAGGATCGACCCCGGCGCGTACCCGGCGGCCTCCGGGTGCTGCTTGGCGATCGCCTCGATACGGGAGACCACCACCGCGACCTGGTCGCCGGCGGCGCCCGTGAACGACAGCTTGTCGGCCATCAGGGCGTCCAGCTGGGCCCGGTCCAGCGGCATCCGCTCGTCGGCGGCCAGCTTGTCCAGCAGCTCGTTGCGCTCGGCGCCCTGCTCGCGCATGGCGAGCGCGGAGGCCACCGCGTGCTCCTTGATGACCTCGTGGGCGGCCTCGCGGCCCACGCCGGCCCGCACCGCGCCCATCAGGACCTTGGTGGTCGCGAGGAAGGGCAGGTAGCGGTCCAGCTCGCGGGCGACGACCGCCGGGAAGGCGCCGAACTCGTCGAGGACCGTCAGGAAGGTCTCCAGCAGGCCGTCGAAGGCGAAGAAGGCGTCCGGCAGGGCCACGCGGCGGACCACGGAGCAGGAGACGTCGCCCTCGTTCCACTGGTCGCCGGCCAGCTCGCCGGTCATCGAGGCGTAGCCGCGCAGGATGACCATCAGGCCGTTCACGCGCTCGCAGGAGCGGGTGTTCATCTTGTGCGGCATCGCGGAGGAACCGACCTGGCCGGGCTTGAAGCCCTCGGTCACCAGCTCGTGGCCCGCCATCAGGCGGATGGTCTTGGCGATCGACGACGGGGCGGCGGCCAGCTGCACCAGTGCGGTGACCACGTCGTAGTCGAGGGAGCGCGGGTAGACCTGGCCGACCGAGGTGAAGGCCTGGGCGAAGCCGAGGTGGGCGGCGATCCGCTGCTCCAGGTCGGCCAGCTTGGCGGCGTCGCCGCCGAGCAGGTCGAGCATGTCCTGGGCGGTGCCGACCGGGCCCTTGATCCCGCGCAGCGGGTAGCGGCCCAGCAGGTCCTCGAGGCGGTCGTAGGCCACCAGCAGTTCGTCGGCCGCGGTCGCGAAGCGCTTGCCGAGGGTGGTGGCCTGCGCGGCCACGTTGTGGGAGCGACCGGCCATGACCAGCTCGGCGTGCTCACCGGCCAGCTTGCCGAGGCGGGCGAGGACGGCGACCGTGCGGTCCCGGGCGAGCTCCAGCGAGAGCCGGATCTGCAGCTGCTCGACGTTCTCGGTCAGGTCGCGGGAGGTCATGCCCTTGTGGACGTGCTCGTGACCGGCGAGGGCGTTGAACTCCTCGATGCGGGCCTTCACGTCGTGCCGGGTGACCTTCTCGCGCTCGGCGATGGAGGCGAGGTCGACGGTCTCCAGGACGCGCTCGTAGTCGGCGAGGGCCTCGTCCGGGACCTCGATACCGAGGTCCTTCTGGGCGCGCAGCACGGCGAGCCACAGCCGCCGCTCCAGCGTCACCTTGTACTCGGGGGACCACAGGACGGCGAGCTCCGCGGAGGCGTAGCGGCCGGCCAGGACATTGGGGATGCGGGGCTTGGCAGTCACGTGGAGGGATTCTACTTGGGCCACCGCTGTGTGTTTACGCAGGTAGGGCCACCGCTCGGGATTGTGCCTTGCTACGAGAGCGGTGAGTCCCCGTACGGCAGCAGCTCGGGGCGCTTGGCCGGGCGGCCGTCCCCGGAGGAGCGGCCCGTCAGGCGGCGGCCGATCCACGGGAGCAGGTGCTGCCGGGCGAAGCTCAGGTCCTGGGCCCGGCGTACGGTCCAGCCCGGGGGAGCGGCGGCGGGCAGTTCGGTGCGCCAGTCCACTTCGGCGGGCAGGCCCAGCGCCTGCCAGACGGCCTCCGCCACCCGGCGGTGGCCCTCGGCGGTCAGGTGCAGCCGGTCGACGTCCCACATCCGGGGGTCCGCGAGCACGGGCGCCCCGTACAGGTCGACCACCACGGCACCGTGCCGGGCGGCGAGCTCCTCGATGGTGGCGAAGAGCTCCTCCATGCGCGGCCGGAAGCGCTCCATCACCGGCCCGTTGCGTCCCGGGGACCGCATCAGGACGAGGCGCTTGCAGGAGGGGGCGAGGAGTTCCACCGCCGACTCCAGGTGGTCGCGGACCCGGCCCATGTCCACCTTGGGGCGCAGGGCGTCGTTGAGCCCGCCCACCAGGGTCACCACGTCGGCGCCCATCGCCGCCGCCACCGGGACCTGGTCCTCGGCGATCTGCCCGATCAGCTTGCCGCGGACCGCGAGGTTCGCGTAGCGGAAGCCCGGCTCCCGTGCGGCGAGGCGGGCGGCCAGCAGGTCGGCCCAGCCGCGGTAGGAGCCGTCCGGAAGCAGGTCGGACATGCCCTCGGTGAAGGAGTCACCGATCGCGACAAAACTGGTGTAAGAGGCATTCATCTCCATGGCGGAGTGATGTTACCGCGCGGTACCCCGGCCCCGCAGGGCCGGGGACCGCACACCTCGGACGATCACGCGGACGCGGGCCTGCCGAACAGCTCCCGCAGCACGTCCTCCATCGTCACCAGGCCCGTCATGGCGCCGTCCGCCCCGAGGACCGCCGCCAGGTGCGTACGGCTGCGCCGCATGGCCGTCAGCACGTCGTCCAGCGGGGTCTCCGCCCGCACCTGGGCGATCGGCCGCAGCGCCGTCACCGGGAACGGCTCGTCCCGCTCCTCGTCGTCCGCGTCCAGGGCGTCCTTCACGTGCAGGTAGCCCAGGATCCTGCGCTGCTCGTCGATCACCGGGAACCGGGAGTACCCGGACTCGGCCGACAGCCGCTCCAGTCCGGCCGGAGTGATGCCCTCCCGGGCCGGGACCACCTGGTCCGCGGGCAGCACCACGTCGGTCACGGGCCGCCGGCCCAGTTCCAGCGCGTCGTGCAGGCGCTCGCTCGCCCGGTCGTCGAGGAGCCCCGCGTCACTGGAGTCCTTGACCATCCGCGCCAGCTCGTCGTCGGAGAAGGTCGCCGCGACCTCGTCCTTGACCTCCACGCGCAGCAGCCGCAGCAGGGCGTTGGCGAAGGCGTTGATCGCGAAGATCACCGGCCGCAGTACCTGCGTGAGGGTCACCAGCGGCGGCCCCAGCAGCAGGGCGGTGCGCACGGGCTCGGACAGCGCCACGTTCTTCGGCAGCATCTCGCCGAAGAGCATGTGCAGGTACGTCGCCAGGGTCAGCGCCACCACGAAGGAGATCGCGTGGGTCACGCCCGCCGGTACCCCGACGAGGTCGAACAGCGGGGTCAGCAGATGGGCGATGGCCGGCTCGGCCACCACGCCCAGCACCAGGGTGCACAGCGTGATGCCCAGCTGGGCCGCCGCCATCAGCGCCGAGACGTGCTCCAGCCCCCACAGGACGGCGCGGGCCCGCCGGTCGCCCTGCTCGGCGTACGGTTCGATCTGGCTGCGCCGGACCGAGATCAGCGCGAACTCCGCGCCGACGAAGAAGGCGTTGACGACCAGGGTCGCCAGGCCGATCAGCAGCTGGATGACGGTCATCGGGCCTCCTCCGTTCCCGCGGCGGGCCCGGCCGGAGCGTGCAGCAGCACCCGTGCGGCCCGGCGCCCGCCGGCGTCCGTCACGTCCAGCAGCCAGCCGTTCAGTTCCATGCGGTCGCCGACCGCCGGGATCCTGCCGAGCTCGGTCGCTATCAGGCCGGCCAGGGTCTCGTACGGACCGTCCGGCACGCGCAGGCCGATCCGTCGGAGCTGGTCGGTGCGCGCCGCGCCGTCGGCGGAGTAGAGCAGGCGCCCGGAGTCGTCCGTACCGGCCGGGGCCAGGTCGGGGGTCTCGTGCGGGTCGTGCTCGTCGCGGACCTCGCCGACGACCTCCTCGACGATGTCCTCCAGCGTGGCCACCCCGGCCGTGCCGCCGTACTCGTCTATCACCACGGCCATCGTCTGCTTGCCGGACAGCCGGTCCAGCAGCCGGTCCACGGTCAGCGACTCCGGTACGAGCAGCGGCTCGCGCAGCAGCTGCGACACGGGACGGCGGCGGCGCTCCGCGGCCGGCAGGGCCAGGACGTCCTTGATGTGGACGATGCCGACGACCGTGTCCAGGCTGCCCCGGTAGACCGGGAAGCGGGACAGTCCGGTGGCCAGCGTCGCGTTGGCCACGTCCTCCGCGGTGGTCTGCACGTCGAGGGCGGTCACCTGCACGCGCGGGGTCATCACGTTCTCCGCGGTCAGGTCGGCGAGGTTCAGGGTCCGGACGAACAGCTCGGCCGTGTCCTTCTCCAGGGCGCCCGCCTTCGCGGAGTGACGTGCGAGGGCGACCAGCTCCTGCGGGGTGCGGGCGGAGGCCAGCTCCTCGGCCGGCTCCATGCCGAAGCGGCGCACCAGATGGTTCGCGGTGGTGTTGAGGTGGCTGATCAGGGGCCGGAAGGCCCGGCTGAAGACCCGCTGAGTGGTCGCCACCCGCTTGGCGATCGCCAGCGGGGAGGAGATCGCCCAGTTCTTGGGGACCAGCTCGCCGACGACCATCAGGACGACGGTCGAGATCGCGGTGCCGAGGATCAGGGCGGCGGAGGAGGCCGTGCCGGCCGACAGGCCCATGGCCTCGAAGGGGCCCTGGAGCAGGGCGGAGATCGACGGCTTGGAGATCATGCCGATGACCAGGCCGGTGACGGTGATGCCGAGCTGGGCGCCGGAGAGCTGGAACGTCAGGGTGCGGACGGCGGCCAGGGCGCTGTCGGCCCCGCGATCGCCGCGTTCGACGGCTCGTTCGAGTTCGCTGCGCTCGACGGTCGTGAGCGAGAACTCGGCCGCGACGAAGACTCCGCAGGCAAGGCAGAGCAGCAGTGCCACGACGAGCAGGAGCACCTCGGTCATCGGTCGATCACCTCCGTCCCATGATCGGCCAGGAGGAGGGCTACCGCGCGGTGTCGTGAACGCGTATGTCGTGGACTGGGAGGCTCGCCCATGGGCGGACGCTCACACCTTTCACTCAAGAGGGACCTTTCACCACATGGTAAAGGATGAGCAAAGGGAAGGGATCATTCTTTTGGCGGAGCGCGGCCGGATGATGGGGTTCGGCCATGACTGATCTTCATATCGGCTCCGCGGTGGCTGCCGACCTGGGCGAGGTCCTGGCCTTCTGGAAGACCGCCGCGGAGGGAACGAGTATCAGCGACGATCTCGCGGGGGTCGAGAGGCTGCACGACCGCGACCCCGAGGCGCTGCTGCTCGCCCGGTGTGACGGGGAGCTCGTCGGCACGGTGATCGCCGGGTTCGACGGATGGCGCTGTCACCTCTACCGGCTCGCCGTGCACCCCGGGTACCGGAGGCAGGGGATCGGGGCCGCGCTGCTGGCCGCCGCCGAGGAGCGGTTCGTGGCGCTCGGCGGGCGGCGCGGGGACGCGATGGTGCTCGATCGCAACGAGCGGGCGCACCGGGTGTGGGACGCGGTGGGATACCGGCCGCAGGAGCAGTGGACGCGCTGGGTCAAGCCGCTCGGCTAGCCGCCGGTGCCCGTGCCCGTGCCCGGGCCCGTGCCCGTGCCCGTGCCCGTGCCCGGGCCCGTGCCCGTGCCCGGGCCCGTGCCCGTGCCCGTGCCCGTGCCCGTGCCCGGGCCCGTGCCCGTGCCCGGGCCCGTGCCCGTGCCCGTGCCCGGGCCCGGGCCTCGGCCGGTGGGTGCGGCCGCCCGTGGTCGGGCGGCCGCACTTCGAGGATTCGGGGCTCCGCCCCGGGCCCCGCGCCTCAATCGCCGGCGGGGCTGGGGTTTGCCCGGGCGGGGCTGGGGTTGGCCGGGGTGAAGGGGGGCGGGGTCCAGGTGGACAGGAAGGACTCCGCCGACCACGTGCCCGACAGGGACGGGGCCAGCCAGGACGGGGCCGACGCGCGGAAGCGGTCAGGCGCGAGGGTCCCCGAGCCCTCCGGGACCGCGCCCAGCAACGGCAGGCCCGAGGACTTCGTGAGGTCCGCCAGGTTGCAGCGCGCCGCGAGGTCCGGGCTTTGCGGCCAGCTGCCGACCACCACACCCAGCGCGGTCAGCTCCCGGGCCCGCAGGGCCTCCGCCGTGAGGGTGGTGGAGTTGAGCGTGCCGAGCCCCGCCTGGGCGACGACCAGCGTCGGCGCGCCGAGCAGGCGGGCCGCGTCGGCCAGGGTGTTCCCCGCCTCGTCGAAGCGGACGAGCAGTCCGCCCGCACCCTCCACCAGGACCAGGTCGTGGTCCAGCGACAGCTGCTGCGCGGCCTCCGCGATCTGCGCCGGGGCCAGCGTCGCCAGCCCCGAGCGGCGGGCCGCCCTGTCCGGGGCCAAGGGCTCCGGATAGCGGGCCAGTTCCACCGCCGTGACGGAAGGACCGGCCAGCCGGACCGCCTCCGCCGCGTCCCCCGGCTCCTGCGGGCCCACACCCGTCTGCGCGGGCTTGAGCACCGCCACCGAGCGGCCGGCGGCCACCGCGGCGGCCGCGATCGCCGACGTGACCACCGTCTTGCCGATCTCGGTGCCCGTCCCGGACACCATCAGTACGGACATCTCAGCCTTCCCGCGCCGCCGCGCACACCGCACGGCAGATCCGGTCCACGTCCTCGTCGCCGGTCACGAACGGCGGCATCACATAGACGAGGTCCCGGAACGGACGCACCCACACGCCCTCGCGCACCGCCGCCCGGGTGGCCGCCGCCACGTCGATCTCGTGGTCGAGTTGGACCACGCCGATGGCGCCCAGGACGCGTACGTCCTTCACCCCGGGGATGTCGGCCGCGGCCGACAGGCCCTCGCGCAGCCCCGCCTCGATCCGCTTGACGTCGGTCGCCCAGTCCTGGCCGAGCAGCAGCTCGACGGAGGCCAGGGCCACGGCCGTGGCCAGCGGGTTGCCCATGAAGGTCGGCCCGTGCGCCAGCACCGGGACCTCGCCCCGGGAGATGCCGCTCGCCACCCGCTCCGTGCACAGGGTCGCCGCCAGCGTGAGGTAGCCACCGGTCAGCGACTTGCCCAGGCACATCACATCCGGGGTGATCCCCGCGTGGTCGGCCGCGAAGAGCGCGCCCGTACGGCCGAAGCCCGTGGCGATCTCGTCCAGGATCAGCAGGACCCCGTACTCGTCGCACAGCTCGCGCAGCACCCGCAGGTAGCCGGGGTGGTGGAAGCGCATGCCGCCCGCCCCCTGCACCACCGGCTCCACGATGACCGCGGCCAGCTCGTGCGCGTGCGCGGAGACCGTGGCGCGCAGGTGGTCGGCGTACGCCGGGTCCACGGGCGTGTCGAAACCGGCGGGCGGCGCGTCCGCGAAGACCTGCCGCGGCAGGTGGCCCTGCCACAGCTCGTGCATCCCGCCGTCGGGGTCGCAGACCGCCATCGGCTGCCAGGTGTCCCCGTGGTAGCCGCCGCGCCAGGTCAGCAGCCGGGTCTTGCCCGTGTGACCCAGCGAACGCCAGTACTGCAGGCACATCTTGACCGCGACCTCGACGGACACCGAGCCCGAGTCGGAGAGGAAGACGTGCTCCAGCCCCGGCGGGGTGATCTCGACGAGCTTGGCGGCGAGCCGGACGGCGGGCTCATGGGTGAGCCCGCCGAACATCACGTGTGACATCCGGCCCAGCTGCGCGGTGGCGGCCTCGTTGAGCACCGGGTGGTTGTAGCCGTGGATGGCCGACCACCAGGAGGACATGCCGTCGACCAGCTCTTCGTGACCGTGTCCCTGGGACGGGTCGGCGAGCCGCAGCCGCACCCCCGAGGCGGAGGCGATGATCAGTGGCTCCTGCCGCCCGGGCATCGGGCCGTACGGGTGCCAGACGTGCTGCCGGTCCAGCGCGAGCAGTTCCGCGCCGGCCGACAGGGGGCCGAGCTGATCAGGCATTGGGGGCGATGTCCGTCCCCGCGCCGCGTCGGCGGACCGCCACCAGCTCCGGGCGGACCTCGCCGGCCTCGGCCTGGACCGGTACGGGCGTCTGGTCCGCCGGCGCGTGGCCGGAGCAGCCGCCGCACGCGGAGCCGCAGCCCGCGGCTTCGCCCTCGGCGGCCGGCGCGCCCGAACCGCAGAGCGAGGCGCCGCCGTTCGAACCGCAGCCCCCGCCGGTGGCGGCGGCCGCGACGTCGGAGCGGTGCGCGGGAAGGGTCGACGTACCGGCGCCCTCCACCTCGAAACCGGCGTCCGCGATCATGTCGAGGTCGGCCTGACCGGCCTGGCCCTCACTGGTCAGGTAGTCGCCGAGGAAGATCGAGTTGACGATGTGCAGGGCCAGCGGCTGCATCGAGCGCAGGTGCACCTCGCGCCCGCCGGCGAGGCGGACCTCGACGTCGGGGCAGACGAACCGCGCCATCGCCAGGATGCGAAGGCAGCGCTGCGGGGTGAGGTTCCACTCCTTGGCCAGCGGCGTGCCCTCGAACGGGATCAGGAAGTTGACCGGCACCGAGTCGGCGTCCAGCTCGCGCAGCGAGAAGACGACGTCGACCAGGTCCTCGTCGCTCTCGCCCATACCCGCGATCAGACCGGAGCACGCGGACAGACCGGCGCCGTGCGCCTTCTGCACGGTGTCGACGCGGTCCGCGTAGGTGTGGGTCTTGGTGATCTGCCCGTACGTCGCCTCGGAGGTGTTGAGGTTGTGGTTGTAGGCGTCCGCGCCCGCGTCCCGCAGCCGCTCCGCCTGGCCGTCCGAGAGCAGGCCGAGGCACGCGCAGACCTCGACGCCCTCGTTCTGCTCCTTGATCGCCGCGATCGTCTTGCCGACGCGGTCCACGTCCCGGTCCGTCGGCCCGCGGCCGCTCGCGACCAGGCAGACCCGCTTCGCGCCGCCCGCGACACCGGCGGCGGCCGCCTGGGAGGCCTCTTCGGGCTTGAGCCACGTGTACTTGAGGATGCCGGCCGTCGACCCCAGGCGCTGGGAACAGTAGGAGCAGTCCTCCGGGCACAGGCCCGACTTCAGGTTGACCAGGTAGTTCAGCTTCACCCGACGGCCGAACCACTGGCGGCGCACCTTGCCGGCCGCGGCCACCACGTCGAGCAGTTCGTCGTCAGAAGTCGCCAGTACGGCGAGTGCTTCTTCGCGGGTCGGCAGCTCTCGCCGCAGCCCCTTGTCCACCAGGGTGTTCAGCAGGTCCATGAACCCGATCCTGGACCACACCCCCGCTCCCGGCCAAGGAGAGATCGCACAACATGGCCGGATGGGTGTGTGTGTATCACCACACCTGGCGCAGCGGTCACGCGAGCTAGGGTCGGGGCAGGTCTGTGGACTGCCGACAAAACACGAGGACGTGCCGATGCCCGAGCTCACTCCCGACCCGGTGGACGTCTTCGGGTGGATCGACGACGCGGAGCGCGCGCGGGAGGAGGCCGGCCTCGTGCGCACCCTGCGTCCCCGGCCGCCGGTGTCGCCGCTGTTGGACCTGGCGAGCAACGACTACCTCGGTCTGTCCCGGCACCCCGAGACCGTCCGGGGAGCGCAGGAGGCGGCCGAGCGCTGGGGCGCCGGAGCCACCGGTTCGCGGCTGGTGACGGGTACGACCGAGCTCCACGCCGAGCTGGAGCGGGAGCTCGCCGCCTTCTGCGGTTTCGAGGCCGCGCTCGTTCTGTCCTCCGGCTACGCGGCCAACCTCGCCGCCGTCACCGCGCTCAGCGGCCGCGGCACGCTGGTCGTGTCCGACGCCGGGAACCACGCCTCGATCGTCGACGGCTGCCGGCTCTCGCGCGCCGAGACGGCCGTGGTCCCGCACGCCGACCCGGACACCGCACGCAAGACGCTCGCCGCGTACGAGGGCCGCGCGCTGCTGGTCAGCGACTCCGTGTTCTCCGTGGACGGGGACGCCGCCCCGCTGGCCGAGTACGCCGCCGCCTGCCGGGACGAGGGCGCCGCCCTGGTCGTCGACGACGCCCACGGGCTGGGCGTGCTGGGCGAGGGTGGCCGGGGCGCGCTGCAGGCGGCCGGGCTCGCGGGCGCGCCGTACGTGGTCGCCACCCTGACGCTCTCGAAGTCCCTGGGCAGCCAGGGCGGAGCCGTGCTCGGCCCGGCCAGGGTGATCAGGCACCTGGTCAACACCGCGCGCACCTTCATCTTCGACACCGGACTGGCCCCGGCGGCCGCCGGGGCGGCGCTGGCGAGCCTGCGCCTGCTCGGGCGGGAACCGGAGCGCGCGGACCGCGCCCGCGAGGTGGCCGCCCAGCTGTACGGGCGACTCACCGCGTCCGGCCTGACCGCGGCCCGGCCGGACGCGGCCGTGGTGTCGGTACGGGCCCCGTCGGCATCGGCGGCACTGCGCTGGGCCGCCGACTGCCGCGAGGCAGGTCTGTCCGTGGGGTGCTTCCGTCCGCCGTCGGTGCCGGACGGCATCTCCCGGCTGCGGCTGACCGCCCGGGCCGATCTCACGGGGGACGAGATCGATCGGGCGGTGGCGACGATCCTGGCGACCGCACCCGCGGGAGCCGCGGACGGCCGGGGCCGGTAGGCCGTAGCGGCCGGGGCCCCGGGTGTTTCCGGGTGGGGCTACGCGGGCGCGTCAGCCCCTACCGAGGCGAGGAAGCCGGTCCAGGCGGGCCCGGTGAAGAGCACGGCCGGGCCGTCCGTCCGCTTGGAGTCACGGACGGCCAGCAGACCGCCGTCCAGGACGGCCGCTTCCACGCAGTTGTTCATTCCGGTGCTGCGGCTGCTCCGCCGCCACCGCGCGCTGCTCAGAAGTCCGCTGTTGGATAAGGGGGTTGCGGACACGGGGGTGCCTCCTTACGCGTCGTCAGCGAGTGAGCTGATGAGATCCGACGAGTCCTGGGGCGGGAGGGCGTGCGCCTGGATGGTGCGGAACGCGGCGCCGTACGCCTCAAGGTCTTCCTTCCGCTCCAGATAGAGGCTACTCGTCAAATGGTCGAGTACCACCACATCCAGATCGGCGATGTCCGGAAATGAAAAAATCACGAACGGTCCGGTCAGGCCGAGATGCCCTCCGACGCTGAACGGCAGTACCTGAAGGCGTACTTGAGGCAGCTTCGACACCACCGCCAGGTGCCGCAATTGCTCGGCCATCACCCCGGGCCCGCCGATCTGCCGGCGCAGCACCGCCTCGTCCAGTACGGCGCTCAGCTCCAGCGGGGGATCGGCCCGCAGCACCGACTGCCGGGCCAGCCGTACGTCGACCAGCGCGTCCACCTTCGGCTCCGGCAGCCCGCCCAGCGCGGCCCGGGTCACCGCCCTCGCGTACCCGGGGGTCTGCAGCAGCCCCGGCACCACGGACAGCTCCACGGTACGGGCCGACCTGGCCCCCGCCTCCAGGCTGATGAAGTCCCGGTACTCCTGCGGCAGCAGCCCCCGGTAGTCGTGCCACCACTGGCGGCCGCGCCCGGTGTCGCCCGCCGGGCCGGGGCCGGCGGCCGAGACCGACAGCGCCTCCAGCAGCGCCCGTTGCTCCGGGCTCACGATCTCCCCGTAGGCGTCGAGGAGGAGCCGGATGTCCTCCGGCTTCACGCCGCTGCGGCCTGTCTCGATGCGGCTGATTTTCGACTGGTGCCATCCCATGATCCGGGCCGCCTCACCACTGGTGAGACCGGACCGGTCACGCAGGGCACGCAGTTCCTCGCCGAGCTTGCGTCGGCGCACCGCGGGACCGTGCTGCACACCCGCCTCCTTCCACCGGCACACCTCGCACCAGTTTGCCGTTCAAATAAGCTCTTCCGTAGCAGAGTTCACCGCATTGGGCGACAGATATATGCATCTCTTGGGGGAAAGCCGGATGTGACGGCACGATGAGTGGCACTCTGGCGTCCAGCACAGATCCGGGGCTTTTCGCCCCGGTGGGAAAGGGACCGTCGCCATGGCAGATCACCAGGAAGCATCCGTTACTCTGCCGAGCGATCCCGCCTCGGTCGCCACTGCCCGACGCTATGTCGCGGAGGTGCTGGGCGAGTGGGGACTCCCCGATGACGCCGACACCGCCGACAGCGTCCGCCTGATCGTCTCCGAGCTCGCCACCAACGCCGTACAGCACACTTTCGGCCAGTCGCCCACCTTCACCGTCGACGTCCGGCTGGAGCGCCAGGAGTGGTTGCGCGTCGGGGTGACGGACAGCCACCCGCGCTGGCCCAGGAGGCTCCCGGCCGCCGTCCAGCAGGACAACGGCCGGGGCATGGTCATCATCCGCTGGCTGGCGGCGGAGGCGGGCGGCAGGCTCTCGGTCACCCCGACCGAGGACGGCGGCAAGACGGTGTGGATCGCACTGCCCTGGAGCGTCGGGGCCCCGGCGCGGAGCGCCACCGGCCGCTGACCTGCCGGAGCAAGCGCGGCACCCGGGCCCGGGCCCGGGACCTGGACTCGAGCCCGGCTCGGGCCCGGCCGCAGACCCGGACCCCGACCCGGACTCGGACTCGACTCAGGCGAGGCCGCGTTCGCCCGCGCTGCGCTCGATGCACAGCTCGTTGCCCTCGGGGTCGGCGAGCACGACCCAGCCCGCGACACCGTCCGCGGCGCGGCGGTCGTCCACGAGCTTCGCGCCGAGCCCGATCAGGCGCTCGACGGTCTCGTCCCGGGTGCCGGTCGGCGGCTGGATGTCCAAGTGGACCCGGTTCTTGCCCGACTTGCCGTCCGGGACCCGGATGAACAGCAGCCCCGGCACACCGGGCTGCCCGGGTTCCAGCAGGACCTCGTCGTCCCCTTCCACGTCGTCGGGATGCATCGTGAAACCGGTCACCGCGGCCCAGAACTCGGCGACCCGGTAGGGGTCGAGGGCGTCGAAGGTGATGTGCCGGACGGGATTGATGAACATCTGTCTCCTCGATGGGGATGCGTGCGCGGAGCCGTATACGGAGTCGGGCCCGTCGGGCACCGGAGTTGAACCGGGTACCTGCCCGAAACGTGGGTTAACTCGGCGGAAAAGCGCAGCGCTTAGCGTGGCGGCCAGGTTCGACCGCCAACGATCATCCATGATCCGGTAAAGCGGCGGTGGTCGGGGCGGAAAGCCTTTCCCAGTGTTGGGCAAGAGATGCTTGGTTCGGATATGCGCAGGTCAACAAAGTGTTGAAGGCCGGTAGGGTCGCCCCGCTCCTTGTTGATCTTGTCCCGGAAGCTTGGTGATACGAGTGCAACTGACACCGCACGAGCAGGAGAGACTGCTCATCCACGTGGCCGCCGACGTGGCCGAGAAGCGGAGGGCGCGCGGAGTCCGCCTCAACCATCCGGAGGCGATCGCGCTGATCACGTCGCACCTCCTGGAAGGGGCCCGCGACGGCCGGACCGTGGCGGAGCTGATGGCCTCGGGCCGCACCGTCCTGACCCGCGAGGAGGTCATGGAGGGGATCCCCGAGATGATCCACGACGTCCAGGTCGAAGCGACCTTCCCGGACGGCACCAAACTCGTCACGGTCCACGACCCGATCGTCTGAAACGGAGTACCCCCGCATGATCCCCGGCGAAATCGCCTACGGGGACGGCCCGGTACCCCTCAACGAGGGCCGTCCCGTCACCCGTCTCACCGTGCTCAACGCGGCCGACCGGCCCGTCCAGGTCGGCTCCCACTACCACTTCGCCGAAGCCAACCCCGGCCTCGACTTCGACCGCTCCGCCGCCCGCGGGCTCCGGCTCAACGTCGCCGCCGGGACGGCCGTCCGCTTCGAACCGGGCATCCCGGTCGCGGTGGAACTCGTACCGCTGGCGGGCCTGCGCACCGTACCCGGGCTGCGCGGCGAGACCGGAGGGCCGCTCGATGGCTGAGCTCTCCCGCCAGGTGTACGCCGACCTCTTCGGGCCGACCGCCGGCGACCGGATCCGGCTCGCCGACACCGACCTCTTCGTCGAGATCGAGCAGGACCTCAGCGGCGGCCCCGGGCGCGCCGGCGACGAGGCCGTCTTCGGCGGTGGCAAGGTGATCCGCGAATCCATGGGGCAGGCCCGCACCACCCGGGCCGAGGGCGCCCCCGACACCGTGATCACCGGGGTCGTCGTCCTCGACCACTGGGGCATCGTCAAGGCCGACCTCGGCATCCGCGACGGCCGGATCTGCGGCATCGGCAAGGCCGGCAACCCCGACACCATGGACGGGGTCGACCCCGCACTGGTCATCGGTCCCGAGACCGAGATCATCGCCGGTAACGGGAAGATCGTCACCGCCGGTGCCATCGACGCCCACGTGCACTTCATCTCCCCGACGGTCATCGAGGAGGCGCTCGCCTCCGGGATCACCACCCTCGTCGGCGGCGGGACCGGACCGGCCGAAGGCAGCAAGGCCACCACCGTCACCCCCGGGCCCTGGCACCTGGCCCGGATGTTCGCGGCCCTGGAGGCCTACCCGGTCAACATCGGCCTGCTCGGCAAGGGCAACACCATGTCCCGCGAGGGGATGCACTCCCAACTGCGCGGCGGCGCCCTCGGATTCAAGATCCACGAGGACTGGGGGGCCACCCCCGCCGTCATCGACGCCTGCCTCTCGGTGTGCGAGGAGACCGGCGCCCAGGTCGCCATCCACACCGACACGCTCAACGAGGCCGGGTTCGTCGCCGACACCCTCGCCGCCATCGCCGGGCGGACCATCCACTCGTACCACACCGAGGGCGCGGGCGGCGGGCACGCACCCGACATCATCACCGTGGTCTCCGAGCCGAACGTCCTGCCCAGCTCCACGAACCCCACCCGGCCGCACACCGTCAACACCGTCGAGGAGCACCTCGACATGCTGATGGTCTGCCACCACCTCAACCCGGCCGTCCCCGAGGACCTCGCCTTCGCCGAATCGCGGATCCGGCCCTCGACCATAGCGGCCGAGGACGTACTCCACGACCTCGGAGCCATCTCCATCATCTCCTCCGACTCCCAGGCCATGGGCCGGGTCGGCGAGGTCGTGCTGCGCACCTGGCAGACCGCCCACGTGATGAAGAAGCGGCGCGGCTTCCTCCCCGGCGACGGGCCCGCCGACAACCACCGGGCCCGCCGCTACGTCGCCAAGTACACGATCAACCCCGCGGTGGCCCAGGGGCTCGCCCGCGAGATCGGCTCGGTCGAGACCGGCAAACTCGCGGACCTGGTGCTGTGGAACCCGGCCTTCTTCGGGGTCAAGCCCGAACTCGTCATCAAGGGCGGCCAGATCGCCTACGCGCAGATGGGCGACGCCAACGCCTCCATCCCCACCCCGCAGCCCGTCCTGCCCCGGCCCATGTTCGGCAGCCACGGCCGCGCGCCCGGCCTCAACTCCCTGAACTTCACCGCGCAGGCCGCGCTCGACGACGGACTGCCCGAACGGCTGGGACTCGGCAAGCAGTTCGTGGCCATCGAGGGCACCCGCAAGCTGAGCAAGGCCGACATGCGCAACAACGACGCCATGCCCAGGGTCGAGGTCGACGCCGACACCTTCACGGTCACCATCGACGGGGAGGCCGTGGAACCGGCGCCCGCGGTGGAACTGCCCATGGCCCAGCGCTACTTCCTGTTCTGAGACGAGGTCCTTGCCGATGAGCCGCGCCGCGCTGCTCGTCCTCGCCGACGGCCGCTTCCCCGCCGGAGGGCACGCCCACTCCGGCGGGGCCGAGGCCGCCTGCAAGGCGGGCCGGATCCATGACGCCGCCACCCTGGAGGACTTCTGCCGGGGCCGGCTGCACACCGCCGGCCTCACCGCCGCCGCGCTCGCCGCGGCCGCCGCCCTCGGGCTCGACCCGGCCGTGCTCGACGCCGCCGCCGACGCCCGCACCCCCTCGCCGGCGCTGCGCACCGCGGCCCGGCGGCTCGGGCGGCAGCTGCTGCGCGCCGCCCGGGCCACCTGGCCCGCCGCCGAACTGGAAGCCCTGGCCGCGGCGTTCCCCCGCGGGGCCCACCAGCCCGTGGTGCTCGGCGTCACCGCCCGGGCGGCCGGGCTCGGGCCCGGGGACGCCGCGCACGTGGCGGCGTACGAGAGCGTCGGCGGACCCGCCACCGCGACCGTACGGCTGCTGGGCCTGGACCCCTTCGAGGCGAGCGGGGTACTGGCCCGGCTCGCCCCCGAGCTGGACGCCGTCGCGGCCCGGGCGGAGCGGGCCGCGCTGCGGGCCCGCTCCCAGGGCCCCGACGCGCTGCCGGCGGCCTCCTCGCCGCTGCTGGACATCTCGGCGGAGGTCCATGCCGACTGGCCGGTCCGGCTCTTCGCTTCCTGATCCCTGAAGGAGACACCCCCCATGCACCTCGACCACGCCGTCGCCTATCCCCACCGGCACACCCACAGCGCCGCCCCCCTGCGGCCCGACGGCACCCGGCGGGCCCTGCGCATCGGACTCGGCGGACCCGTCGGCTCCGGCAAGACCGCCACCGTCGCCGCCCTGTGCCGCGCGCTGCGCACCGAACTGTCCATGGCCGTCGTCACCAACGACATCTACACCCGCGAGGACGCCGAGTTCCTGCTCCGCGAGGCAGTCCTGCCGCCCGAGCGGATCACCGCCGTCGAGACCGGGGCCTGCCCGCACACCGCCATCCGCGACGACATCTCCGCCAACCTGGAGGCCGTGGAGGAACTGGAGGACGCCTTCCGGGAGAACGGCCGACTGGACCTGATCCTCGTCGAGTCCGGCGGGGACAACCTCACCGCGACCTTCTCCCGCGGACTCGTCGACGCCCAGATCTTCGTCATCGACGTGGCCGGCGGGGACGACATCCCGCGCAAGGGCGGCCCCGGCGTCACCACCGCGGACCTCCTCGTCGTCAACAAGACCGACCTCGCCCCCCACGTCGGCTCCGACCTCGACCGGATGGCCCGCGACGCCGCCGCCCAGCGCGGCGAACTCCCCGTCGCCTTCCAGTCGCTGCGCGGCCCGGAGGGGGTCGCCCCGGTGGCCGCCTGGGTGCGCGAGCGGATCGCCGCCTGGTCCTCGCGATGAGCGGCGCGAGCGCCACCGACACGGCGCCGGCGCCCACGCCGGTCCCGGCATCCTCCGTGCCGGTCACGCCCGCGATGCCCCCGGCGGGCCTGCGCGCCACCGCCCGCATCCACGCCGTCGCCGACGGACGGGGCGGCACCGCCCTGCCGCTGCTCGCCGGGGAGGGACCGCTCGCACTGCGCCGCACCCGCTCGGCGTCGGGCGCCGACGCCGGGGTCATGCTGGTCGGCGCGATGAGCGCCCCGCTCGGCGGGGACCACCTCACCGTCGAGGCCACCGCCGGGCCCGGGGCGCGGCTCACCCTCGCCTCGGCCGCGGCCACCCTGGCCCTGCCCGGCCGGACCGGCGAGCCCGCGCGCTACGACGTACACCTCGTCCTGGAGGACGGGGCGTCCGTGCGGTGGCTGCCCGAGCCGCTGGTCTCGGTGCGCGGCAGCGACCTGCGGGTGCGCACCCGGGTCCGACTCGCCCCCACGGCACGGCTGGTGCTGCGCGAGGAGCAGGTACTGGGCCGCACCGGGGAGGTTCCGGGCCTGCTGCGCAGCCGCCTGACCGTCGACCGCGGGGGCCGCCCGCTGCTGGACCAGGAGCTCGCCTGCGGCCCCGGCGCGCCCGGTGGCTGGGACGGCCCGGCGGGCCTGGCCGGGCACCGGGCGCTCGGCCAACTCCTCGTCGTGGACCCCGCCTTCGCCGAGGATCCACCCGCCGCGGCGGTCCTGGGGGAGTTCGCCGCGGTGACGCCGCTGGCCGGCCCGGCCGTCCTGGTGACGGTCCTGGCCGCGGACGCCCTGCTCGTGCGCGAGCTGCTCGACGAGGCCTGCCACAGCTACGGGTGGTGAAAGCGGGACGCATCAGGCACCGCTCAGCGGTACACGCCTTTCCGGTTATCGGGTTGGCAAAGAAGTCGATCGGGACCTGTCGCCGGGTCCCGGTCAGACGACAGGATCCCCCTGCACGCCGACGACCGAACCCGACCAACCCGGCCGCCCACGGCGGTACCTGACGCAGGGGGAACAACCACGTGATACGCAACGCGGCGCTGGGGAGCGCCGCCACACTGATCACCGGCACACTCGCGGCGAGCCTGCTGCTGGCCCCGCCGGCCGCGGCGGCCTCCGCCGGCAGCGACGGCAGGCTCCCGGAGGCACTGGGCGTCCAGATCGCCGCCGCCCGCGCCGCCCGTACCGGCATCGACTGGAAGGACTGCCCGGCGGACTGGGGCTTCGAGAAGCCCATCCAGTGCGGATGGGTGAAGGTCCCGCTCGACTACGCGAAGCCGTACGGCAAGACCATCGACATCGCCGTCGACCGCATCGGCAGCACGGGGACCAAGGAGGAGCGCCAGGGCGCGCTCGTCTACAACCCCGGCGGCCCCGGTGGTTCCGGCATGCGCTTCCCGCGCCGGGTCACCACCAAGAGCCCGCTGTGGGTCAACACCTCCAAGGCCTACGACTTCGTGGGCTTCGACCCCCGCGGCGTCGGCCACTCCGCGCCGATCTCCTGCATCGACCCGCAGGAGTTCGTCAAGGCCCCCAAGGCCGACCCGGTCCCGGACTCCGAGGCCGACAAGCGCGCCCAGCGCAAGCTCGCCGCCGAGTACGCGGACGGCTGCAAGGAGCGCAGCGGCGAGATGCTGCCGCACATGACCACGCCGAACACCGCGCGCGACCTCGACGTGATCCGGGCCGGCCTCGGCGAGAAGAAGCTGAACTACCTCGGCGTCTCCTACGGCACCTACCTGGGCGGGGTCTACGCGACCCTCTTCCCGGCCCACGTGCGCCGCATGATCGTCGACAGCGTGGTGGACCCGTCGCAGGACAACATCTGGTACGAGGCCAACCTCGGCCAGGACGTCTCCTTCCAGATGCGCTGGAACGACTGGCAGGACTGGGTCGCCAAGAACGACGCCGTCTTCCACCTCGGCGACACCCGCGCCAAGGTCGAGGCCAAGTGGCAGGAGCTGCGCGCCAAGGCCAAGGCCAAGCCGCTCGGCGGGATCGTCGGACCGGCCGAGCTCATCGGCTTCTTCCAGGGCGCCCCGTACTACGACTCCTCCTGGGTGCCCGTCGCCCAGACCTTCGCGGCCTGGGCGGCCGGTGACGAGCAGGCGCTGATCGACGCCATCGCCCCGGACATGACGGACATCAAGGGCAACGCGGCGTCGGAGAACGGCAACGCCGTCTACACCGCCGTCGAGTGCGCCGACGCGAAGTGGCCCACCAGCTGGTCCAAGTGGGACCGGGACAACAGCAAGCTGCACCAGAAGTACCCGTTCCTGACCTGGTCCAACGCGTGGATGAACCTTCCCTGCGCGACCTGGAAGGCCAAGCAGAGCACCCCGATCGCGGTCGGCGCCAAGCACGGGCTGCCGCCCGTACTGATCGTCCAGTCCGAGCGGGACGCGGCCACGCCGTACAAGGGCGCGGTCGAGCTGCACCGCCGCCTCGCGGGCTCGCGGCTGATCACCGAGAAGAGCGCGGGCTCGCACGGTGTCACCAGCCTGCTGAACCCCTGCATCAACACCCGGGTGGACGCCTACCTGCTCACCGGCAAGGTCGACGCCAAGGACGTGACGTGCGCGCCGCACGCCACCCCGGTGGCCCCGGCTCCGGCCGCGGCGAAGTCCCTGTCCTCCGACGCGCCGGCCGAGTCCTCGGTCCTTCCGGCGCCGGAGGAGCTCCCGGCCGTCCGTTAAGGGACGGCGGGAGCGAGCGGGAGAAGGCTCAGCGCGCGGTGCGCCGGGCCTTCTTCCGCGCTTCCTCCTCCTCGGCCTTGACCTCGGCCGCGTACCGGTCGACGTACTCCTGGCCGGACAGTCCGAGGATCGCGTACATGATCTCGTCGGTGACCGCCCGCAGGACCGCCCGCTCGCCCTCCATGCCTGCGTAGCGGGAGAAGTCCATCGGCTCGCCGAAGCGGATCGTCACCCGCCGGATCTTCGGGATCTTCTTCCCGGGCGGCTGGATCTCGAAGGTGCCGACCATCGCGCAGGGCACCACGGGCACCCGGGCACCCAGCGCCATCGCCGCGACACCCACCTTGCCCTTGTAGAGCCGGCCGTCGTGCGAGCGCGTCCCCTCCGGGTAGATGCCCAGCAGCTCGTCCTTGGCCAGGACGGCCAGCCCCTCGCGCAAGGCGGCCTGCCCGGCGTCCTTGCCCGAGCGGTCCACGGGGATCTGCCCGGCGCTGCGGAAGAAGGCGGCGGTGAGCCGGCCCTTGACCCCGGGGCCGGTGAAGTACTCGGCCTTCGCCAGGAAGGTGATCCGCCGCTTGAGGATGGCGGGCATCAGGAAGTGGTCGGAGAAGGACAGGTGATTGCCCGCGACGATGGCCGCACCCTCGGCCGGGATGTTCTCCAGACCCTCGATCCGGGGTCTGAACAGCAGCCGCAGCAGGGGGCCGAGCAACACGTGCTTGAGCAAGTGGTAGAACACCAGGCCGCTCCTGTCGATATCCCGTTGTCACAGCCATTTTACGGACGGTGAGCCACGGGGTGCAGGGGGCGGACGGGACCTTGCTCAGACATTGCGCGTGGCGGCCATGCCGGCGGTCAACAGCCCCAGCACCACCCAGCCGAACCACAGCCAGCCGTTGCTGCCGAGGGCCACGGAATACGTGGCGACGGCCACCAGAGCGGCGAAGGTCATGACGGCCATCGCCTTAACGGATCCGGTCATGCCCCATGGTGGCGCCGGAAGGTGGTGTCGCGCTACTGGCCACGCGCGCGGAGCGAGGCGAGATACGCGTTGTAGGCCGCCAGCTCCTTGTCGCCGTTGCGGTCCTCGGCCCGGTCGGACCGCCGCGCGGCCCGCTGCTCGGAGTGGTACCACTGGTAGACGAGGGCGATCAGGACCAGCACCGAGGGGATCTCGCTGAAGGCCCAGGCGATGCCGCCGCCCCACTGCTGGTCGAGCAGGGGGTCGATGCCGAGGGACGCCGGCGGGTTCGCGTACGTCTTGATCATCGGCTGGCTCGCCATCATCAGGGCGATGCCGAAGAAGGCGTGGAAGGGCATGCCCGCGAAGAGTTCCAGCATCCGCATCACGTAGCCCGGCCGGTGCGGACCCGGGTCGATGCCCATGATCGGCCAGAAGAAGATGAGACCCACCGCGAGGAAGTGGACCATCATCGCGATGTGCCCGGTCCGGCTCTCCATCAGGAAGTCGAAGAGCGGGGTGAAGTACAGGGCGTAGAGGCTCGCGATGAACATCGGGATCGTGAAGGCCGGGTGGGTGATCACCTTCATGTACCGGCTGTGCAGCAGCATCAGCAGCAGCTCGCGCGGCCCCTTGCTACCGCGGGCGGCGGGCGGCAGCGCACGCAGCGCCAGCGTCACCGGGGCTCCCAGCAGCACCAGGATCGGGGTGACCATGCTGATCACCATGTGCTGGACCATGTGCACGCTGAACATGACCATGCCGTAGTCGTTCAGCTTGGTGCACATCACGAGGATCACGGTGAGCACGCCCACGGTGAAGGCGATGGTCCGGCCCAGCGGCCAGGAGTCCCCGCGCCGGCGCAGCCGCAGCACGCCCCACCCGTACAGGGCGAGCCCGACCAGTGAGGCGATCAGGAAGAAGGAGTCGAAGGAGAACTCCAGCCCGCGCCCGAGAGTGAACGGCGGCAGGTCCATGTCCATGTGCATGTCCATGCCGTGCCCGCTGTGATCCATCTGTTCACTCCCTTGACCGTGATGCCCCACCACAGTAATGCCGCCCCCGTACGCTCTTGCGCGCGGGGGCGGCCCAGGATAGAAGGGGCGTACAAAAGGGACGTCAGAGAACCGTCTGCGCCTCGTCGTAGCGGTCGGCCGGAACGGTCTTGAGGGTCGAGGTCGCCTCGGCGAGCGGCACCATCACGATGTCCGTCCCGCGCAGCGCGGTCAGCATGCCGAACTCGCCCCGGTGCGCCGCCTCCACCGCGTGCCAGCCGAAGCGGGTGGCGAGGACCCGGTCGTACGCGGTGGGCGTGCCGCCGCGCTGGACGTGGCCCAGGATCACCGGCCGGGCCTCCTTGCCCAGACGGTGCTCCAGCTCCACGGCGAGGCGGTTGCCGATGCCGGCGAACCGCTCGTGCCCGTACATGTCGACGCCGCCCTCCTCCAGGTCCATCGACCCGGGGCGCGGCTTGGCGCCCTCGGCGACCACGACGATCGCGAACCGCTTGCCCGCGGAGAAGCGCTCGCCGACGATCTCCGTCAGCTGCTCGATGTCGAAGGGGCGCTCCGGCACGACGATCGCGTGCGCGCCGGCCGCCATGCCCGAGTGCAGGGCGATCCAGCCCGTGTGGCGGCCCATGACCTCGACGACCATCACGCGCTGGTGGGACTCGGCGGTGGTCTTCAGCCGGTCCAGCGCCTCCGTGGCCACCCCGACGGCGGTGTCGAAGCCGAAGGTGACGTCCGTCGAGGCGATGTCGTTGTCGATGGTCTTCGGGACGCCGACGATGGGCAGACCGGCCTGCGAGAGCAGGTTCGCCGCCTTCAGGGTGCCCTCGCCGCCGATCGGGATGATCGCGTCGAGGCCGAGGTCCGCGACGTGGCCGCGGGCGCGCTCCACGCCGTCGCGCAGGTGCGCGGGCTGGACCCGGGAGGAGCCGAGGATGGTGCCGCCGCGGGCGAGGATGCCGCCGACGGCGTCGAGGTCGAGCTTGCGGTAGTCCGCCTCCAGCAGGCCCTTCCAGCCGTCGAGGAAGCCGATCACCTCGTCGCCGTGGTCGACCACGGCACGGTGCACGACGGAGCGGATGACGGCGTTGAGACCGGGGCAGTCGCCACCGGAAGTGAGCACACCTATGCGCATGGCAGGAACGGACCTTTGCAACGTGGGCCGACGACCGGACCACGTCGTCCGGTTGGAACTACGGCCACCCTACAAGCGTCGGAGAGGTGGGCTGAACCATCCTCCACATGCTGGTCGTACTCGTCGTGCGAAACCACGTCGGCCCGGTTCCCCCTAGGGAAAACCGGGCCGAACACATGATGCGGGGGCCGCCCCGATGAGCGGTCCGCGGGGCGCTACGCGGGCTGCGTCGCGGCGGCGATGCGCTCCGCGCGCAGCGCCTCGTACCACCGGTCGTCTATGGCCGGCAGCGCGTTCACGTCGAGGGCCAGCTTCAGCAGCAGGTCCGCGATGTGCGGGTTGCGGGCCATCACGGGACCGTGCATGTACGTGCCGAACACCGTGTCGTTGTACGCGCCTTCGGTGCCGTCACCGGTGCCGTTGCCACGGCCCATGCTCACCCGGGCGAACGCCTTGGCCGTCGGGCCGAGGTGGGTCACGCCCTGGTGGTTCTCGAAGCCCGTCAGCTGCGGCAGGCCCAGGCGCGGGTCGATGTCCCCGAGGACGTCGCCGACGCACCGCTCGCCCTCACCGCGCACGGTGACGACGTCCAGCAGGCCGAGGCCCTCCTGGCGCTGGCCCTGGTCGTTGACGAATTCCTTGCCGAGGATCTGGTACCCGGCGCAGACGGAGAAGACGATCGCCCCGTTCGAGACGGCCCGCTCCAGGCCGCCGTCGCGCAGCAGGCGCTCCGCGGCCAGGCGCTGCGGCCGGTCCTCGCCACCGCCGATCAGATAGATGTCGCCCGAGGTGGGGATCGGCTGGTCGCTGCGCACGTCCACGCGCTGCACGTCCAGGCCGCGCTGGCGCGCCCGGCGTTCCACCACGAGGGCGTTGCCCTGGTCTCCGTACGTGCTCAGCAGGTCCGGGTAGACCCACACCAGACGCAGGCTGTTGTCGCTCATGCTCTTGTGTCCTCTGAGGTATGAGTACTAGTTGCCGACGCGGCGGCGCACGTCCTGGAAGGCGGTGTAGTTGGCGATCAGCTCGATCTGTCCGGGCGGCGCGAGCTGCACGGCCTCGTCGAGGGTGTCGCACACGCGGAAGTCCAGGCCCGCGACCTCCAGGCGGACCGCGAGGTCCAGCTTGCGGTCACCGATCACGAAGATCGGGTGACCGGCCAGCCGCGGGTAGTCCACGTCCCACAGCCAGGAGGTGTCGGTGCCGTCGGCGCCGCGCGCGTTCACCGAGAGGATCACCGGGGTCGGCGGGGGATCGATCAGCGAAAACGTTTCGAGCCAGCCCGCCGGGTTCTTCGCGAGCAGCAGCCGCAGCTCGCGGCCCTGGAAGCTCACCACGTCGTAGCGGCCGGCGACGGCCTGCACCTGGTACATCCGCTCCAGCGCCACCTGCGGCGGGACGCCGAAGACGGCGGCCACGGCGGCCGAGGTGGCGGCGTTGGCCTTGTTGGCGCGGCCGGGCAGCTGGAGGTGGATCGGCCAGGCCGAACCGTGCGGGTCCAGGACGTGGTCGCCGGAGAGCACCCAGGTCGGGGTCGGGCGCCGGAATCCGCACTCGCCGCAGAACCAGTCGTCGCCCGGGCGCTGCATGACACCGCCGCAGGAGGGGCACGACCAGGCGTCGTCCTTCCACTCCTGGCCGGCCGCGACCCACACCACGTTCTGGGAGGAGGAGGCGGACCACACGATCAGCGGGTCGTCGCAGTTGGCGACGATGACCGCCTTGGAGCCCTGGAGCCCCTCGCGCCACTTCTCCGCGAGCATGCGGGTCTCGGCGGCGCGGTCCAGCTGGTCGCGGGAGAGGTTGAGCAGGGCGATCACCTTGGGGGTGACGTCCCGGGCCACTCCGGCCAGGTACTTCTCGTCGACCTCGATGACGCCGTACTTGGCGTCCGAGCCGCCGGCCAGCGCGGACGTGATGCCGGCCGGCATGTTGGCGCCGAGGGCGTTGGAGACGACCGGACCGCTGGCCCGCAGGGCCTCCGCGATCAGTCGGGTCGTCGTGGTCTTGCCGTTCGTCGCGGAGACGAGGACGACATCGAGATGTTGCGCCAGCGCGCCGAGAAGATCGGGGTCGAGCCTGAGTGCGACCTTGCCACCGATCACCGATCCGCTTCCGCGTCCCGCGGCCCGCGACACCGCCGCCGCGGCCTTGCCCGCCGTCACGGCCAGCTTGGCCCGCGGCGAAAGCGGCTCCGTGTTGCCTGCCATCGTCCCTTGTCCTCCTTGCGTCGGTCGGCCCCAGCCTATCCAGTACCGGCCGGAGCCTTGACCGCGGCGCCCCCCGCCCCGCCGCGGATCTCCTCATATAGTCGCCCGTCGTAGGGTTGAGGCCATGCGACAGCGCCCCATTCCCGGTACCGCCGGCCTCGTCCGCACCATGAGCCTGCTCGGCGATCCGGTGCTCCACTCCGCGTGCGCGGAAGTCACCGAATTCGGCCCGGAACTCGACCGGCTCATCGAGGACATGTTCGCCACGATGTACGCCGCCGAGGGTGTCGGGCTCGCCGCGAACCAGATCGGCGTCGGACAGCGGGTGTTCGTCTACGACTGCCCCGACGACGAGGACGTCCGCCACGTCGGGCACATCGTCAACCCGCGGCTGGTGACGGCCGACGGGGACGAGTTCCTGGGGCCGGAGGGGTGCCTGTCCCTGCCGGGGCTGGAGGCGGGGACGGTCCGCTACGACCACGCGGTGGTGGAAGGCGTCACGTCGGACGGGGCCGCCGTCAAGATCGACGGGACGGGGTTCTTCGCGCGGTGCCTGCAGCACGAGTGCGACCACCTCGACGGGACGGTGTACGCGGACCGCGTGACGGGCCTGCGCGCCAGTCGCCTGCGGCGCGCCATCCGGAAGACCACCTGGGGAGCGGAGGCGCTGCGCGGCTAGCCCACCGTTGCCTCCGGTTTCGCCGGGCGCATCCCAGCCTCGCCAGGGGGTACCTCCCAGCGGTAGCTGGGGGAGTTTGAGGCGCCGGTCCGGGCGGAGCCCGGTGCCCGGCGGAGCCGGGTTTCCTGGGGCTCCGCCCCAGACCCCGCGCCTCAAACGCCGGCGGGGCTGGAGGTGGCCGGCGAGGCTGGATGTGCGGCTAGAAGCCCGGGCCGTCCTTGCGGTTGCCGGCGGTGGCCAGGCGGCCCCAGAGCAGGTCCGTGAGGCCCGCGACCAGGTCCGCGCGCTCGCAGGGGCGTTCGCCCAGCCACCAGTCGCCGGCCGCGTGCATCATGCCGACGATGCCGTGGCCCCAGATCCGGGCGAGGCGCTCGCCCCCCGGGCCGAGGTCCACCCGTTCGCCGATCACCTCGGCCAGCTCCTCGCCGAGCCGGCGCAGCAGCGGGGCCGAGTGCAGGCCGACGTCGAAGCCGCGTTCGGCGCTGTGGGAGTCCTCGGCCGGGTGCATGAGGAAGCGGTAGACCTGCGGGCGGGCCTCGATGGCGGCAAGATAGGTGTCGAGGGTCGCCTCCACCCGGCGGCGCCGCTCGGCAGGGGCGTCGAGTGCGGCCCGCAGCGAGTCGAGCAGGGCGTCGGTGTGGCGGACGGCGAGGGCCTGGTAGAGGCCCGCCTTGTCCCCGAAGTGCCGGTAGAGGATGGGCTTGGTGATGCCGGCCTCTGCCGCGATCGCGTTCATGGAGGCTTTGGGGCCGTCCCTGAGCACGACCCGGTCGGCGGCTTCGAGCAGCTCCCGCCGGCGGCGTTCGGCCGCTCCCGGCTCGCCGGCCTGCTGAGTGGTCTCCATGACGTGTTTCTCTCCCCGCCCTTGCGATGTGCGTGACGCCCACGCAACGTAACACCCCGCACACCCTGTCGATCGAATCGGAGGTCACCCCGTCCGCCGTCGTGGCCGGTGCGGACGGTGCTTGACAGTGCTTACTCACCGGTAACACACTGTGGTCTTCGCGTAGGTTACCGCTAGTAACTTCCGCAGGGCCGAGTACAGACAGGTGGAGGGGACATGGCGGAGTTCACCATGGAGCTCAACGACGACCAGAAGCAGGTACGGGACTGGATCCACGGCTTCGCCGCCGATGTGATGCGTCCCGCGGCCGCGGAATGGGACGAGCGCGAAGAGACTCCCTGGCCCGTCATCCAGGAGGCCGCCAAGGTCGGCATCTACTCGCTGGACTTCTACGCCCAGCAGTTCTTCGACCCGACCGGGCTCGGCATCCCGATGGCGATGGAGGAGCTCTTCTGGGGTGATGCGGGCATCGCGCTGTCCATCGTCGGCACCGGACTCGCGGCCATCGGCGTCGTCGCCAACGGCACCGAGGAGCAGATCGGCACCTGGATCCCGCAGATGTACGGGACCCCCGACGACGTGAAGGTGGCCGCCTTCTGCTCCTCCGAGCCGGACGCCGGCTCGGACGTCGGCTCGATGCGCACCCGGGCGGTCTACGACCAGGCCAAGGACGAATGGGTGCTCAACGGCACCAAGACCTGGGCGACGAACGGCGGCATCGCCAACGTCCACATCGTGGTCGCGGTCGTCGATCCCGCGCTGGGGACCAAGGGGCACGCCTCCTTCATCGTCCCGCCGAACACCCCCGGCCTGTCCCAGGGCCAGAAGTTCAAGAAGCACGGCATCCGCGCCTCGCACACGGCCGAGGTGGTGCTGGAAGACGTGCGGATCCCCGGCTCCTGCCTGCTCGGCGGCAAGGAGAAGCTGGACGAGCGCCTCGCGCGGGCCCACGAGCGCGCCCGCAGCGGCGGCGGCGAGCGCGTGAAGAACGCGGCCATGGCCACCTTCGAGGCCTCCCGGCCGGCGGTCGGCGCGATGGCCGTCGGTACCGCGCGCGCGGCGTACGAGGTGGCCCTCGACTACGCGAAGACCCGTACCCAGTTCGGCCGCCCGATCATCGACAACCAGGGCGTGGCCTTCCAGCTCGCCGACATGCGGACGCAGATCGACGCGGCCCGGCTGCTGGTGTGGCGGGCGTCCTGGATGGCGGTGGCGGGCCGGCCGTTCGAGTCGGCGGAGGGCTCGATGTCGAAGCTCTTCGCGAGCGAGGTCGCCAAGAAGGTCACCGCCCAGGCGGTCCAGATCCTCGGCGGCAACGGCTTCACCCGTGAGTACCCGGTGGAGCGCATGCACCGGGACAGCGCCATCTACACGATCTTCGAGGGCACCAGCGAGATCCAGCGCCTGGTGATCGCCCGCACGATCTCCGGCATGCCGATCCGCTGACGCGGGCCCGCGGACGAGAGCTCCCGGACGCCCCACGGTGTCCGGGAGCTCTCGCGTCACCGGGGCAGGGGAGTGAGGCAGGTGAGCGTGGAGCCGTCCGGGCCGTACTCGGCGCCGGCGACCCGGTCGAGCGGGGCGCACCGGTCGCCGGACGACTCGAGGCGCTTGCTGACGCGGTACTCGGCGCGCGGCGAACCGCAGTCCCGCACGTGCAGCCGCAGCCGGTCCCCGTCCCACTCGTTGCCGACGCACTGGCCCACCGACAGGGTCGGCGTGCCGTCACCGACGAGCAGGGCGACCCCGATCAGTGCGGGGATCCCCAGCAGGACGAGCAGCACCGGTGCGAGGAACAGCAGGACCGGGGCCCGGCGCCACATCGGCTTGCCCGGGTCGAGGGCGGGCCGGAAGCCGCCCGCCGGGGGAGCGAGCTTGCGGAAGGACGCCCGCGGGCCGAGGTTCATCAGCAGGGTCACGGGCGTGATGAAGACGGACAGCGGCCCCCACCAGCCTTGCCACAGGGTGTCCGAGGACATGCGGCGGTAGGTGGCGAGGCCGCAGTCGCGGCAGAACGGTCCGCGCAGGCTCAGGAACCGCATCAGCAGGATCAGGCCCTGGTGGCCGCGTACGGTCGCGTGCGCGGCGGGCCAGGCCCCGCACAGGCGGCAGCCGTACCGGCCCGGCTCGGGGTGCGCGCCGTACGCGCCGTACGCGCCGTAGGGCTGCGGTCCGGCATGCCCGGGGCCGGCCGGGCCGCCCTGCTGCGGGACGGGCGCGGCGTAGGGGTTGTACGGGCCGGCGCCCTGCTGCTGCGGCTGTGGCGGAGTGGCCACGGAGATCTCCTCGGTCGCTTCGTGATCACCGGCACGGTGATCACGAAACCCTAAGGCCGCAGCAGGCGTGCGAGGGCCCGGCCGAAGAGGAGCCGGCCCGCCGCCGCGACCACGGGATCCAGGGCGCGGGGGAGGCCGCGCAGGCGCAGCTCCTCCCGCCAGTGGATCTCCGCGCCGCCCGCGGCGAGGGGGCGGATCTCGATCTCCGCCCAGCCCGTCACCGACCGGCCGCGCTTCTCCAGCCGGACCAGTCCCGGCAGATCCTCCGCAGGGGGTCGCCATTCGACGACCTCCATGCGATCGTCGAATGTGATCCTGCTCACGCCCGTCCGCGCCGTGAAGATCGTTCCGACGCGGGTCGGGGGTGCCGTCTCCATGATCGTCCGGGTGAGCGGGACCTGCGCACCGTGGCGCTCCCAGTCCGTGAGCTTCGGCCACGCCTCGACCGGTGCCAAAGACGTGCGGTGAACGATCCGAATAGCGGGCATGAGCGCATGGTAAGCGGGCATACACACCCTGAACTGGACGGCCGATATGGGTTCCGTCCGGGGGCGGCGATCAGTAATACTCACCGCCACCGTGGATCGCGGAATCGACCGGGTGACCACCGGCGCTCCCGCCCCACTTCGCGAGGAGGTGCGCCATGTGCTCCCACCAGCCACCCTGCCCTACCGCCGACAGCGCCGATCACGACGCCGCCCGCATTGTGGCCTCTCACCCTGAACAGGGCTGGAGCCTGCTGTGCAACGGGGTCGTCGTGTTCGACGACACCGGTGAACTGCTCCCCGACAGCCGCACGGTGGAACCCCGCCGCCCGGCCCTGGTCTGAGCGAGGAGGCAGCATGCGCCAGCAGCTGATCCGTAAGCCCGTCCCGAAGCCCGCCCCCCGAGACCTGGACCTGCGCACACCGTCGGGCAGACCCCTCCCGTACTGACGGGAGCCCAGGATTTAGGCCGTACTCCAGACCCACCGGCCGAGACTCAGCCGGTGGGCGCAGCCGCGCCGCCCAGGAACGCCGCCTCGTAGGCGGCGTCTCCGATCGCCGCGCGGGCCTGCCGCTCGCCCTGGTCCCGCAGGGCCGTCAGTGAGGGCGAGCCCATCTGCGGCCGGCCCACCGTGCGCCACCAGGCGTGCGCGGTGCCGAGGAGCCGCGCCGCGAGTTCCCCGTCGCCCAGCCCGGCCACCGCCGCGGCCAGCAGGTCCAGGCCGAGCGCGATGCCGAAGCGGTCGCCGAGCAGTCGTTTCCCCGAGAGCATGGCCCGGACGTGCCGGGCGGCCTCGCCGTGGTCCCCCAGGCCCAGTGCCGCCACCGCCAGGATGTAGTCCGCGTACGCCCGCAGCCAGCGCTCGCCCAGCTCCGCGCAGGCCTCCCGCAGGGACTGTGCCTCCTCGGTCGCCTCGTCGAAGCGCCGCAGGTCGCACAGCGAGTAGCTGGTGGCCAGCTTGCACAGGAGCCAGCCCGTGCCGCTGGTCCGCCCGCCGTGGCCCGCCCGGGCCCGGGGACCGGCCAGCCGCAGGGCCCGTACGGGGTCGCCGGGCATGAGGACGGACGCGGCCGCCAGATAGGCCGCGCGCAGCTCCCGCTCGGGGTCCGCGAGCCGGGCCGCGTCCCGCGTGCATTCGTCGCCGAGCTGCCGCGCCGCGTCCATGTCGCCCTGGAGCAGCATGGTGAGTCCGAGGGCCCACACGGCCTGGTTGTACGCGGCCCCCGTGCGCGGAGCGGCCCGCAGGGCCCGTTCCAGGAAGCCGCGGCCCTCGTGCACGTGCCCGCACGCGAACCAGTAGAACCACAGGACCCCGGCCATCTCCAGCGCCGCGGTCGGGTCGGCGGCGATCAGGTGCTCCAAGGCGGTACGCAGCTGGGCGTGTTCGGCGGTGATCCTGCGGTACCAGTCCACCTGCCCCGGGCCCATCCAGCCCCGTTCGGCGGCCTGGGAGAGCGCCGCGTACCAGTGGGCGTGCCGGTCGGTGACGATCTCGACCTCGCCGAGCTCGTCCAGCCAGTCCTGTCCGTACTCGCGGATCGTGTCCAGCATCCGGTAGCGGGCCCCGGTACCGCGCTCCTCGATGCGCAGGACCACGGACTTGGCGGCGAGGCCCGCCAGTACGCGCTCCACCCGGGCGGCGTGCAGCGGCCCGCCCGAGCAGACGGCGCGCGCCGCGGCGGTGTCGAAGTCGCCGGTGAAGACCGAGAGCCGGGCCCACAGCAGCCGTTCCAGCGGCTCGCACAGTTCGTGGGACCAGCCGATCGTGGTCCGCATCGTCTGGTGCCGGCGCGGCAGCGCGGCCCGGGCGTCGGACAGCACATCGAGGCGTGCGCCGATCCGCTCGGCCATGTGCTCCAGCGTCCACAACCGCAGCCGCGCGCCCGCGAGTTCCAGCGCGAGCGGGATGCCGTCCAGGCGCCGGCACACCTCGGCGGCGACGGCGGTCCGCGCGGGGTCGGCGAAGACGGCCGCCGCCCGCGGGGTGGCGGCCAGGGCGCGCGCCCGGAAGAGCGTGAGGGCATCGCTGTCGGGCCCCTCGCAGGGCAGCGGCCGGACCGTGACGACCTCCTCGGTCGGCATGCCGAGCGGCTCGCGGGAGGTGACCAGGACCGTCAAGCCGGGCGCGGACTGCAGGAGTTCGCCGACCAGATGGCGGCAGTCGGCCACCAGGTGCTCGCAGGTGTCCAGCACCAGGAGCAGCTCCTTGTCGGCCATCCATGCGCACAGCTCCTCGTCGGGAGGGCGCGGGGAGTGGTCGGCGAGGCCGACGGTGTGGGCGACGGTGGCCGTGAGCAGGCTCGGGTCGCGCAGGGGCGACAGCTCCACCCACCAGACTCCGTCGGGGCGAACCTGGCGGGCGGCGGCGACGGCCCGAAGGGCGAGCCGTGACTTGCCGACGCCGCCCACCCCCGTGAGGGTGACCAGTCTTCGTTCGTGCAACAGGCCGTCGAGCAGCTCCAGTTCGCGCTCCCGGCCGACGAAGCTCGCAGGTTCCGGAGGCAGGTTGCCGGGGGCCGGGCAGGGGGCCGGTCCGGGATCGCCGGCCGCGGATCCTGCCTGATTGTCATTGAACGAGTACTCACCGAACACGGATGTATTGTGCGCGATCTTCCCGTGCGGCCGTGCCGTTCAGGCCGGATCGGTGTCTTCTTTCATGCGACGAGTGTGATCCGCCGCTCCGCGGAGAAGGATCCCCAGTTGCCGTCGGGGAGCCTGGCCCGCAGTTTCACGGCCCAGACCGTGCCGGCGGGTTCGGCCACCGTGAGCCGGTGCTCCGCCCGGCCGCTGGGCACGGCACCCGCGCCGAACTGGATGACGGTCGTGGGCAGTCCGTTGACGTACAGCTCGTACTCGGTGGTGGGGTCGCCGGTGTCCGGGGCGGTCCAGGTCAGCGTGACGGTGCCCGGGGAGGCGGTCGCGGCGAATTCGGCGGGGGCCGTGCCGGGGCCGTCGCCGGAGGCGGGCGGGGTCGTCACGTCCACCGCCGGGCCGTCGGCGGAGGAGTTGTCCGCTCCGTCGCGGGCCCGGACGGTGAAGGTGTAGACGGTGTCCGGCCGGAGGTTGTCCAGGGCCGTGGTGCTCTCGCCCGGGCCGGCGGTGTGGATCCGGACGCCGCCCTGGTAGACGTCGTAGGCCGTGACGCCCGTGTCGTCGGTCGCAGCCGTCCAGGACACCTGGGCGGACCGGGGCCCGGTCGCCCGGGCGGTGGTGGTGGCCGGCGAGGTGGGGGCCGTGCGGTCCTCGGCCTTGGCGGCCGGGGTGGTCACCCGGGCGGCCGGGCCGGGACCGGAGAGGTTCCCGGCGGCGTCCCGGGCCCGGACCGTGAAGGCGTAACCGGTCTGCGGGGCGAGGCCGGTGATGTCCACCATGGTCTTCTCGGCGGGGAGTTCGCGGACCAGGCGGTCGGCTTCGAAGACCTGGTAGCCGGTCACCCCGTCCCGTTCGGCCGCCGCGTCCCACATGACGTGCACGCTCGTGGCGCTGCCGGCCTGGGCGGTCAGCCCGGCGGGGGCGGGCGGGGCCTCGGTGTCGGGCGCGGAGCAGGCCGTGAGGCCGGTGACGGCGGCGATGCCGGTGATGCCTGCGACGGCCAGGCGGAGGGCGAGCGTGGGGGCGCTGCGTCGCACGGGGTTGCCTTCCTCGGCTTCCTTAATGGTCTAGACATATATGGCACGGCGGGCAGGACCCCGACAAGCCCCCTGCACCCGGTGGACGGTGTGACCGTACGACCCGCCGGGACGAGATCGTCAAGGACCGACCGGCCGTCACGGACGGTCAACACCCGTACGGCGGACACGCCTTTCGCCCGAAGGCACCCCCTGCTGCGCCACCATGGCGGCGAGTAAGGAGGTTTCGATGGTGATTTCCCTCTCGGTGGTCGTCCTGCTCCTCATCCTGGCCTGGATCTTCCTGCGCAGCGGCGGTCTCAAGTTCTCGCACGCCGTCATCTGTGCGCTGCTCGGCTTCTACCTGGCGAGCAGCAGCATGGCCGCGACCATCCACAACGGCCTGACGGCCACCGCGAACGTCGTGTCCAGCCTGAATCCTTGATCGACTGTTGCGCCTTCGTGAATCATCCGGCCCATCCATGGACTCCTCGAGTGGTGCGATCTAGCGTCTGGCGGCGGCGCGACATCAGACGCAATGTCAACAACGCTGAGAGACATGGAGGAAGTCCGGATGTTCCGAAGATCGCTGAACTGCGCCGTGCTGCCCGTCGTCGCCGCACTCACGGTGATGTACGGCGGCTCGCCGGCCCAGGCCGAGGAGATACCCAAGGCCCCCGGCCACCGCCTCGTCACGCACTACGACGGCGCCCCCGCGGCCGCCGCCCCGCTGCCCGGCGAGGCACCCCCGCAGCACCCCTTCCTCGCGCCCAACGGCCGCAGCGGCATGCACTCCGACGCGGCGGGCAGTGCCACCTCCCCCTGGTCGGGGCCGCTCGGCAAGAACCCGAAGGTGACCAGCGAGAAGATCGCCGCACTCGGCGGCGAGTGCGCCACCGCGACCTTCGACTCGGCCGGCCGGCTCGTCACGGTGTGCGGCACCTTCTCCGGCTTCAAGGTCAAGCTCCTGGAGCCCCGTACGCTCGCCACGCTCGCGGAACACCAGCTCCCGCAGCGCTCCTCGACGGTCGAGGCGATCACCTCGCTCGACTTCGCGAAGATCTTCAAGGACACCTCGGGCGGCGCCTACTTCTACCTGGACGACCAGGACCGGGCCGTGCTGGCCGACTCCCGCCAGCACATCCTGCGCCTGGCCCACTCCCAGAACCCCGACGGAAGCTGGAAGTTCACGGTCGACGACGACTGGGACCTCACCGGGCAGGTCCCGCACGACTGCGTGACCTGGACCAACCTGTGGCCCAGCGGTACCTGCGACCCGGTCACCTCCGTGATGCCCGACTGGAACGGCCGCATCTGGTGGGTCACCCGCCAGGGCCGGGTCGGCACGGTGGATCCGGCGACCGGCCGGATCCGCTCCGTCCAGCTGCGGGGAGAGGAGATCCAGAACTCCTTCTCGGTCGCCGAGGACGGTGTCTCCATCGTTTCCGACCACGCGCTCTACAGCTTCCGTGCAGGTGCCGACGGCACCCCCGAGATCCAGTGGCGCCAGACGTACGACCGGGGCACGGCGGCCAAGCCCGGCTCGGTCAACCAGGGTTCGGGCACCACCCCCGACCTCTTCGGCCAGGGCTACGTCGCCATCACCGACAACGCCGACGACCGGATGAACGTCCTGGTCTACAAGCGGGGCGCGGACGTCCCGGCCGACCGGCGGCTGGTCTGCAAGGTGCCGGTGTTCGGCTCCGGCGCCTCGACCACCGACAACTCCCTCATCACCTGGGGCAACAGCATCGTCGTCGAGAACAACTACGGCTACGAGAACCCCACCACCCTGCTGCTGGGCAAGTCCGTCGTGGGCGGAGTGGCCCGCATCGACGTCCGCGCCGACGGCAGCGGCTGCGACACGGTCTGGGAGAGCGCGATCCGCGCTCCCTCCGTGGTCCCGAAGCTCTCCACCGCGAACGGGCTGCTCTACTTCTACGAGAAGGAGCCGAACGTCTGGGGCATCGACGCCTGGTACCTCACGGCCGTGGACTTCCGTACGGGTGAGCGCCGCTGGCGGCAGCTGACCGGCACCGGCCCGCTCTACGACAACAACTGGGCCCCGATCACACTCGGCCCCGACGGCACCGCGTACGTCGGCGTCTTCAACGGCATCGTCGCGGTCCGCGACACCTGACGGACGAGCCGCCCGCCGCCGGACACCTCCGGCGGCGGGCGCCCGGCCGCGTCGGTACCATCGCCTGGTCGCGGACGGAAAGTGAGTCGACGCCAGCATGACTGTCGAAGTGATGGGGGAGTCCGTCCGCGGATTTCCCGGCCGGGCGCGAGAAGTCGCGATCCTGCGCGCGGTGCTGGCGGGCGAACGTGGCACCTGGTGCGTGGCGGTCACCGGCGAACCCGGGATCGGCAAGAGCCGGCTGCTGACGGAGCTGGGGAAGCTCGCGGACACAGCAGGATGGGCGGTCCGCAGCGCACGCGCGGCGGAGTTCGAATCCCACATCCCGTTCGGTGTGTTCGTCAACGCGCTCGACGACCGGCTCGCCGAGCTGGGCCCGGAGCGTCTCGCCCTTCTCGGGAAACAGCAGCTCGCACTTCTCGCGACCGTGTTCCCGGCGATTCCCGCCACCGGCCCCGCCGACCTGGTCGACGCGGAGCGGTACCGGCTGCACCGGGCGGTTCGGGCGTTGCTGGAGCTGGCCGCCGAGCCGTCCGGGCTGGTGCTCGTCTTCGACGATCTGCACTGGGCGGACGAGGGTTCGGTCGAGCTGCTCGACCACCTTCTGCGCCACCCGCCCCGCGCGCGGCTGGTCCTGGCACTGGCGGGCAGGCCCCGGCAGACGTCGCTGCGGCTGTGGCACGCGCTGTCCCGCGCCGCGACCGACGGAGGCGCCGAGCTGCTGGAACTCGCGCCGCTGAGCCGCGCCGATGCCGGCCACGTCATGCCGGAAGGTCTGGGCCGTTCCCGGCGGGAAGAGCTCTACCGGGCCAGTGGCGGAAACCCGTTCTACCTGGAAGCCTTGGTGCGGGCCGGTGAACGGGGTGTCGCCGTCGGCGATGCGGCGCTCCACCCCGACGGGGCGATCCCGGTGGCGGTCCACGCGGTGCTCGCCGCCGAGTTGGCCGCGCTGACCCCCCAAGAGCGGGTCGTCGCGCATGCCGCCGCGGTCGTGGGCGACGACTTCGAGGCCGATTCGCTCGCCCGGACGGCGGCCATGGACGCCGGGTCCGTGCTCGCCGCGCTCGATCGGCTCGCCGAGCGTGACCTGGTGCGGCTGGACGGCGCGACCGGCCGGTTCCGGTACCGGCATCCGCTCGTGCGCAGCGTCGCCTACCAGGACGCGGGTCCTGGCTGGCGGCTTCAGGCACACGGCCGGGCCGCTTCGGCACTCCGGAGCCGGGGCGCGCCGCCGGCCGAGTTCGCCCGGCACGTGGAGCGATCCGCCGTCCGAGGCGACCTCGACGCGGTCGCGGCGCTCACCGAGGCGGCCGAGGCGACGATGCACACCACGCCTGCGACCTCCGGGCACTTCCTGCGGGCGGCCATCCGGTTGCTCCCCGACCCGGAGTCGGCCACTCCGCAGCGCCTCATCCTGCTCGGCCGGCTGGCACACGTACTCGGCGCCACGGGCGACCTGCGGCAGGCCAGGGAGACCATGCACGAGGTGCTGCGGCTCCTGCCCGCCGAACTCACCCGGATCCGGGCACAGACAGTGCGGGCCTGTGCGACGGTGGAGCAGATCCTCGGGCGCTACACCGAGGCCAGGGCGATGCTGCACAGCGAGTGGAAACGCGTCGAAGGGGTCGACGCCCACTCGGCGGCCGTCCTGCTCGTCGCGCTCGTCGCCGGTGAAAGCGTCGAGCGCGAGCACGGACAGGACCGGGTGGCCGAGGCGATCGCGGCCGCGCGGGAAGTCGGGGATCCGATGCTGCTCGCGACGGCGCTGTCCGCCGCAACGCTCATCGACCGGCGGGCGGACCGGCTGGACGAGGCGGCCGCACTACTGGACGCGCTTCCCGACAGAGACCTGGTCCGGGACATCGATGCGGCGTTCTGGCTGAGCTGGTCGGAGATCTCCGCCGATCGGCTCACGGCGGCGAGCCGGCACATGAGCCGCGGCCTGCAACTGGCCCGCGCGAGCGGGCAGTCCCACAAGATCGCGTTGCTGACCGCGATCCGCGGCATGGTGCATGCCTACCTCGGCGAACTCGCGGAGGCGGCGACCTGCTTCGACGACAGCCTGGAGTCGGCGCAACTGACCGGCAGCGAGGAGCTGCGCGTCATGGCGTTGACCTTCGGGTGCTGGATCACCACCTGGCGCGGTGACCTGGCCGAGGCGATCCGCCTGGGCAAGGAGGCCATCGTCGTCGACGACCAGACGACGGCCATGAGTTCCTGGCGTAGCGGTCAGGCCGAGGCGATGCTGGCGCAGGCGCTGTTGCACTCGGGTGACCCGCACGCGTGCATAGAACTGCTGCTCACCAGTGGCGGTGGGACCGAGCTGCCGGCGGTGGGACTCCGCACCAGGCCATTGGTGTACCTGATGCTCACGGAGGCGGAGGTTGCGGCGGGCCGGGTCGCTGCGGCCGCGGCATGGGCCGACAGGGCGGAGGACGCGGCGCGCCGGCTCGAACTTCCGCTGCGCACCGCCATGGCACAGCAGGCCCGCGCGATCGCCACGCTGCCGACGGATCCGGCGGCAGCCGCACCGCTCGCCGTCGCCGCTGCCGGCACGTTCGGCCGGATCGGGGTGGCCGTGGAGGCCGGGCGGGCGCACCTGCTCGCCGCGACGGCGCTCGGCGGCAGCGGGGCGATCGACCAGGCCCGTGCGCACCTCGTGTCCGCCCGCGCGCTGTTCACCCGGTGTGACGCGCAACTGTTCCTGCCCCAGGTCGCGCGCGAGGAGCGGCGCCTGAACGCGCGCGGTCCCCGGCCCGAAAGCGGTGCCGAGCGGTTCGACCTGACCGCCCGCGAGGTCGAGATCGTCAACCTGGTCTCGGACGGCCTGACCAACCGGGACATCGGCCTCCGGCTGCATCTGAGTCCCAAGACCATCGAAGTCCACCTGGGCCGGGCCTACGCGAAGGTCGGCGTCTCCGGTCGGGCTGCTCTGGCCGGTGTGTGGGCCGCCGCGGCGCGCGATTGAGGACGCCGCGGCAGCCGGCACGTCAGTTGCCGAGTCCGCGCACGTACAGGTTGAACTTCCGGCCGGTGCCGTCACCGCCCAGGTTCGTCGCGCCGGTCGTGAATGCGACGTGGTGGCCGTCGGCCGAAATCGCGGGGCTGTAGCTGTGCCCATCGCTCTGCGAGCCGTCGTCGGCGACGCTGACCCTGGTCGTCGTGGCGCTCACCCGGTCTCGCACGTACACGTCCCAGCTCGAGTTGGTGTCGCCGGTCACCAGCTTGTCCTCGCCGGACACGAACGCGATGTAGCGGCCGTCGGCCGAGAGCGTGGTCCGCTCCTGGCCGGGGGTCCTGCCGTCGCTCAGGCCATCGGGGCCGAGGTTCACCTGCGTCGTCGTCCGCGTAACCCGGTCGTACAGGAAGATGTCGGTGTCGAACGGCCCGCCGGTGTCACCCGCCACCAGATTCGACGCCGTGGATTCGAAGGCGACGAAACGGCCGTCGCCCGAGACGGTCGCCGTGCGACTGGCGGAATTTCCTTCTTCGCCGCCGGGACCGACGCTGATCCGGTCGGTGTACCCGGTCAGCCGATCGTGCACGAACACGTCGTCAGCGTGGTTGTTGTCGGGGAACAGGGACAGCGTCCTCGCCCCGGAAGAGAAGGCGACGTAGCGCCCGTCCGCCGAAATCGACGGCAGTTGGCTGATGCCGTCGCCCTGGCGAGCGTTCGAATCGACGCTGACCCTGGTGGTCCCACCGGTCTGCCGGTCGCGCACGAAGACGTCGTGGCTGTCGTTGGTGTCGCCGGACACGAGGTTCGACGCGGGGGAGTCGAACGCGACGTAGTGGCCGTCGGCGGAGATCGACGGATGGGAGCTCTCACTGTCGCTCTGTTCGCCGTGGCTTCCGACGCTGACCCTGGTCGTCTCGCCGGTCTGCAGGTCGTGCACGAAAACATCGCGGTAGCGGTTGGTGTCACCGGCCACCAGGTTCGTCGCGAAGGACTCGAACGCGACGTAGCGGCCGTCGGCCGAGATCGACGGATTCCGGCTCACGTTGTTGGCCTGGTTGCCCGCGGAGTCGACGCTGACCCTGGTGATGGCGCCGGTCTGCCGGTCGCGCACGAACACGTCGTCCGCCCGGTTGGTGTCGCCGGCCACCAGATCCCTTGCCGGCGAGGCGAAGGCCACGTAACGGCCGTCGGCTGAGATCGACGGACTGCCGGCGGAGCTGCCGATCGGTGTCGTGCCCGCCGGCTTCGGTTCGGCATCCGTGGCATGCGCGACGCCGCCCGTCAGCAGGGCCGCGACGATTCCCGGCGCGAGCACGGCGCGCCCTGCGTTGCGGATTACGGAGATGCGTCTCATGGGTGTCCTTCTGTTCGGTTCGCCGCCACGGCGGCCAATTGCCCTGATCAGCCTTCCGTGCCGGACCGGCCGAAGCATGAGGGAACCCCCTACACCTTCGGCGTCGCGTTCTACGCGTCTCGTCAGTGCGCCCGGCGGTGCCATTCCTCGGCGAGCAGCCGGTAGGAGTTCACCCGCTCCGCGTGCCCGTGCGTGATCGTGGTGATCAGCAGTTCGTCGGCGCCCGTCGCCGCCTGGAGCCGCTCCAGGTGATCGGCGACGGTGCGCGCGGAGCCGACGAACCGGGTCTCCAGCCGGTCGGCCACCAGCCGCCGGTCCGCATCGGTCCACGGCAGGGCCCGCGCCTCGGCCGGGGTGGGGTAGGGGATGGCCCCCTCGGCCGTCCGGATGCTGCGGACCCAGGCCCCGTACCCGGTGGCCAGCTCGTGCGCCGCCTCCTCGCCCTCGGCCACCACCACATCGGCGGACACCGTCAGATACGGCCGGTCCAGCTCGGCCGAAGGCTTGAAAGCGGCCCGGTACCCCGCGGCCGCCTCCAGCACCGCCGCAGGACTGACGTGGTAGTTGGCCGCGAACCGGAGCCCGTTGCGCCCCGCCGTCTCCGCACTCACCCCGCCGCTGCTGCCCAGGATCCACACCTGTACGTCGGCCCCCTCGCCGGGGACGGCATGCGCCTCGACGCCCTCCGGCGAGCGGTACTCGCCCCGCAGCAGCGCGAGCACGTCGTCGACCTGCTCGCCGTACTCCTGCGGCTGGGCTCCCGGCAGGTTCAGCAGCTTCTGCTGGAGGGCCACCCGCGGATGGCCCAGCAGAGGGGCGAAGGAGAACGGTTCGGGGATCCGCAGCCCGTTCGGGGCGTACCCGTCCACGACCGGCGTGACCGGCGGCCGCGCGCCCGGACCGTCGGACGGCCGGGGCCGGCCCGCCGAGCGGCCCAGCCCCAGGTCGATGCGTCCGGGATGCAGTGCGTCGATCAGGCCGAACTCCTCGACGGTCGACAGCGCGGTGCGGTGCCCGAGCTGCACCGCGCCCGAGCCCAGCCGGATGGCCGAGGTCGCGGAGGCGGTCAGCGCGAGCACGACCGCCGGAGAGGTCCCGGCGACCCCGGGATTGAGGTGGTGCTCCGCGAACCAGTAGCGGGCGTAGCCGAACTCCTCGGCCCGCCGGGCGAGATCGATACTCCGGTGCAGGGCTTCGGCGGCGGTGGAACCGGACGAGACGGGGACGAGGTCGAGGACCCCGAGGGGGATGCCGGGCATGGCCGGACTCCTTAAAGGTCGGGGAAGGCAGGGTCGGGGAAGCGGGGGTCGGGTATCGCGCGGCGCAGGACCGGCGCGATGTCCGACTGGAAGAGTTCGAGCGAGGCGCGGTGGTCCGCCTCGGCGAGCCCGCCCGCCTCGGCCTGCAGGTGCAGGGCCGTGTGGCCGAAGGCCTCGTGGTAGCGGTGCACCTTCTCGATCACCTGCTGGGGGCTGCCGATCAGCGCCGAGCTCCGCTCGACGAAGTCCTCCAGGGTCGGGAAGACGGGGGCCGCGCCCAGCTGCTCGTGGAAGGCGAGGTAGCGCGCGAACGCCGGCCGGTACGCCGCCACCGCCTGCTGCGAGGTGCGGGCCGCGTGGTAGCCGGCCGTGCCCGCACCCACCACGGCCCGGGCCGGATCGTGCCCGTAGTGCTCCCAGCGCTCCCGGTAGTGGCGGATCAGCTCCGCGTACGGCCCGATCGGGTGCGTGACGTTCGCCGAGAAGAGCGGGTCGCCGCAGCGCGCCGCGAGATCGACCGACTCCCGGCTCGTGGCACTGCCGTGCCAGACCCGCAGGGCCCGCTGGAACGGTCTCGGCAGCACCTCCGCACCGCTCAGCGCGGGCCGGAAGCGCGGCTGCGCGCTCACCTTGTCCTCCCGCCAGATCCGGCGGAACAGCTCGTAGCCCTCGGCGTTGCGTTCCCACTGGTCCTCGGGGGACACCTGGAACAGCTCGCGCTGCGCCGCGCCGTTGCCCTTGCCGATCATCAGCTCCAGGCGCCCGTCGCTGAGGTGGTCGAGCGTCGCGTAGTCCTCGTACGCCCGCACCGGGTCGAGCAGGCTCAGCGTGGTGACGGCGGTGAACAGCCGGATCCGGCGGGTCAGCGCGGCGATGTGGCCGAGCACCACGGGCGGCGAGGAGGACAGGAAGGGCCGCTCGTGGCGCTCGCCCACGCCGAAGCCGTCGAAGCCGAGCTCCTCCGCCAGCAGGGCGGCGGCGACCACCTCACGGAACCGCTCCCGCGTGGGCTTCAGACCACCCGTCGCCGGGTCGGGGGAGTCCGTGATCAGGGTGATGGCGAGGAACTTCACGGGGCCGGGGCCGGGGCCGCGGCCGCGGCCGGGGCAGGCGCCGGGGTCGCGAGACCGAGGTGGTCGCGCAGGGTGGTGCCCTCGTACTCGGTGCGGAAGACCCCGCGCTCCTGGAGCAGCGGTACGACGGAGTCCGCGAAGCCGTCCAGACCGCCCGGGGTGATGTGGGGGACGAGGATGAAACCGTCGGCGGCGTCCGCCTGCACCAAGGTGTTGATCGACTCGGCGATCGTGGCGGCCGAGCCGACGAACGTCTGGTCGGCGGTGGTCGCGATCACCAGTTCGCGGATCGACAGGTTCTTGGCCCGGGCCAGCTCGCGCCACTGCCGCGCGGTGGCGAGCGGATCGCGGAACTGCCTTACGCTCGCCCGCCCGAGGGCGATGGTGTTCTCCCCGACCCGGGGGTCGATCTCGGGCAGCGGACCGTCCGGGTCGTAGGCGGACAGGTCCCGGTTCCAGACGTGCTCCAGGTACTTGATCGCGGTCTGCCCGCTGACCTGGAGGCGGCGCACCTCGTGCGCGATTTCCCGGGCCTGCGCGTCGGTGTCCCCGAGGACGAAGGTGGCCGCGGGCAGGATCTTCAACTGGTCGTGCGTACGGCCGTGCCCCGCGAGCCGGCCCTTGACGTCCGCGTAGAACTCCCGCCCCGCGTCGAGGGTTCCGTACCGTCCGAAGATCGCGTCGGCGCCGGCGGCGGCGAACTCCCGGCCCTCCTCGGAGTCGCCCGCCTGGAAGACCACCGGCCGGCCCTGCGGGCTGCGCGGCACGTTGAAGCGGCCCTCGATGTCGAAGTGCCGGCCCCGGTGGGCGAAGGCCCCGGCCCGTGCGTCGCGCAGGAACGTGCCGGTCGCCGCGTCGGCGGAGATCTCGGAGCCGTCCCAGGAGTCGAACAGCTCGGTGGCGGTCGCCAGGAACTCCTGGGCGCGGGAGTAGCGGTCCTCACGCGGCAGGAATCCGCCGCGCCGGAAGTTCTCGCCGGTGAAGGCGTCCCAGGAGGTGACCACGTTCCAGGCGGCCCGGCCTTCCGAGAGGTGGTCGAGCGTGGCGAACTGGCGGGCCACCTCGTAGGGCTCGTTGAAGGTGGAGTTGATGGTCCCGGTCAGGCCCAGGCGCTCGGTCACCGCGGCCAGGGCGGCGAGCACCGTGAAGGTGTCGGGCCGGCCGACCACGTCCAAGTCGTATATCTCACCGCCCTGTTCGCGCAGCCGCAGCCCCTCCGCGAGGAACAGGAAGTCGAACTTGGCGCGCTCGGCCGTCTGCGCGAAGTGGATGAACGAGTCGAAGTCGATGTGGCTGCCGGCGGCCGGGTCGCTCCACACGGTGGTGTTGTTGACGCCCGGGAAGTGGGCCGCGAGATGGATCTGCTTGAGCGGCTTGCTGCTCATGGTTCGTCCTTCCGGAGGGTCCGGGTCGGGCGGCGGGTCGGGCCGTGATCAGGCTGCGGGCCGCGCGTAACGGTTGGCCGGGCGCTCCAGCCCGAGCAGGCCGCGCAGGGTGTCCGCCCCGTACTCCCGGCGGAAGGCCCCGCGCCGCTGCAGCTCCGGCACCAGCCCCCGGGTGATGGCGGGCAGGTCGTGGGCGATCACGCCCGGCCGCAGCAGGAAACCGGACAGGCCTGCCGAACGCCGCTCCAGGAGCAGGTCCGCCAACTGCCCGGGGCTCCCGGTGAAGACGGCGCCGTCACCGGCGTACGGGACACCCGCGAGCGCGTCGAGGCGCTCCAGGCGCGCGGCGGCCGCCGGAGCGTCCGCGTCGAGGAACACCGTGAGGTCCCCGAAGAGGTGCAGCGGGTCCGCGGCGGGCCCGGTCGCCTCCCGGGCCCGCCGGATCGCCGCCACGGCCGCGCGCGTACCGGCGCCGTCGTGCGCGGCCACGTACCCGATCTCGGCGGACCGGGCGATGAGCGCGTACGAGGCCTCGCCGTCGCCGGACGCGCTGACGACGGGCTGTCCCTGCGGCGGGCGCGGGGTGATCGAAGGCCCCCTGACGTTGAAGTGCCGCCCCTCGAAGTCGATGTGGTGGAGCTTCCCGCGGTCGACGAACCGGCCCGTGGCCACGTCCCGGATCTCCGCGTCGTCCTCCCAGCTGTCCCACAGCCGCCGGATCACCTCGACGTGGTCGGCGGCCTCCGCGTACAGCTCCCCGTCCGCGAACGGAGCGGTCCGCCGCCCGAAGTGCCGTGCCTCGTGGGCGAGCCCGGACACCTGGATCCGCAGGCCGGCCCGTCCCCGGCTCACGTGGTCGAGCGTGGCGATCGCCTTGGAGATGTGGAAGGGCTCGGTGTGGGTCGCCGTCACGGCCGGGACCAGCCCGATGTGCCGCGTCAGAGGTGCGACCCGGGCGGCGGTGAGCACCGCGTCCAGCCGGCCGCGGACCCGGTCCGTGCGCCCGTCGGGTCCGGTGGGCGAGGAGGACTGGAGGGCGAGGCCGTCCTCGAAGGTGATGAAGTCGAGCAGCCCGGCCTCGGCCTCGCCGGCGAGACCGGCCCAGTAGCGGGCGGTGAAGAGCTCGGCGGGCCGGGCACCCGGCTCGCGCCAGGCGGCCGGGTGCCGGCCCGCGCCGTCGAGGGCGACGGCGAGGTGCAGGGGCGCCGGTGACGATGAGGAAACGGACACGGAGAATTGCGCCTTCCTGCTCGGCGTACGGAAAAGGGAAGCCGATGCGGGATCAGGTAATTCGGCCCGTCATCAATTTCTTTCGAAAACGCTACGCCCGATAGCGGTGCCATACAATGACCGCAATATTAAGAGAAGTTGGCAGCGGTGTTGCCCGGGGCCCGGATGCCCGCGGCGACGGCCCACACCGGCTTGGCCGCCAGGCCCAGACCGGCTCGGCCGGCCCGCGGTCCTTCTTGGCCGTCGCCGCGATTGAGCGTGCGGCAATTCAATCGGCCGTACACGCCTTCCGGTGAAATGATTCGGGGTGTGTGGGGCAGGTGTGCCTCACAGCCACGGGATCTGCTCCGCGGCGTACCGGTAGGCGCGGAAGACCGAGTTCTGGGCGCCGGCCGAGGACTCCAGGCCCACGCCTTCCCCGAAGGACCGGAACTGCGGGACCACGAACTCCCACACGACCTCGCCGCCGGGGGTCACCTCGAAGAGCCGTCCGAAGGAGCCTTCGGCGATGAAGGTGTTGCCGTTCGGCAGGCGCTGGGCGCTGGACATGTACGGGCTGAAGAAGTTCTGCGGCGGGTTGTCCTCGTACGCCCACACCTCCTTGCCGGTGGACGGGTCGAGCTCCAGCACGCGCGAGTACGGCACCGAGGTGGTGTCGCGGTAGGTGCCGTTGTCGAAGACCAGGAGGGTGCCGCCGGGCAGTTCGTGCGGATGGTGCTGCTGGGCCAGTACGTCCGGGCCGATGCGCCACCGCACGGACCCGTCGGCACGGTCCACCGACACGGTGGTGGACGCGCTGCGGAAGCCCACCACGATCGAGCCGTCCGCGCTCTCGTTGACGGTGTTGGCCATCGGCCAGTGGTTGCGGGCGAAGTGCGGGTTCAGCGGCACTTCCTGCGGGTCCAGGTGCTCGATGGCGGCCCAGCGCCACACGATCGCCCCGTCCCAGGTCAGTTCGTACACCACGTCCCCGTAGATCACCCCGCCGGGCGCCTCGGATCCGGGGATGCCGCCCCGGATCCGGGCCGCGTCGGCCGGGTCCAGCGGCTCGACGGCCCCGATGAGCAGGTTGCCGTTGCGCAGGGTCGAGGCGTCGTGGTGGTGGAAGGGGTGCCGGACCTCGCGGAGCACCGTCGAGTCCGGGGCCAGCTCCTGGAAGATGCCGCCGTGGTAGACGTCCCAGATGGGGAAGAGGGTCGGGCCGCTCGTGTCCTTGGCCGCGTAGAAGAGGTTTCCGTTCGGCAGGATCTGCGCCTGACGGCCGGGCGGGTGCGGGGAGTTCCAGGTGTGGACCGGCCGGCCCTCGATGTCGACGAGGTGGATCTCGCCGGCGCTGGTGATCGGTGTGTAGAGGGTGAAGCCGCCGTAGCTGCGCTCGGGGTCGTGGGCGATCAGGCCGACGCCGCGGCGGCGCAGGGTGTTCTGGTCGACGGTCATGGGATCTCCCCTGGATACGTGTGCGGGTGCGTGTGCGTGTGCGGGTGGTTCAGCGGACGGTGACGGCGGCCGGGTCGACGGCCGTCAGGGGGCCGGCGTCCAGGTACTTCAGCAGTGCGGCGCGGTCGGCGGAGCCGGGCAGGTTCTGGGCGGCCTTGGCCCAGGCGGCCTCCTCCTCCAGCTGCGCCAGCAGCTCGGGGGAGAGGGTGGCGCCGTACGTGTAGCGCGGCTGGAAGGTGTCGACGTAGGCGGCCTGGAGGGCGCCCTTGGACTGGGCGAGCACGGCCTTGCGGGCCCCGGCCGGGTCGGCTCCGAGCTCCCGCTGGGCGCGCAGCAGGCTGCGCAGGACGGCGGTGGTGCTCTCCTGGCTCGCCGACGGGCCTGCGACGAGGAGGGTCCTGGCCGTGTACCCGGTGAAGGGGAGCTCGGCGTAGGTGCCGCCCAGGGCGGTGCGTGCGGCGTCGTAGAAGCTGGGGAAGGTGACCCCGGCGTCGATGTCGCCCCGGGCCAGGGCCGAAGTGACCTGGTTCGGGGCGAGGTTGACCACCGTGACGTCCGCCGCGGTCAATTGCGCCGAGGCGAGCATGCGCGACAGCGCGTACTCGACGTTCGTGCCCTGCGGGACTCCGACCTTGCGGCCCTTCAGTGCGGCGAAGCCGGTGATCTGCCGGTCGGTCCGGGTGAGCAGGCGCCAGTCGGAGAACCGGGACAGGTCGGCGACGACCCGCAGTTCGCGGCCGCCCAGCGTGGCCGTCACGGCGGGCAGGTCGCCGACGACGCCGAGCTGGGCCTGGCCGCCGAGTACGGCGTTCAACGCGTCCCGGCCGGTGGGCTGGGTGGTGACGCTGGCCGTGATGCCCTCGGCCGACCAGAGGTCGCCCTCCTCGGCCACGTGGACGGGGGCGCCGCCGAGATGGTCGCTCGCGGCGAGGGTGACGGCCGGGCGGCCGCCGTCCGCCGGGCCCGACGGGGAAGAGCCGCAGGCCGTGGCGAACGGGGAGAGCAGGGCGGCCAGCAGTACGGCGGCCACCGCGCGGGGTCTGAGCATGGTGAGCGGTCCTTCCGGGGACGTGAGCGGGATCATTCGGAGCCGAGACGGCGGGCGATCAGGGAGCGCAGGTCGGGATCGGGCGGCCCGGGCGGCACGGGGTGGTCGGCGAGCACCCGCCCGGGACTCCCGCCGAGGACGATCACGCGCCCGGCGAGCGCCAGCGCCTCGTCGATGTCGTGCGTGACGAACAGGACGGTGGTGCCGCGGCGTTGCCACAGCTCCCGCAGCAGGGTCTGCATCCGGGTCCGGGTCAGCGCGTCCAGCGCTCCGAACGGCTCGTCCATCAACAGCACTTCGGGTTCGGCGGCCAGCGCCCGGGCCAGCGCCACCCGCTGCTGCATCCCGCCCGAAAGCTGGGCCGGGTACTTCTCCGCGCCGTCCGCGAGCCCCACCTCGGCCAGCGCCGCGAGGGCGCGCCGGCGGCGCTCCGCACGGGGCAGTCCGAGGCGCCGCAGGGCGAACTCGACGTTGCCGCGGGCCGTGCGCCAGGGGAACAGCGCGTAGTGCTGGAACACCACGCCCCGTTCCGGGCCCGGCCCGCGCACCGGCTCCGCCCCCGCGGTGACCTGCCCGGCGGTGGGCCGTACGAACCCGGCCACCGTGTTGAGGACCGTGGACTTGCCGCATCCGCTGGACCCGAGCAGCGCCGTGAACGAGCCCGCCGCGAACTCCAGGTCGGTCTGCTCCAGCACCGGCACGCCGGCCCCGTAGCCCGCCGAGAGCCCCTCCAGCCGTACCGCGAGGCTCATGACGCGCTCCAGTGCACGAACCGGCGGCCCACGGCGGCCAGTACGAGGTCGACGGCCACCCCGAGCAGTCCGAGTACGAGCAGCCCCGCGAACATCCGGTCCACCCGCAGGAACTGGCCGTCCACCTGGAGCCGGTACGCCAGTCCGCTGTCCGCGCCGCCCAGTTCGGCAGCCACCAGCGCGAGCAGGGCCACCGAGGCCCCGTAGCGCAGGGCCGCGAGGAGGGCGGGAGCGGCGGCGGGCAGCAGCACCTCGGTGAACCGCCGGTGCAGCGGGGCCCCCAGCGACCGGGCCGCCCGCAGATGGGAGACCGGTACCCGGGACACCCCGTCGTGGACGTACAGCCAGACGGCGAGCAGGACGGCGTACGCGATGAGCAGGCGCTTGGCGCTCTCGCCGATGCCGAACCAGGCGGTCGCGAGCGGTACCAGCGCGATGGCCGGGATCGGCCGGAGGAAGGAGATCACCGGGGTGACGGCGGCGGAGGCCTTCGGCAGGTAGCCGGTGGTGAAGCCGAGGGCGCCGCCGACGACGGCGCCCAGGGCGAAGCCCTGTCCGGCCCGGGCGAGGCTGGCGCCGAGGTCGGCGGCCAGGGTGCCGCTGCGGGCGCTGTCCGCCAGGGCGGCCGCGGTCTCGCCCGGCGTGGGCAGCAGCCCCGGCGCGACCGCGCCGGAGCGGGCGAGGAGGTACCAGAGCGCGAGTACGACGCCGGCCGCGCCCAGCGCCGGGCCGAGCCCGGCGAGGCCCCGGCCGGGGGGTGAGGGGGTGGCGTGCACGGGGCGGCTCCTCGTTCGTAGCGGTGCGATCGTTGCGGCGCGCTCGTCCGAACGCGCTGATAAGTGAGGTCAATAATTGACCACGCTTATGACGGGAGTGTTGCGGCAGTGCGAAACCTCCCGCGGCCCTCCGGCCCGGCGGACCCGATGGGGTACGTTCACCTGCGTGTCTCGCCCAGAACCCACGCCCGAAGCGATCGAGGTCGGACGGGTGATCCGCGGCTGCCGCAAACAGCGCGGCGTCTCCATGGCCGTACTCGCCACCCGCTCGGGCCTCTCCCAGCCCTTCCTCAGCCAGTTGGAACGCGGGCTGGCCACGCCCAGCCTCAGCTCGATCTACCGGATCGCCGAGGCCCTCGACGTCACCCCCGGCACCTTCCTGCGGCCGCCCGACCGGCCCGGCGCCGTCAGCCACGAGAGCGACCCCCAGGTGATCCGCGTGAGCGAGGCCGCGGGACAGATCGCCCAGGTGCTCATCCCCGGCGGGCGCAGCACCCTGATGGAGGCCTACGAGCACCACTTCGAGCCCGGCCGCGGCGAGCGCGGCTGGTTCGAACACCCCGGCGAGGACTTCCTCTACGTCCTGGAGGGCGAGATCGTCCTGGAGGTCGAGGGCGAGGACGCGCTGACCCTGCGCGCGGGCCAGAGCGCCCACCACCGGGGCGAAGTCCCGCACCGCTGCCGCCTGTCGGGCCCGGCCGCGGCACGCACCCTGCTCGTCATCGCGAACGCCTGAGCCAGACCGGCAGGGCACCCTCTCGGGCCGGACCCCCGTCCCACCCCGCGGATCCGGACGTCCGCAGGCCGTCGACCGCCGCCAGCCGCGCCCCGACGTCCAGGTCCCACAGCCGTACGGTGCCGTCCGTACTGCTGCTGGCCACCGTCCGCCCGTCGGGAGCGAACACGACGCCCCACACCGCGTTCGCATGGCCGGACAGCGCGGCCACCGTCCGGCGCCCGGCCACGTCCCACAGCCGGACCGTCCGGTCGTTGCCGCTGCTCGCGAGCGTGCGGCCGTCGGGGGAGAAGGCGATGCCCCGGGCGGATCCGGTGTGCCCGGCCAGCGCGGCCTCGAAGCGGTGGCGCCGCGCGTCCCACAGCCGTACGGTCCCGTCGTTGCCGCTGCTCGCCAGGGTCCGGCCGTCCGGGCTGAAGGTCACCCCGCGCACCGCACCCCGGTGGCCGGTGAGGACGGCGAGCGGGCGGCGCCCCGCCACGTCCCACAGACGGACCGTCAGATCGTCCCCGGCGCTGGCCAGGGTGCGCCCGTCGGGGCTGAACACCACGTCGTTGGCGAAGTCCGTGTGACCGGTCAGGACGGCGAGCGGGCGGCGCCCCGCCACGTCCCACAGCCGTACGGTGCCGTCGGAACCGGCGGAGGCCAGGCTCCGCCCGTCCGGGGAGAAGGCCACCGCGAACACCGTCCCGGCGTGGCCGTCGAGCACGGCGGACCGGCCTCGCGCCGCGGTGTCCCAGAGCCGGATCGTGCCGTCGGAGCCGGCCGAGGCCAGCGTCCGCCCGTCGGGCGCGAAGGCCACCGAGAACACCGACTCGCTGTGCCCCGCGAACGTGGCCAGGACCCGGCGCCCCGCCACGTCCCACAGCCGCACCGCGTGATCGGACTCCGCGGTCGCCAGCCACTTCCCGTCCGGGCTGTACGCGGCGTGCCAGATCTCCGTGAACGGCCGCGAGGTCAGTACCGCGCCCCGCAGGTCCCACAGCACCACCGACTGGTCGAAACCGGCCGTGGCCAGCATCGCGCCACCGCTGTCCACGGCCACCCCGAGGACGTAGTCGGTGTGCCCGGCGAGCGTGGCCGTGGCCCGGCCCCCGGCCACGTCCCACAGCCGGGTCGTACCGTCGCCGCCCGCGCTGACTACCGTCGTCCCGTCCGGGGTGTAGGCGACACCGTTGACGTCGTCGCTGTGCCCGGTCAGCGTGGCGGTCGTCCGGCGCCCGGCCACGTCCCACAGCCGTACCGTGCGGTCCACGCCCCCCGTGGCGACCGTACGGCCGTCCGGGGCGAAGGCCACGCCCAGCACCTCGTCGGTGTGCCCGGTGAGGACGGCCTGCGCACCGGCCGCCACCGGATCCCACAGCCGTACGGTCCGGTCGGCGCCGGCCGACACCAGCGTCCGGCCGTCGGCGGCGTACGCCAGGGCGTTCACCCGCCCGGTGTGCCCGGTGAGGGATCCGAGGGCGCGGTGGTCCCCGGCGGCGTCCCACAGCCCGATCGTCCCGTCGGCACCGGCGACGGCCAGGCTCCGCCCGTCGGGCGCGAAGGCCACGGCCCGGGCGCCCGCCGTACTCGCCGGGAGCTGCGCCCCCGCGCCCCGGTCCGTCGTGTCCCAGAGCCGCGCCGGCCCGTCCGTCGACGTGGCCGCGAGCGTCGAGCCGTCGGGGCTGAAGGCCACCGCGCGCACCCGCCCGGGCAGGGTGAAGGTCGCGATCGTCCGGCGGTCGGCCACCCGCCGCAGCGTCACCGTCCCGTCGGATCCGGCCGTCGCCAGCGTGTCGCCGCCCGGGCCGAAGGCCACCGCGTTGACCGGCCCGCCGTGCCCGCCCAGACGGGCGACGAACGGCTGGGACTGGGTGCTCAGCAGCGCCCCGCGGGCCTCGCTCGTCGCCGAGGTCCGGTACGCCTCCCCGGCGAGCAGCATCGAGGCCTCGGGGCGGCCCGCGGCCAGCGCCGCGGACTGCAGGGCGAGCGCACGTGAACGGGCGACGCGCTCCTGGCCGAGCGCGCCCGCGCGCTGCTGGTACGCGAGCCCGCCCGCGCCCACCGCGAGGACCAGCAGGACCACGAGCGTGGCCAGCGTCCACTGCCGCAGCCGCACCTGACGTCCGGCCTGCCGCTCACGGCCGTCCTGCGCCTCCTGGCTCGCCCGCAGGAAGGCGGCCTCCAGCGGGCCGAGCCGGCTCCTGCCGTCGTGCTCGTCGGCCCAGGTCCGGGCGGTCTCCAGGCGGGTCCCGCGGTGCAGCGCCGACGGATCGCGACCCTCGCGCTCCCATTCGGCGGCGGCGTGGGCCAGTTGCTGGTGGACCAGGAGCCCGGCCCGGTCGGCGCGGATCCAGCCGCGCAGCCGCGGCCAGGCGTGCAGCAGGGCCTCGTGGGTGATCTCGACGGTGTCGCTGTCCATGGTGATCAGGCGCGCCCGGACGAAGGTGTCGAGCGCGGCCGCGGCGGGGCCCGCGTCGGCCAGCTGTTCCATCAGGGCGGTCCGGCTCATCCGGCGGCGCGTGGCCCCCGTACCGTCGGCGACGTGCACCAGCCGCACCAGGACGCGGCGGAGCGTGTTCTGCTCGGCCGGGTACAGGCCGGTGAACACCTCTTCCGCGGTGCGGGCGATCGCCCCCTGGATGCCGCCGGTGCGCTCGTACCCGTCGACGGTCAAGGTGGCGCCCTCGCGCCGGCGCCAGGTGGCCAGCAGGGCGTGCGAGACCAGGGGGAGCACCCCGGAGGGGGTCCGGTCGGGCTGGTCGTCGCGCAGTCCGGCGTCGCGCATCAGCAGCGGGAACAAGCCGGGTTCGAGGGTGAGTCCGGCGAGCTCCGCCGGGCGGGTGATCGATTCCCGCAGCTCGGCGAGGGACATCGGGGGCAGGACGAACAGACCCCGGGTGAAGACCTGGGCCAGCTCCGGCAGGTCCAGGCAGTCCCCGGAGAAGTCGGCCCGTACGCCGAGCACCACGACGGCGGGGTCGAGACCGCCCGGTTCCGGGCCGTCCGGTTCGCGGCGCGCGGCCGCCAGCGCGCACAGCACCCGGACGAACGCGCGCCGCTCGTCCTCGTCGGAGCACAGCGTGAACAGCTCCTCGAACTGGTCGACGAGCAGCACCGGACGCGGGGGCGGCGGCGTCCGGTCCGGGCCGTCCGCCGCGGGGCCGCCCGAGTGCCGCCGGACGGCTTCGAGCAGCGCGTGCGGCCGGTCCCGGAGCTCGTCCACGGTGACGCCCGGATCGCCGCCCAGGGCCTTCGCGGCGCAGTCCAGCAGTTCCTCCAGCGGGTGCGCGGTGGGCGTGAACCGCAGCACGGGCCAGGTGTCCGAACCCGGCATCGGGAAACCGCCTCCGCGCAGCGCCGGCACGAGACCGGCGTTCAGCAGGGAGGACTTGCCCGCGCCCGACGGGGCGAGCAGCATCAGCGGCCCGTCGCCGACCCGTTCGAAGACCCGCTCGATCAGCTCGGCCGTCGCCCGGTCCCGCCCGAAGAACCACCGGGCCTCCCGTGCGGTGAAGGCGGGCAGGCCCCGGTAGGGGCATTCGCCGTCGGCCCGGGCGCCGGCCTGCGCGCCGGCGTCGCCCAGGCCGGAGCTGCCGCCGTCGCCGCGGCCGTCGGCGCCGCGCGGACCCGTCTCCCGGACCATCCGCACCAGTTCACCCCCGGCCCGCAGTACCTCGTCGCAGCGTCGCGCGACGTCGACGGTGACGCGCTTCGAGCCTGTCTCGATCTTGCTCAGATAGCCCTTGCTGTAGTGCGTCTGCCGGGCGAGGTCCGCGAGGGACAGACCACGTTGCACCCGCAGACGTCTCAGCTGTGCGGGAAAGGGCATCGCGGCGTCGTCGGACTCGTGGTGGCCGTCGGTCTTCCGCCGGTGGTCCGGATCCCCCAAGACATCCCCCATGGCAGTGCGCGCCCAGGCAGCGGTACGGGAGCGCCCAGGCTACAGCGGGGGTGGGGCGGACGACCGCCTCTTCGAACCGGTATGACCAGCACACGAGTACGCGGAGCCGCCTGGCGGGCGGCTCCGCACGCCGCCCCTGAGGGGGCGTCGCTACGGGTTCAGCCGGACCGAGTTGACGGGTGTGAGGTCGGCGTAGACACCGGTCTTGGCGGCGATGGGGCTGCCGCAGCCCGAGCCTCCGGAACCCGTGCACAGATTTGCGGTCGCACCGCCGTACTGGTTGTTGAGCACCCAGTGGTTCCCGACCTGATTGCTCAGGTTGTGCGCCCCGTAGGTGTAGAAGACGTGCGTTGGCTTGACGGCGGGGTTCTGGTTCTGAGGGTAGATGCAGACCGCCCCGTCCGGGCAGCCGGCCCACGCGTCGGCCGGCTTGGCCTCGACCGAACCGCTGAGCGCGATCACGGCGACGACGGAGGTGGCGAGCGCGGCGGCGCCGCGGAACATCTTGCGCATGACTTCCCCTTGTGGTGCGTGCCTCGTACTGACGGCTCCAGCCTGCCCCTGGCCCCGACCGGGGTCGACGGGTTGCCCGTCGCCCATCGCGGCAGCGCCCGGGAAACCCCCTGCCACCAGCCCTAACGCGGAGCGGCGGGCAACGCCCGGGTGGGGCGGCGTAAGACTTTCGTCATCGGTTCGGGCATGGCGCGCGGTGGCCCGGCCGCGTTGAATCACAGGGGGTGTCCGGCCGGCCGGGCACCTCCCGGAGACGGACGAGGCGAGGAAGAGGGAACGGCAGTGACACGGACAGGGCGGCGCGGACGGCTGTGGGGTGGAGCGGCGATCGCGGCCGCGGTGGTGGTGGCAGTGGCGCTGTACTGGCTGCAGCCGTGGAAGCTGTGGCAGGACGAGACCGTCCGCGAGGCGCTCCCGGCCGCCGCCGCGCCGTCGGGCCCGGGCGCGCCCGCGGCCGTACCGGGTGCCCAGGCCGCCCCGGTGACCGTCGCCCGCGGGACGCTCATCAGCCACGAGCACGCCACCACCGGAGCGGTGGAGCTCATCCGCCTCCCCGACGGGTCCCACACCCTGCGGCTTGCGAACCTCGACACCAGCAACGGCCCGGACCTGCGGGTGTGGCTGGCCGATGCCCCGGTGAAGGAGGGCGTCGCGGGCTGGCGCGTCTTCGACGACGGCAAGCACGTGAGCCTCGGCAAGCTCAAGGGCAACAAGGGCGACCAGAACTACCCGGTTCCCGCCGACGTGAACGTCGCCGAGTTCACCAGCGTCACCATCTGGTGCGACCGCTTCGACGTCTCCTTCGGAGCGGCGAGCCTCACCGCCGTGTGACCCGCCGGGGGCCGTCCGGGCCGGGCGACACGCCGTGGGCCCGGGACTGACCCGGCGTCACCCCGTTCGGCCGTCTCCCGGAGTACGACTATCCACTCCTCCGGACGGCAAAATGCGGCCGTTTGCCCACGGGATGTACCCATCCGCCCATGCGGTGTGGAAATAGGTCGTAATCGCCCATAACTTCGGCATCGTGACGAACCGACAAATCAAGTCCCTCACGTGCATCGCAGTCGTCATGGCCGCGGGTCTCGGCGTGCTCGCGCCGACCGCCGCCGCCGAGGCAGGACGCAGAGTGCACCCGGGCGACTCGATCCAGGACGCGGTGAACTACGCCAGGCCGGGCGACATCATCACCGTGATGCCCGGCACCTACTACGAGAACGTGCTGATCACCAAGCGGCTGACCCTGCGCGGGTTCGGTGCCCGGACGGTGATCAAGCCGCCGGTCACGCCGGTCACGCCGGTCACGCCGGTCGCGCCCGTGGCGCCGCCGGCCTCCGGCGCGGCGGCGGCGCCGGTGGCACCCGGAGCGGCCAAGGCGCCGGCCGCGGCGACGGCCCCGTCCGGCCGGGCGCTCGCCTGCTCGCAGGCCGATTCCGGAATCTGCGTCATGGGGACGGCGGAGCAGCCCGTCGTCGGCGTGGACATCCGGTCGCTGACCGTCTCCGGCTTCAAGCGCAACGGCATCTGGGCCTCCTACACCGACCGGCTGAGCGTCCAGCGGGTGATCTCCGAGAAGAACGGCACCTGGGGCATCGCCCAGGAGCGGTCCACCCGCGGGCTCTTCCGCGACAACACCGCCCGCGACAACGCCGAGTCGGGCCTCTTCATCGCCAACACCGTCGACCGGGAGGGCGGCGCCACCGACACCCTGGGCGCCGTGGTCCGCAGGAACACGCTGACCGGCAACCGGATCGGCGTCACCGTCCGGCGCGTGCGGAACCTCACCGTCTACGGCAACACCCTCACCGGCAACTGCGGCGGCGTCTTCGTCGTCGGCGACGAGGGTGAGCCCGGCGCCGGGGACATGACCATCCGCAACAACCGGATCCACGAGAACAACAAGTTCTGCAAGGGCAACAGCCGCCTGCCCGACATCCAGGGCGTCGGCATCGTCCTCACCGGGGCCGAGCAGACGGTCGTGCGTTCGAACGACATCCGCGGGAACGTCGGAGCCTCCCCGCTGTCGGGCGGAATCCTGCTGTTCAAGAGCTTCGTGGGCGCGACGAACACCGACAACGTCATCCGGGACAACGTGGTCCGCGACAACAAGCCGGCGGACCTGGCCAACCAGGGGACCGGAACCGGCAACCAGTTCGTCAACAACCGGTGCGCATCCTCCGTACCGGCCGGGATGTGCTGACGCGTGACCCCCCTGATCAGCAGAATCGAGACCTCATGACCACGGTAAGTCCCACCCCGACCCCGATCCCGTCCCCCCAGCACACCCCCCAGCCGGCCATGCGCCTGCGCGAGCTCGTCTTCGGAGCGGCCTGCGCCGCCGCCGTACGGGCCGCGGCCCGCCTCGCGGTGGCCGACGCCCTCGGGGAGTCGCCCGCCTCCGCCGCCGAACTCGCCACCGCGGTCGGCGCCGAGCCGCTGCCCCTGCAGCGGCTGCTCCGCGCCCTGTCCTGCTACGGGATCTTCGCGGAGACGGAGGACGGCCAGTTCGTCCACACGGAGATGTCGCGGCTGCTGCGCGAGGACGACCCGCACAGCCTGCGCTACATCGCCCTGTGGTGCACGGAGCCCTGGACGTGGCAGGCCTGGCCGCGGCTGGACGACGCCGTCCGGTCCGGCAGCAGCGTCTTCCAGGAGCTGTACGGCAAGGGGTTCTTCGACTACCTGCACCAGGACGCGCACGATTCGGCCCACGTGTTCAACCGGGCCATGACCACCTCCAGCATGCAGTCGGCGCTGGACGTCGCGGAGCTCCTCGACCTCACCGGGATCTCGGTCGTCGCGGACATCGGCGGCGGCCAGGGTCACGTGCTGGCGAGCCTGCTGGAGAAGCACCCGACGGTACGGGGCGTCCTGCTCGACCTGCCGGGCGTGGCGGCGAAGGCGGATCCGCGGCTGCGGGAGGACGGTCCGCTCGCCGCACGGGCCGACATCGTCCCCGGGGACTGCCGCGAGGCCATCCCGGTCGACGCCGACATGTACATCATCAAGAACATCCTGGAGTGGGACGACGACAGCACCCGCAGGACCCTGCGCAACGTCGTCGACGCGGCCCGCCCCGGATCCCGGGTCGTCATCATCGAGAACCTGGTCGACGACACCCCGTCGATGAAGTTCACCACGGCGATGGACCTGCTCCTGCTGCTCAACGTCGGTGGCGCGAAGCACACCAAGGCCAGCCTCACCGCCCGCATGCAGGACGCCGGGCTGGTGATCGGCGAGATCCGTCCGGTCAACGCGTACCTGCACGCGTTCGAGTGCACCGTGCCCGGGTGATGCCGGCCGGCATAGGACCCAACGCCTCGAGACCGGCACGAAGCCGGTCTCGAGGGTGTCCGCGGTGTTCCCGGGCGTCGGTGTCAGGCCGCCAGGGCGCTGTTGACGAGGTCGAGGAACTCGCGCGGCGACTTGCAGCGGTCCGCGTCGGCGGGCAGCGGCCGGCTGTGCCGGTTCTCCAGCTCACCGACGATGCCGAGGAGTCCCAGGGAGTCGAGCCCCCACTCGTCGAAGCCCGAGTCGGGGCGGCTCGCCATGTCCGCGGGGTCGACGGTGACGCCGGCACCCTTCTTCATCAGGGCGGCCAGTTCTTCCATGGTCAGTCGAGCGGTCATGACGGACAACTCCTCAGTCTTGGGCCGGCGCACGCCGGTCGGTGATCAGGCGCATTTCAGAGCGCGCGAGGAAGCGTGAGATCTCCTGGTCGGTGGTGGGGACGCCGTCCTTGGCGCTGTCGAGCAGCCGGGCGAGCACGGCCGCCTTGTGGCCGCCCTCGACGCCGAGGGCCAGCGCGGGCCGCGCGTCGAGCGGGCCCCGCAGGTCGAGGAGGCGCACGACGATGTCGTCGCGCTGGAAGACGGTGCTGCCCTCGATGGGGCTCGTCGGATCGTCCACGGCCGCCTCGTCCTGCCCGGCGAGCAGCCGGGCGAGCGCCATGCCGCACCCGTCCTTCGCGGGGTAGAAGAGGGCGTGCCGCCTGACGTCCGCGGGCTCGCGGCCGCCGGCCGCGACATGGTGCACCGCGGGGAGCGCCGCACGGGTGAAGAACATCCGGGCCGATCCGGGGTCGCTGAGATCCCGGTCCTGCTCCAGGTACGGGTTGATGGCCTCCTCCAGCGCCCGTACCTCGGGCTGCTGGGCCACATGGCGCAGGGCCGCGAGGAGGTCGCCCTCGACCTCGACCGCCCGCACGACACGGTTGCCGTGCATGAACAGCGAGGTGCGGCGCAGCCGGGTGCTCTCGTCGACCTGGGCCTGCGGGGACGTGTACCCGGCCAGGAGCTCCGCCACGACCGGCTCGCTGCCGGGTTTCACGGTGAAGGTGAGCGCGTGGCGGACCACGCCGTCACCGCGCCGCGGCGCGACCTGGAGGCCGCCCCGGGCCCGGTCCGCGGCGGCCGGTGAAGAGGCGGCGGCGGACGGCGGGCCGGTGGGGGAGTGGGAGCCGGGGCCCGGCCCCTTGCCGATCTCCCGCAGCACGCTGAAACGCAGCGAGCGGGTGTCCCGCACGCAGCCGTGCAGCGGCTGCACCGACGCGACGTGTTCCTCGCTGTTGATCCAGGCCAGGAACCGCGGTGCGCTCTCCCATTCGCTGGTGATGAGCCACTGGGACGGGTTCTCGATCGACTGGCACAACTCGTCGCTGATGTGTCCGGGGACGGAGGACACCTGCTTCTGGAGATGTTCGTACACCTCCAGGAACTGATTCTGCGCACCGTCGTACAGATCCAGCAGCAGAACGACCCGAAGTCTCGAGCCGTCGAAGGCGGACTGGGATATCCGTTCCGACAAGGTTGTCATCGTTCACACTCCTTCGAGACCACACGGTCGCCACGGGCGGCGCCACCCGAACCGATCGTTGTCCCGTAATCCCTGCGGCGCGAGAGGAGAGAACCAAGCGGGTGAACGAGCGAGGGAACCGGCCTCGTACAGGGCATGGAAGACCCATGAAGGAAAACGTCGACCACCACGTCCCGGTCCTCATCGTGGGCGGCTCGCTGGTGGGTCTGTGCACCTCGCTCTTCCTCGGCCGGCATGGCATCCCGCACATGGTGGTCGAGAAGCACGCGGGTACCTCGATGCACCCACGCGGACGCGGTATCAACGTACGGACGATGGAACTGTTCCGGGTCGCCCGTGTCGAGGACCGGATCCGTGAGGCCGCCTCGGTCCTGGCGGACAACCACGGCATCATGCAGGGCGGCTCGCTGACCGGTGACGACCAGGAGTGGCTCTTCGAGGAAATCGACCCGGGTGGCGCGCTCGCGCGCTTCAGTCCGGCGGCATGGTGTCTGTGCAGCCAGAACGACATCGAGCCGGTCCTGATGTCCGTGACCCCCACACTCGGGGCCGACCTGCGGTTCTCCACCGAACTCCTCTCCTTCGACCAGGACCCGGGCGGGGTCACCGCGATCGTGAAGAACCGGGAGACCGGGGAGCACAGCACGGTGCGCGCGGACTACCTCGTCGCCGCCGACGGGCCGCGCAGCCCCGTGCGGGAGGCGCTCCGGATCGGCCAGAGCGGCTCCGGGGACCTGTTCCACAACGTGAGCATCACCTTCCGTTCCCGGATGCTGGCCCACGTGGTCGGCGACCGGCGTTTCATCGTGTGCTATTTGACCAAGCCCGATGCCGACGGGGCCCTGCTGCCGGTCGACAACGGCGAGCGGTGGGTCTTCCACGCGCCCTGGCACCCGGACCGGGGCGAGACGCTGGAGGACTTCACCGACGAGCGCTGCGTGGAGCACATCCGCCGGGCCGTCGGCGCCCCCGATCTGGACGTCGAGGTCACCGGGAAGGCCCCGTGGCACGCCGCCGAGCGGGTCGCCGAGCGGTACGCGGTCGGCCGGGTCTTCCTGGCCGGTGACTCCGCCCACGAGATGTCCCCCACCGGGGCGTTCGGCTCGAACACCGGCATCCAGGACGCCCACAACATCGCCTGGAAGCTCGCCATGGTGCTGGACGGTTCGGCCGGGCCGGGGCTGCTGCAGACCTACGAGGCCGAGCGGCTGCCGGTGGCCCGGGCGACGAGCGAGCGCGCCTCGGCGCGGTCGGCGGAGCACAGCCACCCGGGGTACGAGCCCGACCCCGAGCCCATGTCCACGCCCGCCCCGGGGTCGGCGTCCACGCCCGCCCCCACGCCCGCGGCCGGGCAGGACCCCGTGCCGGGAGGCGGCGGCCGGCAGGGCGGGGTCCTCTCCGTGGCCATGGGCTACCGCTACAACCACGGCGTGGTGCTGGGAGCCGACCCGGACCAGCCCGTGGTGCCCGAACGGATGCGGCTCTGCGGCGATCCGGGCAGCCGCGCACCGCACATGTGGCTCTGCGGTCCGGGGGATCCGGACCCGAAGTCCACCGTGGACCTCTACGAGCGCTCCTTCGTCCTGCTGTGCTCCGAGGGCACGCCGTGGCGTGCCGCGGGGCGGTCCGTCGCCGAACAGCTGGGCCTGCCCCTGGACGTGTACGCGATCGGCACGGGCCCGGAGGCCGACCTGATCCCGGCGAACGGCGGCGACTGGACCGAGGTGCACGGCACGACCGCGGAGGGTGCGATCCTCGTCCGCCCGGACGGTTTCGTGGCCTGGCGCTCGGCGCAGGCGGTGGCGGATCCGGCGGCGGTCCTCCACGAGGTCCTGACCACGCTGCTGGACCGGTCCTGATCCGAGCGCTCCCGTGCCCGCGGACACCGAGGGCGCCGTCCGGCGGAGTGATCCGCGGGACGGCGCCCTTCACCTCGTGGCGGTGCCGGACCGGCGCCGGGTCATCGCGCCGTCTTCGAGCCGAGGGCCCCGGGTGTCCTCGGAACCCAGTCGGGGGATGCCGAGGCCTGCTTCGGGTCCGGCTCCCGCATGGTCACGCGCCAGCCGTCCTCTCCGGTGCTTCCGGTGAGGCGCACCACGAACGACTTGGTCTGGCCCGTGTCGTGGAAGTACACGACGACGACCTGCCGCACGGAGCCCTCGTCGTAGAACTCCGCGGTCACCTTCCCCTTGGCCCCCTCGTGGAAGGACCGGATCCAGTTCCGCGCGGTCCGCTCGACGTCCCCCTTCGCGTCGTCGGGGTCGGCGGCGAGCGACTCCACCTGCTCGGCCTTGCCGTCGGCGAGCCGCCAGATCAGCTTCTGGGTGATGTGCAGCGACTCGGAGGTGGGGTACCCGACCACGCCCAGCGGTTCGTGCCCCGCGTAGTCGGTCGCGTACTGCAGCTTCTCCTCGTCGGCGGCACACGCGGTGAGGCCGCCCCATGCCACCGCGGACACCAGGGCGGCGCGCAGGGCGAGTGCGGAGCGCGGGACCGGTCCAGCCATACTTCCTCGGTCTTCCGGTGGTCATCGAGCGGTCTCGATGCTGAGAGCTGCAACGTACTGCCCTGACCGGGTAGTTCGATCCGGTAAACGGACAAGGGGGACACAACTCCCGCCTCAGTGACGCAATTCACTCCATGGCCGAATTTCGCCCCCCCGATGTCTCACCTCGGCATCCGGATGCCGGACAACTCCGCGCGCCGGCGGGGAACGCCGTCTACTCTGGCCGGGCAGCTGGTTCGCCCCGTCCGCCAGGCGGGATGCGTCGTAAGAGGGAACCCGGTGGGAATCCGGGACTGCCCCGCAGCGGTGAGCGGGAACGACCGCCGTCATACGCACTGGGCCCGGACGGGCCTGGGAAGCGACGGCCAGTAGGAGTCTCGTACGGCATCCGTACGACGGGACGCGCCCGCGAGTCCGAAGACCTGCCCGTTGCCCGTACGCGACCGATCGCGCACGGAAACCCCGGTGACCTCGTGGGCGGGTCGGCGACACATCAGGCGGACGACCGCGGGCACGTGCAGCCGCACGCACCCGTACCCGGTCGGGATCCGCCCGGTCCGTCATCCCTTCGCGCCCTCGGCCCCGCACCGGGTCCACAGGAGAACGCTCGCGAAGGAGAGTTCCGTGACCCGCACGACCCCCGCCGCCGCACGGCCCACCGTGGCCACCGTGTACGGCTACCCCCGCCAGGGCCAGAACCGCGAACTGAAGAAGTCCGTCGAGGGCTACTGGAAGGGCCGCACCACCGCCGACGCCCTCCGGGCAACCGCCCGCGACCTGCGCCGCAGCAACTGGCAGCAGCTCGCCGACGCCGGCATCACCGAGGTGCCGACCGGCGACTTCTCGTACTACGACCACGTGCTGGACACCAGCGTGATGGTCGGCGCCGTACCCGAGCGGCACCGGGCGGCCGTCGCGGCCGACCCGCTCGACGGGTACTTCGCGATGGCGCGCGGTACCCAGGACGTGGCCCCGCTGGAGATGACCAAGTGGTTCGACACCAACTACCACTACCTGGTGCCCGAACTCGGCCCCGACACCGTCTTCACCGCCGACTCCACCCAGCAGGTCGCCCAGCTGACGGAAGCGCTCGGGCTGGGCCACACCGCCCGCCCCGTCCTGGTCGGACCCGTCACCTACCTGCTGCTGGCCAAGCCGGCCCCCGGCGTCGGCGCCGACTTCGAACCGCTGGCCCTGCTCGACCGGCTGCTGCCCGTCTACGCCCAGGTCCTGGCCGACCTGCGGGCCGCCGGAGCCGAATGGGTGCAACTGGACGAGCCCGCCCTGGTGCAGGACCGCACCCCGGCCGAGCTGACCGCCACCGCCCGTGCGTACCGGGAGCTCGGCGGCCTGACCGACCGGCCCAAGCTGCTCGTCGCCTCCTACTTCGACCGGCTCGGCGAGGCCCTGCCCGTGCTGGCCAAGGCACCCGTCGAAGGACTCGCCCTGGACTTCACCGGGGCCGCGGCCGCCAACCTCGACGACCTCGCCGCCGTCGGGGGCCTGCCCGGCAAGCGCCTCGTCGCCGGTGTCGTGGGCGGCCGCAACATCTGGATCAACGACTACGAGAAGTCCCTCAGCACCCTCGCCACCCTCCTGGGGCTCGCCGGCCGGGTGGACGTGGCCGCCTCCTGCTCCCTGCTCCACGTGCCGCTGGACGCCACCGCCGAACGGGACATCGACCCGCAGGTCCGGCGCTGGCTCGCCTTCGCCCGCCAGAAGACCGCGGAGGTCGCCACGCTCGCCCGGGGCCTGGCCCTCGGGACGGACGCCATCGCCGCCGAACTCGCCGCCAACCGGGCCGACCTGGCCTCCCGCGCCGGCTCCGCCCTCACCCGCGATCCGGCGGTCCGGGCCCGCACCGCCGCCGTCACCGAGGCGGACGGGCGGCGCGCGCAGCCGTACGCGGAGCGGACCGCCGCCCAGCGGGCGCACCTGGGGCTCCCGCCGCTTCCGACGACCACGATCGGATCGTTCCCGCAGACCACCGAACTGCGCACGGCCCGTGCCGACCTGCGGGCCGGGCGCATCGACACCGCCGGCTACGAGGACCGCATCCGGGCCGAGATCCGGGAGGTCCTGGCCTTCCAGGAGCAGGCCGGCATCGACGTCCTGGTGCACGGCGAGCCCGAACGCAACGACATGGTCCAGTACTTCGCCGAGCAGCTCACCGGCTACCTGGCCACCCGGCACGGCTGGGTCCAGTCCTACGGCACCCGCTACGTCCGCCCGCCCGTCCTGGCCGGCGACATCTCCCGCCCCGACCCGATGACCGTGGGCTGGACCACGTACGCGCAGTCGCAGACGTCCAAGCCGGTCAAGGGCATGCTGACCGGCCCCGTGACCATGCTCGCCTGGTCCTTCGTACGCGACGACCAGCCCCTCGGCGACACCGCCCGCCAGGTGGCGCTCGCCCTGCGCGACGAGGTGGGCGACCTGGAGGCGGCCGGCACCGCGGTCATCCAGGTCGACGAACCCGCCCTGCGCGAGACGCTCCCGCTGCGGGCCGCGGACCGCGCCGCCTACCTCGCCTGGGCCACCGAGTCCTTCCGGCTGACCACCGCCGGAGTGCGCCCGGACACCCAGATCCACACGCACATGTGCTACGCCGAGTTCGGCGACATCGTGGAGGCCATCGAGGACCTCGACGCCGATGTCATCAGCCTGGAGGCCGCCCGTTCCCACATGCAGGTCGCCGGTGAGCTCGCGGGCGCCGGCTACCCGCGCGAGGTCGGCCCCGGCGTCTGGGACATCCACTCGCCGCGGATTCCCTCCGTGTCCGAGGCGACGGCCCTGCTGCGCAAGGGGCTGGGAGCCATCCCGGCGGAGCGGCTGTGGGTCAATCCCGACTGCGGCCTGAAGACCCGGGGCTGGCCGGAGACCAGGGCCTCCCTGGAGAACCTGGTCGAGGCGGCCCGGCAGGTACGCGCCGAGGTCTAGGCCGTCTCTTCCGGATCTTGCCGGGCCCGGCCCGCCCGGCACGGCACCTCATCCCCCAGACTCCGTCCGGGGGGACCCCCAGGTTGTCGGGGCACTCGAGTACGTCCAGTACACGAGCGCCCCTCCGCCCGGGGGCACCTCCCAGCGGTAGCTGGGGGAGATGCACCGCACCGGACGACCCGGGCTCATCCGACAAGATCCGAAAGAGACGGCCTAGGCCGTCTCCTCCGGACCGTCGTCGCCGACGAGGCCCGCGACGTGGTCGGTGATCACGTCGAGGATGTCCGCCGAGATCCTGTCGTCGCCGAGAACGAGGTGGTTCAGCGTCAGCCCGTCGGTCATGGCGGCCAGATAGCGGGCCAGCACGCCCACGGGTACGCGGAGTTCGAAGGCCATGTGGTGCCGGAGCTGCTCGATCAGTTCGGTGTAGGTGTCGCAGTACCGCTCGTACTGGCGCCGCGCCAGGTGCTCGAAGTCCGGGCGGCGCAGGGCGTACTGGGTGAGTTCGTAGGTGAGCATGTGTTCGCCCGGATGGGCGGACACATGGTCCCAGTACGCCTGGAAGCCCGCCCGGACGGTCTCCCGGAGGGTGGCCTTCGGCTGGATCGCCTCCCTCACCAGGGCGACGCTGTGGTCGGTGATCGCCGCGATGACGGATTCGAGCAGGGCCTGCTTGGAGTCGAAGCAGTAGTGGAAGATGCTCAGGGACACGCCCGCCTCGGCGGCGATCGACCGGGTCGTCGTCGCGGCGACGCCGTCACGGGTCATCGCGCGGATGGCGGCCTCGGTCAGCTGGCGGCGCCGCTCGGCCGAGGGCATCCGTGCCATGGGCGTTCCTTTCGGTTCGTGCTGCGGTGCGTGGTGCGTGGTGCGTGGTGCCACTGCGGCCGGGGCCGGCCGGATCAGCAGATCCGGCCGGCCCCGGCCCCTGGTCTTCCGCTCGGCGGGATCAGCTGCTGAAGACGCCGACCTCGTGGAGCGAGTACCCCCATTTGGTGCCGCGTTGGAGTCCCTGGATGCGGACGTAGCGGGCCGGCACCCCGGAGAACCGTGCCGTGTCCAGGCCGCCGTCACTGGCGGTCGTGGACCAGACGGTCTGCCAGTTCGTGTCGTCCGTGGAGACCTCGATGCGGTACGCCTTGCCGTACGCGGCCTCCCAGTCGAGGGTGATGCGTCCCACCCGGTTCGCGGACCCGAGGTCGATGCGCAGCCACTGGTTGTCGTTCCACTCGCTGGCCCAGCGGGTGCCCGAGTCCCCGTCCACGGCCCGGCCCGGGGAGAAGTTCACGAAGGGGTTCCACCACTCCGCGCTCGACGCCGAGGCCGGGGAGCCCGTGGCGAGGTTCACCCCGGACTTGTGCTTCTCGGAGTTCCCCCAGGTGGTCAGGTAGGACTCGGCGCCCTTGAACAGGTCGTCCACGACGCCCTGGCCGCCGACGAGGCGGATGTCCTCGATCCAGTCGGGGACCAGACCGTAGTGCGCGGCGCCGTCGGTGTTGAGGTCCCACGTACGCGAGCCGGTGGTCTGCCGGTCGATGACGGAGCCGCCGTCGGTGCTGCGGAACGGGTAGCGCACCGGGTTCGGGGTGTCGGCCCCGCGCGGTCCGGGCCAGCCGCCGACGCCGTTCATGTCGGTGCCGTACCCGTAGCCGACGTTGTACTTGTCGCGCAGCGCGTCCGTCCGCTTCGCCTCGGCGCTGAACCCCTCGGCGCCGCTCATGTACGAGGCGATGAAGCCGCCGAGCTTGTAGACCCGCTCGGTCCAGTCCATGTCCATCCAGCTGTGCGAGGAGATCACACCCGGGTACGACTCGGACTCCATGATGTCGAAGGACCGGCCCGCGGCCTTCACGCTCATGTGGTCGACCTCGAGCATCATCTTGCGCTTCATCATGCCGCGCACCGCGTACTCGCCGAGTTCCGTGAGTCCGCGCGTATTGCACTGGGCGTCGGCGGCGTAGGACGGGATCGCCACCCCCGCCGGGAGTTTGCTCTGCACCGCGGGCGTGGCCGCCGCCAGCCCGATGGGGTTGTCGTGCTGGGGACCGGTGCACTTCTCCGTCTTCCAGAAGGTCCCGGTCGACAGGAACTGGCCCGCGTTGATGGCCGTACCCAGGGCGCCCTCGTCGAAGCGCACCCCGCACAGGGCGTTGTCGAACTTGTGGCACAGGAACATGCTGCGCACCCCGAGGCGGTACAGCTCGTCCAGGCCGCGGTCGATGTCCGCCTTGCTGCACTGCGCGATGTCCAGGATCTGCTTGCAGCCGAAGGGCTCGGAGGTCTCGACCCCGAGGACCACGGCCAGCTTGCCCTGCTGGACGACGTCGCGGGCCTGCGCGGAGTCGGTGACGATCCGGAACCAGCCCTTGCCCGGACCGCCGTACATCTTGTCGATGTAGGCCTGCATGTCGTAGGTCTTCTGCGCTTCGAGCCTGATGGCCGTCATCTCGTCGCAGCCGCGGTCCTTGAAGAAGTAGACCGAGCAGATGACGCCGTTGGTGACGAGGTCGTTCACGAGCACGCGCTGACCGCCGCGCCAGGCCCGCTCGACCCAGGCGTAGTAGTTCTGCTGGTGGGTCAGCGAGTCGTGGGCGGGCCAGTCCTTGAAGGTCGGCCAGCCGTTCGGGTCGTGCTTGCCGTCACCGCCCTTGGTGATGAAGTCGAAGATCGCGAGGGTGCCGTCGGGGTAGTGCTCGGGGCAGTCCTTGAGCGCGTCGGCCACCCCCGCCTCGGAGAACGGCTTGCCGCAGATGAGGCGGCCGCCGAAGCCCTCGTTGGACATCAGGTGGTCGTGCGTGTCGACGAAGCCCCGGACCCGTCCCTGGGAGTCGGTCCCCTTGAAGGGTTCGCCCGTGACGTTGATGTCGGAGTCGGGTGCGGGCCGCGCGACCGGGTTCCACCAGCCGGGGTCGGCGGCGGAAGCGGGTACGGGGCCCAGCACCATGGCCACCACGGCGAGGAGCAATGACAGGACCGCCAGGGGCCTACGCCTGTGGTGCGTGTGTCGAGAAAGGGTCATCACTCACGTCTTAAGGTCAGCCGGATGGCGCGGTCGGGGAGCCGGATCCGTTCGGGGGGCACGACGTGCCACGGCCACAGGCGTGACTTGTCATGGACCCCACAAACAATGGGACGAGAATCGCGACTGCCATCGACAGAGTCAATAGTCCGGGACAGCTGACCTGATGATTCATCAGATGGACCGTTCCTTCACAAGGTCCACGCACCCGGGCGGCCCGGCCCGGCTCGGCGCGGTATGCGCAGGAGCGCGCGAGCCGGGTCCGCCCCGCCCCGCCCGGGGCGACGGCGCCGGGGCGTCAGCGCGCGCTGTGCTCCAGCAGGTCCATCTCGGCCGGGGCGATCCCGAATCCGCGTGCCGCGGCCTTCGGGGCCGGCTTGCCGCAGAACGCCGCTTCGAGGGTTCCGCCGAGGGCCGTGTTCGCCTCGCCCTTGTTCGAGGTGTTCGCCATCGCCGAGAGGGAGCGGCTCCCGTCGCGGGTGGAGAAGGCGTAGGTGTAGAAGCCCTGCACGGTGCCCGTGTGCCCGTAGACCGAGGTGCCGCACGACAGGTCGTACCGGCGCAGGCCGAGCCCGTAGAACCGGGTGTTCGTGGTGTCGGTCGGCGTCATGGTGAGCATGGCGTCCAGCGTGCGTGCGGGCAGCAGCCGCCCGCCGAGCAGCGCGGACGTGAAGGTGTTCAGATCGGCGGGATTCGAGATCACCGCTCCCGCGGACTGGGCCCACGACACCGTCTGCTCCGTGGAGTCGACCAGCGGCGCGCCGGCCTCGTCGGGGTGGAGGTAACCGCGTGTGTGCAGCCCCTTGATCTGCGTACTGGGGTGCACGTAGGAGGTGTTGCGCAGCTTCAGCGGCTTGATGATGCGCCGCTCGTACTCCTTGGCCACACCGTTGCCGGTGGCCTTCTCGATGAGCATGCCGACGACGACGAAGTTGGTGTTCGAGTACTTGTACGCGACGCCGGGCTCGGTCGTCCGGGGCTCGCGGAGCGAGAGGTCCACCAGCTCCTGGTAGCTGAACACCTTGTTGCGCACGGCCTCGAAGCCGGGCACGGTGTGCTCGAACATGGCGTTCGTGTAGTCCGCCAGGCCGCTGCGGTGGCTCAGCAGATGACGCACCGTGATCCGGTCGTCGGGCAGCAGTCCGGGCAGGTACTGGTTGACGGGACTGTCCAGACCGATCCGGCCCTCGTCCACCAGCTGCAGCAGGACGACGGAGGAGAAGCTCTTGCTGACGCTCCCGATCCGGAAGCGGGCCTGCGGGTCCATCGCCGAGCCCGTGGTCCTGTCGCGCACCCCCTCGGTCCGGACGCTGACCCCGTCGGGTCCGCTGAAACGGGCCAGGGCGCCCGGCGCACCGGCGGCGGTCGTGTTCCGCAACGCCTGGGTCAGCGCTTCGAGGTCGGGGGTGGTCGCGGCGGCGTGCGCGGTGGTCGCCGGAGCCACGGCGGCCATCACCGCCAGCAGGGCCGCACTCAGGGCAAGACGACGGTTCATGGGCAGGGGCACGATGCTCCTCCGGTGGGGGGTGGTGCAGGTCGGACGACACGAGCCTACGCAAGATCATCAGGTCGATCGGCCGTCGGAATGAGCGGGAACGCGCCAATTACGAACGGGAGTTCAGCCACCCGGACGAGCCCGCCCCCTCGCACCTCCCGATCCCGTCGGCGGCTCGGCGCGACGGCTGCCCGGGTGCGCCGCACCCAGGCACCCGCTCGCGGGCACCCTCTAACCTGAAGCCGTGACCAGCAGCGATCTCGGAGACTTCCTGCGTGCCCGGCGCGCACGCCTGCGGCCGGACGACATGGGACTCGCCTCCTACGGACGGCGCCGCGTGGCAGGGCTGCGCCGCGAGGAGGTCGCCGTCCTGGCCGGCATGAACAGCGACTACTACGCCCGGCTGGAACAGGGGCGCGAACGCGGCCCTTCCCCGCAGATCCTCGACGCGATCAGCGGCGCCCTGCGCCTGGACGAAGCGGCCCGGGAACACCTCTTCCGGCTGGCGGGCGCCGCCCCGGACGGCGACCGGCCGCAGCCGCGGGAGTCGGTCGGCGCCCCCCTGCGCCACCTGCTGGACGGGTACGCCGGCACCCCGGCGTTCGTCCTGAATCCCGCCAACGACGTGCTGGCGGCCAACGCGATGGCCGACGCGCTGTTCTCCCCGTTCGCGCAGCGGGACAACCTCGCGCGCATGACGTTCCTCGACCCCGTGGCCCGGTCCTTCTTCGTCCGCTGGGACCGCGCGGCCGAGGCGGTGGTGGCCGGCCTGCGCCATGCGGCCGGAATCGATCCGCACTACCCGCGGCTGAGGGCGCTGATCCGTGAACTCGGACAGGCCAGTGCGGAGTTCACGGAACTCTGGGCCGCTCACACCGTCCGCGGCAAGACCCACGACACCAAGGAGCTCGACCACCCCGACATCGGACCGCTCACGCTCGGCTTCCAGTCCTTCGCCGTGCTCGGAGCGCCGGGGCAGCAACTGGTCGTCTACCACGCCGAACCGGGCAGCCCGAGCGCCCGGGGCCTCACCCTGCTCGGCAGCCCGCACGCCACCCGCCGGACGTCTTGACCGCCGGACCTCATGACCGCCCGGCGGCCGGGCCGCCCGCGGCGCCGAGCACGTACGTACGGGAGGCCCGGACCTCCTCGCGCAGGGCGGGCAGGTCCACGTCCAGGACCTGCCCGTTCCATTTGCGGGGCGTGCCGGCCACGAGGACGGCGCTGATGTTGCGGGCGTCCGAGCCGAGGACGACGGTCCCGATCGGATCGTTGAGGGGCATGTTGTTGAGGTCCTCGGCGCGGATGACCAGCAGGTCGGCCTTCTTCCCCGGGGTGAGGGAGCCGGTCACCGCGTCCAGGCCGTTGGTCCGGGCGCCCTGGAGGGTGGCGAAGTCCAGGACGTCGTGGGTGGTGATGCGCACCGGCTGCCCGCCGGTGCCGTAGGCGGCGTTCACCGCCCGCATCCGCTGGACCGTGTGCAGGGCCCGCATCTGCGTGAACATGTCGCCGGCCAGGGCGACTTCGACGTCGATGCTCAGTCCCGGCCGGATGCCGGCCGCCAAGGCCTCGTCGACCGCCGGTACCGCGGTCTCCAGTCCGATCTGCGCGTCCGAGGTGGGGGCCAGGGCGATGGTGGTGCCGCTCTCGCCGATCGCCCTCCAGGCCCGCGGCGTCAGGCCGGTGGCGTGGATGAGGGTCAGGCCGGGGCCGAGCAGGCCGTCCGCCGCCCACTGCAGCACCGCGCGGGAGGACGGGGCGCCGAAGACCGCGTCCACGCTCACCCCGACGTCCAGATCACGGGCCGCCCGTGCGAGTCCAGGGCCGTACGCGAGAGCGGGACCTGCGAGCTCCTCGGTGGCCAGTGCGGCCACGCGCAGGGTAAGCAGCTGGTCGTCACTGCCGAACCAGCGCTGCCTGAGCCGGGCCAGATCGCCGGGCCACTGCCGGTCCCACTCCCCGAAGTGCGGCCCCATGGAGGCGTGGACGCCGCGGATGCCGGTGTCCAGCAGCGCCTGCACGGCGGCGTCCGAATGCTCGGGAGTGCGCGCGTTGTGGGAGAAGTCCAGCATGCAGGTGATGCCGCTGTCGAGGGCGGACAGGGCGGCCAGGCGGGTCCCGACGTACATGTCCTGCGGCCGGTAGACCGGCGCGTAGCCGGCCAGCGTGGACGAGACGTAGCCGCCGAGATTGTCCACGTCCGGCATGATCCTGCGCAGTTGGGTCTGCCAGGCGTGCCGGTGCGTGTCGACGAAGCCGGGCGTCAGGATCGTGTCGGTGGCGTCGACGACCACCGCGCCGTCCCGGTTCAGACCGGGCCCGACCGCCGCGATCGTATCGCCCACGACCAGCAGGTCCGCGTGGTCGAGGATCTTGAGGTCCGGGTCCATCGTGACGATCGTGGCGCCGGCGAACAGGACGCGCCGTGCCGGATCGGCGGACCGGAGCCGGATCCGGTCGAGGACGGCGGTGCTGGTGGTGTCGTTGCGGGGCATGCGGAGGTCCTGCCGTGAAGGGGTGTGGACCCTCAGCCTCGGCCCGCGGCGAGATGGCGACCAGGCCGCGCGCTGCCCGGGTGCGCCGCACCCAGGCTCACGGGGCGGCGGCGGCCCGCGCCGTCCACGCGGCGAGTGCGCCCTCGCGCCCGGTGATACGCGGCCCGCCGCCCTGGATCGGGCGCCGACCTGCGGCGATGGCCCTGAAATATACTGTCGGGGTGACTGAGAACCAGCTGCCTCCCTGCCCCGCATGCGCGGGCGCGTACGCCTACGAGATGGGGGCGCTCCTGGTCTGCCCCGAGTGCGGGCACGAATGGCCGCTCGCGCCCGGCGAGTCCGGCGGTGACTCCGAGGAGCGGGTGATCAAGGACGCGGTCGGCAACGTACTGGCCGACGGCGACACCGTGACGGTGGTCAAGGGCCTGAAGGTCAAGGGCAGCCCGTCCGGCATCAAGGCGGGCACGAAGGTGCGCAACATCCGCCTGGTGGACGGCGTCGACGGCCATGACATCGACTGCAGGATCGAGGGGTTCGGCCCGATGCAGCTGAAGTCCAGCGTGGTCAGGAAGGTCTGAATCGACCTGGCGCAACGCAACGCGGCGTGACGCAGCGTGACGCGGCCGCCTGTCGGCGGAGCACGAAGGCGCCTGCCGGGCACGGTCCCGATCAGGCGCCTTCGTCGTTCTTCCGCAGGTGGAGCCGATCCGGCGGGGCCGGCTCATGAGCCGGCGCGCTCATGAGCCGACGGGATCGCCGAAGGTTTCCCCGGCGGGGGCGGGCCGGTCAGTGCGTGGCGTACATACGGAGGGGGACGGCCGTCGCGGTGGCGATGGCCGCGGTGGCGTCGAAGATCACCTCGCCGTTCTGGCGGGCGACGACGCGGACGGGATGACGGTCCGGCGCGGTCGCCTCGGCGTCGTTCGGGAGCGTCTCGATCCAGCAGGCCGAGGTCAGCTCCGCATAGCGGAAGAAACGAATCTCCATATCGGTCAGGACTCCCCGCCGGGGGAAGGCGGAACGGTACGCGGCCTGGCGTACGGCCTCCAGGAGCAGCATGCCCGGGGCGTGGTCGACGGGGTGGTCGAAGAGGATCGGGTGGTTGACATCGGCCCGGAGCTGGGCGCGCCGCGTGGAGCTGGTGGGGGAGAGGACCACGTCGTGGAAGCGGTCGCGGCCCACGCGGCGGGGGGTCAGCGGTGGCGGAAGCGGGATCGTGCGGGCGGCCACCTCGTCGAGGTCCGCGTTCCGGCCGCGCAGGCGCTGGTAGACGGCCTCGGGCTGGTTGGTGAATCCGGCCTCGGCGGTACCGAGGAACACTCCGTCGCGGGTCGCGGTCACGTGCATGGTGAGACCCGCGAGTCTGCGACCGCGGCGCGAGATGCCGGAGCAGCGGATGTGCAGTGAGATATCGGCCGGGGTCGAACCGACGGCGAGGGCGTCGGGGTTCGTCGAGTAGCTGAACGTGTCCCAGATCTGGCGGTGACCGAAGGGGACGTCGTACGCGACGTGGCTGAGGAGCGGGATGGCCTGGCGGACCGATTCGGCAAGGAGGAGGGGGTCGTGGTGGCCCCCGTCCGGTGTGTAGAAGCTGTGGGCGCGGGGCCACTGGGCGGTGACGACGTACTCGTCCGGCGCGACGGAGCGCCAGCCGGTGAGCAGGACTTCCGAGTGTGCGCTCTTGTGTACGTACTCCCGCGGTAAGGCGCTGCTGAGCGCGGCGACGGGTGAGGCGGAGTGATCAGTGGACACAGTCATGGTTGAGCCCCCCTGGAACGTCGGACATGAGCTGGTGCTTGTTCGGCGCAGGTCCTAAAATAAAGGATGTTCGTTTTTTTTGTCGAGATTAGTTAGGTGCCCATGTCAGAACGAAAGCAGCAACGCGCCCCTCAACTCAGGGCAGTTCAGACCAAAGCGGCCATCCTGCGTGCCGCGGCCGAGGTCTTCGACGAGTTCGGCTTCAGCGGAGCCAGCATCAGCAAGATCATGAAGCGGGCGGACGTCACGCAGGGCGGGATGTACTTCCACTTCAGCTCCAAGGAGGAGCTCGCCTACGCCGTCATGGTCGGCCAGGGCGACGGCCTGGAGTTCCCCGCCGGGGAGGACGGCCTGCAGCACCTGGTGGACATCACGCTCTACCTCGCCGAGCAGCTCCGGCACAATCCGGTGCTCCGGGCCGGCGTCCGACTGGCCGTCGAGCAGGGCGAGTTCGGACTGCGCGACGATGTCGCCTACCAGGCCTGGGTGCTGGAGTTCCGCCAGCAGCTGCGCTTCGCCCGGGCCAAGGGCGAACTCCAGCCGGACGTCGACGACCACGAACTGGCCTGGGTGCTGGTCAGCTCCTTCACCGGGGCGCAGCTCTTCTCCCAGGCGTCCACCGGCCGGGCCGACCTGCCGCAGCGGATCGCCTCCCTGTGGCGCTACCTGCTGCCCGCGGTGGCCGCCGACGACATCCGAGGCGGGCTGCGCCTGACGCTGCCGCCGAGCGAGACCGAGCCGGCGCCGGAGCCGGAGCCCGAGGCGAGGTCGAAGCCGGCATCGGGGAAGCGGGCGTGAGCAGTCCTCATGTCGTCGTCACCGGCGCGACGGGCTTCGTGGGGTCGGCGGTGCTGCGCCGGCTGGCCGGGCGGCAGGCCGAGGTGCGCGCGGTGTCCCGTACGCAGGCCCCCGCGGCCTTGCCCGGAGCGCAGTGGGTGGGCGCGGACCTGGCGGACGAACCGTCCCTGCGCGGGGTGTGCGACGGCGCGGACGTTCTGGTGTCCCTGGCCTCCTACGTCGGACCGGACGCCGACCGGTGCACCGCGGTCAACTCCGCCGGAACCGCGGCCCTGGTGGCCGAGGCCCGGCGGGCCGGAGTGGGTCGGATCATCCACCTGTCCACCTGCGCGGTCTACGGTCCGGGGCCACATCGGGGTAAGGACGTGTACGAGTTGACTCCCGCCCCGGTGTCGGCGGCCAGCGCCGGCCGACTGGCGGGGGAGGGGCCGGTGCTCGACGCGGGGGGACTGGTCCTGCGCGCGGGGCTCGTGCTGGGGAGGGGCGACCGGTGGGCCGTGCCGGCCCTCGTCGACGCCTTCCGGCGGGTACCGGCGCGGTGGGGAGGAGGAGCCGGGCTCGCCTCCTTCGTCGACGTCGACGACCTGGCACGGCTCATCGTGGCGCTCGCGCTCGGTGGTGGAGCCGCGGCCGGCGCCACGGGTGTCCTGCACGCCCACCACCCCGAGCCGGTGCGCAACCGGGACCTCATGGACGCCCTCGCCGAGCACCGCGTGCTGCCGGCGCGGCCGGACGTCGACTGGTCGTGGCGCAGGTGCCTGGACACCTTGGCGGCGACTCCGGGATGGGTGAGCGAGCGTCAGTTCACGCTGCTGGCCGGTGACCACTGGTACCGCGCCGACGAGGCGTGGGAGCTCGCCGGGATCGAGCCGGGCCCCGGCCCGCTGAGCGGGATCGGCCCGGCGGCTCAGTGGTACCGGGAGAGAGGCGGGGCGGCCCCGGGGTGACGGCGATCTGCCAAAGCCTCAGCGGGATGGGGCGTGGGCGGGCTGTGTCGAGCTGGGAGGCGGGTAGCGTCCCAAGCACAGCCGGTCACCCCTGAAGGAGTGGAAATGCCCGACCTTTCGAACATCGTCAAGGCGTATGACGTGCGTGGTGTCGTGCCGGACGAGTGGGACGAGTCCTTGGCCGGGCTGTTCGGTGCCGCGTTCGTGGAGGTCGTGGGCGCTGCGGCGATCGTGATCGGTCATGACATGCGTCCGTCGTCGCCGGGTCTGTCGGGGGCGTTCGCGCGGGGTGCGGCGGCGCGGGGTGTGGATGTGACGTTGATCGGTCTGTGTTCGACGGATCAGCTGTATTACGCGTCGGGTTCGCTGGGTCTGCCGGGTGCGATGTTCACGGCGTCGCACAATCCGGCGCGGTACAACGGGATCAAGCTGTGTCGTGCGGGTGCGGCTCCGGTGGGTCAGGACACGGGTCTGTCGCAGATCCGGGCTCTGGTGGAGAAGTGGTCGGACGAGGGTGCGCCGCCGGTCGCGGAGGGCACGGTTCCCGGGACGGTCACGGAGCTGGACAGTCTTCCCGGTTATGCGGCGCATCTGTTGGGTCTGGTGGACCTGGCGTCGATCCGTCCGCTGAAGGTGGTGGTGGACGCGGGCAACGGGATGGGCGGTCACACGGTCCCGACGGTGTTCGAGGGCCTGCCGCTGGACCTGGTTCCGATGTATTTCGAGCTGGACGGGACGTTCCCGAACCACGAGGCGAATCCGCTGGATCCGAAGAACATCGTGGATCTGCAGGCGCGGGTGCTGGCGGAGGGTGCGGATCTGGGGATCGCGTTCGACGGTGACGCGGACCGCTGTTTCATCGTGGACGAGCGCGGTATGGGTGTGTCCCCGTCGGCGGTGACGGCGCTGGTCGCGGCGCGTGAGCTGGCGCGCAATGGCGGCGCCGGCACGGTGATCCACAATCTGATCACCTCGTGGTCGGTTCCGGAGGTCGTGCGGGAGAACGGTGGCACGCCGGTCCGGACCCGGGTGGGTCATTCCTTCATCAAGGAGGAGATGGCGAAGACGGGTGCGATCTTCGGTGGTGAGCACTCGGCGCACTACTACTTCAAGGATTTCTGGAACGCGGACACGGGCATGCTGGCGGCGTTGCACGTGCTGGCGGCGCTGGGTGGTCAGGACGGGCCGTTGTCGGGGCTGGTGGCTTCGTACGACCGTTATGCGGGTTCGGGGGAGATCAACTCGACGGTCGGTGACCAGGCGGCCCGCCTGGCGGCGGTGAAGGAGTCCTTCGGCGGCCGTGAGGGGGTCACGCTGGACGAGCTGGACGGTCTGACGGTGACGGGTGAGGACTGGTGGTTCAACGTCCGGGCCTCGAACACCGAACCGTTGCTGCGGTTGAACGTGGAGGCCCGTGACGAGGCCACCCTGGCCAGGATCCGCGACGAGGCCCTGGCCCTCATCCGCGCCTGAGGCACTGCGGCACTCAAGAACCGGGCTCCGCCGATCCAGCCCCGCCGGCGTTCGAGGCGCAGGGCCGGGCGGAGCCCGGTGCCCGGCGGAGCCGGGTTCCCCGGAGCCGCGCCCGCTCAGGCGGACCGCCGCCCGGGCTCCGCACGCTCCCGTACCGCCACCGCATACGCGTACGCCGCCGACATCAGCGTCATGTGATGGTGCCAGCCCGGGAAGGACCGCCCCTCGAAGTCGAGGAGCCCGAACTCGTCGGCCAGCGAACCGAGTACCGCTCCGGACCGGGCCGACCCCCGCACCAGGTGCAGCAGGTCGTCCATCCGGTGGCGGTTCATATTGGTGAGCCAGACGGGCCCACCGCTCCGTCCGTCCGGCCGCCGTTCGCCGAACAGCCGGTAGATCTGCTGCGCCCCCCGCCCGGCCGAATCCCCCTCCGGCACCCGGACCAGCGCCGAGTGGATGCGCTGCTGCTGTTGCCGTTGCGAACGGGCACCGGGGCCGGCGAGCGGCATGGTGTACGGGTGGCTGGTGTTGCCCAGCCGGGCGAAGTCGCCCGCGGTGGTCCCACCGCGCCCGGGCGTGCGTGCGGGATCCCCGCCGGGCGCCAGGGCGGCGGCGCGGACCGGGAGAGCAGGCGGTACGGACACCAGGAAGTCGTGCCCGCGGCGGCCGAGCACGCCGATCAGCGCGGCGGCATTGCCGAGGCGGCTCAGGTCGGCGACCACCGGCGGATGCGCCGACGAGGTACGGGCGGCGATCGAGTCGACGAGCTCCAGTACGAGGGCCTCCGGGGCCTGGTGGACGGCCTCGGGGGAGATGCGCGCGCGGCGGCGCAGCACGGGATCGGTCACCCAGGCCTCGGGAAGCGCCAGCCGCCAGTCGACGGGGACGCTCATGCCGTCCAGGGACAGGAAGAGGCAGAACCCCAACTGGCAGTTGACGATGCGTCCGGCGACCGGATCGAAGCGGCGGTGCACGCCGACCGAGTGCTCACCGCGTTTGGGGAAGCACACCTGCCCGATCGTCCAGGACCGCACGGGGTGTCGTTCCTCCACCCACCGGAGCAGTTCCGTGCGAGCCGGATTCCAGTCCCAGGGACTCGCGTTGATGAACTGCTGCAGCGACTGGGACGCCGTGGGCGACTCGGTGACGGAGGCCGCGAGCCTGCGTACGGACTTCTTTCCCGGGGTGGTGAGCAGTCCCTGCAGGTAGACCCGGGCCCAGCGCCGCTGGTCGGCTCTCGGTAAGTGACCGAAGAGGCGTTCCGTGAAGTCGGCCAGGGCGGTGTCACCGGCAGTCAGGGCTCTGGTCCTCGTCCGTGTCGTCATCTGTCTCCCCCTCCACTGCGGACGTCGGCGTGCGCCGTCGGTAGTACTCATAGAATACAGAACGTTCGTTTTTTTTCTAGCGAACCCGTGGCGCCCCGCCCACGACTTCGGCACGTTGGATCCGGCGGCCTGCGGCGCCCGTGCCGCAGCCGCGGGCGGGCCGTCCCCGGGGGGCCGGGGCATGGGCGCTTCTTCGTCAAGTCGGCGTTGTCGGCGGCCGGCGCCGGGGCGACGCTGGAGGCCGCCGTCTCCCCGCGGGGTGCAATGGCGAGTGAGGAACGACCTGGATGGCAGTGATAGCGCAGTGGTGAAGCAAGAGCGCGGCGTACGCACCCGTAATCATCTGATCTCGGTGGCCGCCGCTGAATTCGACAGCAATGGGTACGACGGGACCTCGCTTTCCCGGCTGAGCCGCTCCGCCGGAATTTCGATCGGAGCGCTCACCTTTCACTTCGCGGCGAAGGGGGAGTTGGCTTCCGCCGTCGAGGATTCGGGGCGCGCGGCCACCCGCAGGGTGGTCGAGGGGGTGACGTCCCGCGGCGGCCCGGCGCTGGACACCGTTTCCGCGCTCGTGCTCGCTCTCGGCCGGCTGATCGAGACGGATGCGGCCGTGCGCGCCGCGGCGCGGCTGACCCAGGAGCGGGTGGGTGCCGGACCCGACTGGTGCGGATGCTGGCTCCCTGACGTCAAGGACCTGCTCGAACAGGCCGCCGAGCAGGGTCAGCTGGACCCCGAGGTCGACCCGTGCCCGGTCGCCCTGCTGACGGCGCACCTGGTGGGCGGTGTCGTCACCCGGGTGCGCCGGGGCCGGGGTGAGCGCCATGGCGCGGTGACCGGCGAGCTCGGGGAACTGTGGCGGCTCATCCGGCGTGGCATCGCGGCCCCGACGGACCCGGAAATGCCCAAGTAGGAAGAAAAGCAGGGTAATTCAAGCCAGCGGAGCGCGGTTCGCCCTAGCGTCGGTGGCATGAATTCCACACCTCACCGGATAACCAAAGCAGTGATCCCCGCCGCGGGGCTCGGAACCCGATTCCTCCCGCTGACCAAGGCCACCCCGAAGGAAATGCTTCCGGTGGTCGACAAGCCGGCCATCCAGTACGTGGTGGAAGAGGCCGTCGCGGCGGGGATGTCCGACATCCTCATGGTCACCGGACGCAACAAGCGGCCGCTGGAGGACCACTTCGACCGCAACTACGAGCTGGAGGAGGCCCTCCAGCGCCGGGGTGATCAGGACAAACTCAGGAGCGTCTGCGCCTCCACCGAACTCGCCGACATCCACTACGTGCGCCAGCGGGACCCCAAGGGCCTCGGGCACGCCGTCCTGTGCGCCGCGCCCCACGTCGGGCGGGAGCCCTTCGCCGTCCTCCTGGCCGACGACCTGATCGACCCCCGCGACCCCCTGCTCGCCCGTATGGCCGAGGTGCGGGAGCGGCTCGGCGGCAGTGTCGTGGCCCTCATGGAAGTGGATCCGCAGGCGATCCACCTGTACGGATGCGCCGCGGTGGAGCGGTCGGGCGGCGGTGACGGCGTACGCATCACCGAGCTGGTGGAGAAGCCGGAGCCCGGTACCGCGCCCAGCAACCTGGCCGTCATCGGCCGCTACCTCCTCGACCCGGAGATCTTCGAGGTCCTGCGGAACACCGCCCCGGGGCGCGGCGGAGAGATCCAGCTCACGGACGCGCTGCGCACGCTGGTCCGGGCCGGCCGCCCCGTGCACGGCGTCGTCTTCTCCGGCCGGCGCTACGACACCGGGGACCGCGCCGAGTACCTGCGTGCGACGGTCCGGCTCGCTTGCGAGCGCGCGGACCTGGGCCCCGAATTCCTGGCCTGGCTGAGGGAGTTCGTACGGGCGGAAGAGCTCGTGGGGGTCTGAGCGGCCGCTCGGTGGGCGACCGGGGAACTTCCGCGGTCGCCCACCCCACCAGGCACTCCCTCGCCAACTTGCCCAGATCTCAACGGGGTTCGGCTTCCCGATTGGTTACCGAACGGTAATTACGTAATTTCTTCCCCGGGGCCGCCCCACCGAACGGAGCGGCGCCCGAAGCACCGAGTGCACAGAAGGAGGTGAACTTCATGGACCAGCCGAACCCGCGGCACGCGACGCGGACCCCCGGCGTCGCGGTCGAGGTGCCGGTCGGCGCACTGCGCGCCGCGGATTCCCCCCGCACCGTCCAGGTGGACGAGAGCCATGCACAGGCCCTCGCGCAGTCCGGCCGGACGCTGCCGCCGCTGCTCGTGCACCGCCCCACCATGCGGATCATCGACGGCACGCACCGGTTGCGGGCCGCCGTACTGCGCGGGCAGGACACGGTGGGAGTGACGTACTTCGACGGCAGCGCCGAGGACGCGTTCGTGCTCTCGGTCGAGGCCAACACCAGTCACGGGCTCCCGCTGACCCACGCGGAACGGACCGCCGCGGCGTTGCGGATCCTGCGGTCCCACCCCGACTGGTCCGACCGCGGCATCGCGCGGCGGACGGGGCTGGCGGGCAAGACCGTCGGGGCACTACGACGCCGCGAGACTCCGGGGCCCGCCCCACCGGGCCGTGTCGGCCAGGACGGCCGCGTCCGGCCGGCCGACCCGGTCCGCGGCCGGGAGGCCGCGGCCCGGCTGCTGGCCGGCCGTCCCACCGCGTCGCTTCGGCAGATCGCGCGGGAGGCGGGCATCGCGCCCTCGACCGTGCGGGACGTACGGCGCCGGATCGGAGCGGGCGCGGACCCCGTACCGGCCGCCCAGCGGCGCTCCGGCAACACCCCCGCCCCCGCACCGCCTCCGGTCCCCGCCCGGGTCCGGGGGCAACCACTGCCCGTACTGGTCACCAGCCTGTGCAAGGACCCCCTGCTCAGGCTGAGCGATGCGGGCAGGCTCCTGCTCCGGATGCTCGACCTCCAGGTGAGCGGACTGCGCCAGTGGGAGCGGATCGTCGCCGCGATACCCCCGTACCGCGTGGAGACGGCGGCCGCCGCGGCCGCCCAGTGCGCACGGGACTGGCAGGAACTGTCCGAAGAACTCCGGCGCCGCGCCTCGGCGCAAACCCCTGCCTGAGCCGGCTTCCCCGGCGAGTACCGGCCTTCGAGTCGAAGGCCTCAGTTGTGATCGAAAGGATGTATGGCGATGTCGGTTGTCGAGGGAGCGCGTGTTGACGCGGGTTCAGGGGAGGGGGGAGGAGCCGAGGGGCCCGTTCGTCTGGATGGGCGTCTCAGGTTGGTGCTGGTGGTGCTGCTGGTGGCGCAGTTCATGCTGGCGGTTGATTTCTCGATTTTGAATGTGGCGTTGCCGGTGATCGGTGACGGGCTTGGTTTCTCGTTGTCGAATCTGCAGTGGATCGCGACGTCGTTCGCGTTGTGTGCTGCTGGTTTCACGCTGTTGTTCGGTCGGGTGGCGGACCTGTTCGGTCGGCGCCGGCTGTTCCTGGTGGGTCTGGCGGTGCTGGGTCTGTCGTCGCTGGCGGGTGGTCTGGCGACCAGCCCGGAGATGCTGCTGGTGGCGCGTGTGTTCCAGGGTCTTGCGACGGCGGCGGTGACGCCGGCGGGTCTGTCGCTGCTGACGACGTCGTTCCCGGAGGGGCCGTTGCGTCAGAAGGCGCTGGGTCTGAACGGTGCGTTGATGTCGGCGGGGTTCACGACGGGCGCGATCCTGGGCGGTGTCCTGACGGATCTGCTGTCGTGGCGGTGGGCGTTCTTCATCAATGTGCCGGTGGCGCTGGCGGTGTTGTTCATCGCTCCTGCGGTGATCAAGGAGTCGCGTCCGTCGGTGCGTCCGAAGCTGGACCTGCCCGGTGCCACGGCGGTGACGCTGGGTCTGCTTGCGCTGATCTACGGCCTGACCCAGGCCGGTGAGCACGGCTGGGGCTCGGGGAGTGCGCTGGCGTGGCTGGCGGCGGGTGTGGTGCTGCTGGTGGTGTTCTATGCGATCGAGTCGAAGAGTGCCGCTCCTCTCGTGCCGGTGTCGGTGCTGAAGAAGAAGACGGTGGCGTGGGGCAATATCGCGGGTCTGATCGCGTTCCTGACGGAGACGAGTCTGGTCTTCCTGATGACGCTGTACCTGCAGGAAGTCTTGGACTTCTCGCCGCTGACGGCGGGTCTGTCGTTCGGTGTGCTGGGTATCGGCACGGTGATCGGCGGTTCGATCGCCCCGCGGGTGATCGGGGCGACGAGCACCCGCAGCACACTGATCATCGGTGGTGTGTTGCAGGCGGTCGCGACGTTGAGTCTGATCGCGCTGGGTGAGACCTCGTCGAGCATGTGGTTGCTGCTGGTCGCGACGTTCGCGGGTGGTGTGGGCAACATGCTGGTGATCGTCGGGTTCATGGTGACGGCCACCACCGGTCTGCCGGACCACGAGCAGGGCATGGCGACGGGTCTGGCGACCATGACGCAGCAGGTCGGTATCACGATGGGTACGCCGATCATGTCGGCGATCGCCGCGGCCAACACCGACATCCACGCCGGCATCACCACCGCGGTCATCGTCAACACCGCCATCGTCGTCCTCGGCACCCTCACCACCGCCCTCTTCCTCCGGAACAAGGCCGCGAAGGACCTCGCCGCCGCCGGCTGAGCCCCCTGACCGACCCTCCCCCCCCAGAGGCGTCCCGGCACGGCCTCTTCCCCCCGACCGTGCCGGGGCGCCCCCTCCCCAAGGTCTCCCTCCCCAAGGTCTCCTCTTCTCAAGGAACGTGATGGACCTCCGTATCGAAGACCGCGTGTACCTCGTGACCGGCGCGTCGTCCGGAATCGGCGAGGCAACCGTCCGCCTCCTGGCCACCGAGGGCGCCACCGTCGTCGGCGTCGCCCGCAAGCCCTGGAGCACCGAAGCCCTCGGCGACCGGGTCAGCACCGTGGCCGCCGACCTCACCGACCCGGACGCCGCCCGCCACGTGGCCGACACGGTCATCGAACGCCACGGCCGGCTCGACGGCCTCGTCAACAACGTCGGCGCACTGGAGTCCCGTACCGGCTTCCTCGACGTGACCGACGAGCAGTGGAAGAGCACCTTCGAGGTCAACTTCCACTCCGCGGTCCGCATGACCCGCGCGGCCCTCCCCGCGCTCCTCGACACCGGGGCGGGTGCCCTCGTACACATCGCGAGCGAGGCCGCCCGCTTCCCCGACCCGGGCATCGTCGACTACGCCGCCACCAAGACGGCGCTGCTCTCCCTCTCCAAGTCCCTCGCCGCGGAGTTCGGCGTACGCGGCGTGCGCTCCAACGTGGTCTCGCCCGGGCCCACCCGGACCGCGCTCTTCGACGCCCCCGGTGGGTTCGCCGAGCAGCTCGGCGAACGGTTCGGCCTCCCGGCCGACGAGGCCGTCGACCACTTCATCCGCGAGGTACGCCGACTCCCCAGCGGCCGCATCGGCAGCCCCGACGACGTCGCCGGCGTCATCGCGTACCTGCTCTCGCCCCTCGCGGGACAGGTCACCGGTGCCGAGTGGAGCGTCGACGGCGGCGCCCTGCGACAGGTCTGACCGGGCCGATGCGCGCTTCCCTCCTCGCCCTCGCCATAGGTGCCTTCGGCATCGGGACGACCGAGTTCGTCATCGTCGGTCTGCTCCCGGAAGTCGCCGACGACCTGTCCGTCTCCATCCCCTCCGCCGGCATGCTGGTCACCGGCTACGCCCTCGGCGTGGTCGTCGGTGCACCGCTCATGACCGCGGCCGGTGCCCGGCTGCCGCGCAAGACCATGCTCGTCGTCCTCATGGCCATCTTCATCGCGGGCAACCTGCTCTGCGCCCTGGCCGGCGACTACACCGCCCTCATGGGCGGGCGGCTGATCGCCGCCCTCACACACGGCGCGTTCTTCGGGATCGGCTCCGTCGTGGCCGCCGACCTGGTGGCCCCCGACCGGCGGGCCAGCGCCATCGCCCTGATGTTCACCGGCCTCACCCTGGCCAATGTGCTCGGCGTACCGCTGGGCACCTTCCTGGGCCAGGAGTTCGGCTGGCGCTCGACCTTCTGGGCGGTCACCGGCATCGGGATCGTCGGACTGCTCGGTCTGATCGCCCTGGTGCCGGCACAGCCCGCGCCGGAACGCGGAGCCCTGCGCGGCGAACTCGCCGTCTTCCGCAAGCCCCAGGTGTGGCTGGCGCTGACGACCACGGTCCTCGGTTTCGGCGGGGTCTTCGCCTCCTTCACCTACCTCGCGCCGATGATGACGGAACTGGCCGGCTTCTCCGACGGCGCGGTCGCCTGGCTCCTCGTCCTCTTCGGCACCGGGCTGTGCGTGGGCAACGTACTCGGCGGCCGGGCCGCCGACCGGGCCCTGATGCCCAGCCTGTACCTGATCCTCGGCGGCCTCTGCCTGGTCCTGGTGATCTTCACCTTCACCTCGCACGCCGCCGTGCCCGCCGCGATCACCCTGGCCGCCTTCGGGGCGATCGGATTCGCGACGGTGCCCCCGCTGCAGGCACGTGTGATGCAGCAGGCCGCCGGGGCCCCGGCCCTCGCCTCCGCGGCGAACATCGCGGCCTTCAACCTCGGCAACGCCCTCGGGGCCTGGCTCGGCGGCCTCGCCGTCGCCCACGGCCTCGGGTGGACCTCGCCGACCTGGATCGGTGCCGGACTGGCCGCGGCCGGTCTGGGCACCGCGGCGCTCTCCGGCCGGCTCGACCGCCGCGGCCACGGCGGCCATGGCAGCCGCGGGAGCGGCGCGAGCGGCGGGCCGCACTCGCGGCCCGGCGCAGAGCTCCCCACCGCACCACTCACGCACGCACCGGGTGCCGGTACCGGCACCCACTCCATCGTCGAACAGAAGTCGAGGTAGACGCACATGAACGGTGTCGATCGCCGGACCATGCTCACGCGCAGCGCGGCCGTCGTCGGAGGCGCTGCGGTGGCCGGCGCCCTGTCCGGCCCCGTGGCGGCAGCCGCCCCGAGCGCCTCCGGCGACGCGGCCCGCGCCGCCGCCGCCGGGACCGGGTCCGTCGTCAGGCCGGGGGACCCGCGCTACGAGATGCTCACCACCGGCAACAACCAGCGGTTCGTGGCCCGCCCGGACTACATCAAGATGGTCCGCTCGACCGCAGACGCCGAACGCGCGCTCAGAGACGCGGTCCGGGCGGGCAAGCGGGTCTCGGTGCGCAGCGGCGGCCACTGCTTCGCCGACTTCGCGGCCCACTCCGGCACCCAGGTCATCATCGACTTCTCGGAGATGACGCACGTCGGCTACGACCCGAAGTTCCGCGCGTTCGTCGTCGAGGCGGGCGCCCGCCTGATCAACGTGTACGAGGCCCTCTACAAGGGCTGGGGCGTCACCATCCCCGGCGGCATCTGCTACAGCGTCGGAGCCGGCGGACACATAGCCGGCGGCGGCTACGGACTGCTCTCCCGGGCCCACGGCCTGGTCGTCGACCACCTCTACGCCGTGGAGGTCGTGGTGACGGACGGGAAGGGCGGCGTACGCACCGTCGTGGCCACCCGGGAGAAGAACGACCCGAACCGGGAGCTGTGGTGGGCGCACACCGGCGGGGGCGGCGGCAACTTCGGCCTGGTCACCCGCTACTGGTTCCGCTCCCCGGACGCCAAGGGCTCCGAGCCCTCCGAACAGCTGATCTCCCCGCCGTCGAAGGTCCTGGTGAGCGCCGTCGACTTCCCCTGGGAGCAGTTGACGGAGGCGAAGTTCACCCGGCTGCTGAAGAACTTCGGTGCCTGGCACGCCGCCAACAGCGCGCCCGACTCCCCCTACCGCAACCTCTCCAGCCTGTTCAACGTCAGCTCCAAGGCGCACGGCAGCCTGGGCATGTTCACCCAGGTCGACGCGACGGTGCCGAACGCCAGAAAACTGCTCGACGACTACCTGGCGGCCATCACGGCCGGCACGGGAGTCACCCCGAAGGCACTCACCCGCCCCACCGGAGAGCTGCCCGCCATGCCACAGTTCGCGGAGCCCAGGACCCTGCCCTGGCTCCAGGCGACCAGACTGGTCGGCACCAACAACCCGGTCATCACCAACCCCACCTCACGCGGCGCGCACAAGTCCGCGTACATGCGCAAGAACTTCACCGACCATCAGATCTCCGCGCTCTACCAGTACATGAGCCGGCCGGACTTCAAGAACCCGGACACCATGCTGGTGCTCTTCTCCTTCGGCGGGCAGGTCAACGCCATGGCACCCGACGCGACGGCGAACGCGCAGCGCTCGTCCATCTTCAAGATGTGCTTCCAGACGTTCTGGCAGGACGAGGGCGAGGACGCGTACTACCTGGGCTGGCTGCGCGACCTGTACGAGGACTTCTTCTCGGCGACCGGTGGCGTACCGCTGATCGACGACAGCACCGACGGCTGCTACATCAACTACCCCGACCGTGACATCACCGACCCCCGTCGCAACAGGTCCGGCGTGCCCTGGCAGACGCTCTACTACAAGGACAACTACCCGCGCCTGCAGCAGGTGAAGAAGAAGTACGACCCGTCCGACTTCTTCCGTCACTCGATGTCGATCAAGCCTGCCCGAGGCTGACCCCGGCCCACCCGTAACCCCTGGTCAGAAGCCCCGTACTCCGGTCTCCGGAGTGCGGGGCTTCTGTCGTTCCCGGCCAACCGTTCGAGTGGCCGGGGGCGTTCGTTGACTGTCCGGCCGGCTCCGGGAAAGCTGTGTCTTGGCCGGAAGAGGGCAGCCGAAAAGCCCCTCGCAGTGAGATCCGATCCCCTGGCCACCACCTCCGAAAGGCCCGCGGCACAGCGCCGTGCCGCGCCCCCGCACGCCCCGCCACGGCTCGATTTCCCACGCGTCAGAAAGTAGAGGAAGCCATGCGTTCCGTCGCCGTAGTCCTCGGCACCCGGCCGGAAGCCATCAAGTTCGCGCCCGTCATCCGCGCCCTCCAGGACGACCCGCGCTTCGAGCCCGTCGTGATCTCCACCGGGCAGCACCGCCAGATGCTCGACGAGACCCTCGACGCCTTCGGCCTCACCGCCGACGTCGACCTGAAAGTGATGGCCCCCAAGCAGACCCTCTCCCAGGTCACCTACCGCTCGCTGCGCGGCCTGGAGGACTACTTCGCCACCGCGCCCGCAGACGCGGTCCTGGTCCACGGCGACACCGCCACCACCCTCACCGGGGCCCTGGCCGGATTCCACCAGCGGATCCCCGTCGTCCACGTCGAGGCCGGACTGCGCAGCGGCCGGCTCGGCTCGCCCTTCCCCGAGGAGGGCAACAGACGACTCGTCGCGCAGGTCGCCGCCCTCCACCTGGCCCCCACCCCCGGCAACCTGGCGAACCTGCTCCGCGAGGGCATCGCCGCCGACACGATCACCGTCACCGGCAACACCGTCATCGACGCCCTGCGCTGGGCCAGCGGCCGCGCCGAGAGCTACGGCGACCCGGCCCTGGCCGACCTCGACCGCGACCCGCGCCGGGTCGTCCTGGCCTCCGCCCACCGCCGCGAGGCCTGGCCGCACCTGCCGCAGATCGGCCAGGCCCTGGCCCGCATCGCCGACGAGCCCGGAGTGCGCGTCGTCGTCCCGCTGCACCGCAACCCCGTCGTCCGCGAGGCGCTCCTCCCGTACATCGGCAGCCACCCGAGCATCACCGTCGTCGACCCGCTGCCCTACCTCAGCTTCTGCAAGCTCATGGGCCGCGCCGACGTCATCGTCTCGGACAGCAGCGGCAGCCAGGAGGAAGGGCCCGCGCTCGGCAAGCCCACGCTCGTCCTCGGCGACGTCACCGAGCGGTCCGAAGCCATCGTCGCCGGCACCGCCTGCCTGGTCGGAACGGCCACCGAGGGCATCGTCACCCGCACCCTGGCCCTGCTGCGCGACCGGGCCGAGTACGACCGGATGGCCAACGCCGCCAACCCGTACGGCGACGGACGGGCCACCACCCGCACGGTCGCCGCCCTCGCCCACTTCTTCGGCCTGGGCCCCGCGCCCGAGCCCTTCGTCCCCGACAGCGCCGTCGACGAGCTCAGCGTCGAGCTCGCCCGCACGGCCGACTTCGCCCGCACCTGAACCCCGGAGAGGAACCGCCGCATGAGCGCCACCCCGTCCGCCGCCGAACGCCCGCTGAACTTCAGCACCCCCTACCTGAGGGCCGCGCTCGTCCGTGACGCCGTGGACTACACCGTCGAAGGCCGCACCATCGTCGTCAACCCCGGCGTGACGCCCGTGACCATCGCGGAGACACCGCGCAAGACCATCCCCCCGCTCTCCTCGACCGTCCTCGCCGACACCCGCATCGAGAAGGCCGACGCGCTCCTCCTCCTGCGCACCGCCCCCGACGGCACCGACATCACCGGCATCACCGCGGAACCCGGCTGGTCCCACCTCGCCGACCTCCTCGGCCCCGGCGCATTCCCCCGCGAGACCGCCCTGTACCGCAGCCCCCAGGACGACATCAACACCGTCCTGTTCGACCCGGCACACGTACTCGGCGAGCGCGAGAGCGCCATGGACCTGCGCGAGTTCAACGTCCGCGCCAACCTCTGGTTCTCACCCGCCGGCACCGACTGCGCCGTCCACAACCAGCACGACTTCATCGAGGTCCACACCCAGGTCCACGGCCTGGGCCGGATGCAGCGCTTCCGGGACCGCGACCACGCCTCGCTCTACCAGGACGTCCTGATGAGCCCCGGCTACACCACCCCGGACCCCTTCTGCGCCACCGGCCCCCAGTGCACCTACCACTACCCCTGGCACCAGTACCGGGCCGACACCGACTGCATCTGGCTCGCCATCGAGTACCACCCCGTACCCCGCGCGCTGCGCACCCTCCACCCCGCGAACGCCCTCACCTCCCTGGAGAGCCACTCATGACCACCACCGGCACCGGCAAGCACCCCGAGCCCGCCCTGCGCGCCCCGAAGTTCACCGCCGAGGTCGTCGCCGACCAGCTCCGCGACGGCTACTGGCTGGAGGCGCCCGACATCGACGGTGACGGCAAGCCCGACCTGTTCGGCTACGGGCTGCGGCTCGGCGAGATCTACTGGTACGCCAACGACGGCGACTGGACCCGCCGGCTGATAGCCGACCGCATCAAGATGCCCGTCGGCGCCGACTTCGCCGACGTCAGCGGCAACGGCCACCCCGACGTCATCGTCTGCTACGACCTCTACGGCCCGATCGGCACGATCCACGACGCCAACACCGAAGGCGGAAAGATCGACTGGCTGGAGAACCCGGGCACCCCCGACAAGGACGAGTCGCGCTGGAAGCGGCACTACGTCGGCCGCGCCACCGGTATGCACCGGCTGCGCGCCGGCCACTTCACCCGCACCGACCGGCTCCAGATCATCGGCCTGCCGATCGTCGCCAAGGAGGACGTCCACGCCGTACTGCCCGTCGTGCTGTTCACCCAGCCCGACGACGTGCACACTGCGGAGGAGTGGCCGATGACCGTCATCGACGACAGCCACTTCCGGATGATCCACGGCGCCGAGAAGAAGCAGGGCCTGGTCCCCGGTTCCGACCTCGAATCCCTGCTGCTGGCGTCCGACGAGGGCGTCACCTGGCTCTGGTTCGACGAAGCCCGCCAGGAGTGGGTCCGCGAGCTGATCGGCACGGGCGAGCTCACCCAGTTCGAGCAGACCGGCTTCCGCGGCAGCGGCGACCTCAACGCGGGCCGGCTCGGCGACGACCCGATGGCCTACGTCGCCGCCATCGAGCCCTTCCACGGCAACACCGTGGCCGTCTACACGAAGGACACCGAGGGCGACGGCTGGAACCGCGTCCTGCTCGACGTGTACGGCGACCCCAACGAGAACGGCGAAGGCCCCGGCCACCAGATCGTCTGCGCCGACTTCGACGGCGACGGCGACGAGGAGTTCCTCGTGGCCCTGCGCGGACCGTGGCCCTGGCAGGGCGTCATGTACTACAAGGCGATCGACGCGGCCAACGGTGTCTGGGCCAAGTGGCGGGTCTCCGAGGAGTCCGTCGCCCGCATCGCCACGGCCGACTTCAACGGGGACGGCCGCCTCGACTTCGCCACCATCGCGTACTCCGTCCAGAACTACTACGTGGCCAAGGACGCCAAGCTCATGGTCTACCGCAACGAGATCGACCAGTAGCCGGCACCCGGCCCCACCGGGCAGTCCCGTACGCCCCTTCGCGCCACCGGGACCGCGCACCGCACGGCGGAGCACGGTCCCGGGCCGTCCCCCGACGAACCCCACTTCCGAAAGAGCGATTCCCTGTGGCCTCCACGACGTCCCCCGACGCCGCGAAGCGGGCGAAGCTGCCCTCACTGACCGGCCTGCGGTTCTTCGCCGCACTCTCCGTCTTCTTCTTCCACTCGTCCCTGACCGACTCCCCGATCCCGCCGAACGCGCCCATCAACCCCTTCGCCGACGCCGGCATCGCGGACGGGTTCTCCACCGCCTTCGGCAAGGCCGGCTACCTGGGAGTCTCCTTCTTCTTCGTCCTCTCGGGCTTCGTCCTCGCCTGGGCCGCCAAGCCCGGCGAGCGCGTCACCGCCTTCCTGCGCCGCCGGCTCCTGAAGATCTTCCCCAACCACCTCGTCGTCTTCGCCGCCGCGATGATCCTCTTCGCCGGCTCGGCCGTCACCGGCGTCGCCGACTGGCTCCCGAACCTCTTCCTCATCCACACCTGGTGGCCGCAGCCCACCGTCAACCTCAGCGTCAACCCGCCCAGCTGGTCCCTCGGCAGCGAGCTGCTCTTCTACATGCTCTTCCCGGCCCTCATCGTGCCGATACGCAAGCTCCGCGGCCGGACCGCCCTGTGGGGCTGGAGCGCCGCGATGATCGCCGGGATGGTCGCCCTCCAGCTGGTCGCCACCTACTTCGTCCCCGACACCCCGAAGTCCACCATCACGCCGATCTCCGGGATGCAGTTCTGGTTCGGCTACCTGCTCCCGGCCGGCCGCCTCTTCGAGTTCGTCCTCGGCATCCTGCTCGCCCGGATCGTCCTCGCGGGACTGTGGCCGCGCCGTGTCGGCTTCGGCGTCTCCCTCGTGCTCACGGTCCTCGGCTACGCCGCCGCGCTCGTCGCCCCGTTCCAGTACGGATTCGTCGTCGCCACGATCATCCCGGTCGCCGCGCTCATCGGGGCCACCGCACAGGCCGACGTGGACGGCCGGGCCACCTTCCTGCGCAGCAGGCCCATGGTGTGGCTGGGCGAGGTGTCCTTCGGCTTCTACCTCGTCCAGGGCGTCACGATCTTCTACCTGCGCTCGCTGCTCGGTGAGAACACCTACAGCGTCCCGGTCGCCCTGCTGGTGATCGCCGGCTTCTTCGCGGCGTCCCTGCTGGGGGGCTGGCTCCTGTTCCGCTTCGTCGAGATGCCCGCCATGCGCCGCTTCGGCCGCGCCAGGCCCCGGACACCGTCCGCTCCGGCACCCGCCCCGGCCCACGAGCCCTCCGGTGACCGGACCCCGGTCACCGCGGCCGCCCGGGACTGACCCGCCGCCCTACCGCTCCCCGCCCGCGTCGGCATCCGCCGACGCGGGCTTCGGGTTGTCGTGCCCCACCGCAGGACCGGCGGTCAGGCTCGACAGCATGCGCAGCGCGGCGTCGGAGGGGGAGGACTCGGGGGCGCTGTAGAGCAGCATCCGGTGGTTGGTGCCGTCGGTGAGGTGCAGGTTCTCGAAATCGAGGGTCAGCGGGCCCACGACCGGGTGGTGCAGGGTCTTGGTGCCGACCGTGCAGTCCCGTACGGGGTGCTTCGACCACAGCGAGGCGAAGTCGGGGCTCTGCAGCATGAGCGACCCGATGAGCTCGGCGAGCGCCCGGTCCTCCGGATTGCGCCCGGCGACCAGGCGCAGGGCCGCCAGGGCGACCCGGGCCTCGCCCTTCCAGTCCGTGTAGAGCTCCCGGGTGTGCGGATCCAGGAACAGCATCCGCGTGAGGTTCGGGCGAACGGCCGGATCGTCGGGGCCCGCGAAGTCGACGTGCCCCGCGAGCAGGGCGTGCCCCAGCGGATTCCAGGCGAGCACGTTGTTGCGGCCGTCCAGGACGACCGCCGGGACCTGCGGCATCGAGGCGATCAGCCGGCGCGTGGTGGCGCGGGCGTACTCGGGCCGCGGCGACGGGGCCCGCTTGGCGCGCGGCGGCCGGGCGAGGTTCAGCAGGTGCGCGTGCTCGTCCGGGGTCAGGCGCAGGGCCCGGGCCAGGGCGTCGAGGACGCTGTCCGAGGCGTTCGTGCTCTGCCCCTGCTCCAGGTGCGTGTAGTAGGTGATGCTCACTCCGGCCAGGAGGGCGAGCTCCTCACGCCGCAGCCCGGGCACGCGCCGACGGGTGCCGTGGGAGGGGAGCCCGACGTCCTCGGGCTGGAGCTGGGCGCGACGAGTGCGGAGGAACTCGCCCAGTGCAGTCGGTGTGTCCATGCGTTCCAGTGTGCCGGGGGAGGGCGCCGAACGCTGCCCGTGAAGGTGGCCCTGGGAGTGCTAGCTTGCGCGGCGCCAGCAACACCAGGGGGCTGGGTAACCCTCGCCGACCGGTCCAGAGTCGATGACGCAACAGCTCGTTGCGTGATCGAGAGGATGTGGTTCGCGGTGTCGGTCGTCGAGGGTGCGAGGGTCGTCGATACGGGAACGGAGGGGCCCGTTCGTCTGGATGGGCGTCTCAGGTTGGTGCTGGTGGTGCTGCTGGTGGCGCAGTTCATGCTGGCGGTTGATTTCTCGATTTTGAATGTGGCGTTGCCGGTGATCGGTGACGGGCTTGGTTTCTCGTTGTCGAATCTGCAGTGGATCGCGACGTCGTTCGCGTTGTGTGCTGCTGGTTTCACGCTGTTGTTCGGTCGGGTGGCGGACCTGTTCGGTCGGCGCCGGTTGTTCCTGGTGGGTCTGGCGGTGCTGGGTCTGTCGTCGCTGGCGGGTGGTCTGGCGACCAGTCCGGAGATGCTGCTGGTGGCGCGTGTGTTCCAGGGTCTTGCGACGGCGGCGGTGACGCCGGCGGGTCTGTCGCTGCTGACGACGTCGTTCCCGGAGGGGCCGTTGCGTCAGAAGGCGCTGGGTCTGAACGGTGCGTTGATGTCGGCGGGGTTCACGACGGGCGCGATCCTGGGCGGTGTCCTGACGGATCTGCTGTCGTGGCGGTGGGCGTTCTTCATCAATGTGCCGGTGGCGCTGGCGGTGTTGTTCATCGCTCCTGCGGTGATCAAGGAGTCGCGTCCGTCGGTGCGTCCGAAGCTGGACCTGCCCGGTGCCACGGCGGTGACGCTGGGTCTGCTTGCGCTGATCTACGGCCTGACGCAGGCCGGTGAGCACGGCTGGGGCTCGGGGAGTGCGCTGGCGTGGCTGGCGGCGGGTGTGGTGCTGCTGGTGGTGTTCTATGCGATCGAGTCGAAGAGTGCCGCTCCTCTCGTGCCGGTGTCGGTGCTGAAGAAGAAGACGGTGGCGTGGGGCAATATCGCGGGTCTGATCGCGTTCCTGACGGAGACGAGTCTGGTCTTCCTGATGACGCTGTACCTGCAGGAAGTGTTGGACTTCTCGCCGCTGACGGCGGGTCTGTCGTTCGGTGTGCTGGGTATCGGCACGGTGATCGGCGGTTCGATCGCCCCGCGGGTGATCGGGGCGACGAGCACCCGCAGCACACTGATCATCGGTGGTGTGTTGCAGGCGGTTGCGACGTTGAGTCTGATCGCGCTGGGTGAGACCTCGTCGAGCATGTGGTTGCTGCTGGTCGCGACGTTCGCGGGTGGTGTGGGCAACATGCTGGTGATCGTCGGGTTCATGGTGACGGCGACGACGGGTCTGCCGGATCACGAGCAGGGCATGGCGACGGGTCTGGCGACCATGACGCAGCAGGTCGGTATCACGATGGGTACGCCGATCATGTCGGCGATCGCCGCGGCCAACACCGACATCCACGCCGGCATCACCACCGCGGTCATCGTCAACACCGCCATCGTCGTCCTCGGCACCCTCACCACCGCCCTCTTCCTCCGCACCAAGCAGCCCAGCTGACGAAGTGCGCGCCTCCACTAAGGCAACTCCGCCTTGTGACAGCCCTGCCCCGGCCGCGAACGTTGGCCCCGGGCCCGGCGCGAGCGCCGGCTACCGATGGAAAGGAACCCCGATGGCCACACCCACCGTCGTCAGCTGGGAGCAGGTGTCCGTGCCCACCCCGTCCGGGCCCCTTCCCGCCCGGGTGTACCGGCCCGGCACCGCCTCACCGCAGGGCTGGCTGGTGTGGGCCCACGGGGGCAGCTGGCGTGCCGGATCCGCCCGGGACTGGCACGGCGCCACCGCCGAACTCGCCCGCCACTCCGGCTTCGGCGTGGTGAGCGTGGACTACCGGCTGGCCCCCGAGGTACGCCACCCGGCCATGGTCGAGGACATCCTGTCCGCCCTGACCTGGGCCGCGGAACAGCAGGACGGGCCCGCCGGAGCCCTGGCCGTCCCGTCCAAGGCGCCCGTCCTGGCCGTCGGCGGGGACAGCGCCGGCGGCACCCTCGCCGCCTCGGCCGCCCTCGTCTGCCGCGACCGCGGGGTGCCGCTGGCCGCGCAGGTACTGGCGTACCCGCCGCTGGACCCCGGCTGCGCGGCGGCCTCGTACCACCGCTTCCCGGACATGTTCCCCACGGCCTCCTACCTGCGGGCGGCCTGGCAGGACTACCGGCATCCGGGCCGGCCGGTCGCCGCGGACGGCACACGGCTCCACAGCACCCCCTTCGAAGCAGCCGACCTGCGCGGACTCGCACCGGCCGTGATGGCCACCGGCGACCTCGACCCCGTCGGCGACGACGTGCACCACTACGGTCGCCTGCTGCGGGCGGCCGGGGTGGAGGTCACGCTGCGGGAGTTCCGGCAGACGGGTCACGGGGCGTTCCTGCAGCCCGGCCACGGCCCCGGTGGGCACCCGACGGCGTCGATGCGCGGCTGGCTCGGGCTGGCCCTGCGCCGGCTCACCTCGCCGAACGACCCCGAAAACCTCCCCTCCTCCCCTCCCTGGAGCTGACATGACCACCTCCGACGTCCCGAACCTCGACGCCCTGCTGCGCCACTTCGCCGATCTGCGCGACGGCATCCACGGCGGCTCCGTCTCCCGTCCCGACAAGGAGGAGCACTTCCGTACCGCCGCGCGCCTGTTGGACCCGTACGCCCGCCAGGCGCTCGGCGAGCTCAATGACGAACTGCTCCTGGGGCAGGGCGTCATCGACGCGAGCGGCGTCCAACGAGCCGACGACCGCAGCCTCTTCCACGCCTGGACCCTGTGGTGGGACGAGCAGTCGGCCGCCGACATCCCGCCCGTGACGCTGTACGCGCACTACGGAGCCTCCTTCCACCACCCGCACCTGCGCGGCGCGACGGTCTCCGAATGGCCGCTGAACGTCTTCGACGACGCACAGGCCGCCGCCGAACTGCCCACCCTGCGCGCCATCGCCGCCGCGGACCTCCACAACCTGGTCTTCGAACGGGACTTCCGGATCGTGCCCGCGACCATGGCGGGCGCCACCGGTCTCCCCGCCCACCAGCACTGAAAGGCGGCCCGTCATGACGAAGCTGCGACTGTCCGTACTCGACCAGACCCCGGTCGGCGAGGACCACACCCCGGACCAGGCGCTGCGCGCCTCCGTGGACCTCGCCCGCGCCGCCGAGGGCCTCGGCTACACCCGCTACTGGGTCGCCGAACACCACGACTCGCCCGGCTTCGCGAGCAGCGCGCCCGAGATCCTCGCGGGCACCCTGCTCGCCCACACCTCACGGATGCGGATCGGGACCGGCGGAGTGCTGCTGCCCCGCTACGACCCGGCGAAGGTGGCCGAGGTGTTCGGCGTACTGGCCTCCCTCCACCCGGGACGGGTCGACCTCGGCATCGGCCGGGCCGGCGGCCCCGCCCGCGACTTCCCGCAGCGGCTGGCCCGGCTGCGCGCACTGCTCGGCGAGGGCGGAGTCGTCCCGCACGCACCGGTTCCGCCGCGGATGTGGCTCCTGGGCGCGGGACGCGAGTCGGCACGGCTGGCCGGGCTGCTGGGCACCGAGTTCGCGTTCGGGCACTTCTTCTCCCCGGCGGGCGGCCAGGAGGCCTTCGAGGACTACCGCGCCGAGTTCCGCACCTCCACGGGCGACCGGCCGGGCGGCGCGCTCGCGGTCCGCGTGGTGACGGCGGACAGCGCCGGCCGCGCCGAGGAACTGGCCCAGAGCCTGCTGCTGTGGCGTGCCCGCAAGGACCTCGGCCAGGACGGCCCGCTGCCGTCGCACGAGACCACGCGCCGCCACCGCTGGACGGGCGCGGAACTGGAACGCGCCAAGGTGCACCGCACGGCCCTGGTCTCCGGTGCGCCGGAGCAGGTGTCCGCGGTACTGACGGCCCTCGCCGGGAGCCACGGCGTGGACGAGCTGATCGTCAACACCCTGACCTGCGACCCGGCGGACCGCCGACGCTCGTACGAGCTGCTGTCCGAGGCCTTCGGCCTCCAGGACCCCGATGTGCGATCGGGGGACCCGGTGGGAGCCTCCGGCCCGGCCCTGCGGGGTCAGGAGCGGTCGAGGCCCCAGGTCTGGAGCGCGTAGGGCCGGCCCTTCTCCTCGCCCGTGATCAGCGGCACGTCGAGGAGGCGGAATCCGGCCCGGGTGGCCACGCCGACGCTGGAGGCGTTCTCCGCCTCCAGCTCCAGGATCACCCGGGCCGCCCCCAGTTGCTCGAAGGCGTACGCGGCCATCACGCGCACCGCCCGGGCGGCCAGCCCCCGGCCCCGGTGCGCCGGACCGAGCGCGTATCCGAGCTCCGTGCCCTCGGGCGCGCGCTTGAGCATCACCTCGCCGAGCGGGGCCCCGCCGTCGACGGTGATGGCCAGCAGGAGGGCCGTACCCTCCTTGCGCAGCTGCCGCGCCCGGTCCAGGCGGTTGCGGGCCGCCTCGTCGTCGAAGGGGGAGACGATCGGCGTCCAGTACGCGATGTCGGGATGGTCGAAGAGCTCGGGCATCGACGCCAGGTCCGCCGCGGTCCAGTCGCGCAGGACCAGGCCCTCGCCCGTCAGCTCCACCCGGTCGGGAAAGGACGGCGTCGTGCTGCTCATGCTGGGGGACCTCCATGGCCGGTGCGGGACCACCCAAGATATCCGGCAGGCGTTCATCGGCTGACCGGATTATCCGCCGGACGGTGCCCCGGGCCTGCCGGCGCCCCCGCCGGGCGGACCGTCTAGACCGCGTAGCGGTCCGGGGCGAAGAGGGAGGGGTTCGCCGCGATCCAGTCCGACGTGCGGCGCAGGCCCTCCTCCAGGCCGACCCGGGGCCGCCAGCCGGCCCAGTCGCGGGCCCGGGAGTTGTCCGACAGCAGGCGCTGGACCTCGCTGCCCGACGGGCGCAGCCGGGTCGGGTCCACCACCACCTCCGCGGCCCGGCCGGAAGCCGCGATCAGGGCCTCGGCCAGGGCGCCCACCGAGATCTCCTCACCGGTGCCGAGGTTGACGACCTCACCCAGCGCCCGGTCGCACTCCGCGACCGCCAGGAAGCCCTCCGCCGTGTCCGTCACGTACGTGAAGTCGCGCGTCGGAGTGAGCGAGCCGAGGCGGATCTCCCGGGCCCCCGCGTGCAGTTGCGCCAGGATCGTCGGGATGACCGCGCGCGCCGACTGGCGCGGCCCGAACGTGTTGAACGGGCGCACCACCGTCACCGGGAGCCCGAAGGCGTGATGGAAGGAGAGCGCCATCATGTCCGCGCCGATCTTCGACGCGGAGTACGGGGACTGCGGCTGCAGCGGGTGGCTCTCGGAGATCGGGGCGGTCAGCGCCGTCCCGTAGACCTCACTCGTCGACGTGTGCACGAGGCGCCGTACGCCGTGCCGCCGGCAGGCCTCCGCCACGTTCTGCGTGCCCGTGACGTTCGTCTGCACGTACGCGCCCGGCGAGGCGTAGCTGTACGGGATCCCGATCAGCGCCGCCAGGTGGAAGACGGTGTCGCAGCCGGCCACCGCGTCGCTGACCCGGCCCGCGTCACGGACATCGCCCGCCCACATCTCCACCGGGCCGCCCGGGTCGGCGAGGTAGCGCGCCAGGTGGCCCTTCTCGGCGTACGGCTTGTAGTGGACGAAGGCGCGCACCCGCGCACCCCGTGACACCAGCAGGTCCACCAGCGTCGAGCCGATGAAGCCCTCCGCGCCGGTGACGAGGACGGTGCGGTCGGTCCAGCTGTTCATATGCGCTCCAGGTGAGGGGTGGGGACGAGGCCGGCGACGCGGATCACTTCGGCGGCCAGCAGTTCGGCGGCCCGCGCGTGCGGGCCGGGGTCGGCGGCGCCGGCCATCGCCGACAGCCGCGCCGGGTCGGCCAGCAGCGGCCCGATGAGGCCGGCGAGACGTTCGGCGGTGGTCTCGGCATCGGGCAGGAGGAGTCCCGCGCCCGCGTCCGACAGCACCCGCGCGTTGTGGGTCTGGTGGTCGCCGGGCGCGTGCGGGTAGGGCACCAGGACCGACGGGACCCCGGTCGCCGCGAGCTCGGCGACGGTCGCGGAGCCCGCACGGCACACCACCAGGTCGGCGGCCGCGTAGACGAGGTCCATCCGGTCCAGGTACGGCACGGCCCGGGCGATCCGCTGCCCGCCCGACGCCGCCAGCTCGGCCACGGCGTCCGCCAGCGCGGCCGGACCGGTCTTGACCAGCAGCTGTACGTCGTCCCGGTACTGCCAGAGGCCGGCCAGCGCGGCTGCCGCCCGGGTGAGGCGGACCGCGCCCAGGCTGCCGCCGTTGAAGACGACCAGCCGGCGCCCCGGGGGCACCCCGAGCGCGCGCCGGGCCTCGGCGCGCAGCGCCGCCCGGTCCGGTCCGGGCAGCTCCGCGAGGCCGGACAGGGCCGCCGCGATCGGCATCCCGGTGGTCAGCGCCCGGTCGCCGCCCGAGAGGTGGCCCCGGCTGCGGTCGAAGGCCACCGCGACGTGCGGGGTGAGCCGGGCCGCGAACTGGTTGGCCCGGCCGGGCACCGCGTTCGACTCGTGGATCACGGCCGGCAGCCCCGCCAGCCGGGCACCGAGCACGGCGGGGGCGCTGGGATATCCGCCCATGCCCACGACGACGTGGGCACCCTGGGCCCGGAGCACCGAACGCGCCTGGTGCGCCGAGCGCACCAGCGCCGCGGGGAGCAGGTACCGCTTCGCGCCCAGCGCGGGATCGAAGGGGATCATGTCGACGGTGTGCAGGCGGTAGCCGGCGCCGGGGATCAGCTCGGTCTCCAGGCCCCGCTCGGTCCCGATGAACGAGACCGCGGCTCCGGGCACGGCGGCACGCAACGCTTCCGCGAGGGCGAGACCGGGATAGATGTGCCCGCCGGTGCCGCCCGCACCGATCACGACGGAGAGTGCCGCGGACGTGTGGGGTGTGGTGGTGGTCATGTGCGCACACTCCCGGTGCGCCCTAAGAACGTTCTAAGAGCTGAACCGGTAGCCCGAGGTGGGCAGCCGCAGCTCAGAGGCTGCCCACCGCACCCGCTTCCGCCCTGAGGGAGCCAATCCGGGAGCCACGAGCTGTATTTGGCACGTCTTACGGCGCTTCAGAGTCGACGTCGTGAACACGATCGAAGATCTCGTCCATTGCCTCGGCGCCCTCGGTGATGACGGGCCGGATCTGCTTGCGGTACACGCGTTCCGTCGTGTTGCTCCCGCTGTGCCCGACCAGCCGGGCGATCGCTTCGATGGGCACCCCGTGGTCGGAGAGCAGGGACACGAAACTCGTCCTCAGTTCCCGGGTCGTCCACTCTCCCGGATTGCTGAACCCAGCTTCCTTCAGCAGCGAGCGCAGGCTGATGCGCACGCTGCTGGCGGCCATCACACGGCCTTGGCCCTCCCTCGACGGAAAGACCAGGCCCTGCTCAGTCCAGGGCTTGCCGGCGGCCTTGAACTTGGCCTGTTGCTGCTCCCGATGTCCTTCGAGCACCTCCACCGCCTGCTTCGGCATGGCCAGGGACCGACGGCTCTTCCGCGTCTTGGTGTCCCCGGTCCTGCGCACGGATCGCCACACGTCGATGTGCGGCTTGCTGCCGTCGTCCGGCACGGTGTGGACGTGGGCCCAGGTCAGAGGACGCGTCTCCTCCGGCCGCGTCCCCACCAGGAGCGACAAGACCACGTACACGTGGATCCACTTCCCTTCCATGGCGCTGAGCAACGCGGTTGCCTGCTCCAGGGTCAGGGACTTGCTGGGCCTACCCGGCCTCCCCTCCGGCACCACGACCAACTCGGCCACGTTGCGCGTTGCCCGGCCGCGCCTCTGCGCATGCGTGATGGACCGCCGCAGGACCGAGAGCAGCAGCCGCAGCGAACTGGTGGCCAACACCTCGGCCTTCTCGTCGAGCCACTCGTCCAGCGTGTCTGCCTCCAGCACGCGCACCTTGGCCGCGCCGAGCGACGGGTAGATGTGTGTCTCGGCCAGGTACCGGTAGGTCTCCAGGCTCGCTGGCGCCCTGCCCTTGAGCCCCTGCGCCAGCCAGGTCTCCACGGCCTGCTTCACGGTGTAGTGGGCCGGCGCCTTGGCTCCCTGCTCCAGCTCCTTGCGGAGCTCCCGGAGCTTTCGCCGCACCTCGGTCTTCGTCTTGCCGGACACCTTGGGTCGGTGGCGCTTGCCCGCGGGGGTGTAGCCGAGCGAAACCGCCCCGATGTAGCGCTCTTTGGACTTGTCCCAGTAGATCGAGTCCTCGCCGTTGGCGGCCTTCCGGCCGGGCGCGCTCTCGTTGTCCATCTGGACCTTTCAGATATGTGGACGGGGCCGCACCGGCATCGGTGCGGCCCCGTGATGGGTTGGTTGCTGCTATGCGGCGGCCTGTGCCTCGCGTTTGAGGAGTTCGACGTACTCGTCGACGTATTCGGTGGGTACGAGCCGTCGTCGGCCGACGCGGACGGTTCGCAGGCGACCGAGCCTGATCTCCTCGAAGGCTGTGGAGCGGCCTACGTTGAGTAGTTCCGCTGCTTCCTCCACGCTGTGCATCCGCCTCGCGGGTACGACCATCAATGCCACGTGAGGACGTTCCTTCCGGTCCGTGAGTTGCCAGCTGTGCGACCCTGGCCCCCTGCCAGAGGGCCGGAATCGCTGACAGAACTGACAGAACCTCGCCATACGGCCCCTGACCTGCGGTTTCGGCCGGTTCTGGCCGCGTGACAAAACCTCAAAAAACTCTGACAGAACCTCGAAAACCTAGGTTCTGTCAGAGCGGGCGGCTTGCCCGCGGGCGAGGTTTCTGGAGTTCTGTCAGAGTTTTCGGAGGTTTTGTCAGAGCTCCGAAAGTGCTCGTTTCCGCAGGTCAGAGGGCTGGTCTGGGGGTTCTGTCAGTTCTGTCAGTGGGTTGGGGGGTTTTCAGGCGGCGGGGGTGATGCGGGGGTGGGTCTCGTAGCGGGGGGAGGGCGGCCGGCCGCCGCGCGTGGTGCGGGGCGGCGGGGGCTGCTGGCGGACCCAGCCGTGCTCCTCCAGGAGCTCCAGGGCGGGGTCGAGGTCGCCCATGGCGGGGAACTCGCTGCGGGGCATCGCGCGGAAGAGGTCGCGTTTGGTGAAGGCGGTGGTGCGGGTCTCGGTCAGGTGGGTGAGGACCGTGTGGGCGGCGCCCTGGGCGGGGTCGGCCTTCATGGCGTTGAAGACGTCGAGGGCGTGGGCGGTGAAGTAGTCCCCGAGGCGGGTGGCGGCGGCCATGGTCTCGGTGGCGATCGGCCGGGTCCAGGCGTCCTCGGGGTGGGCGGCGAGGTGGAGGAGCCCGGCGATCCGGGCGACGGCGCCGTCGCGCTTGCTGGCCCAGTTCACGATCGGCGCGAGACTCCCGTCCTTGCGCAGGCGCGATTCCGTGACGCGCTGGTAGGCGAGCAGAACCGCGTCGGCCTCGGGTGTGAGGGTGAGCTCGGCGGTCTCGGTCCAGCCCGCGAGGGTCAGGGCGAGACGCCCGAGGTTCTGGGCGTAGGTGTCGGCGGTGTCGGGGCTGAGGAGTTCGGGGGTGAGGTTGCGGTAGCCGACGAGGGATTCGGGCTTGGAGTACAGGAACCGGGCGAGCAGGCCGCGCCCGTCGGCGCCCTTGATCTGGCCGATGGCATCGAGGACGTCCGGCTGGACGGCCAGGCCCATGGTGATGGCGGGGTTCTCGATGTACTGGGCGTCGCGGGCCTGGCGGTTGACGCGGGCCATGTCGCCGGCGTGGCCCTTGAGGAAGATCCCCATGTTCGGGACGCCGGAGTAGCGTCCGGCGATGATCTCGAAGATCTCGCCCTCGGGGGACAGGATCGCGATCCGTCCGTCCTGCTGGGCGAGGAGGCTGGTCAGGCTCTCGGCGGTGACGTCGTCCGCGACGAGCTGCGGCTCCGCCGGCACGACGGCCCGCTCGGCGGCCTCAGACAAAGAGACGGCCTGGGCCGTCAGATCGGCCAGCTTGTCGGCCTCCGCGTTCGCCGCGATCTTCTCGGCCTTCTCGGCAGCGGCCTTCGCGATCCGCGCCGAGGCCGCGGCCTCGGCCCGCTGGGGCGCCGTGAGCTCGATCAGAGCCTTCTCGGCGGCGAGGAGGGGCTTGGTCATGAGTCCGAACACGGCGCTCTTGCGGTTGCCGGGAGGCAGAGCGACGGCGGTGTAGAGGTTGACCGGCTCGCTCCACTGCCCGCGCACCGTCACGGTCAGGCGCCCGCCGGCAGCAGCGCCGACGACAGCGAGAGCGAGACACCCGGCGAGGTCGACTGGCGTCTGCGTCTCCTCCGCGACACCGGCCGTCATGGCAGCGAGCCAGCCGGGCAGGGCGTCCACAGGGAACGTGGGGAGCTGTCCGCGCGGGTTGAGCGGTACCGGCTCGTCCCACACCGGACCGGCGACGTCCTCGGCGGTCATCTCATTGAACCCGGCCCACAGCTCGGGGTCATGCTGACTCATGCGGCTTCTTCCCTTCGCGGGGTGAGGCGGGAGCAAACTGTGCGGTGCTGCGCATGGTCGGCGATCAGCGCCAAGGCGCGTGCCCTCCCTGCCGCGAAGAGATCGCGGCCGCAGGAACACCGGGAGCGGACGCTGGGGGCCGCCCCGTAGGAAGGCGGAGCGACGATGTGGAGCCAGGCCACCGGCCGGCGCCCGTCGTCGGCGTGTGGGTCAGGGCGAACAGATGAGGGGACGCCTTCGGCGACGCCGTTCGGGGCGCCCACCACCTGCTGTGGTGGCGGTTGTTCGGCGTCCTCTGCGGGACGGTGGTGGAGAGGGCTCTTAGAGGGGATGGGGAGGTGGGTGTTCATGCCGCGCTCCGGCTGCCGGCGGGGTTGTTGGCGATGGACCAGTCCAGGCCCCGTCCGATGACGTCGTTGTAGTAGCGCTCCGACTCGGTGGCGTTGCCCGCCGCTGCGCTTCTAAGAGCCTGCTCTACCTCCGCGCGGGTGAGGTCGCCGGACGCGATGAACCGTCCCAGAGCCCTTGCGGCCCTGAGCAGGGTGTCGTTCCGCGTGCCGTCTCCGGCATGGGCGACGTTGTGTACTTCGTTGTCCAGGGCTGCTTTCGCATACCGGGACCCCTTCACCGTCAGCGGTGCGGGGACGTCCCTGACGGGCTTGGGCCTGGCTGTGAGCGCGTTGGTGAGCCATCCGGGCAGTGGGGTGGGGCTGATGCTGTCCAGCACGGTGTAGGCGCCGTCGGGGGTGCTGCTGCCGGGGGCGACGACGTAGCCGCCCCAGCCTCGGGTGTCGATGTGTTTCCCGAGTCGTCCGGCGGTGTTGCCGAGCCGGGTCCCGGCGGGCTGGGTGAAGTACAGGTGCATCCCGCCGCGGGCGGTCCGGACCCGGTAGGTGGTGGGGACGGCCTGTCCGGCGCGCTCGCAGAGCGCCTCAAAGGTGGTCACGCCGTCAGGCATTCCTTCTTCGTCTGTCGGCTTGAGCATGTCGAGGTCGACGACGAGCAGCCCGGACGGGCCGGTCGCGATCCCGATGTTGTACGGGGCGTGGGTCCAAGCGGCGGAGATCAGGTCGTGATCCGTTGTTGCCCGCATCTCGGGGGTGCGGTGCCCGTCGGCGCAGCGGCCGGTGCGGGGGCAGGAGCGTTCGGGGTGGCCGGCGGGCCGCTTGTCCTGTGGGCGCAGGGGGAAGACGTGCCAGCCGTGCTGGGCGGCGTCGATGGCGTGGGCGAGGAGTTCGAGGCCGGGCAGGCCGATGCCGGGCATGCTGGTCATGCGGCTGCCTCCTGCCGGGTGTGGGTGAGGTGCTGGGTTGCGATCCAGTGGGTGTAGGCGGGGGGTACGGCCTGGCGGGCTTCGGTCTTGTTCATCCAGGTGCAGCCCATGGCGTCGGCGTAGGCGCGTTCGCCCTTGTGCTCGAAGGCGAGCAGGTTCTTGTGGTGCCAGCAGGGCGGCAGGAGGTCTCCGCCGCCGCCCCAGGAGGTTTCGAAGGTGCGGTGGCGGCGGACGTTGAGGCCGAACTGCGACCCGCACAGCAGGTAGTCCGGCCGCAGGGGTGCTTCGGGGACGTTCTCGATGACCCATGGGGTCCCGGACGCCTGGAGCCGTTCGCGGCCGGGGGTCAGGAGGTCGGGGTGCTGGGTGCGGTTGCCGCGCCAGGCGGTGACGCGGGCGAAGTGCTGGCAGGGCCAGGAGGCGTGGATGAGGTCGAAGCCGTCGAGGGGGAAGGTGAGGGCGTCGGCCTGGTGGAAGGTGAAGGGGTAGTTCGGCTGGGGCCGGTTGTCGACGCCGGTGACGTCGAATCCGGCGAGGTGGTAGCCCATGGACAGGCCGCCTGCTCCGCAGCACAGGTCCAGGACCCGCAGGCCGTTCGGCCGCCGCAGCGGCAGGACGTGGGCGCTCATGCGGCCACCGCCTGCGTGCTGAGGAAGGCGAGGGCGGCGCGGCCGATGTGATGGGTGTAGGCCGGGGGGATGCATTCGCGGATGCCGTCGCGGTTCATCCACGGGACGCCCATGACCTCGCGGGCCAGGGCGACGCCGGAGAAGTTCCCGACGAACTGCCCGTACCAGCCCTCGGGGATAGGGCGGCCCATCTTGGCCTGCGGCACCAGGTGGGCAGGGTGCGGGGGCTGAGGGAGGACGAAGCCGCCGCCGGTCTCGAAGTAGCGGTGGCGGTAGGTGCGCAGGCCGAACATCGCCCCGCACAGCATGACGGGCTGGCGGAGCTTGTGGGCGGCGCCGCGGACGTTCTCCATGACCCACGGGCGGCCCGTCGCGTTCAGGGCGGCGCGGGTGGGGGCGATCAGGTCGGGGTGGTCGTTGTTCTGGATGCGCTGGCAGTCGGTGTCGTGCTGGCAGGGCGGGGAGGCGTGGATGAAGCCGAAGCCCGCGCCGTGCTCGCGGATGAAGGCGACGGCCTCGGCCTGGCGGAAGGTGAGGGGGTAGCGGGGCTGGGGGTCTTTGTCGATGCCGGTGACGTCGAATCCGGCCTGCTGGTAGCCGGTGCCGGCGCCGCCCTGACAGCAGAACGCGTCCAGTAACAGCGGCCGGTGCCCGGATCCTCGCGGGCTGTCGGTGCGGTAGGTCATGCTGGTATCTCCAGTTCTCTCATTTGGGCTGGTTGCGGGGCAGCCGCGGTCTTTGGCGAGAGGGCGGCTGCCCCGGTCTTTCGGTGATCGAAGGGGGCGGGCTTTGACGACGGCGTGGCTGGTGCTGGCAGTGGGCGAAGAGCGGCAGCACGGAGGGAACGACGGGTACGACGACGACCCGTCGCAGCACTACAGCTGGGACGACACCGTCCCCAACCACGCGAATCTGAAGGTGGGCGACGTCATCGCCCTGTGGGACAAGAAGCAGCTCCTCGGCCTTGGCGTGATCTCCCAGATCGAGACCGGCAGCGAGGTCAAGACGCTCTACTTCTGTCCGGTGTGCAAGAAGGCCGACTTCAAGCGCCGCAAGAAGCTCAAGCCGACCTGCCTGTGCAACAAGTGCGGCGCACAGTTCGAGGAGCCGGGCAGCAAGACGAAGACGGTCGTCACCTACCGCTCCCGCCACGGCGAGACGTGGATGGACGGCCGCGGCCTGCTGACCGGCGCGGAGCTGCGGGCCCTGTGCGACTCACCCCGCTCACAGCTGAGCATGCGCCCGGCCAGGTGGGAGAAGCTCCGCGACGCCCTCCTGGCCCTCGAAGGCATCGACGCCGAAGACCTCGACATGGACGACGCACAGGCCGATGAGGACACGGTGCGCAAGCCGATCGCGGGCGGGCACCGGATGGCGAACGTGAAGACCCGGCAGGGGCAGCCCGCCTTCCGCAAGCAGCTCCTCAAGGACCACGGCCAGGTCTGCGCGTTCACCGGCCCCGCCCCCACCGCCGCCCTCCAGGCGGCCCACCTCTACAGCTTTGCCGAGGAGAGCGAGCATCACGACTGGGGCGGTCTGCTCCTGCGCAACGACGTCCACAGCCTCTTCGACCGCGGCCAGATCGCCGTCAATCCCGACACCGGCCTGATCGACGTCGACGAAGAACTCCTGACCTACCCCGCCTACGCCGACCTCCACGGCAAGATCCCCAGGGCCAGGTTGCGGCCCGAGCACGAGGTATGGCTTGCCGCCCACTGGCGCAGCCACCGCAACACCCCGTAGCCGTCCGCCCTCAGCGTTTGAGGAGGAGCGCGTGGCGCAGGGCGGTCTCCGCGATCTGGCCGAAGGCGAATGCGGCGTCGGGGGCGGCTGCGAGCTTCTCGTTGACGTCGAGCAGGTCGAAGGCGTCGGGGATGTCGTCCGGCTCGTCGAGGCCGCGGACGTAGGCCCACAGGTCACCGACCCGGTCCAGTTCTGCTCGGGCCCGCTCGAACCGTGCGTGTCCGTCCCAGCCGTCGAGGCCCCGGAAGGCGGGCGGGACGGGGAACAGCCCGTCGGGGATGGCGATGCGGCCGTCGGCCTGGCGGCCGAGTGCGACAAGGGGCGGCTGCCTGCCGTCCAGCACGCGCTGGATGGCCCAGGCGGCGCCGTAGGCGTAGGCGGCGGCCGCGTCGTCGTACAGCGCGGCCATGCGGAACTCGTGCGCCAGGTGGGAGGCACGGATCTCGAACACGGTCCGGTCGTGCGGGCGGTCGGGGACCGTGGACGACTGGCCGGGGGCGGTGACGGCGCCGTCCGCGTACTGGAGCCGGTCGAGGTTGTACTGGGCGCCGGCGGCCTGTGCGGCGCGGTGGGCGGTGCGGGCTTCGCGGGCGGCGGCCCCGAGCGCGGACACGCTGTCGGTCAGGGTCTCGAACCACGGAATCGTGGTGGACTTCATGGGTCTCTCCTCAGTGGCGGGTGTTGAGAGTGCCGGTGGTGCCCCGGACATGGGTGAGGACGGCCCGGGCTCTGGTGAGACGGGCCGCCCTCGTCGTGTCTGCTGGACGGGCGTTCAGCTGTTGATCTGGCTGCGGACCTTGGCGATGAGGCGGAGGATTTCGTGTGCCATGTCGGCGATCGCCTGCAGTTGTTCTTCGACCTCTTCCGGGTTCGGCCCGGTGAAGGAGAACGAGGGTTCGTTGTTCGGTTTGGGGTCGGTGAACGAGAACGACACGGGTGGCTCCAGCCGGGTCAGATGTTCATGTGGTGTGCGCGCTGGATGGCGGCCTCCCACACACCGCGAACCTGGGCGCCGGCGTGGTTGTCGTTCCAGGCCGGGATGGCCTCCCACTGCTTGCCGTGCTGCCGGCAGGCCTCCGCGAGAAGCAGGTTCCCGGCGTCCCGATAGGCTGCGTTGCGGGTTCCGGCAGCGGCCCGCAGGGCGCCGATGGAGCAGCGGGCGCCCTCGGGGTGGATGAGCCGGTGCTTGGCCCAGCCGTGGGTGTCGAGGAAGGCGAGCGCGTCGGTAAGGGTCTTCTCGACCGGTCCGGGCCGGTGCACCAGCGGCGCCGCGGCGCGGGTAACGGATACCGGTGCGGGTACGGCCGGGATGGTGGGTTCCGGGGTGGGGTCGAGGAGCTGGAACGCCTGCGTGTACAGGTCCTCGTCGACGGGGGTGAAGCCGGGTTGGGTGCGGGTGGTCATGCTGCCCTCCACAGTCCGTTCTCGTTGGTGATCTCGTCCCGCTTCTTCAGCTCCGAGAGGCGGGGCTTGATGTTCTTTGCGGTGGTGCCGAGCTTTCGGGCGATGGTCTCGGCGGTCATGGGGATGGATTCCTGTCGTAGGAGTTCGAGGATTCGCGGCTTGATCAGCTCCTGTCCGTCCGGAGTAGCCGCAGGGGCGGCGGGGTTGCTCTGGGCCTGCTGCTGCGGCACTGCGGCAGCGCCCTGTCGGGCTTTGGCGAGGAGGTCGGTGAGGCTGCCGACGAGGTTCTTGCCGCGCTGGTCGACCATCGGCGTGCTCGTGATTGCCTCCCGCAGGCGCCCGGCCTCGCAGTCCTCCACGGTGACCGGAGGCAGGCCTCCGGTGAGGACGGTGGGCGGGATGTCCAGGTGCAGGGAGCGGAACTGGACGGCCTGGGAGCCGGGGGTGAGGAGGTAGCCGAGGCCGAAGGTGCCGTCCTCGGGGTTGGCGGCGGCCGTGGTGTCCAGGCCGCTCATGTCCCGGTCGGCGACCCTTTGGGCCTGGCCGGGCCAGGAGTCGGGGATCATCGACAGGTCGATGCCCTCCGCGCCCTGGACCGCGTTCGCCCCGACGAGGGAGCCCTGCCCTTTGGCGCAGCGCAGGAACACCGCGCCGCCGCCGATCAGGAGCTGGGAGCGGATGACCGTGGAGTTGCCGAGGTCTTCGGCCAGGGGGGTCTGGGTGGCCAGGACGACGCCGATCCCACGCTTGAGGGACCGGCGGGTGAGCTGCTCGACGATCGCTTTGGCCTCGGCGTGGTACGGGGAGGCGACCGACAGCAGCATGTGGGCTTCGTCGATGACGGTCAGGACGAGCGGGTCGGTGAAGGGGAAGGACGGGGTGCGGTAGCGGGCTTCGCGGTCCAGCATCAGTGCGTAGGCGAGCCGGAGGGCGCCCATCGCCTCGTCCAGCCCGTCGCCGCAGTGGGCGGCCAGGCGTGCTCCTGCGATGGTGCCGGCCTGTGGGGAGGCCAGGATCACCGCGATGCGCGAGCGGTGGGCGGAGAGCAGGATCTGTTCCAGGACCCCGGACTTTCCGGAGCGGGAGCCGCCGACGAGGTAGAGGTGGCGGGCGCCGGATCCGGGCTGGGCGAGCGGGACGAGGGCGGCCTGGCTGTCGATGTAGGTGCCGAGGCGGACGTAGCCGCGGGAGTCCATGGCCAGTTCGTCCACGACCGTGGAGAGCATGGTGCCGTGCATCAGCGCGTGCTCCTTCATCACGCGCACCCCCACCTGCGAGGGCTTGTCCGTGCGGGCCAGGGCGATCTGGATGCTGGAGAGTGCAAGGTTCGCGGCGAGGTCGTCCAGGTTGACCGTTCCGATCGCCTTGCGGTCGCGGGTGGCGATGCCCTCCCAGTCCAGCGGCCCCGTGTAGCGGGTGAGGGTCAGGGTGGTGCCGGGGATCGCGCCATCTGGCACGGCCACGTGCGCGGCCCACAGCTCCTCAGGCGTCGACGGGACACCGGCCGCGATCGCGGGCGCCACCGACGGCTTCTTCAGGTGCACGGTGACCGGCAGGGCGTTGGGGGCGTAGTGCTTGGGGTCGCCCATCTCCACCTGGGAGACGGGGATCTGGTAGACGGCGGCGATGTCGGCGGCCTTCACGCGGACCTGCTGTCCCTGGGGCAGGGTGATGATCCCGGTGAAGGACACGTGGTCGTCGCCGGTGTCGAGGGTGAGGTGCGCGAGCGTGGCGCCGGGCTGGATGAGCTTGCGGCCCTCGGTCTGGGTCGGGCCGCAGATGAACTCCGTCCACCACGCCGTGATCACCTGCGCCTGCGAGGACTCCCCCGAGGTGGTAGTAGCGGGCAGGGCGGGGAGTTCGCCGGCGGTGTTGCGGCGGTGGGCCAGGACGGCCGCGCCGGCCGGGACGGCGAGGCCGAGGGCGAACAGCGGGTCCATGCCGGAGGCGAGGAGCTGGTGGGCGGCGATGCCGCAGCCGGTGGCCGTGCTCCCGCACGCGATCAGGGAGCGCAGGACGGGGGCGGAGGCGCCCACGGCCCACGCCCCCGCTCCGGCCGCTGCGGCGGCGATGGCGGACCAGGGGCCGACCGTGGCAGATGCCAGCGCGAGAGCGGCGGGCGCGTACTGGATGAACTGTGCTCGGGTCGGCCCCACGGGTCCTGTCCTTCCTACTGCTGGGTGTAGAAGGCGGCTTCGGCCATCTCGACCGGGGAGGTGTCCACCGCGTCGGCGATGCCCCCGTGGTCGTTCTCGGTGGTCGACTTCGCGGCGTCGGCCGCTGCGGACGCGCTGTCCGCGGCGGCGGTGTAGGCGCCCGCGGCTTCCCTGGCGCCCGTCATGGTCAGGGCCGCGTCCGCGAACTCGGCGACGGTGGCCGTGTCGACGGCGAGCGCCTTCATCGTTTCGGAGGCGTCCTGCATCTGTTCGGCCGTGTCGTCGACCTCGGCGGCGAGCCGGTTGACGGTCTCGGCGTGGGCGTGGACCTTGTGCGTGAGCCAGGCGAGCTTGGTGCGCAGGGCCGCGTAGGTCACGGCGTCAATGAGGGATTCGAGGACAGACATGGCGGGCCTCTCCTATCGGTGGTTGTAGAAGTCGCGTTCGGCGGGCCGGGTCAGGGGGGAGTCCGCCACCGCCCGGAAGATCTGGCCGTGCCGGACCTCCGCGTTCACGGACGCGGTCCGGCAGGCTTCCTCGCCGCCCTGGATCTGGTCGTGGAGCTTCCTGGCGGCAGCGGCCTGCAGGCCGAGCTGCTCCTGCAGGTGCTCGCACGCGCCGATGAGGTTCGAGCCGACGCCCTTCTCGGTGATCTCGGCGATCAGCGCCTCACAGTCCGCGGCGAGCTGCGCGGACTCGTCCACCAGCTCCAGGCAGGCCTCGGAGCTGGACTGGCACAGGGCGGCGGCGCCCTCGGCGAGGTCGATGACCTGGGTGAGGGTGATGACCTCACCGCCGCTGTAGGTGCGGTTCTTCCCGGCGGTCGTGGTGACGTGGACGCCCTTGTCGTCGACGGTCGCGGTGTGCGGAACGGGCGGATCGGGCTGCATCGCAGGGTCCTTCCTGATCTGTTCGGGAAGCGTGACCTTCGGGGGCGGAGGGACGGTGCCGGGCGGCGGGACCGTCGGGGCCGGCACCGGTGCGGGCGGATCCGGTGGAGCAGTCGGCGGCATGGGGGGTGTGGGGGGTTTCGGAGGCGGGCTCTCGGGGGGTGCGGCTGCCTCGGGCGGCGGGGCGCTCGGAGGCCTGGTGGGCTTCGGCGGGACGCTGTCCCCTGAGGTCGAGCTGGGCTTCGGCGGAGGTGTCCCGGAGGGTGAACCGGAACGCACCGTGCCCGGCTTCTTCAGGTAGGCGGAACGCCACCCGTCACGCAGGCCCCCGGCCCAGTGGGCACCCGCGAGAAGCCCGTAATGTGTTTTCGCGGCCGCGTTGTAGGAGGCGTTCCGGAAGGTGTCCGGCGCCCGAGTCGGAGACCACTTCTCTTTCGGTTTCGGCGGGGGTTTCTTGATTCCCGCCTGCTCGTATTTGCCGTGCGTATTGTCGACGCCAATCAGGTAGCTGACGGCGAGGAGGATGAGCAGCTCCACGAGCCCCCTTCCATGACACTACGTAGTTGAGAGGAGTTACGGGTTACCGGTTACAGGCCCTGTGGACGCCGGTTCGGACCCCTCAGGGCGGGCCGAACCGGCTCCTGCAGGTTGTAACCGGTAACCGGTAACCAGGGCGGGTGGTGGCCTAGCGTGACGAGCCGATGGTGCCGACGGTGTCGTTCGCCGTGTTGAAGACCGAGGCGAGGGTGCTGCGGATCTCGTCACTGAACGGCGTGTAGGGGAGGAAGATCCCAGAGACGATCAGCATGATGCAGATCGCCATCTGCTTTCCCTTCGTCTTCTTGAAGGTGAAGAACAGGGCCCAGCAGAACAGGGCCAGGGCGAAGAACTGGAGCGTCATTCTCATGCACCCTTCTCGAAGGTGAATCCCTTGTCGTTCGCGGCGGCGACCGCACCGGAACCGGAACCGGCAGCGGTGGATGCCGAGAGCTTCTTGTAGGCGACGAGACCAGCGCCGCCGACGAGGGCGACCCACAGCCAGGGGCTGGAGGTGAGGGCGCTGTCTGCCCCGGTGGCCTCGTCCTGCTTCTTGGCGGCCACACCTCCGCCGAGGGTCGTGCTGGCAGGGCGGGGAGGCGTGGATGAAGCCGAAGCCCGCGCCGTGCTCGCGGATGAAGGCGACGGCCTCGGCCTGGCGGAAGGTGAGGGGGTAGCGGGGCTGGGGGTCTTTGTCGATGCCGGTGACGTCGAATCCGGCCTGCTGGTAGCCGGTGCCGGCGCCGCCCTGACAGCAGAACGCGTCCAGTAACAGCGGCCGGTGCCCGGATCCTCGCGGGCTGTCGGTGCGGTAGGTCATGCTGGTATCTCCAGTTCTCTCATTTGGGCTGGTTGCGGGGCAGCCGCGGTCTTTGGCGAGAGGGCGGCTGCCCCGGTCTTTCGGTGATCGAAGGGGGCGGGCTTTGACGACGGCGTGGCTGGTGCTGGCAGTGGGCGAAGAGCGGCAGCACGGAGGGAACGACGGGTACGACGACGACCCGTCGCAGCACTACAGCTGGGACGACACCGTCCCCAACCACGCGAATCTGAAGGTGGGCGACGTCATCGCCCTGTGGGACAAGAAGCAGCTCCTCGGCCTTGGCGTGATCTCCCAGATCGAGACCGGCAGCGAGGTCAAGACGCTCTACTTCTGTCCGGTGTGCAAGAAGGCCGACTTCAAGCGCCGCAAGAAGCTCAAGCCGACCTGCCTGTGCAACAAGTGCGGCGCACAGTTCGAGGAGCCGGGCAGCAAGACGAAGACGGTCGTCACCTACCGCTCCCGCCACGGCGAGACGTGGATGGACGGCCGCGGCCTGCTGACCGGCGCGGAGCTGCGGGCCCTGTGCGACTCACCCCGCTCACAGCTGAGCATGCGCCCGGCCAGGTGGGAGAAGCTCCGCGACGCCCTCCTGGCCCTCGAAGGCATCGACGCCGAAGACCTCGACATGGACGACGCACAGGCCGATGAGGACACGGTGCGCAAGCCGATCGCGGGCGGGCACCGGATGGCGAACGTGAAGACCCGGCAGGGGCAGCCCGCCTTCCGCAAGCAGCTCCTCAAGGACCACGGCCAGGTCTGCGCGTTCACCGGCCCCGCCCCCACCGCCGCCCTCCAGGCGGCCCACCTCTACAGCTTTGCCGAGGAGAGCGAGCATCACGACTGGGGCGGTCTGCTCCTGCGCAACGACGTCCACAGCCTCTTCGACCGCGGCCAGATCGCCGTCAATCCCGACACCGGCCTGATCGACGTCGACGAAGAACTCCTGACCTACCCCGCCTACGCCGACCTCCACGGCAAGATCCCCAGGGCCAGGTTGCGGCCCGAGCACGAGGTATGGCTTGCCGCCCACTGGCGCAGCCACCGCAACACCCCGTAGCCGTCCGCCCTCAGCGTTTGAGGAGGAGCGCGTGGCGCAGGGCGGTCTCCGCGATCTGGCCGAAGGCGAATGCGGCGTCGGGGGCGGCTGCGAGCTTCTCGTTGACGTCGAGCAGGTCGAAGGCGTCGGGGATGTCGTCCGGCTCGTCGAGGCCGCGGACGTAGGCCCACAGGTCACCGACCCGGTCCAGTTCTGCTCGGGCCCGCTCGAACCGTGCGTGTCCGTCCCAGCCGTCGAGGCCCCGGAAGGCGGGCGGGACGGGGAACAGCCCGTCGGGGATGGCGATGCGGCCGTCGGCCTGGCGGCCGAGTGCGACAAGGGGCGGCTGCCTGCCGTCCAGCACGCGCTGGATGGCCCAGGCGGCGCCGTAGGCGTAGGCGGCGGCCGCGTCGTCGTACAGCGCGGCCATGCGGAACTCGTGCGCCAGGTGGGAGGCACGGATCTCGAACACGGTCCGGTCGTGCGGGCGGTCGGGGACCGTGGACGACTGGCCGGGGGCGGTGACGGCGCCGTCCGCGTACTGGAGCCGGTCGAGGTTGTACTGGGCGCCGGCGGCCTGTGCGGCGCGGTGGGCGGTGCGGGCTTCGCGGGCGGCGGCCCCGAGCGCGGACACGCTGTCGGTCAGGGTCTCGAACCACGGAATCGTGGTGGACTTCATGGGTCTCTCCTCAGTGGCGGGTGTTGAGAGTGCCGGTGGTGCCCCGGACATGGGTGAGGACGGCCCGGGCTCTGGTGAGACGGGCCGCCCTCGTCGTGTCTGCTGGACGGGCGTTCAGCTGTTGATCTGGCTGCGGACCTTGGCGATGAGGCGGAGGATTTCGTGTGCCATGTCGGCGATCGCCTGCAGTTGTTCTTCGACCTCTTCCGGGTTCGGCCCGGTGAAGGAGAACGAGGGTTCGTTGTTCGGTTTGGGGTCGGTGAACGAGAACGACACGGGTGGCTCCAGCCGGGTCAGATGTTCATGTGGTGTGCGCGCTGGATGGCGGCCTCCCACACACCGCGAACCTGGGCGCCGGCGTGGTTGTCGTTCCAGGCCGGGATGGCCTCCCACTGCTTGCCGTGCTGCCGGCAGGCCTCCGCGAGAAGCAGGTTCCCGGCGTCCCGATAGGCTGCGTTGCGGGTTCCGGCAGCGGCCCGCAGGGCGCCGATGGAGCAGCGGGCGCCCTCGGGGTGGATGAGCCGGTGCTTGGCCCAGCCGTGGGTGTCGAGGAAGGCGAGCGCGTCGGTAAGGGTCTTCTCGACCGGTCCGGGCCGGTGCACCAGCGGCGCCGCGGCGCGGGTAACGGATACCGGTGCGGGTACGGCCGGGATGGTGGGTTCCGGGGTGGGGTCGAGGAGCTGGAACGCCTGCGTGTACAGGTCCTCGTCGACGGGGGTGAAGCCGGGTTGGGTGCGGGTGGTCATGCTGCCCTCCACAGTCCGTTCTCGTTGGTGATCTCGTCCCGCTTCTTCAGCTCCGAGAGGCGGGGCTTGATGTTCTTTGCGGTGGTGCCGAGCTTTCGGGCGATGGTCTCGGCGGTCATGGGGATGGATTCCTGTCGTAGGAGTTCGAGGATTCGCGGCTTGATCAGCTCCTGTCCGTCCGGAGTAGCCGCAGGGGCGGCGGGGTTGCTCTGGGCCTGCTGCTGCGGCACTGCGGCAGCGCCCTGTCGGGCTTTGGCGAGGAGGTCGGTGAGGCTGCCGACGAGGTTCTTGCCGCGCTGGTCGACCATCGGCGTGCTCGTGATTGCCTCCCGCAGGCGCCCGGCCTCGCAGTCCTCCACGGTGACCGGAGGCAGGCCTCCGGTGAGGACGGTGGGCGGGATGTCCAGGTGCAGGGAGCGGAACTGGACGGCCTGGGAGCCGGGGGTGAGGAGGTAGCCGAGGCCGAAGGTGCCGTCCTCGGGGTTGGCGGCGGCCGTGGTGTCCAGGCCGCTCATGTCCCGGTCGGCGACCCTTTGGGCCTGGCCGGGCCAGGAGTCGGGGATCATCGACAGGTCGATGCCCTCCGCGCCCTGGACCGCGTTCGCCCCGACGAGGGAGCCCTGCCCTTTGGCGCAGCGCAGGAACACCGCGCCGCCGCCGATCAGGAGCTGGGAGCGGATGACCGTGGAGTTGCCGAGGTCTTCGGCCAGGGGGGTCTGGGTGGCCAGGACGACGCCGATCCCACGCTTGAGGGACCGGCGGGTGAGCTGCTCGACGATCGCTTTGGCCTCGGCGTGGTACGGGGAGGCGACCGACAGCAGCATGTGGGCTTCGTCGATGACGGTCAGGACGAGCGGGTCGGTGAAGGGGAAGGACGGGGTGCGGTAGCGGGCTTCGCGGTCCAGCATCAGTGCGTAGGCGAGCCGGAGGGCGCCCATCGCCTCGTCCAGCCCGTCGCCGCAGTGGGCGGCCAGGCGTGCTCCTGCGATGGTGCCGGCCTGTGGGGAGGCCAGGATCACCGCGATGCGCGAGCGGTGGGCGGAGAGCAGGATCTGTTCCAGGACCCCGGACTTTCCGGAGCGGGAGCCGCCGACGAGGTAGAGGTGGCGGGCGCCGGATCCGGGCTGGGCGAGCGGGACGAGGGCGGCCTGGCTGTCGATGTAGGTGCCGAGGCGGACGTAGCCGCGGGAGTCCATGGCCAGTTCGTCCACGACCGTGGAGAGCATGGTGCCGTGCATCAGCGCGTGCTCCTTCATCACGCGCACCCCCACCTGCGAGGGCTTGTCCGTGCGGGCCAGGGCGATCTGGATGCTGGAGAGTGCAAGGTTCGCGGCGAGGTCGTCCAGGTTGACCGTTCCGATCGCCTTGCGGTCGCGGGTGGCGATGCCCTCCCAGTCCAGCGGCCCCGTGTAGCGGGTGAGGGTCAGGGTGGTGCCGGGGATCGCGCCATCTGGCACGGCCACGTGCGCGGCCCACAGCTCCTCAGGCGTCGACGGGACACCGGCCGCGATCGCGGGCGCCACCGACGGCTTCTTCAGGTGCACGGTGACCGGCAGGGCGTTGGGGGCGTAGTGCTTGGGGTCGCCCATCTCCACCTGGGAGACGGGGATCTGGTAGACGGCGGCGATGTCGGCGGCCTTCACGCGGACCTGCTGTCCCTGGGGCAGGGTGATGATCCCGGTGAAGGACACGTGGTCGTCGCCGGTGTCGAGGGTGAGGTGCGCGAGCGTGGCGCCGGGCTGGATGAGCTTGCGGCCCTCGGTCTGGGTCGGGCCGCAGATGAACTCCGTCCACCACGCCGTGATCACCTGCGCCTGCGAGGACTCCCCCGAGGTGGTAGTAGCGGGCAGGGCGGGGAGTTCGCCGGCGGTGTTGCGGCGGTGGGCCAGGACGGCCGCGCCGGCCGGGACGGCGAGGCCGAGGGCGAACAGCGGGTCCATGCCGGAGGCGAGGAGCTGGTGGGCGGCGATGCCGCAGCCGGTGGCCGTGCTCCCGCACGCGATCAGGGAGCGCAGGACGGGGGCGGAGGCGCCCACGGCCCACGCCCCCGCTCCGGCCGCTGCGGCGGCGATGGCGGACCAGGGGCCGACCGTGGCAGATGCCAGCGCGAGAGCGGCGGGCGCGTACTGGATGAACTGTGCTCGGGTCGGCCCCACGGGTCCTGTCCTTCCTACTGCTGGGTGTAGAAGGCGGCTTCGGCCATCTCGACCGGGGAGGTGTCCACCGCGTCGGCGATGCCCCCGTGGTCGTTCTCGGTGGTCGACTTCGCGGCGTCGGCCGCTGCGGACGCGCTGTCCGCGGCGGCGGTGTAGGCGCCCGCGGCTTCCCTGGCGCCCGTCATGGTCAGGGCCGCGTCCGCGAACTCGGCGACGGTGGCCGTGTCGACGGCGAGCGCCTTCATCGTTTCGGAGGCGTCCTGCATCTGTTCGGCCGTGTCGTCGACCTCGGCGGCGAGCCGGTTGACGGTCTCGGCGTGGGCGTGGACCTTGTGCGTGAGCCAGGCGAGCTTGGTGCGCAGGGCCGCGTAGGTCACGGCGTCAATGAGGGATTCGAGGACAGACATGGCGGGCCTCTCCTATCGGTGGTTGTAGAAGTCGCGTTCGGCGGGCCGGGTCAGGGGGGAGTCCGCCACCGCCCGGAAGATCTGGCCGTGCCGGACCTCCGCGTTCACGGACGCGGTCCGGCAGGCTTCCTCGCCGCCCTGGATCTGGTCGTGGAGCTTCCTGGCGGCAGCGGCCTGCAGGCCGAGCTGCTCCTGCAGGTGCTCGCACGCGCCGATGAGGTTCGAGCCGACGCCCTTCTCGGTGATCTCGGCGATCAGCGCCTCACAGTCCGCGGCGAGCTGCGCGGACTCGTCCACCAGCTCCAGGCAGGCCTCGGAGCTGGACTGGCACAGGGCGGCGGCGCCCTCGGCGAGGTCGATGACCTGGGTGAGGGTGATGACCTCACCGCCGCTGTAGGTGCGGTTCTTCCCGGCGGTCGTGGTGACGTGGACGCCCTTGTCGTCGACGGTCGCGGTGTGCGGAACGGGCGGATCGGGCTGCATCGCAGGGTCCTTCCTGATCTGTTCGGGAAGCGTGACCTTCGGGGGCGGAGGGACGGTGCCGGGCGGCGGGACCGTCGGGGCCGGCACCGGTGCGGGCGGATCCGGTGGAGCAGTCGGCGGCATGGGGGGTGTGGGGGGTTTCGGAGGCGGGCTCTCGGGGGGTGCGGCTGCCTCGGGCGGCGGGGCGCTCGGAGGCCTGGTGGGCTTCGGCGGGACGCTGTCCCCTGAGGTCGAGCTGGGCTTCGGCGGAGGTGTCCCGGAGGGTGAACCGGAACGCACCGTGCCCGGCTTCTTCAGGTAGGCGGAACGCCACCCGTCACGCAGGCCCCCGGCCCAGTGGGCACCCGCGAGAAGCCCGTAATGTGTTTTCGCGGCCGCGTTGTAGGAGGCGTTCCGGAAGGTGTCCGGCGCCCGAGTCGGAGACCACTTCTCTTTCGGTTTCGGCGGGGGTTTCTTGATTCCCGCCTGCTCGTATTTGCCGTGCGTATTGTCGACGCCAATCAGGTAGCTGACGGCGAGGAGGATGAGCAGCTCCACGAGCCCCCTTCCATGACACTACGTAGTTGAGAGGAGTTACGGGTTACCGGTTACAGGCCCTGTGGACGCCGGTTCGGACCCCTCAGGGCGGGCCGAACCGGCTCCTGCAGGTTGTAACCGGTAACCGGTAACCAGGGCGGGTGGTGGCCTAGCGTGACGAGCCGATGGTGCCGACGGTGTCGTTCGCCGTGTTGAAGACCGAGGCGAGGGTGCTGCGGATCTCGTCACTGAACGGCGTGTAGGGGAGGAAGATCCCAGAGACGATCAGCATGATGCAGATCGCCATCTGCTTTCCCTTCGTCTTCTTGAAGGTGAAGAACAGGGCCCAGCAGAACAGGGCCAGGGCGAAGAACTGGAGCGTCATTCTCATGCACCCTTCTCGAAGGTGAATCCCTTGTCGTTCGCGGCGGCGACCGCACCGGAACCGGAACCGGCAGCGGTGGATGCCGAGAGCTTCTTGTAGGCGACGAGACCAGCGCCGCCGACGAGGGCGACCCACAGCCAGGGGCTGGAGGTGAGGGCGCTGTCTGCCCCGGTGGCCTCGTCCTGCTTCTTGGCGGCCACACCTCCGCCGAGGGTCGGGGCGGCGCAGGGCGGGATCTTCGAGACCTCGTAGGAGGCGGCCTTGGCGACGGCGGCCGCCCGGATCTTCATGCACTCCAGGTAGACGGCCATCTCCCGCTCGTAGAGGGCCTTGGCCGCGGCTTCCTCGGTCTGCGCCCGCTGCTTGTCGGCCTCCACCTCGACCAGGGCGTTCGCGGCCTGCTCCCTGGCCCTGGCACGGTCCTGGGCGGCCTGCTCGCCCTGCATGCCGGTGACGGCAACGACCGTTCCGCACACCGCGAGGACAGCGATCGTGCCGCACACGGCGAGAGCAGCCGTGTTACGGCGGACCCCGCCGACCTTGCCGATCGTGGCGGAGAACTTGGACGAGGTACTGGGCTTCTCCGGGGGCGCGGGGTTCAGGCGGGTGAACTCCTCGTCCCAGTCGATTCCTGACATGAGGGGCCTCTTCACGGTCAGCAGGTGGGGTGGTTGGCCGCGAGGTGCCGGCGCCACGCGGCGCGGACGATCTCGCCGTGGTCGAAGGCGAGGGAGCCCGGTGCGTCCAGCGGCACCCACCGCACCGCGGCAGCGTCATCGCCCGCGGTGGCGGTGGTGTCGTCGGGGACGGTGGCGGCGTAGGCGGCGGTGACGTACCGGCCGCGCGGATCGCGCTCCGGAGCGTCGTACACACCGACCAGCACCAGCGAGTCAGCGGGGACGTGGACGCAGGTCTCCTCCAGCAGTTCCCGGGCGGCGGCCTCGCGGGACGTCTCGCCCGCGTCTACGTGCCCGCCCGGCAGGGCCAGGCGGCCCTGGTGCGGCGGCCAGCCGCGCTCGATCACAAGCACGTCGCCGCCACGGATGCACACCACATCGGCGGTGTACCGGATCGTCTCCGGCATGGTCTCGGTCATGGGGATGTCTCCTCGGGAGGTCAGGCGGGGTGCTGTGCTTCGGGGTAGGCGCACGGGGTGCACATGCCGAGCGAGGCCGGGATCACGTACCCGGCATCGCGGCAGCAGGCCGGGCACCAGCGGCGGGCCGCGTTCGCCTTCGCCAGGGCCGCGGCCCGCCGGGCGGTCATCGGCCGGACGGGCCGGGCCCGGTCGATCCGGTACAGGTAGGCGACCAGCGGCCCGCGCCGTCGGCGGGGCCGCTCCAGCTGTGCGACGACGTCCTGGCCGCCCGGCCGCAGCCCCAGGGAGCGGAGCTGCCGGCGGGTGGCCAGCCCGTCGGGGGCCAGACGCCACCGGTAGACGGGCAGGGTGCTCATGTGGCGTTCTCTTCCTGGGACATCAGGGCGCCCCAGGCGGTGCGTACGCGCTTCTCGCCGCCGACGAATCCGGCGTCGCGGAATGCGGTGGCGGCCTGCCGGTAGGACATCGGCGGGTCGGTGGAGTACCGGAGGTGCCGCAGCACCACCAGGAGCTGCTCGTCGGTGAGCGTCTCGGTGGGGTGCGGGACCGGGACCCCCGCGACGGCCGCGACCTCGTCCAGCGTCACGGGCGTGACGCCCGGGTGCGACTCGTCCGTGACGCTCCCCGGAACCAGCTCCGCAACACGGCCGGTGACCTGCGTGTCTTCGGCGTCACGGCCCGGTGTGACGCGCTCCAGCTCCACCTGCTCCACCCCCTCGATCGGGATGGCGGTGGCATCCGGTGTGACGGCGGGTGTGACGGGGAGGGAGAACATGCCGGCCAGGGCTGCGTCCGCGCCGTCGGTGATCCGCTCGCGCTGCACGTCCAGGAGCCGGGACCCCAGCGACAGGTCACCGGTCCCGACCTTCCGGGCGAGCTTCCACGACGTGCGCTCCGACCGGGCCTGCACCTTGGCGTCGGGGTGGTTCGCCGCGACCGCCCGGTGATATGCCAGCTGCTGCACCACGGCGGCGGCCCTGGCTTCGGCCTCGGCGTCGCGGCCGTCGGTGTGGACGACGATCCGGCGGGCCAGGAAGGCCATGCCCTCGGCGGAGACGCACATGCCCATCGGGGTCACGGCGTAGATGACGGTCCGCCCCGGGTCCGGGGCGGCGGTCGCGGCCATGACCGCGGCCGCGGCCGGCAGGACCCACAGGCCCAGCCGGACCACCCCCGGAGCGGACTGCCCCAGCATCGTGAGGCCGAGCAGAACCAGCGCCAGAACGGCGGTGGCGCCCTCACCGGCCGCCACCGCACCCAGAGCCGTACCGGCCCCGTAGGCGTGGCTGATGTTGCTGAACGTGCCCGCACCGCCCGCGACACCGGTAGCCAGCATCGGCACGAATGCCGAGGCCAGAACCACCTTCTGGGCCCTCGACAAAGGCCTGCGGGAAGCGGGTGCGTCGTGGCCGGTCATGAGGTGCTCCCGTCCTTGAAGACGAACGGGGTGTACGAGACGGGCTCCTCGGCGGTCCGGTGCCGGATCTCGCTCGCGCTCTCCCACAGGTCGCCGTCGCCCCGATGGCGGAGCATCACGCGAAGCACGATCCGCACGTCACTCGCGCGGCGCTGCAGAATCCGGTGGTAGGCGCGCTCATCGGCCTCGGCGAGCGCCGGCAGCGGCACGTCCAGCGCCGCGACGATCGCGGACAGCAGATCCGCGACGGCGGCCCTCTCGGTGCGCTCGTTCATGCGGCACCGCCCGGCACGCTCGCCGCGGCGGCCTGGTTGGTCAGCGACCGCCGGACGGCCAGCACCCTGCGGCGGGCCCGGCGGATCCGACGCTCATCCAGCACCGTGACCGGCCGGTCCAAGACCATGATCTGCGCGTCGAGCAGGTCGACCTCCGCCAGGATCAGCGGCATCTCCCACTCGATCACGTTCAGCTCAGCGTCCGACGGCTCCAGGTCGTCGGACCACGGGGTAACAGCGTCGTGACGTGCGACGATGTGTTTCATGAGTCGTGTTCTCCCTAGCAGGTGGACGGCTCGAAGCGGCCCCGGTGTTCCAGCACCGGGGCCGCACGCCTTTGAAGTGGCTGCGCAGATCCACGAACAGCCACGGCCGCCGACGCCTGGGGTGCATGGCCGGGCGCCGGCGACCGTGGTCGTTGGTGAGTAGTCGGACTGGGCTTCGCACGGCGCCGCTCGATCCGGGGGCGGTCCGAGTCCCCGGGGGTCATGGCAGCCAAATGTCTGGCCGTGCGGATCTTTAGAGCCGATGGCGTGCCACCCCTTCGGGGCGTGGGGACCGGTTGTGACGCGGGCCCGTTCTCAGTCGGCTGGTCTCCACTCGCATCGGCCGGTGCGGTCACGGCCGTGTTGCTGCGGTGGATCACGCTGTGGAGTTGTGTGCGGTGCATTTGCGCAGCTCAGAGCAGCCCAAAGAAGGCCCCTCATGAGTGGTTCGTTGGTGACTGCGCCACCGTTGCCGGGGCGCCCTGTCTTGCGACAAGCCTGTCCGTACGGTGTTCCGGAATCGAATGACGGCTTGTCATATGGGGGCTGCCGACTGCTCGCTGCCCTACGAACAACATGGTGCACCTAGTGCACCATGTTGGCAAGTGGCTCGCCCCTCCCCACAGGGAATGGATGCGAAGAGACTGGTGTACTAGGTACAACACCCCCGACTGAAGGAAGACCCCGATGACCGAGTTCCGAGGGCAGCCGGCATACCTTCAGCTGGCTGATGACCTGCGGGAACGCATTCGCAGCGGCAAGATCCCTGACGGCGTTGCGCTGCCGTCGGCACAGGAGCTGATCGAAAGTTCCGGAGCCTCAAGCACCGTGGTGAAGAACGCGGTGTCGCTGCTGCGCGCGGAGGGGTACGTGGTCGGCCACCAAGGCAAGGGAGTCTTCGCGCAGTTCCCGCCCCGCCTCTCAGACCACTCGCGCGGGGTGGCGGACTGGGCTCTGCCGCTGCTGCAGGCAGGCACGGTACTCGAAGCAGCCCTACGCGATGCCATGAGCGAGACCGAGCCCCCTTCGGCGAACAGCGAAGCGGCCCTTGAGCGCTGGCGGGAGGCGTTCGCCGACCTGCCGGAAAGCATCAAGGACCGCTTGGCCAAGTCTTAGCGACTGCTGTCGGAGACAGCCGACCAGGCGTCGGTGACCTGCCGCTCCAAGCTGGAGCACTCCGGCTTCCAACCCAGATCAGTCGTAATCCTGGAGATGTCCGCCACCAGCCGCGGCGGCTCGGGCTGCGGCGGACGGTGCACAACGGGCACTTCCCGACCCGATACCCGTTCGACCGTAGCCACGATCTCGCGCATGCTCGCCGGGGTCGCGCCGACGTTGTAGGCCCGGAAGGAGGCAGAGGCGGGAGCCTCCAAGGCCAACACGTATGCGCGCGCCAGGTCATCGACATGTACGAAGTCCCGGACCGCCGCACCGTCGCCGTTCATTTCGAGGTGCGGATAGCGGCCGGCTGCCACCGCCACGGCCTTCGGGATGATCCGGCTCTCATCCGCGTCTCCCACTCCGTTGACCGAGCCCGAGATGTTGAAGCACCGCAGACTCACAGCCTCGATTTCGCCCTTCTCTGCCCGCGCCTGAAGCGCCCTGTCGGCGGCCAGCTTCGACGTGCCGTAGGGGTTGCTCGGAGCGGGCACAGTGTCCTCACCGATGGGCTGCCGCTCGGGTGCCCCGTAGATCGCTGCTGTGGAGCCGAGGACGACCGTCGGGACCTTCGAGCCAGCGCGGGCAGAGGCAAGCGCGTCGAGCAGCGTCACCGTGCCACCGGCGTTGACCGCCTGGTACTCCTCCGAACGCTCGAAAGACTCGCGAACGCGGGTGAGGGCCGCGAGGTGGCACACGCCCTGGACGCCATCGAGAGCTGCGGCCAGAGCGTTCGGATCGCGGATGTCACCGCGGAAGACCTCGGATATCGGCAGTTCTGGCAGGGGGGCATCGGCCGGCCGATGCGTGAGGACTACGGTGTCGTGGCCTGCTTCGACAAGCCGTCGTACAACCGCGTTGCCTACGAATCCGTAGGCTCCGGTCACAAGTACGCGCACTGATCTGCCTCTCAGCCCAGGATGAGTCCGCGGTTCCGCCACGCCAGATCGATGCACGCCGCGGCAGCGGACGCCAAAGGTTCATTGTCCAGCAAGCGCCGGACGTTGGACTCGGTGAACTCAATTCCGGCGCTACTGCTGCCAGGGCTACCAGCCACGACGGCGCCTTCTGAGTTCCTGGACACCATGCCGGCGAAGACGGAGTCGTAGACGTCGGCGTCGATGACCACCACGCTGAGGATCTCGCCCGCCAGAGTGAGCGGGTCCAGGCCGATCCCGAAGCAGTAGGGACGCACCTTGCCCTCGCGGCGGGCTTGATTCAGCGTCCGGAAGGGCTCAGTGGCCTCGTAGTCAATCGGCTCGCCGCTGCTCCCGTCTGCCTCGGGGTCCCCGAGGAACTCCTCGGCGTACTCGCGCAGTACGTTGCGCCAGAGGTTGAAGTCGTTCGACTGGTCCCAGGGCATGACTGAGGACGGCTGGAACACCCCGGCCGGCATGACGTGGTACGTCCCACCGGCAAGAGCGACGTTGCTTGCGGACCGGTGATGAAGTGGGAACGACGCGCCATCGGGACCGAGACGAATGGTCAGGGTGTCGATGGATGGCAGCAACGGCCGGTGCGTGAGATCGAACGGGTCCCCGACCAGCGATCGGAACGGGAGTTCCGCCCAACTCGGGTCACCGATCCATGCGGGATCGCTGCCAGTCTTCAACCACGCACTCGCCAGCTCGTGAGCCACCCCCTCACAGACATCGGCCATGTCGAAGTACGTCGTGTACCCGAACGACAGCTTGGGGCGGCCTTCCGTCTGGGCCACATCGAGCAGCCGAAAGCTCGGCCGGTTCACGAAGAGGGACGGTCGGTCGATCATCCGGATGGCCTGCGTATAGCGATCGAACTTGGCACCGTGCGGCGCGAGCGGCCGAACCCCTTCCGACTCCTTCTCCCGGCCGCTGACTTCCGGCGGGTTGGTCTGCGTCAGCCAAGCCAGCTCGATGTCCGCGAAGTCGACCGGCTCGGGCCACATCCATGACTCACGGGTGAGCACCGGACTGCTGCCCGCTCGGGAGACATCCGGGTACAGCCGGGCGGCGGCCTTCGTGAGGTCGGCCCGGTGCCGGTTGAGCTCGCGGCGTGTCATGCGCCATCGCCGCTGGTCATCCACGGCTGCGAGCGGACTGCGCTCGCCCATTTCGCCAGCAGACGCCCCGACCGTCACGACGGCCTCGGCCGGCGGTAGCAGGCCAAGCTCTTCTTCAGGCAAGGCCAAGGCGTGGGCAAGCCTGCGAAGTTCGACCATGTCCCGAATGTTGCGCTTGCCGCGTTCGAGTAAGGAGACGTACGACTGGTCGTAGCCGAGCAAGTCGGCGAGATCTTGCTGCTTGAGCTTGTGGAGCGCTCGATACGCCTTGAGCACGTCGGCCAGGTTCGAGCCGTCCGGAGGGGCGCTCCGCTCGGTGTCACTAGCGAGCCAGTGCGGCTCGGCGTCGGTCGATACGGTGCGCGAGGGCCTGCTCGATGTTTTCGGACCGACAGCACGGCGGCAGGGGCTGCACACGGTGTCGGTGTTTCCGCGGCTCAACTTTGTACCGCACCTGGTGCACAGGGACGGCGTGGACGGTGCAACGGTCATCAGCTTCTGATCCCTTCAAGGGAGGCAGCGACTCTAACGGCACTGCTGAGCAACTCGGTTGTACGGCCTGCTGCCAGACCGGACCCTTACCTGCCACGCTGGCAGGAGTTTCTCCAAGTCATCAAGGGGCGCTTCCGCCGTGCACGGCACGGCGTCGCGCGCCCATCGCCCCGGGCATACGCTCCTGTCTCCGCCCCGCTCGCCAACATGGCTAAGGGCCTGATGGGGTGAGTCTCCTCTGATGTGCTGGCTGCCGGTCAGATCGATGCCTCTGGTGGGGGCGCTCAGACTCCGTGATACAAGGTGTCCGTCCTGCGTCTGCCAACCGGTTCGTTGTGGGGTGGCGTTATCCCGCCTGCCGTCGCCCCAGGCAAGCCATAGCAGACGACGCTTCAGTTCGCCCAGCAGAGATCTCCACCTGGGCCCCAGAAGCCTGGGCTGCTATCACTCCGTGTGGGTCGACGGCAGAGGGGATGGCAGCAGGGCAGGCTGTGTTCGCCGCGGAGTAGCCGACCGACCACCTAGGCGAATTTCATTGCTTCTGCCGTGAGGCGGCCGCCACACGAGCGGCATGTACAGGTACCGCTCCCGTAGGAGGGCGTGTAATGGACCATACCGCACATCTGTTCCGCCTTCTTATCGAAAACCTCCCAGAGATGCTCAATATAGTCTTCCTTAGGGGGGTCTGGAGAGTAGTGCCTCCAGATCGCGTAAGAGACGAGGTCCGCCACCTGGATCAGGCGCGTTGCCTTCGAATCAGCGAAGAGTGGCACGTCTGCAAGATTTCTGAGTTGACCAATAGTGCCGGCTGCTCTCCGCCACTCGCGCGTCCATGCCTGAATGTCCCGTTCAGCCACAAGGCGGCGGTCATGGATGACCAACCCGAGATCATCGCCACCGTTCTCTGAGCGATTTCGCTTCAGCATCACGTCGAATTTATTTAGAAGGACTTCGTAGGCAAACGCCTCACGTTCCGCGGCACGCCATCCGCTGCGAAAGTTTGCATCAACCGCTACGCCGAAGAGTGCCATCGGGAGGGTTGGCTGCGTGGGGCGGAAATCCTTGATGATCCCATACGCCTGTTCTAGCAAAGCGAGGCGGTCGGGGCGTGGAATCAGAGCCCAGTTACTCACCTTCTGCGGCTTCGAAGTCTTCTGCTTAGGCTTCTTAGCATTCTTCATTTCTGAGACGTGCAGCTCAAATTCTTCGGCGTTGAGGTTGGGACCTCTTACGGCCTTTTGGACGACGTTGTCGAGTAGCTTGTGCAGTTTCCTCGCGTCGCGCTCATGAATTGCTATGCCGCCTAGAACAAAAGCGTGGCTTCCGCCGTGAGTGCCGGATTCATCGACGAACAAGAGATACAATTTGCCCCCATCCCCAGCCAACGAAAATTCAGCTCATGATAACGAAAAAGCGGGCCCCGTAGGACCCGCTTTTCGTTACATTCACTAGCCAGTGCAGCTAATCGGGCACCGCGTTGGCAGTCCCATCCTGCTGCTCGGAACCGCGTTGGCAGTCCTACCAGCTGATGCCTAGCCTAGCCGACTCCGAGGCGCTGTCAACTTTACGCTCTTGCGTGCCGCCTCTCTTGCTTCCGCGTGTCGAGCAATTCACGCAGGTCAGGCGAGGTTCTGCCTCACACACGAGAGCCCTCTGAGAGCCGACTGAACCTGGGGAGCGCCTGGCCGGGTATTGGTGTGGAACCTCGCACACGCCGTCGGCCGGACGGCGTGCTCGGGGTGCTGGACCGGCGCTGGCGCGGCAGGCTGGGGGCGTGTCGGATCAGACGGAGATCATCGTGCATCCAGTGTCGCCGAAGGGCGGTCGGAAGGTCACCGTTCATGCGCTCGGCGTGGACGTGGACCTGGGGCGTGCGCACACGCCGAGGGACGTTGCCGAGTTCCTGCGTCGCGCCGGCCTGGAGGACGTGGACCTGAGCGAGGACGGGCCGATCACCTGGGAGGGAGGCGGTCCCGAGGTGTGGAAGCGGCCCGATGCGTGAGGGCCAGGGGAGCCAATCGGGGAGCCACCGGAGGCAGCGCAAGGCGGATCTGCCTGGACTGTCGTGGACAGTGGGGAGCCGGAACCCTTGGGGTGGAAGGGCTCCGCGAGGCCGCTTCCTCAGCCCCTTCTTTCCCCCGACTTAAGAACGTTCTAAGAGCTGAACCGGTAGCCCGAGGTGGGCAGCCGCAGCTCAGAGGCTGCCCACCGCACCCGCTTCCGCCCTGAGGGAGCCAATCCGGGAGCCACGAGCTGTATTTGGCACGTCTTACGGCGCTTCAGAGTCGACGTCGTGAACACGATCGAAGATCTCGTCCATTGCCTCGGCGCCCTCGGTGATGACGGGCCGGATCTGCTTGCGGTACACGCGTTCCGTCGTGTTGCTCCCGCTGTGCCCGACCAGCCGGGCGATCGCTTCGATGGGCACCCCGTGGTCGGAGAGCAGGGACACGAAACTCGTCCTCAGTTCCCGGGTCGTCCACTCTCCCGGATTGCTGAACCCAGCTTCCTTCAGCAGCGAGCGCAGGCTGATGCGCACGCTGCTGGCGGCCATCACACGGCCTTGGCCCTCCCTCGACGGAAAGACCAGGCCCTGCTCAGTCCAGGGCTTGCCGGCGGCCTTGAACTTGGCCTGTTGCTGCTCCCGATGTCCTTCGAGCACCTCCACCGCCTGCTTCGGCATGGCCAGGGACCGACGGCTCTTCCGCGTCTTGGTGTCCCCGGTCCTGCGCACGGATCGCCACACGTCGATGTGCGGCTTGCTGCCGTCGTCCGGCACGGTGTGGACGTGGGCCCAGGTCAGAGGACGCGTCTCCTCCGGCCGCGTCCCCACCAGGAGCGACAAGACCACGTACACGTGGATCCACTTCCCTTCCATGGCGCTGAGCAACGCGGTTGCCTGCTCCAGGGTCAGGGACTTGCTGGGCCTACCCGGCCTCCCCTCCGGCACCACGACCAACTCGGCCACGTTGCGCGTTGCCCGGCCGCGCCTCTGCGCATGCGTGATGGACCGCCGCAGGACCGAGAGCAGCAGCCGCAGCGAACTGGTGGCCAACACCTCGGCCTTCTCGTCGAGCCACTCGTCCAGCGTGTCTGCCTCCAGCACGCGCACCTTGGCCGCGCCGAGCGACGGGTAGATGTGTGTCTCGGCCAGGTACCGGTAGGTCTCCAGGCTCGCTGGCGCCCTGCCCTTGAGCCCCTGCGCCAGCCAGGTCTCCACGGCCTGCTTCACGGTGTAGTGGGCCGGCGCCTTGGCTCCCTGCTCCAGCTCCTTGCGGAGCTCCCGGAGCTTTCGCCGCACCTCGGTCTTCGTCTTGCCGGACACCTTGGGTCGGTGGCGCTTGCCCGCGGGGGTGTAGCCGAGCGAAACCGCCCCGATGTAGCGCTCTTTGGACTTGTCCCAGTAGATCGAGTCCTCGCCGTTGGCGGCCTTCCGGCCGGGCGCGCTCTCGTTGTCCATCTGGACCTTTCAGATATGTGGACGGGGCCGCACCGGCATCGGTGCGGCCCCGTGATGGGTTGGTTGCTGCTATGCGGCGGCCTGTGCCTCGCGTTTGAGGAGTTCGACGTACTCGTCGACGTATTCGGTGGGTACGAGCCGTCGTCGGCCGACGCGGACGGTTCGCAGGCGACCGAGCCTGATCTCCTCGAAGGCTGTGGAGCGGCCTACGTTGAGTAGTTCCGCTGCTTCCTCCACGCTGTGCATCCGCCTCGCGGGTACGACCATCAATGCCACGTGAGGACGTTCCTTCCGGTCCGTGAGTTGCCAGCTGTGCGACCCTGGCCCCCTGCCAGAGGGCCGGAATCGCTGACAGAACTGACAGAACCTCGCCATACGGCCCCTGACCTGCGGTTTCGGCCGGTTCTGGCCGCGTGACAAAACCTCAAAAAACTCTGACAGAACCTCGAAAACCTAGGTTCTGTCAGAGCGGGCGGCTTGCCCGCGGGCGAGGTTTCTGGAGTTCTGTCAGAGTTTTCGGAGGTTTTGTCAGAGCTCCGAAAGTGCTCGTTTCCGCAGGTCAGAGGGCTGGTCTGGGGGTTCTGTCAGTTCTGTCAGTGGGTTGGGGGGTTTTCAGGCGGCGGGGGTGATGCGGGGGTGGGTCTCGTAGCGGGGGGAGGGCGGCCGGCCGCCGCGCGTGGTGCGGGGCGGCGGGGGCTGCTGGCGGACCCAGCCGTGCTCCTCCAGGAGCTCCAGGGCGGGGTCGAGGTCGCCCATGGCGGGGAACTCGCTGCGGGGCATCGCGCGGAAGAGGTCGCGTTTGGTGAAGGCGGTGGTGCGGGTCTCGGTCAGGTGGGTGAGGACCGTGTGGGCGGCGCCCTGGGCGGGGTCGGCCTTCATGGCGTTGAAGACGTCGAGGGCGTGGGCGGTGAAGTAGTCCCCGAGGCGGGTGGCGGCGGCCATGGTCTCGGTGGCGATCGGCCGGGTCCAGGCGTCCTCGGGGTGGGCGGCGAGGTGGAGGAGCCCGGCGATCCGGGCGACGGCGCCGTCGCGCTTGCTGGCCCAGTTCACGATCGGCGCGAGACTCCCGTCCTTGCGCAGGCGCGATTCCGTGACGCGCTGGTAGGCGAGCAGAACCGCGTCGGCCTCGGGTGTGAGGGTGAGCTCGGCGGTCTCGGTCCAGCCCGCGAGGGTCAGGGCGAGACGCCCGAGGTTCTGGGCGTAGGTGTCGGCGGTGTCGGGGCTGAGGAGTTCGGGGGTGAGGTTGCGGTAGCCGACGAGGGATTCGGGCTTGGAGTACAGGAACCGGGCGAGCAGGCCGCGCCCGTCGGCGCCCTTGATCTGGCCGATGGCATCGAGGACGTCCGGCTGGACGGCCAGGCCCATGGTGATGGCGGGGTTCTCGATGTACTGGGCGTCGCGGGCCTGGCGGTTGACGCGGGCCATGTCGCCGGCGTGGCCCTTGAGGAAGATCCCCATGTTCGGGACGCCGGAGTAGCGTCCGGCGATGATCTCGAAGATCTCGCCCTCGGGGGACAGGATCGCGATCCGTCCGTCCTGCTGGGCGAGGAGGCTGGTCAGGCTCTCGGCGGTGACGTCGTCCGCGACGAGCTGCGGCTCCGCCGGCACGACGGCCCGCTCGGCGGCCTCAGACAAAGAGACGGCCTGGGCCGTCAGATCGGCCAGCTTGTCGGCCTCCGCGTTCGCCGCGATCTTCTCGGCCTTCTCGGCAGCGGCCTTCGCGATCCGCGCCGAGGCCGCGGCCTCGGCCCGCTGGGGCGCCGTGAGCTCGATCAGAGCCTTCTCGGCGGCGAGGAGGGGCTTGGTCATGAGTCCGAACACGGCGCTCTTGCGGTTGCCGGGAGGCAGAGCGACGGCGGTGTAGAGGTTGACCGGCTCGCTCCACTGCCCGCGCACCGTCACGGTCAGGCGCCCGCCGGCAGCAGCGCCGACGACAGCGAGAGCGAGACACCCGGCGAGGTCGACTGGCGTCTGCGTCTCCTCCGCGACACCGGCCGTCATGGCAGCGAGCCAGCCGGGCAGGGCGTCCACAGGGAACGTGGGGAGCTGTCCGCGCGGGTTGAGCGGTACCGGCTCGTCCCACACCGGACCGGCGACGTCCTCGGCGGTCATCTCATTGAACCCGGCCCACAGCTCGGGGTCATGCTGACTCATGCGGCTTCTTCCCTTCGCGGGGTGAGGCGGGAGCAAACTGTGCGGTGCTGCGCATGGTCGGCGATCAGCGCCAAGGCGCGTGCCCTCCCTGCCGCGAAGAGATCGCGGCCGCAGGAACACCGGGAGCGGACGCTGGGGGCCGCCCCGTAGGAAGGCGGAGCGACGATGTGGAGCCAGGCCACCGGCCGGCGCCCGTCGTCGGCGTGTGGGTCAGGGCGAACAGATGAGGGGACGCCTTCGGCGACGCCGTTCGGGGCGCCCACCACCTGCTGTGGTGGCGGTTGTTCGGCGTCCTCTGCGGGACGGTGGTGGAGAGGGCTCTTAGAGGGGATGGGGAGGTGGGTGTTCATGCCGCGCTCCGGCTGCCGGCGGGGTTGTTGGCGATGGACCAGTCCAGGCCCCGTCCGATGACGTCGTTGTAGTAGCGCTCCGACTCGGTGGCGTTGCCCGCCGCTGCGCTTCTAAGAGCCTGCTCTACCTCCGCGCGGGTGAGGTCGCCGGACGCGATGAACCGTCCCAGAGCCCTTGCGGCCCTGAGCAGGGTGTCGTTCCGCGTGCCGTCTCCGGCATGGGCGACGTTGTGTACTTCGTTGTCCAGGGCTGCTTTCGCATACCGGGACCCCTTCACCGTCAGCGGTGCGGGGACGTCCCTGACGGGCTTGGGCCTGGCTGTGAGCGCGTTGGTGAGCCATCCGGGCAGTGGGGTGGGGCTGATGCTGTCCAGCACGGTGTAGGCGCCGTCGGGGGTGCTGCTGCCGGGGGCGACGACGTAGCCGCCCCAGCCTCGGGTGTCGATGTGTTTCCCGAGTCGTCCGGCGGTGTTGCCGAGCCGGGTCCCGGCGGGCTGGGTGAAGTACAGGTGCATCCCGCCGCGGGCGGTCCGGACCCGGTAGGTGGTGGGGACGGCCTGTCCGGCGCGCTCGCAGAGCGCCTCAAAGGTGGTCACGCCGTCAGGCATTCCTTCTTCGTCTGTCGGCTTGAGCATGTCGAGGTCGACGACGAGCAGCCCGGACGGGCCGGTCGCGATCCCGATGTTGTACGGGGCGTGGGTCCAAGCGGCGGAGATCAGGTCGTGATCCGTTGTTGCCCGCATCTCGGGGGTGCGGTGCCCGTCGGCGCAGCGGCCGGTGCGGGGGCAGGAGCGTTCGGGGTGGCCGGCGGGCCGCTTGTCCTGTGGGCGCAGGGGGAAGACGTGCCAGCCGTGCTGGGCGGCGTCGATGGCGTGGGCGAGGAGTTCGAGGCCGGGCAGGCCGATGCCGGGCATGCTGGTCATGCGGCTGCCTCCTGCCGGGTGTGGGTGAGGTGCTGGGTTGCGATCCAGTGGGTGTAGGCGGGGGGTACGGCCTGGCGGGCTTCGGTCTTGTTCATCCAGGTGCAGCCCATGGCGTCGGCGTAGGCGCGTTCGCCCTTGTGCTCGAAGGCGAGCAGGTTCTTGTGGTGCCAGCAGGGCGGCAGGAGGTCTCCGCCGCCGCCCCAGGAGGTTTCGAAGGTGCGGTGGCGGCGGACGTTGAGGCCGAACTGCGACCCGCACAGCAGGTAGTCCGGCCGCAGGGGTGCTTCGGGGACGTTCTCGATGACCCATGGGGTCCCGGACGCCTGGAGCCGTTCGCGGCCGGGGGTCAGGAGGTCGGGGTGCTGGGTGCGGTTGCCGCGCCAGGCGGTGACGCGGGCGAAGTGCTGGCAGGGCCAGGAGGCGTGGATGAGGTCGAAGCCGTCGAGGGGGAAGGTGAGGGCGTCGGCCTGGTGGAAGGTGAAGGGGTAGTTCGGCTGGGGCCGGTTGTCGACGCCGGTGACGTCGAATCCGGCGAGGTGGTAGCCCATGGACAGGCCGCCTGCTCCGCAGCACAGGTCCAGGACCCGCAGGCCGTTCGGCCGCCGCAGCGGCAGGACGTGGGCGCTCATGCGGCCACCGCCTGCGTGCTGAGGAAGGCGAGGGCGGCGCGGCCGATGTGATGGGTGTAGGCCGGGGGGATGCATTCGCGGATGCCGTCGCGGTTCATCCACGGGACGCCCATGACCTCGCGGGCCAGGGCGACGCCGGAGAAGTTCCCGACGAACTGCCCGTACCAGCCCTCGGGGATAGGGCGGCCCATCTTGGCCTGCGGCACCAGGTGGGCAGGGTGCGGGGGCTGAGGGAGGACGAAGCCGCCGCCGGTCTCGAAGTAGCGGTGGCGGTAGGTGCGCAGGCCGAACATCGCCCCGCACAGCATGACGGGCTGGCGGAGCTTGTGGGCGGCGCCGCGGACGTTCTCCATGACCCACGGGCGGCCCGTCGCGTTCAGGGCGGCGCGGGTGGGGGCGATCAGGTCGGGGTGGTCGTTGTTCTGGATGCGCTGGCAGTCGGTGTCGTGCTGGCAGGGCGGGGAGGCGTGGATGAAGCCGAAGCCCGCGCCGTGCTCGCGGATGAAGGCGACGGCCTCGGCCTGGCGGAAGGTGAGGGGGTAGCGGGGCTGGGGGTCTTTGTCGATGCCGGTGACGTCGAATCCGGCCTGCTGGTAGCCGGTGCCGGCGCCGCCCTGACAGCAGAACGCGTCCAGTAACAGCGGCCGGTGCCCGGATCCTCGCGGGCTGTCGGTGCGGTAGGTCATGCTGGTATCTCCAGTTCTCTCATTTGGGCTGGTTGCGGGGCAGCCGCGGTCTTTGGCGAGAGGGCGGCTGCCCCGGTCTTTCGGTGATCGAAGGGGGCGGGCTTTGACGACGGCGTGGCTGGTGCTGGCAGTGGGCGAAGAGCGGCAGCACGGAGGGAACGACGGGTACGACGACGACCCGTCGCAGCACTACAGCTGGGACGACACCGTCCCCAACCACGCGAATCTGAAGGTGGGCGACGTCATCGCCCTGTGGGACAAGAAGCAGCTCCTCGGCCTTGGCGTGATCTCCCAGATCGAGACCGGCAGCGAGGTCAAGACGCTCTACTTCTGTCCGGTGTGCAAGAAGGCCGACTTCAAGCGCCGCAAGAAGCTCAAGCCGACCTGCCTGTGCAACAAGTGCGGCGCACAGTTCGAGGAGCCGGGCAGCAAGACGAAGACGGTCGTCACCTACCGCTCCCGCCACGGCGAGACGTGGATGGACGGCCGCGGCCTGCTGACCGGCGCGGAGCTGCGGGCCCTGTGCGACTCACCCCGCTCACAGCTGAGCATGCGCCCGGCCAGGTGGGAGAAGCTCCGCGACGCCCTCCTGGCCCTCGAAGGCATCGACGCCGAAGACCTCGACATGGACGACGCACAGGCCGATGAGGACACGGTGCGCAAGCCGATCGCGGGCGGGCACCGGATGGCGAACGTGAAGACCCGGCAGGGGCAGCCCGCCTTCCGCAAGCAGCTCCTCAAGGACCACGGCCAGGTCTGCGCGTTCACCGGCCCCGCCCCCACCGCCGCCCTCCAGGCGGCCCACCTCTACAGCTTTGCCGAGGAGAGCGAGCATCACGACTGGGGCGGTCTGCTCCTGCGCAACGACGTCCACAGCCTCTTCGACCGCGGCCAGATCGCCGTCAATCCCGACACCGGCCTGATCGACGTCGACGAAGAACTCCTGACCTACCCCGCCTACGCCGACCTCCACGGCAAGATCCCCAGGGCCAGGTTGCGGCCCGAGCACGAGGTATGGCTTGCCGCCCACTGGCGCAGCCACCGCAACACCCCGTAGCCGTCCGCCCTCAGCGTTTGAGGAGGAGCGCGTGGCGCAGGGCGGTCTCCGCGATCTGGCCGAAGGCGAATGCGGCGTCGGGGGCGGCTGCGAGCTTCTCGTTGACGTCGAGCAGGTCGAAGGCGTCGGGGATGTCGTCCGGCTCGTCGAGGCCGCGGACGTAGGCCCACAGGTCACCGACCCGGTCCAGTTCTGCTCGGGCCCGCTCGAACCGTGCGTGTCCGTCCCAGCCGTCGAGGCCCCGGAAGGCGGGCGGGACGGGGAACAGCCCGTCGGGGATGGCGATGCGGCCGTCGGCCTGGCGGCCGAGTGCGACAAGGGGCGGCTGCCTGCCGTCCAGCACGCGCTGGATGGCCCAGGCGGCGCCGTAGGCGTAGGCGGCGGCCGCGTCGTCGTACAGCGCGGCCATGCGGAACTCGTGCGCCAGGTGGGAGGCACGGATCTCGAACACGGTCCGGTCGTGCGGGCGGTCGGGGACCGTGGACGACTGGCCGGGGGCGGTGACGGCGCCGTCCGCGTACTGGAGCCGGTCGAGGTTGTACTGGGCGCCGGCGGCCTGTGCGGCGCGGTGGGCGGTGCGGGCTTCGCGGGCGGCGGCCCCGAGCGCGGACACGCTGTCGGTCAGGGTCTCGAACCACGGAATCGTGGTGGACTTCATGGGTCTCTCCTCAGTGGCGGGTGTTGAGAGTGCCGGTGGTGCCCCGGACATGGGTGAGGACGGCCCGGGCTCTGGTGAGACGGGCCGCCCTCGTCGTGTCTGCTGGACGGGCGTTCAGCTGTTGATCTGGCTGCGGACCTTGGCGATGAGGCGGAGGATTTCGTGTGCCATGTCGGCGATCGCCTGCAGTTGTTCTTCGACCTCTTCCGGGTTCGGCCCGGTGAAGGAGAACGAGGGTTCGTTGTTCGGTTTGGGGTCGGTGAACGAGAACGACACGGGTGGCTCCAGCCGGGTCAGATGTTCATGTGGTGTGCGCGCTGGATGGCGGCCTCCCACACACCGCGAACCTGGGCGCCGGCGTGGTTGTCGTTCCAGGCCGGGATGGCCTCCCACTGCTTGCCGTGCTGCCGGCAGGCCTCCGCGAGAAGCAGGTTCCCGGCGTCCCGATAGGCTGCGTTGCGGGTTCCGGCAGCGGCCCGCAGGGCGCCGATGGAGCAGCGGGCGCCCTCGGGGTGGATGAGCCGGTGCTTGGCCCAGCCGTGGGTGTCGAGGAAGGCGAGCGCGTCGGTAAGGGTCTTCTCGACCGGTCCGGGCCGGTGCACCAGCGGCGCCGCGGCGCGGGTAACGGTGACGTACCGGCCGCGCGGATCGCGCTCCGGAGCGTCGTACACACCGACCAGCACCAGCGAGTCAGCGGGGACGTGGACGCAGGTCTCCTCCAGCAGTTCCCGGGCGGCGGCCTCGCGGGACGTCTCGCCCGCGTCTACGTGCCCGCCCGGCAGGGCCAGGCGGCCCTGGTGCGGCGGCCAGCCGCGCTCGATCACAAGCACGTCGCCGCCACGGATGCACACCACATCGGCGGTGTACCGGATCGTCTCCGGCATGGTCTCGGTCATGGGGATGTCTCCTCGGGAGGTCAGGCGGGGTGCTGTGCTTCGGGGTAGGCGCACGGGGTGCACATGCCGAGCGAGGCCGGGATCACGTACCCGGCATCGCGGCAGCAGGCCGGGCACCAGCGGCGGGCCGCGTTCGCCTTCGCCAGGGCCGCGGCCCGCCGGGCGGTCATCGGCCGGACGGGCCGGGCCCGGTCGATCCGGTACAGGTAGGCGACCAGCGGCCCGCGCCGTCGGCGGGGCCGCTCCAGCTGTGCGACGACGTCCTGGCCGCCCGGCCGCAGCCCCAGGGAGCGGAGCTGCCGGCGGGTGGCCAGCCCGTCGGGGGCCAGACGCCACCGGTAGACGGGCAGGGTGCTCATGTGGCGTTCTCTTCCTGGGACATCAGGGCGCCCCAGGCGGTGCGTACGCGCTTCTCGCCGCCGACGAATCCGGCGTCGCGGAATGCGGTGGCGGCCTGCCGGTAGGACATCGGCGGGTCGGTGGAGTACCGGAGGTGCCGCAGCACCACCAGGAGCTGCTCGTCGGTGAGCGTCTCGGTGGGGTGCGGGACCGGGACCCCCGCGACGGCCGCGACCTCGTCCAGCGTCACGGGCGTGACGCCCGGGTGCGACTCGTCCGTGACGCTCCCCGGAACCAGCTCCGCAACACGGCCGGTGACCTGCGTGTCTTCGGCGTCACGGCCCGGTGTGACGCGCTCCAGCTCCACCTGCTCCACCCCCTCGATCGGGATGGCGGTGGCATCCGGTGTGACGGCGGGTGTGACGGGGAGGGAGAACATGCCGGCCAGGGCTGCGTCCGCGCCGTCGGTGATCCGCTCGCGCTGCACGTCCAGGAGCCGGGACCCCAGCGACAGGTCACCGGTCCCGACCTTCCGGGCGAGCTTCCACGACGTGCGCTCCGACCGGGCCTGCACCTTGGCGTCGGGGTGGTTCGCCGCGACCGCCCGGTGATATGCCAGCTGCTGCACCACGGCGGCGGCCCTGGCTTCGGCCTCGGCGTCGCGGCCGTCGGTGTGGACGACGATCCGGCGGGCCAGGAAGGCCATGCCCTCGGCGGAGACGCACATGCCCATCGGGGTCACGGCGTAGATGACGGTCCGCCCCGGGTCCGGGGCGGCGGTCGCGGCCATGACCGCGGCCGCGGCCGGCAGGACCCACAGGCCCAGCCGGACCACCCCCGGAGCGGACTGCCCCAGCATCGTGAGGCCGAGCAGAACCAGCGCCAGAACGGCGGTGGCGCCCTCACCGGCCGCCACCGCACCCAGAGCCGTACCGGCCCCGTAGGCGTGGCTGATGTTGCTGAACGTGCCCGCACCGCCCGCGACACCGGTAGCCAGCATCGGCACGAATGCCGAGGCCAGAACCACCTTCTGGGCCCTCGACAAAGGCCTGCGGGAAGCGGGTGCGTCGTGGCCGGTCATGAGGTGCTCCCGTCCTTGAAGACGAACGGGGTGTACGAGACGGGCTCCTCGGCGGTCCGGTGCCGGATCTCGCTCGCGCTCTCCCACAGGTCGCCGTCGCCCCGATGGCGGAGCATCACGCGAAGCACGATCCGCACGTCACTCGCGCGGCGCTGCAGAATCCGGTGGTAGGCGCGCTCATCGGCCTCGGCGAGCGCCGGCAGCGGCACGTCCAGCGCCGCGACGATCGCGGACAGCAGATCCGCGACGGCGGCCCTCTCGGTGCGCTCGTTCATGCGGCACCGCCCGGCACGCTCGCCGCGGCGGCCTGGTTGGTCAGCGACCGCCGGACGGCCAGCACCCTGCGGCGGGCCCGGCGGATCCGACGCTCATCCAGCACCGTGACCGGCCGGTCCAAGACCATGATCTGCGCGTCGAGCAGGTCGACCTCCGCCAGGATCAGCGGCATCTCCCACTCGATCACGTTCAGCTCAGCGTCCGACGGCTCCAGGTCGTCGGACCACGGGGTAACAGCGTCGTGACGTGCGACGATGTGTTTCATGAGTCGTGTTCTCCCTAGCAGGTGGACGGCTCGAAGCGGCCCCGGTGTTCCAGCACCGGGGCCGCACGCCTTTGAAGTGGCTGCGCAGATCCACGAACAGCCACGGCCGCCGACGCCTGGGGTGCATGGCCGGGCGCCGGCGACCGTGGTCGTTGGTGAGTAGTCGGACTGGGCTTCGCACGGCGCCGCTCGATCCGGGGGCGGTCCGAGTCCCCGGGGGTCATGGCAGCCAAATGTCTGGCCGTGCGGATCTTTAGAGCCGATGGCGTGCCACCCCTTCGGGGCGTGGGGACCGGTTGTGACGCGGGCCCGTTCTCAGTCGGCTGGTCTCCACTCGCATCGGCCGGTGCGGTCACGGCCGTGTTGCTGCGGTGGATCACGCTGTGGAGTTGTGTGCGGTGCATTTGCGCAGCTCAGAGCAGCCCAAAGAAGGCCCCTCATGAGTGGTTCGTTGGTGACTGCGCCACCGTTGCCGGGGCGCCCTGTCTTGCGACAAGCCTGTCCGTACGGTGTTCCGGAATCGAATGACGGCTTGTCATATGGGGGCTGCCGACTGCTCGCTGCCCTACGAACAACATGGTGCACCTAGTGCACCATGTTGGCAAGTGGCTCGCCCCTCCCCACAGGGAATGGATGCGAAGAGACTGGTGTACTAGGTACAACACCCCCGACTGAAGGAAGACCCCGATGACCGAGTTCCGAGGGCAGCCGGCATACCTTCAGCTGGCTGATGACCTGCGGGAACGCATTCGCAGCGGCAAGATCCCTGACGGCGTTGCGCTGCCGTCGGCACAGGAGCTGATCGAAAGTTCCGGAGCCTCAAGCACCGTGGTGAAGAACGCGGTGTCGCTGCTGCGCGCGGAGGGGTACGTGGTCGGCCACCAAGGCAAGGGAGTCTTCGCGCAGTTCCCGCCCCGCCTCTCAGACCACTCGCGCGGGGTGGCGGACTGGGCTCTGCCGCTGCTGCAGGCAGGCACGGTACTCGAAGCAGCCCTACGCGATGCCATGAGCGAGACCGAGCCCCCTTCGGCGAACAGCGAAGCGGCCCTTGAGCGCTGGCGGGAGGCGTTCGCCGACCTGCCGGAAAGCATCAAGGACCGCTTGGCCAAGTCTTAGCGACTGCTGTCGGAGACAGCCGACCAGGCGTCGGTGACCTGCCGCTCCAAGCTGGAGCACTCCGGCTTCCAACCCAGATCAGTCGTAATCCTGGAGATGTCCGCCACCAGCCGCGGCGGCTCGGGCTGCGGCGGACGGTGCACAACGGGCACTTCCCGACCCGATACCCGTTCGACCGTAGCCACGATCTCGCGCATGCTCGCCGGGGTCGCGCCGACGTTGTAGGCCCGGAAGGAGGCAGAGGCGGGAGCCTCCAAGGCCAACACGTATGCGCGCGCCAGGTCATCGACATGTACGAAGTCCCGGACCGCCGCACCGTCGCCGTTCATTTCGAGGTGCGGATAGCGGCCGGCTGCCACCGCCACGGCCTTCGGGATGATCCGGCTCTCATCCGCGTCTCCCACTCCGTTGACCGAGCCCGAGATGTTGAAGCACCGCAGACTCACAGCCTCGATTTCGCCCTTCTCTGCCCGCGCCTGAAGCGCCCTGTCGGCGGCCAGCTTCGACGTGCCGTAGGGGTTGCTCGGAGCGGGCACAGTGTCCTCACCGATGGGCTGCCGCTCGGGTGCCCCGTAGATCGCTGCTGTGGAGCCGAGGACGACCGTCGGGACCTTCGAGCCAGCGCGGGCAGAGGCAAGCGCGTCGAGCAGCGTCACCGTGCCACCGGCGTTGACCGCCTGGTACTCCTCCGAACGCTCGAAAGACTCGCGAACGCGGGTGAGGGCCGCGAGGTGGCACACGCCCTGGACGCCATCGAGAGCTGCGGCCAGAGCGTTCGGATCGCGGATGTCACCGCGGAAGACCTCGGATATCGGCAGTTCTGGCAGGGGGGCATCGGCCGGCCGATGCGTGAGGACTACGGTGTCGTGGCCTGCTTCGACAAGCCGTCGTACAACCGCGTTGCCTACGAATCCGTAGGCTCCGGTCACAAGTACGCGCACTGATCTGCCTCTCAGCCCAGGATGAGTCCGCGGTTCCGCCACGCCAGATCGATGCACGCCGCGGCAGCGGACGCCAAAGGTTCATTGTCCAGCAAGCGCCGGACGTTGGACTCGGTGAACTCAATTCCGGCGCTACTGCTGCCAGGGCTACCAGCCACGACGGCGCCTTCTGAGTTCCTGGACACCATGCCGGCGAAGACGGAGTCGTAGACGTCGGCGTCGATGACCACCACGCTGAGGATCTCGCCCGCCAGAGTGAGCGGGTCCAGGCCGATCCCGAAGCAGTAGGGACGCACCTTGCCCTCGCGGCGGGCTTGATTCAGCGTCCGGAAGGGCTCAGTGGCCTCGTAGTCAATCGGCTCGCCGCTGCTCCCGTCTGCCTCGGGGTCCCCGAGGAACTCCTCGGCGTACTCGCGCAGTACGTTGCGCCAGAGGTTGAAGTCGTTCGACTGGTCCCAGGGCATGACTGAGGACGGCTGGAACACCCCGGCCGGCATGACGTGGTACGTCCCACCGGCAAGAGCGACGTTGCTTGCGGACCGGTGATGAAGTGGGAACGACGCGCCATCGGGACCGAGACGAATGGTCAGGGTGTCGATGGATGGCAGCAACGGCCGGTGCGTGAGATCGAACGGGTCCCCGACCAGCGATCGGAACGGGAGTTCCGCCCAACTCGGGTCACCGATCCATGCGGGATCGCTGCCAGTCTTCAACCACGCACTCGCCAGCTCGTGAGCCACCCCCTCACAGACATCGGCCATGTCGAAGTACGTCGTGTACCCGAACGACAGCTTGGGGCGGCCTTCCGTCTGGGCCACATCGAGCAGCCGAAAGCTCGGCCGGTTCACGAAGAGGGACGGTCGGTCGATCATCCGGATGGCCTGCGTATAGCGATCGAACTTGGCACCGTGCGGCGCGAGCGGCCGAACCCCTTCCGACTCCTTCTCCCGGCCGCTGACTTCCGGCGGGTTGGTCTGCGTCAGCCAAGCCAGCTCGATGTCCGCGAAGTCGACCGGCTCGGGCCACATCCATGACTCACGGGTGAGCACCGGACTGCTGCCCGCTCGGGAGACATCCGGGTACAGCCGGGCGGCGGCCTTCGTGAGGTCGGCCCGGTGCCGGTTGAGCTCGCGGCGTGTCATGCGCCATCGCCGCTGGTCATCCACGGCTGCGAGCGGACTGCGCTCGCCCATTTCGCCAGCAGACGCCCCGACCGTCACGACGGCCTCGGCCGGCGGTAGCAGGCCAAGCTCTTCTTCAGGCAAGGCCAAGGCGTGGGCAAGCCTGCGAAGTTCGACCATGTCCCGAATGTTGCGCTTGCCGCGTTCGAGTAAGGAGACGTACGACTGGTCGTAGCCGAGCAAGTCGGCGAGATCTTGCTGCTTGAGCTTGTGGAGCGCTCGATACGCCTTGAGCACGTCGGCCAGGTTCGAGCCGTCCGGAGGGGCGCTCCGCTCGGTGTCACTAGCGAGCCAGTGCGGCTCGGCGTCGGTCGATACGGTGCGCGAGGGCCTGCTCGATGTTTTCGGACCGACAGCACGGCGGCAGGGGCTGCACACGGTGTCGGTGTTTCCGCGGCTCAACTTTGTACCGCACCTGGTGCACAGGGACGGCGTGGACGGTGCAACGGTCATCAGCTTCTGATCCCTTCAAGGGAGGCAGCGACTCTAACGGCACTGCTGAGCAACTCGGTTGTACGGCCTGCTGCCAGACCGGACCCTTACCTGCCACGCTGGCAGGAGTTTCTCCAAGTCATCAAGGGGCGCTTCCGCCGTGCACGGCACGGCGTCGCGCGCCCATCGCCCCGGGCATACGCTCCTGTCTCCGCCCCGCTCGCCAACATGGCTAAGGGCCTGATGGGGTGAGTCTCCTCTGATGTGCTGGCTGCCGGTCAGATCGATGCCTCTGGTGGGGGCGCTCAGACTCCGTGATACAAGGTGTCCGTCCTGCGTCTGCCAACCGGTTCGTTGTGGGGTGGCGTTATCCCGCCTGCCGTCGCCCCAGGCAAGCCATAGCAGACGACGCTTCAGTTCGCCCAGCAGAGATCTCCACCTGGGCCCCAGAAGCCTGGGCTGCTATCACTCCGTGTGGGTCGACGGCAGAGGGGATGGCAGCAGGGCAGGCTGTGTTCGCCGCGGAGTAGCCGACCGACCACCTAGGCGAATTTCATTGCTTCTGCCGTGAGGCGGCCGCCACACGAGCGGCATGTACAGGTACCGCTCCCGTAGGAGGGCGTGTAATGGACCATACCGCACATCTGTTCCGCCTTCTTATCGAAAACCTCCCAGAGATGCTCAATATAGTCTTCCTTAGGGGGGTCTGGAGAGTAGTGCCTCCAGATCGCGTAAGAGACGAGGTCCGCCACCTGGATCAGGCGCGTTGCCTTCGAATCAGCGAAGAGTGGCACGTCTGCAAGATTTCTGAGTTGACCAATAGTGCCGGCTGCTCTCCGCCACTCGCGCGTCCATGCCTGAATGTCCCGTTCAGCCACAAGGCGGCGGTCATGGATGACCAACCCGAGATCATCGCCACCGTTCTCTGAGCGATTTCGCTTCAGCATCACGTCGAATTTATTTAGAAGGACTTCGTAGGCAAACGCCTCACGTTCCGCGGCACGCCATCCGCTGCGAAAGTTTGCATCAACCGCTACGCCGAAGAGTGCCATCGGGAGGGTTGGCTGCGTGGGGCGGAAATCCTTGATGATCCCATACGCCTGTTCTAGCAAAGCGAGGCGGTCGGGGCGTGGAATCAGAGCCCAGTTACTCACCTTCTGCGGCTTCGAAGTCTTCTGCTTAGGCTTCTTAGCATTCTTCATTTCTGAGACGTGCAGCTCAAATTCTTCGGCGTTGAGGTTGGGACCTCTTACGGCCTTTTGGACGACGTTGTCGAGTAGCTTGTGCAGTTTCCTCGCGTCGCGCTCATGAATTGCTATGCCGCCTAGAACAAAAGCGTGGCTTCCGCCGTGAGTGCCGGATTCATCGACGAACAAGAGATACAATTTGCCCCCATCCCCAGCCAACGAAAATTCAGCTCATGATAACGAAAAAGCGGGCCCCGTAGGACCCGCTTTTCGTTACATTCACTAGCCAGTGCAGCTAATCGGGCACCGCGTTGGCAGTCCCATCCTGCTGCTCGGAACCGCGTTGGCAGTCCTACCAGCTGATGCCTAGCCTAGCCGACTCCGAGGCGCTGTCAACTTTACGCTCTTGCGTGCCGCCTCTCTTGCTTCCGCGTGTCGAGCAATTCACGCAGGTCAGGCGAGGTTCTGCCTCACACACGAGAGCCCTCTGAGAGCCGACTGAACCTGGGGAGCGCCTGGCCGGGTATTGGTGTGGAACCTCGCACACGCCGTCGGCCGGACGGCGTGCTCGGGGTGCTGGACCGGCGCTGGCGCGGCAGGCTGGGGGCGTGTCGGATCAGACGGAGATCATCGTGCATCCAGTGTCGCCGAAGGGCGGTCGGAAGGTCACCGTTCATGCGCTCGGCGTGGACGTGGACCTGGGGCGTGCGCACACGCCGAGGGACGTTGCCGAGTTCCTGCGTCGCGCCGGCCTGGAGGACGTGGACCTGAGCGAGGACGGGCCGATCACCTGGGAGGGAGGCGGTCCCGAGGTGTGGAAGCGGCCCGATGCGTGAGGGCCAGGGGAGCCAATCGGGGAGCCACCGGAGGCAGCGCAAGGCGGATCTGCCTGGACTGTCGTGGACAGTGGGGAGCCGGAACCCTTGGGGTGGAAGGGCTCCGCGAGGCCGCTTCCTCAGCCCCTTCTTTCCCCCGACTTAAGAACGTTCTAAGAGGTTCTCTCAGAAGCCTTTGGCAGGCTTTGCCGCATGAGCTCCACGGACAGCACAGGCAGTACGCGCAGTACGCGCAGTACAGGCGGCACGGGCGGCGCGGGTAGGCAGCGCATCCTCGTCGTCGACGACGAGCCCGAGGTGCGGGCAGCCGTCGAGGACGGACTGGCGATCGAGGGGTACGAGGTACGGGGGGCCCCGGACGGGCTCGCGGCCCTCTCCCAGGTCGCGGCCTGGGAGCCCGACGCGGTCGTCCTCGACGTGATGATGCCCGTACTCGACGGCCTCGCAGTCTGCCGGCAGCTGCGGGCGCTGGGCGACCGTACCCCCGTCCTCGTCCTGACCGCCCTCGACTCCGTCAGCGAGCGCGTCGACGGGCTGGAGGCGGGCGCCGACGACTACCTCGTCAAACCCTTCGCCCTGGACGAGCTGGTCGCCCGGGTCCGCGCGCTCCTGCGGCGGGCCGCGCCCGGACCCGCCGGCCCCGCGGCCGCCCCGCTCGGCTTCGCCGACCTCGTCCTCGACCCCGCGACCCGCACCGGGCGCCGGGGGAGCAGGCCGCTGGAATTCAGCCGTACCGAAGCGGCCCTGCTCGAACTGCTCCTGCGCCACCCCGGCCAAGTCCTCCCGCGGGAGCTGATCCTCGAACTGGTGTGGGGACGGGACTTCGGTCCGGACTCCAACTCCCTCGCCGTCTACGTCGGCTACCTGCGCCGGAAACTGGAGGCCGCGGGCGAGCCCCGGCTGGTGCACACCGTCCACGGGGTCGGCTACCGGCTGGACGCGGCGTGAGCGGCGGCCGCCGGCGGCTCGGCCGGGTCTGGCGCAGGCGCGGCCCCCTGCGCACCCGGCTGGCGCTGTCGGTCACCGCCGCCGTGGCCCTCGTGGCCGTCGGGGTGTGCGCGGCGGCGTTCCTGGTGGTCCGGTCCGCACTCTACGAGCAGCTCGACCTCAGCCTCACCCAGTCCGCGCGGCTGGCCGCCCAGCGCAATCCGGGGGACGCGCCGGGCACACTGGCCGGGGAATGCCGGTTCCTGGCGGCTCCCGCCTGCGCGGAAGTGGTGGCCGCCGACCCGGCCAAGGACCCCGGAACCCCGGGACTGCTGCCCGTGGATCCGGCCGCGCGGGAGGTCGCCGCGGGCCGGCAGGCCCCCTACTACACGAACATCACGGTGGCCGGGTATCCCGCCCGGATGCTCACCACCGACTACGCCAAGGGGCGTGCCCTCCAGGTGGCCCTGCGGGCCGACACCGTCGAGGACGGCATCACCGAAGCAGCCCAGTGGCTGGTGCTGACGGCGGTGATCGGCGTGCTGCTGGCCGCCGTGCTGGGGTACTGGGTCTCGCGGACCGGCCTGGCCCCGGTCGCCCGGCTCACCGCGACGGCCGAGCGGATCGCCGCCACCCGCGACGCACGGCACCGGATCGAACTGCCGCCACCGGGGCGGGAGGACGAGATCACCCGGCTCGCCACGAGCTTCAACACCATGCTGGGGGAGCTCGAACAGTCGATCGCCGCGCAGCGCCAACTGGTCGCGGACGCCTCCCACGAACTGCGCACCCCGCTGACGGCCCTGCGGACCAACGCCGAACTGCTGGCCCGGGCCGATCGGCTCACCCCCGACCAGCGCGAGCGCGCCTCGGCCGCGCTCGGGCGGCAGCTGCGCGAGGTGACGGGTCTGGTCAACGACCTGATCGAGCTGGCCCGCGACGAAGAGCCGCAGCCACTGGTGGAACAGGTCCGGCTGGGTGCGCTGGTGGAGCACTGCGCGCAGGCGGCGCGGACGCACTGGCCGGCCGTGCCCTTCCACGTACGGGTCCCGGCCCAGCCCGTCGTGGTGCCGGGGGTACCGGCGCGACTCAGCCGGCTGCTGGGGAACCTGCTCGACAACGCGGCCAAGTTCGGCCGGGGCGGGCTGCCCGTCGAGGTGGAGCTGGTGGCGGGCGTCCCGGGCCGGGGACCGGAGCTGACGGTCCGTGACCACGGCCCGGGGATCTCGCCGGAAGACCTGCCGCACGTCTTCGACCGGTTCTACCGGGCCGGGGCGGCCCGCGCCCTGCCGGGGTCGGGGCTCGGACTGGCCATGGCCCGGCAGATCGCGCGGGCGCACTCAGCCGAGCTGACGGCGGAGGCCGCCCCGGGCGGCGGCGCGCTGTTCCGGCTGGCGTTCTGAACGGCCCGGCGGGGACCGGAGCGTGCCGTCTCCGCCGGAGGCGGCTCGGCCTGTCGCTTCGGCAGTTCCCCGAGCCACGGGACGTCCCTGGGACGCCCCCAGGAAAGTGCGTCTGAGCTGGGCGGACGCTCGTCCCTCGCGTCCCGGGTGGATGGGACGCGGGAGGCCGCAGCGCTCCGTGTGGCAGCTTTTCGATGCCACCAGGTCACCAGCGAAAGGTTCTTTCGACATGCGCATCTCCCGCCCCGGGAAGGGCGTCACCTCGCTCCTCCTCGCCGCGGTCTCCACCGGCGCCCTGCTCGTCTCCGCGCCGGTCGCCCACGCGGACGACTCCTCGTACAAGATCTGCAAGGACACGTACGGCACGCGCCTCTCCCCGAGCGGGCGCTACAACATCCCGCGGTACAACTACTCCCAGGGCGACTCCGACGTCTGCGTCGCCGGACTCCAGGAGCTCGTCGCGGACTACGGCCTGACCTCGTGGGAGCAGAGCGGCGGCAACTTCGTCGACGGCGTCTTCGGCGCTCGTACCAACTCGGCCATCCGCAGGTTCCAGAGCACCCACAACCTCGAAGCCGATGGCATCGTCGGCCCGCGGACCTGGGAGAAGCTCCTGACGGGCTGAGCCCCTCCTGCTGCCCGCGACTGTCTTCCGCACTCCCTTCCCTTCCCTTCCCTTCCGTTTCTCTTCCCCCTCGCCAGGAGACGCTTTCCCATGTCCTCGTCGCGCCGCATCCGCCCTCTGGCGGCCCTCGCGCTCGCCGCGTCCGCCGTCGGCACGCTGCTGGTCACCGCCCCCACCGCCCAGGCCAGTTGGGGCAACGAGCTGCAGGCGTGCAAGAACGCCTACGGCTCCGAGTACTACATGGCCTGGGAGATCCCCACGGTGGTGCTCGCCAAGGGCTCGTCCGGGGTGTGCGTACGGGAACTCCAGGAGGAGCTGCTCGAGGCCGGCGCGGTCCGCAGCGAGGACCAGCCCGGCTTCGTCGACGGAAGCTTCGGTCCCAAGACGTACAACGCGGTGGTGAACTTCCAGCGCAGCGCCTCGACCATGGGCGGTGCGGACGGCGTGGTCGGGCGCTACACCTGGCACCACCTGATCGCCACCGTCTACTTCGATTAGTCCGGGCGCCCGGCACACCCTCCGTCTCAACGAAAGGAACCCCTGGCATGAACACCATCAGGCGTACGGCCACCCGCGTCGGAGTCCTGGGCGCGACGCTGCTCATGGCCGCCGGATTCGCCGCCCCGCAGGCCTCGGCCCGGTCCGGCTACCTGGAGGCGTGCACGAACCAGGTCGGCACGCGCTGGGCGTCCAACGGCTGGCCCGTCCCGGCGGTGGACCTCGCCAGGGGTTCCACGGGCGACTGCGTGCGGGCGCTCCAGTGGGCTCTGGTCCGCACGGCGTTCGTCGACTCCGCCGATGCCCCGACCTTCATCGACGGCTCCTTCGGCCCCAAGACCGAGGCGGCCGTGCTGCGGTTCCAGTCGAAGTACCCGCGGGAGACCGGCGGCCCGGACGGCATCGTCGGCATCAAGACCTGGGGATACCTCATCCCCGCCGCGGAGGGTTAGGCCGTCTCTTCCGGATCTTGCCGGGCCCGCGACGCCCGGCACCGCACCTGGCCGCGTTGTCGGAGCGCCCGAGTACGTCCAGTACACGGTGCGCTCCTCCGCCTTGCCATCCACGGCACCGGACGCCGCGGGCTCGGCCGACAAGATCCGTAAGAGACGGCCCAGGGCCGTTCGGCGGGGCTGCGTACGGTCGGGTCGTAGCGGCCAAGTACGGGGAGGCGAAGCCGACTTCGAGGTTCGCGTGGCGACGAGCCGTACACGGGCGGTGCGGTAAGATCACGTATGGCGCAATGGAAGTCAGCGCCTGTGCAGCACCGCGCGGAGGATCCGGGTCTGCCATGCCTTCGCCGCCGATTCGGCCGCGCATGCGAGCACTGCCCTGCCGGGTGCGCCCGCTCTGAGGATCTCCAGAGCGCACTCTTCCGATGGTGCGCCACCGGTCGGCATCGAACCGCACTGCCCGTACGAGCCTCGCCGATCCGCCGTTGATCGGCCGCAGGCTCCTTGCTGGAGACAATGTGAAAATCCTCCCCGAGATTTCTCGTACGCTGAGCGAATACCTCCTCATCCCGGGCCTGACCACAGAAGACTGCACGCCGGACCAAGTGGATCTCGGGGCGCCGCTGGTGCGTCACCGGGTCGGTGAGGAGCCGAGGATCCGGGTTGCCACGCCCATGGTGAGCGCCATCATGCAGGCGGTGTCGTCACCGACGCTGGCGGTGGCACTGGCGCAGGTCGGCGGGTTGTCGTTCATCCACCAGAATCAGGAGATCGAGGACCAGGCCGCGGACGTGCTGGCGGTGAAGCGGCACAAGGCCGGCTTCCGGAGCAGCGAGATCACCGTGGCGCCGCAGACGCCTCTCGGTGAGGTCGCCCGGCTGCTGTCCGAGGCCGAGCAGGGCGTGGCGGTGGTCACGCGGAGCGGGGACGCGGACGGCGAGTTCCTGGGGGTCATCAGCCTCGACGACTTCCACCTGGAGCGTCACGGGGCCTGCGAAACCGCCGGCAACCGGATGCGGGGCCGCGCCGGCCTGGTCACCGCGTCCGCCTCGGTCTCCCTGTCCGAGGCGAACGAGCTGATCTGGCAGCACCATCTGGACGTTCTGCCGGTGCTCGAGGACGGCCGCGTCGTCTCCTTGGTCCTCAAGAAGGACTATCAGGCACACAAGACGTATCACCGGGCGACGGTGGACGGCGCAAAGCGTCTGCGTGTGGGTGCCGGTATCAACTCCCGTGACTTCAAGGACCGCATTCCCGCCCTGACCGAGGCCGGCGCGGACGTGCTGTGCCTGGACTCCTCCGACGGCTATTCCGTGTACCAGGCGAGGACCCTCGAATTCGCCCGCGAGGAGTACGGGGACGACGTCTTCGTCGGCGCGGGGAACGTCGTCGACGGCAGGGCCTTTCGCTACCTGGCCGATGCGGGCGCGGCGTTCGTGAAGGTCGGGATCGGCGGCGGGGCCATCTGCACCACCCGGGCGCAGAAGGGCATCGGCCGCGGACAGGCCTCCGCGCTGCTCGATGTGGTCCAGGCGCGCGACGCCTACGCCCAGGAGACCGGTGTGTACGTGCCGCTGTGCTGCGACGGCGGCTTGCTCAACGACTCGCACATGGCGATGGCGCTGGCGATGGGGGCGGACTTCATCATGCTCGGCCGCTACTTCGCCCGGCTCGACGAGAGCCCGTCGCGGAAGCTGCAGATCGGCAGCCAGTGGTACAAGGAGTACTGGGGTGAGGGCTCGCGGCGCGCGCAGAACGCGGCCCGGTACGGCCAGCGCGGCCAGATGGTCTTCGAAGAGGGCGTCGACGGCTACGTGCCCTACGCCGGCAGCCTGTACGACAACGTGGAGCGGACCCGGGCGAAGCTCACCTCGACGATGATCAGCTGCGGGTCGACCAGCCTGCGGGACTTCCACCGCGATGCGGTGCTGGTTCCGGTGTCCGCGGAGTCGTTCAAGCAGACGGGTGCCGAGGTGCAGCTGCGCCAGCCCGCCATCGACTCCGCCGACTGATCCGACCGGCCCCGGGCCTCGTCGTGCCGACGTGATCACGAACGAACAGCAGCCCTGCGGCATGCTGTTCGGCAAGGAGTCCGAAGACGGGGGAGAGATCCGATGAAGCGGCACGTCGAGTTCGAGCGTCTGCACAACTTCCGGGACCTGGGCGGATACCGGTCCGCCGACGGGCGGACCGTCCGGTGGGGGACGGTGTACCGGGCCGACTCGCTCGGCAAGCTGGCGGGCGCCGACTGGGAGCGGTTCCTGGGGCTCGGGATCGGGACCGTGATCGACCTGCGGTATCCGTGGGAGATCGAGGCCAAGGGGCAGGTGCCCGAGGCGGAGCGGTTCCGCTACGTCAACCTGAGCATCGAGCACCGCCCCTACGACCAGGCCGAGATCGACCCGGACACCGACCCCTGGCGGTACCTCGCGGACCGGTTCGCCGAGGTCACCGAGGACGGGGCCGAGGAGATCCGGCAGGTCCTGGAGGAGCTGGCGCAGGCGCCCGGCCCCCTCGTCTTCCACTGCACCTCGGGCAAGGACCGGACCGGGCTCATCGGGGCCTTCCTGCTCACCCTGCTCGGGGTGGAACGGGCAGACGTCCTCGCCGACTTCGCACTCACCGAGCTGGCCACCGAGCGGCTCGCCGCCGACTGGCGGGCCGCGAACCCGGGCCGGGTCATGAAGTGGCCGAGTTACGGCCGCGCCCCTGCCGTGATCATGGAGTTGGTGTTCGCGGACCTGGAAGCCCGGTACGGATCCGTGCACGGCTACCTCACGGACCGGGTCGGCCTGTCGGAGCGCACCGCCGGGCTTCTGCGCTCCCGCCTGCTGACCGGCGAAGGCGCCCGCGCGACGTGAAGTCGCTCTGGTGGCGCCACCGGCACGTCTCCTACCATCGGAACACGGGCGGGGGAGGGGGGTGCGTTCATGGCAGCGCACGTAGGGCGGCTGGAACGCTTCGTTGCCTGGGTCCTGCGGAACGCCGACGTCGTGGTCGCCCTGGGCATCGCGATGGCGGTCGGACTCCTCGACATCTTCGGAGACGTCATCAGTGACGACGTCTCCTCCGGCGCCACCCTCGTCGTGCTCGGCCTCCTCGCGACCGGGTCGATCGTGGAGCGGGTGCGCCGGCCCGCGACCATCCAGGAGGCGATGAGCGGGACCCGGCAGGCCCTGGAAGACCTCGCGATGGTGCGCTCGCTCTCCGGCAACGAGGTCGGCGAGGCACTGCGCAAGGCCCGGCAGCACACCAACCTCTGGTACTTCAAGGGGGGTACGGGCACCTACCTGCGGGCGGTCACCCTGCCCCTGTGCGTGGCCGCCGCGAAGGAACAGCGCTCGCAGCTCAATGTGAAGATCGACATCGTCAATCCGGCCGACGAGCGGGCCTGCGCCGCGTACGCCCGGTTCCGGCAGATGTTCGGCGGGCAGCGGCGCGGCGACGACGTGTGGACCACCGACCGGGTCCGCCGCGAGTCGTACGCGACCGTCCTCGCCGCCTGCTGGTACCAGCGGCAGCTGACCACGCTGGAGATCAGCGTGCACCTGTCGGCGGCCGTGCCGACCCTGCGCTTCGACCTGTCCGAGACCTGCCTCGTCATCACCCAGGACGACCAGTCCCGGGTGAACCTGCTGGTGGAACGCGGGCAGCCGCTCTACGACTACTACGTGACCGAGCTGCACCAGAGCCGCGAGCAGGCGACCGTGCTCGATCTGCGCGTCGCCTCCCCGCTCGGCCAGGAGCCCACGGTCGACGAGGTGCGGACGCTCTTCGACGACCTGCGGCTGCCCTTGCCGCGCGTCTTCACCGACAGCGACATCGGCAAGATCATCGAAAAGGCCCTGCACGCGGAGGACCCCTACAGGAGGTGATGCGCTCCGGCGCGCCCATGGACCGAGAGCTCGAAAGCACTCTCGTCACCCTGGAGGAAATCGCCTCCGGGACCCGGGAGTTACATGCTGTCCGTCATCCCCTCGGATTCCTCTGCCTGCCACTGCTGAGAGAGGGTCCGCGCGGAATCTGCGTGCATCTCTTCGAGATCGGCAACCGCGCCGATCCGGACGCGTCACCGATGCACGCCCACAGCTGGGAACTGCGCAGCCGCGTGCTGTACGGACGCGTGGCCAACCTGCCCGTACGCACGAGCCCGGTGCGGGACGGCGAGGAGGGTGCCACCCACCGGGTCTTCGAGGTGTTCAGCGGGAGCGACGGCGTGGACGAGATCCGGCCGACCTCCCTCCTGGTACGGAGCGAGCCCGGCCCCGCCCACATCAGCGCGGGCGGGGAGACGTACACCCTGGCGGCCGGGGAGTTCCACGCCACCGCACTGGAAGGGGTGGAACCCGCGGCCACCCTGGTGCACGGCATGTCGATCCCCGGGCAGCTCGACCTCTCCCTCGGCCCGCTCGACGGGCGACCGCGCCGCACGACCCGCCGGCTGTGCGACACCGCGCAGACCGTGCGCAGCGTCCACACCGTCCTCAGGAGGATCGATGCCGAGCAGTGGGCCTGATTTCGACCACGAGAGGCAGGTCGCCGTCGCCGCGGCGGAGGAGGCGGGCAGCCTGCTGCGCAGGCGTTTCGGCACGGCGCGGTGCGTACGGACCAAGGGCGGGACCGGGGACGTGCAGATGGACCTCGACCTCGCCGCCGAGAAGCTCGTGCTCAGCCGGATACAGCGCCACTTCCCGCACGACCGGATCCTGTCCGAGGAGGCCGGGCTCCTCGACGCGGCCGGCGAACGGACTTGGCTGGTCGACCCGTTGGACGGCAGCAACAACGTCGTGATCGGGCTGCCCACCTACGCGGTCGGGATCGGGCTGTGCCTGGGCGGCACCCCTGTGATGGGCGTGGTGCACGAACCGGTGACCGGGGAGACCTGGCACGCGGTCCGGGGGTACGGAGCCCACGGGCCGTCCGGCGCGCTGCCCGGCCCCGGCCCGACCCTGCCGCGCCCCGGCCCCGTCGTCGCATGGACCCAGGGGTACGCCGTGGAACGGGGCGACGTGACCGCGGTGGGCCTGCGCACGGTGCTGGAGCTGCGCTGCAGGCGCGTCCTGCAGCTGTGGGCGCCGCTGCTCGGCTGGAGCCTGCTGGCGCGCGGCACCATCGACGCCTTCGTCGGCTACCGCGCCGAGGGCGTCGACCTGCCGACCGGGGCGCTGCTCGCGGCCGAAGCGGGCGTGGAGCTGCGCACGCTGTCCGGGGCGGCCTTCAGACCCGGCTTCGCCGGGGCCGACACCGGACGCAGCTTCGTGGCGGCCCGCGGCGAGACGCTCGCGTACCTGCTGGGCGAGGTGGGGTCCGTCACCACCACCTAGGTGGTGGCCGCCAGCGCGAGCGTCGCCGCCACGGTGCCCGCCACCGCCAGTACGGCGCCCGTGCCGAAGAAGCGGCCCAGGCCGATCCGGGTGCCGTGCCAGCGGCACCGCTCGAACCACAGGAGGGTGGCCAGCGAGGCCCACGGCGTGATGACCGGCCCCACGTTGACGCCGATCAGCTGGGCGAGCAGCTGTTCGTGGTTGGCCACCGGGATCGCCGCCTCGCCCGCCAGGTAGGCCGGGAGGTTGTTCAGTACGTTGGAGAAGCCCGCGCCGACCGCCGCCGACCTCAGCATTCCGACGAGGTCGTTGTCGGAGCCCATCGCCGCCGCGAGGATGTCGTGCAGCCCGTGGGCGTTGACCGTCTCCACGACCAGGAACATCCCCGGAACCAGGACGAGGAGCCGCCAGGGGATCAGGGACAGGCGCAGCGCTTCCCGGCCGCGCACCCAGAAGGCCACGACCACGATCAATGCGGCCCCCATCGACGCCGACCACAGCGGCACATCGGCGAGCAGGATCGCCAGCAGGAATCCGGCGCACGCCACCGCGCTCACCCGGAACAGGACCGGGTCCGCGGGACGCGGCAGGGGCGGCGGAGTGTAGCGGGTCTCGCCGCGGCGCCCCGGGCGCCAGTAGAAGCCCCACAGGCAGGCCATCGTGACCGCGATGGCGGCCAGCTGCGGCGCCCACATGGTGGCGGCCATCTCCGACGGGGTCAGCGCGATGCGGTCCGCGGCCAGCAGGTTCGTCAGGTTCGACACGGGGAGCAGCAGGCTGGCCGTGTTCGCCAGCCACACCGTGGTCATCGCCAGCGGTACGGGCGCGATACCGACCCGGGTCGCCAGCGCCAGCATCACCGGGGTCAGCAGGACCGCCGTCGTGTCCAGGTTGAGGGTGATGGTGGTGACGGACGCGAACAGCACGCAGAGACAGAAGAGGAGCGGGTACCTGCCGCGCCCCGCCCGGGCCACCCAGGTGGCGACGACGTCGAACACCTCCGCCTTGCCGGTCAGCTCGGCGAGGACGATGACGGTGGCCAGGAACACCACCAGCGGACCGATGCGCTCCAGCACGTCCGAGGCGGGTCCGGTGGGCAGCAGGCCCGTGGCGACGCACAGCGCACCGAGTGCGAGCAGGCCGCCGGCCAGCCAGTCCAGTGGATGCAGACGCCTGAGGAAAGACACGGCGAACAGGTTCGCACATACACACGCCCCGGCATCAGACGGGGCGGAAGGAACCGGACAGGCCCGCCCGCGCCGGGTGTCCGGCGCTCCGCGGGAGACGACCCCGTCCTTGACGGGACAATCCCTCGGCCGGGGGCACGGCCCTACGATGGACTCATGATGACGGACGGGCAATTCGGCGCTCCCGCAAGAGAGTTCGACTTCTTCATCAGTTACTCCCCGGCAGACGAACAATGGGCCGCATGGATCGCCTGGACCCTGGAGGAAGCCGGTTACCGCACGGTGGTGCAGGCCTGGGACTTCGTGCCGGGGACCAACTTCATAGACTTCATGGACCGGGGGGTCAGCGAGTCCGTGGCGGTCATCGCCGTCCTGTCCCGCCACTACGAGCGTTCCACCTACGGTCGCATGGAATGGCAGGCCGCGCTCCGGGCCTCGCCCGAGTCGCCCGAACGGAGGCTGCTGACCGTCCGGGTGGACGAGATCCCGATCGAGGGACTCCTCGCCACGATCACCTACGTCGACCTCGTCGGGGTGGCGGACATCGACGTGGCCCGTTCCCTGCTCCTGAACCGGGTCGGGCAGGCCGTCGACGGCCATGCCCGGCCGGGCCGCCGTCCCGGTTTCCCGGGGAGCGGTCCGGGACCCGTCCGCCACCCGGAGCAGCCCAACCCGGGCCACCCGCAGCCGAGCGCGCTCGCCGGCCCCGGCTGGTCGGGGCGCCGGCGGCCGGTCAGGGCGCCGCTCTACCCGCAGGCTGCCGCGGCCGGCCACGGAGCCCAGGACACCGTGACCGTCCTGCACCTGGCCGGGCCCGACTTCGGGCGCGGCCGCGAACCAGACTCGCTCAGCCGGCAGATCCGCGGCGACCTCATCATGCTCAGGGACGCGGGGGCACCCGCCCCCGATCTGATGGTGGTCACCGGCGACCTCACCGCGTCCGGCAGCCCGCGCGAATGCGACCAGGCCCTCAGCTTCCTCACCGCCCTGCGCTCCCAGCTCGACCTGTCCCCCCAGCGGGTGATGGTGGTACCGGGCGCGCAGGACGTGAACCAGGCCGCGTCCCAGGCCTACTTCCACACCTGCGAGGCCGACGAGGTGGCACCGCAGCCGCCGTACTGGCCCAAATGGCGCCACTACACCCGGCTGTTCCGCGGCCTCTACCAGGGCCTGGACACCGTCTTCGACAGCGACCAGCCCTGGACCCTCTTCCCGGTGCCCGAACTGAGCACGGTCGTCGCCGGATTCAACTCCTCCATGGCCTACAGCCACCGCCCCGAGGAGCAGTACGGCTTCATCGGCCGCGACCAGGCGGCCTGGTTCGCCGAGGCCATGCGCCGGTACGAGGAGGAGGGCTGGCTGCGCATCGGCGCGCTCCGCCACCCGCTCACCGACGGCCGCCGCCCCGGCGACGCGGTCGGCGGCCCCGGCGGGCTGCGGGACGCCGACGCCTTCGCCCGGCTGGCCGCCCCGCGGCTGCACCTGCTGCTGCACGGGCCGACCGGCGGCCCGCGCACCACCACCTCGGCTCCCAGCCGCACCCAGCTCGCCGGGGCTTCAGGGGCTTCAGGGGCCTCCGCGGCGTCCGGGGGCGCCGGTGAGCTGCCCCTGTTCGGCTCCGCGGCCCCCGCCAGGTTCCAGCTGCTCCAGGTCGGCGCGGAGGGAGTGACCCGCTGGGACGACCGGATCACCTCCGCGTCCGAGACCTTCCCCGCCGCATGGCGGCAGACCCGCCGGGTCTTCCCCGTACCGGAACTGCCCGCCGTCATCAACGTCGAGCGGGCCGGCGGCCGGGCTCCCCTGGACGACCCGGCGGCCGCGCTCGCCGAGCGGGTGAAGGAGATCTGCCGCGTGCGCCGGGAGGGCGTACGGCTGCGCGACGTCCCGCGCCGTGAACCGGGCGACATGGTGCAGATCATGGCCACCTGGCAGGAGCAGGAGGACGGCGTCGTCCAGCAGCAGCGCATAGCAGTCCACCCCGGGAGCCCCACCGAGGACGAACTCGACCGCTTCATCGCCCAGGTGCACGCGACCGACACCGGCTCCGAGGCCGTCCTGGTGTACGCGGGCGACGCCCCGGCCGGCGGGCTGCGCCGGCGGGCCGCCGCCCACGGCGTCCGGGTCCGGGTCCGGAGCTTCATCGAGTTCCAGGGCCTGCTCGACCTCCGCGGCTACGTCGCCGCGCAGACGGCCCGGCTCAGCAGCAGCGAGCAGTACGCCCCCGGCCTCTACCTCCCCCAGCGCTACCGCGACGCCGATCGCCCCGACGGCCAGGAGCGCGACGGACTCGTCGAGGAGCTGCTGGAACTCCTGGAGTCCGACCACGGCCGGTTCGTCCTGCTCCTCGGCGACTTCGGACACGGCAAGACCTTCGCGCTGCGCGAGCTCGCCCGGCGCATCTCCGAACAGCTCCCGCACCTGACCCCGCTGCTGATCCCGCTCAACTCCCTCGACCGGGCGCACAGCCTCGAAGGCCTGGTCGCCGCGCATCTGGCCGGCCACGACGTCGACACCATCGACCTGCGGGCCCTGCGCTACATGCTCGCCCAGGGCCGCGTCGTCCTGCTCTTCGACGGCTTCGACGAACTGGTCAACCGGGTCAGCTACGACCGGGCCGCCGACCACCTCCAGGTCCTCCTCGACGCGGCCGTGGACCACGCCAAGATCGTCGTCAGCAGCCGCACCCAGCACTTCAAGTCGCACGCCCAGGTCCTCACCGCGCTCGGCGAGCGCGTCGGCCTGCTCCCGCAGCGCAGGATCCTGGCCGTCGAGGGCTTCACCCCCGCCCAGATCCGCTCCTACCTCGTACGCAGCTACGGCGACGAGCGCGCCGCCGACCGCCGCTACCAGCTCCTGCGCAACATCCCCGACCTCCTGATGCTCTGCCGCAATCCCCGGCTGCTCTCCTTCGTCGCCGATCTGAGCCAGGACCAGCTGCGCGCGGTCGCCGGAGCGGGCCGGGCGCTCAGCCCCGCCCGGCTGTACGAGGACGTGTTCACCTCCTGGCTCGACCACGAGGAACGGCGCGGCCAGGGCGGGCCCGGCGCGCCGCCCGGACTCACCGTCGACCAGCTGTGGGCCGCGGTCACCGCGCTGGCCTGGCGGCTGTGGGAGAGCGGCCGCAGCGCCCTGCGGCTCGACGAGCTCACCGAGACCGTGGCCGACACCCTCAGCGAACTCACCGAGTCCCCGCTCACCCCTTCCGAGCGCGCCCAGGCGGTCGGCGCGGGCAGCCTGCTGGTCCGCAGCGACGACGGGGTCTTCCAGTTCATCCACGGCTCCGTCATCGAATGGCTGGTGGCGCGGGAGGCCGCCCGCCAGCTCGCCCGCGGACAGCACACCCTGCTCCTCGCGCGCCCGCTGAGCCAGCTCGCCGTCGAGTTCTTCTGCGACCTCGCCGACCACGAGCAGTGCGCCCGCTGGGTGCGCGAGGTCCTCGACTCCCCGGGGCGCGCCGTCAGCGAGGCCGCCCGCGCCAACGCCGTCCGGATCTCCGACCGGCTCCGGGTACCGGCCAACGCCGACCTGCGCGGCGCCCGGCTGGCCGGCGAGGACCTCTCGCACCGCGACTTCTCCGGGGTCGACCTCACCGACGCCGATCTGACGGACGCCCGGCTGATCGGCGCCAACCTCTCCGGCGCGCTGCTGCGGGGCACCCGGCTGACCGGCGCCCGCCTCGACCGGGCCGACCTGAGCCGGGCCGACCTGACCGGCGCGAACCTCAGCCGGGCCCGGCTGACCCGGACCGATCTGCGGGGCGCGCTGCTGACCGGCAGCCGCTGGCACCGGGCCGCGCTCATCGACACGACGATGGACGACGCGGTGCGCTCGGCCCCCGAGCTCGGGACCGCCGCGATCGCCCCCGGGATGCCCGTGGACGCCGGGTTCCGGCCCTCCGCCGTCGGGGTCCCGTACGGCTTCGGCATGCGCACCAGCCGCCTCCCCGAACCCATCGCGTACAGCAGCGACGGCGAACTCCTCGCGGTCGGCAGCGAGGACGGCTCCGTCCTGGTCTGCGGCGCCGACGACGGCCGGGCCGTGCGCACCCTCCAGGGGCACGAAGGCCGCGTGTACGCCGTGAAGTTCCGGCCGGGCGTCATCGCCACCGGCGGCTCCGACGGCGCGGTCCGGCTCTGGGACCCGGTGACCGGCGCCTGCCGCCACCACCTGCGGGTCCACCCCGACGGCGTGTGGCCGGTCTCCTTCGACGCGGACGGCACCCTGCTCGCCACCGGCGACCGCGAGGGCCTGGTCACGGTCTGGGACACGGCCACCGGCGAACCCGTGCACCGGATGCCGGGTCACGCCGCACCCGTCTACACCGCGGTCCACGGACCGGACGGCCTGCTGCTCACCGGGGACGCGGGCGCGAAGGCACGGCTCTGGGACCTGAACACCGGGCACTGCGTCCGGGAGATCGACGGGCACCAGGGAGCCGTCTACCGTGCCCGGTTCAGCCCCGACGGGACCCTCTTCGCCACCGCCGACCGGGGCGCGCCCGGGCAGGGCGGCACGGTGCGGATCTGGCGGACGGCCGACGCGCGGCTGCTGCACGAGTTCACCGGCCACACCGGCCGGGTGTACGTCCTCGACTTCCACCCCGGGGGCAACCTCCTCGCCAGCGGTGACACCGACGGCCAGGTGCGGCTCTGGGACCCGGTGGTCGGCACGCCCGCCGGAATCCTCGAACGGGGCACCGGTGCCGTCTACCAGGTGCTCTTCGGCGACGACGGGAAACTCCTCGCGGCCTGCGACAGCAACGGCGCGGTCCGGCTGTGGACGGTCACCGAGCGCCCCCACGGGTACACGATCGTGCTCCACCCCCAGCAGCCGACCGAGCACCGCGGCACCGCCTGGGCATGCGCCTTCCGGCCCGGCGACAGCCAACTGCTCACCGTCGGAAACGACGGCGGCGCGCAGATCTGGGACGCGGCCACCGGCCAGGGCAAGCGCATCCTGCGCGGCCACGGCCGCCGGATCAGCGGTGTCGCCTTCAGTGCGGACGGCGCACAGCTGGCCACGGCCGGGAACGACGGGGTCGTACGGCTGTGGGAGACGCGCACGGGCCGGCGTACGCAAGAGCTCACCGGGCGCGGCGACCGGCTGGTCTCGGCGGCCTTCAGCCCCCTCGAAGCCATCCTCGCCACGGCCAGCAACGACGGCGACATGTACCTCTGGGACCCGCTGGGCGGCGAGTACCTGAGGGAGCTCGACGCCGAGACCGAGCACGTCTGGGCGGAGGCCTTCAACGCCGACGGGACCCTGCTCGCCACCGCCAACGACGACGACTCCGTACGCGTCTGGTTCCGCCCCACCGGTTCCCCCGTGTCGACACTGACCGAGCACCGGGGCCGGGTCCGCTCCATCGCCTTCCGCCAGGACGCCGATGTACTGGCCACCGGCTGCGACGACAGCTTCGTACGGGTGTGGGACGCCAGGAGCGGAGAGCTCCTGGAGCAGCTCGGCGGACATGCCGACCGGGTGTACGGCGTCGCGTACGGCCCGGGCGGCGCCTGGCTCGCCAGCGCGAGCTGGGACGGTACGGCCATCGTCCGCCGGGACGGGCAGGCGGATCAGCGGCTGCGCGGACGCGGGGGCAGGCTGTGGGCGGTGGCCGCCCACCCGGGCCGCCCGCTGCTGGCCACCGGCGGCGACGACCGGGCCGTCGGCCTGTGGGACGCCGTGACGGGCGAGCACCTCACCGACCTCGTCGGCCACACCGGCCGGGTGCTCTCGCTCGCCTTCTCCCCGGACGGGACGACCCTGGCGAGCGGCGCCGAGGACGGCACCGTACGGCTGTGGAACGTCCCGGCGGACGGCGAACCGCCGTCCCTGCGCGCGACGCTGATGGGCATGGCGGGCGGCTGGGCGGCGCTGACCCCGGCCGGCGGGTACAAGTACGAGGGCGACGTGGCCGGTGAGTTCTGGCACGTCGTGGGCATGTCCCGGTTCACCCCGGGGGAGCTCGACGAGTACCTGCCGGGCATCCACCGGCTGCCGCTCGGCGAGGAGCTCTGAGGCCATGACGGGCCCGCCGGCCCCGACGGCCCCGCCGGGACGCCGGCCCCGGCTACGGTTGGTCCGCATGACGCACACCGAAACCGAGGTCACCGCGGAGCTCGTCCGGGACCTGTTACGCGACCAGCACCCCGACCTGGCGGACCGCCCCGTGCGGTTCGGCGCCCGCGGCTGGGACAACCAGCTGTGGCGGCTCGGGGAGGACCTCGCCGTCCGGCTGCCCTGGGCGACGCCGTCCGCGGACGCGCTGCTGCGCAAGGAGCACGCCTGGCTGCCCGCCCTCGCCCCGGCCCTGCCGCTGCCCGTTCCCGTCCCACAGCGCATCGGCGAGCCCTCCGAGAGGTTCCCGCGTCCCTGGATCGTCACCACCTGGGTCCCCGGCGAGCCCGCCGACCGGGCCCCGGCCACGAACGCCGCCGACGCGGCCGAAGGGCTGGCCGCCTTCCTGACGGCTCTTCACCGACCGGCCCCCGACGGGGCACCTGTGGGCAACTACGGCCGCGGGGGGCCGTTGGCGGCCGTCGCCGACGGGTTCGCCGAGGGGCTGGCCTCGGCCACCGAGCAGGGGCTGATCCCCGACCCGGACGCCGTCCGCGCGGTCTGGGAGGACGCCGTCGCCGCGCCCGTCTGGGCGGGCCCGGCGCTGTGGCTCCACAGCGACCTCCATCCGGCCAACGTCCTCACCGCCGACGGCACCTTCTGCGGCGTGATCGACTTCGGTGACCTCTGCGCGGGTGATCCGGCCTGCGACCTCGCCGCCCCCTGGATCCTGCTGCCGGACGGCGCCGCCGACCGCTTCCATGCCGCCTACCGGCCGACCGCGGACGACGCGACCCTGCGCCGCGCCCGCGGCTGGGCCGTCCAGCGCGCCCTCGGCGGCATCCTCATCGGCGAGGCCGGCGTCCGGGGCCGCCCGGGCGGCAAGCCCACCTGGGGCCCACCCGCCCGGGCCGCGCTGCGACGGCTCGTGGCGACGGCGGGCTGACCGGCCCGGCCGCCGCCGGCTCAGCCGAGGGAGGAGACGGACGGGACGACGACCCCGTAGAGATCGGCGATCGTCGCGAGCGCGGCGTGGTGGAGCTGCTCGGCGGACACCTCGGCGACCGGCGTGCGCAGCGGCCGGGTCGCGCAGGCGTCCGCGACGACCGTCGGCCGGTTTCCCCGCAGGAACGCGCCTTCCGCGGTGAAGGCCACGCACATGTGGGTCATGAACCCGGCGAGGATGACGTCCTTGTGGCCGGCGGCGTCGACGTGGTCGCCGAGGTCCGTCTCGACGAACCCGTTGGGGACCGTCTTGACGACCACGGGTTCGCCGTCGACGGGAGCCACCCGGGGGTGGATCCGGCCGATCTCGGCCCGGATGTCGTACGGGCTCCCCTCGCCGCCGTCGTTGACCACATGGATGACCTTCGCCCCGGCCGCACGGGCCCGGGCGAGCAGCGCGGCGGCGGCGTCGAGGGCGGCCTCCCAGCCCGTCAGCTCCATCACGCCCCGGGTGTAGGTGTTCTGGCAGTCGATCAGGATCAGCGTCGCTTCCGCCGCAGACGCCGGGCCCTGGTCGAGGCCGCTCAGATCGCGCAGGGTCGTCTTGGACATGGAAATACCCTCCTGGGGTGTCACGTCGAGGTGCCGGCCGCGGAGCGGCGGCCGTGCTCTCCACGCTATGAGCCGCCTCGGATGTCGGCAATGTCATCCAACCCGCAGAAACCGACATACGGTGGGTCCTGACACGGCCGTCGTCGCACCGAACGGAGACCCCTTGAGCACCGTCGGACGGTTCATCGTCGTCGTCCTCTTCGACGGCGTCGACCTGCTGGACGTCACCGGACCGCCGGAGGTGTTCGCCCTGCTGCAGCGGGAGCTGGGCGAGGCGTCGGGATACCGCGTCGCCCTGGCCGCCGAGACCATGGACCCCGTCACCACCTCCGCCGGGGTCCGGATCCTCCCGGACACCACCTTCCGGGAAGTGGCGGGGCGGAGCATCGACACCCTGCTGGTGCCCGGGTCGGTCGAGGTCGACGGCCGCGGCCGGGTACGGGCCCTCGCCGACCCCGCCGTGGTCGACCGGGTACGGACCCTCGCCGCCACGGCCCGGCGCGTCGCATCCGTCTGCGTGGGCGCGCACATCCTCGCGGACGCCGGGCTGCTGGACGGCCGGCGGGCCACCACCCACTGGTCCACCGCCCGCCAACTCGCCGACGAGCACCCCTCGGTCGAGGTCGACGCCGATCCGATCTTCATCCGGGACCAGGACGTGTGGACCGGCGCCGGAATCAGCGCCTGCCTCGACCTCTCGCTCGCCCTCGTCGCCGACGACTTCGGCGAGGCCGTCGCCCTGCGCGTCGCCCGCCAGCTGGTGATGTACCTGAAACGGCCCGGCGGACAGAGCCAGTTCAGCGTCCCGCTCGAACCGGTGTCGACGACCCGCCGCATCGAGGACCTCCGCCACCACGTCATGCGGAACATCGCCGAGGAGCTCACCGTCGCCGACCTCGCCGAACAGGCGCACGTCGGCGAACGGCAGCTCACCCGGATCTTCAAGACGGAACTGGGGACGACCCCGGCCGCCTACATCGAATCGGCCCGCGTCGAAGTGGCCCGGAACCGGCTGGAGTCCACGGACGACACGCTCGAACGAGTCGCGACCGTCTGCGGCTTCCGCACGACCGACACCCTCGTCCGCGCCTTCCGCCGCAAACTCGACACGACGCCGACGGAGTACCGCAACCGCTTCCGGGCTGCCTCGGCAGGCTGACCGGCACCCGGCTCAGGCCGCCGGGAAGGCCAGCAGGGCCACCGGGGCCGAGGTCGGATGCGGCGAGCCGCCGGCCGGTTCGACGGTGACGCCCATCCCCGACGCCGCGTTGACCGGGCCGTCGAGCAGGGTGGCCGTCGCCGGGGTACCGGTGCCCATCAGCCCCGCCGAACGCATCTTCCCGCCGCCGTCGTTGTACCAGAGCTGGTACACCTTCCCGCCGGGCGGCGCCGGCAGGCCGGAGGCCGCGAAGACCGCCTGGTTGCGGGAGGCCGAGACGACCACCGTGCCCACCGCGCCGCCCCGCAGCGGCGCCGTGGCCACCCGGGCGTCGGCGGCCGCGAGGACCGAGCCGACGGCATCGTTCGCGAGACGGGCCTGCTGCGCCTGCTGCCGGGCGTCCTCGGCCTGCTGGTACTGCGCCACCGCGACACCGCCGAGCGCCACGGCCCCCGCGATGCAGGCCGCCAGGGCCCAGTTCGACACCGGCCGCCAGCGGGGCCGTACGTGGCCGCCGCGCGTGGCCCTGACCGTCGAGGGCCCTTCCTGGCGCACCGTCGCGATCCGGCGCATCACCTCGTCCCGCAGCGCGGGACTCGGCTGCGCCGCGACGGCGAGCCCGAGGCGCGCGGCGGTCTCGGAGAACTCCCGGACCTCCTGCGTGCAGGACACGCAGTCGGCGAGGTGCCGCTCGACGGCGGCCCGTTCGTCCGGTTCCAGGGCGTCGAGCGCGTACGCACCCGTCAATGTGTGCGGATCCGTGGTGTTCACACGCCCACCCCCAGGCAGTCTCGGAGCCGGATGAGCCCGTCGCGCAGCCGTGTCTTCACGGTACCCAACGGCAGGGCCAGCAATTCCGCGACCTCCCGGTGGGTCAGGCCGCGGTAGTACGCCAGGGTGACCGACTGGCGCTGCAGTTCGCTGAGTCCGTGCATGCAGCGCCGTACCTGCTCGCGCTCCAGCCGGGACTCCACCTGCTCCACCACCTCGTCGTAGGCCGTGGTGTGGTCCAGCAGGGCCGCCCGCTTCTCGCGGTTGGTCGACGCCTGCGCGGAACGCACCCGGTCGACGGCCCGGCGGTGGGCCAGGGTCAGCACCCAGTTCATCACCGAACCCCGCGCGGGCTGGTAGCGGGCGGCGGTCCGCCAGAGCTCGACCAGTACCTCCTGGGCGACCTCCTCGGACTGGGCCGGGTCCCGCAGCACGGTCCGTACGAGGCCCAGCACGGGGCCCGACACGGCCTCGAAGACGGCCGTGAACGCCTGCTGATCACCGCGGGCCACCCGGCCCATCAGTTCCGGCAGGTCGGGAGCGGCCGACGGATGCCGGCCTATGCGCACGTTCTCTCTCACCGGGGAGGTCCTCCAGGAGTACTCGGTTGCACAGCTCATTCGGAGCCGCGGGGCTGGCGGATAGGTCGCGGCGGACATGTGTCTTCGGCAGCCCCCGAAACGCTGTTCGGCGGCTTGTGCGGGTCGCCACTCGTTCGGGTGATGGGGCCATCCGGATGGGGGCCGGTGCCGAATAGGCGGCGTGATTCACCGATGGGTGAGTCCCAGACGCAGGAGAGACCATGAGCATTCACACCTTCCGCCGTGCCACCCTCGCCGTGACGGCCGCAGTGCTGCTTCCGCTGGCACTGTCCGCCTGTTCGGAGGAGAGTACGAGTAATCAGGGTGCGGCCGCGCCCGACGCCCTCTCCTCACCCCAGCCGGTCGGCCAAACCGGCACCGGCGCGGGCGGTCCGTTCGGCCCGGCGTGCGCCTCGGTGCCCAAGAGCGGCGCGGGCTCCTTCGACGGCATGGCGCAGGCCCCGGTCGCCACCGCCGCCTCGAACAACCCGGCGCTGTCGACCCTGGTCACGGCCGTGAAGAAGGCAGGCCTGGTGGACACCTTGAACAACGCCCAGGACATCACGGTGTTCGCCCCGACGAACGACGCGTTCGCGAAGATCCCGAAGGCGGACCTGGACAAGGTCCTGGCCGACAAGGCGACCCTGACCAAGATCCTCACGTACCACGTCGTCGGCGAGAAGCTCACCCCGCAGCAACTGGGCGGCGGATCCTTCCAGACCCTCCAGAAGGGCATGATCACCACCAAGGGCTCGGGCACCGCCTACCAGGTGAACAATTCCTCCAAGGTGGTCTGCGGCAACGTCCCCACCGCCAACGCCACCGTCTACATCGTCGACACGGTCCTCATGCCCAAGTAGGCGCGCTCCGGACGATCAGCTCGTGGGCGGCGGTCCGTGCATCCAGCCGGACCGTGCCCCCGGAAGAACTCCGGGGGAGTACCCGCGACACCCGATCGGAGCAACTCCATGACGGACGCACAAGGACCCTCGGCCCCGGGCACACGGTGCCTGGTCACCGGAGCCACCGGCTACATCGGCGGCCGGCTCGTCCCCGAGCTCATCACCGCGGGCCACCGGGTGCGCTGCCTCGCCCGCACCCCGGAGAAACTGCGCGACCATCCCTGGGCCGGGCAGGCGGAGATCGTCCGCGGCGACGTCACCGACGCCGCGTCGCTCGCCCCCGCCCTGCGGGACGTGGACGTCGCCTACTACCTCGTGCACGCCCTCGGCACCGGGCGCGACTTCGAGCACACCGACCGCCTGGTCGCACGGACCTTCGCCGAGCAGGCCCGCGCCGCCGGCGTCCGCCGCATCGTCTACCTGGGCGGACTCACCCCGAGCGGGGTTCCCGACCGGGACCTCTCGCCCCATCTGCGCTCCCGCGCCGAGGTCGGGCGCATCCTCCTCGACTCCGGCGTCCCCACCACGGTGCTCCGCGCCGCCGTCATCATCGGCTCCGGTTCGGCCTCCTTCGAGATGCTCCGCTACCTGACCGAGCGGCTGCCCGTGATGGTCACCCCCAGCTGGGTGCGCACCCGTATCCAGCCCATCGCCGTCCGCGACGTCCTGCGCTACCTGGTCGGCAGCGCCCGCATGCCCGCCGACGTCAGCCGCGCCTTCGACATCGGCGGCCCCGACGTCCTCACCTACCTCGACATGATGCGCCGCTACGCCCGCGTCGACGGGCTGCCCCAGCGGCTCATCCTGCCCGTACCGGTCCTCACCCCGCGGCTCTCCAGCCACTGGGTCGGCCTGGTCACCCCGGTGCCCCGCGCCATCGCCCGCCCCCTCGCGGAGTCCCTCAAGTACGAGGTCGTCTGCGACGAGCACGACATCGCCACCTGGGTGCCCGACCCGCCCGGCGCCCCCCTCGACTTCGACACGGCCCTCACCTACGCCCTCCAGAAGGTCCGCGACGCCCAGGTCCTCACCCGCTGGTCCTCCGCCTCCGTGCCCGGCGCGCCGAGCGACCCGCTGCCCACCGACCCCGACTGGGCCGGCGGCAGCCTCTACTCCGATGTCCGCGAACGCACCGTCGAAGCCTCGCCGCAGGCCCTGTGGCGGGTCGTGGAGGGGATCGGCGGGGAGAACGGCTGGTACTCCTTCCCGCTCGCCTGGGCCGTCCGCGGCTGGTTCGACCGGCTCGTCGGGGGCGTCGGACTGCGCCGCGGCCGCCGGGACGCCGCACACCTGCGGGTCGGCGACTCCCTGGACTTCTGGCGGGTCGAGGAGATCGAGCGCGGCCGGCTGCTCAGGCTCCGCGCCGAGATGCGGCTGCCCGGCCTCGCCTGGCTGGAGATGTACGCCGAGGACGACGGGGACGGCCGCGCCCGGTACCGGCAGCGGGCGCTCTTCCACCCGCGCGGCCTGGCCGGCCACCTGTACTGGTGGACCGTCTCGCCGTTCCACGCCGTGGTCTTCGGGGGCATGGCCCGCAACATCGCGCGCACGGCGGAGGCGGGTGACGACCGCGGCCCGGCCGCGGCCCCGGGATCCGCCGCATCCCCCGCGAACGCTGCATCCGCGGCGGCCGCCCGCGCCGAATGACGGGCAAGGCCAGCCCAGTGACCACCGTGCGACCCCTCCCGCGTCCGCCCGGTGGCCCGATGCCAGGAGCAGCACCATGAACGTCTCGGTCGTCCTGTTCACCTCGGACCTGCGCGTCCACGACCATCCGCCGCTGCGCGCCGCGCTGGGACCGGGGAACGAGACCGTTCCGCTCTTCGTCCGGGACCCGGCGGTGGACCGCGCCGGCTTCGCGGCGCCCAACCGGCTCGCCTTCCTCGCGGACTGCCTGGCCGGACTCGACTCCGGGCTGCGCGAGCGCGGCGGCCGGCTCGTGGTGCGCTCGGGGGACCCCGTCGCCGAGGTGTGCGCCGTCGTACGGCAGACCGACGCCGACGAGGTGCACATGGCGGCCGGGTGCAGCGCCTTCGCCCTGCACCGCGAGCAGCGGCTGCGCAGCGCCCTGGAGGCCGACGGGCGGCGCCTGTACGTCCATGACGGCGTGGTCACCGCCCTGCCCGCCGGAGCCGTGACACCGAGCGGATCCGACCACTTCGCCGTCTTCACCCCGTACTTCAGGCGCTGGTCGGGCGAGCGGCTGCGCGAGCCGCTCGCGCCGCCGCAGGAGGTCCGGGTGCCCGGCGGGATCCGCTCCGAGGCGCTCCCGGCCCGCGCCGCGGTCGCGTCGGTCTCCGAGGGCCTGGCCACCGGGGGCGAGCGGGAGGGCAGGCAGCGGCTCGCGGACTGGCTGGGGGAGTACGCCGACGGGTACGAGGAAGGCCACGACGACCTTCCCGGCGACGCCACCTCCCGGCTCTCCCCGTACATCCACTTCGGCGCGGTCTCGGCGGCCGAGGCCGTGCACCGGGCGCGGTCCCGGGGCGGGGCGGGCGCCGAGGCCTTCGTACGGCAGCTCTGCTGGCGCGACTTCCAGTACCAGCTCCTCGCCGCCCGCCCCGGGGCCGCCGCCCGGGACTACCGCACCCGGGCCGACCGCTGGCGGCGGGGCAAGGCGGCCGAGGCCGACCTGCTGGCCTGGAAGCAGGGCCGCACCGGCTACCCCGTGGTGGACGCGGCCATGCGCCAACTCGCCCACGAGGGCTGGATGCCGGGCCGGGGCCGGCTGCTCGCCGCGTCCTTCCTGACCAAGACGCTCTACATCGACTGGCGCGCCGGAGCCCGCCACTTCCTCGACCTGCTGGTCGACGGCGACGTGGCCAACAACCAGCTCAACTGGCAGTGGGTGGCCGGTACCGGTACCGACAGCCGCCCCAACCGGGTGCTCAACCCGGTGATCCAGGGCAAGCGGTACGACCCCGACGGCGCGTACGTGCGGCGCTGGGTCCCGGAACTCGCCGGACTGCCGGGCCCCTCGGTCCACGAGCCCTGGCGGCTGGCCGGCCCGGAACGGGCCCGGTACGACTACCCGGACCCCCTGGTCGGGCTCCCGGAGGGGCTCGCCCGCTTCCGGCGGGCCCGCGGCAAGGACGGCCCCTGACACCACCGGCTGTCGGAGGCCACCGCCGGGTGCCAGACTGGACTGGTGTTCGGAAGACGCCCGGTCCGGGCCCGTCACATGTCCGCCGTCACCCTCGCCGTCGCCCTCGCGCTGTGCACGGGGGCGGTGCCCGCGGCGGCCCGGGACGACGGGGACGGTCCGGCCCGCCCGGTGGACATCGGTGGCGGCCGCCGCGTGCTGCTGGACTGCCGCGGCTCCGGGTCCCCCACGGTCGTGCTCGTGTCCGGTGCCAGGGGTGCGTCGGACGAGTGGACGCACATCGCGGACGCCGCGCGTCCGGAGGTCGCTCCGAGGCCCGATCCGTCGGCGGTGCTCCCGCAGACCGCCCGGTTCACGCGGGTGTGCGCCTACGACCGTCCCGGCACGACCCGGCTGGACGGTACCCCGGGCCGCTCGACGCCGGTCACCCAGCCCACCACGGCGGCAGCGGGCGTCAGGGACCTGCGGGCGGTGCTCGCCGCGGCCGGTGAGCACCCGCCGTACGTACTGGTCGGTGCCTCGTGGGGAGCGATGACCGCCTCGCTGTTCGCGCGTACCGAACCGGCGCGGACCGCCGGGCTGGTGACCGTCGACGGTGCCTCGCCGTTCCTCGAGGACACCCTGACACCGGCCCAGTGGTCGGGATGGATGGACAAGATCCGGGCCATGGACACCGGGAAGGGCCTCGAAACACCCGACTACCCGGCCGCCGTGCGGGAGCTGCGCGGGGCGCCGGCCCTGCCGCGCGGCCTGCCCGCCGTCGTGCTCACCTCCGACCACCCGTGGGACCTCTCGGTCGGCGGCGGATCGACCTGGCCGGCCTGGCTGGCCGCCCAGCGGCGCCTGGCCGAGGACCTGCGGGCCCGGCACGTCACCGACACCGACAGCGGCCACGGCATCGCCGTCGAGCAGCCGCGGATCGTCGCGCGGGCGATCCGCGACGTGGTCGAGCAGGCCCGTGCCGGTCAGGAGCGTTGAGGAGCCGCTCCGCCGCCTCCGCCCGCCGGGGACGACGCCGCCTCGCACAGCCCGCGCAGCAGGCCCAAAGCCTCCCGCAGTCCGCCGGGGCGCAGCATGCCCGGGGCGGGTACGGGCCCCGCCCAGCCGGGGCCCGCCAGGAGGACCGTGGTCCGGGCCCGGGCGCCCTTGACGCCCCAAGCGGTGTCGGCGACGTGCCGGGCCAGGGCATGGTGCGCGGTGGAGCGGGCCTGGGCCCACAGCACCACCGCGACGGGTCCCGTCCGGCGCACGGCCTGGTCGAGCGCCTCGGGCGGCACGGCCGCCCCGAACATCCGGGCGGGCAGGCCAAGTTCGGCGAGACCGGCGGCGAGCGCCTCCAGCGGGAGCGTGTGCTGCTCGCCCGGTACGCACGCCAGCAGGATCGGGGGAGCGCTCGCCCGGGGCCCGGACAGCGCCCCGATGCCCACGCGGCGCAGCGCGGTCGAGACGTGCCAGGAGAGCAGGTGCTCGACCTCGACGTACTGGTCGCCCGAGGTCTCCCACTTGCGCCCCACGGCGTGCAGGGTCGGCACCATCACCTCCTCCCAGGTGGTGACCAGGCCGTACGCGCCGATCAGGGAGCCGAGCAGCTCGTCCATGGTCGGTGAGTCGAGGCGGACGGCGGCCCGGCCCAGCCCCCGGCACTCCTGGCGCACGTCGCCGAGCGGCAGGCCGTTGCCGGATCCCGGCTGACGGGCCGGTGCGGCGGTGGCGGTGGCGGCCGCGGGCGCGGTGGGCGCGGTGGGCACCGTCCCCGCCCGGGCGGCGCGCGCGGCCTCCGCGGGCGGCACCCCCGACGCGGTCAGGCGGCACATCTCCTGCAGGACGGCGATGTCCCCGGAGGTCCACCGCCGGTGCCTGCCGTCCTCGCGGGCGGCCGGCCCGATGCCGTACCGGCGGTCCCACGAGCGCAGGGTCGTGGGGGCGACCCCCAGCCGGCGTGCCACGGCTCCGGTGGTCACGCCGTGCGCGGGCTCTGCGGCCTCTGCGGCCTCTGCGCGCTCGCCGGGCTGTGCGGGCTCGTTCATGTCTCCATCATGCGACGCACAACCGATGCGAGTGGAATCGATGCACGGACGGGCCGGAATCTGGACGGGAACCGGTCCCGGCCTTAGGAGGTGTCTTGCCGATCAGGCCGGGCTCGCGGCGCCCGGCACCGCGCCTCGCCGCGTTGTCCTCGGTCGGCGACGCTCCGCGTCGCCTCCCTCGTCCGCCTTGCGATCCACGGCACCGACCACCGCTCCCTGATCCGCCCTGATCGACAAGACACCCCCTAGGAGCAGTCGCCATGACCGCACAGAGCGTCACCGCCCGGCCGTCCCCCGTGTCCGCGCCCCGGGAGCAGCTTCTCGACCACGAGGTCGCCGAGGGTTTCGTACGCGGCGACGAGCGGTGCCTGAGCGCCGCGTACCGGCGCTGGGGCGGGCTCGTCCTCGCCCTGGCGACCCGCACCCTCGGCGATTCCAGGGAGGCCGAGGACGTCAGCCAGCAGGTCTTCCTGGCTGCCTGGCAGGGTCGCGCCAACTACCGGCCGGAGCGCGGCCCGTTCCCCGGCTGGCTGGTCGGCATCACCCGCCGGAAGATCGCCGACGCGCTCACGGCCCGTACCCGCAGGCTCGACCTGGTCGCCGCGGCCGGCGCCGCCCTGCCGCCCACGGGCGAGCCGGCGGCGGGTCCGGAGACCGTCCTGGACCGGCTGCTCGTCACCGGCGAACTGGCGAAGCTGCCCCGCGCACAGCGGGAGGTACTCGCCATGGCCTTCTACGCGGACCTCACCCAGGCCCAGATCGCCGAGCGCACCGGACTGCCGCTGGGCACCGTCAAGAGCCACGCCCGGCGGGGGCTGCACCGGATGCGCCACTGCCTCGGCGGCGAGGCGCGCGGGGGCAGCGGCCGTGGTGGGAGCGGGGGAGCCGGCCCGTCCCCGGCAGCCGTCGAAACAAGATCCCATCCGCCGGCCGTCCGGCACCGAAGTACCCGTGAAACGGCCGGCACCGGCCGTGCGGGGCAGGCGAGCGCGAGGGGTTGAGTGACATGGACCGTCGGAGAGTCGCTGTGGTGGGCGGGGGCGTGGCCGGGCTGACGGCCGCCCACATCCTGCAACGCACGTACGACGTGGTGCTGTACGAGGCGGACGACCGCCTCGGCGGCCACGCCCACACCCATGAACTGCCCACCCAGGACGCGGGAACGGTCCACGTGGACAGCGGATTCATCGTGCACAACGAGCGCACCTACCCGCACCTGCTGCGGCTGTTCGGTGAACTCGGCGTCACCACCCAGGAATCCGAGATGAGCATGTCCGTACGGTGCGACGGCTGCGGCCTGGAGTACGCGGGCGCCCGGGGTGCGGCCGGCCTGCTCGGCGGAGGCAACGTGCTGCGCGGCCGCCACCTGCGCATGCTCGCCGAGGTCCCGCGCTTCCACCGCGCCGCCCGGCGGACGCTCGCCTCGCCCGACAGCGGGCAGACGCTGGGGGAGTTCCTCGACGGGCACGGCTTCTCCCGCTACTTCGTCGGCCACTTCGCCATCCCGCTCGTCGCGGCCGTCTGGTCGTGCGCACCGGACACCGCCCTCCAGTACCCCGCCCGGTACCTCTTCCGCTTCCTGGACCACCACGGACTGCTGTCCGTCAAGGGATCCCCGCAGTGGCGTACGGTCACGGGCGGTTCGGCGAGCTACGTGGCCAAGGCCGCCAAGCACCTGACCTCCGTCCGCACCTCGACCCCGGTCCGGGCCGTCACGCGCGCCGCCGACCACGCGCGCGTGCTCACCCCGGACGGCGACTCGACCCCGTACGCGGCCGTGGTCATCGCCGTCCACCCCGACCAGGCGCTGCGCCTGCTCGCCGATCCGACCGAGGACGAGATCCGGATCCTCGGCGCGTTCACGTACTCCCGCAACCCCACCGTGCTGCACCGCGACACCTCGCTGCTGCCCCGGTCCGCGCACGCGCGGGCCTCCTGGAACTACTGGCTCCCCTCCTGCGCCGCACGGCCCGAATCCGTCCAGGTCAGCTATGACATGAACCGGCTCCAGCAGCTGCCGACCGCCGAGCCGCACATCGTCACCCTCAACGCCCGCGGCCGGGTCGACCCCTTCGACGTGATCGCCCGCATGGTGTACGAACACCCCGTCTACACACCCGGATCCGTCGCGGCGCAGCAGGAACTGCCCCGGCTGAACACCTCCGTGACCGCCTTCGCCGGGGCCTACCACGGCTGGGGCTTCCACGAGGACGGCTGCCGCTCCGGCGTCGCCGCGGCCGAAGCGCTGGGGGTGCGGTGGTGAACGGCACCCCCGCGCAGCGGACCGCCCCGCCCCGCGTACCGGCCCTGTACGAGTGCACCGTGGCCCACGCCCGCACCTCGCCGGTCCGCCACGCCTTCCTCCAGCGCACCTACCTGTGGCTCATCGACATCGACGATCCGCCCCGCATACCCCGGGCGCTGCGGGCGCTCGCCCGGTTCGACGCCCGCGACCACTTCGGCGGCCGGGCGCCCACCCTGCGCGCGGGCCTGCAGGCCCAGCTGGCCGCCCACGGGGTGGAGAACGCCGACGGGCGCGTCCTGATGCTCGCCCACGCCCGGGTCCTCGGCCACGTCTTCAACCCCCTGACCCTCTACTGGTGCCACGACCGCGCCGGCACCCCGGTCTGCGTCGTCGCCGAGGTCCACAACACCTACGGCGAGCGCCACTGCTACCTGCTGCGTCCCGGCAGCGACGGACTGGCGGACGTCCCCAAGGACTTCTACGTCTCGCCGTTCTTCGCGGTCGAGGGCTTCTACCGGATGCGGCTGCCCGTCCCCGGCGACCGCCTCGACCTGACCGTGCAACTGCGCCAGGACGACGGGACCTGCCCCTTCACCGCGACCGTCCGGGGAACGCACCGGCCGGCCGGTGCCCGCGCCCTGTTCGGCGCCGCCCTGCGCCACCCGTGGTCCACGGCCCGGGTCTCCGCCGGCATCCGCTTCCACGGCATCCGGCTGTTCCTCCGCGGCCTCCCGGTCCGCCCCCGCCCCGTCCGTCCCCCGCAGGAAGGCACCCTGTGACCGTCTCGTACATCACGGCCCACGAGAGCGCGCTCGCACCCGTCGACCCGGCGCGCTGGCCCGACGTGGCCCGGCCGCCCCGCGCCTCGGCCCTGCGTACCGCCGTCGCCGAGCGGATCATCGGCCGGGCCCTCGCCCGGCTCCCGCTGCGGGTCCGGCACGGGGACGGGGAGCCGTCCGCCTACCGCGTTCCCCGGCAGGCGGGATCGCTGCCCACCCTCGTCCTCCACGACCCCGAGGCCTTCCACCGCCGGATCGGCGCGGACGGCCTGATCGGCTTCGGCGAGTCGTACATGGCCGGGGAATGGGACAGCGACGACCTGGTCGGCGTACTGACCGTGCTCGCCACCCACGTCGACGACCTGGTGCCGGCGCCGCTGCGCCGACTGCGCGAAGCCTGGGTACGCCGGCGTCCGGAGCAGCAGCGCAACACCCCCGAGGGGGCACGGGAGAACATCCACCGCCACTACGACCTGTCCAACGAACTGTTCACCCTGTTCCTCGACCGGAGCATGAGCTACTCCTCGGCGGTCTTCGCCGCCTTCCCCGCCTCACCCACCACCTTCGCCGCCGCCCAGCACCGCAAGATCGACCGGCTCCTCGACCTCGCGGACGTCGGGCCGGGCACCCGGCTGCTGGAGATCGGCACCGGATGGGGCGAGCTGGCGATCCGGGCCGCCTCCCGGGGCGCCGACGTGCTGACCGTGACGCTCTCCGCCGAGCAGCGCGACCTGGCCAGGGAGCGCATCGCCGCGGCCGGCCTCACCGACCGGGTCGCCGTCGAACTGCGCGACTACCGGCACGTCGAAGGCTCCTTCGACGCCGTCGTCAGCGTCGAGATGATCGAAGCGGTCGGCGCCGAGTACTGGGACACCTACTTCGCCGCCCTGCGCCGGCTCCTCGCCCCCGGCGGCCGCGTCGCCCTCCAGGCCATCACCATGCCCCACGAGCGCATGCTCCTCACCGCCCGCACGCACACCTGGATCAGCAAGTACATCTTCCCCGGCGGGGTCATCCCCTCCCGTGAGGCGATCACCCGCGCGAGCGCGACGGCCGGGCTGGACACCGTGGCGGACGACGGCTTCGGCGACCACTACGCGGAGACGCTGCGGTTGTGGCGCGAGGAGTTCGACCGCCGGGCCGACTCCGTCGCCGCCCTCGGCTTCGACCGCACCTTCCACCGCATGTGGGACCTCTACCTCGCCTACTCCGAGGCCGGATTCCGCTCGCGCTACCTCGACGTACGCCAACTCCTGCTCACCGCCGAGGACCACGGGCCGCGGGAGCCCCGATGACCGCCGGAGCCCAGGTCCAGGCGCAGGCCCTGTCCGCCGGCGTCGACTGGGGCGCGCTGTCCCTGAACCTGGGCGTCGCGGCCGGCGCCGCGTTCGCCGTCATGCTGGCCACCTTCGCCGTGGCCGCCGTCAAGGGCCTGCACCGGATCGTCGACATCGCCTGGGGAGTCGCCTTCGCCGCGGTGGCGCTCACCAGCTGGCTGCTGTCGGCCGGGTACGGCGACGACGGCCGGCGCCTCGCGGTCGCCGCGGCGACCGTCGTATGGGGGCTGCGCCTGGCCCTGCACATCGCCGGGCGCGGCCGGGGGCACGGCGAGGACCCGCGCTACGCCCGCATGCTCGCCCGGGCGCCGGGCAGCACCCGGCTCTACGCCCTGCGCAAGGTCTACCTCCTCCAGGGCGCGCTGGTCTGGCTCGTCTCGCTGCCCGTGCAGGCCGCGTCGTACGTGCCCGTTCCCCTCGGGCCGCTCGCCGCCGCCGGCCTGCTGCTCTGGGCGACCGGACTGCTCTTCGAGGCGGTCGGCGACCTCCAGCTGGCCCGCTTCAGGGAACGCCCCGAGCACCGCGGAACGATCATGGACCGCGGTCTTTGGAGCTGGACGCGGCACCCCAACTACTTCGGTGATTTCCTCGTCTGGTGGGGTCTTTATCTGCTGGCCTGCGCGACCTGGCAGACTGCGGCACTCACACTGGTCTCACCGCTGGTGATGAGCGCGCTGCTGATCTGGGGCAGCGGCAAGAGACTGTTGGAGGCGCACATGGCGGACCGGCCCGGTTACGCGGCCTATGCCGCCCGCACCAGCGGGTTCTTCCCCCGCCCGCCGCGCCGCATACGCCGGGAGGCGGGGTGAGCGCCGGGACCGAGCGGGACACGGAGTCCACCGGCGAGGGCCGCGCCCTCGTGCTCCGTACGTCCCCCGCGACACCGGCCGCCGCGGTCCTGCTGCTGCACGGAGGGCGCGAGGAGGGGCCGGAACCGCCACCCCTGGTCAACCTGCCCGCGCTGCGGATGCGGCCCTTCGCGGCCGCCGTCGCCCGCGCGACGCGCGGACGCGACGTCCTGGTGGCGGAGGTGCGCTACCGCCACCGCGGCTGGAACGGCTCCCGCTGCGACGCCGCCCGGGACGCGGAGGCGGCCCTCGCCCGGCTGCGGGGGCTCACCGGGGACGTACCCGTGGTCCTGGTCGGCCATTCGATGGGTGGCCGGGCGGCGCTGCGGGCGGCCGGCGCACCCCTGGTCCACGGCGTGGTCGCCCTCGCCCCCTGGTGTCCGCCGGGCGAACCGGTGGACCACCTCGCGGGCCGCCGGCTCTACCTGCTGCACGACGAGGCGGACCGGGTCACCTCGGCCGCCGGGTCCTGGGAGTTCGTCCGCCGGTCCCGGCTCGCGGGCGCCGACGCCACCGCCATCCCGATGTCCACGGGCGGCCACGCGATGCTCCGCGGCGCGGGCGCCTGGCACCGGCGCACCGCAGCGCTCGTCACCAGCCTGGTCACCCGCGACTGAGGCCCGCGACGCCCGGCACCGCACCTGGCCGCGTTGTCGGGGCACCCGAGTACGTCCAGTGCACGGCACGCCTCCGCCTTGCCAGGCTTCCCCTCGGCCCTGGCGGGCCTGGGGAGGCCCCACGGCACCGGACGCCGCGGGCTCGGCCGACAAGATCCGAAAGAGACGACCTAAAGCGGCATCGAGCGGTACTCGTCCAGCACGGCGAAGCCGGTGCTGTCGTAGAGGCTCATCGCGACGTCGTTGCCGCCGAAGACGTTGAACATCATCGCCTGGTCGCCGCCCTGCCGGGTGGCCCACTGGCCGACGGCCATCGCGGCCCGGCCGTAGCCCTTGCCGCGTTGCTCCTCGTACACCTCCAGCGAGAAGCCGAAGGTGACGCCCGGAAGGTAGCCGTGGTTCACCCAGCCGGTGCCGACCGCCCGGCCGTCGGCCTCCATCACGTAGAAGGCGTGGCCCGGGGTGAGGTACCCCTGGGGGAGGTAGCCGGCGAAGTCCCGGTCGGACTTCGCCTTGGCCTGCTCCGGGGTCAGGGATCCGGACCGGACGATGTCCGCGATGTAGGAGGCCTCCTCGGCGGCGTACCAGGCCGGATACTCCTCCTCGGTGAGCCGGCGGACCGTCAGGCCCGGCGGCATCTCGGCCCGTTCGGCCGTGGCGCTCATCCGGATCTGCTGCCGCACGGGGTAGTCGGCGAACTCCCCCGCTCCGCCGCTGAGCCGGACCTCCACCCGTTGCGCCCCCTGCCCGGCGCACCACCGCTCGGCCCAGGCGCGCCCCCGCGGCACCGTCATGTCGTGGATCCGGCCCACGGTCGCGCCGTCGTGCTCCGTCACCCCGACCGCTATCCACCCGGTGCCGTCCGTGGCGACGGTCCAGCCGTCGATGCCCTCCACCGCCCGCTCCAGCAGGGCGCGGGCCAGCGGCCCGGAACAGCCCGCTGCCCGGTATCCGGCCAGCACCCGCTCCTCGAACCCGCCCCGCCACTCACCCTGGTCCGCCACGATCCGTATCCCGTTCATCCGCCCAGCCTAGGCAGGGCGCGATCCCGCCACCGGGGACACCCGCGACACCCGGCGCAGTGGCCGGCTTCGCGTCGTCGTCGTGGCCGGACACGCGTCGGACCGGCGTCGGGAACACCTTTCCGGCCGACGTGTGGTGACACCTCGGCCAAGCCCGTGAGCAGGCCGGTACGCGCCTATTTGACGTGCACCTGCTAGGGCAAAATGGCAGATGTCACCGGCAAATCGGTACGGGAGGGTGTGGTCTTGGCGTTGCTGTCCTTACCGGTACGGCGCATACGGGCACTGCGGGGGACGAGCGGGGTGGCATCGGGCCTGCAGCGTGCCCAGTCCTTCCTGATCGTGGCCACCCTGCTGTACCGGGCGAGCCATCTGACGGTGGGTGCCCTCGCCGTCGCCCAGCGCCGGTCGGAACTCCCGCTGCAGTACGCGGGATTCGCCGCCGCCCTGGGACTGAGCGTGCTGACCTACGGCGCCGCGCTGCGGCGCGGCTGGTTCGACCGGCGGCACATCTGGGCGGACGTCCTGGTCACCGGCTGCGCCCTGCCCCTGGCCCTCTGGGCCTGGGGCGGCGTGCGCGAACCGCCCGCGATCGCCTGGGCCATGCTGCTCGGCGGCTCGGCGAGCGCCGTCGCCGCCATCTCCCTCCGACGGCTGCACGCCCTCGTCGTGATCGGCCTCCTCATCGGCGCCCACCTCATCGGCTACCACGCGGTGGGCGCGAGCCCCGCCGTGATTCTCGGCCATACCAACTCGCTGGTGTCCTCGGCCGTGATGACCTGGCTCTTCCGGTGGTACCTGCTCCGGCAGGGCCGCCTCCTCGACGAGGCCAACGCCCGCGCGGTGGCCGCCGAGGCCCACAAGGCGCGCTACGCCGAGCGGCTGGAACACCACCGGGCGCTGCACGACACCGTCCTCGCGACCCTGACCACCCTGGCCTCCGGCTCGGTCGACGCCAACGCCCCCGAGGTGCGCCAGCGCTGCGCGCGCGAGGCCGCGTACCTGCGCCGGCTGATCCAGCAGACCGCCGAAGAGGTCCACCACCGGGAGATCGGCACGGCCCTGGAAGAGGCGGTCGGATCCGTCGAGAGCCTCCAGCTGCGGGTCACCGCCCAGTACCACGACCTGCCGCAGGTGCCCCCCGCGGTCGCCGCCGCGCTGGGGGACGCCGTCCGCGAGGCCCTGAACAACGTACGGCGCCACGCGGGCACCGGACACGCCTACCTCACCGCCACCAGGGACCCGGACGCACGCGGGGGAGCCGTCGTCACCGTGGTCGACCGGGGGCCGGGATTCGACCCCGAGCGGTGCGAGCCCGGCCTCGGCCTGCGCGGCTCGGTCCACGGCCGGATGGCGGAGGTCGGGGGCCGGGCGACCGTGGACACCGCCCCCGGCGAGGGCGTACGGGTGGAGCTGAGATGGCCCGGGTGATCACCGTTTCGGTGGTCGACGACGACCGGATGCTCCTCGACGGCCTGCGGGCCTGGCTCGGCGGCGTGCCGGAGCTGCGGCTCGTGGCGACCGCCGCCACCGTCGGGGAGCTCCTCGGCGCACCGGACGCACACCCTCCGTACGGCTTCGGGGCGACCGGCCACTCCCCGCCCGACATCGTCCTCCTCGATCTCGTCCTGCGTGACGGCTCCGCCCCGGCCGACAACATCCGGCGGCTGCTGCGGACCGGCAGCCGGGTCCTGATGATCAGCACGGTGCCCGACCGCTCCCGGATCATCGAAGCCATCCGGGCCGGCGCCGACGGCTACCTGACCAAGGACCACGACCTGCCCACCCTGGTCGCCGCCATCAAGGACCTTGCCTCGGGCCAGGGCGCCCTCTCCGCGGAACTCGCCTTCGCCTGCGCCTACGACGACAGCCCCGCACGCCCCCGCCTCTCGCCCCGGGAACGACAGATCCTCCTCGACTACGCCTCCGGACTGACCCTGAAATCCGCCGCCCGGCGCGCCGGCATCACCGTCCACACCGCCAAGGACTACCTGGACCGGGTCAAGGCCAAGTACCAGCAGGCGGGCCGCCCCACCTACACCAAGCTCGACCTGGCCCAACGGGTACGGGAGGACAGTCTCGACGCGGGCTGACCGCCCGCACAAGCCCCCCAAACGGACGGCTACAGGGGGCACGCGCACCGTCCATATCGTCATCCCCGGCGGCGCCTCGGACGGCCCGCCGGAAAGGGGACGAGCCGGTGTCCATCTTCTGGCCGGCGCTGCCGGAGGACTGTACCGTCGCGGGCCCGGGCGGCGGCCCGCACCCGAGGCGAGGGGAACTCATCGGCCGGGGCCCCGAGATGGGGCAGCTCATGCTCGCGCTGGCGGCCGCCCGGTCCGGGCGCGGCACGGCACTCTTCGTCACCGGCGAGCCCGGTGTCGGCAAGACCCGGCTCGCCACCGAGGCCCTCGCCATGGCCGCCGAGACCAACATGGTCACCGTACGGGGGCGGGCCAGCGCGGTCGGCTCACCCGTCCCGTACCGTCCGCTGGTCGAGGCGCTGCTCCTGCTGTCCCGGGCCGGCCTGCTGCCCGACCCGGAGGAACTCGGCCGCTACGGCCCGGTCATGTCCCGGCTGCTGACCGGCGCCCGGGACACGGGCGCCGACGCCGCCCCGCACCTCGTGGTCGCCGAAACGATGCTGCGCCTGCTCACCGTCGTGGGGGAACGCAAGGGCTGTCTGCTCGTCCTCGACGACCTGCACGACGCCGACGCCGGAACGCTGGAGGTCGTCGAATACCTCCTCGACAACATCGGGCACCAGCCGGCCGTACTCCTCCTCGTCACCGGGTGCGCACCCGGCGCGGCGGCCGAACTCGCCACGCGGGCCCGCCAGCGCGGGGCCGCCGCGGTCCTCGACCTGGCCCCCCTCAGCCGCCCCGACGTGCACCTGCTCATCGCGGCCGAGCTGCGCGTCCCCCCGGCCGAGGTCTGCCCCGACCTCGTCCACCGCGCCGTCGACGGCAGCGCCGGAATCCCCTTCGTCGTCAAGGAGCTCGTCCACGACCTCGCCGGCCGCCCCGACCACCCCGACCGCCCCGACCGGCGGACGCCGTCCGTCCCGGCCACCGTCGCGGACAACGTCAGGCGCCAGGCCGGGCGGCTCGGCCCGCTCGGCGCCGAACTCCTCGGCATGGCGGCCCTGTTCGGCCGGCGCTTCGCACTGCCCGTACTGGAACGCGCCATCGGCCGCGACCACGCCGAACTGTCCGCCGTCCTGCGCGCCGCGGTCGCCTCGTACCTGATCACGCCGGACGGCCCGGGCGCCCAGTGGTACACCTTCCGCTACCCGCTGGCGGCCGAGGCCCTGCTGGACGACCTCGGCCCGGGGGAGCGGACCAGGTACGTACGGCGGGCCGCGCGCGCCCTCACCGAGCTCCACCCCGGGCTGCCGGGGACGTGGTGCGAGCACGCCGCCCAGCTGCACGAGCACGCCGGCGACACCCCCGAGGCCATCCGCCTGTACGCCGAGGCGGCCGGGCGGGCGACGGGCGAGGGCGCGGTGGACCGGGCGGTCGAGCTGCTCACCCGGGCCCACCGGCTCGTCGAACCGGATACCGCTCCCGAACTGCACGCCACGGTGCTGGAGCGGCTGCTCGACGCCGTCGCCCGCTCGGCGCGGTTCGACCGCCTGCCCGCGCCCGCCGCCGTCCTGGACACCCTCGGCGGCGACGGCGGCGAGCACGGCATACCCGCCCAGCGGCGCGCCGGACTCCACGCCCGGCTGAGCGACATCGCCACCCTGACGGGCCGCCCCGCGGAAGCCCTGTGGCACCTCGACATCGCCCGCGCGCTGCTCGGGAGCCACCCGGCCGACCAGTACACCGCCCTCGTGGACCTCTCCGCCGTGCACGTGGAACTGAGCCGGCTCGCCCCCGACCGGCTGCGCACCGCCACCCGGTACGCCCTCCGGGCCCTGCACGCCGCTCAGCGCGTCGACCTGCCCGACGTGACCTGCAGGGCCCTGCTGCTGCTCGGGCAGCTGGCCCGGGAACAGGACGAGCCGACGGCCATGGCCCACTTCCGGCGGGCGCGCGCCATCGCCCTCGCCCGCCGGCTCCCCGTCCCGCGCACGGCCGCCGACGTGCACCTGGCCATCGTCGCCGCGAGCCACGACGGCCGGCCCGACCGGATCGAACAGGCCCGGCGGGAGGCCCTGGGCATGGGGCTGCTGCCCCTGGTCCACGAAACCGGTTTCGTCCTCGCGCTGGACCGGATCCAGCACGGCCGCTTCGACGAGGCCCGGGACCGGATCCGGGAGGCCGCCGCCGATGCCTCACGCCTCGGCCTGGGCCGCCCGCTGGCCATGCTGCGGCTGGCCGAGGCCGTACGGTACGCCCACCAGGGCCGCCGCGCCGAGATGCGCGGAGCACTGGAGCGACTGGCCCCGCTGCTGGACGCGGCGCCCGGCGTACGCGCGATGTCGTACGGGCTGGCACGGGCGTTCTGCTCGCTGCTGGAGGAACGGCACGAGGCCGCCGGGCAGGAGTTCGCGCAGGCCCTCGCCTACGACGCGGAGAACCCCGCGATGGGCGAGTTCGGCAAGCACGGCATCATCCTGCTGCTCGGCGTACTGGACGGCCGCATGGGCCGGCGCCACCACGCCGAGGTCACGCTGGCGAGCGCCGGCGCCACCCGCTGGAACCACCAGTTCACCGGCCTGGCGCACGCCGTGCTGCTCGGCCGCGAGGGCCGCCCCGACGAGGCGACGGCCGCCGCGGGCAAGGCACTGGAGGCGGCCGAACCCTTCCCCGTGGCACGCAGGCTGTGTCTGCGCCTCGTCGCGCAGTCGGCGTACGACGACGGCTGGGGCGCGCCGGTCGAGTGGCTGCGCGAGGCGGAGGAGTACTTCCACGGGGCCGGTCTCCAGGCGGTCGCCGGAGCCAGCCGGGCCCTGCTGCGCGGGATGGGCGCCCCGGTCCGGCAACGGCGCACGGGCACCGAGCGGGTGCCGGCGGACCTGCGCCGCTGCGGGATCACCGTCCGCGAGTACGAGGTGGCCCGGCTGGTCGCCGAACGCATCAGCAACAAGGACATCGCCGGCCGGCTGCACATCTCGCTGCGCACCGTCGAGAAGCACGTGGCGAGCCTCCTGCAGAAGACCGGCCACCCGAACCGGACGGCCTTCGCCACCGCCACCCGCGACCTGGTGGCCTAGGGGGTGTCTTGCCGATCAGGCCGGGCTCGCGGGCCCTGGCACCGCGCCTCGCCGCGTTGTCCTCGGTCGACGACGCTCCGCGTCGCCTCCCTCGTCCGCCTTGCGATACACGGCACCAGACCCCGCTCCCTGATCCGGCCCGATCGACAAGACACCGCCTAGGGCCTCCCGGGATCAGGACAGGCGGGCCAGCGGGTGTCCGGCGGTCAGGGTCACCACGCGGTCGAAGCGGCCGTCGAGGTCCTCGTCCCCGTGGTGCACGACCAGCAGCGCGCGCCCGGCGGTCCGCTCGCGCAGCAGCCGGAACACCAGCTCCCGGCCGCGGTCGTCGAGGTTCGCGAACGGCTCGTCCGCGAGGTAGGCGTCCGCGTCCTCGCACAGGAGCGCGGCGACCCCGACGCGCTGGCGCTGGCCGGAGGACAGCTCCGAGGGCAGCTGGTCGGCCGGTCCGTCCAGGTCCAGCGCGGCGCGCAGCCGCTCGTCGGGGACGAGGTCGCGCACCGGCAGCGGGGGCAGGTTCACCGGAGCGGTCAGACTCGCCACCCGGGGCGGCAGCGTCACCGACCCGGCGTCCGGGGCGAGCGTCCCGGCGATGATGTGCAGCAGCGTGGTCTTCCCGCAGCCGTTGGGGCCGCGCAGCAGCACGTGCTCGCCGGCGCGCAGCTCGAAGGTGTCGAACGAGACCCCGGCCACCTCGCTCCCCCGGCCCCGGCCCCGTCGGCGCCGCCGTACACGACACGGGCTCCGGCGATCCGGACCAGCGCCCCCTCGTCGTGGTACGGGTTCTCCCGGGCCTGCCGCAGGGACTCGATCCGTTCGAGGACGGCGGTGTTCCGGCGGGCCTGCGGAATCATGTTGATGAGCTCGAACATCCCGGTCACCGCCCGCCACAGCGAGTTGACGAAGGCGAGGAAGCTGCCGAAGGACATCCGGCCGGAGAAGACGAAGAAGGCCCCGACGACCATCGACGCGGTGTCCGACAGGTTCATCACCAGATCGCTGAGGGTCCGCTGGCGCTGCCCCAGCCGGAAGTTGACGAAGGTGATGCCGAGGAAGCCGCGCAGCGCGTCCTGGTTCGCGCGGCGCGTCCCCGGCAGCAGCGACGGCAGACCGCGCAGGGCGGGGAAGGCCTCCAGGGTCCGGGTCAGCGTGTTGATGTACCGGGCCTCCGCCTCGCGTTCGGGACCGGTGTTCTCCTCGATCCGCCTGCCGAGCCGGTTGCTCACGAACACCAGCGGCGGCACGATCACCAGCAGGACGAGGCTGGCCTGCCAGGACAGGTACAGCAGCACCCCCAGGAAGACGGCCGAGGCGACCGCTTGGCGCGCGATGCGCAGGGACACGTCGACGGCGGGCAGCACCCCCTGGGACACGTCGTTGTGGATGCGGCTGACGTACGAGGCGTTGCCGGCCCGCGACAGCTTCCGGCCGTCCAGGCCGAGGGCGCGGCCCAGCAGCTCCGTCTCCAGCACCAGCGTGAACGCGTTCTCGAAGCGCTTGCGCCGGCAGGCGATCCAGTACCCCGTGAGGTTGAGGGTCAGCCCGAGCACGAGGTACGCGAGGCCGAGGACCAGGAAGCGCCGCAGGTCGGCGGTCAGGATCGCCTCGTCGAACAGGGCCTTCAGCAGCAGTGGGTGCAGCAGCGCCTCCAGCCCGCTCATGGTGGCCTCGGCGACGAGGATCACCACGAAGGGGGCCCGGTGCCCCCGCAGCGTGCGCCACAGCTGCCTCACCGCCCGACCTCGTCCAGCAGGAAGTCGGCCGGGCCTCCCCGGTTCACCCGGTGGAGCACCCGCAGCACGCCCGCCGAGCCGGTCAGGTAGTCGGTGGAACAGCGCAGCAGTCCGTCACCGGGCAGTCCCAGCAGGGGCGGCCGGCCCTCGGTGCGGGGCAGCCCGAAGCGTTCCGCGGGCTCGAAGAGGAAGACCTTCCGGACGAAGTCGAGCTGGCGCAGCGCCGTGTCGCGGTACGACCGGTCGCCGGTGAACTCGGCCGCGTCCAGCAGCGCGTCGGCGACCCCGGTCATGCCGAAGGCGTAGCCCGGCATCACCGAGTACCGGACGTCCAGCCCGCGCAGGACGGTCCGGGCCGCGTCCGTGTCCCCGTAGCGCAGCAGCACCTTCAGCACGCCCGCCGAACCGACCTCGACGTACGGCTCCATCGTCCCCTCGTGCTCGAACATGACCGGGCCGCCCTCGTCGTCGATGGGCTTGGCGTGGGCCATCTCCCAGGCGAGCGCCTCCCGTCCGAGCCGCAGGTAGCGCGCCTCTCCCGTGACCTGGTGCATGCGCAGCAGGAACATCGCGACACCGGCCTGCCCGAAGCCCAGGCCGGTCAGCGGCTCCTTCGCGCTGAACTCGTTCAGCCAGTGGGCCTGCCCGCCGTCGCGCAGCGCCGTCTCGCACAGCGCCTGCGCGCACGCCTGCGCCGCGGCGAGGTCGCGGGGGTCGTGGCCGCGCAGGAAGAAGCGCAGGTTCGTCATGCCGACCCCGGAGAGGCCGTAGTAGAAGGTGTGGTCGCCCTGCTCCACCGCGCGCTCGTTGGCCCGGGTCAGCAGCTCCCTGGCCGGGGTGCCGAGCCCGAGGGAGTCGGCCGCCCAGGCGATGCCGGACAGGCCGTTCATGAGACCGTCCGGGTAGCGGGCCGGATCGATGTCCGCCAGCCTGCGGCTCAGCCAGGCACGCCACTCCGGCCGGATCGGGACACCGCTGGAGTGCAGCGCCCACAGGACGCCGCTCGCCCCGAAGCCCAGGCTCAGCGGGTTGGTGACGTGCGCGAACGGGTCCACGGGGAAGAGCGTGTCGCGGTCGGTGTCGGCGGTGGCCTCGACGAACGCGGCCACCCCGGCCTCCGCCTCCGCCAGGGCGAGCCGTTCCTCGACGACCGGGCGCGTCGGCAGGGCCTCGACCGCGTCGAGCAGGCCGGCCTCGTCCTCCAGGGCCTCCAGCAGGCCGGTGAGGTCGATCCGGTCCCGGGCCAGGTCGGTGATCAGCCGGTGCACCCGCTCCGGCCAGCCCAGGCCCTCGGTGATGAAGATCCGGTACAGGTCGAGGACGTCCTCGCGCAGGTACGACATGGCGGCGATCGGGAAGACGAAGTACGCCATGGTGGACGCGAGGGCGTAGCGGTCGCCCTCCGGACCGTACGCCTTGAAGCGGTTGCGGGAGAGGCTGAACCCCGGGGTGTAGAGCTCGACCGGCTTCGCCAGGGCGGTGTCACCGCTCTCGGCCAGCCGGCAGGCCTCCAGGTCGACGATGGTCACCTCGTAGGTGTCCGGGTCGATGAGCAGGTTGGCGGCGGTGAAGTCGGCGAGGATCACCCCGCGGTCGTGGGCGGCCTGGATCGCGCGGGCCAGCCCGCGGAAGACGGCGAGGAATATCCGCAGGTAGTCCCGTGACCGCTCGATGTCGAACCCCGGGCGCGCCAGTGGGTTGCGCTCCAGCAGCACCGAGCGGATGTCGGAGGCGTCGACGAACTCCTCGGCGATGTAGTGGTGTTCCCAGTGCCGGAACTTCGCGATCGGCGCCGGGTAGGAGCCCGCGTCGGCCAGCCGGTTCAGGAACATCCACTCGCGGCCGAGGATGTCCACGGCGTCGTGGTCCTGGCGCGGGTTGATGTTGGTGTGCGGGCGGGCCTCCTTGAGCAGCACCTGGCGGTCGCCGTCCGCGGTGTCCTCGGCGGTGTACACGCCGCCGCTGTTGGAGAACTGGATCGCTCCGGTCACCCGGAAGCGGCCCCCGACCAGGCCGTCGTCGTCCTCGTCCTCGTCGGCGGGCCGCCAGTCGTCGAACGGCCAGGGCACCCAGGAGGGATGCACATGGCCGGGGCGCCGGTCGTCGGGGACGGGTCCGTCCGGTCCGAGGATCCGCGGCCGGCCGCGGCCGAGGACGTCGACGGTGCGGGTGTCGAGGAACTGGCCGTAGCGGAAGTAGAGGGCCTTGCTGTCCCGGTAGCGCAGGTCCGACAGGACGTAGGCGCCCTCGACGCCCTTCAGGAGGCGGGCCAGGTCGGCCAGGCACGTCCGGAACTCGTCGTCGTCGCGCGGGTAGACGGTGACGAGCTTGCCGCCGCTGCCCCGGGAGATGGCCTTGGAGTTGAGCATCTCGAAGATGTTGGGATCGAGGGCGATCTTGAAGTCGATCTCGCGTTCCGTGAGGTGGCCGATCACCGAGGCGGCGACCTCGCGCACGTGGCGGTGGCTCGACGAGACGTGGATCTTCCAGCCCTGTGCCGGCAGGTTCTGGTTGTGCCGGAAGCTCCACCAGATGCCGCTGCGGACGAACCGGGCCCGCACCCGCTCGTCGAACGCGGCGAGGAAGTGGTCCGCGTTCGGCTCGTAGAAGACGTCGAGCGGGTCAAAGAACAGTGTGTCGTTCCACGCGAAGAGGAAGCGGTAGACCCAGCGTTCGTTGTGCATGTCAGCCTCTGTGATCGTCCGAGGGGCCGCCGACAGCAGCGGCTGAGGCAGCGGCCGTAGGGAACGCTGGGTCCGTGCGGGGGCGCGCCGAGCCCACGCACGGACCCGGCGGGTCAGTTCGGGTTCTGCGGCTCGCGCGGAGACTTGCAGCAGTCGCTGCTGCTGCTCGTCAGGCTGACGGTGGCGGCAGCACTGGGCGTGACGCGGGCCTCCATGTTCTGAAGCTTGAGGATGCTCATCCGGATCACCTCCTCGAAGGTCGGGTGCGCGGGACGCGCGCTGATGTGCGTTCCTGGCCGGCCGATCGGCAGGTCCGACTCAACGCCATCCGCTCCACCCGCACATGGGCGGTGGCCCCGCATAATCTCCGCCCGCGCCCCCCACCGAAGTGCCGCCCGGCGGGGGGCGGAATGGTGGTGGTCCGCACGCTCCGGACGGCGGCACCCGGTGTGGTAGGGAAGGGCGATGTCAGAGGCGGTGTCTAGCCTCGGGGGTATGTCTGAGACCTCCACGGGTGCGCCCGACGACGTGAATGCCCCGCTCGACGATCCGCGGTGGACCGTGCAGTGGGCCGACGGCCCCGTACCGGACCAGCGGCGGCTGCGTCCCCTCATCGGCCACGGCGGCCCGGTGCGGGCGGTGGCCACGGCGATCGTCGACGGCAGACCGGTCGCGGTCTCGGGCAGCCGCGACAACACCGTGCGCGTCTGGGACCTCGCGACGGGCGGGCAGCTCCACGACCCGGTCACCGGCCGCACCGACCCGGTGTCCTCGATGACGGCCGAGGTGCTGTCCGTGGCCACGGCGGTCGCCGACGGCAGGCCCGTGGCCTTCAGCCTGCACGGCGACGACGCGGTCCTGGTGTGGGACCTGGCCACCGGCCGCGCGGCCGGGGAGTTCGTCAGGCTGGTGGAGAGCGACGTCCTGGACGGACGCCGGGTCCTCCTCGCCCTCGGGGCCGACGGGACCCTGCACGTGGGGGACCTGCTCACCGGCCGCCGGGTCGCCGCCTTCCCGTCGGCGGCGGGCCTCGCGGTGCTGGACGGCCGCCGTGTCGTCCTCACCGTCGACGACGTCGACGTGGAGCGGACGGTGCGCGTGCGGGACCTGGGCACCGGTGAGCAACTGGCCCGGTCACTGGAGGTGGTGCGGACCGTCGAAATCGACGGACGCGTGCTCGCCGTCACCGCCGGGGAGCCGGACCCGGAGGTGTGGGACCTGGCCACCGGCGAGCCGGTGGAGACCTCCTCGGCCGCCGCGGCCCTGTCGGGCGGCGTGGACCGGCCCGGCGTGACGACCGTGACGGTGGTGACCGGACGTGCGGTCGCCGTCGGCCTCGACGGTGAGGAGCCCCGCTTCATCGGCCCCCTGGCCCTCGCCCGCCAGAACGGCGCGCTGGTACGGACCCGGGCGCGGGAGACCGCGGTGCTGGACGGGCGTACCGTCGCCCTCACCGCCGAGGCGGACGGGACCCTGCGCATCTGGGACGTGACGGACGACCGGCAGCGCGTGAACGGCATGCGGGTGATCGTCGCCGTCGCCGTCGGCGCGAGCGGCGAGGCGCCGGCCCTCCGGTCCGGCCCGGAGCAGGACGGGGACCTCTGGCACCGGATCTCCGGCCGCGGGGACGGCCCCTCCGACGGCGGCGGTCCGGTCCTGCTCACCGTGGAGCAGGACGACACGGTGGTGGTACGGGACCGGGCCACCGGAAAGCCCGTGGGCCCGCCGCTGACCGGCCACACCGGCAAGGTCTGGGACGTGGCCACCACCGTCGTGGACGGGCGGCCCGTGGCCGTCACGGCGGGCGCCGACCACACGCTCCGGACCTGGGACCTCACCCACACCCACGAGGACGGTCCTGCCCGCACCGGCCACACCGGAACGGTTTCGGCGATCACGACGGCCGTTCTCGACGGGAGCCCGGTGGTCGTCACGGCAGCCGCCGACCGCAGCCTGCGCGTCCGGGACCTGACCACCGGTCAGCCGGTCGCGGACCCCGTGACCGGCCTGGAGGGCGAGGTGACCGCCATGGTCGCATCGGTGGTGGACGGGCGGCCGGTGGTTGTGACCGCGGGCTCCGGTGACACCCTGCACCTGCTGGACCCGGTCGGCGGGGAACACCTCGGCGAGCCCGTCACCAGCCACCAGGGCCGGGTACTGGCCCTGGCCGGCGCGACCCTGGACGGCCGGCCGGTCGTGGTCACGGCCGGCGCCGACCGGACCGCGGCGATCTGGGACCTCGCCACCGGCCGCCCGGTCGGTGAACCGCTCACCGGCCACACCAGCAGGGTGACCGCCGTCGCGACGGCGGAACTGGCGGGGCGGCCCGTCGCGGTCACCGGAAGCTGGGACAAGACCGTACGGCTGTGGGACCTCACCACCGGCCGGCAGATCGGCGGACCCCTGACCGGCCACACCGACTGGGTGACATCGGTGGCCACCGCCCTGGTCGACGGCAGGCCCGTCGCGGTCAGCCGAAGCCGTGACAAGACGGTGCGCCTGTGGGACCTGGCCACGATGCGGGAGACCGGCGAACCGCTGACCGGCCACACGGATCCGAACGGGCCCATGGTCGTCACCGTCGCGGGCGCCCGGCCGGTGTTGGCCATCGGCCAGGGCCAGGCCGTGCGGTTCTGGGACCTCGCCACGGGGCGGGAGGCGGGGAACGAGTACGCGCTGCCGCTCCCGGCGGCCGCGCTCGGGGCCGCGCCGGACGGGCGGCTCGTGGTCGCCTTCGGCCCGGAGGTCACGGTGCTGTGCCCGGCGGCGGGCTGACTCAAATGGACCGTACCCCTCCGGTCGGTCGGGATGATCTCAGGAGCAAGAGGCGGTGATCGGCCGCACGGGTGGGGGCGGGTGAACGGGCCTCCGGCGTACGGCGGTTCACCGATCCCCCCAGTACCGTGAGAGGCACCACGATGACCACACACCGCGTCAGGCGTTACGCGGCACGCACGTTGACCATGGCGGTCGCGGCCTGCGCCGTCGCTGCGGCGACCACCCTTCCGGCATCCGCCGCCGACCAGCCCACCCGGCAGCAGCTGATGGCGGACTGCGCCTCGGGCGAAGGCAAGTGCACCTTCAACTCGCCCCAGCTCGGGGAGGCGTTCCTGGGTGAGCTCCGCCAGGTGTCGAACTCGCTGTTCAACTGCAGCACGTCCGACTCCACGCAGTCGATGACCTGGGACGACACGGTGGGCGCCACCGACTCGCTGGGCGTCTCCGTCACGGCCGGAGGCAAGATAGCGGGCATCGTTGACCTGAGCGTAACCGCGAGTTACAGCCATAGTTGGTCGAGCAGTCACTCGGAGAGCAGCTCGCTCAACATGACGGTGAAGCCCGGCGAGGTCGGATGGATCTCGCGCGCCCAGGTGATGCAGAAGGTCTCCGGTACCTGGCAGACCCACTACGACAGCCCCAAGTGGGGCCACTACTACTGGTTCTTCCAGGACACGATCACCAGCCCGGCCAAGAACGGCACGGACGGCAAGAGCAACGCGGTGGTGGTCAAGAGCCGCAAGATGACGGCCGCGGAGAAGCGCTCCTGCGCCGCCGAGGGCCACCAGGGCCGCGCGTTCGTCGCGTCCCGCTGACCCTCCCCGGCCCCGCCCCGCTCCCGGGGCGGGGCCGGACGGCGACGGCCGCAGCCGGTTCGGGGGCGGCCCCCGGGGGCATGCTGACGGGGTCGTCCGGCGCGGGGGGCCGGTCCGGCGACACCACAGCTTCCGGCTTCGACCGGCGGGCCGCGCAGCCCCCGGCCGTCCGCGAGAGCGAGGGGCCCCATGCCCGACGGGACGACGGAGGCCGACGAGGTACCCGACCCGGCCCGGGTGGCCTTCGAGCTGAGCGGCAGGCTGGTGCTCGCCGGCCGGTACGAGGAGGCCCTGACGGCGACCGACGGGGCTGCAGGGCTCTACCGGGCGCGGATCGCCGACGCCCGGACCGGCCGGCTCGAAGCCCTGGGCGCGGCCGCCTCGCTCGCCTACGTCCTGGTGTTCCGCTGCGAGGCGCTGTCGAAGCTGGGGCGGTGGGAGGAGTGCCTGCGCACCGCCTCCGAAGCCGTGGCACTGAGCCGCTCGCAGCAGGCCGACGCGCCCTTCGCCGCGCCGCTGGGCGCCACCCTGATGGGCCTCGCCACCGCCCTGTGGGGACTCGGCCGCCCGCAGGAGGCCCTCGCGATGGCCCGCGAGTCCGTCGGCCTGAACCGCAGGCTCGCCCGCGCGGACGCCGCGTACCGCCCGCAGCTCGCCCACGCGCTCAGCCTGCTCGGTGTGGTGCTGTCCCGCCTGGGGCTGCACGCCGAGGCGCTGAAGGTCACCAAGGAGTCCGTCGCGCTGTACCGGCGGCTGACCTCGGCGGACCCGGCCGCCCACGCCCTCGGGCTCGCCCAAGCGGTGAACAACCTGGCCCGTCGCAGGTCGGCGCGCGGCCAGGGGCGCCGGGCACTGCGGAGCGCCCAGGAGGCGGTGACGCTCTACCGGCAGCTGGCACGGGCCAACCCCGCGGTCCACCGGCGGGACCTCGCGATGGCGCTCGGCAACCTCGCCCGTACGCACTTCGGCCGGGAGGCGTCACTGGCCGCCGCAGAGGAGTCGGTCGCCCTCCTGGAGGATCTGGACCAGGGCGATCCCCGCGTCCACGGCGCGCTCCTCGCCGACGCGCTCTCCGTGCTCGCGGCGGCACTGGCCGACCTGGGACGGCTCCGGGAAGCGGCCGAGGTCACCACCCGGGCCCTGGCGATGATGCGGGAGCAGGCCGCGATCAACCCCGTGGCCCGGCGGGGCGACCTCGCCCTGGCACTGGCGTTCCACGCCCGGGTGCGCGCCGAGGCGGGCACCGACCTCGCAGAGGGCCTGGCGGCCGCCACGGAGGCGGTCGGCCTCATGCGCGAGCTCGCGGCGGAGGTGCCGCAGATGTACGCCTCCTCCCTCGCGGAGGTCCGGGCCCTGGAGGACCGGCTGCGGGCGCTGACCCCGCCGCCCGGCGCCGAGTAGCGGGGCCGCAGCCCGGCCGGGCTGCCGGCCCGAGGGGGCTTTTAGTCGACGTTCATGAGGGTGTCAAGTCCCGAGTTTCCGGAACATGACCCGGATGTGGCCCCCGGGGCTTACTTGTGGTGCGGGCCTCACCGGAAACAAAACGAGGCAGACGAAAGAAACGGAATACCTCTCCGAGGATCTCTTCTCTCGTCCACATCACCGCAGCGTCCCGGAAATCCGGGCACGTCATACACCCCTCTTGAAACTGTAGGAGAAAGTCATGAACCGCAAGATGCACACCAACAACGTTGTCCGTCCCAGCCGTCGCGGTTTCCGCGTCGCCACTCTGGTCGCCGCGGCCGCTGTGGTCACAGGAGGAGTTGTGCTTCCGGCGTCCATGGCCTCGGCCGCTCCGGTGGCCACCCACGTCGCTACGGCCCTCCCGAACGCCGGGGGCGCCGGAGGTGACGGTGGCAAGGGCGGTACCGGCGGTCTCGTCGGTGGCGCCGGTGGCGCCGGAGGCTCCGGTGGCGGCAGTGTCCTGGGTACCGGTGGCAAGGGCGGTAACGGTGGTACCGGTGGGGACGGCTTCCTGCTCGGTGGCGCCGGTGGCGGTGGCGGCGGTGGCGGCGAAGGCCGCATCGGTGGCGCCGGTGGTAACGGTGGCGACGGCGGCTTCGGCGTCCTTCAGGGCGGCAACGCCGGTGGCGGCGGCGGGGGCGGCGACGGCTTCGTCAAGGGCGGCAAGGGCGGCAACGGCGGCAACGGCGGCTTCAGCATCTTCAACGGAGGCGCTGGCGGCAGGGCCGGAGACGGCGGCCTCGGCGGCCTGATCGGTGGCGCCGGTGGCGACGGCGGCGCCGGTGGCGGCAGCCTCTTCTGACCGCTCACCGCAGTAACCGGATCAACGGGGTGGGGGCCTTCGGGCCTCCACCCCCCACCCCCCAAGTTCCACCCCCCAAGTTCCCCCCCTCGTCGGTATGTGCCGAAACGGAGAAACCCCTCATGTTCACGAAGTCCTGGCAGCGTCCGATCATCCTGGTCACGGCCTCTCTGGCCCTCGTCACCGGTACGGCGTGCGCCGCGCAGGCGTCGCAGTCCCACACCCCCACGAACATCAGCGCCTCGGCCCCGGCCGACCAGCCCGAACACTGCATCGGATTCGGCGCCGGCGGCAAGGGCGGAGAGGGCGGCAAGGGCGGCCGGGGCGGCGAGCCCGGTCAGCCGGGTGAGCCCGGCCAGCCCGGCGGGGTCGGCTGCTTCAAGTTCGAGGACCTGCCCGACAAGCCGAAGGCGGATCTGACGGTGGTCGACAAGGTGCGCATCGTGCTCATCGTGCTGGCGGCCGACGACCCGGACGAGACCACGAAGAAGATCTCCGAGAAGTACAAGATCACGGACAAGCAGATCGACACCTGGAAGCAGTACTACGTCGACGGCGACTGGTTCGCCCTGATGGCGGACGACGTCCGCTCGTAAGGCCTCGGCGCCCCGGTCCGCAACGGGCCGGGGCGCCGGTGGAACCTCGGGAAAAGAACGGCACGTCCGGTCACCGATCGGGCCCATTCGACAGGAACGCGGAAAGCGGGAAAGCGGGAAATCGGAACACCGCCGCCGCGTCACGTAAAGCAATTTCCAGGCAAGGGAGAATCTCATGCGTACGCGATCCACGAAATTTCGGCTCGGTCTCATCATTTCGGCGACTCTCATCGGCGCGGGTGCGATGGCACCGGTCGCCACGGCAGCCCCGGCGCCGTCCGCCCGGACGGTCTCCGCCTTTGTTCAAGGCGACGCGCATCCGGGCGGGAGCCGGTTCGACGGCCGGGCGGTGCTCGACGGAGTCAAGGTGGACAAGGGCAGTGTCCGCGTCGGGGACCGGGTCTGTGCGGGCAGCTGCGAGGGATCGGTGAACGGCACCAAGGGCGGCAAGGGCGGTATCTGCGCCGGTCTGTGCAACGGGAGCGCCAACGGCGGCACCGGCGTCACGGGCGTGCCGGGCGGCACCGGCGGCACCGGCGGCAAGGGCGGCATCTGCGCCGGGACGTGCAACGGCAGCGCCAACGGCGGCACCGGCGGCACCGGCGGGGTCGCACTGCCCGGCGGTGACGGCGGCAAGGGCGGCACCGGCGGAGACGGCGGCATCTGCTTCGGCTTCGGCTGCGGGACCACCGGCGGCTTCGGCGGTAACGGCGGCGCCGGCGGCAGCGACGACGACTGACCGCCATGGACCGCGGCGCGCACCGGGACCGGTTCCCTTCGGGGACCGGTCCCGGTGCGTGTGCGTGTCCGTGTGCGTGTCCCTCCCGTCACCGCGCCGCGACGGGGCGGCGCGCGGGTGGGGCGCTCGATAGACTTCCAGATATGGAAGAGCGGCCTGCCGCGTCCGGCGGCGCCACCCGGCCGGGTGAGGGGGGCGTCCGATGAGCGAGGCATCCAACCTCAGCGTGTACGCGGGCCGTGCCTCGGGCCTCATCGGCAAGCAGATCGCGGGCTACCGGGTGGAGCGCATGATCGGCCGCGGTGGCATGGCCGTCGTCTACTGCGCGAAGGACCTGCGCCTGGACCGTACGGTCGCGCTCAAACTGATCGCCCCCGAGCGCGCCCGCGACGAGACCTTCCGGCGCCGCTTCACGCACGAATCGCGGGTGGCGGCGTCCATCGACCACCCGCACATCGTGCCCATCTTCGAAGCCGGCGAGACCGACGGCGTCCTCTACATCGCCATGCGCTACGTCTCCGGCCTGGACCTGCGCGCGCTGCTGGACCGCGAGGGCCAGCTGCCCGTGGCGACCGCCCTGCGCATCGCCGCCCAGGTGGCATCGGCGCTCGACGCGGCCCATGACCACGACCTGGTGCACCGGGACGTCAAGCCCGGCAACATCCTGGTCGCCGCGGGCACCGACAGCGAGCACCCCGAGCACATCTACCTCACGGACTTCGGGCTGACGAAGAAGTCGCTGGCGCTGACCGGGTTCACCACGGACGGAGAGTTCGTCGGCACGCTCGACTACATGGCGCCGGAACAGATCTCCGGCAGGCCGGTGGACGGCAGGTGCGATCTCTACAGCCTGGCGTGCGTCGTCTACGAAACCCTCGCCGGCGGGCCGCCCTTCCAGCGCGAGGAGGACGCGGCGCTGCTGTGGGCGCACCAGTACGACCCCCCGCCCCCACTGACGGAACGGCGGCCGGGAATCGCTCCCGCCGCCGCCGATGTACTGACCAAGGCCCTGTCGAAGGTCCCCGAGGACCGCTACGGGTCCTGCCTCGAATTCGTGGCGGCCCTCCGCGACGCCACGGGAGGCGGCACCGGCCGTTACGCCGATCCGCCGTCGCGGGAGGACTCCCGTCCCCCCGGTGTCCCGGGGGACTCCGCGCCCCCGCGGGAGCCCCCGGTCTGGGCCCGGCCGGTCTTCTACGGCCTGCCCGGCGGCCCGTAGACCGCGCCTCGCCCGCCCCGCCCTTCACGGGCGGGGCGGGCGAGGTGGTGTCCTGTCCTGTGAACGTCGTTCCTGCGCGGCTGTCACAGCCCCATCGAGATGGCCAGGCGGGTCATCTCGGCCGTGGTGCTGATGTTCAGCTTGGCGCGGATGCGGCGCAGGTAGGCGTCGACCGTGTGCTTGGAGAGCCCCATCTGGCGAGCCGTCTGCAGGTAGGTGCAGCCTGCGGCGATGTGTCGCAGTGCCTCCTGCTCGCGCGGGGCGAGGGTGGGGGTGGTGGCTTCGGTCTGCGGGGCGACGAGGGTGAGGCTCATGATTTCCTCCGACGGATCGGCCTGGTCATCACTGCTCACGTCCTCGGAAGCAGGGGACGTATACCGGAATGTCGGTGTTTGTCCCTGATAAAGAGCTTGTCGGCGGGACTTCATGGAGCTGTCCGTCGACTGTCACAGGCGCGTCACAGGGAACATTTCCGTGCATATCGCCCAGCCCTGTACGCGTCCTCAGTACTCGGTGAGGGACTGCTCGGCCCAGATGGTCTTGCCGATGGCCGCGTGCCGGGTGCCCCAGCGCTCGGCGAGCTGCGCCACCAGCAGCAGCCCCCGCCCGCCCTCGTCGAAGGTCCGGGCCCGCCGCATGTGCGGGGCGGTGCTGCTCGCGTCGGAGACCTCGCAGATCAGGGTGCTGTTCTTCTCGTGGATCAGCCGCAGCTGGATGGGCGGCTGGCCGTACCTGATCGCGTTGGTGACCAGCTCACTGACCAGCAGCTCGGTGACGAAGGCGGCCTCCTCCAGCCCCCAGGCCGTCAGCTGGTCGGTCGTCTGGCGCCGGGCCGTGGCGACCACGGAGGGGTCGGAGGGCAGGTCCCACACGACGACCTGGTCGGCGTGCAGGCTCCGGGTCCGGGCGACGAGCAGGGCCACGTCGTCGTCCGGCCGGTGCGTCAGCATGGCCGTCAGTACGCGGTCGCACACCGTGTCCAGCGTGTCCGCGGGCCGGACCAGGGCCGCGAACATGCTGTCCAGCGCCTCGTCGATGTCGTGGTCGCGGGCCTGCAGCAGACCGTCGGTGTACAGGGCGAGGATGCTGCCCTCGGGCAGTTCGACCTCGAGCGTCTCGAAGGGCAGGCCGCCCAGGCCCAGCGGGGGACCGGCCGGGACGTCCAGGAGGTACACGGATCCCTCCGGGGAGACCACGGCGGGCGGCGGGTGGCCGGCGCGGGCGACCGTGCAGCGCCGGATGACCGGGTCGTAGACCACGTAGAGGCAGGTGGTGCCGATGCCGCCGGCCGTCTCCCCGCCGGACTCCTGGTCGCCCTCGTCGGCGGACAGGTGGATGACGAGGTCGTCGAGGTGGGTGAGCAGCTCGTCGGGTCCCAGGTCGACATCGGCCAGGGTGCGTACGGCGGTGCGCAGCCGCCCCATGGTCGCCGTGGCCCGGATGCCGTGGCCGACGACATCCCCCACGACCAGCGCCACCCGGGCGCCCGACAGCGGGATCACGTCGAACCAGTCGCCGCCCACACCGGCCTCGCCGGCCGCGGGCAGGTATCGGGAGGCGATCTCCAGCGCGGCCTGGTCGGGCAGCGTGTGCGGGAGCAGGCTGCGCTGCAGCGTCATGGTGGTCGTGTGCTCCCGGCCGGACCGGTACGCGTTGCGGATCCCGGCCGCCGCGCGGGCCGTGAGCTCCCCGGCCACCCGGAGGTCCTCCGGCTGGAAGGGCTCCCGGCGCCGGTGGCGGCTGAATACGGCCACACCGAGCGTGCCCCCGCCGGCCCGCATCGGCACCACCATGACCGAGTGGGCCCCGTACTCCCCGATCCAGGCGGCTCCGGGGTCCTGGGCCGCCCACCGGGCGAGGGCCGGGTCCGCGTCCCCGTACACGGCGCCGTGCCCCGCGACCAGGGCTTCGACGGGCGGCGACAGCGGCGGATAGCTGGTCGTGTCCCCGACGGCGACCGTGGACTCGGGCGTCCCGTCGAGGACCGACCGCGCCGCGGCGCGGCACACGGTGACCGGCCCGTCAGCCGGAACCGAGGACGGCTCCTCGCCCCGCGGGAGCGGTTCCAGCAGGTCGACGACGGCGAAATCGGCGAACCGGGGGACGGCGGCGTCGGCCAGCTCGTGCGCGGTGCGGACACTGTCCAGCGTGGTCCCGATGGGCGCGGCGCCGACTTCCTCCGTCAGGAGCATCTGGTGCTGGACGCCCTCCACCCCGTTCCGGTCGTGCGCGGCCAGGCATACGGCGTGCACCCGGCCGTCCGGGTCCCGCAACGGCGCCAGCGAGGTGGCCCAGCCGTGCTCCGCGCTGGCGCCCGTCGGGTGGACGAAGGCTTCCATGTACTGCGGCTCACCGGAGTCCAGCGCCAGGCGCATCCGGCGCTCGGTCTCGTCGCTCACGGGATCCGGCGCGATCTCCGGCAGCCGTAGTCCCCGCATCTCGGCCTCCGTCAGGGAGAGCGTGCGCTCCATGCCGGTGTTCGCCCGTACCAGTCGCAGGTCCGTGTCGAAGATCGCCAGGAAGCAGGGGGACTGGGTGAACGCCCATTCCTTCAGCGGTTCGTCCCAGGGAGAGCGGTGCGCGCCCCCGACGGCGGACACCACGAACCACTTGACGGTGCCGCCGCTGGACGTCCAGCGGTGCGCGAGCAGTGCCACCTCCATGCGGTGACCGTCCCGGTGGCGCAGCGCCACCGTGCCGCTCCACCGCTCCTGCTCGGACGGCACCCGCCGCGCCGCGTCACCGAGGACATCGGCGAGCCGGTGGGCGGCGGGCAGTCCCACGACCTCGGACGGGACGTAGCCGAGCAGCCGGGTCGCGCCCTCGCTCCACTCGGTGACGATGCCCTGCTCGTTGATCGTCGCCGAGGCCGTGTAGGCCGACTCGAGGGAGGCGCCCGTCTCCGCGGGCCGCTCACCAGGAGAGGTGGGAACTTGCTCCATCGCCACTCATCTCGCCCTCGCTCGTTCCGCTGCCGCCGTCCCACGGGGACGTGCACGGCCAGGCGCTCCTCTGACCAGGATCATCCAGCCGGGCAAGGAGCACCAACGCAGTACGGTCAGGCGGGGCACTCAGCCACCCGGGTGCGCGAGGACCAGGGCGAGCGCCGCGTCGTCCGCCCGCCACACCATCGCGCGGCGCCGTCCGCCGAGGACGGGCGGCCGGAGGCCGAGGATCGGGATGCCGCGCGGAGCGGCGCCGAAGACCCCGCTGCGGTCGGCCTTGACGGCGGCCTCCTTCAGCGCCCAGGCCCCGGTCATGGCGTCGGGCCGCTCCCTGCCGATCAGGGAGAGCTCCTCGGGCGACAGGAAATGGTCCGCGACCCGGCGTACGGCGTCGGCCGAGGCGAACTCGCACAGGTCCACCCCGACCGGCTCCGGCGCGAGCGCCGCGGCGACGTACCCGGCGGTGTGGCTGATGGAGACGTGCAGGGCGGGCGCCGGGCTGCTGCCGCCGACGACGACACGGGGGCTGCCGTCGTCCCGGGGGAGGATCTCCACACCGTCCGCCGGCGCCGAGACCACCTCACCCACCAGCCGCTTGGCGAGCAGCCGGCCGGCCGTCCACTCGGCCTGCCGCCACGCCGGCAGCGCGCCGAGCACGCGCCGCTCGGCCGGCGAGAGCGGCGGCACCCGCCGCAGCTCGCGGGCCCGGGCCACGATCAGGCGGGCCCCGCCCCACCGGTGGACCCGACCCGGAGCGACCGGCCGGAAGACGGCGTCCACGGCGGCGGTCATGACACCGGGGCCGAGTCGAGGAGCAGCAGCTCGCGCGCCAGCGCGGCCACGGCCTGGCGGATCTGGCCGGGGGTGTGGTCGTACGTGATGAAGAACCGCAGCCGGGCCAGCTCCTCCGGTACGGCCGGATGGAGGATGGGGTTGACGCTGATGCCCTGCTGGAACAGGGCCTCCGCGAGCCGCAGGGTCTTCAGCGAGTCCCCGACGATGCACGGCACGACCGGCGTGTCATGGCTGTCCCCGGTGTTGATGCCCGCTTCGCGCGCGAGGTGGACGAAGAGCGCCGCGTTCTCCGACAGCCGTGCCACCCGCTGCGGCTCGGCGCGCAGCATGCGCAGGGCGGTCAGCGAGGCCGCGGTGTCGGCCGGGGTCATCCCGGCGCTGTAGACGAAGCCCGGCACGGTGTAGCGCAGGTACTCCACGACCGGGCGGCTCCCCGCGACGTAGCCGCCGCAGCTCGCCAGCGCCTTCGACAGCGTGCCCGACCACAGGTCGACCGACCAGCGGTCGATGCCGTAGTACTCGCCGATGCCGCGGCCCGTCCGGCCGATCGTCCCGATGCTGTGCGCCTCGTCGATCATCAGCAGCGCGCCGTGCCGGCGCTTGACGTCGACGAGGGCGGGCAGGTCGGCGATGTCCCCGTCCATGCTGTAGACGCCTTCGACGACGACGAGCACCCGCCGGTACTGGTCGCGGACCTGCGTCAGCAGGGTGTCGAGGGCGGTGGCGTCGTTGTGGGGGAAGGGCCGCCGGGTCGCGCCGGACAGCTTGCACCCCTGCAGGATGCTGTCGTGCGCGAGGGAGTCGTGGACGATGAGGTCCCCGGGGCCGACGAGGTGGCCGATCACGGTGACGTTGGTGGCATGGCCGTTGGCCAGCGTGACCGCCGCCTCGCATCCGAGCAGGTCGGCGATCTCGCTCTCGAGTTCCACGTGGAGCGGTCGGCTGCCGGAGAGCAGCCGGCTGGCGGATACCGAGGTGCCGCAGCGCTCTATCGCCTCGTGGGCCGCCTCGTTCACCTGCGGGTGGGTCGCCATGCCCAGGTAGTTGTAGCTGGAGAAGGAGAGGAGTTCCCGGCCGTCGATGACGGTGGTGTCCGTCAGCGCGCCCTCGTGGACGAGGAAGTACGGATTGGCCAGCCCCAGCCCGGAGAGCGTGGCGATGCGCTCGGTGTGGGCGGTGACCTCCGGGAAGCACTCGATCCGTGTGTGCTGCTCGGGCGGCGGCGGTGGCGGGGCCGCGGCCGGGTCGGCGGGCGGCGGTGCCGGGGCTTCCCCGGCTCCGGAGCGCTGCTCGGGGACGGGGGCCGGCACGGTGTCGCCGCAGCTGCGCGCGATCATCGCGGCGAGCCCTGCGACGGTCGGCCGGTCGGTGGCCGTTTCGTCACGGGTCCACCTCGGCCACTCCCGCTCGAGGGAGGAGAACAGGTCGGTCAGCATCAGCGAGTCGAAACCGAGGTCGTCGATCAGCAACTGGTCGTCACGCAGCCGGGCCACCGGGAACGCGCTGACCCGCGCCACGTGCGCGAGCACGGACTCCGTGACCGTGGTGATGTCCCCGGCCCCGGTCGGCGGCGGTTCCTCGGCGGGTGCGTCGGCGGGTGCGTCGGCGGGCGCGGCGGGAGCGGCGGGGGGCACCGGCGTGGTGTCGGCCGTCGCGGGGGCGACGGAGCCCGCGGCCCGGTTCCGCTCGGGAAGGGTCTCGGCGAGGCGGGCCAGCAGCGCCGCCTCCGTGGCCGGGTTCGGCCCGGGGAGGGTCTCCGCGAGGCGGGCGAGCAGCGCGGTCTGCTGCTGGACCAGCCGGAGCAGTTCGTCCATCGGGTGGAGCGGCGCGTCGTGCATCGTGATCTCCTCGGGGGATACGGGCCGGGGCCGGGCCTGGGACCGGTGGGACGGAGCGGAGGTGCCCGTCGTCCCCGGGCGCCGGCGGGGCACCCAGTAGGACTGGGTGGCGAGCTTGGCCACCGGCAGGTCGAGCAGTCGGCGCTCCTCCCGCGGAACCAGGGCGCGCGGGTCGACCGGTGCGCCCAGGACCGCGAGCCGGGCGAGGGCCCGGACGAAGCTCCGGCCGCCGTCCGGCGCCGCCCCGGCGACGTGGACGACGTGGACGTCGCCGTGGTCGGTGAGGTTGCGGCGGACCGAGGTCAGGAGCGAGTTCCCGCCGGTCACCTGGAGGAAGATGCGGGCCCCCTGGTCGTAGGCGGTGCGCACGGCATCGCCGAACCGGACCGGCGCGGACGCGTGCCGGGCCCACAGCTCGCGCAGCCGCTCGGAGTCGGCACAGACCTCCGCGTCCACGGACGACACGAAAGGCAGGACGGGGCTGCTGACGGGGCGGTCGGCGAGGTCCGCGCGCATCCTCTCGTCGGCGGCGGCGAGCCGCGGCGAGTGGAAGGCGTTCGACACGTCGAGCGCCACCGTGACGACCCCCGCGTCGGCGCAGGCCCGGCGCATGGCGTCGAGCCCGTGCGGCGTACCGCTGACCACGACCTGCCGCGGCTGGTTGAAGCAGGCGAGCCACACGTCGTCGATGCCGTTCACCAGCCGGCGGCAGGTCTCCTTGTCGGTCTGCACGGCGAGCATCCCGCCGCGCAGGCCGCTCTCGGCCTCCCGGAGGGCCGTGCCCCGGTGCACCAGCAGCCGCACGGTCTCCTCGTCGGTGAGGGCGCCGGCCGCCGCGGCCGCGGCGAACTCCCCGACGCTGTGGCCGAGGACCAGGTCGGGAGCGATGCCGAAGCCGGCGAGGAGCCGGGTGGCGGCGATCTGGACGGTCCCGAGCAGCGGCTGGCACACCTCGGTGGAGGCGAGCCGGCGCGCGGTCTCCTCGTCCTCGCCCTCGGCGGTCGCCGCCCCGCCGTACAGCAGGTCGCCGATGTCGAGGCCGGCGGCCTCGCGGGCCGCGGCGGCCAGAGCGTCGACGGTCGCCCGGAAGCTTGGGAACCGCTCGTGGAGGTCCCGCATCATGCCGGGCCGCTGGCTGCCCTGACCGGGGAAGAGGAAGGCGAGGCGGCGCCGCTCGGCCGGCAGCGGGGCGTCGGCGGCGAAGCCGTCGTCCCCGAGGTCGCCCCGCTCGCCCTCGAGGAGCTGCTCGCGGGCGTGGCGCAGCCGCCGTACGAAGGCCTCCGTGTCGGCGGCCACGATCGCGAGCCGGGCCGTCAGCGGCCGGCGGGAGCCGAGGGTGTGGGCCACGGCTGCCAGCGGGGCGGGGTCCGCCGTGTCGAGTGCGTCGAGAACCTCGCCGATGTGCTGGTCCAGGAGTTCGGGGCTGCCGGCCGAGAGCAGGACGAGCCGAGGGCCGGTGTCCGGGGAGGCCCCGGAGGCCCCGGTGCGCTCCGGGAGGCGGCCCGCAGCGGGTGAGGGGGCGGGCCGCTCCTCCAGCACCACGTGGACGTTCGTCCCGCCGAAGCCGAACGAGCTGACGGCGGCCCGGCGCGGGGTGCCCGACTCCGGAAAGGGCAGCGAGGCGTCGGCGATGCGCAGCCCCGCGGCGCCGATGCCCAGGCCCGGGTGCGGGGCGGTCCGCGGCTGCGGAACGATCGTCCGGTGGTGGACGACCAGGGCCGTCTTGATCAGTCCGGCGATGCCCGCCGCGGACAGCGAGTGTCCGATGAGGGCCTTGCCCGCGCCGACGTAGCACAGCGAGGGGTCGTCGTCGGGGTACTCGGTACGCAGCCGGCGCAGCGCCTCCACCTCGGCCCGGTCGCCGGTGGCGGTACCGGTCCCGTGGGCCTCCAGGAAGCCGACCGAGGACGGGGCGACCCCCGCGTCGTCGTAGGCCCGGCGCATGGCGCGCAGCTGGCCTTCGGGCGCGGGCGCCAGCGGCCCGGGGGACGAGCCGTCGTTGGCGGAGCCGATGCCCCTGATCACCGCGTAGACCCGGTCGCCCGCGGCGAGCGCGTCGGCGAGCGGCCGGACGACGACGGCGCCGGCACCCTCGCCGAGGACGAAACCGTCGGCCCCCTCGTCGAAGGGGCGGCACACCCCGGTGGCGGACAGCGCCCGGAGCGTGGAGAAGCCGATCAGGCTGTCGGGGGTGAGGTTGAGGTATACGCCGCCGACGACGGCGATCCGGCAGCCGCCCTGGCGCAGTTGGGCCACGGCCTGGTCCAGGGCGACGAGCGAGCCGGAGCAGGCGGCGTCGACGGCGAAGCTGGGCCCGCCGAGGTCGAAGTGCCGGCTGACGGTGCCGGGGGCCATGTTGAGCAGGCTCCCCGGCAGGCTGAAGGCCTGTACGGTGCCGAGCGATCCCGCGTGGTCCTTGACGGCGTCGAGGAGGCCGCCGGGGTCCGCCGCGGCCTGCCGCGCGTCCTCGGCCAGGGCGATGGCCCGGATGGGGGCCGACATGAGGTCCTTGTAGTCGGACACCGACATGCCGCAGAAGACCCCGGTGTTCTCCCGGTCGAAGTCGCCCCGGCCCAGCCCCGCGTCGTCGAGGGCTTCGCGGGTGACGTCCAGCAGCAGCCGGTGCTGCGGGTCCATGGCCCGGGCGCGAGCGGGCGGTACGCCGTAGTGCAGGGCGTCGAAGCGGTCCACGTCCTCCAGGAAGGCGACCTGGTCGGTGTACGCGGCGTGGGGTGCGGACGGATTGCCGGGTTCGTGGAAGGTCTCATGGTTCCAGCGCTCCTTCGGCACGGCGGAGAACTGCCGTTCCCCGCTCAGCAGGAGCTTCCAGTAGGCGCTGATGTCGGGAGCGCCGGGGAAGCGGCAGCCGAGTCCGGTGATGGCGATGTCGGTCATGGGAGTTCTTCCTTGTCATGAGGGGGGTACGGGAGGGACGAAGACGCGAGGGCGGTCAGTGCCGCGCGCGGGCCGGGGTGCGCGGGGCGGGCCGGGCCGCGGGACACCTGCGGACGGGGGCCGGGGGCGGACGGGACGCCGGGAGCGGCTCCTTGGGCCGGATGGGACGCGGCGCCCACCAGTTCAGGCCGCCCGCCAGGCGCATGAGCGCCGGTACGAGGACGCCCCGTACGAGCGTGGCGTCGAGGAGGACGCCGAGGCCGGCGCCGATCCCGAAGAACTGCAGGAGGGACACCTGCGAGGTGCCGAAGCCCAGGAGGGTGAAGGCGAGCAGCGCGCCGGCGGTGGTGACGATGCCGCCCGTGCGGGCCATGCCCGTGACGATCGAGCGGGCGTTGTCCTGCCCGGCCTCGTGCGCCTCCTTGATGCGCGCGAGGACGAACACCTCGTAGTCCACCGAGAGCCCGAAGACGATGCAGAACAGCAGGACCGGCATGGTCGTACTGAGGGGCCCCGGCGTGAAGCCGAGCAGCTGGTGCAGATGACCCGACTGGAAGACCCACACCATGGCGCCGAGGACGGCCGCGAGACTCAGCGCGTTCAGCGCGATGGCCTTCAGCGGCAGCAGCAGACTGCGCGTGAAGCCCAGCAGCAGCGCGAAGGTGGTGAGCGAGATCAGCGCGAGCGCCAGCGGGATCCGGTCGCCCACGGTGGCTTTGGCGTCGACCAGGACCGCGCTCGGTCCGCCGACGAGGACCTCGGTGCCCGCGGGGGCGGGGATCGCGCGGATGTCGTGGACGAGCTGCTGGGCGGCGTGCGACTGGGGGTCGACCAGCGGCACCACGGAGAGCCGGACCGGGCCGCGGGCGGCGGGCCGGGCGGTGGCCGCGGCCGGGGCGGAGACCGCTGCCCGCTCCCCGTACCGGAAGCCGCCGTCGGGTCCCACGACCTGGGCGACCTGCGCGAACGCGGACAGGCGGCGGGCGTACTCCACCCGCTCCGGCGGGGGGACGTCGCCGGTGGTGACGACCGTCAGCGCGCCGGAGCCCTTCATGTCGAACCGCTCGCGCACCAGGTCACCGGTCTGCCGGCCGGACGCGTTCGACGGCAGCGCCCGGTCGTCGGGGGTGGCGAAATCGGCGTGCGCGAAGGGCGCGGCGAGCAGCACCAGCAGGCCGATCACCGGCAGCGCCGCGATCAGCGGGCGGCGTACGACGATCCGCGCCAGCCCCTCCCAGAAGCCGGACCGGGAGCCGGACCGGACCTTGCGGCGCCACGGCACGGCCCAGGCGTTCACCCGCTTGCCGAGCAGTGCGAGCAGGGCGGGCAGTACGGTCACGGCGCTCACCGCGGCGATCGCCACGACGGCGATGCCCGCGTAGGCGAAGGAGCGCAGGAAATACGGCGGGAACACCAGCAGCGTGGCGAGCGCGGCGGAGACCGTCGCGGCGCTGAAGGCGATCGTGTGGCCCGCCGTGCGCACGGTCCGTACGGCGGCGGTGCTCGGGAGGAATCCGGCGGCCAGCTCCTCCCGGAACCGCGAGACGATCAGCAGTCCGTAGTCGATGCCCAGCCCGAGGCCGAGCGCAGTGGTGAGGTTCAGCGCGAACACGGACACGTCGGTGATCCGGCCGAGGACGCTCAGGACCAGCAGCGTCCCGGCGACGGCGAGGACCCCGATGAGCAGGGGCAGGGCCGCGGCGACCACACTGCCGAAGACCAGGACCAGCAGGATCAGGGTGCCCGGCAGGACGACGGACTCGGCCCGCTTCAGGTCGGACTCGGAGATGTCCTGGAGCTCGGCGTCGACGAGGGCGCTCCCTCCGACGTGCACCGTCAGGGCCTTGCCGGCACCGGTCGGGCCCGCCAGCTCCGCGCGCAGCCGCTCGGCCCGCGCAGCGAGTTCCTCCCCCTCGCCGTCCACATGCGCGACCAGCATCGCCGCGTGGCCGTCGCGGCTGCGCAGCTCCGCCGCGCCGCCGGTCCAGTACGAGGCCACGGCGCTCACGTGGGGCTGCGCGGCGAGCCTGCCGGTCAGTTCCCGGCCCGCACCGCGGGCGTCCGGACCGTCCACGGAACCGCCGGCGCTCTGCGCCACGAGGACCAGGTTCGGGGAAGCGCCCAGGCGCTCGGCGGCCAGGTGCGCGGCGCGGCTCGACTCGGACCGCGGATCGTCGTATCCCTGCGTCTTCAGCCGGCCGGTCGCATCCGTACCGAACAGGACGGACAGGACGAGGAAGACGAGCGCGCCGACGAGGACGAGTCGGGGGTGACGGGTCACGAAGGCCCCTGCGCGGCGGAACATGGATGCCTCCGGTACGGACGGCGATTCGCTCCTGCTCTCGCGCAGGAAGGTCGGTATCCACCGTGCCCGGGGGCGGGACGAGGCCGTAGTCCCGGCCATTCGTACCTTGACAGGAGCGGAGGGGGCGGTATCCCGGAGGCAGCGACACGCAGGGTGACATTGAGTGCCCGCGGGTCACTCGATGTGGTGGGTCCGTGGTGGGAGTGGCGGCGCCGGGGTGCGTCCGGTGCGTCCGCCGCCGACTATGGGCGGCGTACCACCCCCACTGCCGTTGTCAGGAGCTCACCATGCTGGAGCGCAAACTGCGCAAGGACCACACCGAGGTCACATTCATCCTGCCCGTCGACACCCCGCCGGGACCGGTCAGCGTGGTGGGCGACTTCAACGACTGGCAGCCCGGTGTCCACACCCTGGCCCGCCGCAAGGACGGCAAGCGCGCCGTGACCGTCGAGCTGCCCAGCAAGAGCACGCACTCCTTCCGGTACCTGGCGGCCGGGGACTACTGGTTCAACGACGAGAGCGCCGGGGACCAGGACGGCCCCAACAGCCGCCTGCACACCTGACGGCCCGGCCTCCTCGCAGACCGCAGCGCGCCCCGGCCATGGGCCGGGGCGCGTTTGTTCGGCGTCGATCAAATGAAGTAAGGTTAGGCTAATCTAATCGATCAACAGTACATATTTCAGGGCGAGTTGGTGGCCTCTCACTCCCGCGTGCCCGTTTTGTCTATCGACAGCGCGCCGGGGAATCAGCTTAGCTTTGCCTAAGTTTCGGTCGCGGCTGCGTCGGCGTGCCGACCCGTCCGGGCGGTGGATCGAAGGGATGACGTAGAGCGACATGGGCACGATTGCAGTGGAACGCCCCGTGCCCAGGGGCGTGACGGAGGCCCGTCGGCGGCGGGTCGTGGGCTCGGTCGTCCTGGTGCTGGTCCTCCTGGCCGCCGTGGTGGTGTCGCTGGCCGTCGGCGCGCGGGCGCTGACCCCCGCCGAGGTGTGGCGCGGGTTATCGGCGGCGCCGGACCCCGACCAGCGGCTCACCGAGATACGGCTCATCGTGCGGACCGTACGGGTGCCGCGCACGGTGCTCGCGGTCGTGGCGGGCGTGGCCCTGGGGGTCGGCGGCGCGCTGATCCAGGGGTACACGCGCAATCCGATCGCCGACACCGGCCTGCTGGGCGTGAACTCCGGTGCCTCCTTCGCCGTGGTGCTGGTGATCGCCCTGTTCGGGTTCGCCAACCCGTTCCAGTACGTCTGGTTCGCCTTCCTGGGCGCCGCCGTCGCCGGCGTCGTCGTCTTCGGACTGGCGAGCATCGGCCGGGGGGCCGGAAACCCGCTGACCCTCGCGCTGGCCGGACAAGGGGTCACGGTGTTCCTCGCCGCGATGACCACGGCGGTCGCGCTGTCCGACAAGGCCTCGCTGAACGCCCTGCGGTTCTGGAACGCGGGCTCCGTGGCCGGTGTCGGCTTCGACGTCATCTGGCCGGTGATCGCGTTCATCGCCGTCGGGCTGGTGCTCGCGCTGATCACGCTGCCCGCCCTCAACCTGCTCAACCTCGGCGACGACGTCGCGCGGGGGCTCGGGGTGAACATCGTGCTCAGCCGGACCCTCGGCATCGCCGCCGTCACCCTGCTGGCGGGAGCCGCCACGGCGGCGTGCGGCCCCATCGCCTTCCTCGGCCTGATGGTGGCCCACATGGCCCGGTACCTGACCGGGCCGGACTACCGCTGGCTGGTGCCGTACGCGGGCCTGCTCGGCGCCATCGTCCTGCTGGTCTGCGACATGGCCGGGCGGCTGCTGGTGCGGCCGGGGGAGCTGGACGCCGGGGTCGTCGTGGCCCTCCTCGGAGCCCCGTTCTTCGCCGCCCTGGTCTGGCGCGGAAAGTTCAAGAGCGCATGACCGGGACCGAGGTGAAGGCATTGGCATCCGTGACGCCGGGCGTACGGCTCGGCCCCGTCTCGTTCGTATGGCGGCCGTGGGTCGTGTGCGTCACGCTGCTGCTGGCGGCGGCGACCTTCCTCGTGTTCTGCGTGTCCATCGGCGTGGGGGACTTCCCCATCGGCCTGTCGCGGGTGATGGCCACGGTGGTGGGCGGCGGCGAGCAGGTCGACAAGTTCGTGATCATGGACCTGCGGATGCCGCGCGCCCTGGCCGGGCTCGTCGTGGGCGTCGCGCTCGGGGTGTCCGGGGCGATCACCCAGTCGATCGCGCGCAATCCGCTGGCCAGCCCGGACATCCTGGGGATCACCGGGGGCGCCGGTGCGGTCGCGGTGTTCCTGGTGACGGTGTCGGGCGGGACCGCCGCGGCGGTCGTCGACTCCGTGGGGCTGTCCGGGGCGGCGCTCGCGGGCGGCCTCGGCACGGGCCTCCTCGTGTACTTCCTGGCGTGGCGGCGCGGGATCGACGGCTTCCGGCTCATCCTCATCGGCATCTCCGTGAGCGCCGTGACGGAGGCGGTCACGACCTGGCTGCTGGTCACGGCCGACATCAGGGACGTGGCCCGGGCCCAGGCCTGGCTGGTCGGCTCGCTGGACAACCGGTCGTGGGACGACGTGGGGGTGGCGCTGTGGTGCACCGCCGCCCTGATGGCCGTCGTGACGGTGGTCGCGTTCCAGTTCAAACCGCTGCACCTCGGCGACGACGTGGCCGCGGGCCTGGGCGTCCGGTACACGAGGGTGCGCGCGGTGCTGCTGCTGTGCGCGGTGCTGCTGGCCGGCGTGGCGGTGAGCGCGGCCGGCCCGGTCCCGTTCGTCGCGCTGGTGGCGCCCCAGGTGGCGATGCGGCTGGCGAAGTGCCCGACACCGCCGATGGCGGCCTCCGGGATGGTCGGAGCCCTGCTGCTGATCGGTGCGGACCTGGTCGCCCGTACGGCCCTGCCGATCACCCTCCCGGTCGGGGTGGTGACCGCCGTGATCGGCGGCCCCTTCCTCATCCACCTGCTGGTGCGGGCCAACCTCCGCTAGCCGGCCCCTCCGCAGACCCTTCAGACACCAGACCCTCAGACCCTCAGACCCTTCGGACATGCCTACTTCAGGGGGAGTTGTGGCCGTATCGCAGATCACCGGGACCGAGTCCGACGAGGACGGGGCCGTACGGCTGGCGGCCAGAGGGGTCACCGTCGGGTACGGCGGTAGGGTCGTCATCGACGACCTCCACGTGTCGATCCCGCCGCGGGTGATCACCACGATCATCGGCTCCAACGGGTGCGGGAAGTCGACCCTGTTGCGGACCCTGTCCCGGCTGCTCAAACCGACCAGCGGATCGGTCGTCCTGGACGGCGAGGACATCGGCCGGCTCAGGACCAGGGACGTGGCCAAGAAGCTCGGCCTGCTGCCGCAGGCTCCGGTGGCGCCGGACGGGCTCACGGTGGCCGACCTCGTCGCCAGGGGCCGCCATCCACACCAGAGCTGGCTGCGGCAGTGGTCCTCCGACGACGCCGACGTCGTGGCGCGGGCCCTGGCCATGACCGGGGTGGCCGACCTGGCCGACCGCCCGGTCGACGCGCTGTCCGGCGGGCAACGGCAGCGGGTCTGGATCTCGATGACGCTGGCTCAGGGCACCGACCTGCTGCTCCTGGACGAGCCGACCACCTATCTGGACCTGGCGCACGCGATCGACGTGCTCGACCTCGTGGACGACCTGCACGAGTCGGGATGCACCGTGGTCCTGGTGCTGCACGACCTCAATCTGGCCACGCGCTACAGCGACAACCTCATCGTGATGAAGGCCGGTTCGATCCTCGCGCAGGGGCACCCCCGTGACGTGATCACCGCCGAGTTGTTGTACGAGGCGTTCGGGCTGCGCGCCAAGGTGATCGACGACCCGGTGGGGGACCGGCCGCTCATCGTGCCCATCGGGCGCGCCCACGTGCACCCCTCATAGATCAAACAAAGTTACGTTGCAAGTAAGGCTAGGCTAGCCTCACTTGAGCGCGGTAGGGTTTGCCTGCCCTCGGGCGGAACCTCAGTGGACGGCACGAAAGCAAGGGATTTCGGATGCTTTTCCATCGAACGACACGTATGACGCCCTGGCAGCGGCTGGCGGCGGGGGTGTCCGCCGCGACCCTCGGTGTCGGCCTCCTGGCCGGATGCGGTTCCGATTCGGCGGACCAGGCCGACAAGAAGAGCGACAACGCCGCGGCCGCCGGGGGCACCTTCCCGGTCACCGTGGAGCACGCCTTCGGAACGACCAAGGTCGACAGGGCTCCCCGGCGGGTCGTCTCGGTCGGATACACCGACGACCAGGCCATCCTGGCGCTCGGCATCAAGCCGGTCGGCATGGTCGACCAGTATCCGAACCCGCCGGGCACCTCCCCCGACATCAACACCCAGTGGCCGTGGGTGAAGGAGAAGTGGGGGGACGCCCGCCCCGAGGTCGTCATGAACAACGGTGACGCCGGCCCGAACTACGAGAAGATCGCGGCCCTGCGGCCGGACCTGATCATCGCCGTGTACTCCGAGATCGACCGGGCCGGCTTCGAGAAGCTCTCCAAGATCGCCCCGACGGTGGGCCGCACCAAGGCAGAGAAGGAGCCGTTCAGCGCCCCCTGGCAGGACAACGCCGTCCACATCGCCAAGGCGCTCGGCCAGGAGGCCAAGGGCACCGAGCTGGTCAAGGGCATCCAGGACAAGCTCGACACGGCCAAGAAGGCGCACCCCGAGTTCGCGAACCAGACCGCCGTCCCGGTGTCCTGGTACAAGGACTCGGTGGCCCCGTTCACCACCACCGACGTGCGCGGCCGGCTGGTGACGGGCATCGGCTACAAGGGCCAGACCGAGATCGACAAGATCGCGGACGGCAAGTTCTACACCACGCTCTCCCCGGAGCGCATGGACCTCGTCGACGTCGACCGCATCTTCGTCATCGCCGACAAGGCGGACCAGGAAGCACTGAAGAAGTTCCAGCTGTTCACCAACCTGAACGCGGTCAAGAACGGCAAGGTCTCCTACCTCCTCGACAGCGAGGGCCCGGCCGTCGGCGCGGCCATGTCCCAGGGCACCCTGCTCTCCCTGCCGTACGCGATCGACGAACTCGTCAAGTCGGCCGGCCAGGTGTGAGCACCACCGCCACGCGCGTCGCCCCGTCGACCCTGCGCACCACGACCGGACGCGAGGCCACCCGCTGGGTCGCGGCGCACTGCCGCGAGGTGCCGTGGCTGACCTTCGCCACCGTGTTCACCACGGTGGCCGGGGCGGCCCTGCAGGTACTCCCGCTGCTCCTGCTCGGCCGGGTCGTCGACGGGGTGGTCGCGGGAGGGCCGCGCTCGATCCTGGTCACGACCGGGGTGCTGATGGTGGCCGCCGCGCTGCTCGGGGCGGCGGCCACCGCCCTGTCGACCTACCTCATCGGGCGCCTCGGCGCGGACCTGCTCGCCCGGCTGCGCGAAGGCGCCGTCCGGGCGGTGCTCGGGATGCCGAGCGCCCGGATCGAGCAGGTCGGCCGGGGCGACGTGCTCTCCCGGGTCGGCGACGACGTGGCCGTGCTGTCCAAGGGCATCAGGACGGCCGTCCCCACCGTGTTCTCGGCGGGGGTGCTGGTCGTCATCGCCACGCTCGGCATGTTCGGCCTGGACTGGCGGCTCGGACTGGCCGGCGCCTGCGCGCTGCCCGCGTACGGGCTGGCCCTGCGCTGGTACCTGCCCCGCTCCGCCCCGCTCTACCAGAGGCAGCGGGCGGCCCAGGCCGACCGCGCCCAGGCCCTGATCAGCGGCCTGAACGGGATAGACACGGTCCGGGCGTACCGCCTCGAAGGGGCCGTCCGCGAGAAGGTCACCCACGAGTCGTGGCGGGTCCGCGAACTCGGCATCGAGGTGTTCCGGCTCTTCGGCCGCTTCGTCGGCCGGGAGAACCGCGCCGAGTTCATCGGACTGGTCCTGATCATCGTGGTGGGGTACGCCCTGCTGGAGGCCGACGCCGCCAGCCTCGGCGAGGTCTCCGCGGCCCCGCTGCTGTTCCACCGCCTCTTCACCCCGCTCGGCTCCATCATGTTCACCTTCGACGAGGCGCAGAAGTCGGGCGCGAGCCTGACCCGCCTGGTCGGCGTACTGGAGGAGGACGCCGAGGACCGGCTGGTCGGCGCCCTGGCCGCGGCACGGGCGGCGGAGCCGCCGGACCCGGTGCCCGTGACCGTGCGCGGGCTGACGTTCCGCTATCCCGACTCCGAGGATCCCGTCGTCCGGGACGTCGACCTCACGATCCCGGCCGGAACCTCGCTCGCGCTGGTCGGGGCGACGGGCGCGGGCAAGTCCACCCTGGCCGCGCTGATCGCGGGCATCGGCACCCCGCAGGCCGGATCGGTGCGCATCGGCTCCACCGGCCTCGCCGGCCTCGACGAGGCCGGGGCGCGGGCCCTGGTCAGCATCCTGACGCAGGAGACGCACGTCTTCTCCGGTCCGCTCGCCGAGGACCTGCGACTGGCCGCACCGGAGGCGACCGACGCCGAGCTGATGGACGCCCTGCGCACGGTCGGCGCCGACGGATGGGTCGACGCGCTGCCCGACGGTCCGAGCACCCTGGTGGGCGAGGGCGGCGAACGCCTCGACGTCACCAAGGTCGCCCATATCGCCCTGGCCCGGCTGGTACTGGGCCGTACCCCCGTCGTCGTGCTCGACGAGTCCACGGCGGAGGCGGGCAGCGAGGGCGCGGCCGAGCTGGAACGGGCCGTGCTCGCCGCGTGCGCGGGCCGCACCACGCTCTTCGTGGCCCACCGGCTCACCCAGGCGATGGCGGCGGACCGGATCGCCGTACTGGACTCCGGACGCGTCGTGGAGCAGGGGACGCACGAGGAACTGGTGGCCCTGGGCGGCCGCTACGCACGACTGTGGCGGGCCTGGCGCGAAGGCAGCTAGGACGCCCCCCTTTTTTCGGTTGGGCCAACATATCGATCTGGAAAGGGCGTTGAGCCTCCGATGACGGAATCGACCGCTCGTCCCGTGCTGCTTTCTCCCACCCGCCTGGCCGACGTGCGCCGGCGATCCGGCGACTACTGCGACACGACCATCGCCCGGGCGTGCGCCATCGCGCTGGCCTACTGGGCCACGGGACAGAGCCCCGACGGCCTGGAACTCACCCCCGGCACCCTCTTCGCCGACGTCCTCGGCTGGGCGGACAACGGCGGCGGCGCACCGCCCGGCTGGCAGGTCGGGACGGACGGCGCGGTCGGCCAGGACAGTCAGGACAGCCAGGAGGGCCGGCAGGGCCGGAGCATCACCCTCCCGGAAGGCGTCGTACGGGCCGACGCGCAGCTCGCCCTGGACGACCTGGCCGACTTCCCGGACCGGCCCCTCTCCACCGTCGGGCCGTCCGGCATCGCGCAGCGGCTCGCGACCCTGGCCGAATGGAACGACACCGGGGCGGACCGGATCCGCCCGACCATCGTCGAGATGTTCCGCGAGCAGGCCCGCCTGCGGCCGGACGCCGTCGCCGTCGTCGACGAGCACCGCTCGCTGACCTACGGGCAGGCGGCCGAGCTCTCCGCCCAGCTGGCCCACCACCTGATCGAACGCGGCGTCACCGCCGAACAGGTCGTCGCCATCTCCCTGGACCGCTCCGCCGCCATGGTGATCGGCCTGCTCGGCGTGCTCCAGGCGGGAGCCGCGTTCGTACCGCTCGACCCGCAGTGGCCCGCCGCGCGCCGCTCCGTCGTGATCGCCGACGCCCGCGTCGTACTGCAGCTCAACGACTCGGGCGAACACGCCCCGGACGAACCGCCGGCCGTCCCCGTCGACCTCGGCGACTGGCGGTTCGGCTGCTACCCCGGCGAGGGGACCGGCGTCACCGTCCCCGGCGACGCCCTCGCCTATGTGATCTTCACGTCCGGTTCGACCGGCCGGCCCAAGGGCGCGATGATCCGCCACGAGGCCATCAGCGAGCGCCTGCTGTGGCAGGTCGACGAGATCCTGGGCTTCGGCCACGACGACGCGTCCCTGTTCAAGGCGCCGCTGTCCTTCGACATCTCCATCAACGAGATCTTCCTGCCGCTGGTGTGCGGCGGCCGGCTGGTGGTCCTGCGCCCCGGCGGCGAACGCGACCCGCACCACCTGCTGAGCGTGATCGCCGAGCACCGCGTCACCTTCACCTACCTCGTGTCGTCCATGCTGGACGTACTGCTGGAGATCGCGGGCGACTCCGGGGGCCTCGACAGCCTGCGGCACGTGTGGTGCGGCGGCGAGGTGCTGACCCCGGAGCTGTACGAGCGCTTCCGCACCCGGCTCGACATACCCATGTACCACGGCTACGGCCCGGCCGAGACGACCATCGGCGTCTCGCACGTGATCTACCGGGGCGCTGCGGAACGTCTGTCGACATCGATCGGCAAGGCCAACCCCAACACCCAGCTGTACGTGCTGGACGAAGAACTGCGCCCGGTCCCGGTCGGGGTCGGCGGCGAGCTGTACGTCGGAGGGTTCCTGCTCGGGCGCGGATACGTCGGCGCGCCCGGCCTGACCGCCTCCCGGTTCGTCGCGAACCCCTTCGCCACGGACGGGTCCCGGCTGTACCGCACCGGTGACCTCGCCCGCTTCGCCCCCGACGGATCCCTGGACTTCCTCGGCCGCGCCGACAACCAGATCAAGATCCGCGGCATGCGGCTGGAGATCGAGGACGTCGAGGCCGGCCTCGCCGAGCACCCCGCGGTACGCCACACCTGCGTCGTCGCGAAGAAGAACACGGCCGGCGGCACCTACCTCGTGGGCTACGTGATCCCCGCCACCGGGAGCGAGGGCCTGAGCGCCGACGAGGTCAAGGAGTGGGCCACCGGGCACATGGTGGAGTACATGGTGCCCGCCCACATCGTCGTGATGAAGGAGTTCCCGCTCACGGCGAACGGCAAGCTCGACCGGGGTGCGCTGCCGGAGCCCCAGGCCGGCGCGGGTGCGTTCGCCCCGCCCGTCACCGAGAACGAGCGCCTGGTGTGCGCGGCGGTCGCGGCGGTGCTGCGGCGTGACGCGGTCGGCGTCGACCAGGACTTCTTCCGGCTCGGCGGGGACAGCATCCTGGCGATCTCCCTGCTGAGCGCCCTGCGCGAAGCGGGCCTGCACGTCACGGCCCGCCAGATCTTCACCCACAGCGTCGTGGGCGCGCTGGCGGCGGTCGCGGACCGCGAGGCCGCCGCCGTGGACCACGGCGACGTCGCCACCGGTACGGTCGTGGGATCGCCGATCGTGCAGTGGCTCGGCGCGACCACGGACGCCATCGACGGCTTCGTGCAGTCGGTGGTGCTCAACACCCCGGCGAACCTGACGGCCGACGCGCTCGACGCCGTCCTCACCGCCGTGGTCGCACGGCACGACATGCTGCGCGCCAAGTTGGTGCGGGGCGAGCGCTGGAGCTTCGAGATCCCGTCGGCGGACCGCGCCGCGGCGCGCTGGCAGGAGAGCGACCGGCCCCTCGACGAGTGCGTCGCGCTCGCCACCGACGGGCTGGACCCGGCCGGCGGCGTGATGCTGCGCGCCGTCTGGCGCCGCGGGGCGCGCCAGCTGGTCCTCGTCGCCCACCACGTGGTGATCGACGGCGTGTCCTGGCGGATCCTGATGGAGGACCTCTCCACGGCCTGGCGCCGGTACGTCTCGGGCGCGCCCATCGACCTGCCCCCGGTGGGCACGTCGTTCCGGCGCTGGACGCAGCTGCTGGGGCGCGCGGGGTTCGAAGCCGACCGCGCCCACTACCTGCGCGCCCTGCCGGGGGCGGACCTGCCGCTGGGCCGGCGCGCGCTGTCCCCGGCCGACACCGTCGCCCGGGAACGCACGGCGACCTTCCCGGTCGGCCCCGACGTCACGGCCGCGCTGCTGGGCGAGGTCCCCGCCCGGTTCCACGCGGGCGTCAACGACGTGCTGCTGACCGCGCTCGCCGTCACCCTTGCCCGGTGGCGCCGCGACCTCGGCCAGGACCAGACGTTCGCGCACATCGAACTGGAGGGCCACGGACGCGAAGGACGCCACGTGGCGGACTCCGCCGGCTTCGAGCCGGAACTGTCGCGGACCGTCGGCTGGTTCACCACCCTGTTCCCGGTGACCGTCGACCCCGGCCCGGCCGCCGACCTCACGGCTCCCGCCTACCTGGTCGCCGCGCTCAAGGCGGTCAAGGAGGACCTCGCCCGCGTGCCGGGCAACGGCATCTCCTACGGCGCCCTGCGCTACCTGGCCGGCACCGCGTTCGACGCGCCCGCACCCCAGGTGCTGTTCAACTACCTGGGCCGGTTCGACGCGGGTTCCTCCGGGGACTGGGAACTCGCGCACACCACCGGCCAGTTGGGCGAGAAGCGCGACCCCGGGATGCGGCTGCCGCGCGCCCTGGAGTTCAACGCGATCGCCGAACCCGCCGCGGCCGGCGGCGCGTACGAACTGGTCACCACCCTCTCCTGGCCCGACGGGCTGCTCACCGACCGGGACATCGAGACCATCGGCGGGTACTTCCGCGAGGCCCTGGCCGGACTGGCCGCACTGGCCGCACTCGACCTGGCCGCACTCGGTCTGGGCGGCCATTCGCCGAGCGACTTCGGCATGCCCGCGCTCACCCAGGCCGACGTCGACGAGCTGGACGGCCCGGCACTGCGGGACGTCCTGGCGCTGACCCCGCTCCAGGAGGGCCTCTACTTCCACTCGGTGTTCGACGACGACTCCGCGGGCAGCTACGTCGAACAGCAGCTCCTGACCCTGGACGGAGAGGTGGACGCCGACCGGCTCGCGGCGGCGGCCACCCGCCTGCTCACGCTCTTCCCCAACCTGGCCGCACGGTTCACGGCCCTCGCCGACGGCCGCGTGGTCTCCGTACTGGAGGGCGGGGTCCAGGCCCCGTTCACCACCCTGGACCGCCCCGGCACCACCGACGAGGAGATCCGCGAGCACGCCGAGCGCGACCGCCGCGCCGGATTCGACCTGGCGAGCGGCCCGCTGATGCGGTACACGCTGATCCGCACGGGCCCCGCCCGCAGCGTCCTGGTGCAGACCGTGCACCACATCATCGCCGACGGCTGGTCGGTGCCGCCGATGCTCCGCGCGCTGCTGGCCGAGTACCACGCACCGGGGACCGTGCACCCGCTCGGCGGCTTCACCGACTACGTGCGCTGGCTCGCCGAACGCGACGAGGACGAGAGCGACCGGGTGTGGCGCGAACAGCTCGCCGGGCTCCCCGGCCCCTCGCTGGTCGCCGAGGGGCGCACGCCGTCCGACCGGTTCGCCGACACCGCCACCGCGCCGGAGGGGGACCTGGACGAGGCCGCCCGGTCCGCCGGGGTACCGCTCAGCGCGGCCGTGCACAGCGCCTGGGCGGCCACGCTCGGCGGCCTCCTGCACTCCAGGGACGTCGTCTTCGGCTCCACGGTGTCCGGGCGCGACGCGGACGTGCCCGGCATCGCGGACATGGTCGGTCTGTTCATCAACACGATCCCCGTGCGCGCCCGGTGGGCCGCCGCCACCCCGGCGCGCGACCTCCTCGCCTCGGTACGGGACCACCAGAGCGCGGTGCTGGCGCACCAGCACGTCTCACTGGCGCGCATCAGCCGCCTGACCGGGGCCGGCCCGCTCTTCGACACCCTGGTGGTGTTCGACGTGGCGACCGATGTGGCCGACCTGCGCGGACCCGGGGACACGCTCGTCATCAGCGACATCGTGAACGAGGGCGCCCCGCACTACCCGTTGACCCTCGTGGTGGAGCGCGCGCTCGACGGCCGCCCCCGGTTCAACCTGATCTACGACGGCGCGCTCGTGCGGGAGTCGACCGCCCGGACGGTCCTGCACACCTTCACCCGCACCCTCACCGGCCTGCTCACCCGGCCGGACGACCTCGTCGACGAACTGGCCCCCACGGGCCCCCGGACCCCGGCGCCGATCACCCCGACGACGCTGGGCGCGCTGTTCGACGCCGCCGCGCGGCGCGATCCGGCCGCCACCGCCGTCACCCGCTGCGCCCTCGACGGCGGGAGCCGGTCACTGACCTACGGTGAACTGGCCGACGCGAAGGACGAGCTGGCCTCGGCCCTGCGCGCCGCCGGTGTCCGGCCGGGCGAACGGGTCGCCGTCGCCGTACCGCGCTCCTCGGAACAGGTCGTCGCCCTCGTCGCCGTCGTCACCGCGGGCGGTGCGTACGTACCGCTCGACCTCGCGTACCCGGACGGACGCCTGGAGTACATCCTCGCCGACGCGGCTCCGCAGGTCGTGCTCGTGGACCGGGAGCACCGGGAGCGCTTCACGCGGCTGCTGGCCCGGGCGGGCGTACCGGCCCGTGTGCTCGTCCAGGGGGAGCTGCCGGAGCAGGACGCCCGGGTCACCGGGGACGCTGCCGGGCGGGGGCCCGACTGGCACGATCCCGCCTACGTGATCTACACGTCCGGGTCGACCGGCCGGCCCAAGGGCGTCGTCGTCCCGCACTCCAGCGTGGTGACCCTGCTCGCGAACACCCGGCCCGACATGGACTTCGGCCCGCACGACGTGTGGGTCCAGTTCCACTCGTACTCCTTCGACTTCGCGGTCTGGGAGCTGTGGGGCGCGCTGGCGCACGGCGCCGAGCTGCTCGTGCCGGAGTACGCGCTGACCCGCTCACCCGTCGACTTCCACCGCCTGGTGCGCGAGCGCCGGGTGACCGTCCTCAACCAGACCCCGTCGGCCTTCTACCAGTTCATCGAGGCCGACCGGCACGCCGACGAGCCCGTCACCACCCTGCGCCGGATCATCTTCGGGGGCGAGGCACTGGACCCCGGGCGGCTGCGCGGCTGGGTCGAGCGGTACGGTACGGCCTCGCCCGAGCTGGTCAACATGTACGGCATCACCGAGACCACCGTGCACGTCACGCACCGGGTCCTGACCGACGGGGACTTCCGCCCCGGCGCCGACGTCAGCCCGATCGGAGGCCCGATCCCCGGCCTGGTCACCCATCTGCTCGACGACCGGCTCCGGCCGGTCCCGCCGGGCCGGGTGGGCGCCATCTACGTCGCCGGCGACCAGGTCTCCCTCGGCTACCTGGGCCGCCCGTCCCTCACCGCGGGCCGGTTCGTCGCGGACCCGTTCGCGGGCGACGGCTCCCGGATGTACCACACGGGCGACCTCGCCCGCCGTACCCTCGACGGCGAGCTCGAGTTCACCGGCCGCGCCGACGACCAGGTCCAGCTCAAGGGCTTCCGCATCGAACTCGGTGAGGTGGAGTCCGCGATCCGGGAACTCGACGGCGTGGTCGACGCGGCCGTCACCGTGGCCGACAGCGCGGACCACCTGGTCGCGCACGTCGTGGGCGGGGTCCCCCTTGACACTGCCGCCCTCGCCGGCCTGCTGGCCCCGAAGCTGCCCGCCCACATGATCCCCGGCCTGGTCCTGCCCGTCGACGCCCTGCCGCTGACGGTCAACGGCAAACTGGACCGCAAGGCCCTGACCGCACGCGCCGCGTCGCACGACGTACCCCACGACGTACCGGCCGCCGCGGCCGGCTCCACGGCCGGCTACGCGCTCACCGCACTGGTCGACATCTTCACCGAGACCCTCCCCGGCACCGCCGCCGACGGCGACAGCGACTTCTTCCGGGCCGGCGGCGACAGCATCCTCGCCATCACCGTCGTCAACCGGGCCAGGGCCCTGGGACTCGCGATCTCCCCCCGGGACGTGTTCCTGCTCAGGACCCCGCGCGCGCTCGCCGAGCACCTGGCGACGAGCGGTCCGCACCCCGCGGCGCCCGCCGCACCCGCACCCGCCCTCCGTGAGGACGGCCCGCTGACACCGACCCCGATCATCCTGCGCCGGCGCGAACTCGGCGGATCCCTCGCCCGGTTCGCCCAGGCCCGGGCCCTGGTCACGGCCGAGGGCACCGGCCACGCCGACGCCGAGCGCGCCGCGAATGCCGTCGTCGCCGCCCACCCGGCCCTGCGGCTGCGGCTGCGCACCGAGCACGGGGTGTGGGCCCTGCGTACCGAACCCGCCCGCGCGGTCACCGTCGTACGCAGCGACGCGCCCGACGCCACGGCCGCGGCGGACGAAGCCGCCGGACGGCTCGACCCCGAGGCCGGGGACGTCATCGCGTTCACCTGGCTGGACGCCACCCGGACCCTCGTGGTCACCGTGCACCACCTCGCCGTCGACGCCGTCTCCTGGCTGATCCTGCTCGACGACATCGCCACCGCCCTGCGCGGGAACCCGCTCGCGCCGCCGACCACCCCCTACGCCGAGTACGCGCAGGCACTGGCCGACCGGTCGGCCCAGGAGACCGACGGCCTCGGGCACTGGATCACCACCCTCCAGGCACCCCCGCTGCTGCCCGTGGCCGAGCGGCCGCGCGAGACCACGGTGGTCCTCCCGCCCGAGGCCGGCGACCTCGTGACGCGCACCGCGCCCGCCGCACTCGGCGTCGGCCTCACCGAGCTGCTGTGCGGCGCGCTGCGCACCGCGCTGACCCGCATCCAGTCCTCGCCCACCGATCTGGCGATCGAGCTCGAGCGGCACGGCCGGGTCCCGGCCGCGGCACACCACGACTACACCCGTACGGTCGGCTGGTTCACCGCCATCGCCCCGGTGCGCCTCACGGCGCACACCGACCCCGTCGCCGCGGCCCGCGAGGTCGCCGAACGCCAGCCGGACGAGCGCGCGCACGCCGCGTACGGCGGGCTCCGGTACCTCAACCCGCAGACGGCCCCGCTGCTCACCGCCCGCCCGCAGGTCCTGTTCAACTACCTCGGCCGGGGCGCCGAGTCGCAGGCCCTCCACGTCACCGGCGCCGACGAGGGCAGCCCGTACGCCGTCGAGGTCAACGCCTGGACCGACGCGGCCACCGGAAGCCTGCACGCGGTCTTCACCCTCGCCGAGGGCATACCCGACGAGATCACCGGGCACTGGCGCGCCGCCCTGGAACACATCGCGGCCGCCGCCACGACCGCCGAGCGCACGGCCCCGGTCACCCCGCTCCAGCGCGGCCTGTTCTTCCAGGCGCAGCTGGCGGGGCCGGCCGGCCACTACGTCGCGCAGAGCTGGTTCACCTTCGACAGGCGCCTGGACACCGGCGCGCTGGCCGACGCCATGGCCTGGGTGATCGCCCGGCACCCGGTCGTCGGTGCCGGCTTCACCACCGACGACGACGGCAGGGCCGTCCAGGTCCTGGGCGCGGGCCGGCGGGTCGGCGTCCGTACGGTCGACCTCGCGACGGACGCGGAGGTCGACGCCCTGCTCGCCCGTGACCGCGACACGGGATTCGACCCGGGTGAGCCGCCGCTGATCCGCCTGACCGTGGTGCGGCTGCCCGGCGACCGCGACGGCCTGCTGCTCAGCTACCACCTGCTGCTGTGGGACGGCTGGTCCCGCGAGATCGTGCTGCGGGACCTGTTCGACGCCTACGAGGCCGCCGTCGCGGGCGAGCTGACGCCCCCGGCCCCGGCCACGCCCGCCTTCGAGGACCACGCCCGGGCGCTCGACGCCAAGGACCCGGCCGTCTCGGAACGCTTCTGGGCGCGGCACCTGGCCGGTCTCCCCGGCCCGACGCTGCTGGCCGGACCGGCGCCGGCCCTGGTCGACGGCCTGCCGCGCACCCTCGTGCACACCCTCTCCGCCGAAGAGTCGCAGCTGCTGCGGGACGTCGCCCGGACGTACGGCGTCACCCTCAACTCGGTGCTGACCGGAGCGTTCGGGCTCCTGCTGGGCGCCCGCACCGGCCGCGCCGACGCCGTGTTCGGCGTGACCGTCTCCGGCCGCGAGGGCGAGGACCTCTCCGAGGTCGTCGGCGTCCTGCTCAACACCGTCCCCATGTGGACCAGGGCCCGGCCGGACGACACCGTCGGGGACTACCTGACGGCCGTACAGGCGGCCCGGGTCGAGGCGATGGAGCACGAGCACCTCGGGCTCGGCGAGATCCAGCGGGCCGGCGGCCACGACACCCTGTTCGACAACCTGTTCGTCCTCCAGAACTTCCTGGACATGGACGCGTTCGCCGAGATGAACACCCGGCACGGCATCACCGCGGTCCGGGCCGACGACTCCACGCACTACCCGTTCACCTGGGTCGTCACCCCCGGCGACCGGCTCACCGTCAAACTGGAGTACCGCGACCACGACACCGGGGCCGCGCGAGGGCTCCTCGACGACTACGTGGACCTGCTCGGGAACCTGGCCCGCGCCACCGGGCCGCTGGGCGCGCTGCCCGGCGCGGGGCCCCGGCCGGTGCCCGCCGCGCGCACGGCGGTCGGTACGGACACCGTCGTCGACCGGTTCGACCTGGCGGCCGACCGCGATCCCCGGCGGGTCGCGCTCGTCGCCCGCGGCCGGACCATGACCTTCGAGCGGCTCCGCGACCGCAGCCGGGAGCTGGCGGGCGTGCTCGCCGCACGCGGCATCGGACCCGGGACGACGGTGGCCCTCGCCGTCCCGCGCTCCCTCGACTCGATCGTCGCCCTGTTCGCCGTACTGCGCGCGGGCGCCGCCTACGTCCCGCTGGAGCTCGACCACCCCGACGAGCGGATCGCCGCCATCGTCGCGGACGCCCGCCCGGACGTGACCCTCACCGTCAGCGCCGTCTCGCCCCGGCTGACCGGCGCCCTGATCGAACTGGACCGGCCCCTGCCCGAGGCCGAGCCGGTCGTGACCTTCGCCCCCGACGACCCGGACCGCCTGCGCCACCCCGCGTACACGATCTACACCTCCGGATCCACCGGCAGGCCGAAGGGCGTGGTCACCGAGTACGCCGGACTCACCAACATGCTGATCAACCACCAGCGCCGGATCTTCGAGCCGGTACTGGCGGACCACGGCCACCGGGTCTTCCGCATCGCCCACACCGTGTCCTTCGCCTTCGACATGTCGTGGGAGGAACTGCTCTGGCTCGCCGACGGCCACGAGGTGCACATCTGCGACGAGGAACTGCGCCGCGACGCCCCCCGTCTGGTCGAGTACTGCCTGGAGCACGGGATCGACGTCATCAACGTGACCCCGACCTACGCGCAGCAGCTGGTGGCCGAAGGCCTGCTCGACCACCCCCAGCGGCGGCCGGCCCTGGTGCTGCTGGGCGGCGAGGCCGTCACCCCGACCCTGTGGCAGCGGCTCGCAGAGACCGAGGGCACGGCCGGTTACAACCTCTACGGACCCACCGAGTACACCATCAACACCCTGGGCGTCGGCACCTTCGAATGCCAGGACCCGGTGGTGGGCGTGGCCATCGACAACACGGACGTGTACGTCCTGGACCCGTGGCTGCGGCCGCTGCCGGACGGAGTCCCCGGCGAGCTGTACGTGGCGGGCATCGGCATCGCGCGCGGCTACCTCGGGCAGCCCGCCCAGACCGCGGACCGGTTCGTCGCCTGCCCCTTCGGCGCGCCCGGCGAACGCATGTACCGCACCGGAGACCTGGTGGCGCGACGGCCCGACGGGAACCTGGTGTACCTGGGCCGCACCGACCAGCAGGTCAAGATCCGCGGACACCGCGTCGAACCGGGCGAGGTGGAGGCCGCGTTCGCCGCGCACCCGGCGGTGCGGTTCACCGCCGCGGTCGCCCAGCCCGACCCGCAGGTCGACGGCGCGTACCGGCTGGCCGCCTACCTCGTGCTCGACGGCTCCGACCTGGCGGCGGTCGCCGCCGAGGTGGGCGCCGGGCTGCCGGACTTCCTGCGCCCGACGCACTACGCCCGGGTCGACCGCATCCCGCTGACCGTGAACGGGAAGGCCGACACCAAGGCGTTGCCGGAGGCCAAGCCGCTCGGCACGCTGACCACGGCGGGCGAGCGCGGACCGGAGACCGGGACCGAGACCGTCGTGTGCGAGTTCTTCGCCGAAGCACTCGACCTGGACGACGACGAGGTGAGCGCGTTGAGCGATTTCGTGTCCCTGGGAGGGCACTCCATGCTGGCGGTGCGGCTGATCGGCCTGCTCCGCCGGGAGTACGGTCCTGTGATCACGGTCCGTGATCTGTTCACGCTGCGAACCCCGGAAATGATTGCCCGTCACCTCGATGAAAACTCCTGACACGCGGCGGCCCCGACCGGGGTCCGACATCCTCAAGACCGCCCTTCGCCGCAACATCGGCGCCATGACCTGGGGCACCGTCCTCATGGGCCTGTACCAGGCCGGTGAGACCGCCTTCCCCATCGCGCTCGGCCTGATCGTCGAGCACACGATGCAGGACCGCAGCCCCGGTGCGCTCGCCCTGTCGATCGGCGCGCTGGCCGTGATCATCACGACCGTGTCGCTGTCGTGGCGGTTCGGCATGCGCATCCTGCAGCAGGCCAACACGACCGAGGCGCACCGCTGGCGGGTGCAGGTCGCGGACTGCGGGCTGGAGCCGGTGGCCAGGGACGCCGGCCTCAAGTCCGGCGAGGTGCTGACCATCGCCACCGAGGACGCCGACCAGACGGCCGACATCATCGAGGTGGTGCCGCTGCTGATCAGCTCACTGGTCGCCGTGCTGGTCGCGGCGGTCGCGCTGGGACTGGCCGACATCCGGCTCGGCCTGCTGGTGATCGTGGGCACCGCCCTGATCCTCTCCGTCCTGAGCGTGATGTCCCGGCGGATCGGCTCCAGCACCCGCGAACAGCAGGCCCGGGTGGCCCGGGCGGGCGCGAAGGTGGCCGACCTGATCACCGGCCTGCGCCCGCTGCACGGCTTCGGCGGCAACCACGCGGCCTTCCGGTCGTACCGGAAGGTCAGTACCGAGGCCAAGCACCAGGCGATCACCGTGGCCGGGGTGAACGGCGCCTACGCGGGCACCGCGACGGCCCTCAACGCGGCGCTCGCCGCCGGTGTGACCCTGACGGCCGGCTGGCTGGCCTTCGACGGCCGCATCACCGTCGGGGAACTCGTCATGGCCGTGGGGCTCGCCCAGTTCATCATGGAACCGCTGAAGCTGTTCTCGGACATGCCCAAGTACGTGATGATGGCCCGCGCTTCGGCCGAGCGCATGGCGCTGGTGCTGGCCGCGCCCCCGACGGCCGCGCACGGGCCGGAGCGCCCGGCCGCCGGCGGCGGCCTGGAGCTCGACTGCGTCCGGTACGGGGCCCTGCGCGCCCTGAAGTTCCAGGTGCCGGCGGGCGAGTTCGTGGCGATCGCCGCCTACCAGCCACGCGCGGCGGCCGACCTGGCCGCGGTCCTGGCGGTGAAGGTGCTGCCGCACGCGTACGAAGGAGTGGTGCGGGTCAGCGGGGAGGAGCTCGCCGCCCTGTCGATCGAGGCGGTCCGCGAGCACATGCTGGTGAACCCGTACGACGGAGAGATCTTCGCGGGCACCCTCCGTACGAACATCGACCCGTCGGGCACCAGCCGCACCGTCGCCGAGGCCGTCGAGGCGTCCATGCTGACCGACGTCGTCGCCCTCCACCGCGAAGGACTCGACCACGGCGTCCGCGACCGCGGCGCGAACCTCTCCGGCGGACAGCGCCAACGGCTGTCCCTGGCCCGCGCCCTGGCGGCCGACGCCGACATCCTCGTCCTGCACGATCCGACCACGGCCGTGGACGCGGTCACCGAGCAGCTCATCGCACGCAACATCGCGAAGCTGCGCCGGGGCCGCACCACCGTCGTGATCACCAGCAGCCCGGCCCTCCTGGACGCCGCCGACCGTGTGCTCGTCCTGGACGAGGGGGTCATCACGGCCGAGGGCACCCACCGCAACCTCCTCGCCGGGGACGAGGAGTACGGCCTGGCGGTGGCCCGCTGACCTGACGCGACCGTGCCTAGGCCGTCTCTTCCGGATCTTGCCGGGCCCGGCCCGCCCGGCACCGCACCTGGCCGCGTTGTCGGGGCGCCCGAGTACGTCCAGTACACGGGCGTCCCTCCGCCTTGCCATGCTTCCCCTCGGCCCTGGCGGGCCTGGGGAGGCCCCATGGCACCGGACGACCCGGGCTCGGCCGACAAGATCCGGAAGAGACGGCCTAGCCGAGCGCCCAGGCCACGTCCCGGAGCAGGGCCTGGCGCCAGCCCGCACGGTCGTGGCCCGACGCCGACCGGGAGGTCCGCACGGTCGCGCCGGCCCGCTCGGCCAGGGTCTCGACCAGCTCGCAGTGGGGCAGCATCCGCGTCTCGTGTTCCCCCACGTCGAAGGCGATCCGCAGGCCGGACAGGTCGGGGCGCTCGCGCAGGCGTGCGGCGACGGAGCCGCCGACCGGGCCGCCGAGGGGGTCCGCCGACCGCACGGCGCCGGGTGTCCACCACAGCGAGGCCGACTGGCAGGCGACCCGGGACACCAGGTCCGGGAACTCCAGGGCCGCGTACACCGCGCTCAGCCCGCCCAGGCTCTGTCCGGCGACCACCAGGCGGTCCCCGTCCACGGGTACGCCGGACTCCCCGACCAGCGGCAGCAGTTCGTCCCGGACCGCCTCCCACAGCTCCGGCCGGCACCCGAACTCGGCCTCCCGGTCCCTCGTCGGCAGGAAGACGAGGGTGACGGGGGGCATCTCGCCGCCGGCGACGGCGGAGTCGAATGCGGTCATGGCCGGGTGCAGGTACAGCCAGTCGTCCCCGTCCAGCAGCAGCACCACGGGCCCGCCGCCGCCCGCCGGGTGGACCCGTACGGTCCGCCGCCCGCCGAGCCGCTCGCTGGCCCAGCGGACCCGGGTCCGGGGGAGGGGCAGTACATCGTCGGCGTCGGCCCGGAACGCGGGCCAGTGCGGCTGGGCCGGAGCGTCCGGGGTGGCGGCGACGGACCGGTCACCGCCTGCCCCCTCCGGGTTGAACGGGTCGGCGTACGCGGTCTCGCCCACGAGGAACCGGTACGTCACCCGCAGCCGCGCGGGCATCCGGACCTCGGCGTACCAGCAGTCCGTACCACCCCAGCGGCGCAGGGCGAGCTCCGGCGACCAGCTCTCGAAGCCGATCCGGGCCGCGGCGCCCCGCCACAGGAACAGGGTCGTCCAGCCGCCGCCGTCGGCGGGCACCGATCTGGGCCCCGCGGCCGCCGCCCAGAACTCCTCGGACCCCGGCTCACCGGGCAGCCCGTATGCGGCGAAGACGGTGTCCGAAAGCATCAAGTCTCCTGGCGGCAGCGGAAGTTAGGTAAACCTAATTTTATAGCGTACCGGTGGGGTCCGGGAGAGGATGACGACCTCGACCACGGGAAGGGGCATCGTGCGGACGGTGTTGTCGGCGGGTCGGATGGTGGCGGGTCCGGGAGGCCGGGTGGTCCCGGACGGGGCCGTCCTGTGCGACGGGGGCCTGATCGTGGCGGTCGGGCCGCGCGCGGAGGTCGAGGCGCAGGCCGGGCCCGGGGTTCCCCGACTGGCCTTCCCCGAGGGCACCTTGCTCCCGGGCCTGATCGACTCCCACGTCCATCTCGCGCTCGACGCCGGCCCCGACCCCGTGGCCGGCCTCCAGGCCGCCTCGGACGCCGAGCTCCACGCCGCGATGGCCGACCGGGCCGGCAGGTTGCTCGCCTGATCGTCGCGGAGGCGCGGAGCCTCGGGCTGCCGGTGGCCGTCCACGCGCACGGGACCGAGGGCATCGCCGCCGCCGTGGCCGCCGGGGTCGACGGCATCGAGCACTGCACGTGGATGGGGCGGACGGGGTTCGACGTACGGGAGGACGTGGTCGACGCCATCGCGGCGCGCGGCATCGCCGTCTGCCCTGCGGCGAGCCCCGATTGGCGGGGATTCGCCGAGCGGTTCGGCCGTGAGCGGGCCGAGGAGATGTTCGGACGGCTCCGCTGGATGGCGGAGCGCGGCGTACGGCTGCTGCCCGGGACGGACGCGGGCGTCCCGCACGCCGTCTTCGACGCCTTCGTCTCCAGTCTGGAGTTCTTCGAGCACATCGGGCTGGATCCGGCCGAGGTCGTCGACCTGGCCACGACGGGCGCGGCACGGGCCCTGGGGATCGGCGGCGACACCGGCCGGCCGGCGGCCGGGCTCCGGGCCGATCTGCTGGTGGTGGACGGGGATCCGCTCGCCGACCTCGCCGCGCTGCGTTCGGTCCGGCTGGTCGTGGCCGGCGGGCGGGTGGTCAGCCGGCTGCCGGGGGCCTCCTGAGCAGGGGGACCAGGGGGAGCGGGGGCGTACCGGTCGCCGGGACGCGTTCCAGGACACCGCCCGCGAAGACGTCGTAGAGCGGCAGCGTCTCCAGGTGGACGTAGCCGATGTGGCAGTCGCAGGTGGCCAGCGGGCACGGACGCGGGCCGAGCGCGGTCCGGTAGGAGTCGTCGTAGAGGTTGCCGAGCTCGGCGCGGACGAAGTGGCAGCGGCGGACCGTGCCGTCGCCGTCCACCGAGACCACCGACTCGCCGGTGCGGCACGGCAGTCCGGCGGAACGGTGCGGGTGCCGGCTGTACGGGAACAGCGGGTCGAGGGCGGTCCACGTGTCGGCCTCGGCGTCGGTGTAGGTGTGGCCGTCGGCCGCGTTCACCCACAGGTACACGTGGGCGGGCAGCGCGGCGCGCAGCCTGCGGGCGTGCTCCAGGTTCTCGGGGAGCCCGACGATGCCGACGCTGTGGCGGATGCCCCGGCCGGCGAGGTCGCGCAGCTTGCCCAGGAAGCGGTCGAACGGGGTCTGCCCGGGGTGGTAGGTGCACCACAGGGCGAGCGTGGCGGGGTCGGCCTCGGCGAGCCAGTCCGTGCGGCAGCTGAGGTTGGTCTGGATGGCGACGCGGTCGACGTGCGGCTGGTGCGAGAGGTCGACGAGGGCGCGGCGGTACCAGGAGCGGACGAGCCCCTCGCCCCACGGGGTGAACAGCAGGGAGAGCCGGTCCTCCCCGGCCCGGGAGCGCGCCCAGCCGGTGAACCGCTCGAGGGCGGCCCGGTCGGCGCGCAGCTGGGCCGTGGTGTCGCGCCGCTTGGCGAAGGGGCAGTACGGGCAGTCGTAGTCGCAGGAGGCGAGCGGGCCGCGGTAGAGCAGGGTGAGGTCCACGGCGGCTACTTGGCCTCGTAGGCGGCCATGGCGGCCCGTACGGCCGGTGAGAACAGCTCGGGGCCGAGCGCGTCGGAGTGGGCCAGGCCCTCGGGGGTGAGGCGCAGGAGCGGGCCCGTGCCGTCCTGGTCGAGCCAGCCGCGGGCGGCGAACGCGGCCAGTTCGGCGGGGAAGTCCTCGTGCGGATCGGCGCCGAACCGCTCCCGGTAGTCGGCGACCGGCATGCCCTGCGCCTGGAGCAGCGACTGGAGGAGGTGGCGGCGGCGCGCCTCGTCGCCGTTGGTGGGCCGGCCGTGGACGGCGCGGGTGAAGTCGTCGGTGGCGGTGTAGTCGTCGATGATCCCGCGGATCTCGCCCATGTCGACGGCGTAGTCGAACGAATAGTGCAGCGCGGAGGTGTAGGAACGGGCGCCGCAGCCGAGGCCGATCATGCCGTCCGTCTGGCAGGCGTGGTCGTCCGGGCCCTGGGGCGCCGTACCGGCCAGCCGGAACATGCGCATCGACACCTGCTCGTAGCCGTGCGCGAGGAGGTGGTCGCGGCCCTGCCGGTAGAGGCTCAGACGCTGCTCGTCCCAGGCCCGGTCGGTCAGCGCGGTGCGCCGGGCGAGTCCGGTGAGGGGGCGGACGTACAGGGGGTACAGGTAGAGCTCCTCGGGGCGCCAGGCCAGGGCGGCGTCCAGGGAGGTGCGCCAGGTGGCGGGGGTCTGGCCGTCGATGCCGTAGATGAGGTCGATGTTGAGGACGGGGACGCGGGCGTCGCGGATGCGGCCGAGCGCCGCCTCGACATCGGCGCGGCGCTGGGGGCGCACGGCCGCCCGGGCCTCCTCGGCGACGAAGCTCTGGACGCCGATGCTGACGCGGGTGGCGCCGCGCTCGGCGAGGACGGCGAGCCGGTCGGCGGTGGCGGTGGCGGGGGACGTCTCCACGGACAGCGGGACGGCGCGCAGGTCGGCTCCCATCCGCTGCTCGGCGATGTCGCAGAGCCGTTCCAGTTCGGGGGCCGTCAGGAAGGTGGGCGTCCCGCCGCCGAAGGCGGCGTTGGCGAAGGAGACCGGGCCGTCGTCGCCGAGGGCGTCGCGGACGGCGGTGGCCTGGCGCTCCAGGGCGTCGAGGTAGCGGCCGGTGAGCCCGTCGGGGGCGCCGATGCGGGTGAACAGGTTGCAGAAGCCGCAGCGGACCTCGCAGAAGGGTATGTGGAGGTAGAGGGAGAGGGCGTCCTTGCGTTCGCCGTGCCACAGGTCCCGCAGGGCGGGCGGCTCGGGCAGCGGCCGGTAGGCGGTCTTGTGGGGGTAGGCGTACACGTAGGCGCTGTACGGGCGGCCCGGCGGCGGGGTGGGCGCGAGCGGGGCGGGTGCGGGGGCGCTCATGCGGACGGCTCCAGGAAGAAGTGGGCGTACGGCACGGTCCAGACGGCCTCGTGGGCGAGGCGGTGGCCGGTGTAGCCGCCGTCGCCGTAGGTGGTGCCGTGGTCGGAGCAGACGATCGCGAAGCAGCGGCGGCGGGAGCTCATGGCGGTCAGGAGCCGGCCGATGTGCCGGTCGATGTATTCGAGGGCGGCGGCGTGGGTGGCGCGCGTGTCGCCCGCTTCGGCGGTGGCGCCGGCGAGGTGGAACCAGTTGGGCTGGTGCAGCGCGGAGGCGTTGACGAAGAGGAACAGCCTCTGGTCGGCGGGGAGCGCGGCCACGACCTGTTCGGCCCGCTCGACCTGTGCCTCGAAGGAGGTCGGTGACGCGACCCCGAAGGCCGGTTCCCAGTGGCTCTCCTGGAACATGCCGGGGAGCACGTCGCCCAGCGCGCCCTGCTTGTTGAAGAAGCCGACGCCACCGACGCACACCGTGCGGTATCCGGCCGCGGCGAGGCCCGACACCAGGTCGGGAGTGTCGAAGACGTACGTGCGGCCGGCGGTGCTCTCGCTGCCCGCGAAGCGGGCGGCGAACAGCCGGGGGTGCGGGCCGGGCCGGGCGGGGGTGGGCAGGAAGCCGGCGAACATCGCCTGATGGGAGGCGTAGGTGAAGCTGCCGGGGGCGTGCCGCTCCTCCCAGACGCCCCCGGGCAGGTGCCGGGCCAGGTTCGGAATGCGTCCGGCGGCGGCCAGTTCGACGGCGACGTCGTGGCGCAGGGTGTCCAGGGTGAGCAGGAGCAGGTCGTCGCGGCCGACGACCTCGTTCATGTCGGGGAGCGGGGGCGGGGGCGCGGGGGTCTCAGGCGGGTGCACGGTGGTTCCTCGTGGGGTGGTGCTGTACGTGTCTTCGGATGGCGGCGGCCACTTGCGCGGCATAGGTGTCCTGGCCCTCGGCGCCGCTGCCGGGCAGTCCGGTCAGGCCCGGCAGGAGGTCGCCGAAGGCGTTGACCTCGGCGACGGCGAACCGGCGCCAGCCGACGGCGGGCAGCAGGTCGACACCGACGCACAGGGTGCCCGGGAAGCAGGCCGCGGCCCGCTCGCAGGTCCGCAGGGCCTCGGCCCAGGCGGGGCCCGCGGCCCGGACGGCGGCGGCGAGGTCGCCGCGCCGCCCGCCGAGATGGAGGTTGGTCATGGGGGTCCGGCTGGTGCGGACCACGGCGTGGGTGGCCCGGCCGGCCACCACGACCACGCGCAGGTCGGCCGACCCGTCCCCGAGGGAGGCCTTGGGCCACCACCGTTCGAGGTGGAGTCCGTCGGGGGCGAGGGCGTCGACCAGCGCGGCGACCTCCGGCTCGCGCGTGAGGCGCCGTACCCGCAGCGAGTTGTGCAGCCGGCCGCCCTGCGCGCTCTCCACGGAGGTGGTCGCCCGGATCCGGCCCCCGCCGGCCGTCTCGACGGCGACGACACCGGAAGCCGAGGAGCCGTGGGCCGGCTTCAGGAACACCCGCGGCATGCCGTGCGCGGCCATGAGGGCCCGTACGTCGTCCCAGCCGCGCACCGGAGCCTTGCCGCCGGAGGTCGGCGACCGCGGAACGGGGACCCCGGCGTGGGCGAGGGCCTCGTGGCAGAGCCGCTTGTCGAAGAGGACGGCCAGCTCGTCCGGGTCGTCGAGGCGCCGGCCGCCGGTCAGCGTCCGGACGGCCGCCGTGAAGGCGGCGTACCAGCGGGCCCCGCCCTCCACCCGGGTGGGGTCACCGGCGCCGCGCAGGAGCCGGTCGACCTCGGCGTTCTCCCCGGGCGACTCGATCCGTACGATCTCGTCGGCGGCGAAGGCGGCGCCGCCCCCGCGCAGGACGTCCGTCCAGGGCACGATGCGCGGAGCGGGCAGCCCGGCATCGCGCACCGCCCCGGAGAACAGGGCGACGCGCCGGTTCTCCGGGTTGCCGACGACCGCCCAGCGCGGCGGTGGTGCGTGGTCCGTCATGGCCCGTGCGCTACTCGCCGACGGCGACGTAGCGCCAGACCCGGCCGTCGTCCTCGTCCTCCTCGGCATGGCCGCGGTCCAGGTCCAGGGTGACGCCGGCGCCGCCCAGGACCTCCTGCAGGCGCTCGCGCAGCGGCCCGCCGAGGTAGTTGTGGTGCAGGTCCAGCTTCTTGAGGTGCGTCAGGGGCTGGCCGGAGAGCAGCGCGGCGCCGCCCTGGTCGGTGAGGACGCCCATCGACAGGTCGAAGGTCTCCAGGCGGGCGACGACGGGAGCGGACGCGACGGCGGTGGCGATCTCGTCCTGGATGTCGCTGTTGCGCAGGCCCAGGTGACGCAGGCGCGGCAGCCGGTCGCCGTCGAGGATCGGCGCCAGGTCGGTGATCGCCGCATCCCCGCCGTACTCGCTCGTGCCGAGCCACAGGTCGAGGTGGACCAGGGCGGGCAGGTCACTGGCGGCGACGCCGCGGACGGCCTCGGCGGGCATGCCGCCGGTCTCGACGGTCAGGGAGCGCAACGTGTGGTGCGTGACGGCGGGGAAGACCAGCCCGGAGCCGCCGCGCACGCCGAACTCCTCCAGCTCCGGGAAGCCGTCGAGGAGCGGGCCGACGTCGCTCTGGTTGATCCAGGAGATCTCGCACTGCTCGGACTCCATGTCCCCGAGGAACAGGCCCCGCAGGGCGGGCAGGCGGGGGCGTGCGTCGAGGAGGGCGCCGATGATCTCCTCGGGCCCGCTCTCGTAGGCCTCCTCCCAGGAGCCGACCACGATCGCGCGGACCAGCGTGGTGTCGACCGCGGCGGCGAACCGGGCGAACGCCTCGGTCCAGCTCTCCTCGCTGTCGTAGCTGTCGCAGGAGATCCGCCACGCGACGGCGTCCGCCGCGGGCAGGGGGGTCGTGTCCGTGTCCCCCGGGCTCGGGAAATCGAAGACGGGCAGCCCGCACGATTCCTTCAGGTGTCTGGGGTAACTCATGGGGTGCCCGCCGTTCCTCGCCTGTCGCGTCCGATGTGCTGCAAGTTGTACCAAGGGGCACCGACAGGGGCAGCGGCAGGGCGGGGTGTGGGGTGGGCGAGGGCCGGGGGGAAGGCCGTTGTCAGACCTGCCCCCTACCTTCGGAGGAGAACGCGGCGCACCGGGCGGCGCGGGGGGAAGGGGACACCCATGTACCGGCAGGGGGACGTGCTCATCGTGCCGCTCGACGAGTCGGCGGTGCCGCCGCACGCGGCCGACGCGGACCAGGAGCCGCGGGACGGGCGGGGCCGGATGGTCCTCGCCCTGGGCGAGGTCACCGGGCACGCCCACGCCGTGCTCGGGCCCGGGCGGCTCGTCCGCGAACCGGGAGCCTTCGGCCCGCTGCTGCTGCACCTCCCGGACGGCGGGCGGGTGGTGCACGAGGAGCACGCCGCGATACCGCTGCCCAAGGGCTGGTACCGGGTCGTGCGGCAGCGGGAGTACATACCCGGATCCGTACGGATCGTGGCGGACTGACAGCGTGTCGGACAGTGGGGGAACGGGGATCGTGGTGAGGGACATCGACGTGTGGCGGGGGGCCGCGGCGGCCACCGGGCCGGCCGATCGGGCGGCCGCGGAGGCCGGTGTGCGGCTCGCGTACCGGGCCGCGGGCCTGGTGGAGCCGGAGCGGATCGTCTGGGCGGACTCGCCCCGGGAGGCGGTGCGCCTGCTCGGCGGGGACGACGGGCCGTACGGGCCGGCCGCGCGCGGGCGCGGCGTACGGGAGACGGTGCGCAGCGCGCCGTGGGCGGCCGAGCGGGACCGGGTGCAGCGACGGCTCGGCCCGCAGGGCTGGGGACGGCACTGGAGCGCGACGGGCGGCCGCCTGTGGGAGAACACGGAACGCCTGGCGGAGCGGATCCGCATCGGTCTCGTCGACGAGTTGACGGCCGGGGCCGCCGCCCCTGCGGCCGAGGAGCGGTCGCTGCGCCTGCTGCTCCTGGACGCGGTGCTCGGGCAGCACGACGCGGCCTGGCTGTGTGCCTTCGACACGGGGGAGGGCGCGCCCCTGCACGGACTGGGTGTCCTGGCCCGCTCGGCCGGCTGGTGGTGGCCCTACGAACGGCTGGCCGTGCTGTGCGAGCGCCCGGTGGAGCTGCACCGCGACGAGGCGGGCAGGCTGGACCGCGGGGACGGTCCGGCGCTGGCGTTCCCCGACGGGTTCGCGCTCCACGCGTGGCGGGGCATGCCCGTCCCGGCCGAGTTCCTGGCGGGACTGGCCACCCTGACGCCGGAGCGGATCCGGGAAGAGGAGAACGCCGAACTCCGGCGGGTGATGCTGGAGTTCTACGGGTACGACCGCTATCTGCGGGAGTCGGGGGCCGACCCCGTGCACCGGGACGAGACGGGGATCCTGTGGCGCATACCCATGCCGGACGACGAGGCCGTCGTGATGGTGGAGGTCGTCAACTCGACGCCGGAGCCCGACGGCACCAGCCGCACCTACTGGCTGCGGGTACCGCCGACGACGCGGACGGCCCGTCAGGGCGTGGCCTGGACGTTCGGCCTCGGACCCGAGGCGTACGCACCGCTCCGGGAGACGTGACCGGCACCTCACCGAACGTGACGTGCAGTCAAAAAGGCTTTCGTCGCCGGAAATCCGGGTGTGCGAGGCTAGGGAAATGACGTTCGAATTCGAAGAGGAGTGGACGCGGGAGAAGGGGGAGGTGGCGATGCGCCTCGCCTCCGCCGGACCGTCGTCCGCACCGACTCCCCAACCCGGTCCGTCCCCGTCCGCGGGCAAGCCGGACCTCGGCCTCGCCGCGGGTCCCGTGCACTCCAAGGCGTCCGGCATCCGTACGGCGAACGCCGAGGCCCGGGGCAAGTCCACGCTCGACGACGCCGAAGCCGTCGGCAAGAGCCACTCCGGATGGGTGGCCGGTCCGGCCAGCAACGACTGCGTGGCCGGCTGGCAGCGCCGGCTGCGGGAGCTCGCGGACCTCGTCGACGACGCGGCCGACGCCCTGACCACGGGAGCGAACGGCATCACCGCCGAGGACCAGGCGATAGCCGACCGGCTGCGCGCGGCCGGCGGCGTATTGGAGGACGCCTGATGGTCTCCGTACCCGAACTGAAGCAGGCCGACCCGCAGAAGTGGCGTACCGCGGCCGACGACGCGGTGGCCGTGGCGAAGCAGTGCGACGGCCTCGCCTCGTACGCGCGTGAAGACGTCGCCCGGACGGTCGACCGGTGCTGGACCGGCGAGGCCGGGCGCGCCGCCACGGAGCGGTTCGTGAAGCACGCCGACGACTACGAGACGTCCGGGCTGGCCCTGCGCGCGATGGCCAAGGTCTACGACGACCTGGCCGAGGCGATCACAGGCGCGCAGCGGGACCTGAACAGCGCCCTGGACTACGCCCGTACCCGCGACCTGAAGGTCGACGACAGCGGCCGGGTCCAGTTGTCCCACCCCGTCATGGTGCCCGCGGGCAGCACCGAGCACCTCGAACCGGTCAACCACGCACAGGGGATCATCGGCGACGCCCTGCGGAAGGCCACCCAGGCCGACGTGGACGCGGCGCGCGCCCTGCGCACGATCGAGGGCCTGACCGCCGTCTCCGACCCGGCGCTGGCCAAGGAGGCCCTGACCCCCGGCTCCCCGCTCGCCGTGGCCCTGGCCCTGTCGGGCGGTACCGACGGCCTGCACCCGATCAACGTCTCCCCGGCGCAGTTCGCCGCGGTGAACCGGGCGGCTGCCGAGACGGGCATCAGCCGGAAGCTGCTGCTGGCCATCCTGTGGCAGGAGCAGCAGTGGTACCAGAACTTCAGCCCCGGCCTGACCGGCCCGCTGGCCCAGGTGGGACGGATCTTCGACTGGACGTTGCAGCAGTCCGTCAAGCCCGACAAGTCCCTCGGCATCACGCACATGAAGCCGGACACCGCGCGCGAGGTGATGAGGCAGAACCAGCGGGCGTTCACCCTTTCCGACGGGACGTTCCTCGGGGATCTCGGTGACGCGGAACTCACCAAGTACATAGAGGAGAATCCCGACGAGAACATCCGCATGAGCGCCTACCACCTCCAGGGCCTGCAGGACAATCCGTACGGCGCGAGGACCGACAAGCAGCTCTTCACCCTGTACGCGGCGGACACCCCGGAGGTCCGGGAGCTGAACGAGCAGTACGGCGACGAGTCGGGCAGCCGGGGCGGCGACATCAAGACCCGGGGAGGGAACTGGGACAAGGTGGAGCCGCACCTGGACGACGCGATGGCCTGGTACGCGCTGACGGACGAGCAGCGGGCCACCGCCGTGCGACAGCTCGAATCGCAGACCCCGGCCGGCCACCACGTCTCCATCGACCCGATCTACCATGAGGGCGGAGGGCCGCACACCGGGACGGGAACCGGTCCCGCGGAGCCGGGCACCCCCTCCCCGAGCCCGGGACCGGCACCCAGGCCGCCGAGGAGCAACTGAACACATGCGCACAGGGAAGTCCATGCCGCTCCTGCTGGGGCTGCTGCTGACGCTGACCGGATGCGGTCTCGTCGGGGGCGACCGGGGGCCCAAGCCGTTGACACCGATGCCGGGCGAGGTGCCGACCGGACCCGAGTACGCGTCGGTCGACGACGTGGTTGCCGCGCTGGCGAAGGGCGGGTTCGACTGCAAGGTGACCTTGCGCAACGAGAACAAGTTCGGCTCGGACGCCACTTGTGAGGTGCAGCACCGCGGAACGACCGTCTCCAACTACATCCAGGTGCTGAGCACGGCCCGGTACAGCCGGGACGAGGTCGGCGATTCGATCGCGACAGGGCGCCGGGCCTACCGGCACACTTTTGTCGCCGCCGGGAACTGGTTCTTCTGGGTGCAGCCCGGGGTCTACGCCCATGACATGGCCGCGGCGCTGCCCGGTTCCGTGGTGCTGGATCCGATCGTGGAGAAGTAGCGGGAGGCCTGACGGTGCGGCGGGCGGGTGAGCGACCCCGGACGGAAGGCCGTCAGAGGTCGACGAAGGGGCGCTCGCCCGGGGACAGGAGCCGGGAGAGGAACAGGCCGATGCCCGCCGAGCCGGTCGCGTAGTCGTGGGCGACCCGGTTGAGCCAGCGGCCGGGGAAGGCGATGCCGTCCTCGTCCTCGACCCTGAACCACAGGAGGGTTCCGGCGATGTCGCGGGCCCTGTCCCGGTACTCCCGCTCGCCGGTGAAGGAGTACATGTCCAGCATGAACTCGCCGATTCCGGCCAGGCCCTCGAAGAGGCCGGGGGCGTAGGAGTACTTGACGAAGGTGTCGTCCGCCACCCGGCGGGCGAGTTCGCCGTACCGCTCGATGCCGAGCAGGGCGTGGAACCGGATCAGCACGCTGCCGACGCCGGCGCCGCCGTGGATCCAGTACGGGTACACGACGGGGTCGTCCTGGACCCGCTGCCACTGCAGGCCGAGACCGCTCTCGGTCGCACGGGCCAGATCGAACTCCAGGGCGCGCACGGCGTACGACCGGAAGCGGGCGTCGCCGGTCAGCAGGTGCAGGTGGAGGAGGAAGAGGGCGATACCGCTCGCCCCGTGGCCGTACCCGTAGTGGAGGCTGTCGTCGTGGGAGGACCGCCAGGAGCAGGTGCCGCCCTCCTGACGGGCGGTCCTGAGCAGGTGTTCCCCCGCCTGCACGGCGCGGTCGAGGTGGACCTGCTTCCCGGTCCTCGTGTGGAAGCGCAGGGAGGCCAGTCCCCACCCGGCGACTCCGAGGAACATGCCCGGTTCGTCGTACAGCAGCGGCGACGCCTGGAGCATCGCCATCACCTCCTCGCCCCGGTCCTCCCAGCCGAGATCGTGGAAGGCCCAGGCGATGCCGGCCAGCCCGACGTACAGCCCGGGCGGATAGGTGTCCGTGCCGAGGCGCTGTCCCAGCATCCAGGAGGCCACCTCGGCGGGCAGGGCGGCGGCGGGCTCGTGGGCGCTCGCCCGGGAACGGAGCAACAGGGCCGGCCCGCAGGCGCCGTAGGCCACGCTGAGCGGGTTCGTCGTGAACACCATGTAGTCGGCCGGCCAGAGGCGGTCGGTGCGCCGCACGTCGTAGGTGCGGAGCAGGGTGTCGGCGATACCGCCGAGGGTGCGCCGCACCTCCGCGTCCGGGTGGGCCGGGGCGCCCCCTTCGGACGCGAGGGTGTCGCTCGTCAAGGGCCGCATGGCGTCACGCGTCCTCCCAGCCGGCGAGCACGGATTTCGCCTCTTCCACCCGGCCTGCGGTCAGGCACGACACGACGGACCTCACCCGGGCGGGCATGCCCAGGGCGACGAGCTCGTCGAGGAAGAGGTCCTGCGCGAGGGGGTTGAGGGCGAAGAACGCGGTGGCGGGCACGACGCTGCTGTAGAGGAGCATGGCGGCGGCGTACCAGTCGTCACAGGGAAGCAGCCTGTCCCGGGAGGCGCGGTCCGGGTGGAGGAACCCGGGGGTGCCCCAGCGCGTCCCGTAGGCCAGCAGCGCCGCCTCGTCGTCCCCGTGGACCGCGCTCTCGAAGTCGATGAACCACATCCGGAGCGTCTCGCTGTCGATCAGGATGTTGTTCGGCGACAGGTCGCCGAGGACCACCCCGCGCGCGTGCACCTGCTCGATCATGCGGATCACGCGGCCGGCGACCTCGCGGAAGCGGGGGACGAACCGTTCCACCCGCCCCTCCCGGCGGATGTACGGCGCGAGGATCACGTCGTCCTGTGCCCAGAAGTCGTGGAACGCGATGCCGTCCACGCGCTCCTCGACCAGGAAGGTGTGCTCCCACTCCCGGAACAGGTCGACGGGCCGCGGAACGAATTCGAGGCCTTCCAGCCGGCGCAGTACGTCGTACTCGTGGCGCAGCATGTCGACCGAGTCGACCGTGCGGTCTCCGGACGTCCAGCAGTTGGTGAGGCGCCGGGCCTCCTTCACGACGACGGGCCCCCGGGTGGCGTCGTCCGTGCCGTGGTAGACACCGCCGGCGTTGGAGAACGCCAGGGCGCCCTCGATGCGGTAGCGGCCGTTGAGGAGGGTGGCGGCAGGTTCCCCGGCGGGGCGTGCCGCGGGATCCTCGGCCGGTTCCTCCGTCGTGTCCTGCGGTGCGGCCTCCGCCGGTTCCTCGGCGAAGGGGTCGCGGACCCAAGGGGGCAGCCGGAAGTACGGCAGCCGCTCGTCGGCCACGTAGGTGCCGTCGGGGGAGACCAGGAAGGTGCTCTGGGTGCCGTCGATGTTGAGCCGCCGCGGTGGCCGGAAGCCCCCGTACCGGTAGAAGAGGACCTTGCTGTCCCGGTAGCGGCGGTCCGACAGGACGTACGGGCCCTCGACCGCCTCGCCGGCCGTTCGCCGGTGCAGGGTCTCGATCAGCGTGACGAAGACGTCCTCGTCGGGCGGATAGACCGTCATGAACTTGCCGGAGAAGCCGCGCTCCTGGGTCTTCGAGTTGATCACGCCCAACATCACCGGGTCGGCGGCGGCCTTGAATTCGACGCCGCTCTCCACGCACACGGGGACGACGAGGTCGAACAGCCGCTCGGCGTGCGCGGGGGCGGAGGAGACGTGGATCTTGAAGCCCTGGGTGGGCGGCAGGGCCGTCCGCCGGGAGCCGCCCGCCGCACCCGCCACGATCCGGGCGTGCAGCCACACGTCACCGCGTTCCAGGGCCCAGGTGTCCGGCAGCAGCCGCTGCAGGGCGTCGCGGTACTGCGGGGTGATGGCCCGGCGGGAGTTCCAGGTTCGCCCTCGCCCTCACCGCTCCGGGCGAGGCGGCTTTCGTCCTGCCTTGCCTGGCCATGGGTTCCTCCTCCAGTTCGACGGAAGGCGTGCTGCCAGATAAACGGCGTCCCCGGTGCGCTGCCTGCGGGTGGATCCGCCCGACCCCCTCCGCGCGCCGCTCCTGACGAACCCGACCTGCGCAAACTCCCGCCCCGCCGCCCCACGGGTGACGTACTCCGATCGGGTGAGTCCGCAACGTCCACCGACCTGAGCCACTGCGGTGCTTCTGCCTCAGACCCGAGAGTCGTGTTGTATGTCCAGATTTGTGGCTCTTTCGTGAGTGAAGCAGAACACTCTCCGCAATGCATTGCGCATGGGTTTCGGGAGTCGGGGCAGGCGGGCGGACCACGTCGGTCTCACCGACAGGGGGACTCACAGGAACGAAAGGCAATACGTACCGTGACGGCAGCACAGCAGACCATCCACGTGGGCGGAGAGTGGCGCGCAGCCCTGTCCGGGGCCACGCGCGAGATCATCGACCCCGTCGACGCCACCCCCTTCGAGGTCGTGGCGGAGGGCGGTGTCCTGGACACCGAGGACGCCGTGGCCGCGGCGCGAGCTGCGTTCGACTTCGGCGCCTGGCCGCGCACGCCCGCCGCCGAGCGGGCCGCCCTGCTGCGCCGGGTCGCCGCACTGCTGGAGCGCGACCGCGAGCGGATCGGCGCCCTGGAGAGCCGGGACGCGGGCAAGACGCTGGAGGAAGGCCGCGTCGACGTCGACTGCGTCCGCGACGCCTTCCGCTACTTCGCCGACCTCGTGGAGAACGAGAACGGCGGTGGACGGGCCGTCGACGCCGGCTCGGACGAGATCCGCAGCGTCGTCGTGCACGAGCCGGTCGGCGTGTGCGCACTGATCACGCCGTGGAACTACCCGCTGCTCCAGGCCAGCTGGAAGATCGCGCCCGCGCTCGCCGCTGGCAACACCTTCGTGATCAAGCCCAGCGAGATCACCCCCCTGACCACCGTCGTGCTGATTGAACTGCTCCTGGAGGCCGGCCTTCCGCTCGGTGCGGCCAACGTCGTCACCGGTCCCGGCGACACCGTCGGCGCCCGGCTCGCCGAGCACCCCGATGTCGACCTCGTCTCGTTCACGGGCGGTCTCGTCAGCGGCACCAAGGTCGCCCGGTCGGCAGCCGACAGCGTCAAGAAGGTCGCACTCGAACTGGGCGGAAAGAACCCCAACGTCGTCTTCGCCGACGCCTGTTCCACGCCCGAAGACTTCGACACCGCCGTCGACCAGGCGCTCAACGCCGCCTTCATCCACAGCGGTCAGGTCTGCTCCGCCGGCTCCCGCCTCATCATCGAGGAGCCGCTGCGCGACCGTTTCGTCGCCGAGCTCTCCCGCCGCGCCGAACTGATCCGGCTGGGACGGGGCACCGACGCGGGTGTCGAGTGCGGCCCACTCGTCTCCGCGGCCCAGCTGGCACGGACCGAGGCGTACGTGGCCTCCGCCCTCGCCGAGGGCGCGGTCCTGCGCGCGGGCGGCGGGAGGCCGGCCGGCCCCGGCTACTTCTTCCGGCCCACGGTCCTCGACCGGTGCCACCGCGGCATGCGCGTCGTCCGCGAAGAGGTCTTCGGCCCCGTCCTCACCGTGGAGACCTTCCGCACGGAGGAAGAGGCCGTCGCCCTCGCCAACGACACCGAGTACGGCCTCGCCGGAGCGGTGTGGACCTCCGACGAAAGCCGGGCCCGGCGCGTCGCCGGCCTGCTGCGGCACGGCACCGTCTGGATCAACGACTTCCACCCCTACCTGCCGCAGGCGGAATGGGGCGGCTTCGGGAAGTCCGGCATCGGCCGCGAACTGGGCCCCGGCGGTCTCGCCGAATACCGCGAGGCCAAGCACATCTACCAGAACCTCGCCCCGCGCCCCGTGCGCTGGTTCGCGGGTGCGACGGCGAAGGGCTGAACATGAACGACCAGCACATGTACGACTACGTCGTCGTCGGCGGCGGCACCGCCGGATCCGTCATCGCGTCCCGGCTGACCGAGGACCCCGACGTCAGCGTCGCCGTCATCGAGGGCGGCCCCAGCGACGTCGGCCGCGACGACGTGCTCACCCTGCGCCGCTGGATGGGCCTGCTCGGCGGTGAGCTCGACTACGACTACCCCACCACCGTGCAGCCCCGGGGCAACTCGCACATCCGCCACAGCCGTGCGCGGGTGCTGGGCGGCTGTTCCTCCCACAACACCCTCATCGCCTTCAAGCCCCTTCCCTCCGACTGGGACGAGTGGGCCGAGGCCGGCGCCGACGGCTGGGACGCGAAGGCCATGGACCCCTACTTCGCCCGGCTGCGCAACAACGTCGTCCCCGTCGGCGAGGCCGACCGGAACGCCATCGCCCGGGACTTCGTCGACGCGGCGCAGACCGCGCTCGGCGTGCCGCGCGTCGAGGGCTTCAACAAGGCCCCCTTCCACGAGGGCGCCGGCTTCTTCGACCTCGCCTACCACCCGGAGACCAACAAGCGCTCCTCCGCCTCCGTCGCGTACCTGCACCCGTTCCTGGACCGGCCGAACCTGCACATCGCCCTGGAGACCTGGGCGTTCCGGCTGGAGCTGGAGGGCACCCGCGCCACCGGCGTGCACATCCGCACCAAGGAGGGCACGGAGCACGTCGTACGCGCCCGGCGCGAGGTCCTGGTGTGCGCCGGGGCCGTGGACACCCCGCGCCTGCTGCTGCACTCCGGAATCGGGCCGCGCGCCGACCTGGAGAAGCTCGGCATCCCCGTCGTGCACGACCTGCCGGGAGTCGGGGAGAACCTGCTCGACCACCCCGAGTCGGTCATCGTGTGGGAGACGCACGGGCCGATCCCGGAGAACTCCGCGATGGACTCCGACGCCGGACTGTTCGTCCGCCGGGACCCCGAGGCCGAGGGCCCGGACCTGATGTTCCACTTCTACCAGATCCCCTTCACCGACCATCCGGAGCGCCTGGGGTACGAACGGCCCGCGCACGGCGTGTCGATGACCCCGAACATCCCCAAGCCGCGCAGCCGCGGCCGGCTCTACCTGACGAGCGCCGACCCCGAGGCCAAGCCCGCCCTCGACTTCCGGTACTTCACCGACGAGGACGACTACGACGGCTGGACCCTCGTCGACGGGATCCGCATCGCCCGGCGGATCGCGGCGAGCGAACCGCTGGCCGGCTGGCTCAAGCGCGAGGTGTGCCCGGGCCCCGAGGTGACCTCCGACGAGGAACTCGGCGCGTACGCACGCCAGGTCGCCCACACCGTCTACCATCCCGCCGGCACCTGCCGGATGGGGGCCGCCGACGACGAACTCGCCGTCGTCGCACCCGATCTGAGGATCCGGGGCCTCGACGGCATCCGGATAGCCGACGCGTCCGTCTTCCCCACCATGACCGCCGTCAACCCCATGATCGGCGTGCTCATGGTCGGCGAGAAATGCGCCGACCTGCTGGGAGGTACCACCCGATGAACACCCCGCCGCACACCACCCCGCCGCACACCACGACGCCGGACACCGCGACCGGGCCGCAGCCCTCCGCGGAACCGGAACCCGTCTTCTCCGTACGCGGCCTGTGGAAGGTCTTCGGTCCGAAAGCGGACCGCGTGCCCGCCGACAAGGAGCTCGGGGCCCTCGGCGCCGCCGAGCTGCGCGAGCGCACCGGCTGCACCGCCGCCGTCCGCGACGTCTCCTTCGACGTCCGCAAGGGCGAGGTCTTCGTCGTCATGGGCCTGTCGGGCTCGGGCAAGTCCACGCTCGTACGCTGCCTCACCCGGCTCGTCGAACCGACCTCGGGCACGATCTCCATCGACGGCGAGGACGTGCTGTCCATGGACACCGGCCGGCTGCGCGAGCTGCGCCGGCACCGGGCGGCCATGGTCTTCCAGCACTTCGGGCTGCTCCCGCACCGGACGGTGCTCGACAACATCGCCTACGGGCTGGAGATCCAGGGCGTGGGGCGCGGCGAACGGCGCGACCGGGCGGCCGAGTTCGTCACCAAGGTCGGCCTGGACGGCCTGGAGCACCGCAGGCCGGGCCAGTTGTCCGGCGGCCAGCAGCAGCGCGTGGGCCTGGCCCGCGCACTCGCCGTGGATCCCGAGGTCCTGCTGTTCGACGAGCCGTTCAGCGCGCTGGACCCGCTCATCCGCCGGGACATGCAGGAGGAGGTCGTACGCCTGCACCAGGAGGAGGGACGCACGATGGTCTTCATCACGCACGACCTGAACGAGGCACTGAAGCTGGGCGACCGCATCGCGCTGATGCGCGACGGCCGGATCGTGCAGCTCGGCACGCCGGAGGAGATCGTCGGCGCCCCCGCCGACGACTACGTCAGGGACTTCGTCCGCGACGTGCCGCGCGAGCAGGTGCTGACCGTCCGCTCGGCGATGCGCCCCGCACTCATCGGCGAGTCCCAGGCCGGTCCGGCACTCGTCCCGAGCGCCACCGTCCACGAGGCCATCGAGGCCGTCGCCCGTACCGGCGAGAACGCGCGGGTCGTCGAGGACGGCAGGTGCCTCGGCGTCGTCGACCGCGCGGGACTCCTCGGTGTCGTCGCCGGGATACCGGCCGGGACGGGAAAGGCGGTGGCCTGATGTACGGCCATACGACCTGGCCGCCGCCGTGCGGCACGACCGGTGCCGGGCGGTGGGACCGATGACCGCCACGGCCACCCCCGCCCCGCCGGGCTCCAAGACCACGGCTCCGACCACGACCACGCCCCCCACCGACGACGGACCCGGTGCGCTGCGCTCGCTCGCGCGCCACCGCGGTCGGCTCATCGGCGTCTGCGCGGTGCTCGCGCTCGTCGCCGGCTGGGTACTCCTGGGCGCCGGGAACTGGCCGGCGCCGCTCTCCGTCGACCTGTCGGGACCGCTCGAGCGCACCAGTGACTGGATCATCGACAACCGCGACGGCCACCCGCTCTTCCTCTACTTCTTCGGGCACGTCAGCAACATCGTGGTGCTGTCCGTCCGTGCCGTGTACCTGGTGCTGCTCGCGCTCGGCTGGGCCGGCGTCACCGCCGCCGCCGCTCTGCTCGCCTGGCGGGCGGCGGGAGTCCGGCTCGCGCTGACCTCCCTCGCCGCCTTCTCCGTGTGCGGACTGCTCGGCATGTGGGTGCCCGCCATGCAGACGCTCGCCCTGATGGTGGTCGCCGTCGCCGCGTCCGTGCTGCTCGGCGGCCTCCTCGGGCTGGCCGCCGGCCTGTCGGACCGCATGCACCGGATCCTGCGGCCCGTGCTGGACACCATGCAGGTGCTGCCGGCCTTCGCGTACCTCCTGCCCGTCGTCCTCGTCTTCGGCATCGGCGTGCCCGCCGCCGTCCTCGCGACCGTCGTCTACGCGGCCCCGCCCATGGCCCGCCTCACCGCGCTCGGGCTGCGCGACGCGGACGCCGGGGTCGTGGAGGCCGCCACCTCCCTCGGCGCCACCGGCAGGCAGCTGCTGCTGACGGCCCGGCTGCCGCTGGCCCGCAAGGAGCTGCTGCTCGGTGTCAACCAGTCGATCATGATGGCGCTGGGGATGGCCGTGATCGCGTCCGTCATCGGCGCGGGCGGTCTCGGTGACCGCGTCTACCAGGCACTGGCCTCCGTCGACGTCGGCGCCGCGCTCGCCGCCGGTGTGCCGATCGTGCTGCTCGCCATCACCCTGGACCGGGTCACCGCCGCGGCGGGCGAGCGGATCGGCGAGGCCCCGGCCGACCGGTCCGGGCTCCGCTGGGCCCTTGCGGCCCTGGTCACCGCCGCCGTCGCCGTCGGAGCCCGCCTGCTCGACCTGCTCTCCTGGCCCGACGCGTGGACCGTGGACATCGCCGGGCCCGTCAACGGAACGGTCGACTGGATGACCGCCCACCTCTACTCCGGCGTGCCCCTCGTCGGCGGCACCGCGGACTGGGCGGGGCACTTCACCACATGGGTCCTGGGCCCCCTGCGCGACGGACTGCAGTGGCTGCCCTGGTGGACGGTGCTGCTGACCGTCGGCGTGCTCGCCCTGCTCATCGGCACCTGGCGCACCGCCGCGACCGCCGTCCTGGCGATGGCCGCGATCGGCGTCCTCGGCGTCTGGGACCCGGCGCTCGACACGCTGTCCCAGGTCCTGGCCGCCGTCACCGTGACCCTGCTGACCGGCTTCGCCCTCGGTGTCGCCGCGGCCCGCAGCACCCGCCTGGGGCGGGCCCTGCGTCCGGTGCTCGACGTCTTCCAGACGATGCCGCAGTTCGTGTACCTGATCCCCGTCGTCGCCCTCTTCGGTGTCGGCCGCGCCCCGGCCGCCGCGGCCGCCGTGGTCTACGCGCTGCCCGCGGTGGTGCGGATCACGGCCCAGGGCGTGCGCGCGGTGGACCCGGCCGCGCTGGAGTCCGCGCGCTCGATGGGCGCGACCGGGTGGCAGCAACTGCTCCAGGTCCAACTGCCGCTGGCGCGGCCCGCGTTGCTGCTGGCCGTCAACCAGGGCGTGGTGCTGGTCCTCGCCGTGGTCGTCATCGGCGGCCTCGTGGGCGGCGGGGCGCTCGGCTACGACGCGGTCTTCGGTCTCGCCCAGGGCGACCTCGCGACCGGTCTGGTCGCCGGCGCGGCGATCGTCTGCCTCGGCCTGATGCTCGACCGCGTCACCCAGCCGACCGGCCGCCGCGACCCCACCGGAAAGGGGGCCTGAGATGGCTCGCACCACACGCACCGCACGCAACACTGGCTCCGCCGCGCTCGCGGCGGCCGCCGCCCTCGCCCTGACGGCCCTCACGGGCTGCGGCGCCGCCGACATGACCCGCCAGGCCTCCCCGTACGCCGACGCGAAGGGCTCCCGCACGGTGACGCTGTCCGTGCAGTCGTGGGTGGGCGCGCAGGCCAACGTCGCCGTCGCCCAGTACCTGCTGGAGCACGAGCTCGGCTACCGGGTGGACACCGTCCAGATCGACGAGGTACCCGCCTGGGACGCGCTCAGCCAGGGCCGGGTGGACGCCATCCTGGAGGACTGGGGCCACCCCGAGCAGGAGAAGCGGTACATCGACGACAAGGCGACGATCGAACGGGGCGGCGACCTCGGAGTGACCGGCCACATCGGCTGGTTCGTCCCGACGTACTTCGCCGAGGAACACCCGGACGTCACCGACTGGAAGAACCTCGACAAGTACGCCGCCGAGTTCCGCACCGCGGAGAGCGGCGGCAAGGGCCAGCTGCTGGACGGCTCCCCGTCCTACGTGACGAACGACAAGGCACTCGTGAAGAACCTGGACCTCGACTACCAGGTCGTTTTCGCCGGATCGGAGGCGGCCCAGATCACGCAGATCAGGCAGTTCGCCAAGGAGAAGAAGCCGTTCCTCAGCTACTGGTACAAGCCCCAGTGGCTGTTCGAGAAGGTCCCGATGACGGAGGTGGAGCTGCCCGCCTACGAGGAGGGCTGCGACGCCGACCCGCGGAAGGTGGCCTGCGCCTACCCGCACACGCCGCTGCAGAAGTTCCTCAACGCCCGCTTCGCGTCCGGCGGAGGCGACGCCGCCGCCTTCCTGAAGAAGTTCCGGTGGACGACCGAGATGCAGAACGACGTCGCCCTGATGATCGCCGAGGAGAAGCTGACACCCCGGGAAGCGGCGGCCCGCTGGGCGAAACAGAACGAAGCCACCTGGCGCGCCTGGCTCCCGTCCTGACGCGGGTCGCCCGCGCCCCGCTCGGGGACGATACTGAAGGTCACGGTGCGTGGAGGCGACATGCGTGAACCGGAGCATCGCGGCCCGGGGCCGGCCTCGGCCTCCGTCAGCGGCACGGCAGCGGTCGTCCTGGACTGCGACGGCCTGGTCATCGCCCGTTCGGAGCGGGCCGCGACGCTGCTGGAATGCCCGCCGGGCGAGACCTGTGTGCCCTTGCTGGGGATACTGCCGCGCGCCGGGACGGATGCCGGACCGGTCGGGTACCCGATGACCGTTGCGGGTGACGATCACGCGGGTCACAAGGGCCCGCTGGTCTGCACGGTCGTCCGGCTCGCGGCGCACGCGCAGGGCGGTGCGGGCGGTGTCACGCAGTGGCTCGTCCTGATCGCTCCGGCGGAGACGGCGGAGGAGGCCGCCGAGCGCGATGCGCGAAGACGCCGGACGGGGCTCTCCCAGGCCGCCGCGGCGGGCATCGGCACCTCCCTGGACGTGATCGAGCTGGCCGAGACCCTGGTGGATCTGCTCGTCCCCGATTTCGCCGACCTGGCGACCGTGGACATCGCCGAGAACGTGCTGGTGGGCGACGAGCCCCCGCACTTCCGCACCAGCGGCGACGTCCGCCTGCGCCGGACCGCCGCCGCGCAGAGCCCGGAGATATCCGCCGAGGAGCTGCTGGCGGTGGGAGAGGCGCTTCCTCCGGTGACGGACAGTACGCTGATGCGCCCCCTCATGGAGGGGCTGCCCGTGCTGGTGCCGGACGTCGCCGTCCTGCAGGCCGCGCTCGGCGTGGATCCGAAGGCCGTGCCCTTGTTCGTCCCGAGCGGAGCTCACTCCTCCGTGGCCATGCCGCTCTACGCGCGAGGCCTGATCCTCGGCTGCGTCACGGTCTGGCGCAGTCAGTTGCCTTCCGCGTTCGGCGAGGAGGACGCCGCACTGCTGAAGGACGTCGTCTCCAGGGCCGCACTCGGCGTGGACAACGCGCGCCGCTACACCAAGGAACACCGGTCGGTGGTGACCCTGCAGCGGAGCCTGCTGCCGCGCTCGGCCCTGGACTCCGCCGCCGCCGAAACGGTGGGCGTCTACCAGCCGGCGGGCGGCGGCTCGGGAGTGGGCGGCGACTGGTTCGACGTGATCCCCCTGCCGTCGTTGCGCGTCGCGTTCGTCGTCGGGGACGTCGTGGGCCACGGCCTCGAAGCCACCGCGGCCATGGCGCGCCTGCGGACCGCGGTGCAGACCCTCGCCGACCTCGATCTGGATCCGGGCGAGCTCCTCACCCATCTCGACGACCTGGTGCTCGGGTTCTCCGAGGAGCAGATGTCCGGCGAATCCCACGCGGAGCACGCGGGGCGCTCGGAGCGCTCGGAGCCGGCGGTGCTGGGAGCGACCTGCCTGTACGCCGTCTACGACCCGGTGACGGGACAGTGCGCCGCAGCCGCCGCGGGACATCCGCCGCCCGTCCTCCTGCCGCCGGACGGGGAGCCGGTCTTCCTCCGCGTGACGCCGGGGCCGCCGCTGGGCGTGGGCGGAGTGCCGTTCGAGGTGACGGAGTTCGGCGTGCGGCCCGGCAGCATGCTCGCGTTCTTCACGGACGGACTCGTGGAGAGCCGGGGCGGCGACATCGAGGAGGGGATGGAGAGACTGAGGGGCTCGTTCGCCGGAGCCGACCCGAAGCTGCCGCTCGACGAGCTCAGCCGGGCCGTTTTCGACGGAGTACGCCCTCAGGAGTCCGTCGACGACGCCGCCTTGCTGCTCGCCCGCCTCCACACGCTTGCGCCCGACCAGGTCGCCGAGTGGCAACTCGACGCCGACCTCTCGCTCGTCGCGCGCGCCCGTGAGCTGGTGGTGGGCAAGCTTTCCGAGTGGCAGCTGGACGAACTGGGCTTCGTGACCGAACTCGTCGCCAGCGAGCTCGTCACGAACGCCATCCGCTACGCGGCGGGACCGGTCGGGCTCCGGCTGATCCGCGACCGGGTGCTCGTCTGCGAGGTGTCCGACCCCAGCAGCACCCAGCCACGCCTGCGTCGTGCACGGGAGACGGACGAGGGCGGGCGGGGCCTGTTCCTCGTGGCCCAGCTCACCGACCGCTGGGGCTGCCGGTTCACCGGCACCGGCAAGACCATCTGGACGGAGCAGCCCATCGACAGGACACCCCCCGGGTGATCGGCGGCCCGCGTGCGCGCCTACGGTCCACCCGGTAGCGTCGAGAGCGAGCGTTCCGTCCACACCGCTGCCGCGCCCGAAGCCCGGCGGGGCCGCCGGCGACATCGGCAGAGGAACGAGAACCCATGCCAAAGCACGCCCTCCACGCGGTGGCCGCCGCGGCCGCTCTGGTCTCCCTGGCAGCGTTCGGCCCCGCACCGAGCAGCGCCGCCCCGCCACCCGACCGGTCCGCCGGCCCCTCGGCCGCCCCGACCGGTTCGCCCGCCCCGGCCCGGTTCGTGCCCGGCCCTTGTCCGAAGCCGCCCGAGCCGATCGAAGCGCTCGACCACGCACGGTGCGGGTACCTCGAAGTTCCGGAGAACCGCTCCCGCCCGGGCGGGAGGACCGTGAAGCTCGCCGCGGCGGTCATTCCGGCCGCCGCACCCGCGACGCCGGCCCAGGACCCCGTGGTGTTCATGGCCGGCGGCCCCGGCGGCGACACGTTCGACGACATCCCCTTCCTCGTCGGGTCCGGCCTCAACAAGGACCGCGAACTGATCGTCATGGCCCAGCGCGGCAACCTCTACGACCGGCCGAACCTCGCCTGCCCGGAGATCGACCGGTTCAACGAGCAGGCCGTGGGCCTGGGCTACGACGCGAAGCGGGCGGAACAGCTCATGCTGAAGGCGGCGAAGGACTGCCGCGACCGCCTGACGGCCGACGGCGTCGACCTGAGCGCCTACAACACCACCGAGAACGCCGCCGACTTCGCCGACCTGCGCAAGGCGCTGAACATCCCCCGGTGGAACGTCTACGGGTACTCCTACGGCAGCGACCTGGCCCTCACCTACCTGCGCCTGCACCCCGAGGGCATCCGCGCCGTGGCGATCGACTCGGTCACCCCTCCCCGGACCGCGACCCTGCCGTGGGGATGGAGCAGCGCCGCCGAGGGGATCGACCACATCTTCGCGGCGTGCGCGGCGCAGCCCGCCTGCAAGAGCCGGTACCCGGACCTCCCCCGCATGCTGACGGAGCAGGTGCGCAAGCTGGAGGCACACCCCCTGACGCTGGACGTCCCGCCGCCGGGCGGAGGAAAGCCCGTCAAGGTCGTCCTCGACGGGGGCGCGCTGCTGAACCTGATCGTCGCCTTCACGCCCCGGCCCAAGGACCTCCCCGCAGCGCTCGACGAACTCAGCCGCGGAAACCCCGAGCGCTTCGCACGGGCCCGCGCGGCCGGCTCGGTCCAGAACACCGGTGCGTTCGCACACGGCCTGACCGAGTCCGTGGCGTGCAGCGAGTGGGCGCCCGGGTACTCGGAACCCGACGTGCTGAAGGCGGGGCGCAAGGCCTTCCCCGGGTGGCCGGACACGGTCCTGGCCCAGGTGCCGCAACTTCCCTTCCAGTACCCGGTGTGCCGGGTCTGGAACGTTCCGGACCGCGCGTCGATCCAGCGGGTGGCCACGGTCAGCTCGGTGCCGGCGCTCCTCATCTCCGGCACGTTCGACGCGAAGACCGGGGCGAGTTGGGCGAAGGGCGTGGCCCGTGACCTGTCCCGCTCGACCGCCGTGCAGATCCCCGGCATCGGCCACTGGGTGGTCCCGCAGTCGCCGTGCGCGCAACGCGTCCTGGCATCGTTCCTCGCTCGCCCGACCGCGCCCGACACCGCCTGCGTGGACGGCCTCGAACCCGAACCGTTCACGATCGTCCCGAAGTGACCGGGAGGCCAGATGACACGCCGTCAACCGACCCGTCGCCACCGCACCGTACGGCGCCTGCGGGCCACGTCGGCCGGCCTGGCGACCGGCCTCCTCGTCACCGGACTGCTCGCCGCGCCCGCCGGCGCGGACTCCCGTACCGACACCAGCCCCAGCCCCAGCCCCGAAGCGCCGATCGGCACGGTCGCCCGGACCGTGGGCGACGCCCGCTTCGCACCGGGCCCCTGCCCGAAGACGCCGGAACCGATCGAGGCGCTCGACGAGGCCCGCTGCGGAACGCTCACCGTCCCCGAGAACCGCGCCGACCCGACCGGCAAGACGATCGAGCTCGGTGTCGCGATCGTCCCCGCCGCGACCGACAAGCCCAAATCCGACCCCATCGTGTGGCTCGCGGGCGGACCCGGCGACGACGCCGTGGGGGAGGCGAAGATGGCCGTCGACGGCGGCCTGAACCGCGACCGCGACGTGATCTTCATGTCCCAGCGCGGCACGTACTCGGCCGACCCGAACCTCCTGTGCCCCAACATCGACGAATTCAACGCACGCTCCGTCGGCCTCGTCTACGACGCCCCGTCCACCGAACGCCTGCACGTCGAGGCGACGAAGGCCTGCCGCGACCGACTGGCGGGCCGCGGGATCGACCTCGGCGCCTACAACGACACCGAGAGCGCCGCCGACTACGAGAGCCTGCGCAAGGCGCTGGGCATCAAGCAGTGGAACCTGTTCGGGATCTCCTACGGCACCCACCTGGCGCTGGTCTACATGCGCCTGCACCCCGAGGGGCTGCGCTCCGTGGGCATCGACGGCATACTGCCGCCGTCCACGTCCGGGTCGGCAGCGACCTGGAGCAGCGCCCGGCAGGGCTTCGACGGCCTGTTCAAGGCCTGCGCGGACCAGCCGGCGTGCAACAAGCGCTATCCGAACCTGTCGGCCACCTTCGACCGGCTCGTCCGCGAACTCGAAGCCAAGCCGGTCACCACGACCGTCACCCTCCCCGGCAGCGACAAGCCGGTGAAGGTCGTCCTGGACGGCGGAGCCCTGGTGAACTGGATGACCTCCGCCACCCACGTGGCGCCCCAGGTGCCCGCCGCGCTCGACGAGCTGGCGCACGGCAGGCCGCAGCGGATCGCCCGGCAGTGGGCGGGCGGCAAGCTCAGCCCCCAGGCCATGGGCAGGGTCGCGCACGGTCTCGCCTACGGCGTCTTCTGCAGCGAGTGGACACCGTACGAGACCGAGCAGGCGGCGCTGCGGGGCGGACAGGCGACGTTCCCGTCCTTCCCGCGCTCGGTAAAGGCCCAGGCCCCGCAGCTCACCTTCCTCCACCCGGACTGCGACGTCTGGAACGTCCCCCCGGCGTCGCCTTCGATCCGGGACGTCACGCGCGGCGACATCCCGACCCTCGCCCTGTCGGGCGGGTTCGACTCCCAGACCGGGGCGGACAACGGTCCGTACGTCGCCGGCACGCTGAGCAAGGCCAAGGTCGTCACGGTCCCGTACGAGCCGCACGTGGTGTTCGCGACCTCGAAGTGCGCGCAGGAGATCACCGTCTCGTTCTTCGACGACCCGGCCGCGCCGAAGACCGCATGCCTGAAGAGCCTCAAGGCTCCCGAGTTCGAGATCGGGCCCTGAGACCGCGAGATCACCTCGCGTGCGCCCGGGTAGGGTGAGGTGAGAAGGCTGTGGGAGAGCCAGGAGCCGTGATGCGCGGACACCGTCCCGAGCCGTCCGACAACGTGCAGGAACTCCTGGTCGCTCTCGGGCAGCTCGTCGATCAGGCCCTGGACCGGATCGAGTACCAGCGGGCCAGGGTCGAGCTGGCCGTGGCCCTGCAGCGCCACATGCTCCCACCCGGGCTGCCGCAGCTGCCCGGGCTGCGGCTGGCCGCCAGGTACGCGCCCTCACGAGGCGGTCTGGAGGTGGGCGGCGACTGGTACGACGCCTTCGTCATGCACGACGGGTCCCTGGGGCTCACGATCGGCGACGTGCAGGGTCACGACGTGGAGGCCATCGCCTTCATGGGACAGGTGCGCACCAGCCTGCGCGCCCTCGCGCGGACGACGAGCGACACCCGGGAGGTACTGGGCCGCGCCAACGATCTGCTGATCGCCATGGGGTGCGGCCTCTTCGCGACCTGCTGTTTCCTCCGCTTCGACCCGGTCAGCCGCGATCTGACGGTCTCCAGGGCCGGCCACGTCCCGATGGTCTGGGCCACGGCGAGCGGCCGTCACGGCATCGCGCTCGACCGCGGCGGGCCGCCGCTCGGCATCGTGTCGGGCGAGCGGTACCCGGTGACCCACCGGCGCCTGACGGAGGCAGGGGTGCTCGTCCTGCTCACCGACGGAGTGGTGGAGGGCCCGCACTACCCGATGGAGTCCGGTCTGGCCGAGGTGGTCAGGCTGGTGCGCGCGGGGTTCGACGCCGATCCCGACGTGCTGGCCTCCGCCGTCGTCAAGGTGGCCGACCTGACGGGACACCGCGACGACGCCGCCGTGCTCGTCGTCCGGTACGACGGCCCCCAGGCGTCGGACTGACCGATGGGGCCGCCGGGAAAGCTCGGACAGCTGGGGTCGCCGGTGGCGGGATCTGAGCGCAGACTGCTGTCGTGAGCAGCGCGGAGATCGGTCGTCTCGGGTCCACCGCGCTGCGCATCCTCGCCGTCGCCGTCGTCTAGTACGGGGCCGCACGGGTCGGCCTCCTCCAGCAGCTGGTGCGTGACCAGGTCACCCCGCTGTGGCCGCCGACCGGCGTCGCGCTGGCCGCGCTGCTCGTGATGGGGCTGCGCGTCTGGCCGGGCATCGCGCTGGGCGCGTTCCTGGCCAATGTGTTCCTCGGGCCGTCGCTGATCTCCGTACTGGTCATCACCGCGGGCAACACCCTCGCGCCGGTCTGCGCCTGTCTGATGCTGCGCAGGGCCGCGTTCAGGAACGAGCTGGACCGCCTGCGGGACGTACTGGCACTGGTCTTCCTCGGCGCGCTCGCCGGGATGTCGATCAGTTCGACCATCGGCACCGGGGTGCTGGTCCTCTCCGGAGCACTGGACGCCGGCGACTTCTGGCCGACCTGGTCCGTGTGGTGGACCGGTGACGCGATGGGAGTCCTCGTCGTCACCCCCTTCCTGCTCGTGCTGCGCAAGGCCCATTGGCCATCGGGGGCCGGACCCGGCCGATGGTTCGAGGCGGTGGCGCTGGCGCTCGGTACGCTCTTCGTCACGCTCCTGGCGACGCACACGCGCGAGTGGAGCCTGCTCTTCCTCGTCTCGCCGTTCCTGATGTGGGCGGCCTTCCGCTTCCGGCTGGCCGGCGCGGCGCCGTGTGCGCTCGCCGTGGTGACGCTGGCGGTCCTGGCGGCCGCCGGCGAAAGGGGCCCGTTCGCCGGCGACGACGTCTTCGCCACCATGGTGACGCTCCAGGCCTTCAACGGCACGACCGCGCTGACGGCCCTCCTCCTCGCGGCCGTCATCACCGAACGCGACCGGACGTACGAGGAGATCAAGCAGCTCTGCGGGCGGCTCGCGGACGTGGTGGCCCGGATGGAGCCGCGCCCCGAGTCGTACCGCGCCCCGCCCGATGACCACCCGCCGCCCTGACCGGCGCGCGGAGCTCACCGCGGTCCGGTGCGGGCAGCCGAGGACGACTGCCCGCACCGGAGCGGCCGATGCCGTCAGCTCCTGCCGAGGAGGGCGTTCATCCGGGCGATCTCCGCGCTCTGGGAGGTGATGATCGCCGCGGCCATGTCCTTGGCGGGCCGGTACGTGCCGTCGGCCTGCTCGGTCCGGGCCATGGCGACGGCCCCCTCGTGGTGCTTGACCATCAGCTGGAGGAAGGCGGTGTCGAACGCCTTGCCGGAGGAGGCCGCGAGCTGCGTCATCTCCTCGGCGGTCATCATGCCGGACATGGTGTGACCGCCGTGGCCCTCGCCCGTGGCCGGGACCTGCTCGCCCCAGGAGGTCAGCCAGCCGGAGAGGGTCTTGATCTCCGGATCCTGGGCCTTCTCGACCTCCTCCGCGAGCTTCTTCACCTCCGCCGAGTCCGCGCGGGCCGCGGCGAGGCCGGCCATCTCGACGGCCTGCCGGTGGTGGGGGATCATCCCCTGGGCGAAGGCCGCGTCGGCGGCGTTGTGGTCGCCCTGCCGTGCCGGGGCGGAGGCGGACGGTGAGCCGGACGGCGAGGCGGAGGACCCGTGCCCGTCGTGGGCCGAGCCGGAGCCGTTGCCGTCGCCGTTGCCGCCGCAGGCGGCGAGGACGACTGCGGCGGTGGCGGCCGCGGCCACGGCCGTGGCACGGCGGATCAGGGAACGTTTGCTGGTCATGGTGCTGCTCCTGCGGTGAGGGCACGCGCGCGTCGGGGCGTGCCGGGGTAGGGAACGGTCCGAGTGCTCGGGCCGCCCTATATGCGCAGGAACTGCAGTTCACTCAGTGACGGTGGCGCGCGTCCGCCCACCGCACCGCTCGTGCCGATCCCGGGACCGAGGACCGGCACGGCCGCGACACCGCTCGGGGCGGCGGCCGGGGAGGGCAGGACGGGGGCGCCCGCCGTGCCCGCGGCGGCGCAGGTCGCGTCCGCGTGCTGGGTGTGCCCGCCGCTTCCGTCGCCGGCCGGCCCATCGGCCCGCACGGCGCGGTCGTGCTGCATCGCGTGCTCGTCGGCGGCCGCTGTGCCGTGCGCGAGGGCCGCCCCGCCGGCGGCCGCGCACCCGGGCGCGGCGGCGGAAGCCGGAACGGCGCCCGGCCCCAGGCCGTGCATGGCCACGAGGCCCACCAGCACGGCCAGGATCAGCAGGAGGTGGGAACGCAGCACGGGCGGCTTCATCGCGCGCGTCGCCTGGTGATCCATAGCGGCATCGTAGGCGCCCCCTCCGCGCTGGGCGAAGCCGGGCCGGGAAAACCCTGCCCCTGAGGTGCGCGGGGACGCGGTACGGGGTGCCGGCGACCGTGGCCGCCGGCACCCCGTCCGTCCATCCGTCCGTCCCGGTACCGGTCAGGCGGCGGCGGTCCGACGTCCTTCCTCGGCCTGTGCGGGCGCCAGCCGGCCGCTACGGTGCAGCACGTGCAGCGCGGCCGCGCAGACCAGGCCGAGCGCCCCCAGCGCCACCCACGGCAGGGCGGGCACTCCGGCGCCGCGCGCGGCGTCCAGTGCCACGCCGGTCAGCAGGTTGCCGACCGTGATGCCGATGCCGCAGATGGTGTTGTACAGGCCGTAGTGCGTGGCCACGAGACGGTTGCCCGCGAGGCGGACGATGGTGTCCATCTCGAAGGGGTAGGCGATCATCGTGCCGAGCGCCAGCAGCAGCGCGGACATCGCCGGTGGCAGGGCCGCCGACAGCCACAGGCCCGGCCCGCCCTCCGGCACCGGCACGGCGGAGGCCAGTACGGAGGCCAGGAGGAGGGGGACGAACGCCGCCCCCATCGCCACCAGTCCCCAGGTGAGTGCCCGGCCCGGTGCCATCCGGGCCTTGCACCAGGCGGTGACCTTGGTCTGGAAGACGATCGTGCTCAGCCCGGACACGGCGAACAGGACCGCCACCGCGGCCGTACCGGACCGCCCTTCGCCGCCCAGGCGCCTGACCTCCAGCGGCAGGGACAGGTAGACCTGGAAGGACATGACGTACGAGCCGACCATGGCCAGTGAGAACAGCAGGAAAGGACGGTTGGCGAAGATCCCGCGCCACTGCCGCAGGACTCCCTCGCGGACCCCGTCCGCGGTGTCGGTACGGGCGGCGCGGCGGGCGGGGAGGGCCCGGATCTGGATGAGGCTCAGGATCGCGAAGATCCCCGCGGCCGCCAGGCAGGTGACGCTGAAATCGATGCCGGTGAGGCCCATGCCGACCAGCGGACCGAGCAGGATGCCCGCTTGGTAGAACACGTTGAACAGGGCGAACGCCTCGACGCGCCGTTCGCCGGCGTCGGCCGCGAGGTAGGCGCGGGAGGCGGGATTGAAGAGGGCGCCGGCCAGGCCGGTCGCGGCGGACGCGGCCAGGAGAGCGGGGACGGACTCCACCAGCCCCAGGGTCGCGAAGCCGGCGGTGCGCAGCACCAGCCCGGAGATGATCATGGGCTTGTAGCCGAGGCGGTCGGCCAGTGTCCCGCCGATGAGGAACATGCCCTGCTGGCTGAAGTTGCGTACGCCGAGGATCAGCCCGACCAGCCAGCCGGCCAGGCCGAGCGGCCCGGCCAGGTGGGTGGCCAGGTAGGGCATCAGCATGTAGAAGCCGAGGTTGATGGTGAACTGGTTGACCATCAGCAGCCGGACGCTGGAGTCGTACGAGCGGACCTGGGCGATCGTGTCCTTCACCGGGTCCGCTCCTGCGGGTTCCCGTTCGTCCGGCCTTGCCCGAAGGCGAGCGGATCGACGACGGCGGTGCACCGGGTCCAGCGGGTCACCTCCTTCTCGTCCATTCGGCCGATGAGGTCCGGTTCCGGCGCCGGCGGCGAGTCGAGCAGGCCGTGGGCGGCGCAGTAGCCGTCGTCGTAGACGCTCCCGAGGTACCGCTGGGGGCCGTCGGGGAAGATCGCCGCGATGCGTGCGTCCTTCGGGAGGGCGCGGGCGAGCCAGCCGGCCACCAGTGCCACCGCGCCGACGCTCCATCCGCCGGTGGCGTAGTAGGAGCCGGCCAGTTGGCGGCAGGTCCACACGGCTTCCGCGGGGGAGACCCAGTGCACCTCGCCGAAGTGGTCGTAGGCGACGTTGCGGGGGTAGATGCTCGACCCCAGGCCACGCATCAGCCGGGGGCGGGCGGGCTGCCCGAAGATCGTCGAGCCGATGGTGTCGACTCCCACGAGCGTCAGGTCCGGATAGAGCTGCCGCAGTACGCGGGAGATCCCCGCGGAGTGGCCGCCCGTGCCGACGCTGCACACCAGTACGTCGATGTGGCCCAGTTCCGTGGCCAGTTCGAGGGCGAGCGGGGTGTAGGCGCTGGTGTTGTCCGGGTTGTTGTACTGGTCCGGGCACCAGGAGCCGGGGTGCTGCGCCATGAGCTGCTGTACGCGGTCGCGGCGGGCCTGCTGCCAGCCGCCCGTCGGGTGCGGCTCGGCGACCGCGTCGACCCGGGCGCCGTACGCGGCGAGCAGTCGGACCATGGACGGCTCCAGGCCCGGGTCGGTGACCAGGGAGACCGGGTGGCCGTGGACCATGCCCGCCAGAGCGAGACCGAGGCCCAGGGTTCCGCTCGTGGACTCGATGATTCGGGCGCCCGGCTTCAGGTCGCCGCGGGCGCGGGCCCGTTCGACCATGTGCAGACCGGGACGGTCCTTGATACCGCCGGGGTTGAAGCCCTCCAGCTTCGCCCAGAAGCCCCGGCCCGCCGGCGCGAGCGGTTCGGAGATGCGCAGGAGCGGGGTGTTGCCCACCAGCTCGGACAGGGCCGAGCGGCCGGTGGGCGGGGTGTCGGTGGTCGTGGAATGCATGACGTTGCCTTCGTTCGTTCGGTGGTGGCGTCGGCTACTCGTTCGCGTGGCACGCCGTCACCGGCGGGCATGAGCGGGGCTGAGCCCCGGCCCGGCGGGCGGCATGCGGCAGCCGCGGGCGGCTACGGAACGAGCGGCCTAGATCCGCCACCGGCAAACGTCGGCGAGCGTGGAGCGGCCGGTGCGGGCTATGGGCGGTCTACCGGAACGGAAAGCGGCAGGGGCCGCCTGCGCCACCGGCAGTGCGTCGGCCTCCGCTGAAGGAGGTGCACCGGGCGGGAAGGCCGGGCCCTGCGACTCGCTCGTCGACGTCCACGTGGTCAGGCAGGGCGAAACACAGGCGGACCCGTGTTCGTGCTGCGGACCGTCCGGCGTCGCAGGCGCGGACAGGGACAGGTGCCGATGGTCGTCGGTGGCGAGGTACGAGGAGCAGTGGACGGCGGCCAGGAGCAGCACGCTCAGCAGACAGGCGAGCAGGACTCCCGGCCAGAGCCGGACCCGGCGGGTCCGGCGCGGCGAGTGCGGGCGGAGCACAGATCCTCCGAGCGGCAGTCACGCCCCAGTCGTGGGGATGGGAGGCGACACGGGCGGGTGCGCGCGCAGGCAGCAGGACTTCAGTGCCACAAGCCACGGCGAAATCGACATATCGCCGTTTTGTGGATCAATCTGCGCAGTATGCGGCGCACGGGACGTCGGCGGGAACTCCGACACGCCTACACCCGAAGGACGACCTGTGATCTGAAGCCCTCGGAGGAAGCGCCGGCGGATTGCCCCGTCCCGCTCGAAGACGTTCGCACCTCGCACAGCGCATCGGCGGGATCGGGCTCGGCCGCCGCACGCGACGGTGCGCCCGACCGGCGCGCACCCTCGACCTCCGCGTGGTCGTCCCCCGCGGAACAGCCCACGCCGGATGCGGCCGCCGGGCCTCCCGCGTCCATCGAGGAGACGGAGGCGACCCGCACGGCATCCGTTTCGTCGCCGTGCGCCGACGAGGAAGAGCAGCACACCCCGAACAGGCCGAGCAGAAGCAGGGCAGCCAGCCCGGCAGGGACCAGCCGACGCACCTTCGAAAGGGCCGACCGGCCGCCCGAACGCGACCAAGCTGTCATCACACCGTGATCATAGCCAGCGTTCCCCCCGGCCCATACGCCCGATCCGGAAGAACGTGCGATCCAACTGCCCTTGCCCGCAAGGACCGTAGGAATCCCTCAGACGTACGTCGACGCACCCCGCGCACGCGGCAGCGGCGCATCGCCCAGCGGACCCGAATCGCCGGAACAGGCCCTCCTCACCGTGAAGTGCACCTGAAGCACTCCGGTCCAGACGAGCGCCGAGCCCAGCAGATGGAGCATCACGAGGAGCGAGGGCAGGGCCGTCAGCGACTGCACCAGCCCCACGAGGCCCTGACCGAGGAGCACGGCCACGAAGACGACCGCCTTGCGGCGGGCGGCGCCGAAGCCGTCCCCGGGCAGCACCGACAGCAGAGCTCCGGCCAGGACCAGAACCGCCCCGGCCAGCACACCGTGCACGACGGTCACGGCCGTCCAGTCGAAGGGCATCCGCGCCACGTCGGAGGAGTCACCCGCGTGCGGTCCGGAACCGGTGGCGAGCGTGCCCACGACGACCAGGAGGGCCGTCGCCGCGACCAGGGCCCCGGACAGCGCCCGGATCCGCGCGCCGGACCCCGGCGCGCCGGGCCCCGCGCCGTCGGCACCGGCACCGGCACCGGCAGCGGGGTCGGCGTACGCAGCGTGCCAGGTGTACACCGCGGCGGTGAGCAGCAGCGTGGCGGCGAGGAAGTGCGCGGCGACGATGTACGGGCTCAGCCGCATCCATACGGTCACTCCGCCGACGATCGCGTTCAGTACGACGATCCAGAACTGCGCCCACCCTCCGCGCAGCACCGCGGGCATCGGCTTTTCCTGGAGGCGCGCGGTGATGATGACCCAGCCCACCACCGCGCACAGCACCCCGGTCAGCAGCCGGTTCCCGAATTCGATGGCACCGTGCACCCCCATTTCCGCGGTGGGGGCCAGCGTCTCTCCCGTGCACATGGGCCAATCGGTGCAGCCGAGACCGGAGCCCGTGACGCGGACGATTCCACCGGTCACGATGATCGCGATGCTTGCCGTGACGGAACCGAGCGCGGCCAGCCTGACGCTTCTCGCCCCGAGCGAGTACCTGTCGGCGAGCCATGAGAGGGGAGTGCGCACGATCAGCCTTCCATTGTTCTGCTTTCCCGGTGGCGGAGCGGAAAGCCCAGCGTACGCCGGGCGTTCACCCCGCCCTGACGGGGTGTCGCAGAACGGAAGGAGGGCTGGGGTCAGTGCCCGTCGCCCTGGTCGGGGCCCGTCCAGTCGAAGGTGATGTGCTTGCTGGACTGTCCCTCCCTGCTCCAGTGGAAGCCGAAGGCATCGGCGCGGTCCGCCGTCGAGCGACCCCAGGTCGCGACCTGCCCCGGCCCGGTCTCCGAGCCCGGCAGGTTGGTCGACTGGACCCGGGCGCCGTCCGGTGTCGTCGGCCCGGTGAGCGCAACGGCACTGGCCTCGACCCGGCCGGGGATCGTGGCCCGCCAGCCGCCGAGGTCCTCGTCGACCTCGATCCGGATCGGGGCGAAGTCCATGCCCCGCATCTCGGCGTCCATCATGCTCACCATCTCGGCGGGCCAGCTTCCGGCCTGGCCACCGAAGATCATCTGAAGTGCCCCGCGCTGCGCGTCGTCGGCGCGCTCGTCGAGGAAGACGGCCGCGTACGAGTCGGTGTGATCGGCCCATATGTTGCCGACGAAGGAGCCGAGCATCAGCACGTTGAGGCCGTCCAGGCGCACCTCGCCGTAGTTGCCCTCGCGTACGTGCCAGGCCAGGACACCGTCGCATTCGCCGTAGGTGGGTGGCTGGGCGAACGAACAGGGGCAGGGAACATTGCACCGGCAGGTGTCGAACCAGTCACCGGCCGCGTGCCATCGTGGAACAGTCGCCGTCGTCTCGGACATCTCATCGCCTCCTGATGGCCCGCACGGGCAGGAACCGCCTGGTCGGCAAGGCCACGCCGGACGTAGACACCGGAGCTCGGTGGAACGTCACCTCCAATTCTCCTCCCGGTGCCGCGCGGGCAAAAGCCCGGGCGTTTCGCGCCGCCATTGCCGGGGGTGGACGCTCGACGACGCAGGGCGACGGCACATGCTGACCAGCCGGTCGTCAGCCGGTCATCCGATGCCCATCGGGTCCATGGGCGGACCGGACGTCTCCAGGCCGGGCAGCAGCCAGTCCTGGGAGAGGGAGAGCACGGCCAGGGCCAGGAAGGCGAAGCCGACGGCCCAGGCCAGCCAGGGCCCTTGCCGCCAGAGTTTCTCCAGGAAGATCACCGCTGCGAGCACGGCCATCGCGGCCACGTTCATGACGCCGAGCGGGATCAGGACGATCATCAGGCCCCAGCAGCATCCGACGCAGTAGAGCCCGTGGTGCGCGCCCACCCGCAGGTCCTTGGCCCAGGGCCGGAAACGCGAGTACTGGAGCAGCTGGAACATCGGGTTGCGGCAGTGCCGCAGGCAGACGCGCTTCAGCGGCCCGAACTGCTGCGCCGCCGCGAGGAGGAAGGCAGCGGCGCCGATCCAGCGGCCCGCCCCGGCGACGCGGTCCACGAGGTGCCCGGTCGCGGCCAGTGCGCCGTACGCGAGCAGGCCGAAGGCCGTCCAGGCGAGGAGGTAGCCGCAGACGAAGCCGGTGATCCGCAGGGTGCGGCCGGGGCCGGCCGAGCTGCGGTTGATGCCGCGGACCCAGGTGATGGCGACGGGTGCGACGGACGGCAGCATCATCGCCGCCATCATGACGACCCACAGCAGCAGGAAGAGGGGCAGCGCCAAGCCCATGGTGCCGGGCTCCATCCCCATGTGACGGGCCTGGCCGATGGTGAGCACCCACGCCAGGGCGGCCAGCAGCACCATCAGCACCCACGCGACCGCCAGGTCACGCGCGGGCAGCAGCACTCCGGGCCGCGTAGGTGCCGGCGGGGCCAGGCGAAGGTGCGGCATGGAACGCCTCCCAAGGACGCGAGCTGCCCTCTCCAGCAGATCACAGAACGGAAGGGCCCAAAACCCGGGAGGCCGGCGGACGGCGCGGCCGGCCGGTTCCCGGCGACCTGCCCCGGATCAACCGGTGCACGGGCTGGGAAATGCCGCAGCCGCAGGCCGTTGGAGACGACGAGCCGGTCTCGAAGGTCCGCAGCCGCCGCGCGTACGGTGGACATAGGGCCGGACCGGTACGCCGGTGCAGGCGCTGGGGCGGTCTCCTCCCGGACAGGAGGGAAAGGCGATGCACGAGCACAGGATCGGCACGCAGGAGGAGTTCGAGGCAGCCCGGGAGGAGCTGCTCGTGCAGGAGAAAGAACTCACGCGGCGCGGCGACCAGCTCGCGCGCAAGCGCCGCGACCTTCCCTGGGTGCGGGTCGAGAAGGACTACCGCTTCGAGACCGAGGGCGGGACCGGGACGCTCGCGGACCTCTTCGCGGGGCGCTCGCAGCTGCTCGTCTACCACTTCATGTTCGGCCCTCCGTACGAGGCCGGGTGCCCGGTGTGCTCCTCCATCGCGGACACCCTCGATCCCAACACGGTCCACCTCGAGGCCCGCGACGTGACGCTGATCTGCTCCTCGCGGGCACCGGTCGACAAGCTCCTCGCCTACCGGGAGCGGATGGGCTGGAGCTTCGACTGGGTCGGCGCGGGCGGCAGCGACTTCCACCGCGACCTCGGCTTCCAGTACACGGAGGAGGAGCTGCGGCCGTTCCTCCAGGGCGGGGTTCCGGCGACCGTGAGCCAGATGGCGCAGGCGTGCGGCACGGACGTGCTCGGCTACGTCACCGAAGGCCCCGGGCTGAGCTGCTACGCCCTGTCGGACGGCACCGTCTACCGGACGTACGTCACCACCGCCCGCGGCCTGGAGCCGGCCATGGCCTACTACGGCCTCCTCGACCGCACGCCGCTGGGCCGCCACGAGGAGGGCGAGGAGGCCCACTGGCTGCGCCGCCACGACGAGTACGAAAGGACCTGAACCACCAGGAAGGACGATGCGGGCGATCAGTGCCGGCTGTTCAGGAAGCCGATCGCGACCGCACCCCACCAGGCGGCTTGTGAAACAGAGGCGGTCACGCCACCGCGGATCATCAGCCGGCGGCCGACCGGGCCGCCGTCGACGGCGGCCAGCCGTTGGTGCAGGACGGACGCCTGGACGCCGTTGAGGGAGAGCACCAGGACGAGGCCGAGCTTGACGCACGTCAGCGGTGAGCTGAGATCGGGGTGGAGGAAGGCACCGCTGAAGAGCAGACCGCCGAGGCCGGCCCACACGGGGATGTGCAGCGGGGCCGTGAAGTCGAGCACCTCACGGAGGGTCTTGCGGCCCGTGAGCCACAGCGCGCCGTAGTAGTCGATGGCGAGCACCGCGCCGAAGCCCAGCACCAGGGAGGCGAGGTGGACGAAGAGCGCCACGGTGTGGAGGGTGACGTCGGCGCGCAGGTGCAGGGCGATCCACGTGGTCGCCGCCCAGCCGACGCACACCGCCAGCGATGCCGCGGCGGTCCCGCACCACGAGGGGAGCTGGAGGAGCTCTGCATCCCGTCCGGATCTTCGTACGGTCGCGGTCGCGGTCGCGGTGGCGTCGGCGGCGGCGGACATGGGTGCTCCAGGGATGTTCTGCAGGGTGTGCCCACACATGCAAGGAGTGAGCGAAGGTAAGGCTGGCCTAAGCATTGATCGCCGTCAAGGTGATCGTCCACACAGTGGGCACGACCCTGCACGGCCCTGGCCCGTGCACACGCATGGGGTGGACACTTCCGTTCCGGTTCTGGCCGTGATCGGCACGGTGCGCAGGTCGCGACGCTTGTGCCGATCGTTCCGGTTCTGGTTCGCGTGGGCGTCCTCACGCAGGACGTGCCGGTGGCCGGGCCCGAGGAACGTGCTGAGCCGAATCGCCCGCTCTCAGACCACCGAGAGCAGGTCCACGACGAAGACGAGCGTGGAATTTGCCGGGATCAGCGGCGAGGGGGACTGGTTGCCGTAGCCGAGCCGCGGGGGAATGATGATCTCGCGCCGACCGCCGACCTTCATCCCCCTGAGTCCCCGGTCCCAGCCCTTGATGACCCTGCCGCCGCCCACGGCGAACTTGAACGGCTGCCCCCGGTCCCATGAGGCGTCGAACTCCGTTCCGGTCTCGAACGTGACCCCGACGTAGTGAACCCGGACGACCCTGCCCGGCTTCGCCTCGGGCCCGTCCCCGACGACGAGGTCCCGGATGGTCAGCTCCTGCGGAGCATCACCCTCCGGAAGTTCGATCTCGGGCTTCGTCAGTTCACTCATCGCCGCCTCATTGCTCTCCGTCGGAATCACGCAGTGGATGATCACGCTACCGAGAAGTGGGAGCGATCAGGCGTGTCTCCGGGGTTACCGGGCCCAGGGCAGTTCACGGGTGCCCTCGGTGACCGTCCAGACCTGCTCACGACTGATGGAGTCCTCGGGCCCGGTGGTGCCGGCGTCCATCCTGACCGTCCAGGTGCTGAGTCGGGTGCTGCCGCGGCTGGGGGCCGCCAGGCCGGTCATGGTGGCGTTCGGGGAGACGGTGACGTGGTCGGTGGAGGGCGTGATCACGACCACGGCGCGGTCTCGTCGTTGCCGGCCGGATCGGCGTCGGCGGCGGCCGCCCATTCGACGAGCTGGACGACGACCCCGTTGGGGTCGGTCATCTGGAACAGCCGCTCACCCCACGGCTCTTCGCGCAGGGGCATGGTGATGGGGGCGCCCGCCGCGCGCAGACGGGCCTCCTGCGCCGCGAGGTCGGTGACGGTGAGCGCAAGGATCAGACCGGACGCCTGCCGGTCGCGCTGCTCGGGTGGGAGGACCTCCGTGCCGCTGCGGAGCAGGACGACGTCGATCGCGGCGTCGCCGCGTGTCAGGGAGGCGAAGCCGTCGTCGGCCATGACCACTCGGTATCCGAGGTGGGTGCACAGGAAGTCGCGGGAGGCGTCCACGTCGGCGACGGTCAGGGAGAGGGTGGAGGAGGAGACGTTCATGAGAGACCCCTCGAGAAGTGGGTGACGGTGAGGCCGGAGTCGATGGTCCGGGCGGCGGCCCGAGCGGGGTTCGTGGGTGTGACGCGGCGGTCGAAGAGGGGGATGCCGGACCCGATGACGGCGGGGCGGCGCCTGGTGACCGGCTCGCCGGTTCCATGCGGACGGGTGTGCGGGTCGTGGGGCGCGCGGCCGGTGGCCAGGGTGTCGAACCGCTGGGCGGCCCGGTCGAGGGTGGCGGTGATGTAGCAGGTCAGCTTGCGCAAGCGGTTCTCGCTTCTTCGATGCGTACGGATGTGCGGATTTCTCGGGCGTACTTCGGGGTCGCGGGGGCCTGCTCGTTCAGTCGGTGTGGCGCAGGAGCGGCCAGTCGACGTCGATACGGGCAGCCGTGGCGAGGTAGTTGGTGAACACGTTCAGAGCGACATGGGCGACGACCTCGACGATCTGCCCGTCGGACAGGCCGGCGCGCCGGGCCGCGGCCAGCTGCTCGTCGGCAACGGCTCCGCGGTCACGGACCATCGCGGCGGCCAGATCCAAGACGGCGGCGGCCCAGGGGTCGTCGGCCTCGCCCCGGCGGGCGCGGGTGGCCTCGGCCGCACTCAGCCCGGCCGTCCTGGTCCCGCGGAACGCGTGCACCGACAGGCAGTAGTCGGACCCGTTCTCCTGCGCCACCAGCAACGCGATGCGCTCGCCCACGTCCGCCGACAGGGTTCCCTCCGTGCTCAGGACGGTGACGGCGCCCAGGTACCCCTTCAGTACGGACGGGCTGTTGGCCATCACCCTGGCCAGGTTGGGGACGACCCCCAGGGCCCGGTGCGTGGCGGTGAACAGAGCTGCGGCTTGACCGGTCGCGATCTCCGGTTCGGCGGTGTGGAGTCTTGGCATGCCGGTAACCCTGCCGGTTGATCTTGATACATTCGCGATGCTTCTTCGATGCACGCGCTGGCGACCCCGGGAGAGACGGCATGCGGTTCACGGTCCTCGGCCCGGTGGAGGTCGTGGCTCCCGGTTCGGATGCGCCCGGCCTGGCACCCCGTCATCGTGCGCTCCTCGCCTACCTGTTGCTGCACTCCGGGGTCGCGATCAGCACGGATCGCCTGATCGACGCGATGTGGGGGCCGCTGCCGCCGGATTCCGCCCGCGCGCAGATCCAGACCACGATCGCAGCGATCCGGCGGATGCTGCGCGCTTCGGGAGCCGACCGGATGCTGGCCACGCGGCCGGCCGGGTACGTGATCACCCCCGAGCCGGGACAGCTCGATCTGGACGCGTTCACCGGCCTGATCGCCGAGGCGCCGGCCCCCTCCGGCGATCCGGGGGACACCGTGGACCGGATACGCGCCGCGCTGGCACTGTGGCGGGGAGAGCCGCTGGCCGACATCACGGCCCACTACCTCCAGAGCGCCAGAGCGCGTCTGAACGGGCAGCTCCTGACCGCCGTCGAGCGCCTGGCCGAGCTGGAACTGGCCCGGGGGAGGCATGACGCCCTCATCGACGAACTGTCCGTCCACGCGGCCGCCAACCCCTTGCGGGAACGGCTCTGCTGCCAGCTGATGCTCGCCCTCCACCGCGCCGGACGCCAGACCGACGCGTTGCACGTGGCCAGAACCTTCCGGACGACCCTGGCCGACGAACAGGGACTGGACCCCGGCCACGCCTTCGGCAAGCTCGAACAGGACATCCTGCGGGACGCCCCCGATCTGCGGCCGCCGGTCACCGCGCCGGCGAGGCCGCAGGGGATCAACTTCCTGCCGTACGACGTCCCGGACTTCACCGGACGCGAAGGCGAGCTCGACGGGCTGATCCGGCTCTGGTCGGGCAACGACGGTGGCGTCGTGACGATTTCGGCGATCGACGGGATGGCCGGGGTCGGCAAGACGGCGCTCGCGGTCCACGCGGGGCACCGCCTCGCCGACCGGTTCCCTGACGGACAGCTCTTCATCGACCTGCAGGCGCACACCGCCGGCCAGGCGCCGCTCGACGCCGGTGCCGCGCTCGAGGTGCTCCTGGGGCAACTCGGCGTGCCCGCAGCACACATACCCGCCTCGTCGGCCGATCGCGCCGCGCTCTGGCGGTCCGAACTCTCCGGCCGCCGCGTGCTGGCCGTGCTGGACAACGCCCTCGGCGCCGACCAGGTACGGCAGTTGCTGCCCGGATCCTCCCGCGCACTCATCCTGATCACCAGCCGACGGCGGCTGACCGACCTGGACGGGGCGCACGCCCTGTCCCTGAACGTGCTGCCCGCCGCGGACGCCGTGGAGTTGTTCACGGCGATCGTCGGCGATCGGGCGGCCGCCGAACCCCTGGCCGTCCTCGACGTCCTGCAGTTGTGCGGATTCCTTCCGCTGGCCGTCCGCATCGCTGCCGCCCGCCTGCACCATCGCCCCCGCTGGACCGTCGCCTACCTGGCCGACCGGCTCCGCGACCAGCGCCGCAGACTCTCCGAACTGGCCACCGCGGAGCGGGGAGTGGCAGCGGCGTTCACGCTGTCGTACGAGCAGCTGACCGTGGATCAGCAGCGCATGTTCCGGCTCCTGGGGCTCCAGCCGGGCCGTGACATCAGCCCCGAGGCGGCCGCCGCGCTGGCCGACCTCCCGCTCGAGCGGGCCGAGACGCTCCTGGAAGACCTTCTGGACGCCCACGTCCTGTCCCAGCACCAGCTCGGCCGCTACACCTTCCACGACCTGCTGCGCGAACACGCCCTGGCCACCGCGGCCGCCCAGGAAGCCCCCGACGCCCAGCGCGCAGCCCTGGGCCGACTGTTCCACCACTACCTCCACACCGCGAGCACGGCCATCGACCACCTCTACCCGGAGGGCAGGAACCGCAGGCCCCGCATCCCCGCGCCGGACACCCCGGCCCCGCTCCCACAGGACGAGGCCGAGGCGATCACCTGGCTGGACGGCGAACGCGCGAACCTCATCGCGTCCGGCCAGTACGCGGCCGAGCACGACTGGCTCTCCCACACCGGCCAACTGGCCGCCACCCTGCACCGCTACCTGCTGGGCCACGCCCACCAGGCCGACGCGCTGGTCCTCGGCGGCCTGGCACTGCGAGCCGCCCGCCGGAGCGGCGACAAGGCCGCCGAAGCACGCACGCTCATCGATCTCGGCCAGGTGCACTTCTGGTGGCACGGCGCCTACGAGCAAGCGGCCGAGCACTACCGGAACGCCCTGGACCTCGCGCGCGAGATCGGCGACCAGGGCGCCGCGGCCGGCGCACTGCAGGCCCTCGCCGCCGTCGCCACACGGCGGCGGGAATACGACCGGGCCCACGACCATTGCGCGCAGTCGCTGGTGCTCTTCCGCGAGCTCGGCGACCGCGGTGGCGAAGCCAGATGCCTGACCGACCTCGGTACCGTCCACGAACGCCGAGGACGGTACGAGGACGCCCACGAGCACCACCGGCAAGCCCTGCACGTGTACCGCGAGACGGGATCCCGCATCGGCGAGACCATCGTGCTGAACAACATCGGGCTGCTGTGCCAACGCCAGGGCCGCTACGACGAGGCCCGGCGCCGGCACCACCAGGCCCTGGAACTGAGCCGCAGGTTCGACTTCCCCGGAGACGAGGCCGAATCGCTCAACGCCCTGGCGGAAGCGGCCCGGTCCATGGGCGACCTCGCCCGGGCCGCAGCCGAACACGACACCGCGCTCGCCCTCGCCCGCGAGTTCAGCTACCGCCCCGAGCAGGCCCGCGCCCACGACGGTCTGGCGCACGTCCACCGCGACCTCGGCCGCATCGACCTCGCCCACGAACACGCCCGGGCGGCCCTTGACCTCTACACCGCCCTCGCCGTCCCCGAGGCGGACGAGATCCGCACCTTCCTCACCGGCCTGCCGCCGACCGCGGACGAACCCGAACCGCCGGTGGCATCCACCGCCGGCCGGCCGTCGTGACGCGCCGATCGGGAATCCGGTCGGCCGGTGACCGGAAACCGCTCCACAAGGCTCATCCGTCCCAGCGCGCGGCGTGCCGACGGTGGGCGTCGGTCAGGCCGTTCCGGAAGAAGCGCTCGTAGTACTCGGATTCGACGTGGTGGGCCTGCAGCCAGATGCCGGGCACGTGGATGGCGTCGGTGTGTGCCGGGAACCGCCCGTGGGTCTCGTGGATGTACACGCACACGTCCCGCGCGCATTCGATCACCTGGCGGTCGTACGCGCCGGCCTCGGTGAGGTACCGCTGCGCGTAGTCGTCCTTGTAGATACGGGCGAAGAGGTCCTTGTCGGTATAGATGCCCCGCTCCCCGAACTTGGAGCCGACGACGGCGTCCACGGCCTCGTGCATCGACGGGTAGTTGGGCGGGCAGGCGCTCTTGATGAGGTGTTCGCCGCCGGCCCGCAGCCCCACCGGGTGGGAGCGCAGCCCGGCGTACTTCGGCAGCGGCACCTGCCAGCGCAGGATGTCGGCGGGGCGGAACGCGGGCGTGGCGAAGTCGAAGCCCAGCATGCGGCCGTAGGCCCGCGAGAACTTCGGGTCGCCCAGCATGATCTGGGGGCTGAGCGACGCGTGGATCCAGGCGCCGAGTCCCATGGCGTCCGCGACCAGCATCATGTTCTGCAGCAGCAGGTCGGCCTCGATCTGGGTGCGCATCGGCCCCAGGGAGCCGAGCGGCAGCTTGACGTCGGGGTTGAGGAAGCCGCTGCGCACCCACTTCCGCACCCCGGCCGGGCGGTAGAAGTTGCGGTCGTCGACGAGTGTGGGCCGGGCCCCCTCGGGCTGGGTGAGCAGGTACATCAGCGCGTTGACGTACTGGTGCGAGAGATCGACCACCGGCAGGAAGAGCGTGGTGCCCGGGAGGTTGGACAGGAAACGGTTGGAGTCCAGGTACGCCGGGAAGTCGCGCATCCCCCCGGCGACGTCCAGGCGGTGGTCCAGCACGCGCACCTTCGAGAGGCGTGCGCGTTCGATCAGCGTGTCGGGGTCGAAGGCGTGGTCCGCCGGAGGGGGTGGCAGCTTCCTCAGGTAGTAGGTGCCCGTGTCGTTGATCATGAAGAAGTGGGTGGCCTGCGCGTTGTCGGGGCTGCCCGCGGTCCGGCCCGTCATGTTCAGGTTGGGCTTGGCCATGATCGGTTGGTGGTCCCGGGGGTCCTCGAAGGGCCGGTCGGGCATGGTGAGTCCCGAGGATCCGGTGAGGGCGATGAGCACCGCCTCCTCGAGCTCGCCCAGCGGCTCCGGCCGGTGCGGGGAGTCGTAGCTCATCGACCCGGCCGGTACGGACGCGCCCCTGCTGACCCGGTGGGTGCGCCGTTCGAAGAGCGTCTGCCACAGGGGACGGGACAGCAGGTCCGCCAGGCCGGGGTGGCCCGCGTTCTCGGATGCGGACATGGTCTCCTCCCGCTCAGCCGCGGCCGTTGCCGTTCCGGACCGGCTGGACCGGGCGCCAGGGCGCGAAGGCACTGGCCCCGCGCGGCAGGATGCCCGCCAGCTCGGGGCAGTGCCGCAGGATGACGCTCGTCATGCCGCCCCGTTCGATCCAGTCCATGCCCAGGGGCGTGTAGACCTCCGGCCGGAAGTCGACCGTGAGGAAACGGTCGCTCTGCAACCGTCGGCTGGCCATCAGGATGAACACGCGGAAGGCGGTGTCGCTGAAGCCGAACCCCGTGGGCGGATTCTCCGCGAAGAGCCCCACCATCGTGTCGATGTCGTCCACCGAACGGTAGACGTCACGCAGCCGTGCGACCGTCTCCGGATCGGAGGACAGGTCCTCGAAACGCCGGATCCGCGGCTTGTGCAGGCCGGCCCGGAAGTCGTTGTAGCGGGGGACGCCGCGGCGCCGGGTGCGCACCAGGTCGACCACGGAGAGGTCGATCACCTCCCCGTCCCGCCGGAACGCCTGCAGGGCGCGCGGGAAGTTGTGCAGGGTGATCGCGCCCGGGTGGGCGATGCCCAGTGAGTACAGGGTGTTCACCAGCCCGGTCTTGCGGATGAGCGGCTCCGTCGCGGCGCCCTGGAGGGCGGCGAAGTCCAGGGTGTCGAGCCTGCGGCCGAACCGGTGGTCGACGAGCTCGTAGTCGTCGGGCATCAGCGGGTGCATCCGGTAGACGGTGACGAAATCCTCCGTGAGGGAGTACGGGGCACCGTGGTGGTCGGGCAGGGTCTTCGGGATGCCCTGGCGCCCGTTCGCCTCCAGCAGCCAGACACCGAGCTGGTCGAGCCAGTTCTTCGGCGGTCCCTGCCAGTTGGTCTTCATGCCGATGTCGAGCGTCTCGGTCGCGAGGATCGCGGGGGTCCACTCGACCGTGTGGATCTTCGCGATCAGGGCGGACACGACCAGCCTGGCCGTGTGGTAGACCCGGTCCTCGTCCATGCGCGGATACTCGTGCCGCAGGGCCTCGCACACCGCGTTGTGCTCACGGGCGAACAGGGTGTGCATGGCGCTGAGGCCGAGCCACCAGTTGTCGGTGAACCCGGTGAGGGGGACGCCGTTCGAGCCGCCCGGCAGGTGCCCCTCCTCCAGCCGGAGGCCGGCGCCGCCGTCGGGCTCGCGCAGCGACTTCGCAGTGGACCGGTCACCGCCGTAGACCTCCGAGCCGTCCCACCAGTGCGACACGTCGCTTGCGAACACGATCGGCGGCCGGCCGCCGCCGGGCGCGGGAACCGCCTCGTCCTCGCCGAAGCGCATCACCGCCTCGTGCGGGCCTCCCGGGGTGTTCTGCCAGGTGCCGCCGGGGGGCAGCGGCACCTCGACGCTCCGGGTGGCGACGGGAAACCTCTTGTGCTTGACCCAGTCGTGCACCTGGAACTGGATCCACGCGGCGGCGATGATGTTCAGCGAGGTCGCGGGGATGAACGCCTCACGCCGCAGGAGCTCCCGGCTCACGGTGACCGGATTGGGCGAGTCGAAGAGGTCCGGGCGGTAGACGGGCGGCATGGTGCGGCCGAACGTCGCCCCGACAGCGCCCATCCGCGGCGCCGACAGATCGTTGTACGAGCCGTCGTAGCTGCGCCTGACCAGCAGCTCCTCATCGGGCGGGGCCTCCACCGGACCGGCTTCGGGCGGAGCCTCGTGGGCTTCGGTGTCGATGAGGTTGTGCCGCCGCAGCGTCTGCCGGAAGGCCATGAGGTTGAGCAGGCCCAGCGGGGTGGGCAGCCGGTGCCACGGGACGAAGCGGTTGACCGTGCGGAAGCCGGCCCGCAGCGGTGCCCCGAGCAGGGCGTTGCGGCGCGGCTCGACCGTCACGAAGCGCCGGCCCAGGCGGTGGGCGCTGCTCGCCTCGTAGGCGACCTTGCGGGCACGGTTGAGGTTGCCCAGGGGGCGGAAGCCCTTCGAGGTGTGCCACGGGTTGAACGCCAGCAGGTCGACCCGCGCCGCACAGGCGCGGGCCTCGGCGGTGTGGATGTCCTGGCGCGCAATGGTCAGCGTCGCCACCGGCAGGACGGGCGCGACACCCTCGTGCCACTCGGCCGCGCCGTCCTCGACGGGCGTGCGCCGGGCGTCCACGTAGCGCTGCACGCACAGCTCGAAGACGACGTCCGCCTGGCGCAGCCGCTGGGAGAGCTCGCGCCGCAGGTAGTCGGGATCCGTGCGCGACGCCTCCGGGGCCGGCGGGGCATCCGCGGCGGGCCGCAGCTGGTAGCGCACCGGTCCGCGGTCGCCCCACAGGATCGCGCCGCGGCTCCAGTACGTCTCCAGAGCCAGGCTGCGCACCGTGCGCCGGGTTCCCGCGACGACGTTGCGCCGCATCCGGGCGGCCGTGGGCCAGCCGACCGCGAGGGGCAGCTTGAGGAACAGGGCGTACCCCTTGCGCAGCCGCGAGTCGGCACCTGCCATGGCCTTGGCGAAGGCGACGAACTCACGCGCGTCGCGGGCGTGGGAGACCGGGAAGCTCGTCATCAGCAGATCGTGGGACTCACCGGGGCCCACCTCGACGCGCAGCGCCGCCCCGCGCAGATCGGGCGCGAAGTCGGGCCGGCGGGCTCCGCTCGCGTTGGACAGCCGGACCGTGACCGGGTACTCGGCTCCGGGCCTGGCGAAACCCGCCCGCAGGGCCTCCGGAAGGTCCTCGCGGAACCTCAGCCGGGCGTTCTCCACACCGAGGGCCGCCTTGGCGTGGAAGGTCCGGTCGACAGCGGCGGCGCCGCTGCGCCTCCTCACCTTGAGCTGCACCCGCAGGAGCTCACGCGCCAGCCGCTCGAAGACCAGCCGCTCGGCCTCCGGGCTGCCGCCGGAGTAGCGTTCGTACGGTTCGACCTCGTCCATGCGAGCCTCTTCCCGGAGGAAATTCCGTGCACTCCTCACGACGCTGCCCCAGCCCGGAGCCGCTGTCGTGCGGAGCGGGGCAGACGGGCGACTGCCTCGGGTAGGGGGGAGCGGTCGCCACCGACGCCCTGTACGCCGGGGCCGCCGGCGCAGTCGGCACGAGGGCACCACGTGCTCCGGCGCCGGTACGGCCGCGATCGCCGTGACCGGCGTCGGAATCCGGGTCCGCCTCAGGTGAGTGCTCCGCTGACGGCCTCGACCTCGACGGCGTCGTCCTCCTCCGCCTCGGCGGCGCCCCTCGGCGGGCAGGGTGGGCAGAGCCGGTCGTAGACCGCCATGACCTCCTCCAGCGTCTGGGTCTGCTTGCGCTCGCAGGCTGCCTTCTTCGCCTCCTCCTTGCACACGAGCACGGCCTTGGCGCCTTCCAGTGCGGCGATGGCCTGCCGGCCCCGCAGCACGCACAGCAGCGCCTTGCACAGGCATCCGACATAGGCCTCGACGGTCGTGAAGCCGCGCCAGACCTCCTCGATACGGCGCTCCAGGACCAGCAGGCGGGCGTAGAGGCGTACGACGTCCTTGCCCGCCTCGGGATCGGAGGCGTCCGCCAGCAGCTGCGCCGCTTCCGTCTTGATCTTCGTGGCGCGCTCGGGCAGATCCTCCAGCTCCTGGTGCAGCCGGGTGAAGCAGTCCGCGGCCTTCCCGACCTCCGTGGTGTAGCGCGCGATACGGGCGGAGAGGGTGGCGACGGTGTCGTGCTCCCCGACCCCGTCGTCGAACTCGCACGCGCATGCGTCGACGCAGCAGCCCCAGTCACCGGCACAGTCCCTGATGTCGTCGAACACCTCGTCGACGGCGCGCGCCAGGCACTGCTTCTGGTCCTTGTGGACCCGGCAGCGGATCTGCTCGCGGACCGTGTGGAGGGTCGTGCGCGCGGCGACGAGATCCTTCTCGGCGGCGTCCCGGGCCTTGGTGTACTCCACCCGCGCGCTGTCGAACTTCTCCTTGAAGTCCTTCAGCTGGGGGAGGTGCTCCTCGGTGACCTCGGCCTGGCGGTGGATGCCCCTGGCGCTACAGGTGAGATCGTCGATGGCGCCGGGGTTGCAGTCGCCGCCCTTGTCGGTGCTGTCCGATCGGGTCTGGGGGGTGCTGCTCATGATGGGCTCTCCTGGTCGAGGGGGCAGGCCCACCGAGTCTGGTCCGGACGGTGTCACCGGCCCGTCGCGCGGCCATCGCCGCGCTGTCCGTACACCGGCCCCTACCCCGCAACGCAGGCGTGACGGCAGGGGCCCCAGCATCGGCCCATGGCTGGATACCGGGCACTCGCCGCCGTGGGGCGCAGCGTCGTCGACCTGCTCAACCGGCAGTTCATCGAGGAGATCCCCGTGGGCCCGCGCCCGGAGGCAGTCCTCGCCGGGCCGGTGGATTTCGACAAGGTGGACACCGCCGGAGCCGTCATCCGCCGGCCCGCGGTCACCGTGTACTGCTACCGGCTGAGCATCGACCGCGAGACCCGGCCCTCCTGGGCGGCCGTCGCGGCCCAGGACGGGATGTCCCGGCTACCGCTGAGGATGCATCTGCTCATCGCCGCATGGGACAGGTTCGTCGAATCGGAACTGGAATGGCTCGGCCTCGCCACCCGCGCACTGGAGAGCGCGGGCCCGCTCACCGGCCCCCTCCTCCACGCCAGCGGGGACTGGGAAGCGGGGGATTCGGTGCAGATCATCCCCGACGACCTGGCGATGGACTCGATGAGCGAGGCGTTCCAGGCGATGACCACCGACTACCGGCTCTGCATGCCCTACCTCGCCCGGGTCATCCGGATCGACGGACGGCCCGGACGGGCATCCGGCGAGGTCACCGTCGTCGCCACCGGGGTGTCGGAGAAGGCCCGATGACGGACGGCTCCGACCACCGGATCACCGTCGAGGCAGGCGTGGTGGACGTACTGCACCGGCTCGCCCTGGCCGTCCGCCCGCTCGACGCCAGAACCCGTGCCCCGGCCGGCCCGGGTCTGCGCGTCGGCCGGGAGACCGGGCGCGCCCCCGGCCGCCGGCCGCGCCCCGACGATCCGATCCGGCCGCTGGAGAGCCACGGCGCCACCGGATTCGTCCTGCGGTACGGCACGGCCGGCGCCCTCGGCAAGACCGTGACCGTGCGCGTCGACGACCCCGCCCGCCGCTGGGTCCCGCGGCGCTTCTCCCTGCCGCTGTGGACCCGCGCCGAACTCGCCGGCGCCGATGCCCGGCCGCCGACCGCCGCCCATGTCCGGGCCGACGCCCGACTGCTGCTCCCGTGGCTGCTGCCCGGCCCGTCCTATCCCGTGCCGCAGGGCCTGACGGGCATGCGTCTGCGGGTCATCCGCGCGGGCGAACCGGTGCGCTGGCCACGCGTGGACGCGTACGGCCGGGGCGGCGTCCCGATCGGCTGGGCCCACGGTGACGAACACGGGCAGGTGCTGCTCCTGATCGACCGCCTCCCGTACCCGGTGGAGTCCCGGTTCCCCGTCGCACTGCGCACCCACGCCCCGGATCCGGCGACCGCCCCGCCACCCGATCCGCTGGACCCGTTGGCGGACCTGGTGGCCGAGGCGGTCACCCGCAGTGCCTCCCCGCCCCGGCCGCAGGACCTCGACAACGGGCTCCTGCGCGGCACCGACGTGCCGGCCGGCTACCACACCGCCTCCGCGTACACCGTCCGCACACTCGCCGTCGGTCAGGTGGTTCACGCCGACGACCTGCCCCACACCACCGCCTGACCCGCGACCGAGGAGATCCGTACATGCCCGAGTACCTGACACCCGGCGTCTACGTCGAGGAGACGAGTTTCCGCTCGCGGTCCGTCGAAGGCGTGCCGACCAGCACCTTCGGCATGGCCGGACGGACCGAGTACGGACCCGTTCCGTACAGCCTGCCCGCCCCGGGCGACCCCACGGTGCTGCCCGGCGCGACCCTGGTCACGAGCTTCACGGAGTACGAACGGGCCTTCGGTGGGCTCAGGATCGGCAATGACGATTGTCAACTGGCCCTGGCAGCAAGGGCGTTCTTCGCCAATGGCGGGCGGCGGCTTTACGTCTCGCGGGTCTTCACCTTCGCCAACACCACCGGCGCCACCCCGGTCATCGACACCCCGAAGAACTTCGCCTCGCTCGCCCTTCCCCCCACCGGCAGCGCGCTGCTGCGCTGGCGCGCCCGCTGGCCGGGATCGGCAGGATCGAAGATCAGCGTCGCGGTGACCTTCCGCCGCGGCAAGAACATCATCGTCCAGGGCGGCGGAGCCGGCGCCCAGCCGCGCCTCACCGGAGTGCAGCCGGGTGCGGCCGTGGAGGTCGTCCCGCTCACGGGCGGGGTGGTGCCGGGCATCCCCGACGACACGGCACCGCAGCCGGGGAACGTCCGGGTCGTCATCCCGCGCGCCGACGGGGTGCTGGGCTACCGGAAGCCGGACGGTACGTTCGACGCCGTGGCCGCCGGGACGGCCGCCTTCCACCTCACCCTCGCCGTCACCGTACGGTTCGGCGAGCGCGTGGACGTCTACAACGAGCTCGAACTCGACGAGGCGCACCCGCGCGCCGTCGGCCGGGTACTGGCCGCGGTGGACCCCGCCGACGAGTTCTCGCTGGTCTGGTTGCAGGCCGTAACCCCCGCTGCGGGGCAGCCCGCGCCGGCGGCGGGGGCCGTGCTGGCCGCCCTGCTCAACGGGGGCGCCGGCGCCGCCGCGTTCCTCACCGGGGGAGGCGACGGGGGCACGCTCGTCGCGGCGGACCTGCGCGGCCGGCTCGCCAACCCGGACAGCCTCATCGATCCCGCCCGCGGGCTCGGCGCGCTCGCGGAGATCGACGACATCGCCATCGTCGCCGTCCCGGACACCGTGACCCTGCCGGCCGACCAGCAGAAGACCGCCGTGGACGATCTCATCGAGCACTGCGAGCGGCTGCGCTACCGGATGGCGATCGTCGACCCGCCCAAGGACTGCTCCATCTCCGAAGTGCGCAAGTTCCGGGCCCAGTTCGACACCAAGTACGCCGCGCTCTACTACCCCTGGGTGAGGATCACCAATCCCGGCCTGCGCCCGGACCCGGGTGCTCCGGCACCACTCCTCGACGTGCCGCCCTCCGGCTACGTCGCCGGAATCTACGCCCGCAGCGACATCGAGCGGGGAGTGCACAAGGCCCCTGCCAACGAAGTCGTCCTCGGCATCAACGACTTCACCACCAACGTCACCTACGACCGGCAGTCCGTGCTCAACCCCGAGGGGATCAACGCCCTGCGCTTCTTCGAGGGCCGGGCCCGGCGCGTGTGGGGCGCCCGGACGATGAGCTCGGACCCCGAGTGGAAGTACGTCAACGTCCGGCGGCTGTTCATCTACCTCGAGCACTCCATCGACAAGTCGACCCAGTGGGCGGTGTTCGAGCCGAACAACGAGCGGCTGTGGGCCTCGGTCCGCCAGACCGTCGAGGACTTCCTGATCGCCACCTGGCGCACCGGAGCCCTCACGGGCACCAAGCCCGAGGAGGCGTTCTTCGTCCGGTGCGACCGCACCACCATGACCCAGAACGACCTCGACAACGGCCGGCTGATCTGCCTCATCGGCGTGGCGCCCACCTACCCCGCGGAGTTCGTCGTGTTCCGCATCGGACAGTTCACGGCCGACGCGCAGCGCAGCTGACGCGGACCCGCAGCGCACCCGCCCAGGAGATCAGGAGACGGACCATGGCAACGCGCAACAACCCCTACGGGGCCTTCAACTTCCTCGTCAAGCTCGGCGACACCGGGGGCGAGGACCAGATCGCGGGCGGTTTCTCGGACTTCAGCGGAGCCGGCAACGAGGTGAAGTTCTCCGAGTACCGCAACGGCAACGACCCGGAGAACCACGTGCGGAAGATCGCCAACACCAACTCGACGAACGACGTCACCCTCAAGCGGGGCATCATCGGGGATCTGCGCCTGTTCGCCTGGATCAAGGCCACCCGGGAAGGCGAGTTCGACCCGCGCACGGTCACCGTGACCTTGCACGACGAGGGCCGCCAGCCGGTCTGCTCCTGGGTGCTGCGCGCCGCCCAGCCCAAGAAGTGGGTCGGTCCCACCCTCACCGGCAAGGGCGGCGGGGAGGTCGCGATGGAGGAACTCCACCTCGTCGCCGAGCGCATCGACTTCCTGTCGCTGTGACCCCCGCCGGACTGCGTCTGGGAGCGCCGGGCGTGTACCGGGTCGGGCGCCGCCCGCCGCCCGCCTTCCAGCCGCTACGACTCGACATCGCCGGGTTCGCCGGCGTGGCGCCGCGCGGACCCGTCGACACGCCGGTCGCCGTCGACCGCTGGTCCGACTACGTGCTGAGGTTCGGCGGTTTCGAGGGGCCCGGGCTGCTGCCCTACGCGGTACGGGCGTTCTTCGCGCAGGGCGGCGCCCGCGCCCACGTGCTGCGCGTGGCACCGCTCCCGCGCGCCCCGCACGCCGCCGCCCTGGCGGCCTGCGCGCTGCACCGGATCCGGCTGGCCCGGGCGGACGTTCCGGCCGCCGCCTCCGGGAGCGGCCGTCCGTACGACGTCCACCTGCGCGCACGCGACGAAGGGAGCTGGGGCGGGCGGCTCTCGGTGCGCTGGGACTTCACCGGAGCGGGGCACTTCACCGCCACGGCCCACGGGCGGGAGCTGACCCTGCCCGAGGGACTGACCCCACCGGACGGGTCACTGCTGCGCCTCCAGGCACCTGGGCTGGGGCCCGCCGGCGGCTTCTTCTCCCTCCTCGAACAGGCCGTGCGCCAGGACACACCGGGCCTGCGGCGCCGCATCGCCGTGCTCGACCGGCAGCCCGGACCGGGAACCCGGTCCGTGGACGTGGACGCCGAACTCGTCACCGCGACCGTCACCATCACCGACACGGATCCGGCGTACCCCCGGCAGGAGCGGTTCGCGGGGCTGGGGCTGAACCGCGCCCACCCGCGGTTCGCCGCCGACGTACTGGCCGCCGAATCCCTGTTCACCACCCCGGACGGCGAGTGGCCCGAGGCCCTGCTGCCGCCCGACGCCTTCCTCGCCTCCGTCGAGTCGGCCGTCGTACGGGGCCGCGGGGGCGAGGACCGCTACGCGGGGATCGACGCCGACAGCTTCCACGGGACGACCCCGGTCGAACTGCTGCCCATCGGCGGCGGCGAGAGCACCGAGGATCCGGGCCGGGAGGAGGTCGGCATGGACCGGCTGGCGCTCGTGCCCGAAGTCGCGCTGCTCTCCGTACCCGATCTGCTGTGGTTCCACAGCGAGGCCCCGGAGACCACCACCGAGACACCGTCGCGGCCCGGCAGCCCCGTCTTCGTACCGTGCCCGCCCCGGCCGGAACCCATGACCGTCACCGTGCCGCGGCAGCAGGCCCTGCTCCTGGACAGCGGCACCCAACTGCCCGAGATCGTCCGGCGCCAGCAGCGGCTCGCGGCGCTCGCCGAGCGGCAGCGGCGCTTCGTGGCCCTGCTCGACGTACCGCCGGGGCTGCCCGTGCGGGCGGTCGCCCGCTGGCGGGCCGGGTTCGACAGCTCGTACACCGCCGCCTACCACCCATGGCTCGGCGTGGTCGCGCCCGACGCACCGCAGCGCCGCGCCGTGTCCGTCCCGCCCTCGGCATTCGCGGCGGGAATCATCGCCGAACGGGAGCGGCGGCTCGGTCTGCACTGGGGCCCCGCCAATGCCCTCGCCGCCGAAGCCGTGACCTCCGCGGAACGCATCGGCGAAGCCGACCACGACGAGCTCCACCTGCTCGACATCGACGTCTTCCGCGGCGAACGGGACGGATTCCGGCTCGCGTCGGCCCGTACCCTCTCCCACGACCCCGACTACCGCCAGCTCGGCGTCCGCCGGCTGATGACCATGCTGAGGCTGGTCCTGGACCGGCAGGCCCAGCCACTGGCCTTCGAGCCCCACTCGGCGCGGCTGCGCTCCGAACTGAGCGGCTCCATCGTGGAGTTGCTGCGCGGCCTGTACCGCGCCGGCGCGCTCGCCGGCGAGAGCGAGGACGAGGCCTTCTTCGTGACCTGCGACGAACGCCTCAACCCCGGCCGGTCGCTGGGCCTGGGCCGACTCGTCGCCGAGGTCGGCGTGGCACCCGCGCGACCCCTGGAGTACCTCGTCCTGCGGATCGCGCAGGACGCCGACGGCGCCGTCACGGTGGTGTGATCCATGACCGAGCTCGTACAGGCCTTCAACTTCCGGGTCCGGATCGGACGCAGCGGCTTTCCGAGCCGTACGGCCGAGCCCCCGCCCGTTCTCCCGCTGACCAGCGGACAGGAGGGCGGCGCCCGCCGGGAGGCGAGCGCCGCCGGCCGGGGAAGCGCGGCCGGGAGCAGCGGCCCCGAACGGATCGGCGACGGCGGCTTCCAGGAGTGCTCCGGACTGGGGCTGGAGGCCGATCTCCGCGAATACCCGGAGGGCGGGGCCAACGGCGAGGTGGTGCGCAGGGTCGGACGGGTCAAACTCCAGCCCCTGGTGCTCAAACGCGGCATGCTCATCGCCACCGCGGGCGCCGGCACCGACACGAGCCTGTGGGACTGGCTGCACGGCATGGTCAGCGGCGGGACCCCGGCACCCCGGTACGACGGCGATGTGGAGGTCCTCGACCCGGTCGGCCGGCGGGTCGTCGCCCACTGGAAGTTCAGTCGCGGCCTGCCCCTGAAGATCACCGGACCCACCCTCAACGCCAAGACCGGGGAGATCGCCGTGGAGGAACTGCACATCGCACACGAGGGTCTGCGTCTGGAGCGGACGCCATGACCGCCCTGGCCCACGCCACCCTGCAACGTCTCAGGCGAGGACCGTCCGAGGGCAAGGACAAGCCCGCCCGGGTGCTCGACGACGGCCCTGCCGTATCCGTGCAGTTCAACCCCGTCTCGCTGCGCATCAGCCGGAACAACAACACCGACCGCGGCGGCACGACCACCCGCACCCAGAAGCGCCAGCATCCCGCCCAAGAGGGCTCGACCCTCACCTTCGACCTGGAATTCGACACCGCGGAGCAGCGCAGCGGCGGTCAGTACGTCGACGTCCGGCTCTGGACCGCGCTGGTACGGCAGTTCGTCGAACCGCCCAAGGGGAAGGCCGCGGATCCGCCGCCGGTCGTCCGGTTCGTCTGGGGGACGCTTCGCTACAACGGCATCGTCACCCAGGTCAACGAGGAACTGGACTACTTCGCCCCGGACGGCACCCCGCTACGGGCCAAGGTCGGGGTGACCATCGTCGAGCAGAACTTCGCCTACGAGGCCCATGACGAGGGCCCCGGCACCCGGGACACCAAGTCCGCCACCGAACCGGGCGCCCCGAGGACGGGGGCGGCGCCGGGCACCTCGGGAACGGCGCGGCCGCAGCAGGTCGTCCAGGCCCAGGAGGGCGAGTCCGCCCAGCAGTTGCTGTCCCGGCTGGGCCTCGACCCGGCGGCGTGGCGCGGTGCGATGAGCGGGCTCGACAGCCCGCTGACCCTGGCCGCGGGGGCCTCCGTACAGCTCGGCGCGGAAGTGTCCGCCGGGTTCTCGGCCGCGGCCGGGATCCGGCTGTCGGCCGGGTTCGCGGGCGGCATCGCGGCGACCTCGGTGGGCGGACTGTCCGCCGCCCTGGGGATGGGCGGCGGTCCGGTGAATCCCCGGTCGGGGCGGCCCGGGCGGGGCCCGGCCGTCACGGCGGGCGGCGGAGCGGTCGCGGCTGCGGCCGCGTCCGTCACCGGGGCGGGGGAGGGGGCGGATTCCGGATACGGCGCCGGGGCGGACGCGGCCCTCGCGGGTTTCGCGCTCTCCGCCGGAGGGGGGATCGCGGCCTCGGCGGACGCGGTTCTGGGCGCCGCGGTGGAGCTCGCCACCGCACGGGCGCGGCAGTCGTTCGAGATGCCGGCCTCGGCGGCTCCGGGGCCCTACTCCGCCACCGCGGCTCCCGGCCGGGGGCCCTATCCGGCCGTGCCCGGCCCTGGCCGGACGGCGGCCGCACGTCCTGCCGCACCACCCGGTGCGCTCCGCCGCCCCGACCGCCGCTCCGTCGGCTACGGCCAGGGCGTACCCCTGCGGGCCCGCGCCGATGCCGCGACACTCGGCGAAGCCGAGGCCGGCGGCGGACGCAGCCTCGCCGACCGGGCCCGGCACGAGGAGACCCCGGCCCCCGACCCCGGCGCCGCGCCCTGGGAACGACTGCCCCCGGACCCTCCCGGCCGGTACGCCGCCGACTGCGAGCAACGCCGCCGTGACGCAGGCCTGAACACTCTGGGACGGACACCGCGAGGAGGCCCGACATGAGCGTGTACATCGGAGAGCTGCACACCGAGGTCGTACCCGCGGGCAGCGCGAGCCCGCCGGGCGGCGGCCCGGGCGGGACGGGCGGCGTCCACGCCGCCGCCGAGCGCCACCAGGAGGCGTGCGAGCACGCCGCGTGGCTCGCCGCCCGCGTGGCGGCGGAGGGCTTCGATGACTGAGCCGGCGACCGCGACCGTCTCGCCGGCCTTCGAGGTCGACGGGATGCTCGTCAAGGACCTCGCCCGCGACTGCGTACGCCTTGAGATCGCGGAGGGCGTCGAGGGACTGCGGACACTGCGCGCCCACCTCCTCGCCGTCGGCTCCGGGGCGAAGGGCCCGCAGGACCGGCTGCTGCACCTCGACGGGACCACCGTCGCCCTGGGCAGCACCCTCAAGGCCGCACTCGGCCCGCCGTCCGCGCAGCGCTACGTCTTCGAGGGCGTCGTCTCCGCACTGGAGCTCGTCCTCGGCGACGGAGAACCACCGCTCGTCCTCGTGCACGCGGAGGACGCGCTCATGCGGCTGCGGATGACCCGCAGGCAGCGTACGTACACCAAGGTCACCGACGCAGGGATCGCCGAGGAGGTGGCCCGCGAGCACGGGCTCGGCGCGGACGCGGACGCACCCGGCCCCCGCTACGACGTCGTCCAGCAGCTCAACCAGAGCGACCTCGCCTTTCTGCGCGAACGGGCCCGGCTGGTCCAGGCCGAGCTGTGGGCCACCGGCCGCACCCTGCACTTCCGCGCCCGCGGCAGCCGCGGCGCGGACGCGCAGACCCTCGTGTACGGAGAGCGGCTGCTGTCCGTACGGTTCGCCGCCGACCTCGCCCACCAGCGCAGTGAGGTGGCGGTCACCGGCTACGACGCCGACCGGCGCGAGGGCATCGACGAGCGGGCCGGCCCCGAGGTCGTCGAGGCCGAGACGGCGGGCGGCCGGGTCGGCGCGAGACTCCTGGCCCGGGCGCTCGGGCCCGGCACCAGCCTGCGGGTCCGGGAGGCCGCGCTCACCGCGGAGGAGGCGCAGGCGTGGGCGCGCGCCGAAATGCTGCGCCGCGGGCGCCGGTTCGTCACCGTGGCGGGCACCACCAACGGCAGCCCCGATCTCGTCGTCGGCAGCCGGCTGACCCTGCGCTCGGTCGGCGCACCCTTCGAGGGGGAGGGCTACCACGTGACCCGGATCAGGCACTCGTTCGACCCGGAGCGCGGCTTCCGTACCCGGTTCGACGCCGAACGCTCCTGTCTGAACGAGGCGGTGTGATGTCCCTGCCGACTCCGGTCGACGGCTCCGCCCCCGGCTACTTCGGGGTCTATCCGGCGATCGTCACCGACATCGTCGACGACGAGCGGCTCGGCCGGGTCGAGGTGCGCTTCCCGTGGCTGGGCACGGAGGGCGACCGCGACGTACGCGCCTGGGCGACGCTGTGTTCCCCGTACGCCGACGACGCCCAAGGCCTGCTCGTCCTGCCCGAAGTGGACAGCCAGGTCGTGGTGGCCTTCGAGGCGGGCAACCCGCGCCGCCCGTACATCCTCGGCGCGGCCTGGAACGGCCGGGCCGCACTGCCCCACCAGCCCGAGCGCGCCAACAACCTGCGGCAGCTGCGGTCACGGGCCGACAGCCGGCTCCAGTTCGACGATACCCCGGGCGCGGAGAAGGTCCGGATCACCACGGCATCCGGCCACGAGGTGACCCTGGACAACGCCACCCAGCAGGTGACGGTGCATCACGGCGGTGGTTGTGTCGTCCGGTTGACGCCGACCTCGATCGAGATCCAGGCGAACGTGTCCGTCGACGTGAAGGCACCCATGGTGACCGTGAACGCACCGCTGTCCACCTTCAGCGGCCTGGTGAAGTGCGGAACCCTGGTCACGGAGCAAATGGTGATCTCGCCCGCCTACACCCCCGGCGCCGGGAACATCTGGTGAGCCCCGCGGGCGACGCCCCGGTCCCCGGGCACGGCTTCAAGGTGCTCGCCCCCTGGTACGTCTGCGAGCGCGGGGGGTTCGACCGGTTCGACCCCCGGGCGCGGACACCGGCGCTCCAGAAGTACGACTCCGCCGAGTTCGTTCGCGGGCTGGTGTCGGATCCGCGTCAGTCGCTGCGGTTCGACGGCACCGAGGACGTCTGGTCGTACGCGGTGCCCGTGCCCCTCGCGGACCGCGGCTCGGGCCGTGCCCGCTTCGCCACCCACCAGCTGGTCCGCACCCGGCTGCGCAAGCTCTACCAGCCCAGCCACGAGCGCTTCTACGGGCTCGTCGTCGAGCTGTTCTGCGACCGGCCCGGCCTGCCGCGGCCGCAGTCCGCCGACGGGCTGGAGGTGGGCTTCGTGATGCGCCGCCGCCGGGTGGAGATGACCGCGCAACCGGGCGTCCTGCGCAAGCTCGCCCACCAGCTGACCTCGGACCTGCTCGCCGCCCAGCGCGACGGTGGCCGGGACCGGCGCGTCCACGGGTCGGAGGTCGAGGACGTCCTGTGGGCCGACATCGCGCACCGGCTGCGCTTCGAGACGGCCCACCGCGAACTGCTCGACCAGGTGGGCCTGGAGACGGAGACCCAGGCATGGATGGCCGGAGCGGCCGGCGGACAGTGGCGCGCGCTCGGCACACGCCCGCCGAAGGACCGCCCCGAGGACCAGGAGCAGGAGCTGCCGATGTGGCGTCTGCCGTCCCGATCCGGCGGCTGCCCGGAGGGAGCGCCGCCCGAGCGGTCGCTGTGGTTCGGGGTGGTACCCACCTCGTCGGGCGAGCACGACGACTTCGGAGTCCCGAAGCTGGACGAGCACCACATCTACGAAGCGCTCTGCTTCGTCCGCCGCGCCCCTCGACCGGGCCACGAGCACTGCCCCCGGCAGACTTCGTGGAGCGAACCGACCGAGCCCTTCCGGCTGGCTCCCTTCTTCGACCCGGAGGGCACCAAGAACCGCAGGATCTCGCTGACCCTGCCCGATCTGCGGGCGGTCGCCGCCCGGGCCGGCACGTCCCCCGGGCCGGGCGGTGTCGCCATCACCAGCCCGCCCGGCTCGCAGATGTCCTTCGACCCCGGCGGTGGCACCCCGAGTGGCGGTTCGGTGGGCGGTACGCTCCCGCGCACCTGCACGTTCGCCCTCGAGATCTTCATGATCGTGGCGTTCTTCCTGTTCAGCATGTTCCTGCCGATCGTGGTGTTCCTCTTCCAGCTGTGGTGGCTGCTCGCCCTGCGCTTCTGCCTGCCGCCTTCGCTTTCCGCGCTCGCCGCGTTGAAGACCTTCTTCGACGGCGGCGGAAAGCTGTCCACCATGGGCGCCGCGGAGCTGGTCGAGCTCGACGAGCTGCTGGGCTCCAAGGGGGCGGCGGCCCAGCTCAAGGCATCCGGTGCCATCAAGGACGAACACAGTGCGGACCTGCTGAACGCCCTCGTTCCACCGCCCTCGGTCCCGATGTCCACGCCCCAGCCGGAACCGCCCGTGACCGATCCGCTGTGCGGGGGCGGCTGACCATGGCGGGCCCCACCCCGGCCGCCCGCGAACCGGCCCCCGCGCCGGCCCCGCCGGTACGGGCTCCAGGACCCGCGCCGTCCAGGCCCCCCGCCCCGGCGGCCGGGACCGGCCCACTCGCGAACGAGCTCTCGCGGGTGCTGCCGCCGGTCGGCGCCGCGCCCACGCCGCCCGTGCCGAGTCCCACCGCCACGGAGATCTCGTTCCCCACGGCGGTTCTCATGGAACCGCGCGAGGGGGTGCTGCCCCTGGTGGACGGTCCCCTGCTGTCCCACACCTGGCTGGAGGTCATCGAGCTCCCGCCGCCGCTGTTCTTCGCGACGATCGGACTCACCGCGCGGATCACGGTCAAGGCATCCCTTTTCGCCCGGATCGGACCGATCGTCCTGCGGGACGCCCGGGTCAGCCTGGACCCCGCCACCTCGCGGCACTCCGGAACGGCACAGTTGTACGTTCCGGCTGCGGCGGGCCCGGAATTCCGGCTCACCGGATCACTGGTGTCGAGCACGCACATCGCGGGCCTGATCGAGGCCCTCTCGTTCGGCGGCGAGCTGAAGGGCGTCGTCCGGGCGCCGTTCACGGCCGCTGCCGTGCTGCCGGTCACGGTCACCTACGACCACGGTGAGTGGGGCCTCAGCGCGACCCCGCAGATCGAGGCGGCCGCCGCGCTCGTCGCCGATCTGGACGCGGCGGCGTACGCCAGACTGCTGGGGGCCGAGGTGTGGCGGCGGTCGTGGCACCTCTCCCACTGGCAGGCGGGCCAAGCGGTCCGCATGGGTGTCAAACTCTCGCTGGACACCAACAAAGGAAGCCCCCCGTCCTTGCGGGAGGAGCCCTTTGCCGAGCGCATCCCGGTCGAAGACCTCATCGCCGGCATGCGCTCTCCGGCACCGGGCGGCGGCATCGTGGTCACCCCGCCGGGGCCGAAGCCGGTGGCCGACCGGCTCAGGGAGCTCCTGGGCGGCCGGGGCACCGATCCCGCGCTCGTTCTCGCCGCACTGGCGGACGCCGCGCCGGAGGAGAGGAAGGCGCTCCTCGCCGACCCGGCGACCCTGGCCGCCGTACGCGCCGTACTCGGCGACGCCCTCTGGCCCGTGGCCGTGCGCATCCTGCGCGGCGACAGGTCTGAGACGGTGCCCGGTCTGGCCGAGGGGACGGTCTTCCTGGCCGCCCGTCACAGCAGGATCGGCCGCTACGCCGACGCGCTCGGCGTCCTGCTCAAGGAACTGCACGCGGCCGGCACGGTCGACCCCGCCCTCGCCGCCATCCGCTACGTCCGCGGTACGAAAGCCGGCTCCGACGCGTTGACGGCCTTCCCCGCACCGGTGGTCCAGCCGGGCAGCGCCCTGCTCGTGCCCGCGGGGAGCGCCACCGTGTCCGTCTTCGACCCGGCGTTCGTATCGGTGCCCTGGCTCTACAGCACCGTCATGCACGAGTACGTCCACGTGCTCCAGGTCCACACACCGATCGCCCGCCGGGAGTACGCGGACCCGGACCTGCGCGCCCGCCTGGAAGTCGAGGCGTACCTCTGGGAGATCGAGCACGCCCGCGGCACCGGCGTGCTGGCGAGCAAGGACCAGATGACCTCCCTGGGAAACCGGCTCACCAGCGAGTACGAATCGCTCGGCAAGAAGGGCCAGGCCGCCTACCGGCAGCGGTACGAGGCCGCCACGGCGCTGGTGAATTCCGCGAAGGCGGGTGTCCTCCCGGTCAACATCGCGGCCACGGTCGCGGAGGCACGCAACCGGGTACAGGCCTTGAGCAGGCGGCTCGGCGAGCTGATCCGTCAGCGGCCGGACGTGGGACGGCGGGTCCCGACCCCGGACGAACAGCGCGAGATGGCGCGCATCGACCGTGAAGTGGAGGCGATCAGGGCGCTGCGCGACGGGGCGCTGGTGGAGGTGGTCCTCACGGAGAACCCCAACGTGCAGATCGTGGACCGCGCCCGCGGGCTCTACAAGTACCCCGTGACCGGGCCGAAGGGCGATGTGGCCTGGGTGTTCGGCGCCATCATGCCGATGTGGAACCTCTCCGGGATCCCGCCGTCGTCGTTCCCCCTCCAGGAGGGCATCGCCACCCCTGCGGGACCCGGGGTGGATCCTCGTATCGGACTGGGTGGTACGGGTATCCAAGGCCGCGCCCAGCCGTTCCCGGGCGACCTCGATTTCGTCGAGGAGATCAGCGTCTCGGCGCCCTCCCAGCGCGCGGCGGAGGATTCCGCCGCCGACGCCGTGATCCGCTTCGTCGTGGCGAACGCCCACGCCCGCGACCGTGAGTTCCTCCGCCTCGTCGTCTTCGCCGGCGGAGGCCGCAAGGCGGCCCAGGCCGTGTGGAGCGAGCGCGAGATCCGGGCGGCCGCGACGGACCGGACCCTGCACGGGAGGCTCGCACGCTCGCTCGGGCAGTCCGGCGGAGGCAACGTCAACTCCTTCTGGCGGGCCTGGATCACGGACCGGGACGGGACGCGCCGCCTCGTCGACATGACGAAACTGCTCAACATCCACGCAGTGAACGCCGGCACGGGCGCCGACTTCTTCGCCACCCTCAGCTACTCCGAAATCCAGGTGGTCTTCTTCCAGGACCCGCACAGCGTGCCCGCCGCCAACCTCGCGGGGTACGCGTCGGCCATGCTGTCGGACGGCAAGAGGCTGCGCGGCGAGGGCGATTACCTGAAGGCGGCCAAGCGGATCTACAACTACTTCGTGGCCATCGGGGACATGGAGGCCATGTCCGCGGCCGTGCCCGTGTTCACCACCAAGCAGGCCGATGTGAACCGTCAACTGGTCGTGGTGGAAGCCGTGCACCGGGCACTGATGAGCGACGCGCCGGGCGGCGGCCGCGGGGAGAACAGCTACCGCACTCGTATCGTGCATGTCGACCAGGCGCGGGCACAGCTGAGGGCCGCGGCGCGGCGGATCGAGGAGGACCTGCCGGGTTCCCTGCCACCGCGCCTGTCCCCGCGGCAGATCGCCGCCGAGATCCGTGCCGTGGCCGACAGCCTGCGGGGTGGCAAGGACGGGCTGCTCCTCCCCGACGTGGGACTGGAGAGGCGGCTGGGAATCGCATTCGACTCGGCCAAGGACGTCATGAACGCCGGATTGCAGGAGACGGTGGAAGCCCTGTTCGCGAGGTACGTGCCCAAGTGATGAAATTCGGCATCAGAAGAGGATGGCGGGAGACCTTCGAACGGGCGAACACGCTCTGGTTCGTGGAGGGCCGCTCGGCGCGGGCGGTGGACCTCTACCGCAGCGCGGCCCGGCAGGCGCCCCGGGAACTCGTGGTCCGGTTCCAGCTGGCCCGGGCCCTGTGGGCCGTGGGCCGCGGCGGCGAGGCCGAAGCGGAACTGGATGTCGTCGAGGCCGGGCGGAACCGGCTGTCCGAGCTGGGGAGGTCGATGCTGGACGAATTCGTCGCGCAGCTCCGCAATCCGCGCGCTCCGCTCGCCGAACCTTCGGAGCCGCTGGACGCCGACCTGTTGCAAGAGGTCCGGCTGCCCGCCGAGGGATGGGGCGCCCTTGCCCGCGCCGCACGCTCCCGCCGGATGCCCGGGGTGGCCGCGTACGCCTCCTCGCGGGCCACCGGCAGTACGGGGGAGTCGACGCGGGACCTCGAAGCGGGACGGGAGGCCGCGATCCGGGAGCTCTCCTATCTGGCGGCCATGCTTCCCGACCGGAACCGGAACCAGAACCGGAACCGGGACCAGGGCCAAGGCCAAGGCCAGGGCCAAGGCGAAGGCCGGCCGGAGCCGGGCCCGCGGCGCACCACGTCCGGCGCACCGTCCGAGGACTCGCCGCAAGCACGGCCGCCGAGCCCTCCGCCCGAGCCCGGCACCCGTATGGCGTGCCCCCTCGTCGTGACTGCGGCCACGAGCAGCGTGCTGCCGGACCAGGACACGGTGCTGCGGATCACGGTGACCAACACCGGCTCGGAGCCCGTGCTGGTCAACGGCCGGATGCTGCTGAACACCCCCGACGCACCGCCCGGATTCGGGGAGCTCTGGCTGAGCGTGGACGGTCCGCCCGGCTACCACAACAGGAGCCGGTTCTTCGTACGGGCGAGCGACCCGCCTCCGCAGTCCTTCGTGGTGCTGGAGCCGGCCGGTTCGATCTCCGCCGACTACCCCCTGCTGACCTACGAAAGCCTGCATCTGCCCGGCCGCTACCGGCTCGGCGTCGTGTATCGCAACGCGACGAGCCTGCGCGCACGGGGCCTTGACGCATGCACGGGCTCGGTCGGCTCCGAGCGTGTGACCCTGATCCGGCCGTGAGCTCCCGCGCGAGCACGGGGCACCGGAAACGTTGCGGTGACGGTCGGCCCGGACCATGAGCGGCATGGCAGCATTTGACGCTCTGACATCAGCCGCCGGCGGCGCGGGCGGAAGAGCCCCGACAGCGGCGGAGGCCTGGCTCGGGACCGGGGTCCGGTTTCCGATCCGGCCGCAGGGGGCCGGTGGCGGGTACGCGGGCGGGCTGGGCTGGGCGAGCGGCGAGGCCCTGATCCGGCAGTCGATCGAGACGATCCTCGACACCGAGCCCGGGGAGCGCGTGATGCGGCCCACCTTCGGCTGCGGGCTGCGCCGCTACCTCATGGCGCCCAACACCACCGCCACCCGCACCGCGCTCAGCGAGGAGATCAGCGAGGCGCTCACCCGCTGGGAGCCGCGGATCAGGGTCACCGAGGTCGCCGTGACACCGGGGGAGGAGCCGACCATGGTATGGATCGACATCGCGTACGCACGGCTGGTCGACCTGCGGCCGGACAACCTCGTCTACCCCTTCTACCTGCGGTAGCGGCCGGGTGATGACGGTATGCCCCTGATCGGCCCCATCCTCGACGACCGCACCTTCGAACAGCTCAGGGACGAGCTGGTCAAGCGGATCCCGGTCTACGCCCCCGAGTGGACGGACCACAACGCGAGCGACCCGGGCATCGCCCTGCTCGAACTGTTCGCGCACCTGGGCGAGTCGCTGCTCTTCCGCTTCAACCAGATCCCCGACACCACCAAGGTGGCCTTTCTGCGGCTGCTGGGCGTGCGTCCGCGCCCGGCGACGACCGCCCGTACCCTGCTCGCCCTGGAGACCGAGCGCCCCGAAGGCGTCCAGGTACTGCGGGGCGCCGAGGCCCGGGCCGGCGCCGTCGTCTTCGAGACCGACAACGAGGTGGCCGCCTGGCCCCTGGAATCCCTCGCCGTCGGAAAGACCGCCGCTCCCGTACCGTCCACCGGCGACCCCGCGCGCGCCGCCGCGGAGAACCGGCGGCGGCAGAACGCCGTCGAGGCGCTCCCGGCCGCCGAGCTCGGCCGCGCCCGGGCCGGGGCGCCCGTCTCCTTCTACGTCACCACGGGCGTCCCCGCCGATCCGCTCACGGACGATCCGCCCCTCGACGTCGGCACGACCATCGACCGGTGCCTGTGGATCGCCCTCCTCGGCAAGAACAGCACCGACCCGCAACAGCTGCGCGATCAGACGCTGTTCGTCGGAGTGGTGCTCGACGAGGAACTGCGCCGCCCCTTCGACCTCGTGGCCAGGGATCCCCACGACCCCACCCGGCTGCGCGCGGACGACCTGGCGACCGCCCCGCCCGCCACCCTGTGGGAGCTGTGGAACGGACCCGGCGACGCCGCCGCGTTCACCCCTCTCGCCGTCCTCGGCGACACCACCCGCGGACTGACCACGACCGGTGTGGTCAGCGTCGGCCTGCCCGGCGACTTCCCCACCCACCCCCGAGGGCAGAGCGGCCCCGGCGGGCTGGACAGCCCGCCCCCGCTGGACGACGAGAAGCTCGCCGCCCGAGTCCTGGGCTGGCTGCGCGTACGCCGCCCCGCCGGCGAGAACGACGCCATCCACCGCATCCGCTGGGTCGGCGTCAACGCCGTCGGCGCGGTGCAGTCCCGCACCGCCACAGCCGAACTCCTCGGTATCGGCACGGCCGACGCCGGACAGGCCTTCCGCCTCACCCAGCGCCCCGTCATCGCGGGCAGCGTACGGCTCGAAGTGGAGGAGGCCGACGGCTGGCGCCCCTGGACCGAGGCCGAGGACTTCGCCTCCAGCGGCCCCTTCGACCGCCACTACGTCCTGGACGCCGAAGCCGGACTGGTGCGCTTCGGTACGCGCTGTCGGCTGCCCCAGATCGGCGAGCGCATCCGGGTCCTGTCGTACCGGTACGGCGGCGGCTCGGCCGGGAACGTAGCGGCCGGCGCGATCGGCTCACTGACCGGCGTCGCAGCCGCCAAGGTCAGGAATCCGCTCCCCGCGACCGGCGGCGCGGACGCCGCCTCCCTGGCCGACGCACTGGACACGCTGCCCGCCGAGGTGCACCGGCGCGACCGGGCCGTCACCGCCGACGACTTCCGGGCACTCACCCTCGAAGTCCCCGGTGTACGGCGCGCCGAGACCCTTCCCCTGCTGCATCCCGACACGCCCACCCAGCCCGCGGCCGGAGTCGTCAGCGTGCTCGTCTTCCCCACCGAGGACCTCCGTGACCCGGGCGCCCCACTGCCCGACCTCGCCCTGCTGCGCCAAGTGGCCGCGCACCTCAACCCGCGGCGCCTGGTCACCACCGAGCTGTACGTCATCCCGCCCACCTACGTGGACATCGCCGTGTCGGTGGGCGTCCGGACCCGGGAGGGCAACCAACCCGACGCGGTTCGCCGCTGGGTCGAGCTGATTCTGCGCCAGTACCTCGCGCCGCTGCCGCCGTACGGGCCCGAGGGCGGGGGCTGGCCGCTCGGCAAGGCGGTGCGCCGCGCCGAACTGGAGGCCGTCGCCGTGCAGGTGGAGGGACTGGAGTACATCGAGGACGAGTTGCTGCTGGCCCGGCGCAGCGACGGCGCCACCGGCGGCGCTTCCGGCGGCGGGGTGTGGACGCCGTTGCCCCTCGTACCGCTGCGGCCGTGGGAAGTGCCCCGGCTCGCCGAGATCACCGTCGTCACCGGTAGCCCGCTGCCCGTCGGGGCCGGATACGGGACGCCGACCCCACCTCCCGGCGACCCCGTCGTCGTACCGCTGCCTCCGGAGGTGTGCTGATGTACGGGGACCGCACCCTCAGCGTGCTGGCACATCCAGACCAGTGGGCCCGCTGCCGCCACGATTCCACCGCCCTGCTCGACGAGGGCGGGATCGGACTCGCCTGGGAACCGGAGCCCGATCCGGAACCGGGCCCGGGCGGGCCCGCCGGCCACGGGCCCGCAGGGCTCGCCTTCGACCGCTGGGGCCGCGCCTACCGCTCCCACCCGCGCGCCGGACGCGTCGAGGTCACCTCGGGCGCCGCACCGGCATCCACCCCCGGCGCCCCGCACCGGCCCGGCGCCCTGTGCGTACCGCGCGGCCTCGCCGTGGACAGCGCGCAGCGCCTCTACATCGCCGAATCCGGCGCCGGCGCCGTACACGTCGTGGACCTGTGGGGCGAGCGGCTGCTGCGCCGCGTCCCCGTCCGCGACACCACCCACCCGCACCGGCGGCCCCTCGACCTCACCGCCCACTGCGGCGGCGTGGCCGCCCTGCTCACCCGGCCCGCCGGAATCGTCGTCCTCCAAGGCCGCCGCAGCCCGCGGCGCGGGCCGGCGCTGCGCCGTCCGCCGGGTGCCGAAGGGCTGCGCCCCACCCGGATCGCGGGTCACGCCGGGCATCTCCACGTGCTCTGGACGGGACCACCGGGCACCGGGGCGGTCATCGCCCGTACCGACGGCACCCGAGCGCTGGTGGCGCCCGGCGCGGTGGACCTGGATCTGGCGGACGACGGCACCCTGGTCGTGGCCCGCGCCCCGGGGCACCCCTTCCGCCGGTTCAGGCCGGACGGGACCTCCTGGTCCGAGATCGAACCGCTGCGGGCACCCGGCTTCGACGGCGGCGCCATGACCATCGGGCCCGACGGGCGGATCGCGTTCACCACCCCCGCGGGGATCGGCCACACCGCCGGGCCGGCCGCCCGCTACACGCAGGCCGGCAGCGTCATCTGCTACCGGCTGGACGCGGAGGTGTACCGCACCCGCTGGGGACGCATGTTCCTCGACGCCTGCATCCCGCCCGGCACCGAGGTGCGCGTCAGCTGCCTGTCCAGCGACGAGGACACGGTCCCCGACCCGCTGCCCTGGTCGCCCCCCACCCAGGGCGGACGCGCCGTCCGGCATCCGGACCGCACCCCGCCGCTCCCCTCCCGTGCCCAGCTCGCCGCCCGGCTCCAGCCCTCCGCCCCGCTCTTCAGGCGCCCCACCGGTCGGGAATGGCCTTGGGCCCAGATCGCCCCCGACGACAGCTTCGAGACGTACGAGGCTCCCGTACAGGCGCCACCCGGCCGGTATCTGTGGATCGTGCTCCGCCTCACCGGCACCCGGCGGCTCACCCCCCGCGTCCGGGCCCTGCGCGTGGAACGCTCCGGACACCGGCTGCCCGCCCAACTACCCAGGTCCTGGAGCCGGGACGAGAGCGACGCGGCGTTCCTGCAGCGCTTCCTGGCCCCCGCCGAAGGCCTCCTGCACGAGCTGGACGGGCGCGCCGCCCTGCGCACCCTGCTCCTGGATCCGACGGCAACCCCGCAGGAGGCCCTCGGCTGGCTGGCGGGCCTGGTCGGGCTGGCCGTCGACCGGCGCTGGCCGGTGCCGGCCCGGCGAGCCCTGATCGCCCAGGCGTACGACCTGTTCCGCATCCGCGGCACCGTGGCCTGCCTGGAACGCATCCTCAGGCTCTATCTCCCGCTGCCGGTCAGCGTGGTGGAGAACTGGCGGCTGCGCGGGCTGGGCGGCGCGGTACTCGGCACGGAGCCGGGCGGGCCTCCCGCACCCGCAGTGGGCGGCGGGGCGGGCACGGCCGGGGCGCTCGGCCGCTTCACCGTCGGCGGCACCCGGCCCGGGGAGGACGGCTACACCGCGACCGCCCACCGGTTCACCGTGCTGATCCCAGCCGATCCGAGCACCGAGCAGCTCGACGTCGTCCGCGCCATCGTCGAGAGCCACAAGCCCGCGCACACCCTCGTGGGCATCTGCCCCCTGGGCGCGGGGATGAGGATCGGCCGCACCCTGCACCTCGGCCTCACCTCCGTGGTCGGCCCCGGTGCCGGATGGGCGCCCGCAGTGGTCGGCAGCGCCCGGGTGGGCACGGACGGCATCGTGGGCGTACCCGCCGCCGGAGCCCGCGTCGGCGAGACCTCCATCGCCGGGGCGGTGAGGGTCGGATGAGCGGCCCCGCCCTCGTCATCGACCGGCTCTCGGCCACCCTGCGCCACCCCGCCGAGGAAGCGCCGCCCGCCGAGGACCGGCTGCGCGGACCGCTCCGTCACGTGGTCGGAGGACGGCTCGAAGCGGCCCTGCGCGGACTTCGGCTGCCGCCCGGACGCTGGTGCCTGTCCCGCCTCGACCTGACCCTGCCCCTCGATCTCACCCGCCCCGACCTCGCGCTCGCGCAGGACTGGTCCCAAGCCGTGGCCGCCGCGATCGAACGGGCCGTACGGGAGGGGACCGGCGCCGTCGTGCACTACCGCCACGACGTGGAACTGCTCGCCGACGCGGTCACCGGCCTCGCGAACGGGCGGACCGAACGGCTGTGGGCCTGGCGGCAGACGGGGATCCTGCGCCCCGGTGACCCGTCGCCCGACGCGTCGCCCGGCGCGGCGATCCTCACGGCGCTCGGCCGGCACCCCGAGCAGGCCGCCGCGGCGCTGCTGCGCGCCGCCGACGCGTGCGGACTGGCCCCGCTGGACCGGGCACTGGGCCGGGCGGGCTGGCAGCGGCTGGCCGCAGCCCTCGCCGTGCCGCAGTGGTCCGAGCCGCGACCGGGACCGGCTCCCGAACCGGTGGTGCACCGGAGCACCCGCACCCTCGCCGCCGCCCTGCCGGCCGGATCGCGCCTCGCCTCCCTGGTCCGCGAGACCAGGCTGCGGCCGGCCGAGGACACCCTTGCCGCCTGGGCGGTCCTGCTCGTGGCGGAAACCGACCCCGCCGCCCTGTACCGGCCCCCGCGCCCCGGGCTGCCCCTGCTGCTCGCCGACGCTCTGCGAGCGCTGACGAGTGCCCCCGAGAGGCAGGACGGGACCGCGAGGCCCGTACCGCGACAGCTGCCGCTGCCGCCGCCGGTCCCTGCAGAAGGCGATACCCGGGCCCGGAAGCAGGACCGGGCCCGGCTCTCGGCCCCGCCCGCCGGGGCCGGCGCCGACCTGACGGACCGGCCTGCGCCGCCACTCCCGCCCGCGGCCCCCCGGGACGGGGCGCAGGCGCTCCCGAAGCCCCGCGCCGGCGAGGGTCGTACCGGGCCCGCCGAAGGGCCGCGCCGTGGGCACCCGGGCCGGGCGGCCGACGCCTCCGGCGCGCGTTCGACCGTACGGGCGGCCGCCGGGGGTCAGCCCCCGGAGCGGGCACCCGGCCCCGATCCGCTCGGCGGGACCGCCACCGGCTGGGCCGGTCTGCTGTTCCTCATCGCGACGGCCGCCGAGGCCGGACTCCCCGAACGGGCCCTGGACGAACCCGCCCTGGCCGCGAGGCCACTGCCCTGGGTGCTGCACGCGGCCGGACGAGCCCTCGTACCCGGCATCGCGGTCGACGACGCGGCGCTCCTCGCCCTGGCCGGCCTCGGCCCGGCCCGGGCAGCCCTCGTACTCGGGGCACCGGAACCGACACCGGAGGAACACGCCTGTGTCCACGCACTCGCCGCCGACTGGGCGCGGGCGACCGCGGTACGACTGCACGACGGCGGGCCGGACGATCCCGAGGGGGCCGTGGCCGCGGTCGCCCGCCGGTCCGGACGCATCACCGCGGAACCCGGCTGGATCGAGGCGCACCTGGCCGTCGCCGACACCGATCTCGCCGTCCGCCGCGCCGGGCTGGACCTCGACCCGGGCTGGGTGCCCTGGCTCGGCGCGGTCGTGAGGTACGTCTATGCCTGACCGCATCAGCCATGATCTGTCCGCGCGGGCCGCTGTCGTCGCCCTCCGCGTGGCCGAACTCCTGGAAACCACCTGCAGCGAGGAAGCCGGCGGCGAATCCTCGGCCTTCCTCCGTGACTGGGCCGATGGCGCGATGGGCCGCGCCGAACAGATCCGTGGCGCCGGGCCCTTGACCGGCACGCCCTTCGACCGGCTCGTGCACCGGCTGGGGATCGGCCCGCTGGAGGCCGAACTCGTCCTCCTCGCCGGACTGCCCGAGGAACACGAGGGCCTGGCCGGGACCTTCCGCACCATGCACCCGGGCGGCGAGCCGCACCCCAGCGTGGGCTTGGCCTCCCTCCTCGTCGACCGCGCCGCCCGCAGGGCCGCGCAGCACGCGGGGGTACACGGCCGCCCTGCGGACCGGGTGGCCCTGCGCCGACTGCTCCACGAGGGCGCGGTCGTACGCGGGGGAGTGCTCACCCTGGAGGGGGACGGCCCCTTCCACGAACGCTCCCTCATCCTCGCCGACCAGCTCTGGGAGGCCCTGCACGGCCATCGCGCCTGGCCGTCCTCACTCCAAGAGGTGGACCCCGGACCGCAGGTCGCCGGGCTCGACGGATGGCTCGGACTCCCCGAGGTGGTACGAGCCGTCGCCGCTCTCCGTTCGAGCGAACCCCGCGTCCTCCTGGTCACGGCACGGGACGAGACCGTCGCGCTGAGCCGGTGCGCGGCGCTCGCCGGTGCCGCCGGACTCGACCTCGTCGCGGCCCGTGCCCGGCCCGACGACCCCGAGGCCATGAGACTGCTGGGACTGCACGCCGCCGTCCGCGACGCCGTGCCGCTGCTGGTCGCCGTACCGCAGCCTGGCGGCTCCGGACCGCTCACCCCGGCCGTGACCAGGGTGCGGGGCCCGCTGCTGGTGTGCGCCGCTCCCGGTGCCGTACGCCCCGGGCCGCAGCGGCCCGTACTGGCCGTGCCCCTGGGGCCGATCGAGTCCGCGGACCGCCGTGCGGCCTGGCGTGCGGCGCTCCCCGACGCCTGGGAGCACGCACCCGAACTGGCCGCCCGCCATCCGCTCGACCCGGCACTCACCGCGCAGGTGGCCCTCGACATGCGGGGCCGCGCCGGACTCGCCCCCGACGCCGGGGGCGAGGACACGACGCAGGTCGTGGACGTCTCCGCCGCCATCCGGGCCCGCGCGGGCACGCTGCTGCCCCCGGGGGTGGAACTGGTCAGTCCATGCGCCGAGTGGCCCCGGCTCGTCCTGGCCGAGGAGGCGGACGGACAACTGCGTGATGCCGTCGCGAGGCTGAAACACCAGGCCCTCGTGCTGGACCGCTGGCAGCTGAGGGAGGCGGCCCGCGCCAACCGCGGCGTACGCCTCCTGCTCACGGGGCCGCCCGGTACCGGGAAGTCGCTGGCCGCCGAGGTGCTGGCGACCGCGGCAGAGCGGGACCTGCTGATCGTCGACGCTTCCGAACTGGTCTCCAAGTACATCGGAGAGACGGAGAAGAACCTGGCGGCGTGCTTCGAAGTGGCCGAGCGCACCCAGGCGGTGTTCCTGCTCGACGAGGCCGACGCGCTGTTCGGCACCAGAACCGAGATCTCCGAGGCCAACGACCGCTTCGCGAACATGGAGACCGCCTATCTCCTGCAGCGGCTGGACCGGTTCGACGGGCTGGCCGTACTCACGACCAACCTCCGCCAGAACATCGACGAGGCCTTCATCCGCCGGATGGACTTCGTGGTCGAGTTCCCGCTCCCCGACGACATCGGACGCCACCGGATGTGGCAACTCCACCTCCCGGCAGCCCTGTTGCACTCGGACGTCGACCTCGAAGCGCTGGCACAGTGCTATCCGGTGCCCGGTGGATGGATCCGCAACGCCGCGATCGGGGCCGCCTTCCGCGCGGCCGACGACGGGGCGACGGTCCGCCAGGTCCGCCAGAACCATCTCGTCGACGCGATGCGGCGCGAGTACGGGAAGGCGGGCCGGCCGTTCCCCGGCAGCCCGCCCGGGCAGAGCGCGACGGGCGACCGGCGGGCCGCGCGGGCGCTCGCCGTGGCGCAGATCAGCGCGCCCGCTCCAGACATGGCGACCGACAGGCCCACTCAGAAGGAGAGATCATGACGGCGCTCGGCACCGGCAGCACCCCGTGCGGCTGCGGCGGCGCGTCCGCCCCGGACCTGCCCGACACCTCACACGGCCCGGGACCCTGCGCCCCCGGGCCGTGCGCCGGCGGCGAGTTGCCGGTCAACCCGTTCCTCGCGCTGCGCGTGGCCTTCGGGATGCTCCTCGGCGAGGACGACTTCCGCGTACTGATGGGCAACCCGCGCGGCAAGCTCATGCTGCACAACGCGTGGCTGCACGGCCCGGGTGTGGTGTGGGGGCTCGGTGTCCGGCGGGACGGAGACGAACTGACGGTGGTGCCCGGCCTCGCCGTGGACGGACTCGGCCGGGAGCTCAGTCTGGAATCGTCGTGGTGCGTGTCCCTGACGGAATGGGCGGCCTCCTGGCTCGAACGGCACCCTTCGGAGGGCGAGGAGGAGGAAGCGGGACAGGACGGCGACCACGGGCCCTGCCCGCCCGGGCACCGGACGGTGACGGCCTGGGTCTACGCCGAATTCGCCTCCTGCCCCGACCGGCCGGTGCCCGCACTGGCCGACCCCTGCGACGTCACCCGCCGGCACGATGACTTCTCCCGGATCGTCGAAACGGCGCGGATCACGATCCGGGCCTCCGAGCCCGGCCACTGGCGTCCCTACCACCGGGTACGGGTGCTGTTGGGCCTCGACGAGGCCGCACCCTCGGACCCCGCCGGCCAGGAGGCGCTGCGCGCGGCGCACGAAGTGGCTCACGCCCCGGCGCACCTGCGGGCACGTGAACTGCTCAAGGCCTTCCGGCGGCTGGCCGCGGAGGACGCCACCGAGCAGGCCCCGGAGCATGCAGAAGGTGATGTGTGCCCGCCCTGGGCGCCGGTGACGGAGGATCATGCCGCGGTCGTGCTGGCGCGGTTGACCGTCGAACTCGCGGAGTACGACGAGTGCGTGCGGATCGGCGAGGTGAAGGTGGAGCCGGCCGTCCGCGACGTGATCCTGCCGACCACCACCATCCAGGAGATGGTGTGCGGGCTCGCGCCCGGAGTGCTCGGCTCCGAGACCGTGGAGGACGCGGGCGGCCCGCGCCTGATCCCCGGGACGCTGAAATGGGGACGTGAGAACACCCGCCTGACATTCGACGTCACCGTGCCCCTCGCCGAGGGCTCCGCGGAGCCCGAGGGCGTGGAGATCACTTCGCTGTCCCGGCACGGGCGGGGCTGGGCGACCGACGAGGTCGCCGCGATCGGGCTGTCCCCGGACCGGCGCCAGGTGTGGGTGGACCTGGACCAGCGGCCCGCGTACGAGACGGTACGGATCCGTATCCGCGGCACCGGCCCCAAGCCGCTCTACGGAGCGGCCCCCCACCACGTGCCGTTCGCAGGCGTCGTCGGCGGTCCGCCCGGCACGCGCCACGAAGGCCACGACGCCGTCGTCACCACTGACATGCCGCGCGAAACGGCCGCTGGGAGGACCGAGGAATGACGATGACCGAAGGAACCGCCGAGGCCGCGGGCCACGGCGCGGGACCGGTGACGCCGCCTGCGCCGCCCCCCTCCGGTCCTGCGCCGGGACCGCCCGGGCCGGGCTCCGACGGAACACCCGCGACTGCGGGCGGCGGCATCGACCGGCTCAACGCCTTCGACGGGCTGTTCCTGCGCGCCGAACATCTGAACCGGATCCAGGACTACGCGCGCGAACTCGCCCTGGCCGTCGCGGCGGCGGGCGGCCCCGGGGTGGTCGAGGGCTACGAGGTCACCCTGAAGGACGGCGTCCTGCGAGTCGGCGCCGGCCTCGCCATCACGACGGACGGCCGTCCGCTGCGTTCGGAGCGGCTGGTGACGCTGCCCCTGTCCGGTCTCCGACACGACGCCGACTCCTTCTGGTGGGTCGAAGCGGTACCCGAATCCTGGCAGTACGGCCAGGCGCCCGTGCAGGGGTCCTACTGCGACGATCCCTGCTCGGGCGCGGGCACCACCCGGCGCCCCTACACCGCGGAAGGCGTGCGGATCAGGCTCACGGAAGCCACCGAGCGGGGCATCGGCAAGCGCGACCCGGAGTCCCGCCGCAACTGGATCGCGTCCCGCCTCTTCGCGGCCGAGCGCACCGAGCACTCCCCATGGCCGTACGGAACCGGCAGCGCCGATCTGCCCTCGTCCTGGGCTCCGCCCGGGATCTCGGGGAAGCCGCAGGCCGTGCGGCTCGCCGTGCTCATCCCGCAGCCCTACGGGATCGACACCTGGGAGGTGGACGTCTGGGCCGCCCGCCGGGACCGTGGCGAGGCTCCGCCGTACCGGCAGTGGCAGTCCCGCCTCGGCATGCGCCCCTGGGACGTCTTCGTCGCCCAGATCCTCCAGTTCCAGGCCCAGTTGGCGGAACTGGTGGGGGCGCCCGAGCGGCCGGAACCGGATCTGGCACCGCTGCTGGAGCAGTTGGTCCGGCTCGGCGGCTCGAAGTACCTGCACCGCCGCACGAAGGACGAGATCAGCCGCGAACTGTTCCAGCTCGCCCAGGACATCGACACCGGCGAGCTGGTCAAGCCCGCTGCCTCCCGGACGATTCCGTATCCCCTGGACCGCATGGGTATCGCGGAGCTGCCGCCCGCCGGCTACCTGCCCCTCACGACCGGCGGACCGGACCGCGGTCAGATCGAACAGGTACGGATCTGGCTGGAGGCGTGCCGGGACCTGCGATTTTGCGCGGTGGGGCTTGCCGATGTCGCACAAGCGGTCCAGGAGGCCCAGCACCGTGACCGCATCCGGCTGGACGGGAGCGCGGCGGTGGACGTGCTGGTCCCCGTCGACGGGCGGGGGGAACCCGCCACCAACTGGGTCGCGTTCGTCCGGCGGGAACAACGGCGTTGTCGTGAACCACAGGAAGAAGACTCATGGTTTGACGCACGTCACTCTCAGGAGGGAGAGGCCGGGGCGGGCGCGGAGGACGGAGAGCTCCGGACGGAGCCGGAATCCGGGCCCTAGGCAGATCCCGGAGGCCTGACCCCTCGGTTGCCGTCGGTCGCTCTCGGTGATGACCGGGTGACGTTGTGCGCATAGCATCGGCCCCCCGGGCTTCTAGCGGGAGGACCGCCTGTGCATCCGAATCCGCAGTTCTTCGAGTCGCCGGTCCGGATTCCCGGGCAGGGGGACGCGCCGACCCTCCACCTCCTCGGCGGGCCGCGTGTCGTTCACCGGGGGAGGGGGCTAGATGTACCGGAGGGCAGCAAACGGTTGCTCGCCTTCGTCGCACTCAACGGCGGGCGCGTCGAACGCCGCCAGGCGGCGGGCACGCTGTGGCCGTCCGGCGACGATCTGCGGGCGGCCGGCAACCTGCGGTCGGCGCTGTGGCGGCTCAAGGCGGCCGGAATCGACCTGCTCGACTCCGACAAGTGCTCGCTCTCGGTGCGCGAGCACACGGTGGTCGATCTGTACGTGTTGTACGGCTGGGCGGGGCGGCTGATCAGCGGTACCGCCGGGAGCGAGGACCTGTGCGCCCTGAAGTGGCGGACCGACGCGCTGGACCTGCTGCCCGGCTGGTACGACGACTGGGTGCTGCTGGAGCGCGAACGCGTCCGGCAGCGGCTGCTGCATGCCCTGGAGGCGCTGAGTCGCCAGCTGTCCCGTGTGGGCCGCCATGCCGAGGCCGTCGAATCCGCCCTGGTGGCGGTCGGTGCCGAACCGCTGCGGGAGAGCGCCCAACGTGCCCTGATCGAAGCCCACTTGGCGGAGGGGAACCTGGTGGAGGCCTTGCGCAGCTACGACGCCTACCGCGGCTTGACCCGGCGCGAACTCGGGGTGGGACCGAGCCACGAGCTGAGGGCATTGATGAAGCGGTTCAGCGAGTCCGACCGCCGCCCCGCACGAGAACGGGTGGTCGGAGGGGTCTGAGGCTCGGCGGCCGCGCAGACGGGTCGGCCGACCCCTCACGTGTTACTCGGCAGTAAGGGATGATGGCGGACGACCATCCACACGACCGGGTGATGAGGTAGCGGTGACGGCTTTCGAGGAACCGGCCACGGTGCACGCTTTCCGGGACGACGCACTGGGGGAGCATGACGCCGTCGGTCTGGCCGCGGCGATCCGGCGGGGCGAGGTCGGCGCCGCCGAGGTCGCCCGGGACGCGGCGGAACGGGTGCGGGCGGTCGAGGCGCGGCTCAACGCGGTCCAGGTGCACGGCGAGGTCCCCGCGCACCCCACCCCCCGGATGGGCGGTGCCTTCGCAGGGGTGCCGACTTTCGTCAAGGACAACACCGACTACCTGGGACTGCCCACCGGCCACGGCAGCGCGGCCTTCACTCCGAGGGCCGCACGCCGGCACGCGCCGTTCGCGCGGCAGTTCCTGAGCAGCGGCGTCACGGTGCTGGGCAAGACACGGCTGCCCGAGTTCGGGTTCAGCCCGACCACGGAGTACGAGGATGCCGAGCCCGTGCGCAACCCGTGGCACACGGGCCACTCGGCCGGCGGTTCGTCGGGCGGCAGCGCGGCGCTCGTCGCCGCCGGGGCGGTGCCGATCGCGCACGCCAACGACGGCGGTGGCTCGATCCGGATTCCCGCCGCCTGCTGCGGACTCGTCGGTCTCAAGCCCACCCGGGGCAGGGTCGTGGCGAACGCCCAGAGCCGTCAACTGCCGCTTGACCTCGTCTCCGACGGAATCGTGAGCCGTTCCGTGCGGGACACCGCCGCGTTCCTCGCCGCCGCCGAGACGTACTGGCGCAACCCGAAGCTGCCGCCCCTGGGCCTGGTCGAAGGACCCTCGGGGCGGCGGTTGCGCATCGGGTTCCTGCTGGATTCGCCGAACGGCGTCCACTCCGACCCCGCCACCCGGGCGGCCGTCACGGAGACAGTGGCCACGCTGGAGCGGCTGGGCCACACGGTGGAGCCCGTGGCGCCGGCCATCGACGCCGGCTTCACCGACGACTTCCTCACGTACTGGGGGATGCTGTCGTTCCTCCTCGGCGTCACGGGCCGGACCCTCGGCGCGGACTTCGACCGGCGCCGCACCGACGGCCTCAGCCGCGGGCTGCGCGAGACGTACCTGAAGAACTGGCAGCGCACTCCGGGCGTGCTGCGGAGGCTGCAGCGTACGAAGGAGGCGTACGCGGCGGCGTTCCGCGGGCTCGACCTCGTGCTCTCGCCCGTGCTCGCGCGCACCACGCCGCCGATCGGGCACCTCAGCCCGGCCGTTCCCTACCCGACGCTGATCGAACGGATCCTCACGTACGTGGCGTTCACACCGGTCGACAACGTCGTGGGCACACCGTCGATCTCGGTGCCCGCCGCGAGCGCGACGGACGAGGGGTTGCCCATCGGCGTCATTGTCTCCGGCCGCCCCGGCAGTGAACGGAAACTGCTGGAGGTCGCGTTCGCGCTGGAGGCGGACCGCCCCTTCCGGCGTATCAAGGACCTGTGACGACGACCGCTCGCCGCGCCCCCAACCCGTGACCGCAGTCCCGGCCCGACCGAACGGGCCGGGACTGTGCGGACACCCCACCGCCGCGTCAGAGAATGCGCCAGGCGACGGCGTAGGGCTGGGCGAACCGGGCGATCCGGTGAGCGCTGACGACGACCTCGGCCTCCCCGGCGGGGACGTCTCGCCAGTGGACCTGCTCGACGTTGTTGACGCGGTCGAAACCGGCACCCGTGCCCATGTTGCCGTGGCGTTCCAGACCGCCCGCGCGGACGATCAGATCGAGGTCGTTCTGCAGGGCCGCCCCCGGGGGGTCCGTCCAGACGAGGGTCACCTTCAGCGTGCGGGCCGCTCCCTCCGGAACGGTGATCAGGAAGGCGCGCTCCTCCCCCTGCTCCAGTTCCTTGGCGTCCGTGAAGCCCGCCCGGCCGGCGTCGGTCGGCAGGACGACGGCACGCTGGAGGTTGACGCGGCCGAAGCCGGAGCTGTTGTTCGGCGAGGGGCCCGCCTCGCTGGGGACGTACTGGCCGGCCAGTTCGTCGGCGCCGTTGATCAGCATCGCCTTGATGAGCGCGGCGCTGGGCTTCGGAGTGCCGTTCTTCACGAGCGTCTCGCGCAGCACCGCCACGCAGCCGGCCACCAGCGGGGTGGCCATGCTGGTACCGCTGTCGAACATGAACGCGGGGTCCGCGGAGACACCGAAGTCCTCGACCGCGTCCGCCAGCCGCGAGCGGGTGGACAGGATCGCCGTACCGGGGGCGACGACATCGGGCTTGAAGCGTCCCTCCTGGGACGGGCCGCGACTGCTGAAGGCCGCCATCCCGGCGGGGTTGTCCGCCATCTTGTCATCGCGGATCGGCGGGGCCGGCCACCGGAAGATTCCGCCCGTCAACTGACCGTACGTCTTGGAGATACCGGGCCGGTCGCCCTCGCTGGCTCCCACGGTGATGACGTTCTTGGCCGCGGTCTCCCCGCTGACGGCCCTCATGTTGATGCGTCCGTCCCCGTCCCGGTCCGTACCGTCGTTGCCCGCGGCGAAGAGGATGACGAAGTCCTTGTTGTCCCAGACCATCTGATCGGCTTCTTTCGCGGCCTGGTTGTAGGGCAGCCCGGGGTCGACCGGGCCCCACGAATTGGTGTGGATCCGGGCCCCGTCCTCCAGGAAGGGCGGTTCGAACAGGTCGCGGAGGTGGCGCGGGATGCCGCCGAGGCGGCCGTCCTCGTCCAGCACGGACTGCAGGACCAGTCGCGCCTCGGGAGCCGTGCCGGTGACGGGCTCGTCCATCAACACCGACGTCCCGTCGCCGAGGACCGAGCCCGCCACATGGGTGCCGTGCCCGTCGGGGTCGTCCGTCCGCGGGGGGCTGGTACGGCCGAGGGCGACCAGCCGCTTGACCCGGCCGGTGAAGGCGGGGTGCACATTGGTGGTCGAGCCCCTGTCGAGGCCGGTGTCGGCGACGCACACGATCTGGCCCTCGCCCCGGAACTTCGTGCCGTTCAGGGACACGTGGGCGTTCATCACCTTGCCCGCCTGGGTGTTGTACAGGACGCGCTCGGGGACCTCCTCGATCTCCTTCACCTCGTCGAGCGAGGCCAGGGCGGGCAGGTCGCCCTCACGGATGGTGAGGCGGACCTTGTCGCGGTCGGGCTGTACGTCGCCGGGGCTGACTCCGGCCGCCGCCGCGATCCGGTCCCGCATTCCGTCCCCGCTCACGTCGACGTCCTCGTGCAGGACGACGTCGACGGTGCGGGGTCGGGGACCCGCACCGTTCAGGGACCCGGCCAGTTCGGCGACGCCCGTGCGCAGCCGGGTCGACCGGAGCGACTGGCCGATCTTGAAGCCGTTGAGATACACGTCCGCCCAGGCCACGAAGGGCAGTGCGCGTACGGCGTCCAGATCGCTCGGCCGGTAGCCGCACAGATAGGTGTCGTCCGGAACGTACTCGTGGATCACCACCCCGAGGGCCGAGAGTTGTTCCTTCTCCTCGGCCGTGGGCGGGTGCGTGGTCTGCACGAGCAGATAGTTGGACGCGGAGGCGTCCTCGGACAACAGCGATGCGGTGGCCATTTCCTCGGACTGGACCAGCGGGTCCACTGTCACGCCGTTGATGGTGATACGGGCCATGCCGAACTCCCGGAGAGTGTGGTGAGTGATGCTGAAGGGGGCGCACCGGGCAGCCGTGGCACGCCCCGGCACTGCCCGCGCCGACACCCACATGGCCGAAGCCCGTCTCGATCGGTGGCACGCCGGGCTGCGCGGTTCTTCCGCTCGCTCAACACGCTAGGCGGGCCACTGCCCACCTGCACGCCGAGCCCGGCCGCAGGCCCCCATCCGAGGTCATAGGTCATGAGGATGACGAGCCGGGGCGCCGGGCCGGCTGTGGCAGCTGTACCCGCGCCGACCCAGCGGATGAGACGGTTGACGCGCGTCCGGGGCGGGGGCCGGTCCGGATCCTGGTCCGGCGGGCGCCCACGCGGGTCGCAGCCGCTCCGGCCCGGGATGCCCACGTGTTCACGTCGGATTCACCTGCGCCCGGGAGCCTGGGCTCCATGGCCCTCAGTAGACGAGCACTACTGGCACAGGCAGCAGCTTCGGCCACCGCCGTCGCCACCCCCTCGCCCACCGCCGGCGCGGGCGGGGAAGCCGCACCGACCACGACCACGACCCTGCGCGGCACGATCCCGCCCGGCGCACCGGACTTCGTGTACGTCCCGCTGGACGTCCCTCCCGGCGTACGCGAGCTGCGCGTCTCCTACCGTTACGACAAGCCGCCCACCCCGGCGGGCACGCCGGGCAACGCACTCGACATCGGCCTGTTCGACCAGCGGGGCACCGCGCTCGGCGGCCGCGGCTTCCGCGGCTGGTCGGGCGGTGCCCGCAGCGAGTTCTTCCTCCGTGCGGACGAAGCCACCCCCGGCTACCTGCCGGGACCGCTGGAGCGCGGCCGCTGGCAGATAGCCCTCGGCCCCTACACCGTGGCCCCGCAGGGCCTGCCCTACGAGATCACCGTCACGTTCGTCCAGGGTGCACCGGCACCCGCCGTCCCCGTGGCCTACCCGCCCCAGCGCATCCCGGGCCGCGGCCGGGCGTGGTACCGCGGGGACTGCCACGTCCACTCCGTGCACTCCGACGGCCGCCGCACCCCGACCGAGATCATCGCTCTCGCCCGCGCCGCCGGCCTGGACTTCGTCAACACCTCCGAGCACAACACCCACAGTTCCCACACAGCCTGGGCGGGCGCCGCCGACAGCGGGCTCCTCGTCCTCACCGGCGAGGAGATCACCACACGGACCGGCCACGTCCTCGCCGTGGGCACGGACCCCGGCACCTTCATCGACTGGCGCTACCGGGCCCGCGACGGCCGCTTCGCGCGATTCGCCCGCGCCGTCCGCCAGGCGGGCGGCCTGGTCGTGCCCGCCCATCCGCACGCCACCTGCCTCGGCTGCGCCTGGAAGTTCGGCCTCGGGGAGGCCGACGCCGTGGAAGTGTGGAACGGCCCCTGGACGGCTGACGACGAGGTGTCCCTGGCCTCCTGGGACGCCACCTTGTGCGGGGCGTACGGTGACCGCTGGCTGCCCGCTCTGGCGCACAGCGACTACCACCGCGACCCGGACCGCATCGGCGGACCCCAGACCGTCGTCCTGGCCGACGACCTGTCCCGCGAGTCGATACTGGCGGGGCTGCGCGCCGGACGGGCCTACGCCGCCGAATCCTCGTCCGTCTCCGTGGACTTCACCGCGGTCACCCCGCGGGGTGCCCACGCGGGCATCGGGGAGGCGCTGGCCGTGGCCGGTCCGGGCACGGAGGTCCTCGTACGGCTGTCGGTGACCGGTGCGGAGGGCTGCGAGCTGCGGCTGGTGACGGACCAGGGCTTGGCCCTCACCGTGCCCGCGGCGACGGCCCTCGAATGGCGCACGACGCCCGCCCGCACCGCCTACGTCCGCGCGGAAGTCCGGCATCCACCCCAGGCGCCGCCCCTCCCCGGGCCGCCGGCCGCCCTCACCAACCCGATCTGGTTGCGCCCCTGACGATGGCGGGAGCCCGCCTCCGGCCCGTCCGGACAGCGGCCTGTACCGCGGCGACCAGCTTGCGGCGGCTCGGGCCCGGCTCGGGCAGGGCGGCGGCACGCTGCCGATCCGGCCGGTGGAGCAGGACTTCCTCCAGGTGTCCGACCGGGCCCAGCGCCTCCGCCGGGCTGTGCGTCGTACGGCGGTCGCGATGGTCACGGTGCTGGCGGTGCTGGCGAGCGTGCTGGCGGTGGTGGCGCGGGGGGCGCAGCAGGAAGCTGAGAACCGGGCGGCCGTGCTCATGGTCGACCAGCTGGCCTCGCAGGCCGACACGATGCGCGAGCGCGACCCCCAGACGGCGCTCCGGCTGAGCCTGGCCGCGTACCGGTTGCGAACACGCCCGGGACCCGTTCAAGCCTCTACTCGGCCTACCTGACTCTGACACCCTTCGAGTTGCCCGCACACGAGCGTGAGCCGGTGCTCTCCGTCGCCTTCAGCAGCGACGGGAAGCTGCTGGCCACCAGCCAGCGGGGTGGACGGGTCGCGCTGTGGGACGTCTCCAGGACGAACACCCCCCGCAAGGCAACGACGCTGGACCTCACGAGCAGCGCGGCCATCGCCTTCCATCCGCAACGGCGGTTGCTGGCGGCGCAGACCGCGACGGACCTCGTCCTGTGGGACGTGGCCGACCCGGCGGAGCCGAAACGCCTGGCCCGCAACGCGATCACCGGAGGCGAGACCTTCACGGCAGCGTTCAGCCCGGACGGCCGCACGCTCGCCGCCGGGAGCGCGGCGGGGAAGCTGCGGCTGTGGGACGTGTCCGAACCCTCGGAGCCACGGCTGCGGGCGGAACGCACGACGGCGCGCGAGGACCTCGTCGCCCTGTCGTTCAACAGTGAGGGGCTGCTGGCAACGGGCAGCGATGCCGGTGCGGAGAACGGCAGGGCGACGGTCCAGTTGTGGGATGTCGCAGATCCGGCCGGTCCGCGCCTTCTGGACACGGCCAACCCGAAGACCGTCATGGCCATCGCCTTCCATCCCCGCCGCAACCTTCTGCTGTCGGCGGGCGCAGCGGCGGAGACGGCCTGGTGGACGGTGGAAGCGGGCGGCCATCTCGCAGCTGTGCCCCCGGAAGAGGAGTTGACCAGGTGGCCGTTCGGATTCGAGAACATCCGGTCGATCAGCTTCCACCCCGACGGCGGGACGGCCGCGGCCGCCGACTCCTACAAGACTGCAGGCGTCCGCCTCCGTACTGTGCCCGGAAACGGGAACCTCTACGACGAGAAGGCCGGCGCCGGAACCCTGCCCGGGACCGAACCCGTCCAGAGCGTGGCCTACAGCCCGGACGGCCGCCACCTCGCCGTGGGCGACGTCGGGGGACGCGTTCGGATCTGGCCGGCAACCAAACCGTACGGAGCGATCGAGGGAGAGGTGCAGGACTTTGAATCCGACACGGATCCCGTCAGCCCCGACGGCCGCTTCGTGCTCACGCAGGTCCCGAACCCCGAGAGCTCGGTCGTATGGGACCTGCTGCCGGCGCGCACCACGAAGGACGCCGAACCGCGTCGCCGGTTCACGCTTCCCCACCCCTGGTCCTCCAGGGCGTTCCTGCCGGGCAGGGACCGCCCGATCGTGCTGGCGCACCGCCTCGGCGAGGGAGGGGAAAGCATCTTCCGCTTCTGGACCTTCGACGACGAAAACGAGCTGCCCGCGGAAGCCGGCGAGATCACCTACGCCGCCGTACACGGCGTGACGCCTGCTGTGTCGTCCGACGGCAAGCTGCTCGTGCTCAGCTCGCCCGACCACGCCACGGCGCAGGTGTGGGACCTCAGTGACCCACGCCGCCCCCACGAGTCGGAAGGGCGGATCACGCTCGGCCACGGCCCCGTTGGCGTCGAGTACCTGCCGGAGAGCGAGCTGATCGTTGTCCAGGAGCCGACCGAAAACGCGAAGCTCTGGGACGTCAGCGACCCTGCCCACCCCCGGGAGGGGGAGCGGCTGCCTGCCGCGCCCCATGGGTACTGGTCGGCCGGGAGGGACCGGCTGATCACAGCTCTGCAGGACGGATCGCTGCAGTTCTGGGACGTGAGCGACGCTCAGCACCCGAAGAAACCCAAGGCGCTGCGCTTCGACCTGGAGATAGAGCAAGTGCAGTTCAGTCCCGATGGCAAGCAGGTCGTGACGATAAGCGGCGGCGATCCGCCGTACCGCATATGGGACCTGGAGCCGGACGGCGAATGGCGTACCCCGGCGGCAGCCACGCTCGACGCCAGGAGCGATGTCGTCATGCCCGCCTCGTTGCCCGGGTACATGCTGGTACAGGGGGGCGGGGCGATGGACGGCGGGACCACGAGGCCCAAGTACACCTTCCTCCTTGACCGAGACACCGACGCGATCCACGAGCACCTCTGCACCAGGTACCCGCTCAGTGTCGAGAAGGACCAGTGGGAGGCGCTCTTCCCGCACGTCCCACACCAGCGCTCGTGCGGCTGATCCGGCCCCGCCATGAGCGCCTGCTTGAGGAAGTACATCCGGCTTCTCGTCCGCACCTCCTCACCACCGGCCAGGCGGGGGACGCACCGGAATTCACCCGGGTCATGGCCGCAACCCGGGTGACGAGCGTATGGCGCTGAGGTTCCGAACGAACGTCGCGGAAGTTCAAGTACGTGCCGTGTAGGTATTCCTAAGATTCGACGGCAGAAGGGAAACCCGGGCTGTTCCTGGACGGGTGCAGACCCAAGGACAAGAAACTCGTGAAACAAGAGAAGTCCAGCCGGATGGCCGTCATCGCAGGTACCGGCGCCGGCACGGACATCCCCCGACGGGGTGATCGGCAATGGCCGTCCGTCAGCACCGGCAGCGCGCGCAGCCTGCCTGCGGACAGCCCTGTTCCGCTGGAGCCCGCTCGCTGCTGATCAGCCGGTTCCACGCCTTCTGCGCGCCGAGCTCGGAGGCGGCCGAGCGAGGCACCGGGCCGGCTTGAAGAGAACCATCCCGACTTTTCGGCCCCTTTGGTACATGCAAGCAATCAGCTCTTTGATCGTCGAGGAGCTCTATTTTCTGAAGCCCGGCGGTCGGACCGTGCTGCCGTGGGAAGCGGAGACATGATGGGCCAGAGTCCTTATGACTATGTCGTTGTGGGAGCGGGGACAGCGGGGTGCGTGATCGCCTCCCGGCTTTCGGAACGCCCCGGTGTGCGGGTGCTGTTGCTGGAGGCGGGAGCCCGGGACGCGACCGAGGCGATGGCGTCTCCTTGGGGGTTCCTGGGGTTCGACCCGTCATCCCTCTGGCCGGGCGCCTCGACCGTGCAGGCCGGTACAGGCAGGGCCGCTGACGTGCTGCGCGGTAAGGCGCTCGGCGGATCGTCGAGCATCAACGGCCTCTACCACCTGCGGGGGCACCGCTCCGGTTACGACGAATGGCCCGGACTCGGTGCTCCGGGATGGGGCTTCGACGATCTGCTGCCCTATTTCCGCCGCAGCGAGAGCACTCGCAGTCGTGATGCCTCCGTGCGGGGCACGGACGGGCCGGTCGTGGTCGCCCCCGTTCCGGAACCCCATCCCCTGGCCACGGCGGGCGTCGACGCCGCGGTGCAGGCCGGATTCACACGCGCCGACGACATCGGCGGCGGGCTGGAGACCGGGTTCGGGTGGAGTGACATGAATCTGCCCGGCGGCGCCCGCCAGAGCGCGGCCGACGCCTACATCCGTCCGTTCCTCGACCGGCCGAACCTGGACGTCGTCACGGACGCGACCGCGCATCGGCTGCGCATCACCGCGGGCCGCTGCACCGGCGTCGAGTACACCGTGGGTGGCGAGCACCTGTCCGTCGAGAGCGCCGAGGTCATATTGACCGCGGGGGCCATCGGTTCCGCGCACCTCCTGATGCTGTCAGGGATCGGCCCGGCACGACACCTTGGCGAACACGGCATCGTCGTCGTCGCCGACCTGCCGGGAGTGGGATCCCATCTGCAGGACCATCCGATGGCGGCAGTGGTGTACGAGGCCAGCCGGCCCGTACCTTTCGTTCCTGCCAACCCGCCGGCCGAAATGATGGGCCTGCTGTACAGCGACCCCGCCGCGGCCCGGCCGGACCTTCAGGTCTACATCGTCGCCGCACCGCTCCCGTCGGCATGGGGCCGGCCGCCGGCGGGCGGCTACTCCATCGCCTTCTCCGCGATGGCTCCGCACAGCAGCGGCACCGTGCGCCTGGCGGACGCCGATCCCGCCGGCGCTCCCGTCGTCGACCCCGGCTATCTGAGCGACGACCGTGACCTGGAGGTCATGCGCAAGGGCCTGGCAGTGGCACGCCGTATCGGGGAGGCCGACGCGTTCGCCGACTGGCGCAAGCAGGAAGCGGTGCCGGGCCCCGGGACGAGCGGCGAATCCGTGGAAGAGTTCATCCGCAAGGCCACCGGCCCCTACTTCCACTTCACCGGCACCTGCCGCATGGGAACCGACGCCGATGCCGTCGTCGACCCTGCGAACCTTCGCGTACATGGGATCGCCGGGCTGCGGGTCGCCGATGCCTCGGTGATGCCGTCCATCCCCTCGGCCAACACCAACGCGACCGTCTACGCCATCGCCGAACGGGCTGCCGAACTGCTCGGCTGAGCCTTCTTCCGCGCCCACGGCGCTTCCATCAGCAGCGCGTCGAGCCCGGCGGGCAGGTTCAAATCCAATTGCATGTGAGTAATCCTTGCCGTTCCTCACATGCATTTGAAGTTAATGGTGGGGCTATATACCTTCGAGACGAAAGCGCGGGAAGCAACGCGCAGTTCGGCCCCGACCGGCCTCATCCCCCCCTCCTCAGACAGGAGCACCACCATGTCCGAAACGCTTGAGACCACCGACGTCGTCACCTCCGACGCCGACCTGCTCGACCGCACAGCGACCGCCGTGCGCGCCGCCGGTGCGGCGCTGCGCGAGCGCTTCGGCGATGTGGTCCGCTACGAGACCCGCGAAGAGCTGATGCAGGCGCTCGCCGTCAACGACAGCACGGCCCTCGACATCCTGCGCCCCCGTCTCACGAGCCTGCGCCCGGAGGCCAGTTGGGTGGAGGACGAGCTGGACGGAGGGGCGCTGCCGCCCGGCGAGTGGTGGGTCGTGGACCCGGCCGAAGGCAATGTCAACCACCTGCACGCGCTGCCGGAGTGGGCGGTGACCGCCACCCTCGTACGGGAGAACCAGCCGGTGCTCACCGTGGTCCACCTGCCGCTGACCGGCGAGACCTACACCGCGCTCACCGGTGCGGGCGCCCACCTCGACGGCCGGCCGCTGCACGTCTCCGGGACCGAGGACCTCGGCCTGAGCATCGTGGCCACCAGCCAGGCCCGGCCGGACGAGGACGAGAAGGTCGTACGGCGCGTCGGCTCCTCGATCACCGCGATGCTCTTCGACGCGCTCGTCGTCCGCACCGCCGTGCCCGCGACCCTGCACCTGACGAACGTGGCCGCAGGCCGGATGGATGCCTTCTGGCAGTTCGCCGGCGCCCGAGCGGACCTGCTGCCCGGCGCGCTGCTCGTCACCGAGGCCGGCGGACGGATCTCCGACGCCGAGGGCCGCCCCTGGACCCCGCAGAGCGACAGCTTCCTGGCCGCCGCGCCCGGCGTCCACGCCGCGGCCGTCGCCACGCTCTCCCGCTGACCCCGCACACCACAACCGCACCCACGCAAGGACCACATCATCATGACCACGATCGCAGTTCTCGGAAACGGCCGCGTCGGCGGCAATCTGGCCGCAGCCCTCACCCGGGCCGGACACGAGGTGACGGTGGCGGACCGCGCGCCGGGCGCCGCCGCCAATGCCGCCCGGACGGCCCGGATCGTCATCAACGCCACCCCGGGCGCCGGCTCCCTCGAACGTCTCGCCGCCCTGCGCGAAGAGCTGCACGACAAGATCCTCGTGGACGTCTCCAACGCCACCACCGACGGACCGGACGGACTCCCCGCCGACCTCATCTACCCCGGCTCGAGCCTCGCCGAACAGCTCCAGGAAGCACTGCCCGAAACGCATGTCGTCAAGACGCTCAACACCATGCTCTTCCCGGTGATGACCGCGCCGGCCACGCTCACCCAGACGCCAACCGCCTTCCTCTCAGGCGAGGACCCGCTGGCCAAGCAGACCGTCCGTGAACTGCTCGTCGACCTCGGCTGGCACAAGGAATGGATCACCGATCTCGGCGGGATCCAGACGGCCCGCGCCACGGAGGCCGCGATCCTGTTCGTCCCGCACGTCATCCGGTCCATCGGATTCACCCCCTTCGCGATCTCGATCGCCCGCTGACCGTCGAGCCGCGCACGCTGCAGGTCACCGGAGCCGGCACCGGCACGAACGGGTTCCCCGTGCGACAGGCTGATCTTGGCCGAGACGGCTTGGCAAGCACGATCGGCATGGCCCGCTCGCTGGAAGACGCCCGCATTCGGCTGCGGCTGAACCCCTTCGAACGGCTCATCGGTGAGGGGGCGGCCCGCGCCGGAGCCGGTCGCGAACGACAGTCGGTGCTTCGCACCGGCGCCGGCGGCCGGCTTCCGTGACCGCGAGGCGAGCCCGGCTTGATGCCGTACCTGCCACAACGGCCCACCGCGGCGCGTACTCAGGCGATCAGCTCATCTCGCCGGTCCAGAAACATCGGCTCTGCCTCTCGACCGCAGCAATGCGAGCCGTCTATAGGAAGATTGGCACGGTGTCCACATGAGTCATGGCGGCGTCCTGCGGAACACGATCACCACAGGATGGCGTTGAAGCAATGAATACGAGGATCGGAGAGGGATGCACGGTACTGGTGCGGAGGTCGACGGCGCGCGCGGGGTGTTCGCAGTGGACTCGACCGCCCCGGGCTTCGCACCGCGGGGACTCGACGTCTTCCGGCGCGGGTGGGAGACGCAGGTCGGCGACGATGTCTTCCAACTGCCGGCCTTCAGCCCGGACACGATCGGCGACTTCCGGGTCAAGGGCAACGTGGCCAAGGTGCACGGCGCGGCGATCGCCGATCTTCACGCCGCGTCGGCAACCCGGACCGCGGACGTCCCGGGCGGCGATCAGGATCTGGTGGCCATGTACGTCGTGCGGCGCGGTGCATGGACTCTGGGCGGCCCGCCCGCGTACGGCGACCAGACCGTGTCGGCCGGGCAGTTCCTCGTCCGGCACCTCGGACGCCTGACGGCCTTCGAGACGACGGCGCACCTCACGGCGAAGTTCCTCGTCCTGCCCCCCGGCGAGCTCAAACCCCTGCTCGGGACCCGGGTCATCACCGGGCCGGCGGACTCGGCCGAGATGCGCTTGCTGACGGCCCTTACCGACATGATTCACACAACCGTGGCCGACCTCGGCCCGGCCGGTGTGGCAGCTGCCCAAGGCACCCTGATCGAGCTGACCAAGGCGGTGGCGAAGGGCCGGTTCGACGACGTAGAACCCCGGTTGGCTCCCGCGCTCACCCAGGCGGCCAAGGACCTCGCGGACCGTCGTCTCGCCGACCCCGACCTTTCTCCGGCGATGCTCGCCCGCGAACTCAACGTCTCCGTCCGTACGCTGCACCGGGCGTTCGCCGCGGTGGGTGAGCAGGTGACCGCATACATCCGCCACCGGCGACTGCACGAGGCCCGGCTCGCCCTTGTCGCGCCGTCAGGGCGCCTGAGTATTTCGGAACTCGCCGCACACTGGCAGTTCGCGGACGGCAGTCACTTCACCCGAGCGTTCAAGAAGCACTACGGTCAGACTCCCACCGAATACGCCCGCTCGACCGGAGCAGCCCCGCCCTCGCCGAACCGGCACCCGCCGGGCCGCGGGCCGGCCGAAAGCGCGTGACCAGAGGCATGGCCGCAGTCCCGCGGATGCCGCCGACTCGTGTCCCAAGCAAGGCACCCCGGCGCTGTGGGCGGCCTGGGCACCGACCGGCGGCTCGACGACCTGCATCACCACGGAAGCCTGGCGAGAGGCTGTCCACGACGCGATTCACGCGGGATTGACTGAAGAGTCGACTCACTGGCCATACGCCATTCGTGCCGTGAACGTGTCAGTACGGTCCATTGACCGCGGAGATCGACGACGAACACCGCCTGGCTGAGGGATCCGGGGTGCGGCGCCTGGTATCCGTCGGGCTGGCCTCCGTACTGCCCACAGCGGCCGGGGCGCCGCTGATGGACACACCGGACCATCCGCAGGAGTGGCGGGCGTTCTACGTCGGCCACGGCGCCGGAACCGAGGCCTTGAGGGCGTCCGCGCCCGAGGGCCTCCGCTGGGCGGTGCCGAGCCCGTCGGGCGAATTCGCCGACGGGGAGCCGACGGGCGGCTACGCCTTCGCTCCCGCGGACGCCACCGACCGGATCACCGACGCGGACTTCGCGCGGACGGTGCCCAGTGAGGCGGGGTTTGCCTTTCCCGACCGGTCGTGGTTCCTCCCTCATCTGGGCCGGCGGCTGCGGCTGCGGCTGCGCTTCGGCGCAGGGGCGTAGAGGTCTTCCTCGACGTCGGATTCCGCGTAGCTGGTGGGAACGACGGTGGGGCGACCGCTGTCCGTGAAGAAGGCCATCTGGCTGGACGAGGGGCGGCGGCTGCGGTCGCGCTCCCGCTGCGGCGCGGGTTCGGCGGGGGCGCCGAAGAAGGCGTTCCTCGTGTCCACGGCGCGACTGCTCGACCTGCGGCTGTCCGGTGCCCGGCTCGACGTCCGGTGGCGCCCGCGCTCCCGTTCCCGCTCGGGCGGCGGTGCGGGTTCGGTGGGGCCGCCTCCGTACGCGTAGGCGCCTTCGATGCTGACCGAGCCGCGGCGACTCCTCCTGCCGGAGCGCGCCCCCTCGTCCCCGGAGTCGACGGCGTAGTGGTGGCCGCCGCCGCGATGGCGCGACTGGCTGCGGCTGGGGATCTGACTGCTGACGGGATGGTCGTCCTCGTACTCCGGCGCGGCGTAGTTGACGGGGGCGGCGGCGGGAGGGCGGCCCGACCTGCTCAGCGGTGGGCGGCTCGACCTGCGCCGAGGGGCGGGAGCGGGGGCGGGAGTCTCGCTGACGCGGCTCCTGCTCTTGCTCCTGCTGCGGTACGAAGGGGGGCCGTCCTCCTCCTCGGGGCTCTCGCTGCGCGAGGCCGCCTTGAACCGGTACGTCTTCCGGCGGGCGGCCACGTCGGCCCCCTTGTCCTTCGTGGTCTGCCGGTGACCGTAGCCGTGTTCCTCCAGGTCCGCGTCCTCGTCGGAGACGCCTCCCGCGTACGTCATGCCCTCCGGCACGGCCTTTCGGTTCAACACCCCGTAGAAGCTGTTGTGCGTCGACTCCTTCCCGTACATGGACGGATGGGGCAGGGTCTGGCTCACCGTCACATCGGGCCGGTCGGCGGTCTTGGGAAGCTTGATGGTGTCTCTGACGAGCTTTTGGGTGGAGTAGCCCGCCTCTCGTCCCGTGCGCGGCATCTGGACGTGCACGTTGGCGTTGGGGGCGAGCTTGCGGACGAGATCGGCGGCCTTGGGCGCTCTCATGTCGACACCGTTGATGACGGGGACGTTCAGGCGCCGCAGATCCTCGCGGTTGGCCGCGTACTGCTGGTAGTCGGGCTGCTCCTCGAACGTGGTGACGGCGGTCCTGGCCGCCTCGCGCGGGTTCTTGCGCAGCCGCGCCCGCACCCCCGACAGGTCGGCCTCGGACATGAGGAGCTGGCTGCGGTCGTGCAGGTTTTCCTCGGGCGGGCGGACCTGGCCCGGCGGGTGCAGGTTGCCCACCGTGGGCCGGACGCCGATGATCTGGTCGGGGTACACCGATATGCGCCCCTGTTCGGTGGTATCGAAGATGTGCATCACGCCGTCCGACGAGGCCCTGACGTACCGGCCCATGACCGAACCGCGTGCGGTCGCGATCTCGAACATCTGGTTCTGGTCGCTCGGATACATCTTCCTGCCATCGGTGGACCGCGCGCGGGCCACCGAGATCCCACCACCGGTCCGCACGGGCGCGGAGGCCGGTGCGGAGACACCGGATCCCGGGCCCGACAGGTCGGGCATGGCGCCCTGGGCCATGCGTCTGCCGTTCGCCGTGGCGTGGCGCTCGAACGGGTCGTCCTGGTGGGAGAGCTTCACTCCCGCCCCGTTGTCGGTCCCGGGGACGGAGCCCAGGGACTGCTGTCGGACGTGGTCGAGTTCGTGGAACATCGTCTCGTCGTCCGTGCCCTGCGGGCCGACGACGATGTCGCTGCCGGTGGTGTAGGCGCGGGCGCCGAGCGCCATCGCGGAGCGCTGTGCGACCGGGTCGCTGTGGACGCGCACGTGTCGGAAGGACATGCCGTAGCCCTGCTCCGCCCTCGCCAGGAGACGCGGGTCCAGCGGGCGCCCCGGGGAGCGAACGGCGTCGGCCACGGACGACTGGTCGGCGGAGGCCTGATGGACGGGCGCCTGGTCGGCGAGCGGCTGCTCGGCGGACGGCCGGTCGTGACCGCAGCCGGTGCCGTGCTCGTGCTGTTCTTCCTCGATGGCGCGGCTCACGTTCGCGTTTCCCACCGAACGCTGGAGCGTCAGGACGCGCTGCGCGAGCGTACGCGGTCTCTCCGTGCGTCCGCCGCTCTTGCGGCCAGCGGACTGCTCGGCCTGTGTCTTGTATGCGCGCACGGTGCTCCTCGCCACTCGACGCCCGATCAGGAATGGTCACCCGCACCGCGGCGGGAGCGAAAGGTCCGTGAGGGCAGAGTCGCGGGGGGTCCGGGTGGACGGGAGGGCCGTAAGGGCAACGTCCGCGCTCGATGCGCCGCTCGGACCCCTCGGCCTCCGGACCCTCCGCCCCCGGCTCAGACGGGGTCTTCCGCATGGCTGCTCAGCACGGCGCGCAGGTCCACCCGCCGCCGGATGCCGAGCTTGCGGTACGTGCTGGTCAGATGGGTTTCCACGGTACGCAGCGCCAGGTGCAGAAGCTCGGAGATCTCGGCGTTCGTACGGCCGTCGGCGGCCAGTGCCGCGATCCGGCGTTCACCGGCGGTCAGCGAACCCGGGCCGGTGAGCGAGGTGTTCCGGCGGCGGGAGCCGCTGGCGCGCAGGGCCCGTTCCGCGCTGCCCGACAGCCGGATCGCGCCGAGCCGTTCGGCCGCCGTCGCGGCCTCCCTGAGCAACGGGCGGGCCCGGCGGGGCTGCCCGGCGGCCGTGAGCTGGAGGCCGTGGGTGACGAGCGCGGGGATCAACTCGATGTCCAGCGAGGTGCCGCGCAGGATGCCGACGGCCTCGGCGGTGAGTTCGAGACCGCGTCGGCCGCCGGTGGCCGCGCCCAGGACGCGCATCGCGCGGCCCCGGACCCGGGGAGTGCCCCACGCGGCGGCGTACCGGCTGTCTTCCTCGGCGAGCGCGAGCGCCTGGGGGGTTTCCCCAAGAAGGAGAAGGCATTCGGCGGCGGCCGAGCGCCACGGTGTGTTGACGAGGCTCTCCACTTCGCGGCCGAGTTGGCGCCTGCCGCATTCGCGGAAGTCGGCGAGGGCGCCCGCCGGATCGCCCACGGAAAGACGCAGAACGCCGCGCGCGTAGAGGAACCGGTTCAGCTCCCCACTGTCGTTCGCTTCCTCGACATCGATGTCGGCGATGAGTCGCTCGGCCTCGGCGGCGCGGCCGCGCTCGGCGAGTGCGATGACGCGATGGGCCAGGAGGTTGCTCACACCGGTACGAGCCGCGTCGGCCGGTGTCCGCAGCTTGTCGGCGGTCTCCTCCAGCAGCCACTGGTACTGGCCGCGTGCGGCGGCGGTGTCCGCCCGCGAGTCGAGCAGGGAGCGGTGGACGGGGTGCAGCGGCGTCAGCCAGTGCTCGGTCAGCCCGGCCCTGACGAGCCGTTCGGCATCGTCCGAGGCGTCGGCCCACTGGGCCACGGCGGCGGCCGTGGCCAGTAAGTAAGGCACCAGCAGGGGATCCTCCGGGGCGGCCAGCAGTTGCCGGATCCGTTCCACGGCCGACGCCGCGGACAGCGCTCCGGCCGCCGCCCTGTAGCGGATCAGCAGGGCGTGCAGGGCCGGGCTGATCCAGTCGGGGGATTGCTCGGCGCGTTCGCGCAGCCGGGTGTGGACGGCCCTGCGGATTTCCGGATCGTGGTCGGAGAAGAACGCCGATGCCGTCTGGACGGCACGGGCGAGGACGGGTTCCGCGTCCAGCGGACCGAGATCGCGCAGGACGTCGAGCGCGGCGTGCGGCCTGCCCTGGTTGGCCAGGGCGTTGCCCAGGTTGACGGCGGCCAGCACCCGCCCCCTGGTCTGCTCCTGCAGTCGCAGCGCTTCGGCGAGCCGGGGTATCCCGCCCGTCCGCTGGGTGGTGAACTCCAGTTCGCCGAGTTCGGTGAGTACCGCGGACCGTCGCTCGCGCGGCAGCGGTTCGTCCAGCGCGCGGCGCAGATAGAGCGCGGCGGCGTCGGTCCTGCCGGCCCTGGACGCTTCGGCCGCCGCGTCCAGGAGGGCTCTGTCGACGGGCGCCCCGCCTCCGGCCGCACCGGGCGGCTCCGTCCCTCCGGCCGCGCCGGCGGGGGAGGTGCGCAGCAGATGCCCGGCCACTGCTTCGGCCCCGTCGCCCCGGCGTCGGCGCAGTTCGGCCGCGCGGTGGTGCAGAGACTGCCGGTGCGAGCGGGGCCAGCCGTCGAGGACCGCTCCGCGCAGCAGCGGATGCGCGAAGCGCGGGACGCCGGTGCCGGGGGCGCGGCGCAGCAGCCCGAGCCGGATCATCGCGGCGACCCAGCCCGCGACGCGGTCAGGATCGGCTCCGGTGAGCTCGGCGAGGAAGCCGACGAAGTCGAGGCCCGGGTCGGGCTCGCCGGGGCCGGCGGCCCCCCGGCGGAGGTCGGACGTTCCGGCCCCGTCGGGGAACCCGCTTCCCCCGACTCCCTGTTCGCCGTCCTCCTGCCTTCCCTCGTCGCCCTGTTCCGGAGTTGAACCCTCCAGTTCTGCCAGCGCGCGGGCCACCAGGGTGCTTTCGTGCCCCGCGCTCTTCAGCCACCACGAGACAGCCGCGACGAACGCCCCCGGGTACAGCTCGGCGCACCTTTCGGGAAGCCGCGGCTCCGGGCCGCTGCTGTCCGACGCGCCGTACGGGAAGACCGCCCGCAGGTCGTCGAACAGCGAGCGCAGCAGCAGCGGATTGCCGGCGCCGGCCCGTATGCAGCCGTCCAGCCAGGCGTCGCTGGTGTCCGGGCCCAGGGCTCTGCGGACCAGTTCCGCGGCGGCGGAGCGGCTCAGCGGCGCGAGCGCGTGCATCCGCACGGTGTCGGGGGGCAAGGAGTACGCGAGGCCCGCTCGGGGCGGGGCGATGTCGTACTGCCCTCGTTCGGTGACCACCATGAGGACCGGCATTCCGGTCAGCCGCCGGGCGGCCTCGGTCAGCCAGTTCCGGGAGGCCTGGTCGGCGAGGTGCACGTCCTCCACGGTGATCAGGAGGGGGGACGCGGCCGCGTGCTCGCACAGTAATCGCCACAGGCGGGACGAGTGGCTCGAGAGCTTCGGAGTCTGCGGGTCACTGTGGAGGTCGCCGGGATCGGACTCCGCGTCGAGGAGCCGCTGGACCAGGGCGAGGGGGGCGCCGGGGCAGTCGGCCGAGGCGTGGGCCCGCAGGACCTGCATGCCGAGCTTCGCGCCCTGTTCGGCGGCGACCTCCAGCAGCGCGCTGCGGCCCGTGCCGGTGGGCGCGCGGAACAGGACCAGTCGACCCGATCCGTTCAGGGCCCGATCGGTCTCCGCCGCCAGCAGCTCCAGCGCGTCGTCGCGTTCCAGGAGCCCGGCGGAGCCGGGACCGGGGATCGACGGTGTGGCCGAATCAAGTGGGTGATGCCGTGGCCGGATCGATCCCACTGTCACGCCGATCTCGTGGTCGGTCTCGTGGTAAGCCACGGTGGTGGTCGTCCCCTCGGCGAAGGAAGGATGTAGCAGGCACGCTTTGGTCTGATGAGTGAGACGTGAGGACGTATGGGATGGTTCTTCGAAGTCCGAACAGAATTCCGGTAGAGGTCCACGCGTCGGACCCGCTGTCCCTGGACGGAGCAGTCAGCCAACTGCGCCGCCACTCCGAGGTGGAGCTCTTCGAGGAGGGCGCGAGCCGGCCGGGCACGGTCGCGGTCCTGCTCGCGGAGGTACTGGACGAACCCACGATGTCGCGGCTGAGGCGGCTGACGCGCGCGGACGGCATCAGGGCGGTCCTCGTCACGAGCCTCATCCGCGAGGCGGAGCTGCTCCAGGTGATCGAGTACGGGGTCGGCGCGATCGTCTGGCGGCGCGAGGCCACCGGACACCGCCTTCTCCAAGCGGTCCTCGCGGCCTCCCGGGGCGACGGGGACCTGCCATCGGACCTGCTGGGACGGCTGATGGCCCAGGTCGGCACGCTGCAGCGCGGCACGACCAGCGTCTCGGGAGCCACGGTGTCCGGCCTGGCGCCGCGTGAGATCGATGTGCTCCGACTGGTGGCCGAGGGGCTGGATACCGCGGAGATCGCCGGCAAACTCTCGTACTCCGAACGCACGGTCAAGAACGTCATGCACGGCCTGACGATCCGCCTGCAGCTCCGCAACCGGGCGCATGCCGTGGCCTACGCCTTGCGCGAAGGCTACATCTGACGTCTCGCGCGCCGGTACCGCGCCGTACAAGGTCCCCGAGGACAGGAGCAGGGCGACGCGGGGGCAGCGGAGTTGCCCCCGGATCGTCCCCCGGGTGCCTCGCGGGCCGCCGCCCCGGCGGCCACGATGGACCGGGCTCCTCCATGCCCGGGCGTCGACGCGAAGGGCAGTGCGACCGTGATTCACGAGGTGGACGACATCCTGAGAGGGCTGCTCATCCGCGGCTCCTTCGCGGGGTCCGAAGTCGAAGTCACCTTCGACGCCCCGACGCGCGACTGGGCGGCCCGGCGCAACGCGCCGACCATCGACGCGTATCTCTACGACATCCGCGAGGACACCAAGCGGCGCCAGCGCGGCAGGATCGGGCTCCGCGACGAGCAGGGGATCACCGTCAAGGAGCACCAGCCACCGCGCTGGTTCCGGCTCTCGTACCTCGTCACGGCCTGGACCAAGCGTCCGCAGGACGAGCACCGGATGCTCTCCGCGGTACTGCACACGCTGCTGCCCAAGGAGATCCTGCCGCCGGAGGACCTGACGGGCACCCTCGCCGGACTCGGCCTCTCCGTCCCGTTGACCGTCGCGGGGCTGCACACCGAGGCTCGCTCGCTCGCGGACATCTGGTCCGCGCTGGGCGGTGAACTCAAGCCCTCGCTCGACGTGGTGATCACCGCACCCTTCCTGGCATCCCCCGACTACCGCGTCGGTCCGCCGGTCACGGAGGGGCTTGGCGTCCGGGTCCGGGGCACGGACGGCGGGTCCGACGACGGTCCCACGCGCCACCACAGCGCGAAGAGCGTGGCCGCCGCCAAGGAGGACTTCGTGCGGAGGAACAGCAGGACGGGATCGGTTCAGGAGCAGCAGAAGTGAACGACTCCTCCCCCCTCCTCGAACGGCTCGCGGAACTGCGCGCGCGGGTGGCCCTCCTCGTCGATCGCCGCAGCGCCACGGACCCGACGGCCACCGACCCGATGCGCGGGATGTACCTGACGGGGGAGGCGGTACAGCACCTGCTGTTCGGGCGTACGGAAACGAAAGGCCTGATTCCGTCCGGCCCGGACGAACGGCTGGGGTCCGGCGAACCCGGCGCGGCAGAGCAGCCGGAAACCGAGGACGCGGCGGAGTCGGACGAGACCTGGCCGTCCGAGGACGACCGCCTCCACTGGCTCGCCCACTGGCTGCGCCTCAGCCCCCTCGACACCCAGATCCTGCTGATCGCGCTGGCGCCCGACCTGGACCGCTCCTTCGAGGCGCTGTACGGCTACCTCAATGACGACGTGACCCGTCGCCGGGCGACCGTGGCGCTCGCGCTCGACCTGTGCGGGGTGCCCACGCACTCCGCCGCCGGACGCTCCCGGTTCCATCCGGCCGCACGGCTGCTCGCGCGCGGGCTGATCGAGGTGGACGACCCCGAACGTCCCTTCCTCAGCCGCTCCTTGCGCGTTCCCGACCGGGTCGTGGCGCATCTGCTCGGTGACGACACCCCGGACCCGGCGCTGCAGGGCAGCGTACGTCCGCTTCCGTACCGGCCCGGCGCAGCGGACGAGGAGAACGCGGCGGCCACCGGCACGCCGGACGGCGGCGACCCGCTGACCCGGAGACTGGCCGGGCACCTCGCGGCGCGCCCGCTCACCGCCTACCTGCGCGAGCACCGCGACGGCGACGGCCTCGCCTGCGCCACCGCCGCCCTGGGCGCGGCGGGCATCCCGGCCCTGCACTTCGCGCCGGCAGGACGCCCCGAGGAGCACCGCCCCGAGGAGCACGCGCCGGAGCACCGTCCGGCGGGGGAGCGCCTCCCGTACCGGGAACTGCTGCGCGAGGCGCGGCTGACGGGACGCGCGATCGTGGTGACCCCGCTGCCCGTGAAGCCCGGGGAACTGATCCGGGCGCTCACCGTGACGGACGTCCCGGTCCTGTTCGCGGACCCGCGCCCGTACGACCCGCAGTGGTGCGACAGCGGACGTGACCCGATCGTGCTGGACGCGCCCCGGCAGCGGGCCGGCGATCTCGACGCCTGGCGGGCGGCGCTCGGCCCCCGGGAGCCGGCGTTCGACCTGGCGCCGGTCGTCGCCGCGTACCGGCTCGGGCCCGGCGGGATCGACCGCGCGTCCCGCGCGGCGCGCGACCTCGCCGCGTTCGACGGTACGGAACTGTCCGCCGCGCACCTGCGGTTCGCGGCCCGGCAGCAGTCCGCGTCGGGCCTCGAGCGGCACGCCCGCCGCATCCGGCCCGACGTCGACTGGAACGACCTGGTCCTGCCCGTGGGCCCGCTGGCGCAGCTGCGGGAGCTGGTCCTTCGCGCCCGACACCGCGACCGGGTGCTCGGCGACTGGCGGCTGAGCACGGGCGGCGGGCGCGGGCGGGGCGTGGTGGCGCTGTTCGCGGGCGACTCCGGGACCGGGAAGACGCTCTCCGCCGAAGTGGTCGCGGGGGAACTGGGCCTGGACCTCTACGTCGTACAGCTGCCGTCCATCGTGGACAAGTACGTCGGCGAGACGGAGAAGAACCTGGAGCGGATCTTCACCGAGGCCGACCGTACGGACACGGTGCTGCTCTTCGACGAGGCGGACGCGGTCTTCGGCAAGCGCTCCGAGGTCAGCAGCTCCAACGACCGCCACGCGAACATGGAGAGCGCCTACCTCCTGCAGCGGCTGGAGTCGTTCGACGGAATCGCCCTGCTGACCACCAACCTGCGCTCCAACATCGACGACGCCTTCACCCGCCGGCTGGACCTGGTGGTCGACTTCCCCTTCCCGGACGAGGAGCAGCGCCTGGCGCTGTGGCGGCACAGCCTCGCCCACGTCCCCTGCGCCGAGGACATCGATCCGGCCTTCTGCGCAAGGGACTTCGAGCTGGCGGGCGGCTCGATCCGCAGCGCGGTCGTCACGGCCGCGTACGCGGCGGCGGGCCGGGGCGACGGTGTATCGACGGCGGATCTCCTGGCCGGCGCCCGGCGCGAGTACCGCAAGGCGGGCCGGCTCGTCCTGGACGACGCCTCCTGGTAGACCGTCTTCGGACGGCGTGTCCCGGCCAGGCCGCGTCCTGGCCGAACGGTCACGTGCCGCGGGTCCGCTGCGGCCGGACCGCGAGGGTCCGGCCGCCGCGGGCGGCGACCCCGGGCCGCGGCTACTTCATCGGTCCCGGGAGCCAGTCCTTGGCCGTCACCGTGCCCGGCGTGGCCTGCTCGTGGACCCAGCCCAGTTTCGTCTTCGTGAGAGTCGGCTCGTCGAGGACCCCGGTCTGCTCGGCCCCGAACTGGGCCTGGTACTCCTTGATCCGGTCCGTGTCGGCCCGAGTCGGCTTCTCCTGGAGCTGTACGTGCTTGCGCAGGTAGTCGATGTTGGCCTTCGTATACGTGACCGTCGTGGCCAGGTCGCCGTCGTCGAACTCGCCCTGCGTGCCCCAGAGCAGGATGTTCCGTATCCAGGGCACCTCCGGGCTGGCCTGGTTCTGGTTCAGCGGCACGTCCTTGCTGGCGACGAAGTGCGCTGCCAGGAGCGCGGTCATCGTGGTGCGGCCCAGGTTCCCGGGCCCGTCGGTCTTCGCCATCTGGCTGAACTGGCCGTACTTCGAGTCGTTGGACTGCTGGAAGCACGTCAGCGCCTGCTGGGTCGCCGCGTCCAGCTTGCCCACGGTGTAAGGGGCGGTCAGCTTGCAGTCGGCCGCCCCCTCGACCAGTCGTACCTGTGCGAACTGCACGAAGAGGTTCGGCTTGTCCTGCGACGTGATGGGCAGCGGAGCCCGCGCGGGCTTGGCCGCCTCCGGGGGCTTCTTCTCGCCCCCTCCACCGCCGGCGTCCGGTCCCTCGGGCTGCGCCGTGGGCGAGGCCGCCGGCGTCGGCTTGCCGGTCGGCTGCTCCGGCAGCGTGGTGGCCGCCGCCTGCTGCAGCTTCTCCTGCGCGAGAGTGCGGACCGGCGCCTTGTAGGTGAGCCAGAGTACGACTGCGGTGACGGTGAGAGCGAGCAGCAGGCTCAGCGAGGTCATCATCCAGACCGGCAGCAGTGTGCGCTGCACGTATGTGCCGTTCACCACCAGGGGGTCGAAGCCCGAGCGCCGCACCGACAGCTCGTACGGCCGCTGCTGCTTCTGCCCCACCCAGGTGATCTGCCGGGGCTTGAGCGTCGCGTCGACGAAGGCGGCACGACCGGGTTCGATCTGGACGTTGGACGGGACGATCTCGTACGAGAGGTCGTCGCTGGTCTTCTCGCCGCCACCGATCGACGCCGTGAGCACGGTGTTGCCGAGGTTGTCGACGGCCAGCTTGGGCCGGCCCCTGAAGCGTCCCTTGACGGTCTGCGGGACCAGCTCGGCCCGCACCTCCATGAACGTGGTGAAGGTGACGTTCCCCTCGGCGACCGTGGCCGACCCGGGGTGTTCGGTGGGCAGGATGCGCACACCGTACGGGTGCGGGCCCGCGGTCGCGTCCGGGCTACGGGGCGGGGCGACCGTCAGCTCCACGGTGCCGGTGGTGCCCGGAAAGAGCCTGATCGTCGGCGGTTCCACCGAGACGTACGGGGCGATGTCGCCGACCGCCTCGAAGCGGTACTCGTCGACGACGTCGCCGGTGTTGCGCAGACGCAGTCGTACGGTGGTGCTGCTGCCCGGGTCGACCGTGGTCGAGGCGGGCTCCAGGGATGTCCAGGTCGTCACCCGATGGACGCTACTGCCCACGGGAGGGCCGGCATCAGGGGCCGCCGGGTAGCGCCCGCTGCCCGAAAGGTAACGCCCGCTGCCCTCGAACACCCCTGCGTGCGCCTGCCGTCGAGGGACGCGGGACCGAGCCCGCGGCCGCGTTCCACGCCGCTCCGCCCGGCGCCGCCCCGGTACGTCCCCGCCGCGGGCGCCTGGCGGCGGCCCGGCCTCGCGGTCATCCTCCCGTTGCCCCTGGGGGCATGGTCACTGCCCCCGACAAGGCACCGGAGGACGTATCCCCGGTCGTGTGCGGGGCGCGAGGGTGAGTCTGGTCTTGTCCTGGTACCCCGAGGAGAGCAGAGCATGCCGTCTTACCTGTCGCCGGGCGTATACGTGGAAGAGGTGGCCAGCGGCTCCCGTCCGATCGAAGGGGTCGGCACCTCGGTGGCCGCGTTCGTCGGGCTGGCGCCGGACGGTCCGCTGAACGAGCCGACGCTGGTCACCAACTGGACCCAGTACGTCGCCTCCTTCGGCGAGTTCACCGACGGATACTTCCTGGCGCACGCGGTGTACGGCTTCTTCAACAACGGTGGCTCCGCGGCCTACGTGGTACGGGTGGGCGGGGAACGCGACGGAGTGGCGGGCGCACCCGGCGAAGGCGCCGAATCGATCGGCGGCCGGCGCGGCCGCGCGGTCGCCGCAGGCGGTGCGTCGGCGCCCGCCGCGCTCACGCCCGGGCCGGCGCAGGCACTGGGGACGTTCACGGTGTCGGCCGTCGCGCCCGGCGAGAACGGCACGCTCAGCGTCGAGGTCACGGACGCGGAGGGCGAGGGCCCCACCGAGCGGTTCCGGCTGGTCGTCAAGGACGACTCGAAGGCCGTCGAAACCTTCGACGTCTCGGCGAAGAAGAGTGCCCGCAACTACGTGGTCACCCAGGTCAAGGAACACTCCAAGCTGATCTCCGTGCAGGAGGGGGCCGCGGCCGCGCAGCTCGCCCGCCCCGACAACCAGACCGTCGCGCTCGAAGCGCCCGTCGCCGCCGGGCGGACCCCCGCGGTCCCGGACGCGGCGCAGGGCGAGCCGGTCGGCATCGCCGAGTACCTGGGCGACTCCGCGGACCGCACCGGCTTCGGCGGCCTCGAAGCCGTGGACGAGATCTCCATGGTCGCCGTCCCCGACCTGATGGCCGCCTACCAGCGCGGCGCGATCGACCTGGAGGCCGTGAAGGCCGTCCAGCTCGGTCTGATCGCCCACTGCGAACTGATGGGTGACCGGCTCGCGATCATCGACCCGCCGCCCGGCCTCAACGCCCGGCAGATCCGGGTGTGGCGCCAGGAGACGTCCAACTACGACTCCAAGTACGCCGCGCTCTACTACCCGTGGATCAAGGTCTTCGACCCGGCCGGCGGTCAGACCCGGTTGATCCCGCCGAGCGGCCACGTCGCCGGCATCTGGGCCCGCAACGACTTCGAGCGCGGCGTCCACAAGGCCCCCGCCAACGAGGTCGTGCGCGGCGCGGTCGACCTGGAGTTGCAGATCACCCGGGGCGAGCAGGACCTGCTCAACCCGATCGGCATCAACTGCATCCGCACCTTCCCCGGCCGCGGCATCCGCGTCTGGGGCGCGCGCACCCTCTCCTCCGACCCGGCCTGGCGCTACCTCAACGTCCGCAGGTACTTCAACTACCTGGAGGAGTCGATCCTCAACGGCACCCAGTGGGTGGTGTTCGAGCCCAACGACCAGGCGCTGTGGGCCCGGATCAGGCGGAACATCTCCGCGTTCCTGGTCACGGAGTGGCGCAGCGGTGCGCTGTTCGGCGCCACGCCGGAGGACGCCTACTACGTGAAGTGCGACGCCGAGACCAACCCGACGGAGTCGGTGGACCTCGGGCGGGTCATCTGCCAGATCGGTGTCTCGCCGGTCAAACCCGCCGAGTTCGTGATCTTCCGGCTGGCGCAGTTCTCCGGCGGCAGCGGGGAGTTGGAGGAGTAGCGGTCCGGCCGCCTCCGACCCTCGCTCGACAGCGCACATCCACAGGTCCCGGCATCAGCAGATGGAAAGGCTTCTTTCATGGCCGCTCAGGGTGATTCCCTCACCACCAACAACTTCGGCCTCCAGATCGACGGCGTCATGGTCGAGTACCTGCACGGCGTGGGCGAGATCGGGATGGAGCAGGACGTCATCGAGTACCAGCAGGTCTCGGCGAACGGGCAGCCCATCACCAAGAAGATGCCCGGCGTGAAGAAGGCCGGTGAGACCACCGTCACGCGCGGTATGGAGCAGTCCACCGCCTTCACCGAGTGGATCAACGCCTCGCTGCGCGGCGACATGGGGTCGGCGCGCAAGAACGCGAGCATCATCTACATGGACTCCCAGTTCAACCCGGTCAGGCGTCAGCATCTGCGCAACGCCTGGTGCAGCAAGGTGATGGGTGCGGCGGCGACGGCGGGCGAGGCCGCCGTGATGACCGAGACCGTCACGATCGTCTACGAAGAGCTGGTCACCGAGTAATGCGCCGCGGACCTGTCAGGCCCGCCACCGACGCCGCTGCCGCCACCTCCGCCTTCGCGGACGTGGCGGTCCCGCCCGTCGGGCCGGCGGAAGTGCAGCCCGCACGACAGCAGTTGCGGACCGAGTTCGCGTTCGAGCTGCCACGCGGGTACGTGGACGACATGGGCACCGTGCATCGCGAGGGCGTGATGCGACTGGCGACCGCCCGGGACGAGTTGCTTCCGCTGCAGGACGTGCGGGTGCAGCAGAACCCCGCGTATCTCTCCGTGGTGCTGCTCGGCCGGGTCATCACCCAGTTGGGCACCGTGGCACACATGCACGACGGCGTGGTGGAGAACATGTTCGCCTCCGACCTCGCCTTTCTGCAGGACTTCTACCGGCAGGTCAACGCCGAGGGCCATACCAGGGCCGGTGTCTCCTGCCCGCACTGCGAGCAGCCGTTCGAGGTCGAACTCGGCGGGAGCCGCCTGGGGGAATCGTGACGTACGCGACCGACCGGATCCATGACGAGATCGCGTACATCGCCTACCACTTCCACTGGAGTCTGGACGACATCCTGGACCTCGAACACCGTGAGCGGCGGCGATATGCCGAGCAGATCGCTACGTTGGTGACGCGCGCCGCAACGGAGCGGTGATGGGTATCTTCGACCGACTCAAGGGCCGGGGCCGGGAGCGCGGCGCGGGCGGGAACGGCACGGTGCCGGGCCCCACCCCCGAGGCGTCCGCAGGCAGCGGGGCCATTGCCGGCAACGGTGCTGCTGCGGGCACCGGTGCCGGTGCTTCCGGAGGGGGACGTGACTGGGCCGCTCTGCCACCGATCCAGCGCGTCATACCGGCGTCGGCGCGGCAGACGGTCGCGTCCGCGGATTTCGGCGGCTCCCTGACCACCTGGCAGAACCACTCCTTCTCCGGCACGCTCTCGCACGCCGTGCTGGACGGCGCCCCGACCGGTCTCATCAAGGACACGCTGTCGTTCGCCCGAGGATCCGGGGCGGGCGGCCCCGCCAAGGCAACGCTCTTCCCGGCGCCCGCTGTCGTCGACGCCGGTGACGGAGTGAGAAGTGACCGAGGGGGAAGTGGCGGAGGCGGCGGTGACGCGCCCGGGCCGGTGCCTTTCGTGCAGCGCGCCCAGGGTTCGCGGATCGCTCCCGTCGGGCCCCGGCCGCCGCGACCTGCGCCCTCGGCGCTGACGCGGGCCTCCGCCCCGCGCACGGGACACCGCCGGGTGCTTCCCGCAGTGGCACCGGGCAGCGTGACGGCCGCCCCGCCAGGCGCCGGGGGAGCGGCGCGGACGGCTGCGCTCGCGCCCCTTCCGGCGCCGGCGCCGGCGTCCTCGTCCTCGCCTTCCGGTGCCAACTCGCCGGGGCCCGCTCCCGGCTCTCCCCTCCGTCCCCTCCCTCCTTCCTCCGTATCCGCGGCTGCCCCGGTACGCGTCCAGCGCTCCGAGGGGAGCCAGGACGGCCCCCGGCGGTCGGGTCCGGCGGGCCCGCCCGCGGCAGCGCCCCCGGCCGACCGGACCCCGCCGGCTCGCACCTCCTCGCTCCCCGTACAGCGAAGTGCGGCGAGTGTTCCCGGGCCGGCGACCGGGCGGGCTACCGTCACGCCACCTCGGCGCCCGATGCTCGGGTCCCCGCTGTCAGGACCTGTGGATCCGCCGGCCGCTCCGCCGACGCCCGCTGCACCGGTGCAACGGCGTCGTGGCATCGCCGGCCCCGTCGTGGCGCCGTCCCCGCCAGGACCGGCCTCGCCCGTGGCTCCGGCGGACCGGGTGCCTGCGTCCGGCAGCGCCGCGAACAGCGGAACGCGGCCCGTACGGAGGACACCAGCGGCCGGGCCGGAAGCTGCGGTGCGTTCGGCGGCAGGAACGTCCGGGTCAGGCGTGTCGTCCGGAACCAGTACACCCGCGATGCCTGCGCCCGTATCCCGCCCGGCCGCACGGCCGAGGCTGGGCGCTCCGTCGAGCGGACCCGTCGGCGGTGATACGACGATTCCTCCGTCGGCTCCGTCGGCTCCGTCGGCTCCGTCGGCTCCGTCGGCTGCACCGGCTGCACCGGCGGCGCGTCGGCATACGAGCGCCCCGGCTCCCGGCCGCACACCTTTCGTGCAACGTTCCCCGGCGCCGCCGACCGTCCGTCCGGTGGCGGGCCCCGTGACGCCCGCCACCGCACCGGCGTCGCCCGTGCAGCGGCGCGATTCCGCTGGGCGCGACGGTTCCTCCGAGTCGGCCACCTTCCCCAAGTCCTCAGGACCCTCCGGACCTTCCGGCTCCGGTGTGGGTGCGAGCGGCCGGGGATCGGGATCCGGCACGGTCGCCGGACCACCCGTCGCTCCGACGCGTGCGCCCGCGGAGCGGGCCGGCCGGCCGGCGCCGGTGCAGCGGCTCGCTGCCCCGGGGACATCCGGCAGCACTGGTACTCCGACGCCGAGCCGTCCCAGTGGCGGGGCCGGTCCTGTGGGCACAGCGTCCACCGGCTCCCGTGCGAACGACCCTGCCGTACCTACGCGTCCGCCCGCGGTGGGCACTTCCGGTCCGGCGTCCAGCGGTCCGGTGGTTCGCAGTGGCGCGCCGGTGCCCGGCGCTCCCGTTCGGCCGTCCGGCGTCTCCGGCGGGAACCCTGCCGACAAGGCAACCCCGTCGACGCGCCCGTCGCCGCCCCTGGCGGGCGGATCCGGAGTCGCTCGGTCCGCCACTGCGCTTCCGGTGCAGCGGCAAACGGCGGCGCCCTCCGTACCGGTGCGACGGCCTGCCTCGACCGTACCGCCGACGGGCGGCCCACGGCCGGCGCCCGGTCCCGGCGTCCGTCCCGCTCCCGGTTCGCCATCCGGTTCCGCGGGGGGAGCGCCCGTGCACCCCGCGGTGAACAACGTGTCCGGATCGCGTCGTTCGGGTGGCGCGCCGCCCGTGCAGCGGTCGTCCCCCGCCCCAGCCCCGGCCCCGGTCCAGCACCCGGCCCCGGTCCGGACCCCTTCCCCCGCCCGGACCCCTGCCTCCGCGCCGGCCCCCCGCACCTTCGCGGCCCCGGCGGCGAGTGCCGGGCCATCCGTGACGCGGTCGTCCGCCGTGTCCGTCGCATCTGCCACACCCCTGGCGTCTGCCGAGGGGCGGGGGCTGACACCGGTCGCTCCGCTGCTGGGTTCCTCACGGCCGGTCACGGCCGCCGGGTTCACGCCGCCGCCGGTGGGGCGGCGCTCCGCGACTCCTGCTCCGGCAGCCGTCGCGCGGCGGCCCGCCGCTCCCGGGACGGCCGCGCTCCCGGCCGTCCGCAGTGCCGTACCACCGTCCTCGCCGTCGCCGGCTCCCGCACCCATCGCGAAGGGCACTCCGGCCGCCGTGCGTCTGCACCGCGTTCGGACCGCACCTGCCGCTGCTGCCGGCGCTCCTCGTCGGCCTGCCGTACAGCGTGCCGTTCTGCCTGCCGTGGTGCCGCCGTCCGCCGCCCGGCCTGCCGCCGCCCGTTCGCTGCCGCGGACAGCCGCTCGTACCCTGGCCGCTCCCGCCACGGCGCCCGCGCCCGTGCGACTTGCCGAGCACGAGGGATCCCGTCCCTACGGCGCACCCGCAGGTTTCCCGGTCGTCCAGCGCGCCGCGTCCGCGGCCGCGGACGTATCGGCATCGGCGGCGCCCGTCCCTGGCGGGACCGCCCGCATGCCGGTGCGGGACGCTCCCGCTGTTCCGACCGCCTCCGTGGCCCGGCCGGTCCGGAGCCCTGTCGTGTCCCTCGCGCCGGTCCGGTCCGCTCCGGCAGCCGCGCTCCCGGTGCAGCGGGCCGCGCCCGCCACCCCGGCCGCGCTGCCCACCCTTCCCCCGGTCGCGATACCGGCGTCGGTCCGCGCACCGGCGTCCGCCCCCGCGCGGGTGTCCGCCCCGCACCGCGCCCCGTCCGTCGAGCGGCGGCGGAGCAGCGACGGCGGGGGCTCCTCGGTCCGGCCCGCGCCCTCCGCGACGAGCCAATTCACACCGCGTGATCTGAAGGAGGACCAGGTGGCCGAGCTGGCCCACCGGCTGATCGAGCCGATGACCCGGCTGCTGCGTACCGAGCTACGGCTCGACCGCGAGCGGATCGGCAAGCTGCGCGATCCACGCCACTGACCCCCGCGCGCGAGCCCGAGCCGCACGAGCTGCCGTGTGAGCCCCGAAGGCCGTGAGCCCCGACACCCATGCCCCATGCCCCATGCCCCATGCCCCAACGCCCCAGCCCCACGTGGAACCGCAGGAAGGCCCCACCCGATGCCCCAGGAACTCGACGCAGGCTCCACCATCTTCTTCAACCTCACCATCGACGGTGAGAGCCTGGGCTACTTCAACGGTTGCGAAGGGCTCGCCTCCCAGGTCGAGATCGAGCAGCGGCAGGAGGGCGGCAACAACGGATTCGTCTGGCAACTGCCTTCCCGTGTCACCTTCTCCAACATCACGCTGACCCGGCCTCTCACCGAGGAGACCGCGAGGGTGGCGGAGTGGATCTCCTCGGTGACCACGGGCGTGACCCGCCCCACCGGACAGATCGCCGCGCTGCGCGCCGACGGCTCGACGGTCGCCCAGTGGGGGTTGATCGACGTACTCCCGGTGAGCTGGCGCGGTCCTTCCTTCGATCCGGCGAACCCCGCCGTGGCCACCGAGATCCTGGAGATCGCCCACCACGGATTCACGGACGCGGGGGAGGCGTAGCCGATGGACCTCTCCAGCTTCGGCATAGGCGACAGCCTGGTGCGGGCGACGCTCGCCATCCATCAGCCGCCGATCGGCAGCAGCACCAGCCCCGGCGCGCTCATGAAGACATTCCACTTCGACTTCAACCCGTCCCAGCTGTCACTCACCCGCAGGGCCCAGTGGAAGACCACGCCCACCGCCGCCGTGCGGGACGGCGCGGTCCCTGAGTTCATGGGGCCCGAGCCCCGGGAGATGGCGGTGGAGATCTTCCTCGACCGCTCGGACGACCCGGACAGCAACGACGTGCGCAAGAAGGTCGAAGCCCTGTTCTCCTGCTGCGAGACGACCACCGCCAGCATCGCGGCGAACCAGCCGTCGACCCCGTGGGTGGTCTTCGAGTGGGGCGCCTTCTCCACCGCCCGCTTCAACGCGTACGTCAGCTCCGTGGAGGCCCAGTACACCCTCTTCAACACCAACGGGATGCCGATCCGGGCCGTCTGCCAGATGAGCCTGCACGAGATCCCGAGCAGCACGCTCGGCCAGAACCCCACCTCCGGCGCGCTCACCACCCGCCGCGTGCACCGGGTCGTGGTCGGCGACTCGCTGCCGCTCCTCGCGTGGCGCGAGTACGGGGACCCCACCGTGTGGCGCACGATCGCCGAGGCCAACGACATCGACGACCCGAAGACGCTGACGCCCGGCGTCGAACTGATGCTGCCCGCCGCGGAAGAGGTCGGCGCCTGATGTCCGACATCGGCTTCTCCAACATCCTCACGGTGCAGATCGCCGGAACCAAGCTCAAGTCCCCGCAGAACAAGGACCTGGTGGCCGGCCGGGTCGACTTCGGCGCGGGCGTCCCCGGCGCCTTCCAGCTCACCTTCCGTGACGACGCGAAGGACATCCTCGCCAAGCTGAACGTCGAGATCGGTGTTCCCGTGGTCATCGCGCCGTTCTCCGACGGCAAGGGCACACCGCTGATCACGGGAGAGGTCACCGCGCTGGAGACCGAATATGACCGCCTCGGCACCTTCACCGTCATCCGGGGCTACGACAAGGGTCACCGCATGCTGCGGCAGCGCAGGGTCGCGGCGTACAAGAACAAGACCGCCACCGAGATCGCCGTCGAACTGGCGCGGGAGAGCGGCATTCCGCTGGGAAGGACCCAACGGACCAAGGGCCAGTACGGGTTCATCAGCCAGGCCAATGTCACCGACTGGGACTTCGTCCAACGACTCGCGGACGAGAACGAGATGGTGATGTCCATCAACTCGAAGGGGAGGTTCCAGTTCGTCAAGCGGCAGCGGGCGATGACGGCTCCACCGGAGAGCATGCCGAGCTCGCGGAGCGCGCTCCTCCTGAAGGGCGGTGAGGAGATCCTGCGCTGCCGCGCGGCGGTCACCTCCGCCGACCAGGTGACCGCTGTCGAGGCGCGTGGCTGGAACGTCACCACCAAGCAGTCCCTCGTCCACAAGACGCCCGCCCTGGACAACCCGGGCTTCGTCATCGGTACGAAGCCGTCCGAGGCGTCCAGGAGGTTCGGCAAGGCCGAACTCGTCGAGACCGCAACGCCCTACGACAAGCTGGACGAGGTCAAGCAAGCCGCCGACTCCCTGGCGGAGGACGTGACCTCGTCCTTCGCCGAGGTGGAGGTCACGGCGCGCGGCAACACGGAACTGCGGCCGGGCGTCGCCGTCACCCTCAAGGGCGTCGGCAAGCCGTTCCAGGGCAAGTACACGATCACGGCCGCCCGGCACACCTTCGGTGACCAGGAGCACTACCAGACGTTCCTGAACGTCAGCGGCCGCCAGTGGCGTTCGCTGTACGGGCTCACCTCCGGAGGCGGAGGGACGGGCCCGACCAGGCTGCCCAGCGTTGCCAATGCCCTGGTCACCGATATCAAGGACCCGCTGCGGCAGGGCAGGGTCAAGCTGACGTTCCCCTGGCTGGACGACATGTACGTCAGCGACTGGACCCGGACCGTCCAGCTCGGCGGGGCCAAGGGCGGCAGCATGATCTCCCCGGATGTCGACGACGAGGTGCTGGTGGCCTTCGACCGCGGCGCTCTGGACCACCCGTACGTCATCGGCGGCCTCTACAACGGCGTCGACAAGCCGGACCCCGTCGACGTGCCGGTCTACGACCCGACGCGCGGCAAGGTCACCCGGCGCACCCTGTCCGACCGCAGCAACAACCGCATCGACCTGCTCGACCAGAGTGTCGGTCTCAAGCGCGGGGTGCGGCTGTCCACCGGCGACGACCGGCTCACCATCAACCTGGACCGCACGAAGACCGAGATCGTCGTGGACAGCAAGGGCGCCGTCTCCATCAGGGGATCCGCCGGGGTGGCCGTCAATGCGGGAGGCAACCTCTCGCTGAACGCGGTGGGCTCCCTGACGATCCGCAGCGGCGGGCCGATGAACATCAACGCGGCGTCCGTCCTGTCCGTGCAGGCGGGCGGCGTCGCGTCCGTGACCGCCGGCGGGGCGCTCACCATGACGAGCACGGCGGCCATGACCTTGTCCGCCGGGGTCTCCCTGCAGATGACCGCCGCCATCAACATCGGCCTGCAAGCCGCCACGATCAAGTCCAGCGGCCTCCTCACCTCCAACAGCAACAAGGTGCTGACCGTGGGGGCAGGCTGATGGCAGAGCAGTTCGTCGGCTCCGGATGGGCGTTCCCACTGCGCATCGGCCCCACCGGCGGCATCGCGCTGGTCAGTGGGGAACGCGAGGTCGAGGAGGCCATCAGGCTGGTCCTGTCCACCGCGCCCGGAGAACGGCCGATGCGCCCCGAGTTCGGCTGCGCCATCCACGACATGGTCTTCGCCCCGGTCAACGAGGCCACCGCGGGCCGCATCCAGCACGAGGTGCACAGCTGCCTGGACCGCTGGGAACCGCGCATCGAGGTGGACGACGTCGCGGTGACGGCCGGCGCGGACGAAGGCGTGCTCTTCATCGACGTCCGCTACTCGATCACCGGCACCAACAACCCGCGCAGCCTGGTCTTCCCGTTCTACGTGATCCCCTCCCACGACGGACCCGACGGGTCCGCCGCGCCCGACGAGCCCCTTGGAAGCGACCGCTGATGGCCCTGCCCTCCCCGAACCTCGACGACCGGCGCTTCCAGCAGTTCGTCGACGACGCCAAGCGCTACATCCAGCAGCGCGCTCCCGAGTGGACCGACCACAACGTCTCCGACCCGGGCGTGACCCTCGTCGAGACGGTCGCCCACATGGCGGACCAGATCGTGTACCGGCTCAACCGGGTTCCGGAGAAGAACCACCTCGCGTTCCTGGACCTCATCGGGATCACGCTCTTCCCCCCGTCCGCCGCGCGCGCCGGCGTCACGTTCTGGCTGTCGGCGCCGCAGAAGCAGCCCGTCGTGGTGGCCACGGGTACCGAGGTCGCCACGGTCCGCGCCCAGACCGAGGACGCGGTGGTGTTCGCCACCGAGCGCGAACTCACCGTGGTGCCCTGCGAGCTGTCGTACCTCGTGGTCCAGCGGGCCGGTCAGGAGGCGGTCGACCGCACCTCGGACCTCGCGGGGGCGAAGGACGTGCACTGCTTCTCGGAGGCTCCGCTCCCCGGTGACCGCATGCTGTTCGGGCTCAGCGCCGCCGTTCCCCGGTGCGTGGTCGTCCTGGAACTCGACAGCCAGGTCGACGGTGTCGGTGTCGACCCCAGGCAGCCGCCGCTGGTCTGGGAGGCGTGGACCCCCGACGGCTGGGCCGGCTGCGACGTCGACCGGGACACCACCGGCGGGCTCAACCGCCCCGGCGAGGTGGTGCTGCACGTCCCAGGCGGCCACGCGCTCTCCCGCACCGGGCGGCGCGAGGCGGGCTGGTTGCGCTGCCGGGTCACCGATCCGGAGCAGGGCCAGCCGTTCTACACCACCTCGCCCACCATCCGCTCCGCCGAGGCGTTCAGCATCGGCGGCAGCACCGGCGTCGTGCACGCCGAGACGGTCCGCGACGAGGCACTGGGGGAGGCCACCGGCCTGCCGGGCCAGCGGCTGCGGCTGGCCAACAGCCCCGTCGTCGGTGACGCGCAGCCGCTGCTCCTCGAGGTCGCCGAGCGCGACGGCTGGGTCAGGTGGGAAACCGTCGGCGATTTCGCCGCCTCGGGGGCCGACGACCGGCACGTCACCCTGGACGCGACCACCGGTGAGATCGCCTTCGGCCCGTCCGTACGCGAACCGGACGGCACCCTGCGCCAGTACGGGGCCGTACCGCCCAAGGGCGCGCCTGTCCGGGCCCGCCGCTACCGCACGGGCGGCGGAAGGGCGGGCAATGTCGCCAGGGGCGCGATCCAGGTGCTGCGCGACTCCATCCCGTACGTCTCCGACGTCGTCAACCGGGAGGCCGCGCGGGGCGGGGTCGACGGTGAGACCGTCGAGGAGGCGAAGGTCAGGGCGCCCATCGCGCTCAGGGCGCAGGACCGCGCCGTGACCCTGCGGGACTACGAGGAACTCGCGCGCCGCGCGGCACCCGAGACCGCACGCATCACCTGTCTCGCGGCCGAGCCGGACGAGCACGGCGCACACGCCGTACGGGTACTGGTCGTCCCGCAGGCCGTGTCCGACCCGGGCGGCCGGCTGCGCTTCGAACAACTCGTCCCCGGAGACGCCCTGTTGGGGCGCATCACCGCCTACCTGGACGAGCGGCGCCTGATCGGGACCCGGCTGGCGGTCGGTCCGCCGTTCTACCAGGGGGTGACGGTCGTCGCAACGGTGCACGCCTTCCGCGGCACCGACACCGACCGGGTCAGGCGGCAGGCGCACGACGCCCTGTACCGCCATCTCGACCCGCTGACCGGGGGAGCGCACGGCACGGGCTGGCCCTTCGGCCGCCCGGTGCAGGCGGGCGAGGTGTTCGCGGTGCTGCAGCGGGTGCCCGGCGTCGAGCTGGTGGACGAGGTGCTGCTGCATCCCGCCGACCCGCTCAGCGGCCGGCGCGGCGACCCCACGGAGCGGATCGACCTCGAACCCTCCGCGCTCGCCTTCTCGTTCGACCACCGCGTCCGGGTGATAGGAGACGCGTCGTGAACGCCGGCGGGAGCATGCGCGGCTCCGTCGACGGACTCGGCTCCTCCGCGCCGCTGGGCGTGATGCTGCCGGCGGTGTTCGCCGACGACGATCTCGCGCAGCACTTCGTCGCGGGCATCGACGAGGCCCTCGCACCGCTGCACAACGTGCTCGACTGCCTGGACGCCTATTTCACGCCGTCGCTCGCGCCCGCGGACTTCACCCGCTGGCTCGGCAGCTGGGTGGGTGCGGAAAGCGACGGGCCGGACGCTGCCGGGGGCGCAGACGGCCCCGCGGACGCCGAACCGGCGGAAGCCGCGCCGGCCCCACCGGCCACCGGCCGTCCGCAGGACACGGAAGCGACGGTCCTGCGCGCCGCGGTGACCGCCGCGGTACGGCTGCACCGCATCCGTGGGACCCGGCGCGGACTGTCCGAGACGATACGGCTCGCCTTCGGAGTGGAGCCGGAGATCACCGAGAGCGGCGCGGCCGCCTGGGACGCGCGGCCCCTGGGCCCGGTCCCCGGCGAGCGGCGGCCGCATCTGCACGTCACCGTACGGCTGCCGGAGCCCGACCCGGCCGCCGAACACCGGCTGGAGCGGCTCGTAGCGGCATCTCGCCCCGCCCACATGCCTTACACGGTCCAGGTGACCGCCCCCGAAAGGACTCCCGACAGGTGACCAATCAGCAGGGTTCCCCGTCCACCCCGTCGTCCGCAGCTGTCGGCGCCGACGCGGGGAACGCGGGGAACACGTCACATCACTGTGCTGAATGCGGTACGCGCTCGACTCCGGGGCAGTCGTTCTGCGACGGCTGCGGCGCGGTACTGAGCTGGACCCCGGGGCAGGAGGAACGGGGTACGGGGACGGCAGGTCGGCAAGGCGGCGCGGGTGCGTCGGGTGCGTCGGTTTCTTCGGGCTCGGGCGGGGGCACGTCGGCCGACGGCGATGCCGAGTCCGATCCTGAGGGCAGTCCGGGTCCCGGTCCCGGCCCCGGTCCTGATGCCGGTGATCCGGCCCCCCAGGCCGGGAGCGCGGGCCCGGTGCGGGAAACCGTCCACGGACCCGTGAGCGCCGCATCGCCGACGGCGGCGCGCGCGGAGGAGGAGCCCCACCCCACCGTCCCGGCGGGCGCGACCCCGGACGCGAGCGCGCGCGCCAGGGCGCTGCTCGTTCCGGTCGCCGACCAGCGCGCCGCCGCACCGGCACCGGACGTCGCGCCGGTACTCCCCGGCGTGCCCGCCGCGGCCCGCCCCCGCGTCCAGGCTCCCAGCGCGGAACCAGCCGACGAGGCCGGTCCGCCGTGCCCCTGGTGCGAGGTCGGCAATCGTCCGGACCGACACTTCTGCCGGCGCTGTGGCATGTCACTGGCGGAGCGACCCAGTGCTCCGGAGACTCGGCACCCCTGGTGGCGCCGGATCCGGAACGTCGGCAACCGCCCGGACCCGTGGGCGGGCGAGCGCCCGCGGCTGCGTCGCGGCATCGGCCGCGGCTTCACCTGGATCGCGTACGGCCTCGCGCTCACGCTGGTGATCTACGTGGCGTTCAACGTGAATACGGCATGGAGCGCGGCGCGCGACCACTTCGCGAAGCGGGCCCAGGTCACCCCGGATTCCGCCGAGGCGTCCCGTTCCTTCGACGGCCACCCGCCGAAGGCGCTCTTCGACAAGATCAACAACAGCTGGTGGGGCCCCGGCGTCTCGCAGTCCGCCGACGGGGAGTGGATAGAGGCGCGCTTCAACGAACCCACCCGCCTGCTGGACATCCTGATCACGTCCGGCATCTCCGCCAAGGCCTCGGACCTCTCCGAGGCCGCGCTGCCGCACCGCATGGACGCGATCGTCATCACGGCCGACGGGAAGCAGACCACGCGCCAGATCACACTCGACCAGGTGAGCGGGCCGCAACAGCGCAAGTTCCGGGCGCAGAACGTCGTCAGCGTCAGGTTCGTCATCCGCTCGGCGTTCAACGCGGGCGCCGACAAGCAGGTTTCGATAGCCGAGATCGAGTTCTTCACCCGAGCCACGACCAGCGGTACCTAAAGGTTGTTGCAGAAGGTTGGGTGCGGGCAGGTCTGCGTGTGAGTGGACCTGCCCGCACCCAACCTTCTGCAACAACCTTTAGAAGAACCCCACTGCCTTCGGGGAGTAGCTGCAGTAAAGGTTCTTCGTCTGCTGGTGGTACAGCAGATGCACACGTGCTGACCTGGGAAAAAGACAGTTGGGAGGAACTCTTTCAGGAGGCTGGTCCGGCAATGGTCCGGATCTTGGTTCGCGGGCCTCTGGGGTGGGGTTCGGTGTGGGGGCCCGCGGGCGGTGCCACCGCGCCGCAGACGGCCGGCGCGAGACCGTCTCCGCCCGAGGGGGAGGCGTTCGGGGCACTGGCCTCAACGGCGGAGACGAGGAGGATCGCGGCCGTCTGGGAACATTCCCAGCAGCAGTCCGCCCAGTACCGCGCCGATGATCGAGCCCGCGGGGTCAGGGCTGTGATCCCACGACCCGCCGACCGGATCGCCCACCGCAACCGCAATCGCACAGGCAGCCGCCGCTGCCGCCCTCGTGGCTTCAACCGCGAGGTATACGGCGACGGGCGCCGCTTCGGTGGCACCTCGTGGGCAGTCCGGCCGTGTCCGGCTGAGCGGTAGGCGCCGTGGAAGAGCGCGAGTTGGAGCTGCCCGATCGCCTCGATCACGAACCAGGCGAGGTGGTCCTCGGGCAGCCAGTCGCGCAGGTCCGGGGGCCGTGGGGGTGCAGTAGCGATTGGTCTCGATTTTCATGCGGGGATGTTCTGCGGCATGCCCCGGTGTTCCAAAAGGCCTGGACGGAAAAGGATTGTGCGACGGGCTCCTTGAGAATCAGGTGCCAGAGTTGTCGACGAACCCCACGATATCGAGGTATTCGACTTCGGGTGGGACGCCATAAATACCCGTCACCTTCTCGACGATCTCCTCCGTGAAGAAGGCGCGGGCCTTCTCCTCGTCATCCCACACGTAGAAATTCCTTGCCCGAACGCCGTCTTCGTCGAGCATGAAGCTCTTGAACCGAAGGCCGGCCATGCCTTCGAACGGTCCTCGGAGTTCGCCGGCAACCTTTGCGAGAGTTGCACGATCGAACTTTTCGGTCTGCGTGAAGGTCACGAGCATGCCGATCATCGGGCCTCCTGTCGAGAGAGTGATGCTAGCGGCGGATTCTAGTACGCGCGGCCAGAAATTCTGGTCGTTATGTGCGAGTCGAACGTGTGGCTTGCGGTCCGCGATATCGGGCCAGGAACGCATCGAGTTTGCAGACTCGGATATCCACTCGAACTGGCGGGCGATGTGATGGCGGCCTGCGTCCGTGCCTCCTCGGCGTCGCGCGTTTCGTCGGGTGACGCCCTTGCGCCCTGTGGTCCAAGTCACGCGAGGTTCCTGTCAGGAATCGGGGCGCCGTCCCGCTCAAGTCACCGAGAGCAAGCGAACCGACGGGAGCATCACATGAAGCACCGCATCGTCGTCCTCGGCGCCGGCTATGCCGGGGCCTACGTGGCCGGCACCCTGGCCCGCCGGCTGTCCCCCGCGGACACCGAGATCACCGTGGTCAACGCCGAGCCGGACTTCGTCCAGCGGCTGCGGCTGCACCAGATCGCGGCCGGCCAGGAGATCGAGGTCCCGAAGCTCGCCGACGTCTTCGCGGGCACGGGGATACGGCTGCGCCTGGCCCGCGTCACCGCCGTCGACCCCGAGCGCCAAGTCGTCGCCGTGGCCGACGCTGACGGCGGCGGCGAACTCGGCTACGACACGCTGCTCTACGCGCTCGGCAGCCACGTCGCCGACCACGGCGTCCGTGGCGTGGCCGAGCACGCCTTCCACGTCACCAGTCGTCCGGCGGCGCTGCGCCTGCGCGAGCGCCTGGACAGCCTGAGTGGGCGGGGCGAAGGGGGTCGTGTGCTGGTCGTCGGCGACGGGCTGACCGGCATCGAGACCGCTACCGAGATCGCCGAGTCGCGGCCCGGCCTGTCGGTGGTGCTGGTCGCCCGCGGGGAGCTGGGCGCCCCGCTCTCCGCCGGGGCCCGCGACCACCTGCGTCAGGCCTGTGACCGGCTGGGCATCACCGTCCTGGAGCACACCAGCGTCGAAGCCGTCGAGGCGACGCGGGTCCTGTGCGCTGACGGGACCGACCTGGCATCCGACGCGACCGTGTGGACGGCCGGGTTCGCGGTCAACCCCATCGCCGCCGCAGCCGGGCTGGAGGTCACCGACGATGGCCGGATCGTCGTCGATCGCACCATGCGGTCGCTCTCGCACCCGAACGTCTACGCTGCCGGCGACAGCGTCTACGCCATCGGCGACAACGGCCGGCCGCTGCCGATGTCCTGCGCTTCGGCCGGCTTCACCGGCATGCAGGTCGTGAAGGCCATCGTGGGAAGCCTGACCGGCAGCAAGATCGCGAAGGTCAAGCTTGGCTACCCGGGCAACCACATCAGCCTCGGGCGGCGAGACGGGATCCTGCAGATGGTCGACGGCGAGGCGCAGGCGAAGCCGACGTACGTGGGCGGCCGGAAGGCCGCGCGGATCAAGGCGGGCATCGTCAGGATGTCGCTGTGGACCACCTCGCACCCGACCTTCGGCCTGACCAAGCGCAAGCGTCACTTGGCCGCCGCGCAGGACGGGGCCGCCGTAATGGTGGCCGTGTAGCCCACTTAGGGTAATTGCCGTGGACAGCAACGCCATTGACCTCTTCGACACCAGTCGGTTCGAGGCCAGCCGCAACCGGCTGGCCTCGCTGGCGTACCGGCTGCTGGGTTCCGCCGCCGACGCCGAAGACGCCGTGCAGGACGCGTTCCTGCACTGGCAGGCCGCCGACCGGCAGCGGATCAAGGTGCCGGAGGCATGGCTGACCAAGGTCGTCACCAATCTGTGCCTCGACAGGCTCCGCTCGGCACAGGCCCGCCGCGAACGCACCGTCGGCGCCTGGCTGCCCGAACCCCTCCTCGACGGCGACCCGATGCTCGGTCCGGCCGACACGTTCGAGCAGCGCGAAACGGTGTCCCTGGCCGTGCTCACTCTCATGGAGCGCCTGTCGCCCGTCGAGCGGGCCGTCTACATATTGCGCGAAGCGTTCTCCTACGGCCACGCCGAGATCGCCGAGATCCTCGGCATCACCGAGTCCGCAAGCCAGCAGCACCTTCACCGTGCCCGGCGCCACATCACCACGGCCCGCCGTGGCAGCGGCGAACTCGACCCGACATCCGCCCGCAGGATTGTCGAGGAATTCCTCGCCGCCGCCTCGTCGGGCCGCACCGAACGGCTGGTGGCACTGCTCACCGACGACGCCACCGCGATCTCCGACGGCGCCGGCCTCACCAAGAAGCTGCTGCGGTACGACGCTCCGGAGCGCATCGCCGTCATCGCACGGGCCGGCTTCAGGTCCACGCCCGCGAAGCAGCGACTCGCCGGAGGGGTCTCCGAGGTCCACTTCGCGCTCGTCAACGGCGCCCCCGCCCTCCTCTTCGTGCCCGGCGGCAAGGTCGTCGGCGCGGTGACGTTCGACATCGCGGACGGCAAGATCGCAACCGTGCGCGGCATCGCCGCCCCTGCCCGCCTCGTCCGCCTCACCGACGTCTGGCGGCAACACGAACCGGACGCGCCGCTCATCACCGTGTGGTGACGGGCGGGGGTTCAAGCCGGGTGCGGATGTCCTGACGCTGTGGTTGCGGCCTCGGCCTCCCTCACCCTGGCTCGCCGCCGGACCCAGGTCATCACGAGGACGAGGGCAGCCGCGGCGCCGTACGCGATGTTGCTCAGCGACGGCTGGAAGTGGAGCGTCGGGGCGAGGACGTAGACGGCGGCGCCCGCGAGCGGGATGCCGAGCCATTCCCAGCGTCCGTCCAGGGCGACGAGGGCGATCAGGAGGAGTGCGTACCAGGAGTAGCCGGGTGTGAGGAGGACGAAGGACCACCCGGTGACCAGGAGGGCGCCGCTCCAGGGGCGCCGCGGGTCCCCGCGCCACATCACGTACACCGACACCGCCGCGACGATGACGAGCAGTACGGGGAAGGCCCAGGTGTCGGGCAGGACCAGGCGCAGGAGCGAGTAGCGGGACCCGGACGAGGCGTCGTCGTAGCCCTCCTCCTCGACGTAGCCGCCGAGGTAGCCGAAGACCGAGCCGTGCGAGAGGAGGACGTACGGGAGGTAGGAGAGTACGGCGAAGGCAGCGGCGGGCAGGAGCACGGCGGCCGCGTCGCGGAAGCGCCGGACCCCGGACAGGGCTCCGGGCAGGACGACGGCCGGCATCAGCTTCGTGGCGATGGCGGCGCCGATCAGTACTCCGCCCGCTGCCCGCCGGGTCAGTGCCCGGGAGGCGACGAGGCCGAGTCCCGCGATCGCGAGGAGCACGCCCAGGACGTCGACGTGTGCGTTGTTGACCGCCTCCAGAGGGACGGCCGGGCACCAGGCCCAGTACGCGGCCTTGCGCAGGTCGTCGCCGCGCCGTCGCAGGATCAGGAGGAGCGTGCCCGTGACTCCGAGGGATAGCAGGGCGGCCCCGATCTGGAGCGGCTTGTGCCGGGCACCGTCGGGGGAGAGCTGGTCCACGGCCAGGAAGTACGCCTCGGCGACGGGCGGATAGATGGTGTGGACGGCAGGCCTGTTGATACGGGTGCAGTGACGCGTGCCGTCGGTGTGGGGGATCGGGGCGAGGCCGGAGCCCGTGCAGGCGGCGCCGGTGGGGAACAGCCAGGGGTCGCGCAGCCGGGCGAGCGCCGGGTCCTGGGGGGTCTGGTCGTACGGGGAGATGCCGGCGGACTGGACGCGGCCGTCCCAGGCGTACCGGTAGGAGTCGGTGCTGGTCCGCGGCGGCCCCGTCAGCCCGGTCAGCGTGACGGCGACGGCCCCTGCGGCGATCAGCCACGCGACGCTGCGCGCCGGGACGCGGCGCAGAGCCAGCAGCGCGAGGGTGAAGAGCACCCAGCAGGCCGCGTACCAGCAGAACAGGCCGACCGGGTCGCTGAAGTAGTCCCCGTACATGATGGTGCGGGCGAGGAGCGTCGTGAGTGCGGCGAGGGCGAGGGCGGTGGTCACCAGCGCGGTGCGAGGAGTGCGGGCGGTAAGGGCTTTCACCTGCGGAATCGTTCCAGGCATCGGCTCTCCCGTGGGCCGCGCCGTCGCGGATGTCCGTGATTCGTAAGGTGTTCCGGCAGCCTGCGCGGGCCTTGCCGGGGGTGTGATGGGGGCATGCGTTTCACCCTGCCCTCGGGGCCGCCCGTCACCTTCAAGGCGCGCCTGCACGATGCCCGTACCACGACCGCCATCGGCCGCTGGCTCGGCCTGGCCATGGCCGTCTGCTTCGCGACCGGTGTGCTGAGCCACTACTTCCAGCACCCGCCCGGATGGCTGGCCGACTCGCTGCCGAGCCGCCCGTATTGGGGATACCGGCTCACCCAGGGGCTGCACGTGGCCTCCGGGATCGCCGCGATCCCGCTCCTGCTGGCGAAGCTGTGGGCGGTCTACCCGCGCCTGTTCGCCTGGCCTCCGGTGCGATCGGTCCCCCATGCGCTGGAGCGGATCTCGGTGGCGGTCCTGGTCGCGGCCGGACTGTTCGAGCTGTTCACCGGGCTGCTGAACACCTTCCAGTGGTACCCCTGGCCCTTCAACTTCGTTCCCGTCCACTACGCGGTCGCCTGGCTCCTGCTGGGATCGCTCCTGCTGCACGTCGCCGTGCAATGGCCGAAGATCCGCGACCACTTCACGCTCCGTTCCCCCGGAACCCTGGCCCTGCCCGAGGCCGACGGGCCCGACCGCCGGCAGCTCCTCCTCGGCGTCACGGCCGCGGTCGGAGCGGTCACGCTCACCACGGTCGGGCAGTCCGTCACCGCACTCGGCTCGCTGGAACTGTTCGGCCCGCGCAGCCCCGCCCACGGGCCCCAAGGACTCCCCGTGAACCGGACGGCCGCCGCCGCGCGCGTCTCCGAGGCCTCCTTGGCCGACTGGCGGCTGACCGTGGACGGGCCGCGTCCCTACAGCCTCACGTTGGAGGAGCTGCGCGCCATGCCCCAGCATGACGTCACCCTGCCCATCGCCTGCGTCGAGGGCTGGAGCAAGTCCGCCCACTGGACCGGGGTCCGGGTACGGGACCTACTGGAGCGTGCGGGAGGCGGCCCGGGTGCGCGGGCTCGGGTGGTCTCCCTGGAAGCGGCGGGCGCCTACCGGGTGATGGAGATGGGACGCCTGTACGCGCAGGACCCGCTCACGCTGCTCGCGCTCCGGCTGAACGGCGAAGTGCTGTCCCTGGACCACGGCTACCCGGCGCGGATCATCGCCCCGAACCGGCCCGGTGTCCTGCAGACCAAGTGGGTCGGCCGACTGGAGGTGGCGTGATGAACTTCCGATACGTGACGGGCGGATTCGGGCTGGTGTGCGCGGCCTGGGGCGGGTGGCTGCTCCTCCAGCAGCCCGAGCCGTGGCGGATCGCCGTCTGGCTCGGGGGAGCCGTCGTGGTGCACGACGGGTTGGTCGCTCCCGTCGTGATGGCGATCGCCGCCCTCGTTGCGGTGGTCGGCCTGCGCCTGCACGGGGTTCCGCGTGCGGCTCTGATCGTCGCGGGCTCCCTCACCGCGATCGCGCTTCCCCCGCTCCTGCGTCCGGGAGGCGTGGCCAACCCGACCGTCCTGCCGCTCGACTACCTGCGCAACTGGCTGCTCGCCATGGCCGCCATCGCGCTGTTCACCCTCGCGTACGTCGGTGTGCCTGCCGTGGCGCGCCGGGCGCGCCGGATGGGCCGGGAGAGCCGTCGGGCCTGATCGAAGCGGTGCCGCGGAGAAGCCGCCGGGTAAGCGCATTGTTCTTGAATGGTCGTTCATGTATTTTCTTCTCATGCCCAGACCGCGAGAGTTCGAGCCCGATGCCGTCCTGAACGTGGCCATGCTGCGGTTCTGGGAGCGCGGGTACCGGGCCGTCTCCGTCGAGGATCTGGTCAAGGCGACCGGGGTCAAGCCCGGCAGTCTCTACAGCGCGTTCCCCGGCGGCAAGCGCGCGCTGTTCCTGAAGTCGCTGGAGCGGTACTCGAAGCTGGTCGTCCCCCAGAAGCTGGGCGAGCTGGAGGCTCCGGGAGCCTCGTTGGGTGAGGTCCGCGGCTACTTCGACGGGCTGGTGCGCGATCTGCTCAGTCCTGAAGGCCGGCAGGGTTGCCTGCTCGTCAACACGGCGATCGAGAACGCCGCCGAGGACGACGAGGCGGCGGCTGTCGTCCGCGGTCACCTGGCCCGGCTGGAGCGGTGCATGACCCACGCACTGGAGAACGCGGCCCGCAGGGGGCAAGTGCGCGCCTCACTGGACTGTTCCGGGAGCGCCAAGCTCCTGGTCGCCACCTGCCAGGGGCTCATGGTCGTCGGCAAGGCCAACCCGGACGAGACGCTCCTGCGCGCGATCGTCGACAACGCTTTCGCTGCTCTCGCCTGACGGCGAGGCGCACGGGCCACCGTACGCGGTGGCCCTTTTCTCCGCACCGATAGTTGAATGACTGCTCAAGAATGGAGTCGGTACATGAAGGCCATCGTCATCTCCGCCCACGGCGGACCCGAGGTGCTCACAATCACCGAACTGCCCGACCCCGTGCCCGCCGCCGGCGAAGTGCTGATCCGGGTCAAGGCGTTCGGCCTCAACCACGCCGAGGCCTACATGCGCAGCGGCGCCTGGGGGAAGGTCGCAGCCGTCCCCGGCATCGAGTGCGCCGGGGTGGTCGAGGCCGACCCGTCCGGTGAACTCCCCATCGGAACACGGGTCGTGGCGATCCTCGGCGGCATGGGGCGGACCCGCAACGGAAGTTACGCGGAGCTGGTGACCGTACCGGCCACCAACGTGGTGGCCGTCCGCTCTTCGCTGGACTGGGCCGATCTCGCGGCGGTTCCCGAGGTGTACGCGACGGCGTGGAGCGGCCTGTTCGGCAATCTGGACCTGCGGCCCGGCGAGACCGTCCTGGTGCGCGGAGCGACCTCCTCGCTCGGCCAGGCCGCCGTCAACCTGGCGGTCGACCACGGCGCCACCGTCCTCGCCACGACCCGGGACCCGCTGCGGGCGCCCCTGCTGAAGGAGCTCGGGGCCGCCGACGTCCTCATCGACGACGGCGCGCTCGCCACCCAGGTCGCCGATCGGGGGATCGGCGTCGACGCGGTGTTCGATGTCGTCGGCAACAGCGTGCTGCGCGACTCGCTGGCCCTGGTCCGGCCGCACGGGCGGGTCTGCCAGCTCGGCTTCCTGGGCGGATTCGAGCCCGTACGCGACTTCGACCCGATCGCCGACCTCCCCAGCGGGGTCCGGCTCAGCTTCTTCGGCAGCGCCTTCGTCCTGGGCACCCCCGCATTCCCGCTCGGCGACGTGCCGTTGGACGAGATGTACGGCAAGGTCGAGGCCGGCGTCCTGCGGGCCCGTCCCAGCCGGGTCTTCCGGTTCGACGAGATCGTCGAAGCCCATCGGGCCATGGAGTCCGGAGAAGCCCTCGGGAAGATGGTCGTCACCGTCGACTGAGACGCCAGACCTTTCGTCAGCCCACCGGCGCGGGCAGCGACTCAGGGTGGGACCCGCACTGCTGCGGATCCCACCCGGCGGTTCGCCGCTCGGCACCGGTCAGCGCGTGAGGTGTACGAAGTGTCGGCCCGCCGTCCGCCAGGTGTCGTACGGGGTCCAGCCCGCGCCCCTCGCCTCGGCGCACAGGGCGCGGGCGCCGAGCCGGGCCCACCAGAATGAGGCTCCGCGGTCGCCATCGCCGTCCTCGACGTGGACCTCAACGCGTTCGTCGACGTCGGCTGTGGCGACCTCGACCAGCAGGGAGCCGCCGGGTGCGGTCAGTTCGGCGGTGCGGCGCAGCAGGGCTGCGGGGTCTCCGCCGATGCCGATGTTGCCGTCTATGAGGAGGACCGTGCCCCAGCGGCCTTGGCGGGGAAGCGGGTCGAACACCGACCGGCAGAGGGCGCTGCCGCCCGCCCGCACGGTGCGGGCCACCGCCTCGGGGGTGACGTCCACACCGAGTGCGGTGTGTCCGAGCCGGGCGAGGGCGGTTACCAGGCGGCCCGGTCCGCAGCCGACGTCGAGGACGGGCCCGGCACACCGTGCCAGGACGGTGTCGTCGGCCGCGTCGGGCTCGGCGCACCACCGCTCGACTTCGAGCGGCAGCAGCCACCCGTCGCGCCGACGGAGGAACAGCGGCCCCTGCCCGGTGCGGAGGGCGACCGCGTACGGATCCGCCTGCCAGGCACGGGTGGCGGGCTCGGCGAGCTGGGCGGTCATCGGGTCACCGCGCACAGGCCGTGGTGCAGGGCGGCGAAGCGCGTCCGCGGGGCTGCGGCCGCGACCCGTTCTGCGTCGGCGGGGGTGTACACGTCGCACAGCTCGGGCAGGTCCCGTACACAAAGCCCCGCATCGGTCAGGCGCCGCCGCTGGACCTCGCCGGTGTGGGTCACGGACATGGGGACGCCGAGCAGCAGGGCCGGGTCGGGGTCGGCCAGGCCCAGTGCCCAGAACCCTCCGTCGTCGGCGGGCCCGAACCAGGCGCCCGCCTCGGTGAAGTCGAGCCCGAGAGTGAGCAGGCCGGGAGTGATCTGCGGGGTGTCCATGCCGATGAGCAGGGCCGGCCCTTCGGCCAGGGCGAAGGCGGCGGCCAGTCGGACGTCCAGGCCGCCCGTGCACTGCGGGACGACCTCGATCCCCTCCGGGACCCAAGGCCCTGGCTGCCCGTCGAGGACCAGGACACGCCGCTCGGCCGGGGTCGCCAGGACCGTCGCGAGGGTGTCCTGGAGCGAGGCGAGGGCCAGGTCGGCGGCCTGTTGCGGGGTGAACTGCGGGGTCAGTCGGGTCTTCACGCGCCCGGCGACGGGAGCCTTGGCGATGACGAGGAGGGTGCTCATGCGGAGACCCCCTCGGTCGGTGCGGGGCGGGTGCCCGGGGGCTCGGCGAGCACCTTGCGCATGTCCCGTACCGCGTGCCAGGTACCCCGCCAGGTCCCGGTGACCTTGGATTTCCCGGATCGGGGGAGGTACGGGATGTCCGTCTCGGCCACCTTCCAGCCCGCGTCGGCGGCCCGTACGACCATCTGGAGCGGGTAGCCGCTGCGCCGGTCGCTCAGGTCCAGGCCGATCAGTGCCTCGCGGCGGGCGACCCGCATCGGTCCGAGGTCGTGGAGCCGCAGTCCGGTGCGGCGGCGCAGCATCCGGGCCAGGGCGAAGTTCCCCGCCCGGGCGTGCGCGGGCCAGGCGCCGCGGCCCTGCGGGCGGCGCCGGCCGAGCAGGAGATCCGCCTCGCCGGCCGCGACCCGTTCGGCCATGGGCGCGAGCAAGCCGGGGTCCATGGAGGCGTCGCAGTCACAGAAGCAGACCAACTCGGCGCGCGCGGCGAGCAGCCCGGCATGGCAGGCGGCCCCGAAGCCGCGCCGGGGCTCGTGCACGACGGTGGCGCCGAGGCTGCGGGCGATGTCGGCCGAGCCGTCGGTGGAGCCGTTGTCGACGACGATGGCCCGCCACCCGGCCGGCACCCGCGCCAGCACCCAGGGAAGGGCTTCAGCCTCGTCGAGGCACGGCAGTACGAGGTCCGCGAGAGGCGGACGACAAGCAGAAGGAGTCACCCTCCACACCGTAGGAACCGAAAGGCGAAGTAAGGCGCCGGAAGACCTTACGAAACGCGGACACTGCGTCGCACGGCGGCAGGGCCAGGGTCTTCGGCACCGGCTGCCGCTTCGAACTGACCCTCCCCGCACCTGCGTAGGCCGTTCTGGTCGGGTCGCCGAATCGAAAATGCCGACGACCGATGAGTTCGTTCGTGATCCACAGTCAGAGATCATGGTGGGTGTGCGCAGGTGGGTATGTGCCCGGCGCGCATCGACCGAATCTGCCGAGAACCGGACACCAGATACCGAGGAACCCCAGATGCGTACCTTGATCAGCACCGCCTTCATCTCCCTCGACGGCGTCGTGGAGGGTCCGGGCGGGGAGCCCGGCTACCGCAACTCCGGATGGACCTTCAAGGACGTCGAGTTCCTCCCCGAGGCATTCGAGATCAAGGGGCGGGAACAGAAGGAAGCCTCCGCGATGCTGCTGGGCCGGACCAGCTACGAGGCGTTCAGCCCGGTGTGGCCGGACATGGAGGACTTCGCCGACTACAAGGTGATGCCGAAGTACGTCGTCTCCACCACCCTCGCCGAGGACGACCTGGTGTCGAACTGGGGCGAGACGACGATCCTGCGCTCGCTCGACGAGGTCGCCGCACTGAAGGAGACCGAGGGCGGTCCGATCATCGTCCACGGCAGTGCCTCCCTGAACCAGGCCCTCTCCGACGCAGGCCTGATCGACCGATACCACCTGCTCGTCTTCCCGCTCCTGCTCGGAGCCGGCAAGCGTCTGTTCAGCGGCACGGACAAGGACACCCAGAAGCTGAAGCTCGTCGAGCACGAGGCATACGCCAACGGCCTGCAGAAGAACGTCCTCGACGTCGTCCGCTGAGAAGGTCCCTTGCGCTCAACCCGCTGCGGAACCGGCCGACCAAGTCGGCCGGTTCCCAGGCTCAGCCGGTCACACCCGCCGACTCGCGCTGGCCGGCCCGCGCGAACCCGGCCATGCCGTCGGCGAAGCCGACCGCCGGACGCCAGCCCAGCTCAGTGCGCAGCCGGGCCGAGTCGGCGGTGATGTGCCGTACGTCGCCGAGGCGGAACTCGCCCGTCACCACCGGGGCGGGTCCGCCGTGCGCCGTGGCCAGCGCGACCGCCATCTCGCCGACCGTGTGCGGTTCCCCGCTGCCGGTGTTGTACACGGCGAGCGCGCCCGCCTGCCGGGTACCGACCGCCTCCAGCGCCACCGCATTGGCCGCGGCCACGTCCGCGACGTGGACGAAGTCCCTTCGCTGCGCGCCGTCCTCGAAGACCCGGGGCGCCTCGCCGCGGGCGAGCGAGGAGCGGAAGAAGGAGGCCACCCCGGCGTACGGGGTGTCGCGCGGCATGCCGGGCCCGTACACGTTGTGGTAGCGCAGCGACACCGCCCGGCCCTCCACGCACCGGGCCCAGCTCGCCGTGAGGTGCTCCTGGGCCAGCTTCGTCGTCGCGTACACGTTCCGGGGATCCGTCGGGGCGTCCTCGCCGACCAGGCCCGGCGCGAGTTCGGCTCCGCAGTCGGGGCAACGGGGTTCGAACCGGCCCGCAGTCAGGTCCTCGGTCCGACGCGGCCCGGGGCGTACCGCTCCGTGCCGTTCGCACGTGTACCGGCCTTCCCCGTAGACCACCATCGATCCGGCGAGCACGAGCTCCCGCACCCCGGCCGTCGCCATCTCGGCCAGCAGCACCGCCGTCCCGAGATCGTTGCAGCCGACGTAGTCCGGGGCGTCCGCGAAGTCCTTGCCGAGGCCGACCATGGCCGCCTGGTGGCACACCGCGTCGATTCCGCGGAGCGCGGCTCTGACAGCGTCGGCGTCACGTACGTCGGCGCGCACGAACTCGGTGTCGGGCAGGGGCGGCGTGCCGGGGTGGGCGGCGGGCAGCAGGGCGTCGAGGACGACGGGCTCGTGCCCGCGGGCCGTGAGGGCGGAGATGATGTGGGAGCCGATGAACCCGGCCCCTCCGGTGACGAGTACGCGCATGCCGAGGACGCTACGCAGTGCGCGGCCCCCGGGGGGTCTCCCACGCGTGCACGTAAGACTTCCGTCATGCGGGAGCGCTGCGAGTCAGTGGTGACCGAGGTGGTCGTGGTCCTTCCAGATGCCGTCGCCCGGCATGTCGAGGCGGGCGGTGAGTGGTCGGCGCCACGGGGGAGTGGAGGTTGGTTCGCCCCAGTAGTCGGTGACCCGTACGGCCCGGCCGTCGCGGAGCTCGGCGATGGTGACGTTGCGGTAGAGGCGGCCGTCGCCGTAGTCACAGGTCCATTCCACGACGATGACGTCGTCGTCGAGGCGCAGCCGCCGTCCCACTTCGAGCGTGAGCTCGGGGAAGTTCCCCTCGACCTCACCGATGAGCTTGCTGCTGCGGACGACCTCGCCCATCTGGGGCCACTGCCGCTCGACCTCCGGGGCGAGCGGCACCCCGAGGATGTAGGCGAGGCGGGTGCGACCGTTCGATTCGGGGGTCGGCTCGTTCATGGCCGTCAGTCCTTCCTGTGTGGTGGGCGGCGGACCGGATGCGACGTGTGTCGTGGTGCGCCGCAGCCGTCGACCACGCTGCCGATGTGGAAGCGGACCCGGCGGCCGGTACTGCTCTCATCGTCGTCGGAGCCATCAGGAGACCACTCCAGGACCGCGGTGCCGGACAGGTGCACGGTGTGCCCCGTGGCGAAATCGGCGAACAGCAGGGCCGCGGCGTTGTCGACGGCCAGATTGCCGAGGCTGTTGAACATGTTGTTGCCGGGATAGTCGGGCCACCAGAGGCCGTCGCCCTCGACGCGGACGAATCCGGGCAGCCCACCGCGGTGCGAGGCGTCGTTGCCGCGCTCCGGGTGGGTGGTGCCCAGGAAGAAGGTGTCGGCCGCACGGATGAGGCGGGCCTGATCGAACGCCAGGGAGGTGGCGTACCGCAGGGGGAGCCGTGTCTGCCCTCGGTGGCAGGGGGTCCGGGTTGGAGGTGACGCCGCTGGATGTACTGGGGACAGTTGCCGTACGCCTGATCGACTTGGAGCATCAGGCCGTCCTCATCCGCGGTGGCCAGCGTCCCGTTGACCCGGAAGCGACGGCGGGTGGCGAAGTCGATGGCCAGCAGAGCGACCGGTTGACCGGGCGGGAGGCCGTGGAGCGGGTCGTCCGCGGCGGGTGCGGTGCGTACATGCAGGGTGGATGCCGCGATGACGTCGAGGACGCCGGGGGGTCCGGTCAGCGGTGAGATCCACAGCCTGCCGGAGTCGTCGCGCGCCGTGAGCGCGGCGAGTGTGCGTTCGGCGAGGAACTTGGCTGCCCCGCCCCGCAGGTCGGGTGGGCCGAGCATGCCGGAGAGCCGGTCAGCCCGTGCGCGTACGCCGGCCTGCTGCTGTACGGCGAGCTCCCCGGGGTGGAAGCCGACGGCAGGCGTTTCGTTCGATCTGCTCATGGCCGTCTCCTGATCGTGGCGGGACGGATTGCCGGTGGCGGGCGGGGCGTGGCGGGTGTCCCGGCCCGCCCGAGAAGTGGGCGGGCCGGACTCCACTCAGGCGACGTGCACGTGCGGAGTGACGACAGGCCAGTCGTTCTCCACCTGGGCGAGCACGTTGAAGTAGTTCGTCAGCACGTTCAGCGCGATATGGCCGACCACCTCACCGATCTCCGCCTCGGTGACGCCCGCGTCCCGCGCCGCCTGCACGGCGCCGTCGTCCACCGCGCCCCTGCCGCGCACGATGGCGTCCGACAGGGCCAGCAGGGCGGCAGTGTGGGCATCGGACGCCTCGGCGTGGCGGGCCCGCTCGAGTTCACCGGGGTCGACCTTGGCGATGTGCTCACCGATGTAGGTGTGGGCGGACAGGCAGTACTCGCACCCGTTGTACTCGGCGGTTGTGATCGCGAGCTGCTCCCGCACGCCTGCGGCCAGGGCGCCGCCGGCCAGGGCGCCGGAGAGTGCCAGGTAGCCCTTGAGCAGGGCCGGGCTGTTGGCCATCACCTTGGTCATGTTCGGCGTGAGGCCCAGGGACTTCTGCACCTGGGCGAGCAGCGGGGCCGCCGGGCCGGTAGCGGTGGCGGGGTCGATCGGGGTGAGCCTCGACATGTTCATGGCCTTTCTGAGGGGAGAGGGCGACACCGACACCATCGTTCTAATGGTTGGGATGCGCTCTTGTCGTTAGAACGATAGGTATCTGTCTTCGGAGAAGTCAAATGGTGGAGAGGTGCTTTAACCATTAGGCCCCTGGTAGGCTGGGGCGCGTGGACAGCACAGACCCCGGTACGAGCGCACCGCTGCTCGGCGAACCGCTCCCGATCGAGCTGATGAACACGATCTGGGCCGATCGGGACGGCGTGCACGACGCGATCGACGGCCCCGACGGAGCCGTCGCATGGCTGCGGGCCGTCGGCCCCCGACTGACACCCTCCGCTCCCGCGGTCGGTGCCTGGCTCGACGCCGAACGGCCCGCCGGAGCGGAAGAGACCGCCGCTCGGCTGCGCGGCTTGAGGGACGCACTGCGCAGGCTCGCCGCCGAAGCGACCGAGGACGCTCGGCCGGACGCGCAGTCGGCCATCGCCACCCGGGACGCAGCACTCACGGCACTGAACGAGGCGTGCGGCGCGACGCCGGTGTGGGCGACGCTCCACTGGCCTTCCGGCGCGGACCCGACCCGCATCGTGCGCACCGGCGACCTCGCGGGACAGGCGGTGGTCGCCATGCTCGCCGGACAAGCCGTGGACCTGTTCACCGGCGGCACGCGGCCGCAGCTGCGTGCCTGCCTGGCGCCGGGCTGCGTGCTCTACTTCGTGAAACAGCACCCCCGCCGCGAATGGTGCTCGGCCGGCTGCGGCAACCGCGCCCGTGTCGCCCGCCACTACCAGCGCCACCGGGTCACCAAGACCGACCCCGAGTCCTGAGTGGAGGCTCTGCGATGAAGGTCGACGTGCTGACGGAGGCCGTGATCGCCGCCCCGTGCGACCGGGTTGCCGCCTACGCGGCCGACCCCACCCACGCACCCGAGTGGTACGCCAACATCACCTCCGCCGACTGGCGGACCCCGCCCCCGGTGGCGGTCGGCTCCAAGGTCGCCTTCGTCGCCCGCTTCCTCGGCAGGCGGCTGGCCTACACGTACGAGATCACCACGTACGAGCCCGGGCGCCGAGTGGTGATGCGTACGGACGAAGGCCCCTTTCCCATGGAGACCACCTACACCTGGGAGCCGTACGGGGAGGGCTTGGACCACACCCGCATGACCCTCCGCAACCGCGGCGAGCCCAGCGGATTCGCCTCCCTCGCCGCCACCGTGATGGCGGCGGCCATGCGCCGCGCCCAGCACAAGGACCTGGCGGCACTCAAGGCTCTGCTGGAGCGGTGAGCACGGATCTCACTTGGGCGGCAGCGTGTCCGCGAACGCCACTGCCGTCGTGATCCAGTGATCCAGCACGGCATCCTCCGCCAAGGCCGGGCCGCTCACCGTCACCCAGCCGCGCATCGGGCGGCCGGTGAAGTCCATGGGCCGGGCCTCCGGGCGGGCGAGAGCCTGTTCGGTCCGGTCCGGACCCACACGGACAACGACCTCTTCACCGGACACGCCCATGGTCATGTTGCCGTGCAGCAGGAACGCGAGACCGCCGAACATCCGTTTCTCGGTGACGGCGGACCGCTCGCCGAGCCGCTCCCGGATCCGCTGGGCCAGCCCTTCGTCGTACGTCATGCACCCACTGTCCTGCGCGGTACGGGCGCCCGCCCGCCGGGGCCCGCTGCCGATGCTGGTCGGTACCCGTGAAGGCGGCTTCGACGCCCCTGCCGATCGCCACGGGCGCGGACCCGGAGGTGCTGATCGCCTACACGATGAACGGCCTTCCCCTGCCCCGCAGCACGGTTACCCACTGCGACTGGTCGTGCCCGGTTGATACGGAATGGCACACGTGAAATGGCTCCGGGACATCACCCTGACCGACGCCCCGTTCACCGGCCTCCAGCAGGCGCTTGCGGCAGACGCCCGACGAGCCCGGCGAACCGGTCACCAGGATCGCGCCGCGCGCCCTGATGGTCCCGCCGGGCTTCCCCGACTTCATGTCGCGCACCCGTATCGTGCGCCCGGGACCCGTGGTGCTGGAGGGGCGAGCCTGGTCGGGGTACGGGCCGGTCGCGCAGGTCCAGGCCCGCATCGTGCGTGCCAAGGATGCCGAAGGACGCGCCCAACCCTCGAACAGCCGTGGAACCGCGATGGTTTCGCCAACAACCCCGTCCAGCACGTTCAGGTCCTGTGCTGCTGATCACGGCCGCTCCGCGTCCGCCGACCGCAGGGCGTGCCGGGCCGCCGGATGGTCCGGCGTACGGCGGGGGCCGGCAGCCCGGGTGATGGCGGACTCGACGGAAGCCACGCGGTCCGCCAGGAGCCCGAGGGCGGCGACCGCGCGCGTGAGCGGGTCGGCTTCGGGGCCGCCGAGGGCCCGGGCCCGTACGTACGAGCTCTTGATCGCCGTCCACCGCTCGGCCTGCTCCCAGGTGAGGGTGGAGCGGAGCTCTGCGAGCTTGAGGAGGCCGGCCTCGGCGCCGGTGGCGAGGGTCTGGGCCTCACCCGTGTAGTGGTCGTCGATGACCGCCGCCAGCTCGGCATCGTTCATGACGGGGTCGATCCGGGCGGCGATCTTGTTCATGTTGCGGTACGAACCCTGGAGCAGGAACGGCGGCTCGGTGCGGGCTTCCTCGCTCTGGGAGGCGGAGGCGATGTAGGCGGCGTTCACGGCCAGGACCGTTTCCCGGGCGGTCAGCAGGTGCCGCAGTACCGCGAGGACCTGCTCCAGATCCGCCGGAGCGTACGGGTGGACGAGCCGGTCGGCGCGGGCCGCCGGGTCGTCGGAGGCCAAACGGATCAGCTGGTCGAGGTCCGCGCGGTCGCGGCCGGCGAGCGGGGCCAGGACCGGGTTCGAGGTGAGGGCGTTCTCGACGAAACTGAGGGCGAACGCCGTCTCTTTGCCGGTCAGGACGTCGCCGAGGTTCCAGACGTCGGCGCGGTTGGCGAGCATGTCCGGGATGCGGAAGCGCTGCCCGGACCCGGTGTAAGGGTTGCCGGCCATGCAGACCGCGAACCGCTTGCCGCGCAGGTCGTAGGTGCGGGCCTCGCCGTCCCACACGCCTTCCATGCGGCGGGTGGCGTCGCACAGCGGGATGAACTTCTGCAGCAGCTCCGACGAGGTGTGCTGGATGTCGTCCAGGTAGAGCAGGATGTTGTTGCCCGCCTCCAGGGCGAAGTTGATCTTTTCGACTTCGCGGCGTGCCGTGGCGTTCGGCGCCTCGGCCGGGTCCAGCGAGGTGACCCCGTGGCCGAGCGCCGGGCCGTCGACCTTGACCAGGACGAGGCCCAGCCGGTCGGCCACGTACTCCATGAGGGTCGTCTTGCCGTAGCCGGGCGGGGAGACGAGTAGCAACAGGCCGTTGCTGTCCGTTCGTTTGGTTTCGCCGGTGGTGCCCAGCTGCTTGGCGAGGTTGTCTCCGACGAGGGGCAGGAACACCTCGTCGAGCAGACGGCCCCGGACGAAGGAGGACAGGGCCCTGGGCCGGTACTCGTCCAGCCGCAGGCGGGCGCGTTCGGCAGCGACCAGGGCCGCGCGCCGCCGTTGGTAGTCACGGAAACCGGGCACGGTGGTCGCCGCGAAGCCTCGTGTGCGGGCCAGTAGTTCGTCGATCCTCACCGTGAGGGACCGCCCGCTGATGCGGGGGTGCCGGCCGAGGAGGCCCTCGACCACCCCGGCCACGGGCGCCTCCGACTCGTAGCGGTCGAGGTCAGGGCAGAGCTCCACGGCCACCGCCTCGGCGAGGTCCCCCGGGGCCATGGGCTCACCGGCCGCGGCGGCGTACGAGGTGAGCCACGCCTCGGCGAGCTGGCGCCGGTCCGCCAGGGCGGGCAGCGCGGCGAGGTCCTCCTCGAAGGCGGAGGTGCCGACCGCGCGGCGGAACTTCTCCAGCAGAGTCCGGGCCGCGGCGCTCGTGACGAATCCGCCCTGGCCGCAGGCAAGTTCCTCGAAGAGGTACTCGGCGGCCGCCGAGCTGTCGGCCCCTGCGATGGCCGTGGCCAGTTCGTCCTGGAACGCGGCGATCGCGGGCGGCGCCCCGAACGCGTCCCGGACCCGGGCGAGCGAGGTCGCCCGGCGGGCCCAGGCCGTCCGCTCCCCGGCGGTCGTGCGGTGCGCCCAGAACACTTGGGCCTCGGCACGGGCCTCGGGCGGATAGCGCAGCAGGCCGGCCGACTCGTGCAGGCGCAGCAGTACCGTCAGGATGGCCGTGGCGTCGTGGTCGTGGACCCCGCGCTCGTAGCCCTCGTCGTACGAGGCTTCGGCAGCGTGACGTACGAGGGCCGGGAGGTCAGCCTCCGCGAGGGCGGCCGGGCCGTGCTCGGCGAGCAGGCGGGCGGCGAGGTACTCGGCGCGGTAGACGTCCGCGTTCTCCGAGGGCAGCGACTGGCCCCAGTAGGGGCGGGTGGCCTCGAAACCGGGGTCGGTGACGGGGGAGTGGTAGTCGGTTCCGGTGAGGGCGAAGGCGAGGCGGTCGCCCTGCGGGACCAGGGTGAGGTCGAGGGGCTGGGTGTTCACGGCGAACCGGTGGCGGCCGAGTCGGACGGTCCGGCCGCCGTCCGCGTAGAGCTCGGCGCGGTCGCGCAGGGCGCGCCCGGCTTCCTGACGGGCGGCCTTCAGCCGGCCGTCGAGCTCCTCGGCCCGGGTGTCCTCGCCCAGTTCCCGCAGTTCGGCGGCCGTGCGGCGGACCTTGGCGACCATGGGGTCGGAAGCGAAGAAGGTGCTGACCGCATCGGCGTCGTCGAGGGCGGCGGCGCGGCGGGTGACGGTCTCCAGCACGCGCGCGGCCGAATCCGCCAGCCGTTCCGCCCGGCGGGCACGGGCGTCCTGCAAGGTCTGCTTGCGGGACGAGAACGCCTCGTACACCTCGGTGCGCTTGGCTGCCAGGTCGGAGAGGAACACGTCGGACTCCGCGAAGCGGGACTCCAGGTTCTCCAGCCGCAGCAGGAGCCGCGAGAGCTGCTCGTCGCAGGCGTCCGGGGTGTGCGCGGCGGCCAGCGCTCCGGTGACCGCCTGGGCCAGCAGGGCGGACTCGGCGGCGAACTCGGCCTGCCCCTCGCGCGCCAGGAGTTCGCGGCGGCGGGCATCAAGGGTGGCACGGGCCCGGTTCACGCCGCCGAGCACCTCGGCGATCCGTTCCAGGATGGACGTACGGACGGTGGCGTCGCCGATGTCGAGCCCGGCAACGACCTCGGTGACCGTCTCCAGGCCCTCGGTCTGCTCGTCGAGACGGGCGGAGAGGGGTCCGGCCTCGGCGACGGTGGCGATCGCAGCCGCGTCCTCGGCGAGGCGGTCCACGTCCTCGTGGTGGGCGGCGAAGGCGTCCTCGCGCGCCAGGAAGGTCACGGCCCGGCCGGCGAAGGCGACGATGTCGGCCTCGACCTCGGCGGCCAGCTCGTCGACGCGGTCCGTGTCCGCGTACCGCAGCTCCTTGACGCCGAAGAGACGGCCCTGGGCGCGTCGCAGTTCGGTCAGACCGTCCACCCACTCACCGGCGCTGCGGGGCGCCTCCCCGCGCAGACGGCGTACGAGCGCGGTGGTTCGCGCCGCGGCCCCGGCCAGCACCTCGGCAGCTTGCCGGGTCAGGGCCCGTACGGTCTCAAACTCGGCCAACACCTGTTCGGCGGTGGCACGGAGCTCACTCAGAGGGGCGCGCAGGTCGCCGAGTTCGTGGTCGCCGAGCCAGTGGTAACGGTCGGCGGCCCGGACGCTGGCTTCGACGAGGGCCGTGTACCCGGCACCGGTGGGCGTGGTCGAGGACGCCGCACCGGCGAGGGAGAGGCAGTCCGAAATGCCGCGGACGAGGTCGGCGTTGCCGACGCGGGCCAGTGCCCCGCCGCCGACGGGCAGGGCGGCCGCGTGGGTATCGGAGACGTACGGGGAGCTCCAGCGCTGGAGCGGATGCACCCGGGCCGGCTCGTCGGAGTCCGCGCGCAGCACCAGCAGTGCGCCGTCATCGAAGAGGGCGTGGCCGTGGCAGGAGATCGGCGTGGCGATCTCCTTGCGGATGACGTTGTAGGGGAGGAGCAGGCTGCGGCCTTCCGCCCGCGCATGGAAGACGTACAGCACGTCCTCGCCGTTGGGGGAGCGCACCGTCCGCTCGTACTCCAGGCCGTCGGTGGCGGTGTCGAAGGTCTTGGACGTACCGGTGGCGAGGCAGTACCCGCCCGGGAAGACGATCCCCTGGCCGTCGGGCAGCGTACGGGCGGCCTGGCCGATGCCGTCGAGGCGGACGACGGTCTTGGCGAGGATGTTGAACACCAGATGGCGCTGGACCTCTTCCTTGTACGGGCGTACCCGCAGCAGGATCAGCGGTCCGACGTGCGCGTACTCGATGTCCGCGTCGGCGAGGGACTGGAGCGGTTCGGTGACCGGCTCGGAGAAGATGCCCTCGTCCGTCTCGGTGTCGTCGTCGGTCTTCAGGGTGAGGGCGCCGCCGACGGTGGAGACGAAGACCGCGCCGCCGATGGAAACGTGCGGGTGACGGCCGAGGACGTGGTCCTGGCGGGTGGCGGTGGTCCACTCGAAGTCGTGGGAGGGCGGCAGGACGTGGTCGCGCTCGCCCCGGCCGTCCAGGAAGGTGGCGGTCCCGTCCGGGGCCAGGGCCCAGCGCAGGACGCGGATGTCCTCGCTCGTCTCGCCCGTCCGGAAGACGGCGAGCAGTTTCCCTTCCACATGGCGGAGCTGGAGGAGGCGGGCTTCGCGGTAGTAGCGGTGGAGGGCCCCGAACTCGCGGAGGAACGCGGGGTCGTCGAGGAGGCCGGGGACGGCCGTCTCGGGAAGCCGCTCCAGGTCGCGGCCGTACAAGGCGAGGACGTCAGCCACGGCGGTCTCGGGCTTCAGACCGGTGGAGGCGTCGTTGTAGCCGAAGAGCAGGGTGTCGCCGACGGCCACGATGTCGCGGGGAGCGCAGGGGTGCTCGGTGCGGATGTGCTCGGTCGCGTCGAGGGCCAGTCCGGTGGAACCGAACTCCTCGACGCGGAGGGTGTTGAGCGCCTCGGCCCGCCGGGCCAGCTCGCCGGACTGCGCGGCGAGCCGGTCGCGCAGCACCTCGTAGGTGCCCGCGTCCATGGGGGACGTGGTGGTCATGGTGTGGCTCCCTGCGGGTGCGTACGGGGGGCGTGCGGTGATCGGGCGTGGACCGGGCCGGAGCCGCCGTGTGGTGTGCGGCGGCCCCGGCTGTCGGGAGATCCGGCTGCCGGAAGATCCGGATCAGGCCTTGGTCTTGGCCGACCCGTTGAGGCCGGCGCCCAGCTTGGTCAGGGGCATGTCGGCGAGTCCCAGCTGGCCGGCCTTCTCCAGCAGCTCGCCCAGGGGCCCGGCCTGGGCGCTCCCGCCCTGCATCAGCTTCATCAGCAGTGCGGACACGGTCAGGTTCTGCACGTCCGAGGTCGAGACCGAACCGAGGACCCGGGTGATGTCCTCCGTGAAGTCGGACGTGCCGTCCAGCCACGGTTTGGCGAGCGCCTGCGCGGTGTCGGAGTGCCGGACGAACGCGTCGATGCCCTTGCCGAGCGAGATCGAGGAGACGAGCCGGTCGAAGAACACCGAGTCGCCGCCGACGATGTTGATGTCGGCCTTCTCCAGCCCGGCCGCGACCACCATGGCCTGTGCTTCGGCGACCTGCCGCTGGACGTCGAGACCGGCCAGCCGGATCTCCTTCTCCGCCGCCAGCCGCAGCCGGTACTCTTCGTGCCCGCGCGAGGCCTCGTCCAGGGCGGCCATCGCGGCGGCCTTCTCGGTCAGACCGGCGGCCTCCGCCTTCAGCTTCTCGCCGATCATCGCCGCGTCCGCGCCCGCCTGCGCCCTCGTCCCCTCGGCCTGCGCCTTCAGCCGGGCCTCGGTGGCCTGCGCCTCCGCCAGGCCGGTCTTCTCGATCGCGTCGGCCTCCTTCTCACGGACCTGTACGGCGGCCAGCCCGGGCGCTGCCGTCTCGGCCTGGATGCCTTCCGCGAGCCTGAGCTTGGCGCGGGCGTCGAGCTCGGCGGCCTTGACGCGGGCCTCCGCCAGCGTGAGCTGCTCGGCGGCCCGGTGCACGGCCGCCGCCTCGCCCGCCTCCGCCGCCTTGATGTCCTTCACCAGGCGCTCCTGGGCCTCGGCCTCGGCGGCGATGACCACGGCCTGCCGGGACCGCTCGGCCTCCTCGACGATGCGGAGCTTCTTGATGGACTCCTCCTGCTCGGCGACCGTGCGGTCCACCGCGATCCGCTCGCGCACGACCTCGGCGATGTCCCGCTTCTCGGTCTCGACCTCCTTGTCGGCGGCGATCCGGGTCAGCTGGGTCTCGCGCTCCCTCGCGATGACCTCCAGCATCCGGTCCTTCTCGATGCGCTCGTTCTCCACCGCGATGACCCGCTCGCGGTTCTTCGCGGCGACCGCCACCTCACGGGCCTGGTTCTCCCGCTGGATGCCGAGCTGCTCCTCGGTGCGCAGGAAGGCTCCCTGGGCGCGCAGTCGCTCCTCCTCCTGCACGCGGGCGGTCTCGGCCTCCTCGCGGGCCCGGACGGTCTCGACGTCACGGCGCTGCTTGATCTCGGCTTCGGCCTGGCGGCGTTCCAGCTCCAGGATGGCCTCGCGGGCGTCGACGTTCTGCCGGGTGATCTCCTTCTCCTCCGTGCGCTGGAACTCGTTCGTGCGCACGTGCTCGACGGTCGTCAGCTCGGTGATCTTCCGGATGCCCTGGGCGTCCAGGATGTTGGCGGCGTCCAGCTGTGTCATCGGGGTCTGTTCGAGGAAGTCGATGGCGGCGTCGTCGAGGTGATAGCCGTTCAGGTCCGTGCCGATCACCTGGATGATCCGGTCCCGGAACTCCTCGCGCTTGGTGTACAGGTCGACGAAGTCGAGCTGCTTGCCCACGGTCTTGAGGGCTTCGGAGAACTTGGCGGCGAAGAAGTTCTGGATGGCCGTCTTGTCGCTGGCGGTCGCCGTGCCGATGGCCTGGGCGACCTTGATGACGTCCTCGACGGTCTTGTTCACCCGGACGAAGAAGCTGATGTGGATGTCGGCGCGGATGTTGTCCTTGCAGATCAGCCCCTCCCGTCCGGTCCGGCGGATCTCGATCGTCTTCACCGAGATGTCCATGTACTCGGCCTTGTGCAGCACCGGGAGTACGACGGCGCCCGTGAAGGTGACGTCCACCTTCTTCGTCTTGGAGATGATCAGGGCCCGGCCCTGCTCCACCTTGCGGAACAGCCTGCTGACCACCAGAAGCAACGTGATGACGACGAGCAGGACGACGGCGACGAGTATGCCGAAGCCGAGGGAGATGGCATCCATGGTGAGGTCCTTGCGATGAAGGTGTGGCGAAAGCAGGAGTAGAGGGACTGAGAAGAGGGGCGAGCAGCGCGGTTCAGGCCGTGGCGCGTGGGTCGAGCGCCGGATCGAAAGGCGCGACCCAGAAGAACTCGCCGTCCTCGTCGAACGCGTACAGCAGGGCCGTGCTCCCGGACCGCAGGTCGTCGTGCCCGTGCTGCCGGACCTGGACCACCGCGGTCGAGCCGTCCGCCGCGGCGACCTCGGCCTGGCCGAAGGTCGTGGAGACCGAACCGGTGCGGATGGTGCAGGTCAGGCCCACGAAGTCGAGCCGGGACGGCGGCGGGTCGGGAAAGAGGCTCCGAAGACGCCGCACCAGGATCCGGGTGACACTCCAGGAGAAGAGCAGTGCGGCGGCGAGCACGGCGACGGCGAGGCCGCTCCGGACCGTGGCGGGCACGTCCAGACGACGTACGAGCACCGAACCGGTGAGGCTCGTGAACCAGGCGATCGCGATCGCCAGGGAAGCGACTACCGTGACTGGTACGCCGCCGGCGCCCGCTGCGTCGCTGTGCGAGTGCCCGTCGAAGCTGTCGTGCTCGGCTCCGCCGAGCAGGACGAGGAGCCAGAAGCCGACGACCACGATCAGAGCGGCACTGAACAGCGCGGCGGGGAAGCCGAGCGCGGCGGCGACGAATTCGCCCATGATCCCCCCGATCGTCAGTCCTCGTGTCACGGAGTTCCCACACGGTGGTGGACACCGTTCCGTTTCCGGAACTCGGCATCGCGCCCCGTCCCCGGACTCCCCGATCCCCATCCTGACCGGCCCGGCGGTCTGCCCGCACTGCCGTACTTCGGCAGTCTTTACGCGTTCCTGATGCCGAGCTGAACTCCTCGCAGGGCGGGATGATCGAAAGCCAGGCCGACCACCAACTCCGGGAAGCCGTCGTGGTGCAGGGTGTACATGGCGCCGCCCGCCGTGCTGAACGCGGATCCCGCGAGAACGGCGGCGACTGCCAGGCGGAACTCGGTGAGGGCGCGGAACGCCGGGTTTCCATTCGTTCGTGCCTCTCTGGGGACCTGCAGAGACCAGAGCGTGGCGCGTTCGATCTGAATGCCGCAGTCCGGCAGGAAACCGACGGCTCTGCTTCCGCCAGGGACCCGTCAAAGAACCGTAAGGAACGTATAAAGTAGCCGCTGGTGTGCCGGGAAGCCTGGTCGGCGAACAGGGGATGACTCTCTTCGTGGATCGGGGCTCGACGCCATGGTGCTCGTCGTTGTGTTCGGTATCGCTCTGCTCGTCGCGGTGCTGCTGTCCGGGCTGGCCGCCCGTACGGTGCTGTCGACCTCGCTGCTCTTCCTGTTGGGCGGCGCCCTGGTCAACGACGGTTTCCTCGGGCTCATCCACATCACCTCCGACAGCGAGATCGTGGGCGTGACAGCGGATCTGGCCCTGTTCGCCGTGCTGTTCACGGACGGCATGCACGTCTCCCTTCCCGCATTGCGCCGGAACTGGAAGAACCCCGCGAGAGCGCTGGGCCTCGGAATGCCGCTGGCGATGGCCGGCACGGCGCTGATCACGCACTACCTCGCCGGACTGGACTGGACGACCTCGTTCCTGGTCGGGGCCGTGCTCGCCCCCACCGATCCGGTGTTCGCCTCGGCGATCGTCGGGCGCAAGGAGGTCCCGGCGAAGCTGCGCCAGCTTCTCAACGTGGAGAGCGGCATCAACGACGGCCTCGCCCTGCCGGTCGTCCTCATCCTGATCGCCGCCGCAGGCCCCACCTCCGGGACGGCGCAGGCATCCGTCGGGGAGATCGCCCTGGAGCTCGCCATGGGCCTGGCCTTCGGGGTCGTCCTGCCGCTCGGCGTGGCCTGGCTGGTGCGTCTGCGCCTCCTCGGTGCGGAACCGAAGCTGCAGCAGCTGCTGCCGCTGGCGACCGGGGTCATCCTCTATGCCGCGTGCCACCTGACCCACGCCAACCCCTACCTGGCGGCGTTCTCCGCCGGCGCCGTGCTCGCCTCGGTCTCGCCGGAGGCGAAGACCGCCTTCGAGCCCCTCGGAGAGGCGCTGGCCGAACTCGCGAAGTTCGCGGCCCTGCTCGTCTTCGGCGCCCTGCTGACCCCGGCCCTGTTCGGGGACCTTTCAGCGGGCGGCTACGCGACCGTCGTCCTGGCCATCGCGCTGATCCGGCCGGCGTCGCTGCTCGTGTCGCTGCTGGGCGCGCGGATCGAGAGGCGCGAGAAGCTGATCGCCGCCTGGTTCGGCCCCAAGGGCTTCGCCTCGGTGGTCTACGGCCTCCTCGTACTCCAGGCCGGGATTCCCCAGGGCCAGGAGGCGTACACACTGATCGCCGTCTGCATCGCCTTCTCGATCATCGCCCACAGCAGCACCGACGTGCCCATCGCCCGCCTCTTCCACGTCGACGACCTCGCGGGCATCCCGACCGACGCCGACCACGGCAACCAGACCCGCCTCCCTCACCCGTGCGACACGCCCGATCAGGAGAAGCACCATGCCAGCCCGTGATCTCGCAGAGCCCTACCCCCACGTGACCACCGACGACCCCGCCGTCGACGCGGCCCGGCTGCTGGCGGAGCAGAACCTGCCCGCCCTCCTGGTGCTCGACACCGACGGCATCCCGTATGCCGTCGTACCCGGTTCCCAGGTAGTGGGGCAGTTGGTGCCCGAGTACGTGATGGAGGACCCGCTGCTCGCCGCCGTGATCGACGAGCGGCACGCGGACGCCTCGCCGAGGCACTGGCGGGCCGGACGGTCGCGGAGTGGCTGCCGCGCCGGACGTTCAACCCCCTGTACGTCGGCCCGGACGCGGGCGTACTCCAGATCGCCGCCGTGATGGCCCGCGCGCACGTTCCGCTCGTCGCAGTCGTCGAGCGCGACAGCGGAGGGGAGCGCGGGCGTCTGGTCGGGGTCGTGACGGCCGCGGCCCTGATGCGGCACTTCCTCAACGTCGTGGTGCTCGGCATCGCCGAACGCAACCGCCACCCCATCAGCTTCTGGGAATTCACCAAGTACGGCCTCGTGGTCACCGCGGCGACCGTCGCCCTCTCCGCCCTCTACCTGTGGTTGCGCTACTTCGCCCTCGCCTAGCTCAGCTCTCGTCGCCGGGCCAGCCGAGCAGCCGGGCGCCGATCACGGCCGTCTGGAGGGTGTAGCGGTTCACGGGGTCGGCCGGGTCGGCGGCGGTGAGGGAGTGGATGCGTTCCAGGCGGTAGGTGAGCGCTCGCACGCTCAGCGACAGGCGGCGGGCGGCCTCGGTGGCGACGCATCCGCTGTCGAAGTAGGCGGTGAGCGTGTCGATCAGGGGCTGGGCACCGCCCCGCGCCGTGCGCAGGGGACCGAGCGTACTCTCCACGAGGTCTTCCATTGCCTGCCGGTCCCGGGTCAGGACCGGGTAGACGAGGAGGTCGACGGCGTGCAGTACGGGCCCGTCGAGCCCCATGCGCGAGGCGATGTCGAGGGCGCTCAGGGCTTCCTCGTAGGAGTGGACCACCCCGCCGGCCCCCGGGTGGGAGCGCCCGATGGCGACCCGGCCGCCGTCGGTGGCGGCGTACGCCTGCTTGGCGAAGAAGGCCAGGACGTCAGGCTGGTCCCCGGGAGCGACGCAGATGAGCCGGCCGTCCTTGGTGGTCAGCAGGATCTGTCGGCCCGGGAAGCGGGTGAGCACGGCCGTCTCGATGCCCCGGGCCACGCGGAAGCCGTCGCCGTACGGCTCGGGCCCGGCCGCGACCGCCACGGCGTGGGCCTGGGACAGGCGCAGCCCGAACCGCTCGGCCCGCTCCGCGAGGCGTCCCAGATCGCTGCCACCGTAGAGGAGGTCGTCGATGAACTCGCGCCGGGCGGCCTCCTCCTGACGGACCGCCTGCTGCTGCGCACGCTCGTAGCCTTCGAGGAAGGCGTCCACGGCCTGCTCCACCACGGACAGCAGCGCGTCGGACGATGAAGGGGCGGCCGGCCGCACGGTCTGCGCCGCCGCCAGGTGGTCCCGTATCAGGCCGCGCAACGGGAGGCCGGCCTCCGCTGCCCGCTCGCCCTCCGTCCGGCGGGACTCGAGCTCGTCGCGGCTCAGGCGGCGGCCCGTGGCGCAGGCCGCGCCGACGATGTCGGCATAGCCGGCCAGGTGATCCGCTGCTGCCGTACGGTCCGTCACTCATTTCCCCCCGTCATGACGCGTCCCTGATGATCCCTTGACGCGGCCACCAGGGTGCCACGTGTCCGGAACGAAGCCTTCGTCGGCATCAGAGCGGCGTAAAGACTGCCGGTCACCGGCAGTGTGCGCCGGGTGGCGGGAACGGCAGGATCAGGGCAGGGGGAAACCAAGCACGGCCCGGATGCCGGAGCACAGCAACGGGGGCGGCATCCGGGCCGTGCTGGGTCGTACGGCTGCCGCGCTCAGCGCTGCCGGGCCGAGAGCCAGACGGCGACCGTGGCCGCCAGCCCGAAAGCGCCGAGAGCGAGCAGCGGAAGCCCGGGGCCCGGGTGCAGGTACAGGGCCGTACCTGCGGCGGTGAGGACGGCCCCGAAAACGAACAGGGGAGACACCCGCCCGGTCGAAGAGGGTCGGGGCACGGGACGTCTCCTGGCTGGGCGGGGGCGAAGGTGGCCCCAGGCTCCCATACGGCGGGGCAGGGGTACAGGACCCCGCCCCGCCGTTCACGTCACAGGGCGCGCAGCTTGGTCGTGAAGACCTGGTTGGCCACCTTGTCGCCGAGGGCGAGGCCGTTGGTGGCGTCCCACGGGAAGTGGGGCGCCGGACGGCGGTGCGGACTCGGTTGTGGATCGTGGCGGGCATGGGTGGCTCCCCTGGTCACGGACCTGTTGATCACCACGGCTGCGGCGGCGAGATCACGGCCTGACCGGGATGCGGGGCGCTTGTGACAAACGGCGGCAGCCGCCGCGCGACCAGGGCCGCCCGGACGTTGGTTTCGTCGTCCTCGTACACCAGGGCCAACGCGGCGGCCCCGGCCACCCCCGCTGCGGCCAGCACCTCCTCGTCGGGTTCCGCCATCTCCAGGACCCACGGCTCCCGCGCCGGCGGCCGCTCCCCGGCAGGGCAGCCGGGTGCACGGCCCACGCTCGGCTGGGCATCACCGGCAGGCGCAACGAGCGTCCCCCGTTCCTTGTAGACCTCCTGCAGCTCGGAGGCCAGACGACGGGCCGGCCCGTCGTCACCGCCCACGACCATCCGCCCATCGGCGTAAGGCGGTTGAGGCTGCCCTGATATCGAAGACACGCCCCAGGATGCCCTCGACAGCGGTCGCTCCGGCGCCGGCCGACCACGTGTCGCGGTGATCACGGAAAGGAGGCCGTCCGGGGGAATCAGCGGTCCGGAACGCACCATGGTCACAGGTCGTGGCGAGAAATGGGGGGTGACCGCTCATGAATACCGGGCCTGGAGCGACGGCTGCTACGCGCGGGCGATCCACGCCCCGCAGCGTGCCCTGCCCCTGTACCTGGGTGATGCGGAGGGCTGGTCCTTCCCGCTGGACCTGGAAAGGTGGTGCGCCCGGGCGGACGCGGCCGACCGTACCGTGCTGCGGCGGTGCACCGGCCGGGTGTTGGACATCGGGTGCGGCGCCGGCCGTATGGTCGAGGCGCTCGCGGGGCGTGGCCACCACGTCCTCGGGATCGACGTCTGTCCTGTCGCAGTGATCACGACCGCCTGCCGGGGCGGTTCTGCGGTGAGCAGATCGGTCTTCGACCCGCTTCCCGACGAGGGTCGGTGGGGGACGGCGCTGCTGATCGACGGCAACATCGGGATCGGTGGCGAGCCACGACGGCTGCTGCAGCGTATCCGGGAGGTCGTGGCTCCGGAGGGTCTCCTCCTGGTGGAGACCGCAGCCGGGGAGGTCGACGAGCGCCGTCGCGTGCGCATCCACTCCGGCCGCCATCCGGTCAGCGCAGTCTTCCCGTGGGCCGTGGTCGGGGCCACTGCTCTCCGCCGTCACGCCATGGAGTCCGGGTGGACCGAGGCCGAACGGTGGACCAGCGGGCGAGGACGTCACTTCGTCGCGCTGCGCGCCTGCCGCTGAGCCCGGCTCCGGCGCCAGGTCCGTACGATCAGGACGGCGGCCGAGGCTGCGAACAGTGCCGCGGTGATGAGGAGCCAGCGGCCGAGGAACCCGTCCGCCGGCAGGGCGGTCGCGGCCGTGTAGTGCTCGACCCGGCGAAGGACCAGCGGCCACCAGACGAGTAGCAGAACTCCGGAGACGAAGGCGGGTACGCGGACGTAGTTCACGCTCACCCGTGGCACGGGCAGTGTGGGGCCAGGTCCCCGTGTGAACAGCGCCTGTACCGCGCGGTCGGTCAGCGAGTACAGCGGCAGCAGGACCAGGTCGTGGAGGAGGGCCGCTCCGACGAACCACACGGCCACTCCGAGCGTGTCCCCCTGGAACAGGCGCAGGCCGGCGTAGAGGGCGAGGGTGAAGGAGGCCAGTACGAGGAGCAGGTGCAGAGGGGAGGCGCCGTAGCGGCGCCGGAAGGCGGTCGGGGCGCTCATGCGGGCTCGCCGAACGTGAGGCGGGTGACCCATTTGGTGTTGTGGACCCCGGGAGCCCCGGCGACGATGGCTCGGGCCGGGTAGCCGTGGTCGGCGGAGAGGGTCGCCCCGTTGACGCGGACGGCCAGGAGCGAGCGGCTGTCACGGACCTGGTGGTCGCTGAGGACGGCCGAGCTGAACGAGCCGCCGCGCTGCACCGACTCGACGAGGACCTCCGGGGTGTTCACACCGAGTCCGACGAGTGCGGCCAGATCGGTGAGCCGGACCCCGCCCCACCGCTGGTCGGGGGTCGACCAGCCTTCCACGCAGGCGATGGGCAAGGCCGACTCGTGCTGGGTCATGGCCAGGAGCTGGTCGTACGTCAGGTCGACCTGATGCCCCGGGCCGCGTACGGTCAGCCGCCACGCGGGACCGACGTCGCTGGGCCGGATGCCGACCGAGGCGGCGGTCTTGTTGATCTGGAACCCGTTCGGGCCCGAACCCGGGTCCTGGCCGTGCGGGGCCAGCAGGGCGGTCCGTCGCCACCATCCGCCGATGCTCTGCCCCGCCGTGACGACCAGCAGCACGACCGACCCGAGCCCCACCATGGCCAGGGCACCCCGGCGGGAGATGGTCGGCGTGGCGGGGCGTGGCGAGACCAGACCGACGGCTTCCTCGGTACCTGAAGCCGGCTCCCCGTGCCGTGGCCGTACGGCTCTCAAGGCCCTCGGGAGTCGAAAGGTCACGTGGACGACGAAGGCGCCGATGAACACCCAGGCTCCGTAGAAGTGCAGGGTGTAGAAGGAGCCGGGGAAGATGTAATGGAGCTGGACGTTGAGGATGCCGGTGACGAACTCGAAGCCGGCGCCGCCGACCAGCAGGAGCAGGGACAGCCGCTCCAGAGCGTGGCTGATCGAGCGGACCGGTGGCCACTCGAACAGCTTCGGGATGACCGACCACAGCTTCGCCAGCAGGACGGGCACCAGGACGATCCCCAAGGTCACGTGGACGCCCTGGGTGAGCCGGTAGAGCCAGTACGGGGACGTCGGCCACGAGAACAGGTAGAAGCCGAGCCACCCCTTGCCCGGTGTCTGGTCGTTGACCGCCGCGAGATCGGGGTTGTACGCCGCGTACGACAGCAGGCCCGTCACGAAGAGCACCGTGATCCCGAACAGCAGGACCAACCCGAACACCGCGGTCAGCCAGGGACCGCGCAGCGGACTCCGCCAGAACTCCGGACGAGCGGGACCCGGAGGCGGGCCCGCCCCCAGGGCTGTGCTCCCCGCCTCACGCAGCTGCGTCAGTGGACCGGACCGGACCTTCGGTGGGGCCGGCTGCCGGGCGCCGGCATCCCGACCAGGGGGAGGCCCGGCTGGAGGAGGGGCGTCCGCCTTCTCAGGCTCCTTGCGCGTGGGCGGTGGCACGTCGTCCGGTTGGCCCTGCCCGATGCCGCTCGCGCCCACCGTGCACCTCCATCGGCTGCCGATTTCTTCTCTTTCTTCCTATTTCGCCAGCTAGGAGAACACGCCGCACCGATGCCGCACCTGCTCCGGCAGCACGCCAAGTGGGTGTAATCCCCGCCGAGCTCTCACGCCGCGAGGCAGACGTCGAGGATCTTGGCGGCTTCGCCGATGGAGCCGGGCATGAGGTGGCGCCTCTCCTGAAGCGTGACGTGCCCGGCGGGGCCGGACCCCGTTAGGCAGGTCATGGAAACCCTCGCTACCGCCCGGCGGCGGCCTCACCTGGTGCTCGCGGCCGCCGTCCTGGCCCTCGCGTACAGCGCCGTCACCGGCGTGACCCAGCCCCAGCCCGCCGCCGCGGCCGCTAAGTTCGCACAGCCCATCTCCAATGCCGTCTGGGAGGCGGGCATGACCTACTCCATCATGTGGACCGACGGGACCCCCGGAAGCCGGTCGCTCAGGTTGATGAAGGGACAGGCCACAGCTCTCCAGCAGGTGGCGCGGATCGCCACGGTGGACGGAGCCTCTGGCACGTACGAATGGACCGTCCCAGCCGACCTGCCCACCGACGACACGTACGCGATCGCCCTCGGGACCCCACCGGACATCGGCTACAGCGGCCAGTTCACCATCACCCGCGACGGTAACGGCGCCCCGTCCCCGGTCGGGGAACGGCCCCCGGCCCCGATGCCAGCTCCTGTCCCCACCAGGCCTTAGGCCGTCTCTTTCGGATCTGGTCCTTCCTGGTGGCCGCTGCCTTCGATATCGAATCTGGTCCGTGACTGGTCCGGGAGGAACGGCCGAGTGGCTCCATTCCGCACCTGGTGTGACGGACCCGTATCGAAGGGTGACTGACCGGAACTGGCTTCGGGAGGGCAATTCCCTTCCGGGAGCTGGACTTGGCGCTCTGGAAGAGCCCAACCGCCTTCGGGGAGTAGCTGACCAGCAAGTTCTTGGTCTGCTGGTGGTACAGCAGCTGTAGTCATCCTGACCTGCTGAAACGGTAGCCGGTGAGGCCTTCTGACAGGGGCTGGTCCGGAAATGGTCCGGATCTTGGTACGCCCCGGCCCGGGCGGCAGGGATCCGGCAGTCCAGCACGCCCGCCTGTCGGGCCGCCACATCCCGTGCCTGAATCTCACGCGGGTCGCGCGGGGAGAGTCGTGACTCGAGCCCGAGGAGTAGCCCGTCAGCACCACGGATCAGGACGTCGTTGCGGACTGCGCGGTCCTTCCGAGGTCCGGTGGGCGGGTCGGCGTGCAGAGCGAGAACGGCCGACCGCAGGGGTCGCAGCCGTCCTTCTCCGGTACCCCTTCGCGCCTGCGCGTCCCTTCGGGATGTCAGGGATCCATCCCGCGTCCGCAGCAGCAGGCGCCACCGCCCACGGCTACCCCCGCCAGGGCGGGAACCGAGAGCTGAAGAAGGCGATCGAGGGCTACCGGGAATCAGGCAGCGACGAGCTCCTGCTCGCGGTCCGGCGTTTTGACCTTGGGCTTCTTGTTCGGCAGCGAGAGCCGGAAGACCTTGTGCCACGCGGAGAACACCTGCTTGGGCAGCGGCCCGGTGACGTACTCCAGCTCGTACTTCTCGAACAGCGCGCGCACCTTCACCGCGACCTCGGCGTACCGGTTGCTCGGTAGGTCCGGGAACAGGTGGTGCTCGATCTGGTGCGACAGGTTGCCGGTCATGAAGTGCATGGCCCTGCTGCCGCTGATATTCGCCGAGCCCATCATCTGGCGCAGGTACCACTGGCCGCGCGTCTCGCCCTTGATCGACCGGCGCTCGAAGACCTGCACGCCCTCGGGGAAGTGCCCGCACATGATCACCGAGTGGGACCAGATGTTGCGGACCAGGTTCGCGGTGAACGTGGCGGCGAGCGTGGTGAGGAACGACGGGCCCGACAGCAGGGGGTGGATCACGTAGTCCTTGAGCACCTGCTTGCGGATCTTGCGGCCCACGGCCTTGGCCCGGGCGCGGAACTCCGGGTTCTTGCGGCGGCGCTTGTGCAGGTTCTTGCCGAGCTCCAGGTCGTACGCTGCGATGCCGTACTCGAAGAAGCAGGCGTTGATGAAGTTCCACAGCGGCTGGCCGAGGTGGAACGGGTGCCACTTCTGGTCCTCGTCGACGCGCATGATGCCGTAGCCGAGGTCGTTGTCCTTGCCGATCACGTTGGTGTACGTGTGGTGCAGCTCGTTGTGCGAGTGCTTCCACTGGTCGGCCGGCGAGACGTGATCCCATTCCCAGGTGGTGGAGTGGATCTTCGGGTCTCGCATCCAGTCCCACTGGCCGTGCAGGATGTTGTGGCCGATCTCCATGTTGTCCATGATCTTCGCCACGGACAGACCGGCGGTGCCGATCAGCCATGCGGGCGGGAAGAACGAGAACAGCAGCACGCCCCTGCTGACCAGCTCGAGCGTGCGCTGCGCCGAGATGACCTTCCGGATGTAGGCGGCGTCCTTCTCGCCGCGGCCAGCGATCACCTCATCGCGGATCGCGTCCAGCTCGCGGCCGAGCTCCTCGATCTGCTCCGCGGTCAGGTGGGCGGTGGGGTCGATGGCGGTCAAGGTGTTCCTACCGTTCGATGTCGCAGGGGCCCGCCGCGGCGGACACGCAGGTCTGGATGAGGACGCCCGGCTCGGCCTCGGTGATCTCGCCGGTGCGCAGATCGCGGACGGCGCCCGCCTTGAGCGGCGTGACGCAGCCGAAGCAGATGCCCATGCGGCACCCGGACGGCATGAGCACGCCGGCCTCCTCGCCGGCGTCCAACAACGGCGTGGCGCCGTCCGCGTCGACGGTCTTGCCGGTGGCGCTGAACGTGACCTCGCCGCCGTCGCCAGCGACGACGATGCCGGGGCGGAAGCGTTCGGTGTGCAGGCGCTCTCCGACGCCGTGGCCGCTCCAGAACTCCTCGGCGGCGTCGAGCAGGCCCGCGGGCCCGCAGGCCCAGGTCTCGCGCTCGGCCCAGTCGGGTACCAGTTCGCCGAGTCGGGCGATGTCGAGCATGCCGTCCGTGTCGGTGTGCACCTCGGTGAGCCGCAGCTTCTTGGCCGTGACCAGGTCGTGCAGTTCGTTGCGGAAGATCACGTCTTGCGGCTGTGGCGCGCAGTGGACCATGACGACGTCGTCGAAGTCGATGTCGCGCAGCATGCCCATCACGGGCGTGATGCCGCTGCCGGCCGTCAGGTAGAGCACCTTGGCGGGCTTGGCCTGCGGCAGTACGAAGTCACCGGTCGGCTGGTCGAGCTGGACCAGCGTGCCGGGCTTCGCCCTGCGGACCAGGTGGTTGCTGACCTTGCCGTCCGGGATCGCCTTCACGGTGATCGTGACGCGGCCGTCCTGGCGGTTCGTCGGCGAGGTGATGGAGTAGGCGCGCCACAGGCGCCTCCCGTCGACGTCGACCCCGATCCGAACGTACTGACCGGCCGTGTGACCGCGCCAGCCCCTTCCCGGCCTGATCACGATGGTCGCGGCGTCAGCCGTCTCGGGGTGCACGGCCTCGATGCGCCCACGCAGGTCAGCGCCCGCACGCAGCGGGCTGACCAGGTCGAGGTAGTCCGACGGCAGCAGCGGCGTCGTGATCATCTCCAGCAGTTTCCACGCCCCACTGCGGAGGGTTGCACTCGTCATGACCCCAGCTTGATGCGCCTCAAGGCGTAAAGTCCTGACCGCAAGACGTAAATTTGGTCGGCTGGATTGTTCGCAGGGAATAAATTATGAGCCATCCAATCCGGAGAGTCACCGAACTGGTCCTGGAGCAGGCGACGGTCACCGCCATTCGGGCCGGGCTGAAGACCACCGCCGACGAGGTCGTCCAGGCGATCATCGACGAGGTCCCTCCCTACGCCAACGCCCTTTCGGGCCGCATGGGCGTCACCATCCGCCGAGCGGTCCGCACCGCCCTGGGGCACTATCTGGACCTCGCGAGCGGGACCGCCACAGGCGGCGACGCCGGTGACGCGGCCTACGAGCTGGGCCGCGGCGAGGTGCGCGACGGGCGTTCGATGGACGCCCTGCTCAGTGCCTACCGCGTCGGCGCCCGCGTGGCCTGGCGATGCCTGGCGGCGGGTGCGGTACCCGCAGGTCTGCCTGCCGCCGAGGTCGCCAAGTTCGCCGAGCTGACCTTCGCCTACATCGACGAGCTCTCCGCCGCGAGCGCCGCGGGCCACGCCGACGAACTGGCTGCCCGGGGCCGGGACCACGAGCGCCACCTGGAACACCTGGCCCGCGACCTCCTCGCCGGCGCGAGCCCGGACGTGCTGCTGGCCTCTGTTCAACGGGCAGGGTGGCAGCCTCCGGTTTCGCTGACCGCCGTCTTGCTGCCCGCCGCCCAGGCCCGGCCTGCCTACCGCGCGCTCGACCCGAGCACCCTCGTCCTCGACGATCTGCCGGACGCCTTCGGTGTGCTGCTCGTCCCCGATGCCGACCGGTCGCACCTCTTGCGGCAGCTGACCGACCGCACCGCCGTGGTCGGCCCGGCCCGGCCGTGGACTCGTGCGTCCGCCTCGTACGCACGAGCCGCACGCGCGCGTTCCCTCTCCTCCGATATTCGCGACACCGAGGACCACCTGCCCGAGCTGGTGCTGAGCGCCGACGTGGACGCGTTCGCGGACCTGCGGGCCCGAGCCCTCGCACCGTTGCGGACCTTGCCTGTCGCGACCGCGCGGAGGCTGGAGGAGACGTTGCGGGCTTGGCTGCTTCACCACGGCAGGCGGGACGAGGTTGCGGCGGCGTTGTTCGTCCATCCTCAGACCGTCCGGTACCGGATGTCGCAGCTGCGGGAGCTGTTTCCGGATCTCGCATCGCCACACCGGGTCCTCGAGCTGACGCTGGCGGTCGGTCTTCGGGTCAGCTGACGCGTACCTCGACCGTGGGAGAGGGGCTGGGTGAACCGGGGGTAACAGAAAGAGTTGATACTCGTGTCGAGCGGGTCGAGCCGACGGCGCCTGGCGGGCGAAAGCCCAGGTCAGGCGCCGTCTTTCAGGCTCTAAAAGAAGCCGAGCTTCTTGGGGGAGTAGGAGACCAGCATGTTTTTGGTCTGCTGGTAGTGCTCCAGCATCATCTTGTGGGTCTCGCGGCCGATGCCCGACTGCTTGTATCCGCCGAAAGCGGCGTGTGCCGGGTAGGCGTGGTAGCAGTTCGTCCAGACGCGGCCCGCCTGGATCGCGCGGCCCGCGCGGTACGCGGTGTTGATGTCCCGGGTCCAGACGCCCGCGCCCAGGCCGTACGCCGTGTCGTTCGCGATCCGTACGGCGTCGTCGAAGTCCTGGAAGGAGGTCACCGACACCACCGGCCCGAAGATCTCCTCCTGGAAGATCCGCATCCGGTTGTCGCCCTCGAAGACGGTCGGCTGGACGTAGAAGCCGCCCGCGAGATCTCCCTCCAGTTCCCGGCGCTCGCCGCCCGTGAGGATCTTCGCGCCCTCCCGCTGGCCGATCTCCACGTACGACAGGACCTTCTTCAGCTGCTCCTCCGAGGCCTGCGCCCCGATCATCGTGTCCGTGTCCAGCGGGTGCCCCGGCACGATCAGTTCGGTGCGGGCCACGGCCGCATCGAGGAAGTCCCCGTACCGGCCCCGCTCGATCAGCGCGCGCGACGGGCTCGTGCACACCTCGCCCTGGTTGAGGGCGAACATCGTGAAGCCCTCCAGCGCCTTGTCGCGCAGGTCGTCGTCCGTCGACCAGATGTCGTCGAAGAAGAGGTTCGGGCTCTTGCCACCGAGTTCCAGGGTGACCGGCTTCAGATGCTCGGCCGCGTACTGCATGATCAGCCGGCCGGTGGCGGTCTCCCCGGTGAAGGCGATCTTCGCCACCCGAGGACTGGAGGCGAGCGGCTTGCCCGCCTCCTCCCCGAAGCCGTTGACGATGTTGACGACGCCCGGCGGCAGCAGGTCCGCCACCAGGCTCAGCCAGTAGTGCACCGACACCGGGGTCTGCTCGGCCGGCTTCAGCACCACCGTGTTCCCGGCCGCCAGCGCCGGGGCCAGCTTCCACACGGCCATCAAGATCGGGAAGTTCCACGGGATGATCTGCCCGACCACGCCCAGCGGTTCGTGGAAGTGGTAGGCGACGGTGTCGTCGTCGAGCTGGCTCAGCGCGCCCTCCTGCGCGCGCAGGGCTCCCGCGAAGTACCGGAACTGGTCGACGGCCAGGGGCAGGTCGGCCGCCAGGGTCTCCCGCACCGGCTTGCCGTTCTCCCAGGTCTCCGCGACCGCGAGGGCCTCCAGGTGCTGCTCCGTCCGGTCCGCGATGCGCAGCAGGATCGACGACCGCTCGGCGACCGAGGTACGACCCCACGCGGGCGCCGCCGCGTGGGCCGCGTCCAGCGCCCGCTCCACGTCCTCGGCCGTGCCCCGGGCGACCTCCGCGAAGACCCGGCCGTTGACCGGGGAGGGGTTCTCGAAGTACCGGCCGCGCGCGGGCGGAACGTACTCGCCGCCGATGAAGTGGTCGTAGCGGGACGCGTACGTCATGAGCGCCCCCTCGGTACCGGGCGCAGCGTAGCGGGCCATGGTGTCCTCCCCTTGCCGGGCGCCGGCCGCCGTCGGACAGCGCTTCGGTGGAGGCTAGGAGCGCGCAGGTTGCGGATACGTTGCACGCCGCCGTCCACCGGCGTCGGGACGCGCGCCGAGCTCCCGGTCCAGGGCGTGTACGCGGGCCAGCGCGGCCGGCCGGCGCTCCGGCGGCAGCGCCGCCGCCAGCGCCCGCCACGCCTGCGGGTCGTCCGCGCCCCACGGGCTGCACACCCAGTCGGTCAGCAGCCCGGCATCCGCCCGCGCGATCACGGCCGCCCGCGCCTGGTCCTCGATCCGGCGCCGCAGCCGGACGATGCCGGGCGCGGTGGAGGCCGGCAGCAGGGGGCCGGGGTAGTGGTGGAGGGCCGCGGACACCGCCCCGGTAGCCAACTGCCGCGTCAGGGCGGTGAAATCCGCGTCCAGCGGACCGGCCGTGCGATAAGGGCGCGAAAGCGGCGCCGACGGGCCCAGCAGGGCGCGCAGCCGGGAGATCTCGGCGCGCAACGTCACCGGTGACACCGACTCGTCCTCGTACAGGGCGATCGTCAGCTCCTCGCCCGACAAGCCCTCGGGATGGTGTGCGAGCAGCGCCATGATCTCGCTGTGCCGCCGCCCCAGCCGGAGCTTGCGACCGGCGGTGACCAGCAGCGCCTCGTCCTGGCCGAGGGCGGCGAGGGTGTCCCCGGCGGCCGGCGGATCCGGTTCGAGCAGGGTCAACTGGGCTTCCGCCGCCCGGGCCACCGCCCGCACGAAGCCCAGGGAGTGCGGATGGGCCAGGCCGTCGCCCCCGGTGATGTCCACCGCGCCCAGCAGCCTGCCCGTCCGGGGATCCCTCACCGGAGCCGCCGCGCAGGTCCACGGGTGCACCCGGCGGCTGAAGTGCTCGGCCCCGAAGACCTGCACGGGCTCTCCCGTCGCGACCGCCGTCCCGGGCGCGTTGGTCCCCATCGCCGACTCCGCCCAGCGCGCACCCGGGACGAAGCCGAGGCCCTCGGCCCTGCGCAGCGTGCCCGGTTCGCCCTCCACCCACAGCAGGCTGCCCCGCGCGTCGCACACCGCCAGCAGATGCGCCCCGTGCGCGGCGAACGCTCCGACGAGATCCCGGAACAGAGGCATCACCCGGGCCAGCGGATGCCCCTCGCGGTACGGGCGCAGCTCCGCCTCCGGGAGCTCCACCCGGGGCGCGCACTCCGGGCTGAGCCGGGCCCGCGCGCTCCGCCGCCAGGAGCGCGCGATGACCGCCCGGACCGGCCCCTCGACCCGCCCGTCCCGGGTGAACGCGGCATGGGCCCGCCGTAGTTCGCGCGTGCGCGCGGCCGGATCGGCCCCGCCCGGCAGCGCCACCGACGGATCGCCCATGTCACCCTCCCGTGGTACCGCGGTACGGAGCTACGGAGCTGTGGAGCTGCGGAGCTGCGGAGCGCCACCATCGTCGTCCCGGTACCGGGTCCCGGCAAGCCGTACGTCGGCCAGGAAGCCGGCGGTACGCGGCCCGCGGCGGGCCGAAACCTCATGGGGCGGGATCGGCCTCCAGCGCCGAGCCCGGGTCCGGGGCGGAGGGCCCCGACGGAACCCACTGCCCGCCCTCGCGGCGGAACGGCCACCAGCGCCCGTCCCGGCCCAGCCGGAGCTGGCGGCCGGTGCCCTCCTGCGTCCAGCGGGCGCGGACCCGGCGGAGCACCGGCGCCTCCTCGTCCGCCCAGGCCGCGGCCAGGGCCGCGCGGGCACGGGCCAGTTCGCTCCGGCTCGGCGTCCGGTCGTCCTCCAGCGCCGCCAGGCCCGGGGCCGCGCCGAAGCCCCAGGCCCGTACGGCCAGTTCCAGTTCGGCCCGGCTGCGCCTGGTAGCCGCCGCCAGGCGGGAGCGGACCCGGAAGTCACCGGCCTCGGCCGTGAGTCGTACGGCGTCCTCGGAGAGCGTGAGCGGGGCCGCCGGGGCGCGATCGGCGTGGCCCGGAGCCAGCGCTTCCGCGAGCCGCCGACGGGCTTCGGCCGCGGCCGCCTGCGCCAGGAACTCCACGGCGTCCACATCGAGTTCCGGTTCCGCTCCGGTCTCCGTGTCCAGCGTCGGCGGCTGGCCCGGCACCGGCGGCAGTTCCGGCAGCGGGGGCAGGGCGGGAAGGAGAGCGCCGGCCGCGAAGACCTCCGCCGCCGGGATCCCCTCGTCGGCGGGCGTCTGCCGAGCGCCCGCGTCCGCGCCGGCCTCTGATGCCGCGTCCGCCTCCGCCGCGCTCCGCTCCGCCAGTTCGTCCACCACCTCGCGCTCGCCGCGGCCCCGCAGGAGCAGCAGCACGAAGGGGTCCTGGTCCAGCAGCCGGGCCACCTGGTAGCAGAGCGCCGCCGTGTGCGGGCAGTGGTCCCACTCGCCGCAGTCGCAGCGCGGATCGAGGTCCCCGATGCCGGGCAGCAGCTCCACCCCGGCCGCGGCCGCGTCCTCGGCGAGCTCCGGCGGCACCTCCCGGTCGAGCAGCGCCGCGATGTGCCCGGCCTCCGCGGCGGCCAGATCCAGCAGGCGGTCCCATTCCGCTTCCGTGAACTCCTGTATCAGCACGTCCGTCCGGTGCGCCGTTCCGTCCGGATCGCGCACCACCGCGGTGAGCCCGCCGGGGCGCACCGACACCGCGCCGACCGCGCCCGAGCGCGCGTACCGGCGCCCCTGCTTGACCTGCGTCCCGTCGAGCGCGCTGTCCTCCAGCGCGCGCAGCCAGGCATGGCCCCACCAGGTGTGGGCGAAGCCGCGGCCGCGGGTGGCGGCCGGCACGGCGGGGAAGGTCTTCTCGTAGGGGTCTCGGGTGTTCATCGCTCACTCCCCGCGCGCGGCCGGGCGCAGCGCCACGAGCTCGGCCAGTTCGGCATCGGTCAGTTCGGTCAGCGCGCCCTCGCCGCCCGCGAGGACGGCGTCGGCGAGGGCGCGTTTGCGTGCCAGGAGCTGTGCGATCCGGTCCTCGACGGTGCCTTCGGCGATGATCCGGTGGACCTGTACGGGCTGGGTCTGGCCGATGCGGTAGGCGCGGTCGGTGGCCTGTTCCTCGACGGCCGGGTTCCACCAGCGGTCGAAGTGGATGACGTGCCCGGCCCGGGTGAGGTTCAGCCCGGTGCCGGCCGCCTTCAGGGACAGCAGGAAGACGGGTACCTCGCCCGCCTGGAAGCGGTCGACCAGCTCCTCACGGCGCGGCACCGGCGTCCCGCCGTGCAGGAACTGCGAGGCGATCCCGCGGCCGGCCAGGTGCTTCTCCAGGATCCTGGCCATCGCCACGTACTGGGTGAAGACGAGGACGGAGCCGCCCTCGGCCAGGATCGTGTCGAGGAGTTCGTCGAGCAGCTCCAGCTTTCCGGAGCGGTCGGCGCCGCCACCGGCCTCCTTGGCGCCGCGTTCCGACGGGCCGTGCTCCCGCAGGTAGTGGGCCGGGTGGTTGCAGATCTGTTTGAGCGAGGTCAGCAGCTTGACCACCAGACCGCGCCGCTCCATCCCGTCGGCCTCCGAGATCGCGGCGAGGGTCTCGCGTACGACCGCCTCGTAGAGCGAGGTCTGTTCGCGGCTGAGGGCGACGGCGTGGTCGGTCTCGGTCTTGGGCGGCAGCTCGGGCGCGATACCGGGGTCGGACTTCTTGCGGCGCAGCAGGAACGGCCGCACCAGCGCGGACAGCCGGGCGGCGGCCTGCGGGTCGCGGCCGCTCTCGACGGGGTCGGCGTAGCGGGAGCGGAAGGCGCCGAGGCGGCCGAGGACCCCGGGGGTGGTCCAGTCGAGGATGGCCCACAGCTCGGCCAGGTCGTTCTCGACGGGGGTGCCGGTCAGAGCCACGCGGGCCGGGGCGGGGATGGTGCGCAGGGCCTTGGCGGTGGCGGAACGCGGGTTCTTGACGTGCTGGGCCTCGTCGGCCACGACCATGCCCCAGCGGATGGCGGCGAGTTCGGGCGCGTGCACACGCATGGTGCCGTAGGTGGTGAGGACGAACCCGCCGGTGGGCCCGGTGGGCCCGGTGGGCTCGGTGAGCCCGGTGAGGCTGCGGCCCGGGCCGTGGAAGCGGCGTACGGGGGTGCCGGGGGCGAACTTCTCGATCTCCCGCTGCCAGTTGCCCAGCAGTGAGGCGGGGCACACCACCAGGGTGGGCCCGGCGGTGGCGGGGTCGGTGCCGGGGGCCTGGGGCCGGTTGCGGTGCAGGTGGAGCGCGATGAGGGTGACGGTCTTGCCGAGGCCCATGTCGTCGGCGAGGCAGGCACCGAGGCCCAGCGACGTCATCCGGACCAGCCAGTGCAGACCGCGCAGCTGGTAGTCGCGCAGGGTGGCCCGCAACTCCGGCGGCGCGCCGGAGGCCTCGGGGGTGTCGGGAGCCTCGGGGGCCTCCTGCGGGTCGGCGGCGAGGCGCGCGCGCAGCCCCTCCAGCGGACCGGTGGCCTCCACGTCGACCCGCTCGCCGTCGATCTCCGCCGACCCGGTGAGTACGGCGGCCAGCGCGTCCGCAGCCGCGATCTTCCGGTCCTGGCGGGCGCGGGCCCGGCGGGCCTCGGCGGGATCGACCAGGACCCACTGGTCGCGCAGCCGGACCAGGGGGCGCTTCGCCTCGGCGAGGCGGTCGAGTTCGGCGCGGGTGAGATCGCCCTGGTCGCCGAGGGCGTGGTGCCAGCTGAAGGAGAGCAGGGCGCCGGGGGAGAGCAGACCCGAGGGGCGGGCGGTGGCAGGGGTGTCGTCGGGGGAGCCGAGGACGGCCCGGGCGCTCAGGTCGCGCAGGAGCCCGCGCGGCCAGTGCACCTGGACCCCGTCGGCGGCCAGGGCGGCGGAGGCTTCGCCGAGCAGCTCCGTGACCTCGTCGTCGGCGAGTTCGACCGCGTCCGGGACGGCCGCGCCCAGCAGCGGGGCGAGCGGGGGCCACAGCCGCGAGGCGCGGCGCAGGGCGCGGAGAGCGTCCATCCGCGCGCCGGGCGGGAAGGCGGCCGCGGCGGCACCGGATCCGGCCCAGACGTCGGCGGCATCGACGACGAGGGCGGCGTCGGCCAGGCTGTGCATCTGCAGGACCGCCCGGAAGGCGGCGGCGGCTTTGGCGGGCTGAGCCGCGGCCGGGTCGAGGACCCGGTCGAGCTCGATGCGCAGGGAGATCCGGACTCCGGCGTCATGGCCGGCGGCCACCTCGGCGGCCCATCCGCGCAGCTCGGGGTGGAGCCGCGGCGGGCGGTCGGCGTAGGCGGGGCCACCGGCTGCCGCGGGGGCGGCGGGGGAGCGGGGCAGCGTGTCGGCGACGGCGTCGAGGAAGGCCCGCAGCAGCGGCTCCGGCGCGGGCAGCCGGGGCGGCCCGTCGGCGTTCAGCGGAAGGCAGTGGGCGGCGGGCGGCATCGCGGCGGCCAGTTCCCGGACCTCGTCGAGGTCGGCGGGCTCCAGCGGCCCGATCCGCCAGGCGTCGTGGCCGGCGGGGCTCAACCCGGGCAGGAGCTGCCCGCGTGCGGCGAAGCGCAGGGCGAGCAGCGCGGCGGCGCCCCAGAACGCACCGGCACCGGCACCGGCCTGGGCTGTCGCGGACCGGGCGCGGGTGAGCAGGGGCAGGGCTTCGTCCACGGACAGGACGCGCGTGACCACGGTGGCTCGACGCAGGTCGGGGGTGACGACCGTGAGCTCCTCCGGGCCGCCGGCACCGGCAGGGGTACCGGCACCGGCAGGGGTACTGGCACCGGAGGGGGTACCGGCACCGGCAGGGACGCCGGGCGACGTGCCGTCGGTCTGCCAGAAGGCGATCCGCCCGCAGCGCGGCGGGTCGGCGGGAAGGAACACGGCGCAGTGGTGGTGGATGAGGTCGGAGATCTCGGAGAGCACGCATTCCTCAAACTTGACTACCGGATACGGAGTGGCCGACGGTACCCCACCGGGGGCGCCCGACGACGGGGGCGCGGCCGTGACCCGGGTCACTTCGAAGACCGTTCGGGTGTCGGGGAACGCGCGGTCGCGACGGCGCGTTGAGCGGGTAGGAGTGGTCGACGGCAGGAGGAGGTGTCCGCAGATGTCCACGAGCGGAAAGATCGCGGTTGCCGGAGTCGTGGCAGCCATCGTGCTGTTCTGGACCGTGGGGTTCTGGGCCGGGCTGCTGGTCCTGATCGGCGTGCCGGTCGCCGCCTACCTCCTGCTGGACTCCTCCCAGCGGCGCCGTCTGCGGGGCATGTCCAGGAAGCAGATCGGCCGCTGACCGCGGCGGCCGCGCGCTCGCCCGGCGGGGTGGCCGGGCTCCGGCTTCGGCGCGGAGCCCGGCAGTCAGGGCCGCGGGGCGGGCTCGGACGCGTACCCGCCGGGTGGCGGTGACGCCCGGATGGTGTGGCCCGCCGGGCGTCGCGGGCCCGGCAAGATCCGGAAGAGGGCCCGGGTCAGGCGGCGCCGCTCACGGCGACCGGGTCGAGGTCCGCTTCGAGCAGCATCTGCGACGCGTGGTCCACGAGGTGCCGGAGCACCGGCAAGTAGGTCTCGTCGCCGCCCAGTTCGTCCAGGATTCGGTGCCCCTCGCCGCGGAAGGCGTCGATCTCCGCCCGGTACCGGTCGAGGGTGGTGGGGGTCCGCAGCAGTCCCTCGAGTTCCACTCTGGCCTGGTGCGAGCGCCCGGCGGTGGCGCACAGGTCCAGGATCCGCTCCCGGGAATCGGGCGAGGCGTCCTCGAGGACGGAGGCGAGGAGATAGGTGACCGTGCCGTTGACCAGGTCCTCGTTGCGGCCGGACAGGATGTCTTCCTGGTCGTTGAATATTTGCCAAAGGATCCCGAAGACGTAGCCGAATTCACGCCACAGCTCCACCTTCTCGGCCGTTGTTCCCGAGAATATGGCGGCCATTGCCGTGATCATTCCGAACGGAGCGCCGGACTTGCCGCGGTACGTCTCGACGACCGATTTCCGCGACGCGCTGCAGATGTCCCCGCGCATGTCGTCGATCTGGCCGTCGACGCCGATGATCCAGCCGTTCAGGATCTCGGTTATCAGCGCGCTGCGCGCCGACTCCGGGAGATCCTGTGAGAGGAGGATCTGGATGGGGAGTGAGTTCCCCGTGATGACGGACGCGAGCAGCGCTTCGTTCTCGGTGAGCTCACCGGAGATGGAGGCACCGTTGGCATCCGCCAGGTCGTCGAGGTAGCAGGCCGAGGTCCACCACAGCAGGTGGACGGCGGACAACGGTATGGCCGGCCTCGGATTTCCGGTCTCTATGGCGTGCGTGAGGAGCGGCAGTACCGAGAGGGGATGTCTCAGTTTGCGGTGCTCCAAGAGCTTGGCCACTGAGTTCCTGGTCGTGCTCGCCAGTGGGCCGAGCCGCTCCAGCGCGGTGTCGATCTCCGCGTCGATGTCCTGCGAGACTTCCCGGTGCAGGTCCAGGTAGGACATGGAATTCAAGAATGGCCTCCGTCGTGGAATGGGCCGAAGATGCGGGGTGCGCATCTTTGAGCCGCTTGACTGGCCGATTCGATCATTCTGGAGGAGGGGGATCCAGAGCGATTTCCGGCCTTTGTGGCCGGTTCTTTTCGATTGTGAGGGGGCGAGACGGCCCGCGCGCGGAGGCCGGGCGCGGACCGACCGCCCGGTACGGGTCGTCCGTCGGAGCCGTCGGAGCCGTCACCGCCGCCGCCCGCCCCGGCGCGTGTTCACGACGGGCGGACCGCGATGCGGTCGAGCGCCTCCAGCAGGTCCGGCAGGTCCGGCAGGTCGGAGGCCCCCTCGTGGGGGACCGTGAGCACCTCGCTCGGTTCCTCGTCCAGCAGGACGAAGGCCGCCTCTCCGGTACGCGCCACGAGCGACCAGCCGGGCCCGTCCACCCGCAGCGTCCGGGCCCCCTCGCCGGCGAACGAGGACCGTACCCGGCCGGGCGGTGGCGGGGTCTTCGTGTACGCCACGGCCTCCTCCAGCGCCCGCGCGAGCCCGGGGTGTGCGGCGGCGGCCGCCCCGCCGTCCGTGGCCACGCGCTCGCGCCAGTCCGCCCACTCCCGCGCGATCTGGTCCGCGCCCATCCGCCGCTGCACCGGACCCCACGCGTCGGCCGAGGGCGGGGCGAGCGGGACCCGCCCCGTACCGTCCGCTCCTTGCTCGGGATCGTGCGGCTCGGGGATTCCCGACGCGGCCACCGACAGGTCCAGTGGCCAGCCCGCCAGCGAGACCACGATCGTCCGCTCGTCGGGGGACAGGTCGTACTCCATCCCGCAGTCCCAGGAGGCGATGGCCGTCGCGACGAGCGAGACGTCGTCCACGACGACCGTCCAGCGCGCGCCTTCCTCGTCCTGGCCGAGCACCAGCCCGTACCCCTCCCCGCCCGGCGCCACGCCCAGCAGGGAGCAGGCCTCGGGGAAGTCGTCGCCCAGGATGCTGGGGAACTGTGCCGGGGTCAGCAGCACCGCGGTCAGCACGTACAGCGAGCCGCCACCCTCGTCGTCGGACACCTGGCCTCCTGGTAGCTCTCTCGTCGGCGCACCTTAACCAGCGGGTAACCCGCCCGTCGAGAGCTTGCGGGACACGATTTCCAAGGCTGCTACCTGCACGTAGAGTTGGGGGCCCGCCACAGAAAGGGACACCTGGTGCAGCGTTACGATCGGCTGAGGGAGATCCTCCGTCTCGATCCCGACAAGGATTTCCTCGCCATCTACCGGCTCACCGCCACCTACGAGTTCCCCTGGGACTTCACCCGCGCCCTGGAACTCGCCCTGTTCCGGACATATGCCGTCCCGAGCATCGGTGGCCTGCTGGCCGAGACGGCCGAGTTCACCGACCGGACCCAGAAGCGCTACGACGACACCGCGCTGCTCCTGGACGCGGTCGTCGAGCACGGCTTCGAGAGCGACACCGCACGCACCGCCATCCGCCGCGTCAACCAGATGCACCGCAGCTACGACATCTCGAACGACGACATGCGGTACGTCCTGAGCACCTTCGTGGTGATTCCCGCGCGCTGGCTGGACGCCTACGGCTGGCGTCCGCTGACCCACCACGAGCGCCGGGCCTGCGCGAACTACTACGCCACCCTCGGCAGACACCTGGGCATCACGGACATCCCGGGCTCCTACGAGGAGTTCGAATCCACCCTCGACGCCTACGAGGAGGCCCACTTCGGCTGGGACGAAGGCGCCCGCAGGGTCGCCGACTCCACCCTCGACCTCATGGCCTCCTGGTACCCGGCGCCGGTCGCCCCCGCCGTGCGGCGCGCGAGCCTCGCCCTCCTCGACGAGTCGCTGCTGGGCGCCTTCCGCTACGAGACCCCGCGCGCCCCGGTCCGGCGCCTCGTCCAGGGCGCCCTGTGGCTGCGCGGCCGTGCGGTCCGGCTCCTGCCCCCGCGCCGCGCCCCGCACTACGCCCGCCAGAACCCGGAGATCAAGGGCTATCCGGACGGCTACGACGTGGGTGAGCTCGGCACGTTCCCCGTGCCCGGCTCGGGCGGCTGCCCCGTTCCGCATCCCCGCCGGCCCGCCGGAGCCGAGGCCCAGCCTCCGGCCTGATCCCGGGCACCTCCGCGGACCCCGGGCATGGGGCCGACGTACGGGTGTGTTCAGGGGCGACGTACGGCCAGCGCCAGGAAACGGTCGTCGTCATCGGCGTACGAGGCCATGTCCCAGCCCGAACCGGTCAGCAGCGGGCCGAGGTTGTGCTCGGCCCGCATGTCGTCCGGGGTCAGCTCGCGGCCGTGCCGCGCGGCGAGGGCCGCCCGCCCGATCGGGTGAAAGAGCGCGAGCCCGCCACCGGGGCGGACCACCCTGGCGAGCTCGCGCAGGTTCGCCCCCGGGTCGGGCAGGTGGGCGATGAGCCCGGCGGCGAACACCGCGTCGAGCACCTCGTCGCGCAGCGGCAGCCGGGCCACGTCGGCGAGGAGCAGGGCGCCCTCGGCGTCCCGCCCCGCCCGCCGCGCGGCGGCCAGCATCTGCGGAGTGAGGTCCACGCCGAGCACGGTCCCGGCGGGTCCGACGGCGGCCCGCAGCGCGGTCATGGCCCGCCCGGTGCCGCAGCCCGCGTCGAGCACGCGGTCCCCGGGCCGCAGCCCGAACTCGGTCACGGCGGTGGTGAACGCGGGCTCGTCGCCGGGAAACCTGCGGTCCCAGTCGGCTGCGCGCGCCCCGAAGAACTCCTGCACGTGTGTGTGGTCTTCGCTCATGCGCCCATGATCCCCCACCCGTACCCGCCCGCCTGCGGACCGTGTGCAAGCTGGCACGTGGTGTGATCGAAGATGAACGTAGCTCTGTCATATTCCAGCAGTTCCAGCTGCTTTCGAAATGCGCCCCCTGTTCGCACCCTCACCCGGACTAGCGTCCCGTGGCCATGGGACACCTGGGACATCTGGACCACGCCGCCTACGGGTGGCTGACACCCGCGCTGTCATATGTGATGGCATCGATCGGTGCCGCCCTCGGGCTGCGCTGCACCGTCCGGGCTCTCGCCACGACCGGAGCCTCCCGCCGCAACTGGCTCCTCACCGCGGCCTCCGCCATCGGCACCGGCATCTGGACCATGCACTTCGTCGCGATGCTCGGCTTCGAGGTCACGGGCACCGAGATCCACTACGACGTGCCGCTCACGATCCTCAGCCTGCTCGTCGCCGTGCTGGTGGTCGGCGCCGGAGTCTTCGCCGTCGGCTACGGCAAGGAGCGCGGCCGGTCCCTCGTACTGGGCGGCCTGACCACCGGACTCGGCGTCGCCAGCATGCACTACCTGGGCATGGCGGCCCTGCGTCTGCACGGCGAGGTCTCCTACGATCCGCTCACCGTCGGACTCTCCGTCGCCATCGCCGTGATCGCGGCGACCGCCGCCCTGTGGGCCGCGCTCAACATCAAGTCACCGGTGGCGGTCGCCGTCGCCTCGCTCGTCATGGGCGCCGCCGTCAGCAGCATGCACTACACGGGGATGATGGCCGTCGCCGTCAGCGTCAGCCCCTCGGACGCGGCCCTGCCCGGCGCCACCGCCATGCAGTTCATCTTCCCGCTCGCCGTCGGGCTGGGCTCCTACCTGTTCATCACCGCCGCCTTCGTCGCGCTCTCCCCGACGATCGACGAACGCGCCGCCTCCGCTTCGGCCCGGCACCCGGGGGAGCACACCGTGCCCGCCCACTGACCGCCCACTGACGACGCGCTGACCGTGCACCGGCGGCCCGTGGCCCGGGCTGATCCCGCGGCACCGCACCGCCGCGCACCGGCCGTCACCCCACTGCTGCGTCACCCCACCAGTCCCACCTGCCACACCGTCCCACTTGCCACACCGCACCCGTAGGCACCGCCCGGAACGAGGAGCCCATGCGAACACCCCGCAGAAGACCGGAAGCAGCGGCGCCGAGGCTGCCCGCGCCCCCGGCACGCGGCCGCCGGGCCCACGCCGGGCCGCCGGCCGAGGAACCGGCGGAGTTCCCGGGCCACCGGCCCGATCCGCCTGCCGCGCGCGCCAGCGGACCCCGGCCCCGGCCGCGGCCGCGGTTGCGGCTGCGTCCCGCCACCGTCCGCGCGAAGATCGTCTCGCTGCTGATGGTCCCGGTCGTCTCGCTCCTCGCCCTCTGGGCCTTCGCCACCGTCAACACCGCCCAGGACATGGCCCGGCTCAGCCGCGTCCACCAGGTCGACACCGAGATACGCACACCCGTCGCCGCCGCCGTCACCGAGCTCCAGGCGGAACGGCGCGCCGCCGTCCGTCTGCTCGCCGACCCCGCCTCCGACCCGGGCGCCCTGGACCAGCAGGCCCGCCGGACCGACGCTGCCGTGCAGCGGTTGCGGCTCGGTGACCAGCACACCGTGGCCGATTCCGGCGACTACCGCTCCGACATCGTGGTCCGGCTGGAGTCGTTCGTGGCCGCTGTCGAAGGCCTGGGCGCGTCGCGCAAGGACATCGCCGACCGCCGCGCCACCCCCGAGGCGGCGTACACCATCTACACCCGCGTGGTCGACTCCGCCTTCGCCGTCGGCGGCGCCCTGACCGGCGGGGGGAAGGCCGAACTCGGCGCCGACGCCCGGGTCCTGCTCGAATTCTCCCGCGCCGCGGAACTGCTCTCCCGGGAGGACGCGCTGCTCGCCGCCCCCGGCCCGCGCACGGCCGAAACGCTTCGGCAGCTGACCGGCGCCGTCGAGTCCCGCCGCGCGCTCACCGAATCCGCCGCCCGTGACCTCCCCGCCGAACAGGAGGCCGTCTGGCAGTCCGCCGCCAAGAGCGCCGACTACGCCGATCTCACCGGCGCCGAGGACCGGGCGCTGGCCGCGGGCACCTCCAAGGAGAGCCGCGGATTGCCCGCCGGATGGGAGGCCGCCCACAACGGCATCGCCTCCTCGATGCGGGAGGTCGAGGCGTCCGCACACGCCGCGGCCGCCGACCGGGCCGACCCGTTCACCGAAGGGGCGCTCACCCCGGCCGGGGCCGCCGTGCTGCTGGGCCTGGCGGCCGTCGCCGCCTCCCTCGTCATCTCGGTCCGGATCGGCCGGGTGCTCGTCGTCGAACTCGTCTCGCTGCGCAACACCGCCCTGGAGATCGCCCACCGCAAACTCCCGCAGGCGATGGAACGGCTGCGCGCCGGCCAGGAGATCGACGTCGCCGCCGAGACCCCGCCCGGGCCGCCCGCCGAGGACGAGATCACCCAGGTCGGCGAGGCGCTCGGCACCGTCCACCGGGCCGCGCTCAGCGCCGCCGTCGAACGGGCGGAACTCGCCGACGGGATCTCCGGTGTCTTCGTCAACCTCGCCCGCCGCAGCCAGGTCCTCGTACACAAGCAGCTCACCCTGCTCGACTCGATGGAGCGGCGCGCCGACGACCCGAACGAGCTCGGTGACCTCTTCCGCCTCGACCACCTGACCACCCGGATGCGCCGGCACGCGGAAAGCCTGATCATCCTGTCGGGTGCCACCCCCGGCCGGGCCTGGCGGATGCCGGTCCCCCTCACGAACGTCGTGCGGGCCGCCGTCTCCGAGATCGAGGACTACCCGCGGATCGAGGTCCGGCAGCTCGCGGAAGCCGCCGTGGTCGGGGGCGCCGTCGCCGACCTCACCCACCTGCTCGCGGAACTCATCGAGAACGCGGCTCAGTTCTCCCCGCCGCACACCAAGGTCCGGGTGAGCGGTGAGCCCGTCGGCACCGGCTACGTCCTGGAGGTCGAGGACCGCGGACTCGGCATGGGCACCGAGTCCCTGGGCGACGCCAACCGCCGCATCGAGCAGTCCGAGTCCCTCGACCTCTTCGACAGCGACCGGCTCGGGCTCTTCGTGGTCAGCCGCCTCTCGGCCCGCCACGGAGTCAAGGTGCACCTGCGCACGTCGCCCTACGGCGGCACCACCGCAGTGGTGCTCCTGCCCAACTCCATTCTCCAGGGCGCGATCACGACCGGAGCCCCAGCCGGAGCCGCTACCGCCGCTGCCTCTGCCTCCGCCTCTGCCCCCGCCTCCGCATCCGATCGCGGCACGGCGCCGGAATCCGGCCCGGCGCCCCGCCCGGCGCCCCGCCCGGAGCCGCCGGCTGCCGCTCCGGCACCGAAGGCGGTCGCCGGGGCCGAACGGCCACCCGCCATGACCGTCGTACGGGAGGACACGCCGTCCCCGGCCGCGGCCCCGGACCCCGTACGCGAGGAGCCGCGCCCGGCCCCGGTGGCTTCGCTCCGGCCGCGCGCCCCCGGCGGCGCGGGCGCCCGTACCCAGACGGCCGCGGCGCCCCCGGCCACGGTCACGGAACTACCGCGCCGGGTGCGCCAGGCCAGTCTCGTCCCGCAGCTTCGGGAAGCCCCCGCCCCGAAGGCCCCGGCCGCATCACGCCTCCCCGAGGAGCCGTCGGGCCGCAGCCCCGAGCAGGCCCGGGACCGGATGGCGGCCTACCGGGCCGGCTGGGTCCGCGGTGCCCAGGAGAACTCCCCTCACGCAGGCAGCGAAGGAGAAGTTTGATGATCGAACACCAAAGGATCGACCTCGACGGCGGCCGCAGGTCCGGCGAACTGGACTGGCTGCTCGACGACCTGGTGCTCCGGGTCCGCGAGGTCCGGCACGCCGTGGTCCTCTCCAACGACGGCCTGGCGGTCGGCGCCTCCAGCGCGCTCGGCCGGGAGGACGCCGAGCACCTGGCCGCGGTGGCCTCGGGCTTCCACAGCCTGGCCAAGGGCGCGGGCCGGCACTTCCACGCCGGGGGCGTGCGCCAGACGTTGGTCGAGATGGACGAGGGCTTCCTCTTCGTCGCGGCCGCCGGCGACGGCTCCTGTCTGGCCGTCATCAGCGCCGCCAGTGCCGATATCGGCCTGATCGCCTACGAGATGGCGCGGCTGGTGAAGCGGGTCGGCGAGCACCTCTACACCCCGCCCCGGTTCGCGGCGCGCCCGCCGGCCGCGGGCTGAGGGCGGCGGTCCGGCACATGAACGGCCAGTGGTACGACGCCGACGCGGGCCCGCTCGTCCGGCCCTACGCCGTGACCGGCGGGCGTACGAAGCCGGGACCCCACGGGGTCCGCTTCGACCTGATCGCGCTGGTCGCGGTCGACCCGACGGGCACGGACGAGGCGGCCGAGTCGCTGCTGGGCCCCGAACACCGGGCACTGCTCGGATTCTGCCGGTCCGAGACCCAGTCGGTGGCCGAACTCGCCGCCGACGCGGACCTGCCCGTGGGGGTGGTGCGGGTGCTCCTCGGGGACCTGCTGGAGGGCGGGCACGTCAAGGTCAGCCGGCCCGTACCGCCCGCACAACTGCCGGACGTGCGGATTCTGCGTGAAGTCATCGAGGGATTGAGAGCGCTTTGATGGGACAGTACGACGACCGATCTGCCGGACCGGCCGGACCTGCCGCACCTTCCCCGGCCCAGGACGCGGGCGCGGATCACGGCCCCGGGGAGGACCCCGAACTGGCCGCACTCGCCCTGAAGATCCTGGTGGCGGGCGGGTTCGGGGTGGGCAAGACCACGCTGGTGGGCGCGGTCAGCGAGATCCGGCCCCTGCGGACGGAGGAAGCGCTGAGCGAGGCGGGTGAACTGGTCGACGACACGGGCGGCGTGGACCAGAAGACGACCACGACGGTGGCCATGGACTTCGGGCGGATCACCATCCGGTCCGGGCTGTCCCTGTACCTGTTCGGCACGCCGGGGCAGGACCGGTTCTGGTTCCTGTGGGACGAGCTGTCGCAGGGCGCGCTGGGCGCCGTCGTACTGGCCGACACGCGGCGGCTGGAGGACTGCTTTCCGGCGGTGGACTACTTCGAGCACCGGCGCATCCCGTTCGTGGTGGCCGTCAACTGCTTCACGGACGCACGGCGGTACGGGGCGCACGACGTCGCGCGGGCCCTGGACCTGGAGCAGGGGACGCCGGTGGTGCTGTGTGACGCGCGGGACCGGGACTCGGGGAAGGAAGTGCTGATCAGGCTGGTCGAGTACGCCGGGCGGGTGCACACCGCCCGGCTGCTGGACTCGGTGGGATCGCAGGCCGATCCCGTGTGAACCGGCCCGGTCGGCGGGATCGGCAAACAGGGATCGGGAATCGGGGATCGGAGGTCAGGGACGGGTCATTCGGCGATACCGGCGCGGGCGATCACCTTGTCGATCGGAACCCTGACGAGGAGTTCGGTCGGGACGGCATTGCGGCGCCCGAAGGATTCGGCCTGTTCCTCGCCCATGTAGCGGGCGCCGATCCGGGTCGCCCAGGTGAGCAGTTCGTCGGCGCCGTCGGCGTACCCGCTGATCTCGGCGCGGCCCTCGAGGACGACGAAGGAGAAGGGCGGCCGGTCGTCGTCCACGCAGAGCGCGACCCGGCCGTCGCGGGCGAGGTTGCGTCCCTTGACGGTGTCCTTTCCGGTGTTGAAGACGAAGGAATCGCCGTCGAGCACGAACCAGATGGGAGCGATGTGCGGACTTCCGTCCTCGCGCACGGTGGAGAGCTTTCCGGTGCGGGTGGAGTGCGAGACGAACGCCCGCCATTCCTCTTGAGTCATCTTCTTCGCCATGGGGACATCCTCCTTGCCCGAAAGGCGCTGGTGGGGAAGGCTTGCGGCACACGTACGCGGGGTGGGGCGCGGCCAGGTGGCCGACGTCGACGGGGAGGGGCTGGGAATGGCACTGGACAAGCAACTGGATTGGCTGCTGGACGACCTGACACGCAGGGTCCAGCAGGTGCGGCACGCGGTGGTGCTGTCCAACGACGGCCTGGTCACGGGGGCGAGCGCGGGATTGGCGCGGGAGGACGCGGAACACCTGGCGGCTGTCGCGGCCGGTCTGCAGAGCCTTGCCAAGGGGTCCGGCCGCCACTTCCGGGCCGGTGAGGTGCGCCAGACGATGGTCGAGTACGACGAGGGAGCGCTCTTCGTCATGGCGGCGGGGGCGGGCAGCAGCCTGTGCGTGCTGAGCGCCGCCGAGTCGGACATCGGTCAGGTCGCGTACGAGATGACGCTGCTGGTCAACCGGGTGGGCGAGCACCTGGGCGTTGCGGAGCGGCGTATCACCGGCGGCTGAGCCGGGCCTCTTTCCGCGCCGCTCGGGAAGTTTTCCACAGGCCTCGCGGGGTGTCATCGCGCCGAGTTACGGTCTTCACACAGAGTAATCACTGCTCGTGGGGGAGGACCGTGATGAAGCAGATGGGGACCGCACTTCGGGACGACGTGGGCGACGTGGGCTACGTGGACGGCGGCGCTGCGGCCGACGGGGCCGCGGACCTGCTGATGGGCGGCGTGCAGGCCGCAGGTGAACTGGGGCTGAGCCGTAGCGAGTTCGCCAGGGCCGTCCAGCTGGGGATCGTCCGGGCCGGGCCGCGCACGCTCGCCGGGGCCGCGCGTTACGCACGGGCCGAGCTGGACCGGGTCAGATCGGAGTCCGGCCCGCCGGGCGCGCTGCGCGAGCGGGTCGGGACGGTGGCCGGGGCGGAGGCCGCGGCCGAGGTGGTGGGGGTCGGCCCGAGCCGCTTCACGCGGCTCGCGCGCTGCGGGCACGTGACCCCGGTCGGCTACCGGATCAACCGGTACCGGGCCGTCGTGTGGCTCTATCTGACCGCGGAGCTACGGAGCTTCGCCGCGCGGGATCCGGGAATGCTGCGCGGGACCGCGCCCCCGGCGGACCGGGAACTGATGGCGGCCAAGGCGGATCTGCGCCCGCGCAAGTGGCGCGGGCGGCATGTCGGGCTGCTGCTGAGGCGGACCGCCGACCCCTGGGAGCGCGCCGCCGTACTGGCCTCCGTGCTGCCCGAGGACGAACTGCTGGAGGCCGTGCCCGACCCGGCGGAGCGGATCGTCCTGGCCGCCCTCGGCCCGCCACCCCCGTACGGGCACCCGCAGGCTCCGGCGGCGGCCGCGGTGGCGACGGAGCTGCTGAAAGCCGGCCCGCCGGACGAGATCCACTGGTACCGCACCAGCCTGGACTTCGCCCTGGCGGGGGCGCGGGGCCAGTCGAAGGCGCGGGGTCAGTCGAAGTCGACGGGGGAGAGGGGGCCGACATAGACCCAGGCCCCGCCCTCGCGCGAGAAGCTGCTGTGCTCGTGCAGCGAGCCGGTGTGCCGGCCCTCGCGGTAGTGGGCGCGGAACTCCACCGAGCCCTCCGTCTCGAACATCCCGCCGCGCTCGGTGGCGAGGATCTCCAGCCGCTCCCAGCGCTGTTCGGGATCCAGGTCGAGGCGGTCCGGACGGGTGGCGGGGTGCCAGGAGCGCAGCAGGTAGGCGGTGTCGCCGACGGCGAAGGCGCTGAACCGGGAGCGCATCAGCCGCTCGGCGGTGGGGGCCGACCGGGCACCGGAGTGGAAGGGGCCGCAGCACTCCGGGTAGGTGGCGGGCAGCCCGCAGGGGCAGGGGACGGCAGGGGTGGGCATGGGTGTGCTCAGTTCTCCGGGGCGGGCTCGGACGGCTTGGCGGGGTACGGACGGAAGAGGCCCTCCTGGACCACGGACACCAGCAGCCTGCCCTCCACGTCGTAGATGCGGCCCCGGGCCAGGCCCCGGCCGCCGTGCGCGATGGGCGACTCCTGGTCGTACAGGAACCACTCGTCCGCCCGGAAGGGCCGGTGGAACCACATGGCGTGGTCCAGCGAGGCCATGTCGAAACCGCGCATGCCCCACAGGGGTTCCACCGGGATGCGCACGGCGTCGAGGAGGGTCATGTCACTTGCGTAGGTGAGGGCGCAGGTGTGGATGAGGGGGTCGTCGCCCAGCGGGCCGACCGCGCGCATCCACACCGCGCTGCGGGGATCGGATCCCTTGAGCTCCTCGGGAGTCCAGCGGAGCCGGTTGACGTAGCGGATGTCGAAGGGCTGGCGGCGGGCCATCCGCTCCAGTGCTTCCGGCAGCGCCCCGAGGTGTTCGCGGATCTCGTCCGCGACCTTGGGGAGCGTGTCCGGGTGAGGGACGTGGTGAGGAGGCAGCTGGTGCTCGATGCCGCCCTCCTCCGGATGATGGAAGGAGGCGGTGAGATTGAAGATCGTCTTGCCCTGCTGGACCGCGGTGACCCGGCGCGTGGTGAAGGACCGCCCGTCGCGCACCCGCTCCACCTGGTACACGATCGGCACTCCGGGGATGCCGGGGCGCAGGAAGTACGCGTGCAGCGAGTGGACCGGGCGGTCGCTCTCGACGGTGCGCCCCGCGGCCACCAGCGCCTGGCCGGCGACCTGCCCGCCGAAGACCCGCTGGAGGGACTCCTGCGGGCTGGCGCCGCGGAAGATGTTGACCTCGATCTGCTCCAGATCGAGCAGATCGACCAGTCTCTCGGCGGGGTTCGTCATCAGAGGATCTCCACTGTCGGGTCCGGCGGGTCCGGTGGGTCGGGCGGGTACGGCGGGATGCGGCGGACGGTCAGAGCGCTCCGAGCTCGCCGACCGAGGTGACCCGGATGACGGCCCGGCCCTCCTCGTCGGAGGCGGCCAGGTCGACCTCGGCGCTGATGCCCCAGCCATGGTCCCCGTTGGGGTCCGCGAAGGTCTGGCGGACGCGCCACAGGCCGTGCGCCGGGTCCTCCTCGATCTGCAGGAGCTTCGGGCCGCGCGCGTCGGGTCCGGTGCCCAGGTCGTCGTACTCGTCCCAGTACCCGTCCAGGGCCTCGCCCCAGGCATCTGCGTCCCAGCCGGACTCGGAGTCCAGCTCGCCCAGCACGTTGACGTGGTCGAGGGCGGCCAGCTCCACCCGGCGGAACATGGCGTTGCGGACCAGGACGCGGAAGGCGCGCGCGTTCGCGGTGACCGGCTTGACCTGGTCGGCCTTCTCCTGAGCCTGCTCCGCCGTCTCCACCTCCGGGTTCGCCAGCTGCTCCCACTCGTCCAGCAGGCTGGAGTCGACCTGGCGGACCAGTTCGCCGAGCCATTCGATCAGGTCCTGGAGGTCCTCCGACTTGAGGTCGTCGGGGATGGTGTGGTCCAGCGCCTTGAACGCGCTCGCCAGGTAGCGCAGCACGATGCCCTCGGTGCGGGCCAGCTCGTAGAAGGAGGTGAACTCGGTGAAGGTCATCGCGCGCTCGTACATGTCGCGGATGATCGACTTCGGGGAGACCGGGTGGTCGCGCACCCACGGGTGGCTCTTGGCGTACACGTCGTAGGCATGGGAGAGCAGCTCTTCGAGCGGCTTGGGATAGGTGACGTCCTGGAGCCGCTCCATCCGCTCCTCGTACTCGATCCCGTCGGCCTTCATCTGGCCGACCTGGATACCGCGTTCCTTGTTCTGCTGGGCGGCCAGGATCTGGCGCGGGTCGTCCAGCGTGGACTCCACGACGGAGACCATGTCCAGCGCGTAGGAGGGGGACTCCGGGTCCAGCAGGTCGAAGGAGGCCAGGGCGAAGGTGGACAGGGGCTGGTTGAGCGCGAAGTCCTGCTGGAGGTCGACGGTGAGCCGGATGGTGCGGCCTTCCGCGTCCGGGGTGTCGAGCTTCTCGACCACACCGCCGTCCAGCAGCGAGCGGTAGATCGCGATGGCCCGGCGGATGTGCCGCAGCTGGGCCTTGCGGGGCTCGTGGTTGTCCTCCAGCAGGTGGCGCATCGCCTGGAAGGCGTCGCCCGGCCGGGCGATGACTGACAGCAGCATGATGTTGGTGACCTTGAAGCGCGAGGTGAGCGCCTCCGGGTCGGCGGCGATGAGCTTCTCGAACGTGGTGTCCGACCACGCGACGAAGCCCTCGGGAGCCTTCTTGCGCACCACCTTGCGGCGCTTCTTCGGATCGTCGCCCGCCTTCGCGAGCGCCTTCTCGTTCTCGATGACGTGCTCGGGGGCCTGCGCGACCACATAGCCCGCGGTGTCGAAGCCGGCCCGGCCGGCACGCCCCGCGATCTGGTGGAACTCCCGGGCGCGCAGGGTGCGGACCCGGTTGCCGTCGTACTTGGTGAGCGCGGTGAACAGCACCGTGCGGATAGGGACGTTGACGCCGACCCCGAGGGTGTCCGTACCGCAGATGACCTTCAGCAGACCGGCCTGGGCGAGCTTCTCGACGAGGCGCCGGTACTTGGGCAGCATGCCGGCGTGGTGCACGCCGATGCCGTGCCGGACGTAGCGGGAGAGGTTCTGGCCGAACTTGGTGGTGAAGCGGAAGTTGCCGATGAGATCGGCGATCTTGTCCTTCTCCTCGCGCGTGCACATGTTGATGCTCATGAGCGACTGCGCCCGCTCGACCGCCTGGGCCTGGGTGAAGTGCACGATGTAGACGGGGGCCTGCCGGGTCTCCAGCAGCTCGGTGATCGTGTCGGTGATCGGGGTGGTGACGTACTCGTACGAGAGCGGGACGGGCCGGGTCGCGGAACGGACCACCGAGGTGGGCCGGCCGGTGCGACGGGTCAGGTCCTCCTCGAACCGCTTCATGTCGCCGAGGGTCGCCGACATCAGGATGAACTGCGCCTGCGGCAGCTCCAGCAGCGGGATCTGCCAGGCCCATCCGCGGTCCGGCTCGGCATAGAAGTGGAACTCGTCCATCACGACCTGGCCGATGTCGGCGTGCTTGCCGTCGCGCAGGGCGATGGAGGCCAGCACCTCGGCGGTGCAGCAGATCACCGGGGCGTCCGCGTTCACGGAGGCGTCGCCGGTCAGCATGCCGACGTTCTCCGTGCCGAAGAGCTTGCACAGGTCGAAGAACTTCTCCGACACCAGCGCCTTGATCGGGGCGGTGTAGAAGGTGACCTTGTCCTGCGCCAGAGCGGTGAAGTGCGCGCCGGCGGCGACCAGGCTCTTGCCGGAGCCGGTCGGGGTGGACAGGATCACGTTCGCCCCGGAGACGACCTCGATCAGCGCCTCCTCCTGAGCCGGGTACAGGGTGATGCCCTGGTCCTCCGCCCACGAGGAGAAAGCCTCGAAGAGGGCGTCGGGGTCGGCGTTCGGCGGGAGCTGATCAATGAGGGTCACACCCCCCATCTTGCCTGGCTTCCCCCCGGATCAGGGAACCGGCGGACGGAATGAAGATCACCGACGGTACGCTGTGCCGTCGATGCGGCCCGAACGAAACAGTCGACCGGGCCCGAACACACACCAGCGGGGCGGGAAACGACCATGATGGGTCCGGCGCACTCACTGTCCGGGGCAGCGGCCTGGCTGGGGGTGGGTGCGGCCACCGCGGCCGCCGGACACCCCATGCCCTGGCCCGTCCTCGTCGTCGGCGCGCTGATCTGCGCCGGGGCGGCCCTCGCCCCCGACCTCGATCACAAGTCGGCGACGATCTCGCGCGCCTTCGGGCCGCTCTCCAAGGGCGTGTGCGAGGTGGTCGACAAGATCTCCTACGCCGTCTACAAGGGCACCCGCTCCAAGAAGGACGCCCGCCGCACCGGGGGCCACCGCACCCTGACGCACACCTGGCTCTGGGCCGTCCTGATCGGCGGCGGGGCCTCCCTGCTCGCCGTCACCGCCGACCGCTGGGGCGTGCTCGCCCTGCTCTTCGTGCACCTGGTGCTGGCGGTCGAAGGCCTGCTGTGGCGGGCCGCGCGGATGTCCAGCGACGTCCTGGTCTGGCTGCTCGGCGCGACCAGCGCGTGGATCCTGGCGGGGGTGCTCGACCAGCCCGGCAACGGCGCGAACTGGCTGTTCGACGGAGCGGGCCAGGAGTACCTCTGGCTCGGCCTGCCGATCGTGCTCGGGGCCCTGGTCCACGACATCGGCGACGCGCTCACCGTCTCCGGCTGCCCGGTCCTGTGGCCGCTGCCGATCGCCGGCAAGCGCTGGTACCCCATCGGCCCGCCCAAGGCGATGCGGTTCCGGGCCGGCAGCTGGGTGGAGCTGAAGGTCCTCATGCCGGTCTTCATCCTGCTGGGCGGCTTCGGCGGCGCCTCGGCCCTCGGTTTCATCTGAGGGAGACCGGACGGCGAAGGGCGGCGGGCGGGACCAGGTCCCGCCCGCCGCCCTGCTTCCGGCCCTCCCGGACACGCCCTCCCGGGCACGCGCTCCCGGATCAGCCGTGCCAGGACCGCCACAGGGCCGCGTACGCCCCGTCGGCCGCGACCAGCTCGTCGTGCGAGCCGAGTTCGCTGATCCGGCCGCCCTCGACCACCGCGATCACGTCCGCGTCGTGCGCGGTGTGCAGCCGGTGGGCGATGGCGATGACCGTACGGCCGTCCAGCACCCGGGCCAGTGAGCGCTCCAAGTGCCGGGCCGCGCGCGGGTCCAGCAGCGACGTGGCCTCGTCCAGCACCAGCGTGTGCGGGTCGGCCAGCACCAGCCGGGCGAGCGCGATCTGCTGCGCCTGCGCCGGGGTCAGCGCCGTGCCGCCGGAACCGACCTCGGTGTCCAGGCCGGCCTCCATGGCCCGCGCCCAGCCGTCGGCGTCCACCGCCGCCAGCGCCGCCCACAGCTCGGTGTCACCGGCCCCCGTCCGAGCGAGGAGGAGATTGTCCCGCAGTGTGCCCACGAACACGTGGTGCTCCTGGTTGACCAGGGCCACGTGCTCGCGCACCCGCTCCGCGGGCATCCGCGACAGCCGCGCCCCGCCGAGGGTGACCTCGCCGGTCCGGGGCGCGTAGATGCCCGCGAGCAGCCGTCCCAGGGTCGACTTGCCCGCCCCCGAGGGGCCGACCAGCGCCATCCTGGTGCCCGGCGGCACGGACATCGACACCTGGTGCAGGACGTCCACGCCCTCCCGGTAGCCGAAGTGGACCTCCTGGGCCCGCACGTCCCGGCCCTCGGGCGCCACCTTCGCGTCCCCCGCGTCCGGTTCGATCTCCCGCACGCCCACCAGGCGGCCGAGCGAGACCTGGGCGACCTGCAGCTCGTCGTACCAGCGCAGGATCAGACCGATCGGGTCGACCAGCATCTGCGCCAGCAGCGCGCCCGTGGTCAGCTGCCCGACCGACATCCAGCCCCGCAGCACGCAGAAGCCGCCGATCAGCAACACCGAGCCGAGGATCGTCACGAAGGTGACGTTGATGACGGGGAAGAGCACCGTCCGCAAGAAGAGGGTGTACCGCTCCCACGCCACCCACTGGGAGATCCGCCGCTCCGACAGTGCGATCCGCTCCGGCCCGAGGCGGTGCGCCTCGATCGTGCGGCCCGCGTCCACCGTCTCGGTGAGCACGGCCGAGACCGCCGCGTAGCCCGCCGCCTCCGAGCGGTACGCGGACGGCGCCCGCCGGAAGTACCAGCGGCAGCCGATCACCAGCACCGGCAGCGCCACCAGCGCGGCCAGCGCCAGCGGCGGCGCGGTCACCGCGAGCGCCCCGAACAGCAGCCCCGCCCACACCACACCGATGGCCAGCTGGGGCACGGCCTCGCGCATCGCGTTCGCCAGCCGGTCGATGTCGGTGGTGATCCGCGACAGCAGATCACCGGTACCGGCCCGCTCCAGCACGCCCGGCGGCAGACCCACCGACCGCACCAGGAAGTCCTCGCGCAGATCGGCCAGCATCTCCTCGCCGAGCATCGCCCCGCGCAGCCGCACCAGCCGGGTGAAGAACGTCTGGACCGCCAGCGCCAGCGCGAACAGCAGCGCCACCCGCCCCAGATGCAGCTCGCGCGCCCCCTCCGAGAGGTCGTCCACGATGCGGCCCAGCAGGTACGGGCCGACCATGGAGGCGATCACCGCGGCCGCGTTGACGCCCACCAGCGCCACGAAGGCCCGCCGGTGGCGCCGGAACAGGCCGCGCACATAGTCCCGTACGGTCGCCGACGTGCCCACGGGCAGGGTCGCGGCCGAGTCGGGGGCCGCGGGATCGTACTCTGGCGGCGCCACGCCGATCATGCGGATTCCTCGATCTCTGTGAGTGCTTCTGTCAGCTCTGTCAGTTCCAGCCCGCCGAGCCGCTGCTCCTCGTCGGTCTCGCGGGTGACGACCGCCCGGTAGCGCGGCTCGCGCCGCAGCAGCTCGCGGTGGGTACCGACGGCCGCCACCGTGCCCCCGTCGATGAGCACGACCCGGTCCGCGCGGTCCAGCAGCAGCGGCGAGGACGCCAGTACCACCGTGGTCCGCCCCGCCCGCAGGGCCGCGATCCCGTCCGCGATCCGAGCCTCGGTGTGCGAGTCGACCGCGGAGGTCGGCTCGTCGAGCACGAGCACCTCCGGGTCGGTGACCAGGGACCGGGCCAGGGCGAGCCGCTGGCGCTGGCCGCCCGACAGGGACCGGCCGCGCTCGGTGATCCGGGCGTCCATCGGGTCCTCGACCCCGTCCGGCGCCGACTGCAGCAGCGCGTCCAGCACGTCCGCGCAATGGGCAGCGTCCAGAGCCGCAGCGGACTCGACCGCTCCGGAGGCCGGTACGTCGAACAGCTCCCGCAGGGTCCCGGACAGCAGCACCGGATCCTTGTCCTGGACGAGGACCAGGGAGCGCGCGGTGTCCAGTTCCAGCTCGTCCAGCGCGACCCCGCCGAGGAGCACGGACGGCGCCCCGGCCGGGTCGGCCGCATCGACCCCCGAACCGGTCCCCGCTTCGGCCCCTGCCCCGGATCCGGATCCGGCGTCCGACGCCGGATCCCCGTCCATCGGGTGGCCGCCCAGGCGTTCGGCGAGTCGTCCGGCCAGGTCCGGGTCCCCGCACACGACGGCGGTGAACCGCCCGGTGGGCGCCAGCAGCCCGGTCCGCGGGTCGTACAGGTCCCCGCCCGCGGCCGGTGCCGTCACCGGATCCGTGCGCGCGGGACGCTCGGCGGCGGCGTCCGTCCGGCTCAGTGACAGCACCCGGGCCGCCCGCTGGGCGGAGGGACGCGAGAAGGAGTACGCCATGGCGATCTCCTGGAAGTGCCGCAACTGGTAGAGCAGGGTCGCCACCGCGCTGAACGCGGCGACCAGCTCGCCCACCGCGATGCGCCCCTCCGAGACGAGCGTGGCGCCGTACCAGACCACCGTGATCATCAGCGCGCCCGGGAGCACCACCTGGATCGCGGAGATCAGCGCCCACATCCGGGCGCTGCGCACGGCTGCCTTGCGGACCTCCTGCGAGGCCTCGCGGTAGCGGCCGAGGAACAGCTCCTCACCGCCGATGCCGCGCAGCACGCGCAGGCCCGCGACGGTGTCGGAGGCCAGCTCGGTGGCCTTGCCCGCCTTCTCCCGCTGGACGTCGGCGCGCCGGGTGGCGCGCGGCAGCAGCGGCAGCGAGGCCAGTGCGATCACCGGCACGCCGATGGCCACGACCACGCCGAGTTCGGGGGCGTAGAACAGCAGCCCGACGCAGACGAGGACGACGGAGAAGACGGCCGCGAGGAAGCGCGAGACCGCCTCGACGAACCATCCGATCTTCTCCACGTCGCCGGTGGACACCGCGACCACCTCACCCGCGGCGACCCGCCGGGTGAGGGCGGAGCCCAGCTCGGCCGTCTTGCGCGCCAGGAGCTGCTGCACCCGGGCCGCGGCGGTGATCCAGTTGGTGACGGCCGTGCGGTGGAGCATGGCGTCGCCGACCGAGATCGCGACGCCGGTGACCAGGAGCAGCACGCCGACGAGCAGCAGCCCGTTCGGCTCGCGGTCGACGACCGCGTCGACGCCGAGACCCACCGCGTACGGCAGTGCGGCGACGCCGGTGAAGTGCAGCACCCCCCAGCACAGGCTCTTGAGCTGTCCGCCGAGTTGACCGCGCCCCAGCCACAGCAGGAACCGGGGGCCGGAACGAGCGTCGGGTACCCCTGGATCCGGATACGGAAGATCGCTGATCTGCATGACGCCCCATGACTGGTCGAGTGGTCCAAACCGTGCAAGGTTCGCCTTCAGGACCGGCGCCCGGCAATCGGTTTTCCGTCGGACGCGCGCTGCGGCCAGCAGGTTTACGGCGGCGGGGGAGAACGTGGCGCCTGGTCAAGGGGGTTGCGCGCCCCGGCGCTCACGGGCGGGTGGCGCGCTCCAGTTCGAGCAGGGCCGAATAGTAGGTCCGTCCCGTCGCCCGGTCCATGCCCACCTCGCACATCCGGTTCGCCGACAGGTGCGCGTCGAAGGACCGAGCGGTCACCTCCGCCGCCTCGCGCGCCGTCGCCGAGGCCGTCAGTTCCGGGTGCAGCATTCCCCGGTCGCCCGCGAAGGCGCAGCAGCCCGCGTCGTCGGGGACCACCACCTCCTCGGCGCACGCCTCGGCCACCGCCCGCAGCCGGTCCTCGTCGCCCAAGTGGCGCATCGAGCAGGTCGGGTGGAGCACGGCCGAGCCGACCCTGCGCCGGACCTCCAGCCGCGGCAGCAGCTCCTCGGCGGCCCACACGGTCGAGTCGAGGATCCGCAGCTCCGCGTGGAGGGCCCGGTTCTCCGGCGTCAGGTACGGGACCACCTCGCGCGCGATGCCCAGCGTGCAGGAGGAGGCGTCCACGACCAGCGGCAGCAGTCCGCCGGCCGTCCACCCCCAGGCCGCCTCGACGATCCGGTTGGCCATCACCCGGGTGCCGGCCTCGTAGCCCTTGGAGTTCCAGATCGTCGCGCAGCAGGTGCCGCCGACGTCGCCGGGGATCCAGACGGGCCGCCCGGCCCGTTCCGACACGGCCACCACGGCCTCGGGCAGGGAGGGGCCGGGCCGGCCCTCCGGGCCGCCGAAGATCCGGTTGACGCAGGCCGGGTAGTACACGGCCGCGGCGCCCACCCGCCGGGTCGGCGGCAGGTGACGGGCGGCGGCGCCGGGGATCCGCGCCGGCCACTGCGGAACCAGGTCCGGACGTACGGCCTTGCGCGCGGCCCCGGTGACCGCTGCCAGCAGCCGGTCGCCGGCCCCGGAGGGGATCCGGTCGGCGGCGGCCACCGCGAGCCGGGCGGCGGACTCGGCGGCCCCGAACCGCCGGGCGGCCAGCGCGGCGGCGGCCTCCTCGCGCGGGCCGTGGCGGCGGTGGCGGAAGTCCTTCATCAGCGCGCCGGTGTCGATGCCGACCGGGCAGGCGAGCTTGCAGGTGGAGTCGGCCGCGCAGGTGTCCACCGCGTCGTAGCCGTAGGAGGCGAGCAGTCCGTCCAGCACGGGGGAGCCGGGCTGCTGGCGCAGCATCTCGCGGCGCAGCACGATGCGCTGGCGCGGAGTGGTCGTCAGGTCCCCGCTGGGGCACGTCGGTTCGCAGAAGCCGCACTCGATGCAGGCGTCGACCACCGCCTCCACCTGCGGGATGGTCTTCAGGCCGCGCAGGTGGGCCCGTGGGTCGCGGTCGAGGAGGATGCGCGGGGCGAGCACCCCCTCCGGGTCCACGAGCCGCTTGGTGCGCCACATCAGGGCCGCGGCCGCGGGGCCCCATTCCAGTTCCAGGAAGGGGGCCATGTTGCGGCCCGTGGAGTGCTCGGCCTTCAGGGAACCGTCGAACCGCTCCACGGTGAGCCGGCAGAAGGCCTCCATGAAGGCCCCGTACCGCTCGACGTCGGCGGGGTCGGCCGCGTCGAAGGCGAGCATGAAGTGCAGGTTGCCGTGGGCCGCGTGACCGGCGACGGCCGCGTCGAAACCGTGCTCCGCCTGGAGCGAGAGGAGCGCCTCGCAGGCTTCGGCCAGCCGGGACGGCGGCACCGCGAAGTCCTCGGTGATCAGAGTGGTGCCCCGGGCGCGGGCTCCGCCGACGGCGGTGACGAAGGCCTTGCGGGCCTGCCAGTAGCCGCCCACGGTCTTCGGGTCGCAGGTGAAGGAGTTGGTGACCGAAGCCGCCGGGGCGACCAGGTCGAGCCCGTCGAGGAGCCGGGCGGCCCGTTCCGCGCGGGCGTCCCGGCCGGCTTCGTCCGGCGCCCGGAACTCCACGAGCAGGGCCGTGGTCTCCCGGGGCAGGTCCGCCCAGTCGGCGGGCACCCCCGCGACGCTGACCGAGGCGCGCAGGGTGTTGCCGTCCATCAGCTCGACAGCGACGGCGCCCGCCTCGTTGAAGAGGGGTACGGCCGCGGCCGCCGCGGGCAGTGAGGGGAAGAACAGCAGGGCGGAGCAGACCTCGCGGTCCAGCGGGAGGGTGTCGAAGACGACCTCGGAGATGAAGCCGAGGGTGCCCTCCGAGCCGACCATGAGCCCGCGCAGGATCTCGACGGGGGTGGTGCCGTCCAGGTAGGCGTCGAGGCGGTAGCCGGTGGTGTTCTTGATCTCGTACTTGGCCCGGATCCGGGCGACGAGCGCGGGGTCGGCCTCGATCTCCCGCTTGATCTCCATCAGCCCGTGGCACAGGGCCGGTTCGGCGCGTGACAGCTCCTCGTCGGCCAGCGGGTCGGCGGTGTCCACGACGGTGCCGCCCGGCAGGACGAAGGTGAGGGAGGAGAGCGTGCGGTAGGAGTTGCGGGTGGTGCCCGCCGTCATGCCGGAGGCGTTGTTGGCGACGACCCCGCCGAGGGTGCAGGCGACGGCGCTGGCCGGGTCGGGGCCGAGGATCCGGCCGTGCCGCGCGAGGGCCGCGTTCGCCCGGGCCACGGTGGTGCCGGGCCGGATCCGGGCCCGCCGGCCCTCCTCCAACACCTCGATCCCGGCCCAGTGGCGGCGTACGTCGACCAGGATGTCCTCCCCCTGGGCCTGGCCGTTCAGCGAGGTCCCGGCGGCGCGGAAGACGACCTCGCGCTGCCGTCCGTGGGCGTACGAGAGCACCGCGGAGACGTCGTCGATGTCCTCGGCGACCACCACGACCTGGGGTACGAAGCGGTAGGGGGAGGCGTCGGAGGCGTAGCGGACCAGGTCGGAGACCTTCCACAGCACCTTCTCGGGGCCGAGCAGCCCGGTCAGCTCGGTGCGCAGCGGCTCGGGCGTGCCGCCGGCCCGGTGCCCGGGGAGCCGGTCGGGGGCGGGGCCGCTGATGCTGCGGGGGCGCAGGGACCCCGGCTTCGGTTCCAGCAGCGGCATCTGCGACCCCTCGCGTCGTCGAGGCCCACGGGTGGCCTACTCAGCAGGTGCGCTCCGCCGGGGCGTCCGACAGGGCGTTCAGCAGACCGCCGAGCACTTCGCGCTGGTCGGCGGTCAACGGAGCCAGGATCTCCTCCGCCGCGTCGGTTCGCGCGTTGCGCAGACGGCGCAGCGTGGCGCGGCCGGTGTCGGTGAGCTCGATCCGGATGACGCGGCGGTTCGCGGGGTCGGGTGCGCGCCGTACGCAGTCGGCCGCCTCCAGGCCGTCCACGAGGGTGGTCACCGCGCGCGGCACGACTTCCAGGCGGGCGGCGAGATCCGCCATACGGGGTGCCTGCTCGCCCTCGTAGTGCGAGACGAGGCGCAGCAAACGACTCTGGGCGGGAGTGATCCCGAGCGGCACCATGTGGCGCTTCTGGATCCGGTGCAGCCTGCGCGTCAGCCGCAGGAGCTGTTCGGCGAGGAGGCGATCGGTGTCGGAGGCGGAGCTCATGCGGGAACAATATCAGGATGGCGTTCATTGTGAGCATAGGTAACAATGACCTATGCTCCAATGGCCCCGACTTCGCCGAAGGGGACATCGCGAAGACCTCGACCCCGACTCCTGACCCCCGAGAGGGTGCCCATGCCGCACGACGAACCGAAGTGGATCCCATCGAAAGACCCCATCGACCCCGCCCGTCCCGCCCCGGCGGAGCAGCCGCGTGAGCTGCGCCGCATCGTGGGCCTGTTCCGGCCCTACCGCGGCCGGCTCGCCGTCGTCGGCCTGCTGGTCGGCGCCTCCTCACTGGTCGGCGTCGCCTCGCCGTTCATGCTCCGGGAGATCCTCGACGTCGCGATCCCGCAGGGCCGCACCGGGCTGCTCAGCCTGCTCGCGCTCGGCATGATCCTCACCGCCGTCGTCACCAGCGTCTTCGGCGTGCTCCAGACCCTGATCTCCACCACCGTCGGCCAGCGCGTCATGCACGACCTGCGCACCGCCGTCTACGCGCAGCTCCAGCGGATGCCGCTGGCCTTCTTCACCCGGACCCGCACCGGAGAGGTGCAGTCCCGCATCGCCAACGACATCGGCGGCATGCAGGCCACCGTCACCTCCACCGCGACCTCGCTCGTCTCGAACCTGACGGCCGTCGTCGCCTCCGTGGTCGCCATGCTCGCGCTCGACTGGCGGCTCACCCTCGTCTCGCTCCTCCTGCTCCCCGTCTTCGTGTGGATCAGTCGGCGGGTCGGCCGGGAGCGCAAGAAGATCACCACGAAGCGGCAGAAGCAGATGGCCGCCATGGCCGCGACGGTCACCGAGTCGCTCTCGGTGAGCGGCATCCTGCTCGGCCGCACCATGGGCCGCTCCGAGTCCCTCACCTCCGCGTTCTCCGCCGAGTCCGAGAAGCTCGTCGGCCTCGAGGTGCGCTCCAGCATGGCCGGGCGCTGGCGGATGTCCACCATCGGCATCGTCATGGCCGCGATGCCCGCCCTCATCTACTGGGCGGCCGGCATCGCCCTCCAGACGGGCGCCCCCTCGCTCTCCGTCGGCACCCTCGTCGCCTTCGTCACGCTCCAGCAGGGCCTGTTCCGGCCCGCCGTGAGCCTGCTGTCGACCGGCGTGCAGATACAGACCTCACTCGCGCTGTTCGCCCGCATCTTCGAGTACCTCGACCTGCCGGTGGACATCACCGAGCGCGCGGACGCGGTGCGGCTGGACCGGGCCAAGGGCGAGGTCACCCTGGAGGACGTGCACTTCGCGTACGACGCCAAGAGCGGCCCGACCCTTTCGGGGATCGACATCACCGTTCCGGCCGGCGGGTCCCTCGCCGTCGTCGGCCCGACCGGCTCCGGCAAGAGCACCCTCAGCTACCTGGTGCCCCGGCTCTACGACGTCACCGGCGGGCGGGTCGCCCTCGACGGGGTGGACGTGCGCGACCTCGACTTCGACTCGCTGGCCCGCTCGATCGGCGTGGTCTCCCAGGAGACCTATCTCTTTCACGCCTCGGTCGCCGACAACCTGCGCTTCGCCAAGCCCGACGCCACCGACGAGGAGATCGCCGAGGCGGCCCGCGCGGCCCAGATCCACGACCACATCGCCTCCCTGCCCGACGGGTACGACACCCTGGTCGGCGAGCGCGGCTACCGGTTCTCCGGAGGTGAGAAGCAGCGCCTGGCCATCGCCCGCACCATCCTGCGGGACCCGCCGGTGCTGATCCTCGACGAGGCCACCAGCGCCCTGGACACCCGTACCGAGCACGCCGTCCAGCGGGCCATCGACAACCTCTCAGCCGGCCGTACGACCATCACCATCGCGCACCGCCTCTCCACCGTCCGCGACGCCGACCAGATCGTGGTCCTGGACGCCGGGCGCATCGCCGAGCGCGGCACCCATGAGGAGCTGCTGAAGGTGGACGGCCGGTACGCGGCCCTGGTCCGCCGGGACCGGGACGCCGCGCTCGCGCCCGAACCGCCCGAGGGCGTCCAGCTGGCTCCGGTAAATGTGTGACCGTACGACCGGCACACAGGTCGGGTGCCGGAAATATGATGAATCGCGGGTTAGCGTTCCCGCATGCGTCATGAGTACCGGCCGCCGCAACGCCGTTCCCGGCTGACCCGCCGGGGCCGGCTGGCGCTCTTCCTCGGCACGCTGTTCGCCCTCGGTGCGGCGGTCCTGATCCCGATACTGCACGGTGGCGAAGTGCCGGAGACGCCACGCCGGCTGCTGATCCCCGAGGGCCAGCGGGCCCCGCAGGTGTACGCCGCGATCGACCGCGAGCTGAAGCTCCCACCGGGATCCACGAAGGCGGCGGTGGCCACGGCCGGGCTGGCGCTGCCCGCGGAGGCCAAGGGCAACCCGGAGGGCTACCTCTTCCCGGCGACGTACCCGGTGACCTCGAAGTCCACCCCGGCCACCCTCCTCACGGACATGGTGCGGACGGCTAACCGGAAGCTCGCCACCCGGGCCGTCGCCGACGGCGGCAAGGCCCACGGGATGACCCCGTACCAGACGGCCACCCTGGCCAGCATCATCGAGGCGGAGGCCGAGGGCCGCGCCGACATGGGCAAGGTCGCACGGGTGGTGCACAACCGGCTGGCGAAGTCGATGCCGCTCCAGATGGACTCCACCATCAACTACGCGCTGAACCGCAGCACCGTGGACACCAAGCTGAGCGACACCCGGATCGACAGCCCCTTCAACACCTACGCACGCCAGGGACTGCCGCCCACGCCCATCGACAGCCCGGGGCTGGAGGCGATGGCGGCCGCGGTCGCCCCGACGCCCGGCGACTGGTTGTTCTTCGTCACCGTCAAGCCGGGGGACACCCGCTTCTCGGCGACGTACGAGGAACACCGCAAGCACGTCGCGGAGTTCAACCGGATCCGCGCGGGCGGTGGCTCCCGCACAGGTCAGGCCGGTCCCGCCGGGAAATGACGGGCGCCGGTCCCGGCGGCGGTTCTACGATCGGCGGCCTGCCGAGTGTGTGGACCGAGGGGGCGGGGCGAACCGTGAAATGGCCGTGGAGAGCGAAGACGAACGCTGAGGCGAAGGCCGATGAGAGCGCGGAGGCGATCGACGGGCCGGCCTTCGACGCGGAGTCGATCGGCGCGTGCATCCAGGCGCGCTTGGACGCGGACGCGAAGGCCGCCGCAGCCGCCGAGCGGGCCGGGTACGAGCGGATGGTCGAACGCTGGGGCAGCAGAGTGGTCGACTGGCGCGATTGGCTGGCCCGTTCCCCCGTCGGCGTGGACCTGCTCCACTGGTGGTACGACGAGGCCGCACTGACCGCCCTGGTCGGTGCGGAACGGTACGTGGAACGCCTGGGAGAGCTGCTCTCGCAGGCATCGGCGCGCGACATCGCGGCGATGGGTATCGGCTGCAACCGGCGCGTCGACCGGGCCTGCCGCTTCGCCGAGGTCTGCAGTCAGGATCCCGTCGTACCGCCGGGCGGGAAACTCGCGAGCTATCGGCACGGGGAGGTACCCGGGGCGTGCAGCGGCTTCATCGACTGCTGGTCCAAGCACGAGATCGACGTGACCTTCGCCGACGGCGACGCCCACCGGTCGGTGCTCCTGTTCCGCGACCATCCGGGCAAGGCCCGGCTCTGGGTGGACGGCGTGCGCGTGGGGGAGGGCGCATGGCTGGACAAGGGCGGCTTCTGGGAGGGCGAGCGCTACTTCACCATCCAGATCGAGGGCCCGGAGGACCACCCGGAGCAGGGGCCCGGCGAGATGGGCCGCCGGCTCTACAACATCGTGTCGCTCCTGATCCACGACGCGGAGCGGGGCGCCACGCGCGTCCTGGTCCCGGAGGCCACCGAGAGCTGGACCGATCCCGTTCTGGAGGTGCGGGACGGGTCGGGCCGGGTGTACCCGACCCGGGAGGCCCGCACGGCCGGCGGCACCCCGGACCGGATCATCCCCCTCGACGAACCGGGGGCCCCGGCCGGCTGAGGGCCGCCGACGGGCTCAGGCCGCGGGGACGGGGACGGGGACCGGGGCGCCGGCCCGCTCGAGGGCCAGGAGCCGGCGGATCTCGCGGACCGCGGCACCGCCCGCGCGGTTGGCGCCGATGGTCGACGCCGACGGGCCGTAGCCCACCAGGTGGATCCGCTCGTCGCGCACGGCCCGGGTCCCCTCGACCCGGATGCCTCCGCCCGGCTCGCGCAGGCGCAGCGGGGCGAGGTGGTCGACGGCCGCCCGGAATCCGGTGGCCCACAGGATCACGTCGGCGTCCACCCGGCTCCCGTCGGCCCAGGCGGCGCCCGTGGCGGTGATCCGGTCGAAGACGGGCCGCCGGGCCAGCACGCCCGAGGCCAGACCGGCCCGGACGGCGTCGTTCAGCGGGAGTCCCGTCACGCTGACCACGCTCTGCGGCGGCAGTCCCCGGCGCACGCGCTCGTCCACCAGGGCCACCGCGGCCCGGCCCTCGGCCTCGCCGAAGCTCCCTTCGCGGAAGACCGGGGGCCGCCGGGTCACCCAGGTCGTCCCCGCCGCCACCTCGGCGATCTCCAGCAGGTGCTGCACCGCCGAGGTGCCACCGCCGACGACGATCACCCGGGCCCCCGCGAACTCCTGCGGCCCGGGATAGTTCGCGGTGTGCAGCTGGCGGCCGCGGAAGGTCTCCTGGCCCGGGTAGCGCGGCCAGAACGGCCGGTCCCAGGTCCCGGTGGCGTTGACCAGGGCCCGGGCCGACCAGATGCCGGCCGAGGTCTCCACGCGCAGCCGCCCCGCGTCCCCTTCGCGTACGGCGGACACGTCCACGGGCCGGCGTACGCGCAGGTCGAAGCGGTCCTCGTAGGCGGCGAAGTACTCCCCGATGACCTGCGACGACGGCCGCAGCGGGTCGGCGTCCACCAGCTCCATGCCGGGCAGGGCGTGCATCCCGTGGACCTTGCCGTAGGTGAGCGAGGGCCAGCGGAACTGCCAGGCTCCGCCCGGGCGGGGCGCGTGGTCCAGGACCACGTGGCCGATCCCCGCCCGCGTCAGGTGGTAGGCGCTGGACAGGCCGGCCTGCCCGGCGCCGACGACCACCACGTCCACGTCCACCGGCACATCCACCGCCTCGTCCACGCCCCGCGTCATGTCGTTCACGGTTCTACCAACTCGCGCGGGGCCGCGGATCTTCCCGGGCTGCGGCGCCAGCGGCCCGCGCGAGGCGCGCGGTACTCCTCGATCCGGTGGCGCTCGCCCCGGAAGCCGAAAGCGGAACACCGGACGCAAGGGTCTCAGCGTGCGACCCCGCCGTGCGGGCCGGTGGTACGCAGCGTCGCCAGGACCGGACCGGTCGGCTGCAGGGTGAGCCCCGGGAAGACCCCGACGCGTTCGCTCCCGCTGTCCAGGTGGAACCGCTGGGCCAGCACGGCGAGTACGAGCGCGGCCTCCACCAGGGCGAACCGCGCTCCGAGGCAGGCCCGCGGGCCGCCGCCGAAGGGGAACCAGGCGTGGTCGGGCACCGGGTGCGGGGCGTCCGCGTCCCATCGCTCGGGGCGGAAGTCCTCCGGGTCCGGGAACCACCGGGCGTCGCGGTGCATCGACCAGGGGCTGGTCCATACCGAGGTCCCGGCCGGTATGGCGCACCCGCCGAGCGTCGCCCCCTCCGTGGCCACCGCCGAGATCAGCCAGATCGGCGGATAGATGCGCAGGGCCTCCTTGACCACCTGCCGGGTCCACGGCAGCCGCGCGTAGTCGTCGTAGGTCGGCAGCCGTCCGCCGAGCACCCGGTCCAGCTCGTCCGTCAGCCGGGCCCGCGCCCGCGGCGCCCCCGAGAGCAGCTGCCAGGCCCAGGTCAGGGTGGTCGAGGTGGTCTCGTGTCCGCCGATGTAGAGGGTGATCGACTCGTCCCGCAGCTCCTTGCGGGAGAGCGGCCCCCCGGTGTCGTCGCGGGCCGCGAGCAGTCGGCTCAGCAGGTCGTCCCGTTCCGCGCCGGCGCCCGATGCGGCCTCGTGCTCCCGTATGACGTGCTCGATCTCCCGGTCGAGCACCGCCACGGCCTCCCGCATCCGGCGCCGCCCGGGCGTGCGGACCCAGGGCGGCAGGAACAGCGTCAGCCCGCGGAACTCCGCCCCCAGTTCCCGCTGGGCCGTGGCCATGGCCGCGCTGATGGGCGCCTCCCGGCCGGCGGCGTCGCTCCCGAACAGCGTGCGCACCGCGATCCGCTGGGTGAGCCCGGCCATCTCCCGGTGCACGTCGATCCGTTGGCCCGTGTGCCAGCCGCCCGCCAGGGCGTCCGCGCACTCCACCATCGTGGCGGCGTACGAACGCACCTGGCGCGGCCGGACCGCGGGCTGGACCAGCGCCCGTTTGCGGCGCCAGTCGCCCCCGGTGGCGACGACCACCCCGTTGCCCAGCAACTGGCGGAAGGCCCAGCCCAGTTCCGTCGGCCGGAAGGTGGACTCGACGGCCCCGAGCAGTTCGCCGGCGTGTTCGGGCCGGGAGACCAGGATGTTGCGCTGCGGGCCGAGCGCCCAGGGCACCCAGTCCCCGTAGCCGTCGCGCAGGGATTCGAAGAAGGCCAGGGGATCGCGGGCGAAGGCGGGCAGGTTGCCGAGCAGCGGCCATCGGCGCGGTCCGGCGCTCCGGGGGCCCGGGGTCAGGGTCGCGGTCACGCAGGCATGGTGACAGCCGCCCCCGCAGGTCGCCAGAGAGCGGACCGGGTCTCCTCGGCGGGGCCGGGCCCGGGGCTCGTTGACTATTGATCTCCGCGCAGATAATCTACGGACAGATAATCGGATCAAGGGGAGCGCCCATGTGGGAGTACGAGCACAGCATCGAGACCGGCGCCACCCCCGAGGCGGTCTGGCGCCTCTGGGCGGACGTGGCGAACTGGGGTGCCTGGAACGCCGAGATCGAGAAGATCGACATCAGCGGCCCGTTCTCGGCCGGTACCCGGATCACGATGACGCCGCCGGGGGACGACCCCGTCGTACTGCACGTCGTCGAGGCGGTCGAGGGCGAACTGTTCGTCGACGAGGCGCGCTTCGGTGACCTCGTGCTGCGGACCACCCACCGGATCGACCCGGTCGGCCAGGACCGGATCCGGGTGGTGTACCGGATGGAGATCACCGGCAACGGCGCCGACGAGGTCGGCCCGCAGATCGGCCCGGGCATCACCGCCGACTGGCCCGACACGATGGCTTCGCTCGCCGAGCTGGCGCTGCGCTGATGCCCCTCGGCCCCGGCGAGAGTCCCGGGTTCCTGCTGTGGCACGCCACCTTGCGCTGGCAGCGCGACATCGCCACGGCCCTGGCTCCGCTCGACCTCACGCACGTGCAGTTCGTGCTGCTCGCCTGCACCTGGTGGCTCAACACCCAGGGCGAGCAACCCAATCAGCTGGCCGTCGCCCGCCAGGCCGGTACCGACGTCAAGATGACCTCCCAGGTCCTGCGCGCACTGGAACGCAAAGGACTCGTCGAGCGTGAGGTCGACCCGGCCGACACCCGTGCCAAACGGCTGCGCGTCACCGACGCGGGCGCCGAGCTGGCTCCCCGGGCGATCGCCGTCGTCGAGCAGGCCGACGCGCAGTTCTTCCGGCCGGTGGCCGTCGGCGACGCGGTGGCCCTGCTCGGCCGCCTGGCCCGTCCCGAAACCGGGAATCCGCCCGCCGGGCCCGAGTGACACCGCCGGCGAACGGACCCGGAGCTGCTACGCGGTGCGGAGTGCGGCCAGCCAGTCGTACGCCGCGTCCGCGCTGAACTCCGGCTGGCCGCCCGGGAAGAGGAGCCCGGCGGAGGCGAAGGCCGGGTCCCCCGCGATGTCCGGGGTGTACGGGACCGCCATGCAGGCCATGCCCGCGGCGTGCGCGGCCCGCGCCCCGGGCGCCGCGTCCTCGACGACCACGCAGTCGGCGGGCTCGGCGCCCAGCCGGCGGGCCGCCTCCAGGAACACGTCCGGAGCGGGCTTGCCGTGCGCCACCTCCTCGGCGGAGACCACCGTCGTCAGCAGCGCGTCCAGCCCGGTGCCCGACAGCACCGCGTCGATCGCCGCGAGCGAGGAGCCGGAGGCCACCGCCATCGCCGCGCCCTCGGCGTGCAGCCGCTCGACGAGCTCCCGCATCTGCGGGAAGACATCGGTCCGGGTCCGCGCCAGCTCCAGGTAGGCGGCGTTCTGCTCGGCGAGCAGCTGTTCGACCGGTGCCCGGATCCCGTACCGCTCCCGCAGGATCTCCAGGGTCTCCCGCGTGCCGATGCCGATGAAGCGGGAGTGCTGCTCCCACGTGAAATCGGGGACCCCGTGCCGCTCCAGGGTGCGGCGCCCGGACTCGTAGTAGTTCGGCTCGCTGTCCACGAGGGTGCCGTCGAGATCGAAGATGACGGAGATCATCCGTGGGGCCCGTCCTGCCGCTCGTGTCCTGTCCCCCTCATCCTGCCAGGCGCCCTGTCAGGTTTTGTGGGCATTTCTGCCCACGGACTCGACCAGCGGCAGCAGCCGGTGCGGCACCCGCTCGCGCAGCGCCACCTCCGTACGGGTCCGGACCACGCCCGGGAGCTGGATCAGCCGCTGGATCACGTCTTCCAGGTGCCCGTTGTCCCGGGCCGCCACGCGGGTCAGCAAATCCCCGCCGCCGGTGATCGAGAAGGCCTCGATGATCTCGGGTACGGCGGCCAGCGCGTCACCCACGTCGTCCAGATGCCCCTGGGTGACCTCGATGTGCACGAAGGCCAGCACCGGATGGCCCAGCGCGGCGGGGGAGAGCACCGGCCCGGTACCGGTGATCACGCCCGTGCGCTCCAGCCGGTCCAGCCGTGCCTGCAGGGTGCCGCGCGCCACGCCCAGGATCCGGGCGTACTCGCGGACACTGGTGCGCGGCTGCTCGATCAGCAGGCGCAGGATTCTGGTGTCGAGCTCGTCCACCGCCACGTCCCGACTGTACCAATGGCCCCGTTCACCCCGGCCGTTCCCGGCCAGGGGCCTGGTCCGTGTGCAACCCGGGCTGGTTCAGGTAGAGCAGGCCCACGACCAGTACCGTCGCGGCGGCCGGCAGCAGCAGCCAGCCCACGGTCCAGCCGGCCCGCAGCAGCAGCGCCCCGAGGAACCCCCCGGCGAACATGGCGAGGACGGAGAGGCCGCGCAGCTTCCAGCCGGCCGTCCCGAATCCGTACGTGTTCTCCCGCCCCATCGCCGAAGCACCCAGGAAGGCGGTCATGGACCGGGTGACCAGCGTCGTCGGTACGCCCGGCACGTTCGCCCGCATGATCGTGGTGTTGCGCAGGCCCATGGCCAACGCCAGGACCGCCGTCGCCGCCAGATGCCGCGGGGCCGGGGAACCGTACTGCGGAGCCAGCCCCCAGCCGATGACCGCGGCGGTCAGGATCAGCCCCGCCTCGGCGATGAGGCCGATGACGAACCAGCGCCTGCCGCGGATCTCGGTCACGGACTCCAGATGCGACCCGCAGACCACCCCGACGACGAACGCGGCCAGCGAGACCCCCGGAGCGAGCGTCTCCAGTCTCCCCGCCCCGGCCGCACCGAAGGCCAGGAACAGCACGTTGCCCGTCTGCATCGCCGTGAAGGCCGGACCGAGCGCCAGCAGGCTCGCCGCCTCCACCATCCCGGTCACCCAGGTCAGTACGATCATCAGTGCCGGCATGCGCGGCGGGAGCAGCGGCGAACCGGCCGCCCGCCCGGCCTCCCGGTTCTCGTCCATCACGCCCGACAGTGACACGCCCCCGGGGTGCTCCGGCGCCGACATGCCGGAAGGCATAAGGTCCCAAGGATGAGTGACCTGTTGCTGGTGAGGCACGGCGAGACCGCCTGGAGCGCGAACGGGCGCCACACGGGACGCACCGACCTCCCGCTGACCGCGCGCGGCGTCGAGGAGGCCATCTCGCTGGCCCCCTTCTTCCGGGACCGGCCGCCGGCCCTGGTGCTGACCAGCCCGCTGCGCCGGGCCGTCGCCACCGCCGAGCTCGCCGGGCTCACCGGCGGCGAACCCGACCCCGACCTGTACGAATGGGACTACGGCGGCTACGAGGGAATCACCACCGCGGAGATCCGCACGACCACGCCGGACTGGTCCCTGTGGACCCACGGTGTGCCGCCCGGCGACACCGACCATCCGGGCGAGAGCGCCGCCCAGGTGGGTGCCCGCGCCGACCGGGCCCTGGCCCGCGTCGCCCCCGTGCTCCGCGCGGACGGCGGCGACGTGGTATTCGTCGCCCACGGCCACTTCCTGCGCGTCCTCACCGCCCGCTACCTGCGGCTGGAGCCCGAGCACGGCCGCCTGTTCCTGCTGCGCACCGGCACCGTCAGCGTGCTCTCCACGGAGCACGGCCTCCCGGTGATCGCGGGCTGGAACACCCGCCCCTGACCGGCGCTCCGACCGGCACCGCCCCGCCTCGCGCGGCGGTGCCGTCTGCGTGACCATTCGTACATGGGTCACGACTCGTACATGGACGACGGCGATGCGGGCGCCGGACCGGAGGGCAAGGACGCGAGGCTCAAGGCCAACGCGATCGGCTTCCTCGACGCGCTCGTCATCGGTCTGAACTCCACCTCGCCCGCCTACTCCCTGGCCGCCGTCCTCGGGCCGATCGTCGCGCTGGTCGGGATCTACGCGCCGGGCGTGATGCTGGCCTCCTTCGTCCCGATGCTGCTGATCGCCGCCGCCTTCTACTACCTCAACAAGGTGGACCAGGACTGCGGGACGACCTTCTCGTGGGTCACGCGGGCCATGGGCCCGTGGGCCGGCTGGCTCGGTGGCTGGGCCATCGCCATGACCGGCGTCCTCGTCATCGGCTCACTCGCGGACGTCGCCGTGAACTTCGGCCTGCTCGCCTTCGGACTCGACAGCTGGGCCGCCAACGCCTGGATCCGGCAGGGCCTCACCGTCGCGGTGATCCTCGCCATGACCGGCATCTGCGTCATCGGCACCGAGCTCTCGGCCCACCTCCAGGACATCCTCATCCTCGCCCAGGTCTTCTTCCTGCTGGCCTTCGCCGTGGTCGCCATCTACCGGGTCTACGCCGACACCAGCACCCTGGAATCGATCGAACCCTCCCTCACCTGGCTCAACCCCTTCGGTGCCGGCGGCGCCGCGCTCACCGGCGGGCTGCTGCTCGGCGTGTTCATGTACTGGGGCTGGGAGTCCGCGGTCAACCTCACCGAGGAAGTGGAGAACTCCGCCACCGCGCCCGGCAAGGCGGGCCTCTGGTCGACCGTGATCCTCCTGGTCACCTACCTGTCCGTGGGCTTCGCGGTCGTCGCCTACGCGGGCACCGTCTACCTCGCCGAGAACGCGGGCGAGGAGGAGGCCATCTTCGCGGTCCTCGCCCACGAGGTCATGGGCGGCTGGGACTGGGTGGTGCTCCTCGCCGTCTGCACCTCGGCGCTCGCCTCCACCCAGACCACGATCATCCCCGCCTCCCGCACCGCCCTGTCCATGGCCCGCCGGCACGCGCTGCCGCACGGGCTCTCACACATCCACCCGAGGTTCCGCACCCCGGACGTGAGCACGTGGTGGGTGGCCGGCATCGCCATCGGCTGGTACCTGATCGTCAACCAGATCAGCGAGAACGCCCTCCTGGACTCGCTCACCGCGCTCTCCCTGCTCATCGCCTTCTACTACGCGCTCACCGGCCTGGCCTGCGCCATCTACTACCGCCGCCACCTGTTCGAGAACCCGCACAACTTCTTCCTGATCGGCCTCGGCCCGGTGGTCGGCGCCGGCCTGCTGGCCTGGCTGCTGGTGGAGTCGATCGGCGACATGTCCAACCCGGAGAACTCCGCCAGCGGAGTCTCCTGGTTCGGGCTCGGCCCACCGCTGATCATCGGGATCGGCATCGCGCTCGTCGGCGTGGCCGTCATGTGCTTCTGGCGGGTACGGGACGGCAGGTTCTGGCAGGAGCGCCCCGGCGTCGTCGACCCGGAACTCGTCCACGCCGGGAAGAACTAGCGACAAGACCCCCCTAGGGAGCCCCCGATGTCCGTGGTCCTCGGATACGACGAATCTCCCGGCGCGGAACGGGCCCTGCAGGTGGCGCTGGAGGTGGCCACCGCCTTCGGTGAGCCCCTCGTCCTCGTCTACGGCGCGGCCGCCCCGGGCCCCACCGGCGAGGAGTCCCGTGCCCACCGCGAAGCCGTCCGCCAGGCGGGCCGCAACGCGCTGGCGCACGCCGTCGAGGCGGCCGACGCGGCCGGGGTCCCCTCCACGGTCGAGGTGGCCGACGAGAAACCCGCGCAGGCCCTGCTGGAGGCCGCCGAGCGCCACCGGGCCCGCGTCATCATCGTCGGGAGCTGGGGCGACAGCCCGATGCGCGGAGCGCTGCTCGGCTCCACCCCGCACAAGCTCCTGCACCTGTCGCCGATCCCGGTGCTGTGCGTACCGACCGGGCCGGAGGGCGCCTGAACAGCCGCGGTGCGGCTGTGGGCGGGCACCCTCCGGGACCGGTCCGCCCGTCAGGGTCCGGAGAGGGCGTTCTCTGGCTCGGCCTGCACCGGGGCCCTGCGGCTCACCCCCTTCCCGGCGCGCAGCCGGGTCAGGGCCGGGCTGGTGATCGCCGTCGTCACCAGGGCCATCAGCACCAGCATGGTGAACAGCTGCGGCCCGATGACGCCGAGTTCCAGACCGACGTTGAGCACCACCAGCTCGGTCAGCCCCCGGCAGTTCATCAGGGCGCCGATCGACAGGGCCTCCCGCCACGGTCTTCCGCACGCGCGCGCCGCACCCGCCGCGCCGCCCCACTTGCCGAGGAAGGCGACGAAAAGGATCGCGGCCGTCCACAGCCACAGCTCGGGCGCGCCCGTCAGGCCCCCGACGTCCGTACGCAGCCCCGTGTGCACGAAGAACAGCGGCAGCAGCACGGGAACCGTGAACGCGCGCAGCCGGGCCGCCGAGGCCTCGATGCGCTGCCCGGTGCGCGGGGTGACCACCCCGAACAGGAACGCCCCGAACAGCGCGTGCACGCCGATCAGGTCCGTGGCCAGCGCGGACAGGCTCAGCCCGCTGAAGAGCGCCACCAGCACCGCCGCGTCGCCGGACCGGTCGGCGCGGGCCGACCAGCGGGCCAGCAGCGGTCTCACCGCGTACAGCATCACCAGCGTGAACGCCACGGCGAGGCCGGCCGTGGTGGCCGCCTCCATCGGGGACCCGGCCGTGGAGAGGGCCACCACCAGGGCCAGCAGGCACCACGCGACGACGTCGTCCACGGCCGCGCAGGCCATGGCGAGCGCCCCGAGCGGAGTCCCGTACAGGCCCCGGTCGATGAGGATCCGGGCGAGGACCGGGAACGCGGTGATGCTCATCGCCACGGCCATGAACAGGGTGAACGGCATCCGGCCGACCCCGTCGGGGGCGAACCCGCCGTACATCGCGAGGGCGAGCAGTGCGCCCAGGGCCAGCGGCAGCAGCATGCCCGCCTGGCTCACCGCCACCGCGACGCGGGTGTGACCGCGCAGGCTCTTCAGGTCCAGCTCCAGGCCGACCAGGAACATGAAGGCGAGCAGCCCGAGCTGACCGAGCACCGAGGTGTACGGCAGCACGGTCGGCGGGAAGAGCGCGTGCTGCGCCTGCGGCCAGAGCCAGCCCAGCAGCGAGGGGCCCAGCAGGATGCCGGTGGCGATCTCGCCCACCACCGGGGGCTGGCCGAACCGGCGGCAGACGGCAGCCCCCGCCTGGCAGGCGAGGATCACCACGGGCACGGCGACCAGGAGGGCGGGCAGGGGGTCAGCGGACGACACGGGTGCCTCCTTCGGGCGCGGCGGGTCGCAGGGCGGCGGGCAGGTCGCGGTGCGGGGCGGCCGGTGCGGCCGGTTGCGGGGCCGCGGCCGCCGCGGACCACGGGGCGTACCGGCGCAGCCCGTAGAGCAGGGGGTCCCGGTCCTCCCGTACGGTCACGCGCCGGACCTCGGCGAAGACGGCCGTGTGGTCCCCGAAGCCGACGGTTCTGACCACGGCGCAGTCCGCGACCGCGTGCGCGTCTGCCGTCAGGTGGGGTCCGCCCGCGCCCAGTGGCAGCCGCCACTCGACGCGGTCGAAGCGGTCGGGCGCGCCGGAGGCGAACAGGTCCGAGGTGCCGCGGGCCCGCTCGTGCAGCAGGTTGAGGGCGAAGTGGCCCTCGGCGAGCAGGACCGCGAGGGTCGGGCTCGCCGCCCGTATGCACACCACGAGCGTCGCCGGTTCGAGGGCGACGCTCGCGAGGGAGGTGCAGGTCAGGCCGTGCGGCACGGAATCGGAGTCCAGGGTGGTGACGACGGAGACCCCGGTGGGGAAGGCGGCCATGAAGGGACGGAGGTCCGCCGGCCGGCTCCCGGCCGACTCGTCCGGTGCGGTGGGATGGGGCACGGAGCGGTGGGGCATGTCTGACTCCTGAGGTGGCTGAAGCAACTGCGGCCCGGCAGCCGGCGGGAGAGCCGTACTGCCGGGCCGTGGGAGCGGTGGGCCTTACGCGCCGTGCAGCCGGCGCAGGTAGTCGTAGGCGCTGGGCAGCGTCTCCAGCAGGTTCTGCTGCTGGCGCTTGACCGTGTCGAAGAGGGGTTCGGCACCGGCCACCGAGTCCGGGCGGTGCGCCAGGGAGGGCAGCGGGGCGTCCGGCTCCAGGCCGAGGCCCGCGAAGATGCAGTAGTAGCTGCCGTTGGTCCAGAAGTTGCGGAACTCGGCCTCGAAGTTTCCGTAGTACGTCGACTCGTCGGTGATCGGCGAGTTGATGGGCAGGCCGGCCTTGTAGGCGGAGATCTTCTGCTGGATGTTGTCGGGGAGGGTCAGCTTCTTGTTGGCCTGCCAGAACGGCGTGTCGTTGCGCGGCGCGTAGAAGAAGTGCGCCTGGATGAAGTCGCGGGTGTCGTCGAACATCACCTCGATCTCGTGGTTGAAGCTGTCGATCAGGCCGTCGTTGAACGTCTTGTCCGGGAAGTGCTTGGCCAGCTGGTAGATCGCGGCGGTGATGAAGTAGATGCCGGTCGACTCCAGCGGCTCCAGGAAGCAGGAGGACAGGCCGATGCTGACGACGTTCTTCACCCACGCGCGGCGGTTGCGGCCGACGCGGAAGCGGATGTGGTTGAACTTCGTCTCCTCCACGTCCAGGCCCCACATGTCCGCGAACTCGCGGGTGGCGGTGTCCTGGTCGGTGAACTTGCTGGAGTACACGTAGCCGGTGCCGAAGCGTCCCAGCATGGGGATCTTCCAGGCCCAGCCGGACGACATGGCGATGGCCGAGGTGTACGGCTCCACACCGTTCGTCTCGTCGTCGTGCGGGACGGCCGTCGCCACCGCGCTGTCGCACAGCAGGTGGTCGCTCATGTCGATGAAGGGCTCTTCCATCGCCTGGTTGATCAGCAGGCCGCGGAAGCCCGAGCAGTCCACGAACAGGTCCGCGTCCAGGGCCAGTCCGCCCTTGGTGTGCAGCGTGGTCACGTAGCCGCGCTCGTCCTGCTCGACCCGCACCATCTCGTCCTGTACGTGGTTCACGCCCTGCTTCTCCGTGCTGAACCGGCGCAGGAAGTCGGCCACCAGCTGGGCGTCGAAGTGCCAGGCGTACCGGGTGGCCGGCCGGCCGTCGAGCCAGCGCGGGGCCTTCATCGCGTCCATCACCGGGGGCTCGCGGAAGCAGGCGTAGTCGAACGGCTCGGCGGTGCGGCCCTCGTACTTGCGCTTGAACCAGTAGTGCGACAGCGGGGTCTGGTCGTAGTCGGGGAGCAGCCCGAACGGGTGGTAGAAGTGGTCCGGACCGCCGCCCGGCAGCTCGCGGGCCGTCGACTCGCCCTGCCCGTCGGTCCGCCAGTTGACGAAGCGCACGGCCATCTTGAAGCTCGCGTTGCACTCCCGCATCCACTCGTCCTCGGCGATGCCCAGGTAGTCGAAGAAGGAACGCTGGAGGTTGGGCACGGTGGCCTCGCCGACACCGATGCGCGGGATCGTCGGCGCTTCGAGCACGGTGATGTCGACCGTTCCCTGCAGCGCCTTTCCGAGGTATGCGGCGGTCATCCAGCCGGCCGTGCCGCCGCCCAGGATGACGACCTTCTGAAGCCGGGTGTCGCTGCTGGTCATGAAACAGCCCTCATTTCGGATTCGGCGGTTCGGGTGGTCGTGCTCATCAGTGTCGAAAAACGCCCTATCACCGCCCTACACCGTTCGGATCCGGCCGTTGTAGGGCCGTTGTAGACCCCCCGGACACACTCCTCGCAGGCAGAGCGGCAGGCTGAAAACCACCGGGAGGACGCGATGACCACCGCAGCGGACGGGACGGCGGGACCGGCGGTACGGGTCCGTTTCCTGGGCGACTTCGAGCTGACCGTCAACGGCGCCCCCGTCCAGCGCTGGCGGGCCGGCAAGGCCCGTGGCCTGTTCCAGTACCTCGTGGTCCACCGCGGCCAGATGCTCACCCGCGACCGGCTCTACGCATCCCTGTGGCCCGGCGCCGACGCCGCCGCGGGCAGCTCCCTCAAGGTCGCCGCCCACGCACTGCGCCGAGTGCTCGACGCCCACCCCGACCGCCCCGGCGACTCCGGGATCCGGCTGGTCTACCGGGACTTCGGCTACGTCCTGCACATCACCGGTCTGTGGTCCGACCTCGACCGCTTCCAGGAACTGGTGCACACCGGCCTGCGCGCCGCCGCGGCCGGCGACACCCCGCTCGCCCGCACCCGGCTGCGGGCGGCGATCGGCCTCTACGGCGGCGAGTTCCTGCGCGGCGAGAGCGCCGACTGGGTCGTCGAGCAGCGCGAGTACCTCAGGGCGCTCGCGCTGCGGGCCCTGGGGGTGCTGCGCGCCGACGCCGAGGCCCGCGAGGACTTCGTGGAGCTGATCGAGATCTGCAAGCGCACGCTGGAGATCGACCGCCACCACGAGGAGACCTACCGCGCGCTGATGGCCGCCCACGGCCGGCGCGGTGAACTCGCCTGCGTCCGGCGCTGGTACGAGCTGTGCGCCCGCCGGATGCGCGACGAGCTGGCCGTGGCGCCCGGCCACGAGACCCAGCGGCTGCTGGGCACCCTGATCCCGGCCGCCGCGCGGGCCTTCGCCCCCTCCGCCGCCGTGTCCGCCGTGACCGGCGCCCCGCCCGCCACGGTCCGCGCGCTGCGGCCGGCGGCCCGCCGGGCCGGGACCCCCGCCTGGAGCCCTGACGCCCGTACGACCGCCGCGGCCCGCCCCGTGCGGCGGGCCAGGCCCGACAACCGGGCCGCGGCCGCCCTGGCCCGCGCGGCCGACCAGGCGACCGCGTGACACCGACCCAGCTGTTCAGCGAGCCCGTGATCCCGTGACCGAGTGAGGACCCCACCGTGACCGTGCTGACCGTGCCGACCGAGCCACAGGACTCCAGACCCGCCGGGGCCGAGCCCGACACGGCCCTCCTGCCGCCCCGTTACACCGACCAGTGGATCGGCGGCGCCTGGACCGCCTCCGACGCCGACGGCCGCCTGGTCGTCACCGACCCCGCCACCGAGCGCGCCCTGGCCACCGTGCCCGCGGGCACCGCCCGGGACGCCGACCTCGCCGCGCGCGCCGCCGCGGCCGCCTTCCCGCGCTGGGCCGCCACCCCGGTGCGCGAACGCACGGCGCTGCTGCGCCGGGTCGTCGAAGCCATGGAGGTCCGGGCCGACCGCTTCGCCGAGACCATCACCGCCGAGGTCGGGGCGCCCGCCCGGATGGCCCGCCAGACCCATGTCGGGCTCTCCCTCGGCATGGCGGCGCACTGCGTCGAGACCGCCGCCTCCTACACCTTCGAGGAGCGCGTCGGCCATTCGCTCGTCGTGCGCGAGGCCGCCGGAGTGGCCGCCTGCATCACCCCGTGGAACACCCCGCTGCTGCTCACCGTGCAGAAGATCCTCCCCGCGCTCGCGGCCGGCTGCACGGTGGTGCACAAGCCGAGCGAGATCACCCCGCTGCACGCCCGGCTGCTCGCCGAGGCGATCGCCGAGGCCGACCTGCCGCCCGGCGTCTTCAACATGGTCGTCGGCACCGGTGCCGCCGTCGGCACCGCCCTCGTCACGCACCCGCTGATCGACGTGGTCTCCCTGACCGGCTCCACCCGGGCCGGCCGCGAGGTCTCCGGGCTCGGCGCCGACACCGTCAAGCGCGTCCACCTCGAACTCGGCGGGAAGAACGCGAGCCTCGTCCTCGACGACGCCGACCTGGCCGCGTCCGTGGCCGCCACCGTCGACCAGATGCTCTTCAACACCGGCCAGACCTGCCTGCAGTGGAGCCGACTGCTGGTTCCGAGGGACCGCCAGGACGAGGCCGTACAGCTCGCCGGCGAGGCCATGGCCGGGTACGTGACCGGAGACCCGCGCGACCCGGCGACCGACCTCGGCCCCCTGGTCTCCGCCGCCGCGCACGCCCGCGTCACCGACCACATCCGCCGTGGCGTCGACGAGGGCGCCGGCCGGCTGGTCCGCGGCGGCCCCGACCGGCCCGCCGGCCTGGACACCGGCTACTACGTCCAGCCGACGATCTTCGCCGACGTGGACCCGCTGAGCACGATCGGCCAGGAGGAGATCTTCGGGCCGGTGCTCTCGGTCATCCCCTACGACGACGAGGACCAGGCGGTCCGGGTCGTCAACGGGACCCGCTACGGGCTGCACGGCGCGGTCTGGTCCGGCGACGGCGCCCGCGCCGAACGGGTGGCCCGGCGCTTCCGCTCCGGCCTGGTCGACGTGAACGGCGGCCAGTTCAACCCGGCCGCCCCGTTCGGCGGGTTCAAGCAGTCCGGGATCGGGCGCGAATGCGGCGCCGCCGGACTGGAGGCCTTCCTGGAGACCAAGTCGATGCAGCTACCGCAGGGCACGGGAGGCCAGGTGGTAGGCCCGCGCCTGCGGGCCACCGCGGCCGCCCGCCCGGCGGACACCGAGAGGAACGACGGATGACCGACCGGCACGCCGAGTCCGCCGGGGCCACCGCCCCCGGCGTACCGGCCGACGACACACCGCCCCGCGCGGCACGGGCCGAACCGGGCCCCGCCGGACCGGCCGACGGCGCACTCCCGCCGCTCTTCGCCCGCCTGGAGCGGTGGACCCGCGAACAGCCGAACGAGACCGCTGTCAAGGCCTTCGACGGCACCCTCACCTACGCGGCGCTCACCGCCCGCACCGCCCGGTACGCCACCGCCCTCGCCGGGGCCGGCGTCCGCCCGGAGACCTCCGTCGGCCTGCTGCTCGGCCGGTCCCGGGAGAGCGTGCCCGCCCTGCTCGCCGTCTGGAGCCTCGGCGGGACGGCCGTCCCCCTGGACCCCGCGCATCCCGTCGAGCGCCTCGGCCGCGTCCTGCGCGACGCCGGAGCCGCCGTCCTGGTCGCCCCCGAGGTCCCCACGGGGCTGGAGGCCGGCGGGACCGCCCTGCTGGCCCCCGCGGACATCCGCCGCAGCGCCCCCGGCGCGCTCGCGGTGTCCGTACCCGCCCCCGACAGCTGCTCGTACCTCATCTACACCTCCGGAACCACCGGCCGCCCCAAGGGGGTCGAGGTCACCTACCGGGGCCTGGACACCTTCGTGGAGGCCCTCGGGAGCCTCGGCCTGCCCCCCGGCGGGCTCGGCCTCAACGCCGTCTCGCCCGCCTTCGACGGCTGGCTCTGGTGCACCCTGCTCTACCTGACGCACGGCCAGGGGGTCGCCCTCACCGACCTCTCCCTGGACGGGCTGCGCCAGGCCGCCGCCGAGGGCCGCGAGCCCCTGCCCGCCGGCCTGCGCACCGTCTCCCTCACCCCGTCGCTGCTCGCCGCCCACGGCGCCGGGATCGACACCGCCGAGGTGGTCGTCGTCGCCGGGGAGGCGTGCCCGGCCGCCCTGGCCGAGCGGTTCGCCCGCGGCCGGCGGCTGCTCAACGTGTACGGACCGACGGAGGTGACCATCGCCGCGACCTGGGCCGACAGCCGACGAGGGGACGACGTGACCACCATCGGACGACCGCTGCCCGGCTACCGCGCGTACGTCCTGGACGAGGAGCTCCGCCCGGTGCCCGCCGGCACCGAGGGCGAGCTCTACCTCGGCGGCCCCGCCGTCGCGCGCGGCTACCGGGGCCGTCCCGGACTCACCGCGAGCCGCTTCCTGCCCGATCCCTTCCAGGGCGGCGGCACCCGCATGTACCGCACCGGCGACCTGGTGATCCGGCGGCCCGGCGGCGAACTGGAGTACCGCGGCCGCCGCGACGACCAGGTGAAGATCCGCGGCCACCGCATCGAACTGGGCGAGGTGGAGCGGATCGCCGCCGAACTCCCCGAGGTCGTCGCCGCCGCCTGCTGCCCGCTCGCCTCGGGGCAGGCCCTCGGCCTCGCCGTGGTCGCGGCCCCCGGCACCGACCCGGCGGGCCTCGCCGACCTGGTCGTGGAACGCTGCCGCAAGCAGCTGCCGGCGGCCGCCGTGCCCAGCACCGTACGGGTGCTCGACCGGATCCCGACCCTCAGCACCGGAAAGGCCGACCGCGAGGCGCTGGCCAAGGTCCTCGCCGCCCCGGAGGCCACGCCCGGCGCACCGGTGGCGGCCCCGGGCGCCGGCCCGACCACGAGCGAGCGCATCGTGATGGCCGTCTGGGCCGACGTGCTCGCCACCGAGGTCCCCGGCCCCGACGCGGACTTCTTCGAGCTGGGCGGCCACTCCCTGGCCGCCGCCCGCGCGGTGTCGGAACTGCGCCGCGTCACCGGACTGCGCGTCGGTCTCGGCGCGCTGCTGGCCGAACCGACCGCCCGGCACTTCGCCGCCGAACTCGACCGGCTCTCCGCCGAACGGGAGGCGTCCGCCGCCGACCCGGCCGACGACACCGCCGAAGGGGCCTGAACCATGGGCGCCTGGATCTCCACCTGGACGACCGACCCCGCCGACCGGTCCCTGCCCGTGCTGCTGTGCCTGCCCCCCGCCGGAGCCGGCTGCCAGCAGTTCCGCTCCTGGCAGCCCGAGCTGGCGGGCACCGCCCAGGTGTACGGAGTACAGCTGCCGGGCCGGGAGAACCGCTGGCGGGAGCCGATGCCGGACACCTTCGACGAGGCCGTCCTGGCCATCGCCGCGGAACTGCGGGACCTCGTCGCCGACGGCCGGCCGCTGATCGTCTTCGGCCACAGCTTCGGCGGCCTCCTCGGCTACGAGGTCTCCCGCCGGGTCGCCCCCCGCGCCCTGGTGGTCAGCGGCTGCCGGGCCCCCGGCCACTGGGACGGCGCCGGCCGCGGCATCGTCGACGACGGCGAGGAGCTGGACAAGCTCTTCGACACGGCCGGCCTCGACCCCGAACTGCTCGACGAGGACACCCGCGCCCTGATGGTCGCCATGCTCCGCAAGGACGCCCAGCTGTCCCTGAGCTACGTCCACGAGCCGGGCGTCCGCCTCGGCATGCCCGTCCACGCCTGGGGGGCCGACGGCGACGAGACCGTCAGCTCCGCCGACCTGGACGGCTGGGCCGCGGTCACCACCGCCGCCTTCACCCGGCACACCACCACCGGCGGCCACCACGCCGTACTGCGCCGCCCGCGGCCCGTACTGGACCACCTGACCGCCCTGCTGCGGGCCGCGGCCGCCGACCGGCCGGCCCCCGCCCCCACCACGACCGGCGCCTGAGCGCCCGCCCGTCCACACCCGCCCGAGTCCGGAGGACACCGTGCCCACCACCCACCAGGTCCTCGTGAACCACGAGGGGCAGTACGCGCTGTACCCCGCAACCCGCGAGACCCCCGACGGCTGGACGCCGGCCGGGTTCGACGGCACCGAGGACGAATGCGCCGGTTTCGTGGACGCCCAATGGCCCGACACCCGCCCGCTCAGCCTGCGAGGAGCCTGAGATGGAGATCGACCTGCTCGACCCGGGCCCCTTCGGCCGCAACGACTTCTGGCCCACCTTCACCTGGCTGCGCGCCCACTCGCCCGTCCACTGGCACCCCGAGCCCGGCAGCGGGGACGGGGGCTTCTGGGCGCTGACCCGCCACCGCGACATCATGAAGGTCTACGCCGACAGCGACACCTTCAGCTCGGCGCGCGGCATGCGGCTGGGCAGCGACCCGGCGGCCGTCGCCGCCGTCGCCCAGCGCATGCTCATCGTCTCCGACGTCCCCCACCACACCCGGCTCAAGCGGGCCCTCCACCAGGCCTTCGGACCGCAGCAGATGCCGCGTCTGGAGGCGATGGTCGAGAAGGTGGTCGGCGAGCTGGTGACCGAGGCCGCCGAACGCGACGAACTGGACTTCATCGACCTCGCCAAGCAGCTGCCCAACCGGGTCGTCTGCGCCATGATGGGCATCCCGCGCGCCGACTGGGCCTGGATCGGGGCCCTGACCACCGACGCCTTCGACTCCCCGGACGACGAGGTACGCACCAACGCGCACTCGGAGATCTTCCTCTACTTCATCGAGCTGCTCGCCGAGCGCCGGGTCCGCCCCGGCGACGACCTGGTCAGCCAGATCGCCCACGACACCCTCGTGGACGAGGGCGACGGCACCGAACGCCCCCTCAGCGATCACGAGATCGTCTTCAACCTCAACGGGGTCCTCTCCGGGGCCAACGAGACCACCCGCTACTCGGCGGCCGGCGCGGTCCACATGTTCGCCGAACACCCCGACCAGTGGCGGCTGCTGCGCGGCCTCGGCCCCGGCGGCATCGCCCCGGCCGTCGAGGAGATCCTGCGCTGGACCACCCCCGGGGTGCACGCCCTGCGCACCGCCGTCCGCGACACCGAGATCAACGGGATCCCGGTCGCCGAGGGCGCCCGGGTGACGCTGTGGAACGTCTCGGCCAACCGCGACGAGGACGTCTTCGCCGACCCGCACGCCTTCCGGGTCGACCGCCGCCCCAACCGGCACGTCGCCTTCGGGCACGGCCGCCACCTGTGCCTGGGCGCCCGGCTCGCCCGCTTCGAACTCGGCGCGCTGCTCACCGAGATGCTCGGCGTGCTGGACGGCTTCGAACTGGCCGGACCCGTCACCTTCAACTCCTCCAACTTCACCTGGGGGATCAACAGTCTCCCCGTGCGGCTGCTGCGCAGCCGAGCCTTCGCGAAGTAAGAAAGGGCCCGCACTGTGACCACCGCACTCGTCGACTTCAACCGTTCGGACGCCGCCTTCCCCGCCGCCGGGTATCCGCAGCTCCTCGCCGAACAGGCCGCCCGCACCCCTCGGGCCACCGCCCTCGCGCAGGGCGACCGCAGCTGGACCTACGCCGAACTGGAGTCCGCCACCAACCGGCTGGCGCACGCCCTGATCGCCCGCGGAGCCGTCGAAGGCACCCGGATCGGCCTCTGCTACCCCCGAAGCGCCGAGTACGTCATCGGCTCCCTCGCCATCCTCAAGACGGGCGCCGCGATCGTCGCCCTCGACCCGGTCAACCCCGACGACCGGCTCGCGGCGATGATCGCCGACGCCGCCCCGCTGCTCGTCCTCACCCCGGCCGACCTCGGCCGCCGGATACCCGAGGACGTCCCCCGCGCCGAGGTCGGCACGCCCGGGCAGGACCTGCCGGACACCGCGCCCGCCGTCGTGACCGGACCCGACACCGTCAGCCACCTCATCTACACCTCCGGCTCCACCGGAACCCCCAAGGCCGTCCTGGAACGGCACGGCGCACTCACCAACCTCGTGCACTGGACCACCCGCGCCTACGGGGTCCGGCCCGGCGACCGCGCCTCGTGGATGTCCACCCCCGGCTTCGCCGTCCAGATCATGGAGTGGCTCGCCTACCTGCCCGCCGGCGCGGCGATCCACATCCCCGAGGCCGGGCAGGCACAGACCCCCGAGCAGATCCGCGACTGGCTCGTCGGTGCGGGCATCACCCACACCATGCTGGTGGCCGCCCTGGCCGAGCCCGCCTGGGGCCTGGACTGGCCCGCGGACACCGCGCTGCGGATCCTGGTGACCACCGCCGAGCGCGTCCACAGCTGGCCGCCCGTCGACACCCCGTTCCGGGTCGTGATGACCTACGGCACCACCGAGACCACCAACGTCCTGTCCTGCCTCGACCTCGGGGCCGGCGTCGACTTCACCAGCCAGGCCACCTCCGACGAGGTCCGCGCCACCCGGCAGGTCCCGGTCGGCGTGCCCATCGCCAACCTCCGCGTCCACCTCCTGGGCGAGGACGGCAGCCCGGTGCCCGAGGGCGAGGTCGGCCGCCTGCACGTCTCCGGCGCCGGGGTCGCGGCCGGCTACCACGGCCGCCCCGAGCTCACCGCCGCGAAGTTCCACCCCAACTTCGTCGCCGACGACCCGCACCCGGTGCTCTACGACACCGGCGACCTCGCCCGCCGCCGCGAGGACGGCGCCGTCGAACTCCTCGGCCGGTCCGACTCCCAGGTGAAGATCCGCGGCTTCCGCGTGGAGCTCGGGGAGGTCGAGACGCACATCGCCCGTCTCGACGACATCGCCGAGGCCGTCGTCGTCACCCAGGAGCGCGGCCCCGGCGACAAGCGGCTCATGGCCTACGTGTCCCCGGCCGGCGCGGACGCCCCGGACCCGGCGGCGGTGCGCGCCGACGTGGCCCGCACCCTGCCCTACTACATGGTCCCCGCCACCGTCGTCGTGCTGCCCGCCCTCCCGCGCCTGCCCAACGGCAAGGTCGACCGGCGCAGCCTGCCCGAGCCCCCGGAGGGCCGAGACGCGGTCGGCGCCGGCTACGAGGCCCCCCGCAACGAGGTCGAGGACGGGCTCAGCCGGCTGTGGGCCGAGGCGTTCCGCACCGACGGCGTCGGCATCCACGACAACTTCTTCGAGCTGGGCGGACATTCGCTGCTGGCCTTCCAGCTGATCGACGAGATCCGCCGCCGCTACAGCGTCGAGCTCAGCCTCTCCGACCTCTCCACCTGCCCCACGGTCGCCGAGCTCGCGACCCTCGTCACCACCGAACGCACCGGCGGCCGCGGCTCCTTCGGCGGACTCCCCGCGATCGTCCCCGACCCCGCCGCCCGCTTCGAGCCCTTCCCGCTCACCGAGAGCCAGCAGGCCCTGTGGATCGGCCGCGGCGGACTCGTCGAACTGGGCAACGTCGGCTGCCACGGCTACTTCGAGTGGGAGAGCGAGCAGCTCGACGTGGCCCGCTTCGAGGGCGCCTGGCGCCGCCTCGTCGAACGCCACGACGCCTTGCGCACCCGCGTGCTGCCCGACGGCACCCAGCAGGTCTTCGAGGAGATCCCGGCGTACGAGATCCCCGTCACCGACCTCGGCGGACTCGACGGGGAATCCCGCGAGGCCGAGCTGGCCGCCCTGCGCGAGCGGCTCTCCCACCAGGTCCTCGACGCCGACGCCTGGCCGCTGTTCGACGTACGGATCAGCCTGCTCGGCGGCGGCCGGGCCCGGATCCACCTCTGCCTGGACTTCCTCGTCGCCGACGCCTGGAGCTACTTCCAGGTCCTCATCCCCGACCTGGTCACCTACTACGTGGAACCCGGCGCGGAACTCGCCCCGCTCGAGCTGACCTTCCGCGACTACGTCCTCGCCGTCGGGAACTCGCTGCGCGACAGCGAGCTCTACCGCCGCTCCGAGTGGTACTGGCGCGACCGCCTCGCCACCCTCCCGCCCGCCCCCGAACTGCCCGAGCGCCCGGCCGACGCCCCCGAGCTGCCGGTCCGCTTCGAGCGCCGCAGCCACGTCGTCGCCCCGGAGCGGTGGAGCAGGATCCAGGAGCGCGCGCACGCCCGCGAGGTGACCCCCTCCGGGGTACTGGCCGCCGCCTACGCCGAGATCCTCGGCAGGGCCGCCGGACAGGCCCGGTTCACCATCAACTTCCCGCTGTTCAACCGCCTCCCGCTGCACCCCCAGGTCAACGCGCTGCTCGCGGACACCACGACCACCCTGCTGCTGGCCGTCGAGCAGACGGAGTCCACCTTCGCCGGACGGGCCCAGGCCGTCCAGCGCCGGCTCTGGGCCGACCTGGAGCACCGCTACTTCAGCGGGGTGCAGGTGCTGCGCGAGCTGACCAGGCTGCGCGGCTCCCTCGCCCCGGCCATGCCCGTGGTGATGACCAGCCTGGCCGGCCACCCGCCGCAGTACGAGGAGACCGAGCTGGGCGCCCCGGTCTACGGCATCTCCCAGACCCCGCAGGTCTCCCTCGACTTCCAGGTCTTCGAGAAGCCCGACGGCCTCACCTTCAACTGGGACTTCCTGCCCGCCGTCTACCCGGACGGGCTGATCGACTCGATGTTCGAGGAGTTCACCTCCCTGCTCGACGCCCTCGCCGAGGACGAGGTCTGGGAACGCCACTCCCCGCCGCCCGGCGAGGAGAGCGCCGCCCCCGGCAAGACCGAGGAGCGCGACACCGGCGACGCCTGGGAGCGGTACTGGGCCGGGATCCGGCGCACCGGACGAGGCGGCGACGTCATCTGGGACGCCGACAGCGGTGAGGAGTTCCACTGGCTGCTGGACCAGGCGCGGCGCCACTTCCGCGGCGAGCTGCCGCTCATCGACCTGGGCTGCGGCAACGGCCGCTACAGCCGCGAACTCGCCCCGTACTACCCTTCGGTCATCGGCGTCGACGTCTCCGTCAGCGCCATCGACCACGCCAAGCGCGAGGCCGAGGGCGTGCCGAACGTCGACTACCTGGCGATCGACATGACCGACGCCGAACAGGCCGCGGTCCTGGGAGAGGGGCCCTACAACATCTTCGTCCGCGGCGTCTTCCACGTCCTGGACACCGAGGCCCGGGCCCGGCTCGCCGCGGTCGCCGACCGCCTGCTGGGCGACGAGGGCACGCTGATCGTGCACGAGCCCGACTACTCCAGCAACTCCTTCGGCTACCTCGGCTTCGTCGGCGGCAAGCGGGGCCGCGCCGAGGACCTGGTCGGCCCGCTGGAGGCGGCCGGTGTCCGGCACTCGCACCGCTTCACCCGGCCCGAACTGGCCGAGGCGTTCGGCGCGGACGCGTGGGAGGTCGTCGACGACGAGGCGATAGAACTGCACGCGATCGACCCCAGGTCGGACTCCGACGCCCTGCGGCTGCCCGGCTACTACGCGGTGCTGCGCCGCAGGCGCTGACGGCCGCACGCCCCGGCCCGGCTCTGCGCCGGGCGGCTCCCCGGCCGCCCGGCGCAGGGCCTCGGCGTCGTTCGGGGCCGACGCGGCCGTACCCGCAACGAGAAGATGCGGCCACGGCCGCTCGGCTGAAAGACTGGACAACGTGGAACGACGTACGACCGACCGGCTGCTCAGGGCTCGCGCACAGGCGATCGGGGGCGAGGTCCGGGAAGAATCGGTCGCCGCCGTCCTCGACCGGGTGCTGGCCGTGCAGGCGCAGGACCTGCCCGCAGCGGAGCTCGGGCTCCGGGTGCGGGCCCGCGGGCTGACCCAGGAGGCGGTGCGCCGGGCCACCGACACCGAACGCAGCGCCGTCCGCGGCTGGTTCATGCGCGGCACCCTCCAGCTGGTGCCGGCCGCCGACGCCCGGTGGCTGCTGGCCCTCTTCGGCCCGGTCTACCTCGCGCTCGCCGCCCGGCGGCTGCGCGAACTGGGCCTCGACGAGTCCCTGTGCACGCGCTCGGAACGCCTCATCACCGAAGCGATCGACGGCGAGGGGCCGTTGACCCGCGCCCAGCTCACCGACCGGCTCACCACCCTCGGAGTGGAGCCGAAGGGGCAGTCCGCCTTCCACCTGATCCGCCGGGCGGCCCTGAACGGCCGTATCTGCCACGGACCGCAGCGCGGCGGCGAGGCCACCTTCGTCCTCCTCGACGACTGGCTGCCCGCCACCGGCCCCCTGCCCTTCACCGGAGCCGCCGCCGAACGCGAACTCGCGCGCCGCTACCGCGCGGCGTACGGACCCTCCGACGCCCTGGACTTCGTCCACTGGTCGGGGCTCAAGGCCACCACGGGCAAGAACGCGTGGGCCGCCGTACGCGAGACCGGGCCCGAGCCGGCGCCCACCCAGGGCGGGCCCGACGTACGCCTGCTGCCGGCCTACGACAACTACCTCGTCGGCTACCGCAGCCGGGACCTGTCCGTGCCCGCCGCGCACGAACGCCGGGTGTGGCCCGGCGGCGGGCAGATCCGCGCCACCGTGCTGGTCGACGGCCTGGCCGTCGGCACCTGGTCGGGCGGCCGCCGCGGGGCACCGGTGACGGTCGAACCCTTCCCCGGGACCGAGCCCCACACCCCCGCCGTGGCCGCCGGAATCGCCCGCGAGAGCGCCGACATCGCACGGTTCTCCAGCTGAACCCATCGCATGTCTACAAGCGGTCTATAGTCCCGGAATTCATAACCGGGGTCTAACTCGGGGTCCATAGCGTCAGTGCCGTCCGACAATTCCGTACCCAATCAGAAAAGGGCGTCGACATGGCACTCGGTCGGCATTCCGATTTCAATCGCCTGTGGTTCGGGCAGACCGTCAGCAACTTCGGCGACAAGATCTCCCTCCTGGCACTACCGACCCTCGCGGTCGTGGTGCTGGGCGGCGGAGCCTTGGAGGTCGGCGTGCTCGGCGCGCTGCGCTTCCTCCCCTTCCTGCTGCTCGCCCCGATCGCCGGGCTGGTGGCCGACCGGGTGTCGAGGCGTACCGTCATGATCGTCGCCGACCTGGGCCGCTTCCTGGCCCTGGCCACGATTCCGTTGGCGTTCGCGCTCGACTCCGTCAGCATGACCCACCTCTTCATCGTGGCCGGCGTCACCGGCTGCCTCACCACCTTCTTCGAGGTCTCCTACCAGTCCTGGCTGCCGCAGCTCATCGGCACCGAGAACCTCATCGAAGGCAATACCAAACTCCAGATCAGCCGCAGCGTCGCCGAGGCGGTGGGCGCGGGCGCCGGTGGCGCACTCATCCAGCTGCTCGGCGCCGCACGCGCCGTCACCGCCGACGCGTTCACCTTCCTCATCTCGCTCATCGCCCTGCTGGTCATCCGCCACCGGGACGTGCGCGAGCGGACCGAGGAGCGCAAGGCCTCCGCGAAGGCGGAAATGAAGGAGGGCATGCGGACCCTCTTCGGCAACCCCGTCCTGCGCGGCCTGTTCACCGCGAACGTCGTGGTCAACCTCGGTGCCGCGATGGGTGACGCCATCCTGATCGTCTACGCGTACAAGGTGCTGGACCTCAGCCCCGGCCAGGTCGGTGTCGCCTTCGCCGTCATGTCGGTCTTCGTCATCGTCGGCGCGGTGCTCTCCGAGGTCGTGTCCAAGAGCCTCTCGGTGGGCCGCCTGCTGGTCATCACCGCGGTCGTGCTCGGCGCCGGCTACATCCTGGTCCCGACCGGCGGCGCGATCGGCGGCTTCGTCGGACTGATCGTGGTCCAGGCCGTCATCGGCTTCGTCTCCCCGATGTTCGACATCCACGTCCTCAGCCTCGTGCAGGGTGTCACCCCGAACGAGCAGATGGGCCGCGTCAGCGGCACCGCGCTCTCCGCGGTGTACGGCGCCCTGTCGCTGGGCTACTTCGCCGGCGGCGCGCTCGGCGAGGCGATCGGCCTGACCGGCGGCCTCGCGGTGGCCGGCAGCGTCACCATCATCGGCGGCCTGACCCTGCTCGGCGGGCCGGTCGCCAAGATCAAGGAAATGCCCGGCGGCGACGACACCGCCGAGGAGGGATCTCCGGCCGCGGACGAGGCCAGGATCACCGCCTGATCGGCACCTGCCAGGGGTGTGGGAGTGGGTGCCGGCCGAACGGCACCCACTCCACACTGCGCCCCGCACCCCGTACACCTCCCGCACACCGCCGCACGCCCGTACTCCCCGCACGTCCGCACCCGGCGCCGCGACCCGCGGCGCCCCCCTCGCCGTATCCCTCTCCCGACTCCCGAAGACGCACGGAGGCTCAAGGTGAGCGAGTCCCTCGCCGAACGCATAGCCGCACTGCCGAAGTCCCGCCGGGCACTGTTCCAGGCCCTGACCGGCCGAGGAGGCGGGCGCGCCGCCGTACGGGAGGACCCTGAGCCGGCACCCCGCGACCCCGCCGAAGCGCCCGTGCTCTCCTTCGCGCAGCGCCGCCTCTGGTTCATCGACCAGCTGCAGCCCGGCAGCCCCGCCTACAACGTGCCCGTCGCCACGCGCATCCGCGGCCCGCTCGACGTCCCCGCCCTGCACGCGGCGCTCCAGGACATCGTGGACCGCCACGAGGTGCTGCGGACCGTCTACACCTACCAGGAGGGCGCCACCGAGGCCGTACCCCGGGTGGTGGACGGCTACCGGCTGCCCCTGCCGCTGACCGAACTCCCCGACGAGGAGGCGGCCCGGCCGTTCTACGACGCCGACGCGGGCGCCCCCTTCGACCTGGCCGGCGCCGTCCCGCTGCGGGCCCGGCTCGGCCGGATCGGCCCCGAGGACCACGTCCTCGTCCTCAACCTGCACCACATCGTCACCGACGGCTGGTCCATGCGCGTCCTCTACACCGAACTGGAGCGCGCCTACGCCGCCCGCACCGGCGCGTCCGCCGAGGCGGCGGCCCCGCTCGCCCTCCAGTACGCAGACTTCGCCACCTGGCAGCGCCGCCGCGTCAGCGGGGACCGGCTGGAGGGCCTCACGTCCTTCTGGCGGGAGGAGCTGGGCGGCGCCACCCCCGTGGACCTGCCCACCGACCGGCCCAGACCGCCCGTCTTCGGCCACGCCGGCGCCTCCCGCTACATCGACCTCCCGCCCCGGCTCATCGCCCGGCTGCGGGAGTTCGGCAAGTCCGAGGGCGCCACCCTCTACATGACGATGCTGGCCGGCTTCGCCGCCACCCTGCGCCGCTGGACCGGCCAGGAGGACATCGTCGTCGGCACCTCGGTCTCCGGCCGCGACCACCCGGCCTTCAGCGAGCTCATCGGCTTCTTCGTCAACACCCTGCCGCTGCGCATCAGAACCGGCGGCGACCCCGGCTTCGCCGAACTGGTCCGCGCCACCCGCCACACCACCCTCCAGGCGTACGCGCACCAGGAACTGCCCTTCGACCTGATCGTCGACGCCCTCGGGCTGCCCCGCGACCCCAGCCGGCCGCCGCTCACCTCGGTGATGTTCCTCCTCGACGAGACCCCGGACACCGCCCCGGGCCTCGCGGGCGTCGCCACCGAGCCCATCGACTTCTCCTCGCACGCCACCAAGTACGACCTCATGATCAGCGTCCACGACACCGGCACCGCCGTCCGCGCCCTCGTGGAGTACCCCACCGCCCTGTTCGACGCCGGGACCGTGGACCGCCTCCTCGGCCACTTCCTCACCACTCTGGAAGGGGCCGTCGACCGCCCCGACGCCCCGCTGTCCGCCCTGCCGCTGCTCACCGACGCCGAGCGCCGGGCCGCCCTGGACGACTGGAACGCCACCCGCGCCCCCTTCCCCCAGGACGCCTGCCTGCACGAGTTGTTCGAGCAGCACGCCGACCGGCGGCCCGACGCGCCCGCAGTGATCCTCGGCGGACTCGGCGGCTGGAACATCACCTACCGGGAGCTGGAGGAGCGCGCCAACCGGCTCGCGCACCGGCTCGTCGAAGCCGGCGCCGGACCCGACCGGACCGTGGCGCTGTGCCTGCGCCGGGGCCCCGGACTGGTCACCGCGATCCTCGCCGTCCTCAAGGCCGGCGGGGCCTACGTCCCCCTCGACCCGGACTACCCGGCCGAGCGCCTGGCGCTGCTGCTGCGGGACTCCGCACCGCCCATCGTCGTCTCCGACGCGGAGCTGATCGGCCGACTGCCCGTCCCCGCCGGCACCGCGCGGGTGCTCCTCGACACCGACCGGGCCGCGCTCGCCGAGCTGCCCGCGACCCGCCCGGCCGTCCCCGTCACCTCCCGGGACCTGGCCTACGTCATCTTCACCTCGGGCTCCACCGGCACCCCCAAGGGCATCGCCCTGGAACACCGGGGCGTCGTCAACAACATCCTCGACCTCAACCGCTCGTACGGCATCGCGCCCGGCGACTCGGTCCTCGCCCTGTCCTCGCCCAGCTTCGACATGAGCGTCTACGAGACCCTCGGCATCCTCGCCGCGGGCGGCACGCTCGTCCTGCCCGACCCGGCCGCCGCCAAGGATCCGGCCCACTGGGCCGACCTCGTCGAGCGGCACGGCGTCACCGTGTGGAACTCGGCACCCGCCCTCCTCGGCCTCCTGGCCGACCAGCTCGAACACGCCGGCGGGCCCCGGCTGCCGAAGCTGCGCACCGCGTTCCTCGGCGGCGACTGGATCCCCGTCACCCAGCCCGACCGGATCCGCGCCTTCGCGCCCGGCCTGTCCTTCGTCGCGCTCGGCGGGGCGACCGAAGCCTCCATCCACTCGGTGGAGTTCCCCGTCGGCCGGGTCGATCCCGAGTGGACGAAGCTCCCGTACGGGCGGCCCATGGCCAACCAGCTGACCTACATCCTCGACCCGAAGGACCGCCTCGTCCCCGTCGGCGTCCCCGGCGAACTCCACCTGGGCGGCGTCGGACTGGCCCGCGGTTACCTGAACCGGCCCGAGCTCACCGAGGAGAAGTTCGTCCACGTCGAGCTGGAGCCGGGGCGCACCGAACGCCTCTACCGCACCGGCGACCTGGCCCGCTACGGCGCCGACGGCACCATCGAACTCCTCGGCCGCACCGACTTCCGGATCAAGCTCAACGGACTGCGCATCGAGCCCGGCGAGGTCGAGAGCGCGCTGCGCGAGCGCCCCGGCGTCCGCGAGGCCGTCGTGGCCGCCCGCCGCACCGCCGGCTCCGACCGCCTCGTCGGCTACGTGGTGCCCGAGGAGGGCGCGGACCTCGACCCCGCCGCCCTGCGCACCGCCCTCGCCGCCGTCCTGCCCCCGCACTGCGTCCCCGCCGAACTGGTCCTGCTGGAGCGGCTGCCGCTGAGCCCCAACGGCAAGGTGGACCGGGGCGCCCTGCCCGACCCGCGCCCCGCCGCCCCCGCACCGGACCGGCCCACCACCGCGCCCGCGGACGCGGACCCGGTCGTCCTGCGGATCGCCGCCGTCTGGGCCGAGGTGCTCGGCGTGGCCGAAGTCGCGCCCGGCGACGACTTCTTCGCCCTCGGCGGGGACTCCTTCGCCGCCGTCCGCGTGGTCCGCGCCGTCGCCACCGCCCTGCCGGACGGCGGAGCCGCCGCCCTGCGCGTCGTCGACCTCTTCAGCAACCCGACGCCGGCCGGGCTCGCCGCCAAAGCCGCCGAACTCGCCGGAACCGGACCGGGAACGGGCCCGCAGCAGCACCGGCTGCTGCACCGGCTCACCCCCGAACGCCCCGCCGGCACCACCGCGCTGACCCTCGTCTGCTTCCCGCACGGCGGCGGCGACGCCATCGCCTACCAGCCCCTCGCGGCCCAGCTCCCGCCGCACATCGAGCTCCTGGCCGTCTCCCCGCCCGGACACGACCCGCTGCGCCCCGGCCCCATGCTGCCGGTCCCCGAGTTCGCGGAGATCGCCGCCCGGGAGATCGCCCGCACCGTGCGGGGACCGTACGCGGTCTACGGCCACTGCGCCGGAGTCGTCACCGCGCTGGAGACCACCCACGTACTGGAACGGCTGGGACAGCGCCCGATCGCCCTGGACCTCGCCGCGGCCCTCCCCGAGGAGGACCCCGAGTACGCCCTGGAGATGGAACGCGTCTCCGGCGACGACGACCTCGTCGCCTACCTGACCACCATGGACGGCTTCGACGGCGTCCTCGACGACAGCGACCTCACCGCGGTCCTGCGGATGGTCCGCCACGACATGACCGAGGCCGCCCGCTTCTTCGCCCGCACCCCGGGCGGCTACGACCGCCCCCTGGCTACCCCGCTCACCTGCATCATCGGCGACGCCGACGACGCGACCGAGGGCTACGAGAACGGCTACCGCGCCTGGGGCCGGTACGCGGCCGACGTACGCCTCGCCGTGCTCCCCGGAGGCCGCCACTACTTCGCCAAGCACCTGCCCGACCGGCTCGCCGCTCTCCTCGCCGACCTGCACCGCAACGGAGGAACCCATGTCTGATCTCGCCGAACGGCTCGGCCGTCTGCCCCAGGGACAGCGCTCCCGGCTGCTGGGACGGATGCGCAACCAGATGACGGCCGGCGTGGGCCGCCGCATCGAGCTCAAGCGTGCCGACCACGGACCGCGCTCCCGCTCCTCCTTCCAGCAGGAGCAGATGTGGTTCGTCGACAAGCTCGGCGCCGGCAAGGCCCGCAACAACATAGCCCTGGCCATAGGCCTGGGCGGCCCCCTCGACCGGGCCGCCCTGCACGAGGCGCTCAACGCCGTCGTCGCCCGCCACCAGGTGCTGCACAGCAAACTCGTCGAGATCGACGGAGTCCCCTGGCAGGAGCCCGTCCCCTCCTTCGTGCTCGGCGTCCAGAGCACCGACCTGTCCGGCAGCGACGACGCGGACCGCGCACTCGCCGAGCTCACCGCGAGCTGCGCCGCCGCCCCCTTCGACCTGGCCGCCGGCCCGCCCGTCCGCGCCCACCTCGTGCGGCTCGCCGCCGAGCACCACGTCCTGCTCTGGGTCGTCCACCACATCGCCTGGGACCCGGGATCGACCCGGATCTTCACCGAGGAACTGACCTCCAGCTACGCGGCCGCCGCCGCGGGCAAGCGCCCCGAGGCCTCCCGGCTCGCCGTCGAGTACGCCGACTTCGCGGCCTGGCAGCGCGCCAAGCTGGAGAACGACGAGCACGGCCGGGCGCTCGCGGGCAAATGGCGCCAGCTCCTGGCCGGCGCCGTCGCCACCGAGGTCCTGCCCGACCACCCGCGCGGCCCCGAGACCCGCGGCGACGGCCGCGGTCTGAAGCTGACCCTGGACCAGAAGCTGCTGGACCGCCTCACCGAGCTCGCCGACGCCAACAGCACCACCGTCTTCACCACCCTGCTCGCCGCCTTCAACGCGCTGCTGCGGCACTGGACCCGCACCGAGGACGTCGTCGTCGGCACGGCCAGCGCCTCCCGGCCGCACCCCGACCTGGAGCAGGTCATCGGCTGCTTCGTCCAGATGATCACCCTGCGGACCGAGGTCACCGACCAGCTCACCTTCCGCGAGCTGGTCACCCGCACCGCGTCCTCCGTCATGGACTCCTTCACCAACAGCGAGCTGCCCTTCGAGCAGGTGGTCGAGGCCGTCCGCCCGGTGCGCGACCCGCTGCGCCACCCGCTCTTCCAGATCGAGTTCACCTCGCTGGGCCGCTGGGGCACCCACCGGGCGCAGGCCGCCGACGTCGAGTTCACCATGGACCAACTCCACGACGGCGCGGCCAAGTTCGACATGAGCTTCCTGGTCGGCGAGAACGACGGCCTGGAACTCTCCCTCGAGTACAACACCTCCCTGTACCGGCACGGCACGGCGAGCGCCCTGCTCGCCGCCTTCCGGCAGGTCCTGGAGCAGGTCGCCGAGAACCCCGACCTCCAGGTGGGCGACATCAGCCTGGTCGAGGAGCCGGCCGCCTCCCGGCACGCCCGCGAGCTGTCCCGCGGCGGCCCCGTCGACGAAGCCGCCTGGACCACCACCCTGGACCGCGCGTTCCGTGAGCGGGCCACCATCCACCCCGACGCCGTCGCCGTCCGCCACGGCTCCACCCGGCTCGACTACGCGGCCCTCGACCGCTGGTCCGAGGCCATCGCCCACCGGCTGCGCGACCGCGGCGTCCGCCACGGCGACCCGGTCGCCGTGTGCGTGTCCCGCGGCCCGGCCGCCGTCGCCGGAGTCCTCGGCGTACTCAAGGCGGGCGCCCACTACATCCCGGTCGACCCCGCCGCCCCGGCCGAGCGGACCCGTACGGTCCTCGCCGACGCCAAGGTCCGGCACGCCCTCGTCGACGAAGCCGCGCAGCTGCCCGTACCGCTGGAGCTGGTGACCACCGGAACGGCGGCCCCCGTCCGGGAGGTCCCCTCCCTCGCGCCCACCGCCACCCCCGGCGACCTGGCCTACGTGCTCTACACCTCGGGCAGCAGCGGAACGCCCAAGGGGGTCATGATCGAGCACCGTTCGGTCACCCACTTCTCCCGCACCATCGCCCGGGCCTACGAGATCCGGGCCGAGGACCGGGTCCTGCAGTTCGCCCCGCTCACCTTCGACGTCTCCGTCTTCGAGGTCTTCACCACCCTGCTGGCGGGCGGCTCGCTCGTCATCGCCACCGACGACGAGCGCCGCGACCCGGCCCTGCTCCAGACCCGGATGCGCGAGGACGCGGTCACCGTCGCGGAACTCCCGCCCGCCCTGCTGCCGTTGCTCGACCAGGCCGCCCTGCCCGACCTGCGACTGGTCTCGGTGGGCGGCGAGGCATTCCCCGGCCGGCTCGTCGCCGAATGGACCGCGGGGGAGCGCCGGTTCGTCAACGGATACGGCCCCACCGAGGCGACCGTCGCCGTCACGCTCATGGACTGCACCGGCAGCTACGACCGCAACCCGCCGATCGGCCGCCCCATGCCTGGCCACCAGGCCTTCGTCCTCGACGAGCGGCTGCGCCCGGTCCCGCCCGGCGTACCCGGCGAACTGTGCGTTGCCGGCCCCGGCGTCGCCCGCGGCTACCTCGGCCGCCCCGACCTCACCGCCGACCGCTTCGCCGACAACCCCTACGCGGACGGCCCCGAGACGGCCCGCCTCTACCGCACCGGCGACCTGGTCCGCTGGCTGCCCGGCGGCAACCTGGACTTCCTCGGCCGCACCGACCGCCAGCTCAAGGTGCGCGGCCACCGCATCGAGCCCGGCGAGGTCGAGTCCGTGCTCACCGGACACCCCTCCGTGCAGCAGGCCGTCGTGGTGGCCCAGCCCGCGGCGGGCGGCGAGCGCATGCTGGCCGCCTACGTCACCGTCGAACAGGTGGGCTCGTACGCCTCCGAGGTCGCCGACGCCGAAGGCCTGCGCGCCTACGCGGCCGGCCGGCTGCCCGGCTACATGGTGCCGGTCGTCGTCGTCCTCGACGAACTGCCGCTCACCCCGCACGGCAAGGTCGACACCGCCGCCCTGCCCCTGCCCACCGAGCAGTCCGCCGAGGGCGGCACCGCGCCGCGCGACGCCATCGAGGAGCAGATCTGCCGGGACATCCTCACCCCGCTGCTCGAATGGCAGAACCCGGACGTGGAGGGCGATTTCTTCGCCCTGGGCGGCAGCTCACTGCAGGCCACCATCGTGGTCTCCCGGGTCCGCGCCCTCTTCGGCATCGACATCGCCCTCGCCGACTTCTTCGGCCGCCCGACCGTCTCCGGACTGGCCGAACTGGTCCGCGCCGCCAAGGCCGAAGCCGCCGGCGAACAGGACCGGCTGCTCGCGGTCTTCGAGCAGATCGAGAACATGAGCGACGAAGAGGCCGCCGCCCTCCTCGGCTCCCTCCAGCAGCCGGACGGTTCCTGATGGCCGACCCGGCCGGGCTCGAAGGAGCGCTCGCCGCGCTCCCCGAGGCGAAGCGCGAACTCGCCCGGCTGATGCTGGCCGCCCGGCAGCCCGTGCCCGCCCACCCGGCCCCGCGCTCCGGCGCGGGGCCGGTGCCCCCCACCGCGCTCCAGTCCCGGCTCTGGCGCCGCGAGCGCACCCATCCGGCCGTCGCCACCGGCTCGCACGCGCTGCGGCTGACCGGCCCGCTCGACCCCCGGCGCCTCACCGGGGCCCTCACCGGGGTGCTGCGCCGCCACGAGGCGCTGCGCACCCGGCTCACCGTCTCCACCACCGGCCAGCCGAGGCTGCACGTGGACGGGGAACCGGTGCTGCGGCTCACCCGGGCCGACCTCTCGGGCTTCACCCCGCAGGCCGCCGCCGAACGCGTGGCCCTGCAGATCACCGAGAGCGCCTCCACCGTCCTCGACCTGGAGAGCGGCCGCACCAGCGCGTTCCGGCTGCTGCGGCTCGCCCCCGACGAGCACGTCCTGATCCTCGCCTCCCACCTCGCGGTCTTCGACGGCTGGTCCTCCGGGGTCTTCCTCGCGGACCTGGCCGCCGGCTACCGCGAGGGAGAGGGTGCGGCCGGGGCGGCCCCGCCCGAGCTCCAGTTCCCCGACTACGCCGACTGGCAGCACCGGTGGCTCGCCGGACCCGACGGATCCGCCGAACTCGCCCGCCGCCGCGCGGTGTTCGCCGCCGACCCGCCCGCACCCCGGGCGCCCGGCGGATTCGAACGGGGCCACCTGCCCGTACGGCTCGCCCGCGGGCCGGTCGACGCCGGGCTCGAGCTGGGCGCGGCCGAGGGAGCCACCCCGTTCATGACCCTGCTCGCCGCGCTGGCCGTCGTACTGGCCCGCAGGGAGGGCCGTACCTCCGTGGTGATCGGCACCCCGGCGGCCGGCCGGTTCGCCGGACCGCTCGAAGGCGCCGTCGGGCAGTTCACCACCGTCGTACCGATCCGGCTCGACCTCGCGGGCGGCCCCGCCTTCCGTGAGCTGCTGCACCGCACCCGGGCCGCGGTGGCCGAGGCGCTCGCCCACCAACGCCTGCCCGTGGACGTCCTGTTCGGCGACGGAACACCCCCGCCGTACAACGTCCTGTTCGCCCTCCACAACTACCCGTCGGTCCCCCTGGACCTGCCGGGCATCGAGGTCGGCCAGCTGCCCGGGCCCCCCGCCCGGCACCTGGAGCTCTACAGCCCCGACCCGGCCGCGGCACTCGCCTGCATCGGCCTCGTGGAACGGGACGGCGAGATCGGCGGCACCGCCGAGTACAACCGCCACGCGGCCACGCCCGAGGACGTGCGAGGGCTGCTCACCGGAATCGAGGACGTGCTGGACCGGGCCGCCGCCGCGCCCGCATCCCCGCTCACCACCTAGGGAGTTGCCCGTGCTCACCACCGAGTTCTACCGTGCGCCCGCGGACTGCGGGCTCGTACGGAGCGGAGCCGACGTGCCCCGCACCCCCATGCGGGCCCTGCGCGAGGACATCCACGACATCCTGGTCTCGGCCCCGGTGGCCGAGGCCCGGCGCACCCGCGACCCCCGGCCCATCCACCGGGCCCTGGGCGAGCAGGGCCTCCTCGCGCCCCAGTGGCCCGAGGAGTACGGCGGCCGCGGCATCAGCCAGGTCGCGGCCGCCGTGCTGGTCGAGGAACTGGCCATGCACGACGTCCCCGACCTGCTGCACACGCTCACCGTACAGATCGTCGGATCCACCCTGCTGGGCGTCGCGAGCCCGGCGATGAAGGCCCGGCACCTGCCGGAGTTCGCGGCCGGCACCGCCTTCGGCTGCGTGCTGTTCAGCGAACCCCAGGCCGGCTCCGACCTCAACATCCTCTCCACCCGCGCCGTCTCCGACGGCAAGGGCGGCTACAAGCTGTACGGCACCAAGGTCCACTCGCTGTTCGCCCGGCTCGCCGACTACGGCCTGTGCCTGGCCCGCGGCGAGGACGACGCCTTCAGCCTGTTCCTCGTCCCCCTCGCCCAGCCCGGGGTCACCATCCGGCAGATCCCGGGCATGGGAGACGACGCCTTCCACGAGGTCACCCTAGACGGCGTGGCCGTGACGGCCGAAGACGTGGTCGGCGAGACCGGCCAGGGCTGGGCGATCGTCGTCAAGACCCTCGCCTTCGAGCGCACCGGCCTCGACTACTACGTCAAGGCGCTGCGCTGGTACCGGGCCGCCGTGGAACGGCTGGAGGTCCACACCGACCGGCTGGAGGCCGGCCAGCACGACCAGATCGGTCTGGCCAAACTCAACGCCCGGCTGCTCGCGGCGGGCACGCTGGTCCGCCGCGTCCTCACCCGCCTCGACCGGGGCGAACTCAACGAGGACGAGGCCGCCGCCGCCAAGTGGTACACCACCGAGCTCGCCGCCGAGGTGGCCTGGTGGGCCGCTGAACTCGACGGCGACCGCAGCATGACCCTCGACGACCCCGAGGTCGACGGGGTGGCACACCCACTCGATGCGGCGTTGCGCGAAGCCCCGGGGATGCGGATATCGGGCGGCACCGCCGAAATGATGCTGGAGACGCTGGCCCGGCTGCGTCTCGACTCAGGGGCGGAGGTACGGCCGTGACATCACAGGCGGTAGGCGGGAACGGTACGGGCGGCCAGGGTCCGGCGGCGGCGTCCGAGCGCTGGCGGGAGCGGGAGGACGAGGACTCGCTCTTCCGGCAGCTCCGGCTCACCGTGCGCCAGGGCCTGGAGGTCGACGGGGACACCCCCGGCGGCGCCTGGGAGGCGCTGAGCCAGGTCGGCGCGTGGGAGTTCGCCCTGCCCATCGGGCACGACGGGCTCGACCTCGGCCAGGCGGTCATCGCCATGGTGTGCGAGGAGGCGGGCAACGCCATGCAGCCCGTCCCGCTGACCGACACCCTCCTCGCCGTGGACCTGGTCTCCGGCCTCGGCCCGCTGGCCCCCGAAGCCGCCGAGAGCCTCCTGGACCGGGTACGCACCGGGGAACTGGAGATCGCCGTGCCGGGCCGGCTGCCCGATCCGCGCGGCACCGTACCGCCGGGCATCACCTGGAAGCCGGATCCGGACACCGGCGCCGTCGTCCTCACCGGAACCGGTGGCCCCTTCGCCGCCGGAGTCGGCCCTGGCGCCCTGCTGGTCCTGGCCGGCGGGCCCGACGGCCCGTGCGTGGCGCTCGTACCCCTGCCCACCGAGGGCGTCCGGGTCCGTCCGCTGCGCGACCACGGCGGGGGAGCCGTCGCCAGTGCCGTCTTCGACGAGGTACGGCTGCCCGCCGAGGCGGTGCTGCTCAGCGGCCTCGCCGCCGAACAGGCCCTCGCCCGCGTGGGGCTGCGCGCGGCCGTCCACCAGGCCTCGCTGCTGGCCGGGATCACGGCGGCCGCCCTGACCGCGGTCGTCTCCCGGATCCGCGGCCGGCAGCAGTTCGGCCAGGCCCTGGTCAAACACCAGGGCCCCCGGCTGCGCGTGGCGGGGCTGCTGGCCCGGCTCGACGCCGTGCGCTGGGCCGTGGGGGACGCGGCCCGGGACCTCGACGAGGACCGGCTCACCGCGGGGGAGGCCGCCGGCCTGATCGCCCTCACGGCGGAGACCACCCTCGACGTGACCCGTGACGCGGTCCATCTGCACGGCGCCTCGGGCCTGGTCCGGGACGGCCTGGTGGCGGGCTGCTACCGGCGCGCGGCCTGGGAGGCCCTGCGCTGCGGGCGTCCCGCCCACCTCTGGGACATCGCGGCGCACACGCCCTGACCGGCGCACACGAGGAAGGGGCCCCCGCACCGCGGGAGCCCCTTCCGTGTACCACGAGGGATGTCAGACCAGGTCGCGGCGCATGACCCAGCGGTGCCGCTTGTCGCTCTTGGCCTCGGTGCGGCGGACCCGCCGGAAGCCCGCCCGCTCGAACATGTCCATCGTCCCGACATAGGCGAGGGTGGGATTCACCCGGCCGCCCTCCGGGTCCACCGGATACCCCTCGACGGCGGGCGCACCGTGGGCACGCGCGTGCTCGACGGCCCCCTCCAGCAGGCCCGAGGCGACCCCCTTGCCGCGGAAGTCCTTGCGCACGACGAAGCAGGTCACCGACCACACGGGCAGATCGTCCACCGGTGTGATCGTCTTCGAGGAGGTCAGCCGGTCGAGCTGGCGGCGCGGGGCCACGTTGCACCAGCCCGCCACCTCGCCGTCCAGGAACCCGAGGACCCCGGGCGGCGGATCGGCCTTCTCCATCAGGCCGCGCAGGTGCTCGCCCCGCTCGTCCGCCGTGAGCCGCCCGTACTCGCCGGTGGACAGCCGCCACGCCATGCACCAGCACGTGTGCGCGCTCTTCTTCGGCTGGAGCACCCGGCGGATGTCGTCCCACAGATCCGCCGTGGCGGGCCGTACTTCTAAACTCATGCTGCTACTTCGCTCTCTTCCGCTGCTTACGAGCGTCCCGCGGCCGCGGTGTCCCGCGACCCGGTGACGGCATCGGTCATCACGGCGGCCAGCACCCCGAGGGCCCGCCGGCACGCCTCTCGTCCTGCGTCCAGATGGGTGACCAGCCGGACCGTCTCCGGACCGGGCGCGGTCACCAGTACTCCTTCCTGCGCCGCCCGTGCGACGACCTCGTCGGCGCCGGGAACCTCGATGAGGACGATGTTGGTCTCCGGCGGGCGCACGGTGAACCCCGCGTCCCGCAGCCCCGCCGCCAGCAGCGCGGCGTTGGCGTGGTCCTCGGCGATCCGCTCCACGTGGTGGTCCAGGGCGTACAGTCCCGCAGCCGCCAGGATGCCCGACTGGCGCATGCCGCCGCCCAGACCGTGCCGCAGCTTCCGGGCCCGCGGCAGCCTTTCGGCCGACAGCAGGAGCACCGACCCGACCGGCGCGCCCAGCCCCTTCGACAGGCACACGGACAGCGAGTCGGCCGTGCGCCCGTACTGGCGTGCCGAAGTGCCGGTCGCGGCCATCGCGTTCCAGATCCGGGCCCCGTCCATGTGGACCGCCAGGCCCGCGCCGGACGTCAGTTCCCGTACGGCGCGCAGCGTGTCCAGCGGGTGGACCGTACCGCCGGCCCGGGTGTGGGTCTGCTCCACCTCCACCGCACGGGTGCCGAGCGTGTACGGGTTCCCCCGCCGGACCACCCCGGCCAGCAGCTCCGCGGTGACCACCCCGCGCTCGGCCGTCACCGTGCGCGTCTGGATCCCGCCGTAGCGGGCCGGTGAGGCCTCCTCGTGCGCCAGGACGTGCGCCTCGGCGTCGCACACCAGCTCCTCGCCGGGACCGACGAGGAGCTGGAGGGCGATCTGGTTGGCCATCACCCCGGACGGGGTGAACAGGGCCCCGGAGAAGCCGAAGAGCCCGGCGAGCCGGTCCTCCAGCGCGCGGACGGTCGGGTCCTCGCCGAACAGGTCGTCGCCGACCTCGGCCGCGGCCATCGCGGCCCGCATCCCGGGACCCGGCCGGGTCACCGTGTCGCTGCGCAGGTCGACGGTCTCGAAACTCCCGATGGTCATGACGGTACGTCAACTCCTCGCTCGCGGGGCTGTGGGGTGAGTTCGCGGGCCGCCACCCAGTCCAGCAGCGGGCGCACCAGCTGCCAGGTCTCCCGTACCAGCTCCCCGGCGCGCGCCGTGTGCAGCCCGGCGTCCGGACCGTGGCGGCGCCCCGCGTCGATCTTGCGGTGGCGCAGCAGCCCCAGCCGCGGGTGGTCCGCCGGGACCCCCCGCGGCCGGGACTTGAGCCGGTCGCCGCCCAGGGTGAACCCCTGCTCCTCCAGCCGGCCCACGATCGCGGCCAGCTCCGCGCCGCCGTCCTCCTGCTCGACGGCGGCGCGGTACCGGGCGACCTCGGCCCCGGCGTAGGGGTACCAGCGGCCCGAGGCGTAGAGGCCGTGCCGGTCCAGGTGCACCCAGAGGCCCAGGCAGGGCAGCAGATCCAGATAGGCGCCCTGGTAGGTCTTGTACGGGGACTTGTCGTGGGACATCCGCGTGTCCCGGACCGGGCCGAGCACCCGCACCCCGCCCGACCCGGTGGACTCCGCGAAGGCCGACTCCTTGAAATGCATGCTCAGTTCGGCGGCCAGCTCGTCCATCGGCGCACGTACGTCACGCTCGTACCGCTCGCGGTGGCGCAGCCGCCACGCCTCCTTGCTGTTGTCGGCCGCGAGGTCCTCGTACAGGCGCAGTGCCGAGGGCGGGAAGCCGCTGAAGGTCACGGCAGATACCCCGGCAGGGGGTGGGCGGCGCACAGCTCGGACACCCGGGTGCGCACCCGGTCGCGCAGCACGTCCGGCAGTACGCCGCCCTGCGCGCGCAGCGCCGTGAGGACGTCGGCGACCAGGTCGGCGCACTCGGCGGCCACCGCGTGGTCCATCCCGCGCGCGGCCAGCGTGTTGGTGCCGAGCCGCAGGCCGCCGGTCACCCGGACCGGTGTGGTGTCGCCGGGAACCCGGTTGCGGTTGACGACGATCCCGCAGGACTCCAGGGCCTGCTCGGCGATGTCCCCGGTGACGCCGGTGCCGCGCAGGTCGAGCAGCACCATGTGGGTGTCGGTGCCGCCGGTGACCAGCCGGAACCCCCGGTCCAGGAGCCGTTCGGCGATCGCCTGCGCGCCGTCGGCGAGCCGCTTGGCGACCTCGGCGAAGTCGGGGCTCGCCACGAAGTCCAGGGCGCGCGCCTTGGCTGCCACCGACGCCAGGTCGGGGGTGCCCTGGGTGAAGGGGAACACGGCACGGCGCAGGGTCGCGGCCAGGGTGCCGCGCTCCGGTCCGGCCTTGCGGGCCTCCCGGCCGAGCAGGATCAGACCGCCGCGCGGACCGTACAGCTGCTTGTAGGTGCTGGTGGTGGTCACGTGGGCGTGGTCGACGGGGCTCTGGTGGAGGCCGGCCGCGACCAGTCCCGCGATGTGCGAGATGTCGGCCAGGAGATAGGCGTTGGCCTCGTCCGCGATCTCCCGGAAACGGGCGAAGTCGATGCTGCGCGGGTACGCGCTCGCCCCGCAGACGATCAGCTTCGGGCGGTGCTCCAGGGCCAGTTCGCGGATCTGGTCGTAGTCGAGCAGCCCCTCCGGTGTCACCCGGTAGCCGTGGGCGCGGTAGTAGCGGCCGGTCACCGAGGCGGGGGAGCCGTGGGTGAGGTGGCCCCCGCAGTCCAGGTCCAGCCCGAGCAGGGAGTCACCGGGGCTCAGCAGCGCCGTGATCACGGCGAGGTTGGCGGAGGACCCCGAGTGCGGCTGCACGATCGCGTCCTCGGCCCCGAAGGCGGCGCGGGCCCGGTCGATCGCGAGGCGCTCGATCTCGTCGGCGACCCCGCAGCCGGCGTGGTAGCGGTTCCCGGGGAAGCCCTCGGCGGTCAGATTGCCGAGCGCGCTGCCCTCGCAGGCCAGGACGGAGGGATCGGCGACGCTGGACGCCGCGACCATCATCAGGGTGTCGCGCTGGCGCGCCGACTCCCGGGCCAGCAGGTCGTACAGGACGGAATCGCGCTCTCTCAGGCGGGTGTTGGCGTGCGCGGCGAACTCGACCAGGTCGGGCGCGGGCACCCGCGGCGCGCCGCCCCGGAGCCCGTCCTCGTCCAGCGGATCGGTGACGGGCGCGGGCAGGGTGAGGCTCATGACTGTCCCCTCTCGGAATCGTCCGTGATGGCCGTGCTGAACCGGCTCGGGTCCTCAGCCGTCCGCATCGGCGGTGTCCGTCTCGTCGTCCAGTTCGCCGAAGGCCTCGGCGGCCGCGACCGCCTCCGCGCCGTGCTGCTCGTCGGCGGCGATCTTCCCGGCCAGCTCGGAGATCAGCGGGTTCTGGAACACGGTCTTCACCGGCACCGGCACCCCCAGCAGCTCCTTGAGCAGACCGGCCAGCCGAGTACCGCTGAGCGAATCGCCGCCCAGGCTGAAGAAGTTGTCACCGGGCGCCACCCCGTCGAGGCCCAGGATGTCGGCGACGGCCGCGCACAGCACGAGCTCCAGCGCGCTGCCCGGCCCGTCCCCGGCGTCGCGTACCGCCGCCTCGTCGGCGGACTGCTGGCGCCCGGCGGAGGAGGCCAGCAGCAGCCGGTCGACCTTGCCGTTGCGGGTCAGCGGCAGTTCCGGCAGCACCGTGAGCGCGGCCGGCACCATGTAGCCGGGGAGCTGCGCGGCGAGCCGCTCCAGCACCGGCCCCGCCGCCTCGGCCCCGGCCACGACGAAGGCGTGCAGCCGCCGCACCCCGTGCGCGCTGGCCGGGGCCACCACCACGGCCGCCTCGACCTCGGCGTCCTGGCGCAGCACGGCCTCGATCTCGCCGAGCTCGATCCGGTGGCCCTGGATCTTCACCTGGAAGTCGTCCCGGCCCAGGATCTCGATGCTGCCGTCCGGTAGGTACCGGCCCAGGTCACCGGTCAGATAGGCGCGTTCGCCGCTCTCCGGGAGGTGCACGAACCGGCTCGCGGTGCGCTCCGCGTCGTTCCAGTAGCCGAGCGCGAGCCCGACGTCGCTGGCCACGGCCATCTCGCCGACCACCCCGAGCGGGCGCTCGTAGCCGGCCGCATCGACGATGTAGTAGCGCTGGTTGGTGATCGGCTTGCCGTACGGGATGCTCGTCCAGGAGGGGTCGACCTCGCCGATCGGCTGGAACAGCGACCAGCAGATCGTCTCGGTCGGACCGCCCGAACCCACCACCTGGATCCGGGGGCTCTGCGCCCGCAGCCGGTCCGGCAGCGTCAGCGGGATCCAGTCGCCGGAGAGCACCGACAGTCGCAGGGACTCCAGCGGCCGGCCGACGCCGCGCCGCTCGCGCACCTCGGCCTCGCCGACCAGCAGCTCCATCAGGACGGGTACGGAATTCCACAGGGTGACCTGCTCGGCCTGGACCAGATCCGCCCACACGTCGGGCTCGGCGTGCTCGAACGGCGGCGGCAGCACCACGGTCCCGCCCTGCGTCAGCACCCCGAACACGTCGTAGATCGAGGCGTCGAAGTGCAGCCCGGAGATGGCCAGCAGCCGGTCCCGCGCACCGACCTCGAAGCGTGTCGCGACATCGCGGACCAGGTTGACCACGCCGATGTGGTCGACCATCACCCCCTTGGGCTCACCGGTCGAGCCCGAGGTGAAGATCGTGTACGCGAGGTCCGCCGGGGTCTGCGCGGTGTCCGGCCGGGTGGCGGTCCCGGACTCGAAGTCCTGGTCGACCCGGTAGCGGCGGGCCGCGGGGGGCCAGCTGATCCGGGAGTCCAGCCAGGACTGGGTGAGGATCCGGTCGACCTTGGCCTCGGTGAGCAGCCGGCGCAGCCGCTCCGGCGGCACGGACGGGTCCAGCGGCAGGTACGCGGCGCCGGAGGCGAGGATCCCGTACACCGCGGCGTACTGCTCCCAGCCCTTCTCCATCACCACGGCGACCAGCTCGCCCGGGGCCGCCCCGTGGTCCCGCAGCGTGTGCCCGATCCGCCAGGCGTACGAGGCCAGCTCGCCGTAGCTCAGCCGCCGCCCGGAGGCGTCCACCACGGCCTCGGCGTCGGGCGTGCGCCCCACCTGCTGCGCGAACAGCTCGTGCAAGGTGGTGTACGGGATCTGCCCGGCGGTGTCGTTGACCTGCCGGCGCAGGGTCCGCTCGGCCGCCGGGATCAGGTCGAAGCGCCGGGTGTGCAGGGACTCCGGGTCCCGCGTGAGCCGCTCCAGCAGGTCCACGTACACGCCGAAAGCGGCGTCGACGAAGCCGGGTGCGAACGCCCCGTCGACGAAGTCCCAGATGACGCGCAGCTCACCGGCCAGTTCGCGCAGCTGTACGTCGAGCGAGACCTGCGGGGTCTGCGAGATCGAGTACACCTCCCGGCCCAGGTCCGTGACGGGCCGGCGCACCGGGTAGTCGAGCAGGCTGGTCACGACCACCGGCATGCCGGCCTGCGCGCCCACCCCGTGCAGCCGGGTCAGCTCGCGCAACACGCGGACGCCGTTGAAGGCACCGTGCTCCGCGTCGCGGGCGAGCTGGTCGCGCAGGGCGTGCGCCCGGTCCAGGAAGGTCGCGCCCGAGCCGTCGGCGGCGAGCATCACGGCGTTGGTGAAGTCACCGAGGACCCCGGTGATGCCCGGATGCACCGCCGGGCGCTGGAAGACCGGGTAGTTGATGGTGAAGTCGGACTCCTCCGCCCAGCACCGGACCACCTCGGCGAAGGCGGCGGTGAGCAGGACCGACGGCGTCAGACCCGCCTCCCGCGCCCGGGCGGAGAAGCGCTGCCAGTCCGCGGGGGAGAGGCGGTGCTCGCGGCGGTCGAAGCGCACCTCGCGCCCGCCGCCGGCGGAGCCGCCCGTGGGCAGCGAGGGGGCCGGCGGCAGGGTGGGGACGCGCTCCACCCAGTAGTCGCGGGCGGTGCGGAAGGCCTCGGTGTGCGGCAGCGCGTCGGCGCGCCAGCGGGCGTACTCGGCGAAGCCGATGCCGGGCTCCGGGAGTTCGGCGTCCGGGTCCTCGTAGAGGTCGACCAGCTCGGGGAAGAGCACCTGGAAGGCACTGGAGGCGTCCAGCACCTGCAGGTCGATTCCGAGGTGGACCCGGCTCAGGTTCCCCGGCCCGCCCAGCCGGATGATCCGCAGGTCGAACAACGGCCAGCTGCCCACCGGGAAGACCACGTGGCTCATCTCGTCCCGCAGCGCCGCGAGCCGCTCCCGCGAGGCGTCGGCGGACAGTCCGCTCAGGTCCACGACCGGTATCTCGAAGGGCAGCGGGTCGGCGGGCACCCACTGCGTGCCGTCCGTGCGGCCGATCGCGCGGAGCATGTCGTGCCGGGCGACCACCTTGCGCCAGGCGGCGGCGAAACGCTCGGGATCGAGGTCCGCACGCTCCCATTCGAAGTATCCGTAGCAGCCGATACCGCCCAGCTCGACTGCTTCACCTCGCCCGATCATCAGTGCCTGCTGCGTCTCGGTCATCGGGAAGGACGCGGCACTGTCCGCGCGAGCGGGCAGGAGCTCGGTCATGGTCCAACTCCATTCGGTGTTACGGGCCGTTGGCTGGTTCTTGCCTGGGGTGGGTACGGGCCGGAGCGCCCTGCTGCGGGGCAGGGCGAGGCTAGGGGCGGTGAGTTAGCCGCCGGTTATGTTCCGTCCGGGCGGCGGCCCCGCGGTCGGCTGCGGCCCCCTCGCCCAGGGAGAGCGCGAAGAGCCGTACGAGCGGATGGAACAGGTAGCAGGGCTGGCCCCACTCGTCCGCGCCGCTGACCTCCAGCAGGGCCGCGTCGGCCAGCGCCTCCAGCAGCCGCTCGGCCTCGGCCTCCGGCAGGCTCAGCGAGAGGGCCGCCTCCGCCGCCGGGAACGGCTGCGGGCCGAGCGCGGCCAGTGCCGGGAACACCGCCCGTACCTCGGGGTCCAGCGCCCGCCAGGACGGCAGCAGCGAGCTGTGCACGTCCAGATCGCCCGAGTGCAGCTCCCGCAGCCGGGTGACGGGATCCGCCAGCCGGCGGGCCAGCCGGTCCGGAGTGGAGTGCGGCCGGGCCGCGATCCGGGTCCCGACGATCCGCAGGGCCAGCGGCAGACCGGCGCAGTGCTCGACGATCGCGGACGCCGCCCCGGGCGCCGAGGCCACCCGGGCCGGACCGGCCGCGGCCGAGAGCAGCTCCAGCGAGTCCCGGCGCGCCAGGGGGGCGAGGGCCACGGTGTGCGCCCCGGCCACGGTGGGCAGGGCGGTCCGCCCGGTGACCAGGACCGCCGGCTCCGGCGTGTTGGGCAGCAGCGGCCCCAGCTGGGCGGCCCCGGAGGCGTTGTCCAGCACGATCAGCAGCTGCCTGCCCCGGGTCCGCTCCCGGTAGAGCCGGACCAGCTGGTCCTGGTCGTCGCCGTCCGGTACGTCCTCCATCGGCCCCAGCGCGCGCAGCAGCCCGCGCAGCACCCGGGTGGGGTGCCGGGGGGTGCCGTCGGGCGCGCGCAGGTCGGCGTACAACTGCCCGTCGGGGAAGTGCCGCTGGCAGCGGTGCGCCGCGTGGACGGCGAGGGCGGTCTTGCCGAGTCCTGCCATACCGGTGACCAGGACCCGGCGGGGCCGCCCGGAGCCCTGCGCATCGGGGGCCAGCGCACGGCACAGCAGATCCAGTTCGGGCTCCCGGCCGGTGAAGTCGACGGTGTCGGGGGGCAGCATGGCCGGGGCGCCGTCCCGGCGGCCGGCCGCGTCCCGCCGGGGGCCGGCCAGTACGGCGGGCGCGGAGCGCGGCTGCCGGTCCAAGGTGCCCTCCAGCAGCGCCCGGTAGGTGGCCTGGAGCTCCTCGCCCGGGTTCACGCCCAGCTCGTCGGCGAGCACCGCACGGCCGTGGTGGAAGAGGTGGATGGCGTCCGCCTGCCGCCCCGACCGGCACAGGGCGGTCATCAGCTGGCACCGGATGCGCTCGCGCAGCGGGAACTCGGCGACCAGGCCGGTGAGCTCGCCGGTGATCTGCTCGTGCCGGCCCAGCGCGAGATCGGCCGCGATGCGGTGCTCCAGGGTGACCGCCCGGGCCTCGGTCAGCCGCGGCGCCTCGGCGTCGGCGAGGTATTCCGTGGCGTTGGCGAAGGGCAGGCCGTTCCACCGGGCCAGGGCGCCGCGCAGCAGCTCACCGGCCTTTTCGAAGTCCTCGGCGACCAGTGCCTCGCGGCCGCTGAGCGCCAGCTTCTCGAATTCGCTCAGGTCAAGCGTCGCATTACCGATGCTCATGGCATATCCGGGCGGCCGACGATCGATCAGAACATCGTCGCCGAGAATCTTGCGCAAACGGGAAACGTAGGTGTAGAGCTGTGCGCTGACGGTGGCCGGTGGAGCCCAGCCCCACAGCAGCCGGCACAGCCGTTCGTCGGAGATCACCTCTTCACGGGCCACCAGGAGCGCCGCGAGCACGGTGTGCAGCTTCGCCCCGGAGAACGCGACCCGGCGGCCGTCCCGCCGTACCTCGACTGGCCCGAGCACTCGGAATTCCATGTACCGCCCCATCCGTGATTCATGGAGAAGAATCTCTGAACGAAGCTAGTGGAGTGCGTTGTCTCCTCGATATCGTGGCGATTTCGAGGGCGGACCGGGTCACGAAATCGATGGAACACGGAAGGAAAAGGAGGCGTCCCTACTGTTCCATTCATGCCGCAGCGAGCGGCAGTGATGCTCCACCGAGAGGGGATTCCCAGATGCGCAGCACGCTGACGGTGAAGACGGCGAACACGACGGCGGCGGCCTGCCTGCTCGTTCTTGCGGGGGTGTTCGTCGGCACGGGGGGAGCGTCGGCCGTCCTGGCGGACACGCACACCACCGCGCAGGCCGACGACGACATGCCCTGGGGCGTCGTCAAGCCGCTGGTCCCCCCGCACCCCGGCTCCGCCGGCAAGCACGGCGACATGCCCTGGGGCTGACCCGCGCTCCTGCCCAGCCCCCACCCCCGCCCCTGCCCCTGCCCCGCCCCTGCGCCGCGCCGCCGGCCGTCAGAGCGTCTAGTCCTCCGGGCACGTCAGCAGCGAGGTCAATTCCGCCGCGGTGAAGGAACGATGCGGCAACTCACCGGCGTCCCCACCGCCCGGTTCGCCCGCCGCGTCCTGGACCGCCGCCAGCAGCCGGCCCGCCTGAGCCCGCCAGGGCTGCGCGCCGACCTCGCCGAAGGCGGCCCGCGCCCGCCGGAACCGCTCCGCCGCCTCCGCCGGGCGGCCGCCGATCGCCGCCACACATCCCAGATCGGTCTCCACCCGGGCGTACAGGAACCGGTCCGCCAGCTCATCCGTGATCTCCAGGGCCTGCTGCAGCGTCCCTCCCGCCGCCGACAGCAGGCCCTGGCTCCACTGCGTCTGTCCCAGCCCCCGCAGCGCGTGCGCCTCCCCGACCCGGTCGCCCTCGCCCCGGGTCAGCCGCAGTACCGCGCCGAAGGCCTCCGCGGCCTCGCCCAGATCTCCCGCGCGCAGCCGGACCTCGGCCAGCCGGTACACGTTCTGCGCCTCCGCCCGTACCGATCCGGTACGGGCGCTCAGCGCCACCGCCCGCTCCGCGAGCGGCAGCGCGCCGCCCACGTTGCCCCGGTCCAGCTCGATCTGCGCCTGGAAGCCGAGCAGATGGGCCTCGTTCCCGATGTCACCCGACGAGTGGAAACCGCCGAGGGCCGCCTCGCAGTACTCCAGGGCCCGCTCCCAGTCCCCCTGGAACCGCGCGCACATGGCGAGGTTCCGCTGGGCGAGCGCCGCCCCGCCCACGTCACCGGTGTTGCGCAGCAGCCGCAGCGCGGCCATGTTCCAGCCCTCGGCCTGCTCGTACCGCCGCTGGTAGATCGCCAGCGACCCCAGCAGCCGCAGCATCGTCGCCTCGCCCGGTTCGTCGCCGGTGCGCCGGGCCGAGGCCAGCGCCTGCTCGGCGCAGCGCTGCCAGTCCTCCAGGTAGTTCTTCGTCTCGAAGTGCGGAACCGCGCTCTCGGTCAGCGTCCACGCGTACCGGGCCCGGCCCGTCTCCGCCGCGTGCGCCACCAGGTCCGTCACGGCCGTGCGCTCCGACTCGAACCAGTCCATCGGCGCGGCCAGCAGCTCGTCGGCCAGCTCCGGCAGGAAGCGCGGGGCCGGCGCCGGCGTCCGGCCCACCGGGAACCGGCGCCCGTCGATCCGCCGGTGCGCCTCCTCGGCCAGCCAGAGCCAGGACGCGAAGGCCCGCTCCAGCGCGGCGTCGGTCTCCCCCTCCGGCTCGTCCGACTCCGCCCGCTCGCGGGCGAACAGCCGCAGCAGGTCCTGGAACCGGTAGCGGGCGGCCCGCCCGGGCTCGGCGTCGGCCACCTCCAGCAGCTGCGCGTCGACCAGCTGGTCGATCAGCTCCTCCGCGTGCCACACATCGGTGTCCAGTACGGCCGCCCCCGCCCAGGCGGCGAAGTCCGCCGTGCGCAGCAGGCCGAGCCTGCGGTACATCCGGGCCGTCTCCGGCGGCAGGTCCCGGTAGGTGAGCCGGAAGCCGGCGCGCACCCCGCCCTCGCCCGGGCTCAGCACGTCGAGGCGGGAGCGGTGGTCGCGCAGCCGCGCCACCAGGCTCCGTACGCTCAGATTGGGTTTCGCCGCCAGCCGCGCCCCGGCGATCCGCAGCGCGAGCGGAAGGCAGTCGCACAGGGCGCCGAGCTGTTCCACCGCCACCGGGTCGCTGCCGAACCGGTCGGCCCCGGCCAGTTTGATCAGCAGCGCCGTCGCCTCGGTCGGCTCCAGCATCCGCAGCCGCAGGGTCAGTGCCGTGTAGTCCCCGGTCAGATCACCCAGGCTCTCCCGGCTGGTGGCCAGCACCACGCTGCGTCCGCCGCCCGGGAGCAGGGGTCTGAGCTGGTGGAAGGAACGTACGTTGTCCAGGACGATCAGTGTCTTGCGGGTGCTGAGCAGGCTCCGGAAGAGCGAGGCCCGCTCGTCGGGGTCCGCCGGTATCTGGGGCGCGCCGACCCCGAGGGCGCGCAGGAAGCGGTCGAGCACGGCGGCGGGGGACACCGGCGCGTGCTCCTCGTCGTACCCGCGCAGATCGGCGAAGAGCTGGCCGTCCGGGAACTGGTCGGCGACCTGGCTCGCCCAGTGCACCGCGAGTGCGGTCTTGCCCACCCCGCCCACGCCGACGATGGTCGCCAGCGCCGGGGTGTGCGGGTTGTAGGGCTCCTTCAGGAGCCGGTCCAGGGAGGTCATCTCCGGCTGCCGGCCGGTGAACGCCATGACGTCCGCGGGCAGTTGTGCCGGGATGGTGCTCAGGGCCGCCGGCGCGGGCGCCGCGGTGGCGGGCGGCCGGGTCAGTTCGGGGGAGTCGCGCAGGATCAGCTCGTGCAGCTGACGCAGCCCGGGACCGGGTTCGATCCCGAGCTGGTCGGTGAGTAACCGGCGGCCGTGCAGGAACACCTCGAGGGCCTCGGCCCGCTGCCCCGACCGGTACAGGGCCAGCATGAGGTGTTCGCGGCACTGCTCGCGCAGGGGGTGGCTGGCCACCAGTTCGGTGAGCTCACCGGTGAGCGCGCGGTGCCGGCCCAGCTGGAGCATCAGCCCGGCACGTTCCTCCATCAGCGCGAGCCGCATCTGCTCCAGCCTGGTGGTCTCCGCCTCCAGCCGGGAGCCGGACGGCTCGTCCAGCGCGGAGCCCCGCCAGATGCTGAGCGCCTCCTCGAAGTGCGTGCAGGCCTCTTCGGTCCGGCCGTGCCGGGCCGCGTCCCGCCCCTGCTCGGCGCGCTCCATGAACTCCTGGACGTCGATCCGGTGCTCCCCCTTGGCCAGCAGGTAGCCCGGGGGAGAGGTGATCAGCAGATCGGTCACCCCGGCCTGCTTGAAGGTCTTGCGGAGGGTGGCCACACAGATGGCGATCTGGTTGCGGGCCGTCGCCGGGGGAGAATCCGGCCAGACGGCGTCCACCAGGGTGTCCACCGAAACGATCCGGTCGGCGTAGAGCAGCAGCATCGACAGGACCGTGGCCTGCCGCCGGCCGTTGATGCGCAGCGGGCCGTCATCGGTCTGGACGAGCAGCGGCCCCAGCACTCTGAAGACAAACCGATTCAAAAGGTCCCCCGGCCTTGAAACCCCGCGTCAGGCGCGAACGGTACCGCAAAGAGCGTTCCTCGGTGCAGTCAACTCTTGGGAAAAACATGGGCAGTTTCAGGCCAGCTTGTCCGTATAGCGGCGGACACGTGCACGGGGCCTCACTGAGAGTCGTCGGATCCGATCGACGACAATGCGCCGGACAGGCCCCGCAGCGCCTCGGCCGTGCGGTATACCTCTTCCTCGCCGCCGAGGCCCTCGCACAGCTGCCGCGCCAGCTCGGCGAGACAGGAGTCGATCTCCCGTTTCGCGGCCGCGCCCTGCTCGGTGGCGGTCAGCAGCTTGGCCCGCCGGTGCGCCGGATTGTCCAGATAGACCGCGAGCCCCTGCCGTACCAACAGGTCCGCTATGCGCTGCACGCTCTGCCGGGTGGTCCCCACCCGCCGGGCCACCGCGGACACGGACAGTGATTCTCCCGACACCGTGCTGAGTACCTGCCAGCGGGCGGCGCTGAGCCCCGAGGCGAGCGCGAGCCGGTCGAGGGCCGCGGTGAACCGTCCGTTCAGCCGGAAGACCGCCACAGCTGCCCGGCTGAACGCCTCGGCCTCCCCGGACTCCCCCGTACGCGCCAACGTCGGTCCCCTTCCGTACGCCCCGCGGGTCGCTGCACGATAACAGCGCGTGGTCACGTGGAGGAGAGTCGGCCAGCACGGCACGACCCGGCCGGCGCGCCGGGCCCCTCGGGGCGGTGACCCGGGTCGGCGCAGGGGGCCCGCCGGACTGGTCCGTTGGCAGACTCCTGGCCGAGCAATCCGCCCAAGCACTGTGCCAATGGCCCAGTCCAGGCAGGCTCGGTTGAGCCAGTGGGCCCCCGGATGCTTATCTGTGTCCTATCCATGTACTTACGGCGCCGCGCAGCGCCGGACGGCAACGAAGCCGGTTCCGGAGCGCGGCGCCTTCGCCGTGCCCGTCCGCCGCCCACCACCCCCGGGCGGCGCCGGGCCGGCGCGCAGCACTGCAAGGGGGGCGGCACACCGCCGTGAAGAGGATGTTCGTGGCTCCGGATCCGGGGCGTATGAGACTGCGGAACTCGGCCCGCGCGGTGATCGGCGTCGCCGCCGCCGTCGCCCTCGCCGAAGTGTGCGGTCTCTCCCTGACCGCCTCCATCACCGGGGGACTGGCGGCCCTGCTCGCCCTCTTCACCGTCCTCGACGCGGACGTCCGCGCCCAGCGCCGCACCACCGCCCTGCTGCCCGTCGCCGGATTCCCCGTCCTGACCCTCGCCACCACCCTGCACGGGGTGCCCCTCGCCCGGGACGCCGCCTTCCTCGCCGTCGTGTTCGCCGGGGTGTACGCCCGCCGCTTCGGCCCGCGCGGACACGCCCTCGGGATCTTCGCGTTCATGATGTTCTTCGTCACCCAGTTCCTGCACGCCCGGCCCGGGCAGCTGCCCGAGCTGTACGCCGCCGTCGGCCTGGCGCTCCTGGCCGCCGGGGCCGTGCGCTTCGGGCTGTGGCCCATCGAGCGGCGCACCCCGCCCCCCGCGGCCCCGCCCGGCCTGCCGGGAACCGGGCTCGCGCGGCCCACGACCCGGCAGGCCTTCCAGGCCACCGCCGCTTGCGCCTTCGCGCTCGGCATCGGCCAGGCGCTCTCCGACGACCGCTGGTACTGGGCCGTCGGCACCGCCTGGTGGATCTTCGTGAACACCGCCTCCCGGGGCGAGACCCTCGTACGGGGCTTCCGCCGCGTCCTCGGCACCGTTGTCGGCATCGCCGCCGGACTGCTGATCGCCGTACCCCTGCACGGCGCGCCGGTACCCACCGCGGCACTGGTGGCCGTATGCGTCTTCGGGATCTTCTACACGGCCGCGCCGTCGTACTCCTGGATGATGTTCTTCGTCACCGTCATGGCCGGGCTGCTCTACGGCCTCCTCGGAGTCCTGCACCCCGGACTGCTGCTCCTGCGCTTCCAGGAGACCGCCATCGGCGCGCTCGGCGCCGCCCTCGCCGTCGTGCTCATCCTTCCGGTCACCACCCACGCCGCCAACGACGCGTGGATCCAGCGCGCCCTGCACTGCGTACGCGCCTCCACCGCGGCCGCCCTGGAACGCCTCGCGGGCGACCCGGACGCCGACCCCGCCCCGCACGCCGCCGAGCTGGAGCTCCTGCTGGGCCGGGTACGGATGGCGCTCGCGCCGCTCGTCCACCCGCTGAGCCCGCTGCGCGCCCGCAAGGCCCGGGCCCGGCAGGTGCTCGCGCTGCTCGACGACTGCGCCCGGGACGTGCGCGGGCTGGTCGCCGTCGCCGCCGACCCGCAGGCTTCGCACGACGCCCGGCTGGCTGCCGCCTGCTGGCGCGTGGAGGCCGCGGTGGAGGCCCTGACCGCCCCGCACGGTGGCGCTCCCGGGCCCGCCACCGTGCCGCACCCCCGGCCCGCCGCCGCGGAACCGGCCCTCGCCCACCTCCACGGCCTGGAGCACACCCTCGTGGCGCTGGCGACCCCGCTGCGCACCGACCCCCGGGCGCCACTGGTCATCAGCGCCTGAGCAGCCCCTCCGGGGTGTCCGCCAACCCCGCCGGCAGCCTGCCGGCGGTGTGCACCACCCCGAGGGACTGGGTGGCCCGGGTCAGCGCCACGTACAGGTCGCTCGGCCGGAGCTCGGCCGGTTCCACCACGATCACCGTGTCGAACTCCAGCCCCTTGGCCTGGCGCGGGTCCAGCAGGACCACCTGCCGGGTCAGGTCCGGCTCCGCACCCGCCCGTACCCCCGGCAGTGCGGCGGCCAGCACCGCGTGCCGCGCCCGCGGCGCGATCACCGCGAGCCGGCCCTCGGCCGGCAGCTCCCGCGCCACGGCCTCCCGGGTCGCCGCCGCCAGGTCGCCGGTCGCGTGCGCCCACGGCCGCACCCCGGTGGCCCGTACCGAACGCGGCGGTTCGAAGCCGGGATCGCGCGTGCGCAGCACGGCCGCCGCCACCTCCATGATCTCGGCCGGCGTGCGGTAGTTGACCCCCAGCCGGACCAGCTCCCAGCGCTCGCCCACGTACGGCGACAGGACGCCCTCCCACGAGCCGCACCCCGCCTCGTCGGCCGTCTGCGCCGGATCGCCGACCAGGGTCATCGACCGGGTCGGGCAGCGCCGCATCAGCAGCCGCCACGCCATCGCCGACAGCTCCTGCGCCTCGTCCACGATCACGTGCCCGAAGGCCCAGGTGCGGTCGGCCGCGGCCCGCTCGGCGGTGCTGCGGTGGTCTGCCTCCTCGTGGCGCTCGGCCATCCGCTCCGCGTCGATGATGTCGTGGGCCGCGAGGAACTCGTTCTCCTCGTCCTCGAACTCGTACGACTGAGAGCCCTCGGACAGGTCCAGCACCCCCTGCGCGTAGGCGATGCGCCGCTGCCGCTCCCGTTCCTCGGCGGCCCGCCGGGCGGTGTCGTCCTCGCCGAGCAGCTCGGCGGCCTCGTCCAGGAGCGGGACGTCGGCCGGGGTCCACTCCGGCCGGGCCGAGGGCGCGCGCCGGATCAGGTCGGCCTCGTGCGCGGGCAGGTGCGTGGGCTCCGCCAGGAAGTCGGAGATCAGCTGCTGGGGGGTGAGGGACGGCCACAGCGAATCGATGGCCGCCTGTACGGCGGCGCTCGTCGCGATCTCCTTGCCGAGCTGGGCGATGTCGTCCGAGCCCAGCAGGTTCGGACCGCCGTACGGATCGGCGCCCAGCCGGTCGGCGAGCTGCGCGGTGAGCGCGTCGATGACCGGGAAGGCGAAGAAGGGACGCGCCTGGTTGTGCGGCAGCCCGGTGGCCCGGGCCCGGTCCCGTGCCTCGTACGCCATGGTGCGGTCCAGCAGCAGGGTCCCGTACTCCTCGTGGTCGATCTCCAGCGCCGGCTCGGGGACGGTGTCGTACTCCTCCCCGGTGTCCGCCGGCACGGTCTCCGGCAGGCACTGCCGGTCGGCCACCACCTCGGCCAGGACCTCCGCCATCGCGGCCCGCCCCTTCACCGCGGCGGCCCCGGGGCGGTCGGCGGCGGTGGCGTGGACGCCGGGGAAGAGCTCGCCCGGGGTTGCCAGCAGTACGCCCGTCTCGCCGAGCGCCGGGAGCACCCCGCCGATGTAGCCGAGGAAGGCAGGACCCGGTCCGACGATCAGCACACCGCGCTTGGCGAGCAGCTCCCGGTGCGCGTACAGCAGGTACGCGGCGCGGTGCAGCGCGACCGCGGTCTTGCCGGTACCGGGACCGCCCTCGACGACCAGCACCCCGCGGTGCGTGGAGCGGATGATCCGGTCCTGCTCGGCCTGGATGGTGCGGACGATGTCGTGCATCCGGCCGGTCCGGGCGGCGTCGAGCGCGGCGAGCAGCACGGCGTCCGCGTCGGCTCCCTCGTGGCCGGTGCGCTCCGCGTCGGTCAGGTCGAGGATCTCGTCGTGCAGGGCGGTGACCACGCGCCCCCGGCTGCTGATGTGCCGGCGGCGGCGCAGCCCCATGGGGGTGTGCCCGGTGGCGAGGTAGAAGGGGCGGGCCACGTCCGCCCGCCAGTCCAGGACCAGCGGAGTGCGTTCCGCGTCGTCGGCCCGGATTCCGAGCCGGCCGATGTGGTGGTCCCGGCCGTCGGAGAACTCCAGACGGCCGAAACAGAGGCCGTTCTCGCCCGCATTCAGGGCGGAAAGCAGACCGGACTGCTCGGCCACCAGGGTGTCCCGCTCCAGGCGCGCCTGAAACCCGGTACCGACATCGCGCAGCGCCCCTTCGACCGCCCGTTCGGCCTGGTCACGCAGACCGTCGAGGCGCCGATAGAGGTCGGTGACGAATTGCTGCTCTTTCCGGAATTCCTCGGTTGACAATTGCACTCCTGCCGCGATACGGTGTCCTCATGAGCTTCACCACGACTTCGATTCAGGCGAAGTCGTGAACCATTTAATATACGCTCTCTTCTCCCTCGGCAGCGAATTCGGCCGGGGGATTTTTTGCGTACGGTGGATCTCATGACCACCGCACGCGGCTCAGCCGACGGAATCGTCTACCGCCTCGCCCGTCCCGAGGACGCGGGTGCCATCGAGGCCCTGGACAGCTCCTTCACCACCACCACGGTCTTCGAGGTGAGCGACCCCGGCTCGGGAGACGGCGCCGGCTTCGGCTTCCTGCTCCGCGAGGTCCCGGTGGATCCGCCCGTGCACAAGGTGTTCCCGCCGGAGGAGCACGACGAGCAGGTCTTCGGCGGCGGGAAGGACTCGGACGCCGACGCGCGGACCTTCGTGGCCCTCGACGGCGACCTGGTCTGCGGGTTCGCCGCCGTCGGCTACGCCCCCTGGAACCGGCGGCTGACCATCGAGGACATCGAGGTCTCGCCGGGCCACCGGGGCCGCGGCATCGGCCGGGCGCTGATGGAGTGCGCCGAGCGGTTCGCCCGCGAACGGGGCGCGGAGCACCTGTGGTTGGAGGTCAGCTCGGTCAACGCCCCGGCGGTGCACGCCTACCGGCGCATGGGGTTCACGTTCTGCGGCCTCGACACCACGCTGTACGGCGGCACGCCGGCGGCCGGCGAGCAGGCGCTCTACATGAGCCGCCCCTGCCGCTGAAGCGGCGCACGGCCGACTCCCGCAACGCGCCGGATCGTACGCCCCCGCTCGCCCTGCCGCAGCCCGATCCGTGAGGGATCACCCGGAGGGGTGCTCCCTCGCGGCCGACCGCCCCACGCTGACCTGCGACATGTACAACGGGTAATTGTTTACTGCACATTCATCCGGCACGTACAGGGTGGATCTGGTCGGACAGGGGGTAACCGCCCGGAATGGAAATTCTTCAACAGCGCTCCACCACCGCCCAGGTGTGGGAAGCGGCCGAGGAGTTCATCCGACTCTTCCACCGGGAGAACGCGGACGCCGGGGATCCGCGCGCCCGGCTCGCCGCCGTGAGAGCCGAACTCGCCGAGACCGGCAGCTATGTGCACACCCCCGAGGAACTGGTCCACGGGGCCCGGGTGGCCTGGCGCAACAGCAACCGCTGCATAGGGCGGCTCTACTGGAACTCGCTGCGGGTCCGCGACCGCCGCGGGCTCACCGAGGCCGACGACATCGCCGCCGAGTGCTTCGAGCACCTGCACGAGGCGACCAACCGGGGCCGGGTCAGGCCCACGATCACGGTCTTCGCCCCGGACGCCCCGGAGCGGCCCGGCCCGCTCATCTGGAGCGAGCAGCTGGTCAGATACGCGGGCTACGGAGACCACCCCTCCATAACCGTCGGCGACGCCCGCAACGCCCCGCTCACCGAGGCCCTCCTCCGGCTCGGCTGGCCCGGCGGCCCCGGCACCCCCTTCGACCTCCTGCCGCTGGTGGTCCAGGGCGTCGACGACAAACCCCGCTGGTTCGACACCCCCGCGGACGCCGTCCTGGAAGTGCCGATCGGCCACCCCGACGGCGACGGCTGGGCGGACTGGGGGCTGCGCTGGCACGCCGTACCCGCCATCTCCAACATGTGCCTGGAGATCGGCGGAATCCACTACCCGGCCGCGCCGTTCAACGGCTGGTACATGGGCACCGAGATCGGCGCGCGCAACCTCGCCGACACCGACCGGTACAACCTGCTGCCCGCCGTCGCCCGCCGCCTGGGCCTGGACACCTCCAGCGACCGGTCCCTCTGGAAGGACCGCGCGCTCGTCGAACTGAACCGGGCCGTCCTGCACTCCTTCGACCGCGCCGGGGTCACGATCGCCGACCACCACACCGAGTCCCGGCGCTTCCTGGCGCACATGGAACGGGAGGAGCGCAGGGGGCGCGAGGTGGGCGCGGACTGGTCCTGGATCGTGCCGCCGATCTCCGGCTCCGCCACCCCGGTCTTCCACCGCACCTACGAGGACCGCAGCAGCAGCACGGCCTACGTCCACCACCGCGGCGCGCAGGAGCGGGCCCAAGGGCGAGATTTGGTCTAGACCTTCTGTTACCGTCGGCTCGGACGGATCCGGCAGCGGTGAGAGGGGCTCGACGTGGGCGGCGCGGACAATAGGGACCGGAACGGTGAACGGCGGGCCTACATCGGCTCGTTCACCTCGGCGGGCGGCCGCGGCGTCACCACCGCGGCCGTGGACCCGAAGACCGGGGCGCTGACCCCGCTCGCGGTCACCGCCGCCGAGGACCCCTCGTACCTCGCGCTCTCCCGCGCCACCGGCGTGCTCTACGCGGTGAACGAGACCGAGCGCGGTGCGGTCGCCGCCTTCCGGCCCACCGCGACGGGCCTCGCCCCCCTCGGTGCGGCCGTCCGCGTCGGGGGTTCCGGGCCCACCCACCTCAGCGTGGCCGGGCGCAGGCTGTTCACCGCCAACTACACCTCCGGCAGCGTCAGCAGTCTCCCGCTGGCCGCCGACGGCCGCCCGGGCGGGCCCGCCCACGTCCTGCCGCACCGGGGCTCCGGCCCGGACGGCGGCCGGCAGGAGGGCCCGCACGCCCATCAGGTGCTGCCCGACCCGACCGGCCGCTGGGTGCTCAGCGTGGACCTCGGCACCGACTCGGTACGGGTCTGCGCGCCGGACCCGGCCACCGGGGCGCTGCGGCCGCACGCCGAGACCGCGCTGCGCGCCGGGACCGGCCCCCGCCACCTCGCCTTCCATCCGGAGGGCGCGGTGGCGTACGTACTGCACGAGCTGGAGCCGCAGGTGACCGTCTGCCGCTGGAACGGGGCCTCCGGGCGACTGGAACCGGTCGGCGAGGTCCCGGTGGCCTCCGCGGGGGCCTCAGGGGCCGTGCGGGCCTACCCCTCGGCGATCGTCGCCTCGCCCGACGGCAGGTTCGTCTGGGCGGCCGTCCGCGGGGCCGACACGATCGTCACCCTCGCCCTCGCCGACGGGCCCGGGACGCCGCGGCTCACCGGTGCCGTGGGCTGCGGCGGAGCGTGGCCCCGCGACCTCGCCGTCGACCCCTCGGGCACGCGGCTCTACGCGGCCAACGAGCGCTCGGGGGACGTCACCTGGTTCGACGTGGACCCGCTGACCGGCCGGCCGCACCGGGCCGGCTCGCTGCCCGTGCCCGCGGCCACCTGCGTGGTCCTCGGCTGAGGCGGGCGCGCGGGGCCATGGGAAAGGGCCCCCGACGGCCACGGGTGACCGTGGCCGTCGGGGGCCCTTCGCGTCGTACGGGCGGGTCAGTGTGCGGCGGCGTCCTGGGTGATCCCGAGAGCCGCGGTGTACTGCGCGACGGCCAGCTTGCCGAGCGCGCCGTAGGCGCCGAGCACCTCGGCGGTGGCGCAGTCGGCCTCCTTGCAGGCGGTGTCGAGGAGTCCGTCGGCGGCCTCCGGGCCGATCAGGTACGGGGCGAGCGCGAGCAGCGTGGAGCCCTCGCGGCGCAGCTGCTCGGCGACCGCGGCCACCGAGCCCTCCTGGTCGAGCGCGGCGGCCTTGACGGGCACGGCGAGCCGGGCGGCGAGCAGCATGCCCGTGATCCCGGCGGCCTGTACGGCCTCCTCGCCACCGGTGGTGGCCAGGACGATGCCGTCGGCGGCGGTGGTCACGGTGAAGAGCCGGGCGCGGTCGGCGCGGGCCAGGCCGGCCTCGGACAGCCGCACGTGCAGGCCCTCGGCGAGCAGCGGGTGCGGGCCGAGCACGTCGGCCAGCTCGGCGGCGGCCGAGGAGTCCATCAGCGCCTGGCGGATCCGGCGGAGCAGATCGCTGTCGGGGCCGGCCAGCAGCGGCACGACCACGGCGTCCGGGCCGGTCGGCGCGGGCACCTCGTGGCCGGCCGCGCGGGCGAACTCCGCGCGCGCGATGCGCTCGGACGCGACGGCGCTCAGCACGCCGGACAGGGACGGGAACTCGGTGTCGTCGTCACCTTCGAGGAAGCCGATCCGGGCGTCGAGGCCCGGCAGCTCGGAGCGGCCGATGCTGATGATCTCTTCCGCGAGCCCTCGCGAGGGGGCCGAGGGGGCACCGGGCACGGCGAGCACCAGCGCGGGCGCGCCCTCGGGCGCCACCGCGGGCTCGGGCCGGCGGTGCCGTCCGGTCTGGCGGGGTCGCGGCATTCGTACGGGCAGGCCATTTGCGGGCCCAGTGGGGGAGCTCATGGCGCCGCATGCTACTGGCTTATCGGAACAAGGTGTTCGGGCAGGGCCTTCCAGTGGGGCATCTGTCCGTATTTATCCGGTGAATATCAGATACGTTCAACTGACGGACGGCAAGCGCCAGTCCACAGGCTGTGAACCCTGGCCCACCAGCAGCTCGTTCGTCCGGCTGAACGGACGGGAGCCGAAGAACCCGTAGTCGGCCGACTTGGGGGAGGGGTGCGAGGACTCCACGACGGGCAGTTCGCCGAGCAGCGGCCGCAGGTTGCGGGCCGCCCGTCCCCAGAGGATGGAGACCAGCGGCTTGCCGCGCGCGGCCAGGGCCCGGATGGCCTGGTCGGTGACGGCTTCCCAGCCCTTGCCCTGGTGCGCGTTGGAGCGCCGGGGCGCGGTCGTGAGCGACCTGTTGAGCAGCAGGACGCCCTGCCGGGTCCACGGGGTGAGGTCGCCGTTCGCCGGGCGGCCGGTGCCGATGTCCCGGTGCATCTCCAGGAAGATGTTGTCGAGGCTCGGCGGTACCGGCCGCACGTCCGGGGCGACCGAGAAGGACAGGCCCACCGCGTGTCCCGGCGTGGGATAGGGATCCTGCCCCACGATCAGCACCTTGACCTCGTCGAAGGGCTGTTGGAAGGCACGCAGCACATTGGCCCCGGCCGGTACGTACGTCCTCCCCGCCGCGATCTCGGCGCGCAGGAAGTCGCCCATGGCGGCGATCTGCCCCGCCACCGGCTCCAGAGCCCGGGCCCAGCCCGGCTCTACGATTTCGTTCAACGGTCGTGCTGCCACGGTGGATCACTCTACTGGCCGAACGTGGCCGCCCGCACGCACAGGACGTCGGGCAGGTGCTCGGCGAGCAGTTGCCAGCTGTCGCCGTCGTCGTGGCTGGCGTACAGCTCGCCGTTGCGGTTGCCGAAGTAGATGCCCGCCGGGTCCGCGTCGTCCGTGCACAGGGCGTCCCGGAGCACCGTGCCGTAGTGGTCCCCGGCCGGGAGCCCGCGCGCCAGCGGCTCCCAGGTGGCGCCCGCGTCCCGGGTGCGGAAGACCCGGCACCGGTGCTCGGCCGGGACCCGGTCGGAGTCGGCGTTGAGCGGGAAGACGTAGGCGGTGTCCGGCCGGTGCGGATGGGCCGCCACCGCGAACCCGAAGTCGGAGGGCAGCCCGCCGCCGATGTCGGTCCACCGGCCGCCCGCGTCGTCGCTGCGGTAGACGCCCCAGTGGTTCTGCAGGTACAGCCGGTCCGTGTCCGCGGCGTCCTGGGCGATCTTGTGCACGCACTGGCCGAACTCGGGGTGCGGGTCCGGCAGGAACACCGCCGAGACCCCCTCGTTGGACGGCGCCCAGCTGGCCCCGCCGTCCCGGGTCCGGAACACCCCGGCGGTGGAGACGGCGACGGTCACGGCGTCCGGGTCGCGCGGGTCGGTGATCACCGTGTGCAGGCCCTCGCCGCCGCCGCCCGGTACCCACTTCCCGCGGCTCGGGTGCTCCCACAGCGGGCGGACCAGCTCGAAGGAGTCGCCCCGGTCGGTCGAGCGGAACAGCGCGGCCGGTTCCGTCCCCGCGTACACCACGCCCGGGGCCTCGGGGCCGGCCGGGTGCAGCTGCCAGACCCGCTCCAGGGAGGCCCCGGTGTCCTGGGGGAACCGTACGGCGGGTGCGGCGGGTTCCCGCCAGGTCGCTCCGAGGTCGTCGGAGCTGAAGACGGACGGCCCCCAGTGGGAGCTGTCCCCGCCGACCAGCAGCCGGGGCGCCGGACCCCGCCGGTCGACGGCGACCGCGTAGACGGCCTGGGCGTTGAAATGGGGCCCGTCGAACTCCCAGGGCGCCCCGCCGCGGCGGCGGCCGATGAAGAGTCCTTTGCGGGTTCCCACGAGCAGTACTGCATCGGTCATGGCCGGCACCTCCGGGCCTCGTCGCCCTCGGCGGGCGCGTCGTGCGGGGTATCTTTTCGGCCAGTCTGCACCTGCCCGCTGACAGTCACCCGGTGGACGGTGCGGGGCTGCTGATGAGCAGATCAATACCGATCATTTACCGCCCCGAAATGTTTGTTGCTTGCATGCAGGTGTCCGTAATGGATTGACTTCAGGTCACTGCCGCCGCACGCGAGAGGACGTATGTGGCCACCGAGCACCTGTCCCCGCTCGACCTCGCCTTCTGGCGGATCGAATCCGCCGACCACCCCATGCACCTGGGTGCCCTCGCCGTGTTCCGCGCCGCCGGGCCCGGCGGCGCGGAGCGGGCCGCCCACCTGCTCACCGCCCGCTGCGCGGCCGTGCCGCGCCTGCGCCGCCGGATCCGCGACGTGCTGCTGCCGGTCGGCGCGGCCGCCTGGTCGCCGGACCCCGGCTTCGACCCGGCCCGGCACGTGTTCCTCGTGCGTACCGGCGAAGCCGTCCCGCACGCCGCCGCCGGACCGCTGATGGCGCGGCCGCTGGACCGGGCGCTGCCGCCGTGGGAGGCGCACGTGCTGGCCGGACCCGATCCGGACTCCTTCGCCGTGCTCTTCAAGTTCCACCACGCCCTCGCCGACGGCATGGGTGCGCTGGCCCTCGCGGCCACCCTGTTCGACGAGGCGACGGCCCCGCGGCCGCCCGCGCGGCCCGTCCCCGAGCAGCGCGCCGGCTCCGTCCTGCGCCGGCTCCCCGGAGTGCTGGCGGCGCGGGTCCAGGACGTCGGGCAGGCCCTGGAGATCGGCGCCGCCGTGGCCCGCGCCGGACTGCCGCTCGGGGTTCCGGCGGCCCTCACCGCGGGCTCCACCGGCTCGGGCGCCCGTGCGGTCGCCGGCCTCGCGCTCGACCTGGACGAGGTCAACCTCGTCCGCAAGGGCGCCGGCGGCACCGTCAACGACGTGCTGATCGCCCTGGTCGCGGGCGCGCTGCGGCGCTGGCTGGCGGAGCGGGGCGATCCGGAGCCCTGGGGCGCGGGCCCGCGCGCGCTGATCCCGGTGTCCCGCCGCCGCGGGCCCGGAGGTTCGGGCGGCGCCGGGAACCGACTCTCCGGGTATCTGCTCCGGCTGCCGCTCGCCGAATCCGATCCGCTGCGCCGCCTGGGCAGCGTGCGCGCCGCCATGGACCGCAACAAGGACGCCGGACCCGCCCGCGGCGCCGGGGCCGTCGCCCTGCTCGCCGATCACGTCCACCCGCTCGGCCACCGGCTCGGCGGCCCGCTCGTGGCCCAGGCCGCCCGGCTGCTCTTCGACATCCTGGTCACCAGCGTGCCGCTGCCGAGCTTCACCTTCACCCTCGGCGGCAGTCCGGTCCGCGAGGTGTACCCGCTCGCCCCGCTCGCCCGGGGGCAGTCGCTGGCCGTCGCGGTCTCCACGTACAAGGGGACGGTCCACTACGGACTGGTCGCCGACGCGGCGGCCGTGCCGGATCTGGCGGCCCTGGCGGGGGCGCTTCGCGCGGAACTCGACGAGCTTGTACGAGAGGTCTCGTAGTACGAGGAAATTCGTAGTACGGTGTCTCTCGTACTTAGTTGATCCCCGGCACGCCCGGTCGTATCTGGAGAGCCCGATGAGTGCTGCACCCGCCGCCTTCGCCGCCCTGTTCGCGCCCTACACGCTCCGCTCCGTCACCATCCCGAACCGGGTGTGGATGGCCCCGATGTGCCAGTACAGCGCCGAGGCGTTCGGCCCGAACGCGGGCGTGGCCGGCGACTGGCACTTCGCGCACTACGCCGCACGCGCCACCGGCGGTACCGGGCTGATCATCCAGGAGGCCACCGCGGTCTCCCCGGAAGGCCGGATCTCCCCCTACGACCTCGGCATCTGGAACGACACCCAGGTCGAGGCGCTCCGCCGGATCACCTCCTTCGTCAAGGCCCAGGGCGCCGTCCCCGGCATCCAGATCGCGCACGCCGGCCGCAAGGCCTCCACCGACCGCACCTGGAAGGGCGGACGGCCGGTCGGGCCCGAGGAGCACGGCTGGCAGCCGGTCGCCCCGAGCTCCGTGCCGTTCTCCGAGGGTTATCAGGTACCCCACGAGCTGACGGTCGAGGAGATCCGTGAGATCACCGGCCAGTTCGCGGCCGCCGCCGAACGCTCGCTGGCCGCGGGCTACGAGGTCGTCGAGATCCACGGCGCCCACGGCTACCTCATCGGCGAGTTCCTCTCCCCGTACAGCAACAGGCGCACCGACGAGTACGGCGGCTCCTTCGCGAACCGCACCCGCTTCGCCCTCGAAGTCGTGGACGCCGTACGGGCGGTGTGGCCCGAGGAGCTCCCGCTGTTCTTCCGGATCTCCGCCACCGACTGGCTGGAGGAGGACGGCTGGACCGCCGACGAGACGGTCCTGCTGGCGGACCTGCTGCGGGAGCACGGAGTGGACCTGCTCGACGTCTCCACCGGCGGCCTCGCACCGCACGCGCAGATCCCCGTCGGCCCCGGCTACCAGGTCCCCTTCGCGGCCCGGGTCAAGGCCGGGACCGCCCTCCCGGTGGCCGCCGTCGGCCTGATCACGGAACCGGAGCAGGCCGAGAAGATCCTCGCCAACGGGGAGGCCGACGCCGTCCTGCTGGGCCGGGAACTGCTCCGCGACCCGTACTGGGCCCGCCGCGCGGCCCAGGAGCTGGGCGGGGAGATCCGTACGCCCGAGCAGTACCACCGCTCCTGGTGACGCGGGTACGGCTCCGGCTCCCGCGCCGCCGGGCCCGGAGCCGTACCACCGGTTCTCGTACGATGGGGGCGCGCGGCATCCGGAACGGACCGATCGAGTGAGTGGAGCAGGGACATGACGGAACGGGACACCTCCCGCACCCTCGCCCACCCCGAGGCGGACGAGATCCGCCTGGAAGGCGTGCTGCACGCGCTCTCGGACCCGGTCCGGCTGTCCATCGTCCTGGACCTGGCCGCCTCCGCCGAGGACCTGGCCTGCTCGTCCTTCGACCTGCCGGTCACCAAGTCCACGACCACCCACCACTTCCGCGTCCTGCGCGAGAGCGGCGTCGTACGCCAGGCCTACCGCGGCACCACCAAGCTCAACGCCCTGCGCCGGGAGGAACTGGAGGCGCTCTTCCCCGGCCTCCTCGACAGCGTCCTCGCGGCAGCCGCGGCGGAGGCGGCCCGGCTCACGGCCTGACCGTGGGTGTGTTCTCGGCGGTCGTCGTCACGCCTTCCGCGATGTTCTCCTCCGTCAGTACCAGTGGGCCGAACACCGGGTTGAGGGGCAGGTCGTAGCCGGGCGGGGCCTGGGTCTCCTGCCAGTAGTAGGCGCCGGTCGGCAGCGTGCGGGTGCACGTGCCGTCGGCCGCGGTGGTGCAGCTGCCGCCGATGGAGGTGTCCGGGTCGCTGCCGGTGGGCTGGAGTCCCGGGATGCCGTTGGTCTCCTCCCAGAGCTGGAAGACGGCGCCGGCCAGGGGGGTGCCGGTCGTCTCGTCCTCCTTGATCACCGTGACGTCGCCGAGAGGCGCACCGGGGCCCTCGCAGCCGGGAGGTCCCGCGTCGCAGCGGGGCGGGGGGCACCACCCCTGGCCGCCGGGGCCGTCGGCCGCGGTGTGGTCCGGGCACCGGACGGCGGCGCCCGCCCGGGCCGCCGCCGCGGCGTACGAGGGTGCCGGGACCAGCAGCGCCGTCGTCGCCACTGCCAGGACCCAGGGCCGCCACCCGTTCCACGACCGGCGGAAACCGTTCGGTGTCATGACACTCCCTCCGCATGCTGCTCCGGGCTTCGCTCCCGCCACATGATCGGCCCGCGCGGGCGGGCCGGCCCGGCGACACTCCCCGCACGAGGGCATTCCGGCCGGATGACCACCCGGAAGCACTTCCGCGGGAGACGGCCTACGCCCGGTCCGAGCCCGCCGCGGCCAGCAGGCCGGTCCAGTCGGGGATCTTCACCGAGCGACGGCCCAGGGAGCGGCCCAGATCGGCCTCGGCCGCCTCGATGGCCAGCCAGCCCGGCCACTCCACCGGGCGCAGGCCCGCCGTCCGCAGGGCGTCCAGCGGGTCCCCGGGGAGGTCGCGCCGGGCCAGTGCCCCCGCGTCCTGGAGCAGGGAGGACACGGTCTCCTTGGCGCAGGGCCGGTTGGTGCCGATCACCCCGGTCGGGCCGCGCTTGATCCAGCCCGCCACGTACTCGCCGACCGAGGCCCGGCCCGCGCGCAGCACCCGGCCCGCCGCGTGCGGGACCGTGCCCCTCGCGGCGTCGAAGGGCAGCCCGGCGAGCGGAACGCCCTTGTACCCCACCGAGCGCAGCACCAACTGCGCCTCGATGTCCTCGTGCACGCCGGTCCCGGTCACCCCGCCCCGGCCGTCCGGGGCGGTGCGCTCGAAGCGCATCCCGGTGACCCGGCCGTCCGGCCCGCCCAGGATCTCCACCGGCCGCAGGTAGAACCGCAGCGCGATCCGGCGCGGCCCCCCGCCCGGGGCCTCCCCGGCCCAGCCGCGCAGCACCTCCAGGTTCCGCCGGGCCACCGCCGGCAGGGCGGCGGCCGCCGCCGGGTCGTCGTACACGGGGTCGAGGGCCAGTTCGGCCGGGTCCGCCCAGGCGTCCACACCCGGCAGCGTGCCCAGTTCACGCAGCTCCTTGGTGGTGAACCGGCCCTGCGAGGGACCGCGCCGGGCCACCATCGCCACCCCGCGCACCCCGCTCTCCGCCAGCGCGCCGAGCGCCGGCTGCGGCATGTCCGTGGGCTCCAGTTCGGCCCGGCCCCGGGCCAGGATCCGCGTCACGTCCACGGCGACGTTGCCGGCCCCGACCACCACCGCCGCATCCACGCCGGGCAGGCCGAAGGCCTCGGCGGCGGCGTCCGGGTGCCCGCTGTACCAGGACACGAAGGCCGTGGCGGAGTGCACCCCGGTCAGCTCCTCGCCGGGGATCCCCAGCATCCGGTCACGGGCCGCGCCCACGCAGTACACCACCGCGTGGTACAGCTCCAGCAGCCGGCCCGTGGGCAGCGGCGTCCCGCCGACCTCGACGTTGCCGAGGAAGCGGATCCGCTCGTCCTCCAGCACGGTGCGCAGGCTGCCCTGGAGCGACTTGATCTTCTCGTGGTCCGGGGCGACCCCGTACCGGACGAGCCCGTAGGGGGCGGGGAGCCGGTCCAGCACGTCCACCCGCACCCCGGGCACCTCGCGCTGCTGCACCAGCGTCTGGGCCGCGTAGACCCCGCTGGGGCCCGAACCGACGACGGCGACACGAAGCACGGCGGAGCTCCTCCCGCAGGTGGTCCCAGCATGACACCGGCCCCCCGCGGAGTCAGCCCATCGCGCGCATCCGGTGGATCTCGGCGCTCTGCGTGGCCACCACCTCGGTGGCCATCTCCTCCACCGCCACGTTGTTCCCGCCCGCCAGCGCCTCGCCGGCCATCTTCACGGCGCCCTCGTGGTGGGCGGTCATCAGTTTCAGGAACAGCCGGTCGAAGTCGGGCCCCCTGGCCGCGGTCAGCTCCGCCAGCTGCTGCCCGGTGGCCATGCCCGGCATCGCGCCGTGGTCGTGGCCCACCGCCGGCGCCCCGGGCGTGACCGGTGCCGCGGGCGCCGCCGTGGCGGGGTGGCGGGCCAACCACTTCTCCATCGCGCCGATTTCGGGTGCCTGGGCCGCCGTGATCCGCTCCGCCAGCCGTTTGACCCCGTCCGCCGAGGCCCGCTCCGGTGCCAGCGCGCTCATCGTCAGCGCCTGCCGGTGATGTTCGATCATGTGTGAGACGTAGGTGTGGTCGGCGGCGTTCGGACTGTCGTCGGGTTTCGCCCTCGCGGCCTCCTCGGGGGTGAGGTGGCGGGCCTTCTCGCCGGGCCTGCCCGGGGCGACGATCGCGGCCCGGCCGTCCTCCGCCCGGTCCGATCCGCCGTCCCCCTGGCAGCCGGAGAGCGTCAGCAGGAGGCCTGCGGCTGCCGCCGCCGCCACCGCGGCGAAGCGGACGGGCGGCGCCGGTAAGGCCCGGCGGCGACCCCTGAGGTCTTTTGCCATGTCCATGAAGGGAAGATACTTCCGGGGTCCTGGTTCCGCTCCCCTGCGGGCGGAACCGATCGGGCTCTCAAGGGAGGGCACAGTGACCTCGCTACACAACAGGCGGGTACGGAACCGGAGGGTGGGGGTGGCCGTCGCCGCGGCCGGGCTCCTCGCCACGCTCCTGGCGGCCGGACCGGCGGCCGCCACCCCCGACCCGGGCGACTTAGCACCCGGCAGTGCGCACCGGCACGGCGCCGGCCTCGACGAGGGCCGGGAGCTCGCCCCGGGCGACATCCCCGGCCAGGACGAGATCGTGCACAGCGCCAACGTCAAGCCCCTCGCCAACATCCCCAGCAGCGACCCCGCGGGGATCAACACCGACCTGGCCTTCCAGGGCAGGTACGCCTACGCGGGCAGCTACAGCGGCTTCACCATCTACGACATCGCGAACCCGAAGGCCCCGAAGACCGTCACCCAGGTGCTCTGCCCCGGCGGCCAGAACGACGTCTCTGTCCACGGCGACCTGCTCTTCCTCTCCACCGACTCCTCGCGCAGCGACGACTCCTGCAACAGCGTCTCGCAGCCCGCCACGGAGAAGTCCTCGTGGGAGGGCATCAAGATCTTCGACATCAAGGACAAGAAGAACCCCAAGTACGTCAAGTCCGTCGAGACCGCCTGCGGTTCACACACCCACACCCTGGTGCCGGGCGACCGCGACATCTACCTCTACGTCGCCTCCTACTCCCCGAACGAGGCCTTCCCCGACTGCAAGCCGCCGCACGACGGCATCTCGGTCGTGAAGGTCCCGAAGAAGGCGCCGACGCAGGCCGCGGTCGTCGCCTTCCCGATCCTCTTCCCCGACGGCGGCAACCCGGGCGCGCCCACCAACCCCGGCGTCTCCAAGACCACCGGCTGCCACGACATCACCGTGCTGCCGTCGAAGAACCTGGCCGCCGGCGCCTGCATGGGTGACGGCATCCTCTTCGACATCAGCAAGCCCGAGCAGCCGCGGGTCATCGACCGGGTCCAGGACAACGTGAACTTCGCGTTCTGGCACTCGGCCACCTTCAACGAGCGTGCGAACAAGGTGGTGTTCACCGACGAACTCGGCGGCGGTGGCGGCGCCACCTGCAACGAGGCCACCGGTCCGAACCGCGGCGCCGACGGGATCTACGACATCACCGGCCGCGGGGACCAGCGCAAACTCGCCTTCCGCGGCTACTTCAAGATCCCGCGCCACCAGGCCGACACCGAGAACTGCGTGGCCCACAACGGCTCGCTGGTCCCGGTCGGCGGCGGCCGCGACATCATGGTGCAGGCCTGGTACCAGGGCGGCGTCTCCGTATGGGAGTTCACCGACTCCGACCGGCCCAGGGAGATCGCCTACTTCGAGCGCGGACCGCTGACGACGGACCAGCTCGGACTCGGCGGGTCCTGGTCGGCGTACTACTACAACGGGCACATCTACTCGAACGACATCGTCAAGGGCCTCGACGTGCTGCGGCTCGACGACTGGCGCACCGAGAGCGCCAGGTGGGTGCGGATGGACCGGCTCAACGTGCAGACCCAGCCCGAGTACCACTGACCTCAGGGGTACGAAGGGTGCTACGGGTGCGACGGATGTGAGGGAAGCGTTCCGCCGGGCGGCCCGCCGTCCGGCGGAACGCCGAGCTCCCAGTCCAGCCCGTAGCGCTGGAACAGCTCCGCCCGCAGCCGCTGTGCCGGCATCGGGGCGCCGGGCAGCAGGATCGCCACGACCGCGCCCATCAGCTGGGCCCGCAGCAGCGGGTAGTCCGCGTCCGGGTCCGCCGACCCGTACCGGACGACGGTGTCCCGCAGCAGCTCCGCCAGCCGTTGCTGCTCGGGGCACTGCACGAAACCCTCGGCCGTGAGGATGCCCGCCATGTGCGTGCGCATCAGCAGGGGTTCGTCCCGGGCGAGCCCCAGGACCGCGTCGACGGCACGCGCGAGCCGCTCGCGCCCGCACTCGCTGTGGGGCTCCCGCTCCAGCGCGGCGTACAGGGTGAGGTGCATCAGCCGGTGCACCGCGGACTGCAGCAACTGCCTTTTGCCCGGGAAGTAGTACGAGACCAGGCCGCGTGCCGCGCCCGCCCGGTCGGCGATGTCGCCGAGCGTCGTGGCCTCGTAGCCGCGCTCGGCCACGAGTTCGACCGTGGACTGCAGCAGGCGCTCCCGGGAACGCCTGCGCAATTCTTCATTGACCGATGCGCTGCGCGGGGACATGCTTACTCCTGCGTTGACTGGCTCCTGGCCAATATACTCAGCGCACGGGGTCGCCTGCTCTGGGTGACACGGGGGATCATCCAGGGCAGGCACGCCGTACCCTCACCGTTCCACCGGGTCGCCGCCGCGTTCGCGGACGGGCACGGACGTCGCGAGAGCCACCAGGGCCACGCCCAGGAGCCAGCCCGCCAGCACGTCCGACGGCCAGTGCACCCCGAGGTACACGCGGGTGAAGCCGACCCCGAGCACCGAGACGACGGCCACCGCCCAGGCGGCCACCCGCCAGGGGACCGGCACCCGGCCCGGGCGGGGGAGCAGCCACAGGAGCAGTCCGCACACCACCGTCGCCGTCATGGCGTGGCCGGACGGGTAGGACGCGTACTGCGCCGAGTCCACCGGATCCGGCCACACCGGACGCTCCCGCCCCACCAGCGCCTTCAGCCCCTGCTGCAGCGCCGATGCCACCAGCGTCACCAGGGCCACGCGCAGGGCCCGCCCCCGGTCGCCCCGCCACCACAACAGCACGCAGGCGACCGCGGCCAGCGCCCGCATGGTCCAGGGGTCCCACACCCGGTCGCTGAGCACCCGCATCAGGTGCGTGACCCCGGGGTGGGTGACGGCGTGGGCGTGGAGATCCTGTGCGACCCGCTCGTCGTAGGCGAGCAGCGGCCGCCACTGCGCGACCACCAGCGCCGTCAGGACCGCTCCGAGCAGGGCGCAGCCGATGCCCGTCCACCGCAAGTGATCGTTCCGCATAACGGGATCCTCGCACCGCCGCCTGCGGCCCGGCGCCCGGCAGCGCCGGGCGGACGGCCTACGCCAGGGCGCTCAGCCCCGGTACGAAGGCCACCAGCAGGGGTATCGCCGGGACCAGCGTGGCCAGCGCCGTCAGCCGCAGCCGGCGGCCGGGGGAGAGCCGGGGCGCCGCCGACAGCAGCCTGCGCACCCGCTGCGGAACGTGCGCGTGCTCGGGCGAGGAGGCCGCGAACACCCCCCGGTCCTCGTTGAGTCCTACCAGGGCCAGCGCGATCGTCAGCCGCCCGTACCGCCGCGAGGCCACATCGTCGGCGGCCATCTCCACCAGCCGGTGCATCTCCGCCTCGAACGCCGCGAAGACCGGAACCTGCGGGAAGCCCCGGGCCAGCGCCCGCGAACAGTGCAGCAGCCAGTCGTGCCGGGCCGCCGCGTGCCCCTGCTCGTGCGCCAGCACCGCGTCCAGCTGGCTGCCCTTCAGCCGGGCCAGCGCCGCCGTCGTGATCACCAGCTGCGGGGCGGCTCCCGGGAGCCACCAGGCGTCCGGCCGGGGAGCCTCCAGGACGACGAGCCGTGCGCCCGCCGGGTCCTCCCCGGGCAGCAGCGGGGCCCGTACCAGCAGTTCGCTGCCCTGCGCACGTCGTCGGGCCCGCGCGCGCAGCACCTCGCCGGTCAGCATCGCCCCGGTCCACAGCCCGCCGCCCGCCAGCGCGAGCGCGGTGACGGCGGCCCAGGTCCCGCCGGCCGCCCCCAGGGCGTAGGCGTCGGCCACCCCGTGCGGGGCGGAGGCGAACAGCCGGCCCCGGACCTCCTGCCAGGCGGCCGCCGAGCTCAGCAGCATCGACAGCCCGAAGCACAGGAGCACGGCACCGACCACGCACTGCCACACCCACAGGGCGACGACCGGCTCACGCTCGGGCCATCGGGCCCGGGCCAGCAGACGGGGGGCGAGCACCGCGGTCAGGGCGCCGAGCAACAGGAGAACGGCGGGGACCATCATGGCCGCCAGCCTATGAGCGAGGGACTACCTGCGGGTACGTCCGCGGGCCATTGGTGACGCAGGACACGTCCGCCGGCGCCGTCACATCGTCAGCAGCATGGCCAACATCCCCATTCCCATGGCGAGTCGGCAGGCGCGGACGAGTACGGCGGGACCACCCGGGCCGGCGGCCGACCGCGGGGAGACGGCGTCGCCCGCGGTGATCAGCCGGGTTCCGCCGAGCATTACGTACCCGGCGTAGTAGAGGAGCAGCGCGCCCGTCAGCAGGGGCGGCCCGGCCGCCTGGGAGTGTCCCTGCCCGTGCTCCGACCCGGGTCCGGCCATCAGGACCATGTAGACCATCGTCAACGAGCCCACCAGGTGGTGCGCGTGGTGCGGTCCGCCCCGCAGCAGCCACAGGGAATGCAGGGCCGCGCCGCAGAAGACCACCCCCAGTACGGGGGCCCGCCACCCGTCACCGTGCCCGCCGAGGGGCACGGCCATCAGGGCCATCCCGAATCCCATCACCGCCTCCGCGGCGCCGCCGCCCGACCCCCGTGCCCGCCGCAGGCAGTACGCGCCGCTCACCGCGCACAGCAGCACGAGCAGCCAGGAGGAGACGGAGGTGGCGAGGGAAGCGGCGGAACCGTGCACGGCGGAACCTCCCGGTTCGTCGGCGTCACGGGGAGAGATGCCCCTCTCACAGCACCCTCACGCGGCTCCGGGATACGCTCTCCCTGCCTTCCAGGCATGTCATATGCCGCCGCACTGAACGGAGCGCCCGATGTCGACCGCCCAGCACGCCGCCCTGAGTTTCCGAAGCGCCGTCGAGACGGACGTGCCGGAACTGGTGGAACTCGTCGAGTCCGCCTACCGCGGGGACGCGAGCCGGGCCGGCTGGACCACCGAGGCCGACTACCTGGACGGGCAGCGCACCGACCCGGACGGGGTCCGCGCCGTCATCGCCGCCCCGGACGGGGTCCTGCTCGTCGTCGAGCGCGCGGGCGAGCTCGTCGCCTGCTGCCAGCTGGAACACCGGGACGACCACGTCTACTTCGGGATGTTCGCCGTCCGCCCCGGCCTCCAGGGCGCGGGCCTCGGCAAGGAGATCCTGGCCGAGGCCGAGCGCCGCGCCCGCGAGACGTGGGGCGCCAAGGAGATGCGGATGACGGTGGTGCACGTACGGGAGGAGCTCATCGCCTACTACGTGCGCCGCGGCTACCGGCGCACCGGCGAGATGAGCCCCTTCCCCTACGGTGACGAGCGCTTCGGCGTCCCGCTCCGCGACGACCTCTCCTTCGAGCTGCTGGTCAAGTCGCTCTGAGCGATCGAGAGGTGAACACCGGGACGGGACCGCTCCGGGGCGTCCCCGGGCTCCGCCCCGCCGTTAGCGGTGCATCAGCCGGTGCGGGTGGCGGGCTCTGAAGCGCGCAGCGGGTGAAGCTCGCTCAGGTGCGTCACCGGTCGTCCGGCTGCGGGCGGGCCACCTCGGCAAGCTCGGCCTGCCGCTCGGCACGGCGACCGAGCCAGGACTTCTCCAGCTCTGACAGGGGCGGCGGGGGCACTGGGCCGGTGTCGTCGTAAAGGGCGATCGGGTCGTCCGGCGCGGACCACGAGCCGACCGTCACCAACCGGTACACGAACTCGCCCCCCCTCCGGAAGCGGGACCGCAATGGCCGCCGGTGCAGGCGGGCCGGGCACACACCGGCCGACGTCATCGGCGTACGGCCCGATGAAGAAGAGGGCGTGCATCCAGCCCTGCGGTGGTGTTCCCGTCAGATCGAAAACGTCCTTCATGCCCTCTCCGCTCATCGCGGCGATCATAGTCGAAGAGGGCAGGAAGGCTCGATTTCAAGATCGGAGGGACAACTCCTAGGCCGTGTCCGCAAAGTAGCGCCGGCCGCCCGGAGGGCGGGCCCCACGGCGTCTGGTGCCGTGCATCGCAAGGCGGAGGGCCGCCCGTGTACTGGACGTACTCGGGCGGCCGGACAACGCGGCGAGGTGCGGTGCCAGGCGTCGCGGGGCAGGCGGGACTTTGCGGACACGGCCTAGGCCGTGAACCGGCCGGTGCTGCGGATCTCCGGGAAGTCCGTGGCCGCGCCGTCCAGTCCGAGCGCCCGCGCGAGCCGCAACAGGTCCAGGGTGTCGACCGCCCGGCCCGTCACGCGCAGACCCGCGGCGTGCGCCGAGTCCACGGTCTCCAGGCTGAGCCGGTGGATGTCCACGGCGATCGTGGCGGCGCCCACGGCCAGTGCCCGGTCCACGACGGACCCGGCCTCGCCGACGGGGGAGGCCGCGTGCAGGACGGTGCGTACGCCCGGCACCAGCCGGGCCGTCTCGGCGAGCACCGCCTCCCCGGTGGAGGCCACCTCCACCCGGGAGGTCAGATCGTGGCGCAGGATCAGTCCCGCGAGCACCGCGGCGGTGGCCACGTCGGCGACGAAGGCCTGGAGCGGCACCCGGACCGCGTCCAGGACCTCCTCCAGGACCGGCACGTGCTCGCCCTGACCGGCGTCCAGCTCGCGCAGTTCGGCCAGGGTCAGATCGGCGACGGCCCCCGAGCCGTCGGTCGTCCGGTCCACCTCGGGGTCGTGCACGGCGACGAGGGCTCCGTCCTTGCTCAGGCGCAGGTCCAGAGCGATGACGTCCATGCCGCAGCGTTCCGCTCGGAGGTACGACCGCAGGGTGTTCTCCGGTTCGACACCCATGACCCCGCGGTGACCGATGGTGAGGAAAGTCAAGGTTCTCTCGCTTCCGTCGACGGCGGCTCCCCGCACGGCTTCGGTGTCCCGACCGGCCGCGCGTGATGAGGTCGCATGCTAGTGCGCCGCGGGTGCGAAGGGACCGGGCGTGCAGGGCCCCGGAGGAGCGCCCCGGCCGCTTCCCGCCAGGGTTGTGCGCCCCACCGGGACCGGTGCCGCGCCTGTCGTGTCACCCGGGCGTGGGCGCGTCCCCGTCCGCTTGACGGCCCGGGTGCGCAGGGGCCCCGGCAAGCCCGTCCAGGTCGGTGAGCAGGGCCTCGGCGAGCTCCAGTTCGGCCAGGTGCTGCCGCTCGCTCCAGCGCAGCGCGAGGGTCGGGAAGGTCCATTCCGGTACGCCGCTCGCGTGCTCCATGGCCTCCCGTACGGCGGCCAGCTCGCCCCGGGTGCGCTCCAGGTGCTCGCCGACCATCGCCCGCAGCCGCTCCGGCTCGGCCAGGTGGCCCAGCCAGATCCGCAGCAGCAGGCCGTGCTTGAGCACGGGGGGCCCGGCCTCGCCGGTGTCGGCGGCCCAGCCGGCCAGCGCCTCGCGTCCCGCCCCCGTGATGGCGTAGCGCCGCTTGGCCCGCGCCTCCTCGGGTCCCGAGCGCACGGAGGCCGCGTAGCCCAGTTCCTCCAGACGGCGCAGCTCCGCGTAGATCTGGCTGATCGCAGGTGACCAGTAGAAGAAGCGCAGGGAGGAGTCCGCCCACTTCTTCAGTTCGTAGCCGGTCCGCTCGCCGGGGAAGGAGAGCAGACCCAGAACGGCCCACGCGGTCGGCGGCAGCTCTTGCTTCTTCGACTCCTGACTACTAGTCATATTTCGAATCGAAGTGAGACCGGGTACGCGATCCAACCCTGGAGGCACCGTGAAATTCTCCGTCATCTTCGAGGCCCAGCTCGCCGACCCGACGGTGGAGCGGGAGCACCAGGTCATCCGCGACTGCGTCGAGCAGGCCGTGCTGGCCGAACGTATGGGATTCGACCGGATCTGGGCGGTCGAGCACCACTCGCTGAAGTGGTACGCGCACATGAGCGCCCCAGAGATCTTCCTCAGCTGGGTCGCCGCCAAGACCAGCACCATACGCATCGGCCACGGCGTCGTGTGCATGCCCTTCAACTTCAACCATCCGGTGCGGGTCGCGGAGCGGGCCGCCATGCTCGACCTGCTCTCGGGAGGGCGCCTGGACCTCGGGGCCGGGCGCGGCGGCACCGAGCAGGAGACCTCCCTGTGCGGCGTGGACCGGGACCGCACCGCGGCCGAGGTCGAGGAAGCCCTGCGGATCATCGGCAGCGCCTGGCAGGAGGAGGAGCTGGAGTACCGCGGCGAGCTGATCGACATCGACCCGCACCCGATCCTGCCGAGGCCGCGCCAGACCCCGCACCCGCCGCTGTTCCTGGCCTGCAGCCGGGGCGAGACCCTGGTCCAGGCCGCCGAGCTGGGGATCGGGGCGCTGGTGATGGGTTTCGCCGGCCCCGAGTCCATCGCGCGGATGCGGTCCGTCTACGACGCGGCGATCGCCGGGCGGGACGGGGGCCGCTTCGTGTCCACCGTGGTCAACGACCACTTCTCCGTACTGTGCCCGACCATCGTGCTCGACGACCGGGAGGAGGCCCGCCGGATCGGCACGCGCGGGCAGCGGTTCTTCGCCCAGTCCATCGGCCACTGGTACGGCGGGGCCGGTGTCCCGGACGAGGCCGTGGTGGCGGGCGCCGACGAGGCCGCGGAGATGCGCAGGGCCGCCGAGCAGGTGGTGGCCCGGCTGCACGAGCTGGACATCCCGGTCCGGCCGGCCGGGGCGGCCACCTTCAACGCAGACCACGCCTACGGGACCGCCGACGACGCCATCGCGTACGTGGAGCGCCTGAGGGAGGCGGGCGCCGACGAGATCATGTGCCTGATCCAGATGGGCACCGTGGAGCAGGAGGCCTGCCTGGAGACGCTGAGGCAATGGGGCGAAAGGGTCATTCCGCACTTCCGGGGTGTGTGATGTGCGCCTCTGCCGCCCGCCGGGCCCCGCCCGCTCCGGTGCGGCCGATGGGCGGCTTCAGGCCGAGGAATCCTTGGCGCAATTGGGCGGAGTGGTCGGTTCCGCGCTAACGAACGGGAAGACTTCCGGTGAAATGGGGGGTGAGGCAGGATAATTTCCCGAGTTCCCTCTTGAGGGGGAGAGCCTCGCGCGCATACTCTGCCCATACGTGAGGTTCTCCTGTGGAGGAAGTGACATGACGGAAACTCTTGTGCCCGGTACCGGCGGCGCCGTGATAACCGCCGGAGCGCGGGTGGTCGACCACCCCGCGTGGCCCGAGCTCAAGGCCGCCGTGGAGGAGATCCGGCCCTGGCAGGCCAAGGACGGCTCCATCGACTTCGAGGTCGAGGGCGCGCACGGGCGTGCCACCGTCCTGGCCGCGGTGGACCGCGTCATCGCGGCGGTGGAGACGCTGTCGCCGCTGCTCCCGCACGGGGCCGCGTACCACCGGGCCCTCGTCGCCGACCTGCGCAAGTGGGCCGCGGACGACTTCAAGGTGCCGGACTTCCTCGACTCCCTGCTGGCCTTCCACCCGGCCGCCGAGCGCGCCGACGGGCTCCAGCACCTCGTCGTCTTCCCCATGTACACCCAGAACGGCAACCTGGACCGCAACCTGGAAGCCGTCGTGCTCAAGATGGTGTGGCCCGAGTGGCTCGCCGAGCTGGAGCGCACCCGGTACGACAACCCGCTCTTCCTCGGCATCACCTTCGAGGACTTCACCCCGGGCTACGACACCCACTCCGCGGTGCTCTTCCCGGAGACCATCGCCGTGCGCGAGGCCCCCGAGCGCTTCACCTGGGGCGGCATCTTCTGCGACCGCGAGGCCGCCCGCTACCGCAAGGTGACCGAGGCCGCCGTCGACATCCTGGGCATCGACCTGCCCGAGGACATCGCCCGCATGGTCGAGGACCAGGAGCGCTGCGAGAAGGCCTTCGTCCTGTGGGACATGGTCCACGACCGCACCCACAGCCACGGCGACCTGCCGTTCGACCCCTTCATGATCAAGCAGCGCCAGCCGTTCTGGATGTACGGCCTGGAGGAGCTGCGCTGCGACCTCACCGCCTTCAAGGAGGCCGTGAAGCTGGAGTCCGAGGGCAACGAGCACGGCCGTGACGTGCAGTACGCCGTCCTCTTCGACCGGATGTTCCGCTTCCCGGTCTCCGGCGACCGCAACCGCAACTACGACGGCCTCGGTGGTCAGCTGCTCTTCGCCTACCTCCACAAGCACGACGTCGTGCGCTGGACGGACAACAAGCTGAAGATCGACTGGATGCGCGCCCCGCAGGTCACCAACCAGCTGTGCGCCGAGATCGAGGACCTGTACCGGGCCGGCATCGACCGCCCGAAGCTGGTGCACTGGTTCAAGGCGTACGAGCTGGTCTCCACCTACCTCGCCCCGCACCCGGGTTCCAAGTGGGCCAAGGGCGCCGACGCCCTGGACCTGACGCAGCCGCCGCGCAAGCTCGTGGACGACGTGCTTCCGGACGAGTTTCCGCTCAGCATGTTCTTTGAGGCGCTCGCCAAGAAGCTCAAGGGCACCATCGCAGCGACGAAGGGCATCACCGCCCTGAACGCGGAGCAGGCCGAGCGAGTCGCCGCGTGAGCACTCGCCCACAGGAGGCTGCAGAGATGAACGGCTCCGGGAACGGCAACGGAAAGCTGCACGGAGCGGTGGTGGCGGTGGCCGGGGCCGGCGGGCCCGCCGGCCGCGCCACCCTGCTCCGCCTCGCCGAGGCGGGTGCGGTGGTCATCGCGTCCGACGCCGATCCGGCGCGGCTCGCGGAGGCCGTGGACGCGGCGCGCTACGCCCACGGCGGCGCCACCATCACCGGTGACACCGTGGACCTGCTCGACCTGGACGCCACCAAGGCCTGGGCCGAGCAGACCGAGAAGGAGTTCGGCAGGGTCGACGGCCTGGTGCACCTCGTCGGCGGCTGGCGCGGCAGCAAGACCTTCACCGATACGGACCTCGCGGACTGGACCTTCCTGGAGAAGCTCCTCGTCCGCACGGTCCAGCACACCTCGCTGGCCTTCCACGACGGGCTGCTGCGCAGCGACCGCGGGCGCTACGTGCTGATCAGCCAGTCCGGGGCGCACAAGCCGGTCGCCAACAACGCCGCGTACAACGCGGGCAAGGCGGCGGCCGAGGCATGGACCCTGGCCATGGCGGACTCCTTCCGCAAGGCGGGGGGTGACGAGGGCCCCGGCGCGGCAGCTGCGATCCTGGTCATCAAGGCACTGGTGCACGAGGCGATGCGCGCCGAGCGTCCCAATGCGAAGTTCGCGGGCTTCACCGACGTGACGGAGCTGGCCGAGGCCATCGCCGGCGTCTGGGAGCGGCCCGCCATCGATGTGAACGGACAGCGTCTGTGGCTCACTCCGCAACCGTGAGAACCGAGGCAGGGAAGACCGACGCCCGGCGCCACCACGACCCGGCGGTGCGCGGGTTCGCGAGCGACAACTACGCGGGAGTGCATCCGGAGGTCCTGGCCGCCGTCGCGCTCGCCAACGGCGGCCACCAGGTCGCCTACGGCGAGGACGACTACACCGAGCACCTGCAGAAGGTCATACGCAGCCACTTCGGGCCGTACGCGGAGGCCTTCCCGGTCTTCAACGGCACCGGCGCGAACGTCACCGCCCTCCAGGCGATGACGGACCGCTGGGGTGCCGTGATCTGCGCCAAGAGCGCCCACATCAACGTGGACGAGGGCGGCGCGCCGGAGCGGATGGCGGGCCTCAAGCTGCTCGCCGTACCGACCCCGGACGGCAAGCTCACCCCCGAGCTGATCGACCAGGAGGCCTGGGGCTTCGAGGACGAGCACCGGGCGATGCCGCAGGTCGTGTCGATCACCCAGAACACCGAGCTGGGCACGGTCTACACCCCGGACGAGATCCGGGCGATCTGCGAGCACGCCCACGGGCTCGGTATGAAGGTCCACCTCGACGGTGCCCGGATAGCCAACGCCGCAGCCTCCCTCGACGTGCCGATGCGCGCCTTCACCAACGCGGTCGGCGTGGACGTGCTGTCGTACGGCGGTACCAAGAACGGCATGATGTTCGGCGAGGCCGTGGTGGTGCTGAACCCGGACGCGGTCCGGCAGATGAAGCACATCCGCAAGATGTCGATGCAGCTCGCGTCCAAGATGCGCTTCGTGTCGGTGCAGCTGGAGGCCCTGCTCGCCAAGGACCTGTGGCTGCGCAACGCCCGGCAGGCCAACGCGATGGCGCAGCGGCTCGCCGCCGGCGTGCGCGAGACGGACGGCGTGGAGATCCTCTACCCGGTGCAGGCGAACGCGGTGTTCGCGCGGCTGCCCCACGAGGTCTCGCGGCGACTGCAGAAGCGTTTCCGCTTCTACTTCTGGGACGAGGTCGCGGGCGACGTCCGCTGGATGTGCGGTTTCGACACCCAGGAAGAGGACGTGGACGCCTTCCTCCAGGCACTGAAGGAAGAGCTGGCGCGCTAGTCGACGCATTCCGGAAATCTGCATAGCTATACCCTCGACCGTAAATCTATTGATCTGCGGTCGGGGGTTTGCCTATGCTCCGGCCATGCAGCTGATCCAACAGAGCCCCGATATTCACGCCTACTTGGCGTCCGACGAGGCGATCGACCACTGGAATCCGGTCGTACAGGAAACCGCCGACACCCTCTGGGCCGCCAGCGGCGACGTATATTCATACGCCAAAGCCGCCTTCGAGTTCGTCCGCGACACCATCCCGCACTCGGGTGATTCCGGCGACCCGCGCGTCGCCTGGCGCGCCTCCGACGTCCTCACCACGCGCAACGGCATCTGCTACGCCAAATCCCACGCCCTCGTCGCCCTGCTGCGCGCCCAGGGCATCCCGGGGGCCCTGTGCTACCAACGCCTCGCCGACGACGACGGCACGAACCCCGTCGTGCACGGCCTGGTCGCCCTGCGGCCGCCCGGCGCCGTGCGCTGGTCCCGTCTCGACCCGCGCGGGAACAAGCCCGGCGTGGACGCCCGGTTCGACCTCGACCGGGAACGACTGGCGTTCCCCGTACGCCCGGAACTCGGCGAGACCGACTACCCCGAGCTCTACGCCGCCCCGCACCCGGCCGCGCTCAAGGCCCTTCAGGAGTCCGCGGACCGGGCGCAGCTGTGGCGGAACCTGCCGACGGCCCTGTAGCAGCGGTGCGGGCGGGCCGTCCGGGCCGTCCCGGCTCCCGCACCACCGTCAGGGCGTGCAGCAGCGCCGACGCGAGCAGCAGTCCGGCGATCCCGGTCAGCAGTGCCGCCGCGGGCGCGTCGGCCACGATCCCCACCAGGGCCGCCCCGGTCGACGCCGCCGTCACCTTCAGCCCCGCACCCAGGGTGAACACCTGGGTCCGCACCCCGTCCGGGGCGTACCGCGCGCGGATCCGCAGCGTGGCCGTGAGCAGCGGCCCGTCGCACACCCCGGCGAGCGCGAACAGCGCCGCCGTCACGGCCACCGACGGGGCGAACGCGGCCGCCGCGAGGGCCGTACCGGTCCCGGCCAGCGCCCACCGCACCAGCCGGCCGGGCTCCACGGACGTCATCCGGCCCACCGTGAGCGAGCCGCCCAGCGCGCCCATCGCGAAGGCCGTCATCAGCACGCCCCCGCCGCCCGGGCTGCCGAGCTCGGCGGCCAGCAGCACCGAGACGGTGGTGAGCGAGCCGATGCCCACGAAGCCCAGGGTCGTGGCCGAGGTGACCGCGCGCAGCTCGCGGACCCGCCACAGGGCCGCCAGCCCCGCGCCCAGCCCGGCCCGGGGCGCGCCCGGGACCGGGCCCGCTCCCTGGCCCTCGTACGGGAGGGTGGCCGCCAGTACGGCTGCCAGGGCTCCGGACGCCGCCAGGACGGCCATGGCCGGCCCGGCCGAGCCCAGCGCAGCGAGCAGGCCGACCGCCGCCGGCGCGGTGACGGCCGCGGCGTTGTAGGTCGCCGCGTCCCAGCCGTACGCCCGGTCCCGCCCGGGTCCTGCCGGAACCAGGCCGGTGATCAGGCTGGACAGCCCGCCCGTGACCATCGGCCCGCAGGAGCCGCCGAGCACCGCCACGGCCAGCACCAGCGGTACGGGGGCCCGGCCGAGCAGGACGGTCAGTGCTGCGACGGCCGTCGCGAAACCGGCCAGGGCGCCCGCGTGGAACAGGCGCGGCCGACGGGTCCGGGCCGCCGCGGCGCCCGCGAGCGGGGCCGCCAGGACGTGCGGGGCCAGCCAGGCCGTCAGGACGAACGCCCCGTGCGCCGCGCTCCCGGTGCGCTCCAGGGCCAGCAGCACCACGGCCATGCCCATGCCCTCCGAGGCGATGCGCGCGGCCAGCGCCGCCGCCAGGTACCGCCCGAACCCGCTCATGGGACCCCTCCCCGGTATGCTGTAACGCGATAGCCGCACAAGACGTTACGTCATGCGCGTGGAGGGCGAAAGGATGCGCGGATGAGCGACTCGCGGGACGGGTTCTCGGCGGCCCGGAGGCTGATCGACCTCGCCGAAGCGGTCCGGGCGGACCCCGAACTGCCGCGCGCCGCGCTCGCGGAGCTGCTGGCCGGGCACGGGGAGCGGCCCGCCGACCTCACGCCGGAGGCGTTCACCGAGGCGGCCGCGGACGCACTGCGCGCCGCGGCCCGGCGGATGGGGGCGGTGCTCGGGGAGAGCGACGAGGACCGCGCCGCCGAGGCCCTCAACGCACTGTTCGCGGAGTACGGCACCCGCCCCCGCCTGACCCGGCACGACGGCCACCCCTGGCACCTGCACGTCGACCGGGGCGACGAAGGCGGCTGGGGCGACTGGTTCCTGGCCTCGGGCGCCCTCGCGCTGGCCCAGCTGCTCACGGAGTACGGGCGGATCGCCTGGGGCGCCTGCGCGGCGGCGGGCTGCGGGCGGTTCTTCCTCGCCACCGGGCCGGGGAGCACGCGCCGCTACTGCTCCGGCAGCTGCGCCACGCGGGAGCGGGTCGCGGCCCACCGCCGGCGGAGGCGGGAGGGGGAGAGGGAGGGCCGAGGCCCCCGCGAGCTCCCGGCGGCGACCTGACCGGGCGCGCTTCGACCCGTCAAGCCACGAGATCCAGCGGCATGACGGGACGCGCCGGGTGAGACGTACTGGAGGGGCAGCCGCAGTGGCAGTGCTTCGCCGCCCCGTGCGAGCCCCCCCCAGCGGCGTCCGGCACTGAGTGCCGGTGGTCCGGGAGGCCTGCCTCATGGGCGGGAGGGATCAGCCGGCGTCGCGGACCTCGGCCGCCGTCGGCGCGGTTCCGCCCAGGTGGGCCGGGAGCCACCACGAGTCGTCGGCGCCCTTCGGCTTCTCCGGGTAGGCGCGCTGCGCGGCGTCCAGCAGCTCCTGCACGCGCTCGCGCAGCCGGCGGGTGATGGCGCCGGCGTACTGGTCGGCCGGGGCCTCCACGGGCTCGCCCACGCGCATCGTCACCGGGATGTGGCTGCGCTTGAGGTTCTTCGGGCGGCCCTTGGTCCACAGCCGCTGGGTGCCCCACAGCGCCACCGGGATCAGCGGGACCCCGGCCTCCTGCGCCATGCGCGCGGCGCCCGACTTGAAGCTCTTGAGAGTGAAGGACTGGGAGATCGTCGCCTCGGGGAAGACGCCGATGATCTCGCCGGCCCGCAGCGAGTCCAGGGCGTGCTGGTAGGCGGCCTCACCCTGCGTGCGGTCGACGGGGATGTGCTTCATCGCGCGCATCAGCGGACCGGACACCTTGTGCCGGAACACCGACTCCTTGGCCATGAAACGGACCAGGCGCTTCTGCGGCCGCGCCGTCAGGCCGGCGAAGATGAAGTCGAGGTATCCGATGTGGTTCGACACCAGGACCGCACCGCCCTTGCGGGGGATGTTCTCGGTGCCCTTCATGTCGATGCGGATGTCCAGCGCGCGGAAGAGTCCGTGCGCGGCGCCGATCACGGGAGGGTAGACGAGCTCAGCCATGGTGGGGAGACCCCGCTTTCTGCCTGGGGAGGTGCTCCCGGCCGGAAGTTACGGAAGCGTAGGTACGCGACCATGGGGATCGTGCCCCATACGCGGCCCGCTGGCCAGTCCAGAAGCCCCTGCCAGGGGAGATTCTCATCACGCCGGGAATGTCGCGGGCCCGTGGGGTGCTCCGATCCACGGACGAGCGTACGAGGATGATGTACGCGGACGAAATACGGCGAGGGGAGCGCGGGTGCTCGGGCAGGAAGACGCGCCGACCCGGCTGGGCGCGGCCGAACTGGGTGCGGAACCGGGGGAGCGGGCCAGCCTGGTGCAGTTCTCCAGCGCCTTCTGCCAGCCCTGCCGGGCCACGCGGCGGATCCTCGCCGAGGTCGCGGCGATGGTGGACGGGGTGGCGCACATCGAGATCGACGCGGAGGAGCGGCTCGAACTGGTACGGGCCCTCGGGATCGAGAAGACCCCGACCGTGCTGGTACTGGACCGGACGGGCCGGATCGTGCGGCGGGCGGCCGGAATGCCGCGCAAGGTGGACGTGATCGCCGCCCTCGGGGCCGCCGTGTGACGCGCGGCCCGGCGGCCGGGCGGCCCGACGCGGCGGGGCCGGGGGCGCCGGTGCGCGCGCCCGCACACAGCGTGACGCGCCTGACATCTGCCCGATCCCGCTTGACTGTGTCCACGGGAGATCGCCAGGCTGGCGGCATGCGGTATGAACTCCTGCTCTACGGACGGGTCCATGTGGACCTCGTCCGCCACGCGAGCGCGCGCTGTCGGGGCCACTGAACAGCCCGGCCCCCGATCCCACGACAGTGCCCGCGCGTCCCGCGGCAGAAGGCAGAACCCTGATGACTGCTCCGACAGTCCCGACGGTGTCCACGGCTCCGTCCCCCCGCTCCCCTCTCTCCCCCCGTTCCGGCGCCGGTACGGCCACCGACGCGGTCACCGCCACGGCCCGCACCGGCTCGCCCGACCTGCTGCGTTCGGTGTTCCGGCAGCACGCCGCGGGGGTCGCGGTGATCACCGCCCAGGACGGCGGCCGCCCGGTCGGGTTCACCGCCACCTCGCTCAACTCCGTCTCGGCCGATCCGCCGCTGCTGTCCTTCACGATCTCCACCGGGGCCTCCAGCTGGCCCGCGGTGCGCGACAGCGAGTACCTCGGCGTCCACATACTCGGCGAGCACCAACGGGAGCTGGCAGGCCTGTTCGCCCGCAGCGGAGCCGACCGTTTCGGGCCGCCGACCGGCTGGGCCGCCGGCCCGCACGGGGTGCCGGTGCTGGACGGCGTACTGGCGTGGCTGGTCTGCCGGGTGGTCGCACGTGTGCCCGCCGGCGAACATCGTGTGATCATCGCTGAGGCGGTCGTCGGGGACCCGGCCGGGGAAGGCCGCCCCCTGCTGTACCACCAGGGGCGCTTCAACGCGTTGCGCGACTGAATCGTCCCTGCTTGGGAGGGTCGGGCGGCGTTGGGCAGATCACAGCTCACCAGCCTTGCGACTTGGCGGGACCCACGGTGTACTGGCGAGTAACATTCCCTTCGGAGCGCGGGCCGCCCCGACCGGGATCCGCCCGACAAGGCGCCTATGCTGCCTGCATAAGGCGGTACCAGAAAAGACGATGCGGTAGGAGAGCCGGCGTGAGCCTGAGGATCGTTGTCTGTGTGAAGTACGTGCCCGACGCCACGGGCGACCGGCAGTTCACCGAGGACTTGACCGTCAACCGTGACGACGTCGACGGCCTGCTGTCGGAGCTCGACGAGTACGCCGTCGAGCAGGCGCTGCAGATCGCCGACGAGGCCGACGATGCCGAGATCACCGTTCTGACGGTGGGCCCCGAGGACGCCAAGGACGCGCTGCGCAAGGCGCTCTCGATGGGCGCCGACAAGGCCATCCACGTCGAGGACGACGACCTGCACGGCAGTGACGTCATGGGCACCTCGCTGGTGCTCGCCAAGGCGATCGAGAAGGCCGGCTACGACCTGGTCATCACCGGCATGGCGTCGACCGACGGCACCATGGGTGTGCTGCCGGCGATCCTGGCCGAGCGCCTGGGCGTCCCGCAGGTCACCCTGCTCTCCGAGGTCAAGGTCGAGGACGGCACCGTGACCGGCCGCCGTGACGGCGACACCGCCAGCGAGCAGCTGGAGGCCTCCCTCCCCGCGCTCGTCTCGGTGACGGACCAGTCGGGCGAGGCCCGCTACCCGTCCTTCAAGGGCATCATGGCCGCCAAGAAGAAGCCGGTCGAGTCCTGGGACCTGTCCGACCTGGACCTGGAGTCCGACGAGGTCGGCCTCGAGGGCTCCTGGACCGCGGTCGACTCCGCGGCGCAGCGCCCGGCCCGTACCGCCGGCACGATCGTCAAGGACGAGGGCGAGGGCGGCAAGCAGCTGGCCGAGTTCCTGGCCGGCCAGAAGTTCATCTAAGAACCTCGGCCACCCCTCTTAGCCCCCAGACACTTCGCAATCGCAGGAGAGCAGTCCCATGGCTGAAGTTCTCGTCTACGTCGACCACGTGGACGGCGCCGTCCGCAAGCCCACCCTCGAGCTGCTGACGCTGGCCCGCCGCATCGGCGAGCCCGTCGCCGTCGCCCTGGGCGCCGGTGCCGACGCCACCGCCGCCGTGCTCGCCGAGCACGGCGCGGTCAAGGTCCTCACCGCCGACGCCCCCGAGTTCACCGAGTACCTCGTGGTACCGAAGGTGGACGCGCTCCAGGCCGCGTACGACGCGGTGTCCCCGGCCGCGGTGCTCGTCCCGTCCTCCGCCGAGGGCAAGGAGATCGCCGCGCGCCTGGCCGTCCGCATCGGCTCCGGCATCATCACCGACGCCATCGACCTGGAGGCGGGTGACGAGGGTCCGGTCGCGACGCAGTCCGCCTTCGCCGCGTCGTTCACCACCAAGTCCCGCGTCTCCAAGGGCACTCCGGTCATCACCGTGAAGCCGAACTCGGCTCCGGTCGAGGCCGCCCCGGCCGCCGGCGCCGTCGAGGCGCTCGCCGTCACCTTCGGCGCCCTGGCCACCGGCACCAAGGTCACCGGTCGCACCCCGCGCGAGTCGACCGGCCGCCCCGAGCTGACCGAGGCCGCGATCGTCGTCTCCGGCGGCCGTGGCGTCAACGGTGCCGAGAACTTCCACGTCATCGAGGACCTCGCGGACTCCCTCGGTGCGGCCGTCGGTGCCTCGCGCGCCGCCGTGGACGCCGGCTGGTACCCGCACTCCAACCAGGTCGGCCAGACCGGCAAGTCGGTCTCCCCGCAGCTGTACATCGCCTCCGGTATCTCGGGCGCGATCCAGCACCGGGCCGGCATGCAGACCTCGAAGACCATCGTGGCCATCAACAAGGACGCCGAGGCCCCGATCTTCGACCTCGTCGACTACGGCGTCGTCGGCGACCTCTTCGCCGTCGTCCCGCAGCTGACCGACGAGATCAAGGCGCGCAAGGGCTAGTCGCCCCGGCCCCGGGACGACGACGCGACGCCGTACCGGGTGCACGAACGAGTGAGGGCCTTCCAGGGCCGGTGCGGACGGTGACGTCCCCACCGGACCGGGGAGGCCCTCGTCGTCCTCGGAACTGCCTTTCCCCTGAGCGGGGGACCGCTCCGCCAACCCCTCTCGTGCGGTCGTGGGAGGGGCGTAGGCTGCGATCAGCCCGGGGAGGGCTCGGGAGCGGGGAGGGAGTTCTTCCGATGCGGGGCGCGTTACTGGAGGGGCGTTACCGGCTGGAGCGCAGGCTCGGGGCCGGTGGGATGGGCGAGGTGTGGCAGGCCCGGGACCTGCGGCTCGACCGGGAGGTCGCGGTCAAGGTGATCTCCCGCGGCGTGGCCGGTGACCACCTCCTGGAGGAGCGGTTCCGCAAAGAGGCCCGCACGGCCGCGGGTCTGGCCCATCCCCGGATCGTGACCGTCCACGACCACGGCGAGGTCGAGGTCGACGGCAGCCCGGTGCTCTACCTCGTGATGGAGCTGGTGCGGGGGCGGCCCCTGACCGCCGTGCTGCGCGACCACCGCTCGGGCATGGACCCCGCCGCCGTGATCCGGTGGGCGGTCCAGATCTGCGAGGGCCTGGCCGCGGCACACCGGGCCGGCGTGGTCCACCGGGACATCAAACCGGCCAACATCATGGTCCACGGGCCCGCCGAGGCCGACGTCACCATCTGCGACTTCGGCATCGCCCGCCTCGCGGAGGAGACCGGGACCGGTCTGACGGCCACCGGCGCGGCCATCGGCACGCCGGCCTACATGTCCCCGGAACAGGCGCGCGGCGACCGTCGCATCGACGGCCGCAGCGACCTGTACTCCCTCGGCTGCATGCTGTACGAACTGCTCGCCGGCCGGCCGCCGTTCACCGGCTCCGGGCTGTCGGTGCTCTCGCAGCACCTCACCGGTGAGCCCGCCCCGATCAGGGACCTCCGGCCCGCGGTGCCCGAGGAGCTGGAACGGCTGGTGCTGGAGCTGCTGGCCAAGGAGCCCGCGGCACGACCGGACGACGCGCAGCAGGTGATCGACCGGTTGCGCAAGGCGGCGACCGGTGCCCGCTCCAGGTCCCGCTCCCGGACGGTGGCCGATCCGGCGCCCGGGCGCGACACCGAGACCGCCCTGGGAACCGATCCGCCTCCGCCGGTGTCCGCCGCGCGCGCCGGGACCCGCCACCCGATTCCGGCCTCGTCGGTACCCGGAACCCGGCCGCGGCTCCTGTGGGGCTCCCTGCTCGCCGCCGCCGGGGTGTACACCCAGCTCGTCTTCCTCGGCGAATGGGGCTCGCTGACCCTCCGGACGCTCGGTGCCGCACTGCTCGCCTGCCTGCTGGCCTTCCTCGTCTCCAGGAGTTCCGCCGATGTGCCCGACGAGGAGAGCCGGGGAGTCGCGGCGGCGCTGACGGCCGGTGTCCTCATCGGTGTGCTGCTGCTGTTCTGGCCGCCGGCCCCGTGGTGGGTGGGGGTGCTGGTCCTGCTCCTGTCGGGGTTCGTGCTGCTGTTCCTGTCCCACTTCGTCCGGGGGCTGGTCGGCGCGCTGGCCCGGCGGGACCCCTGGGTGGCCTGGCTCGGCACGGAGTCCGGGCTGTTCAACGCGGTGGTGTTCGCCGGCATCCTGGCGGCCGACGGCCGAGCCGTCTACGCGGCGGTGGGCTGGGGGCTGGCGGCGTGGCCGGCCGCCGCCCTCGTCACGGCCGTCTTCGTTCCCCGCCTGCGGGAGGCACAGGCCCCGGCCTGATCCGGCTCCGTAGCTGCTGACCTGCGTACTCTCCGACTCCGGGGCTGTGTGGTGTTTGTCACCGCGTGGCCCCGAGTCGTTTGTCCAGGACGGCAGGGGGACCATTGACTGAGCGGAACCCCGTGGCTAAATTCTGCTATGCGGATCTAAGCTTCCGTGAAGCGGAAAAGAGGAGAGTGCACGATGGGTCAGCAGGAGAAGGTGGCGACGAGCCTCGCAGGCGCGGTCAGCGAGGGCATCAGTGCCTCCCTCGCGCCGGTGGACGCGGAACTCGCGCGCCACTACCCGGGCGACCCCGGCACCCGGCAGCCCATCCACACGGTCTACGTCCCCGGCGACGTCTTCGCCGCGGACACCATCCGCTCCTGGGGCGACCAGGCCCTCGCCGCCCTCGACGAGCACGCCCCGGACGCCGCCACCTTCGCCAAGGTGCTCGGCATCTCCGACGAACTGGCCGCACCCGTGTACGACCGCGTCCGCGCCAAGCTGCTCAGCGAGCCCATCGAGGACCTCCGCGTCGACTTCGAGGACGGCTTCGGCGTCCGCTCCGGCGAGGAGGAGGACCAGGCCGCGGCCCGCGCCGCCCGCCTCGTCTCGGAGGCCTTCTCCAACGGCACCAACGCCCCGTACATGGGCATCCGCATGAAGTGCATGGAGTCCAACGTCCGGGACCGCGGCATCCGCACCACGGACATCTTCCTCTCCGGCCTGCTGGAGCACGGCGGCCTGCCCGAGGGCCTCGTCCTGACCCTGCCGAAGGTCACCTACGCCGAGCAGGTCAGCGCCTTCGTCAAGCTGCTGGAGGCCTTCGAGACCACCCGCGGCCTGCGCCCGGGCCGGATCGGCTTCGAGATCCAGATCGAGACCAGCCAGTCCATCGTCGCCTCCGACGGCACCGCCACGGTCGCCCGGATGATCGAGGCCTCCAGGGGCCGCGCCACCGGCCTGCACTACGGCACCTTCGACTACAGCGCCTGCGTCGGCGTCTCCGCCGCGTACCAGTCGAGCGACCACCCCGCCGCCGACCACGCGAAGGCGATCATGCAGGTCGCGGCCGCCGGCACCGGCGTACGCGTCTCCGACGGCTCGACCAACGTCCTGCCGATCGGCACCACCGAGCACGTCCACGAGGCCTGGAAGCTGCACTACGGCCTGACCCGCCGCGCCCTGGCCCGCGCCTACTACCAGGGCTGGGACATGCACCCGGCACACCTGCCGACCCGCTACGCGGCCGTCTTCACCTTCTACCGCGAGGGCCTGGAGGCCGCCGCCGCGCGCCTGAAGGCGTACGTCGCCAAGATCGAGGGCGACGTGATGGACGAGCCGGCCACCGCCAAGGCCCTGGCCGGCTACCTGGTCCGCGGGCTCGACTGCGGCGCGGTGGGCACCGACGAGGTCACCGCCCTCACCGGCCTGACCCGCGCGGAACTGGACGCCTTCGCCATCCCGCGCCGCTCGGCCACCCTGACGGCCAACTGATCCTGGCGCACCGAGGCCCGTCCGGGAACGCCCCGGGCGAGCCTCGCAGCGTGTCGTCCTCAGTCGAGGACGAACTTGTTCTCGTCCGCGACCTCGGTCACGATGTCCGCCACGGCCTTCAGGAAGCCGTTCCGGTCGGGGGAGGCCGCGGCGGTCGGGATGGGCGCCCCGCGGCCGAAGACATCGGCGTCGATGATGCGCGCCCGGGCGAAGGTCGATCTGGCCCCGTGCTGCCGGTAGGCCTCGAGCCATGCGTTCTGGACGTCGGCCTTGAGGCGCTGCTCCGTCAGCGCGTACAGCTTCCCGGTCACGGCGCTGGAAATCTCGTTGATCACCGCCTCCCGTTCCTGCTCGGTCGGCTCGCCGCCCTCCCAGCGGGCCGGACGCTGAAGCAGGAGGAAGATCTGCACCTGGAGTTCCGTGCGCAGGTCGGCGACCGGCCGCAGGGAGTCGTACTCGTCGCCCCAGCCCTCGCCCAGCCTCCGTGAGAGGGCCTTCACCCTCGTCCAGTGCTGCTTGGGGGCGTCCGGGTTGTGCGTCAGGCCGAGCAGCCCGCGCCACCTGGTGTGGAAGTTGCGGGAGGCCTCACTGACCGCGATGGACAGGTTCATGCGGTCGAAGGCCGGCCGGGCCGGCCCGGTGTCCGGTGCCGCCTCGTCGGCAGAGAGGTCCGCACTGAGGGAGCGCATCTGACCGGCCGTCCGTTTGCCTTCCTTCCCGCCGGAGTCCAGCGGCCTGTGCATGCCGCCGACGAAGTAGCAGTGCCGCTCGAGCTGGGTACGGACAGCACGCTCGCCGACGGGGCCGAGTTCCTTCCCCATGGCGTTCAGGACGTTCTCGACCGAGGCGAGGACATGGCGCTTGCGGTCCGCGAAGCGGGGAAGGTTGTCGGCCCGCATGTGGTCGAAGTGCGTGAAGAGGAAGTGCAGCTTCCCGGAATTGCCCGACACCGCAACGGCCTTGAGGGCGGCGACCGGAGCCGCCTGCATGGGCGCGGCCGCGTTGTCGACGACGAGGATCGCGTCCACCTCGTCGATGCGCTTCGCCAGGTCCGTGGAGACGGAGGCCGCCGACTTCGGAGTGTGACCCAGCCCTTCGACGTCGATCAGGACGAGGCGATCGCTTGCCTCCGCCCAGGTCGGGACGAACGGTCCGGCCACCCGGATCCCGTTCACCAGCGGTGTCAGCAACCGGCCGAAGAGAGGTGCGTAGTTGCTGGAGAACCGCATCACGGTCTTCAGGAAGGCGGCGCGGTCGTCGGTCTCCAGCGTCCAGCTGAGCGGCCATCCCTGACGGGTGCGGCGCAGCTCGCCCTCCGTCAGCAGGGAGAACCTGAGCTCGATCTCGTGCAGCAGGCCGTCGACGACGGCGTGGAACTCCTCCAGCGCGCGAAGGTCGGTGTCGAGCGTCTCCTCCACGATCTCCTCGACGACCCTGGCATCTTCGTCGGTGGCCCGCAGCTCCTCGTGGGCGTTGGCGGCGCACTTCTCGACCATGGAGCGCAGTCGGGGCACGGTCTGGACGAGCAAGGCCACCGTGGCGGCCGGGTCGATGACCTCCAGGTCGGCGAGGCCGAGGACGTCCTCGGCCTCGCCCTCTTCGTCGTCGATCTCGTCCTCGTCGTCATCGTCGAGGTGATCGTCATCGCCCGGGACCTCGGGCCGCCCCAGGACGTAGCTGAAGCGGAAACGCTGGTTCACGTGGTCCACGAGACGCCGGAGGGCGTCTTCTTCGGACTTGCCCTGGAAGAGGGCGAGTGCAGCGGCCGAGACGTTCTCCGTGAGGTGGTCGATGACTTCGTCACGGCCGGCGAAGGTGATGGCAGCCCGGTACGGCCCGGCCTCGGTCAGCACGATCTCGGTGTCGGCCACGGTGGTCTTGGCGGTCGACGTGGAGGGGAACCGCTCGGTCTCCGGGTCCGTCCCGAGGAGCTGGCGTACGACGGTGGTCTTGCCCGCCCCGGTCGTGCCGACGAGCAGAACGTGCTTGTAGCCGTCGGAGGTGGTGGGCAGCGCAAGGAGGTCGTCCCGGATCTTCCGGAAGTCGGTCCTGGTGGTCTCCAGGTCCTCGTAGAACACCTCCACGACACGGCTGTCGAAGAGCCCCGCGGCCTGCTGACGGCAGTGTGGGTCCCAGAGGGACTGCGTGCGCAGGATCTCGTTGAGCTGGTCGACCAGTGCGTCCGCCTCGGTGTCCACCGACGTGCCCAGTCCGCGGCGCACCCTTCTGCCCGGGCGGCCCGTGGAAGGGTCCAGGCGCACCGGGTGGCGGAAGATGACGGACCACCCCTCGCGCCCCTGGTTTCGGCTCTTCTGCGCGGTGTACTGCGGGCTCATGGCGCCTCCGGTTGTTCCCCGTTGTTCCGGGGGTCGTGACGCTGGCAGAGCCCTGGCGGAGCGTCAAATTCCTTGCACGGCAAGGCGAACGGGTGGGCGATTCGGGTCTTCCGGCCGTCCCCGGCTCGATGGGTGCCTGCGCGGACGAACGCGCTGCGTGCGTGGGGTGAGGGGCGCCTTCGCGCGCCGGGCGACGCCCGCGCCGTGGTCGAATGTCAGTTCGCAGGGGCGATCTCGCCCGAGCCCCGGGCGATCAGCCGGGTCGACAGTTCGATGCGGCACGGGGTCAGGTCCGCGCCCGCGAGGCGCTGGAAGAGGCGGTCCGTGGCCACCCGGCCCAGGGCCGCCGGGTCCTGGGCGACCACCGTCACGCCCGGGCGCAGCAGATCGGCCAGCTCGAAGTCGTCGAAGCCGACCAGCGCCACGGGCCGGCCGTGCGCCGCGAGGACCCGTACCAGGGTCACCGTCACCCGGTTGTTTCCGGCGAAGACGGCGGTCACCGGGTCCGGGCCCGTGAGCATCGCCCCGGCCGCCGCGGCGACCCGCTCCGGGGCCGTGGACCCGAGCGAGATCCAGGACGGTGCCACCGGCAGGCCCGCGTCCGTCATCGCCGCGCGGTAGCCGCGCAGGCGCTCCGCCACCGTGTGGATGCGGGGCTGGTCGCCGATGAAACCGATCCGGCGGTGGCCGCCCGCGATCAGGTGGGCCACCCCGCCCCGGGCGCCGCCGAAGCTGTCCGACAGCACCACGTCCGCGTCGATCCGCCCGGCCGGGCGGTCCACGAACACCGTGGACACACCGGCCCGCATCTCCGGCTCCAGGTACCTGTGGTCGTCCCCGGCCGGGATCACGATCAGCCCGTCCACCCGCCGGGCGCACAGCGCGAGCGCCAACTCCCGCTCCCGGTCCGGATCCTCGGCGCTGGAGCCGTTGATGAGCAGCGCCCCGTGCGCGCGGGCCACCTCCTCCACCGCCCGGTTCAGCGGGCCGTAGAAGGGATCGGCGAGATCCTCCAGGACCAGGCCCACGGTGGCGGTACGGCCCTTGCGCAGCACACGGGCACTGTCGTTGCGGCGGAAGCCGAGGGCCTCGATGGCCTGCTGGACCCGGCGTTCGGTCTCGGGGGTCACCCCCGGCTCACCGTTGACCACGCGCGACACCGTCTTCAGGCCGACGCCCGCCTGGGACGCCACGTCCTTCATGGTCGGCCGGTTGCCGTAGCGGGGCTCGGACGGGCGGCGGTTGTGGGGCACGGTGGCGAATCCTCCGGGGCTCACGTGCAGGGCTGTGACCTTGAGGATAAGCACTGGGCCGATCGTGAGGTTTTCGTGGCAGGCTGGGGCGGGCAAGCCACTGGGGGCTCCGGACGAGCCATGGGGAGAGGGGTAGACGTGATTGTCTGGATCAACGGCACCTTCAGCGCCGGAAAGACCAGCACGGCCCGCGAACTGACCGGAATCCTGCCGGACAGCACCCTGTTCGACCCGGAGTTCATCGGCGACGCGCTGCGCGTGCTGCTGCCGCCCAAACGGCTGGCGGAGGTCACCGACTACCAGGACCTCCCGAGCTGGCGGCGGTTGGTGGTGGACACGGCCGCGGCGATGCTCGCCGAACTGGGCGGGGTGCTCGTCGTGCCGATGACGCTGCTGCGCCAGGACTATCGGGACGAGATCTTCGGCGGGTTGGCGGCTCGGCGGATCTCGGTGCGCCATGTGTTGCTGGCCCCTGAGGAAACGATCCTTCGGGAGCGGATCGCGACACGGGAGGAACCCGGGGAGCCCGCGGAGGTCGACCTCCGGGTCCGCCGGTGGGCGTACGACCACATCCCGGTCTACCAGCAGGCCCTCGGCTGGCTGACCGGCGACGCGCACGTCATCGACAACGGCGTGCTGACCCCGCGGGAGACGGCGGAGCGCATCGCCGAGGCCGTCCGCTCGGAGACGGCGAAGGTCTGCGACATCGTGCAGACCCCCGAGCCCACCCGGGAGACGGTGGCGGCCGGGGTGCTGCTCTTCGACGAGCAGGACCGGGTGCTGCTGGTGGATCCGACGTACAAGGCGGGCTGGGAGTTCCCGGGCGGAGTCGTCGAAGCGGGCGAGGCACCCGCGGCCGCGGGCGTACGGGAGGTCGCGGAGGAACTGGGCGTCGTACTGGACCGGACGCCCGGGCTGCTGGTGGTCGACTGGGAGCCGCCCCAGCCGCCCGGCTACGGCGGGCTGCGCCTGCTCTTCGACGGCGGCCGGCTCTCGGACGAGGCGACGGCCCGGCTCCGGCTGCCCGGCCCGGAACTGCGGGCCTGGCGCTTCGTCACGGAGGCCGAGGCCGCCGGTCTGCTCCCGCAGCACCGCTACGAACGCCTGCGCTGGGCCCTGCGCGCCCGCGAACGCGGCCGCCCCCTCTACCTGGAGGCGGGCGTCCCCACCGGCTGATCCGGCCGAGCCGCCTGCCCTGCCTGCCCTGCCTGCTCTGACTGCTCCGACTGTTCCGCCGGACGCAGGGCGGCGGCGACGAGGCCTTCGAGGGCTTCGCGCGGCACGTCGCCACCGTTGACCACACCCATACCCTGCCGACCTGCATCGACGGGCTGGTCTTCGACCGGCTCGGTTCTCGACGTCCGTCACGCGCACGCCGTGGCCGGCGAGGATCTCGCGCAGCTCAGGGTCGCGCACGCTCTCCACGGTGTAGGCGCACCGGGCGAGCGAGCGGCGCCGGCCCGCCGGCCGCGCAGCCGGGCGGTTGCCAAGGCGGCACGACGGGCCGGACGGATGGGCCATCAGCTCGCCCATCCACTGGGCGTCACCCTGCGCAACGCGGCGGTGCGGCTGACTCCCTCCCGCACCGCCGTGCGCATGATCCTCCGCCACCACGCCTGGGAACCACCGGGGCTGGGCTGACCCGTCAGGCCCGCCGGGAGCGTGCGGGCGGGCCCGAGGAAGCGGGCCTCAGCCGGAAGCGGCCGCCTCGTGCGCCGCCTTCGCGAGGGCCTGCGCCGTGTCCTCCGTCAGCGGATCGCCGTGGCCGAAGCAGGCGATCGACGGCTCGAGCGCGGCCAGGCGCCGGAAGGTGGCGATCGCCCGGGCGCGGTCCACGTTGAAGACGCCCAGCATCAGCGGGCCGACGGCGGCGACGCAGTCACCCGTGAACAGCACGCCGTGGCGCGGAAGGTGGATCCCTATGCTGCCGTCCGTGTGGCCGGGGGCGTGGACGACGTACGCCCCGTCCCCGAAGCCCAGCGCCTCCCCGTCCCCCACCTCGTGGTCGACCCGGGTGGGCGGGGCCTCGGGGACGGTCAGGCCGTGCGCGTACAGCGGGATCTCCCAGTCCAGCAGCACCGGTTCGGGCATCGGCCGCTCGCCCCGGATCACCGGCGCGTCCAGGCGGTGCGCCAGCACCCGCGCACCCCAGCGGGCGGCGAGCTCACCCGCCGCCCCGACGTGGTCGCGGTGGCAGTGCGTGAGGACGATCCGCTCCAGCCGCTCGGGCGCCAGCCCGAGGGAACGGATCGCCTGCTCGATGCGGTCGGCGGATCCGGCATGGCCCGCGTCGATCAGGGTGAGGGCTTCGCCGTCCTGCCAGAGATAGGCCTGGCCGATGGGGAAGCGGAGCATGTGGAGCCGGTTCGGCAGTACTTCGACAAGATCCATACGGCGAACGTACGGCCGCCCGCCCGCCGCGGGCAGACGAATTCACCCGGAGCGTACTGCGCCCTGGGCGTACTGCGCCCTGGGCGTACACGATGCGGCCGCCCTGTTCGCCTCCTAGGAGGCGAACAGGGCGGCCGGGACCCGAACCCGCCCCGCTGCCAGAGCGGGGACGCAACCCAGCAGGGTCAGGTAGGCCCACCACTGCCAGGCCGCGCCGTCGAAGGAGTGGGCGACGGCCGCCGGGATGAGCGGCAGGACGGGGACGGGTGCCAGGTGCCACAGAATCCGGCCGCCCGGCAGCCGCCGGGCCAGGGCTTCGCCGATCAAGGCCGTCGGAGCGGCGAACAGTACGGCCTGGACCAGCCCCAGGAGGGCGCTGAGGAAGGCGAGCCACACCAGCGAGTACAGCCAGTCGCTGCGCTCGATGGGCAGCCCCTCGGTGACCAGGGACAGTGCGATCAGGACGATGCCGATGGCCGCGTACTGGGCTGTTGTCGCGTACCCCGCGACGCGCAGGGTCCGCCTGCCCGTCATCTTCCGAACCACTGCGCATTCTCCCTGCTCGCTCGGGTGCCGGGCGATCTTGAAATTGAACACGTTCAAGCATTCGCCACGGTACACCCCGCCCAGACGCGGCGGCGGGGCGGGGTCGAGACTGGCGTACACGGCGACCGGAGCACCAAGTCGGCCCGAGATCGCGCGGCCTCCGTCTGCTTCGGCACGGCCCGCCGTGCTCTGTCACGGGTCGGCCGCGGTCAGCCGCGTGTCGAGCCGCTCAGCCAGCTGCCGGGCGAGGAAGAACGCCGGCTGCGGGACCCATCGTCGATCAACGCGATGCGTCGTCGAGGCCACCCCTTCCGGGCTCATGTTCTGGCTCCGGCAGGGGCGTTGCCCGGCCGAGGCGACAAACTAGGGTGATCCCATGGATCTACAGGGCGACCTCATGAAGCACCCGCACGATGCGTACCGGCACCTGCGTGACACTGCGCCGGTACAGCGCATCGCAGGGCCCACAGGCGAACCGGCATGGCTTGTCACCCGGTACGACGACGTACGCTCAGCCCTTGCGGATCCACGGCTCTCCCTCGACAAGACCAACGCCGCAGAAGGCTCGTACCGCGGCTTGTCCCTGCCGCCGGCCCTTGACGCCAACCTCCTGAACATGGATCCCCCCGACCACACCCGCATTCGCAAGCTCGTCAGCCGCGCCTTCACACCCCGCCGCGTGGACGCGCTGCGCGCCCCGATCCGGCGGACCGCGGACGGACTGCTGGACGTGCTCGGCGCGGAGGGCCGAACCGACCTCATCGCCGCATACGCCGCCCCGCTGCCGATCACCGTCATCTGCGACCTCCTCGGGATCCCGGACGACCACCGCAAGGACTTCCGCGCCTGGACCGACGAGCTGATAGCACCGGACCCCAGCCGGCCGCAGGCCGCCAAGCAGGCCGTCGGCGCCATGCTCGCCTTCTTCACCGAGCTCATCGCGCACAAGCGCCGGCACCCCGCCGACGACCTGCTCTCCGACCTGATCACGGTCCGGGACAGCGATGGCGACCGGCTCAGCGAGGACGAACTGACGTCGCTCGCCTTCCTCATCCTCGGCGCCGGATACGAGAACACCGTCCAGCTCATCGGAAACGCCGTACACGCGCTCCTGAGCCATCCCGAACAGCTGGCACGCCTCCGTACGGACCCGTCGAAGCTCCCCGAGGCAGTCGAGGAACTGGCGCGCTACGAGGGGCCGGCGCTTCTGGCGATCCGCCGCTTCCCCACCGAGGACGTGACGATCGGGGACGTGTCCGTCCCTGCCGGGGAAACCGTCCTGCTGTCGCTGTCCGCGGCCAACCGCGATCCCGCCCGCTTCTCCCACCCCGAGCAGCTCGACGTCGACCGCGACGCCTCCGGGCACCTGGCACTGGGCCACGGCATCCACTACTGCCTGGGCGCACCACTGGCCCGGGCCGAGGTCGAGATCGCGCTGGCCGCACTCCTCGAGCGGTTCAGCAGCCTGACCCTGGCCGAGCCCGAACCCCGGTGGCGACCATCCCTGCGTGCCCGAGGCCTGCTCGAGCTGCCGGTGGAGTACAAGACCGCGCGGCCGCGCGCGTAGGCACGGCAGGCCGCCGCCACTCCCGAAGTGAGCGGCGGCCGTCCATCACCCGGAGCGACACGATGCCGACCGGCCTGCGCACCTGGCGCGCCACCTTCAGCACCGGCGCCCGGAGCAGGCCGCGGCACACAGGGCCCGGGCCGGAGGCCGGCTCGTCCCCGAACTCGGCTTCCCGCACGTCCCGACCGACGATCCGAAGATCGGAAGGACGCACCCCGGAGGTCAGGCGCGCTTGGACTCCGCGTAGTTGACGAGGAAGAGGGCCTCCGCCACCGACAGGCGCTCCAGCTCCTGCGGCGACACGCTCTCGTTGACCGCGTGGATCTGCGCCTCCGGCTCGCTCAGCCCGATCAGCAGCATCTCCGCCTCCGGGTACAGGGACGTCAGCGTGTTGCACAGCGGGATCGACCCGCCCATGCCGCTGATCTGCATCTCCTGGCCGGGGTAGGCGGCCTCCAGGGCCGTGCGCATCGACGCGTACGCCGGACTGTCGGTGTCCGCCTGGAACGGCTGGCCCTGGCCGACGACCTCGAGCTCGAGGCGCGCCTTCCACGGGGTGTGCGCCTCCAGGTGGGCCTGCAGCAGCTTGACGGCCGCCGCGGTGTCCACGCCCGGCGGCACCCGCAGGCTGATAAGAGCGCCGGCGCTCGCGTGCACGGACGGCGTCGCGCCGACCACCGGCGGGCAGTCGATGCCGAGGACCGTGACGGCCGGGCGGGCCCACAGCCGGTCCGCGATCGTGCCCTCGCCGATGAGCTCGACCCCGTCCAGGACCTTCGCGTCGGCGCGGAAGTCCGCCTCCGGGTACTGCAGACCGTCCCACACCTCGTCCGAGGCCAGCCCGTCCACGGTCGTCGAACCGTCCGCCGCGCGCAGCGAGTCGAGTACGCGGATCAGCGCGGCAAGCGCGTCGGGGGCGGCGCCGCCGAACATGCCCGAGTGCAGGTTGCCGCCCAGCGTGTCGATCTTCACCTTGACCAGGCACATGCCGCGCAGGGTGGCCGTCACCGTCGGCAGGCCGAGGCGGAAGTTGCCCGCGTCGCCGATGACGATGGTGTCGGCGGCCAGCAGCTCCGGGTGCGCCTCGGCGTACTGCTGGAGGCCGCCGGTGCCCTGCTCCTCCGAGCCCTCGACGATCACCTTCACGCTCACGGGCACACCGCCGTTGGCCTTCAGCGCGCGCAGCGCCAGCAGGTGCATGATGAACCCGCCCTTGCAGTCGGCCGAGCCGCGCCCGTACCAGCGGCCGTCGCGCTCGGTCAGCTCGAAGGCCGGGGAGGTCCAGGCCGCGTCGTCGAGCGGCGGCTGGACGTCGTAGTGCGCGTAGAGCAGCACGGTCGGCGCGCCCTCGGGGCCGGGCAGGAAGCCGTAGACCGACTGGGTGCCGTCGGGGGTGTCGAGCAGCGCCACGTCCTGGAAGCCCTCGACGCGCAGGGCGTCGGCCACCCAGTTCGCGGCGGCCTCGCTCTCGCTCTTGGGGAACTGCGCCCAGTCCGCCACCGACTGGAAGGCCACCAGCTCGGTCAGCTCCTGCTTGGCGCGGGGCATCAGCGAGGCGATGGTCTCGGCGATCGGATTCTGGGACATGGGCACGCTCCTTTTGGGTGCGACGTTGTTCTCCGTGTACGCCACCCGCATCCGCGGGTGTGCGTATGCCGGGTACGGCGAAAGACAGTCTTGATCCTCGCACAGCGGGACCGGGCGGTGTCTCGCCGTAGGATTTCCCCGGCATCGGAGCAACCGGGTGATCAGGAGCAGCAACACATCGTGAGCAGCGACGACGACGTACGCGACGCAGACGCAGGCGCAGGCGCGGGCACGGACGCAGGAGCGGGCATGGACGCGGACGCGGGTGCAGACGCAGGCGTGGGCACGGGCACGGGGCAGGACGCCCAGCGGGCGGGCGACGGGGCGGCCGGGGAGACCGGTGAGGTGTGGGACGTGGTCGTGGTCGGGGCGGGACCTGCCGGGTCCTCCGCCGCGTACGCGGCGGCGACGGCCGGGCGGCGCGTCCTGCTGCTGGAGAAGGCCGAGCTGCCCCGCTACAAGACCTGCGGCGGCGGCATCATCGGCCCCTCGCGCGACGCCCTGCCCCCGGGCTTCGTGCTGCCCCTCAAGGACCGCATCCACGCGGTCACCTTCTCGATGGACGGGAAGCTGACCCGCACCCGGCGCTCGAAGCACATGCTGTTCGGGCTCATCAACCGCCCGGAGTTCGACGCCGGCCTGGTCGCCGAGGCGGAGAAGGCCGGCGCCACCGTCCGTACGGGTACGGCCGTGGCCCGCGTCGAACAGCACGGGGCGGCCGTTCCCGACCGGCGCACCGTCGCCGTGGTGCTCGCCGACGGGGAGACCGTGCTGGCCCGCGCGGTGGTCGGCGCGGACGGCAGCGCGAGCCGGATCGGCGCGCACGTCGGGGTGGAGATGGACCAGGTGGACCTGGGCCTGGAGGCGGAGATCCCCGTCCCCGAGACGGTGGCCGAGGACTGGAAGGGGCGGGTGCTGATCGACTGGGGCCCGCTGCCCGGCAGTTACGGCTGGGTCTTCCCCAAGGGCGACACCCTGACCGTCGGGGTCATCTCGGCCAAGGGCGAGGGCGCCGCGACCAAGCGCTACCTGGACGATTTCATCGCCCGGCTCGGACTCGCCGGCTTCGAACCGGCCGTCTCCTCCGGGCACCTGACCCGCTGCCGCAAGCCCGATTCGCCGCTCTCGCGCGGCCGGGTGCTGGTGGCGGGCGACGCGGCCGGACTGCTGGAGCCGTGGACCAGGGAGGGCATCTCCTTCGCGCTGCGCTCCGGGCGGCTGGCGGGGGAGTGGGCGGTGAAGATCTCCGAGGCGCAGGACGCCGTGGACGCGCGCCGCCAGGCCCTCAACTACGCCTTCGCGGTGAAGGCCGGACTGGGCGTGGAGATGGGGGTCGGCAAGCGGATGCTGAACCTCTTCGAGGTCCGGCCGCGGATGCTGCACGCGGCGATCACCGGCTTCGGTCCGGCGTGGCGGGCGTTCGCCCGGATCACGCGGGGCTCGACGACGCTGGCCGAGCTGGTGCGTACGTACCCGCTGGCCCGCAAGGCGCTGCACATGATGGACGCCCGGCAGGCGGCGGCCCGCAGCGGCAGCGGCAGCAAGGGTTAGAGGGCGTCGTGCACGGGGGCGGCGAAGGCACGGACGACGGTACGGGTACGGGTACGGACCGGCCGGAGCTCGTCCTCGCGGCCCTCCGGCGCGGCGAGCCGGAGGCCGGGGTGGCGGTGATCGGGCTCGCCCTCGACCACGCCGACCCCGAGGCCGTGCTCCCCGTGGTCGCGAGGGCGTTGGAGTCGGCGGACCGGGAGGTCCGCCGGCAGGGGGTCATCGCCCTGGCGCACGTCGCGCGGCTCCACCGCACGGTGGACCGCCGCTGTCTGGAACTGCTGCGGGGCTGCCCCCGCGGCAACGAGGCCGACGACGACCTGTGGTCCTTCGTGCCGCACCGGGAGCTGCCGCTCTGGCTGTGGCGTCACCACCTGGGGGAGCGGCTGGGGGAGCGGCTGCGCCGGCCGTTCGGCTGAGCGCGACCGGCTACGGGCGGGCGCGGCCGCCGTCCACGGGGTCCGCCGCCGACAGGACCGGCCGTCCACGAGGTCAGCCGGAGACGGTGATCCGGAAAACCGGGTGGTCGCCCGCGGCCGCCCGCAGTTCGGCATCGGAGGACTTGGCGGTGACCCCCTGGAAGAACCGGTTGACCTCCCAGCCCCACTTCTCCAGGTAGGCGCGCAGGATGTCGGCCTTCAGCACCGGGTCGGTGATCTCGGCGACGGTGAACGCGCGCACCTTGCGCCCCACGCGCAGCTCGCCGCCGCCCGCCACCCGCATGTTGCGGACCCACTGGGAGTGGCCGCGGGCCGAGACCAGGTACTGGGCGCCCTCGTAGGTGTGCGGGTTGACCGGGATCCGCTGCATCTCGCCGGACTTGCGGCCGCGTACCGACAGCTCGGCGCTGCCCGCCAGGCTGAGGCCGAAGCGGGCCAGCTTGCCGAAGAGCGAGTTGAAGCGGGTCTCGAACGGGGTGGCCTGGGCGTAGTACGGAGTGGGCGCGTTCATCGTGACCTCCGGGGCCGCTTCTTCAATGAGAGAGCGCTGCTCTCGCTTGAGAACAGTGTGCACGGATCGATGCGCCGAAACAAGAGCAGTGCTCTCGAAATAGAGCGGCAATCCGTTTCCTGGGCAGTGCTCCGTTCGCATGGCACACTGACCCGCATGAACACCGTGCGAGGGGCCAGGGAGCGGGCCCGTATCGAGGTCACCGCCGCCATCAAGGACGAGGCGCGCCGCATGCTCGCGGCCGATGGCGCCGCCAAACTCTCCCTGCGCGCCGTCGCCCGCGAGCTGGGCATGGTCTCCTCCGCCCTCTACCGATACTTCCCCAGCCGGGACGAACTGCTCACCGCCCTCATCATCGACGCGTACGACAGCGTCGGCGCGGCCGCCGAGGTGGCCGACGCCCGCGCCCGCGCCGCCGGGGCCACGCCCCGCGCCCGCTGGATCGCGGTCTGCGAGGCCGTCCGCTCCTGGGCGCTGGAGCACCCGCACGAGTACGCCCTCATCTACGGCTCTCCGGTCCCCGGATACAGCGCCCCCATCGACACCGTCGGCCCGGCCTCCCGCGTCGGCAATGCCTTCATCGGCATCCTCCGTGCCGCCTACGAGGGCCCCGGCCTCGCCCTCCCGCCGCTGCCGCCCGCACTGCGCCCCGAGGCCGACCGGATGACCGCCGACTTCGCCGAGGGCCTGCCCCCGGCGGTCACCGCCGCTCTGGTCGCTGCCTGGGCCCAGCTGGTCGGGCTGGTGTCCTTCGAACTGTTCGGCCAGTTCAACCGGGTCGTCGAGGACCGCACCGCCTTCTTCGCGCACGCCGCCGACCAGCTGGCGCACGGGGTCGGACTGCCGGCCGTATGACGGGAGGGCGGTGACGCGGACCGCTGTGGAGATCCCGGAGATTCACGTGATGAGGGGATGGCTCGCTCTTCTGTTCCTCATGCGAATGCGGGCGGTTCAGCCTTGGACGATGGGCCGCCCGTCTAGTGTTCCTCGGGTCGCCCCCCTGCCGCCGCCGGAGGAAACGTTCATGCCTCGCGCCGTGAAGGCCTTGTACGCCGCCCTGGTCACAGCCTTACTGGCCGCGTCGGCGCCCGCCATCATCGCCGCGGCACGGGACGCGCCCCGGTCGGCCGCCCCGGCGCCCGCCCCGCCCCCCACCCCCCGGACGCCGGGCGTGCGGGGTCTGGAGATCGCCGTCCCCGCGTACGTCTGGGCGAACGACCCCATGCTGACCGACCTCACCGCCACCGCCCCGGCCCCCTCGGTGGTCGTACTGAACCCGGGGAACGGCGACTCCCCGTTCGACGGCCCCTGGCGGGCCCGCGCCGACGCGCTGCGCGCCCGCACCACCTCCACCGGCGAGAAGACCCGGGTGCTCGGCTACGTCCACACCGACCACGGCAACCGCGACATCGCCGCGGCCAAGGCCTCCGTCGACAACTACCTCAAGACCCCCGACGGCCGCCTCCACGTCGACGGCATCTTCTTCGACGTCGTCAGCCGCGACTGCGGCCCCGCCAACGCCACCCGCGACTACTACGCCGAGCTGCGCCGCTACGTCCAGGACACGATGGACGCCGCCGACCCGGCCGCCCCCGACCTCGTCGTCAACAACCCCGGCACCGCCATAGCCGACTGCTACCTGGAGCCGGGCCACCGCACCGCGGACATCTTCGTCACGTTCGAGGACACCTACGCCGCGTACACCGGCGCCGGCTGGCTCGGCGGCAACGTCTTCGACCACCCCTCCGGCTACCGCTCCGGCGCCGAACTCGACCCGAGCGGAACGGCGTTCTGGCACCTGGTCCACGACGTCCCCGACCCCGGGGCGATGCGCGCCACCCTGCGCACGGCCTTCGACCGCGGCGCGGGCTACGCGTACGCGACCAGCACGGTCATGCCCAACCCCTGGAACGCGGGCCCGACATGGAAGTACCGCACCCAGACCACGTACGCGGCCACCCTCGGCTGAGGGCGGAAGGGCGGCGAACCCGCCGGCTCCGTGGGGGTCGTACCGGCACGTCCACACGTCCACGAGTCCTTCGTCCGCCATGACGTCGGTCGATCGGCATCCTGTGTCAGTGCTCTGCGGCATGATGTCCGCCGTGAACACCGAGATACTGATGGACGTCTGGCAGCGGCTTCTCGCCGACCCCCACAAGTCCTGGGTGCTGTTCGAGCACGGGACGTGTGTCGTGCTGATGGCTCCGGACGGCGAGCTCGCTGAACAAGCCACCGCGATCCTGCGGGAGTTCGGCCCGGTGCATGCCGGATCTTCAGCAGGAGACTTCGGGGTGATCGACCTCGAGGACGCCGAAGGGTGGGTCGTCACCGGCCACCACAACGACGTCCTCACCTATGTCGGCCCTGATGAGGCCGTGGATCAGTCGGAGATCACCGTCGGGCTCTTCGGACGTTCCAAGCGTCACCGGGACGGCACCGAACTCCACGTCGTCCACGTCGAGGACCGGCGGGGCGCGGCCGATCCGGCGTAAGCGGCCGGGGCTCGGAGGAGCGGTCCATCGAGATCCACGATCTCGGGCTGGTTGACGGGGGGTATCGGCTCCCCGGTCGGCGAGGGCGCCGACGGGCTCGGATCCGACGGGCCCAGCGCGCCCCCGTCCGGGGGTGCGGACACGATGGGCGGCGCGGCCGGCTCCAGGTCGCAGGAGACCGTGAACCCCGCCAGCGCCACCGCGAGAAGCGCCGCACCGACCGCCGTCGAACCGAACCGCATCGCATACCCCCGTGATCGTCTAGGCCCTGACCCTACCGAGGCCGCCTCGCGGTGCCCGTGGTCAGCGCCCGTCGTTCTCCGGACGGCGGGCGAACCCGAGCAGCACGTGGGTGATCCGGAGCAGGAACACCGCCGCCGCCAGGATCCCGCCCGCCACGGCCAGGGTGCCGCGCGTCGACGGGGGGAGGGAGAACGCGAGCGCGGGCCCGTACACCGCGCCGAAGGCGAGGGCGGCCGCGAAGCAGGCGCTGACGAAGGCGTAGCCGATCTCGATGGTGATCGCGTCCCGGTCCGCCTGCGTACGTCGTCGCCCCATGCGTGGAGTGTCACAGCGCGCACTGCCCGTCACAAGCCCCCCGCGCCGCGCCCGGCCGTCGGCCGGATCAGATTCCGGCCGTGTCCGTCCACAGCCGGGCCAGTGCCACGTCGCCCGTCACCCCCGGACCCGCCAGCGGGAGGCGGTTCCACAGGGCCGCGTACAGCCAGGCCGCCTCGCCGGTCAGTTCGCAGTCGGCAGCCTCGCCCGTGTCGCCCCTCACGGTACGGGCCGGCGCCGCCGACAGGTGTACGGTCCACACCCCGCTCGTGTCGGCGGCCCGCACCCGCACCACCTTGGGCTCGGAGGTCCGCACCCGGCTGCGCGGCCGGGCGTGGAAGCCGGTCAGCAGCTCGTCCACCCCGTCCTCCGCGAACTCCGGCTCCACCGCGGAGAACAGCACGCCGAGCGCGGCTTCCGCGTCCATCCGGTGCACGGTGGTCTCGTGCGCCTGCCGCCGGGCCCAGAACGCCACCGGCGAGGGCGGGGCCGTCGGCAGGAAGGTCCAGCACTGCACATCGGCCGGCGCCTCGTTCAAGGTCCGCACCAGGTCCGCGTGGCCCTCCCGGAACCAGGCCAGCAGCTCGCCGCCGACCAGCTCCGGCGCGTCCGGGAAGCCCAGCGGCTCCAGCCGCCGCTCGGCGACGTACGCGGTGGCCCAGCGGTGCACCGAGCCGGTGTGCCGCAGCAGGTCGGTGACGCGCCACCCCGGGCAGGTGGGGACCGCGGAGTCCGTACCGGCGCGTTCGGCCACTTCGGCGAGCAGCTCGCCTTCGCGCGCGAGGGTCTTCACATGTTCGGTGATCTCCATACCGCGAGTCTTATCAGCCCGCCCGCGACAATGGAGAGCATGGACGGGGAACTCTTTCCGCGCGAGCGGACCGCGATCGCCCCCGGCGCCGTGCACGTGCCGGACTGGCTCGGGGCGCGGCGCCAGGGCGAGTTGCTGGCGGCCTGCCGGGCGTGGGCCCGGCCACCCGCCGGCCTGCGCACCGTACGCACCCCGGGCGGTGGGGTGATGACCGCCCGCCAGGTGTGCCTCGGCCTGCACTGGTACCCGTACGGGTACGCGCCCACCGCCGTCGACGGTGACGGGGCACCGGTCAAACCGATGCCGCCGTGGCTCGCCGAGCTGGGGCGGGAGGCGGTGACCGCCGCCTACGGGGACCCACCGGAGTCCGGGCCCGGGGCGGCCTACGACATCGCGCTGATCAACTTCTACGCCGGCGACTCCCGCATGGGCATGCACCGCGACGCCGAGGAGCGGTCCACCGCGCCGGTGGTCTCGCTCAGCCTCGGCGACACCTGCGTCTTCCGCTTCGGGAACACCGCCTCGCGCGGGCGCCCGTACCGGGACGTCGAGCTGCGCAGCGGGGATCTCTTCGTCTTCGGCGAGGAGAGCCGGCTGGCCTACCACGGGGTGCCGAAGGTCCTGCCGGGCACGGGCCCGCGGGAGCTCGGGCTGACCGGTCGGCTGAACATCACACTCCGGGTCGGCGGGCTGGGCTGAGCGGCGGCACCCGGCACCCTCCGATCATGCGAGGATCGATGCCATGAACGGCAACGGGGCCCCGCCGCGGGTGGGGGATGTGACCGCGCCATCCGCGTCCGGGGCGGCTGCGCGGACCAGGCTGGAGCGGGGTCGCGGCGCGCTCGGGCCGGCGCTGGAGCTCGTCCATACCGGCCGTGCACCGACCCGCGCCGTGCTGACGGCCGAGCTCGGGGTCACCCGTGCCACCGCCGGAGCGGTCGCCGCCGAGTTGGAGGCCCTCGGGCTGATCCGCGTCGATTCCCGCCCGGGCGGAGCCGGCGGGACCGGCGGAGCCCAGGGCCGCCCCTCGCACCGGCTCTCGGTGGCCGAGGACGGCCCGGTGGCGTTGGCCGCCCAGGTGCACTCGGACGGCTTCCGCGCCGCCCTGGTCGGTCTCGGCGGCCGCATCGTGGCCACCGCGCCGGGCAAGGTCACCGTCTCCGCCGATCCGGCGCAGGTGCTCGGCGCGGTCGTGGAGGCGGGCGCGGAGCTGCTCGAAGAGAGCGGCCGCCGCTGCGTCGGCGCGGGTCTCGCGGTCCCCTCGGCGGTCGCGGAGCCGGACGGTACGGCGCTGAACCCGCTGCACCTGGCCTGGCCGGCCGGCTCTCCCGTACGGGCCATCTTCGCGGAGTGCGTGAAGGCGGCCGGGATCGACGGTCCGGCCCTGACGGGCAACGACGTCAACCTCGCGGCCCTGGCCGAGCACCGGCACGGCGCGGGGCGCAGCGCCCAGCACCTGCTGTGCGTGGCCACCGGGCACCGCGGGGTCGGCGGGGCGCTGGTGCTGGACGGCCGTCTGCACAGCGGGAGTTCGGGCCTGGCCCTGGAGGTCGGCCACCTCACCGTGAACCCCGAGGGACGGGCCTGCCACTGCGGCAGCCGCGGCTGCCTGGACGTGGAGGCGGACCCGCTGGCCTTCCTCACCGCGGCGGGCCGCAGCCCCGGCCCCGAGGTGTCGCTGCTCCAGCAGGCCCGCGACCTGCTGCGCGACGAGCCCGCGGAACCGGCGGTACGGGCGGCCACGGAGGAGCTGATCGACCGGCTCGGGCTCGGCCTCGCGGGCCTGGTGAACATCCTCAACCCGGACCGGATCATCCTGGGCGGGCTGCACCGGGAGCTGCTGTACGCCGACCCGGAGCGGCTGCGCGCGGTGGTCGCGGACCGCAGCCTGTGGGGACGCAGCGGCGGGGTGCCGATCCTGCCGTGCACCCTGGACCACAACAGCCTGGTCGGCGCGGCGGAGCTGGCGTGGCAGCCGGTCCTCGACGACCCGCTGGGAGCCCTGGCCTGAGGGCTGACCGAGAGGTCCCGGCCGGCCCGTCCGGGATGTCCGGGCCGTCCGCATCTCCGGCCGCCGGCATCTCCGGCCGCCGGCATCTCCGGCCACCGTCATCTCCGGGCCGGCCCCGCGCATCGCGTCGCACCCGCGCACAGGGCCGTCCCCGCAGGTCGGGCCGGGCCCGGGGCCGGCGGGCGGTCACCCGGGCCGGGCGCCGACCGGCGATGCCACCGGCAGGGCCGTCGCGACGGCCCCCGGATCGACGGCCAGGAGCACCGCACGCGCCGGTTCCCGTACGGGCGTGGTCCTGATCGTGACCGGCCGTACCGGCGCCGCCCGGGCCGGGGCCGCCGTGAGCGAGAACCACACCGCCTTTCCGGGGCCGTCGGGCCGCTCGCGCGCCCCCCAGGCCTCGCTGAGCGCCTCCACCAGGGCGAGCCCGCGGCCGCAGGTCTCCAGCGCCTCCGCCCGCGTCGTCTGGACGACCGGCAGCCGCGGATCGCTGTCGATGACCGAGACCGTGAGCCGTCCGAGCCGGAGTTCGATCTCCACGATGCAGGTCTTGTCCGGCTGCGCGTGGCGGTGGACGTTGCTGAGCAGTTCCGTCACGCCGAGCGCAGCCCGGTCTATGAGCGGGTCGAGCTCCCAGTGGCGCAGTTGTGCAGAAACGATTCTGCGGATTTGGCCGATCCGCGACGGCAAGGCCTGCAGTTCGACGACGCAGTGCCTGCGGGAATGAGTGATCACGGCTGCGACTCCCCGACATGAGTGTTACGGGTGCTGCACCCTCGGTGATGCTCCACCAGGGTCACCCACCGTGCCGCGCAGTGCAACCGAACGCGATCGAAAGGGATTCGCATGGATCCCCAAAGCGAACGTTTGTGCAGGTGGGAGGGGTACATTGCGAAGAAGGGGGCGAAGTTCACCCACGAAGGAGCGCGGCACATGAGCACCACCGGCACCACCAGAACCACCGGTACGACTGCCACGACCGTCGACGTCGATCGCAGCGACGCCGACTACCGGGCCTGGCTGAAGGAAGCCGTCCGCAAGGTCCAGGCCGACGCCAACCGCTCCGCCGACACCCACCTGCTGCGCTTCCCGCTCCCCGAGGCGTGGGGCATCGACCTCTACCTCAAGGACGAGTCCACCCACCCGACGGGCTCCCTCAAGCACCGCCTCGCGCGCTCGCTGTTCCTCTACGCCCTCTGCAACGGCTGGATCCGCCCCGGCCGCCCGGTCATCGAGGCCTCCTCCGGCTCCACCGCCGTCTCCGAGGCGTACTTCGCCAAGCTGATCGGTGTCCCCTTCATCGCCGTCATGCCGCGCACGACCAGCCCGGAGAAGTGCCGCCTCATCGAATTCCACGGCGGCGTGTGCCACTTCGTGGACGACCCGATGAAGATGTACGAGGAGTCGGCCGAGCTCGCCGCCCGAACGGGCGGGCACTACATGGACCAGTTCACGTACGCGGAGCGGGCCACCGACTGGCGCGGCAACAACAACATCGCCGAATCGATGTACCAGCAGCTGCGTTTGGAGCGGTACCCCGAGCCCGCCTGGATCGTGGCGACCGCCGGCACCGGCGGCACCTCGGCGACCATCGCGCGCTACGTGCACTACATGCAGCACGACACCCGCGTCTGCGTGCCGGACCCCGAGAACTCCTGTTTCTTCGACGGCTGGACCAACAACGACCCGGAAGCGAGCAGCGATTGCGGTTCGCGCATCGAGGGCATCGGCCGGCCGCGGATGGAGCCGAGCTTCGTTCCCGGGGCCATCGACCGGATGATGAAGGTCCCGGACGCGGCGAGCGTCGCCGCCTGCCGCGCGCTGGAGACGGCCATAGGCCGCAAGGCGGGCGGCTCGACCGGCACCGGCGTGTGGAGCGCCCTGAAGATCATCTCGGAGATGGTGGCGGAGGGCCGCACGGGCAGCGTCGTCACCCTGCTGTGCGACCCGGGCGACCGCTACCTGGACAAGTACTACTCCGACGAGTGGCTGGCGGCGCAGGGGCTCGACATCGCCCCGTACGCGGAGACCATCGACACGCTGCTGACGACCGGGGTCTGGCGCGAACCGGCCGCCTGACGCCCCGTCGGGCCGTCCGCAGCGCGGGGCCCGGGGCGGCGCGAGCGGCCGCGGAGAAGCGGCCGGGGTGTCCCGCGCGGCCGGACCACGTCGGCGGACCCGGCTACTGCCCCGCCCCGCGCCGGGCGCCCAGCCGTCCGTCCAGGGCGCGGACCGCCGTGCGGAAGGAGTGCCCCAGGCCCGGGCGGGCGGCGGCCAGGCCGAGGCGGAACGGGGCCGGCCCGTCCGCCGCGAAGGTCCAGCGGACGTGCGTGCCGGCACCGGCCGGGGTCAGCCGCCACTCCTCCAACAGGGCCCGCACCCCGGGGGCGTTGGTGGTGTCGACCCGGTACGCGTAACGTCGCTCGGGATCCGCGGCCATGATGGTCTCCTGGAAGCGCACCCCGCCCATCAGCTTGATCTCGCGGCCCGCGCCCCCGTGCGTGGGGCGGGCCAGGGTGACCGCCCCGAACCAGTCGGCCCAGCCCTCCACTTCCTCGGCGAGCGCCTGGTACACGGCCTCGGGCGGTGCCACGGTGTCGGCGGCGAAGACCAGCCGGACCGGCGCGTCGTCGATGAAGTCGAGCCCCACCGGTCGGAGTCGGCGAGCCATGGGCGGTACCCCCTGGGGTGAGGTTCTGGACGGGCGTGCGCGCCACCATAGCCCCCGGCCCGTGAGAAGTCCGTAGCGATCCCGACCGATCCTGAGCGATCGCGTCCGACCTCGTCCGCCCCCGTCCGACCCTGTCCGATCTCTGCCGATCCCGGCGCGGGACCTGGGCAGCGGCTCCGTCGCGCGGGATGCTGGAGCCGCGCCGATCCCGCCCCGCGAGCGGAGGCCGCTGTGCCCGACCGCCCCCAGCCCGACACCTCCCCGCCCCACACCCCGCCCGACACCCCCCTCGCCCTCGAACTCCTGGTCCACGGAGTCGCCGGCGCCGCCCCCGGCGAGCTGCTCGGCGACCCGCGCACCGTCCGGGTCACCGGCGACTCCACCGCCGCCGTCTTCCGCCGCACCGAGGACGCCGACGCCGAGGCCCACCCCGAGCGGTACGCCGGGCGGCCCGTCCCCGAGGCCTACTGCTGGTCCCGGCTCACCTCCGGCAACGGCGCCCGCGCCCTGTGGCTGCTGCTCCTGCCCTTCATGGTGGCCAACCTCGCCCACTGGGCCCGGCCGGCCACGCCCGCCGCCGACCCCGCGCCGCGCGCCGTGCGCACGTACGGGGTCCTCGTACGGATCCTCGCCCTCAGCCTGACCGTGCTGCTCATCGCCGCCGCCTGCGAGGTCGCGCTCGACCTCCTCGCCTGGCAGTGCGCCGGCTCCGGGACCTGCGCCGGCGCCCGATTCCGCTCCTCGCTGGGCTTCCTCGCCCCCGGAGGCGGCTGGTGGGCGCAGCCCGGGCGGCGCCTCGCCCTCGGGGCGCTGGTCCCCACCGCGCTGACCGGGCTCCTCTGGTACCTGTCGAACCGCACCTGGAGCGCCTACGAGTCCCAGCCCCCGCCCGCCGGCTCCGCCGACCCGGACACCGCGTCGGACCCCGTGCCCGCGCTCGGGCGCCCCGGATTCTGGTACGGCCGCCGCCTCGTGGCCCGGCTGCGCGCCGCGCACACCGCCGCCGGGCTGCTCACCGTGGCGGTGGCCGTCTCCGTGCCGACCGCCCGCCACGACCGCCGGGGCGGCGCCCCCGTCCTCGCGGCCCTCGGCACGCTCACGCAGGTCCTGCTCGCCGCCGGGGCCGTCGCCGTGGCCTCGGTCGTGTGCCGGCGCGGCCGTACCGAGGCCCGGCCCGACCACCGGCTCGACCGGGCCGCCGTCACCCTGCTGCCCGGCGCCGCCCTCGCCCTGCTCGCCGCCGTCCTCGTGCACGCCTGCTGGTCGCGCCCCGGCTGGACCGCCACCGGACGGCTCCCCGGGGACCTGGCCTTCGGCGGGCTCATGCTGGGCCAGGGGCTCTGCGTGCTCGCCCTCGCCGCCGTCGCCCGCCACCTGTACCGCAGGGCCCCCGACCCGGCGACGGCCCTGTACGGCCTCGGCGGGCCCGCCGTCGCCATGCTCGGCTGCGCGCTCGGCGGGGTGATGTCCGGCGGGGTGGCCCAGCGCGTCGCCGACTGGATGGACGGGGGAGCCACGCCCGGGACGCCCGGCGCCCCGCTGCCCGGGCCGCCCGTGCTGCTGTCCTGGCAGGCCGCCGTACTGCCCCCGCTGCTCCTCGTACTGGCGCTGATCGCGGGCTGGTTCGCGGTGACCGGAGCGCGGGCGCGGGGCCGGCTCGCCGCCGCCGTGGCCGCCGAGTACCCGGGGGAGACACCGGACCTCGCCCGCAGCCGCAGGATTGCCGGGGCGCGGACCGCGGCCGCGCTCACCGACTCCGCGCCCTGGTTCGTGGCGGCCGTCTCCGGGATCACCCTCGTGCTCGGCGCGGGCGCGCTGGCCGGGGCCTGGTTCAGCGGAAAGGTCCCGGGCGAGGCGGCCCGGGGGACCGTGCCGCTGCTGGAAACCGCGGCCCGCGCCGCCCAGGACGCCGGGTCCTGGCTCATCGGCCTGGGCATCGCCGCCTTCATCGCCTGGGGCCGCCGCGCCTACCGGGACCCCGCCGCCCGCCGGACCATAGGGATCCTGTGGGACGTCGGCACCTTCTGGCCGCGCGCCGCCCACCCCTTCGCACCGCCCTGCTACGCCGAGCGGGCCGTACCCGACCTGACCTGGCGGATGGCCGGCTGGACCGGCCGCACCGGCGGCCGCCTGGTCATCTCGGGCCACTCCCAGGGCAGCGTGCTCGCCGCCGCGGCCGTCTGGCAGCTGCCGCCGCCCGCCCGCCGCCGAGTCGCCCTGCTCACCTACGGGTCCCCGCTCGGCCGCCTCTACGGCCGCTGGTTCCCCGCCTACTTCGGCCCGGGGCCGCTCACCGCCCTGCACGGCGAGGTCGACTGCTGGCGCAACCTGTGGCGGGCCACCGACCCCATCGGCGGGCCGGCGCTGCCCGGCGCGCGGCCGGACGTGGACCGCGGCCCGCTCGCCGACCCGCTCGCCTACGGGCGCAGCGCCCGCCATCCGCTGCCCGCCCCGATCCTGGGCCACTCCGACTACCAGGCCGACCCGGCCTTCGCCGCCGAACGCGACGCCCTGCTCGCCCGGTTGGACACGGCCGCACGGGCCTCGGAGCCCTGCCCGGCGGTGGCGGGGGGCGTACCGGGTCCGCGGGACGCGGTCAGCAAGGAGCGGGCTGCACCGGCAGCGCCGGAAGATCCGCCGGGAACAGCAGGGTGAGGTCGTCCGTACTGGGCTCCGCGAGCTGGGCGACCCGGCCCGCGTGCCGCTCCACCATCGACTCGAAGGTCTGCCGGGCCGTGCGGCCGTTGCCGAAGGCCGGGCCCTTGGGCAGCTCCGTGAAGTACGTCAGCAACGCCTGCGACGTACCCTCCCCGAGCCGGTACTCGTGCTCCTCCGCCTGCTGCTCCACGATCCGCAGCAGCTCCCCGGGCCCGTAGTCGCCGAAGGTGATGGTCCGGGAGAACCGCGAGGCGACCCCCGGATTCACCGTCAGGAAGCGCTCCATCTCCGCCGTGTACCCGGCGACGATCACGACCACCGCGTCCCGGTGGTCCTCCATCAGCTTCACCAGCGTGTCGATCGCCTCGCGCCCGAAGTCCCGGCCCGAGTCCTCCGGCGCCAGCGCGTACGCCTCGTCGATGAACAGCACCCCGCCGCGCGCCCGCTCGAAGGCCTCCTGCGTACGGATCGCGGTGGAGCCGATGTGCTCGCCGACCAGGTCCACCCGGGACACCTCGACCAGGTGTCCGCGCTCGAGCACCCCGAGCGAGGCCAGGATCTCCCCGTACAGCCGGGCGACCGTGGTCTTGCCGGTACCGGGGGAGCCGGTGAAGACCAGGTGCCGGCGCACCGAGGCGGCCTTCAGCCCCGCCTGCTGCCGCCGCCGGCCCACCTCGATCATGTCGGTGAGCGCCCGCACCTCGCGCTTGACGCTGTCCAGGCCCACCAGCGCGTCGAGCCTGCCCAGCATCTCGCCGGAATCCTGCGCGGCGGCGGCCGGACCGCCCTGCGCCCCGTCCGCGGGCCGCGGTACCGAAGCCGGGGGTGCGGGCGTCTGCGCGGGCAGCGCCGCGGGGCTCTGCGTCCCGGTGGCCGTACGGATGCCCGCCCGTGCTCCGGGGGGCGCGCCGCCGGGGGCGGACCGGTCCGCGAGACGGGCGCCGGACTCGTCGCCGGTGCATCCCTCGGCGGTCGGCCCGTCCTCGGCGAACTCGTAGCCCCCGCGGGCACAGCGCTCGGTGTGGCAGCGCGTCAGCGTGGTGCGGCAGCCGTCCATGACGTGGAAGCCGAAGCCGGAACTGCCCGTCACCCGGCAGGCCGTGAAGGTGCCCCGGCCGCCCGCCGACACGTAGAAACCGGCCTCGGCGGGGGAGGTGACCGTGCACCGCTCCAGTGTGGGGTCGGCGCCCTTGGTGACGATCACACCGGTCTGCACGGCGTCGATGGTGCAGCCGGCGAGCGTGCCGCCGCTGCCGTGGTCGCGGAACCAGGCCCCGGTCGCCGCCTCGCGGATCCGGCAGTCGTCGAGCTGCGCGGTGGCCCCGTCGCTCACGGAGACGGCGGTGTTGCGCACCTGGGACAGATCGCTGTCGACCACGTCGACGCGCGATCCGCGGTCCAGCACGAACAGTGCGTCCGGTACGTCGTGCACCCGGCAGGAGTCGAGGGAGACGGTGGCCCCGTCACTGATCCACACCGCCGGATAGTCACCCGTACTGTCGTGGATCTCGCAGGACTCGGCGTCCACCCGGGTGCCCGGATCCCACACGGACAGGCCGTTGCGGCCGAACCGGCGCACGGTGGTGCGGCTGAGGGTGAGCACCGAACGGGACCGCAGGTCGACCGCGTTCTCCGGGATGTCGTGGATGTCGCAGTCGGCCAGGGTGAGCACCGCGTCGGTGTCCAGCGTGACCCCGTCGGCCGAGGTGCGGTGCACCGAGCAGTCGGTGAGCCGGGCCGTGGCGCGTGCGGCGATCTGCACCCCGGCGCCCTTGACCTCGTACACCTCGCAGCCCAGCGCCTCCAGCCCCGAGCCCTCGCCGGTGATCCCGATGCCCGCGCCCGTGGCGTGGTGGATCCGGCAGCGCTCCAGCCGGGGCCGTCCGCCGCCGCGCACCGAGACGCCGTTCTGCCCGGCGGCCACGACCTCGCACTCCTCGAACACCCCGCCGCCGCCGTCCAGTACGGCGATGCCGACGCCGGCCGGATTCTCCACGGTGCACCGCCGCACCAGGGGCCGGGCTCCCGAGCCGCGTACCTCGATGCCGGCGGCGGAGTGGGTGCTCACCCGCAGATCGGTGAGCTCGGGGCAGCCGTCCTCCACCAGCAGGGCGGGCGCCGCCCGGTCCTGGCCCTCCAGATACAGGTCCTGGACCACGGCCGAGGCGCGCACGGTCAGCGCGACCCCGTCGAGCGGGGCGATCCGCACCGACCCCGCGGCGCCCTCGGGCCCGCGCAGGGTGACGGCATGGTCCAGCACCAGGTTCTCGCGGTAGGTGCCGGGGGCGATCGTCAGCACGTCCCCGTCGCCCGCGGCGGCGAGCGCGGCGGTCAGCGTCGGATAGTCACCGGAGCGGCGCCGCCACCGCGAAGTCCCGCCGTGTGTCACCTGGACCGTGCCCTGAACCATGGTGCTGTCGTGCCCCCACCCTCGTACTCGCGCTGCCGATACCGCCGATGCCACGGAAGTCTGAAGTCACCGCAGCCACCGAAGTCACTGGAGCGACCGATCCGGCCGCTCCACCGTAGCGCGCGCGGAGCCGATGAGCGGCCAGGTCAACTGCCCGCGCCCGCCCGACCCCAGTCCGGTCCTGCCGCCGCCCAGGCCCGGTCCAGACGTATGTACCGCCGATGCATGAGCCGCCGTACGACCAGCCGCCGGACCGTCTCCACCAGCGTGGCCACGCAGATCGCGGCCGCCAGGCCCGCCATCCCCGCGTGGAACACGGCCGCGGACGGGTCGAGCGGCTGCCCGACCAGCCGGCCGCGCGCGTCCGTCCAGATCCGGAACCGCTCGCCGGGATGCGGCGGTTCCTCCGCGGCCGGCACCGTGCCCTGATGGCTGCTGCCGTCCGGCGCGGTCCACGTGGCCACGATCTGCGTACGGTGCGGGGCCGTGCGCTGCGCCGACGCGTCGGCGGAGGCGCTCGCGGAGGCGCCCGCGGCCGCCGCCGACTCCGGGGCGGGCCGCAGGACCACCGCCGGGACGAGATGACGCTCCTGCCGCTGCTGGTGCGCGGCCTGCTGAAGGGTACCGTCCACCCGCAGGCCCGCGACCCAGCCGACGGCCGGAGCCACCACCAGGACGCACACCAGCGCGGCGAAGGCCACCCACGCCTCGAAGAGGTCCGTCGGCCGCCGCAGCGGATTGCGCCGCCAGCGCCACACACCCAATGCTGTCCGCACGGTCCGGCTCCCCCAACCTGTGCCAGTCTCCGCCTGCCTGCGCCTCTGTCCTGACTGCTCCAACGGCTTGGTCGTGCCAGTTGGTTCCAGCCCGGGCGCCATGCCCCTCGAAGGTGTCAATCCGGACGGCCGGTCGCCGGTCCGCGACCACCCACCCGCCCCTTCTGTCCCACCTGCCCCACCTGTCCCGGCAGGGCATCGGGCGCGTCATGCGAGGACTCGGACCTCGTCGCCCACGCGCACCGTACCGAGCCGCACCGGCACCAATTGCCGTCCGAACGCGAGCGACCGGCCGATCCGCCGGTGCCTGCCCAGGGTCTTCAGCGGCTCCTTGCCCCGCTCCGCCGTCCGCTGGTCGGTGGTGGTGACGACGCACCGGCCGCATTCGCGCACACCGCGGAAGACGGCATCACCGATCGCGATGCGGAGCCAGCCGTCCTCCGCCCACGCCTCGGCCCCGGAAACCACCACATTGGGGCGGAAACGGTTCATCGGCAGGGGGCCCTCCTCAGGATGGTCCCCCTGGGCGATCAGCGAGTTGAGCGCGTCCAGCGAGGCGAGCGTGGTGATCAGCAGCGGATAGCCGTCGGCGAGGCTGACCATCTCGCCCGGCAGGGCGTAGTCCGGATCCACGGGGCGGCGTACCGCCGGATCATCCATGTGCACCAGCCGTACCGACTCCCCGAGGTACGCGCTGAACCAGTCGGCCGCGGTGGTCGCCGCGACCACGGTCTCGACCTTCTTCCCGAACAGCACCGCGGGCTCCAGCGGACCCGGCTCGGGCACCTCCACGAACAGCTCCGCCATGCCCGGCGCCGTCACGGCGATCCGGCCGCCGCCCGCGGGACGGGCCGCGGCGAGGGCGAGGCGTGGATGGCGGCGCTGGGTGATGACCGCGCCCTCGGGATCGATCAGCGCCCAGCGTCGGTCCCCGGACAGACCCCAGGGCTCCACGGCCACCTCGTCGGGAGCGGTCCCCGCTACCGATTTGACGGGATGGATGTGGAGCGCCTGTACGTGCATGTTCGACATGGGGGCATCCTGCCAGCCCCTGCGCCGCCCGCGTCTCAGCGCCCCGTCAGTAGCCGCGCCCCTGGTAGGGGCGGCCGTACGGATCCTCGTACGAGGCGGCCGGCACCGGTGCGGGCACCTGCATCGGACGCGGCGCGGCCGGGCGCATCGCCTCGTACCCGGTGGCCATGGCGACCGGGCGGGGCTGCTGCGGCTGGGGCTGCGGCATGTATCCGCCGCGGGCCGCCATCGGCTGCTGCTGCGGGATGTACGGGGCCGGCGCCTGCTGCAGCGGCATCGGCTGCGGGGCCGACTGCTGCTGGTACGGGTATCCGTACCCCGAGGTCTGTTGCTGCTGGGGCTGGGCCGGCGGCAGTGCGGGCATCGACGACGCGAGGGCCGGCAGGTACCCGCCGCTCGAGTATCCGGCGCTCGGGGACTCGTAAGCGGCCGGGACGCGGATCGGGGCGATCTGCGGAGTGCCGCGTTCGGCGACGAGGGAGTCGTAGATGGGGGTGTCCGGGAAGGAGGGCGCGGAGTAGTAACCGCCGCCATAAGTGGAGCGGGGGGAGGTCATGGGACCTAAGTTAAGCCCACGACTTCACCGGGTCCATAGCGAGGTGGCGTCAACCCCGCGCTGACCTGCATATTCGCAGGTCAGGGCCTCACCTTTCACTTGACGTTCACGTGCACGATTCGCCACTTGCGTCCCATCTTGTTGGTACTCGTACTCACCGGTCGGGTGTTGCACCGACTTCGTGCTGACGCAGCGTCACAACGCAGTGACCTCGGATGACGCAGCTTTCGGGGGGCAGTTCGCCGTTTCAGGCGTCACTGGGACGGGGATAGGTACGGCCCTTCCAGGCTGCCCCGCGGCCCCGGTAGTGCTGCACGGCCGAGTCGACGGTCATCAGGAGGTACAGCAGCGCGGTGAACGGAAGCAGCGCGGCGAGCGCGGCCGGCTGGCGGTAGTACCGGAGCATCGGCAGGTAGGTGCCCGCCATCAGCAGCCACGCCAGACCGCCCGCCCAGGCGATGGCCGGCCGCCCGGCTGCGAGGCCCGTCAGCAGGGCGGCCGGGGGCACGAGGTAGACGAGCACCAGCCCGGCCACCGTCCCGGCCAGCAGGAGGGGCTGGTGGCGCAGTTGGGCGTAGGCGCTGCGCGAGACCATCCGCCACAGGTCCGCGAGCGCGGGGTACGGGCGCACGCTGTCCACCCGCTCCGCGAGTCCCAGCCAGATCCGGCCGCCGGAGCGGTGCACCGCGCGGGCGAGGGACACGTCGTCGATGACCGCCTGGCGGATGGAGTCGGGGATCCCGGCCCGCACGGCGGCCGTGGTGCGCAGCAGTACGCAGCCGCCGGCGGCCGCCGCAGTCCGGGCGGAGGGCCGGTTGATCCGCCGGAAGGGATAGAGCTGGGCGAAGAAGTACACGAAGGCCGGTACGACGAGACGTTCCCACAGGCCGACCACCCGCAGGCGGGCCATCTGGGAGACGAGGTCGAGGTCCGCGGAGGTGGCGGCGGCGACCAATTCGCGCAGACTGTCGGGTTCGTGTGCGATGTCGGCGTCGGTGAGGAGGAGGAAATCGGGCTCGGTGGCGTGCGCGGTGCGGGCGGTCCCGATGCCGTGCCGCAGGGCCCAGAGCTTGCCGGTCCAGCCGGGTGCGGGGTCGCCGGGGGAGGTGACGGTGAGGGGGAGCCCGGGGTGCTCGCGGGCGAGCCGGTGCGCGAGCTCGCCGGTGCCGTCGGTGCTGCCGTCGTCGACGAGGATCACCTCGGCTTCGCCGGGATAGTCCTGGGCGATCAGCGAGGGCAGGCTCCGCGGCAGCACCTCGGCCTCGTCCCGGGCCGGGACGACGATCGCGACGGACGGCCAGTGGGAGGGGGCCGTGCGCGGCGGGAGGCGGACGTCGGTCCGCCAGAACATGCCCTGGGCGAGGGTGAGCCAGAGCCAGGCGGCGAGGGAGGCGTAGGCCGCGCAGGCGGCGGTGAGGAGGCCCATGTCGGCAGTGTGCCGGGCCCCGGCGACCGTGTCCCGCACCCCGCGCCCCCGGGTGCGGCGGCCTCCCGCCGGGGGGTGGCGGTCGCTCGCCCCCGGCCGCCGCGTCACGCACCCGCCGTCCCGGGGTGGCGCCCCCTGAGGGGGCGTCTTGCCGATCATGCCGGTCTCGCGGGCCCTGGCACCGCGCCTCATCCCCCAGGCTCCGTCCGGGGACCCCGGGTTGTCCTCGGTGGGCGACGCTCCGCGCCGCGCCCCTCGTCCGCTGGGCCGTCTCTTTCGGATCTTGTCGGCCGAGCCCGCGGCGTCCGGTGCCATGGGGCCTCCCCAGGCCCGTCAGGGCCGAGGGGAAGCCTGGCAAGGCGGAGGGGCCCGCCGTGTACTGGACGTACTCGGGCGCCCCGACAACGCGGCCAGGTGCGGTGCCGGGCGTCGCGGGCCCGGCAAGATCCGGAAGAGACGGCCCAGGCCGGGCGGTCGCCTCGCGGCATTGTGTGCGGCGGGGTCCCGGCCGGGGTGGTGTGCATCCCCGCACCCCGGGTGCGGCGGCCTGTCGGGCCTCGGCGGGCCGGCCCGCCGCCGGGGTGTGAGGGCCGGGCCGTGCTCGCGCGTCGGGCCCCGGCCGGGGTGGCGTGCGTCGCGATGCCTCGGGTGCGGCGGCTTCCCCGTCCCGGGTGCGGTGGCCTTGCGGCTCCCGGCCGACGGTGTCCCGGCCCGGGGCGGCAGCCGTCCGGGTGGGGGTCGGTCGTGTCCGGGTTGGGGGCTGCGCCGGGGCGGGGGTCGACTAAGGTGGCCGGGTGAAGATCGCGCTCATGGACTCCGGAATCGGCCTCCTCGCGGCGGCCGCGGCGGTGTGCCGGCTGCGGCCGGACGCGGACCTGGTCGTGTCCTCCGACCCCGACGGGATGCCCTGGGGTCCGCGGACCCCCGCCGACCTCGCCGAGCGGGCACTCGCCGTCGCCCGGGCCGCCGCCGCGCACCGCCCGGACGCGCTGATCGTCGCCTGCAACACCGCGACCGTGCACGCCCTGGACGCCGTGCGGGCGGAGCTGGAGCCGGCCATCCCGGTCATCGGGACCGTGCCGGCGATCAAGCCCGCCGCGGCCGCCGGCGGCCGGGTGGCGATCTGGGCCACTCCCGCCACCACCGGCAGCGCCTATCAGCGTGGGCTGATCCGTGACTTCGCCACCGGGGCCCGGGTCACCGAGGTGCCCTGCCCCGGGCTCGCCGACGCGGTGGAGGCGGCCGACGACGCCGCCGTGACCGCCGCCGTCGCCGCGGCCGCCGCGCTGACCCCGGCCGACGTCACCGACGTGGTGCTCGGCTGCACGCACTACGAGCTGGTCGAGAGCCCCATCCGGGCCGCGCTCGCCGCGCGGACCCAGGGGGCGGAGCTGGTCTACCACGGTTCCGCCGAGCCCGTCGCGATCCAGGCGCTGCGCCGCCTGGGCCTGCGGCCCGCGCCCGACCTGCCGCGCACGGGCGGACTGGTCGTGCTGCGCAGCGGGCGCGAGGGGAGCCTGCCCGCCGCCGCGCTCACGTACGCCGAAGGCAGGCTGCTCGCGGGCCAGGGCGCACCCGTCGGCTGACGGAGCCCTAAGGGTGCCTTGCCGATCAGGTCGGGCTCGCGGGCCCTGGCGTCGCGCCTCGCCGCGTTGTCCTCGGTCGGCGGACGCTCCGCGTCGCCTCCCCCGACCGCCTTGCGATCCCGGCACCGCACCGGCCGCCGCTCCCTGATCCGGCCTGATCGGCAAGACATCCCCTAGCGCCCGATCCCCCCCCCGCGAGACGAATCGTCTTGCATGTGATCCGGACCTGCTCTACGGTTGCCCGCGTAACGAGACGGAACGGTTCGTCTCTCATCGCTCCGAAGGGGGATCGCCCTTGCGTGCTCCACTCGCCACCACCCAGATCGTCCTGTCCGAGGTCACCAAGAGCTACGACACCCGCGTCGTCCTGGACCGCGTCAGCTGTACGGTCCGGCCCGGCGAGCGGGTCGGCGTCGTCGGCGGCAACGGCTCCGGCAAGTCCACCCTGCTCCGACTCCTCGCCGGACGGGAGCGCCCCGACCACGGAGAGGTCGCCGTCACCGCCCCCGGCGGACTCGGGCACCTCGCGCAGACCCTCGACCTCCCGCCGACCGCCCGCGTCGGCGATGCCGTCGACCTCGCCCTCGCGGACCTGCGTGCCCTGGAGCGCCGGATCCGCGCCGCGGAATCCCTGCTCCACCGGGCCGGCCCCGAGGAACTCGTCGCGTACGGAGACCTCCTGGCCGCCTACGAGGCGCGCGGCGGCCGCGATGCCGAACGGCGCGTCGCCGCCACCCTGCACCGCCTCGGCGAACGCGCCGAGCTGGACCCGGACCGCCCGCTCGGCACCCTGTCCGGCGGCCAGCGCTCCCGGCTCGCGCTCGCGGCGACCCTCGCCGCCGAGCCGGAACTGCTGCTGCTCGACGAACCCACCAACGACCTCGACGACGAGGCGGTCGCCTGGCTGGAGGACCATCTGCTCGCCCACCGCGGCACCGTCGTCGCCGTCACCCACGACCGGCTCTTCCTCGACCGCGTCACGACCACCGTCCTCGAAGTGGACCAGGACGGCCGGACGGTACGCCGCTACGGCAACGGCTACGCGGGCTACCTCACGTCCCGCGCCGCCGAACGGGCCCGCCGGGAGCGGGAGTACGAGCAGTGGCGCGAGGAGGTGCGGGACGCCGAGCGGCTCGCCGACACCAACATCGGGCGGTTCGCCGCGATCCCGCGGAAGCTGCCGCGCGGCTTCAGCGGAGCCGGTGCCTTCCGTGCCCGGTCCCGGACCCACGGCGCCGCGAGCCGCATCCGGGCCGCCCGCGAACGGCTGCACCGGCTGACCGAGCGCCCGGTCGCGCCGCCCCCGCGCCCGCTGGTCTTCACCGGCCGGTTCACCGAGGGCTCGGCGGGAGTGGTGGAGATCTCCGGAGCGACCCTGCCGGGTCGGCTCGCGCCCGTCTCGCTCACACTGCCGCCGGGGGAGCGGCTCCTGGTGACCGGGCCCAACGGTGCCGGGAAATCGACCCTGTTGCACCTGCTCGCGGGTCGACTGGAGCCCGCGCGGGGCACCGTGCGGAGGCCTCCGCGGGTCGGACTGCTCCGGCAGGACGACCCCTGGCAGCGTGAACCGCGTTCCGTAGTCGAGGTGTTCGGCCAGGAGTGCGCCGACCGCGTGGCGGTTCACGGACTGCTCGCCCCGGACGACCTCACACGGCCCGTGCGCGCCCTCTCGGCCGGTCAGCGCCGCAAGCTGGAGCTGGCCCGGCTGGTGGAGCGCCCCCTGGACCTGCTGCTGCTGGACGAGCCCACGAACCACCTGGCCCCGGCCGTGGTGGAGGAACTGGAGGCGGCCCTCGCCCACTTCGGCGGCACCCTGGTCCTGGTCACACACGACCGGCGGCTGCGCGCGGCCTTCCGGGGGCGGCGCCTGGAGCTTCAGCGGGAGCCGGCCGCCGCGAGCCGCTGAGCCAGCGTGCGCAGGTCGTCCGCGTCCAGGACCCGGTCCCCGAACCCGGGCAGCGGCACGTGCAGCGCCGCCGTCCAGTGCTCCGGTACCGCCCCCTGGCCGTACCGGGCCCCGGCCAGGGCCCCCGTCACCGCGGCCACCGTGTCGGTGTCCCCGCCCAGGTCCACGGCGGCCCGTACCGCCTCGGCGAAGCCGGTGGTGGTCCGCAGCGCCCACACGGCCGAACCCAGACAGGGCCACACCGCCCCGTTGAACTCGGTGGCCAGCGCCGGATGCCAGTCGGGGGCGAGCACGCGACCGTACCGGTCGCGGTGGGCCGGATGCACCGCGGCGAGCGTCGCGGGGAGGGCGGCCAGCGGATCGGCCCCTTCGAGGGCGACGCGGACGAGCTCGTGCAGGATCGCGGTCCCCTCCCAGGCGGCCCGGTCGCCGTGCGTCAGGGCCGCGATCCGCCGGGCCGCCTCCATGGTCCCCTCCCGCCCGGCGGGGGCGAAGTAGACAGCAGAGGTGGCGGCCCGCATCAGGGAACCGTTGCCCGCCGCCCGTGCGTTGATCTGGAAGTGCAGGGCCGCGGCGAGCTCCCAGGACTCGCCGTTGGTCAGCACGTCCTCGGTCTGCAGCCCGATGTCCTTGGGCTCCCCGGCCGCCCAGCGCTGGAACCGTCTGAAGATGTCCGGGAGTTCGAGACCTCCGCACTCCATCAGCGATTCCGCGACCAGGACGGCCATCTGCGTGTCGTCCGTGGCCTCGCCGGGGTCCCAGCCGCCGCCCCCGGCCATCTCCGCGCCGCGCGCCGTCAATTCCCCCGCCGCCCCGAACTCGTACGGCGCGCCCAGGGCATCTCCCGCCGCCGAGCCGATGACGGCTCCCACGGCCCGGTCCAGTCGGGTGATCACCGGTCCTCCTCCTCGCATACGGATGCCAGCAGTTCGCGCGTGAAGCGGTCCAGGTCGTCCAGGCCGGCCGCCGCCAGGGTGGCCGGGGCGCCGGTCAGCAGGTGGGGGATCGCGCCGTGCAGGGCGAGGGTCAGCGCGCGGGCCCGCGCCGGCTCGGCCGGCAGCCCGGCCGCGCGCAGCAGGTACGCGTGCGTCGTGAAGTCCGCCGCCGCGACCGGGTCCAGCAGGGCCGCCAGCCAGGGCCGGCGCGCCGCCTCGGCCTGGAGCTCCAGGTACGCCAGCACGCGGGTACGGCCGGGCCCGGCCACGTCGCGCAGCAGCCCCGCGAGCAGGGCCGCGAGCTGCGCCGCGTCGGCGGGCCCCGGTCCGGCCCCCGCCAAGGCCTGCGCCAGCACCCGGTACCGCTCCGCGCAGCGTTCGGCCGCGGCCCGCAGCAGCGCGTCCCGGGTCGGGAAGTAGTTCTTGGCGGTGCCCGTCGGCACGGCGGCGGCCGCGTCGACGGCCCGGTGCGTCAGCCCGCGCCCGCCCTCCTGCGCCAGTACGGCGATGGCCGCGTCCCGCAGCCGGTCCCTCCGGTCCTGATTCACGTTGCCACCTTAACCACAGCCGTGGTACCACAGATGTAGTACCACGGCTGTGGTGGTTGCTGTCGACCGTGCGGCGAAGGGGCAGGCCATGGGTGAAACCAGCGGGCAGGGGCAGGGAGCGGGCACGGCCGTGGTCGTCGGCGCGGGGGTCGGCGGACTCGCCACCGCCGTCGGCCTGCACCGTGCGGGCTGGGAGGTGACCGTCCTGGAACGGCGCACCGCGCTCGAACGCTACGGAACCGCCTTCGGCATCCACCCCACCGCCCAGGCCGCGCTCGACCGGCTCGGCCTCGGCGACGCGGTGCGGGCCCGGGCGGTCCCGTACCAGGGAGCCCGGATCCGGCGCCCTGACGGGCAGGTGCTGGCCGCCCTCCCGCTCGAACGGATCGAGCGCCGTGCGGGCCGCCCCGAACTGCTCGTATCCCGGCCCCACCTCATCGACGCGCTGCTCGCCGCGCTCGACCGGCTCGGCGGCGAGCCGATCGCGTACGGCCGGCACCTCACCGATCCGGCCGCACTCGCCGCCGACCTGGTCGTCGGCGCCGACGGCATCAACAGCGCGGTGCGTACGGCGCACTTCGGCCGGACCGCCGGTCCGCGCCCGGCCGGCACGGCCGCCTGGATCGGCATCGCCGGATTCGAGACCGGCGTGTACGGCGAGACCTGGGGCGCGGGCCGCTTCTTCGGCATGACCCCCGTCGAGGCCGGCCGCACCAACTGGTACGCCGCCGTCCCCGGGGCCACCACCGCCCAGGAGGTACGGGAGGCGTTCGCCGGCTGGCACGACCCCGTCCCGCGCGTACTGGCCGAGACCGATCCCGCGACCTGGATCCGGTACGAGATGCGGCACCTGTATCCCGCGCTCCCCAGCTTCGTCGCCGACGGCCGGATCGCCCTCGTCGGCGACGCCGCCCACGCCATGACGCCCAACCTCGGCCAGGGCGCCTGCACCGCCCTCCTCGACGCAGAGGCCCTGACCCGCGCCGTCGCCGCGGCCGGACCGGCCGGACCGGCCGGGCTGACCCGCGCCCTGCGCGCGTACGACGCCGAGCGCCGCCGCAGCGCCCAGCGCGTCGCCTTCGCCTCCCGGAACCTGCACCGCTTCATCACCGGCCCCCACCGCGCCCTGCGCGACGCGCTCGTCCGCCGTGCGGGAGCCGCGCTGCACCGAGTGGGCGAGAGACGGTGGCGGGCAAGCGGAACGTGAGTACGCTGCTACTCATGACGGGTCACCCTCCGGGTCCGCTCTGGGCGGGCCGCGCCTCCAACCGTGTGCAGTGGCTGCTCGCCGCCGTCGGTGCGGCCTGTCTGGCGCTCGGTGTCGAGCTCGCCGTCGACTACGCCTGGACCGCCGGCATCATCCCGCTGCTCATGTCCGTGATCGGCTGCCTCGCCGTCGGGCTGCTCATCCTCTACGGCACCCTGGCCTTCGTACACGTCGCCGTCACCGTCGACGCCGAGGCCCTGGAGGTGCGCTGCGGCCACATAGGGGTGCCCCGCCGCAGGATCCGGCTCGCGGAGATCGCCTCCGCCGAGTTCGTCCCCAGCATCACCCCGCAGCAATGGGGAGGCTGGGGTCACCGCTGGCGCCCGGAGAAGGGCACCGCGATCATCGTCCGGCGCGGCGAGGGCCTGGCGCTCGTCCTCGGCGACGGCAAGCGGTTCACCGTCACCGTCGACGACGCCGAGAACGCCGTCCGCGTCATCCGCACCCACCTGCGCGCCCTCGCCCGGTAGGGGTGTCCTGCGGAGCGCGGACGGGCGCTCACCCGTCCGCGAGGTGCGGGGACGTACACTCCGCCAGATGAGCAGCAGTGTCACCCGCACGACCGGGAACGAGCCCTCGCAGTCCGCCGACGGGCCGCGGGCCGACGTGGCCGCGTCCCCCGCGACCGACCGGTCCGCCGCGAACCGGAAGGGGCTTTGGCTGCTGCGTGCCCTGCTCGCAGCCCTCTCGGGCGTGCTGCTCTACCTCAGCTTCCCGCCCCGCCCGCTGTGGTGGCTGGCCCCCTTCGCCCTCGCCCTGCTCGCCGGCTGCCTCCACGGCCGCCGCGCCCGGGCCGGCTTCGGCCTCGGACTCCTCGCCGGGCTCGGCTACCTGCTGCCGCTCCTCGTCTGGACCGGTGAGGAGGTCGGCCCGGTGCCCTGGCTGGCACTGACCACCCTCGAAGCCCTCTTCATCGGCCTCACCGGCCTCGGCATCGCCCTGGTCAGCCGGCTCCCGGCCTGGCCGCTGTTCGCCGCCGCCGTCTGGGTCGCGGGCGAGGCCCTGCGGGCCCGGGCCCCCTTCGGCGGCTTCCCCTGGGGCAAGCTCGCCTTCGGACAGGCCGACGGCGTCTTCACCCCGCTCGCCGCCCTCGGCGGCACGCCACTGCTCTCCTTCGGCGTCGCCCTCTGCGGATTCGGCCTCTACGAGGTCCTGCGGACCGCCCGCCGCCACCCCGGCCGCACCGCCGCCGCGCTGACCGCGCTGACCGTCGCCGCCCCGATCGGCGCGGGCCTCGCCGCCCGCCCGCTGGTCTCCGACGCGGCCGAGGACGGCACCGCCGTGGTCGCCGTCGTCCAGGGCAACGTGCCCCGCCTCGGCCTCGACTTCAACTCCCAGCGCCGGGCCGTCCTCGACAACCACGTCAAGCGCACCGTGCAGCTCGCCGAGGACGTCAGGGCCGGCCGCGCACCGAAGCCCGACCTCGTCGTCTGGCCGGAGAACTCCTCCGACCTCGACCCGTACGCCGAGCCCGACGCCCACGCCGTCATCGACCAGGCCGTCAAGGCCATCGGCGTACCCGTCGCCATCGGCGCCGTGGTGGCCCCGGAGACGGGCCCGCTGCGCAACACGATGATCCTTTGGGACCCGGTCAAGGGCCCCACCGCGACCTACGACAAGCGCAAGATCCAGCCCTTCGGCGAGCGCATCCCGATGCGCTCCGTCGTCCGCCTCTTCAGCTCCGACGTGGACCGGGTGCGCCGCGACTTCGGTCCCGGCAAGGACCCCGGCGTCTTCGACATGGCCGGCAGCCGCGTCGGCATGGTCACCTGCTTCGAGGCCGCCTTCGACGACGCCGTGCGCTCCACCGTCCGGGCCGGCGCCCAGGTGATCGCCGTACCGAGCAACAACGCCACCTTCGGCCGGACCCAGATGACCTACCAGCAGCTGGCCATGGACCGGATCCGCGCCGTCGAGCACAGCCGCACGGTCCTCGTCCCCGTCACCAGCGGGGTCAGCGCCGTCATCCGCCCCGACGGGAAGATCGTCTCGCAGACCGAGATGTTCACCGCGGACGCGCTGGTCGCCGAGGTCCCGCTGCGCTCCGGCCGCACCCCGGCCACGGTCGTCGGTCCGCTGCCGGAGTACGCCCTGCTCCTGCTGGCCGCGGGCGGCTTCGGGTGGCTCCTGAACCGCCGGATCCGCTCGCGCCGCGCCGCCTGAGGCCGGATCCGGTCCGGCGGCCTCGTAGGGTCGGGGCATGACCACACCCGATTTCATCCGCCGGATCCGCGCCGCCGCCGGGCACCAGCTGCTCCTGCTGCCCGGAGTCACGGCCATCGTCTTCGACGACCTGGGCCGGGTGCTGCTCGGCCGGCGCTCCGACACCGGGCAGTGGGCGGTGGTCGGCGGGATCGCCGAGCCGGGGGAGCAGCCCGCCGAGACCGCCGTGCGCGAGGTGTACGAGGAGACGGCGGTGCGCTGCGTCGTCGAGCGCGTGGTCCTCGTCCAGATGACGGAGCCGATGACCTACCCCAACGGCGACATCTGCCAGTTCCAGGACATCACCTTCCGCTGCCGCGCGACGGGCGGCGAGGCGCGGGCCAACGACCACGAGTCCCTCGAAGTGGCCTGGTTCGCGGTGGACGCGCTGCCGCCGCTGGACCCCTTCGGCCTGGACCGGATCCACCGGGCCCTGCGCGACGAGCCGACCTGGTTCGAGGCCCCGGCGGCTCTCACGTAGCTCCCGGACCGGCGATGTGAGCTGCGCGGACGTGCGCTGTAGGGTTCCGCTGATCCAAGGCGGTTATCGGACAGTCGTACATTCGAGGAGGCGGTCGAGGGATGATCTCGCGCGGTTCAGCCGGAGAATCGGAGGCGGGCGGCCATGGCCGCGCGTCGGCCGGAGCGGTCCCCGGCGGGCGCCTGGCGGTCCTCGACGGGGTGCGGGTCCTCGCCGCGCTCGGTGTGCTCTTCTACCACTACTTCGCCCTCGAGAGCGCCTGGGGGAAAGCACCCGCGGACATCTTCCCGACCGCCCACCCGTTCGCGGTCTACGGCTGGCTCGGCGTCGAGATCTTCTTCCTCGTCAGCGGGTTCGTCATCTGCATGAGCGCCTGGGGCCGCACGGTGGGCGACTTCGCGGTGTCCCGGGTCTCCCGGCTCTTCCCCGCCTACTGGGCGGCCGTCGCCTTCACCGCCCTCGTGCTGTACTCCTGGTCCGAGGTCAGGCAGGTCAAGGCGTTCAGCGACGTCCTGGTGAACCTGTCGATGCTCCAGACCGGCCTCGGCGTCCCGAACATCGACGACGCCTACTGGACCCTCTTCGTCGAGCTCAAGTTCTACGTCCTGTTCGCGATCGTGGTCATGCGCGGCCTGACCTACCGCAACTGCGTCCTGTTCTGTGCGGCCTGGACCCTGGCCGGCGTCGTGGCACCCACCGCCGACAACGGTGTGCTCTCCTTCTTCGCGGTCTCGTCCTCGTCCCCGTACTTCATCGCCGGCATCGGCTTCTACCTGATGCGCCGGTTCGGGCCGAACGCCATCGTGTGGGCGATCGTCGGCGTCCAGTTCCTGCTCGCGCAGCACTACGTGCACACCCGCATGATCACCAATCTGGGCCGGGCCGCCACCGAGCGGACGCCCGCCTGGCCCGCCCATCTGGTCATCGTGCTGGGCTTCGCCCTCATGGCGGCCATAGCGCTCGGCGCCCTCGACGGCGTCCGGTGGCGCTGGCTCCCGCACGCCGGAGCGCTCACGTACCCGCTCTACCTGATCCACATGATGGCCGGGCTGACCTTCATCCATCACTTCCGCCGCGACGTGGCACCCGTCCCCCTGGTCATCGGCGTGACCTCCGCGATGCTGCTGCTCGCCTGGCTCATCCACCGGCTCGTGGAACGCCCGCTCGGCCGGCTGCTGCGCGACCGCCTGCGCCGCGGGGTGCAGGACATCCGGTCGGCCACCCCGCGCGGCCCGTCGGTCGGCCGGCTGCCCGCCCAGCCCTCGGCACCCGACGCCGAACGCATCCCGGCCGGCCGCTAGGGGGTGTCTTGTCGATCAGGGCGGATCAGGGAGCGGTGGTCGGTGCCGTGGATCGCAAGGCGGACGAGGGAGGCGACGCGGAGCGTCGCCGACCGAGGACAACGCGGCGAGGCGCGGTGCCGGGCGCCGCGAGCCCGGCCTGATCGGCAAGACACCCCCTAGACCGTGTCCGGGTCGGCCTCAGGGCCTGAGGGGCCTCAGGCCCGGGCCTCCCGGTACAGCGCCAGCGCATGGTCGCCCAGGACCGCGCTGTACGAGATCTCCGGGACGCTCCCGCCGCCCTCGTAGCCGCCGAGCACCCCGGCCAGTGCCCCCTTCACCAGCCAGGGGCTGCCGCTGGTGCCGCCGGTGAGGTCCGGGCAGCCGATCCGGCGCTGGGTCGCGGACAGCAGGTCGGTGGTGTTCGCGCAGCGCACCGGCGCCTCCAGGGTCCGCGGGTAGCCGATGATCGTCACCCTGGCGTCGTCCGGCTGCTCGGCGGCCACCGGGAAACCGCCCACGAGGTCCTCCACCGCTCCGGTCCGACCGCCGTCCACCGGCGCCACCGTCGCGAAGGCCACGTCGTCGTCCGGGTCCTGGCCGTCCGTCCAGCCCGGTGCGATGTACGCGGCGGTGATCTTCCAGAATCCGTACGGGGCCTTGCCGTCGCGGTAGCCCGGCGCGAAGACGGTGGTGGAGGGGGTCTCCAGGCAGTGCGCGGCGGTGGCGATCACGTCGCCCTCCTCGCTGTGCACCACGGCGGCGGTGCAGTGGTGCCCGCGGTCCTGGCCGCCCCCGAAGAGCGCGCCCACCCGGTCGGCGGTGGCGCCGGGCAGCGCCCACGCGGTCACGCCGAGCGGCGGTCCGGCGGCGGCGTCGGGCAGGTCCACACCGATCAGCGCGGCCATCGCGGACAGCGCGAGCAGGATCCGGGACGCCCGCCGCGCACGGGTGCGCCGGGCCGGTCGAGGGAGCGTGGAGTGGATCATTTTTCCACCCTGCCCGCCGAACCTATGTCCGGAGGACGGTGTTCCGTATGAATCTCCTGTGAATTCCGTGAAGGCCGTGTGAAGCTCGGGGCATGCCTGACAGGACCCGCTATGTCGGATCTCGGCAGGCGATCGGCGGCTATCCGCGCCGCTCGTACACCGTCACCCGGCGCCCCCGCACCTGCCGGTCCGCCACCACCGCGAAGTGCTCCCGCAGGACCGCCGCCTTGGCCTGGTCCCGCTCCGCCGACGGCGGCTTCGCCACCTTCTCCGCGTCCGTCACCAGCAGCACCCGCCGCTGCCCGAGCAGCGCCGCCCGGATCCGCGCGGGGTCCGCCTCCTCGCCCTTCAGGGTGGCCGACGCGGCCGGCGACGCGGCCAGCGCCACATCGGCCAGGCCCCCGAAGGCGCCGGGGGAGACCAGCGCCGTGTCCCGTCGCGCGGCCGGGACGAACAGCACCGCGTCCCCGTCCCGCTTCAGCCCGGCCACCTCGGCGGCCACGGCGAGCACGTCGTCGATCCGGCTGGCCGGGGCCCGCTTGTCCAGTTCCACCGGCAGCAGGGCCAGCACCGACAGCCCGGCCACGCCCGGCACCAGCAGATCCGCCGCCCTCGGGAAGCGGGGCGCGCAAGCCCCTACGGCGGTGCCCAGGGCGGCGCCGATCAGCAGCGCCAGCCCCACCATGCTGAACAGCACGTACCGGTCCTGGAACAGCGGCTGCACCAGGGACAGCCCGATCAGCCCGAGCTGCGGCACCGCCAGCAGCGGCAGGCCGACCGCCGCCACCGAGAGCGCCTTGCAGTCCGGACGGCCCGACCGGCCCGACCGGTCCGCCCACGCGCCCAGCCCGCCGATCGCCAGGAGGATCCCCGGCCCGATCAGCATGTGCCAGGTCAGCGGCGGTATCCAGGACACCTGGTCGGACTGGTCGCGGCTGAACAGGATCAGCGGCAGCGCCCCCGCCACCGCGCCCGAGGCGTACACCGCCCAGCGCAGCCACGCCCCCCGCCCGGCCCGCACCCACCCCAGGGTCGCCGCGTGCGCGGGCAGGACCAGCAGGGACAGCCAGTTCAGCAGGGCGCACACCAGCACCGTGATCCCGTACGCCGCCCAGCGCGGCCAGGTCCGCCGCCCGGGCCGGCGCTCCAGGAGCGAGACCAGCAGCAGCGTCGCGAGCCCGGCCCCCGCCGCGACCAGCGCGTACGGACGGCCCTCCTGGAGGTAGAACTGGACCGCCGGCAACAGCCCGAGGGCCAGCCCGCCGCCGAGCCCCGCCCAGAACCCGGCCAGGCGCCGCCCGATCAGCGCCACGCACGCCGCGGCGGCCGAGACGGCCAGCACCGACGGCAGCCGCAGCGTCGCCGTACTCGCCCCGAACACCTCGAAGAGGCAGTGCATCAGCAGGTAGTAGAGACCGTGCACGGCGTCCACGTGTCCGAGCATCGCCCATATCTCGCCCGGCGACCGCCCGGCCACCTGCCAGGTCGCGGCCTCGTCCCGCCACACGCTGTCCTGCCGGGAGAGCCCCCACAGACCGAGCCCCAGGGTCCACAGCAGGGGGACCAGCCACACCAGAAGGCGCCGACTCCGGGACTCAGATATGGCGGATATGTCGGAAGGCATGAAGGTGCGCTGATCCTCGGTGCGGGGCGTCGGCGGAAAGCACCAGTCTATGGACGCCACGGACGGTTTCCGGACCGGGTGTTGTGCACCACGGAGCGTGATCGTCCGGCCCGCCCGCCCTAGCCTCGCCGCAGGAGCACGAACGAGGGGCGGTACCCGGTGAACTGGCTCATCCACGACTACCGCGAGAGCGATCTCGCAGCGGTGGTCCATCTGATCGACACCACGGCCGAACTCGGCCAGGAGTCCGTCTTCTCGCTCGCCGAGTGCATCGGCGCGCTGACCGACCGCCAGCCCTGTGTGGTCGCCGTCCACCAGGGCGTCCCCATCGGCGCGGCGCTCGCCTGCGTCACCGGCGAACGGGCCTGGGTCATGCGCATCGCGATCGCCGCCGGCTGGCGGGGCCGGGGCCTGGCCAGCGCCCTGCTCGTCGAACTGGAGCGACGGCTCATCGCCGCGCGCGTCGGCCGCATCGCCTACGTCCTGCCCGAGGAGGACATGCTCGGCGAGGGCCTCCTCAACGCCGGGTACACCCGGCAGCCGGCCGTCGCCTACTTCGAGAAGACGGAGCCGCTGCACGGACCGGCCGCGGGCCTCCTCGACGACCTCGGCGGCCGCTTCCTGCCGAACGACCTGTGGGCCAAGGTCGCCGGCATGGAGAAGGAGAAGGACCTCATCGAGCGGCGCGTGGTGCTGCCGCTCGCCGAGCCCGAGCGGGCCGCCTCGCACGGGGTGCGGCCGCCGCGCGCCATCACCCTCTTCGGCCCGCCCGGCACCGGCAAGACCACCTTCGCCCGGGCCATCGCCTCCCGGCTCGGCTGGCCCTTCGTGGAACTGCTGCCCTCCCGCCTCGCCGACGAGGGCAACCTGGCGGCCGCGCTGCGCGACGCGTTCGCCCGGATCGCCGAGCTCGAGCGCGTACTCGTCTTCATCGACGAGGTCGAGGAGATCGCACCGGTGCGCACCGAGCCCGCGCAGCCCGGCGGGATCCACGGGGTGACGAACGAGCTGCTGAAGCTGATACCGGGCTTCCGGGAGGGCGACGAGCGGCTGCTGGTGTGCGCCACCAACTCCATCCGGTCCCTCGACCCGGCCTTCCTGCGGCCCGGGCGCTTCGACTACCTGATCCCGATCGGCACCCCGGACGCCGGGGCGCGCGCCGCCATCTGGTCCCGCTACACGGCGGGCCGCGCGGACGTCGACGTGGACGCCCTGGTGGCGGCCACCGAGCTGTTCACGCCCGCCGACATCGAGCACGCGGCGCGGATCGCGGCGCAGGTGTCCTTCGAACGGGACCTGGAGGCGGTGGGCGCACGGGGCGCGGCGGCCGCGCAGCTGGGCGCGACCACGCGGGACTACCTGGCGGCGGTCCGGCAGTGCCGGCCGACGGTGACCCCGGCGATGACGGGCGAGTTCGAGGCGGACATCACCGCGCACGCCCGGTTCTGACCCCGGTCGGAGCCCCTGACGTCCGTCCCCCGGTTGCGGCGGGGGCGGAATGCGAAACGGCCCGCGGCCACTCCCGAAGTGGCCGCGGGCCTCCCGCGCTTCGGCCGGACCGCCGGACCCGAACGGCCGGACCTGCCTCGGCCGGCCCCTCGGTCGAACGGCCGAACGGCCGCGGCCCGGCTTGGGCTACCGTCGCCGCATGGGCTTCGTCATCTTCATGACCCTTCCCGGTCTGGCGCTGGTGCTCACCGCCGTGGCCTTCCTCGACCTGGCACTGCTCCGCGCGGGCCGCGCCGGGCTGCTGCCCTGGCGGTGGAACGGCCGTCAGGGGCAGGTGTCCGCCACCGGCTTCGAGCAGCTGCACGCCAGCTTCTCGCCGGGCAAGCAGAACGAGCTCAAGGAGCGGCAGAGCGCCCTCGTCATGCGTGACGACGAGGAGGACGGCGCCCCGCCGCGCACCAGGGTCGACCTCGACGGCGGGCTCGCCGTCATCCGGCTGCCCTGCACCGCGGCCGCGTCCGCTACGGGGAACAGCGGTACGTGAAGTCCACCGCGGCCGTGCCCCGACCGGGCGACACCAGCTGCAGTTCCGCCCTCGCCGGGTAGCTACCCGTGCCCCGGAAGGTCCACAGCAGGTGCAGCCGGGCCTCCCGCTGCCCGCGCGGTACCCGCTCGGTCAGCTGCTCGGACCGGGTGCCGTCGCTGCGCACCCACCGGTAGGTGAGGGTGCCCGGGCGCCCGTTGGTCGCCACGACGGCCACCACATCGGCCGCAGCGTCACAGGCCGGGCCCTTGGGATCGGTGCTCACGGCCACGCCCCGGACCTCGATGCCGGGCCCCAGCCGCTGCCACCCCAGGTACGCGAGGACCGCGGCCAGGACGAGCGCCGCGAGGGCGTACCGCCGCAGCCCGGCCGGGCGCCGCCGGGGCGGCGGCGCGACGGCCGCCCCGACGTCGACGGGGAACGGCGCGGGCATGGCCGCGGTCACCCCGGGCCCGAACCGGAGCACGGAGCCCTCGACCCGGTCGGGGGCCACCTCCTCGGGAGCCATCCTCTTGGTGGTGTCCGGGGGGCCGCTGAACCAGTGGCTGCCGAGGACGGTGGCGCTGTAGTCGTCGCCCTCGGGGGCGCCGGAACCGCTCATCGGGGCACCTCCTGGCAGCGCAGCAGGTACTGCGAGGCCGACGCGGACTTGTTCCCGGCGGTGGGCTTGGTGGTGACCCGTACCCCGCCGTAGCAGCCGCGGTCGCGTGCGAAGGCGTGGGACCTGACCTGGGTGACCGTCGAGCCGGCCGGGACCACGAACTGTTCCGATCCGTCGGCGACGGAGTAGGAGCCCTGCGCGCCGCCCAGGAACCACTCCACCGTCACGGTGACCGAGCCGGTGCCCTGGGAGGTGACCGAGACGGCCGCGTCTCCGCGGTAGACGCCGGTCTTGAGCGTGACGGAGACGTCCGTGACCTTCAGCGTCGGAGTGGGCGTCGGGGTCGGGGTCGGCGTGGGCGACCAGCTCACCGTCGGCTTCGGGGTGGGGCTCGCCGACCACGAGGGAGAAGGCGACGGCGACCCGGACGCCGACGGCGAGGGGCTCGGGGACGCCGTGGGGCTCGGACTGGGCGAAGGGGAGGCGGAGTCCGTCGCGCTCGGGCTCGCGCTCGCGCTCGGCGAGGCCGACCCGGGCGGGGCCGCGCTCGTCGTGGCGAAGGCGCTCACCGCCGAAGCCGCGTCCGGGGCCGCGCCGATCGCGTCCGTCGTCAGGACCAGTACGGTTCCCAGTACCAGCGCCAGGCCCGCCGCGAGCCAGCCGCGGCGCCCCGGAGCCCAGCCGGAACCGCTGGGCACCGTGGTCGTGGCGAACGCCGTGGTACCGGCCGCGGCGCCGCCCGCCGAGGGGAACAGCAGCGGCAGCAGGGCGGCCAGCGCCGCCAGCTTGCGCTGCCCGCGCTCCTCCCACTCGGGCCCGTACGCCGCCAGCGCCACGCCCTCCAGCTCGGCCACGAACGCCTCGGCGTTCTCCGGCCGCTGCTCGGGCGCCTTCGCGAGGCCGCGCCGGATCAGCGGACGTACGGGCTCGGGCGCTTCCGTCTCCGGCACCGGCGCCTCGATGTGCTGGACGGCGAGTTCGGCGAAGTTCTCCCCGTCGTAGGGCTTGCGGCCGGTGAGGCACTCGAAGAAGGTCGCCGTCGCCGCGTACACGTCGGCCGCGGGCGAGGCCGGCCGGCCCTGCCACTGCTCGGGAGCCATGTAGGCGGGGGTTCCGGCCACGCCGGGCGTGCTGCCCCGGTTCGCCGCGATCCCGAAGTCCACCAGCTTCGACGAGCCGTCCGGCGCGACCAGCACGTTCTCCGGCTTGTAGTCCCGGTGGACGACGCCCGCCCGGTGCGCCGCGGCCAGCCCCAGCAGGGACCCCTTGAGCACCACCAGCGCGGCCTCGGCGTCGGCCCGCCCGGACTGCTTCAGCAGCGCGCGCAGGGAGATGCCGTCCACCAGCTCCATGACGATGGCCGCGCCGCCGGACGCCTCCACGTACTCGTACAGCCTGACCACGTACGGGGTCTGCAGCCCGCCCAAGAGGCGGGCCTCGGCCCGGAACTCCCCGACGAACGCCGGATCCCGGCGCAGCCGGTCGCTGAGGTACTTCACCGCGACCGGGGTGCCCGTGCCGTCGTGGACGGCGAGCACCACGCGGCCGCTGCCGCCCGAACCCAGCTCACGGACCTCGGTGTAACCGGGGACCGACCATGCCGCCCGCGTGTCGTCCATCGTTCCTGCCCCCTGCCTGCCGTGTGGCGCCGCCGCATCGCTCGGACGCTCCGACCGGTCCCGGACCGGCGTCCACCGGCCCTCCCCGGACCGGACGCCCCAAGGGACGTGGTTTCCGCCGTGGCCGGTTCCCAACCACGGCGGACGGCTCAGGCCGCGGCCGACATGGCGCCGATCATGGTGTGCAGCCGGTCGGCCGCCGCCCGCCCGAAGGCCGGATCGTTGATGTGTGTGTCGTAGTCGTAGAGCCTCGTGGCACTGCCCCGCAGGCCCTCGCGCAGCGCGGAGAACAGGGCCCGGTCCGCGCCGGGGTCATGGTAAGGCCCGCCCGGCGCGCCGAGCGTGGACAGTCCACGGAGCGGGACGCAGACCGCCGTGGGGCCGCTCGCCGCGCACAGTTTCGCCGCGACCCGGCGGCCGAGCTCCGCGCATTCGGCCGCGGTCGTACGGGTCACCGTGATGGACGGATTGTGGACGTGGACGCCCCGGTCGCGGACCTGCCGGGGCAGGCTCTCCAGCGGGCCGAACTTCACCATGTCCAGCGCCCCCAGGCTCACCACCTGCGGGATTCCCGCCCGCCCGGCCGCGCTGAGCCGGTCCGGGCCCGCGGTGAGGAGACCCCCGCACAGGTCGTCGGCGAGCTCGCTGAGGGTGAGGTCGAGGACGCCCGCGAAGATCCCCTGGCCGGCCAGGGTCTCCAGGGTGCGGCCGCCGGTGCCGCTGACGTGGAAGACCAGCACCTCGTAGCCGAGTTCCGTCAGCCGCTCGCGCGCCGCGTCCACTCCGGCCGTGGTCACGCCCGCCATGCTCGCCGCGACCAGGGGGCGGCCGCCCGCGCCCAGCCGGGGCGGGCGGCCCTCCGCGGAGGTACGGGCGTAGGCCCGGGCCATCCCGGTGATAGCCGCGACCGCGTTCGCCAGGACCGGTGCGGAGATGCTGTTGATCCCCGCGATGTCCACCACGCTGTACATCATCGTGATGTCCGAGGAGCCCACGTAGGGGCGGACGTCCCCGGACGCCATGGACGAGACCATCAGTTTCGGTACGCCCAGTGGCAGGGCGCGCATCGCCCGGGTGGCGATGGAAGTGCCGCCGCTCCCGCCGATGGCGAGTACCCCGTGCAGCCTGCCCTCGGCGTGCAGGCGTAAGAGGGTCGCCTCCGCACCCCTCGCCATGGTGGCCACGGCCGCACCCCGGTCGGCGGCCGTGCGCAGTTCCGGCAGTTCCGCTCCGGCCGCCCGGGCCACCGCCTCACGCGGTACGTCGGCGGGCACCCTGGGTTCGCCCATGATTCCCGTGTCGACCAGTACCACTTCGACGCCGGCGCGCAGCAGCCTCTCGCGCAGCCAGCCGTACTCCACACCCTTGGTGTCCAAGGTCCCCACCAGCACGACGTTGGTCATGTGTGCAATGTCCATGCAGGTAAGGGTGTTGGCAAGTGCAAGTGTGGGTCAAACCTTCAGCAGCTCCAACAGGCGTTCCAGAAACGGGAGTTGGGAAGGAATCAGCATGTTTTGCGCCAGGGACGGAGCAAACCAGGCCACCCGGTCCAGCTCCGGGAACTCCTGGACGTTCCCGGAGTGCGGAGGCCACTCCATCGTGAACGTCCCGGGCACCATCAGCGCGGGGTCGAGATCCGCCTCCACCGCCCAGATCGTCACCAGCTTTCCGCTGGTCAGGAGGACCTCGCCCAGCGGCAGGTAGTCGCCCTCCGGCGGAGGCAGCCCGATCTCCTCGGTGAACTCGCGGCGGGCCGCGTCCCGCGGAGTCTCCTCGGGCCCGTATTCACCCTTGGGGATGGCCCAGTCACCGGCCTTCCGCCCGGCCCAGAGCGGACCGCCCATATGTCCGAGGAGTACCTCGACACCGGGCTCCGGCTCCGGACCGGTCCGCCGGAAGAGGAGCAGTCCGGCACTGCGTTTGTGTGTCATGGGTACATCCATGCCCCGTACGGACCCCGGTCAGTGACGCGGTTGCGCGTTCCGCCGTCAGTGGTCGTGCGGGCCCTGCCGGTGCACCGGACCGTGCGCGTCCGCGCAGTGCGCGTCGGAGGCGCCCCCGCCCGCGCGGCCGACCGTGAGCAGGGAGTCCTGGGCGTGGTCCACCTGGAGGGTGGTGTGCGTGATCCCGTACTCCTTGTCGAGCAGCCGCTCCAGGTCGCGGCGTACGGCGTGGCAGTCGCCCGCCGGCTCCACCAGCACGTGCGCGGACAGGGCCGCCTGGCCCGAGGTGATCGTCCAGATGTGCAGGTCGTGCACCTCGGTGACGGGCGGGTGCCCGACGAGGCGGTCGCCGACCGCGTCCGGGTCCACATGGGCCGGGGCGGCCTCCAGGAGGATCCGGCCGGACTCGCGGACCAGCCCGTAGCCCGCCTTGACCATCAGCACCACCACGACCAGCGTGGCGATCGCGTCCGCCTGCCGGAAGCCGGTGGTCAGCACGATCAGACCGGCGACCGCGGTGCCGATGAAGGCGAAGAGGTCGTTCAGGATGTGCTGGTAGGCGCCCTCGACGACGAGCGCGGAACGGTTCGCCCGGGAGATGCACCAGGCCGCGGCCACGTTGACGACGATGCCCGCGAGCGCGGTCACCACGACCAGCCCGCCCTCCACCGGCGGCGGGTCCATCAGCCGCCGCACCGCCTCGTACGCCAGCCAGGCCGCCAGCAGGATCAGCGTCAGTCCGTTCGCCTGGGCGGAGAGTATCTCGGCCCGCTTGAGGCCGTACGTGAAGCCGCCGCGGGCGGGGCGGGCGGCCAGCCGCATGGCGATCAGCGCCAGGACGATCGAGACCGCGTCGGTCAGCATGTGGGCCGCGTCGGAGATCAGGGCCAGCGAGTTGGCCATGAGGCCGATGACCACCTCGACGGCCATGAACCCGCCGATCAGGGCGAGCGCGATCGCCAGCCAGCGCCGGTCGGCATCGGCCGCCACGCCGTGGCTGTGCCCTCCGTGGTCGTGGCCGTGGTCGTGGCCGTCGTGCGCGTGGTCGTGCCCACTCATGGCGTCCCCCGTCTCGTCGCGGCACCGGTGCGTCCGGTCCCGTCGCGTGAAGTGAAGCGCACCCCGGCGGGATCGGCAAAGGCTGCAACGGGGACCGTTGTCATTACCCATAAGAGGCCTCTGACCTGCGGTGATGTCCGACCGGTGCCGGACCTTCCCGATCGTGGGAAAATCTGGTCATGGTCCAGCGCCCAAGTGTGCCGACCGCGCCCCAGCTCGTCCTGGTGACCGACTGGGGCGCCACCGAGATGGATCCCGACCGGATCTACCACGTCGGTCGGGACCCCCTTTGCGAGATCTGCCTCGACGACGCCCGCGTCTCCTGGCACCACGCGATCCTGCGCCCGGACGGCGACCACTGGACGCTCGAGGACGAGGGCAGCACCAACGGCACCTTCGCCGATGGTCACCGCGTCCGTGAGTGGAGCGTCGGCGTCGGCACGGAACTGCGCTTCGGCAGCGTCGAGGACGGGCCCCGCGCCGCCGTCATCGGCCCCGCGCCGCCGCCCCCGCCCGCACCACCCCCCGGGCCCGGCACCGGCCGCCCCTCCCACGTCACGAACCCGGCCATGACCGGCACCTTCCGGCAGCCGACGACGGTACGTCCGCTGCCCGTCCGCACCACCGTCCGCATCGGCCGCGCCCCCGAGAGCGACCTCGTCGTCGACGACCTCACCGTGTCCCGCCGCCACGCCGAGCTGCACGCCCTCGCCGACGGCAGCTACGAGATCGTCGACCTCGGCAGCCACAACGGCACCTACCTCAACGGCGCCGCCGTGACCCGGCCCACCCCCGTCACCGAGGGCGACATCGTCGGCATCGGCCACTCGGTCTTCTGCCTCGTCGGCGACCAGCTCCAGGAGTTCGTGGACACCGGCGAGGTCTCCCTCGACGTCCAGGGCCTCACCGTCGCCGTCGACCGGGGCCGCAAGACCCTCCTCGACCAGGTCTCCTTCCCCGTCGGCGCCAAATGCCTGCTGGCCGTCGTGGGCCCCAGCGGAGCCGGCAAGTCCACCCTGCTCGGCGCGCTGACCGGCCTGCGCCCCGCCGACCAGGGCACCGTCCTGTACGACGGGCGCGACCTCTACCGCGACTACGCCGAGCTGCGCAGCCGCATCGGCCTCGTCCCGCAGGACGACATCCTGCACCTCCAGCTCACCGTCCGGCGCGCCCTCACCTACGCCGCCGAACTGCGCTTCCCGCAGGACACGGCCAAGGCCGAACGCCAGGCCCGGGTCGACGAGGTGATCGGCGAACTCGGCCTCGAACAGCGTGCCGACCAGCCCATCCACAGCCTCTCCGGCGGCCAGCGCAAACGCGTCTCCGTCGCCCTGGAACTGCTCACCAAGCCCTCCCTGCTCTTCCTGGACGAGCCCACCTCCGGACTCGACCCCGGCATGGACCGCTCGGTGATGAACATGCTGCGCGAGCTCGCGGACGACGGCCGCACGGTCATCGTCGTCACCCACAGCGTGCTCAACCTCGAAGGCTGCGACCGCCTCCTGGTCCTGGCACCCGGCGGGCGCATCGCCTACTACGGTCCTCCCGGGGAGGCCCTCGACTTCTTCGGCTTCGACCAGTGGCCCGAGGCCTTCGAAGCCTTCGAGAACCAGCGCGACCGCGACTGGGCCGGGGAGTACCGGGCCTCGCCGATGCACCGGCGCAACGTCGACTTCACCGCCGGCCGGCTCCCGCTCACGGAGCAGGCCGAACGGTCCGCCGCCGGCCCGCCGCCGAAGCCGCCGCCCAAGGCCCAGAGCTGGGGCTCCCAGCTCTCCACCCTGATCCGCCGGTACGCTTCCGTGCTCAGGTCCGACCGCACCTTCCTGATCATCATGGTCGCGCTGCCCTTCGTCATGGGCGCCATGACCCGCGCACTGGCCGGCAACACCCTCAACGCCGAAACCGCGCTGAACGCCCTGTTCATCCTCTGTGTGGGCGGAGTCCTGATCGGCGCCGCCAACGCGGTGCGCGAACTCGTCAAGGAACGCGTCATCTACCAGCGCGAGCGCTCCGTCGGCCTGTCCCGCTCCGCCTACCTGATGTCCAAGGTCGTCGTCCTCGGCGCGATCACCGTCGCCCAAGCCGTGGTCCTGACCCTCGTAGGCCTCGCGGGCGTCACCATCAACGCCCCCGGTGGCCGCGGCAACTTCATGCCACCACTTCTCGAGATCACCCTTGCCGTCGCCCTGCTGTCCCTCACCGCGATGCTGCTCGGCCTGCTGATCTCCGCCCTGGTGACCAAGGAGGAGGTCACCATGCCGCTGCTGGTCCTCCTCACGATCGTGCAGGTCGTCTTCTGCGGCTCCCTGCTGAAACTCACCGGCGTCCCCGTCATCGAACAGCTGGCCTGGTTCGTACCGGCACGCTGGGCCATGGGGGCGATGGCCGGCACCATCGACCTCGGGGCGATCGTGCCCGGCAAGATCACCCAGGACCCGCTGTTCGACCACGAGGCCCACCTCTGGCTCCTCGAAATGGGCATGCTCGTCGTCCTGTCCGTGCTGTTCGGCGTGCTGGTCTCTCGGCTGCTGCGCCGCCACGAGCCGACCATCATGCGGAAGTAGGCCCCATGAGCAGCCCGCTGGGACCCGGAGGCGAGGTGGCGGACTTCCGGCCCACGCATGTGGTGCCGCAGGAGGGACTGGCCGCCTGGGAGGGCCCGGACGTCACCCGGCCGACCGTGCCCCTGGACCCGTTCCTGCCCGTGCAACTGCTGTCCCGGCGCGGAGAGTGGGGGGAGGTCCTGTGCGCCAACGGGTGGTCCGCCTGGGTGGACGGGCGGCTGCTGGTCGCCGTGCCGCACCCGCCGCCGACGGCCGGGGGACGGCCCCCGGTCCGCTCCGAGGACCCGCGGCCGCTGCTGACCCGAGGCTCCGAGGCCCTGGAACGCTACCGGCGGGCCGTGGACGAGCTCGCCTCGGGACGCATCGACGCCGACGCCTTCCGCCGCTCGGTGCGCGGACTGCGGGCCGGGGTGGTCATCGACGGGGAATCGGTGTGGCTCTACGACGAGAGGTCCGGCCGGTGGCTGTACGACGACGGCGACCGCATGACGACCTACGCGGTCGTCGCCGGCCCGGGCGGCGCGTCCGCACCCGAACCCGAACCCGCACCCGAACCCGAACCCGCACCCGCGCCCGCACCCGCACCCGAACCCGGGCCGCAGCCGCCGCCCGCGCAGACGCGTCCGGGCGGCGGGGCCGGCGTACGGAAGGAACCGCCACCGACCGACGCGGTCGCCATCCCGCGCGAAGGGCCCGGGGACCGGTCCGAACGGGCGGAGGCCCATGACCCGACGCGGATCGTGGACACCCGCGATCCCGGGGACGGCTGACGGTGGCCGAGGAACGGGCGGAGCCCGCGGACGGGTCCCCGGCCGACCTGCGCGGGAAGCAGATCGCCGGGTACCTGGTGGAGAGCGAGATCGGGCGCGGCGGCATGGCCGTCGTCTACGAGGCGCTCGACCTGCGCCTCGACCGGCGGGTGGCACTGAAACTGCTGGCCCCCGAGCTGGCCCGGAACGACACCTTCAGGCAGCGGTTCGCCCACGAGTCGAAGGTGGCGGCGGCCATCGAGCACCCCAACATCGTGCCCGTGTTCGAGGCGGGGGAGGCGGACGGACTGCTCTACATCGCCATGCGCCTCGTCGAGGGACCGGACCTGCGGGTGATGCTGGACCGGACGGGCCCGCTGCCGGTGGAGACGGCCGCGCGCATCGCCGGCCAGGTGGCCTCCGCGCTGGACGCCGCCCATGCCCACGACCTGGTCCACCGGGACGTGAAACCGGGCAACATCCTGATCGCCCCGGGCACGGACCGGGACCACCCGGAACACGCCTACCTCACGGACTTCGGGCTGACGAAGAAATCGCTGTCCCTGACCGGGTTCACGACCGACGGTCAGTTCGTCGGCACCATGACCTACGTGGCGCCGGAACAGATCTCGGGCAAGCCGGTGGACGGCCGCTGCGACGTCTACAGCCTGGGATGCGTCGTCTACGAGGCCCTCGCCGGGGAACCGCCCTTCCAGCGCGACGACGACATCGCCCTGCTGTGGGCCCACCAGTACGACGCCCCGCCCCCGCTGAGCTCGCGGCGGCCCGGGCTGCCGGAAGAGGTGGACGCGGTCCTGGCGAAGGCGCTGGCCAAGTCGCCGGACGACCGGTGGAGCAGCTGTCTGGAGTTCACCGGGGCCCTGCGGCGGGCGGGGGAGGCCGGCGGGCCGACGACGACAGGGGTGGCGGGCGATGAGGCGGGCGCCCGCCCCGACCTGCCCGCCCCGCCACCGGTGCCGGCCTGGGCGCTCCCGGTGTTCGGCCGGCCGGCCTCCGGGGGGACGGCCTGAGCCGCTCCCGGCACGCTCGGCCTACTCGGGTGTCGCGCGGGTCGCGGCGGCCGGTTCGTCGACACGGCCGCCGCGGTGCAGCGGACGGGCCAGCAGCGCGCCCAGGAATCCCGCCACGGCTCCCCACAGGAGCCCGAGACCGACGTTGCGCCACAGCACGGGCTGCAGTTGGACCTGGCCGCTGAGGCCGTCGACCTCGCCGATGCCCAGCAGGGAGAGCCCGAACTGCGCCTGGATCCGGCCCAGCAGGCAGACCGTCAAGGTCGCCAGGGCCAGGGCCACGCCCAGGTGGAGAGCGTGCTGCCAGGGGCGGACGTGGGCGGGGGAGCGTACGGCCGCCAGGACGCCCGTGCCGAGCAGCAGGACGGCGGCCACGACCACCAGCCACCAGGCCCGGGAGTCCTGCTCCGCGAGCGAGGCCACGTCGATCCGGGACGGGTCGGAGCCGCGCAGGACCTGGTCCAGCAGCTGCGGCATCGGCAGCCCGAAGGGCCCCTCGACGTTGCCCTGCCAGGCGCCGCCGAAGCCCAGGGTGAGCGCGAGCCAGACGAGGTTCGGCAGCCCGAGCAGGATCACGGCCAGGGTCCGGTCGGCATGGCCCTGCGTGGCGGCCACGACCACGCCGACCCCGATGCCGAGGACGACGTAGGCGAGGAGCAGCAGCATCGTGGCGAAGGCGGCCGGGCGCAGCGCCGAGTGGAAGCGGACCAGCCGGGCCGGGAGCGGGGCGCGCCGTGAGACCAACAGGGCGATCACCAACAGACCGAGGATCCACAGCAGTCCGTACAGGAGGGTGGCCGGCAGGTCGGCCTGGAAGCCCACCGTGGGTGCGGAGTCCAGGAGTTCGGTGATGGTCCCGATGGGGGAGTCGCCGGTGGAGATGCCGAAGGTCTCGCGGGCGAGGAAGGCGGCGCCGGTCAGGGCGAGCAGCCACAGCACGACCAACGGAACCGCGCGGCCGATGAGTTCGCGCGGCCGGGCGACGGCCCGGTTGTGCAGGGGGCGCAGGAAGAGGCAGCCCGTCACGAGGGCGCCCGCCAGGCTCACCGAGAGGGGGACCACCGACAGGGTCACGTCCGCCCCCGCCAGCGAACCGGCACCGCCCGACACCTCCAGCGAACCGCCCGCCGCCATCACCACGACCGCGGCGGCCACATGCGGGAACGCGCCACCCGGGAGGTCGCCCGCGCCCGCGCACATCAGCCCGGCGACGGCGACCGCGGTCATCACCGCGAATCCCGCGACGACCGCGACGAGGGCGTCCCGCCATGCCCTCGCGGAGCCCCCCGAGGATGACGATTCCGGCGTCCGAGTCACCCTGCCACCGTGACATCCCCGGCTTGCGGGCACCACCCGGACGGCGCACACAATGGTCCCCGGGGAACTCACTCCTCCTGGGAAGAAGAGCCCGTGACCACACAACCCTCCGGCCGACGGCCGTCTTCAGGACGCCCCACCGGGCCCCCCTCCGGCCCGCTCTCGGGCGGGCAGCAGGGGACTCCGCCGCCACCACCGCCGTCGGCGCCGCCGGGCGGGCCGGGCGGGCCGGGCGGGTCCGGAGGCCCGGGTCAGGGACCGGCCGGAGGGCCCTGGTGGCGCTCCGTGCCACGCCTCGTCACCGCGCTGGTCGCGGTGGCGGCGGTCGTGGCCCTGGCCGTGGTCCTCACCCGGCCGGGCGGGAAGGCCGACAACGCCGGTGGCGAGGTGTTCCTCCAGCCCGTCGCCTCCTCCGGCCCCGACCCCTTCACGGAGTCCACGGTGGTGAAGGGCGCCCCGCCCCCGCCTGAGAGCCCGCCGCCCTCTCCCCAGGGCACGGTCGGTCCGAGCGCGAGCCCGACCGGGCCGGTGGGCACCAGGAGCGTCAGCGGCTCCGCGCCGGGTGTGTACGGCGGCACCAGGAACGTCGCCAGCTGTGACGTCGAGCAGCTGATCGGATCGCTGGGCGCCGATCCCGCCAAGAACGCGGCCTTCGCCCAGGCACAGGGCATCCAGCCGGCCGCGGTTCCCGGTTACCTCCGCTCCCTCACCTCGGTGCAGCTGCGCATGGACACCCGGGTGACGAACCACAGCTACCGGGACGGCAAGCTCGTCCCCTACCAGGCCGTGCTCCAGGCCGGGACGGCCGTGCTGGTGGACGACCGCGGCGTGCCGCGGGTGCGCTGCGCATGCGGGAACCCGCTCGGTCCGCCGGTGCCGCTCAAGGCCGCCCCGAAGCGCTTCGGGCAGACGTGGCCCTCGTACCAGCCGGCGAAGGTGGTGGCCATCGCACCGGCGCCGACCGTCATCAACAAGATCGTGATCTACGACCACCGTGACCACCGGTGGTACGAGCGCCCCAAGGGCGACCACCAGGGCGGCAAGCCCAAGCCCGACAGGCCGATCCCGCCGCCGCCGGTCCCGACGCCGCCGCTCACGCCGCCCCCGTCGGTGACGACCCCGAACCCGTCCGTGACCTCGCCGAGGCCGACCCGGTCCGGGACGTCCCCGACCCCGAGCACGTCCGTGACGAAGCCGACACCGTCGAAGTCCACGTCCGAGTCGCCGTCGAAGTCTCCTTCGGAGTCCCCGTCGAAGCCGCCCTCGAAGCCGCCGTCGAAGCCGCCCTCGGAGTCACCGAAGAAGACCCCGGCCAAGTCCGAGCCACCTTCGACAGCACCCTCGAAGTCGTCCGACGAGTCGAAGCCGCCCGAGAAGCCGACCTCGGAGCCGCCTTCGAAGCCGGCCTCGGAGCCGCCTTCGAAGCCCGCCTCCGAGCCGCCTTCGAAGCCGCCCGCGCAGTCACCGACGCCGAACTCGGCGCCTGCGACTCCCGCGTCGCCCCCGGCTCCGGCGACTCCCGCGTCTCCGGCGACTCCGGGCTCTCCCGCGCCGCGTCCGCCGACCTCGGCCGCACCCGAGCGTCCGTCCGCTCCGCCGCCGCCGTCCGCACCGAAGCCTTCCGCGCAGAAGCCGTCCGCACCCGAGCGTCCGTCCGCTCCGCCGCCGCCTTCCGCGCAGAAGCCGTCCGCGCCCCCGCCGCCGTCCGCGGCGCAGCCGCCCGCTCCGCAGCCGGAACCGGCCCGGACGGCACCCCAGCCCGAGCCCGAGGGCCCGGCTCAGGAAAGCTGACCGCTCCCCGTCCGTGACAGCGCCTCCTCCCCGAACGGGGGAGGAGGCGCTGTCACGGGGCGTCGCCGCGGCGGACCGGGGATCAGGCCCGGTCGCGGCGGGTGAGGGTGTCACCCGCGACGCCCACCGCGAGGCCGAGGGCGATCATGACGATGTAGCTGTAGATCTCATAGCCGTCGGGGGCGAGGAAACGGAGGAAGCCCATGAAGCGGATCCAGCCGAGCCACTCGTACAGCAGGCCGCTCGCGCCACCGACAGTGAGGATGAAGCACAGCGCACCCGTGACGGTGGCCAGCGGGGACTTCGGGGACTTCGGTGAGGTGGAGGTCATGCTGCGACGTTAGGAGCCGGGCGCCGGGTCGGACATCGGCCTTGGGGCTCCCCCGCTCGTACTTAAGTATCCGGAACGGGCCGCGCAGGCCCGTTCCCGCGCCCGCCCGCGTAGATTTCCGGGGCATGCGCCGTATCCACCGCACTCGCCGGGACTGGGCCGCCGACCTGGCCCTGTTCCTCTTCGCGGCCTGTTTCGCCGCCGTCAGCTCGCAGTCCATCCCGGTCGCGGAGAGCCTCGGCCCGGGCTGGCGGGCCGCCGACCAGGTGGCCGGCGGGCTCGGGTGCGCGGCGGTCCTGCTGCGGCGGCGCGCGCCGGTCCGGCTGGCCGTGGTGCTGCTCCTGGCCGGCAGCGTGGCGCACTACCTGACCGGCCCGGCGATGGTGGCGGTGTTCACGGTGGCCGCGACCCGGCCGTGGAAGGCCACGGCATGGGTGGCGGCCCTGGTCTTCGGCCCGCTGCCCCTCTTCCTGTGGCAGCTGCCGGACATGTCCGAGGAGCGGGCCGGTTCGGCCGTGACGTACTTCGCGCTGATCGCCGGAGCCATCGGCTGGGGGCTGTTCCGGCGGTCCCGGCAGCAGCTCATCGCCTCGCTCCGCGAGCGCGCCGAACTGGCCGAGGCGGACGCGGAGTCGCGGGCCGAGCGGGCCCGGATGGAGGCCAGGGAGGAGATCGCCCGCGAGATGCACGACGTACTCGGCCACCGGCTGTCGCTGCTCAGCCTGCACGCGGGCGCCCTGGAGTTCAATCCCGGCGCTCCGCGGGCGGAGATCGAGCGGGCCGCCGGGGTGATGCGCGAGAGCGCCCACCTGGCGCTGCACGACCTGCGCGAGGTGATCGGCGTACTCCGTGCGGGGCCGGGTACGCGTACGGGCGCGGGGCCCGCCGAGGGCGGCGAGCGCCCGCAGCCGGAGCTGGCGGACCTTCCCCGGCTGGTGGCGGAGGCGAGGGCCGCGGGCGGACGGATCGAGCTGGCCGGACCGCCCGACGGGGCCGTGCCGCCGCCCCTGGTGGGGCGTACGGCGTACCGGATCGTGCAGGAGGCTCTGACCAACGTGCGCAAGCACGCGCCCGGCGCGACCGCCGACGTGCGGGTCACGGGGGGCCCGGGCGACGGGCTGACGGTGGAGGTCGACAACACCCCGCCGCCCGGACCGGATCCGGTCCGGGGCACGGTCCCCGGACCGACCGAAGGCGGCGGGCAGGGGCTGATCGGGCTGGCCGAACGCGCCCGGCTGGCCGGTGGGGAACTGACGGCCCTCCCGGCCGGCGGCGGGTTCCGGGTGCGGGCCTGGCTACCCTGGCAGGGCTGATCCCGGGGACCGGCACGAGACCACGAGACACCAGGCCATCAGGCCACGAAGGCACAGGGCCACGAGGCCACGGGACATGGAAGACGAGGCGCCGGTGATTCGCGTACTGCTGGTCGACGACGACGCGATCGTCCGGGCCGGACTGCGCCTGATGCTGGGCGGAGCCCCGGACATCGAGCTCGTCGCGGAGGCCGCGGACGGCGCGGAGGTGCCCGCCCTGGTCGCCGCGCACGAACCCCACCTGGTGCTCATGGACATCCGGATGCCGGGCGTCGACGGGCTGGCCGCCACCGAGACGCTCCGGGCGCGGCCGGGAGCCCCGGACGTGCTGGTACTGACCACCTTCCACACCGATGCGCACGTCCTGCGGGCTCTGCGGGCCGGAGCGGCCGGGTTCCTCCTCAAGGACACCCCGCCGCAGGAGATCGTGACGGCCATCCGGACGGTGGCCGCCGGGGACCCGGTGCTCTCCCCGGCCGTCACCCGCCGGCTCATCGACCAGGTGGCGGGCGACTCCGGCCGGGACACCCGGGCGACCGCCGCCCGCGCCCGGCTGGCGCTGCTGGCCGAGCGCGAGCGGGACGTGGCCCTGGCGGTCGGGCGGGGCCTGTCCAACGCCGAGATCGGACGGGAGCTCCACCTGGCACTGCCCACGGTGAAGACCCACGTGTCCCGGGTCCTGACCCGGCTCGACCTCAACAACCGGGTCCAGATCGCCCTGTTGGTCCATGACGCGGCCCTGCCCGACAGCGGACGGCGCTGAACCGCCCGGCCGTCGGTGCCTCCGGGGCCGCGGCCGGTCCGCCGCCGGCCGCACTGCCGACGGGCGCCCGCGCCGGCGTGTCGGGCCGGGCACGGAAGGTGTCCGGGCCGCCCGCAGGGACACCGGCGGGCCGGAGTGAGACCCTGGCTGCATGGCCCGTAGGGCAGAGAACTCCGACGTCGGCTGGCCCGCACGGCCGGACACGAGCCTGGCGCTCAATCGCATGGGCACCTTCGACTGGGACCTCGACAGCGGCCGGATGTACCTCGATCCCACCGCCCTCGAGGTGATGGACCTGCGCCCGGACGAGTACGACGGGACCCCCGGCGGGCTCCGGAGCCGCTTGGCGCCCGGTGAGGAGGCCCGGCTCGACACCCGGGTCGCGCAGGCGATCAAGGACCGCCGAAGCCACTACGGGGCCTACGTGCGCAGCCGCCGGCGCGACGGCGAGCCGTCCTGGACCCACATCCAGGGGCACATCCTGCGGGACCCGTCCGGTCGCCCGTACCGCGTGATCGGGATCCTGCGCGACGCCGCCCACGACCCCGGCGAGCCCGGTGCCGCCGGCGAGGAGATCGAGGGGCGGCGCCGGATGACCGGCGTCGTGGAGCGGACCACCGCCATCCTCGCCCACGCCCGCACCGTCAACGACGTGACCGACATCCTCAAGGACCCGCAGGCCCTGGGCCACCTCGGCGCCGTCAGCGTGATGCTGGGCGTCGTCGACGGCGGCCGCATCCACCTGGTCGCGGAGGGGGAGCTCGGCTCGTACGTGCCCGAGATCGAGTACACGCGGATCGATGCGCGGCTCCCGATGAGCGAGGCCGTACGCACCATGCAGTCGGTCTTCCTCGTCTCCCGGGAGGAGTTCCAGCAGCGCTACCCGGACCTGTGGCCGTACATCGAGCCGCTGTCCGTCCGCAGCGGCGTCTACCTCCCGCTGATCGCCCAGGGACGGCCCGTCGGGGCGCTCGGGCTGCTCTACACACGGGACGGCGATTTCACCGCCGAGGAGCGGAACCTGCTGATGGCGCTCGGCAGCGGGGTCGCGCAGAGCCTCCAGCGGGCCATCCTCTTCGAACAGGAGCACGACCTGGCCGAGGGGCTCCAGCGGGCCATGCTGCCCCGCCGGATCCCGGACGTGCCGGGCGCGCGGATCGCCGTACGGTACCGGTCCGCGCGGATGGGCCGGGACATCGGCGGCGACTGGTACGACGTGGTCCCGCTCGGCGAAGGCCGCGTCGGAGTGATGATCGGCGACGTCGAGGGGCACGACACGGACGCGGCCGCCGTCATGGGGCAGCTGCGCATCGTGCTGCGCGCCTACGTCGTCGAGGGGCACACGCCGGGCGCGGCGATGGCCCGTGCCTCGGCCTTCCTGCGCGAACTGGAGACGGAACGGTTCGCGACCTGCACCTACGCCGAGGTGGACCTCACCACCGGGATGGCCCGGATGGTCCGCGCCGGGCACATCGACCCCGTCGTGCGGCGCGGCGACGGCAGCGTCCACCGGGTCCAGGTGGCCGGCGGGCTGCCGCTCGGCCTGCCGCCGCGCGAGGAGCCGGGCACCGGCTCCGGCTACCCCGTCACCAGCCTCGAACTGCACCCGGGGGACACCCTGCTGCTGTGCACCGACGGCCTGATCGAACGGCCCGGCGCCGAGCAGGACGCCGGCATGCGGGAGCTCATGGCGGCGGTCCACAGCGGCCCGATCGACGTGGAGGAACTCGCCGACGTGCTGTGCGACCTGGTCGGCGACTCGGGCGGCGGGGACGACATGGCCATGCTCGTGCTGCGCCGCCGCGGCACCCCCACCGCGCGCGGCGGCGGTCCGCTGCAGCAGCGCCTGGAACCGGGTGACACGAAGGCCCCGGCGCTGGCCCGGCACCTGATCCGGGCGGCGGTGGCCGCCTGGGGAGCGCGGCACCGGGCCGACGAGATCGAACTGGCGGCGGACGAGCTGATGACCAATGCCCTGGTCCACACGGACGGCGGCGGCCACGTCAGCATGCGGCTCACGGCGCAGGGCCGGATCCGGATCGAGGTCGAGGACGGCAGCAGCGCCCTGCCGAGGCGCCGCGAGGCGGGCGACTGGGCGGTCTCGGGGCGCGGGCTGATGCTGGTGGACAGGCTCGCCGACGAGTGGGGCGTGGAGCCCCGGGGCGGCGGGAAGTGCGTGTGGTGCGAGTTCGCCCTGGCCGCCCCGGAGGATGCCGGCTGAGGACCGTCGGTCGCGGGTCGCGGGTCGCGGGTCGCGGGCCGGGCGCCCGGAGCCCGCTGCCGGCCCGCGCCGTCAGAGGCGTACCAGTGTGACCTCGGTGGCCTTCACGCTCGTCCACACCGCGGCGCCGTCCACGATGCCCAGTTCGGCCGCCGCGTCGGGGGTGATCTCGGCGACCAGGTCGGGCGCCTGCGCCGAGGCGATCAGCACGCGCAGCCGGCTGCCGACCGCGGTGATCTCCCGTACGGTGCCCGGCCAGACGTTGCGGGGGCTGCCGCCCGGGCGGTCCCGGTGCACCGAGACCGCCTCCGGAGCGATGATCGCCAGCGCCTTCGCCCCCTCGGGCAGCGTCTCGGCGACCACCAGCCGACCGCCCGCCGCGAGAGCGAGCCCGTCGGCCGACGCGGTGCCAGGCCAGGCGTTGCGCCCCAGCATCCGGGCCACCCACGGGGAACGCGGGTGCCGGGTCACCTCGGCGGGCGGTGCGTCCTGGAGGGCCCGGCCGTGGGCCAGTACGAGGACCCGGTCGGCCAGGGAGACGGCTTCGACGGGGTCGTGGGTGACGATGAGGCAGACCCCGCCGAAGCCGGCGAGGTGGGTGCGCAGGGTGTGCCGTACCCGGGCCCGGGTGGTCTGGTCGAGTGCGGCCAGCGGTTCGTCCAGGAGCAGCAGGCGGGGGCGGGCGGCCAGCGCCCGGGCCAGCGCCACCCGTTGGGCCTGGCCGCCGGACAGCTGCGCGGGCCTGCGGTCGGCGAGGTGCAGGACGCCCAGCCGGTCCAGCCAGGCCTGGGCCTCGCGGCGGGCCTGCGCGCGCGGCACCCCGCGGGCGCGCAGCCCGTACGCGGTGTTGGCCACGGCGGTCAGGTGCGGGAACAGCGCCCCGTCCTGCGGCACCCAGGCCACCTGGCGCTTGTGCGGGGGCAGGGTGGTCACGTCGTCGTCGCCGAGCCGCAGTGCGGCGTGGGCGCGCGGGGTGAGGCCGAGCAGGGCGCGCAGCAGGGTGGTCTTGCCGGCGCCGTTCTCGCCGACCACGGCGATGGTGGTGCCGGGTTCAGCGTCGAGGGTGAGCTCGTTGAAGCCCGTGACCTCGGCGTGCAGGGACCAGCGGCCGCTGTCGTGGGGCAGCGTGGTGTCGCCGCCGTCGGTGATGGTGTCGCCGTCGGAGGCGGGCGGTTCCTCGGGGACCGGAGCCGAGGCGGCCTCGCGGGCCACCGGGGTGCCCGTCCAGCGTCCGCGCAGGGCGATCAGTACGCCCATCGCGATCGCGAGGAGCAGCAGCGAGACGGAGGTGGCGGCCTCGGGCTTGTCCTGCAGCAGCAGGTACACCTGGAGCGGCAGGGTCTGGGTGGTGCCGGGCAGGTTGCCGGCGAAGGTGATGGTCGCCCCGAACTCGCCCAGCGCGCGGGCCCAGGTCAGCGCCGCCCCGGCGATCAGGCCGGGGGTGACCATGGGCAGGGTCACGGTGAAGAACACCCGGACCGGCGAGGCGCCGAGCGAGGCGGCGGTCTCCTCGTAGCTCTGCTTGAGACCGCCGAGGGCGCCTTCGAGGCTGATCACCAGGAACGGCATGGCGACGAAGGTGGCCGCGACGACGGCGCCCGACGTGTGGAACGGCAGGGTGATGCCGAAGGTGCCCTCCAGCCAGGGCCCGAGCAGCCCGCGCCGGCCGAAACCGAGGAGCAGGGCGACACCGCCGACGGTCGGCGGCAGCACCATCGGGAGCAGGACGAGGGAACGGACCAGGGCCTTGCCCTTGAACTCCACGCGGGCCAGCAGCCAGGCGAGCGGTACACCGAGGAGCAGCGAGAAGGCCAGGGCCCACAGGGACACCAGGAGCGAGAGCTTCAGGGCCTCGACCACGCCGGGGCTGGTGAGGTGGGCGCCGAGCTCGCCCCACTGCGTGCGGACGAGGATGCCGATGAGCGGCAGCAGCAGGAACGCGACGGCGAGCAGTGCGGGGAGCGCCAGGGCCAGCGGGGGCCGCGTGCGGGCACGGGTACGGACGCGTATGCCGCCGCGCCGGTCGGCTCGGCTGCTGAGTCTGCTCATGAGGGTTCCTGGCTGGGGTGTCGGCTGCGGGGGAGGCGTAGGCGGCCGGCGGTCGGCGGCGGGTCCGGGGGCCCGTCCGCGAGAACGCCGGGAGGGGCTGCCTGTCCCCCCGGTTCAGGCAGCCCCTCAGGGGGTGTGGGTCGTCCGGCGGTTACGCCTTCTGGAAGCCGGCGTCCTGGAGGATCTTCTGCGCCTCGGGGGAGCTCAGCCAGGCCACGAAGGCGGCCGCGTCCGTGGCGTTCTTGGACTGCTTCAGCGTGGCGGCCGGGTAGGAGGCCACGGCGTTCTGGTCGTCCGGGATTTCGACGGTGACGACCTTGTCGCCGGACTTGGCGGAGTCGGTCTTGTAGACGAGACCGGCGTCGGCCTCACCGAGCTCGACCTTGCTCAGCACGGCACGGACGTTGGGCTCCTGGGAGACCGGCTTCACCTCGATCTTCTGGGCGTCGAGGATCTGCTTGCTGTAGCGGCCGACCGGGACCTCGGGCGCGGCGAGCACGACCTTGATCTTGGTGTCGGCGAGGTCCTTGAGCTCGTCGATCTTGAACGGGTTGGCCTTGGCGGCCGCGATGACCAGACGGTTCTTGGCGATGACGGTGGCGTCACCGGTCTCGGCCTTCAGCCCGTCCATGGTCTTGGTGTCGGCGGTGACCAGCGCGTCGGCCGGGGCACCCTGCTTGACCTGGGCCGCGAGCTCCTGCGAGCCGGCGAAGGAGAAAGTGATCTTCGTGCCGGGGTGGGTCTTCTGGTACTCCTCACCCGCGGTCTTGAAGACGTCGGTGAGGGAGGAGGCCGCCAGCACCGTCAGGTTCACGGCCTTCGGCTCGGGGGTGGTCTCGGGGGCGGCCTTGTCGTCGCTCTTGCCGCCGCAGGCGGCCAGCGGCACGAGCAGGGCGGCGGTCAGCGCGGCGGCGGCGGTACGACGGCGGATCGTGATCGGGGACATGAGCAGATGCTCCTCGGTCGGGTCGGCGGCCGGCTTTCTGCCGGAGCCGCGCGGTGGTGACCCGCGCCGGTGACGGGCGGAGCGGGTGGGGACGTTCGGTGATGCCGAGCGGGTGGTGCGGGGGACCGCGGGCGGGCGGTGGGCGGCGCCGTCCGGATCAGGTGCGGTCGATGTGCACGCTGGTGGACTTCACGCGGGCGGTGGCCTGCATTCCGACCTCCAGCCCGAGCTCCTCGACGGCCTCACGGGTGAGCAGCGAGACCAGGCGGTGGGGACCTGCTTGGATCTCCACCTGGGCGGCCACGTCGCCGAGTTTGACGGCCGTGACGATGCCGGGAAAGGCATTGCGCGCCGAGGTGTACGGTTCCCCGTCCTCGAGGTGGGCGCCCTGGCCCACCTCGACGGAGAAGGCGGCCAGGTCGCGTCCGTCGATCAGGCGTCGGCCGCCTTCGTCGCGATGGGTCACGACCCGGCCGGCGTCGGCCCAGCGGCGGGCGGTGTCCGGGCTGACGCCCAGCAGACGCGCCGCCTGTCCGATGGTGTAGGACTGCATGGGCGACAACGTAGGCGTACGTGTGGCGCATTTGCAATTCTCTTGGCCTGATCTCCATGGCAGATGCCATACTTCTTGGCGCATCCGCCAAAACTCGTTCCGTTCCGCCGCAGCGGGATCGCCAGTGCCGCGGCGAGGTGCCGTGCCGGGCTTCGCAATCCGGTGAACCTTTCGGGCGCCGGCACTAGAGTCGGGGCATGGCTGATGAGGTAACGGGCACGGTACGGGTCGACGCGTGGATCTGGTCCGTGCGCCTGACCAAGACCCGCTCGATCGCGGCGACCGCCTGCCGGGCGGGCCACGTGAAGGTCAACGGGGAGCGCGCCAAGCCGGCGCAGCCCGTGCGCGCGGGGGACGAGGTGCGGCTCTTCCACGCGGGGCGCGAGCGGATCGTCGTCGTCAAGCGGCCCGTGTCCAAGCGGGTCGGCGCCCCGGTCGCCGCCGAATGCCTGATCGACAACAGCCCGCCGCCGCCGACGCCCGTGGAGGCCGCCGTGGTCGGCATCCGCGACCGGGGAGCGGGCCGCCCGACGAAGCGCGAGCGCCGCGAGATCGAAACCCTCCGCGGACGTCCGTAGAGCCGTCCCGGCCAGGGGGTGTCCTGTCGGCCGGGCCGTCCGGTCATGCCGTCCGCGGTCAGGTCTTGCGGTACGTGTACGCGTCGGCGGCGGATGCCGCGACCTCCGCCGGGGGTGCCCCGGTGGACGCGGTCACCACCGCAGCCACCGCGCCCTCGACGAACGGCGCGTCCAACAGCCAGGACCCCGGAGGGAGTTCGTCCTCCATCAACAGGGCCTTCACCGTCAGCACCGAGCTCCCCAGGTCGGCCAGCAGGGCCACTCCGGCGCCCCGGTCCACCGCCCGGGCGGCCGCGACGATCCGCTCCGCGCTCGTGCCGAGCCCGCCGACGGCGGTGCCGCCCGCCGCGGCCACCGGGGCCACGGTCCCGCCGGCCGCCAGCTCGCGCGCCAGATCCGCCACCGCCTCCGCGACCCGAGCGCTGTGCGACACCAGCACGATGCCGACCAGGGCCGGGCCGGCGGCGGATCCGGGGCCGGGCGCCACCACCTGCTCGCCCGTCACCGCGCACCCGCCGATTCCGCCACGTCCGCCAGCGCCCCCAGCAGCAGCGCCGACGAGGTCGCCCCCGGATCCTGGTACCCGATGCTCCGCTCGCCCAGATAGCTGGCCCGCCCCTTGCGCGCCTGCATCGGCACCGTCGCCAGCGCCCCGTTCTCCGCCGCGCTCCCGGCCGCCCGGTACGACGTACCCAGCGCGGCCACCCCCGGCACCAGGGCGTCCAGCATCGTCTTGTCCCCCGGCGCCGCCCCGCCCAGCTGCGCCACCGCCCCGACCCCCTCCGACAGGGCCTCGCGCAACTCCGCGTCCGACACCTCGGCCGACTCCCCGAGCGCCTTGCCCGTGCGCCGCAGCAGCGTCCCGTACAGCGGTCCCGACGCCCCGCCGACCGTCGAGATCAGCGTCCTCCCGGCCAGCTGGAGCACCGCGCCCGGCGCCGCCGCCGACGGCTCCGCCTCCAGGGCGGCGAGCACGGCCGTGAACCCCCGCAGCAGATTGCTCCCGTGGTCGGCGTCGCCGATGGGGGAGTCGAGCTCCGTCAGCCGGTCCGCCTCCCGCTCCACCGCGGCCGCGGCGGCCGCCATCCAGCGCCGGAAGAACTCTGCGTCACGCACCGGATCTCCTCGCCTCGCACCCGTCTGGCCAGTCCCACCGACACCATACGTTTCACAGACCCCAGCGCAGCGCCGCGGTCCGGACGGGCGCGTCCCACAGCCGCAGCAGCTCCTCGTCGGCCCGGCACAGCGTCACCGAACACCCGGCCATGTCCAGCGACGTGACGTAGTTCCCGACGAGCGCCCGCGCCACCGGCACCCCGCGCTCGGCCAGCACCCGCGCCACCTCCGCGTGGAACCCGTACAGCTCCAGCAGCGGTGTCGCCCCCATCCCGTTGACCAGGGCCAGCACCGGCCCGTCGGCCGGACCGATCTGCGCCAGCTCCTCCAGTACGGCGCCCACCGCGACCTCCGCGATCTCCCGCGCCGACATCATCGGGCGCCGCTCCCGGCCCGGTTCGCCGTGGATGCCGATGCCCAACTCCAGCTCCCCGTCCGGCAGGTCGAAGGTCGGGCTGCCCTTCGCGGGAGTGGTGCACGCGCTCAGCGCCACCCCGAAACTCCGCGAGCACGCGTCGACCCGCCGGGCGAGCGCGGCGACCCGCTCCAGCGGCGCCCCCTCCTCGGCGGCCGCCCCGGCGATCTTCTCGACGAACAGGGTGGCCCCGGTACCGCGTCGACCCGCGGTGAACAGGCTGTCGGTCACCGCGACGTCGTCGTCGACCAGGACGCGCTCGATCCGCAGGCCGTCCTCCTCGGCGAGCTCGGCCGCCATCTCGAAGTTCAGCACGTCCCCGGTGTAGTTCTTGACGACGAACAGCACCCCCTGGCCGGAGTCCACCGCCGCGGCCGCCCGCACCATCTGGTCGGGCACCGGCGAGGTGAACACCTCCCCGGGACATGCGGCCGACAGCATCCCGTACCCCACGAACCCGGCGTGCAGCGGCTCGTGCCCGGACCCGCCCCCGGACACCACTCCGACCCGCCCGCCCGACCGCGCGTCCCGCCGTACGACCACCCGCCGCTCCACGTCGACGTCCAGCTCGGGATGGGCGGCCGCCATCCCGCGCAGGGCGTCGGCGACCACGGTCTGCGGGCTGTTGATCAGCATTCTCACGGATATCTCCCGGCGAGGTTGACAGGTGACTCTCTGAGCAGTGTCTTCGCAGCTCAGAGTGGGTAGACCCGGATGTTGGTCTCGGTGGTCCCCGGCGTCTGGAAGCGGGTTCCGGCGGTACTGGTGCGACCTCTTGCCGACTTCTGCGGCGACCCGTCAGGCGACATGCCGACTGCACACCGCTCACGTCGACGGTAGGGGAGCCCGCCCCGCAGCGACAGGCAGACGGGGGTCTCGGGCGTGGCACCGGGCCCAGGCCGCCCTCCAGGCGAGTTCGTCGTGGCCGTCCTGCTCGGACACGCTCATGGCACAAGGGGCCATTCCCACGGTTCGCTCACCGTCCCGTCCGAGGTCAGGCCATATTGCATGTACGCCTCCTCGGATCCGTTCCGCAGACGCGCCAGCGACATCACTGCTGCCTCCGCTCCGGTGTCGGCGGCCATCCGGTACAGCTGTTCGGCGCGTTCGCGGTTGCCGGCCGCCTCCTGTAGCCGGGCCATGCATGCGAGGGCCTTCTCGTCTCCGGCATTGGCAGCCTGCCAGTAGAGGCGCTCCGCTTCCGTAGGGTCCAGAGCCGCCTCCCGCAGGCCGGCCAGCAGGCGGAGCGCGGTGACGTCCCCCGCAGCCGCGGCCCTGCGGAAGCAGGACTCGGCCTTCTTCAGATCGCCGGCCCTCTTCCACATGGCCGCGAGCAGGAACCAGGCACGGTCGTCGCCGGCCGAGGCAGCTTGCGCGTAGAGCTGTTCCGCCCGCTCGCGATTGCCTGCTCGGCCCAGCATGAAGGCCACGCCGAGCAAAGCCCCGGTGTTTCCGGCATCGGCGAACAGGCGGAGCTGCCGGTCCGCCTCTTCCTGCTGCCCGGTTTCCTCCCACAGGCAGACCAGCTGGTTGAGCGCGTCCGCGTTGCCGGCGTCGTATGCCTGCCGATAGAGGTCGGCGGCCTCCTGCACACGGCCCTCGTTCCACCGCATGCGGGCCATGGGGATCAGCACGTCGGTGTCTCCCGACCGGAGGGCACGCTCGTACGCTGCCCAGGCCCTGTCGGGCTCCCCGGCGCTTTCCCACATGAGTCCCGCGTAGGCGAGTGCGTCCGGATCGCCTGCCGCGGCAACCTGCAGGTAGAGCTGTTCGGTCTCTTCCCACATCCATGCGTCCTCCCACATCGATGCCAAGTGGAGGAGTGCGTCGGTGTTCCCTGCGCCGGCAGCCAGCCGGTAGAGCCTTTCGGCCTCCTCGATGTCCAAGGCCTCCTCCCGCATGTGGCCCAGGCGGATCAGGGCGTAGGGCTCTCCGGCGTCGGCGGCGGCGCCGTACAGCTGCGCGGCGTGGAAGTACCTGGCCCGCTTTTGCGCCGCATCACCGAGACGGAGCAGCCCTTCGGGGGCGGTGAGGTGCTCGCGTGCCGCGTTCCAGAACGAATCGGGCGGGCAGAGGAACCGGCGGGCGCGGCGTCCGTAGTGCTGGAGGTAGTCCGCGAGGCGTGCCGTGCCGGGCAGCTTTCCCATGCCGGTGGGGTGGGGGACGTCCTGCAGGGGGCTGGTGGTGTGCTTGATCAGGGTTCGGGCGCGGGCCAGGGCGTGGCCGCACCAGTCGGGACCCGCAGCGGCACGTTCGCCGTCGGTCAGGTAGCCGGCGGCGGCCGCTTCGAGGAAGGCCAGGGGGAGAGGGCCGAGCACACCGAGTCGATGGGCATCCATCGCGGCGCTGATCAGCGCATTGCCGTAGGGGCCGTGAGGTCCGGCGGGCTGCTCGAAGTGTCGTACGAGGTCCGGTGCGGCAGCGAGCACCTGGGTGAGCTCGCAGGAACCGGCCGCCACGGCCTCGGCCAGCGAAGGGTCCCAGGCGGCGCCGGCCCGCGCCGCGTCGAGATCCTCGGCGAACGTCCGTGGCAGGTCGACCCATTGGGCTTGGGCGAGCAGGGCCCGAGCATGGCGGTGGACGTCTTCGAAGTGCGGCGCCGGGCGGGTGAGCGCTTCCGCGTACTCGGGCCACAGCGTGGCGATCACGAGGAGCGGTCCGTCGCCGTCCAGCCGCCGCTGTAATGCGGCCGCCACCGCCTCACCTTGGGGACCGGCGAGGTGGTGCTGGGCCTCGTTGAGCCAGAGCACGCTCCGCGGGGGAAGGGCATCGGCCGCCAGTACCGCGAGCAGGCTGTCGGCGTCGCCCGGAAAAGCCAGGTCGAAGCTGTCCGGGACGGCCTCCTGGAGGGCCTCGTAGGCGGTGCGGGACTTTCCCGTGCAGGACGATCCCTGCACGACCACCAGGACCGGGTCCGCCCCGTCGGTGACGGCCGCGGCAAGGAGGCGGTGCAATCGCACGTCGTGACGCCGCGGCACGTAGCGGGGCAGGACGAACGCGGCGCCGTGCGCCCCTGCGTGCCCGCGACCGGGGATCGCCGGATGGACACCCAACCGGCCCGCAGACCAGGACCTGACCGGGCGGGGCCGATCCGTCAGCGCTGCCTGGCGGGCCCGAAGCGCGTCGCGCTCTGACGCGGCCTGGGCTTGCCGGCCTTCCGCGTCCCGTCGGGAACGCTCACTCCGGTGCGCACGCTCCGTTTCGAAGGCCGCACGCCAACGCCTCTCGTCGAGCAGCTCGGCGACGGTGTCCTCACCCGAGGCGTCGACCCGGGTTGCCAGGAGTCCCCTGCGGGCCGCTTCGGCCCGGATCCCACCGAGGACGGCCAGCAGCGTATCGATGCGCTGCGGAAGCTGCCGGCCGTCCAGCCACGCACCCGGCGTCCCGTGGGACACCCCTGCGGTCCGCGCGAGACGGCGGTCCGAGGGCTCGCCGCCCAGCCGATGGCGCTTGAGCGCGCCGACCCGCCGCAACTGCGAGGACAGATCCTCCATCCGGCCCGCCCCCGTCTCCCGTTGCCATCGCCGACCGGACGGACCGTCGCGAACAGCCGCCACCGGACATCCGAAGCCTAGGACCCCTGTCGGCGAGAACGCACCCGAGCCGTCCGATTCCCTGCGGGAGGCAGCCGGACACCCCTCCCGACGGGCAACGTGCCTCCCGACCGAGCCCTCACCAAGCAGGGGGTACCGACCGAATGGGACACCTGATGGCTGCCACTCAGCTCCTGTCGCTTCTCCTGGCCCTGTCCGCGGCGCTCCACGTCGGCAGCGCTGCGGCCTTCACCGCCTGGCGTGCCGGCACTCCTCCCGCGCTCGCCCTCCTCCTCGGCGGTGGAGCCACCGGCAGTGCCTGTGCCCTCTACATCGCCGCGGTGAGCGCCTACCGCTGACGGACCGATGGCGTACGCCTCGGCGCCCACCACGTCCGCGCCACGGGCCGGCCGGAGGACCGGCTGCTTCGCCGCGACCTCATCCGGGTCGAGGCGGCCCGACTCCAGCGGTTCTACGACGAACACCGCATCAGCGACACCACCCACCGCCGTCCGGCGACGACAGGGATCCGGGACCGTTCCGTGCGAGTCACGAGGGCGTGGAGTATCGGTCTGCCCGGCGCAACTCTCCTGCTGCCAGGACGACATATGCAGCACTGATCAAGAGCACGCCGGGGATGGCGAGCATGCTGCGCTGATCGCTCTCCAGGACAGCCTGGTATTGACCCTGGGAGATCTCGACCGTGCCGCGTGCGAGCGGCGTGGCGTCGAAGGCGAGGTACCGGCCGTCCTTCACCTCGGCAGCCTGCAGGTTCCCCTCCCCGGCCGCGCTGATGACCGTGATCCCCACACCCGACATGGCCAACGCCGCAAGCCCCATCTGCGCCTTGCGGGGAAGGCACCTGAACGCCAGCCATACCGTGTGCCGGTCCGCGCGCGTCAGGAACATACGCACCAGGGCGGATACGAAGATCGGGAAGAGCAGCACGGCAATCGCCGCCATCGGCCACCCGGACACCGGCAGCGGCAAGGTCCCGGGCAGCCAGGTGAGCGCGGCCAGCACCAACAGCGCGGCGCCCAGCGCAGCCGCGACACCGCCATGGCATTTGAATGTCCAATTCACGCCCGCAGCCTGACACAGATGCCGTGGTCTTCGCGCGCTGCGTGACGAGGGGCTGCTGGAGTTCCGGCGCGGGCGCGGTGTGACCGTGGCCGAGGGGGCGGACCAGCGGTCGGTGCTGCTCGACCGCCTGCGCGAACTGGTCGGTGATGCAGCGCATCTGGGGTACGGCGTGACCGAGGGGACGGAGCGGAAGCGCCGGGGTGCGGTGGGGAGTTGGAGTCTGGGCCGCGGCGATCAGGGCCGTTGGTCGTCGTGCTCGGTCGGTGGGGTGGGGGAGCGACCGCCGGGCTGTTGTCCGGCGGGGTCGGTCTGCGGCGTCGCGCGTGGTCGTGAGCGGTCCGAGCATGGAGACTCCGGCCGGCGAGAGGTTCGTGCGCCACCCTGCAGGCGCGTGTCACCGAGAAGGGCCTGCGCGTGGCCTTCGATCGGGTCGGCTGGCCGGTGCGGCGCTGGTCCGCCCAGGACATCGAATCGGCGCGTGCCGAAAGCCGTACCCCCGGCCAGGTGGTACCGGCTGAGTGGGCTGGGCACGACGGTCATGCTCCGCAGCGGCGAGTGCCTGGTGATCCACCCCCGGCGGGGGCGCGAGTTCGCGGTGAGCATGGACGACGCCGAACGCGGGGCCGCCCTGCTGAGCGCCCTGAGTGCGCAGCGCACCCGCTGAGCCGCCTGCGGCCCCGGCTCACACGTGGACCGGGGCCGGCCGGGTCCTGCGCACCAGGGCGCGGCCGGTGGCGTGGTGGAGGTATTCGCGGGTCAGCCGGAAGCCGGCCGTCCAGGCGAGAAGCCTGCTGGGCCGGTTGTCGCGCGAGCAGCACCAGCTTGCCGTGTGTCCCCGTGCCCGGATGTCGGCCGTCAGTCCGGCGACGCAGGCCAGTGCGAGACGTTCGGGGCGGCGATCGGGCGCGGTGACGACCGCGATGTCCTCGTAGGCGCTGCCGAGGAAGTAGGCGCAGGCGACGGAGCGGATCCGGCCCTTGGCGAAGGCGGCCCAGGCATGGCCTGAGGCGGCGAGCCCGGCGGGTCCACCCCAACTGGCGTGAATCCAGGCGTTCTCGGAGTGCAGATCGGCCAGCGCCGGAACGTCCTCGGTCATCAACTCTCCCCGGTGGTGCGTGGGTTGTTGTGCCGGGGAGCGGTGCGCTCCCGTGCCGGCGCCGGGCGGGAGCGGCCGCCCGCTATGCGGGTGGGGGCGGGCGGCCGCGGATCGGGAACGGTGCGTCAGCGCACCGGCAGGTGAGCAGCGCGCGGGGCCGGGCGCACCGTATGCGGTGGCCGGTCGTCGTGGCGCAGAACGCTGTTCACATCACTCATCCAACTGCCGTGCGAGGCAGGGCTCAAGACGGTCGGCCAGTCCTTGACACAGCTCTGATACCGGCATGACCCGAGGCCTCCCGGGACTGGCATCAGCGGCGCGTCAAGAAGCACGGGATCGCCGTAAGAGGGTTGTCAACGTGGCGTATCGGCTCCCGGTGGTGATCGCAGACTGAGGTTGGAGGGCGGCGAGTGATCGTCGCCGAGATCACGCCCAGTCCGGATCGTGGGGGGTCGGACTGGAGCGGGGACGCATCACGGTCCGGCCGTCACCTCCGGCGCAGGGCCGATGGGCCGGCCCGGATCTCCACCGTACGCATGACAGGAAGGCGGGGCGCCGATGACCCGGGTGCTGGTGGTGGATGACGAACCGCAGCTTGCGCGGTTGCTGGTCATCAATCTGAAGGCGCGGAAGTACGACGTGGACTGCGCGCACGACGGGGGCACGGCGCTGGATGCCGTTGCGGCTCGATGCCCGGACGCGGTCCTGCTCGACCTCGGGCTCCCCGACATGGACGGGATCGAGGTGATCAAGCGGCTGCGCGTGTGGTCGCAGGTGCCCGTGCTGGTGGTCTCCGCCCGCCACGGCTCCGAGGAGAAGATCCAGGCCTTGGACGCGGGTGCCGACGACTACATCACCAAGCCCTTCAGCATGGACGAACTGCTGGCCAGACTGAAAGCCGTCGCCCGCCGCACTCTCACACAGGGCTCGGCTGCCGCGGACGCCGCGGTCGTCGAGACCGAGGAGTTCACCGTCGACCTGCTCGCGAAGAAGGCCAGGCGCGGAGGGGAGAGCATCAGGCTCACCCCGACGGAATGGCGTCTGCTGGAGGTCCTGATCCGCAACCGGGGCCGGCTCGTCAGCCAGCGGCGTCTGCTCCAGGAGGTGTGGGGTTCCTCTTGCGGAACGCAGACCAACTACCTGCGCGTGTACATGGCCCACCTGCGGCGGAAGCTGGAAGCGGACCCGTCGCGCCCGCGTCATCTGATCACCGCCCCGGGCATGGGGTACCGCTTCGAGGCGTGACCGAGGCCTGTGGATGCCGTCAACGTACCTGGTGAGGCGCACGGTTGAGCCGGATGCCGGCGTGCACGCAGGGCCTGCGTACGGCCCGGGTGGAGAGGAACCGCCACGACGGCAGCCTCGGCCCACTCACCACGCCGTCGCCCGTGCCGTGTGCGTGCTGCTCGCTACCGGGCTGCTGATCCGAGTACCGGCTCCCGGAGGCCCGCAAGCCCGCCGACACGTGGGCCACCTACCGAAGCAACCACGAGGACAAGCGGTTCACCGGCGAGTACCGCGGCGAACTGGACGACATCACCTTCGCGCGGGAGCGGGAAGCCGCCGAGAAGACGGTCGAGGCGTATGCCGTCCACCAGCGCGACGACCGGACCTTCCGACAGCCGGTGGCCGAAGGTAAGCAGCAGGAGGCGACGGTCTTCTGTATCGGCTGGGCATCGGACACCCCCAACGCCCGCTTCGGGGAGTGGACGAAGGCGCTGGACCATGTCACCGCCATCAACCAGAGCCACTTCGACCTCGCCGTCCGCGAGGGCCGCAGGGCACTGACCACCCGGGCTCCGACCGGCCGAGTTCCGGTAAGAGGGCTCCGCCCACATGTGCCCCGCAGCCCGCGGCGCGCGCCGGTCATACGCCCAGTTGCGCGCGGATGAGCGCGTCGAGCCGCTGCCAAGCCGGGGACGCGGCGTTGACCGTGCCCTGGATGAGGGCGGGGATCTCGGAGGCCGCGTCCAGCCCGGGTAGGGCGTCGGGGCCGTAGCGTTCCCGTGTCGCCGCGGCGATCCGGCGGGCGAGGTCGTCGATCCGGGGGTCGTCGGCTTCGAGGTCGTACGCGTGGTCGTAGTCGAGGTAGAGCTGCCGTAGTACCGGGTCGGCCGTGGTCTCGGCCTGGTCGTGGAACAGGGCGATCGCGCGGTCCGGTTGGGTGGCGAACACGAGGATCCACAGATCGCGTTGCAGATCCACCCATCGAGGCGTGAATCCCCAGCGGGCCAGGTGCTCCAGATGGGCGCCGACCTCGGCGGGCAGCGGTGCCAACTGTCCGGCGGCGAGCCGGCGCAGGCGCTCTTGCGTGGCCCGCAGACCATGGATGCGGGCGGTGACGTCGTCGTCGATCTCGCGCAGCGCCTGCTGGAAGCCCTCGTGGGTCGCTGATCTCAGGTCCCGGATACGGGCCAGCGGGACGCCGGCTTCGGCGAGCGTCCGGATCTTGATCAGTTCGATGGCGTCGTTCGCGCCGTACCGGCGGTAGCCGGACGCGTCGCGGTCGGGTTCGGGGAGCAGGCCCTTGTCGTGATAGACGCGGATGGTCTTGGTCGACACTCCGACGTACTTGGCCAGCTGCCCGATGGTGATCACCTGGTCATCGTCCCACTTGACCTTTCCCCAGGGGCAGGGTTGCAGCATGGCGTCATGACGAACATGAACATCGATCGGGAGACCCTGCGCGAGCTGGCCGATGAGGGGAGCGAGACCGCTCTGGACCGGCTGGCCGACCTGGCCGACGCAGTCGGCGACTTCGTGGAGCTCGGCGAGCTGTTGGATGAGGGATGCGTGCACGCAGGACTCCTGCTCACTCGGCGCGCAGTGGCGACCGGCGACCTGCGGGAGCTGCAACGGATCTCCGATGCCGGGTACGACGAGGCGGGGAACGAGCTGGATCGGCTGCTGAGGGCGCCGGCCGAGGGGCACGGGGACGGAGGATCCGACCGGCCGCTGTAGTCGCGCTTCGGACAGTGGCCACCGGGTCATCCCGTGGCTGCTCTTCCGGTTGCCGCGGGGCCGTCCCAGGTGCGGTGGATCCGGCTCATCGCGGGCCGGCAGTCGGTGGGACGGCAGGTTGATCACGGGCCTTCCCTGCTGCGGCATGGAAGTGGGGCGAACCTGTCGGAGGGCCGCCCCACGGGGTGGGTTGGTGATCAGCAGCAGGGTTTGCTGCCGTGGCTGGAGCCCTTCTTGCGGCGGGCCCTCTTCTTGCGGGCGTGCTTGGACACGTCCGCGGATCCCCTTCGGGCGGTGTTGCCGACGAGGAGGCCTGCGAGCTTGTTGAGGCGCTTGACGGTGCGGTCCTCGGTGGCGGCGGGGGCCGGGGCGACGCGCTCGGAGCGGTCGTAGTAGGCGCGGTTGACGATCTCCGTGCCCGGGTCGCAGAGCCGTGCGACGTGCTGGGCACCCTCGGCGGCGGGGGCGCCCTCGTGGCCGTACATCGGCAGGAGACCGGTCTCGCACACGCCGGGGTTGACGGAGACGGCGGTGACGCACGAAGTCGGCGGCGGGCGGCCGGAGACGGGCGTCGTCCACACCGGCGGTGGCAACGAGCCCGGCGGCGGCCTGGGCCTCCTCGGGCGTGCGGCCGTGGAGGAGGACGGTGGCGCCGCGCTCGGCGAGTCGGCGGTGAGGAAGCGTGCGAAGCCTTGATCAGCGGCCGTCAGGGGACTGGTGGCAGGTACGCGGAAGACGCGCGGCCGAGGTCAGAGGGCCGGGCGGACAGCAGGCGCCGTCGGCTCCACCTGATTCGGTGGCCGATCGGCGTAGCGCGGACCGCTGTTCATGGCGCAATCCCATCGCATCGGGGACGCGGAGGCAAGCGCCGACCGGCTCCTTGACGGCCTTCTGATGCCCGCCCATCAGGACCGCGTCAAAGATCGACTTCTGTGCGGAAGGAACCCGTCAAGGGGTGCTGCCAGGACCGTCCGCCAGGCACAGACTGGTGGGGCGACGGAGCCGGACGACGGACCGGCGGCACGCGGCTGATGGGCGGTGACCTGAACACCGTCCGGAGCGGCACAAGGTCCCACCGTGGGGGTACGGGCCTGTGCGACCGCGTGTCGGTCACCCGTCGCACAACACATGAGCCGTCCGGCTCGCCGGTGTGGGGACACCGGGGCCGGACGGCTCGCGTGTTCCTGTCGTCATCCCGCACTCAGGGAGCGCTGCGGCGTGGCCGCGCCGGTCGCTTCGGCGTCAGGTGACCGCGGACGCCGGGAGCTCCGGCGATACCGCAGGGCCGTCCCCCGCTATGGGGAGGGTGATGACCATGGTGAGGCCGCCGCCGGGGGTGTCCTCGGCGGTGAGGGTGCCTCCGATGGCCTCGGTGAAGCCGCGGGCGACGGCGAGGCCGAGGCCGACGCCGGCCCCGCGTGGAGCGTCGCCGTGGCGCTGGAAGGGTTCGAAGATGCGGTTCTTGGCTTCGTCCGGGACCCCGGGCCCGCGGTCGACGACGCGCAGCTCGACGCGGCTGGCCAAGGCGCTGGCGGAGACGTGGACGGGCTGGCCGGCGGGGCTGTACTTGACGGCGTTCTCGACGATGTTGGCCACGGCCCGCTCCAGCAGACCGCGGTCGACGGCGACCATGGGCAGGGTCTCGGGGATGTCGAGGTCCACGCTGTCCTCCGGTACGCCACCCAGGGCCATCGGGACGACCTCGTCGAGGTCGGTCACCCGGATCAGGGGGACGACGGTGCCGGTGTTGAGGCGGGACATGTCCAGGAGGTTCCCGATCAGTGCGGCGAGGCGGTCGGCGCCGTCCTCGATGCCCTCGAGGAGGTCGGCCTTGTCCGCCTCGGACCACTCGACGTCGTCGGAGCGCAGCGAGGTGACGGAGGCCTTGATGCCGGCGAGCGGGGTCCGCAGGTCGTGGCTGACCGCGGCGAGCAGCGCCGTACGGATGCGATTGGCCTCGGCGAGTTCACGGGACTTCTCTGCCTCGTCGACGAGCCGCTGGCGGTCGAGTACGACGGCTGCCTGGGCGGCGAAGGCGCCGAGCACGCGCCGGTCCTCGGCGGGCAGGACCCGGCCGGTCAGGGCGAGGGCCATGGTGTCGCCGATGGGCAGGTCCACGTCCGCGTCCTCGGGGCGGACGACCGTGCCGGTGCCGACGGATGCCGCCGTCGTCCAGGGATCGACTTCGCTCGTGCGCTCCAGGAGCACGACCGACTGCATGGCGAAGGTCTCGCGAAGCCGCTCGAGGAGCGCGTCGAGGGAGTTCTCGCCGCGCAGGACACTGCCGGCGAGGAAGGAGAGGATCTCGGACTCGGCGCGCAGCCGGGCGGCTTGGTGGGTGCGCCGGGCGGCCAGGTCGACCACGGAGGCCACCGACACGGCCACGCCGACGAAGATCGCGATGGCGACGATGTTCTTGGGGTCGGAGATGGTGAGCTTGTGGACCGGCGGGGTGAAGTAGTAGTTCAGGAGCAGGGACCCGAACGCCGCCGAGGCGAGCGCGGGGAGCAGCCCGCCGAGGAGTGCCGCCGCCACCGTGAAGGTGAGGAAGAGCAGCATGTCGTTGGCGAGACCGAGCTCGGGCACGAGCTGGCTCAGCAGCACGGTGAGCAGGGCGGGGCCGGCGAGGCCGGTGAGCCAGCCCCAGATGATGCGGGGTCTGCCGAGGCGCGCGCCGCGGGCGACGGGCAGGCTGCGGCGGCCCTTGGCGGCCTCGTCGTGGGTGACGATGTGGACGTCGAGGTCGGGTCCGGACTCGCGGGCGACGGTGGCGCTGACGCCGGGGCTGAAGACGGACTGCCAGGAGCGCCGGCGGCTGACGCCCAGCACGATCTGCGTGGCGTTGCACCCGCGGGCGAACTCCAGCAGGGCGTCGGGGATGTCGTCGCCTATGACGTGGTGGAAGGTGCCGCCGAGGTCCTCGACCAGGGTCCGCTGGACCGCGAGCTCCTTGGGCGAGGCGGAGGTGAGCCCGTCGCTGGCGGCGATGTAGACGGCGAGGACTTCGCCGCCCGCGCCCTTCTCGGCGAGCCGGGCCGCGCGGCGGATGAGCGTACGTCCCTCCGGTCCGCCGGTCAGCCCGACGACGATCCGCTCGCGCGCCTGCCAGGTGGACCGGATGTTGTGCTCGCCGCGGTATTCCTGGAGGTACTCGTCCACCCGGTCGGCGACCCACAGCAGGGCCAGCTCGCGCAGCGCGGTCAGGTTCCCGGGCCGGAAGTAGTTCGACAGGGCCGCGTCGACCTTGTCGGGCTTGTAGACGTTGCCGTGCGCCATGCGGCGGCGCAGGGCCTGCGGGGACATGTCGACGAGCTCGATCTGGTCGGCGCGGCGCGCGACCTCGTCGGGGACCGTCTCCCGCTGGCGGACGCCGGTGATCGTCTCGACCACGTCACCCAGTGATTCGAGATGCTGGATGTTCACGGTGGAGACGACGTCGATGCCGGCCTGGAGGAGCTCCTCGACGTCCTGCCAGCGCTTGGCGTTGCGCGAGCCGGGGACGTTGGTGTGCGCGAGCTCGTCCACCAGCGCGACGGCGGGGCGCCGCGCGAGGATCGCGTCCACGTCCATCTCGGTGAACGTGGAGCCGCGGTAGTCCAGCTCGCGTCGCTCGATGAGTTCGAGGCCGTGCAGCATCACCTCGGTGCGCGGACGGCTGTGGTGCTCGACGAAGCCGACGACGCAGTCGGTGCCCCGCTCGACCCGGCGGTGCGCCTCGGACAGCATCGCGTACGTCTTGCCGACGCCCGGTGCCGCACCGAGGTAGATGCGGAGCTTGCCGCGTCCCATGTTCAGACTCTTCTTCTGTTGACGATCGGGCGGGTGATCAGGGTTCGAAGCGGTAACCCATGCCTGGTTCGGTGATCAGGTACCGGGGGTGGGAGGGGTCCGCTTCCAGTTTGCGCCGTAGCTGGGCCATGTAGACGCGCAGGTAGTTGGTGTTCTCCCCGTAGGTCGGCCCCCAGACCTCCAGCAGCAGCCGGCTTTGGGTGATCAGCCGGCCCGGGTGGGTGATGAGGATTTCCAGCAGGTGCCACTCGGTCGGGGTCAGCCGTACCGTGCGTCCGCCCCGGTGGACCTTCTTCGCGACGAGGTCGACGGTGAACTCGTCGGTCGTGACCAGGGTGACCTTGTCGGCCTGGGAGTCGGCAGTCGGTTCCTGCCTGCGGGCGGCCGCCCGCAGCCGGGCCAGGAGCTCGTCCATGCTGAACGGTTTCGTCACGTAGTCGTCCGCGCCGGCATCCAGCGCTCGGATCTTGTCCTCCGAGGTGTGACGCGCGGAGAGGACCAGGATGGGGACCCGGCTCCAGTCGCGGACCCTCTTGATGACGTCGATGCCGTCCATGTCGGGCAGGCCGAGGTCCAGCACTATGACGTCCGGCTTGCGGGCGGCTGCGAGTTGCAGGGCCGAGCCGCCGTCGGAGGCCTCCTCGACCTCGAACTTGCGCGCCTGGAGATTGATCTTCAGTGCGCGGACGAGCTGAGGGTCGTCCTCCACCACCAGCACCCGGGTCATCGGTGTGCAGCCTTTCCTTCGTTGCGGGCACGGGAAGGAGCCGGCGGGGCGCGAGCATTCCGCGCCCTGCCGGCTCCCGGTCCGTGCGATGACGGACATCAGCTCTTGGTCAGGGCCTTGAGCGCGGTGTTGAGTTCGAGGACGTTGACGCGCGGTTCGCCCATGAAGCCGAGGGTGCGGCCTTCGGTGTTCTGCTCCACCAGCTTCTCGACCTGCTTGACGTCGAGCTTGTTCTGCTCGGCGACGCGGTGGACCTGGATCTTCGCGTAGGCGGGGGAGATGTTCGGGTCGAGGCCGGAGCCGGAGGAGGTGACGGCGTCGGCCGGGACGTCCTGCGGCTTGACCGTGTACGAGGCCGTCGTGTTGTCCGCGATGACCGCGGCCTTGGCTTCCTCGACCAGCTTGACCAGGTCCGGGTTGTCGGCGGCCTTGTTGGTGGCGCCGGAGAGGATCAGCGCGTACTGCGTGTTGACGCTGTTGGAGCCGAGGCCGTTGGAGGGGCGCGGCTGGAACCACTTGAGGTCCGGCTTGGCGGCTTCCTCCGGGTCGTCGGGGTTGGCCTTGGGCAGGTTGTAGGTCTGTCCGATGAGGGAGGAGCCGACGACCTGGCCGCTCTTGTCCTTGATCTCGGAGCCGTTGGCCTTGTCGTTGAAGGCGACCTGTGCGATGCCGGTGACGGCCAGCGGGTACAGGACGCCGCAGACGATCGTCAGAACCAGCAGCGCGCGCAGACCGGCCCACAGCAGACGAGCGGTGTTTCCTACGGAGTTGTTCATGGCTCAGCCGATTCCGGGGATGAGGGAGATGAGCATGTCGATGATCTTGATTCCGATGAACGGGGCGATCAGACCGCCCACGCCGTACAGCCCCAGATTGCGGCGGAGCATCTTGTCGGCGCTGGTCGGCTTGTACTGCACGCCCTTGAGGGCGAGCGGTACCAGCGCGATGATGATCAGCGCGTTGAAGATGACCGCCGAGAGGATCGCCGACTCGGGCGAGGCCAGGCCCATGATGTTGAGCTTGTCGAGGCCCGGGTAGACGACCGCGAACATGGCCGGGATGATCGCGAAGTACTTCGCCACGTCGTTGGCGATGGAGAACGTGGTCAGCGCACCCCGCGTGATCAGCAGCTGCTTGCCGATCTCGACGATCTCGATGAGCTTGGTCGGGTTGGAGTCCAGGTCCACCATGTTCCCGGCCTCCTTGGCGGCCGAGGTGCCCGTGTTCATCGCCACGCCGACGTCGGCCTGGGCGAGCGCCGGGGCGTCGTTGGTGCCGTCGCCGGTCATGGCGACGAGCTTGCCGCCGGCCTGCTCCCGCTTGATGAGGGCCATCTTGTCCTCGGGGGTGGCCTCGGCGAGGAAGTCGTCGACACCCGCCTCCTCGGCGATGGCCTTGGCCGTCAACGGGTTGTCACCCGTGATCATGATCGTCTTGATGCCCATGCGGCGCAGCTCGTCGAACCGCTCGCGCATGCCCTCCTTGACCACGTCCTTGAGGTGGATGACGCCCAGGATCCGGGCGCCCTTCTCGTCCTCGACGGCGACGAGGAGCGGGGTGCCGCCGGCCTCGGAGATGCGGTTGGCGAGGAGGTCGGCGTCGTCCGAGACTTGGCCGCCCTGCTCCTTGACCCAGGTCATGACCGAACCGGCCGCGCCCTTGCGGGTCTTGCGGCCGTCCACGTCGACGCCCGACATACGGGTCTGGGCGGTGAACGCGATCCACTCGGCCTGGGCGAGCTCGCCCTGGTGGCGTTCGCGCAGCCCGTACTTCTCCTTCGCCAGGACCACGATCGAGCGGCCCTCGGGCGTCTCGTCGGCCAGCGACGACAGCTGGGCCGCGTCGGCCAGCTCGGCCTCCGTCGTCCCCTTGACCGGGACGAACTCGGACGCCTGACGGTTGCCCAGCGTGATCGTGCCGGTCTTGTCGAGCAGCAGGGTCGACACGTCGCCGGCGGCTTCCACCGCGCGCCCCGACATGGCGAGGACATTGCGCTGGACGAGGCGGTCCATGCCGGCGATGCCGATCGCGGAGAGCAGGGCGCCGATGGTGGTCGGGATCAGACAGACCAGGAGGGCCGTCAGGACGATCATCGACTGCTCGGCACCCGCGTAGATCGCGAACGGCTGCAGGGTGACGACGGCCAGCAGGAAGACGATCGTGAGGGACGCGAGCAGGATGTTCAGCGCGATCTCGTTGGGCGTCTTCTGCCGGGCCGCACCCTCCACGAGCGCGATCATGCGGTCGATGAAGGTCTCGCCGGGCTTCGTCGTGATCTTGACGACGATCCGGTCGGAGAGCACCTTCGTACCGCCGGTCACCGCGGACCGGTCGCCGCCGGACTCGCGGATGACCGGCGCGGACTCACCGGTGATGGCGGACTCGTCCACCGACGCGACACCTTCGACGACGTCACCGTCGCCCGGGATGATGTCGCCGGCCTCGCAGACCACCAGGTCGCCGATCCGCAGGTCGGTGCCCGGCACCTGCTCCTCGCCCTTGCCGTCCTGGGTCAGGCGGCGGGCGACGGAGTCGGTCTTGGCCTTGCGCAGGGTGTCGGCCTGGGCCTTGCCGCGGCCTTCGGCGACGGCCTCGGCGAGGTTGGCGAAGATCGTGGTCAGCCACAGCCAGGCGGTGATCGCCCAGCCGAACCAGTCCGTCGGCTCCTTGATCGCGAGGACGGTGGTGACCACCGACCCGATCAGGACCACGAACATCACGGGCGACTTGATCATGATCCGGGGGTCGAGCTTGCGTACGGCGTCCGGGAAGGACTTCAGCAGCTGCTTCGGATCGAAGAGGCCGCCGCCCACGCGTCCGGCGCCCGGCTTGTGTCCGGTGGGCACGTCCTGGTGCGGAGCCCTGGTGGGTGTGGCGGTGCTCATGATGCGAGCCCTTCGGCGAGCGGACCCAGCGCCAGGGCCGGGAAGTAGGTCAGACCGGTGATGATGAGGATCGTGCCGACGAGCAGGCCCGTGTAGAGCGGCTTGTCGGTACGGAGGGTGCCCGCGGTCTCGGGGACGGGGTTCTGCTCGGCCAGCGAGCCGGCCAGCGCGAGGACGAAGACCATGGGCAGGAAGCGGCCGAGCAGCATGGCGATGCCGATGGTGCTGTTGAACCACTGGGTGTCGGCGTTCAGGCCGGCGAAGGCGGAGCCGTTGTTGTTGGCGCCCGAGGTGTAGGCGTACAGGACCTCGGAGAAGCCGTGCGCCCCCGGGTTCGCCATCGAGTCGCCCGGCGTGGGCAGGGCCATGGCCGCGGCGGTGAAGCAGAGGACCAGGGCGGGGGTGATGAGGATGTAGCAGGCGGCGAGCTTGATCTCGCGGGTGCTGATCTTCTTGCCCAGGTACTCGGGGGTGCGGCCGACCATCAGGCCGGCGATGAAGACCGCGATGATCGCCATGATCAGCATGCCGTAGAGGCCGGAGCCGGTACCGCCGGGCGCGATTTCGCCGAGCTGCATGCCCAGCAGCTGGATGCCGCCGCCCAGACCGGTGTAGGAGGAGTGGAAGGAGTTGACCGCACCGGTCGACGTGAGCGTGGTGGCGACGGAGAAGATCGCGGAGGCACCGACGCCGAAGCGGGTCTCCTTGCCCTCCATCGCCCCGCCCGCGGCCTGTAGCGCCGGACCGTGGTGGGCGAACTCGGTCCACATCATCAGCGCGGTGAAGCCGACCCAGATGACGCCCATGGTGGCGAGGATCGCGTAGCCCTGGCGCAGGTTGCCGACCATGCGGCCGAAGGTGCGGGTCATCGCGAACGGGATGACGAGGATGAGGAAGATCTCGAAGAGGTTGGAGAACGGGGTGGGGTTCTCGAAGGGGTGGGCCGAGTTGGCGTTGAAGTAGCCGCCACCGTTGGTGCCCAGCTCCTTGATGACCTCCTGCGAGGCCACCGCGCCGCCGTTCCACTGCTGGCTGCCGCCCATGAACTGACCGACCTCGTGGATGCCGGCGAAGTTCTGGATCGCGCCGCAGGCGACCAGGACGATCGCGCCGATCACCGAGATCGGCAGCAGGATGCGGAGGGTGCCGCGCACCAGGTCGGACCAGAAGTTGCCGAGCTCTCCGGTGCGGGAGCGCGCGAAGCCCCGTACGAGCGCCACCGCGACGGCCATGCCGACCGCTGCCGAGACGAAGTTCTGGACCGCCAGGCCGCCGGTCTGTACGACGTGGCCCATGGCCTGCTCGCCGTAGTACGACTGCCAGTTGGTGTTCGCGACGAACGAGGCCGCGGTGTTGAACGCCTGGTCGGGGTCGATCGCGGCGAAGCCGAGCGAGCCGGGCAGGATGCCCTGGGCGCGCTGGAGGCCGTAGAGGAAGAGGACGCTGACCGTGGAGAAGGCGAGGACTGCGCGCAGGTAGGCGGGCCAGCGCATTTCGGCCGACGGGTTGGCGCCGATGGCCTTGTAGATCCACTTCTCCGGCTTGTAGTGCTTCTCGGAGGAGTAGACCCGGGCCATGTAATCGCCCAGGGGGCGGTAGGCCAGCGCGAGCGCGGCCATCAGTGCGAGTAGCTGGAGCACACCAGCGAGAACGGGACTCATCGGTGGCTAAAACCTCTCCGGGTACACGAGGGCGAGGATGAGGTATCCGAGCAGGGAGACGGCCACGACGAGGCCGACGATGTTTTCGGCGTTCACAGCTTGGTCACCCCCCGGGCGATGAGAGCCACCAGCGCGAACACCGCGACCGTGGTGACGACGAAGGCCAGATCGGCCACCGTGAGCTCCTGGATGAAGTGGGAAGAAAATGAATCGGCCAGATGGCCGATGACGAGACAACCGTGTCTTCATCCCGGCGTTAAGACGCTTTGACGGGGTCCATACGAGCGCAGCGGAACTCTTAACGCCGCCCTGACGGAATGCGCCGGAAAAGGCCCGGTCAGGCCTGGTGGGACAGCCCCGCCGTGTCCAGGGCCGAGCCCGCCTGCGCGGCCGGCGCGACGGCTACGAGCAGGTCCTGTTCGGAGGCCAGCGGGCCGGGGAGGGGATCCAGCAGGAAGCGGCCGTAGTGGTGTCCGCCGTCGACGACCCGCAGCTGCGGCGAACGGCCGTCCTCGGCCGGCCGGGCGGTTCCTTCGAGGCGCGCCAGGTGGGCGGCAACCGCGACCACTGAGACGACAAGGATCAGAGCTGCGTTCGTCGCCGACAGATCCGTACGGAAGGGCACGGGCACGAGCGCCACGAGGAAGGGGGCCACGAGCGCCGCGAGCAGGGCGACGGTGTCGTGGAGTCGGTACCCGGACATGTGAACCCCCCTGTCCGGACAAGAGGGTTTCGAATCAGAACTTCTCGGGCCTGATCAGTGCGACCACGAGATAACCGAGCAGAGCGAGGGCGATGAGCAGCCCGACCACGTTCTCCGCATCCATCTGAACCTTCTCCCGTTTCTGGGTGGGGCGACGGGTGGTGCCCCTGTCAACCCTGCCCCTCTCGGGAGGGGCGGCCACATTCCCCCGCGAGGTCTTGACGCACCTCATACGACCTTTCCGCCGAGGCATCAAGGGCACGTGAAGACTGGCGCGGCGGCCGTATGAACAGCGCCAAGAACACTGGCGATCCGGCCACGGCGTTCGGACGCTGTCCTCACTTTGTCCAACGGAGGAACAGCGAAAGATGTCCATAGACATGGGAAAGCCGAGCACGGCAGGACAGGCCCCGGGCGCGGAGGAGCCTCCTGATACCGGCGTGGGCACGCCCGCGGCAGGGGACCATCACCGGCTGACCGCCCTCCAGGGACTGGCGGCGCTGTCGCTGGACGCGATGGCGTCCGTGGCGTACGGGCCGGAGTCGATCGTGCTGGTGCTGGCGGCGGCCGGTGCCTACGGGATGGGCTTCACCCTTCCCGTCACCCTGGCGATCGCCGCACTGCTCGCGGTGCTGGTGGCCTCGTACCGGCAGGTGATCGCCGCGTTCCCGGACGGCGGCGGCTCGTACGCGGTGGCCAAGCGGCACCTCGGCCGGCGTACGAGCCTGGTGGCCGCAGCCTCGCTGATCCTGGACTACGTGCTGAACGTGGCCGTGTCCGTCACGGCCGGCGTGGCCGCCCTGACCTCGGCGTTCCCGGAGCTGTACGGGGAACGGGTGTGGATCTGCCTGGGTGTCCTCGTTCTGGTCACCGCGGTGAACCTGCGCGGGGTCGTGGAGTCCGCCAAGGCCTTCCTCGTGCCCACCGCCGTCTTCGTCGGGTCGATCCTCGCGATGGTCGTCGTCGGCCTTTTCCGCGACGGCCCGGTCAGCACCGCCTCCGCTGCCGGGCACGCCTCCGCGCTCGGGGAGGGCGCCACCGCGGTCGGCGCGCTCCTGCTGCTGAAGGCCTTCGCCGCCGGCTGTTCCGCCCTGACGGGCGTCGAGGCCGTCGCCAACGCCGTGCCGTCGTTCCGGGCTCCGGCCGCCCGCCGGGCGCAGCGCACCGAGGTCGCCCTCGGCGCGCTGCTGGGCGTGATGCTGATCGGCCTGTCGATCCTGATCGGGCGCTTCCACCTCCAGCCGGTCGAGGGCGTGACCGTGCTCGCGCAGCTCGCGGACGCCTCCTTCGGGCACAACGCGGCCTTCTACGTGGTCCAGTTCGCCACCATGGTGCTGCTCGCGCTCGCCGCGAACACCTCCTTCGGTGGACTGCCCGTGCTGATGAGCCTGCTGGCCCGGGACAACCACCTGCCGCACGTGTTCGCGCTCAAGGCCGACCGGCAGGTCCACCGCCACGGTGTGGTCTGGCTGGCCCTCGTCTCCGCCCTGCTGCTCGTCTGTTCCGGCGGCGACACCAACACCCTCGTCCCGCTCTTCGCGATCGGCGTCTTCGTCGGCTTCACCATCTGCCAGGTCGGCATGGTCAGGCACTGGTACGGGGAGCGGCCGCGCGGCTGGCAGGCGAAGGCGGCGCTCAACGGCTTCGGCGCGCTGCTGACCGGTGTCTCGGCCGTCGTCGTCACTGCCACCAAGTTCACCGAGGGCGCCTGGCTGATCGTCGTCGCGCTGCCGCTGCTCGTTCTCGGCTTCGAGAAGATCCACCGGGCCTACGCCGAGATCGGCGAACGTCTGGAGCTCGGCCGGGTTCCCCAAGCCCCGCATCGCTCCCGCTCCGTGGTCGTGGTCCCCGTCTCCGGTCTGTCCCGCCTGACCTGCCAGGCCCTCACCGCCGCCCGCTCGCTCGGCGACGAAGTCCTCGCCGTGACCGTCACCCACCCCACGGCCGAGGACCGGCAGGCCACCGAAGCCCTGCGCCGGGACTGGGAGTTGTGGAAACCCGGCGTCGAGCTGATCGAGCTCTCCTCGGAGACCCGCTCGCTGGGCCGCCCCGTATCGGCGTACGTACGCAAGCTCGCGCAGACCCACCCGTACGCCCAGGTCACCGTCCTCATCCCGGAAACCGAACCGGCGCACCTGTGGCAGCGGCTGCTCCAGAACCAGCGCGGCTCCGTCGTCGCCCACGCCGTCCGCCGCGACACCGACGCCGTGATCTGCCGGTTGCGCTTCCGCATCACGGCCGACGCGCGCCGAAGTGTGTTGATGCGCCTCTGACGGCGGCTTGACGCGTCTCGTCCGCCGCCGTCAACAAGGTGCCAATTCCTGCGCCCACTTGGGCCCCTCCTGCAGAACAGGCGGTAGTTTCCTGCCTGTTGCGCTGCCGGGGACCTCGAATGCTCACATGACGGCCGAGGGGGTCCATGGAGACGGTCCCCGGCGGCGACGCCCTCTCCCGCACCCTGGCCACGAGACGCCGGGGCCGCCAGGGCCGGGGCCGGGCTCAGGCGGAGTCGCTGCGCAAGGCGCGTACGGACACGGTCGCGGTGCGGCTGAACCGCTGGACGTACGGGGCGAACCTGAACCACGCGGAGACCGAGGTGGTCACGCCGGCCGAGCTCCAGCCCTTCGACTTCGTGCTCGTCGAAGCCGGCGAGCTGATCCCGGCCGACGGCGATGTGGTCGACGGGGCCGCGATGGTGGACGAGTCGGCCGTCACCGGCGAATCGGCTCCCGTCTTACGGGAATCGGGCGGCGACCGGTCCGGGGTCACCGGCGGCACGACCGTGCTCTGCGACTCGATCGTCGTACGGGTCACCTCGCGCACCGGCAACAGCTTCATCGACCGGATGATCGCCTTGGTCGAGGGCGCCACCCGGCAGAAGACCCCGAACGAGATCGCGCTGAACGTCCTCCTGGCCGCACTCACCGTCATCTTCATCCTGGTGGTCGTCGCCATCCAGCCGATGGCCGCCTACGCGCACGCCGCACAGTCCACGACCGTCCTGGTCGCCCTCCTCGTCACCCTCATCCCGACCACGATCGGCGCTCTCCTGTCGGCGATCGGCATCGCGGGCATGGACCGGCTCGTCCAGCGGAACGTCATCGCGATGAGCGGACGCGCGGTCGAGGCCGCCGGGGACGTGAACACCCTCCTCCTCGACAAGACCGGCACCATCACCCTCGGCAATCGGGAGGCCGCAGCCTTCATCCCCCTGCCCGGCGTGGATCACATCAAGCTGGCGGACGCCGCCCAGCTGTCCTCGCTCGCCGACGAGACGCCCGAGGGCCGCTCCGTCGTCGCCCTCGCCCAGCAGTACGGACTGCAGCCGGCGGCCGCGGCGGACCTCGGCAATCCCCGTTTCACCGAGTTCAGTGCCCGCACCCGGATGAGCGGTGTGAACCTGAGCTGGGACAACGGCGCGGGTTGCGCCATCCGCAAGGGCGCGGTGACGCAGGTCTGCGACTGGGTGGTGGCGCGCGGCGGGACCGTACCGCCGCAAGCGGCGGAGTGGTCGGCCACCGTGTCGCAGTCCGGGGGCACGCCTCTGCTGGTGGCGGTCCACGACTGGGACGGCCCGAGGGTGCTCGGGATCATCCATCTCAAGGACGTGGTCAAGGACGGGATCCGGGAGCGCTTCGCGGAGTTGCGGAGCATGGGGATCCGTACGGTCATGGTGACCGGCGACAACGAGCTGACGGCCCGCGCCATCGCCGTCGAGGCCGGCGTCGACGAGTACCTTGCCGAGGCCACCCCCGAGGACAAGCTGGCCCTCATCAGGCGGGAGCAGGCGGGCGGCAAGCTCGTCGCGATGACCGGCGACGGTACGAACGACGCCCCCGCACTGGCCCAGGCCGACGTGGGTGTGGCCATGAACACCGGTACCTCGGCCGCCAAGGAGGCCGGGAACATGGTGGACCTGGACTCCAACCCCACCAAGCTCATCGACATCGTCGAGATCGGCAAGCAGCTGCTGATCACGCGTGGCGCCCTGACCACCTTCTCGATCACGAATGACGTGGCGAAGTACTTCGCGATCATCCCCGCCATGTTCACCGCGGCCTACCCGGGACTCGAAGCCCTGAACATCATGGGCCTGCACAGCCCGACCTCCGCCATCACCTCGGCGATCATCTTCAATGCCCTGATCATCGTCTCCCTCATCCCGCTCGCCCTGCGCGGCGTCCGCTACAAGCCCGCCTCCGCACACGACCTGCTGCGCCGCAACCTCGGTGTCTACGGCCTCGGCGGCCTGATCCTGCCTTTCGTCGGAATCAAGCTCATCGATCTCGTGGTCTCCACCATCCCCGGGCTCGGCTGACATCGGTCAAGGGCACGACCGGCCACTGCGGTCGGTGTTGCCGTCCACGGCTTCGCCTCCGATGGAGCGTGAGTGCTCTCACTACGCCACAGGTGGTCCTGTTCGCGTTAAGGACGCGTCAGGGTTTGCTCGCGCGCGTGCATAAAGGATCAGTTTGCGTACGCTTGCTCAGCCGTCGGTGTCGATGGCTGATTCTTTGCGTACGACAGGAGCCCCCCACGATGGCCACCCCTGCCCGCACGTCGCGCCTGCGCGCGTGGATGCTGGAAGGCTTGACCGCCGAGAACAGTTCGCCCGCTGCCAAGGAGGCGGCGGCCCAGCCGCACGGCCGGCCGTGGTGGCGGGTGATGTGCCTGACGGGTCTCGACTACTTCTCCACCCTCGGCTACCAGCCCGGCATCGCGTTCCTCGCGGCCGGGCTGCTGTCGCCGCTGGCGACGATCGTGCTCGTGCTGCTCACCCTCTTCGGTGCGCTGCCCGTCTACCGGCGGGTCGCGGAGGAGAGCCCGCACGGCGAGGGGTCCATCGCGATGCTGGAGCGGCTGCTGACGTTCTGGAAGGGGAAGCTGTTCGTCCTGACCCTGCTCGGGTTCGCGGCGACCGACTTCCTCATCACGATCACCCTTTCCGCCGCGGACGCGACCGCGCACATGGTGGAGAACCCGCACCTCACCAGCACGTTGCACGGCCACGAGGTACTGATCACCCTGATCCTGATCGCGCTCCTGGGCGCCGTGTTCCTGAAGGGGTTCAGCGAGGCCATCGGCGTGGCCGTGGTCCTGGTGGCCACCTATCTCGGCCTGAACGTGGTCGTGGTGGCGGTCGGGCTGTGGAACGTGTTCACGCAGCCGCAGGTCATCACCGACTGGACGACCGCGCTGACCGCCGAGCACGGCAACCCGTTCATGATGATCGCCATCGCGCTCGTCGTGTTCCCCAAGCTCGCGCTGGGCCTGTCCGGCTTCGAGACGGGTGTGGCGGTCATGCCGCACGTCAAGGGCGATCCCGACGACACCGAAGCCAGGCCCGCCGGCCGGATCCGCGGTGCGAAGAAGCTGCTGACCACAGCCGCCGTGATCATGAGCATCTTCCTGATCTGCTCCAGCCTGATCACCACCCTGCTGATCCCCGCCGCCCAGTTCGAGCCGGGCGGCGAGGCCAACGGCCGCGCCCTCGCCTACCTCGCCCACGAGTACCTCGGCTCCGCCTTCGGCACCGTCTACGACATCTCCACGATCCTGATCCTGTGGTTCGCCGGCGCCTCCGCGATGGCCGGCCTCCTCAACCTGATGCCGCGCTACCTGCCCCGCTACGGCATGGCCCCGCACTGGGCCCGCGCCCTGCGCCCCATGGTCATCGTGTTCACCCTGATCGCGTTCCTCGTGACCTGGATCTTTAACGCCGACGTCGACGCGCAGGGCGGCGCCTACGCCACCGGTGTCCTCGTCCTGATCACCTCGGCCGCGGTCGCCGTGACCATCGCCGCCCGCCGGGCGGGGGAACGCGGCTGGACCATCGGCTTCGGCATCATCTCCGCCGTCTTCATCTACACCACCGCCGTCAACGTGGTCGAGCGCCCCGACGGCGTGAAGATCGGCGCCTGTTTCATCGCCGGCATCATGGCGCTGTCCCTCCTCTCCCGCCTCGCCCGCGTCTTCGAGCTGCGCGTCACGCACATCGAGTTCGACGACATGGCCCAGCGGTTCATCCGCGACACCGCCAACCGCACGATCCGGTTCATCGCCAACGAGCCCGACAACCGGGACTTCGAGGAGTACCGGCAGAAGAAGGCGCAGATCCGCGCGGACAACGACATCCCGGCCGACGACGACGTCATGTTCGTCGAGGTCACCGTCCTGGACGCATCCGAGTTCGAATCGGGCATGCGCGTACGCGGAGAGGTCCTCCACGACCGCTACCGCGTCCTGACCCTGGAGAGCTCCAGCATCCCCAACGCCCTCGCGGCCCTCCTCCTCCACGTCCGGGACGAGACCGGCCAGCGCCCGCACATCTACTTCGAGTGGACCGAGGGCAACCCGATGGCCAACTTCCTGCGCTTCTTCCTCTTCGGCCAGGGCGAGGTCGCCCCCGTCACCCGCGAAGTCATCCGCGAAGCCGAACCCGACCGGGCCCGCCGCCCCCACGTCCACGCCGGCTGACCGCCGTCCTCGACGCCCGGTGGCTGCTCGGGATCGGGGTCCGGGGCGTCATCGCCGCGATGCTGATCGAGCTCGTATACCGGCCGTAGACCGGCACTCCACGGCATGCTCCGCCGGATCGACGAGACCGGCCCTACCCGCCGATGTCCCGGCTGCGGAAGTCCTCCAACGTCTCGCGCCGGACCAGGGTCCGGGCCGAGCCCTCGTGGACCGCGATGACCGCGGGCCGTCCGACGAGGTTGTACCCGGAGGCCATGGACAGCTGGTAGGCGCCGGCCACCGGTACGGCCAGCAGGTCTCCGGGGTGGATGTCGCCCGGCAGTTCCACGTCGGCGGCGAGGATGTCGCCGGCCTCGCAGTGCCGGCCGACGACCGTGGCCGTGCGGGCACCGGCAGTGGACTGCCGGCCGATCAGGCGGGGCGCGTAGCGCACCCCGTACAGGGCGGGGCGGGGGTTGTCGCTCATGCCGCCGTCGACGGCGACGAACACCTTCTCGCCGGTGTGCTTGACGGCGAGCACCCGGTACAAGGCCACTCCGGCGGGCCCGACGACGGCTCGTCCGGGCTCGATGAGGAGCCTGGGGACGGTCAGCCGGGCGGCGGCGCAGCCTTCGACGAGCTCGGCGCGCAGCCGACGCGCCAGCGTGGTGAGGTCGAGGGCGGGTTCGCCGGGCCGGTAGGCGATGCCGTGGCCGCCGCCCATGTCCAGCTCGGGCAGGACGATGCCGTGCGTGTCACGGATGCGGGCCATCAACCCGACCATGCGGCGCAGGGCCACCAGGTAGGGCTTCCCGTCGGTGATCTGGGAGCCGATGTGGCAGTGCAGGCCGGTCAGTTCGAGCTGCGGCTGGCTCAGGATCCGGGCGATGGCGTGTTGCGCGCCCCCGTCGGTGAGGGACAGGCCGAACTTCTGGTCGTCCGTACCGGTGCGGATCTTGTCGTGGCCGCCGGCCGAGACGCCCGGGACCACCCGCACCATGACCTTCTGGTGCCCCTCGGGGCCGATGGCGGCCGCGATGCGGGCGATCTCGGAGGGACCGTCGATGACGATCCGCCCGACGCCGAGCCGCAGCGCCGCCGCCAGGTCGCGGGGCGACTTGGCGTTGCCGTGCAGCACGATCCGCTCGGGCGGGAACCCGGCGGTGACGGCGAGCTCCAGCTCCCCGGCGGAGCAGACGTCCAGGCCCAGCCCTTCCTCCTGCACCCAGCGCACCATCGCGCGGGAGAGGAAGGCCTTCGCGGCGTAGTGGACATCGGCGTCGGGGAAGGCGTCCCGGTAGGTCCGGCAGCGCCCGCGCACCTCGCCCTCGTCCAGGACGTAGACCGGGGTCTCGAACCGCTCGGCGACCTCGGCGAGCGACACGCCGCCGACGGCCAGGCCGCCGTGCGGGAGCCGCTGCGTGGACGCTGGCCATATGGACAGGTCGTCGGTGCCGGTGGCGACCTCGGAGAGTACGGCAGTGGTCATCGGACTTCCCTCTCAGAGAGCGCGGACCGCGATGTCGGCCGTTCGAGCCGGCACCGGGGTGACGGCGGGAGCGGTGAAGGTCGGGTCGATCGTCAGCGGGCACGCGCCGAGCGGGGAGGCCAACGCGCGGAGCGCGGACTCGGACAGCCGGATCCAGGGCTGCTCCGCGCCGAGCGTGGCGGCCAGGAGGTCGGGGCGGGTGAAACCGACGGCGGTGCGGTCGCCCAGAGGGGTGCGGAACATCCGGAGCACCACCTCCGCGGTCCCCGGCCGGACGGGCACGCAGAGGGGTCCGGCCGGGACGCGTTCCTCGGGCTCGGGGTCGTCTTCGTACTGGAACAAACACATGGGGCCCTCCCAGAGGAACCACGAGTGGCAGTGGAGGCCCCGGGTGCGGGGAGGCAGGCCGGGGCGCGACATCGAAGCTATCCCCGGGTTCCCGCACCTTTCGCCATCCCATGACGGGACCTTGACGACGACCCGCCGAGTCCATACGGATCGCTGACGGTCGGCGTCGGTCGGCGTCGCTCGCTGTCACGGGCCGCCCGGGGAGTCCGACCGCGTTGCACAGGACGGCAGCAGAAGCCCGCCTTCAGCGCCGTGCCACCCGGTATCGCCCTCGTGGGCCCGGCGGCCCGAGCTGGAATCCGTACACCCGTCGCGATGCCTGGCGGATTCCGCTGGACCCGCGCGAGCCGACTCCTTGAGCAACAGCAGGCGGCGCGTTCCCGCTGTCAGCGTGCGATCAGTGGTCCGTCAGCGGGCCCGGGCATCGTCGGGGTCATCGAGAACGACGACATCCATCCGATCAGGAGAACCCCATGAACGCCCACAGCACCGAGAAGTCCCGTACCGAGCCGGCCGCGTTCGTCGAGCAGGCCGCAACGAGGTTCGGTATCCCCGGCGTCACCATCGGCGTGTGGGCGGACGGCCGCGAGACTTTCGTGAGTCACGGAGTGACCAGCCTGGACAACCCGCTGCCCGTGGACGAGGACACGCTGTTCCAGGTGGGCTCCACGACGAAGACCTTCACGGCGGTGGCGCTGATGCGGCTGGTCGCCGACGGCCGCGTCGAACTGGACGCGCCGGTGCGCCGGTACGTTCCCGAGCTCGTCCTCGCGGACGAGAAGGCCGCGGCCGAGATCACCGTCCTGAACCTGCTCAACCACACCTCGGGGCTGGGCTGGAACATCATCGCCGACACCGGTGACGGTGACGACGCCCTTGCCGCCTTCGTGGCGAGGATGGCCGGGCTGGAGTTCATCGGCGAGCCCGGTGCCCGGGCCTCGTACAGCCAGGCCGCGTACAACCTGCTCGGGCGCGTCCTGGAGAACGCCACGGGCCTGACGTACGAGCGGGCCATCGCCTCGCTCCTGTTCGAGCCGCTGGGACTGTCGAACAGCTTCTTCGGCACCGCCGACGGCATGACCCGGCGGTTCGCCGTGGGCCACAACGCCGACGAGGACGGCAACCTGGCCGTCGCGAAGGAGTGGCGGCTCACCCGGGGCAACAACCCCGGAGGGGGTCTCGCGTCCTCAGCGGCGGACGTCCTGGCCTGGGCGCGGTTCCAGCTCGGCGACGGCCTCAGGGAGAACGGCGAGCGGCTCCTGCCGGCCGAGCTGCTGCACCGGATGCGGGAGCAGACGGTCGAGCTGCGCGGCAGCAATCTCGGCGACGGCTTCGGCATCTGCTGGTTCCTGCGCGAGGTGGACGGCGTGCGGACGATCGAGCACGGCGGTTCGGCCAACGGCCAGTTCTGCGAGCTGGTGATCGTGCCCGAGCGGAACTTCGCGGTCGTCGCCATGGCCAACGCGGGCCCGACCGGCATCCCCTTCAACCGCAGTGCCGTCCGCTGGGCCCTGGAGCACTACCTCGGCGTCGTGGACAAGGACCCGGAGCCACTGCCGTACGACGAGGCGCGGGCCGGGGAGGTCGTCGGGACCTACGAGAACGACGTCATGACGCTCACCGTCGCCGTCGACGGAGCGGCGCTGGCCATCGCGGCCGCGATCAAGCCGGAGATCCGCGAGGCGGCCGACTTCGAGATGCCGGCGGACCACGAGCCGGCCGACATGGGCCTGCTGCCCGGCGACGGCGACGAGTTCATCGTTACCGCCGGTGGACTGCAAGGGCAGCGCGGCTTCTTCTCCCGGGACGCTAGCGGTGCCATCGCCGGCATCGACCTCGGCGGCCGGATCTTCAACAAGGCACCCACCGCCTCCGCGTGACCGAGGCCCTCACACGGTCCTCGTCGCCCCCGGAGACGCGACGAGGACGTCGTCGTGTGGGGCGTGGCGACTGCGGCAACGGGGAGGGGGCCTCCGGCGTCGCCGAGTTCGCGACCGAGCTCGGCTGATCCCATGGTCCGGCCGAGCCGTTCGGGCGGGGTGGAGGCGACGGCCACGGCCAGGACGGCCAGGACGGTGAACAGCAGGCGCAGTCCGCCGGCGCACGCCGTCGGCGAAGACCGGCACGCTCAGCAGCCGGGCGCCTGCGACGGTAAACCGTCCGTCTGGCTCGAAGGTCAAGCGGAGCCGTGAGGGCCGAGTCAGGTGTGACGGGCGAGCTTGACTGCGGAGACGAGCAGGATCACAGCCAGGGCGGGGATGAGCACCAGGTCCGAGAACACCCCGAGCAGGAGCCCGCCCAGCACGGCCCCTGTGATCGAGCCGGCGATCATGACCAGGGTGAATCGCCGGTTGGCGCCGAGGACGGCGAAGCTGCCGTCTCGGCTGTAGCGGGCGAAGGCGACCAGCATGGTCGGCAGCGACACCAGCAGGGACATGCTTCCGGCCGTCTTGATGCCCAGGCCGAACAGCAACACGATCGTCGGAATCAGCAGCTCGCCGCCGGCGACACCCATGATGGCCGCGACCACCCCGATGCCGAAGCCCGCGACGACCCCGAGCGGCACCTGCGCGACCGGGGGGAGGGCGAGGGTGCCCAGGGTGGTGGTGTGGGTGATCACCAGGGCGGCGGCCATGAGGACCATCAGCGCGGCCAGCACCTTGTAGAGGGTGGAGCTGCGCATCCGTACCGCCCACGATGCCCCGGCCCACGCGCCCAGCAGGCTCCCGGCCAACAGGTTTGCCGCCACGGGCCAGTGCGCGGCGACTTCGGAGGCCGGGACGGCCGCCATGCGGGCGGGCAGCGCGACCAGGACCACGACGAGGCTCATTGCCTTGTTCAGGATGACCGCGGAGAGCGCGGCGAACCCGAAGAGGCCGATCAGCAGCGGCAGGCGGAACTCCGCGCCGCCCAGACCGATCATCCCGCCGAGCACACCGATGGCCGCTCCGGCAGCGAACACCAGGGGCGTCGAGTGTGTCGAACGTAGCGGGACGAGATGTCGGTCGGTGCTCATGGCGGAAATCCTTCCCGGTGGCAGGCTCTTCCGCGATGGCCCGGCTCCAGCTTCGGGGGAAGGAACCGGGCCCCGGTCCCGGATTCGTCCGGACCTCCGAGGGCCGTCCGGATCGCCTCATGGCCGCGGGCGGCCGGTGAGATGTTTCCTTCGCAGGGATGATGATCTGTTCCGGGACGTGGCCGGGCGGGACGGCGGACCCGTGTCAGCCGCCGCCCTCGAAGGGCCAGGCCTGGATGTCGCGGTAGTGGATGGGGCCGGGGCCGCGGCCGGTGTTGCTCCCGACGAGGTGGAGGCGCCGGGCGTCCCACGGGCGGCCGGTGAACGCGTCGAGTCCGGTGGCGGCCTCCACCGCGCTGGTGGTGTCGTGCCGGCGGGAGCGAGCCAGCGTCAGATGGGGGCGCAGGGGCCGCCCGTGGAAGGGGACGCCGCAGTCGGTGACCGCGGCGCGCACCTCGGCGGCGAGGAGGTGCAGCCCTTCGAGGTCTCCGCCGATCCCGGTCCACAGGACCCGCTCGTCGAAGTGCCCGCCGCCACGCAGCGCGAGCCGCAGGGGCCGCCGGGCCCGGGCGAGCTCCGCGAGCGGCGGCCGCAGGAGTTCGAGGGCGGTGACCGGGAGCTCGCCGAGGAAGGCCAGGGTGATGTGCCAGTCCTCGATGCGGTTCCAGCGCATGCGCGGGTACGCGGCGTAGGCCGGCTGCAGCCGCTGCTCCAGCTCTTCCTTCGCGTCGTCGGGCGGGGCCAGCGCTATGAACACGCGGACGGTCGCTGCCTGGGTCTTTTCGTTCACGAGGCCTTCGTATCCTGTCCGGGCACGTTCCGTCACCTTCGGCCCGGCGGGGTGCCGGTCAGCGGGCGCCGGGAGACCCGATGGTCACCACGCGGGCCCAGGCGGGCGGGGAGTCCGGCACGTAGTCGGGGTCGTCCTCGCTCCAACGGCTCCCCCGGTTCCGGTGGAAGAGGCCCACCACCGTGCGGCACGGCGGTCGCCTGGCTGGCCACGCCGTCTGTCCGTCCGTCAGGACCACGATCACGTCGGGCCGGGGGCCCGTGCCCAGGGCCTTGGCGAATCCCGTCCGCAGATCCGTACCCCCGCCACCCAGCAGCGGGATGCCCTCGCCGCTGCACAGCGGGTGCACGATCCGGGCCGCCGCGTCGCACGGCACCACGCTGACCATGTCGCTACGTCCGCCCACGGCGCGGGCGATCGCGGCGACCTCCAGCAGCGCGCTGCCCAGTTCGTCGTCGCTGACCGAACCGGAGGTGTCGATGACCACACAGACCCGGGGCGGTCTGCGCCGCAGGCTCGGGAGTACGGCGCCGGGCAGCGCGGCCGAGCGCCGGGAGGGCCGGGCGTAGCTGTAGTCCTCGCCCGCGCCCGCACCGGAGGCCGCCGACCGGACCGCCGCTCCCAGCAACTCGCGCCAGGGCTGCGGCGGGTGGAACGCCTCCTCGGCCCATCGGCGCCACCCCGCCGGCGTGCTCCCGGGACGGCCGTTGATCCCCTGCGCCACCCGGAACCGGACCGCGTCCTGCTCCTGCGCGGTGAGTCCGTGCGCGCCGTCCGGCCCCAGGTCCCACTCGCGTTCCAGGCCGTCGGCGCCGCTGCCGCAGTCCAGCCAGACCAGCTCCTGCGTCAGCGGTCCGAGCCTGAACTGCCGCAGGTAGTCCTCCATGAGCTCGCCCGGGTCCAGTCCCAGGTACTCCGGCGTGAGCGCCCCTTCGGGACGTACCAGCCCCTCGCCGTACGCGTCGTCGTTGATCTCGCAGTCCGCGGCGATGTTCATCCGCAGCCGTTCGCCCGGGCCGGTCAGTCCGCGTTCCCGGGCTACCCGGTCACCGCGCCCGTGGTGGTCGCGCAGCAGGTGGGACACCTCGTGGACCCACACCCCGGCGAGCTCCTCCACCGGTGTCCGGTCCACGAACCCCGGCGAGACGTAGCACCGCCAGTGTCGGTCGACGGCCATCGTCGGCACCTGCCGTGATTCCACGGTGTGCAGGGCGAACAGCGCCGTCGCCAGGTAGGGCCGGACCCGGGCGGCGTGCAGCCGGGCCGCGAAGAGCTTGTCGAGGTCCAGCGCCCCCGCCCGCTGTGCCCCCGCCCGCTGTGCCCCGGCCTGCCGGTTCCCCGTCGTCGGTGCGCTCATCGGCCGGCCCCCACCGGGTCCCCGGTCCGGGCCGCCGCCCGCTCCTGCGACAGGTCCGCGCGCCGCGACAGGGCCACCACTCCGGCGAGCCGCTCGATCGCCTCCGGCACGTCCCAGTCCTCCTGGCGCAGCGCGGCGAGGGTGGTCGCGGGGACGACCACCAGGTCGGGGGCTCCGGTCTCCAGCGCCCGGACCAGCACCGCCCACGCCGCGTCCCAGCGGGACCTGTCCGGGCGCTTGCGGACCGCCGCCACCACGCCGTCCAGCGTGGCCTGGCGCCGGTCCCCCCGCTCGGGCAGGTCGGCGCCCGCCGGGTCGGCGAGCAGCTCCTCGGGGTCCGGGAGGTCCATCCGGTCCAGAGCGGCCAGCAGCTCCAGCCCCGGGCCGTCCCCGACCGTGCCCCTGACCAGCATGGAGAGCACCTCCCGGGAGGAACCGGCCGCGTGCGCGAAGGCGAGCAGACGTATCGTCATGTCCCAGCTGCGGGGCGACGGCCAGGCGCCTCCCCGGCGGGTCTCGGTGCTGGGCAGCCGGTGCACGAGCGCGGGGCGGGTGGTGAGGAGCCCGCACACCGCACGGCGGGCGTGGTCCACGGCCGCCGGCAGCCTCCCGGCGTCCAGGCGCGGCAGTGTCGCCCGGGGCCAGGTCCCGCCGAGCCCGCGGAGCACGACGTCGTGGTCGTGGGTCCACTGGAGATGGACGAACCGGTTGGCCAGGGGCGGGCTCAGCTCCCAGCCGTCGGCCGCCGAGCCCCGCGGGTTGGCGGCGGCCACGATCCGTACACCGGACGGCAGTCGGAGCGAGCCGATCCGGCGTTCGAGTACGAGGCGGAGCAGGGCGGCCTGGACGGCCGGCGGCGCCGTGGACAGCTCGTCCAGGAACAGCAGCCCGCGCCCGGCCCGTACGAGTCGCACGGCCCAGTCCGGCGGGGCCATCGGGACGCCCTGCTCGGCCGGATCGTCTCCGACGACGGGCAGACCGGAGAAGTCGGACGGCTCGTGCACGCTGGCGATCACCGTGGTCAGGGGCAGGTCCAGGTTTTCGGCGAGCTGGGTCAGGGCCGCGGTCTTGCCGATGCCGGGCTCACCCCACAGGAGGACCGGCAGGTCGGCGGCCACGGCCAGGGTCAGGGCCTCCAGCTGGTCGTCGGGGCGCGGTTCGGTGGTGGTGTCGCGCAGCAGGGCCAGCAGACGTTCGGCGACGTCGAGTTGGGCGGGTGCGCTGGTGGCCGGGAACGGGGTGTGCGAGGGCATGGGTGATCACCTGTGTGGGTTCGTGAGGAACGGGTGGTCCGGAGGACCGGGGGAGAGGGGCAGCAGAGAGCGGGCGAGCGGGTGGGCGGGGGAGGGCGGGAAGGCCCCGGGTCAGCAGGCGTGTGCCTGGCGCGGGTGGAGCCGGTGGTCCGGTGGGCGGGGTGTCCTCGGGCGGCTCCGGCTCGCGGGGGGCAGGGCCAGGCCCGCCCGGAACAGCCCGTAGGTGATCCGCCGTAGCGCGGCCGCTTCCAGCTCGTCCCGCAGCGCCCCGGCGCGCAGCAGGGCGTCGGGGCCGAGCAGCCCTTCCACCACGGCCAGCGCCCCGGCGATGTCGCCGTGGTCCAGGCGTTCGCGGACCCCGGTGAGGCAGTCCGGCCGGCGGTGCGCCGCATCGATGGCCTGCAGGCAGGGCAGCGGAGTACCGGTCAGCGCGGCCAGCAGTTCCTCCCGGCGGATCTCGGCCGGGTCGTGGTCCAGTGCGGCCAGTACCCCGTCGACCAGGCCGATACGGTGCCGGGCGCCCCGGCACTCGACGAGGCGGGGCTGCCCCGCCCCGTCCGCGGTCCCGGCCGGCACGTGGTCCGGGACCAGCGCCGAGGCGACCAGCGGGTGCAGGCGCCCGGCCTCGATGGATCCGGTCCGGATCAGGTCCAGGTCGGGCAGGGTCCAGACCGCCGCGTCGGGCAGGACGGGCAGCGCGGAGGCGCTGCCGTCGGCGGGCGCCGCCGCGATCCGCGCCGCGGGCGGTCCCGGGCCGTCCGCGGCCGGCTCCAGCACCAGCCGCTGCCGGGCCCCCAGCCGCACGGAGACGCTGCCGGTGGTGCGGCCCTCGGCGCGCAGCAGGATCCCGGCCTCGGCGGCCCACCGGCCGACGGCGCACCGGTGCCCTTGCGGCAGCGCCGCGAGGAGCTCGGCGTCAGGTGGGGGAAGGCTGTCGGCGGGCGGCCGGTCGGCCCCGGACCGGACCCGCAGCTCGTCGGTCCTGCGGGCGTCCCACAGGTGGCGGTGCAGGTCGAGGCGGAACCGGCGGTCGGGACGGGGCCCGTGGCGCGGATCCCCCCAAGGGCCTTGCCCGGAGCGGGACCCGTCCCACAGGGCGAGGCTGATCCGCTGACCGCCGTCCGCCCACGCGGGCGCGGTCCTGGCCACGAGGTGCACGGGGCGTACAGGGTGGACGGCATGCGGGTCGTCGCGCTCGGCCGTGTCGTACCGGGCCAGCGTGACGGTCAGACCGGGGCGCAGCAGTCCGTCGGGAGCGATGCGCGGCAGGTGCCAGCGCAACAGGTCGGGCGCCAGGTGGCGGAGGTCGGCCCGGATCCGGGCCGCGAGTTCGCGGCCGCGCGAGCGTGCCAGGAAACGGAGGTCGAGATCGACGTCGACGCCTGCGGCGGCGCAGGCCCCGGCCCAGTCCCCGGCGGAGCGGCGGGCGGTCGCGGTCTCGATCATGGACGCCGGCACGGCGTACTCGCGTACGCGGAGCCAGAGGGAGAGGCGGGAATCCCCGTGCACGTTCTCGGTGGGCATCAGCGCTCACCTTGCGTGGACGGGACCCCCGATCTGTGAGGAGAGTGAATGGTCATCGTGTTGATCGTAACGCCGCTCAGCGGGATCGGCCAGGTGTTTTCCCGGGCCAGCGGTGGTGGTGCCGGTCGATGACGTAGTGGTGCCCGTGCCGCCAACCGCCCGTGGCCGGGCGGGCGTCGGCGAGGTGCGGGTGACCGGGCGGGAGGTCCGGGTGGACGTGTTCCAGCCGGTACGGGTCCCGGGCCGGCCAGATCACCGCCGCGGCCGTGGCGGCGCCCAGGGCCACGGCGCCCAGGACCAGGACGGTCAGCGGCAGCCCCGCCCCCGCGGCGAGCCACCCGGCCAGTGGGTAGGTGAGCAGCCAGCAGCCGTGGGAGAGGGAGAACCGGGCGGCGAACGCGGCGGGCAGGTCCGCGTCGGCGATGGAGCGGCGGATCACCCGGCCCCCTGGAGTCAGGACGGCGGAGCAGGCGGCGCCGATCGCGGCCCAGACGGCGAGGAGCGCGGGCCAGGACCAGGCGCGCGGGCCGGTCGCGGCGATGGCGGCCGCGGCCGCCATCGCCACCGGGAGGGCGAAGGCGGCACGGAGCATCACCGCGCGGTCGGCGGTGCGTTGCAGGAGGCGGGGCAGGCACAGCGCGGTCACCATGGATCCGGCGCCGTACGCCCCGAGGGCGAGGGGGACGGCACCGGCCGGGCGGTCGAGGTGGCCGCGCACCAGGGAGACGGTGTCGACGAGGACGACGGCTCCGGCGGCGGCGACCGCGAGGTCGAGCGCGAGCAGGGCGCGCAGCCGGGGCGTGGCCCGGAAGAGGCGGGTGCCGAGTACGGCCCTGGTCCGGACGCCGCCGGTCCGCTCGACCGGGGCGGGTCCGGGCAGCGCCGTGGCGAGGATGAGCGCGGCGGAGGCGAGGAAGCCGACGGCCGTGCCGGCGAACAGCCAGTCGTAGGTGACCAGGCTCAGCAGCGCCGTGGCCAGGACCGGGCTGAGGAGGCTTTCCAGGTCGTAGGCGAGCCGGGTCAGCGACAGGGCCCGGGTGTAGTCGCGTTCGGCGGGCAGGAGCTCGGGGACGGTGGCCTGGAAGGTCGGGGTGAAGGCCGCCGACGCCGCCTGGAGCAGGAAGATCAGGGCGTGGATCTGCCAGATCTCGGTGACGAACGGAAGGGCCACCGCCGCACCGGCGCGGGTCAGGTCCATGGCCGTCATCAGGGCGCGGCGGGGGATCCGGTCGGCGATCGCGCCGATCAGCGGGGCGATGGCGACGTAGGCGGTCATCTTGATCGCGAGGGCGGTGCCGAGGACCGCCGAGGCGCGCTCGCCCGCGAGTTCGTAGGCGAGCAGGCTCAGGGCGACGGTGGCCAGGCCGGTCCCGGCCAGGGCGATGACCTGGGCGGTGAACAGGCGGCGATAGGCGGCGTTGCGCAGTACGGACAGCACGGTCCCCGTCCCGGTCGGCGGATCGATGACAGCACGTCGGATTCGGTCGGATCCAGCGTAGTCAACATGTGCGCACCTGTGCACTTGTTGTGCGCCGTTCCGGGCGGGCCGGCCCGCCCGGATCCGGAAGGGACGGCCTACGCGAGGGCGTGGTCGTCGAGGGCGCCGAGGAAGGCGGCCGCCGCCGGGGTGCGGCCGGTTCGGCTCCAGACGGCGTACTCGACGCGGGCCGGGGCGTCGGTCACCTCTACGGTCGCCACTCCGGCGAGCCGGGGCGCGTAGGCCGAGGGGAGCATGGCCACGGCCAGGCCCGGTCCCACGAGGCGGGCGATGTAGTCGGCGCTGGTGACCTCGAAGGCGACGTCACGGGTGAGACCGGCGGCCGAGAAGGCCAGGTCGGACTGGACCCGTCCGGCCGTCCCGGCCGGCAGGTCCACGAACACCTCGCGGGAGAGCCTGCGCAGGTCGACCGCCGGACCGCCGGCGAGCGGATGGTCCGGCGCGACCACGGCGACGAGCCGGTCCCGGGCGAGCTCGCGGACCGCCACGCCCTGGGGCCGGGCCGTGGTCGGCAGTCCCAGGAAGGCGACGTCCAGGCCTCCTTCCCGGACCCGCTCGGCCAGGTCCTCGCTCGCCCCCACCCGGAGGCTGACGCGCACGTGCGGGTACCGCCGGCGGAAGTCGCGCAGCGCCCCGGGGACGTCGACCGCGGCGACGGTCGGGATCAGCCCGACCGCGAGCCGCCCGCGCACCTCCCCGACGGCCGCCGCGACCTCGGCGGCCGCCCGCTCGGCGGCGTCCAGACACTGGCGGGCGGCCGGGAGGAACGCCTCACCGGCCGGTGTCAGCCGCACCCGGCGGCTGGTGCGCTCGAAGAGCCGCGCGCCGAGTTCCCGTTCCAGGCGCGCGATCTGGTGGCTGAGGGCGGACTGGACGACCAGGCACCGTTCGGCGGCCCGGGTGAAGCTGTTCGTCTCGGCGACGGCCAGGACGTAGCGCATCTGCTGGAGCTCCATCGATCCATCGTGGATCACGATCGATGGGCTGACAAACATGTGTTGGACTCATCGATCCGGGCCCCATGAGACTCCCAGACATGACAAGTCCAGCCGCACGGGCGGCCCGTGGGAACCTGCCCCGCACCCTGCTGACCGCGCTCGCCCCCCTGACCTGGGGCACGGTCTACATCGTCACCACCGAGCTGCTGCCGCCGGGACACCCCCTGTTCGCAGGCCTGATACGGGCGTTACCCGCCGGCCTGATCGCCCTGGCGCTCACCCGGACACCGCCCCGGGGAGCCTGGTGGGGGCGCGTCGCGGTGCTCGGCACGCTGAACATCGGACTGCTGTTCCCGCTGCTGTTCATCGCGGCCGAACGGCTGCCCGGAGGCGTGGCCGCCACCCTGACGGCGGCCATGCCCCTCATGGTCGCCGTCCTGGCCGTGACCGTCCTGCGCGAGAGCCTCTCCGCCCGGCGCCTGGCCTGGGGTGCGATCGGCGTCGTCGGCATCGGTCTGGTGGTGATCGGCCCGCACGCGGCCTTCGACCCCGTCGGCATCGCGGCGGGCCTGGCCGCCGCGGCCGTACTGGCCCTCGGGGTGACGCTCACCAAGCGCTGGGGGCGGCCCCCCGGCATGGGCCCGACCGCTTTCGCCGGCTGGCAGCTCACGGCCGGCGGCCTGTTCCTGATCCCCGTCACCGTCCTCGCCGAAGGGCCGCCGCCCGCCGTCGGCCCGGCCGCGGCCCTCGGTTACCTCTGGCTCTGCCTGGTCTGCGGCCTGCTCACCTTCGTGCTGTGGTTCCAGGGCATCGGCAGCCTCCCCGTCACCTCCGCCGCGGTGCTCGGCCTGCTCTCGCCGCTCGTCGCCGCACTGCTCGGGGCCGTGCTGCTCGGCCAGACCCCGGGCCCGGTGCAACTCGTCGGCTTCGGGCTCGCGCTCGCCGCGATCGTGGCGGGACAGCTTCCGGCGCGTGCCGGTCAGTCGTGCGGCGGCAGGGAACCGAGCTGGTGGTCGGCGACGTTCAGGGCCTCGTCCACCAGCCGCCGCAAATGCCCGTGACCCAGGGCGTAGACGACCCGGCGGCCGTCCTTGCGGGTGGTGACCAGCCCGGCCAGCCGGAGTTTGGCGAGGTGCTGGCTGACGGAGGGGCGGGCGGCTCCGCACGCCTCGGTGAGGGTGGTGACATCGGCCTCGCCCCGGCCGAGGCGTTCCATGAGCGCCAGGCGGGTGCGGTCGGCGAGCAGGGCGAGCACGGACGCGGCGGCCTCCAGCCGGTCGCCCCGCTCCGGCGCGCCGGCCGGCGTGCCCGGCGCGATCCGCGCCTCGTGTGCACCTGCCGGATGCCTGCCCGCACTCATGCGCACATCGTAGGCGGCCCGGAGGGGCACATGCCCGGGCCCCGCCACCCCCACAGGGGGTCGACGGGGCCCGGGCACAGGCGTCGCGGCCGGTGTCAGCCGAGCGCGGGCGCCTCCTGCTGGGCCGGAGCCGCCACTTCCGCGCCATCGGCGCGAGCGGCCAGCAGCCGCTGGGCGAGCACGCCGAAGACGACGGCGAACACGGCCCACAGGACGAGCTGGACGGCCAGCGAGGCGACCCGGAACTCCCACAGCAGGGCCGCGGGGAAACCGGGCTGGACCGCGTCGCTGTTGTCCGGCAGGAACACGAACGCCAGGGCGGCGGCGACGATGAAGCCGGCGCCCGCGGTCAGCGTCGCGTTCCAGTTGCCCAGACGCGGTGCCAGCCGCCGCCCGAGGATGATCGCGCCGATGCCGAGCAGCACGCTGAGCAGGATCATCAGGAAGAACAGCGTGGTGCGCTGACCGATCGTGTCCGGATTGCCGACCGCCGGCGGGGTGGCCGGGTACTTCAGGAACGGCACCAGGTAGACCGTGGCGAAGGCGCCCGCCGCGGTGAGCGCCGCCGTGGCCCGCGGGCTGAACCCGCCGACGCGGCCGAGGGCGAACGAGAACGCGAGCGAGGCGATGCCGCCCAGCGCGACCCCGTAGACCAGGACGCCGGTGGCCAGGCCGAAGGTCGACTGAACCGGTCGGCTGACCAGCTCTTCCTCCTCCTCGGCAGCCTCGCCCGACGCGGCGTCACCGCCGTGCCCGGCGTGCGCGCTCGGGGCGCTCGCGGCGTCGTGGGCGGCCTGGGCCTCTTCCACGGCTATGGAGCCACGGACCGGCGGCTCACCGACCACGTAGGCGACCGCGAAGGCGAACAGCCCCGCGATCAGGCCCGCGAGCATGCCGCGGACCAGTAGTCCTCTCACAGTGGAGGCGTACATGTGCGCGGCCTCTCAGTGGCAGGGGAAGCCGAGCAGATGACGGCCGTCGTGCACCCACTCGTGCACGCCCTCGCCGGCGAACACGGCCGTGGCGCCCTGCTCGGCACCGACGAAGTACAGGGCGACGAGCATCAGGAGACCGACGAACAGCGCCCAGGGCAGCACCGCGCGCACCGGCAGCGGAGCCGACAGGGAGCCGGCGGGGGTGGATACGGCAGCGGAAGCGAGAGCCTCGGCCATGATGGAACCTCCTCGGGGAACAACGCGTCCCATACGGTGGTGCAGGACGACGGTCCTCGGGTCTGACTCGCCGCGCCGCCATCGTGGAGATGCCGCCGCAGCACACAGTGGCGCGACCATGCCGGATTCACACCGGGCTTCCGTCTCGCCGTCGTCGCTATGTGGAAATGTCGCCGTGACGGTACCGTGCGCAGCGCCTGCGGCCAAGACCGTGAGTCCCTGATCACACGCCTACGCTGCGGTAACGCGAATCCGGTGGGGTCCGTGGGACCTGAGGGGTCCGGAGTGTCCGTCAACTGGACCGGCAGGACTGCTAGAATGAACCCGCTGGCCTTCGGCGTGCGCGTCTCCGTGCATCTGTCCGGAGGCTTTTTTCATGCCTTCACACCGGACCACCAGCCCTGCCGCACCTTCCGCCACCACCGGCTACCGCGCCCTGCTCCGCAACAAGGAGTTCGGCGGCCTGTACATCAGCTTCACCCTCACCGTCGCCGCGAGCACTTTGTCCGGCTTCGCGCTCGGCTCACTGGTCAACCACCGGACCGGTTCCCCGTTCCTGACGGCCGTGAGCATGTACGGCGCCACGTTCGCGACCGTGCTCGGCGCGCTGACACTGATGTCCGTCGCGGACGGGAAGCGGCCCCGACGGACCCTCCTCCTGCTCCAACTCGCCTCCCTGGCGGGCATCGCCGCGCAGGCGGTCCCGGGGCTGCCGCTCGCGGCCCGGTTCGCCCTGCTGCTGACTCTGGGTTTCTTCCAGTCCCTCGGCACCGGCACCCGGCTGGGGCTGCTCGCCGAGGTCGTGCCCGGCTCCGCCTACGCGTCCGCCCGTTCGCTGATGAACATCACCTCGGGCGCCACGGTGATCACCGGCTATGCCGTCGCCGCCGCACTGCTGCGGCACCTGGGCCCGCACGGGCTCTTCGTCGCCGCCGCGGCCCTGACCGCCCTCGGGGTGGCCGCCGTGGCCACCACCGTCCGGGAACACTCGATCCGGCTCACCCGCCGGCCCGGGCTGCGCCGGACCTGGACGGCGAACGCCGAGCTGTTCGCCCACCCCGGCCGCCGGAGGCTGCTGCTGAACCTGTGGGTCCCGAACGGCCTGATCGTCGGCTGCGAGGCCCTGTTCCTGTCCTACGACCCCGGCCGGGCGGGCACCCTCCTCGCCGCGGCCTCGGCAGGCATGCTCCTCGGGGACCTGGCCGTCGGCCGGCTGCTCACCGCCGAGCGGCGGCGCCGCCTCGCCCTCGCCCTACGGCTGCTGCTCGCCGCCCCCTTCCTGCTGTTCGCCGTCCACCCGCCCGTCCCGGTCGCGGCCGTCGCGGTGTTCCTCGCCGGTCTCGGGTTCGCGGCCACCCTGCCCCTCCAGGAGCAGCTCCTCGAACAGACCCCCGACGCCATCCGCGGCCAGGTCCAGGGGGTCGAGTCGGCCGGCCGGATGACCTGGCAGGGCCTCGGCGCCGCCATCGCCGGAGGCCTGGCCCAGTACGTGGCCCCGGGTACCGCGATCGCCGTCGTCGCCGGGGTCTCCGTGGCCGTCACCCTGGTGTGCCGACCGTCCGCAGGCGCGGGGCCGGGGGTGCCGCAGGGCTGAGTCGCGCGTCCGTTATTCGAGCACGTGTTCGGTTGATGGGGTTAGGCTGGGTCCATGCACGCAGACGCAGTCCAGGGCCTTCAGGGATCCCTCTTCGACCAGGGCGACGAGATCCGGCTCGGTCCCCTCGGCGGCATGCGGCGGACCGACCTCGGGGCCGGGGCCTGGGTCGACCACCTGCCCGGCTGGCTGAGCGGCGCCGACGCGCTCTTCGAGCGGCTGGCCGCCGACGTGCCCTGGCGCGCCGAGCGGCGCCAGATGTACGAGCGGGAGGTGGACGTGCCCCGGCTGCTCGCCTTCTACGCCGAGGACGAGCCCCTGCCCCACCCCTCGCTCACGGAGGCCCGCGAGGTGCTGAGCGGCCACTACGCCGCCGAGCTCGGCGAGCCCTTCACCACCGCGGGCCTGTGTCTGTACCGCGACGGCCGCGACAGCGTCGCCTGGCACGGCGACCGGACCGGCCGCTCCCGGGCCGAGGACACCATGGTGGCCATCGTCTCCGTCGGTGACCCGCGCGATCTCGCCTTCCGCCCCCGCGACGGCGGTGCCACCCTGCTGCGGCTGCCCCTGGGGCACGGCGACCTCGTGGTCATGGGCGGCTCCTGCCAGCGGACCATGGAGCACGCCGTACCCAAGTCGGCCCGGGCCGTCGGCCCCCGCATCAGCATCCAGTTCCGGCCCCACGGCGTCCGCTGACCCACGGGCGGCTCAGGCGGCGGCGCCGGGCTCCTTCGTGGCGCGGACGGCCCCGGCCGCCGCGTGCAGCGAGCGCAGCGCCAGCAGCAGGATCCCGATGTCGTCCAGGTACACCGGGTCCGGGATCAGGTCCAGCGGCGAGACGGTGTAGATCACCGCGGCCCAGAACAGGGCCTTGTCGTGCAGCGGGATCCCCGCGTCGACCAGCAGCCGCCGGGCCGCGAAGACCCGTACGAGCAGCACGGCCGCGGCGATCGCGAGCCCCACCGCGACGACCGTACCCAGGGCGAGCCAGACCTTTCCGTCCATGGCGGCCCTATACCCCGAAATCAGACCGGCAATGCCTGGGTGGTGGCCGAGTCCGTTCAGGCGCCCTGTCCGCGCAGGCGGCGGCCGACCTCGCCCAGCCCGTCGGCGAGCGCATCGAGCTGCCCGGGGGTGAGGACGTCGACGAGGACCTCCCGGACCGTCGCCACGTGCCCGGGGGCGGCCTCCTCCAGCTTGGCGCTGCCGGCGTCGGTCAGGACGGCGAAGACGCCGCGCACGTCGGAGGGGCAGCTGCGGCGGCGGACCAGGCCGGCCTTCTCCATCTGGGTGACCTGGTAGGTCAGCCCGCTCTTGGAGTTGATGAGGCCGTTGGCGAGCTCGGTCATCCGCAGCTCGCGCCCCGGTGCCGCGGCGAGCCGTACGAGGATTTCGTACTGGGGGTGCGAGAGTCCGGCGTCGTCCTTGAGCTGTTGGTCGAGACGCCGGTTCACCAGGGCCGATGCGGCGAGGAAGCCGCTCCAGGCGCGCATCTCGCGGTCGTCCAGCCATCTCGGTTCAGCCATGGCCCCAGACTACACGGGTTGTTCCAATTTGAATCAATGGTTAGGGTCGGGGCTAGCGGTTCGAATTTGAACAACTCTTCCTGCCTCCCACCGGGCCGCCCGACCGGAAGGACCCCCCCCGATGACCAGCCCCTCCGTCACCACGACGAAGCCGCAGGCCGCCGCGCCGGCCGCCCGCCCCGAGCCCGCCGCCCTCTCCACCCCGGGCCACGACACCGGCCTGCTCCTCCTGCGCATGGTCCTCGGCCTGACCATGGCCGCGCACGGCTCGCAGAAGCTCTTCGGCTGGTTCGGGGGCGGCGGCATCAGCGGCACCGGCCAGTTCTTCACCGCCAGCGGCTACCCCGCGGGTGACGCCATGGCGGTCCTCGCCGGTCTCACCGAGACCCTCGGCGGGCTCGGCCTCGCCCTCGGGCTGCTCACCCCGCTCGCCGGGGCCGCCATCGTCGGCACCCTCATCAACGCGATCGCCGTCCACGGCACCGGGGCCTTCTTCGCCCCGGCGGGCATCGAGTACGAGGTGCTGCTGACCGCGGGCGCCGCGGCCCTCGCCCTCACCGGCCCCGGACGGTACGCCGCCGACCGCTTCCTGCCCGTCCTGCGGAGCCACCGCCTCGCGCACGGCGCCCTCGCCGTCGCCCTCGGCGTGGTCCTCGCCGCCGCCCTGCTCCTCGTGCGCAACTAGACGGCTTGGGTGCCGGCGGCCTGCGCCTGCTCGAACGCCTGCTCGCAGGCGGGAGTGCTGTTCGTGGCCAGGAGCGAGAGGTGCTCACGCGTGCCGGGCCTCTTCTCGTGCATGACCAGGAGGTGCCAGGTGCCCTTGGTCAGCGAAGACGCGACCGTCGGGGGCCTCTTCAGCCGCTCGGTGAGCTGCCATCGGCGGCTGGTGAGGCCGTCCAGGAGCGCGGCCCACCGTGCGTCGCCCACGTGCTCGTAGGATTCCCAGGCCGCCAGGCACCCAGGTACCAGGAGCGGTCGGGGCGGGGCCGCCGGACCCAGCCCGGCCGCCGCGGTCGCGGCCTCGAGGTCCGCCGTGACCTGCTCGACGGTCGGCCCCGGACCGGAGTGCAGGGGCTTCGACGAGGCCGGCTCCGCCACCCACCCGGAAGGCTCCGGGTCAGGGGCCAGCAGCGAACCGCCGATGACGAATCCCAGTCCGGCGAGCACGACGGCGGTTGCCTTGAGTCTCTTCCTGTTCCTCCCGTCACCGGGCGCGGCTTCGCGCTCGGTTTCGATGGTGCTCTCGGTCCCGCTCATGTGCGTCCCCCACCCCGTGCCGGTGCTGCCCGGCCCGTCGGGGCGGGACAGCTGTGGCAGGAGTTTCACACGCGCCGCACGCTGTCCGCCCCGGCGGGTCAAGTGGCCTGTCGGCGGCGGGGGCTGGGTCGGCCCTCCCCGCAAGTGACTGCATCCTTCGGCCTACCAGGGGCCCGAGCGCCGGGAACTCGCCCGACCGGCGTCGACCTATTCCGACCGGCCATACGGATTTGCGCCAACTCTCCTTGACTTCGGGTGGGTTGCCGGTGTGCTCACCTATGTTCTACGGGGCACATCAGTTCGCCCCAGGAGGTCAGATTGCAGTCCAGGCGCTTCTTCGCCTTTCACCGTGCGATACGCCGTTCCCACCTGCTCATCGCTCTCGGCCTCGGCTCCCTGCTGATCGGCCTGACCCCGTGGTTCGTGGTCACGAGCACGGCGGCGGCCGGCCGCGCACCGGCGCCCCGTCCGGCGCCCGTGCCCTTCGACCAGCAGACGGCGAAACAATCGCCGCACCACGGCATCGTCCCCGCGAACGCGATGGAGCCGACGGCTCCGATCCTCGACCGGGCCGGATGGACGGCCACCGCGAGCGACGAGGAGACCGCCGCCGAGAACGGCCGCGCGTCCAACGTCCTCGACGGCAACACCGCCACCATCTGGCACAGCAAGTACGCCCCCACCCCCACCCCGCTGCCGCACGTCATCACCGTCGACATGCACCGCACCCAGGTCGTCTCCGCCCTGATCTACCGTCCCCGCACCGACGGGCCCAACGGGCGCGTCGGTGAGTACAGCATCAGCCTCAGCCCCGACGGGCTGAGCTGGGCGACCCCGGTCGCCACCGGCACGCTCGCGGACGACGTCAGCCCCAAGACCCTCGGATTCGCCCCGCAGGGCGCCCGGTTCGTCCGGCTGACCGCGCTCAGCGAGGCGGGCGCCCGCGGAGCCTGGTCCTCGGCCGCCGAGATCGACCTGCTGGGCGACCCCGGCACCCCGGCGGCCACCGTCGACCTGTCCCGCACCGGATGGACGGCCACGGCGAGCGACGAGGAGACCGGCGCCGAGAACGGCCGCGCGTCCAACGTCCTGGACGGCAAGGACGGCACCATCTGGCACAGCAAGTACGCCCCCACCCCCACGCCGCTGCCGCACAGCATCACCATCGACATGCACCGCACCGAGGCCGTCTCCGCCCTCGTCTACCACCCCCGCTCCACCGGGCCCAACGGGCGCGCGGGTGCGTACACCGTCGCCACCAGCGCCGACGGCGTCACCTTCGGCACACCGGTGGCCGCGGGCACCTGGCGGGACGACGACACCGTCAAGACCGCCACCTTCACCCGCACCGCATCCGCCCGCTTCGTCCGGCTGACCGTGACCAGCGAGGCCGGCGGTCGCGGACCGTGGACCTCCGCCGGTGAGATCCGCCTGAGCGGTCCGTCCAGCCCGGCCGTCCACGGCTCCTGGGGCCGGATCACCGGCTTCCCGCTCGTGCCGGTGGCCACCGCCGCCCTGCCCGGCGACAAGCTGCTGGCCTGGTCCGCGTACGCCGTCGACCGCTTCGGCGGCAGCAACGGCTACACGCAGACCGCGATCCTGGACCTGAAGACCGGCAAGGTCACCCAGCGCCGCATCGACAACACCGGACACGACATGTTCTGTCCCGGCATCGCCATGCTCGCCGACGGCCGGGTGCTGGTCACCGGCGGCAGCAACGCGGAGAAGGCGAGCATCTACGACCCGGCCACCGACAGCTGGTCCGCCACCACGAGCATGAACATAGCCCGCGGCTACCAGGCCATGACCCTGCTCTCCACCGGCGAGGCCTTCGTCCTCGGCGGATCCTGGAGCGGATCCTCGGGTACCGACAAGGCCGGCGAGGTCTGGTCCCCGGACACCCGCACCTGGCGCAGCCTGCCCGGCGTCCCCGCCGCCCCGGCGCTCACGGCCGACCCGGCCGGACCCTACCGCGCCGACAACCACATGTGGCTGCACGCCACTTCGGGCGGCAAGGTCCTGCAACTGGGCCCGAGCAAGCAGATGAACTGGATCTCCACCAGCGGGCAGGGCGGCATCACCCCGGCCGGCACCCGGGCCGACAGCCAGGACGCCATGACCGGCAACGCCGTCGCCTACGACATCGGCAAACTGCTCACCCTGGGCGGCTCGCCCGCCTACCAGGACACCCCGGCCACCCAGCGCGCCTACACCGTGGGCATCTCGGGCAGCCAGGTCCAGGCCGCCCGCACGGGTGACATGGAGCACGCCCGTGCCTTCAGCAACAGCGTGGTCCTGCCCGACGGCAAGGTGGCCGTCTTCGGCGGCCAGGCCTATCCGGTGCCGTTCAGCGACGCCACCTCCGTCCTGACCCCCGAACTGTGGGACCCGGCGACGGGCGCCTTCACCCCGCTGGCCACCATGGCCGTTCCGCGCAACTACCACAGCGTGGCCAACCTGCTGCCCGACGGACGGATCTTCTCCGGCGGCGGCGGCCTGTGCGGCGACTGCGCGACCAACCACGCGGACGGGGCGATCTTCACCCCGCCGTACCTGCTCAACGCGGACGGATCCCCGAAGCCGCGTCCCGCCATCACCGCGGGCGTGCCCCCCAGGGCGGCCCCCGGTGCCTCGCTCACGGTGACCACCCAGGGCTCGGTGGCGTCCTTCGTCCTGATGCGGGCCGCCGCCGCGACCCACTCCACCGACAACGACCAGCGCCGGGTCCCCGTGGCGTCCACCGCCGTGGGAGGCGGCCGGTACACGGTGTCCGTACCCGCCGACACCGGTGTGGTCCTGCCGGGGACCTACATGCTCTTCGCCCTCGACGCCCAGGGCGTACCGAGCATCGGTCAGTTCGTCACGATCTCCTGACCGCATGAGCGGTGTCCGGGGCCTGAGCTGATTGGCCCCGGACATTCAGGGGAATAGCGCACAAATGACACAACCCATCGAAGACTACGCACTCATCGGCGACCTGATGACCAGCGCACTGGTCGGCCGCGACGGGTCCATCGACTGGCTGTGCCTGCCGCGCTTCGACTCGGCGGCCTGCTTCGCCAAGCTCCTCGGCGAGGAGGACAACGGCCACTGGCGCATCGCGCCCCTCGACGCCGCCGACGGCGAGCCCTGCACCCGCCGCGCCTACGTCGACGGCTCGCTGATCCTGGAGTCGTACTGGGAGACCGCGACCGGGACCGTCAAGGTCACCGACTTCATGCCCCAGCGCGAGGTCGCCCCCGACGTCATCCGCATCGTCGAGGGCATCAGCGGCACGGTCAGGATGCGCAGCACCCTGCGCCTGCGCTTCGACTACGGCCACGTCGTGCCCTGGGTGCGCCGCAGCGACGGCGACCGGGTCGCCGTCGCCGGGCCCGACTCCGCCTGGTTCCGCAGCGAACCCCCGGTCCGCACCTGGGGCGAGGCGAACAGCACCTGCTCCCAGTTCCCGGTCACCGCCGGCCGGCGCGTCGCCTTCGTACTGACCTGGCACCCCTCGCACCGGCCGCGCCCCGAGCCGTGCGACCCCTTCGAGGCCTTGGACCAGAGCCGCGCCGACTGGCGGGAATGGACCTCGCAATGCCGCTACGAGGGCCCCTACCAGGAGGCCGTCACCCGCTCCCTGATCACCCTCAAGGCCCTCACCTACGCCCCGACCGGCGGCATCGCCGCCGCGGCCACCACCTCCCTCCCCGAGGAGCTCGGCGGCGTCCGCAACTGGGACTACCGCTACTGCTGGCTCCGGGACTCCACCCTCACCCTCGGCTCGCTCCTGTCCACCGGCTTCCTCGACGAAGCCCGCGCCTGGCGCGAATGGCTGCTGCGCGCGGTCGCGGGCGACCCCGCCGACCTCCAGATCATGTACGGGATCGGCGGCGAGCGGCGGATCCCCGAGAGCGAACTGCCCTGGCTGCGCGGCTACGCCTCCTCCGCCCCGGTCCGCGTCGGGAACGCCGCCGTCGACCAGCTCCAGTTGGACGTGTACGGGGAGGTCATCGACTCCCTCTACCTGGCCAGGTCCGCCGGGCTGCCCTCCGAACGCCACGCCTGGCGGATCCAGCTGGCGCTGCTCGACTTCCTCGAACGCAACTGGCACCGGCCCGACGAGGGCCTGTGGGAGGTCCGCGGCCCCCGCCGCCACTTCGTGCACTCCAAGGTGATGGCGTGGGTCGCGGCCGACCGGGCCGTCCGCACCCTGGAGAGCGACCCCTCCCTGGACGGCGACGTGGAACGCTGGCGGGCCATGCGCGACGAGGTGCACCACGACGTGTGCGCCAAGGGCTACGACCCCGAACGGGGCACCTTCACCCAGTACTACGGCTCCGCCGAGCTGGACGCGGCGACCCTGCTCATCCCCAGGGTCGGATTCCTGCCGCCCGACGACCCGCGGGTCGTCGGCACGGTCGACGCGGTGCGCGCCGAACTCGGCAGCAGCGGACTGGTCCGCCGCTACAGCACCGCGGGTTCCACCGTCGACGGGCTGCCCGGGGACGAAGGAGCCTTCCTGGCCTGCTCGTTCTGGCTGACCGACGCCCTGCACATGACGGGTCGGCGGGAGGAGGCCCGCGCCCTGTTCGAGCGGCTGCTGTCCGTACGCAACGACGTGGGCCTGCTCGCGGAGGAGTACGACCCCCTCGCCGGACGCCAACTCGGCAACTTCCCGCAGGCGTTCAGCCACGTTGGCCTGGTGAACACCGCGCTCACCCTGGCGGGCCGGGCCTGACCAGCACGACGCCCTACGGGTCCCCGCCGGTACGGGAGGCCAGCAGCAGGGCGATGTCGTCCGGCCGGTCGGCGCTGTTGCCCGCCTCGCTGATCAGCCGGTCGGCGGTCTCGGTCAGCGGGGACGGCCGGGCCGCCTCCAGGGCCGTCCGCAGCCGTTCCACCCCGATGTCGATGTCGAGGCCCGGCTTCTCCACCAGCCCGTCCGTGTACAGGGCGAGGACCGAGCCCGTCGTCAGCCGCAGCTCCGTGACCGGGTACGAGGCCTCCGGGTCGATGCCGAGCACCACCCCGCCCGCCAGGTCCAGCACCTCGGTCCGGCCGTCCGGGTGGCGCAGCAGCGGCTGGGGGTGCCCGGCCCGGGCGGCCGTCACGGAGCCCGACGCCGGGTCGAGCAACATGTAGCAGCAGCTGGCGAACTGGCCCGGATCCAGGTCGATGAGCAGCTGGTTGGTGCCGCTCACCACCTGCTCCGGGGTGCTGCCGCTGAGCGCGAAGGCCCGGACCGCGCTGCGCAGCTGGCCCATGGTCGCCGCGGCCGCCACACCGTGGCCCTGGACGTCCCCGATGACCAGGGCCAGCAGGCCCGTGCCCGTCTCGACGACGTCGTACCAGTCGCCGCCGACGTCCATGCCCAGGGTCCCGGGGAGGTAGCGGCCGACGGTGTCGACGTGCTCGCGCACCGGCAGCCGGTGCGGCAGCAGGGCCGACTGCAGACCGCGGGCGAGCTCCACCTCGCTGTCGTAGCGCCGGGCCCGCGCGAGCGCCTGCGCGATCAGACCGGCCAGCGCCGTGAGCACCGTACGCTCCTCCGGGCTGAAGCCGCGGGGCGAGTCGAAGCCGAGGATGCACGAGCCGACCGGCCGGCCGGAGGCGATCAGCGGCAGGAAGGCGCGGGCGCCGACATCGGCGTCCAGAGGAATGCCCGGATAGGCGGCGGCCAGGTGCTGCATCGACTCGAAGAACATGGGCCGGCCCGTCGTCAGCGTCTCCACGCCCGGCAGCCGGACGTCGAGGGAGACCCCGTCGAACCGGTTGAGGAAGCCCCGCGGGAAACCGGTCTCCCAGGCCAGGTACAGGTGCCGCTCGTCCAGCAGGTAGATCGCCAGCTGGCGACCGCCGAAGGCCGGCAGCAGTTCCTCGGTGACCACGGCCGACACCTGCCGGGCCGTGACCGCCTCGGTCAGCGCGATGGCGAGGGCCACCGGCCGGTACAGCGACGAGGCCTCGTCGGCGGACACGTCGAGGTCCGCGTACGCGTCCACCTCGGCGTCCACACCGGAGTCCACGGCCGCGACCGGGTCGGGCCGGGCCCGTGACTGGGGCGCGTAGGCCGGTTTCGCGGAGGTGCCCAGTGTCAGGGTCACGCCGTCGGCCGCGGGGTACAGGTCGACCGACAGCCACTGCCCGGGCGCGTGCCGGCCGCGCCGGGCGGGGAAGTGCACCGGCTCGCCGGACATGAAGCCGGCCCGGAAGTGGTCCTCGTAGGCGGGCTGCCCGAGCCACGGCAGCGCCTCCCACAGCAGCCTTCCCCGCAGCTGGGGCCCGTCGAGGCCGAGCAGCTCCTCCGCAGCGGTGTTCACGTAGCCGATCCGGCCCTCCCGGTCCAGGGAGAGCACCGCCTGCGCGAGCCGGTCCGCGGCCCTGCGGGCGCCCTCGGCCCCGGCCTCGGGAGGCGGCGCCGGCACGCCCACCGGGTCGCCCTCCCACAGCGTCCGCGCCCCGGCCGCCGCGAGCGCGGCGAGGTCGGCGGCCAGCTGCTCCGCGGTCCGTCGCAGCCGTTCGCGGTCCGCGGTCCCGACCGGGATCCCCGGGGTGGCCTCGCGCAGCACCACCAGGACGCCGAACCGTTCCGTCCCGGCGGTCACCGGCTCGTACAGCGAGCCGAAGGGGAACGGCAGCCCGGCCATCAGCTGCGGGAAGCGGCTCATGGCCGACTCCGCGTCGGGCAGGTGCACGGCCCGCCCGGAGCGGTAGGCCTCGGCGATCGGGTACGGGCGGTTCACCTGCATCCGCCACCAGGGCCGGAACAGCTGCAGCGGCAGCCCGGTGAACACGGCCATCAGGAGCAGCCCGCTGGTGGGGGAGCGCAGGTAGACGCCGGCCGCGTACCCACCGACGGCCTCCATCGCGTTCACGGCGGCCCGTGCGAGCACCTGGGCCGTCGCATCAGGGGCATCCGTGGTGTCGGGCGCGGCGCCGGCGCTGTCCGCTCTCGCCATCACACAGCAAGGATGCGCCCTCGGCGGCGACACCTGCATCCTGGCTGGTCGCGGCCGTGCCGCGGCCGATAGGCCGACCGCTTCCCTCGTCCGGGGGACGCACGGGTGTGCGGCCCACCCCCCGGACGGTGCCGCGGGGCACGATACGCAGGCGTCCCACCCCCGGCAGGCCCCCGGAAGGCAGAGCATGCGGTTCCAGTACGACACGATCGGCGAGCGCTACGCGGAGTCCACGAGCACGGCGGCGTTCTCCGCGGCCGACACCTACACCCTGCACGGAGCCCTCGACGCCCTCGGCGGGGTGCGCGGGCTCGACGCCCTCGACCTGGCCTGCGGATACGGATACAACACCCGGCTGCTGGCCCGCGGTGGGGCCCGGCGGACCGTCGGTGTCGACGTCTCGGAGGAGATGATCCGGCTCGCCCGCGCGCACGAGGCGACCAAGGACCGGCCGGACGTCGAGTACCACGTCGCCGATGCCGCCGGCCTGCCGGACCTGGGCCCCTTCGACCTCGCGACCGCCGCGTACGTCTTCAGCTACGCGCCCGACCGCAGGTCCCTGCACGCGATGTTCCGGTCCGTCCGCGCCAATCTGCGGGCGGGCGGGAGGCTGCTCGCCATCGTCCCCAACGCGGGCGCGTTCCCGCGCGTGGACTGGTCGCCGTACGGGGTGCGCATCCTCGACCGGGTCCCGGACGGCGACGCGCCGCTGCTCAAGGCGCATTTCCTGACCGAGCCGCCGGTGCCCTTCGAATTCCGCGAGTGGGCCCATGCCGACCTCGCCGAGGCCGCCGTCGAGGCGGGCTTCGTCACCGTCGGCTGGCAGCCGAACCGGACCCCGCCCGCCGACGCCGTCCGCGACGAGGCGTACTGGACGGCGTACCGCGCCTGGCCGATCAGCTCCCTCATGACCTGCACGGCGTAGGCCGTCGGCGATCCGCCGTCATCCGCCGTCACCGCCGTGCCCTCACAGCTCCGCCGTCGACCTGATCAGCTCGACGATCCGCTCGCGCGCCGCGCGTCCCTCCGGCACGGGCAGCAGCGGGTACCCGTGCGGCAGCCCCGCCGCCTCGTGGAACTCCACCTCGGCCCCGTCCGCGCGGGCCCGGCGCAGCAGCTCCCGGCTGTCCGTGGTCAACACGTCCCGGGTCCCGGTGAACACCGTCATCGGCGCCAGCCCGGCGAAGCCGCCGTGCAGCGGGCTCACCCGGGGGTCTTCGGCGTCCAGGGTTCCGGCGTACAGCCGCCCGGCCTCCAGCAGCCCCGGGCGGGCCAGCAGCGGATCGGCCGCCTCGATGGCCGCCTGGTCCGGATGGCTCATGGTCACGTCCAGCCAGGGCGAGATCAGCACGATCCGGGACGGCTGGTCCCCGGTGCGGTCGCGCAGCCGCTGCGCGGCCGCCAGCGCCAGCCCGGCTCCGGCGGAGTCCCCGATCAGCACCGTCCCGCCGGAGCCGCCGCTCGCGATCAGACCGCTCAGCAGATCGGCGGCGACCGGGACCGTCCGGTCGGCGGTACCGCGCGGAGCCAGGATGTACGCGGGTACGACCACCCGCGCCCGCGCCTGCGTGACCAGGGTCCGGATCAGCGCCCAGTGCGGGCGCTCCAGCTCGTGGACGTAGCCGCCGCCGTGCACGTACAGCACGTGGGCCGCCGGCTCCGTCCCGAGCGGGGATACGTCGTACACCGGCCAGGCTCCGACGAAGGTCCGCGAGATGTCGGCGACCCGCCCCAGCGACCGCGGCGGCAGATGGGACGCGGGCCGGCGGGCGGACTCGGCCACCCGGGCCCGGACGGCCTCCGCGCTCGCGTACCGTCTTCGCCGTCCCACCGCGATCAGCGCCACCGACAGCGCCCTGCTACGCAGACTCGGCACGCTCCTCACCTCCCCTTTTCCCCCGCGCCGTCCCCAGCGCGGGCCCCTTCCCCGTCACGGGAGGAGCATAGGCGTGAAGCTGCGCTGTCGACCCGTTTAAGAAAGTCTCGATGGACTGATCACCGCACTGATCGGCAGATTGGTGCACGTCACCGCCGCCGTTCGGGCCCATCCGCCCGCGGCGTACCCTTCCGCATGCCTGGAGCCACCCCATGAAGGCACTCGTCAAGCACAAGGCAGAACCCGGCCTGTGGCTCATGGACGTCCCCGAGCCCGAATACGGCCCCGGCGACGTACTGATCAAGGTGCTGCGCACCGGCATCTGCGGAACCGACCTGCACATCCGCGCCTGGGACGGCTGGGCGCAGGGCGCGGTCAAGACGCCCCTCGTCCTCGGCCACGAGTTCGTCGGCGAGGTCGCGGCGCTCGGCGCGGACGTCCAGGACATCGAGGTCGGCGCGCTGGTCAGCGGCGAGGGCCACCTGGTGTGCGGCAAGTGCCGCAACTGCCTGGCCGGCCGCCGCCACCTGTGCCGCAGCACGATCGGCCTCGGGGTCGGCCGCGACGGCGCGTTCGCCGAGTATGTGGTCCTGCCCGCCCAGAACGTGTGGGTGCACCGCACGGCCGTGGACCTGGACGTCGCCGCGATCTTCGACCCCTTCGGCAACGCCGTGCACACCGCGCTGTCCTTCCCGCTCGTCGGCGAGGACGTGCTGATCACCGGCGCCGGCCCGATCGGGATCATGGCGGCGGCCGTGGCCCGGCACGCCGGCGCCCGCAACGTGGTCATCACCGACGTCAGCCCCGAGCGCCTGGAGATCGCCCGCAAGGCGGGCGCCACCCTCGCCGTCAACGTCGCCGAGTCCTCCATCGCCGAGGCGCAGACCAAGCTCGGCCTGCGCGAGGGCTTCGACATCGGCCTGGAGATGTCCGGCCGCGCCGAGGCCATGCGCGACATGATCGACAACATGACGCACGGCGGCCGGATCGCCATGCTGGGCCTGCCCGCGCAGGAGTTCCCGGTGGACTGGGCGAAGGTGGTCACGTCGATGATCACGATCAAGGGCATCTACGGCCGTGAGATGTTCGAGACCTGGTACGCGATGACCGTGCTGCTGGAGGGCGGGCTCGACCTGAGCCCGGTCATCACCGGCCGCTACTCGCACCGCGACTTCGAGGCCGCCTTCGACGAGGCGTCGACCGCCCGCAGCGGCAAGATCATCCTGGACTGGACGGCGTAGCCCGACCGCCCCCGGCCGACCCCCGGCCACACCTGACGAACCATCTCCCTCCGGGCCGGGCCCCGCACACCCTCCCCCCTCCGCGGGGCCCGGCCCCTCCCTCGTCGCCCCAGTCGCCTTCCGCCGCCCTCCGCCGCACAAGGAGAACCGCACCATGTTCGAGACCGTCCGCGAGGACCTGCGCTCCACCCTCGACGAGATCCGCGCCGCCGGCCTGCACAAGCCCGAGCGCGTCATCGGCACCCCGCAGAACGCGGCCGTCGCCGTCACCTCGGGCGGCACCGCCGGCGAGGTGCTCAACTTCTGCGCCAACAACTACCTGGGGCTGGCCGACCACCCCGAGGTCGTCGCCGCCGCGAAGGACGCACTGGACCGCTGGGGCTACGGAATGGCCTCCGTCCGCTTCATCTGCGGCACCCAGGAGGTGCACAAGGAGCTGGAGGCGCGGCTCTCGGCCTTCCTCGGCCAGGAGGACACGATCCTCTACTCCTCCTGCTTCGACGCCAACGGCGGCGTCTTCGAGACCCTGCTCGGCGCCGAGGACGCGGTCATCTCCGACGCCCTCAACCACGCCTCGATCATCGACGGCATCCGCCTCTCCAAGGCCCGCCGCTTCCGCTACGCCAACCGCGACCTGGCCGAGCTCGAAGCCCGCCTGAAGGAAGCTGCCGAGGGCGGCGCCCGCCGCAAGCTGATCGTCACCGACGGCGTCTTCTCCATGGACGGCTACGTCGCCCCGCTCGCCGAGATCTGCGACCTGGCCGACCGCTACGACGCCATGGTCATGGTCGACGACTCGCACGCCGTCGGCTTCGTCGGCCCCGGCGGCCGCGGCACCCCCGAGCTGCACGGCGTCATGGACCGCGTCGACATCATCACCGGCACCCTCGGCAAGGCCCTCGGCGGCGCCTCCGGCGGCTACGTCGCGGCCCGCGCCGAGATCGTGGAGCTGCTCCGCCAGCGCTCGCGCCCGTACCTCTTCTCCAACTCCCTCGCCCCGGTCATCGCGGCCGCCTCCCTCAAGGTCCTCGACCTGCTGGAGTCGGCCGGTGACCTGCGTGAACACCTCGCCGCCAACACCGCGCTCTTCCGTACGAAGATGACCGAGGCCGGCTTCGAGATCCTGCCCGGCGACCACGCCATCGCCCCGGTCATGATCGGTGACGCGGCCGAGGCGGCCAGGATGGCGGAGCTGCTCCTGGAGCGCGGCGTGTACGTGATCGGCTTCTCCTACCCGGTGGTGCCGATGGGCGCGGCGCGCATCCGCGTCCAGCTCTCGGCGGCCCACTCGACGGCCGACGTCGAGCGCGCGGTGGCCGCCTTCATCGACGCCCGCGCCGCCCTCGGCACCGCCGGGGCCTGAGGGACCCGAGGGGTCTGAGGGGTTCGTGCACCCTGAGACAATGGTGGGGTGATCGACCCCCGCCGGCTGCGCATCCTGCGGGCCGTGGCGGACCACCGTACGGTGACCGCCGCGGCCGCAGCCCTGTACCTCACCCCCTCCGCCGTCTCCCAGCAGCTCGCTGCGCTGGAGCAGGAGACGGGCCACACGCTGCTCACCCGCAGCGGTCGGGGCGTCCGGCTCACGGCGGCCGGTGAGATCCTCCTCGGCCACGCGCACGAGGTGCTCGCGCAGCTGGAGCGGGCGGAGGCGGAGCTCGCGGCCTACGCCGGCGGTACGGCGGGCGAGGTCACCGTCGCAGCCTTCGCGACGGGCATCGCGGAGGTGCTGGCCCCGGCCATCGCCCGGCTCGCGCTGGAACGCCCGGGCATCCGGCTGCGGGTCCGCGACGCGGAGGGTGACCAGAGCCTGCCGCAGCTGCTGGACGGCGAGGCGGACCTCGCGCTGGCCGTCGAGTACCGGGGCGGCCCGGGCGCCGACGACGCGCGGCTGTCCGTCCTCCCCCTGTACGCGGAACCCTTCGACGCGGTCCTGCCCTCGGGGCATCCGCTGGCCGACCTGCCCGCGGTGTCGCTGGCCGACCTCTCCGACTCGGACTGGGTGGGCCAGTACCCCGGCAACCCGTGCCACGACGTGACGCTGCTCGCCTGCGAACTGGCGGGCTTCCAGCCCCGGCTCGTGCACTCCTCGGACGACTTCCGCGCCGTGACGGCACTGGTGGGCGCCGGGGCCGGAGTGGCCCTCGTCCCGCGCTCGGCCCTGCGCGGCATGGACCTCAAGGAGGTCCAGGTGCGCCCCGTCACGGGCCCGGCGGCCACCCGCCGCGTCTTCGCGGCCACCCGCCGCGGCGGCGAGACCCACCCTCTGATCGCGCCCGTCCTGGCCGCCCTGGTCCGCGAGTCGGAGCGGCTGCCGGCCCACTGAGCACCGCTCCGGTCCGGCGGCCGGACCCGCGTGCAGGCGGCCCCGGGCGCCACCGGGCGCAAGCCGTGTGGGTCCGTACCGCAGCCCGATCTCCCGGGCGGGCGGGGGGCTTTGCGGCGCGTGCTCGCGTCGCAGGAGTCGGCGGACGACGCTACGCTTTTGCTGAGAGTGCCAAAAGTCCACGGCGGTTCCCGTAAGCGGAACGGTCACGTGACGGGCGCCCGGGGGCATCCACCCGCTCTGATGATGCGTTTCCTTACCCTCCGCATGTGCGTTGAGGAGGACATCATGGCTCGGGATCGCGGAGAACGGCAGAGGAACATGCCGGGCCCGGAGGCCGACCGGCCGCTGCGCATGGTCCCCGACGTCGGTGAACACGCGGATGCCGGTGGTGTACTGCGCAAATACGTCGATCCGGGAGCGACCCTGGTCCGTGCGTCGACGGCGCGCAAGGCCATCGACTCGTTCATGGCGGCGCGCTCGGGAGACCTGAACACCGGCTCGATCGATCTGCGCGAGGTGGAATCGACCGAAGGCGCGGCGACGCTGCGGGTGCGCTTCCAGCAGTTCCACAACGACATCCCGGTGGTGGGCGCCACCGTTCAGGCCGTCGCCGACGTCAAGCAGGCCAGCGTGATCCAGGTCGACCACACCGGGGAGATGGACGTCGCCGATGCTCCCGACCCCGGTGACGCACGTACGGTGGCCGATGTCTTGAAGGTCGCCCTCGCGCCCTTCAAGAAGGACTTCGAAACAGCAGACGTGACCCGGGACCAACTCGTCTACCTGCGGGACACGGACCGGCCCTCCCTGCCGGGGAGCGACTACCCCTCCGCTTCCGTCGCGCTGCTGAAGAAGGGGAGGAAGCCGGACGGCGCGCTGCACCTCGTGCACGATCTGGTGGTCGAGACCACCGGCCCCATCGAGCACTTCCGCGTCGTCGTGGACGCCATTGCCGGCACCTTGCTCTGGGTCGAGCTCGTGGGAAAGTACGTGACGGCCACGCTCAAGGTCTTCTCGCCCGACCCCGTGACCGAGTCGAACGACAGCACGCTCCACGCCGGGTCCGGCGTGGCGAAGCTGAACGGCTTCCGGCACGACGTCCAGGCCGAGGTGGCACCCGCCAGCGGTGGAATGTTCCGGCTCGACGGGGAGTGGTTCCGGTGCAACGACTGGGACAGTCCGACCTTCGGTCCCCTTCCTCCGTGCCGAGGACGCGGTCGCACGCGGATACAACGGCTGCGCCTACTGCCAACCCGCCCTCAACACCGGCTGAAGGCGGCCCGTGATGGAACGTGACACACGTGCGGCACTGCCGCTGGCACCCCCCGAGAAGCGCTACCCGCCCAGCGCCGCCGAGCCCGTGGCCCCGGCCGAACGCAAGCGGGCGGCCACGCAGAAGAACGAGTTCATCTCCACACTGGTCGAGTCGGTCTCGGCGGACGAGCTGAGGAACTCCGTCGAGGCACTCGCGGCCTTCCACACGCGTCACACCTTCTCGCCCCTCATCGGGCAGGCCGCCGAGGAGATCGTGAGCCGGTTCGAAGCGGCCGGGTACACGGATGTGGTCCGGCGCACGTGGACCAATGCCGGTCACAGTGCCGACAACGTGATCTGCACCAAACCCGGGACGGCTGCCGGCCGGCCCGTCATCATCGTGTGCGCCCACTACGACAGCCGCATGGCGGACCTGAACAACACCACGGCACGTGCTCCGGGAGCCGACGACAACGGCAGCGGTGTGGCGGCGGTGCTCGAGATCGCGCGTCTGCTCGCCCCCGTCGCGCTGGCCTCCACCCTCCGGTTCGTGGCCTTCTCCGGCGAAGAACAGGGGCTGTGGGGCGCCACGGAGTATGCCGCGGAGCTCCACGCCACCGACGGCGAGGCCTACCGGGTCGTGAACCTGGACATGGTCGGGAGGCCACCGGCGGACGGCTCCGTGACGGTGGAGCGCGACCTGGGGAACGCGGTACCGGGCAATGACGCCGCGTCGAAGGCCTTCGCCGCGGTCATGGCGCAGGCCGCCGCGGACCACACGGCACTGCCGGTCATGCTCGGTCCCATCTTCGCCAGTGACTACATGCCGTTCGAAGCACACGGCGACGTGACGATCGGTGCCTACGAGGGGGAGGGGAACCCGCACTACCACGAGACGTCGGACACGCCGGACACGCTCGACTACGGCTACCTCGCCGACGTCACCAGGATGACCCTGGCGACCTTGCTCGCCGATGCGCGGCAGGCCGTGGGGTAGCGCGCCGCGCCTCCGCAGGCGGTGGCCGTGCCGGTCGCCGCCGACGGAGGCACCCCGCTCACACCCGGACCACCTCCACGCCCTTCGTCTCGAACTCCCGGGCCACCGCCGGGGCCAGTCCCGTGTCCGTCACCAGGACGTCCACCGACGAGGTCGCGCAGATACGGGCGAACGCGCGGACGCCCAGCTTGCTGGAGTCGGCCGCGACCACCACCCGGCGGGCGCGTTCGCACAGCAGGCGGTTGACCGAGGCCTCGTCCTCGTGGCGGGTCGCCGCGCCGTCCTGCGGATCGAAGCCGTCCACGCCGAGCACCGCCGTGTCCACCGCGAGCTGCCCGAGGACCTGCTCGGCGAGCGGGCCCGTCAGCTCGTACGACTGGGGGCGGGCCACCCCGCCCGTCAGTACGATCTTGAACTGCGGCCGGATCACCAGCTCGCCCGCGATGTTGAGGGCGTTGGTCACCACGGTGAGCGCCGGCGAGCCCTGGGCCAGGTCCGGGCGCCCGGCCAGGGCGCGCGCCACCTCCGTGGTCGTGGTGCCGCCCGTCAGGCCGATCACCTCGCCCGGGGTGATCAGGGCCGCCACCGCCTCGCTGATCCGGTGCTTCTCGGCGGCGCGGCGCGAGGTGCGGTAGCGCAGCGGGAGTTCGTACGAGACCCCGTGCAGCACGGCTCCGCCGCGCGTACGGACCAGCAGTTGCTGCTCGGCGAGCTGGTCGAGGTCGCGGCGGATGGTCGCGGCGGACACGCCGAGGGTCTCCGCCGCGGGTTCCACCTCCAGCTCGCCCCGTTCCACGAGCAGGTCCAGCAGCGCCTGCCAGCGCTCCTTGCGGGTCATCGGCCGCCCCCTTCGGTGTTCTTCGACATGCGTCCCACGGTGTTTCCCTGCGGCCTCCATCGGCCCACCCGGCGACACTAACTCAGCCGCTCCACCCGTAAATGCTTGAAGTTGCGTGAAACGGGCCGCTACCTTGCAGGAAAACGCATTCAGCGCATTCGGACCAGCCTGCCGCACGAGGGAGCCTGTATGAGTCACGTCGCGTACGAGTTGGGCACGCAGCCCGCATGCTGGGAGCGGGCCGCCGAACTGGCCCCGGCCCGGCGGGCGGTGCTCCCGCAGCCGGGGGAGCGCACCGCGATCGTCGGGTGCGGGACCTCGTACTACATGGCCCAGTCGGCCGCCGTGCTGCGCGAGGAGGCCGGACAGGGCGAGACCGACGCCTTCCCCGCCTCCGAGTTCCCGCGCCACCGCCGCTACGACCGGGTCGTCGCCCTGACCCGGTCCGGCACCACCACCGAGGTACTCGACCTGCTGGCCGGGCTGCGGGACGCGGGCGTGCCCACGACCGCGGTCGTCGGCGATCCGGCCACCCCGGTGATGACCGCCGCGGACGAGCTGGTCGTCCTCGACTTCGCCGACGAACAGTCCGTCGTGCAGACCCGGTTCGCGACCACCGCCCTCACCCTGCTGCGCGCCCACGTCGGGCTGCACACCCCCTCCGTGGTCGCCGACGGCCGCACCGCCCTCGTCGAGCCGCTGCCCGCCGACATCGCCGGCCGGGGCCAGTTCACCTTCCTCGGCCGCGGCTGGAGCGTCGGACTCGCCCACGAGGCCGCGCTGAAGATGCGCGAGGCCTCGCTGTCCTGGGCCGAGTCCTACCCGGCGATGGAGTACCGGCACGGACCCGTCAGCATCTCCGGGCCAGGCACCGTGACCTGGTCGCTCGACGAGGCCCCCGACGGGCTCGCCGAGCAGGTACGCACCACCGGCTCCCAATGGGTGGCCGGGCGGCTCGACCCGCTCGCCGAACTGGTCCGCGTACACCGCCTGGCCCTCGCCGTCGCCGCCCACCGGCAGCTGGATCCGGACGCTCCGCGCAACCTCACGCGCTCGGTGATCCTCACCACCGGAGAGGAGGCGGTCCGATGAGCCTGGTCCGGGCCGGCGACCTGGTCCTGGAGGCGGCCGCGGCCGGCCGGGCCGTCGCCGCCTTCAACATCATCACCCTGGAGCACGCCGAAGCCGTCGTGGCCGGGGCCGAGGCGGCCGGCCTGCCCGTCATCCTCCAACTGAGCGAGAACGCCGTGAGGTTCCGCGACGGGCAGCTGCTGCCCATCTCCCGGGCCGCCGGCGCCTGCGCGGAGGCCGCCGGGGTCCCCGTCGGCCTGCACCTCGACCACGTCAAGAGCCCCGAACTGCTCCGGCAGGCCTGCGACGCCGGATACAGCTCGGTGATGTACGACGCCGCGCAACTCCCGTACGCCGAGAACCTGGAGGCCACCCGGTCCGCAGCCGACTGGGCGCACGCCAACGGGCTGTGGATCGAGGCCGAGCTGGGCGAGGTCGGCGGCAAGAACGGCGCCGCGCCGCTCGACCCGCACGCGCCCGGCGCCCGTACCGACCCCGACGAGGCCCGGCGGTTCGTCGCCGACTCCGGGGTCGACGCCCTCGCCGTCGCCATCGGCAGCAGCCATGCGATGACCAGCCGGACCGCGGCCCTGGACCGCGTGCTGCTGGCCCGGCTGGCCAAGGCCGTGGACGTACCGCTCGTCCTGCACGGCTCCTCCGGCCTCCCGGACGCCGAGCTCGCGGCGGCCGTCGCGGGCGGCATCCGCAAGGTCAACATCGGCACCGCCCTCAATGTGGCGATGACCGAAGCCATCCGCACCCACCTGACCCCGGCGGACCCCCGGCCGTACCTGACGGCGGCCCGTGCGGCGATGGCGGCGACGGCGACGGCTATGATCGGCGCCCTGAACTGACGGGCGGCGGGGGCGGCGATCATGGACACACAGCGGGGACGTACGAATCGCCGCCGGTTCCTGCTGATCGCCGGCCTCCCGCTGCTGACGGTGGGCGCGGGCATGACGTACCTCCTGTGGCCGCAGCCGCCCCGCCGGCCCGAGGTCCGTACCGACCTGGAGCCGCTGAACCGGCGGCTCGGGCCGTTCCTGGGCGAACTGACCGACGCGCACTGGCTGGGCTACGACATCGACGACGCGGGTGACGACCGGAGCATCCCGGGCCCCGACTCCCGGATCCGTGTGGTCGGTGTCGCCCACCTGCCGGCCGGCGGCGCGGCCGCGATCACCGGCAAGCCCGACCACGCCTTCACCGCCACCGGCGCGCCGGCCGACCTGCCCGCCGCGCTGAAGGACCACCTGCCCGCCGCCGCGGCCTGGCAGCACAGCCCCGGGTTCGACGCGTACGCGAACGCCCGGGGCGCCGCGGGCCAGGCCGCGGACGGGATCCCCTCGGGCCGGTACCTCTTCGACACGGCCCGCGACCTCGTCCACTTCGACGTCCTGTACCTCTTCACCTGACGGTGCGAGGCGGGGCGCCCGGCCCGTGGCCCCCCTCAGATGCCGATGGCCCCGTCGATCCGCTCGCGCAGGAGGTCGGCGTGCCCGTTGTGCCGCGCGTACTCCTCGACCATGTGGATCAGCACCCAGCGCAGCGACACCTTCCCGCGCCACGCGTCGACGGCCTCGACGTCCAGATCGGGAGCCTGCGCCACGAAGCTTTCGGCGAAGGCCACTTCGGTGCGCCACGCCGCCCAGGCCGCTTCGGCCGCCGCGGGATCGGACCGGGCTCCGTCGAAGTCCCCGTCCGGATCCTCCGCCAAGGAGAACAGGGGCGGCGCGTCCTGCCCCGCCAGGACCTGCCGGAACCAGCGGCGCTCCATATCGGCCAGGTGCCGGACCAGGCCGAGCAGGGAGAGCGTGGACGGTTCCACCGAACGGTGCGCCAACTCCGCACCCAGGCCTGCGCACTTGAGTTCCAGGGTGGCGCGGTGGTCCGCGAGGAAGGCGACCAGCATCTGCCGCTCGTCACCGGTCGCGGGGCCGCTGAAGCGTCCGTCCCGCTCGGGTTCGACGAAGAATTCCGCTCTGCTGCGTGGGCTCGTCATGGTCGCGATTATGGACGCCGGCTCTGATCGGCCGGTACCCGGGTCCTTCCGAATTCTTGTAACAGGTTCTACTCTGACCGCCGCCACCACAGCGACCGGCCGGACCGCGAGACCCCGGAGGGGCCCGTGCACCTCGAATACACGCCTGAGCAGCAGCACTTGCGCACCGAACTGCGCGCCTACTTCGCCGAGCTCGTGCCGCAGGACGTCTACGCCCGCTACGAGGACCCGGCCGCCCAGAAGCGCTTCTACCGGGACACCATCCGCCGGCTCGGAGCCGACGGCTGGCTGGGGGTCGGCTGGCCCAAGGAGTACGGCGGGCGCGGGATGACCCCGATGGACCAGTTCATCTTCTTCGACGAGGCCGCGCAGGCCGTCGTACCGCTGCCCCTGATGGCACTCAACACGGTCGGGCCGACCATCATGCAGTTCGGCACCGAGGAGCAGAAGGCGTACTTCCTGCCGAAGATCCTCGCCGGGGAGATCGACTTCGCCATCGGCTACAGCGAGCCCGACGCCGGCACCGACCTCGCCGCGCTCAAGTGCAAGGCGGTGCGCGAGGGCGACGAGGAGACCGGCACCTACGTCGTCGACGGACAGAAGATCTGGACCACCAACGGAGACACCGCCGACTGGGTCTGGCTCGCCGTGCGCACCGACCCGGACGCCCCCGCCCACAAGGGCATCACGATGCTCCTGGTCCCGACCTCGGACCCCGGCTACTCCTGCACCGTCATCAACACCCTCGCCTCGCACGACACCACCGCCAGCTACTACGAGAACATCCGCGTCCCGGCGAGCCGCCGCGTCGGCCAGGAGAACAAGGGCTGGCGCCTGATCACCAACCAGCTCAACCACGAACGCGTCACCCTCGCCGCACACGGCACGATGGCCATCCGGGCCCTCCACGACGTCCAGCGCTGGGCCGCCGCGACGAAACTCGCCGATGGCCGCCGGGTCATCGACCTCTCCTGGGTCCGCGGCCGCCTCGCGCGCACGCACGCCCGGCTCGACGCGATGAAGCTGCTCAACTGGCAGATGGTGGGCGCGGTCCAGGCCGGCACCCTCACCCCACAGGACGCCTCCGCGGTCAAGGTGTACGGCTCCGAGGCCCGCCGGGACGCGTACGCCTGGCTGATGGAGATCGTGGGCGCGGCCGGCTCCCTCAAGGACGGCTCGGCGGGCGCGGTGTTGCACGGCGAGCTCGAACGCGGCTACCGCAGCGCCGTGATCTTCACCTTCGGCGGGGGCAACAACGAGATCCAGCGCGAGATCATCTCCTGGATCGGCCTCGGCATGCCGCGGGTACGCCGCTAGGCCGTTGTGACGAGGAATTATAGTCGGCACAAAAGAAAGAAAGTTGGCACAGAAATCCGGCATCGGCTTCCGTCCGCATGATGCCCTTCAACGTGCTCTGCGTATCGATTGTGCGGGCAGCGTGCGAATTCCTGGCGGCCACTCCAGGGCAGCGAATGAGCGGCGAACCCATGCTCTGGTCCGAGCTGGATCACGCGGCTTGGCTCGTTGTCACCCGGTGCGCGGCAGGCCTCTGAGGGATTGGGTCACGGCGCAGCACTCGACGGCGGACTCCTAACACAGCGACCAGGGCGAACCGATCGAGCGCGTGCCGCCACTGGGTGCTACGCCCCGCTACCCGTCCCTGCAGGCACCAGGTACTCCAGGCCGGGTCGGTGATCCTGATCCGTCCGCCAGATGAAGCAGTCCACACGCGTCAGACCGCGCCGCTACAGAGAACGCGTAAGTTGCGGAAGCGTTGGGCCCGTTGACGTCATGGACATCCACGGTTTCGCTCCTCGTTGCTTACCTCGCCGCAAGCATGAGGTGTGCGGCGACACTATGGCGATCGCGCGTTCACGAGGCCGCACTTGCACGATCATCACCCGAATGGGTGATCTGGGTTGTGCGAGCTTCCCTGTCGACGAACTGGAGCCGCCTCGCCATCAGAATGTTCTGGAACTGGATCGGACGGTCACACGATGATATCGCGCAGGCCCGAGAAGACTGGATGAGCGGGTCGCGATTCGGTGAGGTGAAGGGCTACGACGGCCCTCCGATTCCGGCCCCAGAGCTTCCCCCAACCCACCTGAAGGCGCGAGGAAGGGTGCGTTGACCTGCTGGTTTGTGCGCGCGAGGGCTGGGTGTGGTAATCGCGCCCGGCCCTCCGGTTTTGGTTTCGCAGGGGAGGCTGTCGAATGCGGGGCGAGAGCCTTCGGCGCCGACGGTCGAGTCTCATGTGTCGCAGGCTGTAACCAGGTTTGGTCGGACGAATGCTGACCTTTTGCTGACTTTACTGACGAGTAGTTAGATCTGGTTGCCGGTTACGCGCCGCCTCTTGGTAGTCAAGGGCGATGGTGGTCGCCGCCGGGCCGTCGCCTCCCACCACCCTGGCGGCGAACCCGGCCGGGGTCTGCGATCCATGGATGAGGGGGGCGGGTTAGTGCGCGGCGGGTGTTGTGCACAAGTGACAAGACATTGCTCGGCCGGTCCTCTTCGCCGGGCGGAGCTGGAAACGTCGTGTGAGAGCGGGAAGCCTACGGCTCCGATGTGACGGGGCGTTCCAGTGGAGTGCCCTCTTTGAGGAATCGGGTGACCGCGTCCATGCGGTCGGAGAACCCGACTGGTGTGTGGTCCGCCAAGAGGTCGAGGTGGTCGGCGGGCCAGGCTTGGGGGTTGCCCTTCAGCAGCACGAGGCGCTGGTCGAAGGCGTAGTCCGCGCGCTCGATGCGCTGCACGAGCGACAGAGCATGCTCCAGGCCCTGCTCAGAGCCGCCGACGGCCTGCACCAGGACTGTTCGCTTGGGCAGGTTGATGCGCGCGGTGGGGCGTACCTTGGCGCCGCGGGGGAGCTCCACGGTGGGGCGCCGGTCGTAGGCGATGCGGGCATCGTCGAGGTACGCGTAGAACTGACGCACGAGCTTGCTGTCCCGGTCAGGGGCTGCGAGCCATCGCAGGCCGTCGGTGGTCAGCATCGCACTACTGATGTCCGATACGAGCGTCGCCGCCTGTTGCAGGGGCCGGCGGCCAACGATTCGTCCGTCCACTTCGCTGAGGCGGAATGCGCTGAGTGTCTCGGTCCAGGCGGTCGCTGCTCGGGTTGGGCCCCAGACGTCGACTCCGGCATCGGCCAAGCGAGAAACCGTGGTGCCGCCGTCGCTGGCCAAGGCGTCGTCTCCGGACACTCGGAGAAGGACGGTCAGGCCGTCTCCGTCAGCGAAGTACGAGCGTCCTGTGAGTGCGACGGATCCCGGGCGGCTTGCCGGTGCGATGTGCCAGCAGCGCAAGTCCTCGGTGAGGCGCGGATCGAGGGGGGGAGGCGCTCATGGGTATTCCTCGAATCCCTCTAGCGTCGGGGCCGGCATCGGCGGCGTGGGCGGAAACCAAACGTAGCCTGCGGAGATGTCCATCTTGCATTCCAGGACGAAGTCCCTGACGACGCGGTCGTGCTCTTCATCCATAGAGGTGAGCGTCGCATTGGCGATCGGGTCCGGCGCGTGACGGATGTCGTCCGGGGCGTAGACGTCCCGGTTGCCTCGCTGTTCGCTCCACCTGTGTTTGTGCGTGCGATTGATGAAGTGCTCGCCCGTTTCACGGTCGAGGTGTGTCCCCCGAACATCGAGGCGCCGGAGGACCGTGCGGCTTCCGGGGTGGAGGAGTATCAGGCTGTACTCCCACGGCTTGTCGAGGCCTATTCGGAAGCGGAGGTCGAGGCGGCAGGAGAGATCGGAGCGGACAGGAGTGTTCGCCTCGACGTGGATAGGGGAGTACGCGCGACGCGGAGCATTCTTCTGTTTCCACCGGAACGGAAGGTGGAGAGCGCCTCCGACCTTGCCCCCGAGGATCTTGTCGGCCAGGGCATCGATCATCACGTCGTCAGGGTCCATGCACTCCCCCCTCAGCATCGAGACGACGAACATAGAACCAGCACCACGGGATTGATAGTGGAACGGATCAACGTCTTGCGTCTTCCTCAAGGTCTTCGGCCACACCCCGCGCGAGCCTCCACCGCTCCAGCAAGCCATCGACGGCCTGGGCTCGGTCGACGCGGAGGGCGGTTCCTCTGTGCGTCGGCGCTGGCAGCAACTTGCCGACCGGGTTCGGAAGTCTGCGCAGTCGCCGTGACAGCCGCCGACACCAGAGAGCCGCGCCGTATGGCTCAGCAGATTCTTCGTCTGCTGGTGGTACACGCGCCACACCCGTCCTGAGCAGGCAAAATGAAGCAATCTACCTTCGATGGCTCGGTACTGGCCCGCATCTGGCCCGGATCGTGGTCGTGGGGGAGCCCAGGCCCCGACCTGGGGCCCGACGCCCTCGCGTTGGGGCTCCAGCGCCCGATGGCGGACACGTCACTGACCAGGTCGTAGACCCGGGCGGCGCGGCATCGACCCAGCCGTGCCGGGTGAAGGTGAAATCCGATGTGTCCAGGACCCGCTGTTGCCTATCCACGCCAGGGTCAGGCTGTGCGGTCGGGCCCCGCCCATACTCGGATCCATGAAAGCAAAAGTGCGGCTCGGGGAGTTCCTGCAGACGCGGCGATCCCAGCTGCAGCCGGAGGATCTCGGGATACCCGACTACGGCGAGCGGCGCCGGGTGCAGGGTCTTCGACGCGAGGAGCTGGCGTCGCTGGCGGGTGTCAGCGTGTCCTACTACACCCGGCTGGAACAGGGGCAGTCCCTGAACGCCTCACCGCAGGTGCTGGACGCGATCGCACGGGCCCTGCGGCTGGAGGAAGCCGAGCGCCTGCACCTGCAGAACCTGGCCCGATCCTCGGCCACGGGCTCGGTACGAGGCCGCCGGCCCGCCCCGGAGCGGGTGACGGAGGCGACCGGCCAGCTGCTGGAGGCACTGGTCCACGTCCCGGCCATCGTGACCGGCCGCCGCAGTGACGTCCTGGCATGGAACCGGCTGGGCCATGCGCTGTTCGCCGGACACCTGGACCCGGGCACCCCGGACCGGCCGGCACAGCGGCCCAACATGGCCCGGCTGGTGTTCCTCGATGCGCACACCCGCGACCTGTACGCCGACTGGCCGGCGAAGGCCAGGGCCGTGGTGGGGAATCTGCGCCTGGTGGCGGGCCGGCACCCGGACGACACCGCGCTCCATGCGCTGGTGGGCGAACTGAGTGCGAAGAGCGCGGACTTCGCCTCGATGTGGGCCGACCACCGCGTCACGGCCTGCGCCGTCGCGACCTACGAGATGCGGCATCCGCTGGTCGGCCCGCTGACCGTCACCCAGCAGACCCTGAGCCCAGGCCAGGACCCGGATCAGGGGCAGAGCATCGTGGTCGCCACCACCGAGGCCGACTCGCCCGCGCGGACCACCCTGGCCCTCCTCGCCCAGGTCACCCCGCAGCACGACCCGGCGCGCCCGGGAGTCCGGGCCGGGTCCGGCTGACCCGGCCCACACCATCGGACGCCGCACAGACGTCCGCGAGTGCCCGTCCGTCCCTCCACTCGCCCCGGTACGAGCGGCCACCGGCCGCCCCTCCCTGAAGCCATCCCCAACCCCCGCGCGTCGGCGTACCGCTGCCGCATGCCCGAAAACAGTGAAGGAACCATGTTCAAGAACACGTACACGTGGTCCAAGACCGCCACGGCAGCAGCCGTCGTACTCACCGCGGCAGCGGTCCTCGCGGCCACCCCCGGCGTCGCGTCAGCCCTCTCCGCCCCGCTGAGCTGCGCACGCATCGCCGCGCACTTCGACCTGGCCCGGCACCAGACGCCGGAGAACATCGCGCTGGCTCCCGACGGCAGCGCGTACGTCACCTTCGCCGCCGCCCGCCAGGTCGCCCGCATCACCCCCGGGGGATCCACCCGGATCCTGGCCACCCTGCCCGCACCCGCCGACGGCGGCATCCACACCCCGGTCCTGGGCTTCGCCCTGACCACCGGCATCGTCCGTGCACACGACGGCACCCTGTACTTCCTGTACGCCACCGGCACCTCCGAACTGACCGGCCTGTGGCGCCTGCGCCCCGGCGGCACACCGCAGCGCATCGCCGCGCTGCCCGCGGCCGGCCTGCCCAACGGCCTGGCCCTGGACCCGCGGACCCGGACCCTCTACGTCACCGACTCCGTCCTCGGCACCATCTCCAGTGTCCCCACCACCGGCGGCACCCCCCGCACCTGGTCCGCCGCCCCCGAACTGGCCTCCACCGGATTCCTCGGCGCCAACGGGCTGAAGATCCGGGGCGGGGCGCTGTGGGTCACCAACCTCGACCGGGGCGTCGTCCTCCGCATACCCGTCCAGCGCGACGGTCGCGCCGGCCAGGTCCAGACCCGGGCCACCGGCCTGGCCGGGATCGACGACTTCGCCTTCACCGGCCACGGCGACCAGATCCTGGCCGCCCTCAACGGCCCCGGCGAGGTCGCCCTCGTCCAGCCCGACGGCACCCACTCCACCGTCCTGACCGCCGCCGACGGCCTGCAGAACCCCACCTCCATCGCCCTGCGCGGCGACACCGCCTACGTCCTGAGCGCCGCGTACGTCACGGCCAAGGACCCCAACCTCCTCCTGGCCCACCTGAACGGCTAGCCCCAATGTCGTGAGGGTCCATCAGGATTCATGGCACTCGCCACCCGCCGTTGCGGCCGGTGCGACGGTCCCCGCAGCCGACGCCACATCGGCCGAGGCGCTGATCGCGGTTCTTGGAAACGTTCGGTGCTTGGCCGCGGCATCGCTACGCCTCCGAGGGTGTGGCCGGCCGCGTCGCGTAGCGGTGGCGCATGGCGTCGCTGGCTGCGGGGCCTGCGGTGAAGACGTAGGTGTCGCTGTCGTCGAGCCGGCGGCCGGTCTTGGCGTCGACGACGACGGGCTCGACTTCCTCGCCGCTGTGCGCGTTGACGAGGATCATGCTGCGTTCGGCCGGTGTGAGGCGGGAGTTTCCCCACGCGGCCAGGGCGACGATCACCGGTCGCAGGGAGTGTCCGAGTTCGGTGAGGACGTACTCGTGGCGCACGGGGTTGGTCTGGTAGGGCCGGCGCTCCAGTAGTCCGTCCGCGACGAGGGTTTTGAGCCGGGTGGTGAGCATGCTGGAGGAGATGCCCAGGCTCTCCTGGAACTGGTCGAAGCGGGTGTAGCCGTCGAAGGCGTCGTGGAGGATCAGCAGCGTCCACCACTCGCCGACGTGTTCCACCGTCGTGGACAGCGGGCATTCCCGGTCCTCCAGCCTGATCCGGCTTGGCAAGGCGACCATCCCCTCAGTTACTGCTAAAGTCGAAGTTAGTGACTTCCATTTTAGCAGTAACAAGGGATGGGGCGCCCTCTGCGCCCCGCACCCGGGAACGGAGCACAGCGTGACCGCATCCATCAGCGAATCTCTCGAAGGCCGGCGCGCTCTGGTCACCGGAGGCACCAAGGGTACTGGAGCCGCCATTGCCCGGCGTCTGGCCCAGGCCGGCGCGACCGTACTGGTCACCGCCCGCAGCCGCCCCGACGACGTGGAGGAGAAGACGTTCGTCACCGCCGACCTGTCCACCGCCCAGGGCGCCGCAGACGTAGCCGCCGAGGTGGGGGCCCGCGTGGGAGGCGTCGACATCCTGGTCAACACCCTCGGCGGGTCCGAGGCACCGGCCGGCGGGTTCGCGGCGCTCGGAGAGGACGACTGGGCGAGGGAGCTGAACACGAACCTGCTGGCCGCCGTTCGTCTGGACCGCGCGCTCCTGCCGCACATGATCGCCACGGGCAAGGGCGCAGTCGTGCACGTCACCTCGATCCAGCGCCGCATGCCGCTGTGGAACGGAACTCTGGCCTACGCCGCAGCCAAGGCCGCCCTGACCACCTACAGCAAGGGCCTGGCGAACGAGGTCGCCCCGCACGGCGTCCGCGTCAACACCGTCTCGCCCGGCTTCGTGCAGACCTCCGCCGCCGACAACCTCATCGCCCGGATCGCACAGGAGGCAGACGTCACCCAGGAAGCCGCGCTGGGCCGGCTCATGGACTCCCTGGGCGGCATCCCTCTCGGCCGCCCCAACCGGCCCGAGGAGGTCGCCGAGCTCGTCGCCTTCCTCGTCTCCGACCGCGCCTCGGCCATCGTCGGCGCCGAACACGTCATCGACGGCGGCACCACCCCCACCGTCTGAACCCGCCACCACACCGAGGAACGTCATGCACGACAACCAGCCCCGAACCATCACCCCGGACACCCTGCCCGAGGTGATCACCCGCTACCTCACAGCGCACCGCGCCCACGACACCGCAACCGCAATCGCGGCGTTCACCCGCGAAGCCACGGTGATCGACGACGGCAACACCTACGAGGGCAACAAGGCGATCGAGGGGTGGCTCGGCCGATCCGCCACCGAATTCACCTACACCATCCACCTCGCGAACGCTCAGCAGACCGACGCGACCCACTACATCGCCACCCACCACCTCGAAGGCAACTTCCCCGGCGGCACCATCGATCTGCGCTACCAGTTCACACTCCGTGGCAACCTCATCGAACGCCTTGTCATCGAGCCCTGAGTCCGCTCACCTGTTGCCGCCTGCGCGACAAGCCCCGCTCACCCAGGGGCGCCCCTCCCAGCCGTGCCCAGTATCCGCCCGACCGCCGGGCCAGCCCGCGGTGCTGCCCGCCGGACTGGACGTAGCCGTAGACCTCATGACTGGTCTGGAGCCCGTTCACGACGGGCGGTTCGCTCGTGGAGGTCAGCCGCCTGGAGATACTCGATCGTCGCCTCGGTGTCCGACGTGATCTCGGCGAGCTCCCGGGCAGACGGTCTCACTTGGCTCTGACATCGAAGTCATCAACGTCGACAGGCTCCCGCTCCACTTCGACGCCGAGCTGCCGCGTGTGCCCGGGGCCCGTGACAGCCCGGCTCGAGTGGCACTGGCGTCGGGCCAAAACATCCCGGTCAGTCTGGAAGGGTTGGCCCGGCGCAAAACCTGTGCCGGAACGCGTACCACCTCCGTCGACCGGGAGAGAAGCATGACCATCAAGGACATCGGGCCCGAACCTCAGAGTTTCGACCTCGAGCAGGCGACGCTGGAGAACACCAACTACCGCTCGGTCGCCTGGTCCGGGAAGTACCTCCAGCTGACCCTCATGTCGATCCCGGTGGGCGAGGACATCGGCCTGGAGGCGCACCCGGAGACCGACCAGTTCCTCCGGCTCGACGCGGGTCGCGGCCGCGTTCAGATGGGCAGCACGAAGGACCGCCTCGACTTCGATCAGGAGGTCGAGGACGGCTGGGCGGTCTTCGTACCCGCCGGCACGTGGCACAACGTCACCAACACCGGGGACGAGCCCATCCAGCTCTACGCCGTCTACGCCCCGGTCCACCACGCCCCGGGCAAGATCCACGCAACCTTCGCCAACGCGGAAAGCGACGAAGAGTCGGGCAACGACGAACCCCCGACCTGGTCGGTCCAGCCCACCCACCACCCCGCGGACAAGCACGCCTGACCACCAGTGGGGACCCAGGAGAACAGACGAGCACCAAGTCGCTGACCTGGGCTCCGCTATGGAGCGGATGCCAGACCCGGATCGGCTTGCGGCACACGATCCGCTGACCGGGTCCGGTCGGTCCTCGCGGTATGCACCGCGCGTGGCGCCGGTTGCCGCGCAGTCCTCCCGTGACGACACCGCAAGCCCGGTCCCCCTCACCCAGAGGGAGCCGCCGATCGCCGGCGGGTGGCACGCGAGGCGCCATCGCGGCCTCAAGGCGCTGGCCGACGTCGGCGCGGCCCGGGAGGTGCTCGGCGGCGATCGTGGGCGTCGCCACCTCGGGCCGTATCCGCCCCGCACGACCACGTCCACCCGCCGCACCCCGCGCTCCGACCGGGCGGACCCAGTCCGGTCCCAGTCCGGTCCCGGTCAGGGACGGGCCGGGGCGGTTCCCGCGAGCACCTCGGGGCGCAGCAGGGAGGCGAGCCGCTCGGCCGGCAGCAGCCCCCGTTCCAGGACCAGCTCGGCCACGCCCCGGCCGGTGGCCAGGGCCTCCTTGGCGATGTCGGTGGCGGCGGTGTATCCGATGTGCGGGTTCAGGGCGGTCACCAGGCCGATGGAGTTCTCGACGGTGGCGCGCAGCATCTCGGTGTTGGCGGTGATGCCGCTCACGCAGCGTTCCGCGAGGGTGAGGCAGGCCGCGCGCAGGTGAGTGACGGACTTGGACAGCGAGTGCAGGATGACCGGCTCGAAGGCGTTGAGCTGGAGCTGTCCGGCTTCGGCGGCCATGGTGATGGTGATGTCGTTGCCGATGACCTCGAAGGCGACCTGGTTGACGACCTCGGGGATCACGGGGTTGACCTTGCCGGGCATGATGCTGGAACCGGCCTGGACCGGGGGCAGGTTGATCTCGCCGAGTCCGGCGCGGGGCCCGGAGGACAGCAGGCGCAGGTCGTTGCAGGTCTTGGACAGCTTGACGGCGACGCGCTTGAGGACGCCGGACATCTGGACGAAGGCGCCGCAGTCCTGGGTGGCTTCGACCAGGTCGGGAGCGGTGACCAGGGGCAGGCCGGTGATGTCGGCGAGGTGGCGGCGGGCGGCCTCGGCGTATCCGGCCGGGGCGTTGAGACCGGTGCCGATGGCGGTGGCGCCGAGGTTGATCTCGTGGATCAGTCCGAGGGCCTCCGCGAGCCGGCTGCGGTCCTCGTCCAGCATGACGGCGAAGGCGGAGAACTCCTGCCCGAGCGTCATCGGCACGGCGTCCTGGAGCTGGGTGCGGCCCATCTTCAGGACATCGTGGAACTCGGCGGCCTTGCGGGCGAAGGCGTTCTGCAGGACGGCCATGGCGTCGAGGAGACCGCGCACCGCGAAGACGGTCGCGATCCGCACGGCGGTCGGGTAGACGTCGTTGGTGGACTGGCCGAGGTTGACGTCCTCGTTGGGGTGCAGGTGTCCGTACTCGCCCCTGGAGTGGCCCAGCAGCTCCAGCGCGCGGTTGGCGATGACCTCGTTGGCGTTCATGTTGGTCGAGGTGCCGGCGCCGCCCTGGATCACGTCGACGACGAACTGGTCGTGGAGCTCGCCGCCGCGGATCTCCTGGCAGGCGGCGACGATGACGGCCGCCTTCGTGGGCTCCAGCAGGCCGAGTTCCCCGTTGGCGAGGGCCGCGGCCTCTTTGACGGCGGCGAGGGCGTCGATCAGGTGCGGGTAGGTGGAGATGGGCGTGCCGGTGATGGGGAAGTTCTCGGTGGCGCGCAGGGTGTGGACACCCCAGTAGGCGTCGGCGGGGACGTCGCGGTCTCCGAGCAGGTCGTGTTCGGTGCGGCTGGAGGCGGTCAAGGCGATCACGGGTGTACGGATCCTCTTCCTGAGGTGAGCGGATCGAAGGTGGGGAGAGGGGCAGGCGGGTGTCAGGCGGTTGCGGTGACGGGGGCGCCGGGCGGGTTCAGGGCCGCTACCGGCCGGATGCCGCCGACGGTCCGGCCGCCACCGGTGACGGGCTCGCCCGTGAACCCGGCGAGCAGCCGGGGCTCGACTCCCGCACGTGCGAGGGCGGCGGCCGTCACTGCCGTACGCGCGCGGTCGGCCCCGTCGGCGACCTTCACGGCGACGGCCCGGCCGTCGGGCAGCGCGGCCACCTGGACGCCCTCGAAGCCGTCCTTGGCCAGCAGCCCGGGCACCGCGCGCATCAGCGCGGCGGTGTCCCGCCCGGTACCGGAGGCCATCTCCGGGTGGAGGCGCAGGGCGTTGGCCACGCGGTGCTCGGCGGTGTCCGGGGCGGCGGTGGCGATGCGGGCGGCGGCGCGGGCCAAGCCGTGCAGGGACACCGCGAACAGCGGGGATCCGCAGCCGTCGACGGTGACGTTCGCGATGTGCTGGCCGGTGAGCTCCTCGACGACCTGGGCGATCGCCCTCTGGAGCGGGTGGTTCGCGTCGAGGTAGCTCTCCGGGGGCCACCCGGACAGCTTGCACAGGTACAGCATCGCCGCGTGCTTGCCGGAACAGTTCTGGGCGAGCCGGGACGGCCCGCGGCCCTCGCGCAGCCAGGCGTCGCGGACGGCCGGGCCGTAGGGCAGGTCGGGGACGTTGCGCAGGTCGGCCTCGGTGAGACCGGCCAGCTCCAGGACCAGCCGGACACCCGAGAGGTGGTGCTCCTCGCCGGAGTGACTGCCCATCGCGAGGGCGAGCAGGGCTCCGTCGAGCGGCAGGCCGGCCCGCACCATGGCGACGGCCTGGACCGGCTTGAGTGCCGAGCGTGGATAGCAGGCGGCCTCGATGTCTCCGATGCTGGTCCGGACCTCGCCCTCGCCGTCGAGGACGGCGACGGAACCGTAGTGGACCCCCTCGATCATGCCGCCCCGCATGACGTGGGCGACGGGGGCGTGCCGGGGCTCGCGGATCGCGGGCGCGTCCGCGGGGAAACTGCTGCGCATCACTGCCTCGTTCTGTGGTGGGTCGCTGCTGACAGGGGGTGGCGACCGGCACCCCCGGGCGCAGGCGGACGGGCGGGCGCCCGGCTCAGCCGTCGCTCCGGGCGGCGGCGCGCGCCACGCGGCCGCGGACCGCGTACCAGCCGGCGACCAGCGCCGCGGCGATCAGCGGTACGCACAGCACGGTGGTGCGCCCCGCGCCTCCGTCGGCGTACATGAGGACCAGGACGGAGGCGAGGAAGGCCAGCGTCACGAGTTCGGTCCAGGGGGAGCCGGGCAGGCGGTAGGAGGGGCGGGTGAGTTCACCGTTGCGGGTCTTCCGCCAGAAGAGGAGGTGGCAGACCATGATCACGCCCCAGGTGGCGAGGATGCCGATCGCGGCGAGGTTGAGGACGATCTCGAACGCGTCGGCGGGGACCACGAAGTTGAGCCCGACGCCCAGGACGCACATGCCGCTGGTGAGGAGGATGCCGCCGTAGGGGACCTGGGTGCGGCTGAGCCGTGCGGTGAACTGCGGGGCGGAGCCGTTGACGGCCATCGAGCGCAGGATGCGGCCGGTGGAGTAGAGGCCGGAGTTGAGCGAGGACATGGCCGCGGTGAGGACGACCAGGTTCATCACGTCGGCGGCCGCCGGGACGCCGATGTGGGAGAGCACGGTCACGAACGGGCTCTGGCCCGCGCTGTAGCTGCTCCAGGGCATCAGCATCGACAGCAGGACGACCGAGCCGACGTAGAAGAGGCCCACGCGCCACATGATCGAGTTGATCGCCTTCGGCATGATCTCCTCGGGCTTCTCGGTCTCGCCGGCCGTGACGCCGACCAGTTCGACGGAGGCGTAGGCGAAGACGACGCCCTGGATGATCAGCAGCATGGGGAGCAGGCCGTTGGGGAATATCCCGCCGTTGCCTGTGATCAGGGCGGGGCCGGGGACGGCGCCGTCGACGGGGTGCCGGGTCGCCAGGAGGAAGATCGCGATCCCCATGAAGACGACCAGGGCGCCGACCTTGACGATGGCGAACCAGAACTCCAGTTCGCCGAAGATCCGCACCGAGATGAGGTTCACGGTGAGGACCACGGCCAGGGCTATGAGGGCGATCACCCACTGGGGGACATCGGAGAACAGGTGCCAGTAGTGGGTGTACGTGGCGACGGCGGTGATGTCGGCGATGCCGGTGGTCGCCCAGTTGAGGAAGTACATCCAGCCCGCGGTGTACGCGCCCTTCTCCCCCATGAACTCACGGGCGTAGGAGACGAAGGCGCCGGAGGACGGCCGGTACAGGACCAGCTCGCCGAGAGCGCGCACGACGAGGAACGCGAAGATCCCGCAGACGGCGTAGGCGATGAACAGGGAGGGCCCGGCCTCGGCGAGGCGTCCGCCCGCGCCGAGGAAGAGCCCGGTACCGATCGCGCCGCCGATGGCGATCATGTTGACGTGGCGGGGTTTCAAGGACTTGCTGTAGCCGGTGTCACCGGCGTCGACGTGACGGGTCGTGGGGCGCTTCTCGTCTTTGAGGAACTGCTCGCTCACGCCTCGGGTCTGCCTTCTGTAGGGGCGGTCGTGCGCTGGGAGCGCACGATGTCGGTAAGGGTCGTCTCGACCCGGAGCAGGTGGTGGGACATGGCCTCCACCGCGTCGTGCTCGCTGCCGTCGGCCAGCGCCTCCAGGATCGCCCGGTGCTCGCAGTTGGACTGCTCGCGCCGGCCGCCCAGTTCGTTGAGGAAGGTCGACTGACGCGCCAGTGCGTCGCGGATCTCCTCGATGACGCGGCGGAAGACGGGGTTGCGGGAGGCCTCGGCCACGGCCAGGTGGAACACGGTGTCCATCGCCACCCACGCGGTGGTGTCGGTCTCCTGCTCCATCCGGTCCAGCAGATGGCCCAGGTGGTCCAGGTCCTCGGGGGTGCGGCGCAGCGCTGCGTACCCGGCGACCGGGATCTCGACGTGCCGGCGCACTTCCAGCAGGTCGCTGGCGGCGTAGTCGCCGAAGGTGGGCTCATCGACCGTGTTCGCCAGGACGAACGTGCCCTTGCCGCTCTTGGACACGGTCAACCCCATGGCCTGCAGGGCCCGGAGGGCCTCCCGCAGTACGGGTCGGCTGACCTCCAGGGTGCGGCACAACTCGGCTTCCGAGGGGAGCTTGTCGCCCACGGCGTACTCACCGCGCTCGATGGCGCTGCGCAGGTGGCCGAAGACCGCTTCCATGGCACTGACGCGCCGCGGAAGGGGGCCACCTGTCTGGCTGTCTGACAGGTTCACGGTGTGATCCTGGGGGGTCCGCCCCGGGGTGTCAAGGCACCTGTGCCGGGAAAGTCCGGCCCGGCGCGTTTCGCACCGTGCGCGTGTTCCGTCCGGCCGTCCGTGCAGGACCGGTACCTCCGGCGGAGCCCGCGGCAGCCACCAGGGCCCGCAAGACCGGCGCGTCGTCGCCCATCTCCGGGTGCCACTGGACGCCCACGGCGAAGCGGTGCCGGGTGCTCTCGATCGCCTCGACGGTGCCGTCCGCCGCACGGGCGGCGACGACCAGTCCCGCGCCGAGGCGGTCCACCGCCTGATGATGGTGCGTGGCAACGTGGTGCGTCCCCGGCAGCAGGGCGCCGACCCGTGTCCCGGGTACGGTGGTCACGGCGTGGGAGCAGAAGTGGCCCCGATGGGGGTTGTGGCCGTCGTGGCCCACCCGGTCGGGCAGGTGCTGGATCAGGGTGCCGCCCTCGTGTACGTTCATCAGCTGCATCCCCCGGCACACCCCGAGCACGGGTATGTCGCGGGCGAGGCCGGCGGTCAGCACGGCCCGCTCCCATGCGTCGCGCTCGCGCACCGGCGGCCCGGTACGCGGATGGGGCACGGCTCCGTACAGGGCGGGATCCAGATCCTCGCCTCCCGCCAGGAGGATCGCGTCCAGACGCTCGACGACGTCGGCCGCGGCCTCCGGCGCGTCCGGCGGCAGCAGTACGGCGCGGCCGCCGGCCGCCCGGACGCAGTCCGCGTAGGCCGCGGGCAGCACTGCGGCGGGCAGGTCCCACTCACCCCACTGGGCTTGGGCGAGGTAGGTGGTGAGTCCGATGAGCGGTGGCTGGGTCATACCACTTCCTTTCGGGGCATGAGGGGTGACCGTAGACAGCCGGAGTCGAGCCGGCCGCCACCGCCACGGCAGGCGGCGGTGGGTGGCGAGGCGGTGCGGACGGAGGCCACCGGGACGGCGGGGGAGGGGAGTTGGCGGTCCGGGAGCGCAGGCTTGCGTTTTCTTGGCCGCAAGCAAGAATCCTGCTGGCGTTCATCTCCATTCACAAGAAAACAGATCTTCGCGACAGATAAGTGAGCCTTAACTCCGTGCACGGACTCGACCCCCGCCTGCTCGCCACCCTCGAAGCCGTCGTGCGGCACGGCTCCTTCAGCGCCGCCGCACGCGAACTCGGTTACAGCGCGCCCGCCGTCTCCCAGCAGATCGCCGAACTCGAACGCCGCGCCGGCCTCAGGGTGCTGGAGCGGCGACCCGTTCGCGTCACACCGGCCGGCGAAGTCCTCCTCGGCGCGGAGCAGGGCGTCCGCAGCACGCTGGCGGCGGCGTCGGTCGAACTCGGCGCCATGCGCGCCGGGACGGCCGGACGGATCCGGCTCGGCGCCTTCGCCTCGGCCGCCACCGGCATCGTTCCGCAGGCGCTGGCCCGACTCCACGCGGCCTACCCCCACGTGCAGGTCAGCCTCAGCCAACTGGAGCCCGAAGCCGGCTACAACCGGCTCAAGCGGGGGGACATGGACCTGGCGCTCAGCTACGACTACGACTTCATCCCCGTCCCGCCGCCGCGGATGCTGCGCCGGACGCTGGTCGCACGGGATCCGGTGGTGGCCGTCGTCCCGGCGCGCCACCGCCTGGCCGACCGGGAGGTCATCGACCTGGCCAGCCTCGCCTCCGAGACGTGGATCGCCGCTCCGGAGGCCGCGCTGCGCCTGGAACTGCTCTCGCAGATGGCCAACACGCCCGGCTTCCAAGCCCGCCTGCAATACGAGGGGGACGACTTCAACACCGTGCTGGGGTTCGTGGCCGCGGGCCTGTGCGTGGCCGTCATGCCGCGACTCGCCCTGCCCCGCACCCACACCCAGGTGGTGGCCCGCCCCTTGGCCGAGCCGCAGCTGACGCGCTTCATCTACGCCGTCCGCATCGACACCCGGCACGCCCCGCGCGTCGTCCTGGACCTGGAGGAGATGCTCGCCGCCCAGGCGTTGGCCGCGCTCGCGTAAGGCGCACGGTGTCCCGGGGTCAAGCGGGTGAACGGATCGTGGGGGAACGCGAAAAGCGGCCAACTTGACGGCCGTCGCACGCGCGTAGACCTCACCGGCACGCCGTACTTCCCATCGTGTCCGACTACCGGACACTGTGGCTGAAAGTTAAACTATTGTGTGACAGGCGCACTACGTTTGCCGCGGTTGACGTTCCACCGAGAGGAAACCCCTCATGACCGCAGCCGACAGCGTGCCGGGAACGGCGCACGTCCTCACCGGCTACCGCCCCGAGGACGGCTTCATGGCCGCAGAGCTGGACCCGCCCCCGGCCGAGTACGTATGGCACGACGAGAACGCCGAACAGCAGGACCAGCGTTACGGCCCGGGAGTCGGCTACCAACAGTGGCTGGCGGTGGACGCTCGCGACGGCGCCGTCTGGTTCGGCGACACCGACTGGCGAGCCCCGCAGGAGTCCCCTGGCAGCCGGCTCCCCGGCATCCCCCGCAGGGCACTCGGAGACGGGAACGTCCCCGCCCCCGGCATCATGGTGCAGCTGCTCGGCCACCTGAGCCACGACGAACAGCGCGGCTGTACATGGCGCTTCTTCGACGCCGAGGAACTGCACGCGCTCGTGGTGCGCGTCCTGCCCGCCGTGCAGCGGCTCGTGGACTCGATCCACCGGATCGGGCCCGACGGCGAGCTCGAGTGGTCGGCCGAGGCGGCCACCGCATGGGACGACATCGAACAGGCCGCGACGCCCGCCTTCGACCCCTCCGGGGAACTCCTCTGGCCCAGACCGCGTACCACACCGGTCCCGGCCTGGCGCGTCGAGGTCGGCGCCTTCCTGGCCGCCAACCCCGGGCTGTGCGACCCCTCCTGGGACCTGGCCACGGACGCGGAACTCGACACCTACGCCGACTACAGCCCCCAGAACGGCTACGGCGGCGTACCGGGCCGGATCTGCCGCGACGCCGACCGGCAGATAGAGGACGGCTTCACCTTCTACGGCCACCGCGCCGCCCTGTACGCCCACCGGGCACGGGCCTGCGGCGACCGTACTCCGACAGACGCCCGCGTCTGGCTGGAGACGACGGAGGCCGGGCGGGACACCTGGGAGGCGGCCAAGCCCCTCGGAGCCACCCTCGCCGACGTCCCCGACTGCGTGCTGGTGTCCCTGGCCGAAACGTTTCAAAACGCCGCGCACGAACACGGGCTGGCCCTGACGGGCCTGACCGCCCATCTCCGGCGGCTGCGCGGCGCGGAACGCTCCGCCGTTGACCGGCAACTTGTCCACGAGGGCGAGGAAGTCGAACGCCTCGAAATCATGCTCAAGGACTTTCGAGCCGCACGTAACCGCACCGTGACGCGGATCCTGGCCTGGTCCGACGGACGCGGGGACGCGGAGATCGCCCGCCTGGCCTCCATACCCGATGCATACGTCAGTGACTGGAGGGCCCGCCTCACCGACGAACAGACCACCATGACCCCCGGACCGTGAAGCACGCGCGGCCACTGCCAGAGCGTCAGGCTCCGGCCTTGCGCTTGTTGTAGAGGTCGAAGCCGACGGCCGCCAGCAGGACCAGGCCCTTTTGGTCGCCTGGTGGTACAGCAGTCGACCCACGCTGACCTGGGAAAACGGCGCTGCGCAAGGCTCTTGGGTGTGAGCTGGTCCGGATTTTGGTCCAAGCGGTCGTCGGGCGGGGAGGGGGCGCCGAGTTCCAGCACAGCGTAGGCCACGCACCCGAGTGCGACGGCGAACGGATGCTGCCCGCCCCTCAGGGCCTGGCGCACATGCCCGGCGCGGTCCGGATGGCCTCGTGGAACGTCCGCCAGCGCCGGCTTCCCGCCCCCAGCTCGTCCCACGCCCGCCAGGGCCCCGACGGCCGAGGCCTGCGGGCAGCTGCCTCCCGGGCCCGTGCCGCCTGAGGCTGCTGTGGCTGCCCGGGTCGTGACCATGCCGGGACCCTTGTTGGGGCAGGGTGGCGACGTCGCCGCCCTGCCGCTGTCCGGCGGGGGTCGAAGACGACCGTGGCCGACTGCGCGACCGAGTTCACCTCGACGTCCAGCACCCTCGGCCGGCGGCCCGGCACGGCAGCGACGGTGTTCTGCTGAGTGGCCCGGACCATGCCCCGCACGTCCAAGACCACCGTGCTGCGCTCCTTGCCCCCGTCGCGCGGCTCGGGCCTCCGCGGGTGCCGCATGCCCGTCCACCTCCCCGATCCGACAGCGGGTCCACTCGGCCAGGGCGCCCACCAGGAGCCCGTGGCCGTCGCGACCGCCGCGCAAGGGCAGAGCAGGCGCCCGGAGAGCGGGCGGTGACTCACGTCCGGGCCGGGGCCGTGCCGTATCGATTGCGGATCACGGGCTGCGCTGGTCGTGGGTGTGCCGGCGAAGCTGGTCGGTGTGGCGGGTGAGGGCGTCGATGCGCTCGGCGAGCTCGGCGTCCTCGGGCCGCAGGTGGGGCCGGGTGTCGGCCAGGGGGCGCACGAGGCGGGCGGTGTCGTTGTGGGCGAGGGCCTGGTCCAGGTCGTCTATGGCGCCTTCGGCGCCGGCGGGCAGGCCGGCCAGGGCGGTGATCTGGCCGGCGAGGCGGCGCAGGTCGGCGGCGTTGTCGCGGGCCCAGGTGTCCACGCTGCGGTCGGCGGCCCGGGTGTCGCGGGTGGCCTGGACGCGTTCCTCGCTGGTGCTTCCGGCTTTGCCGGGGCGCCTTCGGAGGTAGCGGCGTTCTGCGGCCTGGCGGCTGGCGACTCCGAGGGGGCCGGCGAGGTCGGCCCAGCTGGCGCCCTGGCCGCGGGCGTTCTCGATCAGGCCGGTTTCCCAGCCGACGAGCTGCTCGCGGACCTCGCGGAGCATCAGCAGCGCCGCCAGGGCCGGGTGCGGGCCCGCGGCCGGTGCCGCTGCCGACGTGCTTGTGGAAGCTTGCTGCGCGTCCTTGACGGCCTGGTTGATGGTCTCCAGTGCCGCGGCGGCGGCCAGGAAGGTGACGGGTGCAGTCGGCTCTGCGGCCTCGGTCATGGCGGTCTCCGTGGTCTGTCATCCTCCAGATGACTGCTTGCTTGTCATCGTTTCGATGACATGTTACAACGGAAGCACGTTGAAGCGCATTGGCAGTTCCTGCCTGAACCAACTGGAGGTGTTTCGCGATGTTGATGCGCACCGACCCGTTCCGCGAGATGGACCGGATCGTCCAGCAGCTTTCGGGTACGTCGGGCACGTGGTCGAAGCCGTCCGTGATGCCGATGGACGCCTACCGCGACGGCGACGTGTACGTGATCGCCTTCGACCTGCCCGGTGTGAGCACCGAGGCGATCGACATCGACGTCGAGCGGAACATGCTGACCGTGAAGGCCGAGCGCCGGCCCGTGGAGAAGTCCGACGGCGTGCAGATGGAGCTCTCCGAGCGCCCTCTCGGTGTCTTCTCCCGTCAGATCATGCTGGCCGACACGCTCGACACCGAGCGCATCGAGGCCGACTACGACGCGGGTGTCCTGACCCTGCGGATCCCGATCGCCGAGCGCGCCAAGCCTCGGAAGATCGCCATCGGCGGCGAGGCGGGCCGCAAGCAGATCTCCGGCTGATCCGGCCGGTACCTGCGGCGGAGGACGGGGAACCCGATCCCCCTCCGGCACCCCGTCCTCCGCACCCCTTGGCCCCTTTCACCCCTCCCATGGAGGTGACGTGAGATGTCGATGCGCCGGGAAGCGTTCCTGGACCACGTCCAGGAACGCGGCGAGTACCGGACCCGGGAAGAAGCCGAACGCGCAGCCCGCGTCGTCCTCGCCCTGCTGGGCGCCCACCTGGTCGGCACCGTGCGGGCCGAGCTCGCCGCCCGGCTCCCCGAGACCTACGCCCTGATCCTCCTCAACCCCCTGCAGGCCGCGGAGCCGCTCTCCCCCGAACGCTTCGTCCGCGCGACCGCAGCCTGGATCGAAGGCGCCACCGAGACGACGGCCCTGTGGGACATCGGCGCAGTCCTCTCCACCGTGGCCGCCGCAGCCGGAGGCATCCTCATCCGGGACGTCCTGCTCCAGCTCCCGCCCGGCTACGACCTCCTCTTCGGCCACCCCCAGCCCACCTGACCGGCCGACACCACCGGCCGGACACCGAACCAGCGACGAGAAGGGCAACCGCAGCACCATGTACGACCAGCCTCGACCGCACCAGGCCCACCCCGCCATGACGTTCGACCAGATGCTGGAACGCGTGCGCTACGAAGGCGCCTACCCCACCCGCGAACGCGCAGAAGAAGCCGTCCGCACCGTCCTGGCCGCCCTCGGCCGCCAGCTCGTCGGAGACGAACGCCTCGACCTCGCCCAGGCCCTGCCCGTCGAAGCCGCCCTGGCCCTGACCGCCCAGATCCCCGCCACCGAACGGCTCACCGGCTGGAGCTTCATCAAGGACATGGCCGCCCGCGCCGGCACCAGCCCGGCCGTTGCCCGCTGGGACACCGGCGCCGTACTCGCCGTCGTCACCCGCCTCACCGGCCCCGACCTCCTCACCCGCGTCCTCCACCAACTCCCCACCGGCTACGCACTCCTCTTCGGCCAGGCCGAACTTCGCCAGCCACAGCCCGCAGTGTGATGCGGTGGTTGCAGGAAAGCCCAGGCCGGCACCCCGGGCCGGCTCTCAAGGCCGCAGGTGCCGCAAGGTGAACTCCGGCGTTGCGGGGCGGCGCCCGGCTCGGGTTCAGGCCGGGCGAGCGCGAGACGGGTCCGGGCCTTCATCAGCCCGCCCGCCTCCCACCACGTCCTCATTCGCGAGCACCGTACGACGGCTTCCGCAGCCGCCCTCGTGACCTGTCATGGAGCCACCACCCGGACCGTACGGTCCTGCCACTGATTGCGTCCGGCTGTTCCCTTCCTGGCATACGTCGGCGTGTTGGGTGCAGACGCGATCCGAGGCGCGGCCGTTGGTACATTTGGCCGATCATGATGGAGGTGGGAGTTCTCGGGCCGCTCGATGTCCGGGTCGGCGGGCGGCCGGTGACGGTCGGGCGCCGACATGCGCGGACCGTCCTGGGAATCCTCCTTTCGGCCCGGGGTCGAAATGTCCCGGTCGACCGGCTCGTCGACGTGCTCTGGACGCAGCGGACGCCTGCCAAGCCCACCACCTCTCTGCACTCCTACGTCTCCAACCTTCGCGGCATCCTGGAGCCGGACCGGCCCGCCCGTACCCCGTCCCGGATCCTTGTCAGCAGTCCGGAGGGGTACGCGCTGCGGCTTGACGACGACGCCGTGGACGCGTGGCGCTTCGAATCGGCGGTGCGCCGCGCCAGGGCGGTGTCCTGCGCCGAGGCCGGTCCGCTGTTGGACGAGGCGCTCGGCCTGTGGCGGGGAGACGCCTACGGGGAGTGGGGGCCCGGCTCGTGGGCGGACGGGGAGATCGCGCGGCTCGACGAACTGCTGCTCATGGCACATGAGCTGGCGATGGCGAGCAGCCTCGGGGCGGGTCGCCCGCACGAGGTGGTGCCGACCGCGGAGGCGCACGTACGCCGTCATCCCCTGCGCGAGGAGGGATGGCGCCTGCTGGCTCTGAGTCTGTGGGCGACCGGGCGTCAGGGCGACGCGCTCGCGGCGCTGCGGCGCGCGGCCGCCGTGTGCGCCGAGGAACTCGGGCTGGACCTGGGAGCGCGGCTGGTCGAGTTGGAGAGGGCGATCCTCCGCAGCGACCTGGATGTCCTGTCGGCCGCGGTTCCGGCCCCGGCCACCCCGAGCACGTCCATCGCGGTGGTCGAACGGCCATCCCCGAGAGCCGTACCCGTAGTTGGGGTCACCGGTGCGCCAGGCGTACCCGCCGCTGTCGGCAGCGGAGCGGCGCCCGCTTCGCCCGCGCCCTTCGTCGGGCGGCACCGCGAACTGGAGGTGCTGGAACAGGCAGCCGGGGCGGGCCTTGGGGGCGGAGCGGTCGCGCTGGTCGCGGGCGAAGGCGGTGCGGGGAAGACCGCCCTCCTGGCCCGTTTCGCCGATTCACTGCGGGCGCGGGGCTGGACGGTGGTGGCGGGCCGGTGTCCGGACGACGCGGGCGTCCCGGCGGCGTGGGCCTGGACGGAGGCACTGGGTGAACTGGCGCGCCTCCTTCCGCCGGAGCACGTGGGGCCGTTGTCCACGCTGATCGACCCTCTGGGCGCCACGGTCCCGCCGCACGGCGACGCTACGGCCGGCCGGTTCCGGCTGCACACCGCGTTCGCCCGATGGCTGGCTTCGGCAGCGGCGAGCTGCCCGCTCGCCGTGATCATCGACGATGTCCACGAGGCCGACGAGGAGACGCTGGCCCTGCTGGGCCGGGCCGCCGGCGTCCAGGGTGTCCCGTTGCTGGTCGTGGCCGCCTACCGGCAGGGGCATGCCGACAGTCGTCTCGCACCGACGATGGCCGCACTCGCCCGCCGTGATCCCTTCCGCGTCGTACTGACCGGACTCGACGTCACCGAAGTCCGTACGCTCGTGCGCTCGCTCTGCGGCCGGGAGGTGGACGCCGAGGTGGTAGCCGTCCTGGCGGAACGCACAGGCGGGAACCCCTTCTTCGTCGGTGAGAGCGCCCGGCTGCTGACCGCGGGCGGCGACGACGCGGCGCAGGCAGTCGCCCGCGTGCCCGACGGCATCCGCGACGTCGTACGCCAGCGGCTCGCCCGACTGCCCCAGGAAGCCGCCGATGTCGTACGGCTGGCCGCAGTCGCAGGCAGCGAAACCCATGTCGCGGTGCTGCGCGAAGCCTCCGGACTGTCACCGGCCGCGGTCGTCGGCACACTGGAGCTCTGCATCGCGGACGGACTGCTGACCGAACGGGCCCCCGGCCACGTCTCGTTCACACACCCGCTGCTGCGCGACACCGTCTACGGCGATCTCACCGGACTGCGCCGCGGCCTGTTGCACGGACGACTGGCCGACACCCTCGCCAGTCTGAGACCAGACGACCTGCCCGCCCTCGCCGTCCACTTCACCCGGTCGGGGGACCCGGCGAAGGCACGGCAGGCGGTGGCATTCGCGCTGCGTGCCGCCGAACTCGCCGAGCACCGCTACGCCCACGACGTGAGCGTCGACCTGCTCCAGCAGGCCCTGGAGGCCGCCGAACTGATACCGGCCGGCGCCGACGAACGGGCCGAGCGCGCGGTCGGCCTGCTCGGCGCCCTGCTGCGTGCCCACGTCCGGGCCGGGTCCGGTGACGCGGCCATCGTCACCCGTCACCGTGCCCTGGAGGTCGCCGAACGGGCCGGTCGTGAGGACCTCGCCGTCGCCGCGTTCACGGCGTGGACCGAACCCACGCCGTGGCTGACCCGGAGCCACCAGGGCGTGGACCTGCACGTGGTCGACACTCTGGACCGGCTGACCGTCAGGCCGGGCCTGGAACCCGCGGACCTCGCCCGGCTGCTGCAGGCGCGGGTGGACGAACTGCCCGAGGACACCGACGGAAGGGCCCGGGAAGCGGCCGAGCAGCAGCTCGGTCTCGCCCGCGGCGCAGGGGACCCGAACCTGCTCGCGGCCGCCCTCACCACGATGACGAAGCTGCTGCCGCACGAAACGCAGGCCGCTCGGTGCATCCCCGTGGTAGCCGAGTTGCGGGCACTGACCAAGAGGCACGACCTGCCCGCCCACCGGTGGGTGTGCGAGCAGGTGGACGCGATGATCTCTGCCATCGGCAACGATGCGGAAGCCGTCGAGCGCCACGCCCGCCTGGGCCTGGCCGTCGCACGCCGGTACCGCATGCCGGAGGCCGAGGCGGCCAGCCTCTCCACGCTGGCCATGCTCGCCCACGCCCGGGGCCACTTCGCGCAGGCGGAGGACCTGTACGGGCAGGTCCGGGAACGGCTGATCCGGCACAACGCCCCGCGCGCCGCCGACCTCCATGCCCGGGGCTTGATCACGATCCGGCTGAGCCAGGGCCGGGTCGCGGAGATCGAACCGCTGGCCCGTACGGTGGCCGCCGCCTGGGGCACGCGCGGCGGAGAGGCGCTGGCGCTGGTCCTCGCTCTCCAGGGCAGGTTCGAGGAGGCGCGCGCGGTCCGCTTCGATCCGGATCCCGTGAAGGACCACTTCTACGGGGTACGCCTCGGAGCCCGCGCCCGACTGGCTTGTCTGCTCGGCGACACCGAGGCGGCAGCCGCGCTCGTCCCCCTGCTGCATGCCGTGCGGAACCAGCTCGGTTCGGCCGCCACCACCGCCTTCTGCACCCGCCCCCTGGCCCTCGCGCTGGGCGAGCTGCATGCTCTGCTCGGTGACGTGGCCGCCGCGCGATCGGCCTTCCGGGAAGGCGGCGAAGTGGCCGCGATGTGGGGGTCGGAGTACGGCGAAGCGGCTGCCGCGGAAGGCATCAGGTCCCTGGCGCGGGCTCACGCAGTCTGACCGGACCAGGCGCTTGGCAATCCCGGGGCAGGGCGGCCGGGGCTGATGCCAAGCGGATGCCCAGCCGATGCCAATGCCCGAGTGCCAGCATGGTGATCAACACGGAGTCGGCTGTGCCGGGTACCCCTTGTGGACCGTTCCCGGCGGCATCGCCGGCGGCCGAACGCCCGGCACGCTCCCGCGCCGCTCCGTATCCCCGTCTCAAGGAGAGTTCCACCATGGCCCTCATCTGTGGTCACGATGCGCCTGCCTACGGCCTGCCCCTGTGCGAGCACATCCGGTCCGCCACCGCGGTCCCGCTCGACTACTACGTCCACTACACCGGTCGGGGCGTGGAGCGGCAGCGCATCTGTGGAATCTGCCGCAACGAGGCCGCCACGGCGGTGGCCGCGGCGGTGTGCGAAGACTGCTTCGACGCGACCGAGGGCTGCCCCACCGGCGTGGTTGGTCTCCCGCAGACCATCGACGCGTCCCGGCCGGTTCCGGGCATGGTGCAGACCACGCAGTTGCCCGCCGAGGCCGGCCCGGTGTCGGACATCGCGCCGACGGAGCACGGTTTCCTGCTCCTGTGCGACGACGGGCGAATCCTGCGCTGGGACACGGACTCCGGCACCTGCACCGATGCCGCCCGCAGCACGGTCACCGTGCCGGCCGACGCCAGGCCCTGGGTCGGGCGTGAACAGGCCCTGCGGCTGCACGCCTCCCGCGACGGTGCCTTCGCCGCCGTCGTCGTCGACCACGGCCGCACGGGAGAGGTCGTCGACCTGTCCACCGGAGCCGTCACCCTCTCCCTGGAGAACGACGGGTATTACAGCCACACCGTGCCGTTCTCCCTGGCGTTCACCGAGCACGGCGGACGCACCGTGGTCCTGTACCGGAGGAAGTGGAGGGTCGTCGAGGCCGCGGACGCGGCGACGGGCGCCCAGGTGACCCGGATACCGATGGTGGAACCCCACACGGCCTGGGCGGGCTACTTCCACGGGGCGCTGCACGTCAGCCCCGCGGGCACCAGGGTCGCGTCGGACGCCTGGTGGTGGCAGCCCGTCGGCCGGCCCTTCGCCTGGACCCTGGAGCGGTGGCTCACCGACGGCGAAGGCGCTTGGACCGAGGGCACCGACCGGTGGGAGCTGCCGAGGTGCGAAGACCACTGGAACCGTCCGGTCGTCTGGCTCGACGAGGAGCACCTCGTCCTCGGAGGTCTGGGCGACGACGGGCAGGAAATGGCCCCGGGTGCCCGGGTCTTCCTCCTCGGCCGTGAGTCCGGCGAGAGCACCGTCAAGGAAGTCGCGACGTTCGGCGGACCGGACGGCCGCTTCTTCGCCGCGGACGGCCTGCTGTTCTCCTCCTCGCAGGCCGGCCTGGAGATCTGGGACCCGACCAGCGGCTCCCGCCTCGGCACGCTCGCCGGTTTCCGGCCCACCCACCACGACCTGGCCCGCGGCGAACTCGTCGAACTCTCGGCCATCGGGCTGCGGCGCTGGAGCACGGCCCATGCCGCACGCTGACACCCCCACCCCGGTCCCGCGACGGCCCAGGGTCCGCCGCCGCTGGAGGGCTCCTCGGATCCCGGCACGCAGCATCACCCGCGAGCACATGGACGCCCTCCACGACTTCCTGCTCCGGCGCACCGCCTACCTCCTCGAAGCCCATTCGCCCGGCACCGAGGAACATCGGATGGCCGACACCCTGCACCGGGCCATCGACCAGACCTGGGCGGAGCTACAGGACTGCTACGACTTCTACCACCGAGGCGACGCCGACATGGAGATCGAACTCGCCGGGACCTGGAACAGCCTGCGCATGTTCGGCATCTCCTGGATGCGGGCCCCGGACTACGACGAGCGCCTCTGGCCCCCGGCCGAATACGAAAACCTCCTCATCACCTCCATCCCCACCGAACACTGAGAACGCCCCCAAACGTCGATCCGTCCATCCCGGAGCATCCATGCAGTCCCGTTCCCTGCCCTCCCACCGAATGCCGGCCGTATTCGCCGCAGCCTTCGCCGCCGTCCTCATCGCGACGGCGCCCGCCCGGGCCAATCCCGTACCGAACCACGACTACGCATTCGAAATCCGCCCGCTCCACACCTCCGGCAAGTGCCTGGAGGTCGCGGACGACCGCACCGACAACGGGGCGCCCGTCCGGCTCTGGGACTGCTCCGGCCGGCCGAACCAGCAATGGAGGATGTCCCTGGACCGCACCTTCCCGGGCCGCTACTTCATCAGGAACGTCCACAGCGGCAAATGCCTACAGATCGGATTCCTGTCGCGGGTCAACGGATCCAGCGTCAACCAGTGGGACTGCAACGGGAACCCGAACGAACGCTGGAGCCGTACCGACCGAAACCCGGACCCGATCGCGGCGGAACGGCTGAACCAGGGCCCGGCCCTCTGCCTCGACGTCGCCGACCGGCGGACCGATGACGGAGCGCCGGTCCAGGTCTGGTCCTGCCACGGCGCCGCAAACCAGCAATGGGTGTGGAACCTCAAGCTGTAGCCGTGCCCACTGCGATTTCGGTCTGCCGAAGCAGGGCCTGCGGGTCAGGAACGGATGGCGGCCCTCAGGCGCAGCGCCGAGGAGCCCCGGCTCATCACCGGGACCACGCGGGCGGCGGGACGGTTCGGGGCCGTCGCCACAACAACGGCAGTGCTCCCCCGACTGGTTCGAGCGCCTACCAGCGAACTACTTTAGTCGTGTACGCACCCACCACGCCGCAGAACACCCGTCTGGGCGATGGACGCTCACGAGGCTGACCCGGCCTGTCGGGCCGGGGCGGGCGACGCAGTCGGGATCGGTCGGCTGCCGACGGAAAACCCCGCACGTTGCTGCGCCGGCAGCGCTCCGTACTGAATGCTGCCGGCGGCGGTAGGCCCAAGCGATGTCGGTGAGGACCTGCTCGATGCGCGTGATGCCCGGCTGTGGAAGAACGCAGCCGCGTGGGTCAGGAAGGCTGCGCAGGTGGATCGTCGCGCGGGGGCACTTGATCGGGGCGTTCTACGGGGTCCAGGGCTCTGGGACCAGTCGCCCGCACACCGACGACGCCGCGACCTACGAGGTCGCCTACGACCCCAGGGAGACCCGGCACTTCACCTTCGGCTCAGGGGGCCACTTGCGGCACGCCCTGGAGAAGGCGGGGACGCACCTCTGGTCGGCCACCGTCTCCGCGTGCGTGCTGAGGCCGGTGCCGTCGCTCAGGTGCCGAGCCCTGAGAAAAGCGGCCTCCACCAGGTCGGCCAAGGTGTGCTCCATGGCCGCGAACCAGAGGCTCTCCTTGGCCTGACGGCAATTGAGCGAAGCTGACTCCCGTGACATCCCTTACGGCACGGCTTGGATCGTCCCCGCACGACTACGAATGCCTCGGGGCCGCACCGGACGCGCCGTCGTGTCCGACCGGTTGAGGACCAGCACTGCCGGGCTGTGCAGCGGCGTACGCGCAACTGTGGCGCGTGGACATTCGCGCACGACAGTTCCAGTGTGCTTCAGTCGGATCCGCCCAGCACGATCTTCCACACTCGGGTCGCCACCTGGAGGTTGAGCCGGTCCTCGACGTCCGCGAGGTCGTTGCCGCTGATGTTGCGGATGCGCTGGAGCCGATAGCGCAGCGTGCTGCGGTGGATCGCGAGGGATTCGGCGGTCTCGTCGTAGTTGCCGCCGCAGTCGAAGTACTGGGACAGCGTCTCCACCATGGCCGTGTGGTGCCGGGAGTCGTAGTCGATCAGCTGCCCGAGCCACTCGTGGACGAACGTCTCCAGTTCCCGGTAATCGTTGCCGGGTCCCAGGATGCGGTAGAGGCCCAGCTCGTCGAAGAACGTCGTGCCGTAGTGCTCGCGGGAGTGGCGGCGCACTTCCAGGGCGCGCTGCGCCTCCTGGTAGTGGTGGGGGATGGCGTCCAGGGAGTCGCAAGGGGCGCTCACCCCGATGGTCCCGGACCGTGTCCCGGTCTCCCGGACGAGCGCCTCGTACAGTGCGCAGGCGTGCGGTCTGTCGTCGGCGACCAGGACCACGTGGTCGGAACGCCGGGTCAGCAGCGAGTGCATGCCCACGGCAGAGGCCGCCCGGCCCACGGTCTGCGCGAAGGGCTCGTCCGCGGTCCGGTTCGACCACTGCACCACGACGACGTAGTGGCGGCGGTGCAGGTCGTGTCCGACGGCCTCGGACCGGGCGTAGGCGCTCGCCTCGTCCGTCCCTGCCAGGAGGTCGTCGGCCAGCTCACGGTGCAGCCTCGACTCCACTTCGGCCAGATTGCGCAGGTGCGCCAGCTCCGGGGCGAGCCACGCGGCGCCGTCCTGCAGTGCGCGCAGGGTGTGTTTGTCGGCCTCGCCCCGGACGTCGACGAGGGCCAGCACGCCCAGGATCTCGCCGTGCGGGCGGATCAGAGTGACCAGCCGGTCCTTCATCCGCACCGGCCCGGCCCGACTGGCGACGGCGTGCAGCATTTCGTCCTGGCGCACGGGGTCCGGTTCGGGATAGGGGTCGGGGCGATCGGGACCGGTCCAGGACCTCAGCCGCCCGAAGCGGTCCTCGACCAGCGCGGGGAGTCCGGTGAGCCCGTGCAGTGCGCGGGTGATGGCTTCCTCGCCGCCGCCCGAGACGGCGACGTCGGCCATGAGCGCGTGAACAGCCTGCTGGTACCCCAGCTCGGCCACGACGGAGATCAGCCGCCCCTGGAGGGCTGTCCGCTCCTCCCTCAGCCGGTGCAGCTCCAGCGCGTCCTCACGTCGGCGGCGGTGTGCGAAGGCGACAGACAGTGCAGCGGCGGTGTGCCGGACGAACGTGGCGAGCAGGAGGCGCTCGGCCTCGGTGGGCCGGGAGCGGGACGTCACCACGAGGTAGCCGTGGAGTCTCTCGGGCCCGCGTAGCCCCAGGGCCCGGCCCCAGGGCCAGCCGGGCACGGTCACAGGGCCGTCCGCCCCGGCCAGCTCCCGCACCCTCCGGTCCACGGCCATCGCATGGACCTGCCCGTTCCGCGGGCTGGGGACCAGGTCGCCGTCCATTTTGAGGTATCCGGCCTCGGTACTGTAGGGCCCAGCGGCGTCTATGTGGTCCATGGCCAGGCTCAGGATCTCGCCTTCGTCCAGGGTGTCGAACAGGGCGCCGGAGAGCACCATCAGCGCGTGGGGGACACGGTCGGCCGGGGTTGGATCGGGTGGGCGGGGCCCACGCCGCGCGGCCATGGGGATTCGCCTGCCGCTGCCCAGCGGAAGGCGGCTCTCCCTGTCGCAGCGGCGGCAGTACAGGTTGTGCGCCCGGCTGCTGGCCATGGGATCACTCCGTTCTCTTCGAGCCTACAGCCGAGCGGCGGTGCTGGTCGGGTCGGCTCATACGAGAGGTTCGGATTCTGCCTCTCGTACTCGTGGGGCGACCGGACCCGTGCTTTTCCGACTTGCCAGGCGCAGGCGTGGAGCCACTGGGCACGCCACCCTAGGGAGTGTTCGAAACCGTCCGCGCACCGGTAGGTAGCGCCGGGTGGTGACCGAGCAGCTCCGCAGGCCGGTTGCCCCGTACAAGACGTACTGGGACGCCGCACGCGCCGTTGACCACCTCTCCGGCCACGGGTTTCCCGTGGCCGGAGAGCCCCGGTGTCCTGCTCGGGTCGCTGTTCGGCCTGGTGAACCGGCTCGACCCCGTCGTCTCCGCCCTGCTCCTCGTCGGGGAGGTCTCCGACGAGGCCGCAGGGCTGATCGGCGGGATGCAGACCACTGGCAGAGGTCCCACCCGTACCCGAACGAACGTGATCCGGACAGTCGGCGCAGGCGCCGTACCGGGAGGAGTTCCTCATGGCCAAGGCAGTGGGCATCGACCTGGGCACCACCAACTCGGTGATCGCCGTGTGGGAGGGCGGAGAGCCATCCGTCGTGCCCAACAGCGAGGGCAACCGCACGACACCGTCCGTGGTGGGCTTCACCGACACCGGGGAACGTCTGGTGGGCCAGCTGGCCCGGCGCCAGGCGATCCTCAATCCCAAGGGCACCATCTACTCGGCCAAGCGGTTCATCGGCCGGCATTTCGACGAGATCTCCGACGAGGCCCGGGCGGTGGCGTACGACGTCGTCGAGGGCGACGGCGGGGCGGCCCGCTTCAAGGTGCGCGACAAGCTGTACGCGCCCGAGGAGATCAGCGCACAGGTGCTCCGCAAACTCACGGACGACGCCTCCAAGCAGCTCGGGGAGCGGGTCACGGAGGCGGTCATCACGGTGCCCGCCTACTTCAACGACGCCCAGCGCACCGCCACCAAGGACGCAGGCCGGATCGCGGGACTGGAAGTGCTGCGGATCATCAACGAGCCGACGGCGGCCGCCCTCGCGTACGGCGTGGACAAGAAGGAGCACGAGACCGTCCTCGTCTTCGACCTGGGCGGCGGCACCTTCGACGTGAGCATCCTCGACGTCGGCGACGGCGTGGTGGAGGTGCGCTCCACCGCCGGCGACAGCCACCTGGGCGGCGACGACTTCGACCGGCGTCTGGTGGATCACCTCGCGGACGACTTCCAGAAGGAGAACGGCATCGACCTGCGCCAGGACGCGCAGGCGCTGCAACGATTGTTCGAGGCGGCGGAGAAGGCCAAGACCGAGCTGAGTTCGGTGACGCAGACGCAGGTCAGCCTGCCGTTCATCACCGCCGACGCCGCCGGGCCCAAGCACCTCACCGACTCGATCATGCGGTCCACGTTCGAGCAGATCACCGGCGACCTGGTGGAGCGCTGTCTGGGACCGGTCCAGCAGGCCATCGCCGACGCCAAGGTCGGCGAGAGCGACATCGACGAGGTCATCCTCGTCGGCGGATCCACCCGCATCCCCGCTGTCCAGACCCTGGTCCGCCGACTGACCGGCGGCAAGGAACCCAACATGAGCGTCAACCCCGATGAGGTCGTGGCCCTCGGTGCCGCGATCCAGGCAGGGGTGCTCAAGGGTGAGGTCAAGGACGTACTGCTGCTCGACGTGACCCCCTTGTCGCTGGGCGTGGAGACACGCGGGGGAGTGATGACGAAGATCATCGAGCGGAACACCACCATCCCGGTGCGCCGCAGCGAGACCTTCTCCACCGCCGAGGACAACCAGCCGGCCGTCGACGTGGTGGTCCTCCAGGGCGAGCGCGAGCTGGCCGCCGACAACCGGGTGCTGGGCCGGTTCCAGCTCACCGACATCCGGCCGGCGCCGCGGGGCGAAGCCCAGATCGAGGTCACCTTCGACATCGACGCCAACGGCATCCTCGAGGTCAAGGCCCGCGACCGGGACACCGGCAAGGAACAGGGCATCACCATCAGCGAGAGCTCCAACCTGGACCGCAGCGAGGTCGAACGCATGGTCCAGGAGGCCGAAAGCAACCAGGGCCAGGACAAGGCACTCCGCGAGGCCGTCGACGCCCGCAACGAACTCGACGCCGTCGCGTACCAGGTCGAGAAGCTTCTCGCCGAACTGGGCGACGCGGCGCCCGCGCACGAGAAGGCACGCGGCGAGATGCTCGTGTCGGACGCCCGCGCGGCGGTCAAGGAAGAGGCGGGCGTCGAGCGCGTGCGGCCCCTGACCTCCGAACTCCAGCAGGTGCTCGCCGGGCTGGCGGCCCATCAGGGCGCCGCCGCCACGGGCGGAGGTCCCGGTCAGGACGCCGCCACCGGCGGACCCACGAGTGGCGGTGGCGGTGACGATGATGTCATCGACGCCGAGTTCGACAAGGGCTGAGGCGCGCCATGCCCACCTACCCCCAGGAACCCGACCGGGCCGCGCCGGATCCGGTCGAACCGGTCCCGGAAGGCGCCGGACCCCCGCCTCGCGGGGATCTGCCCCAACCGGGCCCGCCCCGGCCCGAAGCGGCGAACGGCGAGCCGGGACCCGATGCCGCCGGCTCCGCGCCTGCCGAGGACGAGTACACGACCGCGATCCTGAAACTGGAGGACCGTTGGCGGCGCGCACTCGCCGACCTCGACAACCTTCGCAAGCGTCACGCCAGGGAACTTGAGCGCGAACGGGCGGTGGAGCGGGCCCGCACGGCGGCCGCCTTCCTGCCCGTCCTCGACAACCTCGAACTCGCCCTGACCCACGCGGGCGCCGATCCGGGCGCGATCGTGGAGGGCATCCGGGCCGTACGCGACCAAGCGGTGAACGTCCTCGAACTGATCGGCTACCCGCGGCACGCGGAGACCGGCGTCGCCTTCGACCCGGCCCGGCACGAGGTGGTCGGCATCGTCCAGGACCCGGACGCCGCACCGGGCACGGTCGTCGAGGTACTGCGCCCCGGCTACGGGGACGGCGAGCGGCAGCTCAGGCCCGCCGCCGTGACCGTCGCGAAGCGGGAGTGACCGGTCATGGCGCGGGACTATTACGAGGTGCTCGGGGTGTCGCGGTCCGCGAGTCAGGACGAGATCCAGCAGGCATATCGCAAACTCGCCCGCAGGCACCACCCCGACGTGAACAAGGACCCTGGGGCGGAAGAGCGTTTCAAGGACCTCAACGAGGCATACAGCGTCCTGTCCGATCCCAAGACCCGGGCCCGCTACGACCGCTTCGGCGAGGACTTCCGCAAGATTCCGGAGGACTTCGACGAGCGGGTCGCGGCCGGAGCGGGCGGCGGCTTCCGCGGTCGGACGACCGCAGGCGGGGGCGGCCCTCGGGTCCGGTACGCCGGCTTCGGAGACGACTTCGGAGCGGAGGGCATCGACATCGAGGACCTGCTCGGCTCCATGTTCGGAGCCGGAGCCGCCCGAGGGAGCGTCCCCGGAGCGGACCAGGAGGCCGAACTGGCGCTCACCGTCGAGGAGGCGTACCGGGGTGGCCGTCGCACCGTCACGCTCGCCGGTCCCACCGGGCAGCCGCGGCGGTACGAGGTCGACGTGCCGCCGGGCGTCACCGCCGGGCAGCGCATCCGGCTGGCGGGCGAGGGCGGCCGGGGCAGTGGTGACGCCGCCGCGGGCGACCTGTACCTGCGCGTGCGCATCCAGCCCCACCCCCGATTCCGGCTGGACGGCCGCGACGTGCACGTCCAGGTCCCGGTGACCCCCTGGGAGGCGGCCCTGGGCGCGACCGTGCCGGTGCCCACCCCCGGCGGCGGCACGGCCAAGGTCACGGTGCCCGCGGGCTCGTCCAGCGGCCGGCGGCTGCGGCTGCGCGGCGAGGGCATGCCGAACCCGCGCGGCGCGGACGGAGACCTGTACGCCGAACTCCGCATCGTGGTGCCACCCACTCTCGGCGACCGGGAGCGCGAACTGTTCGCGGAGCTCGCCGCCGCCTCCTCGTACGACCCCAGGAGGACGTGATGAACGAACCACCCGCGGGAGCGTCAGGCCCCGGCCGGGCCGGCGCGGGCAACCGTCCGGTACGAACGGGCGCCGACCTCACCGCCTCGACGGCCGTCCGGTACGCGCTCGTGCCCGCCCCCAGGCTCTCCCTCGACGCCGTGGCCCGTCGCTCGGGCCTCCACCCCGATCTGATCCGCCGGTTCGTCGCACTCGGCCTGATCGACGCCGAACGCGACGCCGCGGGACACCTGGTGTTCGACCCCACGGCCCCGGCGGTCCTCGCCCGCATCCAGCGGCTGCGCACCGGACTCTGCCTCAACTACGCATCCATCGGCCTGGTGCTCGACCTGCTCGACCGCATCAGCCTGCTCGAAGCCGCCCTGCGCGGCCGCGGCACGAGGAGTGAAACACCCCCATGGACATGAACCGTCTCACCCAGAAGTCCCAGGAAGCCCTCCAGGAGGCCCAGACCGCGGCCGGTCGCATGGGGCACACCGAGGTCGACGGGGAACACCTGCTGCTCGCACTCCTCGATCAGGAGGACGGCCTGATCCCGCGGTTGCTGGAGCAGGCCGGCAAGGAGCCGAAGGGGCTGCGCGAGGCCGTGCGCGAGGAACTCTCCCGTCGCCCGAAGGTCACCGGCCCCGGCGCGGCGCCCGGCCAGGTCTTCGTCACCCAGCGCCTCGCCCACCTGTTCGACACCGCCGAACGGGAGGCCAAACGCCTCAAGGACGAGTACGTCTCCGTGGAACACCTCCTGCTCGCCCTGGCCGAGGAGAGCTCGTCAACTGCCGCCGGGCGACTGCTCAAACAGGCCGGCATCACCAGGGACTCGTTCCTGAGCGCGCTCACCCAGGTCCGCGGCAACCAGCGCGTCACCTCCGCCAACCCCGAAGTGGCCTACGAGGCCCTGGAGAAGTACGGACGCGACCTCGTCCTCGAGGCCCGGTCCGGGCGGCTGGACCCGGTCATCGGCCGTGACGCGGAGATCCGCCGCGTCACCCAGATCCTCAGCCGCAAGACCAAGAACAACCCCGTACTCATCGGCGACCCCGGCGTCGGCAAGACCGCCATCGTCGAGGGCCTGGCCCAGCGCATCGTTCGCGGCGATGTCCCCGAGGGCCTGCGCGACAGGACGGTGTTCGCCCTGGACATGGGCTCCCTGGTCGCCGGCGCCAAGTACCGCGGCGAGTTCGAGGAACGCCTGAAGGCCGTACTGTCCGAGGTGAAGGCCGCCCAAGGGCGCATCCTGCTCTTCGTCGACGAACTCCACACCGTCGTCGGCGCAGGCGCCGCCGAAGGAGCCATGGACGCGGGCAACATGCTCAAGCCGATGCTGGCCCGCGGCGAACTCCACATGATCGGCGCCACCACCCTCGACGAGTACCGCAAGCACATCGAGAAGGACGCCGCCCTCGAACGCCGCTTCCAGCAGGTCCTGGTCGAGGAGCCCAGCGTGGAGGACACCATCTCCATCCTGCGCGGACTGCGCGAACGCCTCGAGGTCTTCCACGGCGTGAAGATCCAGGACACCGCGATGGTCTCCGCAGCCACCCTCAGCCACCGTTACATCACCGATCGGTTCCTGCCCGACAAGGCCATCGACCTCGTCGACGAGGCGTGCGCCAGACTGCGTACCGAGATCGACTCGATGCCCGCCGAACTCGACGAGATCACCCGCCGCGTCACGCGGCTGGAGATCGAGGATGCCGCCCTGTCCAAGGAGACCGACCCCGCCAGCAAGACACGCCTGGAGGAGCTGCGCAGGGAACTGGCCGACCTGCGCGGCGAGGCCGACGCCAAACGCGCCCAGTGGGAGGCCGAACGGCAGGCGATCCGCCGCGTGCAGGAACTGCGCCAGGAACTGGAACAGGTCCGCCACGATGCCGAGGAGGCCGAACGCGCCTACGACCTCAACCGCGCCGCCGAACTGCGCTACGGCCGCCTCCAGGACCTGGAGCGCCGACTCGCCGCGGAGGAGGAGCAACTCGCCTCCAAACAAGGTCAGAACCGGCTGCTGCGCGAGGTCGTCACCGAGGAGGAGATCGCCGAGATCGTTGCCGCCTGGACCGGCGTCCCCGTTGCCCGTCTCCAGGAGGGCGAACGCGAGAAGCTGCTGCGCCTCGACGAGATCCTGCGCGAGCGCGTCATCGGCCAGGACGAGGCGGTCAAGCTCGTCACCGACGCCATCATCCGTGCCCGCTCCGGCATCCGCGACCCTCGCCGTCCCATCGGCTCGTTCATCTTCCTCGGCCCCACCGGCGTCGGGAAGACCGAGCTGGCCAAGACCCTCGCCCGGACCCTGTTCGACTCCGAGGAGAACATGGTCCGCCTCGACATGAGCGAGTACCAGGAGCGGCACACCGTCAGCCGGCTCATGGGCGCACCGCCCGGATACGTCGGCTACGAGGAGGGCGGCCAGCTCACCGAGGCCGTGCGCCGCAAGCCGTACTCGGTCGTCCTGTTCGACGAGGTCGAGAAGGCGCACACCGATGTCTTCAACACGCTGTTGCAGATCCTCGATGACGGTCGCATCACCGACGCCCAGGGCCGCACCGTCGACTTCCGCAACACCGTGATCATCATGACGTCGAACATCGGCTCCGAGCACCTCCTCGACGGCGCCACCGCCGAGGGTGAGATCAAGCCCGACGCCCGCGCCCTGGTGATGGGCGAGCTGCGCGGGCACTTCCGCCCGGAGTTCCTCAACCGCGTCGACGACATCGTGCTGTTCAAGCCGCTCGGTGAGCGGCAGATCGAGCGGATCGTGGAGCTGCAGTTCGACGAGCTGCGGCGGCGGCTCGCCGAGCGCCGCATATCCGTCGAACTCACCGACGCTGCACGGGTGGTGATCGCCCATCAGGGCTACGACCCGGTGTACGGGGCCCGGCCGCTGCGGCGTTACATCTCCCACGAGGTCGAGACGCTGGTCGGACGCGCCCTCCTGCGCGGCGACGTCCAGGACGGTGCGACGGTGCGCGTCGACGCCGAGCACGGAGAGCTGGTGGTCACCTACGACCAGCAGGAGGACGACCGGGAAGCGAGGGCGGCGTGAACACCACCCGGACGACCACGGTGACCTGCCCGAACTGCGGTCGCGGCAACCGGATTCCCGTGGCCGCCGAGGGACGGCCCCGATGCGGCCACTGCAAGCAGCCCCTGCCCTGGGTCGTCGACGCGGGCGACGGCGACTTCGCCGAGGTCGCCGACAACGCCACGGTGCCCGTCGTCGTCGACCTCTGGGCCACCTGGTGCGGCCCCTGCCGCATGGTCAGCCCAGCCCTCGAACAGGTCGCCCGGGACCTCGCCGGACAGATCAAGCTCGTCAAGGTCGACGTCGACCAGAACCCACGGCTCAGTCGGCGGTTCGAGGTGCAGGCGGTGCCGACCCTGCTCGTCCTGGACCGGGGCGAGACGGTCGCCCGGCAGGCCGGCGCGGCACCCGCTCACGTCCTGCGCTCGTGGGTCGAGCAGGCGATGGCGGGCAGGCAGACCACTGCGGGAGGGTGAGGACGACGGCGCTGAGGAAGATCGTCGCCCGCGGCCGATCAGGCCCGTTTACGGAAGGAAAACTCTCATGGCCACGATTGTCGACCCGCACCTGGCGATGGTGCGCCCAGTGACGCCGCGTACCCCGGAGGGCTGCGAGGAGTGCCTCAGGGAGCATTCGCCGTGGCTGCACCTGCGCCTCTGTCTCACCTGTGGGCACGTCGGCTGCTGCGACTCCTCCCCCCTCAAGCACGCCAGACGGCATGCGGGGAGCGTCGGTCACCCCGTCGTGCAGTCCTTCGAGCCGGGAGAGGACTGGCGCTGGTGCTACGTTCACGAGGCCCTGGTCTGATGAGCACGGCCGAGCACGAGAACGGTGCGGTCCGCGAGACACCTGATCGGTACGGGGCGTTCCCCCGCCTCACGCCGGAGCAGCTCGAGGACCTGACTGCGCACGGTGAGCGCCGCAGGACCGCCGAGGGCGAGGTGCTGTACCGCGAGGGCGAGCCGTTCCGGGAGTTCCTCGCGATCCTCAGCGGGACCGTCGAAATCCTCCACGACCAGGGCGGCCCCGACGAGCGGACGGTGGCGGTCCACGGACCCGGCAGGTTCCTGGGCGAACTCGGACTGCTGGAAGGCCAGGCGGCGTTCAACACCGCCGTGGTGCGCGAGGCCGGCGAGATCCTGGCCGTACCGGTGGAACGGCAGCGCGCCCTGGTCGGCAGCGACCCCGTCCTCGGCGATCTGATCCTCCGCGCCTACCTGGGCCGCAGGTTCCTGCTCATCGGCCTCGGTGCAGGCTTCCGGATCCTGGGGTCGTGCTACTCACGGGACACCCTGCGGCTGCGCGAGTTCGCTGCCCGCAACCGGCTGCCCCACCGCTGGGTGGATCTGGAGAGGGACAAGGAGGCCGAGGCGCTGCTGCGCCGGTTCTCCATCCGTCCCGAGGAGACACCGGTGGTCCTCTGGCAGGGGGAGCGGCTCCTGCGCAATCCGAGCAACGCCGAACTCGCCCGGCTCATCGGACTGCCCGCCCCCTCGCCCGAGAACGAACGCTGCGACGTCATGGTGGTCGGTGCGGGCCCCGCAGGACTCGCCGCCGCCGTGTACGGTGCCTCCGACGGTCTCACCACGGTCACCGTCGACGCCGTGGCCACCGGAGGCCAGGCCGCGACCTCGTCCCGCATCGAGAACTACCTCGGCTTCCCGTCCGGCATCTCCGGGGGCGAACTCATCGAACGTGCGGTGCTCCAGGCCCACAAGTTCGGCGCCCGCCTCATGGTGCCGGCGGAGGTCAGCACGCTCACCCCGCAGGACGATGAGTACGTCGTCACCTTCGCAGACGGGTCCCGGGTTCAGGCCGGCGCCGTGGTGCTCGCCTCGGGCGTGCGGTACCGCAGGCTCGAAGTGCCCGGCATCGACCGCCTGGAAGGCATCAGCGTCTACTACGCGGCGACGGTCCACGAGGCCAGCCTCTGCCGGGCGGACCCGGTCGCCGTGGTCGGCGGCGGGAACTCCGCCGGGCAAGCGGCGCTGTTCCTCGCCCACCACGCGTCCGGGGTCCACCTCCTCGTCCGGGGCAGCGACCTCAACGCGGACATGTCGCGCTACCTGGTGGACCAGGTGGAGCAGCACCCCAAGATCGAGGTGCTGCTCCACACCGAAGTACGGGGCGTCGCAGGGGAGGAGCAGCTGGAGTCGCTGACGGTGGAGGACAACGCAAGCAATGAGCGCCGTGAGCTACGGGCCGCGGCGCTGTTCGTGTTCATCGGGGCCCGGCCGCGCACGGAATGGCTCAAGGGCGTGCTGGCCCTGGACGAGAAGGGCTTCGTCCTCACCGGCGCCGACGCCCGGGCGGTGGCCGACGCGAACCGGTGGGCCTCGCTGGGCCGCGATCCGATGCTGCTGGAGACCAGCCTGCCCGGGGTCTTCGCCGCCGGGGACGTCAGGAGCGGCTCGGTGAAACGGGTGGCCTCGGCGACCGGTGAAGGCGCCATGGCGATCCGCCTCGTGCACGAGCACCGGGAAAGGAGGGGAAACCTGGTCACCGCCGACTCCGAAGGACGTCGGCCGGTAGCGGGCAGGTCCGTGCCCTCGCGCTGACCTTGTCCCTGTCGGACCCCACAGGTGGCCCAACCCGTAAGAACAGCGTGTCACCACGGCTTCGCCTTCACCCCGGGGCATCCTGTGAACCCCTGCAATCGCGGAGGGCAGCCGAGGAGGATGGTCCGGTCGTGCGGGTGTCGTCGCAGGGCGTTACGGTCGTAGCTCTCCTGGCGGATCCGGACGCGCCCACGGACATCGCTCAGCGCATCGCCCGGATACTTCCTGATCGGCTCGCCGAAAAGGCGGGCCAGGGGCGTCGGTTCGACGTCAAGGTGGTCAGTGAGCCATTCACCTCAGGGTCCGAGGACCCGCCTACTTTGATGCGCCGGATCATGGACCGCGGAAGTGCGGAGAACTGGGACATCGTGGTGGCCCTCACCGACCTTCCGCTGCACTCACACGGGCGCAAGATCGTTGTCGATCTGAGCCACGAACACGGCTTGGCGCTGCTGTCCCTTCCTTCCCTGGGGGGCTTGCGGCTGCAGACGAGGGCTCGGCGGGCGGTGGAAGAAGCCGTGCTCGGCCTGGTGGGTCCGCAGGCCACCGGGGCTGAGGGGCTTCCGCCGAGTCAGCCGCTTCTGGGTCCTTTTGCCGGTCGGCTCGCGCCTATCCATCGGGGCCAGGTCGGTGACGAGGAGACTGCCGATCTTCGATACGTCGTCAGCGGGCCGCGCGGCTACCTGCGGGTGCTCGTCGGTATGGTCCGCGCCAACCGGCCCTGGCGGTTGGTATCGGGCTTGTCGAAAGCCCTGGCGGCCGCACTCGCCACGGGGGCCATCGGCACCCTGGACTCCACCACCTGGAGCCTCTCCGGGGCCCTGAGCGCGCCACGCCTCGTGATCGCCATGGTCGGGTCCGTCGGGCTCATGATCGGCTGGCTGATCGTGGACGGGGAGCTGTGGCATCGACCGACAGAGGGCTCGCCGGAGGCGAGGCAGAGGGCGCGGCTCTACAACACCTCAACGGTTCTCACCGTCGGTATCGGGGCGCTCGTCTGCTACGCGGGATTGATGGTCATCAACTTGGTGTGGGCGCTGTTCATCCTCAACGACCGAGTGTTCGCTTCCATGACAGGAACCCCGCTGCACGCCACGGAGTACTTGACGTTGTCCTGGTTCGTCGCTTCGGTCGCCACGGTGGCCGGCGCGCTGGGATCAGGTTTGGAGAGCGACGAGGCGATCCGCGCAGCCGCCTACTCCACGCGCGAAAAGGAACGTCGCCAGATGCTCCAAGGCGACCACGGTGACCAGCTGGTGACCTGAGTCGGAGATGCGTCGGTGATCGTTCGGTTCCGAAGACGTCGCCGGTCGATCGCCGCCCCCGAGGGCCACGAGGACTCCAGCCTCATGCTCAACGGACTCGTCGGCGTGCCCGCACGAGCCGGCACGAGGGTCGGGCTAGGCTCCTGCTCGTGACCTGGCTGCGGGCCCTACGGGAAGTCGTGCGATCCGGGCTCACGATCGAGGAGGCGCGACTGGAGCCCCTGCTCGCGCTGCGCACGGCTGTCGGGGTGGCGATCGTCATCGGGCCGGCGCTGTGGCTGGCCTCCCCGGCATACGCCGCGTCCGCCGCCCTCGGTGCCTACTCCGCGGGCGCAGCTACTTTCCAGCGCACCTGGCGTCCCCGCAAAGTGATCGCGCTCGGCGCGGGCGCCGGTCTGGCGCTCAGCACCTTCGTAGGCTATCTGGCGGCGGGCCGACTCGCGATGTTCCTCCCACTGCTGGCCGTATGGGCCTTTGCCGCAGGGATGGCGTGGGCCGTCGGATCGACCGCCGGGATCGTCGCAGCGACGACGGTCGGCAGCATGCTGGTGACCGTCACCCTGCCCACGAGCGTCGGGCGGGCTCTGGAGCACGCCGGGATCATCGCGCTCGGGGGCGTGGCGCAGGCCCTGCTGATCCTGCTGTTCCCGATCCGCCGTTGGGGGGCGCATCGTGACGCGCTCGCCGACGCCCTGGCCGCCGTGGCGGACTACGCCCGCCGGCTGCGGCACGACCCGACCGCCCCGTTCGACCCGGAACCGTTGATGACGGCGCGGGACGCGGCCGCCGTGACGCCGTCGCAGGCCCGCACCCGTCCCTCCGTACTGCACGGTCCCCGGGGGCTCGCCGAGCGCATTCGGCCCGTCGTCGCCGCACTCGCCGATCCGGACGTCGGCGCCCCGGCGGAGGGGCCCGGGCGTGACCGAGCAAGGGAGTTGCTCGACGCGGCCGCCGAGGTCCTGGATGCGGCCGCCCGTTCGATCCGCCGCGGCACTCCCGCCGAGGTCTCGCCCGGAAGCACGGACGCCCTGTGCGTCGACGAGGAGCACGAGGTGCTCGAGGGCCCCGCGCGGCAGGCCGCCGAGCGGCTCGTGGAACTGCTCGGCGAGGCCTTGGAGATCGCCCGGTGCGGCACGCGCGGGAGGACACCCACGCCGCTCAACCCCGCGGACGCCCAGTTGCTGGTGCGTCCGACGATGTTCCGGCTGGTCCCGGTCGTGGCCCGGGCGGTCCGACGTGAGCTCCGCCGGGACTCACCCGTGTTCCGGCACGCCGTCCGCCTGGCGGCGGTGGCCACGCTCGGCTACCTGATCGCCGCCCGGCTACCAGTGGGCCACGGCTACTGGGCGCCCATCACCTCGGTGATGGTGATGCGGCCGGACTTCCACCAGACGTACGCGCGGGCGGTGGCCCGTTTCGCCGGGACCCTGGCGGGGGTCGCGCTCGCCACCGGGATGGTGCGGGCCCTGGGCCCGGACGCCCATGTGTTCGGCCTGCTGGCGGTGGTCTCGGCGGGCCTGTCGTACACGCTGAACCGTACCGGCTACGCATACTCCCAGTGCTTCACTGCCGCATACGTCGTCTTCCTGCTCGGCATGGGCGGCCAGGCATGGGAGCAGACGGTCCCGGAGAGGGTGGTGCTCACCCTGCTCGGCGGGGCCCTGGCCATGCTGGCGTACGTGGTGTTCCCCGCATGGGAGACGCCCCGGCTGCCGGACCGGCTTGCGGACTGGCTCGCCGCGGACGGCCGTTACGCGGCCGCGGTGCTCCGCAGCTACGCCGAACCGACCCGGGAACATCACGCCGACCTGCGCAAGGCACTCCTGGCGAGCAGGGAGGCACGTGCCGCCTGGCAGGAGACATACGACCGGGCGAGGCAGGAACCGGTCCGCCCCAGGGGCCTGACGTCGCGCGAGGCGGAGGAGGCGCAGGAGGCGCTCAAGGGGTTCGACCGGGCGGCGATGCTCATGGAGAGCCACGTCCCGCGGGCCGACAGCCGTCCCGTCCCCGAGGCGGAGCGGTTTGCCGAGGCCCTGGAGGCGGACACCGCGCAGGCGGCGGTCGACGTGCTTGAGCACAGGAATATGGACTGGGGGCGCGTGGAGGAGGCGCTCCACGCGTGGCAGGACGCCCCTGTGGACCGGAGCCCCGTGGTGCGGCGCGGGGCGGAACTGCAGAAGCGAGCCTTGGAGGACCTTGCGACGGCCGTCAGCCGTACAGCCTTGGAACGCGACATGGGCTCTGCTCGCGAGCAGCAGCGGACGCGAACGGCCTTGGCTGCGGAAGATGACGAATCAGCACAACCGCACCGGGGTGGGTGACAGCTTCCGCGACGGTCAGTGTCGCGCCTCCGGGGGTGTGAAGTAGTCTCCCGGCCGTGTCGAGCGCCGCCACACGTACACTGCTGTCGCCATGACGAGGATCAGCCCCGCCAGGCTGAGCAGTTCGATCCCTTCGACTTGCCACCGGAAGGACTTCTCCGCCTCGGCCGTCACGATGAGCACCTTGCGGACGCCGGCGATCAGGCCGACGACGAGGAACGGCTCCGCGTCGAGGGTCTGGTTCCTGATGGTGAGGCGGACGGTGTGGAGCAGCTCGGCCACGATGAAGAGCACCAGGCTGCTGTCCAATGCGGAGAGAACGATCGTCTCCTCACGGTACGGCCCCTGGATCGACTTGATGACGTCCTGGACGACCCCGACGGTCAGGAGCCCCGCGAGCAGTACGAGGAGCGCCGCAACGACGAGGTGAATGCCGTCCTCGACGAGCTGTAGGAGGCTCTGTATGCGGCCGCCCTCGTTCTTCGGGAGAATGGATCGCACAGTTCCCATGCTAGGGGCGCGGCGGTCCGCAGGCGCGGCGTGCTGCCGAACGCGCGGACGAGTGGATCCCGCACTGTTGGGGGCGTGCTGGCCGCGCCCCGGCTTCGCCAGGTCCGGATGCAATGACTGGCGTAATCGCGGAGACCATCGCCGGGCGATTCTTGGCGGAAGCGGACGTCCTGAGCGGCCAGTCACCCCCCGACCGGCGGGCGCCGCCGGGTCACAGGGCGCCGTGCCGGAAAGCGTAGGCCACCGCCTGGGTGCGGTTGCGCAGGCCCAGCCGACCCGTCACCCCGCTGATCACCTGCTTGATCGTACGCTCGGAGTAGTTCAGCCGGCGCCCGATGTCCGCGGTGTCCAGGCCCTCCGCGAGCAGCCGCAGCACCTCCACCTCCCTGATCCCCAGCCCCGAGAACGTAAGCCCGGCGGGTTCCAGCACGCTGCTACGCAGACCGAGCACCTGGTCGATGAGTGCTCCTTGGATCCCAGACGGCAGCACGGCGTTGCCCCGGGCCGTCTCCCGGACGGCCTCGGCCACCGCATCGAATCCCGCTGCGGTGCGTGCCACCACGCTGCGCAGACCGTATTGCACGGCGGGCAGGACATACCGGTCGGGGACCTCGCCCGTCACCAGCACTGCCCCGGCTCCCGGATCGTGCGCGTCGGCGGCCAGCGAACGCAGGAGATCCAAGGTGGCGCCGGTGAACCGGTCAGCGAAGACGAGGTGCACATCGGCCCGGTGCCGCTCTGCAGCGGGCAGGGGCCGCAGCCCGGCGTAGTCGCGCAGCCGCGCCCGCGCACCCTCTGCCGTCAAGGCGTCCTCGGCGGTCACCAACACGCCCACCGGCCCGCACCGGGGGCTGCCGTGCCGGGAACCGCCGGGTGCGGACCTGCGGCTGCGCGGAGGTGCTACCGCTCCTACCCTGTCGGCGGGAACGGATGAGGTGGCCGGAGCCGGGACGGGGAGGGTGAGGAGCACGGGGGTGCACCGCCGATCTGGTGTTCGGGCCGACGGCCGGAACCGGGGCCCGCGGGAGGGGTTGTTGCGGCCGCGGCCGGTCTGCGCGGCGAACCACCACAGCCGCCGCCGAGGTCTCTCCCACCCTGCCCTGGAACGCCTGGCATCGGCTTGGCATCCGCTTGGCGTCGGCCTGTCGCGACGGGAACTGCCCCGTCCGAACATGTGGTTCCCGTCTGCGCCCGACTCTGCCCGAACGGACGCGGGAAGTCGTTCGATCAGGCCGCCGCATGCTGCACCGGGCCGGAATCGAGTATTCCGTCGGATGGAATGGGACGACCGGTGGCCGACCCTGCGGCAACCCGCCCGGAACACCACTTCGAGGAGACACCACCATGGCACTCGCCTGCGGCCACGACGCCCCCGCCTACGGCCTCCCGGTCTGCGAGCACATCCGGACCGCGACCGACGAGGTCGACTTCTCCATCCACTACACCGGGCACGGCCTCGAGCATCAGCGGATATGCGCCCTGTGCCGCGAAGAAGCCCAACACGGCCGGCCGGTCACCACCGGCCGCATCTGTGAGGACTGTTCGGACACCTCGTACGGGAGCGTGGTCGACTCCGTCGGGCGCCCTGAGACCATCGATGCCTCCCGCCCCGTCCCGGGCGCCGGACCCCTGGTCCCGTTCCCCGCGGACACGGGTACGGTCCTGGACCTCGCTCCAACCGAGCGGGGACTGCTGCTGCTCGCGGCCGACGGGCGGATCCTGCTGTGGGACGCCGAGGCGGGCTCCTGCACGCACCTGGCCACCACCGGCGTCAGCGTGCCGGCCGATGCGGAGCCGTGGAACGGGCACGACAAGGCCCTGCGGCTGCACGCCTCCCGCAACGGCCGGTTCGCCGCCGTCGCCGTCGACTTCGGCCGCACCGGCGAGGTGATCGACCTGACCACCGGAGCGGTCACCGCGGTCCTGGAGAACGACGGGTACCACAGCGAGACCGTCCCCTACTCCCTCCTGTTCACCGAGCACGCCGGCCGCGACGTCGTCCTGCACCGCACCCGGTGGAACCGGATCGCGGGCACGGACCCGGCGACCGGCGAGCCGGTCCTCCTGATGCCGGAGTCCGAGAAGGAGGCCGCCTGGGCGCACAGCTTCCACGGCGCGCTCCACCTCAGCCCGGGCGGCACCCGTGTTCGCCGACGGGGAGTCCGCCTGGCACGGCGAGCAGCCCGCCGTCGAATTCCGGCGGCTGCCTCCTTGCGAGTACCACTGGAACCGGCCCATGGTCTGGCTGGACGAGGCGCGGATCGTCCTCGGCGGGCTCGGAGACGACGACGAGGCAGTGGTCCCCGGCGCCCGCGTCTTCGACGTCACCCGCATGGTCGACCTCGGCGTCCACGGCTCGGGGCCCGACGAGACGGCGACGTTCGGAGGCCCGGAAGGCCGGTTCTTCGCCGCCGACGGCCTGCTGTACTCGGCAGGCGGACCCGGCCTGGAGATCTGGGACCCCACCTCCGGCGCCCGCATCGGTTCCGTCCCCGGCTTCCACCCCACCCACCACGACACCGTCCGCCGCGAACTCGTACAGCTCACCGCGGACGGCGTCCGCCGCCGCCCGACGACCGAAAGCCTGCCCACCGGCTGAAGGACGGAGGCCTGTGTGCTGCGCGGACAGCCACCACTCCTGTCAGAGGGTTGCAGTCTGCCGCTGTTCAGGCGGGAGCTTGATCCGTGACTGGTCCGGAGACGGAGGCTGAGAGACCGAATCGACTACCTCGGGTAATTGTGGGGAGTCGTAACCACGTCGGGCGAGATGCCGAGCAACTCCTGGTCAGGCCCGTGGCCGTGGTGCCCTGATGCTGACTTTTGCTGACTTTGAGGGACGCGTAACGCTCTGACCTGCGGAAACGTGGAGCGATCCAATGGTTCTGGAACTGGATCGGACGGTCCCAAGCGGATGTCGCAGGCTTCCGCGAGGACTGGAGGAACGGCACCCGCTATGGCGAGGTGAAGGGCTATGACGGCGCTCCGATTTCTGCCCCGGCACTCCCCCCAACTCGCTTGAAGCCCAGGGGTAGAACGCGCTGAACAGCGCTGATGTTATCAATGGTGCGGGTTGCACGGGGCGGCTCGCATCGTTCCGCTTCCAAGGGCCCGGCGGGAGTCGACATGTTCTCTGTAGCGACATTTTGATCTTGATGTCGAGTCTCATGTGGATCAGGGTGTGGTCAGGTCTAGTCGAACGAATGCTGACTCTACTGACGAGTAGTTAGGTATCGGGGGGAGGGGTCGGGGCCTACCGCCGAGCAGTGGAACGTCACGCCGAACGGGTGTGGCGCGGGCAGCTTGGAGGGCCGTGGACAGCTTCAGGTGAGCTCTCCTCCCGAGCTGTGGCCTGCTGTCGTCCTGTCGTGGACGCCGCCGCACGATGTTGTGGACGGTAAACAATGCGTGGTGTCCCAGCTGTGCATCTGCCGGAGCTTGGTTACACCTGGGTCGGGGTCTTCTGCTTAGGCGTTCGTAGGGCGTCTGACCGCCGAGGGCGCCGGGGGGCGATGGTAGTTGTAGTAGTCCTCCCACTCGCGGAGCTTGTCGTTGAAGACGCCGGTGTCATCGATGGCGACGCCGTCGAGCATGCGGTAGAACTCCTCGGCGTCGATGCGGTGGGAGCGCTCGACCTTGCCGTTGAGGTGTGGTGATGCCGGTTTGATGTAGGTGTGGGCGATGCCTTTGTCGAGGACGTTCCAGTGGAAGGCGGACTGGAACTCTGCTCCGTTGTCGGTCTGGATTACCTCGACGCGGAACGGCAGGCGCTCCAGGACGTAGTCGAGGAACTGCACGGCGGTCTTCTGATCGCATCGCGGGTAGATCCGGAGCACTCGCAGCCGGGTGCAGTCGTCGATGGCGATGATGGTAGTACTTCGCTCGGCGCCGCCGCTTCGGCGGGATACCGGTCACTGGCGCCGCCCGGGGCCTGCTCCGGGAGGCCGATCGGTTCGATGAATTTGACGTCGATCTGAACGCGTTTGCCGGGCAGCTGCTTCTCGTAGCGGGTGTAGCGCTTGTCGTGCCGCTTGTAGCGCTGGGAGGCCGGCAGGCGGTTCATCCCCAGCTTCTTGAGGATGCGGTAGACGGCGGAGCAGGCGATGTCGATGTCGTGGTACCGCTTGAGGTACATCTTGATCTTCATCGGGCCGAAGTGGTAGTGCCGCCGCAGGTAGCAGATCTTGTTGACGACGTCGGCCTCGGTGGCGTGGGGGCAGTGGTGAGGCTTGCTGGAGCGATCCCGCAGGCCCTCGAGGCCCTCGTCCTGGTACCGGCGTAGCCACTTGTAGAAGCAGGTGCGGCTGATGCCGTAGTAGCGGCAGGTCAGCGCGACGTTCCCGGTGAATTCCTCGACGTGGCGCAGGACCGCCAGGCGATGCCGGGCCTGACGGTCCTGCTGCTGTTGCAGCGAAGGGGGCATGGCAGATCGCCATAGTGCTCGGAGACCCGAGTGTCAACAACGTCCGGCAGTTTTATACCTAGAGCGTGCGGGTAACGGTGACCACGACGGTGACGCGGTCGGATGGGCATTGCTGGGACAGGTAGGCCAAGACGGCGTTGCGCACGTCGTCGCGTACCTGCCTGGCCACGTCGACGACGCGCTGGTCGGCGTGCAGGATGCAGCGGACCTCCACGAACCATCGGTCGCTCGGGGTGTGTTCGCAGCGGATGCCAGCTGCCTCTGGGTGGGGGGCGGCTCCTGCGGTCAGGGCCTGGTGTGCGCGAGATGCTGCCAGAGCCAGTCGGTCGGCGAGCGCGGGCTGGAGTGCTGCCACGCCTGGTACGCCGGAGGCCGCTTCGGCTGCCACGCGCTGGATGTCAACGCGGTGGGAGACGGTCATCGGTCGCTCATCTCCGACCGCGCGCCCGGCACTCGGGACGGCTCCAGCACGGCGTTGACATTTACATCGACGGTGGTGACGGCGAGGCCGAGGACGTGCTCCGCTGCGTGCAGGACAGCTTGGCGCACGGCTTCGGCCTGTTCTCGCAATGGCTTGTCGAGCTTGGCGGCGACCGTGATGGCGACGATATGGGCGATGTGGCCGCTCTTCGAGGGGGACAGCCGACAGCTGGCAGTACGGGTTCCGGGAACTGTGTCGGCGGCTCGGCGGAGCACTTTGGCGGCGGCGCTCTCGGCGATGCGTAGGTCGCGACCGGGGTCGTTAAGCATCAGTAGTGCGCCCAGCCTTACCTCCGCGCGGACCGCATTGATGACTCGGTCGGCGAGGCTGCGGGTGTCGGGGTGTTCCGCGGTGCGCAGGGCGCGGGTGGCCCGGTCCAGGGCTGCCAGCCCTTCGATGGCCTTGCGGCAACAGGGGCATCGGATGCTGGACGGATCGGCCGTACCGGCAGGTGCGCGTGCCTGCTCCCAGGCGTGGCCAAGGGGGCATCCGCAGGGCAGGAGCTCCGCGCCGGCAAGCCGCTCGGTGTCGCCGGGCAGAGGTGGTGTGGCGCGCGTGGCGCACGCGCTTTCGGGCTGTTCGTCAGAGTGCGGGTACCGGCCGTTCAGCGCCATGGGCGCATCGCCTCCATCAGAGCGCGTCGGGCGCGGGAGAGTCGGCCGCGCACCGTCTGTTCGCTGGCGCCCAGGACGTGGGCGATCTCGTTGTAGTGCAGGCCGTGAAGTTCCCGCAGGACCCAGCAGGCACGAAGTTCAGGGCGCAGTTCCATCAGGGCCTCTACGAGGGCGGTGGTCGCTGCGTCGGTTTCAGCTACTCGCGGCGGTGAACTGCGGGGGTCGGCGGCCGTAGGTTCCGCGACGGTGTCCAGCGGTACCGGGCGGGGGCGGCGCAGGACGTTGAGGCAGCGGTTGGTCACGATGCGGTACATCCAGGTGCCGAAGGAAGCGCCGTGGCGGAATTCCGGCAGCTGTCTCCATGCGCTGAGGAAGGCTTCTTGAACCGCGTCTTCGGCGTCCGCACGGTTTCCGAGCAGATGCTGGGCGAGGGCGAGCAGGTGGCTGCTGTGTCGGTTGACCAGGATGGCGAAGGCGTCGTCGTCGTCTTCGCGAGCCCGTACTGCCAGCACGCTGTCGTCCAGGTCGCTGAGAGCGTCCTCGGCCGTAGCGTCGAGGGCCGGGACCGGCGGGGGCGGTCGTATGGGCAGGTCGGTGCGGGGCGCAAGATAGGGGCTGGTCTGGTTGCGCATCCGTCGCTCGCTTCCTGCCGCCGGATCGCGGCCCGAGCTATGCCCTTTATCGATGGTACGGCTGTGGATGTGCGAGCGGGGGTGAGGATTGTCCGCGCGGTGTGTCCAAAGGATGAGGGCGTCGCACCGGCGTCTGGATCAACATTCTGGGGAGGTCCTCATGTCGGACATCATCAACCCCACCGCTGGAGGGAATGCGCCACGCTCTGCGGGCAAGGAGCTCACAGGTCAGGCCGGCGCAGACGCCGCGCCCGAGACGCGCGGCCGGACGACGATCGCCGACAGCGTGGTCGAAAAGATCGCAGGAATGGCCGCCCGTGAGGTGCCGGGCATCCACAGCCTCGGCTCCGGTATGTCCCGCACGCTCGGTGCGGTCACGGACAAAGTCCCCGGCGGCCGCCCCAACGTGTCCCGCGGGGTGAAAGTCGAGGTGGGCGAGCGGCAGGCCGCCGTCGATCTTGACGTGGTCGTGGAGTACGGCGTCCCCATCGCGGACCTCGCCGCCGAGGTCCGTACCAGCGTCATCACCGCCGTCGAGCGTATGACCGGTCTGGAAGTCGTCGAAGTGAACATTGCCGTCGACGATGTCCACCTTCCCGACGAGGAGGACGACGAGGAGGACGGAGGCCGCGTGCAGTGACTTTCGAATCCTGCACGCGACCGGGCCGAGAAGAGAAGAAGCGATCTGAAATCAGGTGAGTGATATGAACGCAGCAACCGTGGGTCTGCTGACCGGCATGGCCCTGGGCTTCGCCGCATTTTTCGGCGGATTCTGGGCGTTCCTGCTCGTCGCATTCCTGGGTCTGGTGGGCCTGATCATCGGCCGTATGGCGCAGGGTGACCTCGACCTGTCCGACTTCACCCGCTCCCGGGACCGGCAGTGACAGCGCAACGCGCCGCCGCCAGATCAGAGGCAGCCGCCCCCACCCGGGCAGCGCCCCTACCGCCCGCTGAACGCGGCGCCACAGTCATTCCGGAAAAGGTGGTGGCCCGTATTGCGGCCCGCGCGGCGAAGGAGGCGCTGGCCGACAGCACGGACACCTCGGGCGCGGCCGCGCAGCTTGCCGCCCCCCATGCCTCGGCGACCGTCGCCGGCGGCTCAGCCCGGCTGGGGCTCAACGCGGAGCTGCCCTATCCGTCAGACCTCGTCCTGGCCTCCCGCCACGTGCAGCACTACGTCAGCGAGCGGGTAGCCCACCTAACCGGGATGCGCGTCACTGAAGTCACCCTCGCCATCGAGCGCCTCGTTCCCGCCGACGGCTCGCAACGCCGACGCGTGCAGTGAACCGGAGCGCATCGCGACCGGGAAGGAGAGGTGGCATGGAACGCGACCAAGACGCACCAGCGCAGACAAAGAGCCCCCCGGCGGCAGACGAGGCCACGTCGCGCACCGCGGTGCCGCTGCCCCAGAAGCCTCCACCTGAGCCCCGTCCGGCTGCGCGCCCGTGGTCCGCGCGCCGGATACCCGCCGCGATCACAGCACTGATCATCGGGGCGGCGGCCGGCCTTCTCCTGTTCGACGTCATCAGGGTTCGCGCGGGCAGCCCAGCCGCACCGTGGCGCCGGCGCCTGGCCGACGAACTGGCCACCCGCCCGCTGGACGACACCTTTGTCCAAACGGGCGCAGCTGTCATCGCCGCCCTCGGACTCTGGTTGATCATCCTGGCTCTGACCCCCGGCCTGCGTCGCCAGCTGCCCCTGCAGACACCCGGCGCGCGAATGTACGCCGTGCTGGACCGCACGGCTGCGGAACTCCGTCTGCGGGATGCCGCGATGCATGTTCCGGGCGTCAGCGCCGCCAAGGTCAAGTCCTCTCAACACCGCGTAGCAGTCCACGCGGATGTCCGCTTCCGCGCCCCGGCCGATGTCAAGGCCGATCTGCAGGCCGCCCTGGAGGAGCAGCTCGACCGGCTTGCCCTGGCCCGCCCTCCGCGGCTCGACGTCCGGGTACGCCCCCGCCGCAAGTAGCCCCGCCCGGTTGCCCCCCGCCGGAAGAGGCAGGAAAAGGGGATCTCGATGAAGAGGAAGTCCGTAATCAACCGAACCCTGCTGGCCGTAGTGGGCATCATCCTGCTCGGTGGGGGCCTGCTGATCCTGGCGGGCGGCTTCACCCTCTACCGGCGCTGGCGCATGACACCACCCGACGGCTGGCCCATGACCGTGCCCGCCCACGTCCTCCTCGGCGAGGCAGACCGCACGCGCTGGACCGGCGAAGGATGGTGGTGGCCCGCGGCCATTGCGGTCCTGGCGATCGTCGTCCTGTTGGCCCTGTGGTGGCTGCTCGCGCAACTGCGCCGCTCCCGCCCCGGCCCCTTGACAGTGGGAGAAACGCCGACCGTCGACGGGGTGGAACTGCGCGAGGAGGCGCTCAGCGATGCCCTCGCAGCGGACGCTCGCCGGCTGTCTGGTGTCAGCCAGGCTCGCGCACGCATGACCGGCTCCTCCCACCGTCCCGAGGTAGACCTCGACATCACCCTCAGCCCCGCCGCCGAGCCCGGCGCCGTTCTCCAGGAGCTGTACGACGGTCCACTGGAACGTGCACGGCAATCAACGGGCCGTGACCTCAACGCCCGTGCGCACCTGAGGGCGACCCCGCACAAAGCCCGCCGCGCAGACTAGGGCCACTACCTCTGCACCCCGGCGTACGGCATCTGGCCGGCCCGCACATGAAGCGGCCTGATAGCGGCATCACCCCTGGGCTTGAGTTCCAGCAGTCGTCGCAACACCCCAGTCCAGAGGGATGCTCGATGGAGTTCGAGATGAGCGGGGACCGGACAAGGCCCCGCAGGGCCGGAAGAAGCTTGCCCGGGAGCAGGCCGCGTACTTTCCGCTCATGGACCAGGGCTACTGCAACCCGGTCGTCGGGATCGACGTCCGGACTGGCAAGAAGTGGCGCAACGGGTATCGCTCACGCGGCCAGGGCCGCAGACCGCTGCCTCTGGCAAGGAAAGCAACGGTGGTACGTCATCGAGGCGATGATGCCCATGAGGCGGAGAAGCGGTGCAGCGGTGCCCCCTCCGCGCCGCAGGTCGGGCCCGACGCTGCCTTACTGGCCGGGCACCTGGCATGAGCGGCACCCTGGACTCATGGACAGTGTGCCCATCGTTGTGCACCAGCCGTCCCCGACCGGCGGACGCCGGGTGACCATGCGCCGTCAGGACCGCGAGCAGGTCCTTGGTACGGCCTACTCCGATCACGACCTGGTGGTCTCCTCGAGGCGGCGGGGGTGGTCTCGCCGACCAACGTCCTCGACGATCCGCAGCTGGTGCAGTGGAGTGGCGCAGGCCCGCACGAATGGCACGCCGCCTGAGCGGATCATGCAGCGGGGTCAGACCTCACCGCGCCAGGCGCCGCTCTCGGTACCGCGCTCCTCGACGAACTTCTTGAACCGCTGGAGGTCACCGGTGACCTGGCGGTCGATGAAGCCGAACTTGTCGGCGATGGTCTCTGCCGGCCCGGCGGGGTCGAAAGCCAACCGCAAGGTCACCTCGGTGGGAGTCGGGTCGATGGGGTGGAAGGTAACAACGCCCGACCGCACGGTCTCTCCGCCCACGCTGACCCATGCGATCCGCTCGGCAGGGACCTGTTCGGTGATCTCGGCATCGAACTCCCGGTCCACCCCACCGATCTTGGTCCCGCAGTGGGTGAGGGTCTCGTCGACCTGCTCGACGCGCCGCACACCGTCCATGAACAACGGGAACGTCTCGAACTGAGTCCACTGGTCATAGGCGGTCCGGAGGGGACGTCGACCTCGATGGATTCCTTGACCTCGGACACGGCAGGGCTTACTTCCTGCAGGGGCCGCACTGCGGCCCGCTCATCTGGGACGGGTGGATGTTTGCCCGCCGGGGCGCGCCTACCTGACCGCCGAACCCGCGAACCCCTCGGACGGCTGCTCTAATCGGCGACCCGGAGCCCCGCTCACGGCTCCCAGGTGTGGGTGGTGAGTTCCTCGATCACCTTGTCCCGCGATCGCCCGCTTCTCGGCGTGGTCGCTGTCGCAGGCCTTCTCGAACTGCTACCAGCGCCTCCTTTGCGTCGCCGTACCGGGCGGCGCAGCCGGCCGCCCCGACGCCGTGCACCCGGTCCTTCCACGCGTAGCTCATCAGGGAGGAACGTTTCGTTTGGCCCGGAAAGGCGACGTACCTACGCCATACGCCGACCAGGCCCCGTGCCTCCCAGGTGGGCGTCGGCACCAACTGGCTGAGCAGCATCGGCACAGCGCCGTGAGGACGCTTGGGGAGCAGGCAGGGCGCGCGGCCGGAATCGCCACCCGTGAGATCGCGTTTCGCTGGATTTCCGTCTGATCCTCCGAAGATCGCCAGGTTTCTGGATGGGGTGCGGAGCCGGGGGCAGTCGCACATGCGGGGGTGGCTAGGCAGCTTGCTCGGGGCGTCTGTTTCTGGAGGTGCGTAGTGACCTGTACGGCTCTGAGCTTGGGAACGTCCACCACGGGCCTGGTCGCTCTCGCGGGGTGTCTACCGCCCACAAGCGGACACCTGGTTCCTCGCCGAGGCGCTCAGCCGCGAGCGCCTCGGTCCCCAGACGAAAATGCTGGAGATCGGTACGGGCACCGGCGTGCTGGCCCTCCTGGGCGCGAGCAGGGGTGCCAGGGCACTGCAGTCGACGTCTCCTGGCGGGCCGTGGCCACGGCTCGCCTGAATGCGCTACGCCGGCGGCTGCCCCTGAGACTCGCCCACGGAGACTTTGCCGCTGCCCGCACCGCCGGGCGATCATTCGACCTGATCATCGCGAATCCGCCGTACGTTCCCGCCCCGGCCAAAGGTCTGCCGTCGGGTGGGCCCGAGCGAGCGTGGGACGCAGGCCCCGACGGGCGGGCGATCATCGACCGGATCTGCGAAAGCGCCACGACACGGCTGCGGCCGGGCGGCGTCCTCCTCATGGTGCACATCGGGGATGTGCAGGGCCAACGCCACCGTCGACCGGCTCTCCCGCTCGGGACTGGCCGCCGAGGTGACGGCGAGCGTCTCTGTCCCGTGGGGCCCCGTGCTCCGCTCGCGCCGGGCCTGGTCGGAGCGGCAGGGCCTGGCGGCCGAAGCCCAGGAATGGGAAGAGCTGGTGACTATCCACGCCAGCCATGTCAAGAACGCCGGCCTCGGCTAATCGGCCAGAGGGGGCCCCGCCATCGACGGCGCCACCCGCTGCGCACAGAGAGCGGCAGCGGGAGGGTGCTCAGCCGGCCAGGGCAAGTAGTCGAGCTGGTCTGCCCGCCTGGCGGTGAGGTGGACGTGAACGTCGGCAAGGAACTCCTTCAGGGCCGTGAAACCGTCCGTGTAGGCCTCCTCCAGCTCACGGGCGTCCGGCGGCAGCCAGAAGATCAGGAGCTGCGCGTGCCTTCGCGTGCCGTCCGGGCTGGCGAAGGACAGCTCGTGGACGACCAGCCGCGGCTCATCCACGGGCAGGGCCTGGACCAGCTCCTCGTGGGTCAGGTTTCCCTCGACCTCCGGAACCAGAAGACCCGGGACGTCAGCGTAGCGAAGGGTCACCGTGTTGATATCCCGCTTCTCCCTCAGATGGTGCAGGGCGGCAAGGGAACATCCGAAAGACCGGTTGGGCTGCTCACAGGGGACCCGCCTCGGTGCTGGTCAGGACCTGGGAATCACGGGGCGACAGTCGCCGGGGACCAGCCGAGCGAGAGGAGGCGTCCACTGTCCCGCCGCTGGCGCAGTGACGAGAGTGCCAGCGCCCAGGAGGGCCGTGAACCGGGTCGGCGGGAGTGGCTCGGGCGGATTCCGGGAGGCCGCTGGTCAGGTGTGGATGCGGCTGTTGGTGCCGTCGTGGCTGTCGGCCTGTTCGTCGTCGAACCAGTGGCCGCCGGCCGCGAGGTAGCGGAAGGAGTGTGCGCTGTGGGCGGGGAGGGCGACGGTTGCGGCGCGGGTGCCGTCCCCGCGGGGCTCCAGGGGGTGGGCGGCGGGGTTCCAGTGGTTGAAGTCTCCGACGACGCTGACGGGCCCGTCCGGCGTGTGGTCGGGGAGGATGAAGGTGACCTGGGTACGGTCCTTGAGCTGCTTGCGTTCGAGCACGGAAATGACTCCAGCCACGATGAAGGGGAACCGGCCCGTCCATCCTCGTGCTGCCGTGGGCGTAGCGCGGCGGTACAAGGCCGTAAGCCGGGCGGAGCTCACCCGGGTGGCCGCAAGCCGCCAGGCCTACGGACGCCGCTGCGGGCGTCCCACGGGCATCGGTGCCGAGGCTACCCGTCCGGCCTTGAACCACTCGCCGAGCCGGGTCCGTCGGAACGTCCAGCCCAGCACAGCACCGTAGAACCGCTGAGCGGAATTGAGGTCCCCGGTCATCAGACTCACCCAACAAGGTGCGCCGAGGGCTTCGTGGTTTGACGTGGACACAGTTACGGGCCGCCCGCCTCATCCTGCTGCTCGCCTCGTACGGGACCTTCCCACCGTAGCCCGGTCGGAGGGTTCAGGCGGTGAGGTGGGACGCGTTCCCTCCGGCGAACACCTTCCTCACGCACCAGCCTGCCAAGCCATCCCATGCCCATTTCGAAAACGATTCGCATTCGATGCGCCACCTTGACTACCTGTAATCGGGAATCAAGGAGCAAATCTGCCCCTCTCGCGTACCCGGCAGTTCGCGTCCCAATCTTGAATTCTTAATCATTCTCCCGTCGGTTGGTCCAGGCCGGCGTAGGAAGTGAGGAATGGAGGCGCCAATTTGGTCTGATCCTCCGAAGACCGACGCTCTTTGGGATGGGGCGCACTGGTCAGGGCAGGCGCAGTACGTCGTCAATCGCAGTGACTCGCTCTGCGAGCCGCGGCGAAACCGGAGGTACGGTGCCCAGTACTGCTCTTTCCTTGACCACGCTGCCCGGCGGCCTGGTGGCCCTGCCGGGCGTTTACCAGCCGCAGGCGGACACCAGGCTGCTCGCTGCGGCCCTCGCCCATGAGGACCTCAGGCCCCGCACCGAGGTCCTGGAGATCGGTACGGGCACCGGCGCCCTGGCGCTGCACGCCGCGACCAGGGGCGCCCGGGTTACAGCGGTCGACGTGTCCTGGCCTGCGGTGACCACGGCCCGGCTGAACGCCTGGCTTCACCGTCTTCCGCTGCGTGTCCTGCACGGGGATTTCGAGGCTCGCATCGCGGGACGGCGCTTCGACGTGGTCTTCTCGAACCCTCCGTACGTCCCCGCCCCGGACAACCGACTGCCGTCGCGCGGGCCGGAACGGGCCTGGGACGCCGGACTCGACGGGCGCGCGGTCATCGACCGGATCTGCGCGGGCGCCCCGGCCCTGTTGCGGCCAGGCGGCATCCTGCTCATGGTGCACTCGGGGATGTGCGGTGCCGAGAAGACCCTCGACCGGCTGGCGGGGGCAGGGCTGGCCGCTGTAGTCACGGCGTCGGCATCCGTGCCGTGGGGCCCCGTCCTGCGGTCGCGACGATCCTGGCTCGAACGGCAGGGCCTGGCGGCCGAAGCCGCGGAACGCGAAGAGCTGGTGGTCATCCGTGCCCAGCGCCCCTGACCCCGCCCGGTGCCCTGTCTCCGTCACCGCGGACCCCCGCCGGGTGACCGTCGAACCGCAGGGCCCGGCGCTGGTCGAGGGACCCGTCGAGGTCGTCCTGGACGACGGGACGGTGGCCCGGTCCGACCGCTTCATGGTCGCGGTGTGCACCTGCCGCCGCAGTCGCACGTACCCCTGGTGCGACACCAGCCACCGCCGTCGTGAGCGGGGCGGCCCGCCTCCCGAGGACAGGAACCCCCGATGACCCCTCCCAGCCTGAGACTGAGCACAGCGGCGTCGGCCGCCGGCCCCCGTCTGGTCGAAGGGCGGGGGGAGCTGTCCCGCGCCGTGACCGAGGCCCTGCGATCCGGCAGCCCGCCGGCGTACGCCACGGGTTCCGTACTCAAGGCGGACCCCTGGGGCGAGGACCTCCAGCTCGCCCTCTACCTGCTCTACGAGCTGCACTACCGCGGCTTCGACGGCGTGGACGACGAGCGCGAATGGGACCCGGAGCTACTGCGGCTGCGCCAGTCGCTGGAGACCCGCGTCCTGCACGCCCTGCGCACGGAGCTGCCCGACCCGCCCCGAACGGTCGAGGAAGCCTTCGCCCCGCTCCTCGTAGAGCCCGTGGACCTCTCCGGCAGTCTCAGTCACCACCTGGAAACCGAGGGCGAGCTCTGGCAGTTGCGCGAGTACGCGGCCCTGCGCTCCCTCTACCACCTCAAGGAGGCCGACCCGCACGCCTGGGTGATCCCGCGGCTCACCGGGCGGGCCAAGGCCGCGATGGTGGCCATCGAGTACGACGAGTTCGGCGCCGGCCGCGCCGACCGCATCCACGCACGGCTCTTCGCGGACCTCATGGCCGACCTGGAACTGGATCCCGCGTACGGCCGCTACCTGGACCGCGCGCCGGCGCCGTTGCTCGCGACCGTGAACCTGATGTCCCTCTTCGGGCTCCACCGGGCCCTGCGCGGCGCGCTCGTCGGTCACTTTGCCTGCGTCGAGGTCACCTCGTCGCCCGGCTCCAGGCGCCTGGCCAGGGCGATGCGGCGCTGCGGAGCAGGCCGCGCGGCCGAACACTTCTACGCGGAGCACGTCGAAGCCGACGCCGTCCACGAACAGGTGGTGCGCCACGAGGTCATCGGAGGTCTTCTGGCGGACGAACCGGACCTGGCGGGGGACATCGCGTTCGGCTGCGCGGCGACCGTCCTGGTCGAGGACCGGCTCGCGGCCCACATCCGCGGGGCCTGGGAACGGGGCCACAGCGCCTTGCGTACGGCCCTGCCGGAGCACTGAGGCCGGGCAGGGGCGGCGCGTCGGGCTCAGGCGCGGCGCGCCGCTTCGACGTCGGGCGATGCGCCGGACCCCCGCTGCGCCGCTGATTTCCAGCAGTCGGCGCAGCTGAGGCGGGAGGGGGCCCGCCACCGTGAACAGGGGGAGCCGTTGATGGGCCTGGACGAGGAGCCGGAGCAGACCGGAGTCGGCGTACGCGACCCCCGAGACGTCGATGATCGTCCGAACAGCCGGGGCGGCCTGCGCCTCGGCGAGGGCCCTGCGGAATGGTGCCGCTGTCCCGCTGTCGAACTCCCCGGCGAGGACGAGGACGAGGACGAGAGCACCGTCCCTGTCGTCGGGCAGCTTCGTCACGCCAGTCGCACTGAGCGTGCCCGCCAGCCAGGAACCGTACGTGAGTCGGGGTCCGCGCCGAGGGCGCCTGACGCGGGCGCATCGGAAGGCGAACGGAAACCGCATAGTGCACCACTATCGTCGAGGGCTGAGGAGATCTGAGAAGCGGCCTGGGTGACCGGTATGGGTGGCGGCCGTCGTGTGAACCGACAGCGAAGCGGAAAACGCCGCTCCCGCAGTCTCAGCACGCTGAGACTGCGGGATTGAGGGGGTTCGCACGGCAAGAAGGACGACGTCGTCCTCAGGTGCGGGGTCCGTGAGCAGGTTGCTGATCCGGCGGAGCACCTCGTCCAGGGGGCGATTCCCGTGCCGGGCGAGCAGGGCGACGAGTTGGGTGACGGCGGCGTCCATGTCGTGGCCGCGTCGTTCGACGAGCCCGTCGGTGTAGAGCAGGAGCGTCGAGCCTGGCGAGAGCCGGCGTCGGTGCTCCGTGCGGTTGTAAGGACCGAGTGATCGGTGAATGAGTATGTCGTGCTCCACCAGTTGGATCACATGCCCGTCGGGAGTGCGGATCAGGGGCGGCGGGTGGCCGGCGTTGGACCAGGTCAGCGTCCAGTCGGGGCTGTCGTCGGAGGGGTCGAGGCGTGCGTGGACCAGCGTGCTGCCGGCCTCGATGGGCAGGACCGAGCACGCCGCGTCGAGGGCGGTCAGCGCGGTGGCGGGGCCGTACGGCGGGTGGTCGAGGGTGGCCTGCCGCAGCATGCTGCGGACCTGGCCCATGATCGTGGCCGCGCGCATGTCATGGCCCGTGATGTCGCCCACCGTGACGATGAGCGCCAAGGTCTCACCGTCGGAGGCGGGCGCACGGGGCAGGTGATAGGCGTCGTACCAGTCCCCGCCGATCATGTGGTCGTCCGCGGCCGGCTGGTACAGGGCGCTGATCTCGACGTGGTCGGTGAGGGGGAGGTCGGTGAGCATGGCGGCCTGGAGCTCCCGGGCGACGGAGATCCGCTCGTCCAGGTACAGGGCGCGTTCCACCGCCTGAGCGATGTAGCCGGACGCGGCGGTGAGGGTGGCGCGCTCCGTGACGCCCACCTCGTGCCGCTTGTCCCAGCAGATCGCCAGGACGCCCAGCAGGGCGCGACTGCCCCAGAGCGGCAGGCACAGCACCGTGGTGAAACCCATGCGGTCGAAGAAGCGAACCGCCTCGGGGCCGTAGCCGGCGACGAGCGCATCACGGTCGGGAACGAAGACCGCCCTCCGCTCCCTCATGGCCCGGGTGCTCGGGAACGCCGCGTCCACGGGCAGCGTGAGAACCTCCCGTTCCACCGAGTTCTCGATATCCGGGTCGGCAACCCGGTGCAGTTCGTCCTTGTCAGCGACCAGCAGACCAACGTACGAGGGCTTCCCGACGCCGACGAACAGGTCCCGCACTCGTCGCCGAACGTCCTCCAACCCCGACGTCTGGGCGAGCTCCTCCGAGGCCCTCAGCAGCAGCTCGGCGTGGTCCAATCCAGCCTGGGCTTGTTGTTCCAGACGCTGCGCATCGCTTCTGGCATGCTCGGCGGCGGCCCGCGCGGTCTCCAGCACCTGCTGCGCGGACCGGCTCTTCGCCGACAGGACGCGCAGACGCAGCTCGGCGGAGCATGCCGCGGCCAGATCCTCCAGGTCGGACAGCTCGCCTGGCTCCCAGGCCCGCGCTTAGTGGTCGATCGCACACAGAGAGCCCACGACGAGCCCGTCGGTGTCGGTCAGAGGCATTCCCGCGTACGCGATGACCCCGAGGTCCGTGACGGCCGGATGGGTGCGGAGCCGCTCGTCGGCGCGGGCGTCCGGCACCACCAGCGGCTGCCCGGAGGCCACCACGTACCGGCAGAGCGAATGAGACAGCGGCAGCGCGCGGCTCCGCCCAGGGCTCCAGTAGACCGATCAGTCCGGGCAGGATCTGCCTGTTCTGCTCGACCAGCGAAACGAAGGCCACCGGCGCGTGGAGCAGTCGGGAAACCAGCCGGGCGAACCGGTCCATCCCGGCATCGGAGGCAGCCGTCAGTCCGGCCCACTGCGATGCCCCCTGCTGGGCGGCGCTGCCCGCGTCAGCCTCCGTTTCCCGGCCCTGCTCAGGCATGTGCCCTCCGGTCCTGCTCGTCCCGAGGCCCTCAACGGCATCGTAGGACAGCTGCGGGTTGCCGGTCGCGTCATGCCAGCGCTGGCAAGCGCGGAGGAGGTGCTCGCGGGCCGACTGTCGGCCGCTCGGACGGGTAGACGCGAGGCAGTGGGAGTGAGTCGGAAGCGGCCCGCTCCAGGCCGTTCGGCGAAGGGCTTCCGTATGTGTGCCTTGGTGACCGTGCCGATACGCGGCCTCGACCCGGTACAGGCCGGCCTGCCGAAGGCGAGCCGCCGGATGACGGTGGGCGTCCGTTCCACGGAGAAGGGCTCCTCATGGCCGTTCGAAATCAGCTGATTCACCGCTCGCCGTCGGCCGTCTGGACGGTACTCGCCGATCCGAACCGCTACGGAGAGTGGGTGGTGGGGCCCTCTGAGTCGACGCCACTTGATCAGGCCTGGCCCGCGGTCGGCTCCCGGCTCCTCTACACCGTGCGACTGGGCCCTTGGTCGACCGAAGGGGTGACCACAGTCCGACACCAGGAGCCAGGCAGTGAGCTTGAACTGGAGGCGTCGTTCAAGGCTTTGGGTACGGCGAGGATCTTCCTGCAGCTCCGGCCGTGGGGCGAGGAGACGCTGGTCGTGTGCGACGAGCACCCCCTGCGCGGCTTGGGCGGAGCTCTTCACAACCCCGCCGTCGAGGCCCTGCTCCAGCTCCGGCACAGAGGGATGCTGGCCCGCTTGGCCCGGATCGTGGAGCAGCACGAGGTCCGGTACGCCTGATGGCGTGACGATCGGCGCGAGCCCGCCTGAATCGCGTGGAGCCATGGTCGGGCGGGCTCCCGCAGTTCGACCCGATACCCTCAGGGTCGGTGACCCAGCCGAAGCGACCGACACCCTCCCTGTCATGCGCTGCGTCGACCACGTCGGCTCCTCGGCGCAATGGCGCGAGCATCGCGTCCGGGTCGCGGACCCGGAAAATGAGCATGAAACGCTCACTAAACCAGCCGGTGGCTAGACCGACATCCGTCATCTTGCATGGGTGGCCGCCGCGTCGCTCGGAGCCGGGGCGCCTTACTACGTCCGTCGGGCTGTCCGGAGCGCAAGCGAGACGCCGGCGCGTGGCGGGAGGCCGGGGTTGGGCTGGGACGCTGATGTGGCCGTGGTAGGTGCGGGGGCTGCCGGGCTGTCCCTGGCGGTCGAGCTCGCCAAGCCGCTCCCCGGGAACGGGAGAAGGCCGGCACCGCGCGTGGTCGTGGTCGAGGCCCCGCCCGGGCCGCTGCGTTGGCCCGCCCGGACCTGGTGCTACTGGGAGGCGGACGTCGGGCCGTACGACGGGCTGCTGGCGGCGAGTTGGAACCAGCTGCGCGTTTATGCCGCGGACGGCGCGGTGATCGATCGACCGCTGGGACGTCTGAGGTACAAGATGCTGAGGTCCGACCGGTTCGAGGCGGCCATGGCAGAGCGGCTCGACGCGTACGGGGTCGACGTGCGGCGGACGACGGTGGAGTCGGCGCAGGACGCCGGCGCAGCGGCAGTGGTCTGCGGCCGTGACGCGTCGGGGGCACGGTCTGTGCTCCGGTCGTCGGGGTTGGTCTCGACTCGAGGCCTCTGCGGCAGCTACCCGCCGCCCGGCCCGCGCTGCTCCAGCGCTTCCTGGGGTGGTTCGTGCGCACGGCCGAGCCGGCCTTCGATCCCGGCGTGGCGATCCTTATGGACCCGGCTTCAGTAGAGGCCTCCGCGTTCCCCTGCCTTGCGGCCACGCTCGTCGGGGGATGCCCCAGGAGCGTCGCCGTAGGTGTACGCGGTGCGGATGTGACCGTCGCGGGCGTGGACCATGATCTGCGCGGGCTCGTGTTCCTTGGCGTGTCGGCGGGCTGCGTCGATCGCGTCCTTCTGGGTGCGGTGCGGTTCGTGCAACAGCCGACGGCCTTCTCTGCCCTCGACCTGCCACTTCACGCCTGCGGCGGCCGCCCGGTCACCGGACGGTGAGACGTGGTAGACGGTCATTCTCGCTGCCATGGTCCTTCTCCTCGCCCATCAGGCGCGCTCAGGGGTGGTCTCTGCCTGTCCGCGAGCGCACATAGGCCGGACTGTGCGGCGGGGCACCATCCGCACGGCCCTGGCCTGCAGGGAATATTCCCGTCCGCTCTCCTGATAACACCAGCTCGGAGGCGGCCGATGCCGAGAATCTTGGAATGCTGGGGCTGCCGTCCACGGAGGCGTCTCGCCCGCGTCTTCGCCGATCTCGGCGGCCTCCGGTACCGATGCTGGACGTGCGGCCCTGTGGACAGAGTCCGGCGCTGATGGGGGAGGGCTTTCCCCTTGCGGTCCATGACTTTGGCTCCTACTTGGCCACGTTGATGCGATGCCGGTCACGGCCGCCGCTGTTCAGGTTGGTGTGGAAGCGTCAGCGAGCCTCGCACCCGTCCGGGGGAACGCCGCGCCAGGACGGGGAGCCCCGAGGGCCCTCTCGCCCCAGGCGGAAGGAGAGCGCATTGATCACCACGGACGTTCAGTGCCACGGCACGGTCCTGGTCAGCGTCACCGGGGCACTCGACGGGGACGCGGGCGCGGAGCTTCAGCGGGGGCTGGACCGCCACCTCCGGTGAGCGGGACCTCGTGGTCGACCTGCACGGCGCGATGTCCATGGACGCCGACGGCCTGCTCCATCTCCTGGCCCTGTACCGGCGGGCGGAGAGCCTGGGCCTGCGTGTCCTGGTCGTCGGCTGGCAGCCCCAGCCCCAGCAGTTCATGGCCGATGTCGCCGGCATTCGCGGCCGCAGCTCGGCCACCGGCGAGCGGTACGCCGTGGCGGGCTTTCGCCGGCTGATCGAGGAGCGGGCGCAGCGCGCACGTGACCTCTCGGATTTCGGTGCCGGATGGCTGTCCGGCGTCTAGCAAGGCCCCAGTCCGTCCCTCACACAGACGGTTCCCACTTCTCAGGGCCAGCGTCTCTCCACTCCACGAAGTCGGGGTCGGTGAGGTCCAGGTTCTCGGCGTTCTCGAGGCCGGCCGCGGCGCGGAAGGCGGGTGTCGGATAGCCGGTGGGCGACCCCGATGGCGGTGCCGTCATAGCGGACCCGGCGCCAGCCCATCGCGTCCGGCGGGTAGACGATCAGTGGCGGCCATGCGCCCAGCCTCCGTCCCGTCCGCGCGCGCGGACGGGCCCCGTCGGCGCCCGAACGGGTGAGGTCCTGCGGAGGCAGGCGCGTGCGGTGGAGTCCTCGCCCGTCAGCCGGCCTCGCGGTCCGGCAGGGGCGTGGCGCTGGTCGCGGCTTGGACCGTGGGGTGGACGTGGAGGACGGCGTCGGTGCCGGTCATCTCCAGGAGGCGTTGCAGCTGGTGCGGGGGTGCCGCGATACGGAGCTCCGTCAGGGAATGGGCCTGAGGAGAAGGTTGAGGAAGGCGGAGTCGGCGAATGTGACGCCGCTGACGTCCAGGACGACCACGGGGTGGGCGTGGGCCGCGGCCAGAAGGGATTCTGCGAGTGGGGCGCTGATGTCGAGGTCCATGTCCCCTTGGGCGACGACCACAGCAGGTTGCGGGTGTGCGGGCGGTTGAGCGTCGGCGTCCATGCGGTCAGCATGCCCCGTAGCCGCCGAATGGCCAAGGACGCAGTGTCGGTCTCACCACGCAGGACGCCCTCGCCGGATCCGGCAGGCTCGAAAGGATCCTCGGCCATCAGGTGCGGCCCTGAACCGTCCCCGTAGACCGAGCCCCGCGCCGGAAGGGGGAGAACTCTCCCCTCTTCCAGTTGATCACGATGCGGTTACGGCGGAGAGAACTTCCAGGACCGGCGTCACACGCGGGCCGAAAAGCCAGCCTGTACCAGGTGAATGGCGGGATAGGCCCACCACCCCACCCTCCAGGAGCATCCAGTCGTGAATTCCGGCGGTCCTGAGCGCAATTGGCTGTGACACTTGCACAATGAGCCTGTTCGACGCTGATGCTTACGAGCCGGACGAGATGCTGCAGCACCCTCGGCATCTTGCGATGCAGCCCGTTCTGGTGTCGCTCATCGAGCAGTTGCGTGCGTGCCAGACGTTGGAAGACGGTGTGGTCTTCCAACGAGAACTGCTGACCCGTCTGTTGGACGTGGAGAAGGACCGCGACGGTCTGAAGCGCGCGATCGCCAGGATGCGCGTGCACAAGGCACCCCAACCGCAGGTTCCAGAGCCGCAGTCGGGCCGCGACCTCACCGAGATCAGTACCTGGGAGTTCGAGCATGACGTGTGCAAGCGTCTGGTCCGTCAACTCCGCTCGATCGGTGACGCGCTGGCCTGGCGCGCGTTCAGCTGTTACCGGCCGTTCATCCTCGCGCTCTCCCGCAACGACTCGCCCGGGCTCATGTATGGGAAGAAGGGCCTGCCAGCCGAGCTTGAGCGAGTGGAACAAGCATGGAAAGAGGATGGTGCATTCGCCCTCCTGCATGACTTGACCAACTGCCTACGCATCGGGGATGTCACGGTCTTCAATGACATGGGGCCACTCCAGACTGAGGAGGTCAAGACCAACCCGAGGAGCATCGACAAGAAGCAACTGCGGAGGATCAACCAGGCACGAGCTGCAGTACTTCACGGTGATGCCCTTCCCGGAGGTAAGGCTTCGGATGTCTTGTGTGACCTGGCCCTGCCGCTGCGCACCCACCTGGACCTCCTGCGCACGGCCACCGAAAGGGCCGCGGCAGACGGCGTTTACGCCATCGAGATCCCTGGGAGCCGGGCGCTCCTGGTCGTCGACCAGTACGGTCTGACCCAACTGGCCCTGCCGCACGAGCAGGCCATGGAACGCATGCGGGACTCCTTTGAGGAGGCGCTGGACCGCGCGGGCATCGGCCGACGCGCCAACAACGTCCATGCGACGAGCCTGGACACCACCGCGGTTGATCCGCAGCGGGTCCCCTGGGCCAACTATCCTCTGCACCCTGTCATCTGCGCTCGCATCATCGGCGACTACACCACGGTGAGCGTTGAGACATCCGGGCCCGCACTTGCCGAGCTGCTTCAGGTCGCCGGCCTGGGCGCCCGATGGGTCCGCCCACCTGGGAACACGGACCTCGAACCGGGTGAGGTGGTGATGGAGATCCACCAACCGGAGTACCTGCGGTCCGTTCTTCTGCCGGGCGGCATCCGGATGACCCCGGGCTGGACGCTGCAGATCCAGCGCTCCGCACTCGATCGTTACCTGATCGAATTGCTTGCTCCAGGCTCGTGGGTCGCAGGGATGAAGCACGTGCTCGCCGCGCGGCGGACCTGGAGGCCGTGGCCTCATTACCGCAACGAGCACGAGGTCTGGGTCTAGGGACAGGCACCCGGCTGACCAGCCCGGGGGCGTCTTGATCTGCACCTTGCAGCTCGGGTGGGCAGTTGGCGCGCGCCCATAGTCGTCGACCGTGCCCACGGCGGCGTACTGCGCTCGACTTCTGCTGAGCTGCTGTACCAAAGTGCCAAGAATAATGCGTCCCTCCGGTCAGAGTCGGGGAGGGATGGGTGGCATCGATGCAGGTCAGGGCGAATCTCCAGTGCCAACTAGCGACCTTGGTCACAACCGTCTCTTTCGGATCTTGCCGGACGCCGCGGGCCCGGCAAGATCCGGAAGAGACGGCCTAGGTGTGTTGAAGGCCGTCCCACTCCGCCAACCCGTCCGGCGCGCGGCCGACCCCGCCGGCATCGCCGACCGGTACGCGGCCCACGGCCGGCACGACCAAGGAGCCGACCGGCACGGTGCAGCCGCCGGTCGGCTCCGCCGTGCTCCTCGACGACCTCGGGGATGAACTCCGTCGTTCGGCCCATCAAGGGCACCGGCCGCAAGGCCGAAATGGACCAAGTGGAGTCGCCCCACCCTCGCGTTCCGGTACGCCTCCGCGCCCCGGGCCGCCCCGATGACGGCGGTCCCGTGCCCCAGCCGACAGGCCCGGAGGAGATCCCGCATGCGCGTCTTCCTGCCCCTCACCGCCGTCACCGCCGCCGCGCTCCTGCTCGTCACGGTCACCGGCGCGACTCCCGCCGCAGCGGACCGGAACCCCGACGGCCCACCACTGGTCAAGGTGTCCCACGGTGACCCGTACGCGAAGTGCACCATCGGAGCGAGGTCCCCCGACAGCATCGTCTACCCGGCCACCGAGGTCGAGCCGTACCTGTCCGTCGATCCGCGTGACCCCCGGCGCGTGGTCACCGTGTTCCAGCAGGACCGCTGGAACGACGGCGGCGCCCGGGGCCTGGTGGCCAGCTGGACCACGGACGGCCACACCTTCCACCGGAGCACGCTGCCGTTCAGCCTCTGCGCCCCCGGCGGCGCGGACTACGAACGGGCCACCGACCCCTGGGTGAGCACCGGACCGGACGGCACCGTCTACGCGAGCGGCGAGGGCGTCGACTTCACCAAGAGCACGCGCACCGCCCTCCTCGCCGCCACGTCCCGGGACGGCGGCCGCACTTGGCAGAACCTCACCACCACGCACGTCGACGAGCAGCCGTTCTTCAACGACAAGCCCTCGCTCACCGCCGACCCGATCCGCAACGGCACCGCCTACCAGGTCTGGAACCGCCTCGACAACGACCCGCCCGGCCCCAGCTCACTCGACGGTCCCGGCTACATCTCCGTCACCCGCGACGGCGGCCGCACGTGGAGCGGGGCCCGGCCCTTCGTCGACACCAGCACCGTGCCCAACACCCAGACCATCGGCCATCTGATCGTCGTCGACCGGCACACCGGCACCCTGTACGACTTCTTCGACCGGATCACCCACTCCGAGGACCTGAGCACCGTCGTCGAAGCCCGCTACGAGGTCGTCACCTCGACCGACGCCGGAGAGACCTGGAGCGCCCCGGTCACCGTGGCCAAGGACACCTCCGTACCGGAGGTCGACCCGAACGACCCCACCAAGCTGCTGCGCGCCGCGTCCACCCTGCCCAGCCCGGCCGTCGACCCGAAGACGGGCACGCTCTACATGGCGTACGAGGGCTCGGACTTCTCCGGCGGCAGGTTCGACTCCGTCCAGCTGGTGCGCTCCACCGACGGCGGACGCACCTGGGGAGCCCCGGAGCTGATCAGCCCGGAGGGCGTGCCGGCCTTCTCCCCGTCGGTCGCGGTCGACGAGCGGGGCACGCTCGCACTCACCTACTACGACCTGCGCTTCCTCGAGCCGGGCGACACCACCACCCTGCCCACCGCCTACCAGCTGGCCACCCTGCCGCACGGAGACCCTCAGCGGCGCACCGAACGACAGATCTCGCGGGTCTTCGACTGGCTGCAGGCACCGTTCGCCGGGGGCTACTTCCTCGGCGACTACCAGGGCCTGGTGGCTGACGGCAAGGGAGTACGGGCGGTGCTCACCGAGACCCACTCCGACGCACCACAGAACCGTACGGACGTGTACACCGGCAGTTTCCGCACCAGCTGACCGACGCGGACGCCGTCGGCCGGCCCGACCGCCGACGGCCGCAGTCAGGCCTCGTACCCGCAAACAGGGCCGGAAGTCCCTCCGGACGCCGGCTACGACGCGCCCGGGCCGACTTCGGCCGCACCGGGTGATGCACGAGCCGGTCCCGGTGCCGTGGATCCCCCGCCACTTGCGCGGGACCTCCGCCGGCCGTGGGAAAGACCGGCGTAACCGAACAGGCTCACCCCCGCCCGAGTCCGGCGGGAGTGCAGGAACTCCCGGGCCGTACGCAGGATCGTGCGACGATTCGTCGGCCGGCAGAGCCACGAGCGGGGATGAAGGACGATGAAGTACATCAACCTGGATGCGCAGGTGGGCGACCTGGCAGGCGTCATATCTCCTGCTCGGTACCTGGAGCGTCTGCCCTCGCTGGCTGACGATCTGCCGGTCGGAGCCAGGGGCTTCGCGACTGCCCCGGAGCATTACGACTTCTACGGCAAGCGGTGTGTGAAGGATCTGGCGGTCCAGTACGTCCGCACGGTCGGAGCCGATGACCAGCAGCTGGAGATCCAGTTCCGGCACAACTGCTGGAAGCACGACGAAGACCTCGTCATCCGCTATGCAGGCGTCTCCGGCTTCGATGCCGGAGGCGTGGAGAACGACAACTGGGCACACCTGGGGACCGTGATCCTCGACGAGGTCCTGCCCCACCGGAACGGGTGCAGCCACGAGATCGCGTTCTGGAGCGGCTCGCTCACCGTCGTCTGTCGTGACCTCGTCGCGACCTGGACCGAGGCTGACTGCCCCGACAAGTCATAGACCGGCAAGCCCTCCTGGGTCACGGGCTGGGTACCCCGTCCTGAACGGTGAAGCCCCTGTACAGGCGAGAATGGAAAGGGACGGGGGTAACGGAGATGGAATACCTGGTAGTCGTGGGGATCGGTCTCGCCTGGGGGCTCTTCCAGGCCTGGCGCGGCGGTGCATTCGGCGGCAGATCACCGCAGGGACAACGGCGCTCCCGATCACGGAACAACGACGGCATCGGCTTCTCCTGCGGGGATGGTGCGTCCTGCGGTGACGGCTCCTCCTGCGGTGGTGGCGGAGGCGACTGACACCACGACTCCTGCCGCGGGCGGGGACACGGCGCCGGTTCGTGGACGGTGGCTGCGGAGGCAAGGGCCGGCCCTTCGCGACAGCCCTTGCCTCACGCTGGACCGGCGGCGGGGCGCAGGGCTTCACCGTTCACGTCCCCCGTACGGCGGTCGGCCGCCCCGGCCCGGGCGTCCGGGGCGAACCTACGCAGGTCGCCGGCGTGAAAGCAGGGTCGCGGCACGCTCCGCGAGCAGAGGCATCAATCGCTCCCGCCATGTGTCGAGAGAGACCATTCCGCTGGACATGCCGCCGTGGGCGTACTGCTCCTGGTACACGGATGACGCCGGTTCGTCGGCGAGGTCAGTACCCACGAGCTCGCTGAACGCTGCCCGCAGCAGGCGGACCGCTTCGTCGACCGACTCCGGGACGTCCGTTCCGGACAGGTGATCGCGAAGGGCCCGCCAGACGTAGGGGTCGCCCCGCAGGCCCCACCTCTTCGGCTCCGGATCGAAGAGTTCCGCCATCTTCACGACCGCGTCATCATGTGCCATGGCGTCAGTCTCGCAGGGACGCACGCACCCTTGACCTACGGCTCCGGCGCCTTCGGGCAGGTACTCAGGCCCGAACGAGCCGCCCAGGGCCGCCCGCCCCAGTACGAGGAGCTGCCGGCCCGCGTCGACGGCACCCTCATGCCCAGCCGTACCGACCTGGCCGGTATCGCCGACCGTGCAGCTGCTGGCGGTGTCGGTTTCGGTAGGGGGCGAGGCCCGTGACGCTCTGCGCTGCCCTACCACGGGGCGCGGCAGGGCAAGGAGCGAGGGGACAGGGCCCGGCGGCCGCGCTCTTGCCGGATGCCTGCTTGGCGGCAGGCATCCCGCCTATCGGTTAGCCGCAGACTCGGTCGGGTGCGGTGGGGGCTGCACCGGGTTCGTGGCCGTCTGGCCGAACCCGGGGGTGAGTAGGACCGCGAGCACCGAAACGACGGCCGCAGCCCCCGCGATCGAGGTACCCAGGTCCCCACGGCCCTCGGCACCGTGGGCAGTGCGCGCGGTGTACTTGAAGACCGAGAAGCCCACGGCAAGGCCCACGAGGATGAGCAGGGCCGCCATCGGCGCGATCTGAATGGTCACGAAGTTCCTCCAGGCTGTGTGCGCCGTCGAACGGCGGCGACTCGTCTGCGTACGCAGACCTCAGCTCTTCCATGGAGTAACTCGGCGCGTTGACAGCAAGAGAGCCCGATCCATTACGGATCACGCCTTGTCTGTCCCACAGCCCAGCCAGGAAGAACCGGGCGCGTAAACGCTCGGCACATTCTTGGTCGGCAGGTCCTCGGACTACCGCCGAGTCGGGCGGTACACCGTTGTGGGACAGTTCCGGATTCACACCGGATTCCCCTGCGACGATCAACGGCTCGACTATACAAGCTTGTTCGCGGCCGCTGCGCTGGCGGCCGCCGTACAGCCGACGCGCAACGTCTACCTGCACGGGCGCGGGTACCGGCTCGTCGGACGGATCTGCGGCGGGCCCCGTGTCCGGCTACCGGTGGCTGGGCTGGATTCGGCTGCTCTGGTTGCGGTCCCCGGTCACGAGCGGAGTTCGTCGTTTCGTCGGGTGCGGGAGGTCTGCCGCACCCGACGAACGAGCCATGCGGCGCTGAGGCTGCCGAGGAATTCCGGCAACGCTGCCCGGGCAAGTGCCGACGTGGTGTTCACGCGGAACCTGCCACAGCTGCACGACGGCCTTGGTGTTGCAGGCCGAGTCGCCTGAGCTTGCGCATCACGCGCTCACCGACCTGAGCCGGCAGTCCGGTCGCGGCTGCGGCCTCCGACCACGATCCGCCGCCGAGCGCGAAGGCGCGGGCGACGTGTTGCTCGTCCTCCTTCAGACGGTCGAACACGGCACAGGCGTCGCGGCGGTCCGGGTACCAGGCCAGCGCCTCGTCGTCGATCTGGTACGACCCGGCCACCAGCTCATGCAACGCCTCGCCCGACGGGAGCCTGTGGTCCAGCATCCAGACTCGCCCGGGCCCGGTCTTGCGCTCCCACAGCGGTGTCAGCTGCCGGTGTACCGTCTGCGCTTCTCGGCGCAGATGGTGCAGGGTGCTGTCGCCGTCAGGTGGCTGCATGTCGAGGACGTCGATCCAGTTGCCGAGTAACGCGGTCGAGACAGCCTCCAGCCACTGCGGGTCGGTTCGTGCTACGCCCAGATAGGTCTGTGAGAAGGCGGCGACCGTCGGCTTCCAGTCGTTGTCGTCAGTACATTCCAGGATGGCCCTACGGGCCTGAAGAGCTGCGGCGACTGCTTCCTGTGCCTCCGCTCGCGGACCCGGGGCGCTCTCGGGTCGGCTCCGAAGCCCGAAGATGAGCAGTGTGCCCGCCACGAGTTGCACGTAGAAGGCGGCCAAGGGGGGAACGGGACGTGTGATGCGGGCAGCCAGTTCGCGTCCCAGTGCGTCGATGCGGGGCAACTCGGCGACGGGGCTCCCTGCCAGTGTGAGCCACTGACGTCCCGACGATGCGCAGCACACCAGCGGCGCGACGTAGAAGGAGGCGCCAGGAGTCGGCATCTGCGTCATCGTGTCGGGGTGCCGGCGAGCCACTGTAGAACCGATGCCCAGGACCAGGAAGGCGCGGGTCACATCGTGGGTTTGCCCGACGATCCGTGACAGTTTGGGAGCCCCGGTGAAGGCGGGCCACGTGTCGTCCGTCACGGAACAGTGGGTTGCCGGTGTGCAGTTCACGGTCGACTCCTCAGTTCTGTCTACAGCGTTCACTTCTCAGGCCCGGCACGGCGAGGATCTGTCAAAGAATCTTGAAGAGCACAGCTGTGGCCCCCATCACATCAGATGGCTCTCCTCGACTTCCCTCCCGGCCTCGCCGTCTTCGCGATCCGGGCTGTCCGGCTCCGGTACGAGGGTTCCGTTCCGTGCCGCCCGATGTCGACAGCCCAGGCCGAGCGCGCATCGAGGCCTATCGGGGACCTCGAAGCAGAACCGGACCATGCATTCAGGTCACTTGTAGCCCGCAATGGCCGGATCCGGCGGCAGACGGCCGGCTTCGGCCCTGGATACGTGGTCTCGGCCTTGCTTTTGGTCCACCGTCCGCGACCGGGGCGCGCTTCGTATCCCGCGGGTACGAGGGGCTTTCCAACCGGTGTGTCCTGGCTGACCCGGACGCGGGAGGGGGTGGTGCCCATACCTGGGCGTCATCGTAGGAAGAGGCCGTCGTGGCGGACACGGATCCGTTCGTTCGCGAGCGATTGGGTCCACGTCGCGGGGCTCGTGGCGTACACGCTCATGGGCCTCTACTACGGACCGGCGGCCAGCTCCACGTTGAGCCCAGCCCGTGGAGCTGACCGGCCGGGCCTGACGGGGTGCCGCAGCCGATGCTGCGGCACCCCGTACCCGCACCGTAGCCTCCCGGGGGAGATGGGCAAACGAATCGGGCCACGGAGTTGGTTGCGGCAAGGGGAAGGGTGAGCCAGCGGGTGGAACAGGTGCAGGTGGGTGATCCGGGTTCGCCGTCAGCCCAGCCGCGGCCGTTGGTCTGCCCGCCTCCCGGCCGACCGCCCCAGTGGTCGGCCCACAATGGGAACTCGGCCCGGCCGCCTGAGCCGCCATTGTCCACCAGGCCGCCGGCAGCCCTCCCGGACCGGAGCCGGATCGCGCTCAGCGGGTACGAGTTGGAGTTGAAGCCGGCCAAGGCCACCCGGGCAGGACCCGCAAGGCCTCAGCCGCGCCCCCGCGTGTGCTCCGACAGGTGATCGCCGCCACCGACCCCCTACGGTCATCGGCGCCCGCGCTGCCGCCCTCACCGGCAAGGCCGCACTCCTCGCTGGGAAGACGTCCCCGAGGCAGACGGCGACCAGCGCCTGCTCCGCGATCTCTGCCGGCCCGAGGTCACCACAGACCGGCCCCACGGCAGCTACGCCTCTACCTGGTCGGTCCGCGCCCGGTCCGGGCCCTGGCCGCCCACGGGCACGAGCCCACCGGGTCGACGTTCGTCCGGATCGACCGCCACGTCCGGATCGACACCCCGGTGTACTCCGACCGGCGCCGAAGGCATCGCCGATGTCGTCATGCGGGCCGCCCGCCGCGCCGGCCTCAGCGCCCGCCACGCCGGGAAGGACCCGCTGGAAGCCGCCCGGCACGGCGGCTGGGCGGACGGGTCCCGTGGATTCCGCCGGCGTAGGTGTGCGACTCGGGCGTGCGATGGGCTCCAGCCGCTGACCTGCTCCCGCTGGGTGTCCGTCAGCCATGCCGGTCGGTCGGCGCGCCGGCGGCGGTGAGGGTGGTGTCGCTGTTCATCGCTGCGTGCGGCGGGTGAGGCGGGCGGCGGCGAGGTGGAGCACGTTGTCGTTGGGGGTCCGGGGTGGGCTGTCGAGGGTGGCGGCGTGGCTGCGGAGCAACGAGATCAGGTGCCGGCCGGCCGATGGGGCTTCGGTGGGGTCGCCTCGGTCGAGGGCGGCGGTGAGCATGTCGGCGAGCTCGCGGGTGTGGTGGGCGAGGGCGTCGGCGGCGAGTCGGGCGGCTTCGGCCGGGCGGTGGCGGCGGGTGAGCTGCTGGGTGAGGGTGGCGAAGGCTTCCCCGGGCGGGGCGGGGAGGAGCTGTTCGGTGTCGAGCTCGTCGGCGAGGCGGCGCAGCATGGCGGCGGCGGTGGCGCGCGGGAGGTTGGAGCGGACGTCGGCGGGGCCCTGGTTCGGGAGGGTGACGATCAGGCGGTGGGTGTCGAGGGAAGCGAGGGTGACGGCGTCGGGTGTGCGGGTCACGGGGGTGGGGCTCCTGTCCGGGGTCGAGGTACTGCTCACGCACGCGGACACGGCGAGGGGCTGGAACGGCACCTGTGAGCTGTTGTGCGGGGCCCATGGGCGTGGGCGGAGTGGATGCGATGCGGAACGCGGCGACTGCGGTGCCTCCCGGGGTGGACCTTGGGTTCGGGGTCGTCGGCCGGGTTGCCGAAGACGAACGCGTTCCGTAATTTCCTCACATGTGGAAATTAATTTCAACGTATGCTGAAACTCTCACCGAGGGGAAGCCCCCTCCTGCAACCGTTACGGAAGGTGATGCGGTGTGACCGGTCGAGGCCCTCGGGGTGAACGCGGAGAGCAGGCAGACAAGATCGTCGCCGCCGCCCGCAGATCCTTCGCCACGCGCGGCTACGCCGCGACCTCACTCCGGGCGGTCGCTCAGGAGGCCGGTGTCGACCCCGGCCTGGTGAACTACTACTTCCGCACCAAGGCCGGGCTGTTGGAAGAGGTGATGCAGCCCCCCGAGGCGTTCGGCGCAGCCGTGGCCGCCGCCGCCGAACAGCCCATGGACCGGCGGGGGCACGCCTTCGTGGAGGCCGCCCTGAAGCTGTGGGAGGACCCCGTGTCGGCCGAGATCCTGCGCGCCGCCATCCTCACCGCCGCCCAGGAACCCGCCGCCCTGCAACGCCTGCGGCAGCTGTTCACCGAACTCGTACTGGCCGTCGTCTCCCACAGCCTGCCCGACACCGAACGCAACCTGCGGGCCAGCCTCATCTCCACCCAGATCGTCGGCATGGTCATGAACCGCTACATCTGGCAGATCGGCGCCATCGCCACCCTCCCCGCCCCCTCCGTCGTCGACCTCATCGCCCCCACCATCCAGCACTACCTCGCCGACCCCCTGCCCCCGAGCCTCGGCGGCGACAGCCGGAACCCGGGCTGACCCGACCGCTCCGGCGACCCCCGCCCACCGTTCCCCGGCGCACCGCAAAGCCGCCCTGGCGCGGCGCCGTTCGAGGCACCGACGGATGCCGCGAGCACAGACGGGACGGAGGCCGTGGGCACGGAAGGCCGGCAGCAAGGCATCGCACCTGCCGTTCTGCTACTGCTTGATGGAAACGGGGAAGGGACATGGACGTGGCAACGTGGGGACTGGTCCTGGAGACAACGGTCGGCTTGGGGGAGCGCAAACACACCGAGGCCTATGTCATGGCGCATGTGGAGGGTGGGCGGGAGGCGGCTCTGGCAGAGCTGGAGAGGCGGGCGCGTGCCTACACGCCGGAGCACCCCAGGAGCCCCAAGCGTCGTCGCCTCTTCCGCGACGGCGATGGATTCCTGCTGGTTGTCGACGGTGCATGGCAGTCCCACGCCACCCGTTTCTCCGTTGCCGAGCTCTTGGACGACACCGACCGTCCTGCACCGGCGGAACCGGCCGGCGACGCGTCGGTTCCGGAAGAGCTGCCGGCCACGCCGCCGACGCCGATATCGATGCCGGAGCTCCCGCCCCCGTCGCCGCCATCGGTGACGGGGGAGCGCGACGAGGACGGCGTGCCGGTGAAACCGGTGTGGCTGGGACGTACCGACCTGCCCTAAGGGGAGTCGCCGCGCGGCAGGGTCCACGGCCACGACCGTGACGTGCCGCTTCTACTGGTTCGACGGCGCGCGGTGCCCGTCTCGGGGAAGGGGTGGGGGTCAGGAGCTGTCGGCTCCGGCCGGGTGGTCGAGCCGGCAGTGGACGTCCACGATGCCCTCGACGGAGCGGGTGAGGCGTTCGGCCAGGGGGATCAGGTCGGCGTCCCGCACCTCGCCGGTCAGGGTGGCGATCCCTTGGGCCACGGTGACCCTGACGGCTTCACGGGAGAGGGGGAAGAGGCGGCCCACGACGGTGCGGCGGATCTCGGTGGCGAGTTCCTCGTCGGTGCGGAGGAAGACCTTGAGGAGGTCGGCGCGGCTGACGATGCCCTTGAGGGTGCCGTCGGCGTCGACGACCGGGAGGCGCTTGACGTGCCGGTCGGCCATGAGCCGGGCGGCCCGGGGCAGGGTGGCGTCGGGGCGGATCGTGACGGCCGGGGTGGTCATCAGGTTCTCGGCGCGGGTGGAGCCGGCCTTGGCGGTGTCGCCGAGACGGCGCATCTGCTCGATGAGACCCGGGCGGTGCTCGTGGAACTCCTCCTTGGGCAGGAGGTCGGCCTCGGAGACCACGCCGACGACGCGGCCCTCGCCCTCGATGACGGGGAGGGCGGTCACCTTCCACCGCTCCATCGCGGCGGCGATGTCCTTGAAGCCGGTCGAGGGGGTGACGGCGACGACCTTGACGGTCATGACGTCGGCGACGGTGTACGGGGTGGAGGTCATGGCGGGTCCTCAGCGTGCGTGGGCGAGCGGGGTACCGCTGCCGTGAGGGGCGAACAGGTCGGGGAAGGAGCCGGATCCGTGCGGCCGGGGACGTACGTGTCCAGGTCCGGGCTTTCGCGGCCAGCGCTTCGGGGAGGGTGACCCTCGTGTGCCTCCCACGCTCCGCGCCCGCCCTCCTCGCCGTGGACGAGGCCACGGAAGCCGGTCCCGGTTGCGACGCCGCAGGTCCGCGACACCCTGGAAGAGTCCACAGTCGACGAGGATCCGGGCGCGGGACACGGCCACAGCCTCCTTCCGGAACGGATGCCGGTCTCCACCGTCGCACCGGACCGGCCGGTCGGGAGGGGCCCGACCGGTCCCCGGTAGGGGCCGACCGGCCCAAGCGGGACGGAGACGCGGGGGCGCAGCCTGACCGTGACCCCCTCCCGCAGAGCACCGAGCACACAGAGAGAAGGCCGCGCCATGAAGGCTCTCGTCTTCCACGGGCCCGGGCAGACCTCCTGGCAGGACGTCCCGGACCCTTCCGTCAAGGACGCCGCCGACGCCATCGTCCGGGTGGACGCCGTCACCATCTGCGGCACCGACCTGCACATCATCAAGGGCGACGTCCCCGACGTGACGCCCGGACGGATCCTGGGCCACGAGGCCGTCGGAACCGTCGTCGAGACCGGCGGAGACGTCCGCAGTGTCCGCCCCGGCGACCGCGTCCTGATCTCCTGCATCTCCGCCTGCGGCCGCTGCCGCTTCTGCCGTGAAGGGCACTACGGCCAGTGCCGGGGAGGCGGCGGCTGGGTCCTGGGCCACACCATCGACGGCACCCAGGCCGAATACGTACGCGTCCCCTTCGCCGACCTCTCCGTCCACCCGCTGCCCAGCGCCCTGGCCGGCCACGACGCCGTACTGCTCGCCGACATCTTCCCGACCTCCTACGAGGTCGGCGTGCTCAACGGCAACGTGCGCCCGGGCGACACCGTCGTCGTGGTCGGTGCCGGACCCATCGGCCTGGCCGCCATCGCCACGGCACAGCTCTACAGCCCCGGGCGGATCATCGCCGTCGACCTCGCCGCCGCCCGGCTCGCCGCCGCGCGTGACCTCGGCGCCGATGCGACCGCGAGCGCCGACGAGGAGCCCGAGCGGCTGGTGGAGGACCTCACCGACGGGCTCGGGGCGGACACGGTCATCGAGGCCGTCGGCGTGCCCGAGGCGTTCGAGATGTGCACGCGCATGGTCCGCCCGGGCGGGCGGGTCGCCAACATCGGCGTCCACGGCAAGCCCGCCGTCCTCCACCTCGAAGACCTGTGGATCAAGGACGTCACCATCACCACCGGCCTCGTCGACACCCACTCCACCCCCATGCTGCTGCGCATGATGGCCGCCGGCCGCCTGCCCGGGGCCGCGATGGTCACCCACCGCTTCGAGCTGGACCAGATGGAAGAGGCGTACGACGTCTTCTCCCGCGCCGGCGAGACCGGCGCCCTCAAGGTCGTGCTCGGCGGACCCCAGCACGACACGGTCGCCGTACCGCCGCAGGAGCGGTGAGCGCCGTGAAGAACACGCCGAGCACCACACCGCAGGAGTCCGGCAGGACGGCCGGACGCACCGACCTGGGCCGCCGCCTGGCGGCCCGCCGTGAAGCCCTGGGCCTGAGCCGCGAGGAACTGGGGCGTCGGTGCGGCGCCGACGGCCACTACATCGCCTACCTCGAAGAGCACGCCGCCAGTCCGTCCATCGGCACGCTCGTCCGCATGGCCGACGCACTCGGTGTCACCGTCGACGACCTGACCGGCGCCGGCGCCGACCGCGTCGCCGGCCGGGCCACCGCCCGGCGCGGCAGCGCGCTCGTCCCGCTGGACGAGACCGAATGCAGGCGGCTGCTGAACACGCACGGCGTGGGCCGCATCGGCGTCTTCACCTCCGAAGGCCCGGCCGTCCTCCCCGTCAACTACCTGATCGCAGGTACCGACATCGCCTTCCGCACCTCCGCGGAAGCCGTCACGGCCGCAGCGGCAGGTACCGAGGCCGCCTTCGAGATCGACAACATCGACGACGTGACCGCCACCGGCTGGAGCGTACTGGCGGTGGGCGAACTGGCCGCCGTCACGGACCCGCCCGAACTCCACCGCCTCGGCACCACGGCCCGGTCGCAGCCCTGGGCCGGCGGCCCGCGCGACCACTGGATGAAGCTCACCCCCGCCCGGATCACCGGCCGGCGCGTGGTGCACGACTGATGAACGGCCTGCGTGCGGTCGTCTTCGACACCGACGGAGTGCTCCTCGCCACCGCGGACCGCCACGCGGCCGCCTGGCAGGAGACCTTCGACGGCTGCCTCCCCGCGTGGCCGCCACCGCACGCCGGTGTCCGACCGCGCCCGTTCGACCCCGTCCGCGACTACCGGGACCTGGTCGACGGCCGCTCCCGCCTCGACGGCGTACGCGCCTTCCTCACCGCCCGCCACATCGACCTCCCACCCGGAACGCCCGAGGATCCGCCCGGTTGCGCCACCGTCCACGCGGTCGCCGCCCGGAAGGAGGAGGTCTTCACCGCGATGCTGCGGACCGAAGGCGTCCGTGCCTTCGACGACGTGCGGCCCGCGCTGCGGGAACTGCGGGAGAGGACGATCCGGTGCGCAGCCGTCTCGGCTTCCCGGCACGCCCGCTCCCTCCTGGAATCCGCAGACCTCATCGGCTGCTTCGACGCACTGGTGGACGGCCGGGACGCGGCCGCACTCGCCCTCCCGGGCAAACCCGACCCCGCCCTCTTCCTCGAAGCCGCCGGCCGGCTCGGCGTCACCCCCGCGCACACCGCCGTCGTGGAGGACGCGCTCGCAGGTGTCGAAGCGGGGCGGCGAGGCCGCTTCCGCCTGGTGGTGGGGCTCGACCGCGAGGACGACCCGCGCACGGGGGACGCCCTGCGCGCGCACGGCGCTCAACTCGTCCTTCCCGGCCTCGGCGGACTGCCCGCCGCCCTCGAAGGGGGCCGCCGCCCGTGAACACGCCCTGGCGCTGGGATTACCACCGCTACGACCCCAAGGCCGAGCGGCTCGTCGAGTCCCTGTGCACCCTGGGCAACGGCCGCTTCGCCACCCGGGGTTCGGCCCCCGAGAGCGTCGCCGACGACATCCACTACCCGGGTACGTACCTCGCCGGCTGCTACGACCGGCTCACCTCCGCCATCGGCGGACGAACGGTCTCCAACGAGGACATGGTCCGGCTGCCGGACTGGACCGCCCTGCGGTACCGCTGCCTGCCCGAGGGCGCACCGCCCGGCGACTGGCTCACGCCCGACCACCCGACCCTGAGCCACAGCCACGTATCGCTGGACCTGCACGCCGGTACGCTCACCCGCCGCATGCTCTTCCACGACGCCGAGGACCGCCGCCTGGGCGTCACGCACACCCGTCTCGTCCACATGGGCGACCCGGTCCTGGCCGCGCAGAACACGGTCTTCAGGGCGTACGGCTGGAGCGGCAGGATCGAGATCGAGTCCGTACTCGACGGCGACGTCACGAACGCGGGCGTCGACCGCTACCGCGCGCTGGCCGGGCGGCACCTCGTCGGACACCGGGCCGGGGTGCGGGCCGAGGGCACCGCCTGGCTGTCCTGCACCACCCGCACCTCACGGGTTCGGATCGGGCTCGCGGTCCGGACGACAGCACGTCCGCTGGCGCCGGTGGGCCGGGCATGCACCGCGACCGCCGCCACCCAGACCTTCGTCCTGCCGATCAGGCGGGCCGCCCAGGTCGTCGTCGTGAAGACCGCCGCCCTGTGCACCTCCCTCGACCGCCCCCCGGCCGATCCCCTGAGCCGGAGCATCGACCGTGCCGTACACGCCCCGGACTTCCCCCACCTGCTGGCCTCCCACCGGGCGTCCTGGCAACGCCTGTGGAGCGAAGGGGAGGTGAAGGCGCCCGGCGAGACCGGCAGCGTGCTACGGCTGCACGCCTTCCACGTCCTGCAGACCCTCTCGCCGCACACCGCGGAGCTCGACGCCGGAGTCCCGGCCCGCGGCCTTCACGGCGAGGCGTACCGGGGACACATCTTCTGGGACGAGCTGTTCGTCCTGCCCTACCTCGCCCTCCACCTCCCCGAGACCGCCCGCGCCCTGTTGATGTACCGGCACCGACGGCTCCCGGTGGCACGGGAGGCCGCCCGCCGCGCCGGGGCCAGGGGAGCGATGTTCCCCTGGCAGAGCGGCAGTTCCGGAATCGAGGAGACACAGCGGCTGCACCTCAATCCGCGCTCCGGCCGCTGGCTGCCCGACCACTCCCACCTCCAGCACCACGTGGGGTCGGCCATCGCCTGGAACGTGTGGCGGTACGGGCAAGCCACCGGTGACACCGGCTTCATGCGCGGCCCCGGAGCCGAACTCCTGCTGAACACGGCCGACTTCTGGGCCGGCGAGGCGACCTGGGACAGCGGCCTCGGCCGCTACCGGATCCGCGGCATCGTCGGCCCGGACGAATACCACGACGCCTACCCGGACGCCGCCACACCCGGCATAGACGACAACGCCCACACCAACGTCACCGCCGCGTGGGTGCTCGCCCGCGCCCTCGAACTGTACGGGGAACTCCCGGCGGCCCGACGCGCCGAGCTCCTCGCACAACTCGGCATCGGCCCCGACGACCTCCGCTCCTGGGAGGACCTCTCGTACCGCTTGTACGTGCCGTTCCACCGGGACGTGATCAGCCAGTTCCACGGCTACGGGGACCTCGCCGAGCTCGACTGGGACGGCTACCGCGCCCGGTACCACGACATCCGCCGACTGGACCGCATCCTGGAAGCCGAGGGCGACACCCCCAACCGCTACCAGGCCTCCAAGCAGGCCGACACCCTCATGCTCGGATACCTCTTCCGCCCCACCGAACTCGCGTCACTGTTCACCCGGCTCGGATACCGCCTCGACGACGACCTCTGGCGCAGGACGGTGGCCTACTACCTGCGGCGCACCTGCCACGGCTCCACGCTCAGCAGCCTCGTACACGGCTGGGTCCTCGCCCGGCAGCAGGGCCCGGATGCCTGGCGCTACTGCCAGGAAGCCCTGCTCGGCGACATCACCGACGTCCAGGGCGGCACCACCGGCGAAGGGATCCACCTGGGCGCCATGGGCGGCACGCTCGACCTCGTCGAACGCGGCATCGTCGGACTCGAACCCCACGGCGACGGCCTGCACATCGACCCGGTGCCCCTGTCCGAGGTGCCCCGGTCCTCGTTCTCGATCTCCTACCTGGGGCACCGGGACATCCGTATCCGCCTCCGGCCCGGCCGGATCGGCATCAGCGTCCCCCCGTCGCTCCTGGGCCCGGTGCCCCTGGTCCTGCCCGGCGACCGCAGGGAAGACGTCGCCGCGGGCCGGGAGCGGTGGTTCCGGCTGTTCAAGGGCTGACCCGGCAACCGCCGCGGTCCCGCGAGAGCCGCCATCGGGAGGGCCGGACGGCCCCCGCAGGGATCCGTCCGGCCCAAGCGGACCAGCGGCCGGCTGCGCCACAGTGGCATCAGCCGGACCGGCACGGAGGCGCGCCATGTACCGACGGAGGAAGAGGACCCGGGGCAACCCGCTCAGGCGTGCTGCCGACCGCGCCCGGACCCGTATGCACGCCGCCTTCGCGCTGACCTGTCTGCTGGCCGTGATCGCCGGTGTCGCCCTCGGCCGGGCCACCTGGACGGACGGCCGGCGCGCCGCCGAGGACAGCGCGCGCCACCGGCACACCGTGACGGCCACCACGGTCGGGAAGACGGCCTACCGAGCCGGTGACCGGCCGAGCGGTCCGCCGTCCACCGTGGCCACCGCCACCTGGTACTACCCCGCCCACCGCACGCACACGGCAACCGTCCGCGTTCCGGCAGCGACCCGTAGCGGTGACACGATCCGCGTGTGGGTCGACGACGACGGCAGGGCGGCCACCGCGCCGCCCGACCAGGCCCACATCGCCCTGAACGCGGCGGCGGCCGGCGTCGGTGCGCTGGCCGCAATCGTGCTCGTCGGCGGCGCCGCCGTCACCGTGCGCCTGCGCATCGTGGACGCGCGCAGCGCACGGGCCTGGGCAGCCGAGTGGGCGGACATCGAGCCCTTCTGGTCCGGCCGCCTGCGCCCGGGCCAGGGAGCCGGCGACGACTGAGACCGGCGCCGGCCCCGACCTCGGCACGGCCTACGGCAGCTCCCGGATCTCCCGGACTTCCAGTACCTCGGACACCGGGCGGCGCGGTGTGGCGGGCCCAGCGGGACCGTAGCCGAGGCGGAGGACCATCTGGACATGTCCCACGGCCGCGACCGGATCGCGGACCGTCCACCGCAGCTCCGGCCATTCCAGGGGCTGGGAGGTCATCGAGGTGGCGAGGCCGTCGGCAGTGGCCTGCAGAAGGACACGCTCCAGCGCCTGGCCGGCGTGCAGCCAGTCGGTTCTCGTGTCCCCCGAAGTACCGAGCAGGGCCAGCTGCGGCCGCTTCTCGAACACGGCCCAGCCGCGATCCGGCACCGGCCCGGCCCGACCGAAGTCGCGTACGGGGGCGGGGCCCGCGGAACTCCTCGGCCCGAAGGCGGCGGCGGGAACGCCGTCGCGACGCCCGCCCGTGGCGCCCCGCACGCGGGAGGTCCAGGCCGCGGTCTCGGCCCGGACGAGCGGATCGATCTCCTCGCGGTGTTCCGCGTCCCGCACCAGCCCGAGCACGGTGTCGATGTGCCACGTGTCCGGGACGGTCAGCCGGCAGCCCTCCATGCGGGCCGCTGCCGCCAGGCCGTCCAGCAGCGCATCGGGCACCGGATCGTCGCCGAAGGGGTACCGGCTGGTGCGGCGACGCCGGACGGCGTCGTGCAGGGAGGCCAACTCGCGCTCCTCACCCGCGGTTCCGTCGAAGGCCACCGTGGCGAGCAGCCATGGCTCGGAGTCGTCCGGCAAGAGCCGTACGCGGACCGGGAGGCCGTTCCAGGCCGCGGACACGCGCAGGTTGAACAGCGCCGCGGCACAACCGAGGTGGAGGGCGCGGTGGTTCGGGTCGGTGCGCGTCATGGCGCGTTCCGGATCGCCGTACAGGGCCAGGACTCCACTGCCCGCCCGGAACACGAACTTCCACGGCTGGGCGTTGTGCATGGACGGGGCGGTGACGGCGTCGTCGACGAGCCGCGCCACGGTGGCGGGGTCGAGGTGTGTTGCGGTCATGGGACTGGTCCTGTCTGTGCGGCCTCACGCGGGTACCGGGGTGGTGAAATCCGCCTTGACGTCAACGACTCCCGGTACGGTGCCGGCGGCGCGCACGACGACGTCCGCCATCGCCGGGTCCGGCAGCGACCCGTGCAGGTACGCGATGCCGTTGGCGACGTGGACGTACACCTCGGCGGAACCGTGCGGGATCAGCTGGTACGTGATCAGCTCGCGCACCTCGGCGCCGATGTCGCTGTCGGGGCGCAGGAAGACCTTGAGCAGGTCGCCCCGGCTGACGACGCCGACGAGGCGGCCGTCGCCGTCGACCACGGGAAGGCGCTTGAGGTGTCCGCGGGCCATCAGACGGGCCGCGGCGGGGATGGTGGCCTCCGCCGTGACGGTCACGGCCGGGCGGGTCATCAGCTGTTCGGCGGTGGTCTCGTGGGCCGTGCCGGGGCCCTGGGCCTTGAGCAGCAGGTCGGCCTCGGAGACGACGCCGGCCACCTGCCCGTCCCGGGCCACGACGGGGAGCGCGCTGACGTTCCACATCCGCAGGGCCTCCACGACGTCCTTGAACGCGGTTCCTCGCTCGACGGAGATCGCGGCGTGTGTCATGACGTCCTCGACGGTGCGCAGGTGCTTCATGGCTGCGACTTCCTTCGTGTTCTTCCGTACGGTCCGGCGCGGCGTCACCACGGCATCGCGCGGCGGGCGCGCCCGGCGTGAGCGGTTGCCGTGTCGTCGGTGCGGGCGGTGACCCGTGATGCCACCGCGACGACCCCGTCGAGGTGCTCGACGAGGCCGAGCAGCGCAGCGAGCTGACTTCGGCGCTCGACACCGCCGTCCAGGGTGACGATGCCGTCCACCACGTGGACCTCGACGTCATCGGCCGGCACGCCCAGTACCTCCACGACTACCTCGTCGGTGACGCGTCGGCGAATCTCGGAGTCCGGGCGCAGGAACGTGCGGAGCAGGTCCCGGCGGGTGACGATCCCGACGAGCCGGTCCTCCACGTCCACGACGGGGAGGCGTTCGATGCTCCGGCGGGTCATCAGCCGTGCGGCGTCGGCCACCGTCTCTTCGGCGTGGACGGTCACCGCGGGCGCGGACATGACGTCGCCCGCGGTGGGCGGCCCGGTCCCCGAGCCGTTCCAGCCCGCGGACCGGTCGCCCGCCGCGTGGGCCAGCAGGTCCGTCTGGGAAACGACGCCCACCACACGGTCCTCGTCGTCCAGGACGGGGACCCCCGAGATGTCGTACTGGGCGAGGAGCTTCGCGACGTCCTTGAAGGCGGTGACCGGGGCCACGGAGACGACCTCGTCGGTCATCAGGTCCGCCACCTTGATGCGCTTCATGAGGTCCTCCTGCTCCGCCGCGCCACGCGAGGCCGGTGTCCGGTGCCAGTCGTGCCCCCACCATCCGCCGGAGCCCGCCCCGTGTTCGAGGGCCGAACGGTCCCGTCCCGGGGCCCGGAAGGGTCCCGGCGACACGGGGGCGAAGGGGACCTTCGGCCCCGTCGACGGCCCCGGGCGGCCCTCCTCCCGGAGCACCGGCGGTGCCAGCGTGAAGGGTGTCCTTCATCGGATCCTCGGTTGGGAGGAATCGTGGAAAGCACATTCCGCACCCCGGACACCAGCTCGGTCACCGTCGGCGTGGACGGCTCCGAGCCGGCGCGCACCGCAGCCCTGTGGGCTGCCAGGGAAGCCGTACGCCGGGACCGCCCCCTGCACATCGTCTACGGGGCCGACACCGAAGGCAGGTCCCTGTACCTGTCGGCGGAAACCGTCGAACGGGTCCGCTTCAACGGCCGGGAGCTGCTGGACGACACGGCGAAGGCCGTGGCGGCCGAGTACCCCGGCCTGAACGTGACCACCGAGTTCAGCCGGGCCGACGCGGTCACCGCGCTGCACCGGGCCGCCGGCCGCCACGGCACGGTCGTGGTGGGCAACCGAGGCCTGGGCGGATTCAACTCCCTCCTGCTCGGATCGGTAGGGCTGGGTACGGCGGCCATCGCCATGACCCCCGTCATCGTGGTCCGCGGCACCCCCGGAGCCGAGGAGGCCGGCACCGTCCTCGCAGCCGTGCGCGACGAGCACGACCTCCGGATCGCCCGGTACGCCGCCCGGGAAGCCGAGCTGCGCAAGGCCTCCCTGCGGCTGCTGCACGTCTGGAACATCCTCCAGTCCGTCGGCGAGGTGGTCAGCATGCTCGACGGCATCGACGAGATCGCGAGCGGGCACGAAGAGACCCTGCGGGCCGCCACGGACGTGATCCGCGGCGAGTTCCCCGACCTGGACGTGCAGGCCGACGCGGAGAAGAGCGTCTCCGTCGCCGGTGTCCTGGTCGAGGCGTCCCGCCACGCCGACCTGCTCGTCATGGGCGGCCGCCGGGCCCCCGGGCCCCTCGGGCTCGCCCCCAACCTGGGCAAGGCCACGCACAGCCTGCTGCACCACGCACACTGCCCCGTCCTCCTCATCCCCCGGACCGGCGGAGATTCCGGGAGCCAGGCATGAACGGCCGCCGGTCGGGAAGCCACGGCATCGTCGTGGGCATCGACCCGGACCGGGAGTGGCACCTCCCCCTGGCCTGGGCCGCCGACGAAGCCCACCGGCGCAGGCTGCCGCTGCGCCTGGTCCTCGCGGTACCGTCCCGGCACGACGCCCATCACGTCGACGACACCCCCGGGCAGATCGCCCTGCGCCGGGCCGGGGCCGACCTGCTCGAAGCCGCGTGCGGCTGGGTGCGCGACCGCCACCCCGAGGCGCGCGTCACCGGCGAGCTGCTGGGAGGCTCTCCCGCCCCGGTCCTGGGCGGCGCGGCGCGGGACGCCCGCATGATCGTCCTCGGCTCCCGGCACCTGAGCCGCACCGCGGAGTTCCTCAGCGCCGGCTCGCTCGTGGTCCCCGTCACGGCCCAGGCCCACTGCCCGGTCGTCGTCGTGGGCGACGCCGAGCACATCAGCCTGCAGCCGCCCTACGTCGTCGCGGGGATCGACGGCAGCCCGACCGCCACGGCCGCGCTGGCCTTCGCCTTCGACGAGGCAGACCTGCGCGGGGCCACGCTGCGCGTCGTCTGCGTGTGGCAGCCGCCGCTGATCATGTCGGACGGGGCGGAGGAGGCGCTCCGGGCCCAGCGCGCCCTGCTCTCCGAGGCCACCGCCGGCCTGTCCGAGAAGTACCCGGACGTGCGCGTGACCCGCGAGGTCCTCACCGGCCACCCGGTCGAGGAACTGGCCCGGGCCGCCGAGCACGCCCTGGCCGTCGTCGTGGGCCGCCGCGGCCGAGGGGGGTACACCGGCATGCGGATCGGATCCGTCGTCCACGGCCTCCTGCACCGTGCGCACTGTCCGGTGATCACCGTGCCCACCGACTGACGCGGGCCGACGCGGGCCGACGCGGACCGGGGCCGACCGCCGACCGGCCCGGTGCGGTCGCGACGAGTGGGAAGGTCCTCGGGCCCGGAGCTACGGTGGAGGCGGCGGCCCTGCCGCCCTCGTTGCCGGCCGGAGGTGGGGCATGAGCGCAGGCGACCAGCCCGCCCGGAGCGGTGTCCCACGGCTGCGGCTCGACGAGCTGCTGGACGAACTCCAGGTGCGGATCGACGAGGTCAGGGGCACCCGCGACCGGCTGAACGGCCTGCTCGAAGCCGTCATGTCGGTGGGCCGGGAACTCGACCTGCCACAGGTCCTGCACGGCATCGTCGAGGCCGCCGTGCAGCTCGTGGACGCCGAGTACGGGGCCCTCGGCGTCATCGGGGACGACAAGAAGCTGGCCGCGTTCCTGCCCGTCGGCATCAGCGACGGCCTGCGCAGGCAGATCGGGGACCTGCCGTCGGGCCACGGCATCCTCGGCGAGCTGATCCGCCACCCCGAGCCGCTCCGGCTGTCGGAGCTGTCCGAGCACCCCGCCTCGTACGGGTTCCCGCCCCACCACCCGGCGATGCACTCCTTCCTCGGAGTGCCGGTCCGGGTCCGCGAGGAGGTCTTCGGCAACCTCTATCTGACCGAGAAGCGCGGCGGAGCCGAGTTCGACGCCGAGGACGAGGCGGTGCTGTCCACCCTCGCCGTCGCAGCCGGCATCGCCATCGAGAACGCCCGGCTCTTCGAGGAGGTCCGGCTGCGCGAGCGCTGGCTGGAAGCCGGCTCCGACATCACCAGCGCCCTGCTCTCCGGAGCCCCCGAGGACGAGGTCCTCCACGGCATGCTGGAGCGGTCCACGGACATCACCGGCGCCGACATGGGCGTCTTCTACCTGCTCGGCTCCGCCGGTGAGCTGAGGGGCTCGATCGCCCTCGGGGAGGGAGCCGAGGCGCACCGCGGGATCGTCCTGCCCAGCACCCGGGGCACTCTCGCCGAGGCCGCACTGGCCCGCGACGGCCTCGTCACGGTCCCCGACGTGGCGGCCGACGAGCGCGTCACCGTGCAACCGGAGCGATGGACGGGCTTCGGCCCGGCGGTCGCCGTCACCGTCGGCACCAAGGAACGGCTCAGCGGCGTCCTGATCCTGGCCCGCCGGCACGGCCGCCCCCTGTTCGCCACCGCCGAAATCGCCGCACTGCCGGGGTTCGCCGGCCAGGCCGCCCTCGCGCTGGAGCTTGCCGACCGGCGCCGCGACGCCGAGCAGATGAGCCTGCTGGAGGATCACGACCGCATCGCCCGCGACCTCCACGACCTGGCGATCCAGCGCCTCTTCGCCACCGGCATGACCCTCCAGAGCGCACAGCGCTTCGTCGACCATCCCCAGGCGTCCGAACGCCTCGCACGCGCCGTGGACGACCTGGACGCCACTATCAAGATCATCCGCTCCACCATCTTCGGACTCCGCGCGCACGAGGCCCCCGGTGAGGCGTCCACGCTGCGTACCCGCCTCGTCCGGGCCCTGGACGCGGCCGCTGCGGTCCTGGGCTTCGCCCCGGCCCTGCGGATGGAGGGGCTGATCGACACCGGCGTACCGCCGGCCGTCGCGGACGAGGCCCTCGCCGTGGTGGGGGAAGCCCTCACCAACGTCGCCCGCCATGCCGGGGCCACCCGGGCAGAGGTCTCGATCGCCGCGGCCGGGGGGAACCTGACCGTCACCGTGACCGACAACGGGGTCGGCCCGTCCGCGGGCGGCCGGCGCAGCGGATTGCGGAACCTGGCCGAGCGGGCCGAAAGGCTGGGCGGCCGGATGGCGGTCGCGGGGCGGGGCGACGGGGAGCGGGGCACCTGCCTGGAGTGGCAGGTGCCGCTGGCCCCGCCGACGGCGACGGGACGACCGCCGATGAGGTGACCGACGGCAGGGCTCCTACCGTTTCTCCGTCCCGGCGTTGTGCTCGTGCACCTGGGCGGCGATGACGGCGGCCTGGACCCGCCGTTCGACCCCGAGCTTCCCCAGCAGCCGCGAGATGTGGTTCTTGACCGTCTTCTCGGACAGGTAGAGCCGCTTGGCGATCTGCCGGTTGGTGAGGCCGTCGCCGATGAGTTCGAGGACGGCCCGCTCCCGCTCGGACAGGGCCGCCAGGCGGGCGTCCTCCGGTGCCTTCGCCGCTTCCGGGTCGCGCAGGGAGTGCATCAGACGTGCGGTCGTCGCGGGGTCCAGCATGGACTGGCCCGTGGCGACCGTACGTACGGCCGAGACCAGGTCGGAGCCCTTGATCTGCTTCAGCACGTAGCCGGCGGCACCCGCCATGATCGCGTCCAGCAGTGCGTCCTCGTCGTCGAAGGACGTCAGCATCAGACAGGCCAGGCCCGGCATGCGCGAGCGGAGCTCTCGGCACACGGTGATGCCGTCGCCGTCCGGCAGCCGCACGTCGAGCACGGCGACGTCCGGGCGGAGCGCCGGCCCGCGGGCCAGCGCCTGTTCGGCGGTGCCGGCTTCGCCCACGACGGTGATGTCCGGCTCCGTGTCCAGGAGGTCTCGCAGCCCGCGCCGGACCACCTCGTGGTCGTCGAGGAGGAACACCTTGACCGGCGCCTCGGCGGAGCCGTTCGGATCATCGGACATGATCGCCCCTGGTTCGGTCCGCTCCCTGCGTTTCCACCGGAATTCTCTCAGGAACTAGGCAGCGATGCCGCCCGCCGTGCCCTCCCTGCCCTCCGTGCCCTCCGTGCCCTCTGTGCCCTCTGTGCTCCCCAGCTCCATCCGGACGTCCACGACGCCCTCGACCGCGCGGATCGCCCGCGCGAGCAGGGGGACCAGGGCCCGGTCCCGCAGCGGGCCGCGCAACGTGACCACGCCGTCCTGTACGGCGAATTCCAAGGTCACCGCGGGCGCCAGGTCGGAGAACACGGTCTGGCGGATCTCCTCCTCCAGTTCCTCGTCGGGCCGCAGGAACACCTTCAGGAGGTCGCCGCGACCGACCACGCCTTCCAGCATGCCGAGCGCGTTCACCACGGGCAGGCGCTTGACGTGCTTGCGGGCCATGATCCGGGCGGCTTCGGCGACGGGCGCGTCGGGGTGCACGGTGATCGCCGGACTCGACATGAGCTCCTCGGCCAGCACCGCGCCGGCCTTCGAAGCCTCCTCCAGCTGCTCGGGCAGCGCGGGTTCCGTACGCCGGAACTCCTCCTTCGGCAGCAGGTCCGCCTCGGAGACCACGCCGACGACCCGGCCCTCGCCTTCCAGCACGGGGACCGCGCTGACCTTCCACTCGTGCATCAGCTCGACGATCTCCTTGTAGGACGCCTCGCGGCCGATGGCGACGACGGTGTGCGTCATGACGTCACTGACGGTGTAGCGGGGTGCGGGCATGACCGGCTCCCTTCGCGGTGCGGACGATCAGCGGAAGCTGCCGCTGCCGTAGGGCGCGTACAGGTCGAGAAGGCGTACGCGGGCGGCCTGCAGCCGGTGGGCGAGGACCTGCCCGACCCAGTGGCCCAGGGCGGAGCCGAAGGCGGTGTCGGTGTCCATCAGCATCCGTACGCGCGCCGCGTCGAACTCGTACGCGCGGACGGGCGTCATGGCCTCGGCGCCCAGGCGCCAGGCGTACGGCTTGAAGAGCCACGAGCAGCCGACGAGCTGACCGGCGCCGAGGCTCTCGATGACGGCGGCGCGCCGCCCGGGCACGTGCACGTCCAGGGTGACCGTGCCGGTGCGGACGATCCAGAACCGATCGGCGCGGCCGCCCTCGCGGAAGAGCCGCGTGCCCTCGGGGAAGTTGACCTCGTGGGCCAGTTCCATCAGCCGGGAACGGCAGTCGGCGGGCAGCGCCTCGGAGATACGGGTGGGTGACGGGGTGATCATGGACGGCCTCCTGTTCGAGTCCGTCTTCAGTCTTGGTGTTCCCGCCGCTCGTGGGCATGGGCCCGGTGGTCCCGACTGTGGGCCGACCGGCCCATGCCGGGGCCCGGCGCGGCCGGAGATCCTGGCACCGGACGCCCGGCTCGCGGCCGTCGCCCCCGTCCCCGCCCCCCGTCCCGCCCCCGTCCCGCACCCGCGCCGGCCGACAGCGGGCAAGGGCCCCGGCGTCCCGCCCGCTCGACCAAGGATGCCCACGATGAAGAGTGACCCGGCCCGTACGACCACCGGCCCGCCCGCCGTCACCGTGCCGGGACGGCGGATGGAAGAGCTCGGCGCCGACGAGGCGCTGCGGCTGCTGGGCACCGTCGAGCTGGGCCGGATCGTGTTCACGCGGCACGCGCTGCCCGCCGTGCGACCGGTCAACCACCTTCTCGAGGACGGCGACATCATCATCCGCGTCCAGGACGGATCGACACTGGCCGCCCTGCTCGCGGCCCGGCCTGGCACCGGCGTGGTCGTCGCGTACGAAGCCGATGCCATCGACCAGGGCGCGCACCTGGGGTGGAGCGTGGTCGCCACCGGCTACGCCACCGCCGTCACCGCCCCCGGCGAGGTCGAGCGCTACGCGCACCTCCTGCAGCCGTGGGTCGAGGGCACCACCTCGGGCGCCGTCCGGATCAGGCCCGACCTGGTCACCGGCTTCCGTCTGCTGGAGAGCGGCCCCTAGGCCGTCTCTTTCGGATCTTGCCGGGCCCGCGACGCCCGGCACCGCACCTGGCCGCGTTGTCGGGGCGCCCGAGTACGTCCAGTACACGGTGCGCTCCTCCGCCTTGCCAAGCACGGCACCGGACGCCGCGGGCTCGGCCGACAAGATCCGGAAGAGACGGCCTAGCGGCCGGCCCGCTCGCGCGCTTCACCTCCGCACAGCCCTCCGCCCGGCACGATGGTGGGGCACAGGCCCGCACGGCCCGCACGGAGTCCCGGAGGTGCCATGCCGAAGCACGGACGGATCACCGCGATCCCGCCCGCCTTCCGGGACTACGGCAGGAACTGGCTGCGGGGCGACGTCCTGGCCGGGATCACGGTCGCCGCCTACCTGGTTCCCCAGGTCATGGCGTACGCCGGTGTGGCCGGCCTGCCTCCGGTCGTCGGCCTGTGGGCCGTCCTGCCCGCCATGGCCCTCTACGCCCTGAGCGGCACCTCACGCCTGCTGTCCGTCGGACCGGAGTCGACCACCGCCCTCATGACCGCCGTGGCCGTCGGACCGCTGGCCGCCGGCGACCCCGCCCGCTACGCGGCGCTCGCGGCAGCCCTGGCACTCGTCGTCGGCCTGCTCTGCCTGGTCGCATGGGCCGTCCGGCTCGGCTTCCTGGCCGACCTCCTCTCCAGGCCCGTACTCGTCGGCTACCTGGCCGGAGTCGCCTTCATCATGATCGTGGACCAGCTGCCCCGACTCACGGGTACCAGCGGCAGCGGATCGGGGTTCTTCCCCCAGCTCCTCTCGTTCCTCCGCCACATCGGCGACCTGCACCTGCCCACGACCGCCATGGCCGCGGGCTGCCTGCTCCTGCTGTTCACCCTGCCCCTGCTGCGGCGGCCGCTGCCCGGACCACTCGTCGTCCTCGTCCTCTCCACGGCGGTGGTGGCGGTCTTCGCACTGGACGAGACCCAGGGGATCGACGTCATCGGCCCGGTCCCGACCGGCCTGCCGGATATCGCCCTGCCCCGGCCGGCCGATCTCGCCGGTCTGGTGCTGCCGGCGCTCGGCGTCCTCCTGGTCGGCTACACCGACGTCGTCCTGACCGCACGCGCCTTCGCCCGGAACGACGACCCGTACCCCCTGGACGCCAACCGCGAGCTGCTGGCCCTCGGCACGGCGAACCTCGGCGCCGGACTCCTGCAGGGCTTCCCGGTCAGCAGCAGCGCCAGCCGCACCGCCCTCGCGGACTCCTCGGGAGCCCGTACCCAGGCGTACTCCCTCGTCGGCGCCGCCTGCGTGGCCGCCGTGCTCCTCTTCCTCGGCCCGCTGCTCAGCCACACCCCCTCCGCAGCCCTCGGCGCCATCGTCGTCTACGCCGCCGTCCGCCTGGTCGAGGTGAGCGAGTTCCGCAGGCTGGCAGCGTTCCGCCGCCGCGAGTTCCTGCTCGCGCTCGGCTGCGGTCTCGGTGTCCTCGCCCTCGGCATCCTGTACGGCGTGCTCCTCGCCGTGGCGCTGTCCGTCGCCGAACTGCTCACCAGGGTCGCCCGCCCCCACGACGCGGTCGAGGGCATGGTGCCCGGCCTGGCCGGCATGCACGACATCGACGACTACCCGACCGCGCGCACCATCCCCGGTCTCCTCGTCTACCGCTACGACTCACCGTTGTTCTTCGCCAACGCCGAGGACTTCCGCCGCCGGGCGCTGGCCTCGGTCGCCGCCCAGGACGACCCCGTCCACTGGTTCGTCCTGAACACCGAGGCCAACGTCGAGGTCGACATCACCGCCCTCGACGCCGTCGAGGCCCTGCGCTCCGAACTCGCCCGACGGGACATCGTGTTCGCACTCGCCCGCGTCAAGCAGGACCTGCGCCGCCCCCTCGACGCCTACGGCCTGACCGCCGCGGTCGGCCCGGAGCACATCTTCCCCACGCTCCCCACCGCCGTCGCCGCCTACCAGGACTGGCGGCGCGCCAGGGGCCACGACCCCGCCCTCTGACCAGGACCGTGCTGCCCGGCAACACCACCGTCCGGGGGATCAGCCGGCGGCGGCGAGGGCGACGAGTTCGACCTCGAAGCCGTCGTCGTTCTCCAGGTAGGCGGCGTAGTGCTGCGGTCCGCCGGCGTGCGGATGCCGGTCCGGGAACATCAGGTGCCAGCCGTGGCGGGTCGACTCCTCGGCCAGGCGGTCGACCGCGGCCGCGTCCTCCACATGGAACGCCAGGTGGTTCAGTCCCGGCCGGCAGCGGTCGTGCCGGTCGGAGGTGAGGGCCGGGGACCGTTCGACGACCAGGTACGTCGGCCCGAGGCGCCAGCTGCGGCCGTCGGCCCAGTGCTGGTAGGGCGTGTGGCCCAGGGCCTCCAGGAGCCAGCCCAGCGAGGCGGTCGCGCGGTCGAGGTCCGGCACCCACAGCTCGACGTGGTGCAGCGTGCCGCTGACCGGCCGGCTCACGCGTAGAGCTCCCGGGCGCGCACCAGGTCGACCGGTCCGTTCTGGGGCAGGGACAGGGGCAGGAAGTGGTCCAGCTGCCACTCCTGGGCGCTGCCGGCCTGGCGGTTGGTGGTGGTCACCCAGGGCGGGTAGACGCGGAAGGCACGCTTCCCGCCGGAGCCGTCCGTCGATACGACACCGTGCCGGCGGAGCGCGTCCCGAGGGAATACGAACTGGCCGAAGCGGTGACCGTCGCGCGTGCCGATGACGAAGAGGTCCACCGGGTCCGCGGCGTCGAACGGCTGGATGGGACCGGCCTCGGAGCGCTTCCACACGGTGACGAACTGGCCGACCTTCGTGGGGGTGGTCTTCGCCGCGCGGAACCGGACGGCACGGTCGTCCAGGGTGAAGGTGTGGGCGGCGTAGGCGGCGCCCTCGGCCTCCGGGACCGGCAGCGAGCAGGTGAATCCGCAGGGGTCGTAGACGAGCGCCTTCGCCGCGACGAGGTCCGCGTGGGTCCTGGCCGTGGCCGCGGCGGAGTCCGACCACGGCTGGGGGAGGGGAGGCGATGAGGGTGCGTGGTGCGTCGTCATGCCTTCACCCTGTCATGGCCCGGACCGGGGCCGGGACCGGGCCCGCGGTCCGCGGGCGGCCCACCGCATGCCGTCAGTCGAGGTCGATGTGGACGCTGGTGGACTTCACGCGGGCGACCGCCTGTACGCCGACCGCGAGTCCGAGCTCCTCGACCGCCTCGCGGGTCAGCAGGGAGACCACGCGGTGCGGGCCGGCCTGGATCTCGACCTGGGCGGCCACCTCGCCGAGCGTCACCGCCGTCACGATCCCGGGCAGCGCGTTGCGCGCGGAGGTGGCGGACTCGCCGTCGCCCTCGGCCGCCTCCTGGGCGAGCGCCACGCAGAAAGCGGCCAGGTGCACGCCCTCGACCATCCGCTTGTTGCCCTCTCGCAGGGTCGGGAAGCGGCCGGCGTCCGCCCAGCGGCGGGCGGTGTCGGTGCTGACGCGGAGGAGTTGGGCGGCCTCGCCGATGGTGTAGAGCTGCACCCCGCAACTCTATGCCCCGACGTCCCGGTGGCGGAGATCGTCCGGGGTCTCGCGCCGGACGAGCAGCCGCGCCGTGCCCTCGTGGACCGCGATCACCGGCGGGCGGCCCACCAGGTTGCAGCCCGAGGCCGTGGACAGCCGGTACGTGCCGGCCACCGGAACCGCGAGCAGATCGCCGGGCCGGACGTCGGCGGGCGGCGGAACCTCCGCCGCCAGGATGTCGCCCGCCTCGCCGCGCCCGCCCACGACCGTGGCGGTACGGGAATCCGCCGTCGGGCGGCGGCCGATGGGCCGGGGAGCGCAGCGGATCCCGTACCGTGCCGGCCGCGGGTTGTCGCTCATCCCGCCGCCCACGGCCACGAACACCCGCTCCCCTGTGCGCTTGACGGCCGGCACCCGCTACAGGGCCACCCCGGCCGGGCCCGCGATCGCCCGCCCCGGCTCGACGGCAAGCCGGGGCACGGGCAGCCCGGCCGCCCAGGCCCGCTCCCGCGTCCGTCCCCGCGCCCACGGCCCCCGCCCCCCTGACGGGACCCTGACGGCCGCGGCCGCGGCCCCGGTCCGTACGGATCGCCGACGGCCGCCGACGGCCGCCGACGGCCGCCCCGGATCGGTAGGCTGGAGCCGCCGGACGCCTGCGACGGGGAGGTACGGGATGGGGACCACCGGGACCGGAACGCGCCCCGGACCACGCCGGGGACCGCGCCCCGGCGCCGACCCGGGGCTGTACGGCCCGTCGTCCGTCACCTGGCAGTGCCACGGCGATCCGATGATGTGGATCGCCGGGCTCCGGGCGCTCTACCTCCAGGCCCTCCACCCGCGCGCCGTCCGCGGGGTCATGGAGAACTCCGACTTCCGCGCGGACGCCTGGGGCCGGCTGCTGCGCACCGCCGACTTCGTCGGCACCCTCACCTACGGCACCACCGAGGCCGCCGAGCGCGCCGGCCTCCGCGTCCGCACGATCCACCGCAAACTGTCCGCCACCGATCCGGACACCGGCGAACGCTTCCCCGTCGACGACCCCGAGCTGCTGATGTGGATCCACTGCGCGCAGATCGACAGCTTCCTGCACGTACTGCGCCGCTCCGGCGTCCCCCTCACCCCCGACCAGGCCGACCGCTACGTCGACGAGAACCGCGTGAGCGCCCGCCTCGTCGGACTCGACCCGGCCGGGGTCCCCGCCGACACCGCCGGGCTCGCCGCGTACTTCGAGCGGATCCGCCCCGAGCTCGCCGCCGGCCCCGACGCCCTCGCCGTGGACGACTTCCTGCGCGGCCCGCCCGTCCCTGCCCTCCTCGTACGTGGCCGAAACCTGCTGTGGCCGCCGCTGGCCGGACTGGCGTACGGTTCCCTCCCGGGCTGGGCGCACCAGCTGTACGGGCGGCCCGCACCGGCCCCGCGCAGCGTCACCCGGCGCCTGCGCCTCACCGGACGCGTACTGCGCAGCATTCCCGCAGGTCTACGCTGGCAGCTGCCTCCAGGTCACATCTTGAAAGCGATGCGCCGCATGGGCCCCGGGAGCCGCCCCTCGCCGTACACACTGCGTACATCAGCGGCCATACTGGACCGGCCGGGGAGGGCGTAGCACGAAAACGGGGGCGGCTTTAAGACATGGCGGAGTCCAGACTGATCCAGGGCCGTTACCGGTCGCTCGATCTGATCGGGCGCGGCGGGATGGGCGAGGTGTGGCGCGCCCGGGACGAATCGCTGGGCCGGCAGGTCGCCGTGAAGTGCCTCAAGCCGATCGGCACCGAGCAGGACGCCCACTTCACCCAGGTGCTCCGCGAGCGGTTCCGGCGCGAGGCGCGCGTGGCCGCGTCCCTCCAGCACCGCGGGGTCACCGTCGTCCACGACTTCGGCGACGACAGCGCCGCGGGCGGCCCGCTCTACCTGGTCATGGAACTCCTCGAGGGCCGCAACCTCAGCCAGCTCCTCGAGGACAACGACACGCGCCCCCTCCCCGTGGACGTGGTCGTCGACATCGCCGAGCAGATGGCCGCCGCGCTCGGCTACACGCATGACCAGGGCGTCGTCCACCGGGACCTGAAACCCGCCAACATCATGCGCCTCACCGACGGCACCGTGAAGATCTGCGACTTCGGTATCGCCCGCCTCGCCCACGACATCGGCTTCACCGCCAAGCTCACCGGCGGCGGCATGGCCATGGGCACCCCGCACTACATGTCACCCGAACAGATCGCGGGCGGCGAGGTCGACCACCGCAGCGACCTCTACTCCTTCGGCTGCGTCCTGTACGAGATCGCCACCGGCGCCCCGCCCTTCGACCTCGGCGACTCCTGGTCGGTGCTGGTCGGCCACCGCGACAACGCGCCCGTACCCCTGCGCGAGCACCGCCCCGAGCTGCCCGGCTACTTCGACGAGGTGGTCCTGGACCTGCTCGCCAAGCGCCCCGAGGACCGGCCCGGCGACGCCCGCCACGTGCACCGCCGGCTCGTCGAGGCACGGCTGGGACCGGGCGGGCTGCCCGGCGCCCAGGCACCGCTCCCGCCCTGGGCCCGCGGCATGACCGCCGGACGCAAGGCCGGGATCGACGCCCGTCCGGCGAGCGGCGAATGGGCGGTGCTCACCGGGGCCTGGACGGCCGCGCGCCCCGCGGGCGGGCAGCCGGTGCCGCGCCCGCGCGGCGCGTACCCCCCGGTCCACCCCGGCACCACCACGATCATCCGTCCCGCGCCCGCCGAGGACCCGCGGCTCACCGCCGCGTACGGATTCCCGCGCCCCGCCGGCCCGCGGGGCAGCGGCCCCGACGCGCTCGCGGCCGGCTATGCGCGCGCGTACGCCCTCAGCCGCGCGGGCCGCCCCGAGGAGGCGCTCGCCGGGTACACGGCCGTGGCCGAGGGGCGCACGCGGGTGCTCGGCGCGGACCACGCCGACACCCTCGCGGCGCGCCAGGAGACCGCGTACGAGCTGGGCCGGCTCGGACGCCACCAGGAGGCGCACGACGTCTACCGCGCGGTGCTCGTCGCCCGCGAGCGGACCATGGGCCCGCTCCACCCCGACACCCTGCGCTGCCGGCACAACCTGGCCTGCGCGCTGGGTGCGCTGGGCCGGTACGCGGAGGCCCACGCCACCGCCGTCTCCGTCGCCGCCGACCGGGCGGCCGTCCTGGGCGCCGAGCACGCGGACACCCTGCTGACCCGCTACGAGGCGGCGTACGCGCTCGGCCGCCTGGAGCGCTGGCAGGAGGCCCTGGTCGCCTTCCACGAGGTCGGCGTCGTACGGGAGCGGGTGCTCGGCCGCGACCACCCCGACACCCTGGCCGCCCGCTACGAGGTCGGCATCGCGCTCGGCCGCACCGGCAACAGCCAGCAGGCCCTCGACCTGTTCCGGGGCCTGGTCCGCGACCGCACCCGCGCCTACGGGGTCACCGACCCCGAGACGCTGCGCGCCCGGCACGTCCTCGGGGTCAACCTGGGCCGTCTGGAGCGCTGGGCGGAGGCGGCGGCCGAGGCCCGGCAGGTGGCAGCGCTGCGCGCCGAGGTGCTCGGGCCCGAGCACCCGGACACCCTGGTCAGCCGCCGGGAACTGGCCGGAGGGCTGGGCCGGCTGGGCCGCTGGGACGAGGCGCTGCCCATCTACCGGGACATCTCCGGCATCCTCGAGCGGTCCCTCGGCGACGAACATCCCGACACGGCGCTGGCCCACGCCGACGAGGCCCACTGTCTGGAGCGGCTCGGCCAGGTGTGCTACCAAGAGCCATGACGACCTTCGGGCGGGACGTGTACGACGACGTGATCGTGGGCGGCGGGCACAACGGCCTGGTGGCCGCCGCGTATCTGGCGCGGGCGGGCCGCTCGGTGCTGGTCCTGGAGCGGCTCGGGAACACGGGCGGGGCGGCGATCTCCAGCCGTCCCTTCGTGGGCGTCGACGCCAGACTCTCGCGCTACTCGTACCTCGTCTCCCTGCTCCCGTCGAAGATCGTGCGCGATCTGGACCTGCGGTTCGCGGTACGCCGCCGCACGATCTCCTCGTACACGCCCACCGAGCGGGGCGGGCGCCCCGGCGGACTGCTCGTCGGCGGCGGCGAGCAGCGCACCCGGGAGTCCTTCGCACGGCTGACCGGCTCGGAGCGGGAGTACGAGAGCTGGCGCGCCTTCTACGGGACCACCGGGCGGGTCGCCGGGAAGGTGTTCCCGACCCTGACCGAGCCCCTGCCCACGCGGGCGGAGCTGCGGGACCGGATCGACGACGAGGCCGCCTGGCGGATGCTCTTCGAGGAGCCCCTCGGGCAGGCCGTGGAGCGGAACTTCGCCGACGACCTGGTCCGCGGGGTGGTCCTCACGGACGGGCTGATCGGTACCTTCGCGGACGCGCACGACCCCTCCCTCGCACAGAACCGCTGCTTCCTCTACCACGTCATCGGCGGCGGGACCGGTGACTGGGACGTTCCGGTCGGCGGCATGGGCGCGCTGACGGACGCCCTCGCGGCGGCGGCCCGGGCGGCCGGTGCCGAGATCGCGACGGGCCACGAGGTGCTGCGGATCGACACGGACGGGGTCGCCCCGGCCGAGGTGGTGTTCCGCACGGCGACCGGGGAGGGCCGGGTCGTCGGCCGTACGGTCCTGGTGAACGCCTCGCCGCAGGCCCTGGCCGAACTCCTCGGCGAAGCCACGCCGCAGGGCGCGGCCCCGGCCCCCGAGGGCGCCCAGCTCAAGGTCAACATGCTGCTGCGCCGACTGCCCCGGCTCCGGGACACCTCGGTGGACCCGAGCGAGGCCTTCGGCGGCACCTTCCACATCGCCGAGGGCTATGCCGAGCTCGCCCGCGCCTACGCGGAGGCCGCCTCCGGCGAGTTGCCCTCCGTGCCGCCCTCGGAGATCTACTGCCACTCGCTGACCGACCCGACGATCCTCGGCCCGGAACTGGTGGAGCAGGGCTACCAGACCCTCACCCTCTTCGGCCTGCACGCTCCGGCCCGGCTGTTCGGACACGACAACCAGCAGGCCCGGGAGGTCCTGCTGACGGCCACCCTCGCGCAGCTCGACGCGCACCTGGCCGAACCGCTCACCGACTGCCTCGCCTTCGACGCGGACGGCCGCCCGTGCATCGAGGCGAAGACCCCGCTGGACCTGGAGCGCGAACTGCGGCTGCCGGGCGGCCACATCTTCCACCGCGACCTGTCCTGGCCCTACGCCGACCCGGGCGGCCGGTGGGGCGTGGAGACCGCCCACCGCAACGTCCTGCTGTGCGGGGCGGGCGCGGTCCGCGGCGGCGGCGTCAGCGGGGTCCCCGGGCACAACGCGGCGATGGCGGTGCTCGGGCACTAGGCCGTGTCCGCAAAGTAGCGCCGGCCGCCCGGAGGGCGGGCCCCGCGGCGTCTGGTGCCGTGCATCGCAAGGCGGAGGGCCGCCCGTGTACTGGACGTACTCGGGCGGCCCGACAACGCGGCGAGGTGCGGTGCCAGGCGTCGCGGGGCAGGCGGGACTTTGCGGACACGGCCTAGGTGTGTTGTCCCGGGACGTTGGTGACACGCGTGCTGGGTACTTGAAATGGGTGAGGGCCTCCGGGTTCGGTGTGGATTGCGACATCTGCACCGATCCGAGGAGGCCCTCGTGCCCCACCGTAACGCCCCGCTGACCGAGACCGGGCGACTGCGCCTGGCCCGCTGTGTCGTGGACGACGGCTGGCCGCTGCGGCGGGCAGCGGAACGTTTCCAGGTCAGCCACACCACCGCCGCCCGCTGGGCCACCCGCTACCGGCAGCTGGGCATCGCCGGAATGAGTGACCGCTCCAGCCGACCGCACCACCAGCCGCGCCGAACACCGGCCGAGGTGGAAGACCAGGTACTGCGTCTGCGGCGTGAACACCGGATCGGGCCGCTACGGCTCGCCGCGCGCTGCGGCATCACACCCTCGACCGCCCACCGCATCCTGATCCGTCACGGCCAGCCACCACTGGCCGCACTCGACCGGGCCACCGGCGAACCCATCCGCCGCTACGAACGCGCCCGCCCCGGCGAACTCGTCCACATCGACGTCAAGAAACTCGGCCGGATCCCCGACGGCGGCGGCCACAAGACCCTCGGCAGAGCCGAAGGACGCCGCAACAAGACCGGTACCGGCTGGGCCTACCTACACACCGCGCTCGACGACCACACCCGCCTCGCCTACACAGAAGACCTGCCCGACGAGACCGCCCCCACCTGCGCCGCGTTCCTGCAGCGGGCGACCGCCTGGTTCGCCTCCCTGGGCATCACCGTCGAGCGGGTCCTGACCGACAACGCCTGGGCCTACAGCAAGAACACCTGGCGCGATACTTGTCGTGACCTGGGGATCAGCCCCAGGCGGACTCGGCCCTGGCGTCCACAGACCAACGGCAAGGTCGAACGCTTCCACCGCACCCTGCTCGACGAATGGGCCTACCGGCAGCCCTACACCTCAGACCACGAGCGCATGGAAGCGTTTACCGACTGGCTGCACTGGTACAACTACCACCGACCCCACACCGGCATCGCAGGCCAAACACCCGCCAGCCGCGGCACCAACCTGTCCGAACAACACACCTAGGCCGTCTCTTTCGGATCTTGCCGGGCGTCGCGGGCCCGGCAAGATCCGGAAGAGACGGCCCAGCGGGTTGCCGGGATTCGGCCGGACGGGTGGATCGTGCGTGCCCCGTCCGGTCGGCGGGCCGGGCGCGCCGGCCCGGTCACGACCCGGATCCGGGGGTGTCCGGCGCCGCGGCGCGCGGTACGGCACGGGGGCGGCGGAACTTGCCCGGGACGGCAGCGGTTTTGCAGGCTGTCCGTTGCCGGTCCCCTCCGAGGCCAGTCGGCCCGGGGACGGGAGTCAGCCGAGGGAAGGAACCGCTCCGTGTCCGCCGCACTCTCCGACGACCTGAAGAAACTCATCGACGACAGCCCGGTCTTCGCGACCGTGGCCACGATCCAGCCGGACGGCAGCCCGCAGCTGTCGATCACCTGGCTCACCCGGGACGGCGACGACCTGCTCGTCTCCACGACGATCGGCCGCCGCAAGGAGAAGAACCTGCGCGCGGACCCGCGGGTCACGGTCATGATCAACCCGGCGAACGCGCCCTACACCTACGCCGAGGTCCGCGGCACCGCCGAACTGACCACGGAGGGCGGCCAAGAGCTGATCAACGAGCTGTCGCGCAAGTACACGGGCAAGGAGTACGCGGACTTCAACCCGGCGTCGAAGGACGACGCCGAGCGCGTCGTCGTCCGCGTCGTCCCGCGCAAGGTCGTCGGCTCGCTCTGACGCACGCCGGTCGGGCCGGCGGGAGAAAGGCTCCCGTCGGCCCGTCGTCATCATGCGGGTTCGATGACGACGATCGGGATCTCGCGGTCCGTCTTGGCCTGGTACTCGTCGTACGCGGGCCAGTGCCCGACCATCACGGGCCAGTACGCGGCGCGTTCCTCGGGGGTGGCGGTGCGGGCCGTGCCCTGCATGATCTCCGGCCCGACCTGGATGCGGACCGCGGGGTGCTCGGAGAGGTTCCGGTACCAGAGCGGGTGCGCGGGTTCGCCGCCCTTGGAGGCGACGACGAGGTAGGCGCCTTCGGCCTCGCCGTAGATGAGCGGGGTCCGCACGGGCTTGCCGGACACCCGGCCCAGGGTGGTGAGCAGCAGGGTCTGGGTGCCGTTCCAGTACTGGCCGTCGGTGCCGCCCGAGCCCACGTACTGCTTGACGTGGTCCAGCTGCCAGGATCCCTCCCGGGGATCGGTCGGGTGGTCCCAGTCGATGTCGGTCGTCATGTGACTTCGCCTGCCTTCGCGTCGGATCGATCAGCGAACCTCACCAACGAGTGGCAACGCCCGCGGACACGGTGGTCATTCCGCTCGGGAGAGTGAATCCGTCGAACAGCGCAGCCATCGCCCGGGTCGCGGCCCGGGCGGGGGTGGCGCGGACGGCGAGGTCGCGGGCGGCCACGGCGAGGGGGTGGCTGAGGGCGGCGACCCGGCCCGCCCGGCGCGCGCGGACGCGGATGGCGTCGGTGCGCGCGCGGCGGGCCGCGCTGTAGGCCGCGAGGGCGGCCGGGACGTCCGCGGCGTCGGTGCCGGCCAGGAGATGGCCGAGGACCGCGGCGTCCTCGACGGCCTGGCAGCCGCCCTGGCCCAGGTTGGGGGTCATGGCGTGGGCGGCGTCGCCGAGCCAGGCCAGGCGCCCGTGGTGGAAGCGGGGGAGCGGGGCGGCCAGGTCGTACAGGTCGTGCTGGAGCACGGCCGCCGGGTCGATCCGCTCCAGCAGGGCCGGGATCGGGTCGTGCCAGGTGCCGTAGCGGCGCAGGAGTTCGGCGCGGACGTCGGCAGGGCGGTGGCCGGCGGGGACGACGGCGGTGGCGTAGAGGTAGATCCGGCCGTCGGCGAGCGGGACCACACCGAAACGCTCGCCGCGGCCCCAGGTCTCGGCGGTCGCCGTCCCGGCGCTGCTCGCGGCGGCGGGCAGGACCGTGCGCCAGGCGGTCTCCCCGCTGTGGTGGAGGCCGGGGTGGTCCGGGAAGTACTGGCGGCGCAGCGGGCTGTGGATGCCGTCGGCGGCGATGACGAGGTCGGCGCCGCCGAGGTCGCCGGCGTCGGTGCGGACCACCGGGGAGCCGTCGGCGTCGTCCACCGAGGTGACGGCGACGCCGTAGCGGACCGCCGTGGCGGGGAGCGCGGCGGCCAGGGCGCCGGCCAGCGCCGAGCGGTGCAGGGCGAGCGGCGGGCCGCCGAAGCGGGCGGCCAGCGCGGCGGTGTCGGCGCGGCTGAGCCAGCGGCCGTCCGGGCGGCGCAGGCCCATCGCGGCGGGGACGGCACGGCCCGCCGCGCGGGTGATGTCGAAGCCGATGGTGTCGAAGGCGCGCAGGGCGTTGGGGGCGAGCACGATCCCGGCGCCGGCCGCGGTCGGCCCGGCCGCGCGCTCGCAGACGGTGACCCGCCAGCCGTGGCGGTGCAGGGCCACGGCCGCGGTGAGTCCGCCGATCCCCGCGCCCGCCACGACCGCGTGACGCTGAACTGCCGACATGACGAGTCCCCCGTTTCCTCTTCCTCGCTACTCCTCCGGCCGGATCCTCTACATGTGTAGAGTCCGATGGTGCTCACTCTACAGCTGTAGAGTGAGCGGATGTCCACCCCTCGCAAGAACCCGCCCGCGGCGGATCGCAGAACGCTGATCGCCGATACCGCGATCGACCTCGTCGCCGCCGCCGGGCTCCGGGGCCTGACCCACCGCGCGGTCGACGGCGCGGCGGGGCTGCCGGCCGGGAGCACCTCGTACTACTTCCGTACGAGGACGGCACTGATCGGGGCCTGCTACCAGCGGCTGGCCGAGCTGGACCTGGGCGACCTCGGCGACGTCGGTGACCTGGCCGGCATCGGTCACCCGGCCGACCTCGGGGGTGCTCGCGCGCCCGAGGCTCCGCCGGCGCCCCCGGAGGCGGACCGGGCCGCGGCCGCGGCCGCGCTGGCCGGGTTGCTGCACCGCTGGCTGACGGCGGGCCGCGCGCGCCAGCTGGCCCGCTTCGAACTCAGCCTCGAAGCGGCCCGCAATCCCGAACTGGAGGCGGACTTCCACCGGGCGGGTCAGGGAGCCCGGGTCCGTGCCTCGGGCGTCCTCGCCGCCCTCGGCGCGCAGCGGCCCGAGGAGGCCGCCGAACTGCTGGTCGCCTGGACGGACGGGCTCCTCTACGACCGGCTGGCCGGCGCTCTCGCCCGCTCCCGCCCGGCCCCCGACCTCGCCGAGTTGACCTCCGTCACCCGGCGGATGCTCGACGCGGTCCTCGCCCGTCCGGCCTGACCCGAAGGGCGCCGGGGTCCTTCGGGTCGTCGCGCAGTCGCGCCGTCGCGCCAAGCCGTGGTGGGCACCTGCGCAGTGGGGGAGGGGCAGGTGCCCACGGGGGCGGCCGCGGGCCGCTCGCCGGTTCGGCCGCCGCTTTTCAGCGTAGGACGTTCCGGGCCGGCGCGGGATGGCGAGCTCGATACGGGACCGACACCGGGGCCGGGAACCTCCCGGGGTGGTTGACCGTTCATCCATACGTGGTGCGGGCAAGGGGCCGATGTCCCCGCCCCTCCCGAAACGCCCTGGCCGGCCTCTCCCCCCGGTCGGCCGGGGCCGCCCCGATCGGCCTCCCCCCCCCGGCCGGTCGGGGCCCCTTCCCTCGACCGGCCCAAGGCGGGCGGTGTCCGGAAGCCCGCGCCGACAGGCCGGGACGCACGCCCGCGACCTGCCGGTTCGGGGCCGGCCGGGGACGGGGCCGGACGGCCCCGCGCCAACCGCACCGGACGGGACGGCAGGCCGCCGCACCGCGTCGGGGCTACGTTCCGATGGCATGAACCACATATCCGGTGACCGGCACTCCGGCCCCACCCGCCGCGCTCTGCTCACGGCCGGGGCGGGAGCCGCCCTCGTGGCCGGCTGCAGCCGCGGCGGCGCCTCAGGCGCCCCGGCGGCGGCGTCCAGCGGCTCCGCCCCACCCACCGCGGCCGCGGGCGGCCTCACCCCGGGCGCGATGACCCTGTTCAAGGACCCGGCGTACAACTTCAACGGACTCCTCGCGCTCGGTGGCTCGGGCGCAGGAGCCGCCGAGGTCGGCGAGGTCCTCACGGCCGTGAACACGATCAACGACGCCGGTCTGACCGCGCAGACGTACGTACAGACCTTCCGCGCCCTCGGCGACCAGCTCCTGGAGGCACCCCCGGGCGCCCCGGCCGACGGGCAGACCAAGCGGTTCCGGGCGCTGCGCGCCGCCCAGTACTACGGTCAGGCGCTGTTCTTCGTCCTCGGTTCGGACGACCCCGGCAGCGAGGAGCAGCTGTACAAGGCGGGGCGCGGGGCCTGGGACACCTTCTGCGGCCTGTGCGAGCCCGCGCCGGTGAAGGCGAACGTGCCCTACGGCGCCACACCGCTGCCGGTGTGGTTCTTCCGCCCCGACACCTCCGGCACCCCGCGCCCGACGGTGATCCTGACCAACGGGAGCGACGGCCAGAACGTGGACATGTGGACCTACGGGGTCCCGGCCGCGCTGGACCGGGGCTGGAACGCGCTCGTCTACGACGGGCCGGGCCAGGGGCAGCTGCTCTTCGTGGACCAGGTCGTCTTCACGCCCACCTGGGAGAAGGTCGTCACGCCCCTCGTCGACTGGCTGACGGCCCGCGCCGACGTGGACCCGGACAAGATCGCCCTGACCGGTCTGAGCATGGCGGGGGACCTCGCCCCGAGGGCGGCGGCGTTCGAGACCCGGATCGCCGCGCTGGTGGCCATGCCGGGCTGCCTGGAGCCGTGGCTGGGCTTCCCGCCCGAGATCCGGAAGATCCTCACCCCGTCCAAGCAGGAGACGAACGACATCTGGAACAAGGAGGTCGTCCCCGAACTGCCCCCGGACGCGGCCGACGTGATGAAGAAGCGCTTCGAGCCGTTTTCCATCCCCGCGATGCTCGAAGCCCGTCGGGGAAAGCTCTTCACCGACTTCTACACCCCCGCCACCCGCATCCAGGCGCTGTCGATCACCGATGTCGTCGGCCGCATCAAGGCACCCACCCTGGTACTGGACTACGAGGGCGAGCAGTTCTACCCCGGCCAGCCGCGCCGCATGTACGACGCCCTCACCTCGCCCAAGGACTACCTGAAACTGACGGCGGCCCAGGGCGCGCAGCTGCACTGTTCCCCCATGGCCCCGCAGCTGCACTGCGAGGTCGTCTTCGACTGGCTCGAGAAGACGCTCCTGAACCGCTGACGAGCGGCTCCGCAGGCCTGCCCGGCCGGAAATCCGTGGCCGGGGCCGGCCCGGCTCTGCATGATGGGGGCGTCGCCGCCCGGCGGCCTCGATGCCGGTCCTTCGATGCGGAGCAGCGCTGCCATGGCGACCCTTGCGGTGACGGGCCATACGAACCTCACCGGGGCGAGCCTCCCCCTGGTCGCAGAGGCGCTGGCCCCGCTGCTCGCCCGCTACCCGGCCGCGGAGCTCACCGGAATGTCCTGCCTGGCCGCGGGCGCGGACACGGTCTTCGCGGATGCCGTCCTCGCGCTCGGCGGCCGGCTGGTGGCGGTCCTCCCCTCGGCCGACTACCGCTCGCGCATGCCGGCGGGACCGCACGCCGGCGCGTACGACCGCCTCCTGCGGGCAGCCGCCGAGGTCAAGGTCATGCCGTACCGAAGAGCGGGCGCGGCCGCCTACGCCGCCGCCAACCGGCTGCTGCTCGGCCGGGCCGAACTCCTGGTCGCGGTCTGGGACGGCGGGCGGGGTGGCCGGCCGGGCGGAACGGGCGACGCCGTGGCGACGGCCCGCGCGCAGGGGATGCCGGTGGAGGTCGTCTGGCCGGCCGGCGCCGCTCGACGACCCCGGATCCGGCCCGATCGGCGAGGCGCCCCCTGCGGCCTAGGATCCGGTCATGATCGCTGAACTGCAATGCGTGGTCCTGGACTGTCCCGAGCCTCAGACGCTCGCCGAGTTCTACCGGTCCCTGCTCGGCGGGAACGTCAACCAGCCGGACCGGCGCTGGTCGCTCGACGAGAGCTGGGCGACGCTCCACACCCCCTCGGGCCTGGTCCTCGCCTTCCAGCAGGCCCTGGACCACGTCCCGCCGCGCTGGCCCGACCCCACCCGCCCCCAGCAGTTCCACCTGGACCTCGGCGTCCCGGACCTGGACCGGGCGCAGGAGGAGGTGCTGGCGGCCGGCGGGACGCTGCTCGACGGCTCGGACGGGCGCGGCTGGCGGATCTACGCGGACCCGGCGGGGCATCCCTTCTGTCTCGTACGGCACTGAGCGGGTGTCCTGCCGCGGGGGCGGTCGGCGGGGTCAGTCCGCCGACCGGGTCCAGCCGATGGCCTCGATGCGGTCGGCGTCGGCGGGGCGGTCCTCCGCGAAGAGCAGCCGGCCCGGTTCCGCCACGCGCACCACGTCCACGTAGGCCCCGCGCCCCACGTAGCGGCCGGTCGCGGTGTGGCGGAAGCGCAGCCGTACCTCGCGTCCCGCCCAGGCGGCCGTGAGGGGGGCTTCCAATCGGTGCCAGACACGGCCCGACCAGCCGCTCACGGAGCCCCGCGGCCACTGCTCGGGGGTGCCGCCGGTGGACCGCAGCGTGCTGAAGGGCAGCGCCTCCCAGTGCTCCCCGTCGGCGGAGGCCTCCAGGTGCAGGGCGCCCTCGCCGGGCACGGTGTCCCACCACACGGCGCAGCGCAGCCGGGCCGCGGCCGTGGCCGGGCCGAGCGGCGGCAGCGTGAGGGTGCCCGAGGCGCCCGCCTGGATGCCGGAGAACCAGGCCGCGCCGCCGTGCCGGGTGCGGACCGGGACGGCGCGGGCGAAGCGGTTGCCGACCGCGACCCTTGGCGCGCTGCCGGCCCGCCAGGTCCGCACGGGGTGGACGGAGTTGCCGAGCAGGACCAGGAACGAGTCGGTGGAGGGGTCGAGGACCAGGGAGGTGCCGGTGAAGCCGGTGTGCCCGGCGGAGTGCGGGGTGGCCATGGCGCCCATGTACCAGTGCTGGTAGAGCTCGAAGCCGAGACCGTGGTCGTCGCCGGGGAAGGCCGTGTTGTAGTCGGTGAAGAGCAGCTCGACGGAGGCGGGGCGCAGGATCCGCTTGCCCGCGTAGACCCCGCCGTCGAGGAGGGCGCGGGCGAGGACGGCCAGGTCCCACGCGGTGCCGAAGACCCCGGCGTGGCCCGCGACGCCGCCGAGCGCGTACGCGTTCTCGTCGTGGACCTCGCCCCACACCAGCCCGCGGTCCAGGCCGGACCAGGGCGGGCGCTGCACCTCGGTGGCGGCGGTGACCCGGCGCCAGGAGAACGGCGGGTTGTAACGAGTGCGGTGCATCCCGAGCGGAGCGGTGATCTCGTCGCGGAGCAGGACGTCCAGAGTGCGACCGGTGATCTGTTCCAGGAGCAGTTGCAGCGCGATGAGATTGAGGTCGGAATACCGGTAGACGGTCCCGGGGGTCTCCTGGGGCCTGACCGACCACAGCAGCCTCAGCCGCCCCTCCCGCGTGGACTCCTGGTAGAAGGGTGCCCAGGAGCGCAACCCCGAGGTGTGCGTGAGCAGCTGACGGACCGTGACGATCTCCTTGCCGCCCCCGGTGAACTGCGGCAGGTACCGGCACACCGGAGCCTCCAGCTCAAGGCGCCCGCGCTCCATCTGCTGCACCGCCAGGATGGAGGTGAACAGCTTGGTCAGCGAGGCCAGGTCGAAGACCGTGTCCTCGGCCATCGCGATCCGTTCGGACGCCGGGAACTCCCGGACCCGGTCGGTCCGCCCGTCGTAGTCCGCGTACCGGACCGCGTACCCCATGGCGCGGTGCAGGGCGATGGTGCGGCCCCGGCCGGCGAGGACCACCGCTCCCGCGTAGTAGGGGTGTTCGGGGGAGGGGCCCAGGAAGCGCCGGGCTTCGTCCGCCACCCCCTCCAGGTGCCTCTCCAGCAACCCGGCCTGGCGGGCGGATCCGTACCGCAGCCGCAGGCCCTGCAGCGCCCGCCGCTCGGCCGGGCCGCCCGCGGAGCCCGCCGCGCCCGCGGAGCCGGGGAGGGCGGAGTGCAGGACGAGCACCCCGCCCAGGGCGAGCAGTCGCGCCCCGAGCCGACGCCGCGTCAACCCGCCACCACCTGCTCCGGGCCGGCGGCCCGTCCTCTCGGGCCCGCCCGTCGCGGCCGGTACGGGCCGCGCTTGTGCGCCCGCCACTTCGAAAGCCCCCGTGCGTACTGTCATGTCCGCCCTCCTGTCCGCTGTCCACCTGCGGCGCCGTCTCCCAGGGCTCCGCCCCGGACCCCGTGCCTCACGGGCCGGCGGGGCTGGGACGGCCCCGGCACCTGCCGGGCGTGCGCCGCAGGCGAACGGGGCCCGGGTCTCCCGGATCCGCCGTGCGCGCCGCAAGGCGATCCGCACGCTAGTGGGTATCTGCCCGCCCATCGGGCACCCTCCGCACCGACCGACCCGTAAAGAATCTGACACTGCATCAGAAAATCTCTTCCCTCGGCCGCCGGGCTGCGGCATCCTGCCGCCCATGGAGACGGAGCTGAGCAAGAAACTGGGAGTCGAGCACGCCATCTTCGGCTTCACGCCCTTCCCCGCGGTCGCCGCCGCCATCACCCGCGCGGGCGGTTTCGGGGTACTCGGCGCGGTCCGCTACACGGCCCCCGACGACCTGAAACGCGACCTCGACTGGATGCAGGCGCACACCGACGGCAAGCCGTACGGCCTCGACGTCGTCATGCCCGCCAAGAAGGCCGTCGACGGCATCGGCGAAGCCGACATCGAGGCGATGATCCCGGCCGCGCACCGTGCCTTCGTCCGCGACACCCTCGCCAAGTACCACGTGCCCGAGCTGGCCGAGGGCGAGGCCTCCGGTTGGCGGATCACCGGCTGGATGGAGCAGGTCGCCCGGAGCCAGCTCGACGTCGCCTTCGACTACCCCATCAAACTCCTGGCGAACGCCCTCGGTTCCCCGCCCGCCGACGTCATCGCGCGCGCCCACGACCACGGCGTCCTCGTCGCCGCCCTCGCCGGCAGCGCCAAGCACGCCCGCCGCCACGCCGAGGCGGGCATCGACATCGTCGTCGCCCAGGGCTACGAGGCCGGCGGCCACACCGGCGACATCGCCACCATGGTCCTGGTCCCCGAGATCGTCGAGGCCGTCGCCCCCCTCCCGGTCCTCGCCGCCGGCGGCATCGGCAGCGGCGAGCAGATCGCCGCCGGCCTCGCCCTCGGTGCGCAGGGCGCCTGGCTCGGCTCGCTCTGGCTCACCACCACCGAGGCCGACCTCCACTCGCGCGCCCTCACCGAGAAACTGCTCGCCGCCGGCTCCGGCGACACCGTCCGCTCCCGCGCACTGACCGGCAAGCCCGCCCGCCAGTTGCGCACCGAGTGGACCGACGCCTGGGACGACCCGGCGGGGCCGGGCGCGCTCCCCATGCCGCTCCAGGGCCTCCTCGTCGCCGAAGCCGTCTCCCGGATCCAGAAGTACGAGGTCCAGCCCCTGCTCGGCACCCCCGTCGGCCAGATCGTCGGCCGGATGACCGAGGAGCGCAGCGTCCGGGCCGTCTTCGACGACCTCACCGGCGGGTTCGAGAGGGCGATCGACCGCATCAACCGCATCGCCGGCCGAGTCCGAGAGGCGTGACCGACATGACCGCGACGACGTCCACGACCCCCACCGCCGACCAGCAGCCGCCCAACGGCTTCTGGGCCCAGGCCGCCGCCGACCCCGGGCGCGTCGTCCTGGTGACCCCCGAGGGCGAGGAATGGAGCGCCGGCCGGCTGCACGCCGACGTCAACCGCCTCGTCCACGGCCTGCGCGCCGCCGGCCTGGAGAAGGGCGACGTCTTCGCCGTCGTCCTCCCCAACGGCGTGGAGTTCCTCACCGCCTACCTGGCCGCCTCCCAGGCGGGCTTCTACCTCGTTCCCGTCAACCACCACCTCGTCGGCCCCGAGATCGCCTGGATCGTCTCCGACTCCGGAGCCAAGGTCCTCATCGCGCACGAGCGCTTCGCCGACGCCGCGACCGCCGCCGCCGACGAGGCCGGCCTGCCCGCGAGCCACCGCTACGCCGTCGGAGCGGTCGCGGGCTTCCGCCCGTACGCGCAGCTGCTCGACGGGCAGCCCGCGACCGCCCCCGAGGGCCGCACGCTGGGCTGGGTCATGAACTACACCTCCGGCACCACCGGCCGCCCGCGCGGCATCCGCCGCCCGCTGCCCGGCAAGCTCCCGGAGGAGACGTACCTGGGCGGCTTCCTCGGCATCTTCGGCATCCGGCCCTTCGACGGCAACGTCCACCTGGTCTGCTCGCCGCTCTACCACACCGCCGTCCTCCAATTCGCGGGCGCCGCCCTGCACATCGGGCACCCGCTGGTCCTGATGGACAAGTGGACGCCGCGGGAGATGCTCCGCCTGATCGACGCCCACGCCTGCACGCACACCCACATGGTGCCGACCCAGTTCCACCGCCTCCTCGCCCTCCCGCAGGAGACGAAGGACGCGTACGACGTCTCCTCGATGCGGCACGCCATCCACGGCGCCGCGCCCTGCCCCGACCACGTCAAACGGGCGATGATCGACTGGTGGGGCCACTGCGTGGAGGAGTACTACGCGGCGAGCGAGGGCGGCGGCGCCTTCGCGACCGCCGAGGACTGGCTGAAGAAGCCGGGAACCGTCGGCAAGGCCTGGCCGATCAGCGAACTCGCCATCTTCGACGACGACGGCAACCGGCTGCCCGCCGGGGAACTGGGCACCGTCTACCTCAAGATGAACACCGGCGGCTTCAGCTACCACAAGGACGAGGGCAAGACGCGGAAGAACCGGATCGGCGACTTCTTCACGGTCGGCGATCTGGGGCTGATGGACGAGGAGGGCTACCTCTTCCTCCGTGACCGCAAGATCGACATGATCATCTCGGGCGGGGTCAACATCTACCCGGCCGAGATCGAATCGGCCCTGCTCACCCACCCGGCCGTGGCGGACGCCGCCGCCTTCGGCATCCCGCACGCCGAGTGGGGCGAGCAGGTCAAGGCGGTCGTCGAACCGGCCGAGGGCTTCGTCGCGGGCGACGCACTGGCCGCGGAGATCCTGGCCCACTGCGAGCGGCAGCTCGCCGGCTACAAGCGCCCCAAGACGGTCGACTTCATCGAGGCGATGCCCCGCGACCCGAACGGCAAGCTCTACAAGCGGCGGCTGCGCGACCCGTACTGGGAGGGCCACGAGCGCGCGATGTGAGCCCGCCGGCCGGCCGCGTCACCAGTACGTGAAGCCGTACACCCCGGCGCAGTACGGGTCCTCGGCCTCCACGCCGATCCGCCGGGCCGATCCGCCGCGCCGGGCCGCCGATCCGCCGGGCCGGGCCGCCGGTCCGGTCCGGGTGGAGCCGCGCCGCTCCGGCCGTGCGGCTCATGCCCGCCACGCCGCGCGATGTCGTGAGAAGAGCCACGTCAAGGCCCCGGAGGCGTGCCTTGCGCCGCACTGGCGGGACACTTCTGGCAACTTGGCTGATATGAGTACGACTGCGCGCAGATCTCCCCTGACCGACTGGACCGTGGTGGTCCCCGTGGTGGCGCTGGTCGCGCTCGTCTTCAGCTGGGGGCGTGACCTACCCGGCTTCGCGGTGGCGCTCGTCGCCCTCTGCCTCGCGGGCGCGGTGCTGGCGGCCGTCCACCACGCCGAGGTCGTCGCCCACCGGGTCGGTGAGCCCTTCGGCTCCCTCGTCCTCGCCGTGGCGGTCACCGTCATCGAGGTGGCGCTCATCGTCACCCTGATGGCCGACGGCGGCGACAAGACCGCCTCGCTCGCCCGGGACACGGTCTTCGCCGCCGTCATGATCACCTGCAACGGGATCGTCGGCCTGTCGCTGCTCGTCGGCGCCCTGCGCAACCGGGTCGCCGTCTTCAACCCCGAAGGGTCCGGCGCCGCCCTCGCCACCGTCGCGACGCTGGCCACCCTCAGCCTGGTCCTGCCGACCTTCACCACCAGCAAGCCCGGCCCGGAGTTCTCGGCCGCGCAGCTCACCTTCGCCGCCGTCGCCTCGCTCGCCCTGTACGGGCTCTTCGTCGCCGTCCAGACGGTCCGCCACCGCAGCTATTTCCTGCCCGTGGACACCGGGCAGGGTCCCCGCGGCGGTGAGGACCACGCCGAGCCGCCCACCGCCCGCGCCGCCCTCATCAGCCTCGGCCTGCTGCTGATCGCGCTCGTCGCGGTCGTCGGCGACGCCAAGGCCGTCTCCCCGACGATCGAGCGGGCCGTCGCGGCCGCCGGCCTGCCCCAGGCGGTCGTCGGTGTGATCATCGCCCTGCTCGTCCTGCTGCCCGAGACCCTCGCCGCCGTCCGCGCCGCCCGCCGCGACCGCGTGCAGACCAGTCTCAACCTCGCCTACGGGTCCGCCATCGCCAGCATCGGCCTGACCATCCCGGCGATCGCCCTGGCCTCGATCTGGCTCTCCGGCCCGCTCCTGCTCGGCCTCGGCCCGATCCACATGGTGCTGCTCGCCCTCACCGTCGTGGTCAGCGCCCTCACCATCGTCCCGGGGCGCGCCACGCTGCTCCAGGGCGGCGTGCACATCGTGGTGCTGGCCGCGTACCTCTTCCTGGCCGTCAGCCCGTGAGGGACCGGGGCCAGGAAGGGGCCCGCAGGGGGTGATCACCGCCGTTCGCGCGCCAGGACCACCTTCAGCTTCGGCGACGTGAGGATGTCCCGCTCGCAGAAACGTGCCGTGACCCAGCGCTCCTCGGAGTACATCCGGGTCTGGTCGGCGTAGTACGGCGAGAGCGGGTTCGAGGACTGGCTGTACGTCAGCAGGGTGCGCGCCACCGGACAGCGGCCGCCGTCCCAGCCGACCGCCTGGATGTGGCTGGACCCGTGCGTGACCTCCGGGTAGCCGCCGGCCGCCGCGTTCCACGGCGCCTCGATCTTGTTCCAGACGCCGAGCGCCTCCGTACCGCCGCCCACCGGCAGCTTGCGTCCGCCCCGGACCACGAACTGGTGCTCACCCAGCGGGGCGTCCAGCGCGATCCCGGCCGCCCTCAACTCCGCCACCGCGTCCGCGAGCGCCCGCCCGACGCCGGGTGCCGCCTGGTTGAGCGTACGGGGGGTGCGCACGGGGTCGGCCGCCGAGAACGGCACCAGCCACAGGTCCTTGGCCGGTGTCGAGGCCGTCAGCCTGCGCCAGAACCGGTCGAAGAGCAGCGCACCGCGGCTGGCGCTGTCGGTCGTACGGTCCCAGCCCGCCAGCACCCCGCAGGCCGCCGAGACGTCCACCGCACCGCCGTCGCTCGCTGTCGCCCTCCCGCCGGGCAGGGCGGCACACGCCTTCGCCGCGTCCGCCGCGGCCAGATCACCGGCCGGCACCCGGTTCGCGAACTGCTGCTCCTGCAGGTCGGCCACGGTCAGCCGGCCCCGCGCGGCCATCGCGGACACGTCCTCGACGGCGCCGCGCGTGCGCGGCGAGCGCGGGGTGGCGACGCTGCCCCAGATCCGCTCGTAGCCCGTCAGCGGCCGGTCGGCGTTGGCCAGCCAGGCGCTGTCGTTGGAGTTCTCGGCGTACGGGGCGCCCTGCAGCGTGGGTGCCTTCCCCGGGCCGAACACGCCCGGCTGCACGGCGTCCGGATCGGAGCCGATCGCGCAGTCGCCGCGCGAACCGTCCAGCACCGCCAGCCCCGAGGCCGGGTACGTGGCCCGGCCGAGCGGGGTGGAGCAGCGGGCCGCCAGCTCGTCGGTGATCCGGGGGAGCACCTGGGTCTGGGTGAAGAGGGTGCCGCCCGCGGAGTCGGCGGCCACGGTGTTGACCCAGGGCAGGCCCTGGGTGCGCCGCAGAGCGTCCTGGATCCCGGCCACCGAGCGGGCCCTGCCCATCGCGAGGGCGGTGTCGGAGCCGCGCAGGTTCACCGCGTTCGGGTCGTTCAGCGCGTACGCCGTCTGCGCGGTCCACGGCAGGGGCAGGCCCGGGCCGAGGTCCGAGACCACCGGTCCGTAGCGGGTCCACCACTGGGTGCGGGTGACCGGGGCGCCGCCCGCCACCGGGACGGTGACGGTCCGCCGGGTCATGCTCTCCGGCTTGCCGTCGACGACGTAGGCGGTCGGGTCGGCCGGGTCCAGGGAGAGCTGGTGGAGGTTCACGGGGGTGCCGGTGGCGACCGTGTGGCTCCAGGCCACCTTCTCGTTGAAGCCGATGTTGACCACGGCGGTGCCGAGCAGGGAGGCGCCCGAGACGTTCAGCTCGCCCGGGATGGTCTGCTGGAACTGCCAGAAGCGGCGCCCGCCGTGCCACGGGTAGTGCGGGTTCCCGAGGAGCAGGCCGCGGCCGTTCGCCGTGGTGGAGCCGGCGAAGGCCACCGCGTTGGAACCCATGTCGTAGCGGCCGGTGTCGAAGAACTCCCGCGCGGCCTCGGCGGCGGCCGCCGGATCGGCCGCGGGGTCGGGCGCCGGGTCGGCGGCCTGCGGGCGTGCCGTGGGGCCGGTCGGCGCGCCCGCGGCGCCCGGGGGCCGCGCCGCCGTGATGCCGTCGATGCCGCGGCCCTGGCCGCCGAGGACCGAGACCGCGAAGGCGCGGGCGGCCACATCGGCCGTGGTGACGGGGCGGACCCAGCCGGCGCTGTTGCACGCCGGGTCGGTGACCTTGTTCTGGGCCAGCCAGGCGTTGTACCCGGCGGCCCAGCCGCGCATCAGCTCCTTGAGGTCCTTGGTCGGACCGGCCGGGGCCGGGGTCGCCAGGAGCTTCTCGACCGTGCCGGACTCCCGCACCCCCTTGAAGTACAGGTCGCTGGAGAGGTTCTTCGTGGCGGAGGAGAGCGAGAAGTCGGGTGCCGCGTCGGCGCCGAACCAGCGCGAACGCTCACCGGCGACGGTCACGAACCCGTCCGCGAGGACACAGACCTGGTCGGCAGCCTGGGCCCATCCGGTGCCGAAGCCGAGCCGCGCGTAGTCGCGGGCGAGTATGTGCGGGATGCCGTTCTCGGTGTACCGGATGACGGCGGACAGACCGCCGCCGGCGGCGGTGCGGCCGTCGGGCGGCGCGGCGGCCGAGGCCTGGGGCACGGCGGCCGTCGCGGCGAGCAGAGCGGCGCCGGTGAGGGCGACGCGGCGGAGTATCGGACGAGTGCTGAGGTGCAACAGTCCTCCCAAGTAGCCTGCGGATGGGCGTGGTTACCCGTTGGACAGGCGGTACGTCCGTGCCCCCACACTCATTCAGTCCGTCCGATGATCTGTCAACATCCCGTTTGGCATCCGGTTATTGACCTTGGGCGTACCGGAGGACGAGGATCGCGCCATGACGGCAGACCGGGCAGTGCGGGCAGTGCGGGCAGTGCGGGCAGTGCGAGCGGTGCGGGACGACACGGTCGACGGGCTGGTGCACGGCAGTGCGCGGCGGGTCCCCGACCGCCCGGCCGTGCGCTACGGCGAGCGGAGCTGGACGTACGCGGAACTCGACGCGGCCGTCACCACCGGCGCCGCCGTGCTGCGGGAGCGGTACGGGCTGGCCGCCGGGGACCGGGTCGCCACCTTCGCCCACAACTGCGACGCCTACCTCATCGCCTTCCTGGCCTGCGCCCGGGCCGGGCTCACCCACGTCCCGGTCAACCAGAACCTCACCGGCGAGGACCTCGCGTACATCCTGGACGACTCCGCGAGCGCCCTGGTCCTCGCCGATCCCGACCTGGCCGGGCGGATCCCCGACGGGTACCGGGTACGGGCGCTGCGCGACGCCCCCGACTCCTTCCTGGCGGAGCTGGCCGAGCCGCTGCCCTTTGAGGACGACCGGGACCCGGACACGCTGGCGCAGCTCCTCTACACCTCGGGGACCACCGCCCTGCCCAAGGGCGCGATGATGACCCACCGGGCCCTCGCCCACGAGTACGAGAGCGCGATCGAGGCACTGGACCTGGCCGAGGACGACCGGCCCGTGCACTCACTGCCGCTCTACCACTCGGCGCAGATGCACGTCTTCCTGCTGCCGTACCTGGCGGTGGGGGCACGGAACACCATCGTGGACGCGCCCGTCGCGGAGCGGATCTTCGACCTGGTCGAGGCCGGTGAGGCGGACAGCCTCTTCGCACCGCCGACGGTGTGGATCGGCCTCGCCAACCACCCGGAGTTCGCGGTGCGTGAGCTGGGCGCGCTGCGGAAGGCCTACTACGGGGCCTCGATCATGCCGGTTCCGGTCCTGGAGCGCCTGCGCGAGCGGCTGCCGGGGCTCGGCTTCTACAACTGCTTCGGCCAGAGCGAGATCGGCCCGCTGGCCACGGTACTCGGACCGCTGGAGCACGAGGGGCGGATGGACTCCTGCGGGCGGCCGGTGCGCCACGTGGAGGCGAAGGTCGTCGACGAGGACGGCAAGGACGTGCCGGACGGAACGGCGGGCGAGGTGGTGTACCGCTCGCCACAGCTCTGCCTGGGGTACTGGAACGACCCGGTGGCCACGGAGAAGGCCTTCCGGGGCGGCTGGTTCCGTTCGGGCGACCTCGCGGTGCGTGACGCGCAGGGGTACTTCACGGTCGTGGACCGGGTGAAGGACGTCATCAACTCGGGCGGGGTGCTGGTCGCCTCGCGGCAGGTGGAGGACGTGCTCTACACCCATCCGGGCGTGGCCGAGGCGGCGGTGGTGGGACTGCCCGACGAACGCTGGATCGAGGCGGTCACCGCGGTGGTGGTACCGCGCGGGGAGGCGGGGGAGGTGACGGAGGCGGAGCTGATGGCCTACGCGAGGGAGAAGCTCGCCCACTTCAAGGCCCCGAAGCGGGTGCTCTTCGTGGACGCCCTCCCGCGCAACGCCAGCGGCAAGATCCTCAAGAGGGAACTGCGCGACCGCTTCGCGGAACCCGGCCACTGACGCCGGGCCGGGGCGGCCCGGTCAGCCGGGGTATGGCGGGGGTGCGGCGGGGTCCTCGGGAGGGAAGACCCCGTCGCGCCGCAGCCGCCGCAGGGTGAGGTGCTCGTGCACGAGCCGGCCGACGAGCGCGCCGCCATAGACCACGAAGCCGACGCCGACCAGCCAGGACTGGACGACGAGCAGGGTGCCGAAGGGGCCGTAGATCACCGCGTTCGAGGCGATGAGCGGGGAGAACACCAGCTGCGAGAAGATCCGCAGCCCCAGCAGCCCGAGGCTGGTCGCGACCGCTCCCGGCACCAGCGCGCGCCAGCGGACCCGGCCGCCGAGCAGCAGGCGCTGCGAGACGATGAAGAACAGACAGGTGCCGACGAGGTCCCCCAGAGCGCCGAGGACCGTGCCCATGGCGTTGTTCGACGGAGAGGGGATCCCCACGAGCAGGGCGAGGTAGCAGACCAGCAGGGCGAGCCAGACGACGTGCAGCCACATGGTGTGCCAGCGCGCGGTCGGCAGGTCCCAGACCTTCTCGTAGCCGGTCTGCACGGCCGAGCCGAAGGTCAGGCCGAACACCGCGAGGGCGGCCAGACCGAACGCGGTGGTCCGCTCCAGCGCCAGGTCCGCGGCGCCGAACAGCATCTCGACCCGGACCCGCGAGGCCGCCGTCACCCCGAGGGCCTGGCCGAGCCAGCGGCCGAAGCCCGAGCCGCTCCCGGGTGCGGCGGCCGCCACGACCACCAGCAGCGGCACCAGGGTGAGGAAGCCGAGGGCCGCGAAGCCCATGGCCCGGTGCATCAGCTCCATCTCCCGGCCACGGCTCCAGGCCAGCCCGATCTGGGAGCCCTGGAGCCGGTCGTAGAGCTGCCGGAGGGTGGAGATCACACCTCATGCACTACCCCCGAGCGTCGGCCCGCTCCCGGGGGCCACCCCCAAATGGGCCCGAAGGGGTGGTTTCAGCCGCCCGGACGCGTGTCCCCCCTGACCTCCCCGGCTCTGCGGAGGTCGACCAGTCGCTTGATCTTCCCCACCGAACGCTCCAGCGTCTCCGGGTCGACCACCTCGACCCGGACGGAGACCCCGACCCCCTCCTTGACGGCCCGGACCACGGCGGCGGCGGCGTCCTGCCGCCGCTCGGCGTCCGTCTCCCGACGCGCCTCCACCCGTACCGTCAGGGCGTCCATCCGGCCCTCCCGGGTCAGCCGCAGCTGGAAGTGGGGAGCCAGGCCCGGCGTCCGCAGCAGGACCTCCTCTATCTGGGTCGGGTACACGTTCACCCCGCGCAGGATGATCATGTCGTCGCTGCGCCCCGTGATCTTCTCCATCCGGCGGAAGGCCGGCCGGACCGTTCCGGGCAGCAGCCGCGTCAGGTCCCGGGTGCGGTAGCGGATGACGGGCATGGCCTCCTTGGTGAGGGAGGTGAACACCAGCTCGCCGGGCTCGCCCTCCGGCAGCACCGCGCCGGTCAGCGGATCGACCACCTCGGGATAGAAGTGGTCCTCCCAGATGTGCAGCCCGTCCTTGGTCTCCGCGAACTCCTGTGCCACGCCCGGTCCGATGACCTCGGACAGGCCGTATATGTCCACCGCGTCGATGCCGAGCCGTTCCTCGATCTCCCGGCGCATCTCCTCGGTCCACGGCTCCGCGCCGAAGATTCCCGTCCGCAGCGAGGTGGCGCGCGGGTCGATCCCCTGGCGCTCCATCTCGTCCAGCAGGGTCAGCATGTAGGAAGGGGTCACCATGATGACCTCCGGCCGGAAGTCCTCGATGAGCCGGACCTGCCGGTCCGTCATCCCGCCCGACGCGGGCACGACCGTACAGCCGAGGCGCTCGGCGCCGTAGTGCGCGCCCAGGCCGCCGGTGAACAGCCCGTACCCGTAGGCGATGTGGATGATCTGGCCGGGCCGCCCGCCCGCCGCGCGTATGGACCGGGCGACGACGTCCGCCCAGGTGTCGAGGTCCCCGTCGGTGTATCCGACGACGGTGGGCCGCCCGGTGGTGCCGCTGGAGGCGTGGATGCGGCGCACCTGCGAGCGCGGCACGGCGAACATCCCGAAGGGGTACTGGTCGCGCAGATCGGCCTTGGTGGTCAGGGGGAATAGGGAGAGGTCGGCGAGGGAGCGGCAGTCGTCGGGATGCACGCCGGCCTTGTCGAAGGCCTGCCGGTAGAAGGGCACCTTCTCGTAGGCGCGGTGCAGGGTCGCGCGCAGCCGGGTGAGCTGGAGGGCGGCCAGCTCGTCGCGGCCCAGCCGCTCGCCCCTGTCGTGGAGATCCGTGTACACCGCCATGCCGTCACCTCATCATGAGAACCGACCGATCATTCGGTAGATTGCCAGGAATCCGCAGGCTAAATCAATGACTCGAACGAGTGATCGTCTGTTGTGCCGGCCCGCATGCCCGCCCTCGGCACGTATGACGGGACCGACCTCGGCGGACCGGCGACCGGCGACCGGCTGCCGGCTGCCGGCCGCCGTCTCATCCTGCTCGATCCGCGCGGTACGGGCGACTCCGCGATACGCCGCGAGGCCCCGCGGTCTCGGCGGACGGGTCGACGTACCGCGTCGACCGCCGGGCGGCCGGCGCCGAGGCCCTCCGCGTGCACCGCGGCCGGCCCGTCGGGCGGTGGTTCGTCAAGATCGGCGGGATGGCAGACTGGCGGGCCGTACCGCGAACCGAGAGGACCGACACCATCGTGCGACGGAGACGGGCGCGCACCGCCCTGGCGTCCCTGGCCCTGACGGCCCTGACCGCTGCGGCGGCGACCGCCTGCGCGTCCCCGCTGCAGGACCTCGGCCCGCTGCCCCCGCGATTCTCGGGTCCGCCACTGCCCCGCGAAACGGTGGTGTCGGAGATGACCTCGATACTGGCGGCGGAGGGCATCACCGTGGAGCGGGAACCCTCCGGGGTTCTGGGCATGTGCTCCGAACGGCTCTCCGGACGCCATGCGCCGGAGACGGTGGAAGCCGCCATGAAAGCGGCCGTCGCGCGCGCCCGTTCCGAGCACGGCTGGCAGCCCGGCCCCGACACCGGCGGGGAGTCGGTGACGCTGACGAAGAACAACTGGACGGCCATGGTCGGCTTCGCGGGCGACCCGGCACCGGGTCTGCAGGCACCGGTCATCGTCTCGCTGCACTGCGTGGACGGCGGCGACAGCTCCACCGCCCCCGCGGCACCTTCCGCCCCGGCCCTGACGCCCGCCCCCGCGCCGTCCTGAGCGAGCGCCGGGCGTACGCCCCGTACGGCCCATGCGGACCTGTACGGCTCGCCGGCCGGGGCCCCTTCGGCGGGCCCCGGCGGCCTGCCGGCGGTGGCGGACGCGTCAGTTCGCCGTCAGTCGATCGAGGCGTTCGACAGCGAACCCGGTCGTTCAGGCCTCCCTGTCAGCGAACCTGGTCGCTCTTCGGCCCGATGCCTTTGATCCTGGTCGGAGTTCCCTCCGGGGTGAACGAGTGGTGGAAGGTGAAGGCGTGCGGCGCGGAGCCGTGGTCGTGGAGGTGTTCCAGCCGGGAGACCCCGTCCTGCCAGGTGGGTATCACGCCGTCGGAGACCCACCAGCACACGTAGTTCGGCTGTCCTGCCCTCTCGAACCAGTCGTAACGCCTGTTCAGCGCCGCACGGTGCAGACCCGTGTAGACGGCGTCGAAGGCGGGGTGCAGGTCGGTCCAGAGGGAGAGCGTCGTGGCCAGGGCGGTGGTTTCCACCGTGCGGCCCTTGTCGTACCAGGTCGGTACGGCGAACTCTCCCCATGCACCCCAGTCCGCCTCGAAGAGCATGCCCCGGTCGCCGCCCGCCGCTTCGGCACGCGCGAGGTATCCGGGGTGCTGGCTGATCTTCCGGTAGACGGCCTCACCGATCTCGTAGAACTCGTGCGTGAGAGGTGTGGGATCGGCGAGAGGGGACTTCAGGACGCCGAATGTGTACAGCGCAAGATGGGGCATGCGTCTCTTCCTGGTGGGGGTGCCTGGTGTGGACCCGGTTCGGTGGCTCGAGCACGGGACGACGATGCGTGGGACGTGCCCGACTCATCCCGTCGCGGGCGGCTCAGCCTGAAGGAACTCCGGTGCGACCGTGGGTGATCGCCGAAGACCAGGTGAAGGTAGCTGCCTCTGCGGCCCTTGTCGAAGTTGCGTTTTTCCTGTCCAAGTGGCCTCTTGCACCGGTCGTTGCGGGGGCCGGGGCGACGACGGGCGGGGCAGGCCGCGGGGTACGTGAGGTGGAGGAGGATGACCGGCAACGCCGGGGCCGTCCCGCCTCGTTCACACCGCGGCAGGCCGCAGGAGTCAAGGCGCCGGGCGGCCGGCTGCCCGCCGAGCGTGAGGTACCGCTCTCACGCTGGTCGTGCCCGGCCGCCCGGCATCGCCGTTCATGCCGGCCCAGGACGCGCTGGGCCCCGCCAGCACCGCTCCTGGACCTTCAGGAACCGCATCCGAGTCTTCGAAGACCGCTACAACGCCACGGCGCAGCCGTTCCAGTGACGCCGACCGCCAGGCCGTCTCTTCCGGATCTCGCCGGGCCCGCGACGCCGTCTTGTGGTTCTGGGCGATCGGTTCGTTGCAGTTCACCTGCCGGCTGCACTGTCAGCTCCGTTCGCCAAGGTCTGCGGCCATGACTGAGAACGAAGCCGAAGCCGAAGCCTGGCCGGAACCTCCACTCGCCGGCACCGAGGCGGCGGCCATCCTCGGCGCCCTCGAACGCCAGCGGGCCACCCTGGCCTGGAAGTGCTCCGGCCTGGACGCCTCCGGCCTTCGCGCCACGCTCGGCACGTCCACCATCACCCTGGGCGGTCTGCTCAAGCACCTGGCGCACGTGGAGGACGGTCACTTCGCCCGGCTGTGGCTCGGCTCCCCCGCCGGTGCTCCCTGGGACACCGTCGACTGGGACAGCACTCCCGACTGGGACCATTCCTCCGCGGCTGGGGACACCCCCGAGCAACTGCGCGCTCTCTGGCAGGAATCGGTCGCCCGCTCCCGTGCCATCGTCGACAAGGCGCTCAGCACGGGCGGGCTGGACCAGCTCGGCGCCTACACCGCTCGTAGCGGCGAACGCCCCAACCTCCGCCGCATTCTCCTCGACCTCGTCGAGGAGTACGCCCGCCACGCCGGTCACGCCGATCTCATCCGCGAATCCGTCGACGGGCTCACGGGCGAGGACCCGCCGAGGTGAACTGAAGTACGGCGTGGAGGGATCCACTCGGCATGCGTCAGATCACCCCGCCCCCCAACGGACGCAACGAGCCGATGGTCCGACCGTCGCATGAGCCGCCGGACGGTTCCGAGGTCCTCTCCTTCGGATCTCGCCGGGCCGACAAGATCCGAAAGGGACGGCCTATGCCGTGTCCGCCTCCGTCGCCACCGCCTTCGCCCAGCGGTAGTCCGCCTTGCCGCTCGGGGACCGCTGGATGGCGGGCGCGATGACCAGCTGCCGCGGGATCTTGTAGCCCGCCAGCCTGGTGCGGCAGTGGCTCTGGATCTGGTCCAGGGACGGCGCCTCGGCGCCCTCCCGGACCTGGACCACCGCGGCCACGTGGCTGCCCCAGGTCGGGTCCGGCACCCCCGCCACCAAGGCGTCGTACACGTCGGGGTGGGACTTCAGGGCCTGCTCGACCTCCTCCGGATACACCTTCTCGCCGCCCGTGTTGATGCACTGCGAGCCGCGGCCGAGCACCGTGACGATGCCCTGCTCGTCGACGGTCGCCATGTCGCCGAGCAGCACCCAGCGTTCCGTCCCCTTCTGGAAGAAGGTCTCGGCGGTCTTCCCCGGGTCGTTGTAGTAGCCGAGCGGGACGTGTCCGCGCTGGGCGAGGCGGCCCGGCTCCCCAACCGCCACCGGCTCGTGCGTCACCGGGTCCACCACCTGCGTACGGTCGTTGACCTCCAGGCGGAAGCCCTTCTCCGGGCCCGAGTCGTCGGTCGCCCGGCCGTTGGACCCGGACTCGGACGACCCGAAGTTGTTCAGGAGGAGCACGTTCGGCACCAGCCGCTGGAACTCCGCGCGCACCGTCTCCGACATGATGGCCCCGGACGAGGAGACGCTGAACAGCGACGACAGGTCCGTGCCCTTGAGCGGGCCGTTCAGGGCGTCGATCAGCGGCCGCAGCATCGCGTCGCCGACCAGCGACACGCTGGAGACCTTCTCCTTCTCGATCGTACGGAGCACCTCTTCCGGCGCGTACTTCCGGTGGATGACCACCCGCTGGCCATAGTTGAAGGCGATGAAGGAGGTCAGCGTCGACGTGCCGTGCATCAGCGGGGGAGCGGGGAAGAAGGTGAGCCCGGCGCCGCGCGCCGCGACCCGCTCGGCCAGTTCCTCGGGCCGCTTCACCGGCTCGCCCGAGGGCTCGCCGCCGAAGAGCCCCGCGAAGAAGAGGTCCTCGGCCCGCCACATCACGCCCTTGGGCATGCCCGTCGTGCCGCCGGTGTAGATGATGAACAGGTCGTCGGGGCTGCGCGGAGGGAACCCGCGCCCGGGTGATCCGGCCGCCTCGGCGTCCGCGTACGGGACCGGCGCGATCGACGGCTCGGGGGCGCCCTCGGGAGCCTCGCCGACCCGGATCAGGTGCCGGAGCTTCGTCGTCTGCGGCAGCGCGGCCGCGACCCGCTCGGTGAACTCGCCCTCGAAGACGAGGGCGGCGAGATCGGCGTCGTTGTAGAGGTAGACCAGCTCCTCCTCCACGTAACGGTAGTTGACGTTCACCGGGACCAGCCGGGCCTTCAGGCAGGCCAGCACCGTCTGCAGGTACTCGATCCCGTTGTAGAGGTGGAGGCCCAGGTGCTCACCGGCCTTCAGCCCGCTGTCCAGCAGGTGGTGCGCGATCCGGTTCGCCGCCGTGTCGAGCTCCGCGTACGTCAGGCGGCGCTCGGCGCCGGTCCCGGGGTGGTCCACGTACACGAGGGCCTCGCGGTCCGGGACCACGTCCACGACCGACTCGAACAGGTCGGCAAGGTTGTACTCCACCGTTCCTCCTGACCCCGTGACTGGTCTGCTCCGGCGGTCATTAGAGCGCCGGAGACGGCAACTGGGAAGGCCACCGTTCAAGAAATCTGACTGGGTGTCAGAAAACTATTGAACTGCATCCTCCCCTACTGCAACCTGTTCTAGGTCTTGAGACGGGAGGACGGCAATGGGTGGGACGGAACACCTGACCGTGGATCGGCACGGCGCCACGCTGGTGCTCACCATGAACAGGCCCGAGGCGAAGAACGCGCTCTCGCTGCCGCTGTTGGTGGGGCTGTACGACGGCTGGCTGGAGGCGGACGCCGACGACGGGATCCGCTCGGTGGTCCTCACCGGCGCGGGCGGGGACTTCTGCGCCGGCATGGACCTCAAGGCCCTCGCCGGGAAGGGAATGGCGGGCGACCGGTACCGGGACCGCCTCAAGGCCGACCCCGACCTGCACTGGAAGGCGATGCTGCGCCACCACCGGCCGCGCAAGCCGGTGATCGCGGCGGTGGAGGGCTACTGCGTGGCCGGCGGGACCGAGATCCTGCAGGGCACCGACATCCGGGTGGTCGCCGAGGGCGCGACCTTCGGGCTCTTCGAGGTCAAACGGGGGCTCTTCCCGATCGGCGGTTCGACGGTGCGGCTGCCCCGCCAGATCCCGCGTACGCACGCCCTGGAGATGCTGCTGACCGGCCGCCCGTACTCCGCCGCCGAGGCCGAGCGGATCGGGCTGGTCGGGCGGGTGGTGCCGGACGGTACGGCACTGGCGGCGGCCCTGGAGATCGCGGAGCGGATCAACGCGTGCGGGCCGCTGGCGGTGGAGGCGGTCAAGGCGTCGGTCTACGAGACCGCCGAGCTGACGGAGCGGGAGGGGCTGGCCTCGGAACTCCTGCGCGGGTGGCCGGTCTTCGACACCGCCGATGCGAAGGAGGGGGCGCGGGCCTTTGCGGAGAAGCGGCCCGCGGTGTATCGGCGCGAGTAGTTCGGGCACGCCGTGGCCGTGGCCGTGCCCGTGCCTGTGGCTGTGTCCGTGCCCGGGTGCGGCGCCGTTGCCGGGGGCGCCGCCCCCGGACCCCCGCGCCTCAATCGCCGGCGGGGCTGAGATCGGGGCTCCGCCCCGGACCCCGCGCCTCAATCGCCGGCGGGGCTGAAAGTGCCGGCGGGGCTGAAAGAGCCGAGGCTGAAAGTGCCGAATCGATCGCATCGGAGAATCGCCATGACAGCTGCCTCCCCACCGGAGGTGCTCCGCGCGCCCCTCGTCGTCGAGTTTCCCTTCACCCGGTCCCTCGGGCCCGTCCAGAGCGCCTTCCTCACCGGGCTGCGCGAGGGCGTCGTCCTCGGGGTGAAGACCTCCGACGGCAAGGTGATGGTCCCGCCCGTCGAGTACGACCCCGTCACCGCCGAGGAGATCCGCGAGCTCGTCGAGGTCGCCGCCACCGGTACCGTCACCACCTGGGCGTGGAACGACCGGCCCCGACCCCAACAGCCCCTGGACACCCCCTTCGCCTGGGTGCTCGTCAAGCTCGACGGCGCCGACACCGCGCTCCTGCACGCCCTCGACGCGCCCGGCCCCGACGCCGTCCGCACCGGCATGCGCGTACGCGTCCGCTGGGCCGCCGAGCGCACCGGCGCCATCACCGACATCGCCTGCTTCGAACCGTACGACGGCCCCGCCGGCGGGGCGGCCGTCCCGCACGACGGGAGCTTCGCCGGCGCCGTCACCGGCATCGTCGCCGAGGCCCGGCTCGACTACGTCTACAGCCCCGGCCGCGCCCAGACCGCGTACATCGAGGCACTCTCCGAGCGGCGGACCGTCGGCGAGCGCTGCCCCTCCTGCCACAAGGTGTACGTCCCGCCGCGCGGCGCCTGCCCCACCTGCGGGGTCGCCACCACCGACCGCGTCGAGGTCGGCCCGGCCGGCACGGTCACCACCTTCTGCATCGTCAACATCAAGGCCAAGAACCTCGACATCGAAGTGCCCTACGTCTATGCCCACATCGCCCTCGACGGCGCCGGCCTCGCCCTCCACGGCCGGATCGGCGGCATCCCCTACGACCAGGTCCGCATGGGCCTGCGCGTCGAGCCCGTATGGACCGAGGGCGGGCGCTACCCCGACCACTACCGACCCACCGGCGAACCGGACGCGGACTACGACGCGTACAAGGAGCTCATCTGATGGCCCGATACGCCCGCGAGGTCGCGGTGGTCGCCTTCGCGCAGAGCGACCACCTGCGCCGCACCGACGAGCTCAGCGAAGTCGAGATGGTCATGCCGGTCCTGCACCAGGTGCTGGCCGCCACCGGCCTGAAGGCCGGCGAGATCGGCTTCACCTGCTCCGGCTCCAGCGACTACCTGGCCGGCCGCGCCTTCTCCTTCACCATGACCCTCGACGGGGTCGGCGCCTGGCCGCCGATCTCCGAGTCCCACGTCGAGATGGACGGCGCCTGGGCCCTGTACGAGGCCTGGGTCAAGATCCAGACCGGCGAGGCCGACACCGCGCTCGTCTACGCGTACGGGAAGTCCTCACCGGGGTCGGTGCGCGACGTGCTGACCCGTCAGCTGGACCCCTACTACGTCGCCCCGCTCTGGCCCGACGCGGTGGCCCTGGCCGCCCTCCAGGCCCAGGCCCTGATCGACGCGGGCGAGACCGAGGAGAGCGCCCTGGCCGCCGTCGGAGCGCGCAGCCGGGACGCGGCCACCGCCAACCCGCACGCCCAGCTCCGCGGCCCCGTCCCCCAGGGTGACTACCAGGTCAGGCCGCTGCGCACCGGCGACTGCCCGCCCGTGGGCGACGGCGTGGCCGCCGTCGTCCTGGCCGCCGGCGACCTCGCGCGCCGACTGTGCGAACGCCCCGCCTGGATCACCGGCATCGACCACCGCATCGAGGCCCACAGCCTGGGCCTGCGCGACCTCACCGACTCCCCGTCCACCCGGCTCGCCGCCGAACGCGCGGGTGTCTTCGAAGCCCCGGTGGACACGGCCGAACTGCACGCACCGTTCTCCTCCCAGGAGATCGTGCTCCGCAAGGCACTCGGCCTGACCGACGAGGTGAGCGTCAACCCCTCCGGCGGCGCGCTCGCCGCCAACCCGATGATGGCCGCCGGCCTGATCCGCATCGGCGAGGCGGCCGCCCGGATCCACCGCGGCGCATCGCGACGGGCCGTCGCCCACGCCACCTCCGGCCCCTGCCTCCAGCAGAACCTGGTGGCCGTCCTGGAAGGGGACGCAAGGTGAGCAAAGAGCCCGTGGCCATCGTCGGGATCGGCCAGACCAAGCACGTGGCGGCCCGCCACGACGTGTCCATCGCCGGACTGGTCCGCGAGGCGGCGGCGCGCGCCCTCGCGGACGCCGAACTGACCTGGGCGGACGTCGACGCGGTCGTCATCGGCAAGGCCCCCGACTTCTTCGAGGGGGTGATGATGCCCGAGCTGTACCTGGCGGACGCCCTCGGTGCCGTCGGCAAGCCGATGCTGCGCGTGCACACGGCCGGTTCGGTCGGCGGCTCCACCGCCCTGGTCGCCGCCAACCTGGTGGCGGCCCGCGTCCACCGCACCGTCCTCACCCTCGCCTTCGAGAAGCAGTCCGAATCCAACGCCATGTGGGGCCTGTCGCTCCCCGTCCCCTTCCAGCAGCCACTGCTCGCCGGCGCGGGCGGCTTCTTCGCCCCGCACGTCCGCGCGTACATGCGGCGCACCGGCGCGCCGGACACGGTGGGCTCGCTGGTGGCGTACAAGGACCGGCGCAACGCGCTCAAGAACCCGTACGCGCACCTGCACGAGCACGACATCACCCTGGAGAAGGTCCAGGCCTCGCCGATGCTGTGGGACCCGATCCGCTACTCGGAGACCTGCCCCTCCTCGGACGGCGCGTGCGCGATGATCCTCACCGACCGGGCGGGCGCGGCCCGTTCGCCGAAGCCGGCGGCCTGGGTGCACGGCGGGGCGATGCGCAGCGAACCCACCCTCTTCGCGGGCAAGGACTTCGTATCGCCGCAGGCCGGAAAGGACTGCGCGGCCGACGTCTACCGCCAGGCCGGCATCACCGACCCGCGCCGGGAGATCGACGCGGTCGAGATGTACGTACCGTTCTCCTGGTACGAGCCGATGTGGCTGGAGAACCTCGGTTTCGCGGCGGAGGGCGAGGGCTGGAAGCTCACGGAGGCCGGCGTCACCGAACTCGACGGGGACCTTCCGGTCAATCCGTCGGGCGGTGTCCTGTCCACCAACCCGATCGGCGCCTCCGGCATGATCCGCTTCGCGGAGGCGGCCCTCCAGGTCCGCGGTCAGGCCGGGGAACACCAGGTTCCGGGAGCCCGCCGGGCCCTGGGGCACGCGTACGGCGGCGGCGCGCAGTTCTTCGCGATGTGGCTGGTGGGGGCACAGGAGCCGACCTCCTGAACACAGGCCCGGCCGACGACGGAGGGGCCGGCCGGGGAGCCGGACCGGCCACGGGTGACTCACCGTGGCCTGTCCGGCACCCGCTGCGGTGGTTAACCTTGCCCCCGGACGACGTACCGGGAGGAGCACGCACGTGGCCGAGAGCATGATTTCGCAACCCCTCACCGGCTGGGGCAAGCCGGACCTCGATCTCACCGAGGCGGACTGGCAGTCGAGCAGCCGGGGAGCGGGTGACGTCCAGATCGCCTTCGTCGAGGGCTTCATCGCGATGCGCAACAGCGAGCGGCCGGAGAGCCCATCGCTGATCTTCACGCCGGACGAGTGGCGGGCGTTCGTCCTCGGCGCCCGCGGCGGTGACTTCGACCTCACCTAGGCGTACCGGTTCGTGATCACCGGGTGGTCCGGGTGCGGTCTTCGACCCGGACCACCGGGAGGCGAGCTCAGCCCTTTGCGAGGATCGCCGTCGCCGCGGCCACCTTCTGCCGGTGGACGTCCTGAAGCTTCTGGAGTAGTTGCCGGTCCTTGGCGATCATCGCCGTCTGGAGCTTCGACTCCTCGGTGAACCACACGTCCAGCAGGCCGGTCCGGCGCTTGCAGGCGACATCGGCCCCTGCCGTCGCCTTCTCCCGCTCCGTCACGGGGCCTTCGCGGAATTCCTGCGCAGCGAACGGATCACGGGGTGATGCGTATGTGTATCCATTCTTCTGCATACATGCCGACCAATTCCTGAAGCCGGCCTGTACTTCCGGAAGCTGCATGGATTGCTCGTAGCTCTGCGACGATATCCGGCTGGCCGCCTCGGCTCCTTCCGGATCCGAGTATTCCTTGCGAAGGTCGCTCTGGGCCTCTCCGAGGCATCCGTTTTCCGGGACCTTCTGCCCCCGGTACTCGGCGGGCTCGGATGCGTCCTCCCGCTTGCCGTACAGAACCGCGCGTACGTCGGCGTCGAGCTGCGGGGGCTGCTTCGGGGCCTCGCTCGGATCCATGCGATAGCCGAAGAGGGCGGCGGACTTCTCGTCCGACAGGCCGTACCGGCGGTCGGCGCCCGGCTGGGGCGGATTCGGCGGGGGCGGCTGGTAGGTCAGGGAGAAGCGGGCCATGCAGGTACGTGCCAGCATGTGCTCGGCCGCCGCGATGGAGGCGTACTCCGCGTCCGTGTAGCTGTACGCGGCGATGGGCAGGCGGTACGTGTAGGACCCCTTCGCCGCCTCGGAATCCTTGGTGGGGCGGTTCGACCCCGCCGGGTCGCCGTCATCCTGCGATCCCTGTGCCGTGCACCCCACCAGGGCGAACATGGCCAGCATGGCTGGCACCAAACGTCTCATCTGGTTGCTCCTGCGGTGCCCCGTGCAGGCCATGAGGTCACACGGGGCCGACATGCAAAGAAGGAACGGATTACCCGTCAGTCCGTCAGTTGAACTTGTAGCAGTTCGAGCCGGACGCGCCGAACGCCAGCGCGGCGTTGTTGTTGTACGTGTTCGCCAGACGGTTGGCGTTCGTGTACGGGGCGACGGTGTCGCAGGCGCCGTTGTAGCCGCTGTTGAAGAAGATCGTGGTCGGGGTGGGGCTGCCGTTGTAGAAGGAGGCCGCGCCGTTCTTCACCGGCGTGCCCTTGCCGGCACCCGAGTCCAGGAACTTGTAGCCCGCGAGGTCGCTGATGCTGCCGTTGATGCCGCCGCTGCCGGTGAACGTCGTGCGCGATCCACTCAGACCGGAGTTGTAATAGAAGGTGCCACAGTTGGCCTCTCCCGTGCAGTAAATACCGACGCCGGCCTGTGCCGGAGACACGCTGAAGGCCAGGGCGGCCGCAGCGGGAAGTGCAACGGCCATGGCGCGCCGAATGTTGGTCATGAATATCCTCCAGAAACCTTGATCGCCAGAGTGGCGAGGGTGGAGTGTAGGTGGACGCCGAGCCGTCGAGTCAAGCCAGTTAAGCAAGGCTTGAGGTTTCCCTCGCAGAGCAGGTCAACGCGGAGTGAATGAGGAGTCGACGCGGAGTCAGAATCCTTGGGGTGGCGGGCGCTCGATGCGCACGCCGCGAGGGCATCCGTGGGCGCGCCCGGTGCCGCGGGTCGGCCGCGGCCCGCGCGCTCCGCCGGGTATGGTGGGCGCGTGATGGCCGAGCGGGACCTGGAGCGGCTGCTGAGCGGGATGCGGCCCGAACTGCTGGACGAGCGGTACGTCTTCACCACGGTGGAGGGCGCCGAGGTGCCGGCCGGGCTGCGGCCCGCGGCCACCGTGCGGGAACCCGAAGGGCTCACCCTGGTGCTGCGTCAGGAGGAGGCCGACGCGGCGGGCCTGCCGTACGACTACGTCGCCGGGTGGATCACCCTCCGCGTCCACTCCGCCCTCGACGCCGTCGGACTCACCGCCGCCTTCGCCACCGAACTCGGCGCACACGGTCTGAGCTGCAACGTCATCGCCGGCTACCACCACGATCACCTCTTCGTGGCCGCCGACCGGGCCGCCGAGGCCGTGGCCGTCCTGGAGGACCTCGCGGCCCGTTCCGTACAGGACTGAAGCCCCCCGGAAAAGAAGATCGGATTCTTTTCCGCACTGGGATCCCTCGCGCTGCGCGCGGGCGTACGCTGAACCCCCGAACAGGCCTGGGGGGTACCAGCCATGACGGACCGCCGGACCCGCACACGGCGCACAATGGTCGAACGCGAGGCCGAACTCGCGATCGTCGACGAAGCCCTGGACCAGCTCACCGGTCCCGGGCCGGACGCGGGCGGCGCGCTGCTCGCCTTCTCCGGCCCGGCCGGACTCGGCAAGACCACCCTGCTCGCCGAACTGCGCCGCCGCGCCCTCGCCCGCAATTGCACCGTCCTCGCCGCCCGGGGCGGCGAACAGGAACAGAGCCAGCCCTTCCACGTCGCCCGCCAGCTCATCCAGCCCCAGCTCGCCGGCACCTCCGAGCAGGAGCTGCGCGCCGCCCTCGGGGGCTGGTACTCCATCGTCGGCCCGGCCCTCGGACTCTGCGCCCCCGAACAGGGCGTCCCGCCCGACCCCCAAGGCCTGCGCGACGGGCTCGACTGGGTGCTCACCCACCTCGTCGTCAAGCGCGCCCCCGTCGCCCTCGTCCTCGACGACGCCCACTGGGCCGACCCCGAGTCCCTCGGCTGGCTCGCGGCCTTCGCCCCGCGCGCCGAACACCTCCCGTTGCTCCTCGTCGTCGCCTACCGCCCCGACGAACTGCCCGAGCACGCCGAGGCCTTCCGTACGCTGCCCGGCCGGGCGGGACAGCGCCCGCTGCCCCTGGCCCCGCTCACCCCCGCAGCCGTCGCCACCCTGGTCCGCGAGGCCGTCGGCCCCCACGCCGACGACGCCTTCTGCCAGGAGGCCTGGGCCGTCACCACCGGCAACCCCTTCGAGGCCGTCGAACTCACCGCCAAGGTCCGCGGCAAGGGCCTGACCCCGGTCGAGGCGAACGCCCCGCAGCTGCGCGACCTCGCCGCCGCCCAGCGCGGCAGCGGCCTCGTCGCCCGCCTCGAACGGCTCGGCCCCTCCACCGTCCGCTTCGCCTGGGCCTGCGCCGTCCTCGGCACCGCCATCCCGCAGGACATCGCCGCCCGGGTCGCCGCCCTCGGCGCCGAGGAAGCCGTGGACGCCACCCGGCGGCTGCGCGACGCCCGCATCCTCTCGGCGGCCGCCGCCGAGGGACCCGACGGCGAGACCGGGCTGGAGTTCGTCCACCCGCTCATCGCCACCGCCATCTACCGCGCCATCCCCGACGCGCTCCGCGTCGCCCTCCACGGCAAGGCCGCGGCAGCCGTCGTCGACGCAGGGCTCGGCTCCTCCGCGGCCGCCCGCCACCTGCTGGAGACCCACCCCGAGAACGACCCCTGGGTGGTGCGCACCCTGCGCGAGGCCGCCGGCGAGAACCTCCGGGCCGGCGCCCCCGAGGCCGCCCGCCGCCAGCTCGCCCGCGCGCTGCTCGAACCCCCGGACTTCGACGAACGCGCCGCCGTCCTCTACGAACTGGGCTGCGCCTCCCTGCTCACCGAACCCGCCAACACGGTCAACCACCTGCGGGCCGCCCTCGCCGAGCCCTCCGACGACCCGGCCCTGCGCCAGGGCATCGTGATCCGGCTCGCCCAGGTCCTCGCACACAGCGACCGGCTCGCCGAGGCCTCGGAATCACTCGCGCGGGAGATCCCGTACACCCAGGACGTACGCGCCCGGCTGCGCCTGCAGTCCGAGCAGTTCATGTGGGACGCCTTCAACGCCGCCGAGACCGACTCCCCGGCCCGATCCCGGCGGCTCGCCCGCCTCGCCGACCGGCTGACCGGGCGCGACCTCACCGAGCGGTACATCATCGGCCTGCGCGCCTGGGACGCCTGCCTGCGGGGCGAGCCGGTCGACGTGGTGCTGCATCACGCCGGACGGGTGCTGGAGCAGCCCTTCAGCTGGGCCCACGAGGACCGCGGCTTCGAGGTCCCGGTCCTGGTCGCGATGGCGCACATGTACACCGACCGGCCCGGACGGGCCGAGGAGCTGTTCGAGGCGGGCACCGCCGAGTTCGAACGGCACGGCTGGCGCGGGGCGCACCTCTCCTTCGCCTACAGCCTGCGGGCCTACGTCCGCTACCGGCGCGGGCGGCTCGTGGAGGCCGAGGAACTGGCCCGGGCCGGGCTGCGGCTCGCCGAACGGGTGGGCCGGCGCACCCCCGTGCACTGGTACGCCATAGCCATCCTCCTCACCACGCTGCTCGCACGGGGCCGGCCCGAAGAGGCCTGGGAGCTGGCCCGGGAGCACGAGTACGGCAGCCCCTTCCCGGCGGCCGTGGTCTTCCCCGACTCGCAGACCGTCTACGCCGAACTGCTGCTGTCCCGGGGCGAGGTCCAGGCCGCGATCGTCGAACTGGAGGCGGTCGACCGGCGGCTGACCCCGCGCGGCATCCAGAACCCGGCCTGGTGCCCGTGGCAGCTGCACCTCGCCCGGGCGGTGGCCGCGGAGGATCCGCGGCGGGCCCGCGCCCTGGCCGACGACGCCGTCCGGCGGGCCCGCGCCTTCGGCGCCGCCTCGGGCATCGGCCAGGCCCTGCGGGTCGCGGCGCAGGTCGCCGCCCCCGAGGAGCGGGCCGGGCTCCTCCGGGAGGCGGTCACCCTGCTCTCGGCCTCACCGGCGGGCTACGAACTGGCCTGCGCCCTGGCCGCCCTCGGCACCGAGCTGCGGGACGCGGACGTGCTGATGCAGGCCGTGGTGACGGCGCGGGAATGCGGTGCGGACGGGCTGGCCGCGGAGACCACCGACACCCTGCTGGGACTGGGCGGCGCCCTGCCGTGCGGGCTGGCCTGGGAGGACGGGCTCACGGAGGAGGAGCGGCAGGCGGCGGACCTCGCGGTGCGCGCCGAGAAGGAGAGCGTGCCGGAGACCGTGGTGCTGCCCGCGCCGGACTGGGCGCTGTCGGCGGCCTGCCGCAAGCTGGGCACCGACCGGCCCGGGCTCAGGGACGCACTGGAGGCGTTCGCCCGTAGCTCAACGTGATCGGATCCGCCGCCCGGTGGGCAGGCATGCCCGTATGGATCATGTGGATCATGCCGAAAGACTCGCCCCCTTCCGGACCGAGACGGCGGCGTTCGAGAAAGCGGTGCGCCGGGCGCTCGACCTCGGAGAGCCGGTGCCCGCGGTCCCCTCGTGCCCCGGCTGGACGGTCGCCGACCTCGTCCGGCACCTGGGCGGAGTGCACCGCTACCTCGCGTACGTCCTGCGCGAACGGCTCACGGCCCCGCCCGACCCCGCCGGGCTCGCCCTCCCCGAGGCCCCCGGCGACCCGGACGGGCTGACCGACTGGTTCGCGCAGGGCGCCCGGGACCTGGCGGAGCTCTTCCAGGAGCTGGGGCCCGACACGGCGGTCTGGACCTGGTCGGTGGAGCAGACCGCGGGATTCTGGCTCCGGATGCAGCTGATCGAGCTGGCCGTGCACCGCTGGGACGCCGAATCCGCGACCGGCACCCCGGGCCGCCTCGCCCCGGACATGGCCGCGGACGCCGTGACCCAGACGATCGAGGTGATGGCTCCGGCCCGCCGCGGCTGGCAGCAGGCACCGCCGGGCACGGGGCAGAGGTACCGCTTCCGGCGTACCGACGGTCCGGAATCCTGGACGGTCGTCTTCTCGGGGGACCAGGTCCTGCTGGAGCCCGCTTCCACCCTCCCGGCGGACGTCGAGGCCTCCGGCACCGCTTCCGACCTTGCCCTGTTCCTCTGGCGCCGCCTCCCGCCCACCGCCCTGCAGGTCACCGGCGACGCCGCCCTGCTCCCGTACTGGTTCACGCTCGTCCCACCGGTCTGACGGGCCGGGCCGGGGGCCGGGTCGGGGCCCGGCCGGGACAGGTCGCCGGATGCGGGCCCCCGGGCCGGAAAACTCGCGCGGCCACGTACCATGGCGGCATGTCCTTCCTCCGCCGCCACCGCGCCGCCACTCCCGCCGGCCCGGACTTCGATGTCCTGGCCATGGACCCGGGGGACTGGCCGGGCAATCTCGGGGCCGGGCTGCTGCCCGCGCCCGACGGCAGCTGCCAGGGTGTCTTCCTCCGCTACGACCTGTTCGGCGGACGCGGCCCCGCGATGATCATCGGGAACCTCCCGGAGGGCTCCCCGGCACGCGACCTCACCGACGGCCAGATCCCCTTCGAGGTCGCCCAGCTCCTCGACGCACTGGAGAACGACGAGGACGTCGAGGTCACCGGTGTCGAGGACTGCCCCGTCATGCAGGGCGACAACCTCCTCATCGTCCGGAAGATCAAGCTGTCGGAGTCCCGCATCTCCTGCGTCCAGTTCGACCGCAGCGACAACGTGCTGGTCACCATCGCCAGCTGGGACCGCCCGATCACCGACGACCTGTACGCCCTCCTGAAGCCGCTCCCCGCCGAGCTCTTCCAGCAGGGCTGACCGTCAGGATCCCCGGCGGGGGATCCCCCGGCACTGTCCTCACGCGTCCGCGATGGCGTTCGCCGCCACGTAGCCGAAGGTCATCGCGGGGCCGATCGTAGATCCGGCCCCGGCGTAGCTGTGGCCCATCACCGCGGCGCTCGCGTTGCCGGCCGCGTACAGGCCCGGGATCACCGAGCCGTCCGGGCGCAGGGCCCGCGCCCGGGCATCGGTCACGATGCCGCCCTTCGTACCGAGATCCCCGGGCACGATCTTGAACGCGTAGAACGGCGGGACCCAGACGGGTGCCAGACACGAGTTCGGGTGCACGCTCGGGTCCGTGTAGTAGTGGTCGTACGCCGTGTCGCCCCGGTGGAAGTCGGCGTCGTCGCCGCTCCACGCCTGCGCGTTGAACCGGCCCAGCGTCGCCCGCAGCGCCGCCGCCGGGACCCCGATCTGACCGGCCAGCGCGTCCCAGGTCCATGCCTTCTTCGCCGCACCCGCCTGGTACCACGCGTCCGGGAAGGGCAGCGTCGGCAGGATGTCCTTGAACAGGTACCTGTTGCGGTAGTTCTGATCCACGATCAGCCACGCCGGGATGTGCGAGCCGACCGCGCCGCGGTCCTTCTCGTACATCACGTGCACCACATCGCTGTACGGCGCCGCCTCGTTGACGAACCGGGCGCCGTTCGCGTTCACGATCAGCCCGCCCGGCAGGGTCCGTTCGGCGAGACAGAAGTACGGCTCCCCGGGCAGCGGGATCGACGGCCCCCACCACGCGTCCTCCATCAGCGCCAGCGAGGCCCCGGCCCGCTGCCCCGCCCGGATCCCGTCGCCGGTGTTCTCCTTCGCGCCCACCGACCACTGGGTGCCGATGGGCTGCTGCTGGTACTGCGCCCGCATCGCCGCGTTGTGCTCGAACCCGCCCGAGCCGATGACCACCCCGCGCCGGGCCCGTACGGTGCCCCGTACGCCGCCCTGCTCCACCACCACGCCGGTGACCGCGCCGCCCTCCAGGACCAGGTCCACCAGCGGGCTGTTCAGCCACACCGGAACCCCGGCCCGCTGGAGCCCGGCGCGCAGCCCGGCCGCCAGGGCCTGGCCCATCGTCAGCGGCTTCTCGCCCCGCAGCGCCGCCTTCGTGCCGCGGGCCAGGCACTCGGTGGACACGGCGAGCCCCTTGGCGCTCACCGCCGCCAGGTTCAGCCACTTGTAGTCCTGGCTGAAGACCACCATTCCGGCCGGGACGGGCATGTACGCCGGGTTCAGGCGGGCCAGTTCGGCGCCCAGGATGTTCCCGTCGATCTGGTCCGGCTCGATGGAGCGGCCGTTCGGCAGCCCGCCCGGCAGGTCGGGGTAGTAGTCGCTGTAGCCCTCCATGAAGCGGAACCTCAGCGGGCTGTTGGCCATCACGAAGTCCAGCATCCGCGGCCCGTTGGCGAGGAACGCGGCCTGGCGGTCGGCCGGCACCTCGGGCCCGACGACGGCCGCGAGGTACGCCGCCGCCTTCTGCGGGGTGTCCGGCACCCCCGCACCCAGGATCACCGCATTGTTGGGCAGCCAGATACCGGCTCCGGACCGGGCGGCCGACCCGCCGAAGGTCGGGGCCTTCTCCACCACCAGCACGCTCAGCCCCCGCTTGGCGGCGGCGAGCGCGGCGGTCATCCCGGCGGCCCCGGACCCGACCACGACGACGTCGTACTCGCCGAGCGGGGGCCCGTCCTGGGCGCCGTCGGCCCGGGCGGTGGCGGACGGCAGCACGGTGGCGGCGAGCACCCCGGCGCCCGTACCGGCGAGGACCGCGCGTCTGGACGGGAGGGCGGCGGGGGTGGTGCGTGAAGCACGTGCGGACATGGGCAGGCTCCAGCGGTGTGGGGAGGAGGGGAAGTGCCTCCAGCATTTCTGATGCTGAGTCAGAAAAGTGTTCGGGGGATCATGTGATGTCAAGACATCCGGCGCCGCCGCCTCCAGTAGGCCACCGTCACCACGCCGAGCAGCGGACCCCACAGGACGAGCGGGGCGTAGCAGACGTAGAACCACAGCGCGGTCCAGCCACCCACCTCACTGGGGAAGTCCGCGGGCACCGGATCTCCCTGGAGGGTGGTCCCGGCCAACTGGGTCAGCGCTGCGAGGACCGTCCACAGAGCGGTGAGCGCGACGGCGCCGAGCGCCGCCGGGACGCCGGCCGCCGCCACCGGGATCCGCCGGCCGCCCAGCACCGGGATCCAGCGGGGGAGCACCTCGCCCCACGCGGCCACCAGCCCGACCGCGGTGAAGGCCAGCAGCTCGGAGACCACCGAGAGGAGCACGACGTACACCTCCAGCGGCAGCCAGTCCGGCAACTGCCCGCTGTCCGCCGAGGAATGGTCGACGAAGAGCAGGCCCAGCCGCCACAGGCCGGACGGCAGGACGGTGAACGGGATGGCGAACGCGCAGATGCGCACCCAGCGCGGAACCCCCGCCACCGGGGTGTGCGCGGCCTTCCAGGCGGCGCGGACGCCACCGCCCGCCGGGCGGGCATCGGTGTGCAAGGACACGGTTTCCTCCGGAGCCGCGGGCAGCCCTTGCCCGCTCGGCTTCGAAGATCGCAGCTGCACGGGCGTGCCCGGATCGCCCCCCGGACGGATCCGCCTCCACCGTGCGGGGGAGACCGGTCCGCCTCGCGGATGAGGGAGCCGCGTCGTCGCGTCCGCGCCCGGAAAGGGCGAAACCCCGCGGCGGTGGGGGCCACGGGGCTTCGCGTATCGGGGGAGGGTCAGCGCGTGCCGACCGCCGCGCGGACCGCTCGGCGCGCCATCCCCGCGTCGTCGTGCAGGCGGCGGAGCAGCAGCCGCTGCTCCTCACCGGAGGACAGGGCGCCCACCGGCAGCGGCTGGGCCGGGGTGGTCGCCAGCATCGAGCGCTGCACCGCCGTCTCGGACATCCGGATCTCCCGGGTCAGCACCAGCATCAGATTGACCAGGAAGGCGTCCCGCGCGGCCGGACCGGCCGACTGGGCGAGCCGGCTGATCTGGGCACGGGCGGCCGGGGCGTCGCCCAGTACCGTCCACAGCGTGGCCAGGTCGTACCCCGGCAGGTACCAGCCGGCGTGCTCCCAGTCGAGCAGGACCGGACCGGCCGGCGACAGCAGCAGGTTCGACAGCAGGGCGTCCCCGTGGTTGAACTGCAACGCCGTGCCCGACAGCTTCACGCCGTGCAGCAGCTTCTGCAGGTCGCCGAGGTCCCGGTCGGTCAGCAGCCCCAACTCGTAGTCGCGGGCGATCCGCCGCGCGTAGTTCATCGGAGTGCCGAACAACTCCGCCGGCGGCCGCCACTGGTTGACCCGGGACACCGCGCCCAGGGCCGCCCGGAGGTCCACCCGCGGCGGCGGCTCCACCGGGTGCCGCTGCAGTGCCGCGACCCGGCCGGCCATCCGCTCCACCACGAGCGTGCAGTTCTCGGGGTCGGCGGCGATCAGCCGCGGCACCCGGACCGGTGGGCGGTGCCGGACGAAGGTCCGGTATGCCGCTATTTCGTGCCGGTAGCGCTCACGCCACTCGGGCGAGTGGTCCAGTAACACCTTCGCGACGGCGGTCATCCGTCCGGTGGTGCCGACCAGGAGGACCGAGCGGCCGCTGCGCCGCAGTACCTGCACCGGGGCGAACTCCGGACAGATCCGCTGCACCGAGGCGAGCGCGGTGCGCAGCTGCGCCCCCTGCGGCCCCGAGAGATCGATTCTTCCGCTGACGGGCAGTGATCCGGTACCCGGCATTCGCCGCGCCCGGACGGCGCCCTGTGCCGGAGCCGCCGGGCGGCCGGGTTCGAGGTAGGGGCCGCCGCCAGCCGGGAGCGTGCGGTGCGACCGGACCGGTGCGGACACGGAGGAGGTTGCTGCGTACATGGTGATACGGATCCCTTCGTGCGCCGACGAGTTGCGTACGCCGCCCCGCCGGATCCCGTACTTCACCCTGGGGAGTTCCGCCGGTGAACCGGGTCGGGGAGGCGCATTCCTACCTGACACCCGGGGCAAGGTGGCGAACCATCGGGCGTGCCCTGGCGAAGCCTGGCGAATAGTCCCTGGGCACCTACCGGCGGGCTACTGTCAACTCAGCCGAGAACCTGGGGGCTTGACGTGAGCAAAGGTCCAAACACCCGCTTGAACGACCTGTTCGGCCTGGCCGGCTGGTCGAAGGGCGAACTGGCGAGGATGGTGAACAGGCAGGCGGCGGCCATGGGCCACCCCCAACTGGCCACCGACACCTCGCGGGTGCGGCGCTGGATCGACATGGGGGAGGCCCCCCGCGAACCGGTGCCCACGGTACTGGCAGCACTGTTCACCGAGCGGCTCGGTCGTGTCGTGACCATCGAGGACCTCGGGTTCGTACGGCAGCGGCGCACCTCCAGACGGCAGCCGGACGGGGCTCGTGAGAACCCCGACGGAATGCCCTGGGCGCCCGAACGCACAGCCGCGGTCCTCACCGAATTCACGGGAATGGACCTCATGCTCAACCGTCGCGGTCTGATGGGCGCGGGAGCGGTGCTCACCGCCGGCTCCGCCCTCACCAACGCCATGTACGACTGGCTGCACACCGACCCCGCCCTCGCCAAGGGGGCCCGGAACTTCGGGGAATCCTTCCAGGCCGATCCAGCGGGCTACGACCGCTACGAGGCCGCTCCGATCGGCTCCCAGGAGATCGAGGCCCTGGAGCGCTCCGTGGAGGTGTTCCGTGCCTGGGACGCCTCCAGGGGTGGCGGACTCCAGCGCAAGGCCGTCGTCGGCCAGCTCAACGAGGTGGGCGGCATGCTCGCCTACCACCACCCGGACCACCTCCAGCGGCGGCTCTGGGGGGTGGCGGCCAACCTGGCGGTCCTCGCCGGCTGGATGTCCCACGACGTGGGGCTCGAACCCACGGCGCAGAAGTACTTCGTCATCGCCGCGCACGCGGCCCGCGAGGGCGGCGACCGGCCGCGCGCGGGCGAGGCGCTGTCCCGTGCGGCCCGGCAGATGGTCCACCTGGGCAAGCCGAACGAGGCCCTGGACCTGATGAAGCTCGCCCAGTCCGGCTCGGGCGAACAGACGCTCCCGCGCACGCGCGCCATGCTGCACACCATCGAGGCCTGGGCGCAGGCCGCCATGGGCAAGGGGCAGGCCATGCGCCGCACGCTGGGCGAGGCGGAGGAGCTCTTCGTCTCCGACAAGGGCGATGTACCGCCGCCGAGCTGGATGCAGCACTTCGACGAGGCCGACCTGCACGGCATGCAGGCCCTCGCGTACCGGACCCTGGCGGACCACGACGCCGCCGCGGCGCCGATCGCCGCGCGCCACGCCAGGGAGGCCCTGCGGCTGCGAGGCGAGGGCTACCAGCGCTCGCAGATCTTCGACTACATCTCCATGGCCTCGGCCTGCTTCATCGCCGACGAGCCGGAGCAGGCCGACCGGTACGCGCGCCTCGCCCTGGTCTCCATGAACGAGACCTCCTCGCACCGGACCTGGGACCGGCTGCGGGAGATGTACCGGCTCACCGCCCAGTACGCCGGGTACGCGCGCATCGAGGACCTGCGCCAGGAGATCAAGCTGGCCCTCCCCGACACCCCGGCGTCGCGCGGCCCGCGCGTCACGGGGGTGTAGTCCCACGCCCGCCCCCGCACGGTCCGCCGCACGCCGTGCACGAAGCCCCGTACGGAGACGAGAAAGGCCGCGCCCTCCGGCGCGGCCCTGAAGCCCCTGCAGGCAGAAGCCCGTTACCCGCCGACCCGGGCGACCAGCACGCAGGCATCGTCCTCGCGCTCGCTCTCGCCGAACTCCTCGATCACGATCCGCACGCACTCCTGCGCCGACCGCGCCACCGAGAACCGCGGCGCGAGCGCCAGCAGCCGCTCGGTCCCGTCCGCCCGGCTGAACTCGATGCTGCGCGGCGTGAGTCCGTCCGTGTGCAGGACCAGCAGGTCGCCCACTTCGAGGTGTTCCTCGGCCTGGCCGTACGAGGCTCCGGAGGTCGCGCCGAGCAGGACGCCCTCCGGCGGCAGCAGGGAGCGCCCCGATCCGTGGCGGAACAGCAGAGGTGCGGGGTGGCCCGCCTGCGCCCAGGACAGGACCCGGCGGGCGGGATCGTAGCGGCAGCACACGGCCGAGCCGAGTGCCGGCTGCACGGAGGTCTCCAGGAGCTGGTTGAGCCAGCCCATCAGCGGGCCGGGCTCGATGCCCGCCATGGCCATGCCGCGCAGGGCGCCGAGCATCATCGCCATCCCGGAGGTGGCCGTCACCCCGTGCCCGGTCAGGTCGCCGACCGTCAGCATCGAGCAGCCGTCGGGGAGTTCGAGCGCGTCGTACCAGTCGCCGCCGATCAGCGCGCTGGTCGCGGAGGGCAGGTAGTGCGCCGCCACGTCCAGCGTGCCCGCGCTGCCGTACGGGAACCGCAGGGAGCCGCGCCACGGGGGGAGCACGGCTTCCTGCAGCTCGACCGCCAGCCGGCGCTCGGTCTGCGCGATCTCCCGCTGGCGCTGCAGCGAGTCACGCGACTCGCGCACCGCGCGCTGGCTCCGGCGCAGTTCACTCACGTCCCGCAGGACGGCCCACATCGAGGCCGTACAGCCGTCGGAGTCGAGTACCGGCTCGGCTCTCATGTGCAAGGTCCGGACCCGGCCGTCGGCCCGGACGATGCGGAACTCGCCGTCGATCGGTCTGCCGTCCACCAGGCAGGCGGTGACCCACGCGGTGAGCAGCGGCTGGTCCTCGGAGAAGAGGGTCGAGCCCAGTTCGTCGAGGGGGAGCGCGCCGGACTCGGGCGAGCGGCCGAAGATCTGGAACAGCTCGTCGGACCAACTGACCTCGTCGGTCAGCAGGTTCCACTCGGCGCTGCCGACGCGGATCTGGGCCTCGGGTCCGGCCTCGGGCGCCGCCTGCGGCTGTTCGACGAGGTCGGGCGCCGGCGGCAGGCCCTCCTTGAGCTGGCCGAGGTGCTCGCGGAGGTCGTCGAGGTGGTGGACGGCGAGGTCGCACAGTGCGCGCTGCCAGCGGCCCTGGGCGTCGTCGTCGTCGACGACGGTGTCGCGGCGGACCGCGTCCACTTCCCCCCGCAGCCGCCGGGTCTGCGAGATCAGAGCGTCCACCGACCCCGGCTCGGGCGGCTGCGCGGGACGGTCCGCGAACAGGTGGGACGGCATGAGAACTCCGATACAGGCGCGGCACGGCCAAGTCTGAAGGAAGGACCGGTAACGACTGTTGCACAGGGCGCGACGGTGTGTAAGACGTTTGGCAACATCCGCTACGTTCTTGCTTCTGGTATATGCCGCAGGCCTGACGCCCTGCCCGTGACGTGCGAACGAATCCGGTCAGGCGAACTCCGGGGCAGCGCAAAAGGATCGGCTGGTCGGGATCGCGCCGCCGTGCGAACGGCGGCCGGAATCAAGCCATCCGGTGACCGTCGCTCGATCGTACGGACGAGACGTACGAGTCCGGCCCGCCATGGGAATCACGTAAGGAACGGATCAAGGCGGACCGCCTGGATACCCCCGAACGAGTGATGTCGCCGTAGATGACGCGGCGTGATCGGGACTTCCCAACGCGCTGCCGGGTCGCTACCCTACGTGCCGGTAATAAGCCGGGGGAGGTCTGCGCGGGCGGACCCGCGCAGCGTGGGGACACACAACGACATGACCGGGCAGAACCACGCCGCGGGGCAGAGCCGCCGTTCCTTCCTCACCTTCCTCGTGGCCGCACCGACCCTGGCCCTGGTCACCCGGGCCGGCGCCGACGCGCTGACCCCGCAGCCCGCCCACGCCGTCGTGCCCTCCCTGCCGGCCATCGCCGACGTGATCGACCTGGGCGACCTGTTCATCCTGGCCGGCGCACCCACCTCGGCCCTGCTGGCGCTCGCCGTCGAGGCGGACGGCACCATCCGCTTCCGGCTTCCGCGCGAGGAGGTCGGCCAGGGCCTCACCACCGCCGTGGCCATGCTGGTCGCGGAGGAACTCGACGCGCCCCTGGCCGACGTACGCGTGGAACTGGACGACGCCCGGCCCGAGCTGCTCTTCAACCAGCTCACCGGTTCCTCCAACTCCATCCGCTCCCTCTACGGGCCGGTCCGCCAGTGCGCCGCCACCGCCCGGGCCCGCCTCGTCGCGGCCGCCGCCCACCGCTGGAAGCTGACCCCGGCCGCACTGACCACCTCCGGCGGCACCGTCCGCGCCCCCGACGGCCGCACCGCCGACTACGGCGACCTCGCCGCGGCCGCCGCCGACCCCGGGCTGACCGTCCTCGGCGCCACCCCCAAGAAGCGGGCCGGGCACACCCTCGTGGGCAGGCCGACCGGCCGCGTCGACGCCCGGGCCATGGTCACCGGCGCCCTGCAGTACACCCTCGACCTCGACGTGCCCGGCGCCAAACCCTGCGTCGTGCGCCGCCCGCCCACCCTCGGCGGCACGGTCCGCACCGTCACCAACCTCGCCGCCGTCCGGGCCATGCCGGGCGTCCTGCACGTGGTGACCGTCCCGACCGGGGTCGCCGTCGTCGCCGAGACCTTCGGCCAGGCCATCGACGCCAAGACGGCCCTCCAGGTCACCTGGGGCCCCGGGCCGGCCGATCAGCTGTCCGACGACCGGATCCGCGCCGAACTGCGCGCCGCCACACCACCGTTGCTGGTCCCGCCCCTCCTGACCCCGTACGTCGACGCCGAGTTCGACTTCGCCTTCGTCAGCCACGCCCCGATGGAGACCAACTCCGCCGTCGCCGACGTGCGCGAGGACCGGGCCGAGATCTGGTCCGGCCTCAAGTCCCCGATCGTGGCCCGCGAGACCATCGCCGCCGAGCTCGGCCTGCCGCTGTCCAAGGTCACGGTGCACGTGGTCCAGGCCGGCGGCTCCTTCGGCCGGCGGCTCTTCTTCGACGCCGCCCTGGAGGCCGCGCGCATCTCCAAGGCCTGCCGCCGCCCCGTCCGGCTCATGTGGACCCGCGTGGACGACACCCGGCACGGCCGGATGCGCCCCGCGACCCACCACAAGATCCGCGCCACCCACCTGCTGGGCGAGGTCCTCAGCTTCGAGCACCGCGTCGCCGCCGCCGAGACCGACTTCCGGCACGGGCTCGGCGAGATCATCACCGCCACCGCGGCCAGCCTGCCGCCCGGCATCGGCAACGCCACCCTCGCCCAGACCCTCTTCCACACCACGGTGAAGTCCCCGTACCACTTCGGCCTCACCACCCAGGCCCTCACCGAGGTGCCCACCGGGATCCCCACCGGCTCCTGGCGCTCGGTCTACTCCGCCAACACGCGCGGAGCCGAGGAGATCGTGGTCGACGAACTCGCCGCCCGGACGGGCCGGGACCCGTACCGGTTCCGGCGCACCTTCCTGAAGACCGACGCCCAGCGCGCCGTACTCGACAAGGTGGCCGAGGAGGGGAACTGGGGACGGCCGATGGAGGCCGGCCGCGCCCAGGGCATCGCCTTCCACGAGGAGTACAAGTCCCGCACCGCGTGCCTCGTCGAGATCGACACCCGTGACCGCGACCACGTCCGAATCACCAAGGCCGTCATCGCCGTGGACGTGGGCCTGCCGGTCAACCCGCGCGGCCTGGAGGCCCAGATGATCGGCGGACTCACCGACGCGATCTCCACCACCCTGCGCGCCGGGCTGCACCTCGACCGCGGGCTTCCGCTGGAGGGCAGCTACAGCCAGTTCCACTGGGCCAGGCAGCGCGACACCCCGCGCGACGTACGGGTCTTCGTGCTGCCGGCCACCGGCGAGGAGCCGGGTGGCGCGGGCGAGCTCGGCGTGCCCGCCGCCGTCGGCGCGATCGCCAACGCCTGGGCCAGGGCCACCGGTTCCAAACCACGCAGTTTCCCCCTCGACTTCGACGTCGACTTCACCCCCTACCCGCGCTAGTCCCGGATCCAGGAGTACCCCCGTGCCCTCGCACACCTTCACTGTCAACGGGCGCGCCGTCACCGTGGACGCGCCCGACGACCTGCCCCTGCTGTGGGTGCTCCGCGACATGCTGGGCGTCCGCGGCCCCAAGTACGGCTGCGGGGTGGACGTCTGCAAGGCCTGCACCAGCCACCTGGACGGCGCCGACATCCGTCCCTGCGTGGTGCCGGTCTCCGCGTGCGCCGGCCGGACGGTGACCACCATCGAGGGCCTGGCGGACGGGGACGACCTGCACCCCGTGCAGGAGGCCTGGCTCGAACAGGACGTCGCCCAGTGCGGCTTCTGCCAGCCCGGCCAGATCATGGCCGCCGTCGCCCTGCTGAAGCGCACGAGCGAGCCCACGGACGAGGACATCGACGCCATCGCCAACATCTGCCGCTGCGGCACCTACTTCCGCATCCGGGAGGCCATCCGCAGCGCGGCCCGCAAGATGTGAGCGGCGGCGGGATCCCGTGGCTTCCCCCGTGTCCGACTCCAATCGAAGCCGCCGGGATCCTGCCGCTCGTCCCCCAACCTACGCGCAGGCCGGGACATGCACAGGGTTCGTCCTGCCCAGTGAGCGGGCGAGACCGGTATCACAGCGCACAGTGAGCCGCCGGATGGTTGAATGCGGCCGTGTCCCGGTCCGACGACGTCCTCAAGGTCCACCGGCTCGTCCACGCCGGGGGATCGACCGCACTGCTGGAGTGGCTCGCCTCCCATCTCGGCGGCTGGGTCGGGGTGGTGGACGCCGAAGCGGAGCACGGCCCGGCTCCCGAGGCCGCCGTGCGCGGCGCCGCCGAGCTGGGCGCCCGCGGCGTACGGTCCGCGGTCCTGCACGGCGCCGACCGCGCGACCCTGCTGTTCGCGCTGGACGGCCGGCGCGTGCTGGCCGCCGTATTGGAGCAGCCGCACCACCCCGGTGCGCCCGCACTCCTCGCGGACGCGGCCGTACCGCTGGACCTCGTGCTGCGCGCCGAGGAGGCCGGGCGGCGGGAGGAACGGGTCCGGCGCGCCGAAGCGCAGGTCCGCGAAGCCGTACTCCACCTGCTGATGAACGGCCAGCTGTCCACCGCCCACCAGATCTCCGCCACGCTGGGCCCCGAGCTGCCCGACCCGATGCGGATGTACGTCGTCGAGTGCCCGCCCGGACGGCGCGGCGAAGTCATGCGGATCTGCCGGGAACTGACGGGCGGCCGGGCCTGGATCGTGCGCTGTCCGGTCTACGTGCGCCACCTCATCGTGCTCGCCCCGCCCGACCCGGCCGCGGTGCCCGCCACCGGCGACCCCCTGGCCGAAGCGCTGGTGGCGGCGGCGCCGGAATGCGCCGTCGGGGTCAGCGGGGAGGCGGGCCTGAGCGAGGCGCCGGCCGCCTACACCCAGGCCTTCCACGCGCTGGCCGTCGCCCGGGCGAGCGGTGACGGGCACGCGCGGTTCGGGCCCGGACCCGAACTGGCCCTCGCCGCCTACGAGGCGGGGGTCCGCTGGGCCGAGGCCCTGCTCGCGCCCCTGCACGCGCACGCGCCCCGGCGCCCCCAGGACCCCGGCGCGCAGGAGCTGCGCGCCACCGCCCACGCCTGGCTGAACTTCACCTCGCGCGCCACCCGGCTGCTGAAGATCCACCGCAACACCCTGACGGCCCGGCTCCGCCTGATCGAGGCCCTGCTCGGCCTGGACCTCGCACGACTGGCGGACCAGGCGGCGCTCTCCCTCGCCCTGCGGCTCACGTCGGAGACCGGCGCCGGGGCCGGGCCGGGTGCGGGAGCCGGGGCGGGGACCGGCGACGACGCCTCCGGGGCCGCCCCCGGTCTCGACGACGTGCTGCGCGACCCACGCCTGACCGACTGGGCCCGTACCCATCTGAGCGCGCTGACCGGACCGGACGCCCCGCCGGGAGCCCGGGACACGGTCCGTGCCTGGCTGGCGCACGACGCCCAACTCCTCCCGGCGGCCGCGGCGCTGGGCGTCTCCGTCCCCGGCGTCCGCAAGCGGCTGACCCGGATCGAGGCACTGCTGGAGCGCTCCCTGCTGCAGTCCCCCAGTGCCCGCCACGACCTGTGGCTGGCACACCGGGCGGAGGACCTCGCCGGGTGTCACAAGCCTCAAAAGGGATGATGCATGGATCAAATGCATGATCATGCCTGAATGAGGCGTATCAATGTGAAACGCATGCTGGTCGGCGAACCCCTCGACACCGCCCGCCTGGGCGAGACCCTGCTGCCCAAAAGACTTGCCCTGCCGATCTTCTGCAGCGACCCGCTCTCCTCCGTGGCCTACGCCACCGAGGAGATCCTGCTGATCCTCGCCCTCGGCGGCGTCGCACTGCTGCACCTCACCTGGTACGCGGCCGCCGCCATCGTCTTCCTGCTCACCGTCGTCGTCGCCTCGTACCGGCAGACCTGCCACGCGTACCCGGGCGGAGGCGGCGCCTACGTCGTCAGCTCGGAGAACCTCGGGCAGACCGCCGCGCTCACCGCCGCCAGCGCCCTCCTCGTCGACTACGTGATGACCGTCGCGGTCTCCGTCGTCTCCGGCGTCTCCGCCATCACCTCCGCCGTTCCCTCCCTCAGCGACCACGAAGTGGTCCTCTCCGTCGCCTTCGTGGTGCTGCTGACCCTCATGAACCTGCGCGGCGTAAGGGAGTCGGGCCGCATCTTCGCCATCCCCACCTACGGCTTCGTCCTCGTCATCTACCTCATGTTCGCCGTCGCCGCCGTACGGCTCGGCACCGGCGACACCATCCGCGCCGAGTCCGCCGACCTCCCGATCACCCCGGTCGACACCTACACCGGACTCGCCCTGGTGTTCCTCACGATGCGCGCCTTCGCCTCCGGATGCACCGCCCTCACGGGCGTCGAGGCCATCAGCAACGGCGTCCCCGCCTTCCGCAAGCCCAAGGCGGACAACGCCGCGACCACGCTCGCCGCCATGGGCGTGCTCTCCGTGACGATGTTCGTCGGCATCACCGCCCTGGCCATGTCGTACCAGGTGCACGTCGCCGCCGACCCCACCGAACTGGGCCTGCCCCCGGGCACCGCGACCTCCACCGCCCTCGCCCAGATCGGCCGCGCCACCTTCGGCAGCTGGAACTTCCTCTTCTACCTCCTCCAGGCCGTCACCGCGGGCGTCCTGATCCTCGCCGCGAACACCGCCTTCAACGGCTTCCCGATGCTCGCCTCGATCCTGGCCAAGGACCGGTACGCGCCCCGCCAGCTCTTCAACCGCGGCGACAGGCTCGTCTACTCCAACGGCGTCGTACTCCTCGCACTCGCCGCCATCGCCCTCATCGTGGCCTTCGACGCCGAACTGACCCGCCTCATCCAGCTCTACATCATCGGCGTCTTCGTCTCCTTCACCCTCTCCCAGTCGGGCATGGTCCGGCACTGGCGCAAGGTGCTCGCCTCACCCGCCACCGCGCGCGAGGAGCGGATCCACATCCACCGCAGGCGCGCCATCAACGCCGTCGGCGCCACCCTGACCGGCCTGGTCCTCGTCATCGTCCTGCTCACCAAGTTCACCCACGGCGCCTGGCTGGTCGTCATCGCCATGCCGCTGCTCTTCCTCGGCATGAAGGCGGTCCGCCGCCACTACGACCAGGTCGCCCGGCAGGTCGCCATCGACCCCGGCGCCACCCCGCGCAGGCCCGCCCGCCACCACGTACTGGTCCTGGTCGCCGCCGTGCAGGCCCCGACGCTCAAGGCCATCGGCTACGCGCAGGGCCTGCGCCCGGACACCCTGACGGCGGTCACCGTCGCGGCGGACGAGCAGGAGGCGGCCCGGCTGCGCGAGGCGTGGGCCGCGCACGACACCGGCCTGCCGCTGAAGATCCTGCACTCGCCGTACCGCGAGGTGGTGGGCCCGATCCTGGCCCACGTCGAGGAACTGGCCGCCGGCTCCCGGACGGACATGCTCTCGGTGGTCATCCCCGAGTACGTGGTGGGCCACTGGTGGGAGCAGCCCCTGCACAACCAGAACGCCCTGCGGCTGAAGGCCCGGCTGCTCTTCACGCCGGGCGTCGCGGTGATCGACGTACCGTACCTCCTGGAGTCCGCGCGGCCCGCGGATCCGGCGCGGCGGGACGGGTAGCGGGTTCTGCTTCGACGCGCTGCAGCACCGCCGAGTGCGCCAGCGCCAGCTCCACCACCTGCCGGGGGTCCGACAGGGAGCGGCCGGTGAGCTGCTCGAGGCGCCGCAGCCGGTTGGAGACGGTGTTGCGGTGGCAGTACAGCCGCTGCGCGGCGTCCGTGGTCGAGCCCCGGCAGGCCAGCCAGGTGCCCAGGGTCGTCAGGAGCGTCCGCCGGTCCGCCGCGGGCAGCGCGAGCACCGGACCGAGCACCACCTGGCGCAGCCGGCCCGCCAGCTCGGCCTGGGCCGCGACCAGCGCCGCCGGCAGCCGTTCGTCCAGCAGCGCGGTGCGCGGGCCCTCGGACTCGGGGGCGGTGCGCAGTGCGAGGGCGGCCAGCCGGTGCGCCCGGGCCACCTCGGCCGGCGCCGTGACGACCGGACCGACCCCGGCGCGCACCCCGAGGGGCGCGAGCAGCTCCCGTACGGACTCCAGCGGATGGTGGCCGAGCTCCACCAGGCCGATCTCCCCGTCGGTGCGGATGCGCCACAGCACGCGCGGAGCCGACGCGGCTCCGGGCCCGGCCGCTGTGGTCGGCGCGGCCTGGATGCCGGACGCGTCACCGGCCAGCACGACCACCGTGAACCGGCCCCGCTCCGGCAGCCCCAGCTGTGCGGCGGCCGCTCCGGCCGCCGGGACTCCGGCGGCGGAGACTTCCGCGGCCGTGGCCGACAGCCCGTCCCCGCCGTCGAGCAGCACGTCCAGCAGGGCCGCCCGGCGCTCCCGGTCCCGGTCGCCGTGCGCGGACTCCGTCAGACGGTACGACTCCGTCATGGCGTCCGTCATCTGGTCCAGCACGTCCCACAACGCGGTCGCGCCGGGCAGCAGCCGGGGCAGCGCCGCCCGGTCGTGCGCGGTCACGGCCTCCGTGAGGCTCTGCCAGAGCAGCCGGCCGCCACGGCGGTGGGTGCGCAGCAGGGAGGTGAGCGGCAGCCCCTGCTCGGCACGGAGCGCGCCGACGGCCCGGGCTTCGGCGAGCTCCACCGGCAGGCCCCGGGAGGTGCGGAGCAGCCCCTCGACGGCCTGGCGGAGGGTGTGGTGGATCCGCTCGCGCAGCTCGGCCCGGCCCAGCAGGGCGGCGTAGGCGGGGTCCTCGGCCAGCGTGCGGTCGGCGAGCCGGTCCGCCGCCACGGCGATCCGGCGGGACAGGTCCTCGCGTATCTCCTCGATGATCCGCTCCATGACGCGCAGCCTGACACGGGGGAGGGGGCGGTGGGGAGGGGCCGGACCGTTCACGTCCGCTACCGTGTGCGAATCACTGCGCCTGCAGTGATCACCCGATGCGCCCCCTCCACACCCAGGGACCCGCCCATGCGCCAGAACCCGCAGCGCCGCGCCGCACTGCTCGACGCCGCCATCGAAGTCCTGGCGCGCGAGGGCTCGCGCGGCCTGACCCTGCGCGCCGTGGACGCCGAGGCGGGCGTGCCCACGGGTACCGCCTCGAACTACTTCGCCAACCGGTCCCAGCTGCTCGTACAGATCCTGCACCGCACCCGGGAGCGGCTGGTCCCCGACCCGGCCGACCTCGCCGGCCCGCTGGACACCGAGGTCCTGCTCACCCGGCTCCTGGAACGGATGCGGCGGGAGCGCAGCGTGCACATCGCCATGCTGGAGCTGCGGCTGGAGGGTACCCGGCGCCCCGAGCTCCAGGCGGAGCTCGCGTCCTTCCAGGGCCTGGAACTGGAGGCCAACATCAGATGGCACCTGGACGCCGGCCTGCCCGGGGACCGGCAGGGCGTGGTCCTGATGTACCTGGCGATGCTCGGCCTGATCGTGGACGACCTGACCGCGCCCGCCATGCTGGAGGCGCACCCGGCGCACGGGCTCATTCGGACGATGGTCGAGCGCCTCCTCCCGGAGAAGCCCGCGGACTGACTATCGTGCCGGTGAACAAGCACCGGCGGGGTGGGGCAACCGTGGGGAGTGCGGACATGGCGGACACGACCGAGGACGTGGCGGACGGAATCCGGTGGCTGGCCGACTGGGACCAGTGGTTCGCCGGTCTGACCTTCGCCCGGGGGATAGCCCCCGATGAACTCGCCGCGCGGCTCGGCGCGCTGCCGGGCGTCCACCCCGGGCCGCTGGGCGCGCTCGACGCCTGGAGCATGGTCACCGAGACCGTGGACGGCGACGGCGTGGCCCGGGTCGGCAGCTGGGGCGGCTGGTCCTTCGCCGTCGAACACGGTCAGCCGGCCGGAGCGGAACGGCTCGCCGAGGTCTCCCGGGGCGGCGCGGAGGCCGTCCACCTCGACCCGCAGCCCGACCACCCGCCCAAGCAGTTCGCGTACGCCCGGGACGGCGAGCTGGTGTGCTGCTTCGGCCTCGGCGAGGAGTGCTGGCGCGGCGGCCACCGGCCGGACTTCCTGCTCCCGGAGCTGATCGCGGCCGGGATCCTCACCCCGGACGGCGCGTGCGCCCGGCCGGCCGACGAGGCGGACACGGACCGCGACCGCCACACCCTCGCCGTCGTGGAACGCCGCTTCGGGCTGTCCCTGCCGCGCCACCTGATCGCGGACACCCCCCTCCCGGCGTACGTGACCTGCACGCACTAGCGGTCCGTGCCGGGGCCGGGGTGCGGTGATCTTATGCTCAGGTTTACGCGAGTCCGCTGGTTTTGCGTCCGGTGAGCCACTTTGATGGGTTTGCCAGGCCTCGTACCGGAGCAGGGGGACTAGTCATGGGCACCGACCACAGTCAGAAGGACAGCACACCCACCCTGATCGGCTCCGTGCAGCGCGCACTGCGCCTCCTGGAGGCGATGTCGGCGGAAGGCGGGGTGACCGCCAAGCGGCTCGCCCGGCTCACCGGGATCCCCCTGCCCACCGTCTACCACCTGCTGCGCACCCTCACCCATGAGGGCTACGTGCAGCGCGAGGGAGGGTCGTTCCGCCTCGCGGACGATCTTCCGCTCGCTTCGTGATCAAATATCGACGCGTTCCGGCCACGCTCTCGCACCCTTCCTGGCATGTTCCAGCGGAAAATGCCAGAACACCCTTTCGTGCAGTGGAACTTGAGTAAGTTCCCTCCTGTCGCGCCGTACGACCGTGCACTCAGCACGTCCGGCCGGGAGGGGAGCCCGCGTGCCCGGGATCGACGAATGCCTGCTCGAAGCCATGGCCCTGCCTGGTGCGCGTGGGGCCGCGCTGGTCGACTGGAGCAGCGGACTGGCCCTCGGCACCGCGGGGGAGTCGCCCGTGGGTGACCACGAGACCACCGCCGCCGAGACCGCCGAACTGGCCCGGGCGGCAGCCGAGTACGAGTCCTTCGCCCCGGCGGAGACGGACCCGGCACACGGTGGCGGAGCCGTTCCCTCCGCCGGTTCGTCCGCCGGCTTACCGGCCGGCCCGCCTGTCGAGGATCTGATCGTCACCACCCGCACTGGATACCACGTACTGCGCTTCGTCGAGACGAGCTTCGACAGCAGCGTATTCCTGCACCTGTGGCTCGACCGCGTCGACGGCAATCTCGCCCTCGCGCGCCACAGGCTCCGTGCCCTGGCGGAGGGGCTGGTACTCAGATGACCACCCCGGCCACCGCCACGGCCGCGAACGCCTTCGCCGCAGTCTCCCCCCTTCTCACCCGACTCGCCGCGGAGCGGGCCACCGGCGCCCTGCTCCGCGACCGCGGCACCCTCTTCCTGGAGGACGGCCGCATCGTGCACGCGGAGAGCCCGGCCACCCCCGGTCTCGACGTACTGCTCACCACCGGCGGCGGCCTCGCGCCCGAGCGCTGGCGCGAGGCCGTGGACCGGGCCGGTGCCCGCCGCCAGGTCGCCCGCTTCCTCGTGGACAGCGGCGGGCTCGCCGACGGGGAGCTGGAGATATGCCACCTCGCCGCGATATTCGACGCCGCCTTCTTCGCACTCTCCCCGGGCAGCGGGCCCTCCCGCTTCCGCCGCGGGGCCACCCACTGGATCGGCTCCGTCCGTTCCGTTCCCGCCGCCGCCGTCGAACGGGAGACCCGGCGCCGTCGGGACCTGCTCGACGCGGTCTGGCCGTACCCCCTGCTGGACACCTCCCCGGTGGTACCCCGGGCGGCCGCGCCGGGCCAGACGATCACCTCCCGGCAGCGGACCCTGCTGGGCCAGGCCGACGGCCTGCGCACCCCGGCCGACCTCGCGTGGGTCCTGGGCCGGCCCGCTTTCCACACCCTGCTCGACGTACGGCGCCTCGCGGCGGCCGGACTGGTCGAGACCCCGCACACCCCGGCCCCGCCGCCGGCCGTGGCGCCCCTGCCCGACTGGATGACCGAGGCCCAATCCCCGGACGTGGCGCTGCTCCGCCGGTTACGCGACGCACTGGAGGCAAGTCTGTGAGGCTCCCGCTGCGACCGGCCCTCCGCGCCGACCGCTCCGAGCGTAGGCAGCCCGAAAGGAGAAAGGCCGACATGAGTACGGTGCCCCCCGAGACGGAGGCCGAGATACTCGCCGAGCTCCGCAGGCTGCGGGCCCGGGTACCCCAGCTCACCGGTGCCCTCGCCGCGAGCGCCGACGGTTTCGTGCTCGCCCAGGACAGTGCCGCCGCCGAGGCGGAGTCCATCGCGGCCCTGACCGCCGCCGCCCTCGGGGTGGCCCAGCGACTCAGCGACTGCACCGGTCAGGGCGCCTTCCGCGAACTGCTCGTGCGCGGTGAGGACGGATACGTCGCCACCTACGCGGCGGGCCTGGCGGCGGTCCTCACCCTGACCGCCGAGCCGCGCGTCAACGTCGGACGCCTCCACCTCGAGGCCCGGCGCTCCAGTCTCCGGATAGCAGAACTGATCGACCACACCCTCGGGCGACGGGGCCCCGGAGTCCCATCCGGGTGATTCGCGTTCCGGCCGGCGGCAGGGCCTGACCCGTCCGGCACGTGCCGCCACAGCTATACCCAGCTACAGCCAGTCACATTCCCAGCACGTCCCAGTCACAGTGGAAAGAGAAAGAGGACCCTCTCATGGTCAATGTGGAGACCGCACTCAAGGAAGCCACCACCACGATCGAAGGCGCGATCGGTGCAGCGCTCGTCGACTACGGCAGTGGTATGGCCCTCGGCACGATCGGGGGCGGCAAGGACCTCGACCTCGCGGTCGCGGCGGCGGGCAACACGGACGTCGTGCGCGCCAAGGTCCGCACGATGGAGATGCTCGGCCTCAAGGACGAGATCGAGGACATCCTCATCACCCTCGGCAGCCAGTACCACCTGATCCGGCTGATGAAGGCCCGCGGTTCCACGGGCTTCTTCCTCTACCTGGCCCTCGACAAGGGGCGGGCCAACCTCGCGATGGCCCGGCATCAACTGAAGAAGATCGAAGCAGACCTGGAGGTCTGACCGCCCCCGCCGGGCACGGTCAGGCCGCCTCCAACCGCATCGCCGAAGTGGCGGACGGCTGAATTCTTTGCCGTCCGCCCTGGCGGCTTGCTGCGTATGCCCCATATGGGTGGAGTTTATGACTCTGTTACAGAGTAGGATGCTGTGAGCAGCTGATCATCGACAAAGCATAAAACGCTGGAGAAACCGCCACCCATGCCGCCGCGCCTGAGCATCGTCGTCCCCGTCTACAACGTCGAGCTCTACCTCGACGAGTGCCTGGAATCCATCGCATCCCAGACCTTCGAAGACTTCGAAGTCATTCTCGTGGACGACGGGTCCACGGATACGAGTGCCGTCATAGCCAAGGCGTTCGCCGCCAAGGACAAGCGCTTCCGTGTCGTGATGCAGGACAACGCAGGCCTCGGTGCGGCCCGCAACGTGGGCGCCCGCCACGCCGACAAGGACAGCGAGTACCTGGCCTTCGTCGACAGTGACGACACCATGCCCGACTACGCGTACCAGCGGCTCATAGAGGCGCTCGACGAGACGGGTTCGGACTTCGCGGGCGGTAACGTGAAGCGCTTCCGCTCGGTCGGCATGCAGCAGTCCTGGGGACACCGGGCCGCCTTCGCCCGCACCCAGCTGAAGACCCACATCTCGAAGTTCCCGGCGCTGGTCACCGACCGCACCGCGTGGAACAAGGTCTACCGGCGCAGCTTCTGGGACCGGCACGGCTTCCAGTACCCGGAGGGCATCCTCTACGAGGACGCCCCGGTCAGCATCCCCGCGCACTACTTCGCGTCCAGCGTCGACATCCTCAGCGACTGCGTCTACCACTGGCGCGTCCGCGAGACCGGCGAGCGCTCCATCACCCAGCGCTCCACCGACCCGATCTCCCTCATCGACCGCGTGAAGTCCGTACGCCTGGTCCGTGAGTCGCTCAAGGCCAAGCAGGGCGCCAAGTACGCCCGTTACCTGCGCGACTACGACCACAACGTGCTGAGCGAGGAACTCCCGCTCATCTACAAGTACGTCGGCGAGGGCGGCCCCGAGTTCCGCGCCGCGTTCGTCAAGGAGGTCGGCGGTCTCGTCCGCGAGATCGGCACCGGCCCCTGGTCCGACCTGACCGTCGCCGACCGCCTCAAGGCGTACCTGGCCGGCGAAGGCCGCGTCGAGGACTTCATCGCGCTCCAGCACCACCAGCGCGACTACAGCTACAGCGTGCCGGTCAAGGGCCTCGCCCGCCCGCAGGCGGACTACCCCTTCCTGCAGGGCCGTCCGCCGGTCCCGGCCAAGATCCTCACCCTCGGCCCGCGCGAGCGCCGCGTCGTCAGCCGCCTGGAGCAGGCGGCCTGGGCCGACGGCAAGCTGCTGCTGCGCGGCTACGCCCTCCCCGGTCACCTCGGTGCGGAGAGCCGCCTCGGTTCCCGCAAGATGCTCGTCTTCCGCGAGGGCAACAAGCGCAAGCGCTCCGTCGTCAGCACCCGTACCGTCGCCTCCCCGATGGCCACGGTGAAGGCCCCGCACCTCGCCCTGCGGCACGCCGACTGGGCCGGTTTCACCGCCGTCGTCGACCCCTCGATCTTCCAGTCGGGCGGCAAGTGGAACCAGGGCATATGGACCACGTCCATCGCCGTCACCGGGGCCGGGGGCCTGCACCGCGCCCGCCTGCGCGGCGGGGAGAACGACACCGGCCAGAACCCGCCCCCGCACTGGGTGTCCCCCGATGTCCGGATCGTCCCGAACGTCTCCGGCGCCCTCACCATCCAGGTGGAGGTCGTCCGTGCCCGCGCCCTGGACGTCCACGCCGCGGGTGACGACGCCGTCGAGATCGCCGGCGAACTCTCCGCCGAGGCAGTCGGATCCACCGCGCTGCGGGCCGTCCACGTCACCACGGGCACCGTCCTCTCCTTCCCGCTGGAGAGCGCGGCGTCCGGCGCCGGCCGTGCCTCGTTCACCGCCCGCGTACCGCTGGCCGACCTGGCCGCCGTACCGGACGCCGAGTGCGAGCCCGGCGAGTGGGCCCCCGAGCCCTGGAGCCTCTCCGTCATCGGCCCCGACGGCACCGAGCACCGCATGGTCCACGACGAGCGCGGTGGATTCGACGGCCTGGTCCTGCCCCTGCCCGGTGAGGACAGCGGCCGCTCCCTCTTCGCCAAGCGCGGCAACACCGGACACCTGACCCTCTCGGTGCAGCCCTCCCCGCCGCTGGTCGACGAGGTCACCGCCGAGGACGGCACCCTCACCCTGCGGGGCCGCTTCGTCGCACCGACCGACGAGGCGTACGAGCTGGTCCTGCACAACGCGCACGGCGTGGAGTTCAGCTACCCCGTCACCCGCGACGGGGACGCCTTCGAGGCCGTCTTCCGGCCCGTGCTCCCCGAGGCGTACGCAGGCCGCACCACGCTCCCCGAGGGCCGCTGGTGGCCCACGCTGCGCCCGGCCGCCCAGGGCGGAACCACCGCCGGACTGCTCGGTGTCGACCGCGGCGCACCCGTACAGATGGGCCCCGGCCTGCTCTTCGCCGGGCCGCACCCGCTCACCGTGCAGGGCCGCCGGATGCGGGTCGAGACCCGCTTCCACGACCGCATGGTGCTGGTCGCCGACCCGCTGATCAGCCCGCACGACCGCTCCAACTACGCGCAGCGCGTCGCCCGCTTCGAGACCTACCCGGCGCAGCGCGCCCTGCCGGTCAAGGACATCGTCGTCTACGACACCTTCCAGGGGCAGAGCTCCGGCGACTCGCCGCGCGCCATCCACGAGGAACTGGTGCGCCGCGGCGAGAAGCTGGAGCACGTCTGGCTGGTCCGCGACGGCCACACCGAGGTCCCGGAGACCGCCCGCGCCGTGCAGTACAACAGCGTGGAGTCGTGGGAGGTGCTGGCCCGGGCCCGTTACTACGTGACCAACGACAACGTGCCGCAGCGCTTCGAGCGCCGCGCCGGCCAGGTCGTCGTACAGACGTGGCACGGCACGCCGATCAAGGAGATCGGCCACGACTTCGTGCACGACTACTACACGAGCCCGGAGATCCTGGAGGGGCTGGAGCACGACAGCGCCCAGTGGACCCTGCTCGCCTCCCCGAGCTCGTACGCCACGCCCCTCCTCAAGCGCGCCCTCGGCTACGACGGCGAGGTCATCGAGGCCGGCAGCCCGCGTACGGACGCGCTGGTGCGGCCCGACGCGCAGCGGATCGCGGAGGTCCGGCGCCGGCTCGGCCTGCCCGAGGGCAAGAAGGTCGTCCTCTACATGCCCACGTGGCGCGAGAACAACGAGGGCTTCTCGGGCGGCTACAAGCTCGATCTGCGGATCGACCTGGACCAGGCGCGCCGTGAGCTGGGCGAGGACCACGTCCTGCTGATCCGTAGCCACCACCACGTGACGGAGCAGGTCCGCGACGGCGTCCGCGACGGATTCGTCGTCGACGTGTCCCGCTGGCCCGACGCGACCGACCTGCTGCTGGTCGCCGACGTGCTGATCTCGGACTACTCCTCCGCGATGTTCGACTTCGCGCACACCGACCGGCCGATCCTGCTCTTCACGTACGACCTGGAGCACTACCGCGGCACGCTGCGCGGCTTCAACTTCGACCTGGAGGAGAAGGCGCCCGGACCGCTGCTGGCGGACTCGGCGAGCCTGATCGAGGCCGTGCGCGACGCGGACGCGGTCGGGGCGCAGTACGCCGAGGCGCGGGCGGCGTTCCGCGCCGAGTTCTGCGACCTGGACGAGGGCAACGCCGCCGAGCGCGTCGTCGAGCGCATGCTCGCGATGGGCGCGGAGCCCGCCAAGTAGGCCGAACGGGCGAATTACCGGCTGAATGCGGACCGGCCCCGGACCCACCGATGAATTTCGGGTCCGGGGCCGGTCTGTATGTGAGGGACGGTGTCCACTGTCCCCCCACCGGCCCGGAGGCAGAGATGAGCGGCAACGGATTCACCACGTGTCTGTGGTTCGACGGCAACGCGGAAGCGGCCGCCGACCACTACCTGTCCGTCTTCAAGGACGGCAAGATCGGCCGGATCGGCCGGTACACGGAGGCGGGGCCCGGGGAGGCCGGCTCCGTGATGGTCGTGGAGTTCGAGATCAACGGCCAGCAGTTCATCGGCCTCAACGGCGGCCCGCAGTTCCCCTTCACCGAGGCGATCTCCTTCCAGATCCGCTGCTCCGACGAGGCCGAGGCGGACTACTACTGGGACGCGCTGACCGGCGACGGCGGCGAGGAGGGCGTCTGCGGCTGGGTCAAGGACAAGTTCGGTGTGTCCTGGCAGGTCATCCCGCCGGGAGCCATCGACCTGATCGCCGACCCGGACCCCGGGCGGGCCGCCCGGGCCACCGCCGCCATGATGCGGATGAAGAAGCTGGACGTGGCGGAAATGCGCCGGGCGGCGGACGCCCCCTAGGTCAGGGCCGGGGCGCGGTGAGTCTGGTCAGCAGGGCCGGCAGGGCGGTGCCGATCGGCTCGCGGACGATCTCGTCGGCCAGCGGGTCGTACGGGGTCTCCTCCGCGTTCAAGATGATCAGCCGGGCTCCGGCCTCCGCGGCCATCCCGGCGAGCGACGCGGCCGGCTGCACCTGCAGGCTCGACCCGACGGCGATGAACACCTGGCATCCCTTGGCCACGGCGACCGCCTGCGCCAGCACCTCGGGGTCGAGCCGCTGGCCGAACATCACGGTCGCCGACTTGAGGATCCCGCCGCACACCAGGCAGGCGGGATCCGGCTCCCCGGCGGCCACCCGGGCCAGCGCCTCGTCCATGCCCGACCGGGCGTGGCAGGCCGTGCACACCACCGACCGGGCGCTGCCGTGCAGCTCGAACACCTTGCGGTCGGGCATCCCGGCGAGCTGGTGCAGCCCGTCCACGTTCTGGGTGATCACCCGCACCGGGGTGCCACCGCGTTCCAGCTCCGCCACGGCCAGGTGCGCGGCGTTCGGCCGTGCTCCGAGCGCGCCGATCTCGGCGCGCATCAGCCAGGAGCGGCGCCGGATCTCCGGATCGGCCATGTAGTACGAGTACGTCACGAGCTTCTCGGCGTCGGGATCCTGCCGCCACAGGCCCTGGGGCCCCCGGTAGTCCGGAATTCCGGAGTCGGTGGACATCCCGGCCCCGCTGAACACTGCGACAAGTGGCTTCCCCATGCATCGACCTTACGTACGGGGGCGGGCCGCCCGCGAGCAAATTTCCGCGCACCGGCCGGAGGGTCGTTTCTGCGGTGAATCCCGACCCCCACAGGAGTGAGATCCGGGCCCCGCCCTCCCGATCCACCGGCCCGGCGGGTACAAGACCGGACATGATGCTCAAGCCGTACCGCCTCGGTGCCCTGCTGCTGACCCTGCTCGTGCTACCGGTCATGCCGTCCGTTCCCGCCCTCGCCGCGCCCGCCGCCGTCGCGGGGAGAGGGCACACCGCTGCCCAGATCAGCGAGTTCCTCATCGGTTTCTACGGTGACCACGGTCCCTCCGAGCAGGACCGGGAGAACCAGGTCTCGCAGATCCTCAAGGAGAGACAGCAGCTCAATGAGGAGGTCGACGTCCTGCTCTGCGCCCACGACGAGCCGCAGGACATCAGCATCGGCCCGGTCACCGTCGCGAAGACCGCCTCGGTGGGCTGGGCCACCGTGACCACCCACTGGGCCGCCGGCACCACCGACACCTTCACCGCGTACGTACGTCTGGACTCCAACCCCATCCGGCTCGACGACGTGATCTGCGCGGGCTGAAATCCGTACGGTGACCGACGGGGCTGTTCATAGGGTGGGCGCATGGCTACGACAACCGCGACCACCACCACCGTCCTCTACTGCCGCGACCCGTTGAACGAGCGCCGGGCCGACGCCCACTTCGCGGCGGAGGCCCGGCAGTTGCGGGCCGCCGGGGGAACGGCCCTGCTCATCGACCACGACGCGCTGCTCGCCGGGGACGCCGAACGGGCCGTCGCGCGCGTGCCGGAGGGGACGGGAGCCGTCTGGTACCGGGGCTGGATGATCCCCTCGGGTCACTACGCCGCACTGGACGCGGCCCTGCGCCGGCGCGGTGGCGAGCTGGCCGTCACCCCCGAGGCGTACCGCCGGGCGCACGAACTCCCCGGCTGGTACGAGACCTTCGCGGGCCTGACCCCGGTCAGCGGCTGGTTGCCGGCGGGGCCGGGGGAGGTCCCGGACCCGGAGGGGCTCGCGGCCCTCGCGGCGGGCCTGCCGCCGGGAGCCGCCGTCGTCAAGGACTACGTGAAGTCCCGCAAGCACGAGTGGGACGAGGCCTGCTACGCGCCCGACCTCGCCGACCCGGCCGCGCTGCACCGCGTCGTCGCCCGCTTCGTCGAACTGCAGGGGGAGTTCCTGGCCGGCGGGGTGGTGGTGCGGGCCTTCGAGCACTTCGTCACGCCGCGGGCGGCGGCCGCGGAGGTACGGGTGTGGTGGCGGGACGGAGCGCCCCGGCTGGTCACCGCCCACCCCGACAGCCCGGTCGCCGAGGTACCGGAAGCGCCGTTCGAACCGGCCCTCGAACCGGCCCTCGAACCGGTCCGGGCGGCCGTCGAGGCGCTCGGCTGCCCCTTCGTGACCACCGACCTCGCGCTGCGCGCGGACGGGGTCTGGCGGGTCGTCGAAGTAGGGGACGGGCAGGTCAGCGACCTCCACCGGGAGGCCGATCAGGCCGCGTTCGTCCGCCTCCTGACGGCCGATCAGGCACCGCTGCACGCACCGGCCCCGTCTGGTACAACACCGGCATGACGGGATTCGAGATCACCGGTGCGAGCGCCGCCGACATGAGGCTGATCCGCGACTGGGCCGACGAGGAGGGCTGGAATCCGGGGGACTCGGACCGGTTCGCCTTCGCGGTCGCCGACCCGGAGGGCTTCCTCGTCGGGCGGCTGGACGGCGAGCCGGTGGCCTGTATCTCCGCCGTGCGGTACGGCGGCGGCTTCGGCTTCATCGGCTTCTACATCGCCCGGCCGGCCGTCCGCGGCCAGGGGTACGGCATCCGGCTGTGGCACGCCGGGATGGAACGGCTCGACGGGCGGCTCGTGGGCCTGGACGGGGTCGTCGACCAGCAGGCCAACTACCGTAAATCAGGCTTCCGATGGGCCTGGAACAACTTCCGCTACGAGGGCGTCCCGCAGGGGGACGACGACGGCGCGGTCGAGATCGTGGACGCGGGCACCCTGCCCTTCGGCCGGCTCGCCGCCTACGACCGGCGGTTCTTCCCCGCGCCGCGGGACGCCTTCCTGTCGGCCTGGACCGGGCTGCCCGGCCGCACCGCGCTGGCCGCCGTCCGGGACGGCCGCATCGAGGGCCTCGGCGTGATCCGCCCCTCCAGTGCCGCCCACCGGATCGGCCCGCTCTACGCGGCCACCCCGGCGGTGGCGGCGGCCCTGCTGCGGGGGCTGGCCCGGCACACCCCCGACGGGCTGGTGTCCGTGGACGTACCGGACGCCAACCCGGCGGCCGCCGCGCTCTTCGAACGCCTCGGCCTGGTCCCGGCCTTCGAGACCGCCCGGATGTACACCGGTCCGGCCCCGGACCTCGCCCTGACGGAGCTCTTCGGGGTGACCAGCCTCGAACTGGGCTGAGGATCCGGCCGCGTCGGCGGCAGCGGTGGCACCACCTGTGTCGGCCGGGCCGGGCGGCGGTCGCACGGCGCCGCCCGGCCCACCGCTTCACGAGGGATCAGAAACCGAACAGCGTGCCGGAGGTGTGCCGCAGGCCGCACGGATTGGCGAAGGTGTACGAGTAGCTGAGCCGACGGCCCTGCCACACCCCGACGGCCGTCACCGTCATCGGGTTCCACTCCCTGGTACAGACCGCGTCGGCGGCCGGTGCGGCGAGCGGGTCGAGCTGCGAGCCGTTCGCACGTAACTCGGCGCACGCCGCGGCCGGGTTCGGGTGCGTCCCGCCCGGCGTGGGCGAGCAGACGAGGGTCACCGCGCGCAGGACCGTGCCCGTTTCGGCATCGGGCCCGGCCGTCACGCTGAGCACCAGCGCGGACGGCGCGTACAGGCTCGCCGTACCGGTCGGTGCGGCTCCGGCCGTACCCGGCCAGGCCAGCGCGGTGAGCGCGGTGAGCGCCATGGCGGCGGAACCGAGCCCGAGACCCTTTGCGATGGACCGCATTTCGAACACTCCCTTGGGTTGATGTTTCGGATAGCGGACGCAGTCTTGCCGACCCGAGCCGTGAACGCCCGTTCGGACCCCCATTTCTCGTCACCGATCGTGTACGAATGACTGCAGACAGCAGCCGTGCGGGCGGGCTGACCTGTGCGGGAGCGGGCCGCCGAATCGGCCGAACACCGACCGGGACACCTCCGCGAAACCTGCCGCGGCACGCCTGTGATCTGCCCGGACGGGGTCTGGACCCCCTCCGGGGGTAGGCCCGGCCCCACCCCGGGGACACGGTCTGGGCCCGCTGTGCCGCGCCGCCCGCGACGGTTGGCTGGGGTCATGGAAAACGACGCGATCCAACTCAAGGACGTCACCCGGGTCTTCGGCGCGGGCGACCGGGTGGTCACCGCCCTCGACCGGGTGTCCCTCGACGTCCCCCGGGGCACCTTCACCGCCGTCATGGGCCCCTCCGGCTCCGGCAAGTCCACCCTGCTGCAGTGCGCGGCAGGACTGGACCGGCCCACCTCCGGCAGCGTGCGCGTGGGCGGCACCGAACTCGGCGGGCTCGGCGAGACCCGGCTGACCCTGCTGCGCCGCGACCGCATCGGCTTCGTCTTCCAGGCCTTCAACCTGCTGCCCGCCCTGACCGCCGAACAGAACGTCGCCCTGCCGCTGCGGCTGGCCGGCCGCCGCCCCGCCAGGGCCGAGGTCCGCGAAGTCCTGGCCCGGGTGGGCCTCGGCGACCGGGCCCGGCACCGGCCCGCGCAGCTGTCCGGCGGGCAGCAGCAGCGCGTGGCCCTGGCCCGCGCCCTGATCACCCGCCCCGAGGTGCTCTTCGGCGACGAACCCACCGGCGCCCTGGACTCGCAGACCGGCCGGGAGGTGCTCGCCCTGCTCCGGGCCATGGTCGACACCGAACGCCAGACCGTCGTCATGGTCACCCACGACCCCGTGGCCGCCTCGTACGCGGACCGCGTGGTCTTCCTCGCCGACGGCCGGGTGAACGGTGAACTCCGGGGCGTGGGCGCCCAGGACATCGCCGCCCGCATGACCGCGCTGGAGGGAGCGCCGTGCTGACCATCGCCCTGCGCTCCGCGCGCGACCGCTGGGTCACCTTCGTCGGAAGCTTCGTGGCCCTGGCCCTCGGCGTCGGCCTCATCGCCACCATGGGCCTCGGGCTCGCCGCCACTCTGGAGGCCCCGCAGCGCCTCCCGGAGCGGTTCGCCCAGGCCCCCGTCGTCGTCAGGGGAGACGACGTGCTGCGCGTCCCCGTCCCGGGCGGGGAACGCACCGGCAGGCTCGCCCACCCCCGGCCCGTCACCCCCGAGCTCGCCCGGCGGCTGGCCGCCCTCGGCCCGACCACCGAGGACCGGTCCTTCCCCGTCCGCGCCGAGGGCGGGCCGGAGCAACTGGTCGGCCATCCCTGGTCGGTCGCCGCCTTCGCCCCGTACACCCTCGACGCGGGCCGCTCCCCGCGCTCCGACGGCGAGGTCGTCACCACCGGCTGGGCCCGGCCAGGGGCCCGGATCGGCACCGACCACGGCTCCGTGACCGTGGTCGGCACCGTCGCCGACCGCGGCTTCGAGGACGCCGTGTTCTGGACCGACGCCCGCGCCGCCCGGCTCTCGCCCGTCGTCGACCAACTCGTCGTCGCCGCCGACCCGACCGCCGTGCAGGACGCCGTAGGGGAGGCCGTACGTGCACTCCCGGGCCGGGACGCCGACGTACGGGTCCTGACCGGCCGGGACCGCCGCCACGCCGACCCCGACCCCGAGCGCGACAGCGAGGCCCTGCTCGCCGTGAACGCCGCACTCGGCACCGCGGGCGGCGTCACCGGCTTCGTCTCGGTGTTCGTCGTCGCGTCCACCTTCGCGTTCGCGGTCGCCCGGCGCCGCAAGGAGTTCGCCCTGCTGCGCGCGGCAGGCGCCACCCCGGGCCGGATCCGCCGCACGGTGGCCGCCGAGGCGCTGCTGCTCGGCGCGGTGGCCTCGGCCACAGGCTGCCTGCTCGGGGCCTACGGGGCGCCCGTGCTCGTCTCGTACCTGGTGGACGAGGGCTTCGCACCCCGCTGGTTCGCCGTCGGCGACGCCACCTGGCCCTTCCACGCGGCCTTCTGGGCCGGGCTGCTCGTCGCCCTCGCGGGAGTCGTCGCCGCCTCCTGGCGGGCGGGCCGGGTCGCCCCCTGCGAGGCACTGCGCGAAGCCGCCCACGAGACGCGGACCATGACCCCGGGCCGCTGGATCCTCGGCGCCGGACTGCTGCTGGCGGGCCTCGGCACCCTCGCCCACTCCCTGCTGACCGACCCGTCGGACCTGCTCCACCGCAAGACCTACACCAGCCGCCCGATGCTGTTCATCGTCGCCTTCGCGCTGCTGTCGCCGGTCCTGGTACGGCCGCTGGTCCGGCTGATCGCCTGGCTCCCCGCCCGGCTGCCGGGCGCCGGCGGGATGCTGATCCGGGAGAACGCGGCGGCCGGCATCCGCCGTACGGCGGCCGTCGCCGCCCCCGTCCTGGTCACCGTGGCCCTCGCCGGATCCCTGCTGGGCACCACCGCCACGCTGAACGGGGCCGAGGCCGCCGAGATCCGGCGGCTGACCACCGCCGACCACGTCGTCACGGCCGGCCCGGGCGGGTTCGATCCGGCCGCGGTCGAGCGGATCCGGGCCGTGCCCGGAACGGAGATCTCCGCCACCGCGGCGACCGCCGTCCACGTGCTGGAGGAGGGCACGGCGCTGATCCGCTCCGACGCCCGCGCCGCGGACCCCGAGGCCCTCGCCCGGACCGCCCGACTGCCCCTGACGGCCGGTTCGGTCACCGACCTCGACGACGACTCGATCATCGTCACCGCGGAATGGGAGCGGCACACCGTCGGATCCACCGTCGAGGTGTGGCTCGGCGACGGCACCCGCAGGACCCTGCGGATCGCCGCCGTGATGAGCGTCGGCACCGGCGGCAACGGGGCCTACGTCACCCCCGCCAACGCCCCCGGCGCGACGGTGGACCGGATCGACGTACGCCTCGCCCCGGGCGCGGACGGCGCTGCGGTCGGCGCCGCGCTGGCCGAGGCCGCCCGGCAGGCCGGGGGCCGCGTCCTGACCAAGGACCGGTGGGTGGCCGAGAACCGGCCCGGGACCGCACGCACCACCCGGACCGGCTTCCTGCTGGTCCTCGGCATCGCCCTGCTCTACACGGGGATCGCGCTCGCCGGCACCCTGGTCATGGCCACCTCGGACCGGGCCCGCGACTTCGCGGTGCTGCGCCTGGCCGGAGCCACCCGCCGGCAGGTCCTGCGGCTGGTGGCGGGGGAGTCCCTGCTGGTCGTCCTCGTCGGCACGGTCACCGGAACCCTGGTCGCCGTACTGAACCTGGCCGGCGTCCGGGCGGCACTGGGCCTCCTGGACGTCAGGAGCGCCCTGGTGGTCCCGTGGGGCGCCCTCGGTACGACGTCCGGCGCCTGCGCGGCCGTGGCGGTGGTCTCCGCAGTCGTCCCGGCCGCGCTGTGCCTGCGGCGCAGGGCGGTCGAGACGGCGGGCGTGCGTGACTAGCGGGTGTCGCCGATCAGGCGGTGCTGCTGAGGCGGGGTGCGTACAGCTCCAGCAGGCGGGTGCGGGTCTGCTGGAGGCGCATCGCGAGGACGCGCCCGACCCAGTGCCCGATCGCGGAGCCGAAGGTGGGATCGGCGTCCATCAGCATCCGCACGGTCGCGGCGTCGAACTCGTACGCCCGTACCGGTGTCATCGCCTCCGCGCCGAGCTGCCACACGTACGGCGGGAACAGCCAGGACCAGCCCACCAGCTCACCGGGGCCGAGGCTCTCCACGGGCGCGGGCCGGCGGCCGGCGACGGGGATCTCCAGGGTCACGGTGCCGGAACGCACGATCCAGAAGGAATCCGCCCGCGTGCCCTCGTCGAAGATGCGCGCGCTCTCCGGGAAGTTCACCTCACGGGCCTGCGACATCAGCCGTCCACGGTGCTCGGTGGACAGGACGGCGGCGATCCGGATGGGGGAAGGTGTGCTCACGACGGCCTCCGATCACGACCCCCCACGACGCTCCTGCTCTCCCAGTGTCGCCGAAGCCCGCCGTATCGCGGCCGGACCGGACGGGGTTTCTTCCGCGCCGGTGCGGGAACGGGGCTCGGGAGCCCCTCTGCGCCTCAGGGGGTGTCCTCGGCGTTCGCCTCCAGGCAGGCCAGCTCCATCGCGTCGAGGACGGCCTCGTGGCTGCGTCCGCTCAGCTCGGCGACGTTCTCGATCTGCGCCGTCGCCCAGGCCGCCAGTGTCATCACCAGCACCCGGAGCCCGTCGGTGCCGTGCTCGGCGAGGACCGCGTCGGCCACGACCATGGCCTCCTCGGGGACCTGCTCGGGCGGTTCGAGGCCCGCCAGACCGCGCAGCAGGGTGAGGGTGCGGCGGGAGATCTCCGGCGTCATCCCCGCCAGCCGCATGTCTTCGTCGTCGTCCATCCGCCCCGCCCTCCGGTGCCGTGCCACATCACCTCAGGGCACGGTAGAGGGGCGCGGCCCCGCGCGGGGCCGTTTCGGCAGGGTGACGGTGTGTGATCGGGCGTCGACCGGCCGAATTCGGCGGGTGCCGTCCGGGGCGGACCGGGACGGACCGGCGCCGTGCGGGCCGGCGCCGTGCGGGCCGGCCGCGGGTCATCGGCGTCGGAAAGCGTCCCCGCGTTCGGCTTCCCCCGGAAGCGACCCGCTGGTAACTTTCCCGCGGCAGCCGCCCGCCGGGACGGCCTCTTTCCGGCAGGAGCGAGATGAAGAACCTCTTACGCGCGGTCCTCTGCGCCCTCCTGCTGGTGGCCGGCGCCCTGTCGGCGCCGTCCGCGCAGCCCGCCCACGCCGCCCCGCAGCCCGCGGCCGCCACGGACCCCGCCGTAGCCTGGACCCCGCCGCTGTCCACCCGCGGCCGGTACATCGTCGACGCGCAGGGCAACCGCTTCCGCCTGCGTTCGGGGAACTGGGACGGAGCCCAGGGATCCTGGAACGGCTCGGGCGACCGCGAGGACCCCGCCACGCACCACAGCGGGCAGAACGCCCACGGCATCCCGATCGGCCTGGACCGGGTACCCCTGACCACCCTGCTCGCCGACTTCCGGGCCGCGGGGCTCAACAGCATCCGGCTGCCCTTCTCCAACGAGATGCTGCGCGACACCACCCCCGTCCCGGACGCCGCCGTCGCCGCCAACCCGGCCCTGCGCGGCCGCACGCCCCTCCAGGTCTACGACGCCGTGGTCGCCGGCCTCACCGGCGCCGGCTTCGCCGTCATCCTCAACAACCACACCGTCACCACCCGTTGGTGCTGCGGCCTCGACGGCAACGAACGCTGGAACAGCGGCCGCTCCACCGCCCAGTGGGCCGACGACTGGGTCTTCCTCGCCCGCCGCTACCGCGACAACCCGCGCGTGGTGGGCGCCGATCTCTACAACGAGGTCCGCCGCGACGTCTTCGACGACCCCAACTGGGGCCTCGGCGACAACCACGACTGGCACGCCGCCGCCCAGGAGGCCGCCGACCGCATCCTCACCGAGGCCAACCCGAACCTGCTGATCGTCGTCGAGGGCATCAACTGGTACGGCCTGCCCGTGGACGGCTTCCCGCACGGCCGCCCCACCCTCACCCCCGTACGCACCCTCTCCCACACCCTGGTCACCTCGAACAAGCTGGTCTACTCGGCCCACTTCTACGGGTACACCGGCCCCCGGCACAGCGGTGCGACCGGCATGGGCGAGACGCACGACCCCCGCTACCAGGACATGACCGCCGCTGAGCTCGAACAGACCCTCTACGACCAGGCCTTCTTCGTGTCCGCGGAGACCGGCACGCACTTCACCGCCCCCGTCTGGATCAGCGAGTTCGGTATCGGGGCCGACGAGAGCGGCGCCGCCCCCCGCGCCTGGTTCGACCGCCTCACCGGGTACCTGACGCGCTCCGACGCCGACTTCGCGTACTGGCCCCTCGTCGGCTGGAGCACCACCGCCCAGGGCACCCCCGGCGGCGACAGCTGGGCGCTCCTGCGCTACGACGCGACCGGCCGCCGCTCCGGCGTCCTGGACCCGGGGGACTGGCGCACCGCCCGCTGGTCCCCGCTCAGCACCACCCCCGGCCGCACCGGACCGGTCCCCGCCACCACCGCCTGGTACCAGCTGACCACGGACCACCGCGACCACAACGCCTCGCTGCGCACCCGGGCCGCCGGGGACTGGGACAGCGGCGCCCGCAAGGCGGTCTGCCCCGACGGGGCCCGTCTCACCGGGCTCGCCCACACCGGTGGCCGCGGCCTGTGCACCAGCTCCGACCTGCGCGCCCCGACGGGCGACCACACCGCGGTCCGAGACGAGAGGTACGTCCCGGCGGGCGGCGACTGGGCCACCGGCTACACCAAGTTCCAGTGCCCGGCCGGCCAGTTCCTGATCGGCTACAGCCTGCGCGGCGAGCGGGTCTCGGCGGCGCTGTGCGCCCCGGCCCGTACGGGGCTTCCCGCAGGCGGCCGGACGGTGTGGTTCGACCGGGGCGACAACCGCCCGGCGGGCGGCCCCGGCGGCGAGTTCGCCTACGGGCACTACAAGGGCCAGTGCCTGCCCACCGAGTACGCGGCGGGCATCGCCTTCACCACCCGCGCCGCCACCCGCCCCTCGCCGGCCGCGCTGCTGTGCCGTCCCCTGCCGGGTCCGGACGCCCGCTGACCCGGCCCGCCGCGGCGACGGCGGCGAGCGCGACGAGGATCAAGGCCGCCGCGACCAGGAAGGTGAACCGCATCCCGGCGGCCACGGTCCCGGCGGGCGCCGAGGCGATGTCGGCGGTCGCCGACCCGTGCGCGAACACGGCGCCCATGAGGGACGCACCGCTGACGAGGCCGAGATTGCGCGAGAGGCCGAGCATGCCGGAGACGACGCCCCGCCGGCCGGGGCCGGCGTCCGCCATGACGGCGGTGTTGTTGGCCGTCTGGAACACCGCGTAGCCCGCGGTCACGACCGCGAGCGGGGCGACGTACCCGAGGACACCGAGCGAAGCCGGCGTCAGGTAGAGGATGACGGCACCGGCCGTCATCGCCTGGAGCCCGAGCAAGGTCATGCGCTGCGCGCCGAAGCGGTCCGTGAGGCGCCCCGCGGGCATCCCGGTCACCGCGGCGACCAGCGGACCGACCGACAGGACCAGCCCCACCGGGGCCTCGCCGAGCCCGAGCGTCCGGGAGAGGTAGAACGGCCCGACCACGAGCGTCGCCATCATCACCGTCGACACGAGCGCGCTCGAGGCGAGGCCCGCACCGATCACCGGATCCCGCAGGAGCGAGCGCTGGACCAAGGGGGAGGCCGCCCTCGCCTCGGCGCGCACGAAGAGGACGGCCCCGCAGGCGGCGGCCGCCAGCAGCGCCGTGTCGAGCGGGCCGAAGCGGCCGCCACCGAGGGTCATCGCGAGCGCGTAGGCGGCGAGCGTCAGCGCGAGCAGCAGCGTCCCCAGGTGGTCGAAGCGGGGCCGGTCCACCCCGCGTTCCCGCCGGTCGGCGGGCAGATGGCGGTGGGCGAGCAGGAACGCCGCGATGCCCAGCGGCACGTTGACGAGGAACAGCGCCCGCCAGCCGGACGCGGCGAGCAGGGCCCCGCCCAGCGACGGACCGAGGGCGGTGCCCACCGCGGACATCGTGCCGAGCAGCCCCATGGCGCTGCCCGTCCGCTCCTTCGGGACGGTCTCACCCACGAAGGCCAGGGTGAGGGCCGTCATCACGGCGGCTCCCAGGCCCTGGGCCGCCCGGGCGCCGACCAGCAGCCAGAGCGTGGGTGCGGCGGCGCACAGCACCGAGGCCGCGGTGAACAGCAGGATTCCCGCCAGGAGCAGCCGCCGGCGGCCGACGAGGTCGCCGAGCCGTCCGGCACCGACGACCAGGGTGGTGACGGCGAGGAGATAGGCCAGGACGATCCACTGGACCTCCTGGAACGACGCGGAGAACACCTGCGCCAGGGTCGGCAGGCCGACATGGGCGATGCCGGTGCCGAGCGAGGAGAGCAGCACGGAGAGGGAGAGACCGGCGAGCGCCCACCGGACCGCGGGCCGGTGCGCGCCGGCGTCCCCGCCCTCGTCGCCGGTGGTGGTGCGGTGCTGTCGGGGGCCGGTGGCGGAATCACTGTGCGGACTGTGTGGGCTCATGCCGGGAGGGTGCGGCCGCCGGGTGACGGACGGCAAACCTTGTTGCCGTTTCCGGGACGGCCGGGTGCAATGGCCGGATGGACGACACCCCATCCCCCCACCAAGCGGTCCTCGACGAGGTGGCCCCCCGGCTCAGACGGCTGCGCGCCCGGCGCGGTCTCACCCTGGCCGCGCTCTCCGAAACGACCGGCATCTCGAAGAGCACCCTGTCCCGGCTGGAGTCGGGTCAGCGCCGCCCCAGCCTGGAACTGCTGCTGCCGCTCGCGGCCGCGTACCAAGTGCCCCTGGACGACCTGGTGGGCGCTCCCGAAGTGGGGGATCCCCGGGTACGGCTGACCCCCCGCACCCTCCCGAACGGCGGCACGGCCGTCCCGCTGACCCGGGGCCCGGGCCCCCTCCAGGCGTACAAGATGCTCATCCCCGACCGGGGCGGCGAGCCGGATCCGCGGACGCACGAGGGCTACGAGTGGCTGTACGTGCTGGAAGGCCGGCTGCGCCTCGTGCTCGCCGAGCACGACCTGGTCCTCGGCCCCGGCGAGGCCGCCGAGTTCGACACCCGGCTGCCCCACTGGTTCACCAGCGCGGACGGGCGGCCGGTGGAGATCCTCAGCCTCTTCGGGCGGCAGGGCGAGCGCATGCACGTCCGGGCGAAGCCCCGCGCGTGACGGCGGGGCAGGTGTGCGGGCCGGAGCACTTTCGCATCCGGATCCGCCAAGTGGGATGAATCAAGCCGCGAATCGCTCTAGGGTGCGCCCTTAGGCACGGCCGTGGACTGCTGTTCGGTGGTTTTCGGCCATGGCCTGTTCGGCCGCACCCTACGGCCGTACCGCACACCGAACTGGGGGATTCATGCGTAGATCCCGAGGGGCGGCGGCCGCGCTCGCCCTGTCCCTGGCCGGCACCGCGCTGGGGGTGGGCCTCGGCCTCGCCCCGCAGGCGGCGGCGATCACCCCGCCCGTCGCGTTCACCGCCGATCCGCTGGCCACCTGGCAGCCCGACGGTGTCGTCTGGGCCCTCGCCGAGGCGGCCGGACAGGTCTTCGTCGGCGGCACCTTCTCCACCGTGCGCCCGCCCGACGGAGGCTCCGGAAGCGAGCGGTCGGCCGTGAACTTCGTCGCGCTCGACGCCGCGACCGGCGCCCCGACCTCCTGCGAGCTGTCCTTCACCGTCGGCTCGGGCAGCGCCACCGTTCGCGCGCTCGCCCTCTCGCCGGACAAGTCGACCCTGTACGTCGGCGGCTACTTCGGTGCCGTCAACGGCACTCCCGTCTCCAGCCTCGCCGCCGTGGACGTGGCGAGCTGCACCGTGAAACAAGGCTTCCGCCCGGCCTTCGCGGCCACCGTCCGGGCCCTGGCCGTCACCGGCGACACCGTCTACGCGGGCGGCGACTTCCTCAGCGTCGCCGGCCAGCCGCGTCAGCGCTTCGCCGCCGTGGGCGCGGCCGACGGCGCCCTGAAGCCCTTCACCGCCGACGCCGACGAGCCCGGGCGCGCCGTCGAGGTCACCCCGGACGGCGAGAACGTGATCCTCGGCGGCGACTTCTTCACCGTCAACGGAACGAACACCCACGCACTGGCCGTCGTCGACGCGACGAGCGGCGCGCTCACCAAGTCGTACGCCGGCTTCATCGAGACCAACTCCGTGGTCAAGGACATCGCGACCGACGCCACCGGCTTCTACACCGCCAACGAGGGCACGGGAGGCGGGGTCTTCGACGGCCGGATCGCCGTGAACCTGAACGACTTCGGCCAGCGCTGGCGCGACACCTGCCTGGGCGCCACCCAGGCCGTGCTGCCCTATCAGAGCGTGCTCTACAGCGCCTCGCACGCGCACGACTGCTCCAGCGTCGGCGAGTTCCCCGACGGCCAGCGCCACCACCTGCTCGCCCAGCCCACCACCGGCACCGGCAAGCTCGGCTGGGCCCCCGACACCGACGACGGCATCGGCGAGGGCATCGGGCCGCGCGTGATGACGGTCGGCTCCAAGGGCGGCGTCCAGTACCTGTGGGTCGGCGGGGAGTTCACCACCGTCAACGGCGCGGCGCAGCAGAGCCTGACCCGGTTCGCCTCCACCGGGGACACCGGCGCACCCACCGTGCCCGTGGCGAGCGCGGTCAGCTTCCGGCCCGGTGAGGTCCAGGTGCGCTGGCGCACCAGCCTCGACCTCGACGACAGCGCGCTGACCTACCGGATCTACCGGAACGGCGCGGCCACCCCCCTCGCCACGGTCACCGCCGACTCGCTGTTCTTCAAGCGGCCGCAGGCCTCCTGGACCGACACCACCGCGGCGGCGGGCCAGTCGTACACCTACCGGGTGACGGCCGCCGACGCGGCCGGCAACACCAGCGCCCTGTCCGCGACGGCGAGCGTGACCGTCCCCACCACGGTCGAGGGCTACCCGAACCAGGTCCGCGCCGACGGAGCCCAGCAGTACTGGCGCTACGACGAATCGGCCCTGCCCTTCGTCGCCGACTCCTCCGCCGGCGGCAACCGGAGCGGCACGCACCTGAACGCCCCCGCCCTGCGGCAGGCCCCCGGCGCGGTCTCCGGCGCGAGCACGGCGATCGGCTTCAACGGCACGGACACCCAGGTGTACGGGGACACACGGCAGACCGTGGGCAGCACCTACACCATCGAGACCTGGTTCAAGACCGACACCACCCGGGGCGGCAAGCTCGTCGGCTTCGGGAACAACCAGACCCGCGGCAGCAATCAGTACGACAAGCACATCTACATGACCAACAACGGCCGGCTGGTCTACGGCGTCTACACCGGAGCCACCCGCACCATCACCACCTCCGGCTCCTACAACGACAACCAGTGGCACCACGTCGTCGCCACCCAGGGCCCAGGCGGGATGACCCTGTACGTGGACGGCGCCCAGAAGGGCACCCTGGCCGTCACCACCCACGAGAACTTCTCGGGCTACTGGCACGCCGGCGGCGACAGCCTCGGCGGCTGGCCCGACCGTCCCACGAGCGAGTACTGGGCGGGCCGGCTCGACGAGACCGCCGTCTACCCGACGGTGCTCAGCCCGGCACAGGTGCAGAACCACTACGCCCTCGCCACCGCCCCGGCCGACTCGGTGGTCCAGGTGCCCGCCGCGGAGGACACCTACGCCAACGCGGGGGCGCCCGCCACCAACTACGGCACCTCGGGCTCGCTCGCGGTGCGCGGCACCTCCTTCTACGCGAGCTACCTGCGCTTCGACCTGCCCGCCGCACCCGCCGGCACGGTGCTGAAGGCGGCCGCGCTCAGCGTGAAGACGAGCACCCAGAGCGGTGCCGGCACCACGGACACCGTCTCGGTCCTCCCGGTCACCGGCTCGTGGAGCGAGGCCGGGACCACGTACAACAACCGACCCGCGCTGGGCGGTCCGGCACTCGGCACCTTCGCCGGGATCCCGGACGGTTCGGCGGTGCACACCACCGGGCTGACCACCGCGAGCGTCGCGGCGGCCCTCGGCGGCGGCTACGGCCTGGCGCTCAGCAGCACCGGTACGGACGCCCTGTGGCTGTGGTCCTCCGAGGCACAGGCGAACGAAGGGACGCCGCAGCTGACGCTCACCTTCGGCGCGCCGTGACCTGACGGCCCGACGGACAAAGGGGCGCGGGACGGCCTGACGGCCGACCCGCGCCCCTCCCGTCTCAGCCGCGCGCGTCCACCACGGCGAGGAGCTTGCCGCTGGTCGGGCTGCGGTCCAGCGACGCGCCGTCCACCGCCTCGACCACCAGCTCCAGCAGCCGCTCCGCCACCGCCGAGCGCAGCTCCGGGTAGCCGGCCAGGAAGACCTCCCGCAGCCGCTCCGGATCCGTCGCCGCGGCCCGCTCCACCCGTACGGTCAGCCGCTCGCGCGCGCCGGCGGAGTCGAGCCGGATCTGCACCTCACCCCGGTGCCCGCCCTGTTCCTCGGCCAGGTCCAGGAAGCGGCGGTGGTTCAGGAAGTACGTCGCCACGCGCATCACGTCGCCGGTGCGCCCCCGCAGCTCGAAGCGCGGCGCGTGCCGCCCGCACGGGCAGCGGCCCGGGACCTCCCGGCCGAGGTCGCCTATCACGTACCGGCCCAGGTGCTGGCCGCGCCGGGCGTGCGTGGTGAAGACCAGCCGGCCCGTCTCGCCCGGGACCACCGCGCGGTCCTCGGCCAGGTCCAGGATCTCCATCGTGTGGAGGTCGGCGTGCAGGTGGTGGACACCGCCGGAGCTCTCGGTGCACTGGTAGCCCAGCGGGCCGAGGTCGGTGCTGCCGTAGGTGATCGAGCGGACGGCCTCGATGCCGAAGGTGTCCTTCAGGGTGCGCTGCTGCTCCTCGGTGAAGTGCTCGCCGCCGTAGAACACCTTGCGCAGGCCGCCGTAGGCGCGCAGCGCCTCCTCCTCCGCGTGCAGCAGCTGCCACAGGTAGGAGGGCATGCCGAAGAGGGTGTCGGCCCCGTGGTCGATCAGCGCCTGCGCCGTGGCCCGGTGGTCGGGGCCCGCCGACAGCGGCAACTGCACCCCGCCGAGCCGTTCCAGCACGGAGAAGAAGCTGATGAAGCTGCCGTACATGGCGCCGCAGTAGAACAGGTTGGCGGTCCGGTCCGAGGCCGGGTCGTACCCGGCGGCCAGCAGGCCCCGGGCGGCGGCGTGCATCTGCGTGTCGTAGTCGTCGTAGCTGAACACCGACAGCGCCGGCGCCCCGGTACTGCCGCCGCTGCGGAAGTACAGCTCGGCATCGGCCCGCGCCAGCCGGCGGGCCGGTTCCTGTACGTCCTCCTTGCCCAGCAGCGGCCCCTCGGGAAGCGGCAGCACCACGGGCCGGACCAGGTCGTCCAGGCAGGCGGTGGTGGCGAAGGCGGCCGGATCGGCCTGGACCGCGACGCGGCGGCTGTAGCGCTGCAGGGCGTAGACCCCGTCGTGCGGCTCACCCGCGTAGCTCTCCAGCATGGCGCCGACCGGCGTGACCCGGGTGACGCCCGCCGCCAGCGCGGTACGGGAGAGCTCGGCGATGTCCGTCGGACTGCCCGCGAGGCCCGCCGTCTGCAGATAGCGGCGCATCGGCCGCAGGGTGGCGATCAGCCGCTTGCGGGGCAGCGGCTTGACCCACACGCTGCGGTGCAGCGGCGAGGCGGTCAGCGGGGACCGGGTGTCGGCCATGACCCGCCACGAGCCGTCGGGAGCGGCGAACACCCGCGTCAGGCCCAGGTGCTCCTCCAGCCGGGCCATCAGCTCGGTGGTGGTCAGCTCGGCCGCCTCCGCCGGGTCGGGCTCGCCCGCGGCCGCGCCCGCCGCGGCCGGCGGCCGGGTGGCGAGGACCGCGGCGAACCGCTCGGCGAAACCGAAGACCTCGTCCTCGTCCTCGGTGTCGAGGTAGACCACCTGAGGGCTGGAGCACGCCTCCTGCTCGTGCAGGCAGACGTCGTCCGCCAGGGCGTCGAGCGTGCGGGCGTCCGACCAGGCGTCGGCCGTCAGGTACGCGAAGGAGATCCGGTGCCCCCACTCCACCAGCCTGCAGCCGGCCGGCACATGGGCGGCCACCCCTTCGACGGCCGCTTCCCCGCCCCATACGGCGACGGCGTCCGCGGGCGCGCACATCAGGCGCAGCCACTCCTGGCGGGAGGAAGGGAAGCGCAGCACGACGATCCGCGCGGCCAGCGCCCCGCTCGGGTCCAGGCCGGCGAGCTCCGCCATCAGCTGCTGGGTCAGCAGGGTGTCGTCGCTGCTGGTCTTGAGCACGTTGACGTTCCCGGCGAGCAGGCCCTCGACGATGCTCAGCGGTGCGACCGTCGCGGCGTTGCCCGGCGCGATGTGGGCGACCAGGCCGACCGGCGCCCACGCCTCGTACACCGTCTCGCGCGGATCCGCCCGGTTCAGCCGGCCGGGCGTCGCGCCGCCGAGCTCCCGGCGCAGCTTGCGGGTCAGCTCCCGCCGGCCGAGGAGGCCGCCCAGCTCGGCCAGGACGGCCGGGTCCTCCCCCTCGGGCAGGTGCGTGGCGAGCCGGGCCCGTACGGGATGGCCGGGGTCGCGCAGCGCGGTGGCGAGCGCGTCGCACGCGGCCAGGACGGTCTCGGTCTCTAGGCCCTCCGCGAGCGCGGCCTCGACGGCGCCCGGCAGCCCGGCGAGCCGGCGGCCCGCCTCCTCGTCGCCGATGAACTCGCCCTGCCAGTAGTGCTGGTGCCCGCTCACGGTCACACCATTCCCTTCATCAGTTCCGCTGCGGCCACCGCGCAGCTGCGGTTGCGGCTCACCCCGGCACGGCCGTGGACGGTGAACCAGGGGGTCTCCAGCTCGCACCCGCACGCGCTGCCGGGCTGGAGGGACGCGAGGTCGCCCATGACCACGCTCTGCGCCGGCACCGAGGTGATGTACGGCGACACCAGGTGCAGATAGCCCCGCTCCCCGTAGGGCAGCGGTTCCAGCGTGCGGGTGGAGCGGATCGTCACCCGGGACCAGACCGGGGCGTGCAGCCGGTGGTGGTCGCACTCGATGTACGGGATGCAGTGCTCGACCGACCCGAAGGTGTCCCGGATCCGCTCACCCGGGATGCCGAGCTGCTCGGTGATGCGGGAGTACAGCTCCTCCTTCTCGATGCGCCGGTCGGCGTGCCCCTTCCAGCCGCCGCCGAGCACGACGAGGGAGCCCTCGGGCAGGCGCAGCGGAGGCAGCCCCATGGCCCGCATCCGCTCCAGGGTGAAGAAGAGGAAGGCCGGGAAGCCGAGGATGCGGACCGGGGCGTCCTCCCGCTCGAAGCGGCGCAGTGCGGCGATGCAGCCGAACGGGTCGAACTCGTGCTCGCCGCCGGTGTTGCGCAGCGCGTACGCGACGCTGCGCGCGGGGGCGAAGTCGCACAGGTAGTTGTCGGTGAAGGCGGTCCCGAGGTTCAGCGAGGGGGCCGGCTCGTAGCTGTAGAGGAGGTAGTTGACCTCCTGCTCGGGGGTGATCCAGCCGTTCCGCTCGAAGATCCGGGCGACCATGCGCTGGGCGGAGCGGATGGTCCACTCGTCGAAGAACATCTGCGACTTCTGGCCGGTGGTACCGGAGGAGGTCAGGTGCAGCTCGACGTCCTCGCGGGGGATGGAGAGCACCTCGTGCCGCTTGAAGAAGTTCGCGTGGACGAGCGGCGTACGGTACGGCTCGGCCGGGGGAGTGGCCTCGTACAGGGAGCGGAAGAACGCGGAGCGCTCGGTGTGCCAGGCGTTGGTCTCCGCCATGGCGGCGGCGAACAGTTCGTCCTGCGCGGGTCCGAAGGCGTACGGATCGGTCAGGTCGCACAGCTCCTGCACGTGCGGCAGCAGGGCCGGGTCGGGTACGGCGACCGGCGCGAGATGGGGGTTCACAGGGCTCGTGGGGCTCATGGGGCAACCTCGGATGAAGTGGGCAGGTGTGCCGACGCCCAGGCCGACACGTAGCAGTCCAGATACGGCTGGAGGGGCGGTTCGACGGCGACGCCGCGGAAGTCGATCCGCTCGCCGGAACGGGACAGGACGGCGTAGTCGTGGAAGCCGTCGCCGTCCGCGCGCATGGCCGGGTACAGGGCCCCGGCCACGAACCCCTGGGCGAGGAAGGCCGAGAGGGCCTCGTGGTGCGCGAGCGGCACCAGGGCCTCGACGTAGCCGGCGCCCGCGCGGGCCAGGGCCCGGGTGACGGGTTCGAGGTGGGCCGCCGCGGCGGCCGGGTCGGGGTGGGCCGTCAGCAGGCAGCCGTACCCGCCGGCGCGGTTCAGGTAGGCGTAGACCTCGAACCGGCCGTCTTCGGGGGTGAGCAGCACGTTCGGGGTGTGCAGCGGGTAGAACCAGCCCCCGGAGCCCGGGAACCGCTCGCGGAAGCGGCGGCGGACAAAGGCCGGTGCCTCGATCACCTCCAGCCGTTCGGCCGCCGCGTGCGGCGCGGGCGCCGGGAGCGGGTCGGCGGCGGCCCTGACCCCGGGGTAGCCGATGCCGAGCGCGGACTCGGCCGTGCGCAGCAACGGCAGCATCGGGGCCGGTACTTCGGTGACGGGGATCCGGCGGTCGAGCACCCCGGCGGCGTGACGCGCGTAGAGTGCGAGGCTTTCGCGGCTGCTGAGATCCACCGCGTTGGGCAGGATGCCCAGCGGCCGGAAGCCGTTGCGGGCGACGACGCGCTGCGGACCGGCGCTGACGGTGCGCACGGTCGCGTACACCGAGTCCAGGCGGCCCGTGTCCAGCATCCCGGCGCACAGGGCCTCGGTCAGGGCGGCGGCCAGGCCCGCCGAGCGGTGCTCGGGGTGCACGGCGATGCCCTCCAGGCGGCCGGTGCGGCTGCCCGCCTCGCCGTGGATGGCGGCGGACGCGGTCAGCGCCCCCGTGGCGGCGCAGCGGGTGACCAGCCACAGGGAGTGCGGGTCCGCGATGAGCCGGGCCATCTCGGCCGGGTCGGTGCCGAGGGCCACCGGGTAGTGCGGACCGTAGACGGCGTAGTAGAGCTGGCGCAGTTCGGCGATGTCCGCGCGGACGGCCGCGGTGATCACGGGGCTCATCGCTCGCCTCCGGCGGGCTCCGCGACGGCCGGGTCGGGCGTACGGGACCCGAGCAGGGCCAGCGCGCAGGCCGCCGGGAGCAGCCCGACGCCCTGTACGAGGCACAGCGTCTGCGGGGAGAGGAAGTCGCCGGCGGAGCCGAACACCAGGGACGCCACCGGCAGGGAGGCACCCAGGACGGCCTGCATCACGGCGAAGAAGCCGGGCTTGTCCGCCGTCGGCACCATCCGCTGGAACAGGGCGACGAAGCGCACGCTGACGGCCCCCGCGCACCAGCCGGCCACGGCCAGGCAGCCCGCGAAGACCGGGCGCTGCGCGAACAGCCCGGGCAGCGCCAGAGCCAGGGCCATCAGGCCCAGGCACCAGGCGCCGGCGACCGTGGGCCGTCCCGGCACGCGGGTGCCGGTGAAGGCGCCGACGAGCGCACCGGTGCCGAGGGAGGCCTCCAGCAGGGCCACGGTGCCGCCTCCGCCGAAGAGGACCGACCGGGTGTAGAGGGGAATGACGACGAACACGGCGGCGGTGAACAGGTTCGCCGCGGTGAAGCAGATCAGGATCCGCCGTACGGAGGGCAGTTCGGCGAGGATGCGGCGCAGCGGGCGCCGCCGGGGCGGGGCCGCCGCGCCGTCCGCGCCGTCCGCGGCGACCGTACGGAAACGGGCGCTCGCGACGAGTACGGCGGCGCCGAGGTAGGCGGCCGCGCAGCCGGCGGCCAGACCGGCCACGCCCGCCCGGTCGACGGCCAGGGCGCCGAGCAGCGCCCCCGAGAGCCCGGCCAGGGACTGGGTGGACAGCTCGAAGCCGGTGGCCGTCTCGATGTCGGCGTCGTCGACGAGCTCGGGGACCGACGTGGTCAGACACGGGTCGAAGAACGCCTGGCAGGTGGCCAGGGCGAGACCGGCGGCGTACACGGTGGCCAGCGGCAGGCCGCCGCCGTACGCCCACAGCGCGAGGGCCGCCGAGGCGGCCCCGGCCACGGCGGCGGCGGTCCGCAGCACCGAGCGGTGCGCGGCGCGGGCGACTGCGCCGGCCACGACGGGCGCCAGCGCCACGGCGGGCAGCGTGCACACCGCCATGAACAGCCCCGAGGCCAGCCCCCGGGCCCCGGGCACGGCGTAGGCGACGATCCACCAGGACACGCCGACCTGGAACATGCGTACGGCGGCCTGGGTGAGGACCTGCCCGAGCCATACCGCGCCGAAGGCCCGGTTGCGCAGGACCAGCGGGGCGCGCCGGCGGTCGGCCCCGGTCCGCGGCTGCGGCTGAGTATCCGTCTCGGCCATGGGTGAGGCGGTCATGCGGTCGGCCTCTCGTCGAGGACGCGGACGAGCTTGCCCGAGCGCGGGTTCACGGCGAGGTCGCGGTGGCGGGCCCACTCCACGGACAGCGGGTGCACGAACCCGGCACGCACACTGTCCGGATACAGCGGCCGTACGGTCTCCAGCTCCGCGACGACGGCCCGGGCCAGCGCCTCGCGGCCGCCCGCGACCTGGTCGCGGGCTTCGTCACCGGGGGCCGTCGCCAGCCGCAGGACCAGCCCGTCGCGGCCTTCCCAGCGGCGGACGACGAGCTGCATGCCGACCACGCGGCCCTCGGTGTCCGCCGCGGCCACGGCGTCCTGGGCGTCCTGGGTGTAGAGGGAGACGGGGCCCACGCGCACGCCCTCCTCGGCGCGCCCGAGGATCCTGAAGTGGCCGGGCCCGGTGCCGGTCCACTCGGCCCGGTCACCGGCCGGGTAGCGGATGATCGGCATGAGGCGGCGGAAGAGGCTGGTGACGACGACCCGGCCGGGCCGCCCCGGTTCGGTGACGGGTTCACCGGTGGAGTCGTCGAGGATCTCGACGACCGAGTACGGGGTGAAGGCCCGGTGCACCCGGGCGTCGGGGCCGGGCACCGGGCGGCCGAGCAGGCCCGCGTCGACGCTCGCGTATCCGACGGAACGGACCTCGGCGCCGGGGAACGCGGCGGCCAGCAGCCGTCGTTGGTCGTCGAAGAGGGCCTCGCCGCCGAAGAGCAGCAACTCCACCGAACCGAGCGGGACACCGCTCGAGACGACCTGCTCGGCGAGCCGGCACAAGGTGGTGGTCGTGCCGGTCAGCACCTGGGCGGCGAGATCGCGCAGGGTGGGGATCGTCGACTCCAGCGGCGCGCCGCCGCCGATGGGCAGGCGGACGTTGTCCACGGGTGCGTGGGCGAGCGAGTCGAGGACGAAGAGGAAGCTGGCGTACAGCTCCCCCGCGTAGAAGAGGTCGGCGACGCGGTGCCCCGGGCGCAGACCGGTGTCCACGAGCCCCTCGCCGAAGGCGGTGACGAACGTGCGCCACTCGTCGCGGGTGAAGACGGAGAACTTGGGGGACCCGGTGGTGCCGCCGGTCTTGTAGACCGTGGCCTCGCTGAGCGGGCCGGTCAGCACACGGCTGTCGTGCAGGGCGTTGGCCGCCCAGAAGTCCTGCTGGTCGACCACCGGCAGGTCGGTGAGGCGGTCGACGTGCGGTGGCAGGGACGCGTACAGGTCCCGGTAGTAGGGCGAGTTGTGGCGGGCGAAACGTATGAGGTCCGAGAGCTGCTGGGCGGACATGAGCCTTTGCCTGGATGACGGGAACGGGAACGGGAATCACGGCGGGGCGCGGCGAGGGAAGGAACTCGCCTGCACGGTCGGGCCGGTGTGAACGGGGGACACCCCCCGGCGCCCCCGTATCCCTCTGACGCACGCCCAAAGCTGACGTGCAGTCACGATGATGAAACATCAGTCCCGTCATCGCCAAATTGGCCGCATATTTACGGACAGTGGGACAAAGTTCAACAGTTTTTCCGTTACGGCAACCCGTTCAGTTGCCCGTGGCAGGAGCCCCCTCGTTGCGGCGGAGGGCGTCGCGCAGCCGGGCGGCCTGGGTGACCAGGCGCGACGAGCCGCCCCGGGCCGCGACGGAGGCGAGCCCGGCCGGTTCGGGCGCCGCCGCCCCGCACTGTTCCACGCACTCGGCGGCCGTCGACAGGAGGTCCCCGGCGCCACGGGGATCGGCCGCCCCCGTGAGCAGAGCGGGCAGGGCGGCCGCCAGCACGGCCCAGGTCGTCGCGTACGCGCCCGTCGCGGCGAGGGTGCGCAGCGAGTCGGCGAGCCGGCCGGGCTTGACCGTGCCCAGGGCGATCAGCTCGGCCAGGTCGCACCCGAGGCCCACGGCGTCCAGCTCACCCTGGGCGGCGAGCGTGAGGAGCGCGTCCACGGCCCTCAGCCGGTCCTCGGGGTGCCGGGCGCCGAGTCCGGTGGCGACCGCCAGGTGCAGGGCCGGGCCGGCCGGTCCACCGGCCGCGGCGAGCAGGGGCAGCGCTGCGGCCGCCTCGCGCGCTTCGTTGACGGAACCGGCCGTGACGACCGGGAGGCACCAGGCGGCCAGGGCCTCCCGGTCCTCGGGCAGGACCGCGATCACCGACGCGTCGTCGCGGCCGTCCCAGCAGCGGTCGGCCGCCGTGCGGGCCTTCGCCAGCTCGTGGAACCGGTGCGGGAACTCGCGCACCACGGTCGTCCGCTGCGCCGTGTCCAGCACGAGGCGCGCGGGCGTCACGCCGCCCCACCGGTGCTGCACCGCCGGCGCGGTTCGGCGGGTGACGGCCACGGGCCGTCCGGCATCGCCGAGCCAGGCGGCCAGCCGGTCGCCCGCGGGCGTGCCGAGGGCGGCGGCCTCGGGGACGGCGGAGGCGTCACGGCGCACCCGCAGCAGGGCCTGGGCGCAGTCCGCGGGCGCGGGGTCCGCGCCGAGACGGCCGTACTCGGCGAGGCGGGCGACCAGCACGCGGGGGTCCAGCGAGCCCGTCTCCACGGAGGGCGTGGCGAGGAGGAAGGGCAGCGGCCGGGACGCCATGCGCTGCGCGGCCTCGGCCACGCGCGCATGGGTGGCGGCGCCGATCGCGGTGTGGTGGCAGTCGCTGCGCCAGGACACGAGGGCCGGCTGCGGTGTGCCCGTCGGCGGCGCGTCCAGGACACAGGCGGCCACGTGCTCCAGACCGGGCAGCTCGTGCGTGTAGGAGCGGGACTGCTCGGGGTCGAGCCACCAGCGGTCCGCCAGCGCGGGGCGCAGCGCCTCGGCGAGGGCCGCGCGGTCCCGGTACGCGTGCCGTACCAGCCCGTCCAGGGCGCGCTCGAACTCCTCGACGGTGGCGGTGCGCGCGTTGACGACCGCAGCGACCAGTTCCACGGTCTCGGCGACCGTCTCCGGTGCGGGGGCGAGCGGGGCCGGGACCGGGAGCGGTGGCAGGGTCTCCCGGTAGGGGCCGGATTCCGCGGCGGGAGCGGCGGCCGCTCCGAGGAGCTCCACCGCCCGGGCCCGGTGGACCGGGCTCAGCAGGTGGGCCCGGTCGGCGAGTTCGGCGCGCAGTCCGGGATCGTCGGTGAGGTGGGCGGCGACCAGCTTCAGCGCCCGCTCCTGGAAGTCGGTGTCCGCGTGCCCGAACACCTCGGCGAGTTCCGGCAGCAGTTCGGGGGCGGCGGCCGGATTGCGGGTGAGTTCCTTGCCGATCAGCACGAGTTGCGAGCGGACCAGCTTCTTCTCGGGGCGGAAGAGGACGGCGGTCGACATCTCGGCGAGCCGGCGGGGGTTCAGGTGACCCGCTGCGGCGAGCCGGGCGAGGGTCTGCTGGGCGCTCCCGGCGACGGCGGAAGGCGCGTCGGCGGCCAGCGCGATCCAGTCGGCGGCCCGCTCCCGCTCCTCCTCGGCGGTCGGACGCAGGGCTTCCAGGATCTCCTGGTAGGGCTTCAGCTGGGCGGGCTTGCCGCCGCGCAGCAACCGCGCGGTGCATCCGTCCAGCAGGACGGCACGGTCCAGGCGCCCCTCGTCGGCCAGGGTGGCCAGCGCGGTCGGCCAGTTGTCGGGGCCGTCCGGATCCCGGTGCCAGGTGATGACACCGACCGGTTCGGCGGTCTCGAAGAGCCGCGGGGCGAGGGCAGCGAGGTGGGGGTCGCGGCGCAGGGCGACCACGAGAGGGGAACGGGACGCCCCCACGGCGGCCGCCCAGCCTTCGACGCAGCCGTCGGTGGTGGGCATCGGACAGCCGGCGAGCCGGACGAGTTCGCTGATCAGCGGGTAGTCCTGTTCGGCGGTGGCGGACCGGGCGGCCAGCCGGTGGGCGAGGTCGCCGAGCCACTTCGGATCCCGGCCGGACAGTACGTCGAGCAGCGCGGCGGTGGGCGGCCGCCGCCTCCAGCGGCGCAGATCGGCGGCCCCGATCCAGGCGGCCGCGGCCGCCGCCCCGGTGGTGCAGCCGGCTCCGGCGACCACCAGGGCCGGGTTGGTCCGGTTGCGGTCCTCCCAGCGCTCCCACCGCGAGGAACGCAGTTCGCGGCGCAGTTCCTTCAGTCCGGCGAGCAGCGCCCGGCGCCGTGCGGGTTCCAGCGGCTTGAGCAGACCCGGCAGCTCGGCGGTGCGGCCCGCCCGTACGGCTGCGAGGACGTCGTCGGTGGCGTTCTCGGTGGTGTTCATCGTGCGGCTCCGGAAGGGGCGGGCGAGACGGAAGGGGTGGCGGAGGTGGCGGTGGCGGCCCGCAGGGCCATCCGGGTGGCCAGCGCGTGCTTGCAGGGGCCGCGGCGGCCCCGGTGGTCGGCCCACCACTGGCAGGTGCAGCTGAGCGCGCCGCCGGACTCGCGTACCTGGTAGCGGCGTTCACCGGAGGCCACCAGGGCGGTACCGGGCCCGTCCAGGGTGACCGCTCCGGCGGCCAGCAGGGCGCGGGCGGCGACCAGCCGCGGGTTGTGCCGCTCGGCGCGGCGGGCGTCGTAGGGGAGTTCGCGGTGGAAGTAGGCGGCTTCGGCGATGTCGTAGCCGACCCGGCCGGCCGTACCGAGGCGGGTCAGGGCCGCCCGTACGCGGTCCACCGCAAGCCCCGACTGTTCGGCCAGATCGGCCGGATCGATGCGCGGCTCCCAGGCGAGGAGTACGGAGATCAGCTCGGCGTCCTCGGCCGCCGCGTCGGTGGCCAGGGCCTCCAGGACGCCGCCCTCGCCGGAGAACCCGCGGGAGGCCTCCGGGGAGAGGGTGAGCGTGAGCCGCATCCCGGGCAGGGCGACCTCCCAGGCGGAGGCGGTGGGCTCCGCCCCGGTCGGCGCGGGACCGTACACGCGCAGGCCCGTGGCGTGCCGCAGCACCCGCTGGAGGGCGGCGAGACGCTCGGGGCCGGGCAGGCAGACCGCGCCGGGCACCGGCCGGGTGGTGGGGCGCAGCGTCCGACCGGCGGGAACCACCCACAGGGCGCCGCTCGCGGCTCCGCCGCCCACCGCGGTACGGGGCAGGGAGCGGAGGAAGCGCGCCGCCTCGGCGGCGGTCAGTTCGGCCCGCAGGTCGAAGCCGGTGGTGGCGGCCTGGGACTCGGCGAAACCGCGCAGCCAGCGCTCCGGCAGCGGAACCTTCTTCTCCACGACCGGCCCGTCGAGCGTCGTCACCGCCATCTCGTCGGGGCCGACGCGCAGGTGCAGCGGGTCGTCACCGCTCAGCCGGGACAACGCCTCGCGCAGCGGGTTGTTGACGTCGACGTTGGTGGTGCCGTGGCCGGTGTCGGCGCCGCGCAGACCGTCCGGCAGTACGTCGAGCCGGGCGTACACCCCGCAGCACCCGGAGAAGGACTCGAAGCGCAGCCGGTCGCCGTTGCCCGTGACGACCGGGTCGAGCGAGGCGGGCAGGGTGCGCCGGTAGTAGCGGGCGGCGGCCACGTCCGCGACGGCGAGCAGGGCCCGCGCGGCTGCCTGAGGGGCACTCAGGAACCCGGCGAAGAACTGGGGGTGGGGGTCGGCCCCGGCCGGGGTCAGACCCCCCGCCGTCTCCAGACTGAGGGTCCGGCCCGCCCCGGCGGCGGTCAGCGAGGAAGGGCGTGCGTAGGCGAAGGTATGTGCGGTCCGCGTCATGTCCGAGACGCTAGGGGGACCCACTGACAACGCCGGTCGCGGCGGCTCCCTGCTCCCTCAACGGGACACCCCCTGGGGCCTGTACCGAAAGTGGATCTTTCTCCGTGAATGATCTCCGTTCATGGGGCGGGGTGATCTCACTGATGAACAGTGGGCGGTGTTGTTGCCGATGGGGACGAAGGCGGGGCGGCCGCCTGTCTGGTCCCGGCGGCAGTTGATCGACGGCATGCGGTTCCGGGTCCGAACGGGCGTTCCGTGGCGGGACGTGCCCGTCGAGTACGGGCCGTGGGGCCGGATCTACGACTCGTTCCGCCGATGGCTGGCCGATGCGAAGGGTGCGGCGACTCGCCGCAGTTCGAACCCGTGCTGAGCAAGGTCCGCGTGCCCCGCATCGGGCCGCGGCCGGCCGCGCGTCCGTCCCGATCGGGTGCGTGCTGACAAGGCGTACGCCTCCCGCAAGAACCGCGCTTACCTGCGTCGCCGGGGGATCCGCTGCGCCATCCCGGACAAGGTCGACCAGGCGCGTCACCGCAAGCAGCGCGGCTCTCGCGGTGGCCGGCCGCCGAGGTTCGACCCGGTCGGCTACCGTGAGCGCCACGCGGTCGGGTGTGGGATCAACCGCCTCAAGAGGTACCGGGCCGTCGCCACGCGATACGACAAGCCAGCGGTCCGCTACGAGGCGACCGTCCTCATAGCGGCCATCGGCGAATGGCCCGCAGGCATGGATGTGCTCTCACTCCACGGCAGCGTTGAGGAGAATCTGCGCCAGCTCGCGCGGCTGGGAGAACATCGGCCAATGGCCGGTGTCCATCTTGGCCAGCCGCCAGCGCTTGCTGTTCAGCAGCTCGGCCACATCTTCGTCGGGTTCGGCGTCGTCTGGCTCGGCCCCCGGCATCACGCACAGGATGTATGTCGCCGGAAGTTCACCGAGCGGCCCCGCCAGCACAGCGGGCTCGGTCAGCGTGGCACCCGGGTGAGGCGTCGAGCCACGCACGAGGCGTGCGATCTGCTCATCGGTGAGACCTTCGCCGTCGTAGTGAGCAGCTGGCGCGAGCGGCCAAAACCCTCCGTTCTCGGCGATCGATGCCTCCACTGCCGCCCCGCCGTCCGGCCAGGCGGAGACAAACGACTCGCCGTCAGTTGGAACACTTGAGTCGACGAATACCACGCGGGTCAGTCGGTCGCCGATCCGCTCCGCGGCCTGACCGGCCGGGATGCCCGAGTAGCTGTGACCCACCAGGACTACGTCACGCAGACCCTGGCGTTCTACCTCGGCAACGATGTCCTGGACGTGAGTCGCTTGCCCCGCCGGTACACCCTGCTTGTCAGCAAGACCGGACAGCGTCAACGGATAGACGCCGTGGCCGGCCGCACGCAGATACGGCACCACTTCGCCCCACGCCCACGCCCCGAGCCGTGCACCTGCAACCAGCACGAAATTCACCATGCCCGCACCGTAGCCGGGCAGCCTGACGATCTTCTGGGAAATACTGTCGATGCAGGCCCTAAGGGCTGTCCCGTAATCCCCGGCGGGCGCGCGACGCCAGCTACGGCACCTCGCCGCGTTGTCGGGATCGCCCAAATACGCCCAGTATGAGGACGACCCTCCGCCTTGCGATGCACCGCATCTGACGCCGCGCGCTGACCCACCGCGGATTACGGGACAGCCCTTAGCCCACGTCGTAGGTGAAGGTGTAGGCGACGGAGGTGTCGCCGTGGCGGTAGGTGAAGCCTCCGGAGCCCGTCAGTCCCGCGAGATCCCCGGTGCCGGAGCCGGGGACCACCTCGAAACGGCAGACCGTGCCGCCGGCGTCGAAGGTGCCGCGCTCCTCCAGTACGAAACTGCCCTTGCGGCCGTCGACGCTGCCGGCGACCAGTTCCATTCCGCTGTAGGAGCCGAGGTTCTCCCCGGTGTACGCGATCGTGTAGTCACAGGCGGTCTCCGCGGCCGAGATCCCCCCGGTGAAGGCGTTGTTGACATGGGCGTGGGCGAGCCGCGGGACGGCGTCCACGGCGCCGACGGGGCTCTCCTCCCAGTTGGCGAAGGTGAAGCGGCCACCGGTCTCTACGGGCGTGGGCATGGCGGTCCTCTCGGCGGGCCGGACGGTCTCTCCGCCCGGCGTTCCCCCAGGCTGGCAGCCGTACCTGACACCTTCTGTCAGGTACGGGGGACAATGACGCCATGCGCGCCGACCGGCTTCTCTCCCTGCTCCTGCTGCTGCAGAACCGCGGCCGGACGACCGCCCCCGAACTCGCCGCCGAGCTGGAGGTGTCGGTGCGCACGATCCACCGCGACATCGACGCCCTCGGCGCATCCGGCGTCCCCGTCCTCGCCGACCGCGGCCCGGCCGGTGGCTACCGGCTGGCCGACGGCTACCGCACACGCCTCACCGGCCTCACCGACACCCAGGCGGGCTCCCTCTTCCTGGCCGGCGCCCCCGGACCCGCACGGGAGCTCGGCCTCGGCGCCGATCTGGCCGCCGCCCAGCTCAAACTCCAGGCCGCGCTGCCGGCCGCCCTCGCCGCACGGGCCCGGCGGATCCAGGACCGCTTCCACCTCGACGCGCCCGCCTGGTTCCGGGAGGCCGACCCCGTCCCGCACCTCGCGCGGATCGCCCAGGCCGTCTGGGACCAGCACGTGCTGCACACCCATTACCGCCGCTGGCGCGGCGAGGTACGGCGTGAGCTCCGACCGCTCGGCCTCGTCCTCAAGAGCGGCATCTGGTACCTCGTCGCCGATGCAGCGGGTGCAGCCGATGCAGCCGATGCAGCCGACGCCGGCGGAGCCGTACGGACCTACCGGGTCTCCCGGTTCCTGACGGTGGACACCGCGGCGGAGCGCTTCGAACGGCCCGCCGGATTCGAACTGGCCGCGTACTGGCAGGAGTCCACCAGCCGCCTGGGCGCCGCGCTCCACCAGCAGACCGCCGAACTACGGCTCTCCCCGCGCGGACAGCTGCTGCTGCCCATGCAGTTCGGGGCGGCCGGCACGCGGGCGCTCGCCGGTGCCGGCCCGGCCGACGCGGACGGCTGGGTCCGGCTGCGCATCGCCGTCGAGTCGCAGGCCGTCGCCGTCGGCGACCTGCTGCGCCTGGGCACGGAGGCCGAGGTGCTCGGACCGCCCGAACTGCGCCGCGCCCTCGCCGAGACGGTGACCACGCTGGCCGGGCGCTACGCCTGACGAGGGGTCCGGGCCCGCCCCGCGCACCTCGTAGGGTGGGCCGTCGGGATCGGGCACCGGGGGAGAGGGAGAGCGCACATGGAGATCGAGCTGCGCGAGACGAGCGACGACGACCTGGCCGTCTTCTGGGAGCAGCTGACGCACCCGGGCCTCCAGCAGATGGCGGCGATCACCAGGAAGTACCACTACGACCGCGGCCACTTCGACACGCACTGGGCGAAGGTGCGCAACGACCCCGCCGTGCTCCTGCGCACCGTGCTGGCCGACCGGGTCGTGGCCGGCCACGCCGCCGTGTTCGGGCCGCCCGAGGAGCGCGAGGTGACGTACGTGATCGGACCCGAGCACTGGGGACGGGGCATCGCCACCCGGGCGCTGGCCGAGCTGATCCGGTTGGAGGACACCCGGCCCCTGCACGCCGGGGCGGTGGCCGACAACGCGGGCTCCATCCGGGTGCTGGAGAAGTGCGGGTTCACCGTCACCGGCCGCACCCGTGACTTCGCCATGGCCCGCGGCCAGGAGGTGGAAGTCGTCCTGCTCACCCTCGGCTGAGCGGGCGCCCGCCCGGCCCGCCCGGGGGCTCCACCTCCAGGAAGCGGCGCCGCCGAGGGCCCCGGTACAGCAGGCACACCCAGCCCAGCCGTTCGAGCACGGCCGCGCAGGCCGTCAGCCGCTCCTGCTCCTCAGCGGCCGCGCCGCCGCCCGCCGGGCCCGGCCAGGTCACCTCCGCCCGCCCGGGCTCCGCTCCGGCCGCCACGCGGTAGCCCGTCCGCGTACGCCTTCCCTGCGCGTCCAGCGCCGACGGCGCGATCCCCGCCGCCTCCAGTACGAGCGCCACCGCGCGCGGCAGCTGCCGCACCTCCCAGGGCGCGGGAACCGCCGCGCCCGCCGGGCCGTTCACCAGACGGCGGATCTGCAGCAGCCCCTCGAACGCGGTGTGCAGCTCCGCCTCACGCCCGCCGGGCGCGCCCTCCGGGCCGTCGCCGGTCGCGGGCTCGAAACCCTGCCCGGGTACCGCCATCACCCACCACCCGCCCCGCCCGTCTGAGTACCTCACACCCAACGGCCTGAGTATCCACCCCGATTCCCCGGCGGCGCGCCGCTGGTCGAATGGGGACATGACTTCAGACGCCACGAACGGCCGGGCCGCCCACCCGCGCATGCAGCACGTGACCACCGCCGGTACGGCCCTGGCCGTGGCCCTGGTCCCGCTCGTGGTCGGCGTCCTGTTCGCCAAGGCGATGGCCGCCGACCCGATGACCCCGGTCAACGCCCTCATCGCGGGCGGCGGCCAGCGTGCCGCGCTGCCCCGGGGCGAGTGGAAGCGGCGCGGCCACAACACCGTGCGCAGGCTGCGCACGGCCCGGCGCGACACGGCCCGGCGGTGCGCCCGCGCCTGCGGCCGCCGCCCCTGAGGATCCAGGGCTCCCCGGGAGTGGGGGATCGGGGTGTCAGGACGTGGCGGCCAGGGGCTCCTGGAGTTCGGTGACCCACTGGTCCGGGTCCTCCGGGCAGGCCAGGGTCAGCTCGCGCGCGTACCCGGCCGAGCGGTGCCCGTGCGCGTCGATCCACCGCGCCAGGGCCTGTGACGTCGGCAGCACGCCGTCCATAGGGCCGCGGTGCACCACGGTCGCGGCCCGCTCCACCGCCGGCAGCGTGACGATCCGTACCTCACCCCCGAGGTCCTCGGCACGGACCGAGGCCGCCACCGGCAGTCCGGCGTGGACGAGGACCGCCGCCGCGGAGCCCGTGCCGGGCACGTCCTCGTAGTAGGCGGTGCCGGGGCCGGTCGGGACGACCCCGGCCGCCTCGATCCGGCGGCACAGCTCTTCGTAGAGCGGTCCGATGACCGGGCCGATGTCCTGCGGTTCGTAACTCCCGGCCGTGCCGGTCAGCTCGGCGAGCCGGACGGGCGGAAGGCTCTTCACGACGATGTCGTCGGCGGGCATGGTTCCCTCTTTCTCGATGGTCCGCAGCCTCGCCTCGACCTGGACGAGCCGGGCCGCCGCGGCGGCCATGGCGGCCTCCAGCTCGGCCTGCCGCAGCCGCAGCATGCCGCGCAGCTCCTCCGCGCCCACCCGCTCGCCGAGGATCGTCCCCACCTGGTCGAGCGAGAAGCCGAGTTCCTTGAGCGCGATGATCCGGTTGAGGCGGGCGAGCTGCCCGGCCTCGTAGAAGCGGTAGCCGGTGAAGGGGTCGACACGTGCCGGGCGCAGCAGTCCGAGGGCGTCGTAGTGACGCAGCATGCGGACCGACACCCGGCCGTGCTTGGCGAAGTCTCCGATGGTGAACATGACGCTCTCCACTACAAGGTCTGACACAGGGGGAGGGTCAAGCGTGGCACCGGCGACGGACGCGGTCGTCAGCGGCCGTACTGGCGCAGACACAGGTCGACGATGGAGGGCGGCACCGCTCCCTCCGCGGCCGCGCACAGCTGGTCCAGGCGCGGCGGCGGGGCCGGCCGCCGCCGCGGATGGGCCGTCGCCGGTCCGGGCACCCGCTTGCGCCGCGGCGGCGGCGCCGCCTTCGCGGCCCGCTCGCGCGAGGGCTCCGGCTCCGGGTCCGGCCTCGGGGCCGGTCTCGGAGCCGCGTCAGCGCCGTCAGCGCCGTCAGGGTCCCGGGCCGCGCCCGGAGCGGGCGTGGCGGCCTCGGGCAGGGCCCCCAGCGGCAGGGCCAGGGGTGTCGGGACCTCGGGCGCCTCGGCCGGCGGTACGGATCCCCGTACGGGAGCCGGAGCCGGATCGTGCGGCCCGACGGAGACACAGCCGGTGCTCGCGAGGAGCACGACGAGGGAGAGGGGCACGGCCCGGCGTAACTGCATCCGACCACCTTGCCGTACGGCCGGGCCGGCCCGGTGTCCCACTCACGCGTGCGGGTGACACCGGCCCGGCGGGAATGGCCGGGGCGTGTGGGAAATTGGAACGGCAGTACGGATGAAGGGGGAGGCGCGACCCCCCGGCTCCCCGTACCGCCGTGTCCTGCCCGCAGATCGTCCGTACGGAGTACCGATCCATGACCTCAGCCGCCGCGCCCGGCAACGAGCCCGCGCCGCCCTCCGAGTCCGGTCCGCCCGTGTCCGGCCCGCCCATGGGGCCCGACTCCATAGCCGGGTCGGGGGCCGGGTCCGCACCGGGGAGCGGTGCCGCTCCGTGGCGGGGCTGGGCGGCCGTCTGCGCCGTCTCGCTCGGCATCTTCTGCCTGATCACCTCCGAGCTGCTGCCCGTCGGGCTGCTCACCCCCGTCGGAGCCGCCCTCGGCGTGTCCGACGGGACCGCCGGCCTGATGGTCACCGCGCCCGGACTCGTCGCCGGATTCTGCGCGCCGCTGGTCACCGTCGGCGCCGGCCGGCTCGACCGGCGGCTCGTGCTGTGCGTGCTCATCGCCCTGATGGTCGCCGCCAACCTCGTCGCCGCCCTCGCCCCGAACTTCGCCGTCGTACTGGCGGCCCGGCTGCTCGTCGGCGTCAGCGTCGGCGGATTCTGGGCCGTCGCCGGCGGACTCGCCGTACGCCTCGTCCCCGAGCGCCAGGTCGGCCGGGCCACCGCGCTCGTCTTCGGCGGTGTCCCCACCGCCTCCGTGCTCGGGGTCCCCGCCGGCACCCTGCTCGGCGAACTCGGCGGCTGGCGCACCGCCTTCGCGGCGGTCGGGGTCCTCGGCCTCGTCACGCTGACCGCCCTGCTCCTGCTGCTGCCCCCGCTGCCGGCGACCCGGCACACCACCTTTCCCGAACTCCCCGCCCTGCTCCGGGAGAACCGCGCCGTGCGGGCCGGGGTCATCGTCACCTTCCTCGTGGTGACCGGACAGTTCGCCGCCTACACGTTCGTACGGCCGATCCTGCAGGAGGTCTCCGGCGTCGGCGCCGAACACATCAGCACCCTGCTGCTCGGTTACGGCGTCGCCGGCGTCGCGGGGAACTTCCTTGCCGGGGCCCGAGACCCGTACCGGACCCTGCTCGTGGTGAGTTCCTCCCTCACCGTCATCCTCGCGCTGATCGCGGTCCTGCCGGGACCGGCCGTCGGCACCGCGCTGCTGCTGGCCTGGGGTCTCGCGTACGGAGGGGTCTCGGTGAGCGTGCAGGGCTGGATGATCAAGGCGGCCCCGGAGGCGCCCGAGGCCGCGTCCTCGCTGATGGTGGCCATGTTCAACTTCGCCATAGCGGCGGGTGCGCTCTGCGGCGGCCTCGCGGTCGACCGCATCTCCGCACCCGCCGCCCCGCTCGGCGGGGCCGCCCTGATGCTCGCGGCCGCCGCCACCGTGTGGGTTTCGGCGATCCGCCGCACCGCCCGCACCCGCGACTGATGGCGGTGGGTGGCGGGAACGACCCCGCCCGACAGATCGGATGGACGGGGGCGGATCGGACAGCCGGCTTGACCCGGCCCCCGCCGGAGGGCAAGAGTGCGCCGATCACGGATCACAGCTTGAGCCGCACTTCGGAGATACGTCAGATGCCCATATCCGTCCGCCCGTCGATCGAACCGGCCGAAATCGGCGGTTCTCCGGCACACGGCGCACACGACGCACACGGCGCACACCGCGCGTTCGGCGTGCTCGGCACGCCCGGCGCCCCCGCCGCCGGTGCGGCCCCGGCTCCCGCCGCCCGGCGGCACGGAGCCTGACCGACCGGGTGGGGGCCGGCACCGCACCGCCGCGCCGGCCCCCGTCCCCGCCGGGAGACCACCATGCGCCAGGACCCTGACGAGAACGGGATCGTCCCCGACGACCACCTGCTCGTACGCCCGTACATCGCCCCCTCGGGCCCACCGCCCCCGTCGGCTGCGCCCGCCTGGCCGCAGACCGGCCCCCTCGCCTTCCCCGGCCCGGCACACGTCCGGGAACCCGGCGCTCCCGCCGCCGTTCGCGCTTCCGCTCCCGCTCACGGATCCGCTCCCGTCCCGGCCGCGGGCCGCCGAGCCGACCGTGGTCGCCGCAGCCGGCTCCCGTTCGCCGTCCTGACCCTGCTGGCGCTCACCGCGGTGGGCGCCCTGGTGCTCCTCCTGAGCGGCCCCGACCCGCAGCCGCCCCGGGCGGGGGCGCCCGCCGAGCTGTCCGTACCGATGCTCCGGGCGCGCGGCGGGGACTCCACCGCCGGGGCCGACGCACCCCGCCCGACCGCGACCGCAATGTCCCCCTCCGCTTCCGCCTCCGCCGTGCCCACCCCCTCCCGGGAGCCGGGCCCGTCCGCGAGCCAGGGCCCGAAACCACCCTCCTCGCCCAGCGCTTCGGTCCCGAGCCCGCCGAGCTCCTCCGGAACCCTGCGGATGGGCGACAGCGGCCCCGAGGTGCGCGCCCTGCAGGAGCTGCTCCACGGGCAGGGGTTCACGTACGTCTCCGTCACCGGGTTCTACGACAACCAGACCAAACGCGGCGTCGGCCAGCTGCAGCGCGACCGCTCCATCAAGGGCGACCCCCCGGGTGTCTACGGCCCGGCCACCCAGGCCGCGATGAGCTGACCGCCGCGGTGCTCGCGGATCAGCGGCCGCCGGAGACCCGCAGCACGGTGCCCGTCGTGTACGAGGCGTCCGCGGAGAGCAGCCAGGCGACCGCCCCGGCGATCTCGTCGGGCCGGCCGGGCCGACCGAGCGGGATCCCGGCCGCGGCCTTCGCCGGACGGTCGGGATCGCCCATCGCCGCGTGCATGTCGGTCTCGATGATGCCCGGCGCCACGGCGTTGACCCGGATCCCGTCCGGGCCGAGCTCCTTGGCGAGTCCCACGGTGAGCGCGTCGACGGCCGCCTTGGTCGCCGCGTAGTGCACGTACTCCCCGGGACTGCCGAGGGTGGCGGCAGTGGAGGAGACGTTCACGATCGCCCCGCCGTCGGCCTCCGCCATGTCCCGGGCGGCCCGGCGGCAGCACAGCAGGTAGCCGAGGAGGTTCACCTCCACGACCCGGCGCAGGTCCTCGGTGCGGGCATCGGCGAGCCGGCCCAGCGGGCCGGTCACCCCGGCGTTGTTCACCAGCCCGGTCACCCTGCCGAGTTCGGCGCCGGCGATGTCGAAGAGCCGCTCGACGGCGCACTCCTCGGAGATGTCGCCGCGCACCGTGACACAGCGCGCTCCGGCGGCCCGCACCCGCTCGGCGACGGCTTCGGCCGCCGCCGCGTCGCGGGTGTAGTTGAGGGCCAGGTCATGCCCGTCGGCGGCCAGCCGCAGGCAGGTCGCCGCACCGATGCCCCTGCTGCCGCCGGTGACGACGGTGACCGGGCGAGCTGACATGGGAGCCTCCTGCGGGACGTGGAACGCGGACGCGTACGCGGACGCGGAATGCGGGGCAGCCGAGCGCCGGGGGCGCCGGGGCGGGCAGGCTAACACCGTGATATTCGCTGGACCAGCGGAAATGGCGGGAAGCAGAGTGGTCGTCACCGACGCACCGCGACACCACCGGGCGTCGGCCGTGTCCCTGACCACTGTTGGAGCCGTCCCATGTCGACCCTGCGCGTCACCGCCGAAGAACTGACCGTTCACGAGCACCCGAACGCGGATGCGCTGGAACTGGCCCAGGTGGGCCTGTACCGCGCCGTGATCGCCAAGGGTGCCTATCGCACGGGAGAGTTCGCGGTCTACATCCCCGAACAGGCCGTGCTGCCGGCGGATCTGATCGAGGAGCTCGGCCTCACCGGGCGGCTCGCGGGCGGCTCCGCCGACCGGGTCAAGGCGGTCCGGCTCCGCGGCGAACTCTCGCAAGGGCTGGTGTGCAGGCCGCGCGCGCTCGCCGACGTGGACCTGGCCCAGGCGGCCAAGGAGGGGACGGACTTCGCGGAGCTGCTCGGCATCACCAAATGGGCCCCGCCCATACCCACGACCATGAACGGTGACGTCGAAGCCGCCGCCGACCTGATGCCGTGGGTCGACATCGAGAACCTCCAGCGCTACCCGCACATCTTCGAGCCCGGCGAGCCGGTCGTCCTCACCGAGAAACTGCACGGCACCGCCTGCCTGTTCACGTACGTGGTCGAGGGCGAGCGGTCCTTCGTCTCCTCCAAGGGGTTCGGCTCGAAGGGGCTGGCGCTCAAGGAGGACGAGCGCAATCTCTACTGGCGGGCCGTACGCGGGCACGGCGTGGCGGCCGTCGCGGCGGCCCTGGCCGACCGCCTCGGTGCGACCAGGATCGGGATCTTCGGCGAGGTGTACGGCAAGGGCGTCCAGGACCTCTCGTACGGGACCGACGTCCGCACCGCCGACTCGCCGCCCGGATACGCCGTCTTCGACGTCTCCGCCGAGATCGACGGGCAGACGCGCTGGCTGGACCCGGCCGACGTCCTGACGGACGGTCAGCTTCCGCTGGTACCAAGGCTGTACGAGGGCCCGTACGACCTCGACACGGTGCTGGAGCTGGCGAGCGGCCGCGAGACCGTCTCCGGGAAGGCCGCGCACCTGCGGGAGGGCGTCGTCATCCGGCCGTCGGCGGAGCGGTACAGCCCGGTCACGGGCGGGCGGGCCATCGCCAAGGCGGTCAGCCCGGCGTACCTGACCCGCAAGGGCGGCACCGAGTACGAGTGACCCCCCGCGCGCTCTCCCGAGCTGGCCCGCGCCGCGCCGCGCCCGCCCCGCTTCGTGGGGCGGGCGCTTCGTGCATGGTGGGATGGGCCGGGGGCGGGTTCCACCAGCACACGGAGAGGTCGGGTACATGTCCCAGTCGGGCGGCAGCAGCCAGGAAACCATGCGGGCGATGGCTTACGAGACGTACGGCGGGACGGAGGTGCTCTCCGAGACCCGGCTGCCGATGCCCAAGGTCGGACCCGGTGAGGTCCTCGTCAAGGTCGCGTGCGCCGCCGTCAACCCCGTCGACTGGAAGATCATGGCGGGCGGGCTCGACCCCCTGATGGACGTCGTCTATCCGGTGGTCCCCGGCTGGGACGTGTCCGGCACCGTCGAGCGGGTCGGCATCGACACCCCCGAATACGCCGAGGGCGACGAGGTCATCGCGTACGCCCGCAAGGACTACGTGCACGGCGGGACCTTCGCCGAGTACGTCACCGTTCCCGTACGCGCCCTCGCGCACAAGCCGGCCTCCCTCACCTGGGCCGAGGCCGCCGGACTCCCGCTCGCCGGGCTCACCGCCTACCAGCTGCTCACCCGCCTGGGCACCGGCAAGGACGACACCGTCCTCATCCACGGCGCGGCGGGCGGGGTCGGTTCCTTCGGCGTGCAGATCGCCCGCGCACTGGGCGCCCGGGTCATCGGCACGGCCTCCCCGCGCAACCATGACCGGGTACGCGAACTCGGCGCCGAACCCATCGAGTACGGGGACGGACTCGCCGCGCGCGTACGGGCCCTGGTACCCGACGGCCCCACGGTCGTCGCGGACTTCGTCGGCGGCGTCGGCGCCGTCACCCGCGAGGTGCTCCACGACGACGGCCGGCACGCCTCCATCGCCGACCCCAGCGTGCTCGGTGCGGGCGGCGAGTGGATGTGGGTCCGCCCGGTCGGCAGCGACCTGGCCGAACTGGGCCGGCTCGCCGACAGCGGACAGCTCAAGGTGCCGGTCGCCACGACCTTCCCGCTCGGCGAGCTGGCGGCCGCCTTCGAGCTGAGCCGGACGGGGCACACGGCCGGGAAGATCATCATCGAGGTCCGGCCCACGTGACCGGCGTTACCCGCGTGACGCACCGCCCCTGACCACCGACGCCCCACGCCTCACCCCAGGTCGGGCACCTCGCCGCAGGCCGCCCAGGAGACCTCGACCCCCGGCAGGCCGGTCCGCCAGGGGCCGGCCAGGGCGGCCAGGCGCGCCGCGTCCGGCGGCACGGTGCCGAGACCGATCGCGTAGCGGGCCAGGGCCGGACCCGACTCGAAGGGCCGGGGCCAGGCGTGCGCGTCCGTGACACCGGCCTCCTCCAGGGCGCCGAGCAGGGCCCGCAGCCGCCCGCGCACCCGGCCCAGGGTCTCCTCGAACTCCGCCTCGGAAGCCGTCCGTACGGTCACCACCGCCCAGGCGGCGTGCCGGCGGTGCAGCGGAGGTGGCCCCGGCGCCCACGCGCGGTCCACGGGGCCGGACTCCAGCAGTTCCCAGGCCGCGTACAACTCCTGGACCAGCAGGTCGCGCAGGCCCGGCCCGACCTGGGCCGTGCAACTGCGCACCGGCTCCGAGGGGGTGAGGACCGCGACCGCGTCCGGCCCGCCCTCCGGCCCGCCTTCCGCCGCGCCCGCGCCCGCCGCCGACAGCGAGACGGGCACCCGCCAGTCCCAGGCGGCCCACCTGCCGAAGAACTCGCGCAGCAGGGCGTCGGGCGGCAGCGCCCCGGCCTCCTCCACCGTGCGCGCCGCGAGAACCGCCCAGGCGAGCCCGGGCAGCCCGCCGAACGGCGCCGAGTCCAGCCCCCGGGCCCGCGCCCACGCCTTCACCTGCCGCGCCAGCCCGGCGAACGCGGCCTGCCGGTCCGCTCCCACCCGGTCCCGTACGGCATCGGCGTCGCTGACCGCGCTCAGCGCGAGCGCGGCCGCCTCGCCCAGCTCCGCCCGCCGTGCCACCGCCTGCGCCGGAGCCGGCCCGCCGGTGGCCACCACGACCAGATCCACCGACAGCCCGCCGACGCGGAACCGCAGCCCCGGCACCCGCGCCCCCGTCACCTCGCGCAGCCGCCCCGCCTCGGGCAGCGCCGCCGCCACCCGGTCCCGTACGAGGGCCACATCGGCCGGCCCCGGCACCACCGCCACCAGGTCCAGGTCGGCCTCCGGCAGCGCGCAGCCCATGCGGCGCGACCCGGCCAGGTACACCTGCGCATCGCCGAGCGCCGCCCGGACGCGCGCGGTGACCGACTCGGCGGCCCCGTCCCGGACCGCGGGCCCGGACCGGTCGGCCGGCTCCGGGCCCGCCTCCGGCTCCCAGCGCACCTCGCCCGTCCCCAGCGCCACCGTCGCCCGGACCCGCATCGGTCCGTCCCCGCGCCGCGAGAGCACGGCCAGTTCCCCGACCCGCGCGGCCACCGGGCCGCCGAGCCGCGCCGCGAAGGCCGCGACCGCGCGCTGCGGGTCCTGGCTGCGCCCCAGCGTCAGATGCGGGGTGTAGCCGTTCTGGTCACCCGTACGCCCCTGGCAGCCCGGGAACCGCTCCGCCAGGGCGCGCCGAAGCTCCTGCCACGGCGCCTCACCGGATGCCGCCGGGTCCAGCCAGACGGTGGCGTCCTCACGGTGCCCGAAGCTGTGCACACCCTCCAGCCGGACGGGGAACGGCCCGGTCGCGGCGGCCGCCTCCGCCAGGAGCGGCACCGCCTCGCCGAAGGAGGACTCCGGTACGAAGCCGAAGAGCAGGTTCACGTGCGCGGGCCAGCGCCCGGCCTGCGGGTCGAGCTCGCGGCGCAGTTCCCGTACCGCCTCCGGCAGGGCGGGCGGCAGCCATGCCACGGCCGTCCGCGCCGTCGCCGGTACGTCGAGGCGCGCGGGCGCACCGCCCCGCTCCCCGAACTCCACCGTCGCCTCCACACCGAAGTGGTCGGAGATGAACAGGCCCTCCGGGGCCGGTGCGTCGCCGCGGAGCGCGGCCCGGGCCACCCGGGCCGTCGTGGACCGCAGCAGGATCCGGTCCAGCCGGGCCGCCCGGCCCGACAGCGAGCCCACCGCGGCCAGTGGATTGGCCGCAGGATCGAAGGTCGGCGTGTCGTCCGCCGCCCCGTGCACGTCGCTCCAGGCGTCTCGCATGCCGAGTGCGGCCGCGGGCCCCCAGGCGCCGTGGCGGCCGTCGTTGAAGTCGCCCAGCAGCGCCACCCCGGCCTCGATGCCGCCCAGCCCCTCGGCGAGCCGGGTCAGTTCGGCCTCCCGGCGGACGTCGCCGTTCTCGGTGTGGTCGCTGGTCAGGTGGGTGTTCGAGACGACCAGGGGGCCGGCCGCGGTGTCCACCGTGACGGCGGTGACCGCCTTGTGCGGGCGGAGCCGGTGCATCCCCGCCTCCCGCACCGGAAGCCGGCTGAGCAGCAGCAGGCCGCACTCGGCGACGTCCCGGCCGCCCGGATCCGTGCCGAGGGTGTACGAGGCCCGCACCCACGGCGCCGCCAGCAGCATGCCGAGCAGCTCGGGTTCGACCTCCTGCAGCGCGATGACATCGGCATCGGCGGCCGCGAGATCGGCCAGCAGCAGCGGCCTGCGCCGGGCGGTGGAGATGCGCGGGGCGTCGTACCGGTCCCAGAGCGTGTTCCAGGTCAGCAGCCGCACCGAGGAGGGCGCGGCGGCCGTCCCGACCCCGGGAACCGGCTCGGCGGGCCGCCAGGCGCCGCCGCCCGCCGGGTCCCACGCGTGCGGGGTCCGGGCGGTGAAGAACGGGGCCCGCAGCAGCCGCGGATCGCGGACCCGGCCCGCCGAGGTGAGATCGATCCGGTCCACGCCCGTGGCACGGTCCCACACCAGCTCACCGTCCGCCTCGACGAACAGCACCCGGTGCCAGGGGATGTCGCCGCCGGGCACGAACGAGGGCAGCGGGACCCGCTTCGGCTCGGCCCCGCGCTGGAGCAGTCCGAGCACGAACCGCGCCGGATCGAACCGGGAGTCCCAGCGGACCTGGTGGTAGAGCTCCTCACTGGTACGCATCAGTACGGTCCCTGTCCCCGTTCTTGTCCATGACCCTGCCCCGGTCCTTGCCCCGGTCCCGTGTCCGCGGGTCCGGCCGCGAGGCCGCCCGCCGTGTCCTCGACGACCCCGGCCGTACCGACGTACCACGTACGGTGCGCCTGACCCGCGTACGGCGGGCTGTACCGGCGCACCTGCGAGGTGAGCACCTGCGGCGGTACCGGATGCGGGCGCACGCCGTTGCGCCGGACCAGCTCCGCCTCCTCCACCAGCACCACGGCATGGGTGACCAGCGCGTCGCGGCGCCGTGCGACCGAGCCCGCCAGGCCGCGCTGCCGGCCGTTGAGCGACGTGGCGTCCCACACCACCGTCCCGCCGCGGGCCAGGGCCGCGTCGAGCCGGTCCAGGCCCTCGCTCAACACCTCGGCGTTGGCCCCCTGGTCCGCACGGGAACCCCGGGCCGTGCGCAGATCGTCAAGACTGATGTACGCGTCCACACCGGGCAGTTCGCGGCCGAAGGTGCTCTTCCCGCTGCCCGATGGTCCGCACAGCTGCACCATCCGGGGAAACGTTCCCTCGCGCCACTGCCACGTCGCCGCCACGGCTTCCTCCACCGCGGATCCCGAGATCCTGCCCTGTGCGAACGCCCGCCGTGTCTCGGCCCAGCAGCGGTCCGCGGCTTCCGTGCCCAGACCGGAGAGCGCCTCGCGCAGCCCGGCCCGCAGCTCCTCCAGCGGATCCGCGCCGAGCAGCCCGGCCTCCTCGGCGCACAGCGCGGACCACTCCGCGCACTCCCGCTCCCCGGGCCCGTCCGCCAGTGCCCCGGCGAGCGCGTGCAGCACGCCGAGATCGGCCGCCGCGGCCATCCCGACCAGCCCGGCCCGCCGGTCCTCGTCCGGGAACGGCCGCTGCAGGTACGGGTACAGCCCCACCAGGTCGGCGACCCGCCGCGCGAGCCCCATCCCGGCCGGGCCCGCCGCGATCCGCGCCGCGATCCGGGCCCGCGGCTCGCGGCGGAGTACCGCCGCCAGGACACCGGCCAGCCGGTCCTCCCCGGTCCGCCCCGCCCCGTCGATCCGGGCCGCGACCTCGGCGACCTCGTCCGCGTCGGCCGCTGCAGTGGTCTCGGTCCCGCTCATCCCGAGGGCGGCGGACAGCCCGGGCACATCGGCCTCGGCCCCCGAGCGCACCGCCCACAACGGGGCCGCAGGTCCGAGCCCGTTCGGCACGACCTGCGCGAACATCCAGTGATTACTGGTCTGCACATGGCCGCCCCGCACCCACTTGGCCACGCACCGGCCGAAGTCCTCGCGCGTGAAACCGGCCGCCGTCCGTACGACGTACCCCTCCTGGCGCGCCGTGTCGAGCTTCAGCCTGCGCAGCGCGCGCTCGTCGAAGGTGCCACGCCACAGCACGCGCGGGGTGGGCACGCCCAGGCCGCGCAGGAACCGTACGGTCCGGTCCCAGTCCAGGCAGTGCTCCCCGTCCCACACCGAGAAACCGTAGAACCAGCTGTCCAGGTCCTCGTACGGGATCGAATGCCGGGCGTAGAGGTTCTCCCCGCACACCCGCCACCCGGCCGGGATCCCGGGGCCGATGCGGCCCTGGAGACCCTTGACCCACGCCCGCGAGGGATGGTGCGCCGAGTCGAGCGAGCGCGCGTGCAGGCCGTCCGCGTACAGGGTGGTGTTCTCCCCGTCGAGCTTCTCCGTCACGACGACCTCGCGCCCGGCCAACCCGGCCAGTCCGACGGCGCGGACGTCGTCCGCCGCCGCCCCCGGGGACCAGGGGAGGTGCGGCGTACGGGGATAGTGGATGCGCATGGTCCGCTCCTGCTCGACATCGGGTGCCTCGTCACTGTAGGTAACCCGACCGGACGCATCCACCCAATAAGACCGTCCGCGCGGCTGTCAGCCCGGCACCGATACCGGTACCGGCACGGCGGCGGCCAGTTGGCCGGCCGCCGCGAAGTGCAGTCGCTCCAGCCGGGCCGCGTACGGCCAGCCGGCCGCCCGGTAGAAGCACAGGTCGCTCGGGATCGGTACGGCCCGCAGGTCGGCGGCGTGCGTCCCGTCCGGCAGCTCGGTGGCCGCCGCGAGCAGCGGGTCCGCCGAACCGGCCCACTCGCAGACCGGGGCGGGACGCGGCCACGGCTCCCCGGTGTTGGGGAACAGCCACCGGGTGTCGCGGGCCATCCGCGCGGCGAAGTCGGGGCCCGCCGCGGCCCGCCGGGCCAGCCGTGCGAAGGTCAGCAGCAGGTCCGGCAGGGACTCGGCGAGCAGGGCCAGCTCCGGGTACTCCCGCAGGCTCTCGCCGTCGCCGGGCACGGACACGACGTACCCCCACCGGCCGGTCGCCGGGTCGATGCGGATCTGCGCCAGGGCGTGGCCGTGCCCGTGGCCGATCCGGGCGAGCGGCCAGTACGAACCGTCACCGCCCAGCATGTGGTGCAGTTCGGGATCCACCGCGTGCTCGGGCGCCCCGGGCAGCAGCCGCAGCGCCGGAAGCCCCGCGATCGCCACCCCGCCGATCTCCCGGAGCACGGTCCGGACCTCCTCGGGGACGGGGACCGCCCAGCCGTCCATGACGGAGTCGGCGCAGCCCGCGTCGAGCACGACGAGGCCGGGGCAGCCGGCGGCCAGTTCCCGCAGCTCGGCCACCGCACGCCGGGCGGCATCGGCCGGCACGCGGTGGCGGCGCACGGCCCGGCCGAGGAAGTCCCCGCTGACCACGCTGCGCAGCAGGAGGGCCCGGCCCTCACCGACGATCTGGAACTGGACCTCGCTGCTCCCGGTGTCGGCCGTCTCGTGGAAGGTGGAGAAGTACGGTTCCCAGTCCACGGCGCACGGATAGCCCGGCAGGCCGTGCAGGTCGACGAGATCGGTGAGCGGGTCGCCGCGCCCGACGAGCGCGGCGAGCTCGCGGTCGCACCCCTCACTGTGCTCACCGGACTCGCCTTGCTCGGCTCCCTCGGCGAGTTCGACGGTGGAGATGGCCGACACGGAGAACCTTCCCCGCGGCCGGTCCGCCTCGCCGTCCGCGAACCGTTCGGCGAACCCGGCGAGCCATGCGGTGAAGTCCGGTGCCTCGACGGTGACATCGGGGTCGGCCCCCCACGGGTTGACGGCCACGACGGGCCCCCAGCCGGCGGCTCCGACCCCCACGATCAGCGAGCCCTCGCCGAAGTCCGTCTCTCCCAGGGTCCAGCAGCCGTCCGCGAACACCTCGCGGCCGCGCGGCCCGAAACGGTACTCGTGGTCCTCGGTCTCCAAGCCGCCGATCTCCCGCAGAACCCCCCGCACCTCCTCGGGCACCGCCACGGCCCAGCCGTCCAGCTCCGCGTCCGTGAACCCTTCGAACAGCTCCAGCTCGTCCGGCCGCTCCCGCGCCAGCTCCTTCAGCGCCCGCACGGCATCCACCGCCGACGGCCCCGCCTCGTACATCCTCTTGGCTCCCCGTGTCGTCCGTTCCGCGGCTCCGAGGGTATCCCCGGGGCCCGCCCGCACATGACCCGAGCTCAGGTGGTGAGGAGGTTGTGGACGACCCTCGCGAGCCTGCGCGCCTCGTCCACCAGGTGTCCGTCCATGGCCGTGGCGGCCGGCATGCGTGCGAACCTCTGCAGCTCACTCCGGAGTGTGGCGGGAAGCTCCACACCGTCGGCGAAGTGGAACAGCATGTCGCGTTGGTCGCTGAGGCCGCTGTCGCCGCCCGGGGACGCGTGTGCGTAGGTGCCCTGGTAGGCGACCTGGAACAGCAACTGCCCCAGGGTGAACCAAGTCAACCGACCCGCCGTGCAATGCCCTCGCACCAGGGTGTCGACGTTCCACATGGCAGCGTTGTACGCGGTGAGGAGTGCCACCGCCTCGTCCCAGCACGTGGCCCGGACGAACCCGTCGACCACTTCCCTGAACGGCGCCACGTCCTCCTCGTCCAGCCCGACGGCGAGCAGGGACTCGATGAATTCCGTGAGCAGGTGGGCGGGATCGAAAGGGGAGCCGAACAGCGGCGCCATGATGATCTTCGATCCGACGCCGGAACCCGCGGCGAACAGATCCCGCCTCGCGAGACCCTCCGCTCGGGACGCCTGGGTGGGGAGGGAAGGGGAGGGCCCCGGGAATCCTTGGCCCACATAGGTCGGCCCGTTGTAGGTGTGGTGCTCGATCCGCTCCACCCGTGTCTCGTTGTGTTCGACGCGGCTGTGGGCGGCGGTGGCGGAATGGGTGATGTCGCGTCCGGCACCCGAAGCGCCACGGGATGCCTCGACCCGTGTCGACGCCCCGGTCCGCCGGGACCCTCCGCCGTCGTCGCCGTCGCCGTCGCCGTCGCCGGCCGCTGGTCCTGCCTGCTCCTTGCCCCAAGGGCGGCGCGGGGTCACGGCCGGCGTCCGGTCGGGCCGGTACCGATGATGCGGCCGCCCCCGGCCGTCGTCCACCATGCCCATCGGCGCATCAGCGCCACCCCCAGTCCCTCTTGCCCGAGCGTCGCAGCACACTCGCCTGCGCGTCCTCGACCACATGGCCGCATCCCCGGGTCGGAGCAACAGGATCAAGCCGGAGCCACGCTCATGTCCGACGAATGCCCAGGTTCGCAACCAAGTTCGATGCCCATTTCGGACCTGGACATGGAGCGCGGACCCTCCTGTGACGACCTCAGTGGCAGAGGGCGACGATGGAGGGATGCACGGTGCCCTTGGCCGCCTCGCACAGGGAGGCCATGCCGTACGGATGCCGCGGCGCCGGCCCGGGCTCGGCCACCGCGGGCGGCCGCTTGCGGGGCTTCGCCGGGGCCGCGGGCTTCACCTGCTCGGCGGGCCGCCGGGGGCGCGGGGGCTTCGCGTCGGCCCGGCGCGGGCGACGCGGCCGCTCGGCCGCGGCCGGTACCGGCGCCGGTGCCAGTACCGGCCGCGGCCCGGCCTCCGGGACCACGGGCGGAGCGGGCGTGGCGGGTTCGGGGGACGTCGGGAGCGGGCTCAACGGCAGGGCGAGGGGCGTCGGTTGCGCGGCCTGCGTACGGGCGGCCGCGGGTGCCGCCGACCGCGGCGCGTCCGGCGGAGCGGCGAGACGCACCGTCACACACCCGGTGGCCAGCACGAGCGAGGCGAGGGTCAGGGGCAGGGCGGGACGCAGCTGCATCCGCTCACCCTGCCGTACCGGCGCCGCGCCGGCCGAACCCCATCACACGGACGGGTGACGGTGCGCGCTCAGGCCCGGCCACGCCCCGAGGTGGCCAGCCGGAGCACGTGTTCCACCGGGCCGCGGCGCAGCGGGCTGTCGGCCCAGACCAGCTGCCAGGCCCAGGTCAGCGCCAGGGCCGCGCCGCTGAAGGCCAGCCAGGCGGACCAGGACGCGGCGCCGTGCGCCGGGCCCGCCAGTACCAGCGCGTGGACGACGTACGCGCTCAGCGCCATCGCCCCGAGCACCGTGAGCGGCCGCAGCAGGCGCGCGCCCACCCCGTGCCGCGCGGCGAGCGCGCACAGGCCGATGAGGGCGCAGCCCACCCCCGCGTTGCCCAGGGTCTCCAGGGGGGTCTGGCTGTAGGGATCGGCCACCAGCAGCCAGTCCCAGGAGGTGCTGGGCACGGCGCCGTACTGACCCTGCAGCACCTCCCGTACGGGATCGGCCGCGGACAGGGCCTCGGGATGGTGGACGGCGATCGCCTCCAAGAGCCGCTGCCGGGCGCCGAACACATGGCTCGCGAGCCACGCGGAGCCGTATCCGGCGAAGGCGGCCACCGTGCCCCACACCGCCATGCGCCGGGCCACCGACCGCTCCCGCACGTCGCAGAGCCGGGCGAGCGCCATCCCGGCCAGCACGTACGGGAAGTAGGTGGCCAGCGGATACGCCCCCGTGAGCAGCAGCTCGAGCAGCACCGTGCCCAGCCCGGACCAACTGGCCAGATCGGCGGCCTCCGGGACCAGCCCGCGCCCCGACGCCCCGTAGCCGAACACCGGGCCCAGCAGGAACGACAGCAGCGGGCCCGCCACCACCGAGACCGCCGCCACGGCGGTGAGCACCGGGGTGGACAGCCGGGTGAAGGGCTCGGCCGCCAGGAAGTACACGGCGAAGAAGGCCAGGATGACCAGGATTCCGGGCCACAACGAGGCCAGCCACACACCGAGTACGGCCAGCAGCGTGCAGCGGATCAGCAGGGGGCGCCAGCGGCGCGCCCAGCCCTGCGGGCGCCGTGCCGGGTCGGGCCCGCGCTGGGCGAGGACCAGGGAGAAGCCGGCGAGCAGGGTGAAGAGGGCCGGGGCGCGCCCGTCGGCCGCGACGAGGAGATAACCGGCGCCCTCCGGCACCGGGCCGGGGCCGACGTGCACGGCGAACATGCCGAGGACGGCCAGTCCCCGGACGGCGTCGATCCCGGCCAGGCGGCCGCCGGACGCCCCGGACCCCGCGGACCTCCCGGCCGGGGCCGTCTCCTCCGCGCCCCTCGGGCCGCTGCCGGTGCGCGTGGGGGAGGCGCGTCGCATGGGTGGGTCTCTCCTGGGTCCGTGAGGTCCGGTCGGTGCGTGAAGACTGGTCGGACCGGCGGCTTTTACGCTGCCGGTCCGCATCTGGAACGTACCAGGGAGTACATAACCAAGTAATAAGGAGGTATAGGGGTGGCAAAGACGTGGGGTGTCGGGGAGGGCGGGCGGGTCGCCGTAACCCGGGAGCCGTGCCCGCTGTTGCACAGGCCGGCAGGTCCACCCACGGTGAACGGAGTCCGATGCCGCAGCTGACCGACCAGGGCGCGATCGACGAACACGAGCGGGAGCGGACGGGTACCTGGATGACCCCGGCGGAGTACGGGGCCTCCCGGGCCGCCGTGTGGACCGCGGCCGTCGTCCTCGTCACCGACATTTGCGGCCGGATCCTCGTCCAGAGCGTCGACTACCGCACCGACCGGCTGCTCCCCGGCGGGGCTGTGGACGCCGGCGAGGCGCCGTCCGCGGCGGCCGCCCGCGAGCTGCGCGAGGAACTCGGCGTCGACGGCCGCTACCCGCGCGGCCTCGCCGTGGACTGGATTCCGGCCGACACCCCCGGCTTCCCGCCCGAGATGGGCTTCCCCGGGGAGATCCTGCACGTCTACGACGGCGGCACCTGGACCCCCGACCGGATCGGTGCCGTCCGCCTCCCGGCCCAGGAGATCACCGGCATCCACTTCGCCGAACCGGCCGACCTGCCCGCCCTGATGGACCCCGGCGACGCCCGCCGCGCCCTGTCCGCCCTGCGTGCCCGCGTCAACGGCTCCGGCGCCGCCCTGCTGGAGGACGGCCGTCCCACCGCGCCGACCGCCCTCGACCGGCTCGGGGTCCTGCGCACCCGGCGGGTCCCGCAGCACGGTGCCTGGCACCCGGGCCCGGTCCCGGAGCGGCTGCCCGTACGGGACCGGTCGGCCTGGCTGTTCGCCCCGGACGGCCGGGTCCTGCTGCTGGTCTCCCGGGCCACCGGCGCCGCGCACCTGCCGCCCCCGACGGCCGGATCCACCGAGGACGCCGTCCCGCTCGGCTACCGGCACGGCGAGCAGGGCGTCCACGCCCGCACCACGGCCCGGCTCACCGGCCCCACCGTCCTCCCGGCGGGCGCGGACCCGGAGTTCGCGCACCTGCTGGCCACCCCCGAACAGGTACGCGAACTCAGCGACTGGGGGCGGGCGGGCGACGACGAGCTCGCCGCGGTCCACGCCGCCCGCGCCCGTTTCGGCCTTCCCGCGCCCGTCCGCACCCCGCCCACGGAACTCCCCGGTGAGGGCGCCCGCCGGTGAGGTGCCGGTGACGCCGGCCGCGGCGATGTCAGTGGCGCCTCCTACCGTCGGCGGCATGGGATTCACCAGCGCCTGGTCGATCAGCTGCCACGAGGACTCCGTGATCGCGGACCTCGCGCAGCGGACCGCGGCGGCCGTGGAGGCCGACCGCACCTGCCCGCGGGCCCGCCGCCGCTGGGCGGCCTGGCAGCGTGCGCCGCTCCCCGACCACCGCACCTGGTGGACCGGCACCCCGGCCGAGGACGAGGCGATCCGCTCCTTCCAGGACCTGACCCGCCCCGGCCGCCACGTCGACGACCTGTGCACGTTCCCGTTCGTGGACGAGATCTGGGACCGGCAGCCGGACCAGGAGCTCATGTTCGTGTCGGTGCACAGCAAGGCGTACCCGGTCAGCGCCCTGTTCCACGCCATCGGCCCCGAACGCGCGGCCCTGCTGCCCGGCTGGTGCGGGAACTTCGTGCTGACCGCCGCCGAGGTGCGCGGGGCGCTGCCCGCGGTGGAGCGGGCTCTCGGATTCGGCCCGGAGGAGCGGGCGCGGGCGCAGCGGCAGATCTGGCTGGATTCCGAGCCCCGCGAAAGCGTCCTGGACGGCCCGCTCCGTGCCTGGCGGGCGGCGGCGCGGGCCGGCCTCGGGCTGTGCGGGCTCGCCTTCCACGTGGAGTGACCGCGGCCACCGCCATGATCGGGAAATCCGGCGTCCGCGGTCCGCGGTCCCGCAGCATGGGGCCATGAGCGACAGCGCGATCACCTACACCCTGTACATCCAGGCCGATCCCGCCAGGGTCTGGCAGGCCCTCACCGAGCCCGCCTTCACCCGCCGGTACTGGGGCCTGAGCTTCGAGACCGACTGGGCGGTGGGCTCGCCGATGGACTGGGTCGAGCGGGGGGCCCGTACCAGCGACCCCGAACAGGTGGTCCTCGGCTGCGTCCCGGACCGCCTGCTCTCCTACACCTGGCACACCTTCACCCCGCAGTGGGCGGCCTCGGTCGGGATCGGCGAGGAGCTGCGGGCCGAACTGGCGAAGGAGCGCCGTACGAAGGTCACGTACGAGATCGAGCCCGTCGGCGACACCCTCGCACGGCTGACCATCCTGCACGAGGACTTCGAACCCGGCGGCACCCTGATCGGCATGTGCGGACGGGCCTGGCCGATGCTCGCGTCCAGCCTCAAGACCCTGCTGGAAACCGGGGCTCCGCTGCCGGAGGCGGAGCAGGAGGCGGGCGAGGCCTGAGGCAGGGCGCGGAGAGCCGGTACGCGTCCGCGTCCGCGGCCGTGCCCTCCGCGCCCCGGTCCCCCGGTCCGACCACCCCGCACCGCCCCGCACCGCACCTGAGATCATGTGTATAGACCACGAATCAGGAGCGCAGACATGGCACTGGAGCACCACCGCGTCGTCATCACCGCCGCCGGCCGCGACTTCGGGCGTACCCTCGCCCTCCGTTTCGCGAGCCGGGGCGCCGAAATCCACCTCTCCGCCCGCACGCTCGAAGCCGCCGAGCGCGTCCGCGAGGAGATCCGCGCCCAGGGCCACGACGCGGACCGTGTCCACGCCTACGCCTGCGACCTCACCGATCCCGCCTCCGTACGGGAGTTCGCCGCCGCGGTCGCCGCCCGCACCGATCACGTGGACGTGCTCGTCAACAACGGCTCCCGCTACCAGCACGGCACGGACCTGCTGTCCGCCTCCGACGAGGACGTGACCGACACCCTCGCCTCCGGCGCCACCGGCACCGTCCTGGCCACCAAGGCCTTCCTCCCGCTGCTCCTGAAGTCGGCCAAGCCGGACATCGTCACCATGGTCTCCGGTTGCGGGGACGCCGGCCACCACCGGTCCGACGCCCATGCGGCCTTCTACGCCGCCAAGAGCGCCCAGGCCGGTTTCACCGAGATCCTCTCCCGCAGGCTGCGCGACCAGGGCGTCCGCGTGATCTCCCTGTACCCACCGGACTTCGACAACCACGACCCGCTGTCGGAGTCCTGGGAGGGCGCGCCGCGCACGGCCAAGGACCCGCTCACGTCGCAGTCGCTGGTGGACTGCATCTTCTTCGCGATCGGCCAGCCCCGCGACTGTTTCATCAAGTCCTTCCACTTCGAGCAGGTCTGACGGTCATGGGACGGACACTGACGGAGATCCTGGACGCGGCGGCCGAGGGGCGGTTCCCGCCACCTGACGGCCGCACGACCGTGGTCCCGCAGGAGCACCGGCGCGACGCGGGCGTCATCGCCTTCACCGCGCACTCCGTGGTCTTCACCGACGAGGACCCGGACTGGGTCCACGCCACCCTCGCCGCCCTCGACTGCGATGCGCTGGCCGCCACCATGAACCCCCGGTTCCTGGCCGCGCTCCTCGACCGCACGGGACGCGGCACCGACACGATCGACCTGCTCACCGTCGCCGGCCCGCTGCCCGGCGCACCCGCACTGGAACTCGTGGAGACGACCGACCCCGACCACCCCCGCGTCCGCAGGGCCCTGCGCCGCCGTCACGACGTACGCGTCTGGTCGGCGGCCGGGGGAGTGCTCGTCCTCGGCCGCGGCGTCGCGGGCCGCTGGGAGGCGGCGATCGAGGTCGACGAGGGCGTGCGCCACCGCGGACTGGGCCGCGAACTGGCCCGCGCCGCCCGCCACCTCGTCCCCGGCGGGCAGCCGGTCTGGTCCCAGCAGGCCACCGGAAACGCGCGCAGCATCCGGGCCTTCCAGGCCGCGGGCTACCGACCGGTCGGTGCGGAGGCCCTGATGCTGGCTCCGCACCGCTGAACAGGCCCTGACGGCACCCTGACCGCCGGCCGCGCGTGGAGGTCGTGTGGAATGGGTGCCATGCGGAGTGGAAACGACCAGCAGCGACCCGCCACAGGCATACCGGCGCGGGACGCGATGAGCGGCCCCGATGCGGACGCGCCCCGCGAGCACTGGCGCTACGCCCGCCACCTGGAGTCCCTTGCCGCGGCGCCGGGCCCGGGGGCGGAGTCCGAGGCGGAGGTCGTCGCCGAGGTGCTGCGCGACCCCGACCGGGTGATGGCCGAGAGCGCGGTGGTCACCCACCTCGACCGGCGAGCCGTACGACTGCTTGCAGCCGAGGAGTTCCCCGCCTGGTCCCGGGCCATCGCCGCCGCCCTCGCCGGCCGGGCCTTCCCCGAGCGCCGGCTGCGGGAGTGGAACCTGCTCAAGGCCGTCACCCGCGGCGAGCCCTGGTCCGCCGAGGAGCTAGCGGCCGCCTCCGACTGGTGCCAGCGCACCGCCGTCAGCCTGCTGACCTCGTACGAGGCCCTGACCCTGCTGGCCACCGACGCCCGCACCCGCCGCGTCCGCAACGCAGCCGCCGAACGCCTGCGCCGCAGCTCCGCGTTCTGAGGACCAAGGGACGTTCCGATGAGCCGGCCGCCGGAAAACACGTGTCCGCCCCGGCGTTCGCGGACGTAGCCTCGGGGCGTGCTCCAACTGGTCCTCGCCGTATCCGCGTTCACCGTGGCCACCGCCGTGTACGCGGTCATCGGCCTGCGGTGGTGGCGTCGGGCGCGGAAGCGGCGCGCGGTCCTCGCACTGGTCGCCGCCCTGGACCTGGAGCCGTACCACGCCTCCGCGTTGAAGTCCGAGGAGGTCGAGGCGGCGGCCGCCGAGCTGCTGCTCGGCGGGTACCTCGACATCGACGGGCCCGGGGCGGCGCGGCTGACCGAGGAGGGCCGCGAGCCCGGCCGGCCGCCGCCGGCCCACCCGCTGCCCGCCGCCCTGCTGGAAGCCGTACGCCGGTACGATCCCGAGCCGGTGTCGATCGGCTGGATCAACCGGTACGACGCGGAGTACCAGATACGGCGCCAAGCGTACGAGAGGGAACAGGACGCCCTGTTGCCCCCGATCCCGCGGATCCCGCGGGATCCGGGGGAGCCCGGGCGGCTGATGAACTGCTGCGGCTGCGTCGGCATCGTCCTGCTGGTCGGTTTCTGGTGTGCGGTGGGCATGCTGCTGGTGCTGGCCCGCCCGCACGGCGTCCGGGGGTGGGCCGCCGCCGTGGTGGCCGCCGGGTGCCTCGCGGCGCTCGGGTACGCCGAGGTCGCGGGCCGGGCGGTCCGCGCGCGCACGGCCTGCGAGGACCCGCTGGGGGACCGGGTCCGTACGCAGTGCCATCCGGCTCTCGCCGCGCTGGACGAGCGGCAGCGGCTGCGCATCCGCCGGAGCGCCGACGACGACCGAATGTGGCGCGGTGCCGTCGACGAGGACGACGACCTGGAGGACGACCTGGAGGACGACTTGGACGACGACTGGTGGGCGGACGCGTACCACTACCGGGCCGCCGACGATGACGAGCCCGACGGGAAGCCCCTCGGGTGACGGGGGGACGTCTCCGATGACCACGGACTTCACCGTGCGGCCGGCCAGGCCCGACGATGCGCGCCGACTGGCCGAACTGCGCTGGGCGTTCAAGCAGGAGGGCCACGAGGGGCAGCCGCCGGTTCCGGTTCGGCCCCTGGAGGAGGCCGTGACGAACTTCTTCGTCACGCCGCCCCGACGGAACGGGGGAATCGGCTCGGCGCTCCTCGAAGCGCTCGAACTGCACGCGCGCAGCGCCGGATTCGACACCCTGGTCGTCTGGCCGTCGGACCGCAGCAGCCCGCTCTACCGGCGCTCCGGTTTCCGGTCACCGGAAGAGCTGTTGGAGCTGCCGCTCGACACGTGATGAGATCCGCTTCCGATGACGCCGCGCCTCCCGGGCACCGGCGCCGAGAGCCCTGGTCCGCCGCCCGGCTCACCGCGGCGCCCGTCGGCGGGCGGCTGCATCGCCGGAGCGAGGTCCAGCACACCGCACGGGGTACGCAGAGCAAATAACTGGCCAATCCCGCGCACGTCTCGTCACACGTCCGTCCAGGGCTTAGGGTGCCGTTACCCGGCCGGGTATCAGCGTGAAGACCGATGCCACTTCGCTGGAGGATGACTCTCCGTGTCGCACGTTTCACAAGCTTCCGTCACGACCACCGACGGTGAGCCCGCTCCGCTCGTCCCCACCACGTACGACGAGGTCAAAGGCTGGTTCTCGGCGTACGACCAGGTGCTCTTCGACTGGTTCCTGACGCGTCAGAACAGCGGCGAGGGGCAGCTGGGCGACCTGCTGGAGCTCGGCGCCTTCATGGGGAAGAGTGCGATCTTTCTCGGCGGGTACCTCCGGCCCGGTGAGGAATTCACCGTGTGCGACCTCTTCGACTCGCCCGCGACGGACGACTTCAACATCGCCGAGAACCGCGAGTCCTACCCCACGCTCACGCGGCGCGGCTTCGAGACGAACTACCTGGCCTTCCACGAGGCGCTGCCGACGCTGATCCAGGCCCCCACCTCGGTCGTCGCCGACGAGGTCAAGCCGGCGAGCTGCCGGTTCGTGCACATCGACGCCTCGCACCTGTACGAGCACGTCGTCACGGACATCGCGTCCTCGCGTCTCGTCGCGGCCCCGGATGCCGTGGTGGTCTTCGACGACTACCGCTCCGAGCACACCCCCGGCGTGGCGGCCGCGGTGTGGGCCGCGGTGGTCACGGGCGAACTGCACCCCATATGCACCTCGGCCATGAAGCTGTACGCGACCTGGGGCGACCCGGCGCCCCACCAGGCGGCGCTGCTCGCGTGGCTGGAGGAGCGCACCGACCTCCGACATGACGTGGACATGATCGACGGGCGCCCCCTGGTGCGCCTCACGGACCAGGGCGTGGTCGCGTCGGCGTCCCCGCAGCCCCTGCACCCCGCGCCGCGGGTGGAACCGGCGCCGGTCCCCGCTCCCGCCGCCGCGCGCAGGCCCGGTGTCCGCTGGCGCAAGCTGGCCAAGGACCTGCTCCCGCCCGTGGTCACCCGCGCGATCGTGGCGCGGAACCGCCGCCGCAGGGCCTGACACGGACCGCGCCCCCGGACCGAGCCGGTCCGGGGGCGCGGTGGGGTGTACGCGTGTCAGGCGCCCCGGCGTACCCGGGCCGCGCGGCGGGCCTCGGCCTGCTGGCGGGCCTCGATCGTCTTGCGGGACTCCTTGCCGCGGCCCGGGCGGGTGCCCATGCCGCGGAACGCCAGGTCCGAGCCCGAGGGCCTGCCCTTGGCGTCGGTCGGCGCGGAGCCCGCCAGCGGGACTCCGGAGGGGGCCTTGGCGCCGGTGATGCGGGTCAGTGCCGCCTCGCCGGAGCGCACCTGCGTGATCGTCGGCCGGATCCGGGCGTCGGAGAGCAGGCGGACCATGTCCCGGCGCTGGTTCGGGGTGACGAGGGTGACGACCCGGCCGGACTCGCCGGCCCGCGCGGTGCGACCACCCCGGTGCAGGTAGTCCTTGTGGTCGGCGGGCGGGTCGACGTTGACCACGAGGTCGAGGTCGTCGATGTGGATGCCGCGCGCGGCGACGTTCGTCGCGACCAGGACGGTGACGGCCCCGCTCTTGAACTGCGCCAGGGTCCGGGTGCGCTGCGGCTGCGACTTCCCGCTGTGCAGGCCCTCCGCCCGCACGCCCATGGCCCGCAGGTGCTTCACGAACTGGTCGACCCCGTGCTTGGTGTCGAGGAACATCAGCACACGGTTGTCCCGCGCCGCGATCTCGGTCGCCGCCGAGACCTTGTCGGCCGCGTGGATGTGCAGCACGTGGTGGTCCATCGTGGACACCGCGCCCGCCTGCGGGTCGACGGAGTGGGAGACCGGGTCCTTCAGGTACTTCCGGACGAGCTGGTCGACATTGCGGTCCAGGGTCGCGGAGAACAGCATCCGCTGTCCCGCGTGGTGCACCTGGTCCAGGATCTCGGTGACCTGCGGCATGAAGCCCATGTCGCACATCTGGTCGGCCTCGTCGAGCACGGTGATCTTCACGCGCTCCAGGTGTACGTCCCGCCGCCCCACCAGGTCGCTGAGCCGCCCGGGGGTGGCCACCACGACCTCGGCGCCGGTGCGCAGGGAGCTCACCTGGCGGCCGATGGACAGCCCGCCGACCACGGTGGCCATCCGCAGCTTCAGGGCCGCGGCGTACGGCTCCAGCGCCTCGGTCACCTGCTGCGCCAGCTCGCGCGTCGGTACGAGGACCAGCGCCAGCGGGCGCTTCGGGTCCGCCTGCTGCCCCGCCGTACGGGCCAGCAGCGCCAGGCCGAAGGCGAGGGTCTTGCCCGAGCCGGTCCGGCCGCGGCCGAGGACGTCCCGGCCCGCCAGGGCGTTCGGGAGCGTCGCGGCCTGGATCGGGAACGGCTCCGTCACGGCCAGCGAGGCCATGGTCTCCACCAGCTCAAGGGGCAGGTCGAGCTCGGCGAAGGACGCCACCGGCGCCAGCGCCGGCTCCTTCGGCGCGTGCATCGTGAACTCACCCTGCGGGCCGAGGGTCCGGGGGGCCTTGGCGGGGGTCCGGGCACCGGCCTTGGCACCGCCCTTCACACCGAAGCGCCCATGAGCTGACGGGTTCCTCATGCAGGACCTTTCGAAGCAGAGAGAAAGCGGGGGAGAAAGAAGTAGATGGTCAACCGCCCATGGTACCAGCGGGGGCTAGGACTCCCCGGCGGTCAGTTCCCCTGACCGCACCTGCGCGCAGTGTGCGCGGATCTCGACCGCCGCGCGGCCGAACCAGTCGGCGATCACGGCGATCTCGTCGGGGGTGTAGTCGGCGAAGAGGGTGGCCAGCCGGTCGTACATCGGCTGGTACACGGCGACGACCCGCGCGGCCGCCGTGGGGTCGGCCACCACCCGGACCCGGCGCCGGTCGGCCGGATCGGGGACGCGCCGCGCGTATCCGGCGCGTTCGAGGCGGTTGAGCACCCCGGTGACGGCCCCGGTGGTGAGGTCCAGCAGCCCGGCGAGGTCACCGGCGGCGAGCGGGGCGTCCCCGGCGCCCAGGATGTGCCCCAGGCAGGTCAGATCGGTGACGTTGAGCCCGAGCAGCTGTGCCACCTCCTGCTGGCCGACGATGCCCAGGGCGACGTACTGGTCCATGCGCGCAATCGCCTCGCCGGCCGTGGCCGGGGGGCGGGTCTTGCCCTGCACCCACATACTCCTTAGGATCTAAGTTACTTAGTAAGTGAGATGCTTACCTCGCGAAATAAGCTTCCCGCTTCCGAGCGTACTGCTGCCGGTCCGACCAGGGAGAATCATGAGCGCGCACGGCCACGTAGATCTCGGCCACACGGTGGCCGGCTGGACCGGGACCGCCCTGGCCCTGGTGGGCTTCGCGGGAGCGGGCGGAGCCGTGTGCGCCGCCTGGATCCCCGGGATCTGGATCGGCCTCGGCGTCGTCGCCGTGGCCGGGATCGTCACCTGGCTGCTGCACCTCGCCGGGTGGGGCAAGCCGAGCGGCCCCCGGCCGGAGGCCGACTGGGACTGGCGCACCCGGGACACCGGCGCCCGTGCGGGGCACGCCGACTGCCTCGGCTGCCGCGTCAGCGGGCCGCGGCGTGCCCTCGCGGCAGCGCCGCGGCCGCGGTCGACCGCATCGCTGCCCGCCGCGGACGGCGGTGCGTGAACGGCTTCGGGCGGAGCCGATCCCTCTTTTCACTGACAAGACGGTCAGAAGTTCGAATGCGCGCCGCGCCCCGGTTGGCCGCGTTCGGCGTGTGCTCCGGGGGACGCTTGGGCAGGATCGAGACGGCCGCGTGTGCGGCCCGCAGTGGAACGTTGTGAAGGATCAGCCAGATGGCAACAGGCATCGTGAAGTGGTTCAACTCGGAGAAGGGGTTCGGCTTCATCCAGCAGGACGACGGCGGCCCCGACGTGTTCGTGCACTTCTCCGCGATCGAGACCACCGGGTTCAAGTCGCTGGAGGAGAACGCGCGCGTCGAATACTCCGTCTCCCAGGGCCCCAAGGGCCCGCAGGCTGAGAAGGTGGTTCCCCTCAGGTAGTCCACTTCACGGGCCGGGCCCGTGACGTGAAGCCCCGCCGGTCGGCCCGGCGGGGCTTCGCGCGTTCCGGGCCGCGCCGCCCCCGGCGAGCGCTACCGGGTCCTGGCCGCCTCCGGCGCGCCGCCGGGTCCGATCGCCCGGTGGAGGGCCAGGAGCAGCCGCCACAGGTGGTCCGCCAGGGCCTCGGGATCCGCCCGGATGTCCTCGTGCAGCCAGTCCGCGAGGACGCCGGTGAACGCGGCCGCGACCGCCGACGCGACCAGCTCGGGGTGCGGGGCGCCCACTGCCGCCCGTTCCGCACGCGCCCGGGCGCGCAGCTCCCGGTGGAGGCGCCGGCCGAGCGGGCCGCCGCCGCCCGGGAGCAGCAGGGTGCGGTAGAGCGGCGCCCGGTCGGCCGCCGCCGCCAGGAAGCCGGCAAGCGCGGCGGGCGGCCGGGCCGGGGGGAGCGGCGACGGGCCGGTCTGCCAGGCGTGCAGGGCGTCGACCGCCGCGTGCACCACGTCCGCGCACGCGTCCACGGCGAGCGCGGTGAGGTCCTCGTAGTGCAGGTAGAAGGTGGCGCGGCCGACGCCGGCCCGGCGGACCACCGCCGAGACGCTGACCTCGGCGAGCGGCCGGTCCGCGCACTCGGCCAGCAGGCTTTCGCGCAGCCGCCCCTTCGTCCGGGCCGTGCGCGGGTCCTGCGCGCGGGGGTCGTCCGCGCGCGGGTCCTCCGGGCTCACGCGGCCAGCAGCGCCGCGCCGAGGGCGAGGGCGCCGGGCAGGGCCTGGGCCACGAGGATCCGGCGGTTGGCGGTCGCGGCGCCGTAGATCCCGGCGACGATCACGCAGACGAGGAAGAAGATCTGGGTGGCGAGCGAGTCGATCACGAGCGACCAGACCAGTCCGGCGGCGAGGAAGCCGTTGTAGAGGCCCTGGTTGGCGGCGAGCGGCGCAGTGAGACGGGCGGTGTCCGCGTCGAAGCCGGACAGCGCGCGGCCCGGGGGCCGCTGCCACAGGAACATCTCCAGGACCATGAAGTACACGTGCAGCGCGGCCACGAGGCCGATCAGGATCGATGCGACCGTGTGCATGGCCGCCTCCACTTCTCAGGGTCGATGGCGTATTTCCTGGACAACTGTACAGGAAGTCCGCTGTCGGGCCGGCGGCTTCGCCGGCCCGATGACCGAGCAGGCACCCCGGCCGAAGCCCACCGGACTCCTGTACGCCGACTTCGGCACCGGGCGGCACCGCGAGAGCTCACTCGTCCGGCACGCACTCGGCAGCGTGCACGCGGAGGAACTGGTCGCGGGCCTCGCGGGCGGGATCGGCTTCATGTACTTCGTGTTCGAGTACGCCGGGCACCCGCCCCTGCCGACGATCGTCGCGCAGGCCCACCCCGATCCCTGGGTGGAAGCCGCCCTCGACCGGCTCCGCGTCCCCTACGAGGTCACCCACGGCGCGCGGCCCCGCTGGGACCGTGTGCACGCCGCCCTCGACGCGGGCCGGCCGGTGTTCTGCACCGTCGACCGGTCCCGGCTCCCCTGGCACGGCGGTACCCCGGACGAGAGGGCCGGAGCCGATCGGTACACCGTGGTCCTCGCCGGGTACGAGGGCGACAGCCTGTACGTCGAGGACGGGGCCCCGGCCGCGTACCGGATCGCGGCGCGGGAGTTCGGCGAGGCCTGGGCCGGCCACCGCAAGGGCCGTCACCGGATGCTCGTACCCACCGGCCCCGCCGCCGGCGCCCCCGACGTCGACGGGGCCGTGGCCGCCACCGCGGCCCGTCTCACCGGCCCGGTGCTGGGCAACAGGTTCGACGTCAACTTCGGCTTCTCCGGGATGGAGAAGCTCGCCGCCCAGCTGCGCGACGGCCGCACCCGGACCGGCTGGGAGCGCCGCTTCGGCTCCCCGGAGGCCTTCCTCGCGGGGACCCGGCGGCTGTACGCGTGCCTGGAGGAGGAGTGGACCGCACCCGGCGCCACCCGCCCGCTCTACGCGGACTTCCTCGACCTCGCCGGACGGCCGCAGGCGGCCGCTCTGTTCCGCGACTCGGCCGGCAACTGGTCCCGGCTCGCGGAACTGGCGCGCGCGGCCGGCCCGGACACGGACGCCCCGGGGCGGCGCGCCCTCTTCGACGAGCTCGCCGGCCTGGTGGACGGCTCCCTCGCACGGGAACGCCGCGCCGTCGCCCTGCTCTGAGCCCTCGGAACCGCGGAACTCCAGAACCCCGGAACCCTCAGAGGTGGGCGTCCAGGAACGCCCGGAACTCCACGTGCGTCATCGGCCCCGCCTGGCTCGCGACCGCCTCGCCGTCCTTGATGAGCACGGCGGTCGGCGCGCCCGCCACCCCGTAACGCCTGGTCGGCCCGGGGCAGCGGGTCATGTCGGTGCGGACGGCGGTGAACCGCGTCCCGTACTCCTCGGCCAGGTCCCCGACGACGGCGTCCATCGCGCGGCACGCCTCGACGGCCTTGGGCCAGGAGCCGCAGAAGTACGCGAGAACGGGCCCGGTCGTCATCGAGAGGATGAAGTCGAACTCCTGGTCCTCCAGTGGCTGGTGCACCCGACGTGCCATGCGTGTCGCTCCTCTCTCGTGCGCCTCCCCGGATCGGGAGGGCGGCCCCCATCATCGCCGCCGCACCGGACCGCGGCCGCCCGGGCCGTTGTCAGTGGTGGCTGTGAAGCTGAGCGGTATGGACGACAGGATGCTCCGGCGCCGGGTCTACGGCGCCGACCACGAGGACACCGACCCCGGACCGCGATCCGGACACACCTACGGCGAGCTGGTCGGCGGGCCGCTCGACGGGCTCCTCCTGGACATCACGGGCTGGAGTGCGCCCCAGCTCGCCGAAGAGGCCAGGCTCCCCACGGAGATAGGGCGCTACGGAGCGGGCGGCCGCGCCCACTACCGCCGCCGCGCGGGGGACCCGGGCCACTGGGACTGGACGGGCGACAGCCGCTGACGGCAAGGTCCGTCCCGGCGGCCTCAGGCGCCCCGGCTCACCTTGCGGGCCCAGAGCACCAGCGGCACCTGCAGGGGCAGCCGGCCCAGTGTCACCGCCCGGACGGCGGGGGAGGCGCGGCGCGCGTCGGCGGCCATCTTCACGTTCGCCGGGAACACGCCGACGAAGAACGCCGCCGTGGCCAGCGCGGCCACCCGGCGGGTGCGCGGGTGGGCGACCCCGGCGGCGAGGGCCAGTTCGGCCACCCCGCTTCCGTACGTCCACGCCCGCGGGCTGCCCGGCAGCGAACGGGGGATGGTCGCGTCGAACTTCCCGGGCACGGCCGCGTGGGCGACCGCCATCGTGGCCAGGAGGCCGGCCAGCAGGTGGGGGGAGGAGACGCGGGGCATCGGGGGATCCTCTCGAAGGTGTCCGGGCCCGCGATCCTACTCGTGAGTAGCGAGGTGTGGGTGGGCTTCGTGAGGTCCGGCGGCGAAATCCCGTCCGGCCGCCCGGCGCCCCGGTGCGTCGGCCGGATGGGGGACCGAGGTGGCCGCCCCGGGAAAATCTCCGAAGAATTTCGCGGAGGCTGTCGATCCGGGCGTCTCCCGTTCGACGCAGGGGTGAGAGGCGGGGAGAGTCCCCGCCCTCCTGACCGAGGAGTCACCATGCCGCGCTTCCTGACGATGATCCGCATCGACGAGCAGGACCTGCCCAGCGACGAGTTCCCGCCCGAGTTCGAGCAGCGCATGGGCGCGCTGCTGGAGGAGATCACCAAGGCCGGGGTCATGCTCGACACCGCCGGGCTGCTCCCCACCTCCGCGGGGACCCGCCTCAGCTGGTCCGGCGGGAAGATCAGCTACACCGACGGCCCCTTCACCGAGACCAAGGAGGTCGTCGGCGGCTACTCCCTCACCCAGTGCAAGGACAAGGCCGAGGCCATCGAGTGGACCCGGCGGTTCCTCGAGATCCACCCGGTGGAATGGAAGGTGAGCGCCGAGGTACGGGAGATCCAGGAGATGTGATCCCGGCGCGCCCGCGCCGCGTTTGCCCTGCCCCGTCACGGCTGCTCTGATGGGTGGCCGTGACGGCAGTGAGTGCGGCCCAGGCGGTCGAAGCGGTGTTCAGGATCGAATCCGCGAGGATCATCGCCGGTGTCGCCCGCGTCGTGCGGGACGTCGGCATCGCCGAGGAGATCGCCCAGGACGCCCTCGTCGCGGCGCTGGAGCAGTGGCCGCAGGCGGGCGTCCCGGACCGCCCGGGCGCCTGGCTCATGACCACCGCCAAACACCGCGCGATCGACCTCGTCCGCCGCAGGGAGACCTACGCGCGCAAGCTCGCGGAGGTCGGCCGGAGCCTGGAGGACGTGCCGCCGCCCGACGAGCCGGCCGACCCCGAGGACATCGACGACGACCTGCTGCGCCTGATCTTCACCTCCTGCCACCCCGTCCTCGCCACCGAGGCCCGGATCGCGCTCACCCTGCGCCTGATGGGCGGGCTGACCACCCAGGAGATCGCCCGCGCGTTCCTCACCTCCGAGGCCACCGTCGCCCAGCGCATCGTCCGGGCGAAGCGGGCCCTGGCCAAGGCGGGGGTGCCCTTCGAGGTCCCCTACGGCGCCGAGCGCGAAGCCCGGCTCTCCTCGGTACTGGAGGTCATCTACCTCGTCTTCAACGAGGGGTACGCGGCCACCGCCGGGGACGACCTCGTCCGCCCCGCCCTGTGCGAGGACGCCCTGCGCCTGGCCCGCGTACTGGCCGCCCTGATGCCCGAGGAGCCCGAGGCGCACGGGCTGGCCGCGCTGCTGGAGTTCCAGGCCTCCCGGATCGCCGCCCGCACCGGCCCCGACGGGGAACCGGTGCTGCTCGCCGACCAGAACCGGGCCCGATGGAACCGCATGCTCATCCACCGGGGCGCCCGGGCGCTGGGCCGCGCGGGGAACGGCCCGTACTCCGTCCAGGCCGCGATCGCCGGCTGCCACGCGGCGGCGGTCCGCTACGAGGACACGGACTGGCCGAGGATCGCCGCCCTGTACGGGCGGCTCGTCCAGCTGGTCCCGTCCCCGGTGGTGGAGCTCAACCGGGCGGTGGCCGTCTCGATGGCCGAGGGGCCGGAGGCGGCCCTGCCGCTGGTCGACGCCCTGGCCCGGGAACCGGCCCTGCGCGCCTACCACTTGCTGCCGAGCGTACGGGGAGACCTGCTGGAGCGGCTGGGCCGGACCGGGGAGGCCCGCGCGGAGTTCGAGCGGGCGGCCTCCCTCACGCACAACGCGCAGGAACGCACCCTGCTGCTGGGCCGCGCGGCCCGCCTCTGAGCGCCGCGGCAGTCCGGGGGCGTCCCGGATCCCCCATCCCTCGCCCGGTGGGTTTAAGCCGACTCGGCCGCCCGTCCGCTGACCGCCGCCCTCCTCGTCTGCTGGGCCTTCGCCGTGGGGATCGCCGTGTTGCGGCGCACCTCGGCGGCCGGTCTGCGGGCGGCGGCCCGGCCGGTCTGATGCCGGGGCGGCGGATCAGCCGCGGCGGGCGAACGCGGCCACGTCCAGCGGGGTTTGCAGGGGCCGCCGCGGCGTGGTCAGCGCGATGGGCCGGCGGAACCCGCCGGACCGGGCGATCTCCTGGACGGTGAGGCGCAGCGCCTCCTGGAAGTCGCCCATGGTCCGGCGGGCCGCCGGGGTGTCGACGTAGATCGAGTTCATGTGCATCCCGTCCCTGTCCCGCTGGAACCACGAACAGGCCCCGTTGGCACGCGCCGACCACACGTGGGTGGTGGGACGCCACTCGTCGTGGCGCTCGGCCCCCGGGCACTTGCGCATGTCGATGTACGAGAAGAAATTCACCGGGTACGGCCAGGAGCGGGCGGCGAACTCCTCGGGCGCCAGCAACTGCCACGCCCGGACGAACGGCACGTCGAGATGGCTCATCATCTCGCTGAAGCCCGCCCGGACGGAGGCCATGACCTGGGCGAAGTCCCGGCCGGGCGAGGCATCGAACTCGATGGGCAGGGTGTTGACGAACCAGCCCACCGAATGCGCCCAGGTGTCCCGGCCGCGCTCACTGACCGGCATGAGGCCGCGGTAGACGCCCGGGCCGCCGGCCTCGCGCAGGCAGACGGCGACCGAGGCGAGCACCCCCATGAACGGCTTGCCGTCGGCCGCCAGGCAGGTCTTCTCGAACACCTCGGCCTCGGCGGCGTCCAGGAGGGTGGAGGCCTCGTTGACGATCGGGTACATCTGGCCCTCCTCGACGCCGAGGTCGAGGGGGAAGCGCGGGAAGAACTCGCCGGCCTGCCCCATGAACGCCTTCCAGTAGCCCAGGCGTTCGTCGCTCGGGTCGATGGACAGGTAGCGGCGGCGCTGCTCCTCCGCGAAGTCGAGGTAGCTGGGGGCGGGCGGCAGTTCGACGCCCTCGCCGCGGCACAGGGCCTCGTAGCGGGTGGACACCTCGCGGGCCACGATCGGCATCGACATGCCGTCGCAGACGATGTGGTCGAAGGCGAGGTAGACCGTCGCGGAGTCCTCGCGCTCCACCGCACCCATGATGAACAGCGGCCAGGAGAGGGTGTCGATGCTCCGCTTGAACCGCTCGACGAGGAATTCGCGCAGCAGGCCGGAGGTCTCGAACGTGCCCACCTGCCGGGGTTCGAGGGTCAGTCCGGCGGGGTCGTACGGCTCGCAGGCCACCTCGCCCGCCAGTCGGCGGAACGCACACCGCAGGACCTCGTGCCGCTGCACGAAGGAGAGCAGGGACTGCGCCAGGGCCTGCTCGTCGAGCAGCCCGGTCACTTCGAAGGTCACCGCGACCCAGGACGCGACCGGGTCGTCGGCGGCCCTGCTCTCCTCGGCGACGGTGAAGTGCTTGTCCTGGTTGAAGGACGCCTTCCTGCCCACCGGGTCACCCGTGTCGGCGGCCTCCGCCGCCGAGGACCTGAGCCGCCACTCGACCACCCGGCCGGGTGCCATGTGGTGCATCTCCAGAGGAAACTGCCGCATTCCGTCATCCCTTCGCCCCCGAGTCAACCCCCAGGCCCTAACGACCCCCGGCCCGGGGAGGTGACGAATTCACCCGGGACGGGCCGGGACGGGTCGTCGGCGGCACCCCGGAGCGCGGCCCTATTCGGTGTGCAGGGCCGACGCGATCGTCATGCGGGCCGCCGCCCTGGCCGGTACCAGCGCGCCGAGCACCGCGATCGCGACCCCCGCCGACAGCAGACCGGCCAAGAGCGGGCCGTCCCAGACGTCCTTCATCGACTCCGGGAAGGTGACCACCCCGACGTTGTCCACGATCAGCCGGTGCGCGACCAGCCCGAGCGGGACGCCGAGCAGCCCGCCGACCGCGCCCACACCCGCCACCGAGGTCACGGTCATCGCCACGACCTGCCGCGGGGTCATCCCGATCGACTTGAGCATGCCGAGGTCCCGGCGGCGCTCCCGGACGCTCAGGAGGACCGTGTTGAAGACGCCGAGCGCCGCCACGATGCTCAGCAGGACGGTGAACACCGACGAGAAGGCGACGACGGTGACGGTGCCGGCGTTCGCGCTGTCCAGCACCGACACGCGCAGGCCGGGATCGATCGCCTCGGCCGCCGCCACGTACGCCGACACGTCGGCCCCGGCCGCGAGGCGCACCTCGTACTCGGTGGCGCCGGCCTGTGGTGACAGCTGGCGGAAGGTCTGCCAGCCGGCGTCCAGGGCCCGCGCGTTGCCCTCCACGAGCTCACCCACGACGGTCGCCGCCACCTGCCTGCCGTTCAGCTCCAGGGTGACCCGGTCGCCGACCTTCAGCCCGTTCTGCGTCAGGAAGGCGGGCCCGGCCGTGATCTCGCCGGCCGCCCGCACCTCCCGGCCCCGGGCGATCCGGCCCGCGGCCGCGGGGTCGTCCCCGCGGTAGAAGTTGGCGAAGACGGGCCGGACCTGCCCGACCAGGCTCACCTGGGCCAGCCCGCGGGCCCGTACCCCGGTCGCACCGGGCAGGGACCTCAGCCGTTCCTCGGTCGGGCCGTCACCGAGCGCGGGAGCGGGCCGGTCGTTGAGCGGGCCGCCCGCCTCCACATGGATCCGGGCACCGCCGCCGCCCCGGCCGGCCTCGCCGAACGCGAGCATGGTGCTGGTCAGCCCGGTCGCCAGGGTCACCGTGGTGACTCCGAGGACGATGGCCGCCATCGTCATGAGGGTGCGGCCGGGCCGGGCGAACGGCTGGCCCAGGCCCATGCTGACCGCGCGCGGCAGCCGGGTGCCGCCGAGCAGGCGCTGCACGCGCAGTCCGCGCCCGGTCCGCTGGGCGCCGCCCGCGCTGATCGCCCGGGCCGCCGGGAGCCGGTGCGCCCGCAGCGCGGGAATCAGGGCGGTGAGCAGGACGAGGGCGGGCATCCCCAGCAGGCAGACGACGGACACCCACGCACCGACCTCGCCGACGGCGGCCCGGCCCGTCTCGATACCCGAGAACGCGACCCTGAGGACGGGCACGGCCAGTGCGTTGCCGAGCAGGGTGCCGAGGACGGCGCCGGCGACCGCGGGCACGGCCGTCATCGTCAGGTACACGGTGACGACCTGGTTCGGGGTGAAGCCCAGTGCCTTGAGCACACCGATGTGCCGGTACCCGGACACCACCGCCCCGCTGACGACGTTCCCGACGATCAGGGCGGACACCAGGAGGCCGAGCACACCGAACAGCGTTATGAAGGGGAGGTAGGCGTCGGCCAGCGACGAGAAGGCCTGCTGCAGGGCGAGATGGGTCTGCGTGCCGGTCACCGCCCCCTCGGGCAGTTCGGCGGTGGCCCCGGCCAGCGCGGCGGCCAGCTCGGCGTCCGTCGAGGAGTGCGTGAAGCGGTAGAGCATCTGCGCGGCGGACGGACGCAGCGCGGTCATCTGCTCGGGCGAGACCCAGGCGCCCGCCGACCTGCTCACCCCGGCCGCGACCCCGACGACGGTCAGCGGGGCGGATCCGGGGACTTCCAGCCTGGTTCCCAGCACCCGGGGTTCGGGGGAGCCGCCCGAGTTCCAGCCGACGACGATCTCGCCGGGCGCCGTCGCCCAGTGGCCCTCCAGGAGCTCGATCCGGTCCACCGGGCCCCCCGGGTCGGCCCGGCCCACCACCGTGAGCGAGCCGCCCGCCATCCACAGCCAGCCTGCGGGAACGTCCAGGACACGCTGCTCGAACGGCCCGGCCGCGGCCTCCACCCCGGGCCGGCGGGCGGTCCGCGCGAGCTGCTCCGGCGACGCCTTCGCCGTGTCGAAGGTCGCCACGGTGTGCGGGCCGCGCTGGGCGGCGTACGCCCTGTCGAAGGGGCTGGAGGCGGCGTCGAGCAGCGCCAGCGCGAGCAGGACGGTCGTGGTCGAGCAGAGCACGACGAGTCCGATGACGAACGTCTGGAGCCGGCGGCGCCGCACCGCCGCGCGCGAGGCCCGCCACACGGCGCTCACGCGCTCGCCTCCAGCGCGCTCTGCCGGGCGACCCGGCCGTCGGCGACCTCGACCAGACGGCTCGCGCACCGGGTGGCCAACTGCGGGTCGTGCGTGACGATCAGCAGGGTCTGGCCGATCTGGTTGAGGTCGATCAGCAGGTCCATCACCTGCTCGCCCGAACGGCTGTCGAGGGCGCCGGTCGGTTCGTCCGCGAGCAGCAGCGCCGGACGGTTCATCAGGGCGCGGGCCACGGCCACCCGTTGGCGCTCGCCGCCGCTGAGCGTCGCCGGATAGTTGTTGCGGCGGTCCGCCACACCGAGCTCGTCGAGGAGCTCCAGGGCCCGGCGGCGCGCCTGCCGGGCCGGGGTGCCCGTCAGCTGGGCGGCCAGCGCCACGTTGTCCAGGACCGGCAGGTCGTCGATCAGGTTGAAGAACTGGAAGATCATGCCGATGTGCCGGCGCCGGAAGAGCGCCAGCCCGGTCTCGTTCAGCCCGCCGAGGTCCTGGCCCTGCACCTCGACGGTGCCCGAGGTCGGCCGGTCGAGCCCGGCCACCATGTTGAGCAGCGTGGACTTGCCGCAGCCGGACGGGCCCATCACGGCCACCGCGTCCCCGGCCCGGATCTCCAGCGACAGGCCGTCCAGGGCCTTGGCGTCGCCGTACTCCTTGTGCACACCGTCCAGCCGTACGACGACCTGCCGCGCAGTGTCGTGATCAGTTGTCATGGCCAGAACCTAAGGCGGAGCCCGCGGGCCCGGCGTCGGCCCCCGGATGTAACCGTACGAGCAGGTCATCCTGGGGATGTACGCGGGCCGTCCGGCACAATGGCGTCCAAGGCTTACGGGGTGGGGGAGTTCGAGGTGGGGACGGTCATCGCCGCGGTCGCGGCCTGCGTGTCGGCGGCCGTGGCCGGCGCGCTCGGCGTGGCCCTGCTGCGCGCCCGGCGCGGCCACCGCCAGGCGCTCGAGGAGCGCGGCTGGCTGCTGGAGCGGGAGCGCGAGGGCGCCGCCCGCAGCGCCGTCGACGCCGAACGGGCCAGGATCGCGGCGGAGCTCCACGACATCGTCAGCCACAACGTGAGCCTGATGGTGGTCCAGGCCGGGGCCGCCCGCGAGGTGCTCGCCACGCTGCCCGAGGAGGCCGAGGCGGCGATGGGCGCCGTGGAGCGGGCCGGGCGGAACACGATGACCGAACTGCGGCACCTGCTGGGCCTGCTCGCCCCCGCCCAGGACGGCGCGGACGAACCGTACGAGGCCTCGGGCGCCACCCGGTTGGCGCCGCAGCCGAGCCTCGCCCGGCTGAGCCCGCTGATCGACCGGTTCGCCTTCGCCGGCCTGCGGGTGGAGGTACGGATATCCGGGGAGCCGCGCCCGCTCCCGGCCGGGATCGACGTCACGGCGTACCGGATCATCCAGGAGGCGCTCACGAACGCGCTCAAACACGGGGACGGAGGCAGGACCGAGGTGACGGTGCGGTACCAGGAGCACGCGCTGCGGGTGGAGGTGCTGGGCGGCGGCCCCAGCGTGCTGACGGGAGGCGCACCCGGGCCGAAGGCCGAGGGCACCGGCCGCGGACTGATCGGCCTGCGTGAGCGCGTCGCCGTCTACGGCGGCGACCTCGACGCCCGCCGCCGCCTCGGGGGCGGCTACCGGGTGCGCGCCCGGCTTCCGCTGGAGCGGCCGTGACCACGCCGGACGAGACGGCCGGGCCCGCGCCCCGTGTGGTGATCGCCGACGACCAGGACCTGGTCCGGACCGGCTTCCGGCTGATCCTGACCGCCCGCGGGATCGACGTGGTCGGCGTGGCCGCCGACGGCGTGGAGGCCGTCGCCGCGGTGCGCCGACTGCGCCCCGACGTCGTGCTGCTCGACATCCGGATGCCGAACATGGACGGCCTGGAGGCCGCCCGCCGCATCCTCGCCGAGGCCCCGTACTGCCGGGTGATCATGCTGACCACCTTCGACCTCGACCAGTACGTGTACGCCGCCCTCGCCGCCGGGGCCAGCGGCTTCCTGCTCAAGGACGTCACCCCCGAACACCTCGCCGCCGCCGTCCGCCTGGTCGGCACCGGCGACGCGCTGCTCGCCCCGTCGATCACCCGCCGCCTGGTGGAGCGCTGCGGCCCGGGCGCGGCCGCCGCGGACCGGGTCGCCGTGGACGCCGTCCACCAGGAGCTGGCCGCGCTGACCCCGCGCGAACGCGAGGTGCTGACCCTGATGGGGCACGGGCTCTCCAACGCCGAGCTGGCACGCGAGTTCACGCTGAGCGAGGCCACGGTGAAGACCCATGTGGCCCGCATCTTCGCGAAGCTGTCGCTGCGCGACCGGGCCCAGGCCGTCGTCCTCGCCTACGAGACGGGCCTGGTGACCCCCGGATCGGCCACCGCTCCGCGCCCGGGCCCCCCTCCGGCACCTGCGGGATGACCCGCCGCTCCTCGTCGGCGAGGCCCGCACAGGAGGTGGTTCAAGGGCGCTCTCCGGTCGGGGTGTGGGGCGAGGTGGCGGCAGCGGTCAGGGCGGCGGCCAGCGCCTGGGTATGGAGGTGCGGGCGGCGCAGGCGGGGGAGGACCAGCCCGAAGTGCCGGGCGGGACGCGGAGGTTCGACGCGGACCGCGGTCGACTCCCCTGCCCCGGTGAGCGAGACGTGCGGGATCAGGGAGACCCCGACCCCGGCCGCGACCAGGGTCTGCGCGAAGAAGTAGTCGGTGGTGGAGGCCGCCACCCGGAGGTCGAAGCCGGCGAGCTCCGCGTACCGGCGCAGGTAGGCCTCCGTCCTGAGGCAGCCCAGCACCCAGCGGTCGGCGCCCAGTTCGGCCAGGTCCACCGTCGGCCGGTCCGCGAGGCGGTGGCCGGGCGGCAGCACCAGCCACAGCGGATCCTCCATCAGGGGAACCCAGTCGAGCCCCGGGCGCTCACCCGGGCGCACGGGCGGCGGCCCGTCGAAGTGGTAGGCCAGCGCGAGATCGGCCGCACCGCCGCGCACCATCGCCGCCGCGCCCTCCGGCTCGCTCTCCAGCACCGTCAGCTCCACCTCCGGATGCGCCTCCACGAACCGGGCGAGAGCCGCGGGCAGCAGGTGTCGGCCCCCGCTGGTGAAGGTGGCGACGGTGAGGCGCGGCCGCTGCGCCGTGAGCCGGTCGATCGCGTGGCGGACCTGGTCCAGCTCGGCGGAGATCGACTCGGCGGCCTCCACCAGCAGTCGGCCGGGCTCGGTGAGGGTGACCCCGCGCGTGCTGCGCACCGCCACCGGGTGGCCGACCGCGCGCTCCAGCGCCGCGATGTGCTGCGAGACGGCCGACGGGGTCAACAGCAGGGCGCCGGCGGCCCGGTTGAAGCTGCCGTGCTCGGCCACCGCCCGCAGGACCCGCAGCCGCTGCACATCGATCATCAGTTTTCCTTACGACGCGTTCAGCAGCTGGTCAGTACCGCTGGGGACGATACAACGGCAGAGTCGAACGCATGAAGCGGATTCTTGTCATCGGCGGCAGCCGGTATTTCGGAAAGACCCTGGTCACCCGGGCGCGTGAGGCGGGCGACGAGGTGACCGTCCTCAACCGGGGCTCCGGCGCACCACCGCACGGCGTTGACCGTCTCGTCGCCGACCGCGACGACGAGGAAGCGCTGCGGGCGGCGTTGGGCGCGCGCGACTTCGACGTGGTCGTGGACCAGGTCTGCTACACGCCCCTCCAGGCCGCCATCGCCCGAAGGGTGTTCGCCGGGCGGACCGGACGCTACGTCATGACCTCGACGATGGAGGTCTACGACCCGGCCACGCTCCCCGCCGGCCCCGCCCCCGTCGACCCCGCCCCGGTCGCCGAGGCGTCGCTCGACCCGGTGCGGCTTCCGCTCGCGGGGGAGGCGGGCCGCGCGCCCGGGCCCTGGCCCGCGTACGTCTACGCCGAGGGGAAGCGGCAGGCCGAGGCCGTCTTCCTGCGGGATGCGGCCTTCCCCTACGTCAGCGTGCGCGCCGCGCACGTCCTCGGCGGCGGCCCGGCGGAGTTCACCGGGCGGCTCGCGCACTACGTCGAGCGGATCGGCGCCGGGACCCCCGTCGACGTCCACGAAGCCCCGTACGCCACCTCGTTCATCCATCACCACGAAATGGCCGAATTTCTGTACTGGACGGCGGAACAGTCCTTCACCGGGCCCGTCAACGCGGCCTCCCACGGCGCGCCCGACGTGATCGCGCTCTGCGAGGCGGTGGCGGAGCGGGTCGGGCGCCGGCCGCGGTACCGGGTGGTCGGGCCGGGCGCCGCCGCCTCGCCCTTCTCCTTCGACCGCGCCTACGCCATGGACAACGGCCGGGCCTCGGCCCTGGGCTTCGGCTTCGGCCGCGTCGCCGACTGGCTGCCCGGGGCGATCGCCGAGACCCCGCGCACCGCCGGCTGACGCGGTCACTGGTCTCCGACGCGCCGCTCCAAGGGAGTTGCTACCGACGAGTTGCTCACACTGAAGGTCACGCTGCCGGCCCGGTAACGGTCGTCGGACCACTCGATCGGGCGGCCGGTGGCCGTCGCGGAGACGTGCCGCTGGCGCAGCAGCGGGCTGCCGCGCCGGATCTCCAGCAGCCGGGCGTCCTCGCTGCCGGCCGGAAGCGCGTCGATGAGGTGCTCGCCGTAGTGGGCGGTGACCCCGGAACCCTCGGCCAGGCTGTCCATGACGGAACGGCAGTCCACCGGCAGCGCCTCGACGGCCGCCGCGACCCAGTCGGCGTACGCGGTCCGCTCCACCATGGTGGGCTCCCCGTCGAGCAGCCGCAGCCGCAGCACGGCCAGGACCTCCGTACCGGGGGCCAGCGCGAGCCGGTCCGCCTCCTCGGCCGTGGCGGGCCTGCGGGTGCGCGACAGGAAGCGGCTGGCGGCCCGGTGCCCGAGTCCCTCGGCCCACTGGGCGAAGCTGTTGAGCTCGCCGAAGCTGTGCCGGCGCTCCCGGCGCAGGACGATGCGCCGCGCGCCCTGGCGGGAGCCGATCAGCCCCTCCGCGGCGAGGGTGGCCACCGCCTGGCGGACCGTCCCGCGCGATGCGGACCAGCGCGCCGCCAGGTCGCTCTCCGAGGGCAGGTGCGCCCCCACCGGGAGTTCGCCCGAGAGGATCTCCCGGCGCAGCGCCTCGGCGATCTCCAGGTACCTGGCCGTGCCCGCGCTCGTACTCATGCCCTTCGCCCCCTGATCACCGTGTTCCGGCGGTGCCGTACCGGAATCGCTGTGCACCGGTCTCCCATGATCATTCCAACAGGTTCTGTCACGACTCCTTCCGGTCATTCTTCTCTCTTCGTCGAGACGTGCTCCGGGCGACAGGCGGCGTTCACCGTCCGTACAGCGGGCCCGGGCGAACTGGAGCCAACTTGTTCAGACAAGTGAACCCACCTTCGTCTCCGGGAGAGACCGTGCTCAGTTCCTCCGCCCGTCGCGGTGCGGCCGTTCTGCTCAGCGCCGCCGTACTCACCACGCTCAGCGCCTGCGGTGCCGCCCCCGACCAGAAGTCCGGCGGCGCCGACGGCGCCAAGAGCGTGCAGCCGGGCGCCGCGACCTCGGTCGCCGACTTCGGCTCCTTGGAGGCCCTCGCCGCCGCCGCGCAGAAGGAGGGCGAGCTCAACGTGATCGCGCTGCCGCCGGACTGGGCGAACTACGGCGAGATCATCAAGGCCTTCGAGGCCAAGTACAAGATCAAGGTGAACGGCGAGAACCCGGACGCCTCCAGCTCCGACGAGATCGCCGCCGTCAAGTCCCGCAAGGGCCAGAAGCGCGCCCCCGACGTCCTGGACCTCGGCATCGCCTTCGCCCGCAGCGGCGCGGCCGAGAACCTCTTCGCCCCGTACAAGGTCACCGGCTGGGACAAGATCCCCGCCGCCCAGAAGGACGCCGACGGCCGCTGGACCAACGACTACGGCGGCTACGTCTCCATCGGCTGCGACGCCGCCCGCATCCCCACCTGCCCGCAGACCTTCGCCGATCTGCTCAAGCCCGAGTACAAGGGCAAGGTCGCCCTCAACGGCAACCCCACCAAGTCCGGCTCGGCCTTCGGCGGCGTCTACGCGGCCGCCCTCGCCAACAAGGGCTCCTTCGCCGACATCCAGCCCGGCATCGACTTCTTCGGCCAGCTGAAGAAGAGCGGGAACTTCATCCCGGTCGAGTCCACCCCGGCCACCGTGGAGAAGGGCGAGACGCCCATCTCCATCGACTGGGACTACCTGAACGCCGGCTACGCCGACCAGTTCAAGGGCAAGGGCGTCGACTGGAAGGTCGCCGTCCCCACCGACGGCGTCTACGCCCAGTACTACTCGCAGGCCGTCAACAAGGAGGCCCCGAACCCGGCGGCCGCCCGCCTGTGGCTGGAGTTCCTCTACAGCGCCGAGGGCCAGAACCTGTGGCTCAAGGGATACGCCCGCCCGGTCCTGCTCCCCGGCATGACCCAGGACGGCACCGCCGACCAGGCCGCCGTCGCCAAGCTCCCGCAGGTGCAGGGCACCCCGGCCTTCCCCGCCTCCGAGGAGCTCGACAAGGCCAAGGCCACCCTCGCCGAGAAGTGGGACAAGGCCCTCTCCTGATGTCCTCCACCACCGACCCCCGCGTCGCCGGCGGCACCCGCCGCCGGCGGCGCGGCCCGCGCACCTGGCTCGCGACCCTCCCGCTGCTCACCTTCACCGGGCTCTGCTTCGGCATACCCCTCGGCGCCATGGCCTACGGCGCGGTCACCCGCACCGAACCGGCGAACGGCGCCACCCGGCTGACCGGTGAGCACCTCGCGCGCTCCCTCCAGGGCCCCTACCTCGACTCCCTCATCGGCAGCGTCCAGCTCTCCGCCCTCACCGCACTCGTCGGCGGGGTCCTGGGCGTGGTGATCGCCCAGGCCGTGGTCACCTCCCGCTCCGCGGGCCTGCGCAGCGCCGCGCTGACCGCCTCCGGGGTGCTCGCCAACTTCGGCGGCGTACCGCTGGCGTTCGCCTTCATCGCCACCGTCGGGATCTCCGGCGTCGTCACCCAGCTCGCCGACCTCACCGCCTTCGGCTGGAACCTGTACTCCTTCACCGGCCTCGCCGTGGTCTACCTGTACTTCCTGATCCCGCTGATGGTGCTGGTGATCGCCCCCGCGCTGGACGGACTGCGCCCCCAATGGCGTGAGGCCGCCCAGAGCAGCGGGGCCACCGGCCGGCAGTTCTGGCGCCACGTCGGCCTGCCCGTGCTCGCGCCCTCCCTGCTCGGCGGGTTCGTGCTGCTCTTCGGGACCGCCTTCGCCGCCCACGCCACGGCCGCGGCCCTCGTCGGCGGCTCCGTCCCCCTGGTCACGCTCAAGATCGCGGACGCGCTGTCCGGGAACGTGCTCACCGGCCAGGAGAACGTGGCGCTCGCCCTCGGCCTCGACATGATCCTGATCGCCGGCCTGGTCATGGCGGTCTACCTGCCCCTCCAGCGACGGAGCGCCCGATGGCTGCGATGACCCCGACCACCCGGTACTCCGACAGCGCCCGGGACACGGAAGCACCGGAGGACGGAGCCCCGGCACGGACCCCGGCCCGCCGCCCCCGCCGCCCCCGCCCCAGGATCTGGCGCGGAGCCGTCCTCGGCCTCGCCGGCGCCTACTTCCTCGTCCCGCTCGTCGCCTCGTTCGTCTTCACCGTGCACGTGCCCGGCCACGGCATCACCTTCGAGGCGTACACCGAACTGCTCTCCGCAGACGGCTTCACCGAGAGCCTGCTGCTCTCCCTCGGCCTCGCCGCCGCGACCATCGCCCTGTCGCTGCTGCTCGCCGTACCCGCGCTGGTGGCCGTACGCATCGGCTCCCCGCGGCTGCGCCCGGTCGTCGAGGTCATGTGCATGCTGCCGCTGGTGGTGCCGCCGATCGCGCTGGTCACCGGCATCACCACCGTGCTGCGCTGGGGCCCCGAACACCTGTCGCGGACCCCGCTCTACCAGACCTTCATCGCCGTCCAGAACGAGAAGTTCCCCGTCGTCCTGGTCCTCGCCTACACGGTCCTGGCGCTCCCCTTCGTCTACCGCTCGCTCGACGCGGGCCTGCGCGCCGTCGACGTACCGACCCTGGTCGAGGCCGCCCGCAGCTGCGGCGCGAGCTGGCCGTACCTCGTCCTGCGCGTGCTGCTGCCCAACCTGCGGGCCTCCCTCGCCGGCGCCGCCTTCCTCACCCTGGCCCTGGTGCTCGGCGAGTTCACCATCGCCTCCCTCCTCGGGTTCCGGCCCTTCGCGGTGTGGATCGTCTCGATCTCCGGAGCACAGGCCCGGATGTCGGTGGCCGTCTCCATCCTCAGCCTCCTGATCACCTGGCTGCTGCTGATCGCCCTCTCCCGGGCCGGGACCGCCCCCTCCACGGGCGCGGCCGCACCCGCCACCACCTCCCGCAAGGAGTCCTGAGCCCATGTCCACCACGCCCACCACCCTTCCCGCGGCCAGGAAGCAGGCGGATCCCGACCGGCCCGCGGGCGCGCGCGTCGAGTTCCGCGGCCTGCGCCGGGCGTTCGGGTCCACCGTCGCCCTCGACGGGCTCGACCTCACCGTCGAACCCGGTGAACTCCTCGCCCTGCTCGGCCCGTCCGGCTGCGGGAAGACCACCGCCCTGCGCGTCGTCGCCGGTTTCGAACAACCCGACTCCGGCGAGGTCCTCGTCGACGGACAGGACATCACCCGGGTTCCGGCCAACCGCCGCGACGCCGGCATGGTCTTCCAGTCCTACAGCCTCTTCCCGAACCTCAACGCCCGCGACAACGTCGCCTTCGGTCTGCGGGTACGGGGGGTCGGCGCGGCCGAGCGCCGCGAACGCGCCGCCGAACTCCTCGACCTGGTGGGCCTGCCCGACCACGGCGACCGCTACCCGCACCAGATGTCCGGCGGGCAGCAGCAGCGCGTCGCCCTCGCCCGCGCCCTCGCCCTGCGCCCGCGCGTACTCCTGCTCGACGAGCCGCTCTCCGCGCTCGACGCCAAGGTACGGGCGAACCTGCGCGAGGAGATCCGGCGCCTGCAGCTCTCCCTCGGCATCACCACCGTCTTCGTCACCCACGACCAGGAGGAAGCCCTGTCGATGGCCGACCGGGTCGCCGTCCTGAACGCCGGGAAGCTGGAGCAGTGCGCCGCCCCGGCCGAGCTGTACGACCGCCCGGCCACCCCCTTCGTCGCCGAGTTCGTCGGCACCATGAACCGGCTGCCCGGCCGGCTCACCGATGCCGGCCTGGTGGAGGTGGCGGGCACCCGCCTGCCCGTCGACGGCCCGGTCCCCACGACCCCGCAGGTACAGGTCCTCGTACGGCCCGAGAACGTCACCGTCGACGCCGACGCCGAGGGCACGGCCACCGTGGTCTCCGCCTCCTTCCTCGGCTCCGTGACCCGGCTCCACCTGGAACTGCCGGGCGGGGTGAGCGTGAAGGCGGACCTGGCCTCGCGGGACGCCGGAGCCCTGGTGCCGGGAGCGCGCGCCGCCGTGGGACTGGCCCGGCGGCCGGTGCTCGTCGTGGCCGGGTCCGCGTGAGCACCCTCGCCGCGGTCCTGTTCGACATGGACGGCACCCTCGTCGACACCGAGGTGCTGTGGTGGCGCACCACCGAGGAGATAGCCGGCGGCCTCGGCCACCGGCTCACCGGCGCGGACGCGCCGGAAGTCGTCGGCCGGGCGGTGGAGGACACCGCCGCCCACCTCGTACGGGTCTCCGGAGGAGGAGACCCGGCCGAGGTGGCGGCGGCGCTCACCGAGCACTTCTTCCGCGCGGTGGAGGCCGGGGCACCGATGCGGCCCGGCGCCCAGCGGCTGCTGACCGCACTGGAGGCGGAGGGCGTGCCCTTCGCCCTGGTCAGCGCGTCACCGCGGGTGGTCGTCGACTCGGTGGTCGGAGGCTCCCTGGCGCACGTCCCCTTCGCCTTCACCCTGTCCGCCGACGACACCGCCCGCACGAAGCCGCACCCGGACCCCTACCGGGCCGCCGCCGGACGCCTCGGCATCGCACCGGGTGCCTGCGTCGCGGTGGAGGACTCGCCGGACGGCGCCGCCTCCGCGGAGGCGGCCGGCTGCGCGGTCCTGGTGGTCCCGTCCCTGCTGGCGGTACCGGCGTCACCGCCGCGGACCTTCGCCGAGTCCCTGGAGGACGTCACGGTGGCGCGGCTGCGGCGGTGCCTGACGGCGGCCGGCTGATCCCCGGACTCAGGCGGGCAGGCCGAGGATGTCCAGGATGCCCTCCGCGTAGGCGGCGCTCCCGGAACCCGGGTCGGCGGCGATCTCACGGCGGAAGCCGTCGACACCCGTACGGATGAAGGCGGCGCACTGCCCGTGCAGTCCGGCCTCGTGGGTGCCGCCGTCGTCCACCGTGCACAGCAGGGCCAGCAGGGTCCACAGCAGGGCCTCGCGGGTCGCCCGCCGGGGCGGGTGCACGGCCCACACGGCCATCAGGACACCGCACACCGCCGGGGCGGGCGGCTTCAGGTGCTCCGCGAAGAAGACGTGCCCCTCCAGCGCGTGGAACGCGGACGGATGCCCCTCGGCGGCATCCCGCACGGCGTCCACCAGATGGCCCGCCGAGCGGCCGCAGCCGCACTCGATGGACTCCCAGTCGTGCCGTGCGATCTCCGCCACCACGGCATCCGGAACCAGCGGGCTGCGCAGCACCGCGGACCGGCGCAGCAGAGCCTGCTGCCGCTTCTCGCTCCCCGTCATGGGGCACAGTATGAGGCCAGGTCGCAGCGGTCGGCGAGGGGGGTCGGAACCGGATCTGCGGGGCCTTCGTCACAGACCCCGTGAGGATGAAACGAAGAATTGTGGCACTGCTGTTCGCCCTGCTCGCGACCCAGCTGGGCGCACTGGTCAACCCCGCCTACGCGTGCGGGTGCGGGGCCATGATTCCCGACGGCCAGTCCCGGATCGGCGTCGACCGGGAGACCTCCGTCCTGCGCTGGGACGGCCGTACGGAACAGATCGTCATGCGGTTCACCGTCGGCGGGGACGCCCACCGGGCCGCCTGGATCATGCCGGTACCGCGCCGGGCCACGGTGGAGCTGGGCGACGGCAGGATGTTCGACGAACTGGGCCGGCTCACCCTGCCCGAGCACAAGAACCGCAGCTACTTCTGGCCGCGCAACCACGACTGGCCCTTCTCCTCGGGCACGGGGGACGGCGCCGGAGCCCCGGCACCCGGCGCCGCGGCGCCACCGGTCGGCGTCGTCGGCCGCGAGCAGCTCGGTGACTTCGACGTCGCACGGCTCACCGCCACCGACCCGGACGCCCTGAAGAACTGGCTGGAGAGCAACGGCTTCAAGCTTCCCGACCGCCTCGCCACCGAGGTCGAACCGTACGTGGACCAGCACTGGGAGTACGTGGCGGTACGACTCGCCCCGCGCGCGGGCGGCAAGCCGCTGCGCGGCGACCTGGACCCGCTGCGGATCCGCTTCGACAGCGAACGGCTGGTCTACCCGATGCGGCTCTCCCGGATGGCGAAGACACCGCAGTCCCTCGGCCTGTACGTCCTCGCCGACCACCGCATGGAGCCCGCCTCCCCGATCGGCGGCGCCGCACCCGAGGTGACCTTCGCAGGGACCATCCACCCCGAGACCGGCGCGCTCGCCGAACTGGCCGGAGCCGAGCCCGTCTTCCTCACCGCCATCGACCAGCGGTTCCCCGTGCCGGGCAGCATCGACGCCGACCACGAACTGCGCGTCACCGCCGAGGACACCCCGTACCGCAGGGCGATCTACCACGACAAGCTGCTCACGGTGGGCGGCGTCCCCGCCTGGCTCCTGACGCTGGCGGGCGCCGCGGTGGCGCTGACGGCCACGTCCGTCGCGGTGCTCCGGATCCGCGACCGCCGTCGCCCCGGCCCGGCTGCGGCCTCCTGACCGGCGGGCGTCACCCCCGGGCTCCGAACGGGGTTGACGCGCGAGCGCATGGACACCAGCCTTGCACCGGAGTTACCGAGAGGTAAGGGGAAAAGGGTGGTGTCCATGGACGAGGACGGCGTACGACGTTACGAACAGGACCGGGACGACGCGGAGTTGATGTTCCAGGGGGTCGCGCGCCAGGCCGAGCTGGTGCGCACCGGCAAGACCACCTCACGCGCCCTCGTCGAGGCCGCCCTGCGCCGCATCGCCCGGACCGATGCCGTCCTCGGAGCCTTCCGCGTCGTCCTCGCCGGGCAGGCCCTCGCCGAGGCCGATGCCCGGGACGCGGCGGAGCCGACCGGTCCGCTGCACGGCGTCCCCATCGCCGTCAAGGACGAACTGGACGTCGCGGGCCAGGTCACCACCTTCGGCGGCTCCGCCAACCGGACCCCCGTCACCGCCGATTCCGAAGCGGTACGCCGCCTGCGCGCCGCCGGAGCCGTCGTCATCGGCAAGACGACGATGCCCGAGTTCGGCCAGTGGCCCTTCACCGAGTCCGCCGCCCACGGTCACACCCGCAACCCCTGGGACACCACCCGCACCCCCGGCGGCTCCAGCGGCGGCAGCGCCGCCGCCGTCGCGGCCGGACTGGTCGGGGCGGCCCTCGGCGGCGACGGCGGCGGATCCATCCGCATACCGGCCGCCTGCTGCGGTCTGTTCGGCCTCAAACCCCAGCGCGGCCGGGTCTCCACCGCCCCGAACCCGCACCTCTGGTACGCCCTCGGCACCGTGGGGCCGCTGACCCGCAGCGTGGGCGACGCCGCCCTGCTCTACGACGTGCTCGCCGGCACCACCCCCACCGACCGCTGGAGCGCCCGACCCGCCGCCACCCGTTGGGTGGAAGCCCTGGAGACCCCGCCCGGCCGGCTGCGCATCGGCTATGCGGTCAAGCCGGCCGTGCCCGGGGTGCGCCCGCATCCCGAACACGTCGGGGCCGTCCTGGAGTCCGTACGGGCGCTGCGCGAACTGGGCCACGACGTACGGGAGGTCGACCCCCGCTACCCCGACGCGACGGCCCCGTTCGCCGCGCAGTTCTGCGGTGGCGTGCGGGCCGAGGCCGACGCCGTCGAGCGTCCCGACCTGCTGGAACGGCGCACCCGGCAGACCCTGGCGCTCGCCCGGCTGGTCCCCGAGTCCGCCGTGGAGCGCGGGATCCGGGCGGGGGAGCGGCTGGCGGAGCGCGCCGACCGCATGTTCACCACCATGGACCTGCTGCTGACCCCGGTCGTCGCCGAGCGCCCGCGCCCGGTGGGCGCGCTGGACGGTGCCGGGCTGCTGACGGCGCTGGCGCGCTCGCGCCCGATGGTCGCCTACACCGCACTGTGGAACGTGACAGGGCACCCGGCCGCCTCCGTCCCGGCGGGCCTCGGCGAGGACGGTCTGCCGCTCGCCGTGCAACTGGTAGGCCGCCGGGACGACGAGGCGACCGTCCTGCGGGTCGCGGCACAACTGGAGGAGGTCCGACCGTGGGCGCAGCGACGCCCCCGGCCCCCGTCCGCCTGACGACAGGACACGCCCCGGGGGCTACGACCCGGCGGGGCGGCGGAGCAGGGCCGTCCAGAGGAAGGGCTCGCCGAACAGCGGGGACTCGGCGGGCTCGTCCCGCATCCGGCGCAGTTCGACCTCGGTCAGGTCGCTGAAGATCGCCCGCAGGGACTCCGGGGTGTAGGCGAGTCCACCCTGGAGGCCCGCCTCGCGGTAGAACTCCTCGTCGGGGATCTCGGATCCCATCGCGCCGGCCGCGAAACAGGTGAGCGCGAGATGGCCGCCGGGCGCGAGGGACCGTTCGAGGAGGGCGAGATAGCTGATGCGGCGGTGCGGCGGCAGGTGGTGGAAGCAGCCCGAGTCGTAGATCAGGTCGTACGGGCCGCTCAGCGCGGTCGCGGCGAGGTCGAAGGCGTTCCCGCGGTGGAACCTGATCTCGGCCCCCGCCTCGCGGGCCCGCTCCTCGCCCCAGGCGAGGGCCGCCGGGGACAGATCGACGGCATCCACCTCGAAGCCCACGGAGGCGAGGTGCAGCGCGTTGCGGCCCGGACCGCAGCCCAGGTCGAGGGCGCGGCCCGGGGCGATCAGGCCCCGGTCGAGGTACGAGACCAGGTTCTCGTCCGGCTTCGGCACGAAGAACGGGACCGGCTTGGAGCGGTCCGCGTAGAAACCGTCCCACCAGGACGCCCCGTCGTCCGTCCACCGGTCGGCCTCCGGTGCGAAGAGGCCGTCCAGCAGCTTCAGTACGTCCTCGACCGTGCGTATGTTCCGGTCCATCCGGCCCCCTCCCCTGATGATCCAATTCTACTCCCCGACCGGTCGGTCGGGGCCGGATCTCAGAGCGGCCGGGGAGGCTGGGTCCGCCAGAACGCGCAACTGTGCTCCGCCCCGAAGGAGGTGCTGGTGCGCGTCGCCGCCGGGTCGAGGACGAGCACAGTGGCGGATCCGGATCCGGCTCCGGCACCGGCCGGCGGCCACGGGGTCTGGCCCGGCACCACAGGGGCGCCGAAGCGGGCGAACGCCGCCCAGTAGCGCTTCATCCGGTTCCCGAGCGCGACCTGCACCGGCGTCAGAGGGCGCTCGCCCATGGTGAAGTCGTGCAGATAGGCCAGCTCCGCACTGTGCGCGTTCGACTGGTCCAGGCCCGGCACCTGCGCGCCCGCGAGCGTCGGCGACGCCGGGTCGTCGAACTCGTAGACGTACGTCGGCACCTGGGCCGCGAACAGCTGCGCCGTCCACGCGGTGTGGCACGCGAAGGTCGAGTCCGTCATGACCGCGGACAGCGCCAGATACGGCGAGCCGTACTTCGCGACCGGATAGCGCGCGAGCACCTCGGGCCCGGCCGCCCCGTGACCGGCCAGGATCTGCGCCGTGTACTGCTCGGCGGTCAGGTTCGGCTGGGTCAGGGCGACGAAGAAGCGGGCCTCGGAGCGGGTGCTCCCGATCAGCACCGGCACCTTGTTCCACGCACCGCTCCCGATGGCCCGCGCGGGAGCGACCGGCAGCAGCCCGTCACCGGCGGCCGGACCGCGCGTGGGCAGCGTACGGGCCGCCTCCACCAGCGCCGCCCCGGAGGCGGCGCGCAGGCACGCGGCCACCTCGGCGGAAGCGGTGCAGCCCGCCCGCGCGGCGAAGGACCGCGCCTGTTCCTCGGCGTCCGCACTGTCCGGCGTACCCAGCAGCGTGCACGGACCGCTCTGCAGCACGGCCCGGTGGAACAGGCCGGCGGCCGACGGCGCGGCCAGCAGCGCGCAGACGGAACCGCTGCCCGCCGACTGCCCGGAGATCGTCACGCTGCCCGGATTCCCGCCGAACGCGCCGATGTTCTCCCGGGTCCAGCGCAGCGCCGCGAGCTGGTCCATCAGCCCGAACGACCCGGAGCGCAGGGCGTTCTCCCGGCCGAGCTCGGGCAGCGCCAGATAACCGAGCTGCCCCAGCCGGTAGTTGATGCTGACCACCACGCTCCCGGTGAGGTCGGCCATGGTCCGCCCGCCGAACTGGGTACCCGTTCCCTGGCTGTACGCGCCCCCGTGCATCCAGACGATCACCGGGAGCCGGGCTCCGGGCCGGGCGGTCCCGGGCCGGTACACGTCCAGGTACAGGCAGTCCTCACTGACGGCCGACGGATCGCTCAGGCCGAAGGGCGAGAACTGCAGGCACGCGGGGGACTGCCGGGTGGCCTCCCGCACCCCGTGCCACCGGGGCGCGGGCGCGGGGGCCCGCAGCCGGGCGTCCCCGACCGGGGGAGCGGCGTAGGGGACGCCGAGGAACTCCTGCGCGCCGTCGCGGGACTGGCCGCGCAGGGCGCCCTGCGCGACGGTGACCACCGGGTGCGGTGATCCGCCGGACGGTGACGCCGCCGCCGAGGGTGGTGCGCCGGCGAGCAGCGCCACCAGGGTGAGTGCGGTACCGAGCAGGGACCTTGCCGAGGGCAGCCGTGTTCCGGGCCTTTTCATCCGTCCTCCTGGAAATGTCACCGGGTGCGTGCCGATGTCGAGCCGTTGTCGGGCCGTTGCCGGGCCGTGGTGCGGCCGCGGTCGTGCCGGGCCTGGATCCGGGGCCCGGCCGGCCGGGGCGGAGCGGCGTGCGGGCTCCGCCCCGGCCGGGACCGTCAGGGGCGGAGCCCGGCGATCAGTGCGGAGGTCAGGGCCTGGTCGACCGGCCCGGTGTTCCAGTCGGCGTTCATCGGGCTGACGGCGATCCGGTCGGCGGTCACGGCCTCGATGTCACCGCCCTTGGCTGCGGGCCGCAGGTCGACCTTGACGGTCATCTTCCAGGTGCCGTCGCCCGCGTCGGTGAAGTCCGGTTCGAGCAGGGTCTGCGGGTCCTGGAAGGTCGAGGACACCCCCGCGGCCGTCCCCTTGCCGTCCGCGCCGACCACCGGGTGGTTGACGTTCAGGCCGACGCCCTTGGGCAGCAGCGGCCCGGACCGGGCCCGTGTCCGCAGCCGGTCGATCAGCTTGACCGCGAAGTCGAGCGTCGGCCCCATCGCGTTGACCGTGGTGACCGGGTCGGGCGCGGTGACGCCCCCGGTGCTCAGCGCGATGGCCGGTACGCCGTGCTCCAGCCCGGCGACGGCGCCGCCGACCGTACCGGAGTGGGTGGCGAGACCGGCGACGTTCGGGCCGAAGTTGGTACCGGAGACGACCAGGTCGGGGGCGTCGCCCGCGAACACCTCGGCCAGCCCGAAGGCGACGGAGTCGCCCGGGGTGCCGTCGACGGCCCAGACCTTCGGCTCGGGGTGCTTCACGGCGATCGTCGGGGCGCTCATCATCTTCGTGCCGGTGCCGCTCTGGTTGGTGAGCGGGGCGACGATCGTGACGTCGTGCCCGGCGGCGGTCAGCCGCTCGAAGGCCTTGCGGATGCCGGGGGCGTTGTAGCCGTCGTCGTTCGTGAGCAGGATCCGCAACGGGCCGGCGGGCGCGGTCTGCGGCGCGGCGACCGCCGGGGCCGTGCCGGCCAGGGCCGGCGTGCACAGCAGCAGCGCGGCCAGCGGCAGAACTCGCTTGCGTCTCACAGGGTGCTCCTTGGGAGGGGAGGAAGTCGAGGGTGAGCAGGGGTGGGGACCGGCGGGCGCACGACCCTCGGCGTGCGCCCGCCGGAGCTGCGGACGGGCGACCCGGCAAAGGGGTCAGCGCACGCTGCGGATCGGGAGGATGGCGAGCGCGCCGACCAGCGAGAGGGCCCCGCCGACGAGGAAGAGCGGGGTGTAGCCGCCCAGGCCGGTGACGACGGCCGAGGCCACGAACGGGGCGATGATCTGCGGCCCGGCGTTCGCGATGTTGAGGACGCCCATGTCGCGGGCGGCGTCCTCGGCCCGCGGGAGGACCAGGGTGACGAGCGCGGTGTCGACGGCCATGAAGCAGCCGAAGGCGAGCCCGTTGAGCGCGCTGAAGACGAGCATGCCGGTCCAGGTCGGGCTGACCACGGGGACCACCATGACGAGCCCGGCGAGGGCCGCCGATACGCCGACGAACACCTTGCGGCGGTTCCAGCGGTCGGACAGCAGACCGCCCACCACGGTGGAGACGGCCATCGCGACCATCGACACCGGGGTGAGGACGGCCATCGCGGCCGGCGGCGTCAGCCCGTCGGGCAGCGTGATGTGGTCGCCGAGGATGTACAGCTGGTAGCCGACGACGGAGAAGTAGCCGAGGACCATCAGGGCCCGGCCGATGAAGGCCCACCGGAAGTCGTGGTTGGCCAGGGCCGAGAGGAAGGCGGCCAGTTGGGCGCCCTTGGGCCGGGCGGGCGCCGCGGTGGCCGGCTCGGTGCGCGGGACGTCCCGGCAGAAGGCGCTGAGCAGCAGGGCGGACCCGGCGACGACGGCGCCGAGGACGAGGTAGCCGGTGCGCAGCTGGTCCGCGGTCCAGGAGGCGATGAGCACGCCGACCGTACCGCCGATCGGCAGGCCGAGCCCGACCAGTGCGGACGCGGTGCCCCGGCGGGCCGCGGGGATCCGGTCGGGCACGATCGCGGTGACCGCGGCCTGGAAGACGTTCATCGTCGCCTGGATGAGACACCAGCCGATGCCGACGAGCAGCGCCGTGGTCGCGCTGCCGAGGGCGGCGAGGAGGACGAGCGAGGCCAGGCCGCCGCCCACGATCCACGGGTTGCGGCGCCCGCTGCGGTCGGAGAGGGCGCCGGCGATGGGGTTGAAGGCGGTGGCGAAGACCGCGCTGACGCCGCCGATCAGGCCGAGTACGGCGACCTTGTCGTCGGGGGCGATCGCGGCGACCTGGGTGGGCAGCAGGACGGAGCCGACGCCCATGTAGAGCGCCATCATCGCCGAGTTGGCGACCAGCAGGAGCGACAGGAGACCACGCCGGGCGGCGGGCTCCCCGGTCGGGGGTACGGACGGTTCGACGACTTCGGGCGTGGCCATGACGACTCCTCGGGGGACGGAGCGGGGAGGTGGCGTGCGGGGGAGAGGTGACGAGAGGTGACGTGCGAGAGGGGGCGGCCCGGGAAGGGGCGCGGGACGGCGTAGCCGTCGGGGCGTGCGATGGCGGACGCCGTTCGTAACGTGATGTTGTTACACGTGTCACCAAGTGCGGTGGACACTGTGTAGCACCCATTTCCGGGCTCCGCCAGGTCCTGCGGCCGGTCGTTGTGCAGATCGTGACCGTCGGAGGAGTCGGCATGCCATGACGTGTAACCACCCGGTGGCGGCCACCCGGCACCGCAGATGTGTCGAGAAACCCTCTTGCTCTTGTGGCGGTCGTGACGCATCGGCAATACTCCGTGCCGCACCGTGGCGATCCTGTCGCCGGCGGGCTTCCCGCCCGCCCCGGCGTCGCCGGGTGCCGTGCGCCCGCCGCCGCGTTCCCGTGGCTTCCGGCCGCACCCCGATGCCGTATCCCGATGTCGTGTGACCGGCTGCCGTTCCCCGACCGCGTTCCCCCGTGGCGCCCCCCGACGCCCTCCCGTGCGCTCCACCGTCCCGTGCCTGCTCTCCGCGTGCCCCCACCGCTTGGGGAGACGACCGTGAAAGGCCCGCCATGTTCCCCTCGCCCTCCTTCGTGCCGCCGTCCCGGCCGCCCCTGCCGGTCCCTCCGCCCCGGCACCACCTTCCGGCGGCCCCGCCGCGTCATGCGCTCGGCCTCGGCATCGCCCTCCTGGTCCTCGCGCTGCTGACCGGGCTGTTGCTCCGGCTGGACCGGCGGCCCTTCTTCCAGGAGTTCGACGACCGCTGGGCGGCCTCGGTGAACGACTCTGCCGCCGCGGGATCCGCCGGCGCCGGCGGTGACGGCCTCGGCGGCCTCACCACCGTCCTCGACCGGCTCGGCGGCCCGCTCGGCACGGTGCTGCCGCTGCTGGTGGTCGGCTGCCTGTGCGTCTACGGGCGCTGGCGCTCGGGGCTGTTCGTCTTCACGGTGACCGTCGTCGCCAACCTCGTCGTGCTGCTGCCCCTCAAGCAGCTGGCCGACCGGCCGCGTCCGCCGCACCCGTGGGTGCTGGTCAGCGACGGCTCGTACCCCTCCGGGCAGGTGTTCGGCGCGGTGACGCTGGTGGTCTCCGTTGCGGTGGTGCTGTTCCCGCCGCGTGCGCGACGCTGGTGGTGGGCGTTCGGAGCCGTGTACGTCCTCGCCATGATGGGCAGCCGGACCTGGCTCCACGCCCAGTGGCTCAGCGACACCGTCGCCGGCGTCCTCGTCGGCGCCGGGGCCTGCCTCGTCCTGTGGCGGGCCTTCGCTCCGCTGCTGGAGACGGAGTCGGAGCGGATGGCCTCGAACAGCCTGTGGCTGTGAGGCGCGCGCCCCGGAGCTCTCGATATTGAGACTCATTGACGTTCGACAAATTTCCGCCATATTTTCGATCGGCGGCGCGCACCCAGCGCGCGGCAGCGAGGAAGGAACGGCTCATGTCTCACCCCCCAGGCGAGGACCGGACGGTGGTGGACCTGCCCGCAGGACGCCTGCGCGGCGCGAACGAGGGCGGGGTCACGGTCTTCCGGGCCGTGCCCTACGCCGCCCCGCCGGTCGGTGACCTGCGCTGGAGGCCCGCCCGGCCGCACACCGGCTGGAGCGGTACGCGGGACGCCACCGCCGACGGCCCGAGCGCGCCGCAGATGTACATGGAGGGCGGAGATCCGGTGCTCGGCGGGCACGGGTCACCCCCCTTCGACGAGGACTGCCTGACCCTGAACCTCTGGACACCCGCCGTCGACGACGCCCGGCGCCCGGTCCTGGTCTGGATCCACGGCGGCGGCTTCGTGTCCGGCTCCGGCTCGCTGCCCGGCTACTCCGGCGAGACCTTCGCGCGCGACGGCGACCTCGTCGTCGTGAGCATCAACTACCGCATCGGTCCGCTGGGTTACCTCTACCCCGGTGACGGGGAAGGCGGTGCGGGGGACGAGGGCGGCAACTTCTGGCTCACCGACCAGCTCGCCGCCCTGCAGTGGGTGAAGGAGAACGTCGCCTCCTTCGGCGGCGATCCGGAGTGCATCACGGTCGCCGGGCAGTCCGGCGGCGCGGTGTCCACCGCCGCCCTCGCCGGCCACCCGCAGACCGAGGGCCTGATCCGGCGGGTGATCCTGCAGAGCCCGCCCTTCGGCCTGGACCTCCCCGGCCCGGCGGCGTATCTGGAGCGCACCGCCGCCTACCTGGAGCTGGCCGGCGCCAAGGACCTGGCGGAGCTGCGCGCGCTGCCCTGGCCCGAGCTGATCGGAGCGGGCGCCGGGCTGTTCGCGCAGACCATGCGCTGGGGGTACTGGCCGACGCCCTTCCTGCCCGTGATCGACGGAGTCACCCTCTCCGGCCACCCTGCGGAGGCCCTGCTGGGCGGGGCCGCGGCCGATGTCGACGTCATGATCGGCTGGACACGGGAGGAGGCCAACTTCGGCTTCGCCCTCGACGAGGGGTACGCCGCCGCCACCCGGGAGCAGGTGACCGATCGGATCGCGGACACCTTCGGGAGCGAAGCCGCGGCGGGCGTGTACGCGGCGTACGAGCGGGCCCGGCCCGGAGCCCGGCCCGCCGACGTCCTGATGGACCTCATCACGGACGAGCTCTTCCGGATCCCGGCGGTACGGCTGGCCGAAGCGCGCGCCGAGACGGGCAGTCCGGTATGGGCCTACCAGTTCGACCTGCCGACCCCCGCGTACGAGGGTCGTCTCGGCGCCGCGCACTGCCTCGAACTCCCCTTCGTCTTCGACAACTTCGACCAGTGGGCGCACGCGCCCTTCCTGGCCGGCCTCGCCCCCGCCGTCCGTGACGGCCTCGCGTACGCCATGCACCGGGCCTGGATCGCCTTCGTCCGCACCGGCGACCCCAACCACCCCGACCTGCCGCAGTGGCGGCCGTACGACACGCGCAACCGCACCACGATGCGCTTCGACTCGGTCGTGACCGCACTCGACGACCTCGCGGGAGCCTCCAGGCTCCTGCACACCCCCGCCCCCTTGATTTGACTCGTGTAACCTGAGAAGGAAGGAGTCACCCGAGCGAAACCGGTGCCCGTGCCGGTGCTCGTGCCGGTGCCCGTATCGGTGCCTGATGGGATGCCGGTCCGAGCAGAAGGAGCGTCGAGGGACGTCATGACCAGAGACACGCACGTCCCCGCGTCCATCACCAGCGCCGACGTGGCCCGCCTCGCCGGGGTGTCACGTGCCACGGTCTCCTTCGTCCTGAACGACACCCAGGGCCACCGGGTGAGCGCCGGCACCCGTGCCCGCGTGCTCGACGCGGCCAAACAGCTCGGCTACGTACCGCACGCGGCCGCCCGTTCCCTGCGCGCCGGCCGCAGCAACCTCGTCCTGATGCCCTCGTCGATCTCCGCGATCGGCCGCCTCGTCAGCGACTGGGTCGACGATCTGCACAGCGAGCTCGACCGCTTCGGCTACACGGCCGTCCTGCACGCGGGCCGGTTCGCCGACCCCCTCGACGCCGCCCGGGCCTGGGCCGAACTGCGCCCCGCGGCCGTCGTCGCCCTGGACGGAGACCGCTTCACCGCCCAGGCGGCCGAGGTACTGGCCCGCGCGGGAGTGCGCGGCCTGCTGGCCTTCGCGTCCCACCCCGTCGAGGGGGTGTACACCGTCGGCTTCGACCACACCCGGATCGGTGCCACCGCGGCCGAGCACCTCATCGCGCGCGGCCGGACCCGGATCGGCGTGGTGATGCCCCGGGAACGCGGCCTCGGCGCCTTCGCCGAGCCCCGCCTCGCGGGCGCCGAGTCGGTGGCGGCCCGGCACCCGGCCACCGTCACCCCGTTGGAACTGTCCTACACCCGGGAGTCCGCGAGCGAGCTCGCCAGGCGCTGGCGCAGCCTCGGCCTGGACGCCGCCTTCACCTACAACGACGAGTACGCCGCCCTGCTGCTGCACGCGCTGCGGGCCGAGGGCATCTCCGTCCCGGACGAGGTCGCCCTGGTCGGCTGTGACGACCTGGTCCTCTCGACGCTCCAGCAGCCCCCGCTCACCACGGTCCGGCTGGACATGCCGTCGGCCGCGCAGATCGCGGACGCGGTGCACGAGCTGATCGAGACCGGCACGGCGGCCCCGGTGCCGGCCGTGAAGCCGGTCCTGGTCCACCGCCTGACCTCCTGAGTTCCTGGCCTGCCGGCCTCCTGCCCTGCTGGTCCGCCGGCCTCCGTCAGTCCTCGACGGCCTGGTAGAGGGTGGTCCAGAAGTCGTGGACGAGCCGTGAGGAATCGGGGGTGGACATCCCGACCTGGGTGAGCAGGATCCCGGTGAGCCGATGGTGCGGGTCGGCGTAGGCGGTGGTGCCGGTACCGCCGTCCCAGCCGAACTGGCCGACGGGCGCGTAGCCGTCGCGGTGCGTGCGTACCGCCATTCCGAAGCCCCAGCCGCCGAGCAGTCCCTGTCCGGCCGTCATGTGGGCGACGTTCCCGTACATGGCGTCCCGGGCGGCCTGCTGCCCGGACGTGAGGCGGTTGGTGGTCATCAGCTCGACGGCGGCCCGGGACAGGATCCGTTCGCCGCCGTGCACGCCGTGGTTCAGCAGCATCCGGAAGTAGGCGTGGTAGTCGTCGACGGTGGAGACCAGCCCGCCGCCGGCGCCCTGGAACGCCGGGGGCCGGCTGGACCTTCCCCCGGCCGCCTCGTCCCAGACGAGGAACTCTCCGGTCTGCGGATCGGGCCCGTACAGGGGCGGCAGCCGGTCGATGCCGTCGGCGGGTACGTGGAAGCCGGTGTCCTTCATCCCCAGCGGATCGAGGACGCGTTCGCGCAGGAACGCCTCCAACGGGCGGCCCGCGACCCTGGCGACCAGCACGCCGACCACCTCGTTGCTGAGGTCGTACTGCCATCGCTCGCCGGGCTGGTACGACAGCGGCAGCTCGCCCAGGCGGCGCATCCACTCGTCCGGCCCGGGCGCCGGCCCCGAGGCCACGCCGTAGTCGGTCCGCGCGAAGGTGGCGGCCCGGATCGGGGTGTCCAGCAGGTCGAAGTCCACTCCGAGCCCGAACGTGGAGGTCAGCAGATCCCGTACGGTGATCGGACGCCGTGCCGGGGCGGTGTCCTCCAGCGGGCCGTCGGGCCGCTTCAGCACCCGTCGGCCGGCGAGTTCGGGCAGCCACGGGTCCACCGGGTCGTCCAGGCGCAGCCGGCACTCGTCGAGCAGGACCATCGCCGCCGCCATCGTGACCGGCTTGGACGCGGACGCCATCCGGAAGATCGTGTCCCGGCGCATCGGCGCGCCACCGTCGTGGCGCATCGTCCCGATCGCTTCGACGAACGTCCGGCCGCCGTGGCCGACGAGGGCGACGAGCCCGGGAATCCGCTTGGACTCGACGTGTCGTGTCAGTACCTCGCGCAGTCTGCTCAGCCCTGCTCCGGCCAGGCCGCTGTCGCTCGTTCGCCTCATGATTCCCCTCGTGCACGGTGTCGGACCCCCGGCAGCCCCGGTGGTCCCGGCGGCTCCACGACCCCGTCGAGGCGGCCGTGCACCGACCTTCCACCCTGACCCGAGGTCAAGGTCAACACCCGTCGCGGACATGGGCCGACGCGAGCTACCCTCGCCCCGGTGATCGCCGCGGTGATCGCCCGGAACCCCCACGAGCGAGAGGTGTGCCGAGCCGATGACAGACGGGCTCACGATCGGTCAGGCGGCCGCGTTCGCCGGCGTCACGGTCAAGACCGTGCGGCACTACCACCGGCTCGGCCTGGTCGCCGAGCCGGGACGCGACGGCTCCGGCTATCGGCGCTACCGATCGGCCGACCTGCTCCGGCTGGTCCAGGTCCGGACCCTCGCCTCGGCCGGCGTGCCGCTGGCCGAGACGGTCGAGCTGCTCGCCGCCGATCCCGAGAAGTTCGCCGCGGCCCTGGACGACGTACGCAGCCGGCTCACCGAACGGATCGAGGACCTGAGCGCACGCCGGGACACGCTGCACCGACTCACCGACGGCGACCGCGCCCTGCTGCCCGACCGGGCCTGCGCCGCCCTGGACCGACTCACCGACCTCGGGTTCGGCCCCGACTACGTGGCCACGCAACGAGAGGCCCTGGTGCTGGCCCGGGCGCTGATCCCGGAGGTCTTCGACAGCTTCCTGACCCGGCTCCACCACTCGCTCGACGATCCCGAGTACGTCGAACTGACCAAGCGCGGCGCGGACGCCGCGTCCTGGGATCCCGACGACCCGCGGATCGAGGAGCTGGCGTCCCTGCTGACCGGCAAGCTGCTGGCGGACCGGGCGCTGCTGACGATGCCGACGGGGTCCCGGGGCCGGTCCGACACCGCCTCCCGGTACGGACTGGTCAACCACCACCGCGAGGACCGGGCGCCGGCCATCGCCCGGCTGAACGCACTGGTCGAGGCGAACCTGCGCGCCGCCGGTATCGACATCCCGTACCAGTGACGGTCAGGCCGTACCCGCGCCTGCGGCCGCCCCCCGGCGGTCGTGGGCGCGGGCACGTTCACGGGCGAGTGCCGGACCGAACAGCCACCACGTCAGCAGTCCCGCCCCCGCGCCCGCCGCGGCCCCGGCCACCGTGTCGCTGAGCCAGTGCGCGTGCAGCCAGGTACGGCTCCACATCATGGCCAGCGTGAAGACGGCGCCCCCGGTCCACCACGCCCGCCGCCGGGCGGCCGGGACCAGCAGGGCCCCGAGGACGACGACCAGGAGCGCCGCCGTGGCCGCGTGGCCCGACGGGAAGGAGCCGTGGTCGACGCGGACCAGCGGATGCGCCGGGCGCGGCCGGTCCACCAGGTGCTTGAGGCCCTGGACGACGAGCATGTTGCCGCCGATGGTGGCGGCGAGCAGGAAGCCGGCCGACACCCAGCGCCTCCGGACGAGCAGCAGGAGCAGTACCGACAGCGGTATCAGGGAGCCGACCGGACCGCCGATCAGGTCCAGGATCGTGGCGGCGGCCTGGTAGATCCCCTCGTGCGGGCCGCCCATCCGGATCAGCCACCGGTCGTCCAACCCCTGGAAGGGCGGATGCGCGACGTCGGCGCGGACGACGAGGGCCGGCAGTACGGCGGCACCCAGGAGCAGGAGGCCCGCGACGAGGACGCCGCGGTCGCGCGGGGCCCCGGCCCCGGCGCGTCGGCCGGTGCCACCGCAGCGGTGCGGTCCGCGGGGTCTGCCGTGCGGGGTGGTGGTGGTCGGGTTGGCGGACATGGCTGCCTCTCGTGGCCGCGGCGGGGGCTCGCGGCCGGGTGTGCTGTGAAGGGAACGCGGGGGCGCGGCCGTCGCCGCGCCCCCGCGGCGGAACAGGGGTGCGGGACCGGCGCCGTCAGGCTCCCGCGCCGAGGTGCCGGGCCAGGAAGGCCACGCCCCCCTCGACGATGCCGGGGATGTCGCAGGAGCCGAGGAAGATGTGGTCGGCGCCCTCCACGGGCTGCAGGGTGACCTCGCCCCCGGCGCTCTTCAGGGCCGCGGCGAGGGCTTCGCTCTGGCTGTACGGGACCAGGCCGTCGGCCGTGCCGTGCACGAGCAGGAACGGCGGCGGCTTCGAGCCCTCCGCGTACGTCACCGGGCTCGCGGCCCGCGCCAGGTCCGGCCGTTCGGCGACGGTGGCACCGAGCAGGGCCTCGTAGGGATCGGGGAACTCCGTACCGGGCATCGCCGGCATGGGGTGCTCGGCCAGGGTGACGAGGTCGGCGACGCCGTACCAGTCGACGACGGCACGGACCCCGGTCTCGCCGGAGCCGACGCCCTCCGCGCCCTCCAGCGCCGCGCCCCGCGGGCTGTCGGGGCCGACGAGGCCGGCCAGCGCGGCCAGGTGACCGCCTGCGGACTCGCCCCAGACGCCGATCCGGTCCGGGTCGATGCCGAGGTCGCCGGCGAACGCGCGGACGTAGCGGATCGCGGCCTTCGCATCGTGCAGCTGGGCCGGGAAGGGCGCCTCGAGGCTGTGCCGGTAGTCGATCGAGACGAGTGCGAGGCCGGCCGCCAGTACCGCCCCGTGCAGCAGGCCGGCGGGGACGGTCGGCGGCGGGTAGCGGCGGTCGCCGTCCAGCCAGCCGCCGCCGTGGATCCAGACGACCGCCGGGAACGGGCGTTCGCCGGCGGGCACCTGGACGTCGAGCAGCCGGGGGCGGTAGCCGGGCGTGGTGGCGTAGGTGATCCCGTCGAAGCGGCGGACGCCGTCCGCGCCCGTCACGGGCGGTACGGGGGACCGGTACGGCGGGGGTGGCCAGGTCATGTCGGCGATGTCGATCTCGGCGGGGGGAGATTGTGTCATTGCGGCCCTTCCAATGTCGGCGGTGTCCCGGTGTCCCGGTGTCCCGGTGTCCTCGTGTCCCGGTGTCCTCGTGTCCCGGATTCCGGGTGGCTCTGTGGCTCTGTGGCCGGTGGGGCGGACGCAGGCTTCGCGTCGTTTGTCCGGAATGCTTGCGCGAGTCACCGGGGGAGGCGTAGCGTGTTACACGTGTAATCAAGGACTCTAGCGACGCGTTTCCGCTGACCACAAGCCCATGGACGATCCGGATTCGGGATCAGTTACACGAGCTACTGCAGTGGCGGCGCCGCCTTCCCCCTTCGGGAGCGCCTCATGCTCACCATCGCCGACCCCTCTGCGGTTCCCGCGGTCCGAAGCTTCGTCCACTGGGTCTCCGACCCCGTCGCCGCGAGCGTTCCGCAGGTCAGGTCCCGGGTGCGCGCCGCCCTCGACGGCTGGCGGGTCCCCGCCGACGTGGCGGACGCCCTGCTGGTGGCCGTCAGTGAACTCGTCGGGAACGTCGTCCGGCATGCGGGCGGCGCCGGACGGATGCGCGTCACCGTCGCGGAGGGTGGCGGCTGGCTCCGGCTGGAGGTCGCCGACCGGGGCTCCGGGCTGCCGAGGCTCCCTGCGCCCCGTGCGGAGGTCGACCCGGAGTCCGAGGGTGGGCGCGGGCTGCTGATGGTCCACCTGCTGACGGCCGAGCTGGGCGGCGAACTCTCCGTCGTGGCCCACGAGTCCGGCAAGTCCGTCCGGGTCCGCGTCCCCGCCTCCTGAGGCGCGTCACGGGTGCCCGGAGGGCCCGGAAGGCGCCCCGAAGGCCTCCCGCGCCCCATGCTATATCGCGAGATGTTGACGAGCGCCAAATATTCGACATACGGTGCACCCGTCTCCCCGCTGCTCCCTGATCGAGGTGCCGCCCCATGGAGCTCTCCCCTTCCGCGTACGCCGATTCCTTCTGTCGTGATCGGCTTCCGCCTTTCCCCCTCTGGCCCGAACTCCACTTCGAACTACCGGAGTTGGAGTACCCGGACCGCCTCAACTGCGCCCGGCGCCTGCTCGACGACGCCGTCGAGCGGCACGGCCCCGACCGTCCCTGTCTGCTCACCCCGACCGAGCGCTGGACCTACGGCGAACTGCAGCAGCGCGCCAACCAGGTCGCCCAGGTCCTCACCGAGGACTTCGGCCTCCGGCCCGGCAACCGCGTCCTGCTGCGCGGCCCCAACAACCCCTGGCTCGTCGCCGCCTGGTTCGGCGTCCTGAAGGCAGGCGGGGTCGCCGTCACCACCATGCCGCTGCTGCGCGCCGGAGAACTCGCCGAGCTCACCGACATCAGCCGGCCCTCGCTCGCCCTGTGCGACCACCGCTACGCCGACGAGCTCGACCCGGGCCGCCGCCCCGGCCTGCCCGCCCTGCCGGTCCTCACCTACGGCGGGCCCGGACCGGAGGACCTGGCCGCGCGCTGCGCCGCCAAGGACGGCCGGTTCACCACCGTGGTCACGGCCGCGGACGACGTGGCACTGATCGCCTTCACCTCCGGTACCACCGGCCGGCCGAAGGCGACCCTGCACTTCCACCGCGACGTCCTGGCCAACGCCGACACGTTCTCCCGGCACGTCCTCAAGCCCCGCCCGGACGACGTCTTCACCGGCACACCGCCGCTCGCCTTCACCTTCGGGCTCGGCGGGCTGGTGGTCTTCCCCCTCCACGCCGGGGCCGCGACCCTGCTGATCGAGCAGGCGGCCCCGCTGCAGCTGGCCGACCTCGTCGCGGAGCACGGTGTGACCGTGCTGTTCACCGCACCCACGGCCTACCGCGCGATCATGGAGGCGGGGGCGGTGGACCGGCTGGCCGGGCTCCGCCGCTGCGTGTCTGCCGGCGAACCGCTCCCGGCAGCGGTGTGGCACGAGTTCCACGCCGCCACGGGCCTGCGCATCATCGACGGCATCGGCGCCACCGAGATGCTGCACGTCTTCATCTCCGCGGCCGACGACGACATCCGCCCCGGTTCCACCGGCCGCCCCGTTCCGGGCTACCGCGCCGCCGTGGTCGACGAGAACGGCGACCCCGTCCCCGACGGGCAGCCCGGCCTGCTCGCGGTCACCGGTCCCACCGGGTGCCGTTACCTGGAGGACCCGCGCCAGGCCTCGTACGTCAGGAACGGCTGGAACATCACCGGCGACACCTACATCCGCGACGCGGAGGGCTACTTCTGGTACGTCGCCCGCAGCGACGACATGATCGTCTCCTCGGGCTACAACATCGCGGGCCCCGAGGTCGAGAAGGCCCTCCTCACCCACCCGCACGTCGAGGAGTGCGCGGTGGTCGGGGCCCCGGACACCCGGCGCGGCATGCTCGTGAAGGCGTACGTCGTCCTGGGCGCCGGTGTCCCGGCCGACGGGGCGACCGTCCGCGAGCTCCAGACCCACGTCAAGGAGACCATCGCCCCGTACAAGTACCCGCGTGCCGTCGAGTTCGTCACCGCGCTCCCGCGCACCGGCACCGGCAAGCTCCGGCGCGGTGAACTGCGCGAACGCGCCCGCACCGAAGCCGCCCCCGCCCCCGATGCCGCGCCCGGCCCGGTGTCCGCCCCGGCGTCCGCCGAGCCGGCCGGCGTCGTCGTCGAACGCCGCGTCGAGTGGACCGACACCGACGCCGCCGGCCACTACCACCACTCCACCGTCGTGCGCTGGGTCGAGGCGGCCGAGGCCGTCCTCCTCCACCGCCTGGGCCTCTCGCACCTGTTCGGCAGCACGCCCCGGGTCCACTTCGAGGCCGACTACCGGGCCCGCCTCTGGTTCGGGGACGCCGTGCGCACCGAGCTCAAGGTCACCAAGGTCGGCACGGCCTCCCTGCACTACTCCTTCACCGTACGGGGCGCGCAGGGCGGCGAGGCGGCCACCGGCCGCATGGTCATCGCCCACTCGGCCGCCCACGCCACCGGGTCGACCCCCTGGCCCGACGGCGTACGGGACCTGCTCGGCACGGCCGGACCACAGCAACCGGAACTACTCACCACCGCACCATCGGCAGGAGGCACGCCGTGCGCGTCGCAGTCATAGGAGGAGGGCCCGGCGGACTGTACTTCGCGGCCCTCACCAAGCAGCTCTCCCCGCACTGGGAGGTCACCGTCTGGGAACGCAACGCCCCCGACGACACCTTCGGCTTCGGGGTCGTCTTCTCCGACGAGACGCTCGACGGCATCGCCCAGGCCGACCGCGAGATCTACGAGGCGATGTCGGCCGAGTTCGCCCGCTGGGCCGACATCGACGTCCGCCACCGGGGGAGCACCCTCACCTCGGGCGGACACGGCTTCGCCGCCCTCGGCCGGCAGCACCTCCTGCGGATCCTCCAGCAGCGCTGCGCCGACCTGGAGGTGGACGTCCGCTACCGCACCCAGTCCCCGCCCGCGGCCGAACTCGCCGCCGGATACGACCTGGTGGTGGCGTGCGACGGTGTCCGGTCGGCCACCCGCGCCGCCTACGCCGACACCTTCGTCCCCGACCTCGACGAGCGCTCCGGCCGCTACATGTGGCTCGGCACCGACAAGGTCTTCGAGGCCTTCACCTTCATCGTCGACGAGCAGGACTTCGGCACCCTCCAGGTGCACGCGTACCCCTACGACTCCACCCGCTCCACCTTCATCGTCGAGATGGCGGAGGACGCGTGGCGGCGCGCCGGCTTCGAGGAGTTCGCCGACCGCGACCATCCGCCCGGCACCAGCGACGAGGACAGCATCCGGCGCTGCGAGGAACTCCTCGCCGACCACCTCGACGGCCACCGCCTGATCCCCAACAACTCCAAGTGGCTGCGCTTCACCACGGTCCGCAACAAGACCTGGCGGCACGAGAACGTCGTCCTGCTCGGCGACGCCGCCCACACCGCGCACTTCTCCATCGGCTCCGGCACCAGGCTCGCCATGGAGGACGCCCTCGTGCTCGCGGCCAGCCTGCACGAGCACCCCGACGTGCCGACCGCCCTCGCCGCCTACGAGCAGGAGCGCAGGCCGGTCGTGGAATCCACCCAGCGCGCCGCCCAGGCCAGCCTGGAGTGGTTCGAGCACATCGACCGGTACACCGGCCAGGACCCGCACCAGTTCGCCTTCAACCTCCTCACCCGCAGCCGCCGCGTCACCTACGACAACCTGCGCGTGCGCGACGAGGGCTTCACCACGGCGGTCAACCGCTCCTCGGCCGTGCCGCCGATGTTCCGCCCCTACCCGCTGGGCGGCCTGCTGCTGCGCAACCGGGTCGTCGTACCGCCCACCGCCCTGCACACCGCGCGCGACGGGATCCCCGGCGACTTCGACCTCGTCCACCTCAGCACGCAGGCCATCGGCGGCGCCGGGCTGGTCCTCGCCGGAATGACGGCCGTCAGCGCCGACGGCCGGGCCACCCCCGGCTGCCCCGGCCTGTGGAACGACGAACAGGAGGCGGCCTGGCGACGCCTCACCGACTTCGTCCACGGCCAGTCCGACACCTGCCTCGGCATCCAGCTCACCCACGCCGGACGCCGCGCGGCCACCCACGGCGGCGGGCAGCCGGTCGCCGCCTCGGCGCTGCCCTGGGACGAGCGCGGCCCGGTGCCGCGCGAGGCCGACCGGGCCGACATGGACGCGCTCGTACGGGACTTCGCGGCCGCGGCCCGGCGGGCCGACCGGGCGGGCTTCGACGCGCTGGAACTCCAGTACGGGCACGGGCACCTGCTGTCGGGCTTCCTGTCGCCGCTGACCAACCTGCGCACCGACGAGTACGGCGGCGATCTGGACGGAAGGCTGCGGCTCCCCCTGGAAGTGCTGCGCGCCGTACGGGAGGTGTGGCCGGCCGGCAAGGCGCTCCTCGTGCGGATCTCCGCCGCGGACTGGGCCGAGGGCGGCACCACCGAGGCCGACGCCGTCCGGATCGCGGGCGCGCTCGCCGAGGCCGGCGCCGACGCCATCGACGTCTCCACCGGCGAGGTCGTCGCCCACGAGCGGCCCCGCTACGGACGCAGCTACCAGACCCCGTACGCCGACCTCATCCGCAACGCCACCGGGGTCCCCACCATCGCCGTCGGTGCGATCTCCACGTACGACGACGTGAACTCGATCATCCTGGCCGGCCGGGCGGACCTGTGCGGCGTCGGCCGCGCCCAGCTCCACGACCCCCTGTGGACCCTGCACGCCGCGGCCGCCCAGGGCTACCAGGGCCCGGCCGCGCCCTGGGCCCGCGCCTGGCGGGCGGGCAGCGGGCGGCCCCCGTCCGCACGGACCGACCGGATCCCGCCGCGCCTCGAACTCCTGCGGCAGCCCGCCGAGTCCGCCCACCGCCGCTGGCTGCCCCGCGCGGCCGTGCCCGCCCACCGATGAGCCGGAGGTACCCACGCCCATGGACAGGGACCACCTGCCCCGCTTCACGGCCGCGGCCGTCCAGGCCGCGCCCGTCTACCTCGATCCCGCCGCCACCGTCGACAAGGCCGTCGCCCTGATCGCCGAGGCCGCGGCCGGCGGCGCCGAACTCGTCGTCTTCCCGGAGGTGTTCGTCCCCGGCTACCCCTACTGGAACTGGACGATGAACCCGGTCCAGGGCTCGCCCTGGTTCGAGCGGCTCCAGCGCACCTCCGTCGACGTCCCCGGCCCGCACGTCGACACCCTGCGCGCGGCGGCCCGCCGGCACGGCGTCGTCCTCGTCATCGGGGTCAACGAGCGGGCCGCGCACAGCCTCGGCGTCCTCTACAACACCCTGCTCACCATCGGACCCGACGGCGAACTCCTCGGCGTGCACCGCAAGCTGGTGCCGACCTGGGCCGAGAAGCTCACCTGGACCGGCGGCGACGGCAGCTCGCTGGTCGTCCACGACACCCCCGTCGGCCCGCTCGGTGCGCTGGCCTGCGGCGAGAACACCAACACCCTCGCCCGCTTCGCCCTCCTCGCGCAGGGCGAACTCGTCCACGCCTCCTGCTACATCGCCCTGCCCGTCGCCCCCGCCGACTACGACATGGCCGACGCGATCGCCGTCCGCACCGCCGCCCACAGCTTCGAGGGCAAGGTCTTCTCCGTCGTCGCCTGCTCCACCGTCTCCCCGGAGATCGTGGACGCCATCGCCGGGGACGACGAGGAGCTGCGGAAGCAGTTCACCCGCCCGCGCAGCGCCCTGTCCGGGATCTTCGGCCCCGACGGCCGCCCGGTCACCGAACCCCTCGTCGACGACGAGGGCATCGTCTACGGCGAGATCGACCTCGCCCGGTGCATCCAGCCCAAGCAGATGCACGACATCGTCGGCCACTACAACCGCTTCGACGTCTTCCGCCTCGAAGTGGACAACCGTCCCAGGCCGCCGGTCACCTTCACCGCGCCCACCGCGGCGCCCACCGCACCCGCCGCTCCCGAGGAGGACGTATGACCATCGAGCAGGACGACACCGTGCTCGGCCGCGCCCGGGTGTCCGACACCCCCGAGCTCACCGCGTACTACGAGGAGCTCGGCACCCTCGACGCGGGCGCCCTGTGGACCGTCGCCAACGACATCGAGCCCTGGTACCCGCAGCCCCGGTCCGTGCCCGTGCTGTGGCGCTACGCCGACCTGCGCCCCCTGGTCCACAAGGCCCTCGGCCTCGTCAAGGGCGACGACGCCGGCCGCCGCGTCGTCATGCTCGTCAACCCGGGCCGCAAGGAGGTCAGCGCCGCCGCCGGACTCCTCTACACCGGGCTCCAGATCATGGGCCCCGGCGAGGCCATGACCGCCCACCGCCACCAGGCCGCGGCCCTGCGCTTCGTCCACGAGGGCACCGGGGCCTGGACCATCGTCGACGGCCAGAAGCTGAAGGTCGGCCCGCGCGACTTCGCCATCACCCCCAACGGCACCTGGCACGAGCACGGCAACGACGCCGACGACGCCCCCGTCATCTGGCAGGACGGACTCGACATCCCCCTGGTCAACGCCCTGGACGCCGGCTTCTACGAGGTCCACCCCGAGCTGTACCAGACCCCCGGAAAGGTCATCAACTCCTCGGTCCTGACCTACGCGGCGAACCTGCTGCCCTACGGCGTGGAGAAGTGGACCCGGCCCTACTCGCCGCTGCTCGCCTATCCCTGGGAGCCCACCTACGAGGCCCTGCGGGGCCTCGCGAAGGCGACCGAGGGCTCCCCGTACGACGGGGTCATCGCCGAGTACACCAACCCGGTGACGGGCGGCCCGGTCATGCCCACCATGGGCGCCCACATGCAGCTGCTGCGGCCCGGCCAGGCCACCCTCGCCCACCGCCACACCGGCTCGGTGATCTACACGGCGGCCAAGGGCCACGGCGTCTCGGTGATCGCGGGACAGCGCTTCGAGTGGAGGCAGGGCGACATCTTCTGCGTCCCGTCCTGGGCCTGGCACGAGCACCACAACCTCGACCCGGCCGAGGACGCCTGCCTCTTCTCCTTCAACGACTTCCCCGTCATGCGCTCGCTCGGCTTCCACCGGGAAGAGGCGTACACCGACAACGGCGGCCACCAGCCCTCCCCCTGAACCGCTCCGCCGCACCGGACGCCGCCGGCCCTGACACCGGCCCCGGTGCGGCGGAGCACCGGCCGGGTGCGGCGCACCGCCCGGACCGGGTCGGTGGCGGCACCGGCCGAGCGCCGCCACCGACCCACCCCCGCGCACCCTCCCCTCATACGCAAGGAGCCCCCATGCGGTTGGTCAGCTACACCCTCGACGACACTTCCGTGCGTCTCGGCGCGCAGGTCGACGACCTCGTCGTGGACCTCACCACCCTGGCCCGGCGGGCCGGCGTGCAACTGCCCCCGGACCTGCTGTCCTTCATCCGAGCCGGCGCTGCGGCCCAGGAGGCCGCGCGCGGACTGCTGGCCGCCGGACCCGCGGCCTGGCCCGCCGAGGCGGTCCACCGGATCGAGGCCGTGTCCCTGCGGGCCCCGCTGCGCCCCGGCAAGATCATCGGTGTCGGACTCAACTACGTCGAGCACGTCGAGGAGTCCAGCCGCAGCCTCGACACCGACAAGGACCTCCCGCCGCGCCCCGTCCTCTTCGGCAAGCCCGCCACCGCCGTCACCGGCCCCGGACAGCCGATCCTGCACAACGCCGACCTGACCACCCAGCTCGACTGGGAGTGCGAACTCGCCGTCGTCATCGGCCGCCCCGCCTTCCGGGTGGACGAGGAGGACGCGTACGACCACATCTTCGGCTTCAGCATCGTCAACGACATCAGCGCCCGCGACCAGCGCCGCTCCGGCCAGTGGTTCTTCTCCAAGGGGCAGGACTCCTACGCCCCCTTCGGCCCGGTGGTCGTCACCCGCGACGCGATCCCCGACCCGATGGCCCTCGACCTCTCGCTGCGCGTCAACGGCGTCACCAAGCAGAAGTCGAACACCCGGCACATGCTCTTCCCGATCGCCCGCCTCATCGCCGACATCAGCTCCGGCATGACCCTGGAGCCCGGCGACGTCATCGCGACCGGCTCACCGTCCGGCGTCGGCGCCGGCATGGTCCCGCCCGAGTTCCTGCGCCCCGGTGACACCGTCGAGGCCACCGTCGAAGGCATCGGCACCCTCACCAACCCCGTCGTCGACGCCCGCTGATCCGCCCGGCCCACAAGGAGTACCCGTGTCACCCCGCACCTACCGCATCGGCCAGATCGTGCCGAGTTCCAACGTCACCATGGAAACGGAGGTCCCGGCCATCCTCCGGGCCCGCCAGGCCGTCGTACCCGACGAGCGCTTCACCTTCCACTCCAGCCGGATGCGCATGACCCATGTGACCCCGGAACAACTGAAGGCCATGGACGCCGACTCCGACCGCTGCGCCGCGGAACTCTCCGACGCCCGGGTCGACGTACTGGGCTACGCCTGCCTGGTGGCCATCATGAGCATGGGCCTCGGCTACCACCGCACCTCGGAGAAGCGCCTGCACACCCGGACCGCCGAGAACGGCGCGCCCGCCCCGGTCGTCACCAGCGCCGGAGCCCTCGTCCACGGGCTGCACACCATCGGTGCCCGGAAGATCGTGCTGCTGGCCCCCTACATGCGCCCGCTCACGCGGACCGTCGTGGACTACCTGACGCACGAGGGCATCGAGGTACTCGACCACCAGGCCCTCGAGATCCCCGACAACCTCGACGTGGCCGCCCACGACCCGGCCCGGCTGCCGGGTCTCGCGCGGGCCCTGGACTACGCCGACGCCGACGCGGTCGTGCTCTCGGCGTGCGTGCAGATGCCCTCGCTCGGCGCCATCGAGGAGGCCGAGCAGCTCCTGGGCAAGCCGGTGGTGTCCGCGGCGGTCTGTACGGCCCACCAGATGCTGCGGTCCCTGGACCTGGACGCGGTGGCACCGGGGGCGGGCCACCTGCTGTCGGGCGCGTACGCGCGGACCCCGCTGCCGTCGGCCTGACCCGGCGGGGCCGGGGTCGGGCGCGGTGGGGCGGCTCCCGGAGCCGAGCACGCGGCGCCGGCCCCGGCCCCGGCCTCCCCGGATCCGCCGGGGTCGCACCGCCCGCACCACCGAGGCCCCCGGCCTAGGAGCCGGGGAGGATGATCGTGACCCCGCGCCCGGCCGCCGTGCCCATCGCGGCCAGCGCCGCCGGGGCCGCGTCGAGCGGGATCGTCGAGGTGACCAGCAGGTCCGGCCGCAGTACCCCGCCGCGGACCATCTCCATCATCGGCGGGTAGGCGTGCGCCGCCATGCCGTGGCTCCCGAGGACCTCCAGCTCCCAGCCGATCACCCGGTCCATCGGCAGGGCCGCCGCGCCGGCCGCCGCCGGCAGCAGTCCCACCTGTACGTGCCGCCCGCGCCGCCGCAGCCCGGCCACCGAGGACGCCGCCGTCGCCGGTGAGCCCAGCGCGTCGAGGGACAGGTGCGCGCCCCCGCCGGTCGCCTCCCGGACGGCCCGCGCGGTGTCGGCGCCGTCCCGGGCGTCCACGCAGTGCACGGCGCCGAACTTCCGTGCCAGATCCAGCGCCCCCGGCGCCGTGTCCACGGCGACCACTCGGGCCCCGGCCGCCGTCGCGATCATCACGGCGGAGAGCCCGACCCCGCCGCAGCCGTGCACGGCCACCCATTCGCCCGCCGCCACCCGGCCCCGCGCCACCACCGCCCGGAACGCCGTCGCGAAACGGCAGCCGAGACCGGCCGCCGTCGCGTACGAGAGCTCCTCCGGCACGGCCACCAGGTTCACGTCGGCATGGTCCAGGGCCACGTACTCGGCGAAGGACCCCCAGTGCGTGAACCCCGGCTGCGTCTGCCGCGCGCACACCTGGTGGTCACCGGCCGCGCAGTCGGCGCAGCTGCCGCAGGCGCACACGAACGGCGCCGTGACCCGGTCGCCGACCCGCCAGTTCACGACGCCGGTCCCCACGGCCTCGACCACACCCGCGAGTTCGTGCCCGGGGACGTGCGGCAGCACGATGTCCGGGTCGTGCCCCATCCAGCCGTGCCAGTCGCTGCGGCACAGCCCGGTGGCCTCCACCCGCACCACCACCCCGCCCGCCGGCGGAGCCGGCTCCGCCACCTCCCGCACCTCGGCCTGCTCGCCGTACCGCTCGAAGACCACCGCTCGCATGGATCCCGCCCTCCGCTCGACCGACCCGCAGGCTACCGGGCCTCACGGCGCGCCCTCCCCGGCCCGGGCCAGTGCCAGGACGCCCGCACAGATCAGGGCGATGCCCAGCAGCTGGGGGAGCAGCCACCAGCCCGACCGCAGGTGCTCCTCGTACAGCACCACCCCGAGCGCGATGCTGATGCTCGCGTCGCCCAGGGTCAGCGCGGGCTGCGAGGCGACCAGCGGGCCGCCCTGCATGGCGTGTTCCAGCAGGAGCAGGGCGCAGATGCCGCTCGCCCCGAAGGCGTACGTCTCCCAGGTCGTCAGGAAGGCGACGAAGCCGTCGTCGTCGAGGACGTGCACGGCGGACTTCATCAGCGCGGCGGTGAGCGCGTAGCAGACGGCGGTGGCGGCACCGAGGCAGCCGGCCCGGGCACGGCCGGGCGGCAGGCGCAGCCCGGCCACTGCCAGGGCGGCCACGACGACCGCGCACGCCGACAGGGCCACCACCCAGCGCTCCGGCGGCACGTGCGTCCGGTTGCCCATGGGCGAGGCGGCCACGAGCGCGACCCCGAGCCCCGCCACCACCCCCGCCACGGCCAGCCACATCGCCCGCGGCAGCCGCCGGCGCGTCATCAGTGAGGCGATCAGCAGTGCGAGCGGCAGCTCCAGCACGAACAGCGGCTGTACGAGCGCCAGCGCGCCGGTGGCCAGCGCGAGGGCCTGCCCGACCCCCGCCGCGATCACGGCCAGGATGCCGCCGATCCACAGCGGGCGCCGCAGCAGATCGAGGACCAGACCGAGGCGGAAGCCGTCGCTCTGCGGCACGGTGAGCGCGGCGCGCCGCTGGAGCACGGTGGCGAGCGCGTTGCTGAACGCCGCGAACAGCGCGAAGAGGACCGGCAGTACGACGCCCATGCCCCGATCCTCACGGCGCCCGCCGCCCCTCCGTGCCACGACACCGGGCCACGGCCGTCACGCCTGGCGCATTCCCCCGTCCGGACGTGCCCGACCGGCAGGACACCCCCTAGACACGCCCCGCGGCCCGGCGCAGGGCCAGTGCCGCGAGGGCCTCCGGGGCGCCGGCCTGGCCCCGGACACCGGGGAAGGCGTTGATGTCCACGATCAGCGGTGTTCCGCCGCCGGTGTCGATGATGTCCACGCCGTAGACCTCCAGTGCGAACACCGCGCCCGCCTCGCGCACCAGATCGGCCCAGCCGGACGGCAGTTCCGCCAGGGGCAGGGGACGGGTGGGGCCGCGGCCCCCGGGGGACAGCTCGGACCGGCGCAGGGCCGAGAAGACCTGGTCCCCTATGGCCCACAGCTTGTGGTCCCAGCCGCTGTTGGGCGCGTACTCCTGCACCACGACCGGCTCGTGCGGCCGGTCCCGCGCCAACTCCCGCAGGCGTGCCACGTCGTCGACGCGGGCGACGAGGTCGCCCCGCCGGCTGTACCGGCTCTTGACCACCACGGGGGCGTCGAGCCGGGCCCCGGCCGCCCACACCCCGAAGGAGTCGTGCGTACGGGTCGCGGCGAAGGGCAGTCCGGCCCGCAGGGCGAGCTCGGCCATCGCCGTGCGGTCCTGGCACAGCGCGGTGGCGGAGGCGGAGTTCACCACGATCGCTCCCCGCCGTTCCAGGTAGCGCGCGAGGCCCAGGGCGTGCGGTGTCCGCGACTTCAGCAGGTACACCTCGGCGAGCGGCAGCGGCACGTCCCCGAGGGTGACCGGATCGAGGGCTTCGACCTCGTGTTCCGGGGCGAGCAGGGCCGTGGTGTCCGCCAGCAGCGGATGCCCGGGTTCCGGGGTGATCAGGCCGATCTTCACGCGCCGTCGCCCCCCACGGCCGAGACCTGCGCCGGGATCGACAGGGGCAGCGGGTACGGCAGCGCCACGGGCGCCGGCGGCTGCGTGGAGCCGCCCGCCCGCGCCAGCTCCAGGACCGCCCGCGCCACCCGCGCGGCCGCGTCCGGCACCTGGCGGAAGCTCGGGAAGTCGTTCACGTCGACGACCACCGGCCCGTCCGGGCCCAGCAGTACGTCCACGCCGTACAGGTCCAGCCCGTAGACCGCCCCCACCTGGGCGGCGATCGCCGCCACCTCGGCCGACAGCGGCACGCGGCGCTCCCGTACCGAGGGGTCCGGGTGCAGCGGCGAGCACCGCTCGGTCGCGAACAGCTCCCCGCCGACCGCGTACACCTTGATGTCCGTGCCCGAGTTGGGCACGTACGGCTGGGCGATGAGCAGGCCCTCGCCCGCGAGCACGGGCAGCAGCGACTCCAGCCGCTCCGGCGAGGACACCAGGTGCACGGCCCGCCCCGAACTGCCGTCGGCGGGCTTGACGACGAGCGGGTACTCCGCCGCCGGTATCTCCCTGAGCAGCTCGGGGCGGGCCACGGCGTACGTCGGCGGCAGCGGGAGCCCCCGGCCCCGCCCGAGGGCGGCGGCCAGCGCCTTGTCCCGTACGCCCCGGATCGACCGGGCGTCGTTGACGGTGGTCGTCCCGGCCGCGGCGGCCGCTTCGAGCAGCGTCAGACCCGGGCCGCCCGAGACCGTCTTGAGGACCCACGCGTCGTGCGCACCCGCGTCCACCACCTCGGTCATGCGCAGCAGCGAGCCGCCCGGCCGCACGACGTCCACGCTGTGCCCCCACGCGGTCAGCTGCCGGATCACCTCGTTCGGCATGCCGTCGTGGCGGTAGTGCTCCTCCACCAGGAAGCAGAGCCTCATGGACCTTCCCCAAATTCCCCGGACGTCCGCCGATACGTCCGGCGAGTCATGACGTCACAGGATGTCATGGACCGCAATGTGATGATCGGTCCGGCTGTGGGCTTCCTTGTTACGCTGCCCGCTTCGGATCAACGGGGGAGGGGCCGGGCATGGACGACCCGTGGACGGGGCTGCTGCACGGGCTCCTGCTGAACACAGCGGCACCGCCGGACGTGCTGCTCCGGCTGCTCGGCCTCGAAGACGAGTGGGTGCGATGGGTGGTTCCCCGGCGGACCGTCCTGCCGCCGGAGGTGGTCGACGCGATCCTCGTGCACCCGGACCGCCGGGTGCGGTGCGCCTTCGCGGAGAACGCCGAGGCCGACCCCGGCCAGCGCGCCCGGCTGCTCGACGATCCCGATCCGCGCATCGTCCTCGCGCTCGCCATGGGTCCCGAAGCGTACCGACGGCGGGCGGAACCCCTGCCCGACCACGCGTACGCACGGCTGCTGGCCCACCCGCACCCCCTGGTGCCCTACGAACTGGTCGCGTCGGGCGCGACGCCCCACCACATCCTGGCGCCCCTCGCGGACCATGAGGACCCCCTGTTCCGCCGGGCGTCCTGCCGTGCCTGGGACCGGCTCGCGCGGCAGACCCGCGAACGGCTCCTGCACGACGAGGATCCCGGCGTCCGGCGGGAAGCCGCCGCGCGCATCTGCCACGAGGACGAAGAAGCGACCACCTGGCTGGTCGGGGAACTGGGCGACTCGTGGCAGGTGATCGACATCCTGGAGACCGGCCGGCTCACCCGGGAGCTCGCCGAACGCGTGGTCGCCGAGGGCGGACGGCTCGCGGCGGTCGCCGCCAACCCCACCCTGCCGCCCGACCTGGTGGCGCGCCTGGCAGTCGATCCGGATCCGCAGGTCCGGCTCCGGGTCTCCGCCCGTCCCGAGCTGAGCGAGTCCGAGCGCGCCGCCATCGATTACACCGTGGACGCCGAGGAGCGGCTGCCCGCCCTCGACTGGGTGTGGGAGCGCCGCGAGGACGCCGAGTTCCTGCGGCGGTGTGCCCGCTCGGCGCACACCTGGCTGCGGCGCAGCGCCGCGGTCTGCCCCGGCCTGCCGGCCGACGCCGTCGAACTGCTGGCGCGGGACCCGGACTTCGCCGTACGCCTGCTGCTCGCGGAGTTCCACCCGGAACCGCCGCCCGAGCTGCTCCTCGACCTCTACCTGAACGGCACCCACCGCGCCGTGGGCATGCTCGTCACCCGGCCGGGCTTCCCCGCCGCCGGGCTCGCCGCCCGCTTCGGCGACTCGCCCGACCCGGAACGCCGGCGGCTGGCCCTGCGCGACCCCGGCATGAAACCGGAACTCCTCGACCGCCTCAGCCGGGACCCCGATACGCGCGGGGCTGCCGCCCGGGACCCCCGGCTCCCCGTGGCCCGGATCCGCGAACTGCTCGCCGACCCGCACACCGCGGCGGCCGCGGCCGCCAACCCCGCGCTTCCGCCGCAGGACATGCGCCGGCTGCTGGACCGGGCGCACGTGCCGGAAATCCCGGTGAATGATCGGACAATCGGCTGCTAGGTTGATCACGTGCCGAAGCTGAATCAGATCATCGCAGTGGAAAAGGGCGTCAAGTCCAAGTCCCTCCAGGAGCTCACCCAGGCTCACCACGACGTCCAGAAGCCCGCCCTGCTGGCCGGAATCTCCCGGACCTACCAGCCCAAGGACGAGGAGGGCGAGCAGCTGCCGCCCGAGTCCACCCGGGTGCAGGTCAAGGCCGAGGACGTGCTGCGGGCGACGGCGGGGACCCTGACGCGGCTGTTCGACGTGACGGCCACCAAGGACTGGGCCAACCGCACCGCGGCCGCCGATGTCGTCGTGGACGGGACGGTCCTGCTGGCGCAGGTGCCCGTGCCCTACCTGCTCTTCCTGGAGAAGCAGCTCACCGACATGCACACCTTCGTGCGGAAGCTGCCGGTGCTGGACGCCTCCGAATCCTGGAACCTGGACCCGTCCACGGACTCCTGGAAGACGGACCCGGTGCGCACGATCCGTACCAAGAAGGTGCCGCGCAACCACGTGAAGGCCGAGGCCACCGAGAAGCACCCGGCGCAGGTCGAGGTGTACTACGAGGACGTTCCGGTCGGGTACTGGACGACCGTGAAGTTCTCCGGTGCGCTGCCCGCCCGACGGGTCAACGAGCTGATCGACCGCGTGGAGAAGCTCCAGCAGGCCGTCAAGTTCGCCCGCGAGGAGGCCAACAGCGCCGAGGTCACCGACCAGCGGGTCGGCGACGCGGTGTTCGGCTACTTGTTCAAGTAGCCCCGAAGACTCCCTCTGTATGTCTGCAGGGGGTGCGCGAGAGCGCAAGCTGAAACTGATGTTGAAGCTGAACGAGGGTGTCAGTTGGGGGTTCGAATCCCTCCCCCGGCATTACCGAGCCGGGGTGGCCCAAGCTGGTAGAGGCGGCCCTTCAATCTCAGATTATCGCTCCAGTCTCAGTATTCGCCGCCGAACACCGGATCGACCGAGCGTGGACGATCATCGATGGATAGGGGTTCAAGTCCCCTCTGTGCCTCTCCTCATGGCGCGGTAGTTCAAAGGTAGAACACGTCGATCTAAGAATGATCCGCGACTCTTAAACGTGCCGGTGTGCGCAATTGGGTGGCACACAGGAGCCCGGGAGCTGGATATGCTCCCGGGCTCCGTCACGTTCCCGCCCGCGCTCCGGTCAGACGGGTACGGACACGAACATCCGGCCCGACTCGTTCTCGACCAGGATCGCCTTGACGTCCGCCGGGTCCACGGCAGCCGATCCGTCCAGCGCCGCGCCCTTGCCCTCGCCGTTCTCCTGGCCGCCCACGACCCAGCCGCCGGCTGTGGTGCGCGTGCCGTTCTTGGAGACCACGATCAGCCTGCACCGTTCACCCGGCGGCACTCCCGTGACCGCCGCGCGCACCCGCACCCACTTCATGGCGGGCGTCATCTGCACGGTCATCCGCGCCCCCGAGGCCTGATCGGTCGCCGAGAGCGTCTTGGTCCCGGCGGGCGGCGGCGAAGGGTTCGCCGTGGCCGTCGGGGACGGCGGCACCGGCAGCGCGACGGCATCCGGATCGCCCGTACCCAGCTGGGTACCGGCCCAGAACACGGCGGCCAGCGAAGCGGCCACCGCCAGTCCCGCGAGCCCCGCGCGCCTGCGCGAATCACCGGCCCGCTCCCCGCGCATCTGCCGCAGGGTGCGCTGGAGCAGCAGGTCACCGCCCTGCGGCGGTCCGTCGAGGAACGCCTCGTCGGGCACCTCGCCCAGAGCCGCCTCCATCTCGCGCAACGCGGCCACCTCCTCCCGGCACTGCACGCAACCGCTCGTGTGTTCCTCGACCCGGCGGATCTCCTCGGTGTCCAGGACGCCGAGTACGTAGGGGCCGAGCAGTTCCTCCTCGTGCCTCTGCCGGTTCATGCCACCACCTCACGCAGTCCGGCGGGCTGCTGGGGCGGCCTGCCCGATCGCTTTCCTTCTCTGGAACCGATGTCCCTGAATCCGTCGCTCTTGAAGACGTCGCGCAGCGCCTTGAGGGCGTAGTGCGAGCGAGATTTGACCGTACCCGCCGGGATGCCGAGGCTGTCGGCCGCCTCCGCGACGCTGAGCTGTCGGTAGTACAACTCCTTCAGGACGTCGCGGTGTTCCGGCGACAGCTGATCGAGGGCCCCCAGGACCGTCATGCTGTCCACCACGGAATCGGCGTGGTCCGCCTCCACCGGGGGAGCGGACGAGGCTCCCGAGACCTCGGGCGGCCGGGCGGCCTTGGCCCGGTAGCGGTCGGTGACGATGTTGCGGGCCACCGTGAGCAGCCAGCCGCGCACCGAGCCCTTTCCGTTGACCAGCACCTCGGAGTGGCGCCAGGCCCGGATCAGCGTCTCCTGTACGACATCCTCGGCGGCGGCCCGGTCTCCGGTCAGCCGGGTGGCGTACGCGAGCAGGGCGTGACCGTGCTCCTCGTACACCGACTTGATCAGTGCCTCATCGGTCGAGCCCCGCCGAGTGCGGGGCCACAGTGGTCCGGCCATCTCACCCTCTCCGTCTTCCTCGCATATGTGGTGCGGTCGGAACACGCCACCGGGACGGATTCGGTTCACGTGACCTGCGTCACTCAGGTCCGGCAGACGCGGCCTTCGTTGATGCAGTCGACGACCGCGGCCATCTGCCGGTCGGTCATGGCGTTCACGAACATCGCGTGATCGGTCTTCGGGCTGTGCCGCTGCTCGGGGAAGGAGTCGAGGGCCACGTTCAGCCCCGGGGGGATCTCGTAGGCGAGGGAGACGCGCAGTTCGGGCACCGGGAACGTGTCCTTCGGGCAGACGCCGTTCGCGGCGGTGAAGAGCAGGTGCGAGCGGTGCGTGACGCCGACGGTGTCGAGTCCGTTCCAGCAGCTCGGGAAGACCAGGGTGCGGGTGACGCGCTCGCCCGCGGGGCAGCGCGGGTAGCGGGTGGTCGCCCGGTCCGGGGAGCCCGAACACCCCCAGCGGGCCCGGACGTCGGACTCGTCGGCCGCGGTGTACGCGACGGCGTCGCCGGTCATCGCGCGCAGGAAGCGCGGCATCGGCACCACCTTGCTCACGGGATTGCCGCGGAACTCCACGAGGACCGAGGACTCCGGCACGATCTCGCCGACGTTCCCGTGCCCCGCCGAATCCTCGTGCGGGCGCGTGCCCGGGCGGTCCGGGCGACGCAGGACGGGCCAGTAGTACGTGGACCGGTCGCCGCCGGCACAGCTCGTCGCGGCCGCGTCCAGCGAGGCCTCCGTCGACAGCGCGTCGGTGGAGAGGTTCCCCACGTAGGCGTGCGTGTGATGGGCGCCGCCCAGCAGCCCGGGCGAGACCACGAGGTTGTCCTCGTTGTAGTGGCCCTGCTCGTTGCGGCCGCAATCGACCACCATCGACCCGGCGGATCCCTCGGACCCGGGGGCGGGAGCGGCCGCCGGGAGGCGCAGGACATCGCGTATGTCCACGTAGTCGGACGCCACCGGCCGCCCGTCCGCCGCCCCGGCGTGCGGACCGGCCGCCCGCGACGCCCCCAGTACCGCTGCGATCAGCCCGCCGCCCAGGACCAGGCAGATGGCGAGAGTGAGCAGCCGGCGTTCGTTCCCCATGGCGGTCACGGTTGCCGGTGGCGCCCCCGCCGTCAACTGGTCATCCATATGACGGGCGGGGCGCCGTCGCTTGTGCGTTTCGGGGTGGTGCGGCCGACGGTTCACCGCGACGGATAGTGTGCCTGCATGAGTTCGGGCGAGGGGGCCGAGGGCATGGGCGCGGATCTCGACGGTGACGGTGCGGGCTGGGATGCCACGCGCTCCTGGGTGGAGAAGGCGCTGTCGGCGGGGGAGCGCATCGAGCAGGTCGTGCGGCTGCGCGGCGGCTGGACCTCGCAGATGCGGCGCCTGGACCTCCGCGGCCCCGACGGCCGGCGCTCGCTCGTCCTGCGGTCCTTCGTCGCGCCCTTCTACGTCCGCCACGCGGAGGGCCTGCTGACCCGTGAGGCGGAGATCCTGCGGCTGCTCGGTGACACGGACGTACCGGCGGCCACGCTGGTGGCGGTGGACGCGACCGCGCAGCACTGCGACCACCCCTCCCTGCTGATGTCCCTGCTGCCGGGAACGATCCGCCTGGACGACCGGAACGCCGACGACCGCGCCGAACTGCTGGCCCGCCAGCTGGTGCGCATCCATCAGCTGCCGACAGCCGCGGACCAGCGGCCCCGCACCTATCAGGCCTGGGCCTCTCCCGAGCGGGTGAGCCCGCCCGCGGCCACCGGGCGGCCCGAACTCTGGCAGCGGGCGGTCGACGTCATCCGCCGCGAACCCCCGGCCTATCGGGGCCGCTTCCTGCACCGGGACTTCCATCCCGGGAACGTCCTCTTCACCGGCACGGACGAGGATCTTCGGATCAGCGGTGTCGTCGACTGGGTGGAGACCTCCTGGGGACCCGCCGACCTGGACGTGGCGCACTGCTCGACGGCCCTCGCCCTGCTGCACGGTGTTCCCGCGGGGATGGGCTTCGCGGACCGCTACGCCGCCGCGGGAGGAACCCTGACGGAGGACCGCACCGCCCACCTCCACTGGCGCCTCCTGGACGCGCTGGGCTTCGCTCCGGAAGCGGAGAAGGTCGCCGTGCCCTGGCGCGAACTGGGCCGCGCCGACCTGACGGCCCGTGCCCTGACGCAGAGGCTGGAGGACTACCTCCAGGCCCTCTTCGACAGGTATGCCTGAATCCTCACCTCCCGGCCGACCCGCTGGCCTGCCGGCCGGGACGCGACCGGCACTCAGTCGAGGGCGTCGGCCCGGAGCATCTCGGTGATGACGGCCACCGCCTGCCCCGGGTTCTGCTCCAGCCAGTCACCGAGGTGCTCCCGCACGGCCTCCCCGACACAGGCGCGCACGGGGCCGTTGCCCAGTGCTCCGCGTGTCGCGCCGACGAACTCGGGGTGGTCCAGCTTGACCGACACGACCGCCGTCAGGCCTCGGCCGATGCGGTCGGCGCCGAGGCCGGGCTCCACCGCCGTCAACAGCCCCCGCGCCCGCGCGTACGCGTCGAGCGCGGCCGCCACCCCCTCGCGCAAGCCCGCCTCGTGGGTGCCGCCGTAGGGGGTGGCCATGCTGTTGACGAAGCTCCGGACCCGCTCCTCACGGGAGCCGCACCACCGCAGGGCCACCTCCATCGTCCCCGCCATCCGCGGGTCCTCCCGCTCGAAACCGATGACGTTCGTGTGCACGGGCGTCCCCGCCCGAGCCCGGAGGGATACGACGAAGTCCCTCACCCCGCCCAGGAACCGGAAACGCGCGGTCTGGGCGCCGCCCGGAGGGCGTTCGTCGGTCAGCGAGACGTCCAGGCCCCGGTTGAGGAAGGCCAGCTCCCTGAAGTGCTCCGCCAGCACGGCGAACGAGCACTCCGTCGTCTCGAAGAGGGTGGCGTCGGGCCGGAAGGTGATGGTGGTCCCGTTTCCCGTCGCCGGACCCGCGGCGCTGGGCGGCGCGATGGCGACGCCGCGCGCGTACTCCTGGACCCAGCGGACCCCCTCGCGCCGCACCTCGGCCGTCAGCTGGCTGGACAGTGCGTTGGTGACGGCGGGCCCCAGGCCGACGAGGGTCATGGTCACGGTGTGGCGGTCACGGGGCCTCGTCCCGGCCGACAGGTCGGTCAACAGGGCTTCGAGACCGGGGCCGTCGGTGTCCTCGGCGGCCCCGAAGGGGATGCCCGGACCGTCGTCGGTGACCCGCACGGCGCCGTCGGCCATCAGGGTCACGCCGACGGAGCAGGCGCGGCCGGTCAGGGCCTCGTTCACCGCCCGGTCGGCGACCTCGAAGAGCATCTGGTGCAGGCCGCGTTCGCCGAGCGAGCCGATGTACATCCCGGGCCGCTTGCGCACGGCTTCGGCACCCTCCAGCACCTGGATGCGGCTGGCGTCGTACGTGATCGCTTCGTCACTCATGAAGTCCCCTCCGATGGTGTCCGGCAGATCTCTCCAGCCTAGGTGAATCCAAGGAAAACACCAGGTCAGAGCCGGTTTGTCGAGCGACTGGGCGGGTGGGTGAGCGGCTGTCCGGTGCAGGTCGGCCCCAGGGCCGCGCATCGCGGCCGCATCGCGGCCGCGGGCCCGCCGGGGCGGCGTACGACCCCGTTCCCGGCGACCCCGAGGTGCTTGATTCCGGATCGTCACCGGCGACGCTCAGGGCCGTCCTTGTCGCCCGCCGCCGGCCGCGCGGGCTTCGTGCGAACCCCGCGCGCCCGGCCGCGGCGGCTACGATCGGCTGATGATCACTTCCGTCATGCTCGAGGCCGCCGCGACACCGACCGCTCCCGCTCTCGTTCTTCGGCCCTGGTGCGTGGAGGACGTCTCCGCACTGGTCGCGGCCTCGCCGGATCCCGGCCTGGAGCGCGAGGACGACGGACTGAGGTGGGTGCGGGCCCAGGAGCGGGGCTGGGCGGCGGGGGTCCGGTTCGGCTTCGCCGTCCTGGAGGCGGCCCGGGGCGCGGCGCCGGCGCGGTTGGTGGGCAACGTCGTCCTCAAGGAGGTCGCGTCCTGCAAGGCCTCCGCCGAGGTCGGCTACTGGACGGCGGCCCAGGCGCGGGGCCGGGGTGTGGCTCCGCGAGCCCTGGAAGCCCTCACCGTCTGGTCCCTGGACGCCTTTCGTGCCGACGGCCTGGAGCGCCTCGAACTGCTCCACCAGGTGGACAACCCCGCATCCTGCCGCGTCGCGGCCAAATGCGGCTACACGTACGACAGGACACTGGCGTCCGCGCCTCCCGCCTACCCCCTCGACGGCCATCTGCACGTGCGTCGCGCGGCTGCCTGAGGCGTCACCGGCGGGGTCGAGGTTGTCCGTGGGGCCGCTTGTCCGGCCGTGCGGCGACCGCGCACAGTGGGGCGTATGACAACAGAGCTGACACCCGCCGAGCTCCTGCAAGCATTCGCCCGCACCCGTGCCTCGCTCGACGGCGCCGAGGTCACCTACCGGTGGACCGGGGACGTCCACTCCTGGGCCCCCGGCGAGCCCTACCGTCGCGTCTTCGGCTTCGAAGGGCTCAACGTCGCGCGCCTCGTGGCGGACGAGGAGCTCGGCGGCTACCAGCTCCTGTCCAGGGAAGCCGCCTTCTACCTCGACCCCGTGACCCGGGAGATCCTGGAGACCTGGCAGGACAAGCCGGTGGTCCACGTCTGGAACGATCCGGCCAACCAGAAGTGGCGGCCCTTCCCGGTGCCCCTGACGGAACTGGGCGACCAGGTCTGCTTCAGCCTGGAGATCCCGCTGGCCTACCCCTCGCCCCTGCCGGTCGCGGAGTACCCGGCCCAGTCCGCCGACGACACCTACCGCGCCCTGGAGCTGTTCCAGTTCTTCGCGCCCGCGGCCACCCTGACCACCGACGCGGTGAGCGTCCCCGCCACGATGTCCTGGACCCGGATGTCCCCGTGGCTGCCCTGGATGGAACAGGGGCAGCGCCCCGGCGGCCTCACCTTCCACTGCCGCGGCCGCAAGCTGGACTCGTACGCGCAGGTTCCGGAGCGCACCCGCGCCTACATCGCCGAAAAACAGCCTGAATTCGCCCACGCACCGGAGAAGTGGAGCGAGCCGAACGAGACCAGCTGGACGTACTTCCGCAAGCTGTTCCCGCCGCGCTAGTCCGTGTCCCCGCCTGCCGCCCCGGTCCTGCGCGGCGACCGGGCGGACGCCGAACATGCCAGGTCAGGGCCCCTGCCGAGGGACCCTCGGGGGGAGCCGCAGGGGGCGGACAAGGGTTTTCCCCGTATCGAGTTCATCCCCGTGTTGCCTACTGTCTGCCCACCGGCGATCTTCCCCTGACCCTACGGCACACACGCCAACCCCACATGGCGTGAAGGCCGTACCGGTCGGGGGGAGAGCCGGGACCGCCGTTGCCCGGCCCCGCCGTTGCGGCTCGGGCGACGTGGCGCGCGGCGGAGCCGGGGCGAGCTCGACCAACTCGCTCCCGGTCCCGCGGCCGCCGGAACCTCCCACACTGCACTGACCGGCCGCTCCGGCCTGCCCGGAAACGGCCCTTTAAGGGGAACACGTGCACGCTTCCAGACGTAGGCTCATATCCGTGGTGGCCATGTCCGTCACCCTGCTCGCCGGCTCCGCGACCGCCTCCGTGGCCCTGGCCACCGAGAACCCCGCCGCGGCCCCCGCCGCCACGGTCGTCCCGACCGCGCCGGTGGAGAACCTCATCGTCGGATACAAGTCCTCGGCCACCGAGGCCAGCTCCAACACCGCCGCGGCCGACGACGCCGCCGCCAAGGGCAAGAAGGCCGGCAAGAAGGCGAAGTTCGACCGTCGCCTCGGCACCGGAGCCGCGCTGGTCAACCTCGGGGGGACGGTGGCCCCGGCCGCCGCGGCCGACGTGATCGCCCAGTTCCGCGCCGACCCGGACGTCGCCTACGTCGAGCCGGACACCCGCGCCTACGCCATGGCCGTCACCCCGAACGACACCGAGTACGCCAAGCAGTGGGACCTCTTCGAGTCCACCGCCGGCATGAACGTCCCCGGTGCCTGGGACAAGACCACGGGCTCCGGCGTCACCGTCGCCGTGATCGACACCGGCTACGTCGCCCACTCGGACGTCGCGCCGAACATCGTCTCCGGCTACGACTTCATCTCCACCGCCTCCGAGGCCCGCGACGGCAACGGCCGTGACGGCAACCCGGCCGACGAGGGCGACTGGAACGCCACCGACGGCGAGTGCGGCACCGGCTCCAAGGCCAGCAACTCCTCCTGGCACGGCACCCACGTCGCGGGCACCATCGCCGCGGCCACGAACAACTCCAAGGGTGTCGCCGGCATCGCCTACGGCGCGAAGATCCAGCCCGTCCGCGTGCTCGGCAAGTGCGGCGGCGCCACCTCGGACATCGTCGACGCCATCACCTGGGCGTCCGGCGGCTCCGTCGCGGGCGTCCCGGCCAACGCCACCCCCGCCAAGGTCATCAACATGAGCCTCGGCGGCCCGGGTGCCTGCGGCACGAGCTACCAGAACGCCATCAACGCCGCCGTCGCCCGCGGTACGACCGTCGTGGTCGCCGCCGGCAACAGCAACGCCAACGCGTCCGGCTACTCGCCCGCCAGCTGCAACAACGTGATCAACGTGGCGTCGACCAACCGCGCCGGCGAGCGCTCGTACTACTCGAACTTCGGCTCGATCATCGACATCGCCGCCCCGGGCGGTGAGACCCGCCGCGCCACCGACACGCCCGGCACCGTCACCACCCCCGAGAACGCGATCCTCTCCACCCTGAACGCCGGCACCACCACCCCCGGTGCCGAGATCTACAAGCCCTACCAGGGCACCAGCATGGCCGCCCCGCACATCGCGGGCCTCGCCGCCCTGCTGAAGTCGGCGAACACCTCGCTGACCCCGGCCCAGATCGAGTCGGCGATCAAGACCAACGCCCGCCCGCTGGCCGGTACCTGCACCGGTGGCTGCGGCGCCGGCCTCGCCGACGCGGCCGCCACCGTCGCCGCCGTGACCTCGACCCCGCCCACCTCGGGCCGCGAGAACACCACGGACTACGCCATCGCGGACAACGCCACGGTGGAGAGCCCGATCACCGTCACCGGTGTGACCGGCAACGCCCCGGCCGCCCTCAAGGTGGGCGTGAACATCGTCCACAGCTACATCGGCGACCTCAAGGTCGACCTGGTCGCCCCGGACGGCAGCGTCTACAACCTGCACAACCGCTCGGGCGGCAGCACGGCCAACATCAACCAGGTCTACACCGTGAACGCCTCCTCCGAGGTCGCGAACGGCACCTGGAAGCTGCGGGTCAACGACAACGCCGGCGGCGACACCGGCAAGATCGACTCCTGGAACCTGACCTTCTGATCAGGAGCCAACTCGGCCTGACGGCCAGATAGTACGGACCAAAGCAAGCCCGCGGACCTGCTGATGCGCCTCGTATCGGCAGGTCCGACGGGTTTTCCCGGCACACGACTGATTTCTGCGTCACAATCCGTGTCCGCCCGCCACTCGACCTCGTATTGTCGCCTCTCACAGGAAGGGCGCCGGAGCTGGGACCGAGAGGCTGGTGGCTGTGCGTGGTGGCGGCGACGGGGCACGCTGACACAAGGGTCGGACACGGAGAACTGATCAAGGCGGTCGACCGCGCGCTGACCGCGCACGGCCGGGCGCTCCTGACCGGACCCGCCGGCGCGGGCAAGACCGAGGTCGTGCGCGCCGTCGCGGCCGCGGCCGAAGCGCGCCGCGAGACCGTGCTGCGCCTCGCCCCCGAGGCCGCCGACCAATGGATACCCGAGGCGTCCGCCGCCGCCCTCCTCGCCTCCGTACCCGGCGGCGCCCTGGAACAGCTCTCCGGCCCCCAGCGCACCGCCATCGCCCTCCTGCGCCGCGAGGCCGACGCCCCCCGGGCCGGCCGCGACCACATCGCCCTGCGCCTCGCCGTGGTCGAGGTGCTGCGTACGCTCGCCGACCGCGACCCCGTCCTGCTCGTCCTCGACAACGCCCAGTGGCTCGACGCCGAGAGCACCGACCTGCTCCGCTTCGCCCTGCGCCTCACCCCGCCCCGCGTACGGGTCCTGGTCGCCGAATGCGTCCAGGGCGGGGTCCCGGTGGGCGAACCCCTCTGCGGCCCCGGCGTGCCCGCCATCCGGGTACCCCCGCTCGGCGCCGACGAGGTCGCCGAACTCCTCGTCCGCCACGGCCTCCCGGCGCGCCTCGCCGGCCGGATCCACCAGGCCAGCGGCGGCAACCCGCGCCTCGCCCTCGCCCTCGGCCACTCCCTCGCCGAGGCCGCCGAGGCCCGCGACGGCAGCGCCCACCACGCCGACCCCCTGCCCGTCTCCGGACAGGCCCGCGAGGTGGCCCGCCGGCTCCTCGCCGGAGCCCCCGCCCAGGCCCGCCGCACCCTGCTGCTCGCCGCCCTCGCCACCCGGCCCACCATCTCCCTGCTGCGCCGCGCCGGCCGCCCCGACGCCGAGGCCGAACTGGCCGAGGCGGAACGGGCCGCGCTGGTCAGGGTGGGCGAGGACGGTTCCGTGGAGTTCACCGCCGGCGCCCTGCCCACCGCCCTCGCCGCCGACGCCGGGTGGCCCGAACGCGCCGCCGGGCACGCGGCCCTGGCCGCCGCCGTCGACGATCCCGTCCAGGCCGTACGCCACCGCGCGCTGGCCGTGGACACCCCCGACCAGTGGCTCGCCGAGGAGATCAGCGAGGCCGCCGCGGCCTGCCGCCGCCGGGGCCAGCGCGCCCTCGCCGCCGAACTGGGCCTGCTCGCCGCCGAACGCACGCCGTCCTGGCTGGCCGGCGAGGAACTGGCCCGCCTGGTCACGGCCGCCGAGGACGCCGGCTGGTCCGGCCGCGCCGACCTCGCCCGCCGCGCCACCGGGGCCGTCCTGGCCCGCGACGCCTCGCCCGCCGACCGGGTACGGGCCCGGCTCGCCGTGATCGACGCCGCCGGGCAGGCCCTGGGCGCCCTCGACGAGACCATCGCGTACGCCATGGACGAGGCCGCCGGCGACCCCTCGCTCCAGGCCGCCGTCCAGCTGCGGATCGCCTGGAAGCACAACCTCAGCGACGGCGACCCGGTCCGCTCCCGCGACGCCGCGGCCCGCGCCGGGGCGCTCGCCGCACTCGGCGGCGACCAGGTCGCCGAGGCCATGGCCCTGACCGTACGGGCCCGCATGGGCCGCATCCTCGGCGACCCGGGAGCGGAGGCGATCCTCGCCGAGGCCCTCGCCCTGCCCGCCCCCGAGGTGCCGCTCGGCATGCGCAACGCACCCCAGTACCTCGCCGTCCGGCACGCCCTCTTCGACGACGGCCTCGACGACGCCCGCCGCCAGCTGATGGTCCTGCTGCCCGCGGTCCAGCGCACCGGCTCCGCCGAGGACGTCTTCGAGGTCCTGCGCAGCCTCACCGAGGTCGAACTGCGCAGCGGCCGGTGCGAGGCCGCCTCCGCCCACGCCCGCCGGGCCCTGGAGCTCACGATCGACGCGGGGCTCTCGCCCGGCCCCGCCTGGTACGTCGCCGCTATGGCCGAGGCCATGGGCGGCAGCTTCGCCCGGGCCGCCGGCTACGCCCGGCGCGGCATCCAGGCCTCGCAGGAGGAGCAGGACCAGGTCTTCCTCTCCCGCAGCCTGCACGCGCTCGGTCTCGTCGAACTCGCCACGGGAGAGGCGGCGAAGGCCGTCGCCACCCTGCGCCGCGTCGCCGAACTGGAGGCCGCCCAGCAGGTGGTGGACCCCTCGATCCTGCGCTGGCACGGGGAGCTCGCCGAGGCCCTGATCGCCGCCGACGCGCCCGAGGAGGCGGCCCGGCTGCTGTCCTCCGTCCGCACGGTCGCCGTCGGCCTCGGTCGGACCGGGGTGGTCGCGGCCCTCGACCGGGCCCGCGGGCTGTGCCTGTCCGCGCAGGGCGACGCCGATGCGGCCGTGCACCTGCTGGAGGCCACCGCCCAGCGCTTCGACGCCCTGAGGCTGCCGCTGGAACGCGGCCGTACGCTGCTCGCCCTCGCCCGGGTGGAGCGCCGCAGACGCCGGCGCGCACCGGCCCGCGCGGCGCTCCGGGCCGCGGCCGAGGTCTTCGACCGGGCCGGGGCCGCCCCCTGGACGGAACTCGCCAGGGAACCGGCCCCCGGCGACGGCGCCGGTGCGCGGGTACCGGCGGCCGCGACCCTGACCGAGGCCGAGACCCGGCTCGCGCTGCTGGTCAGCCAGGGCGCCAGCAACCAGGAGGCCGCGGCGAAGCTGTTCCTCAGCGTCAAGACGGTCGAGGCCCGGCTGACCCGCATCTACCAGAAGCTCGACGTCCGCTCACGGGCCCAGCTGGCCACCGCGCTGCGCACGCGGTGACCGCCACGGCACCGTTGCTCAGCAGCCGAGGTTGTTCCCGGGAGTCACCCCGAGCAGCTGCGTGAAGCTCTGGTACTTCGAGATGCGGCTCTGGACCTGGGCGGGGTTGCCGCCGTTGCACTCCAGGGAGCCGTTGATCGAGCGGATGGTCTCGCCGAAGCCCGCGCCGTTCACCATGGCGGCGTGGGCGGTCATCGTGCCCGGGCCGTTCTGGGTGTTCCAGTACCAGAGGGCCGTCTTCATGGCGACGGCCGGATCCTGCTCCACGAGGTACGGGTTGGCGAGCAGGTTGATTCCCAGGGCGTCACCTGCGGCCTTGTAGTTGAAGTTCCAACTGAGCTGGATGGGGCCGCGGCCGTAGTAGGCGGCCTGTCCGGCGGGACAGCCGTAGGGCTGGCTCGCGTCGCAGTAGTGGGGGTAGTTGGCGGTGTTCTGCTCCACGATGTACACGAGTCCGCCCGTCTCGTGGGAGACGTTCGCGAGGAAGGCCGCGGCCTCGCGCCGCTTGGTGGTGTCGTCGCCGGTCTTGGCGAACCCGGGGTAGGCGGAGAGCGCCGAGACCAGGCCGTTGTAGGTGTAGAAGGGGTTCCGGTTCGGGAACATCTGGTTGAACTGGGCCTCGGAGACCACGAATCCGGTGGGGTTGCCCGGATCCGGGTCCTGGCCCCCGCCGCCGCAGGCGCCCTGGTCCGACCAGACGCCCCACTGGCCGGTGGTGCCGGGCGTCTCGCCCTGGGTCCACCACTTCGCCTGCCAGTTGTGGCCGCCGTACGAGGCGCTCATGCCGCCCGTGTAGACGGCGGAGGAGGCCCAGGCTCCGGCGCAGGGAGCCGCGGCGGCGGCGGGGGAGGAGGGGAGGGTGAGGGCGAGGCCGGCCGTGAGGGCCGAGGCGGCGGTGAGGGCGAGGGCGCGGAGGCGAAGCGCACGTATCACGTAACTGCTCCTTCAGTGGGGGGACTTGCCGTGGGGCAAGGCATGCCCACTGAAGCGAAAATGGTCTGAACCTGTCAAGGTCTAGACCAAATGAAACGCGCCGGCATCACGCGTGACGCCGGCGCGGAATCGAACCGATCAGCTGCCCGCGGAGAGGTTTCCGGAGAGGATCGGGATGTTGCTGGCGATGTGCGAGAGGGCCTCGTCGCCCTTGGCCTGGGTGGAGTTCTCGGTGCACTGCTGGTTCTGCGGGCTGGCGAGAACGTTGACGTCCTGGACGCCGACGTTGGCGAGGACCGCGAGCAGGGACTGGGCGTTGACCTTGGCCGGCAGGCCGACGCAGAGCTTGTTGAGCGAGCCCTGGATGGCGCCGAGCTGCGGGCTCATCTTGCCGTGGGTCTCCTGGTTGCCGTAGATCTGGGCCGAACCGTTGCCGTTGACGGTGTTCACGCCGTTGTCGTTGCCGATCGCCATCGCGGGGGAGGCGACTGCGGCACCCGCGCCGAGCACGGCGGCGGTGGCGGCTGCGGTGGCCATGAACTTCTTGAGCATGTGGGGATCCTTCTGGTCGCACTGTCGCGTGTGATGGCTGCCCTCGGCGGGACGTGCTGATCAACTGTCGACGGCGCTCGGGGTTATCCCCACTCACCCGAGTGGCCCAATGCGGGATCGAGCCACCCCCGGCCGCGGTGGCGGGGGCGAGCTCCTCGGGCCCGAGGGTCAGCCGGTCTTGCGGCGGACCTTCTTGTTCTTGCCGCCGGGGCCGCTGCTGGCACCCTGGACCTTCGCCCGGCTCTGGTGGGCCTGCTGGGACTGGGCGTTCGCGGCGTTGCGGTCCAGCGCCTCGCGGAACTTGCGCTTGGCCGCGTCGGCCGGGGACTCGTCCTGCGGGGTGTCGGTTTCGTCAGCCATTTTGTCCTCCTGGGGTGATCAAGCGGTTTCAGTCTGTCAGGTGACGTCCGTGCTGACCAGCGAGTTCGCCTAGGCCCCAAGGACTGCTTGGGGAGGTCATAAGCTTTGATTATGGGGCCATAAACGGACACCGGGTGCTGAGTTAGGTTTACCTTCGTTTAGGGTTCCCTTTGATCCACCTTGCCGTCGCTCGAAGGGAACCTCTGCCATGCCTCGCCCTCTGCGGGTAGCAATCGTCGGTGCCGGCCCCGCCGGTATCTACGCCGCCGACGCGCTGCTGAAGTCCGAGGCAGCCGTCGAGCCCGGTGTGTCCATCGACCTCTTCGAGCGGATGCCCGCGCCCTTCGGCCTGATCCGGTACGGCGTCGCCCCCGACCACCCCCGGATCAAGGGCATCATCACCGCCCTTCACCAGGTCCTCGACAAGCCCCAGGTGCGCCTCTTCGGGAACGTCGACTACCCGAACGACATCAGCCTCGACGAGCTGCAGTCCTTCTACGACGCCGTGATCTTCTCCACCGGTGCCACGGCCGACCGCGCGCTGGCCATCCCGGGCGTCGACCTCGACGGCTCCTACGGCGCCGCCGACTTCGTCTCCTGGTACGACGGCCACCCGGACGTCCCGCGCACCTGGCCGCTGGAGGCCGAGAAGGTCGCCGTGCTCGGTGTCGGCAACGTCGCCCTCGACGTCGCGCGCATCCTCGCGAAGACCGCCGACGAGCTGCTGCCGACCGAGATCCCGGCGAACGTCTACGACGGGCTCAAGGCGAACAAGGCCCTCGAGGTGCACGTCTTCGGCCGCCGCGGTCCGGCGCAGGCCAAGTTCAGCCCCATGGAGCTCCGGGAGCTGGACCACTCGCCCAACATCGAAGTCATCGTCAACCCCGAGGACATCGACTACGACGAGGGCTCCATAGCCACCCGCCGCGGCAACAAGCAGGCCGACATGGTCGCCAAGACCCTGGAGAACTGGGCGATCCGCGACATCGGCGAGCGCCCGCACAAGCTGTTCCTGCACTTCTTCGAGTCGCCCGTCGAGATCCTCGGCGAGGACGGCAAGGTCGTCGGACTGCGCACCGAGCGCACCGAGCTCGACGGCACGGGCAACGTCAAGGGCACGGGCAACTTCACCGACTGGGACATCCAGTCCGTCTACCGGGCCGTCGGCTACCTCTCCGACGAGCTGCCCAAGCTCCCCTGGGACGTCGAGTCCGGCACCGTCCCGGACGAGGGCGGCCGCGTGATCGAAGCCGGTGGCCACCTGCAGTCGACCTACGTCACCGGATGGATCCGGCGCGGTCCGGTCGGCTTGATCGGCCACACCAAGGGTGACGCGAACGAGACCGTCGCGAACCTGCTCGCCGACCACGCGGAGGGCCGCCTGAGCGAGCCGGCCGCCCCGGCCCCGGAGGCCGTGGAGGCCTTCCTCGCCGAGCGCAGCGTCCGCTACACGACGTGGGAGGGCTGGTACAAGCTGGACGCGGCCGAGAAGGCCCTCGGTGAGCCCCAGGGCCGCGAGCGCGTGAAGATCGTCGAGCGCGAGGGCATGCTCGAGGCGAGCGGCGCGTAGCACGAGAGGGCCGGGACCCGGACGGGTCCCGGCCCGCCGCATGTCTTGTGGCGCGACCGGTGGCGCCGCCGTCCGGGCAACGGGACCGGGTTCCGTCCGGCCGGTCCCGGCTGTGGGAAGATGCCGTCCATGATGAAGATCCGAAGGGGTCGTGCCGCGTAGAACGCCGGCTTCACTCCGGCCGCGGGAACGTCGCTGGAGCAGCCCCTGGGTGCGATACCGCGATGTCCCCGGCCTGTCGGGGGCGGCGAACGCCGCCGTCCGCGCACTCGAGCGGGCTCGACTGGCTCCGGGCAAGGTGTCCGTCGCGCTGAGCGTGTGGTCGGTCCGCGTCCACGGCACCGGACGCCGGTGGCGGCGGTGGGAGGCCGAGTTCACCTGCCCGTGCTGTGGCGAAGGCTGGGCCCGGGACACGCTGCAAGAGGCCCTGTTCATGCTGCCGCCGAGGGCCGCCGCCGAACTGCGGGGGCGGGTCGAGCGCCTGGACGAGGTGCTGCTCAGGCGAACGCACCACGAGCCCATGGCGGATCCGGAGCTGGCGTGGTGGCATCGCCGGTGCTGACCGTGCCCGTGCCGCCGGCGGGATCGCCCCGGACGCCCCGGTCGGCTCCACTGCGATCCGGGCCCACCCGTGGCGGCCGGTGGCCGCAAGGACCGCGTCAGAGACCCCGTTCCCGCTCCAGGACGCCCCGTACGAAGGCCGCCTGCCCGGCGTGCTGGAGATCGTCCCCGAGTACGCTGACCAGGCGTACCCCGAGGGTGACCGGTGGATCCCAGCGTTCGTCGACCACCCGGTCCAGGTCGGTGGCGGCGAGCCCGTGCACGAACCGGGCGGTCCGCTCGTGCACCGCGTCGAAGTACCCCAGCAGCAGCTCGCCCGAGTCGACCCGTACGGTGTAGACGTCCTGCGGCGAGTGCCCGTACCCGGTCGACCCGGCGGGCAGGGGCAGCGCGAACCGGTCCGCCCAGCCGTCGGAGTCCCAGACCTGCTCGGTGCCGGCCGCGTCCGCGATGTGGTCGTCCTGGATCCGGGTCAGGTGCCAGACGAGCCAGGTGACCGAGTTCGCCGCCGGGTCCACGCGCGCGTTGAGCAGCTCCGGCGGGACCCCTTCCACGACCTCGTGCACGATCTCCCGGATGCGTCCGAAACCGTCGGCGATGACGTCCGTAGCCTTCATGCACCCACCATGCAAGGCCCGGCGGCCCGACCGCCGCGAACGACACGCGGAAGGCCGGACCGCCGGGCCGGCGGGTCGGGACGTCAGCGGGTGACGTCAGAGGGTGGCGTCGGCCTTCTCGGCCTGCTCCGTCTTCCCGGTCGCCGCCGCGGGCCGGTCGGCGGCCGCGGCCACGGTGCCCTGCCCGCTCCGCAGACCGATCCAGCTGATCAGCGCGACCAGCGCGAAGGCCACCGCACCGATCCCGAAGGTGAGGGTGAACCCGGACTCGGCGGGCAGCGGGGGGACCCCCGCCGGCAGGTGCTCGATGGTCTTGGAGGCCAGGATCGTGGTGACGACGGCGCTTCCGATCGCACTGCCCGTGGAGCGGGAGATCGAGTTGATGCCGTTGGCGATGCCGCTCTGGTGGTGCGGGACGCTGGACATGATCACGGCGGGCATGGCGGCGTAGCCGAAGCTGACGGCCGCACCGACGACGAGCCCGGCGCCGATCACCGAGAGGCTGTGCTGGTGGTCCAGGACCAGCCAGGCGAAGCCGGCCGCGCCGAGGGCCGCGGCCAGGGCCAGCGCCGTACGCGGCCCCCGGTGGCGCACGATCTGGCCGCCCACGGGCGAGGCGAGCAGCGAGACGATCGCGCCGGGCAGCAGGAACTGCACGGAGGCGCGCAGGATGGATGCGTCGAAGCCGTAGCCGGTGAGGGCCTCGGGCATCTGGACGAGGTACGAGACGCCCAGGAAGTTCGCGAACATGCCGAAGCCGACGAGGACGCCGGCCAGGTTGGCCATGAGCACCGGGCGGTGGACGAACATCTTCATGTCGACGAGCGGCTCGCGGACCTTGCGCTCGACGAGCACCCAGACGGCGGCCATGACGGCGGCGCCGGCGAAGCTGCCCAGCGTACGGGCGGAGCCCCAGCCCCACTCGTGGCCCTGGGAGATCGGCAGCAGGAGCAGGAGCAGCGCGATGCCGAGGGTCAGCGCGCCGAGGAAGTCGGTGCGACCGCCGGTCTTGTGGCGGGTCGCTGGGACCAGGAAGACCACCGCGAGCAGGGCGAGGAGCGCGAAGCCGGTCGCCATCCAGAAGGCGTTGCGGTAGTCCGCGCCGGAGCCGGAGGTGAGCAGTCCGGTCGCGACCAGCGCGAGCCCGCTGCCGAACGCGAGCGTGCCGCTGACCAGGGCCATCGCACCCGGCAGCTTCTGCGGCCGGACCTCTTCGCGCAGGACGGACAGGGCCAGCGGGAAGATCGCGGTGGCGGCCCCCTGGAGCACCCGGCCCAGGATCAGCAGCGGCAGCGAGGTCGCCAGCGCGGCGATGACGGAGCCGGCGACCATGACGCCGAGCACGGCGACCAGGGTGGGCTTCTTGCCGTGCTGGTCGCCGAAGCGGCCCAGCAGCGGGGTGAAGACGGCGGCCGACAGGAGGGTGGCGGTGGTCACCCAGCTCACGTTGGCCGTGGTGGTGCCGAGGTCCTGACGGATGAGGCCGAGGATCGGGACCGGCAGGGTCTGCATCATCGACACGACCATGGCGGCCAGGCTTAGGGCGAAGACGATGACCGTCTCGTTCCGGTGCCCGGAGGCCGGGGTGGCGGGGGAGGGGGTGCTCATGGCTGGGGGTGACCTTCTTCGTGTTTCGGAGCTGAAGAGCTTCGGAACGGCGATGTTTGACCTTCTCAAGTAACTCGACCGACGGTAGACGTCGATAGTTAAGGTGGTCAAGTAAACAATTGATAATGTGAAGCATCCTGAGTACGCTCCAGGTATGAGCGACACCGCCACGCAGACCCCCACCAAGCTCCAGCTGCTGGAGCTGCTCGCCGCGATCGGCACCGCCCAATGGCGCGAGTTCGCGGCCGCCGCGGCCCAGCACGGCCTGACCTCCACCCAGGCCCGGGTCCTCGCCCAGCTCGACGGCCCGGTGCCCATGCGCGGCCTCGCCACCCTGCTGGTGTGCGACGCCTCCAACGTGACCGGCATCGTGGACCGGCTGGAGGCCCGCGAGCTGGTGCGCCGGGAGCCCGACCCCGCCGACCGCCGCGTCAAGAACGTCGTCGCGACGGACGCGGGCCGTGACGTCATCCGCCGCGTGCGCGAGGAGATGCAGGCCATGCACGGCGCGCTCGACACCCTTGACGAGGCCGAGAGCGCGACGCTCTACGCCTTGCTGGGCCGCCTGCGTCCCTCGATGGAGAAGGCCTGATCGCCATGGACGCGCCGAGCGGCAGCGGGATCCGGATCCTGCGGGCGTCCGACCGGACCGCCACCGTCTGGAAGAACGGCGGGGGAGTCACCCGGGAGATCGCGGCCTGGCCCGAGGGGGCGGGCATGGACGATTTCGGCTGGCGCGTGAGCCTGGCCGAGGTCGCCGCCGACGGCCCGTTCTCGGCCTTCCCCGGCATCGGTCGCACCCTGACCCTCGCCGAGGGCGCGGGCATGGACCTCTCGGTGGCGGGCGTACGCCGGCTCGTGGACGAGCGGTTCGCGCCGCAGGACTTCCCAGGGGACGAGCCGACCGACTGCCGGCTGCTCTCCGGCCCCGTCGTGAACTTCAACGTGATGTACCGCAGGGGCGCGGTGGAGGCGCAGACCGCCGTCGTACGGGGCGTGCTCGCCGTCGCGGTCCCGCCGGGCGGGACGCTGCTGGTGGCCGCGCTGGAAGGAGCGGCGGTGCTCGAACGGGCCGGCGACCGCGCGGAGCTGCTCCCCTACGACGCGGCCCTGCTGACCGGACCGCTCGACTGCCGGGTCCGCACGGCCGGGCGCGCGGCCGTCGTACGGTTCGCGCCGGCCCCGGCCCCGGACCAGGTCTAGGCCGTCTCTTTCGGATCTTGTCGGCCGAGCCCGCGGCGTCCGGTGCCGTGCTTGGCAAGGCGGAGGGGCGCCCGTGTACTGGACGTACTCGGGTGCCCCGACAACGCGGCCAGGTGCGGTGCCGGGCGTCGCGGGCCCGGCAAGATCCGAAAGAGACGGCCTAGCGGTTGCGGGTGCCCAGCTTGATCCACTTCGCGGTGCTGGGCACGCCCTTCGCGTCGAGCAGGAAGAGCATGTAGTACCCGGGCGGGGCGTCGGCCGCACCCGGCGGCGTGCGCAGCCCGATCGTGGAGCCGTGGACACCGGTGATCCGCAGGTCCAGGTGGCGCTGGCTGGTGTTCACCGAGTGGGTGACGGTCGTCGGCGCCAGCAGTACGGCCCGTGTGACGTCCTTCGCCGTCGAGCTCGTGACCTGGAAGGCCGTGTCGTGGCCGAGGTCGCCCGCCGGGGCCCGGTCGAGCGCCGGCCGGGCGCCCCGGTGCAGGTAGGCGGGCTCGTACAGCTCGATGCTGCCGTCCATCCCGTCCTTGATGTCGGGGTCGTTGGCGATCTGCTGGAGCTCGTCCCCGGTGACCATCATCCGGCCGTCCGGCAGGACCAGGGCGTTGGAGTGGTAGCCGCGGGGCAGCCGCTGGGCCGGCCCCAGCTTCCAGTGGCCGTGCGCGTCGCGCAGTTCGATCTGCCGGTACTTCAGGTCGGCCTTCGGGTTGAAGGGCCCGTTGCCGTAGTCGCGGGTGTCCAGGGCGCCGTTCACCGTGATCAGGGTCCCGTCGGGCAGGATCAGGGTCCCGTCCTGGGTGCGGCCGAAGGCCCTCGGCTCCTCGATGCTCCAGCGGCCGCCGGACAGCCGGTAGGTGAGCGGGTCGCGCGGGTCGCCGCCGAGCACCAGGACGGAGTCCGGACCGCGGAAACCGGCCGGCAGCGGCACGGCCGAACCGTAGCCCCGGAAATCGGCGGGCCGCCGGGGCAGGTCGGTGCGGGTGTCCTCGACCGGATCGAACAGCCACTGCTGGTCGGCGTCGCGGCCGAGCCCGTAGATCTTCCCGTCCCGCAGCGAGAAGAGGTGCGGATAGTCGTTGCGGAAGGGGGCCCGTGACCGGAGCCGCTCGGCCGGGACGTTCGCCGGGATGTCGTACGAACGCCACGGCACGGGCCGCCCGAGCGCGGGGAAGCGCTCCACCACCGGAGTGGGTGTGCCCGTACCGCGCTCGGACTGGCCGGACATGATGATCTGGCGGCCGTCCGGCCCGGTCACCACCGAGGGGTACCAGCGGCCCACGGACATGTCGCGGTTGCGGAACCACTTCTCGGTCCACGGGTCGAACACGAAGGACAGCTTGGCGCCGCTGCCGCCCTTCCCGCCGACGTTGCCGCCGAACACCCCCACCATGCCGTTGGGGAGGTAGGAGTGCCCGGCGCAGAAGAACGGCGCCGGGCGCGGGGCGTAGGCGCCGTCGGGCATCAGCACCACCGGTGGCGGCACGTTCTTGAAGGCCTTGGCCCCGGTCCCCCTGGCGGGGTCCCAGAGATAGGCGCGGCCCGCGTTGGTCCGGCCGACCGTGTTGGTGGGCCCGGTCTCCTTGGTGGGATCGGCTTCCACGCGTTCGAAGGAGAAGAGCAGCACCTTGCCCGTCGGCAGCTGGGCCACGTGGACGCCGAAATCGGGGGAGGGGAAGAACTGGGTGAACCGGCCGAACCGGGCCGCGCCGAACGCCGCGTTGCCCGTGCGCTGGGACGCCTCCAGGGCGGCCAGGCTCGACGTCCGCTTCGACTGCGGATAGCCCTGATTGCCCCGGGCCGCCTCGCGCAGCCGCGCGTGGGCGCGGGAGTGCTCCTCGCCGAGCACCCCGGCCTCGTCGCCGGCGTGGTGGGCCGCGGCGAAGGCCGGGGCGGGCCCGGCGAGGGCGATGGCCAGGGCGGTGGCGAGCGCCAGGGCCGACAGGGCGGTGGGGCGTGGCCGGGGTGCGCGGGACCAGCGTGGTGCGCGAGACGTGTGTGATGGGCGGGACATGGGACTCCTCACCGCAGGAGGGCCCGGCGCCCCGGCCGGCTCCAGAACCCGCTGGTTGCCTGAAGGACCTCGCCGATATTAGGAAAAATCGCAGCGAGTGACCCGTGCGACGCGGTGCTCCGCGCCACCTGGGGCCATCCGGCGGAGTGGTTTGAGTAGATTTATCGTTTCTGCGGTGATGGGCTTCGGCCAACGAGGTGAGACCTCGTGCCCGTCGGCCGGCCGGGGCCGCCGCGGACCGCTATCCATGGCGATGTGATCAAGCCCCTCCGCACTGCATTCACCGCAGCCGCCGTGACCGCGACCTTCGTCGCGCTCACCCCCGCCGCCGGCGCCTCGTCCTCGGTGCCCTCGGCCCCCACCGACCAGGTGACCGTGGACGTCGCCTCCGTGAACGGATCGGGCTGCCGTCCGGGCAGCGCCGCCGTCTCGGTATCGCCGGACAACTCGGCCTTCACCGTCACCTACAGCGAATACCTGGCCCAGGCCGGCGGCGGTGTCTCCGCCGTCGAGGGCCGCAAGAACTGCCTCCTCTCCCTCGACGTCCACGTCCCCCAGGGGTACACGTACGCCGTGGCCAAGGTCGACTACCGCGGCTTCGGCAGCCTCGCACCGGGCGCGGTCGGCACGCAGAAGGCCAGCTACTACTTCCAGGGCATGAGCCAGACCGCGTACCGCACCCACAAGTTCAACGGCGAGCTCGTCGACAACTGGCAGGCGACCGACACCACGGGCGTCGAGGCCCTGGTCTTCGCACCCTGCGGTGAGCAGCGCAACTTCAACATCAACACCGAGCTGCGCGCCGAGGTGGGCACCTCGGACCCGGAGCACACCAGCTTCATGGCGCTCGACTCGACGGACGGCAGCATCAACAGCGTGTACCACTTCTCCTGGAAGCAGTGCCCGGTCCGGCACTGATCCGGGAGCGCCCAGCGCCCACTCCCCGTTCTGAGGGGCCCGCCGACCGGCGGGCCCCCGCGGTGCGTCCGGTGCCGGTCAGGCCGAGGCGCGCCGCACCAGCGCCGTGGCGGTGATCACCGGATCGGGCGCGGCCGGCCGCCCGTCCGGACCGCCGTTCAGCCGGCGCATCAGCAGCCGTGCCATCAGGCGGCCCATGCCCTCTATGTCCTGGCGTACGGTCGTCAGCGGCGGGTCGGCGCTCTCCGCCACCGGTTCGGCGTCGTCGAAGCCGACCAGCGCCACGTCCCCGGGCACCGTGCGGCCGCTCTCGCGCAGCACGCGCAGGGCGCCGGTCGCCATCAGGTCGTTCCCGGCGAAGACGGCGTCGATACCGGCGTCCCGGTCCAGCAGTTCCGCCATCGCGCGGGCCCCGCCCGCCGGGGTGAAGTCCCCCTCGGCGAACAGCTCCGGGCCGACGGCCGCCAGCGCGTCCCGGTAGCCGCTCAGCCGGTCGGCCGCCGAGGTCTGGTCGAGCGGGCCGGAGATGTGCGCGATCCGCCTCCGGCCCTGCGCCAGCAGATAGCGCACGGCCTCCCGCGCGCCCCCGCGGTTGTCGGCGTCCACGTAGGCCACGCCCTCGCCCTCGTCTTCCCCGGTCCGGGTGGTCCAGCCGGGCCGGCCGCCGTAGACCGTGGGCATGCCGATGCGGCGGGTGATGGCGGGCAGCGGGTCGTCGGTGTGCAGGGAGAAGGCGAGGGCCCCGTCGACGTGACCGCCCGCCAGGTAGCGCTCGATCCGCTCGTAGTCGCCGCGGTCCTCGACCAGGAGCAGGACGAGCTGGGTGTCGTGCGCGGTCAACTCCTTGGCGATGCCGCGGACCTGGCGCGAGAAGAAGGGGTCCGAGAAGATCCGGACCTCCGGCTCGGCGATGATCACCGCGACGGCTCCGGTGCGCCGGGTCACGAGGGTGCGGGCCGCGTGGTTGGGGACGTACCCCAGTACGCGGATCGCCGTACGGACCCGGTCCACCAGATGCGCGCGGACCCCGTCGCCGCCGTTGACCACGCGGGACGCGGTGGCCCGGGACACCCCGGCGTGCGCCGCGACGGCCTCCAGGGTGGGGCGGCTGTCGGGACGCGGCTCGGTCACGGATGTTCCTCCACGGTGTCCACGGGCGGTGGCCTAGACGGGCAGCAGGGTAACCGGTGATCGCCCCGGGTCGCTGCCCCACCGGCGGGTTACGGCCGGATGGCGGCCCGCTCCAGCAGGCCCCGCAGGACGCGCTGTTCGTCCGGCGCGAGGCCCGACAGCGGGGAGTCCACGGCGAGGAGCGCGAGGAGACGCTCGCGCAGCGCGACGCCCCCGGCGGTGAGGACGAGCTGCTTCGCGCGGCGGTCGGTGGGGTGCGGATGGCGCTCGATCAGGCTCTGCTTCTCCAGCTTGTCGACGACGAAGGTGGTGTTGGAGGGCTCGCAGCTCATGCGTTCGGCGAGCTCGCGCATGGTCATCGGCCCGCTCATCTCCCGCAGCGCGGTCGCCTGTGACGCGGTGAGGCCCAGGGTGGCGGCGCGCTCGCGTACGTGCTCGGCGATCCGCTGGGCCAGTCCGTTCACCAGGCCGCACAGCTGTCGCTCGGCGATGGCCTGCAGCTCCGGGGGCGTCGTCATGCCACCACCCTAGCAAGTCCGTGAAGCCGAAATATTTACAGCTTGAATGATTCGAACTTGATGCTTATGGTGATCACCGTCGCGGCGGACCGCGGCGATCCGATGGCAATCCACAGGAGATGACCCATGGCCGACATGACAGTGGCTCAGGACGTACGACTGCGCCGTCCGGCGGGAATCCGCTCGATACGGCTGGGCGACACCAAGGTGTCCTACGTGCCGGACGGCGACGTGCGGCTGCGACCGCTGTCGCTGCTCCAGGACAGCACCGACGAGGTGTGGGCCGCGCACCCCGAGTACCTGGACCCCGCGGGCCACCTGGTGGGGAGCGTCGGCGGACTGCTCGTGGAGCACGGCGGCCGCGCCCTGCTGATCGACGCGGGCTTCGGCCCGCAGGCGCACGAGGCCCCGGACGGCCCGCTCGCCACGATCCAGGGCGGCGCGCTCCTGCGCAGTCTGGCCGAACTCGGTCGCAGCCCCGAGGACGTCGAGGCGGTGGCCTTCACCCACCTCCACGCCGACCACCTCGGCTGGGCCTGTCACCCCGCGCCCGGCGGTGACCGGCCGGCCTTCGCCCACGCCGCGTACCTGGTGTCCGAGCCCGAATGGGAGCGCCGCGACCTCCTGGTGGCCCAGGGCATGGCCGAGCAGGTCGCGGCCCTGGCACCGCGCGTACGTACGGTCACGGACGGTGAGGAGGTCTTCCCCGGCGTGCGCGTACGGATCACCCCCGGCCACACCGTCGGACACGCCGAGTACGTCATCACCGGCGGCGGGCGCCGTCTGATCGCCTTCGGGGACGCCGTGCACTCGCCCCTCCAGATCGACCACCCCGCATGGTCCTCGGGCTTCGACCACGACGGCGACCGCACTGCCGGCCACCGCCACCGCCTCGTCGCCGAGCTGGCGGAGCCCGGCACCATCGGCTTCGGCGTCCACTTCGCCGACGTGGTGTTCGGACACGTCCGGCAGGACGGGGACGGCCCGGCCTGGCGCCCCCTGGACGCATGACCCGGAGGGCGGGCGGCGGTCAGAGTTCGGGGACGAAGGGGAGGTAGTCCCCGTCGGGGCCGGAGGGGATCACCGCGTAACTGCTCTCCGGGAGTTCGTTCCACACGCCGGGCAGGTCACCGAGCGGCTCGGACACCACGAGGCGGGTCTCGTCCGAGACCTCCCGCAGGTAGGGCACCTCCGGGTGCAGATGCCGCACGGTCTCGGCCCGGGAACTGTAGAAGAGCGAGCGGGACTTTCCCTGGCTGGAGTAGCGGAAGGCCCACACGTGCACGCCGTCACTCACCGCCACCGTCATCTGGAGCGGTTCCGCCACGCCGTGCTCCTTGCCGAGGCGCTCCACGAACCCCGCCATCCTGGCCACCGCACCCGGGGCGTCCTGGTCGAGACCGAACGTCACCGCCAGGTAGAACATCACCTCGGAATCCGTGGAACCCTCGATGGACGGGAACAGTGCCGGGTCGACGGCCATGCACAGATCGCGCTGCAGCCGGTGGAAGTCCGCGATGGCACCGTTGTGCATCCACAGCCAGCGTCCGTGGCGGAAAGGGTGGCAGTTGGACTGCTGGACGGCCGACCCCGTCGAGGCGCGGACGTGCGCGAAGAACAGCGGCGAACGGACGTGCGCGGCGAGCTCCTGCAGATTGCGGCTGCTCCACGCCGGGCCGACGTCCCGGAAGACCGCGGGGGTGCCGTCGCCGTCCGCGCTGTACCAGCCGATGCCGAAACCGTCGCCATTGGTCGGTTCGGCACCCATCTTGGCCCGCAGGCTCTGGTTGATCAGGGAGTGCTCAGGCCGGTAGAGCACGGTGTCGAGGAGCATGGGCGAACCCGAGTAGGCGAGCCAGCGACACATGCGCACCATCCCCTTCGCGACCTGCTCCGAGCCTAACCCCGCCGACGTCGGGGTTCTCGCGGGACAGGCCGTCCGCGGCGGCCGCGGGTCAGGAGAAGAGCCAGCGCGTCTGGCTGTAGCCGCCCTTGCCGAAACCGAAGGCGGTGCCCGGGCGCACCGCGAAGACCACCGCCTCGCCCGCGTCGGGATTCACGAACACACCGTTCCCCACCTCGAAATGCCACTCGGCGCCGTACTTCGCCTCCCAGGCGGCGGCGAGCCGGCGCAGCCGGTCGGGATCCGTGACCCGGGCCGCCTCACCCTCGACGACCAGGTCGAATCCCTCGTGGAGGGTGTTGGTGCCGGTGGTGAGGACGACGTGCGGGTTGGCGCGGAGGTTCTTGGCCTTGCGTTCCTGGGGCCCGGTGCAGAAGTGCAGCGCGCCGTCCGCCCAGACCCCGATCAGCGGGGTGACGTGCGGCCGGGCGTCGGGGCGCACGGTCGTCAGCCAGTACAGCTCCGCCGCGGCCAGCCGGGTGACGGCCTCCCGCCAGGGCACGGCCGTCGCCCGCTCGTCGCTGTACCGGGCGTCCAGCTCGGCGCGGGGTTCCTCGCGGGGTTCCTCGTCGGGCATGGCTGTCCTCCTGGTGCGGCCTCCTGCTGCGGTCGGTCACCAGCCTGTCCCGGCGCGCCCCGGCCGTCCACCGGGGCCGCGCCCGGCGCCGTCCGCGCGGAGTTCCTCGGGGACGGCGCCGCCGCGTGTCAATGGCCGAAGTCGAACCAGTTGACGTTCACGAAGTCGGCGGGCTGGCCGCTGGTGAAAGTCAGGTAGACGTCGTGCGTCCCCGTGACCGCGGTGATGTTCGCCGGTACCGTGCGCCAGCTCTGCCAGCCGCCGGTGGACGCGACCGAGAAGCTGCCGACCGGGGCCGAGGCCGGGTCGTCGAGCCGTACCTCGACCAGCCCGCTGACCCCGCCGGCCGCACCGCCGGCCACGCGCCCGTAGAACTGCCTGGCCGGGGTGGAACCGAAGTCGACACCCCGGAACAGCGCCCAGTCGCCGTTCCCGATCGCCGCGAGGTTCTGGCCGCCGCCGCTGTCCGTGGTGCTCTCCTTGATCACGCCCGACTGGGCGTCGTACGACTCGGCCTGGATCGCCGCGTACGCGTCGCGGTGACCGGGCGGCGTGGTCGGCGGAGTGGTGGGCGGGGTGGTGGGCGGGGTCGTCGGGGGAGTGGTGGGCGGGGTGGTGCCGCCGGTCGACCGCAGGACGGTCACGTAGTCGACGACCATCGCGTGTCCGGGCTGGGTGCCCGCGTCGGGGCCGCCGCCGAAGGCGTCCGGGAACCCGCCGCCCATGGCGACGTTCAGGATGATGTAGTAGCCGTGGTTCGTGGCATTGGTCCAGGTCGTCGCGTCGACCTGATCGGCGCGCACCGTATGGAAGTTGAACCCGTCGACGTAGAAGCGCATCTCCTCGACCGCGGTCGAGCGGTCCCACTCGACGGCGTACGTGTGGAATCCCGCCTGGCAGGTGGCGCCGGGGCAGACGCGCTGGCCGCCGATCCCGGAGGTCTCGTTGCAGGGGCCGCCCGGACTCGTGCCGCAATGCACGGTCGCCCAGACGTTGTTGAGGCCCTGGACGTTCTCCATGATGTCGATCTCGCCGATGCCCGGCCAGTTCCACCAGTTGCCCCGGTAGGGGGCGCCGAGCATCCAGAAGGCCGGCCAGTAGCCCTTGGCGGCCGGGCCCGTCACGTTCGGCATCTGGATGCGGGCCTCCGAGCGGAGCTTGCCGCCCGCCGGGGGTTCGAAGTCGGCCCGCCGGGTCTCGACGCGGCCGGACGTCCAGTGGCCGGCGGCGTCCCGGCGCGGGGTGATGCGCAGGTTGCCCGTGCCGTCGAGGGAGACGTTGGCGGGGTCGGCGGTCATCGTCTCGATCTCGCCGGTACCGAAGTTGGCGGGTCCGCCCGGGTAGGAGGTGCCGGTGGTGTACTGCCAGTCGGCGGTGTTCACCCCGGACCCCGCAGGGCCGTCGAAGTCGTCGAGGAACACCCGGGACCAGCCGGTCGGTGCGGGGGGAGCCGCGGCGTTCGCGGGCAGGACGATGGCCGCGGCCGCCGTCGCGACCACGGCGATCGTGCTGAGCGCGGCTAAGACGGCCCGCCGGACCGTCGGCCGCTTCCTGCCGGATATCTCGTGCATGGGTGCCCTCTCTGAAGCGCGCCGAGGCGCGGTGCGGGGGGAAGGGTCAGCGCGTCAGGCGAATTGAGAGCGCTCTCAAGCCGACGCCGCTGGACACTGTCCTCCGCGCCCTCACGGGCCGTCAAGAGATTGAACCGGCACAGCATTTACGGGCAGGGCGAGTTCAATCAGTGAACGCGACCGGGCCCGGGCGACGCTACGGCCGCCGACCGGGCCCCTGCCGCCGCCGGTCGACGGCCGGCGGCGGGACGTTCACCCGTACGGGCCAACTCGCCGTACGCCGGTCACACCGGCGGACCGAGCACCTCCTCGGCGCCGGGCAGGTCGTGCACGGAGGCCGCCGTCCCGGTCAGCGGCAGCAGAGCGGACAGCGGGCACGGCACGGGCGTCTCGTGGTCGACCTCCCACTGCCCGACCGGGTCCCGGCCCGCCTTCCCGCCCGCGTGGTCCATGGTGCAGACGGCGTACAGGTTGCCGGCGCAGCCCCGGCACAGCAGCGGCCGGTGGCCGGTCACCACGGCCGGTCCGGAATGCCGTGCCCGGCACGCTCTTGTAGCGTCGGTCGCGACAGGATTCCAGGTGATTCCACCGGAGTCCGCAGGCCGGTTCGCTCACGCGGAACACGTCCCGTCGGCGCACCGAGCCACCCGTGTGCCGCCCGGGCCGAGCCGGTCCGCCCCTCGCGATGCGACCGGGCGCACGCGCAGCCCCCGTGAGAGAGGCCGTGCCGATGTCGAAGGATGTCCCGATAGCGAGCCTGCTGCGTGTGGAGCGGGGCGTCGCCGCCCCCGAGGAACTGGCCGCGATCGCGGTCGTCGTCGCGTGTTACGCCGGGCGGACCTCCGGCGGCGGCGACGAGGCCGGAGGCGCCGGGCCCGGCCGCCGGCGCACCGCCGTGCCGGCCGCGGGCTGCTGGGCAGGTTGCTGGGCCTGCCGCTGAACCGATTCCGCCGGCCGCACGCACGGCCGGCGGAACCGTTGACGAGGTGGTCACGCCCGGCGCAGCACCGTCGAGAGGACCTCGCGCAGCGTCGCCGGGGCATCGGCCACGGCTCCCTCCGAGCGCCAGGCCACGAATCCGTCCGGCCGTACGAGCACGGCGCCCTCGGCGCTCATCGCGTGCACCTCGGTCCAGTCGGAGCGCCCCTCTTGGACCAGGTCCGCACCCGGCCCGGAGCCGATGGTGTAGGCCTCCAGCCGCACCCGCAGTTGCCCGGCCACCCGCTGCGCGGCCTCCTGCCACGGCGTCCCCGCACCGCTGAGCAGCACGAAGGAGCGCTCGTACAGGTCCAGGGTGGAGATCCGCTCACCCGACCGGGTCACCCACAGGTGCGGAGCCCGGGTCCCGGTGTCGCCGGCCAGTCGCAGGGTCTCCGGGATGACGGGCCGTCCGGGCTCGCCGCCGACGAGCGCGCCCTTCGGGTAGCAGTAGCCCATGGCGGTGGTCAGGACCCCGCTGCCCGGCCCGCCGCCCATGGTGGGCGGCGGCGCGTACCCCGGGTGGCTGTGTTCCGCCGAACGGGCCGACGCCCGCTCGCTGGTGGCCCTCGCCACCGGCAGCCGCTCGGCCTCGTAGGTGTCGAGCAGTCCGATGCCGGCCGAGCCGTCCAGTACCGCGGCGATCTTCCACGCCAGGTTGTGCGCGTCCTGGATCCCCGTGTTGGAGCCGAACGCCCCGGTGGGGGACATCTCGTGGGCCGCGTCCCCGGCCAGGAACACCCGTCCGGACGAATACCGCTGCGCCACCCGTTCGGCCGCATGCCACGGGGCCTTGCCGCCGATCTGCACGTCCAGGTCGGGTACGCCGATCGCGTCGCGGATCTGGTCCACGCACCGCTCGTCGGTGAAGTCCTCCAGGGTCTCGCCCTGCTCCGGGTGCCACGGGGCGTGGAAGACCCACTGCGTCTTGTTGTCCACGGGCAGCAGTGCTCCGTCGGCCCCCGGGCGGATCAGGTAGCAGACGATGAAGCGCAGGTCGCCCAGCACCTCGACGAGCTTCTCCGAGCGGAACGTGACGCTCACGTTGTGGAACAGCTCGCCGTTGCCCGTCTGGGGGATCCGCAGCTGTTCCCGGACGGGACTGCGCGGCCCGTCCGCGGCGATCAGGAAGTCGGCGCGCACGGTGATGTGCTCGCCCGTCTCCCGGTCCTTCACCACGGCGTTCACCCCCGTGGGGTCCTGGTCGAAGCTCATCAGCTCGGTGGCGAAACGGATGTCCGCGCCCAGCTCACGGCTCTGTTCGGCCAGCACCGGCTCGATGTTGTTCTGGCTGCACAGACACCAGCCGGTCGGGCTGAACCGGGCCAGCGCACCCGCCGGATCGATCGACTTGACCAGCCAGTTGTGGTCGCCGTCGGTCAGCGACCGGGCCTGCAGAATGCCCTGATTTCCCTCCAGTACGGACGCCGCCCGGCGGATCGCGCGCTCCGCCCCTGCCGTGCGGAACAGCTCCATCGTCCGGGCGTTGATGCCACGGCCCCGCGGGTGTGCGGAGGTGCCGGAGTGCTTCTCGACCAGCAGGTGCCTCACTCCGTGGCGGCTCAGGAAAAGCGAGGTGGACAGGCCCACGAGGGAGCCGCCCACGACGAGAACCGGTACGCGAACATCGGCGTTGTCTTCCATCAGCTGCGGGCTCCTGTTTTCTGTGTGGGGGAGTGGACTCTTTATGCCCCCGATCCGGGATCAGGCCCAGTTGATTCGCCGGTTGTCACCCGCTTGATCCGGACATGTAGCGGTACGTCCCCACCCGGATGACGATGAGCGACAGCGGCTCCCCCTGAGACGCGCCGGCCTGCCGTTCCCCACCGAGGCGGCCGCCGGCCCGGGCGGACGCCACCGGTGACGGACGAGGGGTCCGTACGCGATGGATCTCCACCCCCTCATGAAGGAGTGAGTAGATGACAACCACCCTGTCCGAACGGGTGTCGCAGTCAGCCTTCGACGGCTCCATGCTCCGGGTCGTCCTGCTGATGGATCTCCACGAGGGGACCCAGCAGCAGTTCTTCGAGGCGTACGAACAGCTCCGCCACGACATCGCGTCGGTTCCGGGCCACATCAGCGACCAGCTGTGCCAGTCCTTCGAGAATCCCTCCCAATGGCTCATCACGAGCGAGTGGGAAAGCGCCCCGCAGTACCTCGCATGGGTCAACAGCGAGCATCACGCCGAACAGGTGAAGCCGCTCGGCGCGTGCGCCCGCGCCATGCGCCCGCTCAAGTTCACCGTCCTGCGGGAGACCGGCCGCGGCTACGGCCAGGATTCCCGCCCGGCCACGGCGCGCCTGCAGAAGACCCCCCGGCTGGGTGCCGGCATCGTGCGCCACGCCCTCACCTTCACCGTCAAGCCGGGAAGCGAGCGGGACGTCGCCGCCATCCTCTCCAGCTACGCCTCCCCGGCGGCCCGGGTCGACGACCACACCCGCCTGTGCCGCACGTCCCTGTTCATGCACGGCAACCGGGTCGTACGGACGGTGGAGGTCCAGGGAGACCTGATGGCGGCCCTGCGCCACGTCTCCGAACAGCCCGAGGTACGGGCCGTCGAGGAGGCCATCAACCCCTACCTCGAACAGAACCGGAACCTGAACGACCCGGAGTCCGCGAGGATGTTCTTCATGCGGGCGGCGCTCCCGGCGGTCCACCACATCGCCGCACCCGAGCCCGAGTCCGCCGAGGTCCAGCGGCACGCGCTCTTCTACCCGGCCAAGCCCGGCTGCGGCGCGGCGCTCGCCAAGTTCCTGGCGCGCCAGGACGAGGCGGCCGCACACCACCCCGGCAGCCCCGTTCGGAGCAGCAGCATCTTCCAGCGTGACGACATCGTCGTCCGGCTCATCGACGTCCGGGGCCCGCTCGACGCCGAGCCCGACACCACGTTCGGCGTCTCGGGACCGCGCAAGGCGGCGGTGCTCGACCGGCTGACGGCCCGGGCCGGCAGGCGGGTCCGCACCGCCGGCCACACCATGAACCTGATCACGGACCGCCGGGCACCCGCGGATTCCTGATCCTCCCCGGCCGTCCGGCCCACCGCTCCACCCCCCGATCCCGACCCATCCGTACCCAGGCTCTCCCCACACGCAGGAGGAACCCGCCATGACCCAACAGCGCCCACGCATCGTGGACCTCAACGAGACGCCCCCCAACCGTCGGCGCGGCGGTGACCTGAGGGCGGTGCTCACCCCGACCTCGGTGGGTTCCACCAGCGGCTTCATGGGCCTGGCGATCATGGCCCCCGGGGAGTCGATCGCGGAGCACTACCACCCGTACTCCGAGGAGTTCGTCTACGTGGTCAGCGGCCGGCTGGAGGTCGACCTCGACGGCGAGGCCCACCCGCTGCGCACCGACCAGGGACTCCTCGTCCCGCTCAACACGCGCCACCGCTTCCGGAACGTAGGGGACACCGAGGCCCGCATGGTCTTCCACCTCGGCCCGCTGGCCCCGCGCCCCGAGCTCGGCCACGTGGACACCGAACAGGCCCCGCACCCGGAGAGCACCGCGTGGGAGCAGCCGCCGGACCGCACGGGAGCGGTCTCGTGACCCGCCGGCGGGTGGCCGTCACCGGAGTCGGTGTCGTCGCGCCCGGCGGGATCGGCGTCCGCGACTTCTGGGACCTGCTCTCCAACGGCCGTACGGCGACACGTGGGATCAGCCTTTTCGACCCGGCCGGGTTCCGCTCCCGGATAGCCGCCGAGGTCGACTTCGACCCCGCCGCGCACGGCCTCGAACCGGGCGAGGCGGACCGGGCGGACCGCTACATCCAGTTCGCCCTGGTGGCCGCCCGGGAGGCGGTGAAGGACGCGGGACTCGACCTCACCACGGACGAGGCCTGGCGGACCGGAGTCTCCCTCGGCACGGCCGTCGGCGGCACCACCCGGCTGGAGCACGACTACGTGGCCGTCAGCCAGTCCGGCTCCTGGTGGGACGTGGACCACAAGCGGGCCGGTCCGTTCCTGCACCGGGCGTTCACCCCCGCCACCCTCGCCTCCGCCGTCGCGGAGCAGACGGGTGCGCGGGGCCCGGTCCAGACGGTCTCCACCGGCTGCACCTCGGGACTCGACGCCATCGGGTACGCCGTGCACTCCATCGCGGAGGGCCGGATGGACGTGTGCATCGCGGGCGCCTCCGACTCACCCATATCGCCCATCACCGTGGCCTGCTTCGACGCCATCAAGGCGACCTCGCCGAACAACGACGACCCGGCCCATGCATCGCGGCCGTTCGACGCCGACCGGGACGGGTTCGTCCTCGGCGAGGGCGGCGCCGTCCTCGTACTCGAAGAGCTGGAACACGCCCGCGCCCGCGGTGCGACCGTCTACTGCGAGATCGGCGGCTACGCCACCTTCGGCAACGCCCACCACATGACCGGGCTGACCACCGAGGGCCTGGAGATGGCCCGGGCCATCGAAACCGCCCTCGCCGAGGCCGGCGTCGCCGCCGACGAGATCGACTACGTCAACGCGCACGGCTCCGGCACCAAGCAGAACGACCGTCACGAGACCGCGGCGGTCAAGCGGGTCCTGGGCGACCACGCCTACAAGACGCCGATGACCTCCATCAAATCCATGGTGGGGCACTCCCTCGGCGCGATCGGCGCCATCGAACTCGCGGCCTGCGTACTCGCCATGACCCACCAGGTGGTACCGCCGACGGCGAACTACGAGACGCCCGACCCCGAGTGCGACCTGGACTACGTACCCCGCGTCGCCCGCGGCCGGAAGCTGCGCAGCGTGCTCTCGGTGGGCAGCGGCTTCGGCGGATTCCAGTCCGCCGTGGTCATGACCCGGCCGAAGGAGGAGGTCTCGTGACCAGCCGTACGGTCATCACGGGCATCGGAGTCGTCGCGCCCAACGGCGTGGGCGCCGACGCCTTCTGGAAGGCGACCCAGTCCGGACTCAGCGTCCTGGACCGGGTCACCAGGGCGGGCTGCGAACACCTGCCGCTGCGCGTCGCGGGCGAGGTCCGGGGCTTCGACCCCGGCGCCATGGTCGAGGACCGCTTCCTCGTCCAGACCGACCGCTTCACCCATCACGCCCTCGCCGCGGCCGACCTCGCCCTGGAGGACGCCCGGCTCGGCCGGGCCGACTACGAGGGCGACCCCTTCTCCGTGGGAGTCGTCACCGCCGCCGGATCCGGCGGCGGCGAGTTCGGCCAGCGCGAGCTCCAGCACCTCTGGGAGCAGGGGCCGCGCTTCGTGGGCCCGTACCAGTCGATCGCCTGGTTCTACGCGGCGAGCACCGGCCAGATCTCCATCCGGCGCGGGCTGAAGGGCCCCTGCGGGGTCGTGGCCAGCGACGAGGCGGGCGGACTGGACGCCTTCGCGCACGCAGTCCGCGGGATCCGCCAGGGCAGCCGGGCCATGCTGGTCGGGGCGACGGAGGCACCGCTGGCGCCGTACTCCATCGTCTGCCAGCTGGAGTACGAGGGGCTGAGCACGGGGGAGGACCCCGAGCGCGCCTACCGGCCGTTCACCGACAAGGCCTGCGGATTCGTCCCCGCCGAGGGCGGCGCGATGTTCGTCGTGGAGGACGAGGCCGAGGCCCGCCGCCGCGGCGCCACCGTACGGGCCGTCCTGGCCGGCCACGGCGCGACCTTCACCGGCACCCGGCGACGCGACACGTCCGGCGAGGGCCTGGCCCACGCCATCCGCGGCGCCCTCCGGGAGGCCGACTGCGCGCCCGAGGAGATCGACGTGGTCTTCGCCGACGCCATCGGGACCCAGGAGGCCGACGCCGCCGAGGCGGCCGCCATCGCCGACGCCCTCGGCGCGTACGGGCGGAAGGTGCCGGTCACGGCGCCCAAGTCCGGTACCGGCAGGGCGTACTGCGCGGCCCCGGCCCTCGACACCGCGGCCGCGGTCCTGGCCTTGGAGCACGGCATCGTCCCACCGACCCCGAACGTCTACGACGTCTGCCACGACCTCGACGTGGTGACCGGCAGCGCCCGCGCGGCGGAGCTGCGCACCGCGCTGGTGCTCAGCCGCGGCCGGATGGGCTCGAACTCCGCGCTCGTCGTCCGCAAGGGCTCGTAGGACGAAGGGAGAACCGGCGGGGGCGGGCCCTGCCCACCCACGCCGACCGCTGCAAGACCCCCGGGGAATTCCCCGAACTCGTCAACCACAGTCTGATGACAGGAGTCTGACATGCCGGGACACACCGAGAACGAGATCACGGTCAACGCGCCCGTGGACGTCGTCTGGGAGATGACCAACGATCTCCCGAGCTGGCCGGAGCTGTTCAGCGAGTACGCCTCTCTGGAGATCCTCGAGGAGAAGGGCGACACCACCCGCTTCCGCCTGACCATGCACCCCGACGAGAACGGCAAGGTGTGGAGCTGGGTCTCGGAGCGGACCGTCGACCGCAAGGGCCTCACGGTCCGTGCCCGGCGGGTGGAGACCGGTCCGTTCGCGCACATGGACATCCACTGGCAGTACTTCAAGGTGCCCGGCGGTACCCGGATGAAGTGGACCCAGGACTTCGCGATGAAGCCGGACGCCCCCGTCGACGACGCGTGGATGACCGACAACATCAACCGCAACTCCCCGATCCAGATGGCGCTCATCCGGGACAAGATCGAGAAGCGTCAGCGCGAGGGCCGCGCCCCCGCCGTCAGCCGAGTCTGAGACGAAAGGCGAGCACCCGGATGAACCAGACGCACCGCGCTCTCATCGTCGCCCGGATGGCGCCGGGATCGGCGCCCGACATCGCCGACCTCTTCAGGGGCTCGGACGCGGGTGAACTCCCGCACCTGGTAGGGGTCACGCGCCGCAGCCTGTTCCAGTTCGGCGACGTCTACCTGCACCTGATCGAGTCGGACCGGCCCCCCGGCCCGGCCATCGCGAAGGTCACCGAGCACCCGGAGTTCCAGGACCTCAGCGAGCGGTTGACCGCCTACATCAGCCCACACAACCCGGACACCTGGCGCAGCCCGAAGGACGCCATGGCCCACGAGTTCTACCGCTGGGAGAACCCCGGCGCGAAGTGACCCGCGGCCCGGACGGGACCCGCACACCGAAGTGTGCGGGTCCCGCCGCGTGCGGCCGATCACAGCAGAGAGCAGGAAGAGAGCAGGAAGAAAGCAGGAGAAGACGGTATGAACCCGACCGACAGCGACCACTTCCCGGCGGATCCGGCCCGTCCGCACGACGGCGAGCCCGCCCGCACCTCCCTGCACGTGCTCGTCCTGTCCGGTTCCTCCCGCACCGGATCGGTCAACGCCCGCCTCGGCTCCCTGGTCGCCGCCCTGGTGTCCCGGGCCGGCGCCACCGCACGGGCCGCCACCCTCGGCGACTTCCCGATGCCGCCGTACGACGGTGACGTGGAGGCCGACGAGGGACTGCCCGAAGGGGCCCTGGCCCTGTGCGCCCGGATCGAGGCCGCGCAGGCGCTGATCATCGCCTCCCCCGAGTACAACGCCTCCGTCCCGGGCGTGCTCAAGAACGCCATCGACTGGGTCTCCCGCTACCGCCCGCAGCCCTTCAAGGACAAGCAGACGCTGCTCGTGTCGGCCTCGCCCTCGATGGTCGGCGGCAACCGCGGGCTGTGGGCCCTGCGCGTTCCGCTGGAACACCTCGGCGCGCGCGTCTACCCGGACATGTTCAGCCTGGCGGGCGCCCACCAGGCGTTCACCGAGGACGGCGCCCTCGCCGACCCGGGCCTCGGCGAGCGCCTCACCAGTACGATCGGCTCCTTCCTCGACCTCGTCGAGGCCGACACCCGCTACCTGTGCCTGCAGCGCCGCTGGTACGAGTTCCTGGGCGACCGCACCGACGCCCCCGTGACCTCGCGCGCCCAGGACTGATCATCATCGGCCACAGGGGGTGAGCTATGTTGGAGCGCGAGTGACATGAGTTAGGGAGGCCCTCGAGTGTCATCGGGGCAGCAGGCACGCGCACAAGCGGCTGCGATCACACCAGGGGGGCAGTCGTCCGAAGAGGTCCGTCCTCCGGCCGACCGGCTCCTCGCGCTCTTCGACGGACGCCGCCTGTCACCGGGCCAGCGCCGCATCGCCCAATACCTGATCGACCACCTCACCGAGGCCGCGTTCCTCTCGATCACCGAACTGGCCGAACGGGTGGGCGTGAGCCAGCCCTCGGTGACCCGCTTCGCCGCCTCCCTCGGCTTCAGCGGCTACCCCGCCCTGCGTGACGTGCTGCAGCCGATCGCGCTCAGCGCCGTCGCCGGCGCCGCGGACACCAGGGCGCAGATCCGCCGCAACGAGCTGCAGGAGGCCGTCGACGCCGAGATCGAGAACCTGGAGAACGTGCGGAGGCTGCTCGCCGACACCGACCAGGTGCTGGACATCGGCCGAGAGCTGGCCGCCTCCGTGCCCCTGACCATCCTGGGCCTGCGCATCTCGGTCTCGCTCGCGGAGTACTTCGCGTACGCGGCCCGGCGCATCCACCCCGACGTGCGCCTGGTGACCCGCGGCGGCAGCGTCGCCTTCGACGCGCTGCTGCAGTCCAGGGCGGCCGGCGGGACGTGGGTGCTGGCCTTCGCCATGCCGCGGCACGCCAAGGAGACCCTGGCCGCCATCCGCGCCGCCCGCAGTACGGGGCTGCGTGTGGTCCTGATCACGGACCCCACCCTGGGGCCGCTGGTGGACGAGGCGGACGTGGCCTTGACGGCGGGCACCGGGTCCCGGCTGGTTTTCGACTCGTACGCGGCGCCCGGGATGCTGTCCGCGGCCCTGTTGCAGGCGATGGCCGACGCGGACCCGGAGCGGACGCAGGCACGGCTGGAGAGCTACGAGCACGTGGCCGACCAGCACGGCTTCTTCCTCTAGCCCGTACCGGTCTGCTTCACCAGGCGATATTCAGCCCTCGCGGTGCATGAAATTTTTCATACGCTTGCTTACTCGACGGTATATATGTTTACTGGCGACGGCGCTCCGGATCCACCAGATGCCAAGGAGGACCCCCATGTCCTCCCGAACGTACTCGCGGTACGACGAACCTCCTCAGGTCGCGACCGCGCGTCGGGTCCAGGCTTTGGATCCCCGCAGAGCGCCCATGGCGGCCTCGGTCAACCCCTGGGCCGAGGCCGCCCCCCAAGAACGTCTCGATCAGAGTTCGACACCACTCGGAAGTGACGAGAATGCCTCAGACGGCCACGTTTACCCTCAGCCCTGACTGGCCCATGCAGGTCAAGGCACCCGGGACGCACGACTGGGAGCGCACCGCCACGCGCTGGCTGCGGGATCTGCTCCCGGCCCGCTACGGCGGCTACCTGACCCTCACCCGCCACCACGCCCTCCTGGCCCGGCACGTCCAGCTCCAGCTGCAGCACGAGATGCGCGCGGTGCGGACGGCACTGCAGACCAGCCGCGCCGAGCTGCCCACCATGGGCATCGCCGAGTCGGTCATCGAGAACTCGATCAGGATGTACGCCGTCGAGCTGGAGCAGCTGGGCCGGCTCGCCCGCGGTGCACGCCTCGTGTCCGACGCGCTCCTCGTCGGCACCCCCGCCCAGCGCAGGCGCTGACCGCGACGCCCTACACCGTCTGGGTCGGCTGCCAGGAACGGAGCCGGGCGGCCACGTCGAAGACGGTGGCGCGCAGCATGCGGATGTCGGTGATGAGGTCGCGCCACTGCTCGTAGGTGGCGTCCACGGCCTTGCCGGAGGCCTCGATGTACGCGACGGCGACCCCGTAGGCGAAGTACTCGTTGGAGTCGGGCAGGGGCCGGAGCAGCACGATCGCGTCGAGCAGCGCGGCCGCGCGCCAGTAGGCGTCGGGGGCGTCCACTTCCAGGCTGGGCGTGTTCACCCGGTGCCGGGCCACGGCGGCGACCAGGGCGGAGTGGTCGGCCACCGCCACGTCCTTGAACAGCGCCTCCTGCCGCTCCAGCAGCCAGCGGTGATCGATGTGCAGTTCCACGCCTCCGAGTATCCCCGCCCGGGGCCCGGCCGTGGGGCTTTTCCGGTCGGGCGGGGACGCGCGCGGGATTACGGCTTGGGCAGCACGCAGCCGGGGCGGTTCAGGTCGATCTTGTTGCCGGGCGCTATGCACGGGACGACGATGTACGTCTGCTGCGCGTAGTTGATGCCCTGGCGGACCGTCACGTTGCCGTTCTGGTCGACCTCGCACGGGTTGTTCACCGTGCAGCGGGCGCCGTCCTCGTTGCCCGTGTTGTTGACGGCGACGACCTTGCCGGTCGCCGTGTCGACCACCGGTGACCCGGAGGTGCCGCCGATGGTGTTGCAGGCGGAGGTGTAGCGGACCGAGTCCTTCCAGGTCCAGTCGCCCTCCTTGAGGCGGTAGGCGAAGCCGTCCACGTTGCAGCTGTAGATCCGCTTCCAGTAGCCGGAGACCACCTTGATCGCCGAGCCCTGGGCCGGGCGTGCGCCGTCGAGGGTCAGCGCGGTGATGCCGTACTGGCTCTGGATCTGGGCGTAGGTCCGGGTGAGCTGGTAGATCGAGATGTCGGTGTCGGTCATCGTCGCGTATGCGATCTTGCTGGCGCGGAGCGTACCGACCTTCGATCCCGCCGAGTTGAGCAGCGAGAACGAGCGGCTGGACGGGCGGTCCTTGACGACCTCGCCGGCCGCCGGGAAGCCCGACTCCAGGCAGTGCCCGTTGGACAGGACCAGCGCGAGGTCGTTCGGCTGGGAGCCGGGCGCGCGGACGACGGAGCCGGAACAGTTGCTGAGGGCCACGGTGCCCGCGAAGTCGACCGCCAGGGCGGTGGCCTCGGGGGCGGTGGATGTGGCGGTGGGTGCGGTGGTGGTGGACGGGGCGGTGGGCGCGGCCACGGCGGGGGTGGCCGCCGCTCCCAGCAGGAGCAGGGAGAGTAAGGCGCCGGTGAGAGGCTTGTTCATGTGGGGGTTCCCCTCTGATGACAATGCGACCGAAGATCCTCCGGTTGTCATGCGCATTGTTGGTATACCGGCTTCAAGTCGCAAGACCGCGTGGCGAGTTGAAGCCGGTGCCGGGAGAGGGGGCCCGGGCGGCACGGAGTGCGCATATAACGGACCGTGCACAGGTGTTCCGCACCGGTGGCTTTGCCTCCTACGGTCGGGGCAGCACAGTTCCAGACCAGGAGGCAATGTGAAGCGCGAGATCGACATCGACCAGCTGGTGACGGCGATGAAGGCGGTCGACGAGGCGGGGCGGCTCTTCGAGGAGGCGCGCGCCGTGTACGAGGCGCGCGGCCTCAAGAGGATCAGCGACGACTTCAAAGTGGCGGGCGGCTCGGTCCAGACCCTGCAGGGCGCCGAGGAGATGGCCCTCGGGGCCCGCAAGTACCTCGCCGAACTCGCGCTGATCGCCGGCTACGCGGCCGCCGGCCTCGGGGAGCGCGCCGGAGAGAGACCGGAGACCGCCCGGGCCGGCTTCCCCGGCATCTCGGGCGGCGGTGCCCGTATGGCCCGCCCGCTGCTCGATCCGACCCTGGAGGGACTGCGGCTGCTGCTGGCCGTCGACTTCTTCGAGCCCGCCTTCAAGGCCGCGATCGAGGACGTCGTACACGCCGAGAAGGCCACCTACCCGGACCCCTCCACGTTCCGCATCCCCACGCGCGGCGACCGCGCCGCCACGGCAGGCCGCACCCCCTGAGGTGCCGGTCCCGGCCGACGGGGCGAGGCTGGTGGTATGCATCACGCACCCGTCGTCGTGCACCGGATCTTCCCGTCGGGGGGCCGGCAGGTGACCCTGCGGACCTCGAACGGGGAGGAGCGCCTGGGCCTGGCCCGCTCCGACGAGGACGTCATCGAGTTCCTGCGCCGGGCCGGCATGCCGGACCCCGACGAAGTGGTCCTCGGCGGCACCGAGCTGCTGGACTGGGAGTGGGACACCCCCCACGTGTACGAGGCCGACCCGCCGACCGACGACCTGTGAGGAAGGCCAGCCGGCCGGTCCGGTCAGCCGTGGTGCACGGCCTCCAGGACCGCCAGATCCTCCTCGGACAGGCGCAGGGCCCCGGCGGCCACGTTCGCGTCCAGGTGATCCGGGTCGCCCGTGCCGGGAATGGCCAGAACGTGTCGTCCCCGCCGGAGCGTCCACGCCAGCCGTACCTGCGCCGGGCTCGCGCCGTGCGCCCGGGCGACGGCACGCACCCCCTCGTGCTCGGCCCCGATCGCGCCGGCCTGCCGTCCGGTCCCGGCGATGGAGTAGAAGGGGACGAACGCGATGCCCTGCTCACCGCAGGCGCGCACGAACCCGTCGTGCTCGGGCCGCACCCCGATCCCGTACATGTTCTGCACGCAGACCACCGGCGCGATGGCCCGGGCCTCGGCGAGGTGCTCGGGGGTGACGTTGGAGATGCCGAGGTGGCGGATGAGGCCCGCCGTGCGGAGTTCGGCCAGCGCGCCGAAGCGCTCGGCGATGGAATCGGTCCCGACGATCCGCAGGTTCACCACGTCGAGGTGGTCGCGGCCGAGCTGGCGCAGGTTCTCCTCGACCTGGCCGCGCAGCCGCTCCGGGGTGGCGTGGCTCCACGCCCCGGACGGGTCCCGGCCCGGTCCGACCTTGGTGGTGATCACGAGGTCCTCGGGGTAGGGGGACAGCGCGGTGTTGATCAGCTCGTTGGCGGAGCGCAGCGGCGAGAAGTAGAACGCGGCCGTGTCGATGTGGTTCACCCCGAGCTCGATCGCCCGGCGCAGCACGCCGATCGCCCGGCCGCGGTCCCGGGGCACGGCGTCGTCCGCGAAGGCCTCGCCCGTCTGGGGCAGGCGCATCGCGCCGAAGCCGATCCGGTTGATCTTCAGGTCGCCGAGGTTCCACGTGCCCGCCGCGTCCGCGGGCGTCGTCTGTGAGGTCATGCCCGGATGATCGCCACCCGGTAGGCTGCCAGGCCATTGATTAAGGCATGACTGAATCCTTGGAGCGGCCGTGCAGGCGGAGCTGGCGTTCTCCGTGAGCGATCTCGCGCAGATGCGGTTCGCCGTCTCACCGATGTGGGAGGTCGGGCCCAGCTACCGGCTGCTGGCCTCCGGAGCCGCGTCCCCCGTGCACCGGCCCTGGACCGGGCAGGTGCGGCCGCGGCTGGCGGCCGCCGGCCTCGACCGGGGCTGGCTGGCCGAACTGATCCCTCCCTCGGGGTACGTACCCGACTTCCTCAACCCGGCGCCCGCCGGTGCGGCTCCCTCCCTGACGGAGGAACTGGCCGGGATCCGGGCCGCGCCCGCCTCCCGGGTCCGCCAGGACCTCGACCGGCTGCGGCAGGAACAGGGACGCCTCGGCCCGCGCACCCGGACCCTGTACGCCGACCCGCGGGACCGCCTGGTCCAGGTCGCGGAAGAGATCGGGACCTACTGGGAGCTGGCTCTGGCGCCCTACTGGGCACGGATCCGCGCGGTGCTCGACGCCGATGTCTTCCACCGGGCCCGGCACGCCGCCGAGCACGGCGCGGGCCGCCTCTTCAACGACCTCCACCCCTCGGTGAGCTGGGGCGACGACGCGCTTCGGCTGTCCCGCCGGAGTCGGCCGCTGTCCCGCGGGACGGCGGGCGCCGGGCTGCTTCTGATCCCCTCGGTCTTCATCGGACCGGTCCCCTTCACCCGGGTGACGCCCCCGGAACCGCCGCAACTCGCCTATCCGGCGCGCGGTACCGGCTCACTGTGGGAGCCCCGGCCCGCCGGCCGGACCGAAGCCCTGGCCGCCGTACTCGGCCGCTCCCGCACCCGGCTGCTGACCGAGCTGGAATCCCCGGCCTCCACCACCGAACTGGCCCGCCGTACGGGGCTCTCGGCCGCCGGAGTGTCCCAGTACCTGACCGCGCTGCGTGCGGCGGGCCTGGTCAGCGCCCACCGGGCCGGCCGCTCCGTGCTCTATGCCCGCACCGCCGTCGCCGAGGCCCTCCTCGTCGCCCACACCCCGGGCGTGGAGCGGGGACGATCACCGGGCGGGACACCCTGCTGACCGTGCGGCTCGGCACGGCCCGGCTCGCGGCCTGCCTCGGCGGGGTCACGCAGTCCCGTCCTTGAGGGACGACCGGCCGAACTGCTCGTCCAGGACGGACAGCCGCCGCCAGTACTCGTCCTCGTCGATCTCCCCGGCGGCGAAGCGCCGCCCCAGGATCGCGATCGGCGACCGCTCACCGTACGCCGCTGCCCCGCGGCGCCCGTGCCGGACGGTACGGCGCAGCACGGTGACGACACCGACGACGACCGCCGCCCAGATCAGCGGAACGAACAGGATCCACGGGCCGGGCCCGTCGTAGGCCAGGGTGGTGAAGGTGTCCATCTCGATTCATCTCCTCGGAAGCACGGACGTTTCGTCTCATCCCGAGACTCCTCGGAAAGCCCCCTCCGGTCGTCGTACGGCCGGCGGCACCGCGAGTACTTCCGCGGGAGTACCCGCGGGGTGCGGCCGCACGAGCCGGTACGCGTGGGACAGCAGGGGGCAATGCGCACATTTCACGCAATCCCCCGTTCCCCGTACGCCGACGCGCACGCTCGGTAGCGTCTGGATCACAAGCAGTCCGGTGCCGTCGGCAACCGAGCACCGGGCGCAGTCTGCAGAAGGCAAGGGAGCGAATACCTATGGCGAACGTTGAGGTCTCTTTGAAGGAGACGATGACCTCGATCGAGGGTGCGATGGGAGCCGCGTTGGTGGACTACACCAGCGGTATGGCGCTGGGGACCCTCGGCGGTGGCAAGGATCTGGACCTCACGGTCGCCGCCGCGGGCAACACGGACGTGATCCGGGCGAAGGTCCGCACGATGGAGATGCTGGGCCTGAAGGACGAGATCGAGGACGTCCTGATCACCCTCGGCGGCCAGTACCACCTGATCCGGCTGCTCAAGGGCCGGGGGCACAGCGGGCTGTTCCTGTACGTCGTACTGGACAAGTCCCAGTCCAACCTGGCCATGGCCCGGCACCAGCTCAAGCGAGTCGAGGCCGCCCTGGAGCTCTGAGTCCTGCATTTTTGCGCCCACGCATGCCCACGAGTTGAAGAATTCTTCAACTCGGCACATCTGAAACAGGTAATCCCCGGGCGTGCGTGGGCCCGTCCGTACGAATGTATGGGTGGTCGGTCGACTGGAAGCCCCGCGCCCCCAAGCAAGGTTTGAAGCAACAGCAGGAGCACTCATGGGAATGCAGGTCCCCCTCTACCAGGCGAAGGCCGAGTTCTTCCGCATGCTCGGACACCCCGTCCGCATCCGCGTCCTGGAACTCCTGCAGAACGGCCCCGTACCGGTACGCGACCTCCTCGCCGCGATCGACGTCGAGGCATCGAACCTCTCCCAGCAGTTGGCGGTCCTGCGCCGGTCCGGCATCGTCGTTTCCATCCGCGACGGAGCGACCGTCAGCTACGCCCTGGCCGGCGGCGACGTGGCCGACCTCCTGCGCGCGGCGCGCCGCATCCTGACCGAGCTCCTGACGGGCCAGAGCGAACTCCTGGCCGAACTGAAGCAGTTGGGACCGCAATCGGACCGCGCGGACAAGGTCATCGGCCGCTGAATCCGGCCGGTCCTCGCGAGGGCTTCACCGGCGTCGGCCGAGAAGGGCGGCCTGCTCCTTCTTGAGTCGCGCGAAGCGCGTCGTCGTGTACTCCTTCAGCTCCGGTCCCGGGAACTGGATGACGGACTTGTACGCGCCGAACTCGCCACGTGCCCAGCGCGCTGCGGTGATCTCGTAGCCGGAGACGTGGGCGCACAGGTCGAGCAGGACCGGCGGCATCTCCTCCTCGATGAGGAGGTCGGCCTTGGTGACGACGACGTCGCGCATTGTCCGGATGTTGGGTAGGAAGACGGTCGTGGCCCAGGTGCGCCACTCGGCGATCTCCTCCTCGGTGGGGGGTATGTCGTGGTCGAAGGGGTGGACCCCGTCAGGGCGGACATATCTCTGGCAAAATGCCTCGTAGGCACGGCTGTTGGCCTCCATGAGTGCGAAGAGCGGGCCGTAGAAGTCGCTCAGCTGCTGGTTCACCCGCGCGAGCCGGGCCTGTCGCTGCGCGAGCCTCAGCCCATTGAGGTACGTCGCCAGGTAGCCGGCGAAGGCCAAGCCGACGGTCAAGATCACTGTGTTCACGGGGGGATGCTAGGCCCGCTTCTCGTTGTGCCGTTGACCGATGCGCGCTGGGCGCGGCTTGAGATGTCAATCCGGGGATGTACGGGTGCCGTCGAGGTACATCCCCGGGCCGATGGCAGCCGCACGCGCCCCGCATAGCGTTCGAGGCCGGCCCGCACCGGGCCGTATGCCACGAGACACATCGATGGAGACGATTCGATGCGACGACGCTTGTTCCTGGTCGGTGCCGCTGTTGCCACGGCTCTGGCGAGCACCTTGTCCACCACGACCGCCCAGGCCGGCACCCGCCCCGTAGAGCCGCCCGGGACCGCACTCGTGCTGCCCGCGCCGTCCGGGCACCACCCGGTCGGCAGGACCGTCGTCCACCTGAAGGACGAGAGCCGGGCCGACCCCTGGGTCCCCTCGGAGCAGCGGGAGCTGATGGTCTCCCTCTGGTACCCGGCCGTCAGGCCTTCGGACACACCCGCGCCCTATATGACAGCAGAGGAATCCAGGCAGTACGCGGCAGCCACCGGACTGAACCTGCCGGCCGACCTGTTCGCCGGCGTGAGGACCCACTCGACGGTCGACGCCAAGCCGGCGAAGGCCCGCGGCGGACTGCCACTGGTCGTCCTGTCACCGGGCTTCGGCATGCCTCGCGCCACCCTCACCGGCCTCGCCGAGGAGTTAGCGGCCCGGGGCTACGCCGTAGCCGGCATCGGACACAACTACGAGGCGGACGGCATCTCGTTCCCCGACGGGCGCACCACCTCCTGCGTGGCGTGCGTGAACAGGGACTACCCCAAGGTCGGCGCCGTCCGGGCCGAGGACATCTCCTTCGTGCTCGACGAGCTCACCGGCGCCCGGTCGGCCTGGAAGCACGGCGCACCCGTCGACACCGGCCGCGTAGCCGTCGTGGGGCACTCGGCCGGCGGTTTCAGCACGATCCCGGCCATGCTGCGCGACCCGCGCGTCAAGGCGGCGGTCAACATGGACGGCAACTTCCGGTTCCCGAACGACACCCCGCTGGACCGCCCGTTCCTGATGCTCGGCCAGCCCAGCCACGTACCCGGCGGCATCGATCCGACCTGGGACGAGACCTGGAACGAACTGACCGGATGGAAGCGCTGGCTGAGCGTCGACGACATCGGGCACCTGTCCTTCACCGACCTGGCGCCCCTGGCCAAGCAGTTCGGCATGCCGCTCCAACGACTGGACGGTGACCGCGCCGACGCCATCACCAGGACCTACGTGACGGCGTTCGTCGACACCCACCTGCGAGGACGGGACCCCCGGCTGCTGGACGGCCCCACGGCAGGTTTCCCGGAAGTCCGCTTCCACCGCCCTCTGGGAGTGCCGTCACCCTAGACACCCGGATGGAGGGAAGGGAGTCGTGGCCGCTACGGCCGCGTCGGCCGCCATCCGCCGCACCGGGCGGGTACAAGGGATGGCGAAGCGCACGTCCTCAGCGTTCCGAGACGAGGAGCACCATGTCGCACGCCCGGCCCGCACTGCGCCGCCCGGAAGCCGGACTCGCTCTCGCACTGGCGTTCGCGGCGGCCGTCGCGGTCTTCTTCGCCGTCTTCCTGGTCGGCCGGGCGAACACGCCGGACTACACCGCGACCCTGTTCGGCCAGGCGGACACCGATGCCATGCGTCTCAAGGCACAGCTCGCCACCGGCGTCCTGGCGCTGGCCGCCCTCCAGCTGGTGCTGGCGCTGTGGATGTACGGCAGGCTGCCCGGGGTGCGCCGGGTGCCGGGCCCGGTGCCCCTCACCCACCGGATCGTCGGCGTGGTCCTGTTCGCCCTCAGCATCCCGATCACGGTGCACTGCATCCAGGCGTACGGCGTGCAGCTGAACGGCTCGCGTGCGGCAGTGCACTCGATCGCGGGCTGCTTCTTTTACGGGGCCTTCGCCGCCAAGGTCCTGCTGGTGCGGAGCCGGCGCCTGCCGGGCTGGGCCCTGCCGCTGGCGGGGGGCGCACTGGTGGTCGTGGTGGTGGTCCTCTGGTACACGAGTGCGCTGTGGTTCTTCAACGGGAACAGCGTGCCGGTGCTGTCGCTCGGACACCACCATCTGCCACCGGGGCGGACGTGACGATCGGACGGGCGCCGTCGCGCCGTCCCTGACACCCCATGCCGTACGCGGAAGATCACTACTCTGTACGGGTGCTCTCATACGACGAGTTGACCTCACCGGAGCGTGAGTTGTGGGACGCGTTCCCCGAGGGAGGCCGCGTCGACCTGGCCGCCGGCGCGGCGCAGGACGTCCCGGTCGCCGAGGGCGGGCGGTGGGGCCCCGAGCGGACGGTACGGGCCGCGGTGATCGTGGCGCTGCTCCAGGGCGCGAATACCGCGCAGCCAGGCGGTATCGCGAGCCTGAGGCTTGCCGGGGCGCGGATATCGGGGCACCTCGACCTGGCGGGCGCCCAGATCGCCCACGCCTTCCGGCTCACGGACTGCTGGTTCGAGGAGGGTGTGGACCTCTCCGGGGCGTCGACCCGGTCGATCGGGCTCGTGGGCTGCCGAGTACCGGGCGTGGAGGCCGGCCTGATCCGGGTCGAGGGACGGTTCGACCTGCGGCGTTCCCGCGTGGTGAAGGGTCCTGCCTCGCCCTTCCACCGCAGGCTCACCGCCTTGTCGCTGATCAACGCCCATGTGAGCGGCGCCGTGAACCTGAGCGCCGCCGAGATCACCGCACCCGGGGAATGGGCGGTGTCCGCCGGGGGACTGGTCGCGGAGGGCGGTGTCTACTGCCTGGACGGATTCGTCGCCCACGGCGAGGTCCGTCTGATGGGGGCGCAACTGCCCGGTGGGCTGCACATGCGGGGCGCCCTGCTGGAGAGCCCCGGTCCGCGCGGGGTGCTGCTCGCCCTGGACAATGCGGTGGCCTCGACACTCGATTTCTCGGACGGGTTCACGGCGAACGGGACCGTACGGCTGCGGGGAGCCCGGATCTCGGGCGACCTGACCTTCGACGGGGCGGTTCTGAACGGGCCGGCGGACGGCCGCGGCCCGGCCCTGGCCGCCCCGCTGATGCACGCCGTCGACTTCGACCTCACCCTCGCCCGGCCACCGTCCGGCATGGTGGACCTGCGGGGCGCGCAGGTGTCCTACCTCCACGACAGCGACCGGAGCTGGCCGGAGGTGGTGGAGCTGGACGGTTTCGTCTACGGCTCCGTCAAGGCGGGCGGGGCGGGCGAGGCGGGCGGACGGCGGGACTCCGTGGCCCGCCGCGTGGGGTGGCTGCGACGCAGCCCGGGCTACAACCCCCAGCCCTACGAGCAGTTGGCCGGCTGGTACCGGAAGGCCGGCCATGACGACGACGCCCGCCGCGTGCTCCTGGCCAAGCACCGCCATCGCCGCCGGACCCTGCCCCTGGCCGCGCGCGTGTGGGGGCACCTGCTGGACGTGACCGTCGGCTACGGATACCGCCCCTGGCTGGCCGGTGTCTGGCTCCTTGCCCTGACCCTGGTGGGCACCCTGGCCTTCGGAACCCACTCTCCCCAACCGGTCAAACCGGACGAAGGTGCCCCGTTCCAGCCCCTCGTCTACACGCTGGACCTCTTGATCCCCATCGGCGGCCTGGGCCAGCGCACGGCCTGGTACTGGACGCAAGGCGGCCTCCAGTGGCTGGCCTACCTGCTGATCGCCTTCGGCTGGGTGCTGACGACCGCCGTCATCGCCGGTGTCACCCGCACCCTGCAGAAGAGCTAGGGCGTGTGCCGAGTTCAGATCTTTAGACGGGCTGGAGGCTGCGGAGCCAGATGACGGCTCCGTGTAAGTGGAGTCCGGCCAGGTAGCTGGCCGGGGTCTTGTCGTAGCGGGTGGCGAGCCCGCGCCATTCCTTGATCTTGTTGATGCAGCGTTCGGCCGTGTTGCGCTCCTTGTACAAGGCCGCATCGTGGCTGACGGGGCGTCCGCAACGTGAGCCGCGCTTCTTGCGGTTGGCGGCCTGGTCGGTCTTCTCCGGGATCACTGCCTGGATCTTGCGTCGGCGCAGGTAGGCGCGGTTGGCGCGGGACGAGTACGCCTTGTCCGCGGCGACCGCGTCGGGGCGGGTGCGGGGGCGGCCCACCGGCCCGCGCACCTTGATGCGTTCCAGAACGGCGGTGAAACGGGGACTGTCGGCGGCCTGGCCGGGCGTGAGGACGAAGGACAGCGGACGGCAGCGGCGGTCCGCCGACTGGTGCACCTTGCTGGTCAACCCGCCACGGGAACGGCCCGGTTTGGCAGCGCGGAGACGGGCCTTGCGACGCCGGCGCAGACGCCGACGCTCCTCACGGGCCTCGTCCCGGTCGACTATCGAGGCGTTTTGCCCCTTTGGAGAAGCCCCTTTTCCTCGGCGACGGCGTTCTCCAGCGTCTCCAGCAGTTCCGGGTCCAGCATCATCCCGGCGGCGTGGTGGTGAGCCCGGGCAGACGTGGGGTCCACGCTCACCAGCCCGAGCTCCGCCTGCCCCCGGGCGGCCGCCTCAGCGATCACCGCTTCCATCAGCGCCTGGAAGACCCCCGCACCGGCCCATAGGTGGAACCGCCCGTAGACGGTGGACCAGGACCCGTATTGCTGGGGCATGTCCCGCCACGGACTGCCCGTACGGAACCGCCACATCACGCCGTTCACCAGTCGCCGCAGGTCAGGAATCGGACCGCGCTCGCCCAGCGGCAGCAACGGCTCAATCACCGCCCACTCGTCGTCCGTGAGATCACCCCGAGCCATCCCGCCTGTCTACCGCCCCGGATCCAGCCAGGGCAGCAGAACGTCCAGACTCGTGATCCCGGTAAACGCCCAAGAGTGCGCGCGGACCCACACCTGCCTATCCTGTATCTGCGGTGTCTTACTCGCGTCCAGAAGAAGGGGATGCGGCGCAATGGGCAGCGGCGTATGGCTATCCCGAGACCCGAGACACCCGCACAGCCGAGACGCCTACTGTCAGGAGCGGGCATGGCTGATCGCGCAACGATGGAGCGTGTCTGGGAAGCCCACACCGCCGGCGAGTTCGTGGCGCAGGACGTGGAGGCTACGATGGCCACGATGGACGACGACCCCATCGTCGTCCATGTGCCGACCGCCATGGGCGGTAGTGGGTACGACGGCGTCAAGGACTTCTACGCACGCTGGTTCATTGGACGGAACCCGGACGATTTCACTGTGCGTTCGATATCCCGCACGGTGGGAGACGACAGCCTCGTAGACGAAATGATCGTGTCGTTCACCCACGACATCGAGGTGCCCTGGGTTCTGCCTGGATTGGCACCCACCGGGCAGCAGGTCCGTATACCCGTCATCGCCGTCGTGGACTTCCGAGGCCCGCGTGTGCGGAGCGAGCGCATCTACTGGGATCAAACGGCGGTGCTCGCGCAGACGCAGTTGCTGAACGACGACATCGTCCGGCGCCTGCCCGTGATCACCACACCGTTGGACGTACTGGACGGCAGGGTCCCCCTCAACCAGCTGACGTCGCCCCGCCTCGATGTCGAACCGTGAAGGTCAATCCTCTCGAACCCGGAACCGGTCGTAGATCGTCGACCAGCATCCGTACCGGCGCGGAACGTCGTGCCGGGGCTCCCCGAACGGAACCTCCACATCACCGCATTGAAGCAGGTAGCTGCGCAGGTCAGGGATCGGCCCACGTTCGCCCAACGGCAGATGCGGCTCGATCAACTCCCATCGGCATCGGTCACATCACCACGCGTCACAGATCGTTCCTGCAGCAGCCGGAAGCCTCCCGGGAGCCGAAGCAACCCGCCAGTGATCTGAACTCAGAACAGGCGAGGCATCCGGGTCGTGCCAGGGGCAGTCCGGTACCAGGGCGGCGAGAACGGACATCAACGCCGGCGGCTCGACCCGATCCGGCAGCGTGGTCAGGTCGGACCAGTCGATCCACGCGTATGCGTGGAAGTTGACCCGCTCATCGGGGAGGAGCCCCGTCGCACTCAAAGCCGGCCGCTCCTCGGCGAATCGGGCCACGAAGAAATCCTCCGCCCCGACATACCGCTTCCCGTTCCACCGGACGTCGCGTTCGACCGGCACCGAGCGGTCGAGGACGGCGGCGGGGTCCAGGCCGGTCTCCTCGGCCAGTTCCCGACGGGCCGCGATCAGCGGTGTCTCGCCCGGCTCGATGCCGCCGCCAGGCGGCTCCCAGAGCAGCACACCGTCGAACGGGTCACGCCAGTGCAGCAGGAGCAGGCGGTGGGCGGCGTCCAGGCAGATCACCCGCACGGCGGGCCGATGTGTGGTCTCCACGGCCCCGACCCTACTGGACGACGCCATGACCGCCTCAGCCGAGCCAGCCCGGGCGGACCAGGCCGGATTCGTAGGCCAGGACGACCAGTTGGGCGCGGTCCCGGGCGCCCAGTTTGACCATGGTGCGGCTGACGTGCGTCTTGGCCGTGAGGGGGCTGACGACCAGGCGGCGGGCGATCTCCTCGTTGGACAGGCCCATGCCGACCAGGGCCATCACCTCCCGTTCCCGGTCGGTGAGCCGGCCCAGCCCGGCCGCCGTGGCGGGCTGTTTCGAACGGGCCGCGAACTCCGAGATCAGGCGGCGGGTGACACCGGGGGACAGGAGGGCGTCACCCGCGACCACCGCCCGGACCGCCCGCAGCAGTTCCTCCGGCTCGGTGTCCTTGACCAGGAAGCCGGAGGCGCCCGACCGGATCGCCTCGAAGACGTACTCGTCGAGCTCGAAGGTGGTGAGCATGACCACCCGCACGGCGGCCAGGGACCCGTCCTCGCCGATCCGGCGGGTCGCGGCGAGTCCGTCCAGCACCGGCATCCGGATGTCCATGAGCACGACGTCGGGGCTCAGCTCCCGGACCAGCCGTACCGCCTCCTCGCCGTCGGCGGCCTCGCCCGCCACCTCGATGTCGGGCTGGGCGTCGAGCAGTGCCCGGAACCCGGCCCGCACCAGCAGCTGGTCGTCGGCGAGCAGTACGCGGATCACGGGTCCTCCTGGAACGCGTCGGCCTTCGGCGGGAGTACGGCGGTCACCCGGAAGCCGCCGTCCGGTCGCGGTCCGGCCTCGACGGTGCCGCCCAGGGCCGAGGCCCGCTCGCGCATCCCGACGAGGCCGTTGCCGCTGCCGCCCGGCGCGCCGCCCGTGGCAGGGCCGTCGTCGTCCACCCCTAGCTCCAGGGCGTGCGGCCGCCAGGTGAGGCGGATACGGGCGGTGCGCGATCCGGAGTGGCGCATCACATTGGTCAGCGCCTCCTGCAGGATGCGGAAGGCGGCGAGGTCCACACCGGGAGGCAGCGCCCTGGGCTCCCCCTCGGCCGAGACCTCCACGGTCAACCCGGCCGCCGCGGCCTGCTCCACGAGCTCGGGGAGGCGGTCCAGACCCGGCGCGGGGGAGCGCGGCGCCTCGCCGGGGGAGCGCAGGGTGTCGAGGACCTGCCGGACCTCGCCCAGCGCCTCCTTGCTCGCCGCCTTGATGGTGGCGAGCGCGGTACGGGCCTGCTCGGGATCGGAGTCGAGCAGGGCCAGTCCGACTCCCGCCTGGACGTTGATCACCGAGATGCTGTGGGCGAGGACGTCGTGCAGTTCCCGCGCGATCCGCAGCCGCTCCTCGTCCACCCGGCGCCGCTCGGCCGCCGCCCGCTCGGCCCGGTCCCGGGCCCACTGCTCCCGCCGTACGCGCACCAGCTCCGCGACGGCGAGCACCGCGAGCACCCAAGCGGTGACGCCCACCTCCTGCGCCCAGGGCGTCGGGCCGTCCCCGGCGGGCGGGAGCCACCGGTAGAGCCAGTGCCCGATGAGCAGGTGCCCGGCCCAGAACAGGCCGACGGCGCCCCAGGCGGCCCGCCGGTGTCCGGCGACGACGGCGGCGAAGCAGGCCAGGGCGAGACTGAGGAACACCGGGCCGTACGGGTAACCGGCACCCACATAGACCAGGGTGACGACGGCGACCCCGTACGCCACGGCCACCGGGTACCGGTGCCGCACCACGAGCAGAGCGGGCCCGATCAGCAGCAGGAGCCGGGCGAAGCCGTCCAGTGCCGCCCGCCCGCTCTGCGCGTGCGCGGCCCACCCCGCGCCGATCTGGGTGAAGACGGCCACGAGCAGCGCCGAGCGCCAGGCCGGGCCCCGCCCGGTCCGCTCCACCCACCGCCGCCACGGGGGACCCGGGCGCTCGCGCAGCTCTTCCATACAGCCACGCTAGACGGCCTCCCCCGTCACCCGCGTCACCCCGGCGTAGCGTTTCAGGCGTACTCCCCACGTAGTACCCGTACCCGACTTTTCGGCCCCGCGGACGACGGTCCGGCCGGTGGCGGGGTGTGACCGGCAGCGGCTGGTGGAGGCGGGCGGATCAGGCTAGGTTGCACGGAAGCGGAGGCTGTCGTGGACATCCGCCCCCGGCATCCGCCGGCTGTCCCACTGCCGTAAATTGTCCAACGGCCCGGCGGGGAAGGCCGGGCAAAAGGTACGAGTTGGGGCAGGTGTGAGCAGGACATGGCACGACGCGGACGTATGGAAGCGGACCGAGGTGCCACCTCCGCCGCGCCCGCGGTGCCGGGCTCCGAGATAGCCGCGGCGGCCGACGGCGGGAGCGCGGCCCGGGGCTGGCTCCGACTGGGACGGGACGGCCGGCTCACCGCCTACGCGAGCTGCGCCGAAGGCCTGGTGCGCTGGACCGAGTCCGCGCCCGGCTCCGACATCTGGCAGGGCCCCGAGCTGTTCCCCGTCGAGGGATGGGCGGGGCGCTTCACCCTCGCGCAGGACTCCAACGGGTTCGTCTGGTTCGCCGGCACCCGCTACCGGGACGGTGCGCCGGGCGGCCGGGAGCTGATCATCGCCACCCAGTACCAGACCGGCCGCCCCCTCGGAGACTGGCGCGCGGTGGGCAACCCGTTCCCGGAGCGCAAGCGCGAGGGCGAGGAGCCCCCACCCCCGCCGGGGGATCCGATCGTGCTCCCCGACGGCACCGGGTCGCTCCACATCCTCGCCACCCGGTTCGGTGCGGGAGTCGGCGGCCGAACCCGGCGCGCCGACGGTAAATGGGGCAATTGGGTCGACTATCAGGGCAAATGGGTTCGTGGGGCCGTCGTGCCCCTTGTGACGGCCCAGGGGCGGGCCGAATTCCTGGCTCCTTTCCGGGGCGGGGCCTCGTACTGGGGTCAGGACGCGCCGGGAAGCGACTTCAGGTGGCTCGGGCGCATCGAGGCCGACGCTGTCGAGGGAACGTACAGCTCCTGTGAAACGGGCCCGGGCGTCGGCACCTATTTCTGGCGCCACCCCGCGGACGGCGGTGTCGTCGCCCATCGCCCGCAGGCTCCCGCCGGCGCCTCGCCCGTGCTCATGCCGCTGGGGGGTGCGGGCGGGGTCGGCCCGGTGGATGTCACCCGTACGCGCATCGGCGGGTACGACTGCACCGTCCTGCTGCAGCGGGGATCCGAGGGCTACCCGGAAATCGCCGCGTATCCGACGGAGGGCGAGCAGTACGGCACTTGGTGGGCCCCGGTGGGGAGCCGGTGCGCGGGGCTCCCGGCCCTCTCGCTCGACGCCCGGGGCTCGGTCGCAATCGCGATGATCGACTTGGATGGCGGCCTGCTCATCGCCCGGCAGGATCTGACGGACCCTGGTCTCGCGTTCGGCCCGTGGTGTCGGGTCGGGTGATCCACCTCACCCGAATGCCCTTCCTGTGGCGAACGGAGCAACGCTTCGGTGTGTCGCCCCCTGGGCCTACCGGGCGTTGACTCGCTCTACAGGTGCGGGAAGTCGCCCCTCATTCGCATACGTGAAGTCCTGAGCAGGTGAAGCGTTCGTGAACACTTGCTCGCCATTAAGTGATTGCCCTACGCTGCTCACGCGCTGTCAAGGTCGCATAAGTGTGCGGCCGAGGATGGTGGGGCGGGTCGAGTGTTCGGGGAGCGGTGCGTGACCAGATTCAGGGGCGGGTCTGGCGGTGTGTCCCGGCACCTTCCGGCGTGCCGTGAGAAGAGTGTCTATCGAGGAGCTTTCTGAGTGGCAGGTATGCCCCGCCTGAGTGTTGTCGTGCCCTTCCAGGACGTTGAGATATACCTCCAGGAATGTCTGGAATCGATAGCCAGGCAGACGTTCTCGGCGCTCGAAGTGATCATGGTCGATGACGGCTCGACCGACTCCTCGACGGCCATAGCCGCCGACTTCGCCCGCCGCGACCCCAGGTTCAAGCTCCTGCGCCAGGAGTCGATGGGGCCGGGGCATGCCCGCAATGTCGGCATTCGAGCCGCTCATCCGCAGGCCGAATTCCTCGCGTTCGTCGACGGCGACGACGTCATACCCGAGTACGCCTACGAGCTGCTCGTGCAGACCCTCGAAAGCTCCGGTTCCGATTTCGTGTCGGGCAACGTGCAGATGATGAACTCCACCAAGAGGTGGCAGTCCCCCCTGCACAAGGCGCCCATGCAGAAGAGCAGGCGCGGCACGCACATCACCAAGTTGCCCGACCTCATCTACGACCGCACCGTGTGGAACAAGCTGTTTCGGCGGTCCTTCTGGGACTACCACTACATCGCGTTCCCCGAAGGGGTCATGTACGAGGACTCCTGGGTCAACATGTTCGCCCACTTCCGGGCCGCCAAGGTCGACATCCTCACGGACATCGTCTACTTCTGGCGTCGGCGCGAAGGCGGCGCGGCCCCCTCCATCACCCAGCGGCACACCGAGTTCAGCAATCTCCAGGACCGTGTCTCCGCGGTCCAGTCGGTCAGCCGTTTCCTCGCCGGCCACCGTGCGCGGTCCTACTCGGACCACAAGCGCAAGTACGACCTGGCCTGCCTGAAGTCGGACCTGATGCTGCATCTGAAGGTGCTGCCCGACGCCGACGAGGAGTACCAGGACGCCTTCATGCAATGGGCGAACGAGTTCCTGGACGAGGCCGACGCGGACATCATCCAGGAGCTTCCCGCCGACGCCCGCGTCAAGTGGCTGCTGGTTCGCGAGGGGCGCCTGAAGGAACTGCTCGACGTCGTCGAGTTCGAGCGCAAGGGCGGGCCCATGCCCGTTCAGCGCCGCTTCCGCCGCTACCTCAACTACCCCTACCTCGGCGACCGTTCGATCGGCCTCGACAAGAGCGCCTACCGGCTCGACAAGGAACTCTCGCTGCACGGCTCGCTGATGCGGGCGCAGTGGGGCGACTCCGATCACCTGATGCTGGAAGGGTCCGCGTACGTCCGCTTCATCAACGTGCACAAGCGGCACATGTCGATGAAGGCGATCGCGCTGCGCAACAAGAAGCAGGGCCGAGTGGTGGTCGCCAAGGCGAAGACCACCTACTACCCGCAGGCCACCGAGCACTCCAACCAGAACCGCTATTGCTACGACTGGTCCGGATTCCAGGTCAGCTTCGACACCAGCCGGCTCAAGCACAAGGGCGAGTGGGTCGAGGGCACGTGGGACGTCGCCGCCGGTGTCCTGAGCCGCGGCCTGTTCCGCTACAAGGGCATAGCCAGGGGCGGCGCCGGCAGCGCGGCCAACCCGCCCTACCGCTACGTGGAGAAGAACACCCGAGTGGTGCCGCTCTTCATGCAGGGCAAGCTCAAGCTCCGCGTGGAGCGGGTCCGTTGCCGCATCACCCGGCACCGGGTCGTCGGTGACCACCTCGAGCTCGGCGGCGTCTACCTCGGTGACAAGATCCCGGAGTGGGGCAAGTTCCGGGTCACCAGCATGGGCGGTGCCGGTCGCCACGACTCCTGGGTCCACTTCAAGTACGGCGGCGAGGGCTGGTGCACCTTCGTCACCCGGGTTCCGCTCAAGGCCTTGGTCCCGGGACACCGCGGAGCGGCTGACGGCGGAGTTCCGCAGACCTGGAACACCGGCAGCAACGGCTGGAAGACCACCTTCCACGTCGAGGGCCGCAAGGCGGCCATCTACCCGGTCATGGCGGAGGAAGCCGAGGACGGTCACTACCGGCTCCCGGCCGTCCTGCAGACCGAGGACGCGGACCGCGAGGTCTTCGTGCACCGCAACGGTTCCGGATACGTGGTGCTGTTCGAGCGGGACACCCTTCCGATGGCGACGTCGACCACCTGGCTCCAGGACGGTTCTCTCGAAGTCACTGTCAGCTACGCGGCCGAAGACCGCCTGAGTGCTTCCGAGTTCGCCGCCGCGCACATCGTCGTGCGCTCCCGTGCCCACGGGGCAGAGCGTGTCGTGCCCATCGCCTGGAACGGCCGGGAGTTCCGTTTCGTCATCTCGCCCGCAGCCGTGCGGACCCTCGCCGGGGACATCCCGCTCGCCGCCGGCCGCTGGGACTTCTTCCTTCGCCGCCAGGACCCCTCCGCGGTCACCCGGGAGAACCGGTCCAGCGACCTCATGGTCAAGATGACGCAGGGTCTGATCCCCACCTTCCCCAGCGAGATGACGAGCAACGACCGGCGCTACGAACTCCAGGCGGAGGCCTACGACCGCCTCTCGCTCCTGGTCCACTCGGCGATGCCGGACGAGGCACGCGGCCCGTACCGGCAGAAGCTGATGCGTACCAAGGCGTACCCGGCCGCCCGCCGCCAGCCGCTGAACAGAGCCGTGCTCTTCGACGCCTTCAAGGGGACCCAGTACTCCGACAGCCCGCGCGCGCTGCACGAGGAGATGGTCCGCCGGGGCCTGGACCTCGAACACCTGTGGGTGGTGCGCGACGACCAGGTGGAGGTTCCCCCCACCGCGCGTCCCGTGCGCATGTGGTCCCCCGACTGGTACGAGGCCATGGCCCGGTCCAAGTACATCGTGGCCAACAACCACATGCCGGACTGGTTCGAGAAGCGCGACGGGCAGATCGTCGTGCAGACCTGGCACGGCACCCCGCTCAAGCGCATCGGACACGACATCGAAGCCGTGCACTTCGCGGACAAGCGGTACCTGGAGCGCGTGGAGAAGGAGGTGCAGAACTGGGACATGCTGGTGTCCCCGAACAGCTTCAGCACCCCGATTCTCAAGCGGGCCTTCCAGTTCCCCGGCGAGATGGTCGAGAGCGGCTATCCCCGCAACGACATCCTGCGCCGCGCGGACTCCGGGCAGCGGGCGGCCGAAGTGCGCCGCCGGATCGGCCTGCCGCCCGGCAAGAAGGCCATCATGTACGCGCCGACCTGGCGCGACGACCAGTTCTACGCGCCCGGAAAGTACAAGCTCGACTTCCGCATCGACCTCGACGAGGCCAAGGCGCAGCTGGGCCACGACCACGTCCTGCTCGTGCGGCGCCACCCCAACGTGGTGGACCCCGTACCGGGCGCCGGCGACGGCTTCGTCTTCGACGTGTCCGACTACCCGGACATGGCGGACCTCTCGCTCATCGCGGACGTGATGATCACGGACTACTCCTCCCTGATGTTCGACTTCGTCAACACCGGGCGGCCGATCCTCTTCTTCACCTACGACCTCGATCACTACCGCGACACCCTGCGCGGCTTCTACTTCGACTTCGAGCAGTCCGCCCCCGGCCCGCTCGTGTACTCCTCCCCGGAGCTGATCGGGGCGATCCGCAACATCGACCGCATCCAGCACGGCTACGCCGCCCGCTACCGCTGGTTCCAGCAGGAGTTCTGCGACCTCGACGACGGCTACGCCTCGGCCAGGCTCACCGACCGCATCCTGATCGCCGGAGGGGACCTCGACCCGGTGCATGCTCAGGCGCCGGCCGTCGGCAGGGCCGACAGCCACATCGCGCGCCAGTCGGTGTCCCGGCAGGCGAACACCCTCGGCCGGGTGCCGGGCCAGCCGGTGAGAAGAATGGATTCCGAGCATGTCTGAGGCAGCCCAGAAAGCGCGCCGCGTCTTCACAGGCGTGGAGTCCTCCGGTCCGGTGCCCATCGAGTACCGCTTCTCGCACGCGAAGAACGGCAACCGTCATCTGATCGTGGTCTTCGCCAACCATGCCGTGCCCGGTGAATACGGCGGATCGAACGGACCACTTCACGATCTTCGGGCCAACGTCCTGTGGGTCCGCGACCTGTTCGACGGGGAGAACAGCCACTACCTGTGCAACGGGATGGACTTCGCGCTCGACGAGTCGGTTGCCGGCCTCATCTCACGCATCGTGAACGCGCTGTCCCTGACTCCGGACGACTGCACCGCGTTCGGTACCTCGAGGGGAGCCGGCGCTGCCCTGTACTTCGGGCTGAAGTACGGGTTCAAGAACATCGTCGCCAGCATGCCCCGCTTCCTGACCGGCACGCACGTCGGACAGGACCTGCTGGGCGCCACCGGGTTGCCGCAGGCTGAGCGGGCAGGGTCGAACATCCGCACCCTCGACTCGGTCCTGCCGGAAGTGGTGCGCGGCGGCTCGCGCCGCCCGGCAAACGTCTATCTCATCTCCTCACCCAGGGACGAGCACTACACGCGCCAGGTGGAACCGCTCCTCGGCCTGTTCCAGGGGTACGAGAACTTCAACTTCGTCTACAACGACTCTCCCCTGATCGCTCCCCACGGGAGGGTGCCGCTGCGGAATCTGCCGGCCGTGACGGGTCTGCTCAACCTCCTCGTCGACGGAATCACGCCCCGGATCGGCATGGTCAGCAACGGCTACGAGCAGCCGGACCGGAACACCTCCGCCATCGACGCCTATCTCGCCGACACCTCACAGGTGAAGGGGGACTCCTTCCCCCGACCGGTGGTCGTCGCCCCCGCAGCGAACACGCAGATGCCCCGGAACGCCGTCCGTTTCGTCGGGACCGCTCCGGTCGGCGCGGTCCGGGTCAGCGTCTGGGAGGACGGCAAGTACCAGGGTGCGGCACCCGTCGCCGCCGACGGCAGTTGGACCTGGCAGCGCGAGAAGCCCTGGGCCCGCGGGCGGCATGTGGTGAGGCTCTTCGCGGCGGATGCGAACAACTACCACTCCAAGCGCACCGAAGTGATTTTCACGGCCTTGGAGGCGAGTACCGCGCACGAACCGGCACCGGGGCAGGCGCCGACATCGGGACCGGCCCAGATGCCCGTGTCGGTCCAGCCCACTGTGCTGACGGTGACGGCGCCGTCACCGCAACAGCAGGTAGCGGGACCCTCGGTCGGCTTCATGGGCTATGCGCCCGGCGCCGTGCGCGTCGAGTTCCACAAGGACGGTACCGGCCTGGGGGCGACCGCGGTGATGGCCGACGGCAGCTGGAGCTGGGACGCGGGCTGGGCCTGGCCCGAGGGCCCACACGTGGTCGATGCCGTCGCGGTGGACGCCATGGGCAACGCGGCCGCATGGACCACGGCCGCCTTCACCGTCGTCAACACCTACACCGTCCCCGCCCAGGAGGCCTACTTCAACGCACGGTACTGATCGTGGCCGGGTCCTCGGGACGGGTCACCCGCAACACCAGCGGCCGGTGGTCGGACGCCTTGGTGCCCACCACCTCGCAGGCGGTGCGGGGGAGCTGGGTGAACAGGTAGTCGATCTTCGTGCCGTCCTCGAGGGTGGCGCGCCCCTTCTTCGAGCTGCCCTTCTGGTCGCACTCGCGGTACGTGGTGTACGCCTCCGAGGGCCAGATCCAGGCGGAGGTGTTCCGGTCGCCCACCGGCGGCGGGGTGTTGAAGTCCCCGCCGAAGACCGTGGCGGCGTCCGTCGACGCGGCGGCGACCAGCGAGCTCAGCTGGTCGTCCCGGAAATCCCAGTCCGGGTGTTCGTCGTCGCTCTCCCGCAGCGAGAGGTGCGCGTTGCACACCCGCAGCCGCTGGGCCGGGACCCGCGCGCACAGGATCCCGCGGTGCAGGCCCACCGTCGGCTGCTCGGTCGGTATCGCCTCCACGTCGGTGAGCGGGGAGCCGGCCAGCAGGCCGTAGCCCGCCTCGCCCCGGCCCTGGCCGGTGCAGCCGACCGGCTTGCGGCCGCCCGCCGAGTCGACCTCCGCGTACGGTTCGAAGGCCGAGTGCCACTCCGGGCCGAGGCTGCGGGCGAACGATTGCAGGTCCTCGGAGCACACCTCCTGCAGGAGCACGACCTGGACGCCGGAATCGCCGATCAGGGCGCGCAGCTGCTGGAGCTTCTCCTTCGGCCCCCCGGTCTTCTCACAGCCCCACTGCCGCACCCCGCACATGTTCCAGGTGGCCACGGAGACCTCGTCGGCCTTTCCGGCACCCAGACCGCCGCCCGTGGCCGAACCCGGTGTCTGCGCCGACGTGCACGCCACCGCGGTCAACAGGCTCAGGGCCGCCGCCGTGCGGCCGAACCGGCGGCGGAGCGACCGCCGCCGCGACCACCGCCCGGTCTCCGTGTGTCTCTGCATTCGGACATCATTGGGTATGAGCCGGTCAGAGCATGCATCGGGCCCGGTGCGAACCGTCCGCACGCCGTGAGCGACACCCCCTAGGGTGGGGTGGTGACGAACGCGAGTACGAGCTTGAGCGGCGACCGGGTGCTGTACGGGTGCATGGGCCTGGGCGGGAGCTGGGACCCCGACCCGTACGGGCCCGCGGACATCGACGCCGCCGAGGCGGCGGTCGCCGCCGCCCTCGACATCGGCATCACCGCCTTCGACCACGCAGACATCTACCGGCACGGGAAGGCCGAGGCCGTCTTCGGCGAGGTGCTCGCCCGCGCCCCGGGGCTGCGCGAGCGCATCACCCTCCAGACCAAGTGCGGGATCCGGCTGGGCGACAAGGACCGCCCGGGGATGTACGACCTGCGCGGGGAGAGCATCACGCGGCGCGTCGAGGAGAGCCTGACCCGGCTGCGGACCGATGTCATCGACGTCCTCCTGCTGCACCGCCCCGACCCGCTGGCGGACGTGGACTCGATCGCCGCCGCGCTGACCTCCCTGCACCGCCAGGGCCTCGTACGGGGCTTCGGCGTGTCCAACATGGGCGCCGCGCAGATCGCCCACCTCCAGGCCCGGCTCGGCGTACCGCTGGTGGCGAACCAGCTGGAGATGAGCCTGCACGGCCGTGCCTGGGTCGAGGCCGGAGTCCTGCTCAACACACCGGAATCCGCTCGGAACGGGTTCCCGTTCGGCACGCTGGAGCACTGCCGCGACCACGGCATCCGCCTCCAGGCCTGGGGCGCGCTGGCGCAGGGCCGCTTCACCGGCCGCGAGGAGACGCCCGCCGAGCGGGCCACCGCGAGGCTGCTGGCCGAGCTGGCCCGGCAGAAGGACACCACGCCCGAGTCGGTCCTGCTGTGGTGGCTGATGCGGCACCCCGCCGCCATCGCGCCGGTCATCGGCAGCGCGCGCCCCGAGCGGATCCGCGCCTGCCGCGACGCGGCGCTGCGCGAGCCCGAGCTCACGCACGAGGAGTGGTACGACCTCTGGATCACGGCCCGGGGCGCGCCGCTGCCCTAGGCCGTGTCCGCAAAGTAGCGCCGGCCGCCCGGAGGGCGGGCCCCGCGGCGTCTGGTGCCGTGCATCGCAAGGCGGAGGGGCGCCCGTGTACTGGACGTACTCGGGCGGCCCGACAACGCGGCGAGGTGCGGTGCCAGGCGTCGCGGGGCAGGCGGGACTTTGCGGACACGGCCTAGGCCGTGGCGGGGAGCGGGGGGTAGCCCCACCGGCGGCCGACCGGCAAGCCGGATGGGACCCCGAGGTGAGATCAACAAGGCTTGCGCCATGACGACTTACCCGCACAAGGCCCTGCTCCTCGCCCTCGCCACGGCCACCGTGGCGGCCTCTCTGACCGCCACCGCCACCGCCGCCCCGGCCGCGGCCCGGCCCGCCCCCGCCGCTCCGCGGCTCGACTGGCACCGCTGCACCCAGCCGGACGCGCTCGCCGCCCAGGAGTGCGCCGAGCTGCCCGTCCCGCTCGACTACGACGACCCCGACGGCCGGCAGCTCACCATCGCCGTCTCCCGGATCCGCAGCGACCGCCCCGAGGCCCGGCGCGGCACGCTGGTCGTGATACCCGGCGGACCGGGCGGATCCGGTGTGCAGCGCCTGACGCAGAAGGGCGACGCCCTGCGGCGGGAACTCGCCGGGGCCTACGACCTCGTCGCCTTCGATCCGCGCGGAGTGGGCGCCAGTACCACCGCCAGCTGCGACCTCGCCCCCGAGGACCGGTACCTGACCAGCCTGCGGTCCTGGCCGGGCCCGAACGGCGAGATCACCGAGAACATCGACCGGTCCCGGCGCATCGCCGCGGCCTGCGCCCGCAACGGCGGCCCCGAGCTGCGCAGTTTCACCACGGCCAACCAGGTCCGCGACATGGACCGCTTCCGTGAGGCGCTCGGCGAGCGCAAGCTCTCCGCCTGGGGCACCTCGTACGGGACGTACGTGGGCGCCGTGTACGCGCAGAAGTACCCCCGGCACACCGACCGCTGGGTCCTCGACAGCAGCGGCGACCCCGACCCGAAGCGGGTCGCCCGCGGCTGGCTGGCGAACATGTCGCAGGGCGCGGCGGACCGCTTCCCCGACTTCGCGGCCTGGGCGACCCACCCCGACCGGGACCGGGACGGCCTGCGACTGGCCGCGGCGGCGCAGGAGGTGGAGCCGCTCGTCGTCTCGCTCGCGGCCCGGCTGGACCGCGAGCCGAAGACGACGACGACCCCCGGCGTGCCGCTGACCGGCAACGGCCTGCGCCAGGCCCTGCAGAACGCGCTCTACGCCGACGCCGCCTTCGCCTCCTTCGCCCGGCTCGTACGGGCGGCGCAGGACCCGGCGGGCATCCCGGTGCTCCCCAGGGAGCTCGCCGCGCCCATCCGGAACGAGGACGCCGCGCTCATGGTCGGCGTCATCTGCAACGACGTGGCGTGGCCGGACACGTCCACGGCCTCGTACCGGCGGGCGGTCGACGCGGACCGCGCCCGGTACCCGCTCACGGCCGGCATGCCGGTGAACGTACTGCCCTGCTCCTTCTGGCAGACCCCCGCGCAGAAGCCGGTCCGGATCACCGACGACGGCCCGTCCAACATCCTCATGATCCAGAGCCGCCGGGACCCGGCCACCCCGCTCTCCGGAGGCCTGAAGATGCGCGAGGCGCTGGGCGACCGGGCCCGGCTGGTGACCGTCGAGCAGGGCGGCCACGGGCTCTACCTCGGCAACGGCAACGCGTGCGGCGACCGCGCCGTCACCGAGTTCCTCACGAGCGGCCGCCGTCCGGCCCGGGACACGGACTGCCCGAACTGAGCCGGTCGCGCCCGTACCGCCACCGCCACCGCCGCCCGCGCGGGCGCAGCCGGTGGCCGTCGACACCGGCCTCGGCCTGCCCGACCGGGGCTTCCTCGACGCGCTCGGCTCGGTGATCGGTCCCGCCGACGTGCGGTGGATCCGGCTGACCCACCGCGCAGCGCCCCGTCACCGACCCGGCCCCGCGCAACCCGTACGACTCACCCGCCTCGCCGGGGTGACGGCGCACCGGGCCGCCCCGCTCCCGCTCCGAGGCTGAACTCCGGTCCGCCACAAGGCTCCTCGCCGACCGGGGCGGCCGCCCGCGGATGCCTCCCGTTTCCCGCCCCACCGCACTTTCCGTGCGGTCATGGCCCCGGATATCCATCCGTACTTGTGGGTACTGCGGCCGAATGGCGCCGGATTTGATAGTTCTGGACTGGTCCGGTGTGAGAAAGCTGCGGGAAGGACACGGCATGTTCGATCTACTGCGCCCGGAGACCGTCATGTGCCCCTTCTGCAAGGCCACCGCCGCCGACGGAGTGGTGCGGACCCTGCGGACCGGAGCGGGGTCACTCTCGGTGACCTGGCACGTCCTCAACTGCCCGCACTACGCGGCCGACCGGATCCTCGCCGAGAACGAGAGCTGACCGAGCCGTCCCGGACCGCTCCGGGGACGGCGACATGCGGGACCGGACCCGTGCGGCGAGGATGAGGAGGGACCGGCGAGGAGGAGCGGCGCATGACCAGTCCAGCTGAGCGGCTCCGGCGCGGACGGGCCGTCCGCAAGATCACCGGCCGTGCCGCGCACGGGCGGTGGACCGCTTCGCCGGACCGGCCCGACCCCATCGGGGTACTGCAGCGCCAGGGCACCGACCGCGTGCCCGAGCTGCTGCCGATCCGCTACGGCCGGATGGCGGCATCGCCGCTCGCCTTCCTGCGCGGCGCGGCCTCCGTGATGGCCGCCGACCTGGCCGCCGCACCGCAGACCGGGCTGACCGTCCAGCTGTGCGGGGACGCACATCTGCTGAACTTCGGCATGTTCGCCTCCCCGGAACGCGCCCTGCTCTTCGACCTCAACGACTTCGACGAGACCTTCCCCGGCCCCTTCGAATGGGACGTCAAACGGCTCGCCGCGAGCGTCGCGGTGGCCGCCCGCGACAACGGGCACGGCGACGACCGCGCCGCGCGGGCGGCCCTCGGCGCGGCCCGGGCCTACCGGCAGACGATCCGGGAGCTCGCCGGACACCGCGAGCTGGACGTCTGGTACCACCGGATCGACACCGCCGAGCTGCTGCCCCTCATCCGCAAGCGCGAACTGCGCGAGCGGGTGGAGGCCAACCTGGCGCGCGCCCGCCGCCGTACCAGCCTGCGCGCGCTCGACAAACTCACCGAGGTCCAGGGCGGGCGCCGGCGGATCATCCACGATCCGCCGCTGCTGGAGCCGCTCGCCCGGGCGGACTCACGGGAGGTCGACCAGATCTTCGCCAAGTACCGCAGCACCCTCCCCGAGGAACGCCGCCTCCTGCTGGACCGCTTCCGATTCGCCGACGCGGCGCGCAAGGTGGTCGGCGTCGGGAGCGTGGGGACCCGCTGCTTCATCGTGCTGCTCCTCGGGCGCGATGCCGACGACCCGCTCTTCCTGCAGATCAAGGAAGCCGTGCCGTCCGTCCTGCAGGACCACCTCCCGGACGACGGGTACGGGCACCAGGGGCACCGGGTGGTCGCGGGCCAGCGTCGTATGCAGGCCGCGAGCGACATCTTCCTCGGCTGGACGACCGGACCTGCCGGGCGCCACTTCTACGGGCGGCAGCTGCGCGACATGAAGGGGTCGGCCGATGTCGCCGGCATGCCTCCGGGCCTGCTCGACCGGTACGCCGAGCTGTGCGGCCGGGCCCTGGCCCGCGCCCACGCCCGCACCGGCGACCGCATCGCCATCGCGGGCTACCTCGGCGGCTCCGACACCTTCGACCGCGCCGTGGCCGCCTTCGCGCTCCGCTACGCGGACCGGACCCGCGCCGATCACGCGCTGCTGACCGCCGCCGTCGCCGACGGGAGGATCACCGCCACCAGCGGGGTCTGAACCGGTCCCGGACTCAGGCCGGCGCGCCGGCCCGCTCCGCCTCCCGGGCCGCCCGGCGGCGCAGCGCGTCCTCGTCGGTGTCGGCGTCGTAGGAGATCAGCTTCGGCAGCAGGGCCGCCAGCACCGCCACCGACGCCACACAGGCCAGCCCGCCGCCCCAGAAGGCCGAACGGGTACCGGTCCAGCCGGCCATCGTGCCCGCCCGGACCTGCCCGAGCTGCGGGCCCACGCTGTACGAGAGCACCTCGATGCCCGCGAGCCGGCCCCGCAGCTCCTCCGGGATCGTCTGGTTCCAGATCGTCGCCCGGCCCAGCCCGCTCGCCATGTCGCCGGCGCCCGCCACCGCGAGGCACAGCAGCACGAGCCAGATGCCGGAGGACGCGCCCGCCCCGGCGATCGCCAGGCCCCACACCGCCGCACCGAACACCACCAGCAGCCCGTGCCGGCGTATCCGGGACGTCCAGCCGCTGGTCATGCCGAGCACCAGCGAGCCCACCGCCCCCGCCGCGTACATCAGCCCCAGCGCCCAGACCGCGTCGAGCTCGTCCGCGAGGAAGGGGTAGATCGCGTTCGGGAAGGCGAAGAACATCGCGGCCAGGTCCACGGCGTACGTCCCCAGCAGTACGGGCCGGCTCCACGCGTAGCGCGCGCCCTCGGCGATCCCGCGCAGCGACGGACGCTCGGCCCCCTTCACCGGGGGCGCCGGACTGAGCCGCAGGCACAGCAGCACGGAGGCGAGGAACCCGAGCACGGTCACGGAGTAGGCCGCCGCGTGACCGGCGAACGCGACGACCACACCGGCCAGCGCCGGACCGGCGATCGCCCCGAACTGGTAGCGCAGCCCGCCCAGCGCGGCGGCGGCCGCCAGCTGCTCGTGCGGCACGATCCGCGCCATCAGCGAGTCCAGGGCCGGCCGCTGGAGCCCGCTCAGGGCCGACACCCCCGCCGCGACCACGTACAGCGGCCACAGCAGCGGATCCGGCAGCAGCGCGTTCACCAGGAGCACCAGGGCGAGCACCCCGAGCCCGGCCTCGGTCAGCAGGATCATCCGCCGCCGGTCGACCGCGTCGGCGAGGGCGCCCCCGTACAGCCCGAAGACCACCAGCGGAACGAGCTCCACCGCCCCCATCGCACCGACCGCCAGCGGCGAGCCCGTCAGGTGCTTGATCTGCAGCGGCAGCGCGATCATCGCCATGAACGAGCCGAAGTACGTCACCGTGCCCTGGTAGAAGAGCAGCCTGAAGTCACGCCCGGAACGGAACGGGCCGAAATCGGGCAGTACGGCGGTCCATCGGGAAGTGCTCACGAGAGGCCATCGTCCGTGGACGTCCCGGCCGGGGCAACGGATTTTCCTCGCATCGGCCCCGTATCGATCACGGACCATCGATCACGGACGGGCGAATCCGGGGTCCGGCGCGTGGCTTCCCGGGCCCGGTGTGGCACCCATGGGTCATGCCGCCGGTGTCAGCGTTCCTGCGTACGGCAGCGTCGTACGCCTGGCGCCTGCTGGTGGTCGGCGCCGCCGTCTATGCGGTCTTCGCCGTGCTCGGCCGCTTCCATGAGATCACCGTGGCACTCTTCCTCGGGCTCGTCGTCACAGCCCTGCTGTGGTGGCCCACCCGGCGCCTCGCGCGCGTCCTGCCCCGGTCGGTCGCCGTCGCCGTCACCCTCCTCGGCAGCGCGCTGCTCCTGCTGGGCGTGCTGGCCCTGGTCGGCACGGCGGTGGCCGGGGAGAGCACCACCTTGGCCCGGGAGTTCCGCGAGGGACTCGGCAGCATCGAGGAGTACCTGGAGCGACCACCCTTCCGGCTGAACCCGAACGCGCTCACCGACCTCCAGTCCCGCCTCGGCAAGTACCTGTCGAGCCACCGCGCCACGCTGCTCAGCCAGGCGCTCAGCGGAGCCGGGCGGCTGGTGCAGGTTCTGACCGTGCTCGCCCTCGCGGCCTTCTCCTCCTTCTTCTTCCTGCACGGCGGTGACCGGCAGTGGTCCTGGTTCTGTGCGCAGCTGCCCCCGTCGGTGCGCGCCCGCGTGGGCATCGCCGGCGGCGCGGCCTGGCGCACGTTCACCGGCTACACCCGCGGGATCGTCCTCGTCGCGGCGACCAACGCGGTCCTGGTCGGGCTGGCGCTGTACTTCCTCGGGGTCCCGCTGGCCGTGCCGCTGGCCCTGCTGGAGTTCTTCGCCGCATTCATCCCGCTCGTCGGATCGCCGGTCGCGCTGGCGGTCGCCGCGGTGGTCGCGCTGGCCGCGAAGGGGCCGTTCGTTGCGGCCCTGGTGGTCGCGCTGATCGTGGTCATCGGCCAGATCGAGGGCCATCTGCTGCACCCGCTGGTGATGAGCCGGGCGGTGAGTCTGCACCCGCTGGTGGTGGCGATCTCGGTGGTCGCGGGAGCCATCGCCGCCGGGGTGGTCGGCGCGGTGGTCGCGGTCCCGCTGGTCTCGGTGACCTGGTCGGTGCACTCGGCACTGCGCGACGCCCGCCGCACGGCCGACGGCCCGACGTCCGGCGACGGCGGCGCGGCCGACGACGGCTGAGAGGGGCCGGACGGCGGACACCCGCCCCCGCTTCCTGCACAATCGCCTGATGAGCGATGTAGTAGATCCCTACCTGTGGCTGGAAGACGTATCCGGCGACGCCGCCCTCGCCTGGGTGCGGGAGCGCAATGCCGAGACCGTGGACGAGCTGACCGGTTCACCCGGGTTCAAGGTCCTCGAGCAGGAGATGCGCGAGGTGCTGGACGACGACGGCCGGATCCCCTACACCGTCCGCCGGGGCGGCCACCTCTACAACTTCTGGCAGGACGCCGACCACGTACGCGGACTGTGGCGGCGGACCACGCTGGAGGAGTACCGGACGGACCGGCCGGCCTGGGAGGTGCTCCTGGACCTCGACGCGCTCGCCGAGGCCGAGGGCGAGAAGTGGGCCTGGGCCGGCAGCCGGGTCCTGGCCCCCGAACACCGGCACGCCCTCGTCCTGCTGTCCCGGGACGGCGCGGACGCCTGCGTGGTGCGCGAGTTCGACCTGGAGACCCTGGAATTCGTCGAGGACGGGTTCACCGTCGCCGAGGCCAAGACCCGGATCGGGTGGATCGACCACGACCGGGTCTGGATCGGCACGGACTTCGGCGCCGGCTCGATGTCCGCGTCCGGCTACCCCCTCCAGGTACGCCGCTGGCGGCGCGGCACGCCCCTCGCGGACGCCGAGCTGGTCTACGAGGGCCGGCCGACGGACCTGTCCGCCTCCGGATGGCACGACGACACCCCCGGCTTCGAACGGGACTTCGTCCACCGGCAGATCGACTTCTGGAACCAGGAGCTCTTCCTGCTCCGGGAGGACGCCGCCGGCCCGCCGCTGAAGATCGACGTCCCGGACGACGCCGGCGCCTCCGTCCACCGCCGGTGGCTGACCGTCACCACCAAGTCGCCGTGGCTCGGCCATGGCGCGGGCAGTCTGCTCGCCTTCGACCTCGACGCCTTCCTGGCGGGGGAGCGCGAGGCCGAGGTGCTGTTCACACCGGACGAGCGCACCGCGCTCGCCGGGTACAGCTGGACCCGCAACCACCTCATCCTCAGCACCCGCGCCGACGTCTCCTCCCGGATGGAGCTGCTCACCCCGGGCGAGGGCGGCTGGCACCGCGCACCGCTGCCGGGCCTGCCGCCGCTGTCCACCGCCTCGGTCACCGACACGGACCCGGACGTCGGCGACGAGTACTTCCACCAGGTCTCCGGTTTCCTCCAGCCCGCCACCCTCTACCGGGGCACGGCCGGCGACGACGGCGAGAGCGAGAGCCTCAAGCAGAGCCCGGCGCTCTTCGACACCGCCGGTCTCGCCGTACGCCAGTACTTCGCGACCTCCGCGGACGGCACGAGGGTGCCGTACTTCGTCGTCGGACCCGAGGACCGCCCGGGACCCGGCCCCACCCTGCTCTACGGGTACGGCGGCTTCGAGATCTCCATGGTCCCGCAGTACAGCGCGGTCACCGGACGGGCCTGGCTCGCACGCGGCGGCACGTACGTCGTCGCCGGCATCCGGGGCGGGCACGAGTACGGGCCCGGCTGGCACAAGGCGGCCCTCGGCGCGAACCGGGTCCGGGCCTACGAGGACTTCGCGGCGGTCGCCCGGGACCTCACCGCCCGGGACATCACCACCCCCGCCCAGCTGGGCATCGAGGGCGGCAGCAACGGCGGGCTGCTCATGGGCGCCATGCTCACCCGCGACCCGGAGCTGTTCGGCGCGGTCGTCGCGCACGTGCCGCTGCTGGACATGCTGCGCTTCCACAAGCTGCTGGCCGGGGCCAGCTGGATCGCCGAGTACGGGGATCCCGACAGCCCGGCCGACCGGCCGCACCTGGAGCGGATCTCCCCGTACCACCGGATCCGGACGGACGGGCCCGCGTACCCGCCGCTGCTCCTGCTCACCTCGACCCGCGACGACCGGGTACATCCGGGCCACGCCCGCAAAATGGCCGCGCGGCTGCGCGAGCACGGGCATCCCGTCCTCTTCCACGAGCACCTCGGGGGCGGCCACGCCGGCGCCACCGACCACCGGCAGACGGCCTTCAACGAGGCCCTCGTCCACACCTTCCTGTGGGAGCGGCTGACCCCGCGGAACTGATCGGACACCGCGTCGTACGTGAACGGCAGGCATCCGTACGGGGGATTTGCGGGGTCAGTAGCTGCCGAGGGCCGGGTTGTGCTCCACCATCGGCGGATGCGACCCCGGCCAGGGAGGACCCCATGAGCACCCCGTACGCGTCCGCCGCCCCCTACTACGCCCGCTACCGGCCGCCGTATCCGGCGGAGCTCTACGCGCTCCTCGTGGACCGGTTCGCGCTCGACGGCTCCCAGACCGTACTGGACCTCGGCGCCGGACCGGGCACGCTGAGCCTGCCGCTGGCGCCGCTGGCCGAGCACGTCTACGCCGTCGACCCGGAGCCGGCCATGCTCGCCGAAGGGTGCGCACTCGCCGAGGAGCACGGCCACCGGAACATCTCCTGGCTGCGCGGCGACGCCGCCGGCATCGGCCGGCTGTGCCTGCCCCGGATCGACCTGTGCGTCATCGGCGGGGCGTTCCACCGGATGGACCGGACGCGGGTGCCGGCCGACCTGGACGCCATGCTGGCACCACGCGGCGGGATCGCCGTCGTCACCTCCCTGGCGGCGGCCTGGCCGGCCGTCGTCGACGAGGTGCGCGAGCGCTTCCTCGGACCCGACCGCGGCACGGCGGCGCGCGCAGCGGCGACGCGGCCGGCGGACGGACCGGCGGAAATGGAGGAGGCGCGGGACGTGGAGGACCATCTCGCGAAGTCGGCGTTCTCCCGCGTCGTGACCACCACGTGGGAGCGGTCCACGCGCTGCACGCCGGACCAGGTGATCGGCCTGCAGTTCTCCCGCGCCTGCTCCGGCCCGGCCCTGTTCGGCGACCGGAAGGACGCCTTCGAGTCCGAGCTGCGCCGGGCCCTGCGGGACCACTACCCCGACGGTACGTGCACCCGGACCGTCACCGTCGCGGCCACCGTCGCGACCCGGCCCCGGCGGTGAGCTGACCGCGGGCCCCGTTCACCGATCCGGCCCGGCCGCGGACGGGCGGTGCGCGAACCGGTCGGCCGCGCGCCGCCCGCGGCTCTCCAGGGGAAGTACCCCGGTGGCCGCGGCCAGCCCGAAGGGCGGCATGTCGAAGTAGATCGACTCGTACGAGCCCTCGGGCACGATGTAGGACTCGTGCCAGAGCCCCACGTGCCGGCGCAACTGCCCCGCGCGGTCCTTGCGGTTGATGATCGACCAGGCCTTGTGGTGGAGCATGTCCGGGGCCGCGGCGTACGCGTAGAGCTTCTCCTTGGACTCCCAGTACTGGACCACGTAGTACGTGCGGGGCGAGGCGGTGAGCAGGACGTGGCCGAGCAGCCCCCGGGCGGGATCCTTGGCGAGCTCCCGCAGCATGCGCGGCATGGCCGTGATCACCGGGACCCAGTGGTGCACGGCCCAGAAGTGGTTGATGCGCATTCCGATGAGCAGGACGACGACGTCCCCCTCGGCGGCTGCGGTGGTGCGGCCCGGTAAGGGTTTCGCGAACATGCACGACCTCCCGATCGCCTTGTTGGATAGCACTGCTGTCCAACCGTCACATGATTGGATAGTGACACTCGCCAAGGGGAGGTTCAAGAGATTGCGGCTCGCGGAACTGAGTGAGCGGAGCGGCGTTTCCATCGCCACCATCAAGTACTACCTGCGCGAAGGCCTGTTGCCGCCGGGGCGGCGCGTCAGCGCGACGACCGCCGACTACGACGAGGGCCATCTGCGCAGACTCCGGCTGGTGCGCGCGATGATCCAGGTCGGCCAGGTGCCGGTGGCCCGGGTCCGGATGGTGCTCGGGCACGTGGACGACGAGTCCCTGGGCCGGACGATGCGCCTGGGCGCGGCCCTGTGGGCCCTGCCCCACGAGCCCGAACCGGCCGACGGCGAAGGCGGCGGGGGCGACGGTGGGGGCGGCGACGGCGGCGAGGACGAGGCCACGGCCGCCGCGCGCGCCGAGGTCGACCAGCTGCTGAGGACGCTGGGCTGGTCCACCGCACGGGAGTTGGGGGAGTTCTCCCCGGTTCACCGTTCGCTCGTGTCGGCGGTGGCCACGCTGACGCGGCTCGGCTACTCGTGGGACGCCGCGCTCATGGCCCCGTACGCGCGCCTGATGCACCAAGTGGCCGTACGGGACCTGGACTTCGTCGAGACCTTCGCCACGGAGGCGGAGAAGGCCGAGACCGCCGTGGCGGCGACCATCCTGTTCCAGCCGGTGCTGAAGGCGCTGCACCGGCTGGCCCAGGAGGAGGAGTCGGCCCGGCGGTACGGACTGGAGTGAACCGCCGCCGGACCCGGCCGGTCCCGCGCGGCGTCACTCCGGCGCGTCGGCCAGCGCGGTGAGGAGCTCCCGCTCGCGGTCGGTGCTCAGGCCGGCCCGGCGGGGGCGCTCCAGCCCCTCGGCGCGCTCCCACCGCAGGACGTCCTCCAGCATCTCCGCGCGCGGGCGGTCGCGCAGCCCGGCCGCGTGCGCCGCGGCACCGCTGCGGGCGCAGAAGCCGGCCCACTTCGGATCGGGCATCCACATGGCCATCGACTCCGGGCCCATGAACGGCACGACGCCCTGGTCGAGGAGCCACTGCGGGTCCGCCCCCGCCACCGGCCCGGTGTATCCGGCCGCGCGTGCCGACAGGCCGATCCAGCCCTCGAAGGAGACGACGGGACCGACGGCGTCGAAGGTCCCGGTGGTCCCCTCCTGGGCCAGGTCCAGCAGCCAGCCCGCCAGATCGCGCACGTCGATCGCCTGGGTGGGCACCTGGGGGGACCGGGGAAGGAGCACGGGCTGGTCCACGTCACGGGCGAAGCGTGCCGCCCAGTATCCCGACCGTCCGCTCGCGTCGCCCGGCCCGCCGATCAGGCCGGCCCGGGCGATGACGAGCCGGTCTCCCACCGCGGCGCGCGAAGCCTCCTCGCAGGCGACCTTCGCCTCCCCGTACTCCTCCCGCCCCACGTGGTCGCCCTCGGCGGGCGGCAGCAGCGCGGCCGACTCGTCGGCGCCGACCGTGCTGTGATCGGCGTAGGCGCTGATGGAGGAGACGTAGGTCCAGTGCCGGGTCCGCCCGGCGAGGGCCGCGAGCGCGCCGCGGACGAAGGCCGGCTGCCAGGACACCTCGATCACGGCGTCCCAGTCGCGGTCGAGGAGTTCCGCGTAGGCGGACTCCTGGTTCCGGTCCGCCGCCACCAGCCGCGCACCGGGCGCGACGGCGCCGCTCTCGCCGCGCGCCAGGCAGGTCACGGAGTGCCCCCGAGCCAGCGCCTGCCGCGTGATCTCACGTCCCAGCCATGCGGTCCCGCCCAGTACAAGAAGATCCATCAGGCCACCTCAGCACATCGCGAGGGCCCCCGCGACGCGGGTTCGCGCTCGGCGAAGGCGGGCGGGTGCGCACGCGCACGGATCCGGCCACGACCGCCCGGGCGCCGTTGACCGCGTGCGGGGGCCGTGGAAATCTCGACGCCCGGTCCCGGGAGGGGACTTCCGGCAATGCGGGAGGGGCGGACATGGCGGTACGTTCACTCAGGCTTTCGGCGGTCGCCTTGATCGCGGCGGGGGCCCTGCTGGGGGTGGGCGCCACGGGGCCCGCACAGGCGGCCGGGGCCTCCGGCGGCCACCCTGTCACCGCGGCCGCCCCGGTCGCCCCGAGCGACCCGACCCCGGAGGAACAGGAGCGGCTGCGGGAGATCGCCGGCTCCATCTGGACCCCGCAACTGGCCGCGGGCTGGAACATGAACGCGGACGTGGCGGACGTCCTGTCGGAGGTGACCGGCGGCATCCTCACATGCTCCGAAGCCTTCGCCCTGGTACCCAGGCCCCCGGGCTTCGTGCCGGGCCTCGGCTACCTGCGCCAGTACTGGAAGCAGATCAGGGACTACTTCCTGGTGGTCAGGGAGAACCGCACCTACCGCGCATGCGTGGTGTCCGCGGCCGCCCACTACCGATCGATCATCGAAATGGCCTCGGCCGGCGTCTGACGCTGTGACCGCACGGACTCAACGGTCGCCTTCGACGTCGCGGCCGGTCTCGTGGTCTCGGCCCCATTGGGAGGTGTCCCGCTCGACGGAGCGGACGTGGTGGGCCAGTCGCAGCTGATGCTTCCGGGGCAAGGTCGAGGGCAAGGCCGCGAAGGTCTTCGGGAGTACGGCGACCATACTGCTGACCTGCTCTCCGTCGTGCATCCGGAGCAGCGCGGTGCACTGCCACCAGTCGATCTCGCCGCCGCTGCCGTTCGGGTTGCCGGGCCAGTAGTAGTTCGCCGGATCCGGGAGCAGGTAATGGATGCCGTCGGGGGCGAGATGGGCCCGGAGCCATGATCCGCTTCCGGCCAGGCCGAGCCGGAGCCGTCGGGCCTGGTCGTTCAAGGCGCAGACCGCCTCGGTGTCCAGAGCTTTGAGAACGTTCGCTTCCGCGGGCAGTGGCCGGCGCCCGGCGGGCGTTTTGACCGGCCAGCGCCGGAACAGAAGTGCCACCCGCTGCCGCGGCGTCATCGGTGACGGGCCCTTGCGGGATTGCGGCAGGGGTGGGGGCGGCGTCCAGTTGCGCGCCGCCTGCTCGATGTGGCGCAGCATCCATGCCCGGGCCTCCGGGCCGGCGGTGTTCCAGACCCAGCTCATCGGCCGTTCGGCCATCGCCTGATCGAAGCTGCCAAGGGGCTTGCCCTGCCGGGACGGTGTCCTGGGACGCGGCCGTGCGACGCCCGGAAGGTTGTGGCTCAGGTCGGCCAGGAACCTGATGCGGTCCAGAACCTCCTCGGGGGAGGTGTCCGGCGCCGTGCGCCCCCGGCCATGTGCCGGATCTCGGTGAATGCCCTGGCCGCCAGGAGCGCGGCCATGTCCCGGTCGAGTTCGGCCACTCGGTGTCGTCTCATGCAGATCCCCCCGTGCTGCCCTGTCCGGCGCGTTCGCTCATGCCCGGAGCGTACGGTGAGCCCCCGACCGGCGACGCAGGTGTCAGGACCTGGACAGGTTGAGGAAGTACCCCTTGGCGCCGTCCCCGCGCAGGGAGCGCGCCAGCTCGGCGACGTGCTGTGCCTGGGCCGCGGAGAGGCGCCGCGCCTCCCACAGCAGAGCGGCGGCGTCCACCGCCTCCGGGGCCGGAGGCGGTGGCACCTCACGCAGATCGACGCCCGTCAGCCCGGCCAGTTCGCGGGCGTCGATCCCCAGCACGGCTGCGAAATCCGTCACCAGGCGGGGCGTCAGCTCCGTGTCCCCGGAGCCGATCACGCCGTAGGTGGGCGCCGAGAGGTACGTGGGCGTCACCACCGCCAGGAGCCGGGCCATGCCCATCCGGTCCAGATTGCGGTACTGGAGCATGCGGACGACCCGGCCGCCCGGACCGGCATGGGATGCGATCGGCTTCGCGGCGAAGACGGAGGGTCGTTCCTCCTGCGGCAGTGAGCGGATGAGCTCCAGGAGTTCACGCCGTTCCGAAGCGGGGAGGTGCACCGCGTTCATCACGAGGTACGGCGCCCACCGCTCGGCCGCGGCGTCCGACGGCGCCATGTCGTCCGGGACCGCCAGCCCCGCCAGGATGAACAGATCGACCGCGTGGAAGCCCAGGACAGGTGCGATCCGCCGGAGCAGCTCCTCGCCGGGGACTTCCCCCGCGAGCACCGCTCGGACCCCGTTCGTCATCGAGCCGGCGCGATCGGCCGGATCCTGCACGCGGAGGGCCCTGTGGTCCAGCAACCACGCCAGCATCACCCCGAAACCGGGCGCCTCCTTCACGCGGGGTTCGCCCACTCCTCCCGAAGCATCCCGAAGAGCACGCTGTCGTAGCGCCTCCCCTCCATCAGCACGGCAGACCGGCGGCGGCCTTCCTCACGGAAGCCCAGCCCGGCAAAGGCCCGCACCGCGCGCTCGTTGCCGCTCCAGGTGTCCAGTTCCAGGCGGCTCAGACCGTACGCGCCGAACAGGTGGCCGATGAGCAGCCGCAGCGCGTCACTGCCGTGGCCACGGCCCCAGAACTCCCGTTCGCCGATGGTGATACCCAGCGTGGCCACTCCGGCGTACGGGTCCAGGTCCCGGAAGTCGGCCATGCCGATCACCCTTCCGGATGCCAGGTCCTCGACCGTGAACACGGCCGACTCCCGGGGGCTCAGGCGCAGCATGGTGCCGAAGGCGATCCCGACCGCCTCCGCCGTGACCGGGCCGAAGCTCGGATCACCGGCCGCGGCCCAGCGCACCACCTCCGGGTCGTTGCGCCACCGGAGATGGTGCTCGGCGTCCTCGGCGCGCAGCGCACGCAGCCGTACCGACTTTCCTTCGAACATCACGTATCCCTCATCGAATCGCCGATCGTTCAAACCCGGCTGTCCCCGCACCGGTACGAGGCGCCGTCACAGGTCCCGCCGCATGCAGACGCGGGGCCACCGGTCGAGGCCGTGTGCCGCCTCGCGCTCGCGGATCTCCCGCAGGCCGGGAGTGAGCCCCGCGTCCGCCAGCGGCCGGAAGCCGCAGCGCGCGTAGTACGGGGCGTTCCACGGGACCTCGGTGAAAGTGGTGAGGGTCAGGGCGGGCGCGCCCGCGCGCCCGGCGAAGTCCGCCAGGTGCTCCAGCAGGCCCCGGCCGAGCCCGCGGCGCGCGCGGTCCGGGTGGACGGACACCTGCTCGACGTGCAGATTGCCCTCGACGTGCTCGGCGATCAGGTAGGCACCCGGGACATCGGCCCCGTCGACCGACACCCAGGCCAGCCCGGCCCGTTGGTAGGGGGCGAGCTCGTCGAGCGTCAGCGGCTCGTCGTCGGCGATCTCCGGCATGCCGATGTCCCGGAAGCAGCGACCGGCGCCCCTCTCGATGTCCTGGAGGAGGGGCAGCTCGTCGAGCCGTGCTGTGCGGATGGCCATGGCCGCATTGTCGCGGGCGGCCCGCCCGAGGGCATCCGATTATCGGACCTCCGTCCGTGCCCCGCTCTCCGGCGCCGGGTTCTGTGCTCCGTCCGAGTTCTCTTCGGTGCCCGTTCGGCCGCAGCACGGAGGGCATGATCATCATTTTGGCGCCACATCGCTTTGATACGGCTATGCCACGAATGCGACGGAGACAACCGACCAAGACGTGGGGTGCCGTGGCTGCGGTGACGGGGGCCATGCTGGTCGTCGCCGCAGCGCCGGGCCGGGCGCCCGATGCGGACCCGGCGGCGGGGGCCCTCGCGGGCCCGCAGCGCGAGGCCGCGGTCACCCTGCTGGTCGGGAGGGTGCTGGACGAGGGCGGTGGATCCGGCGACGGGCCCTGCGCGGTGCGCATGTTCCGGCCCGGGCTGTGCAGCGGCTGGCAGGAGCAGCGGGTACGGGCCACCGCGCGCGGGGTGGGATCCGTCGTGAAGGAGCCCGCCCTCGGCGGTGCGGCGCGGGCCGCCCGGGCCGCCCGGACCGAGCTGCTGCCCACGGACTCCGGCGGGCCGCTCCAGATCGCCCTCGCGGACCAGGGCCGCCTCACGGACGTGACCGTGCGCGACGGCCACGGCCGCCATCTCGCCGGTGAGCTCGCCCCGCACAGCGAGCGCTGGCTCAACAGCGAGCCGCTGCGGGCGGGCGAGACGTACACCGTGCAGGTCGGCGCCCTGGACGCGGACGGGACCGCGGTCGGCGTGACCATGGCCTTCCGGACCGCGCCGCCCAAGGACGGGGGCAGGCTGACGGTCGAGTTCGGGCCGGGTCCCGGCACGTACGGTGCGGGGGAGATCGTGACGGCGAGCCTCAGCCGCCCGGTGCCCGCCGACGACCTTCCGGCCCGCGCCCGGCTGGAGCGGGCACTGCAGGTGACCTCGGAACCCCATGTCGAGGGCGCGTGGCACTGGGTCGACGAATCGACCCTGCACTTCCGGCCGCGTACGTACTGGCCCGCCCACACCGTCGTCCGCGTCCGCAGCGGTCTCGACGGGGTCGAGGTCGGGGACCAGGACTACGGCGGCCCCTCCGACGCGGTGCAGTTCACCATCGCGGACCGGATCGAGGCCGTCACCGACTCCGCCACCCACCGGATGACCGTACGCCGCAACGGACGGGTCATCCGGACGATCCCGGTCACCACCGGCAAGGAGGGCTTCAGGACCCGCAGCGGCATCAAGGTCGTGCTCCGCAAGGAGCCCAAGGTCCGGATGCGTGGTGACACGGTCGGCATCAAGCCCGGTACCAGCGAGTTCTACGACCTGCCCGTCTCCTATGCGACCCGGGTGACCTGGAGCGGCGAGTACATCCACGCCGCGCCCTGGTCGGTCGAGGCGCAGGGCGAGGAGAACGTGAGCCACGGCTGCACGGGCATGAGCACCGAGGACGCCGCCTGGTTCTTCGAGACCGTCCGCGAAGGGGACATCGTGGAGGTGGTCAACAGCGGCGGCGCGAGGATGGCCCCCTTCGACAACGGGTTCGGCGACTGGAACCTGGACTGGCGGACCTGGCTGGCGGGCAGCGCCCTCGCCGCCGTCGACGGGAGCCCGGAGGGTTCACCGGCCACCCCGGTCACGTCCAGGCTGCACCCGACCACCTGAGCCGTCCCCGGCCGTCCCCGCCCGCGCCCGGTCGGCGGCGGCGGCCCGGCTCCGCCCGGGCTCGGCCCGGACCGGACAGGACCGGACAGGGCCGCACTACGATCACCACATGATCAAAGGCGTGATGTTCGACTTCTCCGGCACACTGCTGCGCGTCGAGTCGACCGAGGAGTGGCTCGCCGCCGCCCTCGCGGAGACCGGCATCCAGCCGGCCGAGGAGTTCGGCGAGACGGCGCGGCGGCTGACCGAGTACGGCGCGCTGCCCGGCGGGCCGTCGCCCCAGCACCTGCCGGCGCACCTCGAAACCCTGTGGGACCAGCGGGACATGAGCCCCGAGCAGCACCGGGCCGCCTACGGCGGCCTGACCCACGCCGCAGGCATCACCGACCCGGAGCTCGTACAGGCCCTCTACGACCGCCACATGATCCCCGCCGCCTGGCGCCCCTACCCGGACACCGGGCCCACCCTGCGCGCACTGCGCCGCCGGGGGCTCCCGGTGGCCGTGGTCAGCAACATCGGCTGGGACCTGCGGCCGGTCTTCCGCGCGCACGGGCTCGACGAGCTGGTCGACGCCTACGTGCTCTCCTTCGAGCTGGGCGTCCAGAAGCCCGATCCGGTGATCTTCCGGACCGCCTGCGACCGGCTGGGCCTGACCCCCGCCGATGTGCTGATGGTCGGCGACAGCCGCGAGGCGGACGGCGGCGCGCGGGCGCTCGGCTGCCCGGTGCACTTCGTCGACCACCTCCCGGTCGACCAGCGGCCCGGCGGACTGACCCCGCTCCTGGACCTGCTCGGGCCCGTGTAGCCGCAGGCTCTCCCAGGGCGGGCGGGTTCCGCCGTCCTCGGGACCCTGGCGGCGCCCGACACACCGCACCGCCCGACTGTGGCGGCCGCGCACATGGGAGCGGCCCGGCGATGTCCCGGATGATTCCGGGCATGACAAGCGGATACCCTCCCGTGCCCCACGCAACAGCCGCCACCGCGGGCATCGACCTGGCGGGCCGCACCGCCATGGTGACCGGCGCCGGCGGCGGTATCGGGCGGGCCTGCGCCTCGGCGCTCGCCGCGGCCGGGGCCCACGTACACGTGGTGGACATCGACGCCGCCACGGCGAAGGCCGTCGCCGAGCGGATCGGCGGGCGGGCGCACGTCGTCGACCTGGCCCGGGCCGAGGCCGTCGAGGAGCTCCCGGCCGAGATCGACATCCTGGTCAACAACGCCGGGCTGCAGCACGTCGCCCCGCTGACCGAGTTCCCGCCGGACCGCTTCGCACTCATGCAGCGTGTGATGGTGCACGCGCCGTTCCTGCTGATCCGCCGGACCATGCCGTACATGCGCGCACGCGGCTGGGGCCGCATCGTCAACCTCTCCAGCGCGCACGGGCGGCGCGCCAGCGCGTTCAAGGCCGGATACGTGACCGCGAAACACGCCCTGGAAGGGCTCAGCAAGGTCGCGGCCGTCGAAGGGGCCCCGTACGGCGTCACCAGCAACTGCGTGAACCCCGGATACGTCCGCACACCACTGGTCGAGCGGCAGATCGAGGCCCAGGCCGCCGCTCACGGCATCGACGCCGGACGGGTGGTGTCCGAGGTACTTCTGAGCCGCTCCGTGATCAAGCGGCTGGTCGAACCGGAGGAGGTCGCCGCAGCCGTCCTGTGGCTCTGCGGCCCGCACACCGGCTACGTCACCGGAGCCTCGATCCCCCTGGACGGCGGCTGGACCGCCACCTGACCCCCGGGACGGCCGTCAGAAGCCGGGACGGGCGTCCGAGCCGGTCTCCCACCGGGAGCGGGTGGCTCCGAAGCCGCTCTCGTGCACCCAGACGTGGGTGCACCCGGGGCACTGGAGGTGGAGCATGCTGCCGGTGTTGGTCAGCAGGTAGCGCCAGTGCGTGGAGCAGGTACGCCGCTGCTCGCAGGGTTCGCAGCCGCGCGCGTCCGCACACTTCGGGCAGGCCACCCAGGCACGGCGCCCGGGATCGGCCTGCGGGTCAAGCGGCAGCACTGCCGTCTCCGCGCGAGGGCAGCACACCGGCCGCCACCAGGTCGTCGTAGAGGCCCTGCTGTTCCGCGTCGAGCCCGGAATAGAGCAGGTCGTACGCGGCCTCCTCACCGAGGAGCACCTCCATCGGATCCCAGTCAGGGCCGAGGGCCGCCATCACCTGGGCGCGCCGGAGCACCTCCTGCGAGGTGAGGTCGACGGCGAAATCGACCAGCTCGGACGCGTCGGAGGCACCGGGGGTACCGGAGGCGTCGGAGGGAGGGGTGCGGTCGTGGGGGGCCATACCTTCGAAGTTAGGTATCCCTTCCTTGTCCGGTCAAGGGAGGGTGGGCGGAGTCACATTCCGCTGGTCAGGGGCTGCGCGGGCCCGGGGGTGCCGCGCCGGACGGGGCAGTGGGCCGGGAAGCGCGGCGTGACAAATGTAATGGCATGTCAAGGTGCTTCTCCTTCTGGAGGTTGATGCCCGCTTCGTCCTGACGGAGGAGGTCGTGGTGGGGGTCCGGAGCGAAGAATTGAGGTGACCAAGATCGCCGGGCCCCACCGGGCCACCGACGAGGAGCCGCCGTGCCCCACACCCGTGCTGCCGACCGATCCGCACCGCGACTGCGTCGTGCCGCCTCGGCCACCGCCGTCGCCTTAGCCCTGCTGGCGGGCCTCGCGCCGGCCGCGAGCGCCGCCGTCCAGGAGGCGCCGGGCGCCTACGGCCAGGACGCCGCCCGGCGCCTCGACCGTGCCCAGCTGCAGGCCGGGCTGAACGCGATCCAGGGGGCGGGCGTGTACGGCGTCTACTCCGGGGTCCGTGACGGCCGCGAGCGCTTCGACGGCGCCGCCGGCCTCGCCGACGTCGCCACCGGGCGCAAGGTCCGCCCCGACCTCCGGCACCGCGTCGGCAGCGTCACCAAGACGTTCACCGCCGTGGCCGTCCTGCAGCAGTCCGCGAAGGGCCGGGTGGACCTCGACCGGCCGGTAGGCGACTACGTGCCCGAGCTGCTGCCCGGCGAGCGCGGCCGCAAGGTGACCGTCCGCATGCTCCTCAACCACACCAGCGGCATCTACGACTACGTCGGCGACGCCTTCCCCTCCCTCCTGAAGGGGACCACGGAGAGCCTGGACGAGCACCGGTACCGCACGATCAAGCCCGCCGAGCTGATCGGCTACGGAGTGGCCCGGCCGCAGCTGTTCGAGCCCGGCACCGGCTGGTCCTACTCCAACACCAACTACGTGCTGCTCGGCGAGGTGCTCCGCAAGGTGACCGGCCAGGACCCGGAGCAGGTGATCACGCGGGACGTGATCCGGCGCGTGGGGCTGCGCGACACCTACTTCCCCGGTACCGACCCGCGCATCCGCGGGGCGCACGCCCGCATGTACGAGAGCTTCTACGGACTCATAGACCCGCCGCGCGACTACAGCGACTACAACATGACCTGGGCCGGCACCGCCGGGGCCCTCGTCTCCACCCCGCAGGACCTCAACACCTTCTACCGCGCCCTGCTGGGCGGCGACATCCTGCCGCGCCGCCAGCTGGACCAGATGCGCACCACCGTCGACGTCAAGGACGAGACGGGCGCCGTGGCCATGCGCTACGGCCTCGGCATCTACTCCATGGACACGCCGTGCGGCCCGGCCTGGGGCCACGACGGGGGAGTCTTCGGCGCCGGCACCTGGGCCCTGTCCAGCCCGGACGGCCGCCGCCAGTTCGCCATCGGGTACAACCTGATGAAGTACCAACGCCTCAACGCGGCCGGCACGGCCTTCGACCCGCACCCGGCCGACGCCGCGCTGCGGGACTACCGCGACCGGTCCCTGTGCGGCACCACCGCACCGCACACCCCGGACCCGGCCGCGAAGGACCGCCCCGCCGAGACCCCGTCGGCCCAGGCCCCGCCGGCCCAGCCCCCGGCCGCTCCGAAGGTACTGCCCCCGAGCATGCCGGCGCTCCCCGGACCGCTGTCGGGCCCCGTCCGCTGACCGGACACAGCCGCGGAACCGTCCGGGTCCTTACGGATCCGTGACGTGCGGCCCCGTACGCGCCGTGCGGGGCCGCACACGGCTTAGCGTCGGGGCATGCGCGTACTTGTGACTGGAAGCGCGGGCTTCATCGGCTCGCACATCGTCGCCGAGCTCCTCGGCCGCGGCCATGAGCCGGTGGCCTTCGACCTGGCGGAGGACGGGCGGGACGTACGGGACCCGGATGCCGTGGCGCGGGCGCTGGCAGGCGTGGACGCGGTCTGTCACCAGGCGGCCAAGGTGGGGCTCGGGAAGGAGTTCGGGGACGCGCCCGGCTACGTGTCCGCCAACGATCTGGGCACCGCGGTGCTCCTCGCCGAGATGGCGCGGGCGCGGGTACCGCGGCTGCTGCTCGCCGGGTCGATGGTCGTCTACGGCGAGGGACGCTACGAGTGCCCGGCCAACGGCACGTCCGGCCCGGCCCGCGCGCGGAGAGCGATCTGCGGGCCGGGCGGTTCGAGCCGCGCTGCCCGGCCTGCGGCGCCGGCCTGGCGCCGGGGCTGGTCACGGAGGACGCCCCGACGGACCCCCGGAACGTCTACGCCACGACCAAGCTCGCCCAGGAGCACCTCGCGTCCTCCTGGGCCCGGGCCACCGGCGGACGCGCCGTCTCGCTGGGCTACCACAACGTCTACGGGCCCGGGATGCCCCGCGACACCCCGTACGCGGGAGTGGCCGCGCTGTTCACGTCCTCCCTCGCGCGGGGCGAGGCGCCGCGCGTCTTCGAGGACGGCGGACAGCGCCGGGACTTCGTCCACGTGCGGGACGTGGCCGCGGCCAACGCGGTGGCGCTGGAGACCCTGGCCCGGGGGGACGCGGACGCCGGGCCCGCGGGCCTCACCGCGTACAACGTCGGCAGCGGCGACCCGCGGACCGTCGGCGACATGGCGGGGGCGCTGGCCGCCGCGTGCGGAGGCCCGGCCCCGGTGGTCACCGGTGAGTACCGGCTCGGCGACGTCCGGCACATCACCGCCGACTCGGCGCGCCTACGCCACGAGCTGGGCTGGCGCCCGGCCGTCCCCTTCGCCGCGGGCATGGCCGAACTCGCCACGGGCCAGGCCGTTTCCCTTGCGACGGGACCGTGACACGGGCGTAGCAGACCTTGATCATCCGAGCGGATAGAGTCGCCTGGCCGGCCGCGCCGAGGGCGCCGCCTGTCACCGCAAACACAGAACCTCGGGGGATCCACATCGTGCTGACCAACCGTCTGCTCCGGGCTGCCGTGCCGATGGCGCTCACGGCCCTGGCGCTCACCGCCTGCGGGCCGGAGGACGACGCCGCCGGCCCCGCCGCCACACAGAAGGGGACGTTCGCCGAGCCGCTCGCCCTGAAGGCGTCGGCGGACGTGTCCGAGACCCACTTCCCGGACCAGGCCAAGACCCAGCTGAGCGTCACCCCGGTCTCGGTCGTCAAGGGGGACAAGGCCGCGGTGGAGAAGCTCGGCGTCGGGCTGCTGGAGGGCAAGACGCCCTACTACGTCACCACCACCTACGCGCACAAGGGCGGTGCGCCGGACACCGGCAGCTTCAACTTCAAGCTGCTCCTGCACGGCACCGACCAGCAGCGCGCGTACTTCTTCGCCCCTGCCTGGGGGGCCAAGTTCGAGCCCTGCCAGGAGGTTTCCGAGTCCGAGCTGCCCCTGGCCGCCGGCAAGTCCGTCACCACCTGCGAGATCTACCTGGTGCCGGACAACGTGCAGCCCGCGTTCGTCGGCTTCCAGGGCGACCGCGACAACCGCTCCCCGAGCTATGAGACCGGCACCGCGGCCGAGGTCGTCTGGAAGGTGGGCTGACGGCCCGGGGCCGGCCCGCCTCAGGCTCCGGGGAAGTGGACGTCGTAGCGGTCCTGGTGGGGCAGCAGTTCCTCGAACCCGGCCAGCCCGTGCTGGATGCGCCCCAGCGTCCGGAAGTAGCCGAAGCGCTCCACACCCGGGGTCAGCACGACGAGGAGTTCGGCGCCCTCGCCCGGCGCCGGGCCGAACGCGTGCGTGAGCCCGGGCGGTACGAGGACCAGCCCGCCTTCCGTCACCCGGACCGGCTCGGTGCCGAGCAGGAAGTCCGCGACCCCGCCGAGCACGTAGAACAGCTCGGTGGACCGGGTGTGGAAGTGCTGCGGCGCCCCGGCCGAACCCGCGCCGAGGCGGAGCCGGTTCACCCCGGCCGCGCCACCGTCGGCCAGCAGCCGGAAGGCCCCCGAGCGGGGCAGCGGCACCTCCTCGGCGTCCGCCGCCCGCACCACGAGCGCCGTGCCCGCGACCTGTCCCTGGTGCTGTCCCATCCGCTGTCCTTCCGCCGCTTCGGTCCGTCGTGCCGACCGCTCCATTCGAGCAGGGCAACAGCCTCCGAACCAGCGCCGTTTCGCACGTACAGTCATCTCCGATCGTGATGGGTCGTGATGGGTCGTGATGGGTCGGATCGGGTCGGGGGCGGGGAGGGCCGCGGATGGAACTGCGTCAGCTGCGGTATTTCGTGGCGGTCACCGAGGAAGGGGGCTTCGGCCGGGCCGCGGAGCGACTCCACACCGTCCAGTCCGCGGTGAGCCGCCAGATCGGCCTGCTGGAGCGGGAACTGGGCCTGGTCCTCTTCACCCGCACCACCCGCCGGGTGGGCCTGACCGGCGCCGGGGAGCGGCTGCTCCCGGAGGCGCGGGCGGTGCTCGCCGCGGCCGCCCGCACCCGGGAGGTGGCCGCCGAGGTCGTGGCGGGCGCGACCGGTGTGCTCAGGCTGGGCACGGTGCAGGGGCCGGGGGACCGGGTCTACCGGCTGCTGGAGGAGCTCGTGGTCCGCGCGCCCGGACTCCAGGTGCGGCCGGTGCGGCTGCCGGTGACCGAGCGGCTCGCGGCGGTGCGTTCCGGGGAGCTGGACGCGGCGCTGGTCCGGGCCCGGCCCGAGGCCCCCGGCCTGGAGCTGCTGCCGCTGTGGCGGGACCGGCTGTACGCGGCCCTGCCGGGCGGGCATCCCCTGGCCCAGGCCAATGAGCTGGGCCCCGAGCAGCTGGCGCACCTGCCGCTGCGGCTGGCCGCGCGGGAGACGAACCCGCCCTTCCACGACCTGGTCGCCCCGCTGGCCGGAGCGCCCGCCGGGCCGCCCTTCACCGACCTGCTCGCCACGCTCACGTCGATCGGCGAGAGCCCCCAGGATCCGTCCTGGACGGTGTTCTACGAGGTGGGGCCGCTGCCGAAGCTCCCGCGCACCGCGATCCGGCCGCTGACCCGGCCGGCCCTGACCACGTACCTGGCGGTGCTGCCGGGCCCTCCGGGACCGGCGCTGCGCCAGTTGCTGGCGGCGGCGGCCGCCCATGCACCGGAAGACGGAGTTCCGTAGCGGCGCAGGGCCGGCACGATCCGAAGGAGACGACCCAAGGGTTGTCCCGTAAGCGATCTTGCCGTGGCTGGTGTGATCACGGCGTCTGAGCCAGCCGTCCTGGACAGCCCCGTTCGCCGGACTGAGCCCGCGCGCCTTCGGCAAGTTGATGAGCTATTGGCGGCCGCGTACTGGCACACCGACTGACCCTGGGTCAACGCGTGCCGCTCTTCGGAGTGTCCGAGTCCACCGCCGATCGCGTCATCGACCACCTCGGCCCCGGGCTCGCGCCGGCCCCGAGCAGGCGCTTCGCCAAGGACACGGTGCTGATCGTGGACGGGACGCTGGTACCCGCACCCGCCTGGTCGTGGTGGTCGGCCGGCGGCTGCCGGGGAACCGCAACGACTGCCTGGCCTGGGTCGAGGCCGGTGCCAACCGGGCGGTCGGCAACACTACGACGATCGCGGACGGCGGCTACCCGGGCACCGGGCTGATCATGCCGCACCGCCGGCGCAACCTGCTCGGCCACCACGATCCGCACCGAATCGTCGGCCTCGTCCTCGACCAGATCGCCGTCGACCGAGCGATCACCAAGGCACCTGGAGGCGGGGAGGCCGCCGGACGCTCACCGGTCGACCGCGGCAAACAGGGACTGAAGACGCGTGGCAGAACGCCTTTCACCGTCTCGCCCGGTGCCACGAGCGTCGCGTCACCGTCATCGATGCCTTCTTCGACCTCGCCGACACGATCACCACCGTGCGCAGCCTGATCCGGCGGTCCTGGACGACTCACCGCTGGGACGAACGCCCGAACCGCAGACCGGGATCCTTCGGACCCGCTCCGGTCACTTCGGCAGATCGGCGGAGAGGAAGGGAGCAAGGAGCGCGAACAACCTGTCGGGGCGGTCCAGGGGGATGATGTGGCCGCAGTTCTGAAGGTGGTATCCGACCAGGTCATCGGCGATGGGACGGAGTTGGCGTTCGAGCCCGCGGCCGACGGGGTGAGAACCGACGGCCATGGTGGGCATGGTCAGCCGAGCCGTCGCGACTGCGTCCTGGATCTGCTGCGCGCTGGTGGGCAGGGCCCGGTAATAGGAGAACGCGCAGCGCAGAGCCTCACCCCCGGTGTACGCGTGGACGAAGGCCGCACGGATGTCCTCGGGTACTCCTCGCCCGAGCGTCCCCGAGTTGAGGAACCAGTCGACGTACGGGGCCTCGTTGCCGGCCAGGACGGTCTCGGCGAGGCCGGGGACGGCGTGGAAGCCGAACCACCACGGGGCACCGCCCGCGACGACGTCCTCTGCTCCGGGCAGGCGGCCGAGCAGTGCCTCCATCACGACCAGGCGCCGGACGAGGCCGGGCCGGCGCAGCGCGAGCAGGACGGCGGGGGCAGTGCCCGCGTCGATGCCGACCACCGCTGCCGAGGGCTCGCCGAGTACCTCGAGCAGCCCTTCGGCGTCGGCAGCGAGGGTGCCTGCGTCGTAGCCCTCGACGGCGCGGGCACTGGCACCGAAGCCTCGAAGGTCCGGGGCGATGACCCGGTACTGCCCGGCCAGTCGGTCCATGATGCCGCTCCAGAGTTGCCAGGTGTGCGGGAAGCCGTGCAGCAGGAGAACCGCATGTCCCTGTCCGGCGATTGCGACATTGAGTTGGACGCCGTTCGTCGCGATGCGGCGCAGGTGGTGTGCGGTGGTGACGGGCATGACGGCTCCTCCCTGGTGGTTACCATTGGTGACCACAGAACGATAGGTAACTGACCGACCGCTTCCTAGACGGCACTTTCAGGGAAGGTGGTGAGCCACAGGTGACCACCCGAGGAGCCCGGGCCCCCGGTCACGGGGTCCGCGGCGATCTGTTCGATCCCCATTGCCCAACGAGGCAGTTGCTGGACCGCATCGGTACGAAGTGGACGTCCATGGCCGTCAAGACACTCGCCGATGCCGCACCGGACGAGGTGCGCTTCGCGGAGCTGAAACGCCGGATGCCCGGCGTGTCGCAGAAGATGCTGTCCGTGACGCTGAGAAGCCTGACCCGCGACGGGCTGGTGGCGCGCAGGGTCGAACCCACCGTGCCGCCGCGGGTCTTCTACCGACTCACCGGACTCGGGCTGTCCCTGGAAGCCGCGCTTGCGGGGCTGCGGACCTGGGCGGAGGAGCACATGGTCGAGATCGACCGCGCCAACGAGGCCGCCGCCCAGGAGGCCGATTGGGAGTAGACAGGCCGATTCCGCGCTCAGTACCGGTGGCTGGGGTACTCGATGCAGCCGGCATCGCCGCCCTGGTACCACGTCGCTTTGGCACGTCGACGCCGGAGGAGGACACGGCGCGATGGTGCCGGGCACGTCGTTCCGCTTCGACGGGCAGGGCACAGAGACGGCCGTGGACGCGATGAAGCGGTACTGCGGGCTGCTGGACGAGCAGGAGATGGAAGGTAAATCGCCGGCGCAGTGGCCGGCGACGAAGGAACTGGTGGGGGACCACGGGGAGATGGTGTTCGAGGACGACATCTCCCAGTTCTGCCCGAAGCGCGCCAAGATCCTGAAGTCGGCCGTTGCGAGCACCTGTCCGCGGTTGTTCCAAGAGCCGCAAACGGGTTCGCGCCCGCGTCGGGCACGCCTTCGGCCGTATGAAGACCTGGAAGATCCTGCGCGACTGCCGTTTGAGAGGCGACGGTGTCCGCCACGCGATGCACGGCGTTGCCCGCCTGCACAACCTCGCTCTCACGGGATGCCTGATGCCCCCGCCGCATGTGGGTCCTGAGAGGTCCACGGGAGACCGGCCTCGGGGAACATCGAGCGAGCCGATATCGGCTGCCCCGATGTTCCCCGAGGCCGGAGACGGGTCCCCACCTCGCCGTCTCGGAGGAGAATCAGGCGAGGCAGAACTCGTTGCCCTCGATGTCCTGCATCGTGATGCACGACTCGTTGACGCCATCGGCGCGCTGGGTCAGCACGTGTTTCGCGCCGAGCGCCATCAGCCGTGCGCATTCGGCCTCGAGTGTGGCCAGGCGCTCCTCACCCACGAGCCCGGCGCCGGCCCGCACATCGAGGTGCACCCGGTTCTTGACGACCTTGCCTTCGGGAACTCGCTGGAAGAGCAGGCGCGAGCCCACGCCCGAGGGATCAGTGCACGCGAAGTAGATCTCATCCTCGGGCGGCAGCGAGCGGTGGTACTCCTCCCACGTGGCAAAGCCCTCCGGGACCGTCGGTACGACGTACCCCAGCACCTCGCACCAGAAGGCGGCGAGGCGCGCAGGCTCCGCGCAGTCGAAGGTCACTTGGAACTGTTTGATCGTTGACATCGGCGCACGATAACAGGGGCCCTGCACATCTCCCCAGGTCGGGAGGTCCGCACGTGGTCGGGAGGAGGCGCCTGCTACCCGCTGCTGTGTCGTGCGGTCGCAGGGGTGAACCGAGGTCAGTGCCTCCCCGAAGGGAACCTGGGATGCGATAGGGCTTCCGTGGGGCGGTTCTCGCCCGTCGTGCCGACCCAGATCGTCATTCCGCCGGATCGAGCCGCCGGTGCCCGCCGATCCGGTCCGTGGACGACGGTGGGCCGATCACCGCCGCACCCTTGAGGCCAACGCCTGGAAGTACCGCACCAACTCGCCCCGGCGGGACCTGCCAGGCCGGCTCAGCCCGTTCCGGACCGCTCACACATGGCTGGTCAGATGGGCTGTCGATGACATCTGGGAACAGAACCTAGCCGGCCGGGGCCGGCAGGGTCAGTTCGAAGCGGCAGCCGCCGGAGACGTTGTGGACGTTCGCGTGGCCCGCGTGGGCCTCGACGATGCCCCGGACGATCGCGAGGCCCAGGCCCGCGCCCGACGGCGGGGTACGGGCCGGGGTGCCGCGCCATCCCGTGTCGAAGACGCGCGGGAGGTCCTCCTCGGGGATGCCTCCGCAGGCGTCGGTGACCGAGAGCACCACGGAGTCCTCGCGGCGTTCGGCGGCGATCGCGACCGTCCCGTCGGCCGGCGTGTGGCGGATGGCGTTGACCAGGAGGTTGGACAGCACCCGGGTCATCTCCTTGCCGTCCACCTCCACCGGAAGTGAGGCGACGCCCTCGCCGACCAGCCGTACGCCGTGCTCGCGCGCGAGCGCGTCGGTGCCGGCCAGGGCGTCGCCCACCAGGTCGTGGAGGGACATCCGGGTCAGGGTGAGGGACAGCGCGCCCGCGTGGATGCGGGAGAGCTCGAAGAGGTCGCCGACCATGGAGTTGAGGCGGTCGACCTCGGTCCGGATCTGCCGGTGGTAGCGGGCGGGATCGGCCGCCATACCGTCCTCCAGCGCCTCCGACATGGCGCGCAGCCCGGCCAGCGGGGTGCGCAGATCGTGCGAGATCCAGGCCACGAGCTCGCGCCGCGAGGCCTCCAGGGCCCGCTCGCGCTCGCGGGAGGCGGCCAGCCGTTCGCTGGTGAGGGCCAGCTCGCGGCTCAGCGCCGTGAACTCGGCGGGCGCGGGCACGGCCGGTGCCACGAACGTACCCTCCTGCCCGAAGACCCGGGCCGCGCCGACGAGTTCCCGGCAGCGCCGGACCACCTGGCGGCCCAGCAGCAGCGCGGTGGCCATCGATACGGCCGCGGCCGTCGCGACGACCGTGGTCACGACGGCCAGGTCGTGGGAGGACAGGAACATCGCCCAGGCCACGGTCAGCGTTCCGGCGAGCATCGCGGTCACGGCGACCGCGGCGACGATCGTGAGGGAGACGGCGACGCTGCGGCGGCGCAGTATCCGCAGCGCCACGGCCCCGAGCAGCCCGGCGGCGCCCGCGCCGAGGAGCGCGTACAGGGCGATCAGCAGGAAGTCACGCATGGCCGTCCTCCGTCCGGAAGGCGTGCTCGGCCCCGGTGTCCGGAGCCGGCTCGAAGCGGTAACCGGCGCCCCACACGGTCCGGATCAGCTGCGGGTTCCCCGGATCGTCCTCGATCTTGCCGCGGAGCCGCCGCACGTGCACGGTGACCGTCGACAGGTCGCCGAAGTCCCAGCCCCAGACCTCGCGCATCAGCCGCTCCCGGTCGCAGACCTGGCCGGGGTGGCGCAGGAAGTAGGCGAGGAGATCGAACTCCCGCAGGGTGAGTGCGAGCTCCCGGCCCTCCTTGTGGACCCGGCGAGCCGCCGGGTCCAGCACCAGGCCGGCCACCGCCAGCCGCGGACCGCCCTCCGGACCGCCCTGCGGGGCACCGGCCGGGGCAGCGGCCCGCGCCCGGCGCAGTACGGAGCGCACCCGCAGCACGAGCTCCCGCGGGCTGAAGGGCTTGGTCACGTAGTCGTCCGCGCCCACCTCCAGGCCCAGGATCCGGTCGTCCTCGTCGCCGCGCGCGGTGAGCATGATGACGGGGACGGGCCGGCCGCCGTTCTCCCCGGCGCGCAGCCGGCGGCAGACCTCCAGGCCGTCCATCCCGGGGAGCATCAGATCGAGGACCAACAGGTCGGGGCGGTGTTCTTCTGCGGCGCGCAGGCCGGTCGGGCCGTCCGCCGCCAGGCGCACCGAGAATCCGGCCCGCTCCAGGTACCCGGCCACGACCTCCGAGACGGTCGGATCGTCGTCGACGACCAGCACGCTGCCCTGCGCGCCGGTCCGGGGGTCGGACCGGGTTCCGGTCCGGGCGTCGGCCTGCGCGCCGGTCAGGGCGTCGGCTCGGGCCTCGGCCCGGGCGGTCCCTTCGGCGCCGGGCCACTCGTTCGTACTCTCCGCATCGCTCACTGCCATGCCCCCAGGCTGTCACCCGCCCCGCCCCCTGTGTGGCGCGGACCCCCCTCCCGCGGGACGGCGTCCGCGTTTCGTAAGGTCTGCGGGCCCCTTTTCCACGGTCCTGATTCCTACGGTGTGGAGGGTGACTTCATCAGCTTGTGCTCCGCCCCGCGCGGACCTCGTACTGCCGTGCCTCGACGGGGCGCAGGCGCTTCCCTGGGTGCTGGCGCGCGTGCCGGCCGGATGGCGCGCCATCGTCGTCGACAACGGTTCGACCGACGGCTCGGCGGACATCGCCCGGAGCCTGGGCGCCACCGTCGTGCACGAGAGCCGGCGCGGTTTCGGCGCCGCCTGCCACGCCGGGCTCCTCGCGGCCCGCGCCGACCTGGTCTGCTTCTGCGACTGCGACGCCTCCATGGACCCCGGGCTGCTCGCCGCCATGGCCGCGGGCGTCGCCGCGGGCGAGGCCGACCTGCTGCTCGGCCGCCGCCGCCCCCAGGGGCGGGGCGCCTGGCCCCTGCACGCCCGTGCCGGGAACCTCGCGCTGGCGCGGATGCTGCGCCGCCGCACCGGACTGCGACTGCACGACCTCGGACCGATGCGGGTCGCGCGCCGCGAGGCGCTGCTCGGCCTGGAACTGACCGACCGGCGCAGCGGCTACCCGCTCCAGATGGTCGTACGGGCCGCCGACGCCGGCTGGCGCGTCGCCGAAACCGACGTCCCGTACCTGCCCCGCTCCGGGAAGTCCAAGGTCACCGGCACCTGGCGGGGCACCTGGCAGGCGGTGCGGGACATGCGCAAGGTGCTCGCCGAGCCCCCGGGCATCCGGTCCGCGCCCACCGAGGGGGCTTCCGCATGAGCACCCTCCTCGTCATCGCCAAGGCCCCCGTCGCCGGCCGGGTCAAGACCCGCCTCACCCCGCACTTCACCCCCGAGCAGGCCGCCGGGCTGGCGCGCGCCGCGCTCCAGGACACCCTGGCCGCCGTACTCGACACCCCGGCCCGGCGGCGCGTACTCGTACTCGACGGAGCGCCCGGGCCCTGGCTGCCCCACGGCATCGAGGTCGTGCCGCAGTGCGCCGGCGGGCTCGACGCGCGCCTGGCCGCGGCCTTCGCCCGGGCCGCCGGACCGGCCCTGCTGATCGGCATGGACACCCCGCAGGTCACCCCGGACCTCCTCGCCCGCGGCCTCGACTTCGGCGAGGCGGACGCCTGGTTCGGCCCCGCCGACGACGGCGGGTTCTGGGCGCTCGGCCTGGCCGAGCCCGACCCGGCCCTGCTCCTCGGCGTCCCGATGTCCCTGCCGACCACGGGCGAGCTGCAGCGCGCGCGGCTGACCGCCTCCGGGCGGGCCGTACGGGACCTGCCCGAGCTGTGCGACGTGGACACCCCGGCCGACGCGGCGCGGGTCGCCGCCGCCGTGCCCGGTACCCGCTTCGCCGCCCTGCACTCCGGCCTCCGCACGGTGACCCGATGACCGCCCAGCTCACCGAACCCGCCCTCGCCTGGCGGGCCGACCCCTACGCCGACGCGCTGCGCGCCGGCCAGGGCCCCCTCTACCTGCGGCGCTCGGACGGCTGGCTGCTGCCGCTGGACGTGGAGCGGTGGTGCGCCGAACCGGACGAGGCGGACGAAGGCGTCCTCGCCCGCTGCACGGGGCCCGTCCTGGACATCGGCTGCGGCCCAGGGCGCCTCGTCGCCACCCTGGCCGCACGCGGGCACCGGGCGCTGGGCGTGGACGTCACCCCCGAGGCCGTGGCCCGTACGACGCGGGCCGGCGGCAGCGCCCTGTGCCGGTCGGTCTTCGATCCGCTGCCCGGCGAGGGACGCTGGGGCACCGTCCTGCTCATCGACGGCAACATCGGCATCGGCGGGGACCCGGCCGCCCTGCTCCGCCGCGCCGCCCAACTCGCCGCACCGGACGGCTCCTTGCTGGTCGAGGTGACCACCGCCGACGTCGACGAGCGCGTAGAGGTCCACGTCGACGACGGCCGCGGCGGCCACGGGGCGCCCTTCTGGTGGGCCCGGCTCGGCGCCCGCGCCCTGCGCGGCGAAGCCGCGGACGCCGGCTGGACCCGGTCCGCCACGTGGCAGGCCGCGGGCCGCAGCTTCGTGGACCTGCGGCGCTGACAGGGCAGGACGACGGAGGGGGAGCCGATGCCGCACCGGCGTCGACTCCCCCTCCGTCGTGCTTCCCGTCAGCGCCGCAGGGCCGCGCGTCGCCGCCGCGTCCGCGCCCGCGCCCACGCGCGCGCTCCCGCGTACGCGAGCACGCCGATCGAGGCCATCGCCAGCAGCCAGTTCCGCGGATAGTCCAACGGCAGCACCGACGCGTTGGCCACGCCACCGGGGCGCAGGAGCGGCGGCAGGGCGATCACCGTCAGGCACCCCGCGACGACCAGTGCGGCGCGCGGGACCCCGCGCAGGCGCAGGCCCGCCGCCGCGCACAGCGCCCCGACCGCGATGACCAGCGGGGCGATCAGCCCGTCGTGCACGAGGACCCCGCCCGCGAGCCACAGGGCGATCCGCCACGGCTCCGGCTCCCGCACCAGCAGGAAACCGCCGAAGGCCATGACGGCCAGGCCGAAGCCGCCGACCGCGTACCGGAAGCCCATCACGCCACCCCCAGCCGGCCGACCCATTTGGTCTGGAGCACGCCCGGCCGGTTCGGGGCGATGATCCGCGCCGGGTAGCCGTGGTCCAGGGACAGCACCTCGCCGTTCAGGCGCAGCGCCAGCAGGGTGAGCGGGTCCTGCGCGTACAGGCGGCCCATCTCCATCACCCGGTACGCACCCGCCACTTCCAGCGACACCACCCGGCAGCGTGCGTCCGGTCCCCCTCCGGCCCGCTCCAGCAGGTCCCGTACCCGCACCCCCGTCCACCGGGCGGACTTGCTCCAGCCCTCCACACAGGCGATGGGCAGGGTCACCTCGTGCTGCGGGAGCGCGCGCAGCTCCGCCAGGGTGAGGACGGCAGGCCGCGGCCCGGCCAGGGTCAGCCGCCAGTCGGCCAGCGAGGCCCGCGTGACGCGCGCCGCGGCGGCCGTACGGTTCACCGGCAGCCCCTGCGGACCGTACGCCGGACTGCGCGGAGCGAACAGGTCCAGCGGACCGAGCGCGGTGACGGACTGCCCGACCGTGGTCAGCGTGACCGCGCCGACCCCCGCCGCGACGGCCGCCAGCAGCTGCCGCCGGTCCGGCCCGTCGGCCTCGGGCAGCGCCAGGGTGCCGGGGGAGCGGCGGGTGAAGTGGTCGCGGATCCGCGGCCATTGAACGGCGACGTGCAGCAGCAGCGATCCCAGCAGGAGCCAGGCGACGGCGTAGTGCACGGGCACGAACGAGAACGGCCAGGGGTACCACTGGAAGGTGTTCAGCAGCCCGGTGAACACCCGCCCGTCGCCGAGGCGTACTTCCTGGCGGTCGACCGGCCCTCCCCGCCCGGAGCCCGGCACAAGCCGCTCCAGACCGGCGCCGGCCTCCTCTCCCTCGGCGTGACGGGCGCGCTGCTGCTGATCCTGCGCCGCCGGGGCCAGGACCCGCGCCGGGCCGCGTACTGGGCCTGGTGTCCCGCCGTACCGATCGAAGCCGTGAACAACGCGCACGTGGACGTCCTGGGAGTGCTGCTCGCCGTGACCGGCCTCGGTCTCGTCGCGGAGCGCGGGCTGCGCCGCCGGGCGGCGGGAGGCCTGGTCCTCGGCGCCGCCGTCGCCACCAAACTCATGCCCGCCGTCGTCCTGCCCGGCGCGCTGTCCGGGGTGCGCCGCGTCCGCGACGCGGCCGCCGTCCTGGTCCCCGCCGCTGCCTTCACCCTGCTGGCCTACCTGCCCTACGTCCTGCTCTCGCACGACTCCGTCCTCGGCTACCTCGGCGGCTACGTGGACGAGGAGGGCTACGACGACCCCTCCGCCGGCTCCCGCTACGCCCTGCTCCGCCTCGTCCTGCCCGACAGCTGGACGTTCCCGGTGCTCCTCGTCGCCATGGCGGCAGTGTCCCTGTACGTGATGCGGCGCGGCGACCCCCGGCGCCCGTGGAGCGGAGCCCTCCTGGTCACCGGGTGGGCCTTCGTGCTCCTCACCCCCGGCTATTCCTGGTACGCCCTCCTCCTGGTCGCCCTCGCGGCCCTGGACGGACGCTGGGAGTGGCTCGGCATCGCCCTCGCGGGCGCGGCCGTCTACCTCCTCGCACCGGTCTTCGGCCACCGGCCGGCGCTGAGCGCGACCGCGTACGGCGCCGCCGTCCTCCTGATCCTGGCGGCCCCGGCGCTCCGGCGGCGGCGCGGGTCCGCCCGGCCGGGCGCCGGGGGCGGCCCGCGGCTGTCGTACGACCGGGTCAGGAACTCGTGAGGATGACGAGCCGCTGCGTCGCCCGGGTCATGGCGACGTAGCGGTCGACGGCTCCTTCGATCCCCGTGCCGAAGGTCTGCGGGTCGACGAGGACGACGAGGTCGAACTCCAGCCCCTTCGACAGCCCGGGGGTCAGCGTCCGGACCCGGGAGGTCTCCCGGAAGGCGCCAGCCGCTCCTGCCTCGGTGCCCTCGGCGCCGATGACGCAGGCGACCCCGTCGGCGTGCTCGTCCAGCCAGCCGTCGAGGACCGGGTCCAGATCCGCGACGGAGCCGTACACCACGGGAATGCCGCTGCTGCGGACCGAGGCCGGCACGTTGGCGTCCGGGAGCGCTTCCCGGATGGCCGGCTCCGCCACCGCCATGACCTCCTCGGGCGTCCGGTAGTTGATGCTCAGGGAGGCCACCTCGATCCGGTCGAACCCGATCCGCTCCAGCCGCTCCCGCCACGACTCCGTGAACCCCTGCCGGGCCTGGGCCCGGTCCCCGACGATGGTGAAGCTCCGGGACGGGCAGCGCAGCAGCAGCATCTGCCACTCCGCGTCGGTGAGTTCCTGAGCCTCGTCCACGACGACGTGCGCGAACGGTCCGGCGAGCAGGTCCGGGTCGGCCCCGGGCAGCGCGCCCTCGTCGACCAGGCTGTCCTGCAGGTCCTTGCCGCGCAGCATCGTCACCGCGCCCTCGCCGTCGTCATCGGCCGCGAGCAGGTCGTCGATCACCCCGGCCATGCGCTCACGTTCGGCCGCGACCGCGGCGCCCCGCCGCCGCAGCCGTCGTGCCGACTCCGGGTCGCCGAGCCGCTGCCGCGCCGCGTCCAGGAGCGGCAGGTCGGACACCGTCCAGGCCTGGGCGTCCGCGCGCTGCAACGCCGCCACGTCCTCGCGGCTGAGCCACGGGGCGCACATCCGCAGGTAGGACGGTACCGACCACAGATCCCCGACGAGGTCGGCCGCATCGATCGTCGGCCACGCGCGGTCGAGCGCCGCGACCAGCTCCTCGTCGTACCGCAGCGATCTGCCGAACACCTCGGGCGAGAGGTCCTCGTCGTCGAACTTCTCGAGCAGGATCGTCACCAGCTCTTCCCAGATCTGCTCGCGCGCCTCGTTGTGCGCGGTGCCCGCGGCCGCCTCGAACGCCTCGGCCCAGTCGTCCGGGCTCAGCCAGACGTCGGACCAGGGGGTCGTGACCGTCATCCCCTCGGTGGGCGGCTCCTCGTAGATCCGCACGGCCTTCTCGATCGCCTTCACCATGTCCGCGGACGACTTCAGGGACGCCACCCGCGGGTCGGCCTCGGCCTCGGCCGCGGCCCCCTCGGCGACGAGGTCCCGCACCGTGCAGGTCTGCACGCCCTCCTCGCCGAGGCTGGGCAGCACATCGGCGACGTAGGCCAGGTAGGGCTGGTGCGGACCGACGAACAGCACGCCGCCCCGACGGTGCCCGAGCCGGGGGTCGGAGTAGAGGAGATGGGCGGAGCGGTGCAGCGCCACGACGGTCTTGCCCGTGCCCGGACCGCCGTCGACGACGAGGGCGCCGCGCGATCCGGCGCGGATGACGGCGTCCTGGTCGGACTGGATGGTGGCGAGGACGTCCCGCATCCGCGGCGACCGGCTGCCGCCCAGTCCGGCGATGAAGGCAGACTGGTCGTCGAGTGCTGCGTGCCCCTCGAACCCGTCGGCGGTGAACACCTCGTCCCAGTAGTCGCCGATCCGGCCGCGGGCCCAGCGGTACCTGCGGCGGCTCGCCAGGCCCATCGGGCTGGCGTGGGTCGCGGCGAAGAACGGCTCGGCCGCGGGCGAGCGCCAGTCGATCAGCAGCCGGCCCCCCGCGCCGTCGGTGAGGCCGAGCCGCCCGATGTACACGGGCTCGGGGTCGTCCTCGGCGACCATCCGCCCGAGGCACAGGTCCAACCCGAAGCGCCGCAGCGTCCGCAGACGACCCGTCAGCCGATGGATCTCCACGTCCCGGTCCATCGCCTCCCGGCCCAGGCCGCCGGGGGCCCGGCGCAACGCCTCCAGACGGTCGGAGAGCTCGGCGATCGTCTGCTCGAGGCTCCGCGCGACGGCCGCGAAGTGCTTCTCGTCGCCGCCGATCAGTGCCGGGTCGGCCTTGGGGGAGAGGCGGGCGGGAAGGTCGAACGCACTGGTGGTCAGGGAGGTCATGTCAGCAGCTCCGATCTGCGGTGGTACATCCGCGAACTCATCGAACGACCCGTCAACCGACAACAGCGCACGCACTATGGGGATCTCCCGTTTTCGCAGGTCCTGGCTTCGAGGAGCGATTCTGCGGTACGAGTGGGGCCTTGCCGCAAGCCCCCCTGTGCGTTATAACTTGAGAGTGGAAAGGAGTGGGTACTCCCCTTTCCACTGATCGTCTTCTCTTGATCGTCCGCTCCGTACGGACGTCCCCCCTCCGCCGAGTGGCAGCGCACCGCGCGCCCCTGGCCGTTCACCTCCGCCGGACCCCTCGCCGTGCCGCGCCGCCCCCGCGTTCATTCGTACGGCCGAACTGCGGATGCCTGCCCCGGCGCGCCGGGGCAGGCTGTGGGTCAAAGGGGAGCCGCCACCGCCTGCTCCGGCGCGGGTACAGCGCCATCCACCGATCCTCCGGGATCCACGGCTCCCGACCCCGTAGGAGGTCAGCCATGCAGGGTGACGAGAGCGCGGGCGAACTCGCGGCACTGCGGGCCAGGGTCGCCGCCCTGGAATCGGAAGCCGCGCAGCGGACTCCACCGAAGCACCGGATGAAGTCGCTGCTGTCCGCCCTCCTGATCATCATCGGCTGTGTGCTGGCTCCGCTGGGCATCGTCGCGTCCTGGACGTCCAGCATCGTCGGGAACACGGACCGCTACGTCGCCACGGTCGCCCCGCTGGCCTCCGACCCGGATGTCCAGGCGGCCGCCGCGAACCGCGTCACCGCCGCCCTGATGGAGCACCTCGACCTCCAAACCCTGCTGGAGGACGTGGCCCCCGACCAACGGCCGCTGCTCCAGAAGGCCCTGGGCAAGCTCGGCAGCTCGCTGGAGGGCGCGGTCAGCAGCTTCGTGAAGGAGAAGGCACAGGACGTCATCGCCTCGGACCAGTTCGAGACGATCTGGACCAACGCCAACCGCACGATCCACACCTCGCTCGTCAAAGCCCTGACCGGCAGCGGCGACGGCGCGGTGCAGATCAAGAACGACGCGGTGACCATCGACCTCGCACCGGTGATCGAACAGGTGAAAACACGGCTCGTGGACGCCGGGATGGGCGTCGCGGCCAAGATCCCCGAGATCCACACCGACTTCACCGTCGTGCAGTCCAACGACATCGGCCGGGTCAAGACGGGCTTCCGGCTCCTGGAGATCCTCGGCCTGTGGCTGCCGATCATCGCCGTGCTGCTCATCGCCGCGGGCGTCCTGCTCTCCGCCCACCGGCGCCGCATCCTGGTCACCGCGGCCCTCGCCGTGGCCTTCGCCGTCGCCGTCCTCGGCCTCGGCCTGACCGTCTTCCGTACCGTCTACCTCAACGCGCTCCCGGACACCGTCAACCAGGCCGCGGCCGGCTCCGTCTACGACGCGATGATCCGCCTGCTGCGCACGACGATCCGCATGGTCGTGGTCCTCGGCATCGTGATCGCCCTCGCCGCCTGGCTCTCCGGCCCCGGCAAGTACGCCACGGCGGCCCGCCAGATCTGGCACTCCGGCATCGTCGCCACGCGTGCCACCGCCGACCGGCTGGGTCTGCGCACCGGCCCGGTCGGCCCGTTCATCCGGCGCCACCGCTCCTGGTTCACCTGGGGCCTGGTGGCCATCGCCGTCATCGTCTACGTCCTGTGGTCCTACCCCACCGGCTGGGTGGTCGTGGGCCTCGCCCTCGCCCTGCTCTTCGCCCTCGCGGTGGTGGACTTCCTCGCCGAGGACACCACCGCCCCCGCCGAGGGAACGACCCCGAGCCCGCACCCGTCATGACGGGGCGTCGGCCGGGCCACGTGCCGCGGCGGGCTGGGCCGCCGGGATGCGCTGGGTGAAGAAGAGGGCGAGCAGGGCCGCCAGAGCGAGGAGGGCGAGCGCGGCCCGCAGCCCCTCGATCCGTGCCTGCTCGTTCGCGTCGAGTGCCGCCTGGGCCACCACCGGGTCCGTGCCCGCAGCTTCGAGGGCCTCGGCGAGCTGTTCATCCGACAGGAACGGGGCACTGCCGGCGAGGGCGGTGTGCGCCTGGGTCTTCACATCGGCCGGGACCGCCGGGTTCTGGTCGATGGTGGTGAGGAACGAACTCGTCAGCACGGCGATCATGATCGATCCGGCGAGCGCGGTGCCGATCGAGGCGCCGAGGTTGGTGACGGTGTTCTGGATGCCGCCGACCTCGGCGCTCTTCTCGTCCGGTACGGCCGACACGGTGACGGCCCCGAGCTGTGAGGCGAGCAGCCCGATCCCGAGCCCGATGAGCAGCATGGGCACGGTGACGACCTCCGCGCCGGAATCCGGGGTGAGGGCCGACATGAGGACGACGGCGCCCGCGAACATCGCCAGGATCCCGCGCCGCACGACGCGCCGGGGCGAGGCGTTCGGGCTGAACTTGGGGACCCCGATCGCGGCGGCCAGCAGTGTGATGGAGAGCGGCAGGATCAGCGCGCCCGTGTGCAGGGCGGACAGGCCGAGCGCCACCGACAGGTAGAGCGGGACGACGAAGAACACGCCCATCTGCACGAGGTACTGGAAGAGGAACATCGTCAGCCCGCCGGAGAGCTGCCGGTTCTTCAACAGCTCCGGGTCGACGAGCGGTTCGACACCGCGCGCCACCAGACGTGTCTCCCAGCGGAAGAACAGCCAGACCAGCATCAGCCCGGCCATCACCAGCCACACGACGGGCGAGACGCCGAACCACGAGGGGCCCCCGGCCTTGGGCCGGAACCAGCCCCATTCGCTGGTCCGCAGGATGCCGAACACGAACAGCCCGATGCCCGCCGCGGACAGGACCGCACCGAGCACGTCGATCCGCGGCCGGTGCTCCGGGGGCGCGTCGGCGATCCGCCGGGCCAGCAGCAGGATGGCGAGGACCATCACGACCTCCCCGGCGAACACCCAGCGCCAGGAGAAGAACGTGGTCGCGAAGCCGCCGATGAGCGGTCCGACCGCGATCGCCACCGCTGCCGCCGCCGCGACCAGGCCGTAGGCGGCGGGCCGCTGCGCCTTGCCGAAGTTCGAGGCGACGAGCGCCACGATCGCCGGCAGGATCAGGGCCGCTCCCACACCCTCCAGGAACGACCAGCCCAGCAGCAGGACCGTCAGGTTCGGGGCGAGCGAGGTCGTCAGGGAACCGAGTCCGTAGATGACGCAGCCGATCATGAACGCCCGCTTGCGGCCGATGAGCGCGCCGACCTTGCCACCGCTGATCATGAGCATCGCCATCACCAGCGTGTAGGCCGTGATCGCGCCCTGCATACCGCTCACCGTGGTGCCGATGTCCTCCGCCACCGTGGCGATCGAGACGTTCATCACCGAGCTGTCCAGGGCCATCAGGAACTGCCCGGCCGCGAGTGTCAGCAGGATGAGCCTCGTGTTCCCCGCGTTCCCGGCCGCCCCGTCCGGTCCCGCCTGCGCCGCTGTCATGCGCGCAGAGTGCCACGGCCGGGGGAGGCGGCCGGGCACCTCGCCCGCCGTGTCAGCCGACTGGCCGAAGCGCCTGCCCGGTCCGGTCCTGCTCAGGCCGCGACGGCGGTCACCCGCCCGGACGCGATGGCGTCCACCAGGCGCTGGTGGTCGCGCTCGTTGAGGTCGGCGTAGCTCTCCGCGAACCGCACGAGCGCCTGGTCGAAGGCGCCGCTACGGCCGAGGTACGCCGCGATCGCGATCCGGTCGCCGGAGCGGGCGTGCGCCCGTGCCAGGGTCACGCCGCACAGGCCGGCGAAGACCCGCATACCGCGCGGCACCATCCGGGCGGGCTCGGCGATGCCCTTCCAGTCGCGCAGCTGGCGTACGTAGAAGCTCCGTTCGAGTCCGTCGAGCCCGTGCGTCTGCTGCCAGCCGAGGAAGATGTCGCTCGCGGCCTGCATCAGCCGCTGGCCGGCCACGACCCGCTCGCCGCCGGTGGCGTACTCGCTGGGGCCCGCGTACGCGGCGAGCACCGAGTCACCGGCCTCCTTGGCCTGCAGGATCAGCGGGTCCTCGCCGTCGCGGCCCAGCAGCAGCACGATCCAGCAGCGCGTGCCGACACTGCCGACGCCCACCACCTTGCGGGCCATGTCGACGATGGAGTACTGGTGCAGCAGGTGTCTGCGGTCCGACTGGAGACTGTCCCCGTACCGTCCGACGACGTCCCGGATCTGGTCCTCGACCGAATCGCGCTCGTGACCCGGCAGCAGTTCGGAAGCCGGTGTGATCAGCTGCGGCACGGCGACGAAGCGGCGCCGGCCGTCGACCACCTCGGTGAGCTTCTCGAACGCCTGCAGGCTGTCGCGACCGCGCGCCTTGCTCAGCGCCTCGGACACGTTCTTGCGCCCGCGGGTGTGGAGCGAGCCCTCGGCCAGTGCCTGGAGGTGGGTCTCGTCCACCCTCGCGTACCAGACGTCGAGGGTGCGCATTTCGGCGAAGGCGCGCATCTGCTCGCGGTAGCCGCGCACGGCCGACGTCACGATCGTCGCGCGCTCGCCGTCGGAGAAGCCGTTCTCCCGCCCGGCGATCACCAGGCTGGTCGCCAGCCGCTTGACGTCCCATTCCCACGGCCCGGGCAGCGTCTCGTCGAAGTCGTTGATGTCGAACAGCAGGTTCCGTTCCGGGGAGCCGAGCAGCCGGAAGTTCAGCATGTGCGCGTCGCCGCACAACTGGACCCGGATACCCGAGTCGGGTGTGCCGGCCAGGTCACCGGCCATGATCGCGGCCGCACCACGGTAGAAACGGAACGGCGACTCCGCCATCCGGCCGTAGCGGATCGGCACCAGTTCCTGCAGCCGGGTGGCGGACTGCCGCTCGATGACGTCCATCGGATCCGCCCGGTCGGAGGACGGTTCGAAGTCCCCGTGGGAGGTTCTCGGAGCGGCCGCCCGGGCGGCCCGGCCGTTCACGGCCCGGTCCTTGGGCGAGAGCCGGGGACCGCCGTCCGCCGCGGTCGGGGCCGCGGTCGCGCTCATGTCACGCATCGTCATCGTCCGACCTCCCGGCCACCAGGACCCCTGCCTCCCAGCATCGCACCGGCCCCGCGCCGATGCCCCACGGGCGCCCGTGCGGTCCCTCAGGGACTCTCCTGCCGCAGCCCGCTCGGCACCGGGCTGCCCAGCCGCCGCGCCAGGTACGGCTCCTGCGCCAGCGCGGCGCCCAGGGTGATGCCGACGGCGACCGCCACGCACAGCACGATCAGCCACGACAGGACGACGAACACCGAGCCGGTGGACCCGTACGTGTCGAGCGACCGGTTGAGGGCGATCGGCATGTAGACCCGCGCGCCCAGCGACAGCGCGGTCACCGCGGCGGCGGTGAGGAGCGCGCCGGGCAGCAGCGGGGGCCACGCGATCAGCCCGCCCAGCAGCAGGTGCTGGCTCCACCACCACGCCAGCGTCTGGAGGAGGAGCGTGAGGGGGATCCCGAGCCACAGGCCGAGTCCGAATCCGTCACGGACCGGACCCTGGAAGATCAGCAGGACCAGCCAGGCGAGGATCCAGGCGAACCAGCGCCAGATCGCGACCCGCGTCCCGCCCCGCGGGATCTGCCAGGCGCGTTTGCACAGCCGCTGCATGGCACGGCTCACGGCGGTCGCCGACAGCAGCACGATCACGGCGCCGACCGCTCCCACGGCGTTGCGGATGTCCTCCTCGCCGGAGTGGTCGAACACGTCGCCCAGCTGATCGCTCGCCTGACCGGTGAGCCCGAACATCGTGCGTACGGAGGAGACCAGCTGGTCGCGTACCGCCTCCGGGGCGAACGAGGCGACGACGAAGAGCAGGGGCACGGCGGTCAGGAAGCACTGGGCGGCCAGTCGCGTGGCGGAGTCGAAGATGTTCACGCCGATCATGCGCTCCGTGACATGGGTGATCACGGGGAACCGGGTCTCGGCCCGCTCCTGCGTCCGTTTGGCGGCCGCGGCCAGCTCCCGGGAGCGCTCGCGCCACCGTGCCTTGCGCTCCGACCACATCAGCGGCCCGCAGCGGCGTACGGCACGGACGGCGGATGCCGGGTCGTCGTCATGGCGGGCCTCCTTCGTCTTGGTCCAGGTTGGTGGACGAAGAGCAGGGCGGCATCTCGATGGGCAAAAGGTGTCGGAGCCCGGTCCGGTGCGTAGTGTCGTATGTCGTCGCACGATTGGGGCGCCATGGTCCTCGACCTCATGCTCATCGCGTTGGCCATCGCCCTCTACCCGCTGCCCATGATGGCGTTCATCCTCGTGGTGTCCTCGCCCAGAGGAGTGTGGAAGGGGCTGGCCTTCATCCTGGCGTGGCTGGCCAACCTCGTCGCGGTGATCGCGATCGTGCTGGCGCTGACCGGCGGCGAGCCTCCGTCGCCGCGTTCCCCGCCGGGCGTGGCGGCGCTCGCGCTCAAGCTGGCCATCGGGGTGGGACTGGTGGTCTACGGGGTGCGCCGCTACCGCCGCAGGAAGCTGAAGGCCGCCCGGGACACCGCCCCGAAGCCCTCCCACGTGGACGTCGGCTCGGTGTGGGCCGCGGCGGGCCTGGCCGTGCTGATCCAGCCGTGGGGCATGGTCGCGGCGGGTGCGACGACCGTGATCGAGGCCGACACCTCGCACGCGACCACGTTCATCGCGCTCTTCGGCTTCTGCCTGCTGGCCAGCTCCGGCCTGCTGGCCGCGGAGCTGTACATGGTGTTCGCACCGGAGGCCGCACAGGCCCGGCTGCTGCGGATGCGCGCGTGGATGGAGGGGCACAAGGACGAGGCCATCGTGTTCGTCTGCCTGCTGCTCGGCCTGTGGCTGACCGCGCAGAGCATCTACGAGCTGACCGGCTGACCGGCTGACCGGCCGGCTGGACCGGCCGGACCGGCCAGACGTGCGGGGGAGCGGGCAGCGTGCTGGAATGAAAAGACCTTCCCCCCTCTCCGACAGGAGCTGCCATGAGCAGCGAGACCGAGCCGCGAGCCGATTTCGGCGACATCGGCGACATCGACGAACTCGGCCCGGTCGACTACATCGTGGTCGAGTTCCCGGGCAACCGAATGACGGGGGAGGGGCTCCCGATCCTCGTCGACCTCGTCGACCGGGGCATCATCCGCATCTTCGACTTCGCCTTCATCCGCAAGGAGGAGGACGGCACGGTGACCGCGCTGGAGCTCCAGGACCTCGGTGGCGGCGAAGTCGACCTCACCGTGTTCGAAGGGGCGTCGTCCGGCCTGCTCGACGGCGGCGACATCCAGGAGGCCGCCGCCGCCCTGGAACCGGGCAGCTCGGCCGGGGTCATCGTGTACGAGAACACCTGGGCGGCGCCTTTCGCCCGTGCCCTGCGACGCGGCGGAGCGCAGCTCGTCGCCGCCGGACGGATTCCCGTGCAGGCCCTGCTGGCGTCGCTGGACGCCCTGGAGGACCCCGCCGCCGGAGAGTAGCCACACAGCCTGGAGATGAGCATCATGCCCGGACTTCTTCGCGGGGTCGCCCGCACCGCCGTCGTCGCGGGCACCGCCACGGCGGTGTCCAACCGAGTGTCCCGCCGCCAGGGCGGCCGCTGGGCGCAGCAGGACGCCCAGCAGCAGGCCCAGCAGCAGCAGGCGGCGGCACCGCCGCCGCCCCCGCCGCCGCCCGCCGCGGAGCCGCCGGCCGACGACATGACCACCAAGATCGAGCAGCTGAAGCAGCTCAGCACCCTCAAGGAACAGGGCGTGCTGACCGAGACGGAGTTCGCGGAGCAGAAGCGCCGACTGCTGGGCTAGGCCGTCTCTTCCGGATCTTGCCGGGCCCGCGACGCCCGGCACCGCACCCGGCCGCGTTGTCGGGGCGCCCGAGTACGTCCAGTACACAGGCACCCCTCGGCCTTGCCAGGCACGGCACCGGACGCCGCGGGCTCGGCCGACAAGATCCGAAAGAGACGGCCTAGGGCAGCGCGGACATCGTGAGGGACCTCCCGCCGGGGCGAGCGCCGCCCCGGCGGGACGTGTGCCCGTGTCGTCGGTGGTCAGGAGCCGGTGTTGACGTCCGCCGAGGCCACGGCGCCCGTGCCCGCACCCCACTTGTCGAGCGCCTTCCTGTACGAACCGTCCTCGATGATCGCCGCCAGTGCCGCCCTGAGGGCGTCGCGCAGTGCGGTCCTGTCCTTGGCCACGGCGATGCCGAAGGGGCCGGCCTCGATCTGGTTGCCGACGATCTCGAAGGCGTTTCCGCCGTCGGCCTTGAGGGCCAGGTAGGCGGCCACCGGGTAGTCGTTGACCCCGGCCACGGCGCCGCCCGCCCTGACGCGGGTCTGGGCCTCGGCGTCGGTCGGGAAGGACTCGATCGAGATGCCCGGCTTCCCGGCGGCCTCGCACTCCTTCGACCGGGCCTTGGCCACCTCCTCGAAGGTGGTGCCCGCTGCACGGCGGCCTTCCTTCCGCACAGGTCGGCGATGGATTTGATCTGCTGGGGATTGCCCTTCCGGACGTACACCACGGAGCCCGCGACGAAGTAGTCGACGAAGTCGACGCCGTTGCCGGTCTTCTGGCCCTTGTCGTCCAGACCCTGCTGGCGGGCCGTGGTGTCGCTCATCGACGACATCACGATGTCCTGCCGTCCGGAGTTGAGGGAGGTGACGAGGCTGTCGAAGGTGCCGCTCGTGAAGACGAACTCCACGCCGAGCTGCTTGCCGAGCGCCTCGGCGACGTCCGGGTCGACGCCGACGATCTTTCCGTTCTCCGTGAACTCCATCGGAGCGTACGTGGCGTCCGTGCCGACCTTGATGACACCGGCCCGCCGGATGTCCGCGGGCAGCTCGGCGAACAGCGGGGCGTCGCTCTTCGCGCCGCCGGTGCCGCCGGCTCCACCGCCTCCGCCGGCATCGGTCCGGTCCCCGCAGGCACCCAGCAGCAGGGTGACGGTGGTGGTGGCGACGGCGGCGGCGATCGTCCGCCGGGTCGGTATGCGTACGGCCATGGCTGCGCTCTCTCTCGGGGACGGTGTGCGCGAACGCCGGGACGGGCCCGGTGTCTCAGGCGACGACGCGCAGGCGCGTCACGCCCAGGTCGAGCGCGCCGCGGACATGGCCGTTCGGCGCGGCCGCGGTCCGCTGGAGGAACCGGACGGCCTCGGCGGTGATGACTTCGCCGGGCAGGACGTTGGGGATCCCCGGCGGGTACGCCGCCAGGGTGTCCGCGGAGATCCGCCCGACGGCCTCCTGCGCGGCCACGACCACGGCCGGGCTCAGGAACGCCTCGCGGGCGGTGAGCTTGGTGGCCCCCGGAGCCGGCAGCCGCGGCATGCCGCCGGTGGCGCCGGCCGAGCCGGTGGTGAGCGGGGAGGGCAGGGTGTGCAGCGCTTCCACGAACCGGTCGGTGTCGGGCACGGACCCCGCGCCGATCACGGCGACGATCGCCGCGTCGGTCGCCACTTCGACCATGACCTGATGGTCCCGGAAGAGCCGGCGCCTGGCCTCGTGGCCCGTGATCCCGCCGGCGCGGGTGTCGATCGCGATGCGCAGCGGGTCGGCCCGGACGATGTCGGGGAAGGCGCGGAACCCGTCGCTCACCACGGTGAAGCGGCCCAGCGCGCGAACGACGCCCCGCACCCTGTCCGCGGCCCCGACCGAGCCGCCCGTCGCGTCGGCGCCGGTGACCAGACTCCTTCGGGCAAGATCGAGCGACGCGGTCAGCAGCGCACTCGCGCTGGTGGACTGCACGAGCCGGAACGCCCGGTCCACCAGCGGCTCCAGCAGGTCCGCGAAGGGGCCCTCCGCCAGATGGAGCATCGCCGACTGCGTCAGGCTGCCCGCCAACTTGTGCGTACTCGAAGTCACCAGGTCGGCGCCCAGGGAGAGGGCGTTCGCGGGCAGGGCGGGGTGGAAGCCGAAGTGCGATCCCCACGCCTCGTCGACGATCAGCGGCACCCCGGCGGCGTGGGCGGTGTCCGCGAGGGCCCGTACGTCGGCCACCGCGCCGAAGTAGCTCGGGGACACGATGTACACGGCGGCCGCGCCCGGTGTCCGGGCGAGCGCCGCCGCCACGTCCGCGGCGGTCACCCCGTGGGCGATGCCCTGCTCCGGGTCGACGGACGGCTGGACGAAGACGGCGTCCATGCCCGACAGCACCAGCCCGTCGATCACGCTGGAGTGCACACTGCGCTGGACGACGAGCGTGCGTCCCAGGACGGGGGCGACCATCGAGGCGATCTGATTGCCCTGCGAAGCGCCGTTCGTCAGGAACCAGGTGCGCCGCGCGCCCCAGGCCTCCGCAGCAAGCGACTGCGCCCGGTCCAGCGGGGTGTCCCGGCCGAGGTCGATGCCGTCGAGCAGCGGCGGGAAGTCCAGGGCCGTGATCCGCGGGCCGAGGAAACCGGCGAGATCCGATCCGGGGGCCGCCGCATGACCGGGGACGTTCAGTCTCAGCCAGTCCCGTCCCGCATGGCCCAGCACGGCATCGGCGTAGGGGGCGGACAGCTGGCCGATGCCAGGACGGGTGGGGGAGGGGATGCGCTGATCGGTCGTTCTGATGTTCACCCCCGGAGCGTGGCAGCCGTCCAGCCATTGAGGAATGGTGGATTTTTCGTTACCCCTCCATACGATGTCTATATGCTCGACGTCAGGCAGCTCCAGGTACTCCGCTCCATCGCGCAGGAGGGCTCGCTCGCCGCAGCGGGCCGGGCACTGCACTACAGCCAGCCCACGATCACCCACCACCTGGCCGCCCTGGAAGCGCACGTCAACGCCCGGCTCGTCCAGCGCGGACCGCGCGGCGCCACACTGACCGAACTCGGCGAAGCCCTGCTGCCGCACGCCGAAGCCGTACTCGACCGCCTGCGCCACGCCGAGCTGGAGGTGCGCAACCTCGCCGAGCGCGGTATGCGCACGCTCCACATCGGCACGTTCCCCACGGCGGGCGCCCTGCTCCTGGCCCCCGCGGTCAAGCGCCTCCACCAGCAGGGGGTCCACATCTCGCTCACCGAAGGAGAGCTCCCCCTGCTGCTGCGCGGGTTGCGGGCCAAAGAGCTCCACGCCGCCCTCGTCTTCTCGCAGCCGGGCGACAGCCTCGACCTCGACGAGGACTTCGAAGTCCACCCGCTCCTGTCCGATCCGCTGCTGCTGGTCATGCCGCAGGACCACCCGTGCGCGGCGCGGGAGGAGGTGTCCCTCGGTGAACTGCGCGACACCGCGTGGGTGGGCGCCGCCGATCCGCACGACCCCTGCGACCGCGTGCTGGCCTGGGCGTGCGGCCAGGAGGGGTACGAGCCCCTGCACGTGATGCGTACCGACGACTACGCGGTGGTCCAAGGCCTCGTGGCCGCGGGGACGGGCGTGGCCCTGGTCCCGCGGCTCGCGCTGGGGCATCCCAGGCCCGACCTGGTGGTCCGCCCCCTGGCCCGCCCCGATCTCGCCCGGGAGATCAGCGTCGCCGTACTGCGGTCCACGTCGGCCGGCGCCGCCCAGGAACTGATCGAGGCGCTGCGGGAGCAGGCCGCGCTGATCACGGACCGCTGGGCCGCCGTCTGACCCCGCCGGCGCTCACCCGATGCCGGCGCCGACCCCCACACCGGCATCGCGCCGCAGCAGGTCCTCGGTGGCAAGTTCCTTGCGCCCCACGCGGTGAACGGCTCGGCCTGGACGTAGATCCTGCTTCCCCGGCCGACGACCCGTCGGCGGGGCCCAAGCCGCATAGACGTGTTCAAGATCAGGGGTCAAGGCCCGGTGGGGTGCGGTTCCAGGATCTGCTACGCGGTGGGGATGCGTGTCACCCCGGGACGACGATGCCGCTGTCCCGGCGGCCTTGCGGGGCGGTTCCTTCCAGGGAAACGCCCAAGAACGAAAGGAGGATCATCAGGGCTCCCCCGCAGACAATTGCCGAGTCGGCGAGATTGAAGATCGCGAAGTGCTGAACAGAGATGAAGTCGACGACGTGCCCTCGGAAGACCCCGGGCGCCCGGAAGATCCGGTCGGTCAGATTGCCGAGTGCACCCCCCAACAGCAGGCCCAGGGCGAGAGCCCACGGGAGGCTGTGGAGCTTGCGTGAGGCACGCACGATGACCACGACGACCGCGAGCGTGATCGCCGTGAACACAGCAGTGACCGCCTGGCCCATACTGAACGCCGCGCCCGAGTTGCGTATCACCTGGAGAGTGAGCACGCGGCCGAAAACGCCGACGGGCTCGTGGTTCTCCAACCGCGAGACGGCCAGGAACTTGCTGCCCAGGTCCAATGCGTAGGTGAGACCAGCTGCTGCCAGCAATGCGGCCAGATGGCTCTTGCTCAGAGCTCGGGCGCCGGCTTCGGTCCCTGCTCTCTCCCGCTGGGGTTGCGAGGAACTGCTGGTAGGCATGATCCACTCCACTGATACCGAGCCGCCATGACGAGACGGCATTACGACACAATAGCGCCTTCTCTATTGAAGGCAGACAAACACGGACACTACGTACCTGGCCGGCCACTATCAGTGACAAATGCCGACTTGGTCGACTCGGCCGCACGCGTCGAAGCACTGGAAAGAGACTTCACTTCTGCTTCGATTCCGATTCCCCTCGGATGTGAGGGAACTCGCCGAAGACGGTGATCAAGAAGTGGTCCCAAGGCGGTGGAACGGCCGAACGCGCTCCAGTGGCTGGGCCAGGCCTTCGGCCACCTAGGCCGTCTCTTTCGGATCTTGCCGGGCCCGCGACGCCCGGCACCGCACCTGGCCGCGTTGTCGGGGCACCCAAGTACGTCCAGTACACGGGCGCCCCTCCGCCTTGCCAGGCACGGCATCGGACGCCGCGGGCTCGGCCGGCAAGATCCGAAAGATACGGCCTAAGGTCGGCGACGCCAAGCGGACTCCGACTGGTCCACCGGGCGGTCCGGCGGAGTCAGGGGGGTAGGCGACGTAGGCGGTCGGCGGCGTCCCGAGGACCTCTCTCGGCTCGTACGGAATGCTCACCGAGCAGACCGAGAGAGGTCAGCCGGACGAAAGAGCAATCAGCGGTCAGCGCTGGCCATTTGACGCCGGCACCACCGCGCGCACTTCGGCCCACTCCACATCCGCCAGGTCGGGGGTGCCGTCAGCCAGGAGACCTCGGGCCCGGTGCGTCCAGGACGCCCGGAAACAGGGCGGCAGGGTGGCGACCGCCGCGTCAAGGAGCGAACAAGAGTCACTCGGAGTAGCATTTGGTGACAAATGCAGCCAACAGGGAGGGGTTGGGCAGTAGGGGCAATGGGTGCTACTGCCCCATCTCGACAGGACCAGGCCGGCGATGGGGCTCGCGTTATGAAGAGCACGCTCAATCGACTGATAGAACGCACCTACTTCCGCGGGTTGGTATTCAACCAGTCCTGGGAGGATCCGCTTCTCGATCGTGAGGCGCTCCGCATATCGGCGGACCAGGACACCGTTCTGTCCATCACGTCGGGTGGCTGCAACTGCCTGAACCTCCTCTGCCTACGGCCCCGCCGGCTCATCTGCGTCGACCCCAACCCCGCTCAGACGTACCTGCTCGACCTCAAGCTGGCAGGCGTCCGACACCTTGACCATGCCGACTTCTGCTCTCTCCTCACGTCCTGTGGCAGCACGGAGGCCGTGGACATCTACCGGCGAGCACTGCGAGCCAAGTTGCCTGATGGCGCACGAAATTACTGGGACAGCAACACTCGGGTACTGGAACGCGGGATACTTGCCCAGGGCAAGCTGGGGTTCTTCTTGAAGTGGATTCGCCGCTATATGCGATGGCAACTCGGAGAGCGACGGATACGTCAGTTCTTCGAGGTCGGCGACATCGATGACCAGCGCGATTTCTATTACCGCGAGATCCACCCGCGGTTGTTGCGCGGGTCGGTACTCAAAATCCTCGGCTCCCGCTGGGTACTTGCCTGCGCCGGCATGCACCCCTCCCAGTACGACCTGATTCAAGACCGTCATGGCATAGGGCGATACATACGCGATCGCATGGAATATGTACTGACCACCGTCCCGATACGTGACAACTATTTCATCGCCCAGGCATTTTTGGGCGCATACCTGGACGCGGAGAGCGTTCCTCCCTACCTCCTCGAACGGAACTTCGACACCCTGAAGCAAACGGCCGATCGCGTAGTCAACGTCACGGCCTGGCTCACCGAGTACCTCGATTCATTGCCCGAGTCGTCGGTCGACAAGTTCAACCTTCTGGACATATTCGACTGGATGAGCCGGGAGTCCCGCCATGCGACGGTGCGCAGCGTGCTCAGGGCTGGTACGCCAGGCGGCCGCTTCATCTACCGTTCCGCCGTACGCTCACTTCCTGTCCCGCCGGAGCTCCGAAGTGCGGTGGTCAGCGAGGAGGATCTCGCCCACCGGCTCTTCGCGCAGGACCGGTCCTTTACGTACAGCAGCTTCTACATATACCGAATGGACCAGCAGCGAGTCGCGGATCAATTGCACCGGACGTAGCCTTGGGCCAGCCACACCTTCACAGGTCAGATGTAGCTCGCTTCTCCTGGCCGGATGCCGGACCAATTTCCACCCGAAGGAGTGAGGTCGTGCTCGAGCAGTTCAGTATTTCAGGCACCGGTCATGCCGTCGGCTCCAGGATTGTCTCGAACACCGGCTTGGCTGTTTCGATGGGGCTGTCCACGGATTGGTTCACGAAGCGAACAGGGATTGATGAACGACGGGTTTGCGGGGAAGGAGAGGACGTACTCACGCTGGCGGTGTCCGCGGTCGAGTCGGCTCTCCAGTCAAGTGGGCTGAAACCTGACATGTTGGGCCCCGAAACGGTTCTCCTCCACGTCCAGAACGGCCTGACGGCCTTCACCCCGCCGTCCGGGGTCATCTTGGCGAATGCGCTGGGGCTCAAGGGTCTACGAGTGCTCTCCGTTGACGGAGTGTGCGCTGAACCTGTGGCCATGTTCGAGATGGCTGCGCTCATGTTGTCGAGCAATCGTTGCAGTCGGGCCGTCATCTCGTCGAGTGTGGATTTCCTGCCGATCATCAGCTCGGAGGACAGGGGCACGGTCGGGCTCTTCGGCGCTGGTGCGGGCGCGGTCGTGGTCGAGCGGCACACCACGTCACAGGGCATGTCGGCGAAGGTCATGAGCATTCAGTGGCTGACTCACGCCGACCATGCGGCCCTCGGGAGCATCCCGGTACTCGGCTACAACGCCGGCCCCGAAGGGGTCAGCGTGCAAGCGGGTTTCTACGACATGGACGGCTCTGGCCTGGTTCGTACGGGGGTACGCGTCATCCCTCCCCTGGTTTCCCGTGTACTCGAAGAAGCCGGGTGGTGCCACGACGACGTCCACCTCGTCATCTCCCACCAGCCGAACGTTCGCATGCTGCACGTTCTCATCGAGGCTCTGGGCTTCCGGCCGGAGATTTTTCCGATGCCTGCCAGCCGCCTGGGGAACATGGGCCCGGCCAGCCTGTTGGTGAATCTCTCTCTGGCCAGAGACGAAGGCCTACTCCGTCCAGGGCAAAGGCTGTTGCTTCTCGCCTTCGGCCTCGGGTTCTCCTGCGGCGCAGCGGCAATCGAGCTCCTGCCCGGTGAGGCGGGGTGCAATGACTGACGCGCGCACATGGGTGAGACCTCCCGTCTCGGACTCGCTTCGCACGAGGATGACCGAGGACCAAAGAGCGATCGCGGCGGCCATGCGCCCCGTCACGCTTCCCGACGGCAGAACACTCCGCGTACTCGACTGCGGAGAGGGGGACGCCGTCGTACTCCTGCCCATGGTCGCCGAACTGAACTTCGTCTACGCACCTCAAATCGCAGAGTTCCAGCGCGACCACCGCGTCGTGCTCTATGAACCGCTGCTCAGCACGAACACGCGGGTCGGCATCAAGGACAGGGCCCACGAGGTCCGCAGCCTGCTCTCCGCCCTCGGTATCAGCCGCGCGCACTTCGTCGTGTGGGGCGACACGGGTGCGGCAGCCTATTATCTGGCCAAGCATCACCCCGAGTTGTGTCGCTCGATGGTCTTCGTCGGGCTGGCCGATCGTTACCGGTTCCCGCAACCCTACGGCTTCTGGCTGAAGGTGCTGGAACACCTTCCCATCGAGCGAGTGGTGTCATCGCGCGTGTTTGCGACACTCCTCGGGCGCTTCGTCGGAGGGACCCAGATCAAACCGGAGTGGATCGTCCAGGAGGCGCTGGTCGTCCTTCGGTTGACGGCGCTGTTCAAGCACAGCATTCTTCCCAACCTGACCGAGCATCGCCCGACGCCGGGCGAGGTTCACGTGCCGAGCCTGGTCATCTCCGGCGACAACGACCACATCGTCTCGGTCGCCCAGGCACGCCGCATGGCCGCGCTCCTTCCCAACGCGGGCGCAGCGGTCATCAAGCCAGGTGGTGAGCACTTCATCACCTACGTGGACGACTCATTCGTCAACGAGACCGTTCGCCGCTTCATCTCAAGCGTGGAGTAGCTGATGCGACCATGGCGAACGTAAGGAGACCCGCAGTTCCGGACGCGCAAGCCGCCGAACCCACCGCACCCGTCGGCGGACTCCACCCGCTCACCGTTCTCTGCATCGGTGTACTGGTCACCGCGGTCGCCCTTCCGGAGTCATGGCAAGGCTGGCCCTACGCGCCGTTTCCTGTGTTTCACGCGTGCCTCGCCATTGTCATCCCGCTTTGGTTTCGGGTTCGCCCCACCGGCCGACCCTGGCCTGAGATTCGGGCGCATCTTCCGAAGCAGGGCCGACCGTTTGCTGCCGCCATCGCGTTCATCGGCGGCTTCATCCTTCTCTACAGCCTCGCCATGACCGTCCTCGACAAGACGCGGGATCCCGCATGGAACCTGCTCGCGACCTATGGGAAGTTCGCGGATCTGTACGCCGCGCGTTATGGAAGCTGGTTCGCGCTGATCATCGTGTACGTCTTCCTGGGACTGTGGCCCATGTTCGGAGAGGAACTCTTCTACCGGGGATTCCTCCAAGGCTCGCTGTTGGGGCGCTACTCGCTGCCGATCGCTTCGGTCCTCACGTCCACCCTGTTCGGACTCCGCCACTCGGCCCAACTGGTCTACCTTTTGCCTGCATACCCGTATGTGGCCGGCGCAGCATACTTTGTATGGGCTTTCGGCGTGAGCATGATCTGGTGCTGGGTGCACGCACGGACGGGCTCTCTGTGGCTCTGCATGGCGACACACGGGGTGAACATCGTCCTCGCCCCCATTGTCGTTGCCCTCGTGGTTTGGTAGGTCCGCTCATGCCACGTCCCGCATCACCGCTGCGCGCATTCACTCTGCGCGGCGTACGCGCTGTTCATCGAGCCGGAGCCTGGTGGTTCGACCGTTCTGGTCCCCTTGCGCCACTCCTTGCCGAACTCGGCGCACCCCTGCACCGGTGGCTGTTTCCCCACTCGCTTCTGACGGATCCGGGGATCCCCGTCGAGGTCGACGGCTTTCGGCTCTACCACGAAGGGCGCCCCTCGTATCACCTGCAGATGCTGGCGATGGGCATGCACGACCGCGACGTCGCGGCACTCATCCGGCACCTCGTCAGGCCGAACATGTCGGTCGTGGACGTCGGTGCGCACCTCGGCTACTTCACGCTGCTGTGCGCGCGCCTCGGCGGAGCGGCGAGCACGGTCTGGGCGTTCGAGCCGTCGTCGGCACTGCTCCCCATCCTCCGGAGAAACGTGGCGGAGAACGACGTGGGCGGCGAGATCCACGTGGTGCCGAGTGCCGTGGGAGATTCGGTCGGTGCAGTGACGCTGTTCGCGGGCACGCCCGACAGCATGCTGTCCAGCGTCCACCGGGCCTCGGCGGCCGGCGATGGTCCGGGGCCGAGGGAGACCGTTGCGTGCACCACCTTGGACGCATGGGCCGAACAGAGTCTGTGGCCACGAGTGGATCTGGTCAAGATCGACATTGAAGGGCACGAGGTCGCGGCGTTGGCCGGTATGCGGGAGCTGAGCCGTCGAAATCCCGGTCTGGTTCTGATCATCGAGCTCAACGAGCGGACGCTGGCCGCTGCGGGTGAGTCGATCGACTCGTTCTGGGCGGCTCTGGCCGCATGCGGATTCGACGACGTCTCCCTGGCGGGGCCCCCTCCTCGACCGGTGACGTTCCCCCAGGACCGGGACGCCATCCGGCGGGAGATCCGTCGCCAGGGAAACGGGCGGGTCAATCTGATGTGCCTGCGGGGGCTGGGGTAGCCGGCCGGTGAACGGCTCGTCGGATCTCCGATCCGCTCCTCGCACTCGCGACCAGGAAAGCCACTGCCAGGGACGAGAGCAGGAAACACGATTCGGCGTACCCGCGCACGACGGACAGCAGCCCGGCCGAGAGGAACGCGACACCCAGGCCCAGTTCACACCATGCGATCCGCGAGGCGGTTCCGACCCACTTCGCTTCGCTCTTCCGGATAATGCCCGACGACCCTTCCTTGGGGGTTCTCACGAACTCCGGCTCGTCTCGCTTGATCGTGTCCCGGAAGCCGGCCAGGATGGAGACCGATACGCCGATGGCGAGCGGCAACGACAGTGGGAGACGCAGACACCGCCGCGCCCAGTCGTCGTACAGAATTCTCTGCGAGAGCACGCATTCCTGCAGCGGCGGGAACAGTACGAGAAACGCGCTGAGACCGACTTGGGTGATCGCCCAGTACGGAGTGCGGGGGAGCCCGAGAACGACGTATGCACTGGAGAGCACTCCGGTCAGGACGAGTACCGGTGTACCCAGAACCAGGTGCAAGGAAGAAAGCTCAAGAAATCGACGTCTCTTGCCCTGTGGCGGACTGAGCGCCTTCTTCCCATAGTCGAGGAAGAGCCGGAATGCCGCGCGCGCCCAGCGGCGTTGCTGGTTTTTGTAGCTGAGGTAGGTGCTGGGAAGGTCGCTGGTGGCCAATGCCTCGTTGACGAAGACGACCGACCATCCCGCGAGCTGGGCACGGAAGCTGAGGTCGATGCCGTCGTCGGTGAACGGTGCTTCGTGCCACCCGCCGAGTTCTTCGATCGTGCGCTTCCGCCAGACCCCGCTGGTCCCCAGATATATGGTGGACTCCCCCCTGGCCTGGCGGATCCCGCTCGAAAAGCAGAACAGGCTGTCGATGACCGCCGCTTGGAACAGCGTCAGAGCGGACGAAAGACCGTTGCGGTGCCGCCACCGCGTATGGACTGCAGCGACGCGAGCATCCTCGAACAGGGGCACGGTTTTGACGAGGAAGTCACGATCAGGTGTGAAGTCCGCGTCGAAAATCGCCACGAGGTCGCAATCGGCCATCCGCATACCGTGGTTGAGCGCCCCTGACTTGTACCCGTCGCGGCTTGTCCTGTGGACGTATTCGATCGGGACGGAGCCTCGGCGATGTGCGTCGACGACGGCCTTGGCCAGCGCGGCCTCCTCCCCCTCGGAGTCGTCCAGAACCTGCACCGCGAGTCGGCCATCCATATAGTCGAGGTTCGTTACCGCCGTGAGGAGTCGGTTGAGAACTTTGTGTTCTCGGTAAATGGGGAGTTGCACCACGACCGTCGGCCAGGAGTAACTGGTCGGCCGGGTGAGTTCGATGGCCTGCCCCCCGACACCCTTCATCTGGGAATATGCATGAATGACCAGTATCCGCAGTTGAGCTATGGCGAAGAACGCCAGCATGGCGGAAAGGGCTATCACCAGCATGTCATCAGTCTAACCCGAATTCCGTATAACGGCTCGCCGGCCTACCGGCGCGACAGTGGTGCGTTCGGGTGATGAGTCGACGAGCTCCCGGTGGGGACAAGGGAGCAAAGGTGGGTTCTCGCTCATCATGGTGACGTAACTGTTCGCAACCGTTTCACTCCGCTTCTTTGTTCATGAGCAGTCGAGGAGGCCGCCGCGTGAGGCGTCACTCACCTTTTGGCCGGCACCTCGAGGAAACCAGAGACGAAGCAGTCTTCGTCACCGGTACATCCAGTGGGATCGGCAGGGCAATCGCTCTGGACCTCGCCGGGCGAAGTGTGACCGTATTCGCCGGTGTGCGTAGGGCCGGTGACGCGCCGAAGGGCGACGGACTACCAGGTGCGGTGCACGAGATCCTCTTGGACGTCACCAGTGGCAGCCAGATCACGGAGGCGGCCGATTCGATCCGCCGGCTCCTGGGCCGGCAGCGCCTCCGCGGAGTGGTGAACAACGCCGGCGCCGCGACAGGCGGCCCCCTGGAATACGTGACCATCGATGAGATGCGACGCCAGTTCGAGGTCAACGTCTTCGGCCAGCTGGCCGTGACTCAGGCGGTTCTTGACCTGATCCGCGATCACGGGGACGGACGCGTACTCTTCACGAGCTCTATCGCAGGACACATCGCCGCACCCTGCTTTGGACCCTACGCCGCGTCAAAGCACGCACTGAACGGCATGGCGGAGTCGATGCGACGCGAGCTGCGGCCATGGAACATCCGCGTGTCCGTCCTCGTGCCCGGAGCGGTGGCGACCCCGATCTGGAGCAAGGCAGACCATTCTGTGCAGGGCTTGACGGACCGACTGCCGACGAGAGCGAAGGAGTTGTACGGCAGCACACTGGAGAACATGCGGCGATACATGGCTTCCGCCGCGGCGGGACGGAGCATCTCACCGTCGGTGGTCGCCCGTGCCGCCCGTCATGCGCTCTATGCGCGACAACCCAAGGCCGTCTATCTCATGGGCGCGGAGGCACGCGCGGGGGTGGCCCTGTCCACCGCTCTGCCCACACGTGTCTTCGACGCGCTGCTTGCCAGGCAGCTGAGCAGATCCCCGTCGAGATAGACCTTCAGTGACGTGGGCCGGCCCACCTCAACAAGCCGCGGGCACGACCTCCCAGTCCGGCGTGTAGCCGCAGTGCCAATACAACACGGAACCATTGCTGCGCCCCTGGGCTAGACAAGACTCCATGATCGACCAGGTCTTACCTCCGAATACCGGGTCGAGTTTCAGTCCTGTCTCGTCCTTCACGGATGTGCACAGCTCGACCAAGTCGGTTGGGTAGCGACCGAATTCGCGATAGATCCTGGTCGTCCTCAGGTCGATGCGTCCACTGGGCACCCGGTCGGACACCGACAAGTAGTGCTCGGTCCACCGGACGAGTCCGTGGATCCACCGGCGTGCCGGGCCCGGGTAGACCTGAACGCCGACGACATGGATCGGTCGATGTCCTTGCAGGCGCAGGAGGTTCTCCGCCAGCACGAAACCCGCGAACGCCGTCCCCGACGCGGCCGTGATGAACACCGTCTGCAGCGGCGGCACCCCCATGGCCTCGACCTGACCCACCATTTCCAGGAAACCGCGCGCAGCAGCGATCACCGCTGCGGGATGTGCGAGGCTCGGCGGGGCGAAGAACGGCCGCCGTCCCGCTCTGCGGCTCCGGTGATAGGCACCGGCCAGCGCACCGGCTGCCTCGATGTGGCCCGGACCGATCAGACGCACGTTGTTTCCGAGGCCGCCGAACATCCTCCGTCGTTCAGCGAGAGGAAGAGGCGGAACGTCAGCGACGACGATTTCCCATGCGATGTCGAACCGTCGAAGAACCGGGAGGATGTCGTGTACGAGGTTGGTCACGTTGCCCACCGGGGTGACGAGGCTGCCGTACCCCTTCTCCAGCATGTGCCCGACCAGATGCTCGATCTTACGTGTCTTGACGCCTCCGCGGCCGTGACCGGAGAGGTCGTCACGCTTGACCAGGACATCCACCCCGTTTGATCGGGAGATTGCCGAGATCGGCGTCGGCCACTGTCCCAGAGGGACGAACGGGGCCTCCAGAATGCGCCGGATTCCGTTGTGGTCGCGCATACCTGGTCCCTCAACCTGCTGTCACGGCCGGTCCGGGCACGGGATGGAGGATTACAATGGGAAGCTCTCGGGCTGTGCGCTGCCGGTAATCCTCGTACCCGGGGAAAGCCTCGACGAACCGGAGCCACAGTTCCGCACGTTTCCGTTGGTCAGCCTGCTCGGCCCTGACATGGAAGGTGCGGCCTCTGATCTCGACCGTCGCGAAGGGATTTTCCCCGAGGTTCAGCCACCAGCCCGGCGGCTGGTCCAGGCCCCCGTGAGAAGCGATGACCACGAGGTCTCCGGCGTCCTCGACAGCGAGGAGGGGAACCGTCCGCGGCTCGCCGGTCCTACGACCCGTCGTCGTGATGATCACGATCTTGCCGTGCTTCAGACCCAGTCGTCCCAGCAGACCACCCGTTCGTCGATAGACACCGAGATGCAGCACGCTCATGACGGCGATGAATCTGCGTAGGGCAGGACTGGACTTCTGTCCGATCCGGAGCATGACCGCGCGCAGAAGGGCCACCCCGAGTCTGTGCATAGGGACTCCCAATGGCTGTCGATTTCGTGCTTCAAGCTACGTCGGACTGCCTATGTCCGCATGGCGGCGGATTGATGCCCGCACAGCAGTCGTGAGCCATGTGCCCGCCGACGAGGCCGCGGACCACCGCCGACGTCGTGTACGTCCTGCTGCCCGTGACGGGGCAGGCGGCGGGCCGGCCGCCACGACGTCCGACGTACGGCACCGGATCCTGCTGGACCGGCTGGGCGACGAGTTCGAGCGGGACGCCCGGCTGCGGCTGCCGGAGGCCGAAGCACTGCTGGCCCACGATCACGCCCAGGGAACCGGCTACGCGAACACGGTGGTCGCCCGGCTCGACGCGACGGGCGACATCGCGTCCGCCGCGGGACGGCTGAAGCTGTACCCCAACACCTTGCGCCACCGGCTGCGGCGGATCCGCGAGCTGTTCCACCTCGACGTCGACGACCCGGAGGTACGGCTCGCCGCCCGGCTGGAACTCAGGAGCGCGGTACCGGCGGGCGGCTCTCCCCGGCGGGCGGCCCCGGCTCCCGCCCCGCGCGGGCGTCGATGACGGCGGTGGTGAAGCTCGCCAGTTGAGCCCGGAGCTCCTCGCGCGGTACGTCCTTGTCGCCGGCCAGGTACGCGACCAGGTCGGCCCGGGTGGCCGCGAGCAGGGCGTGGGCGGCGAAGTCGGTGTCGGCCTGGCCGGGGACGAGCCGCAGCAGGTCCCGGAGCAGCGTGTGCCAGTGCTCGTAGTGCTCCGTCCGGTAGGGGCTGTCCGCGCCGCTTCCCTCCAGTGCCAGGGCGAGGTGGCGGTTGTCGAGCTTGAAGCACAGGAGGGCGTCGAGCAGGGCCGGTACGCGCCGGGCCGCCGGTGTGGCCGGCCCCAGCGGCTCAGGGCCCTGTTCGACCGCTTCCCTGATCGGTTCGAGCCGTGCCTCGTAGAGCGCGCGGATCAGTCCGCCCCGATCACCGAAGGCGCGGAAGAGCGTCGCCTTGCCGACGCCGGCCGCGGCCGCGATGTCGGCCATGGTCACTTCGTCGGGGCTCCCGCAGTGGGCGAAGAGGGTGTCGGCGGCGGCGAAGACGGCCGCCCGGTTGCGGACCGCGTCCTTGCGCGGCTTGCGTTCGACGGTCATCGGGTTCCCTCCGGTTGCGAAACGGACCGACGGTCCGTATCTTTCGGAGAGAGAAGCGGACCGTCGGTCCGTATCGTAGTGGACGGAGAACCGTCGTGCCCGCGACCACCCCACCCCCGGATCTGTACCGCCACAGCCTCCGCCTGCTCCTGGACAAGGACATCGCCTCGTGGGTCGGCCTGTGGGCCGAGCACGGCGCCATGGAGTTCCCCTTCGCCCCGCCGGGATGGCCCGGGCGGCTCGACGGGCGGGAGGCCATCGCCGCCTACATGCGGGACTATCCCGACCACATCGACCTGCACGATTTCCCCGACCTGCGGATCCACGAGACCGGCGACCCGGACACCATCGTGGTCGAGATGCGCGGAGTGGGCCGTCTGGTGGCGACCGGGAGCCCCTTCGACATGACCTACATCGCCGTCGTGACCGTCCAGGACGGGCAGTTCACCTCCTACCGCGACTACTGGAACCCCCTCGCCGTCCACGAACCCGGGGCGGCCTTCATGACGGCCCCCACGAGGAGCAGCGCCCGATGACCGCCACCGCCCCCACCACACCGACCGGCACCACCCTCGTCATCGGCGCCACCGGCACCACCGGCAGCCGCACCACGGCGCAGCTCGTCGCCGCCGGCCGGCGCGTCAAGGCGGGCAGCCGCCGGGCCACGCCGCTCCCGGGCGCCGAGCCCGTCCGCTTCGACTGGTACGACCCCGCCTGCTTCGGCGACGCCGTCGCCGGGGCCGATCGCGTGTACCTCGTCCCGCCCGTCGGCGACCCGGACCCGGCGGCGGTCATGCTGCCCTTCCTCGACCGGGCCCGCGCCGCCGGCGTACGCCGCGCCGTACTGCTGAGCTCCTCGGCGATCACCGAAGGCGGCCCGGCGGTCGGACAGGTCCACCGGGCCCTGCCCGGCCTGTTCGACGAATGGGCGGTACTGCGCCCCTCCTGGTTCATGCAGAACTTCACCGGCACGCACGCCCACGCCGACAGCATCCGTGCCGACGGCGTCATCCGGACCGCGGCCGGGACGGGCCGCGTCGGATTCGTCGACGCCGACGACATCGCCGCCGTCGCGGCCCGCGCCCTCACCGACGACCGCGCGCCCGGCACCGACCTTGTCCTCACCGGGCCGCAGACCCTGAGCCACGACGACATCGCCGCACTCCTCACCGAGGTCACGGGCCACCGGGTGGTCCACCACCACCTCACCTACGAGGCCATGCGCGACCGCCTGGCCGCGGTCATACCGACTCAGTTCGCGGCGATGCTGGCCGGGATGGACCGGTCCATCGCCGAAGGGGCCGAGGACCGCACCACGGACACCGTCCACCGTCTCACCGGCCGCCCGCCGCACGACTTCCGGACGGTTGCCGTACGCGAGCTCTCCGCCCGATCCGCCCCGGCCACCGCGGCCCGGGCGGGCCGGGCCCGGCAAGATCCGGAAGAGACGGCCTAGGAACGGCCCGCGGCGGTGTGGTCGAGGACCGCCGCGACGACCGTCGACCAGTCGGCTCGCCCGATGCCGTGTCCGGCGTCCCGCAGAGCCAACAGCCGCCCCCCGGGGATCCGTTCCGCGAGTGCCTCACCGTGCCGGAGCGGGAACATCGGATCGGCGGTCCCGTGGATCACCAGCGTGGGTACGGCGATCGAGGACAGGGGTGCCCGCGGGACCTCGCCGTCCGTGAGCACGTCGTGGTTGCGGGCCGCGCCGAAGTCGTGCGCGCGCTCGACGTCGCGGCGGACCAGGTCGCGGGCCGCGGCCTCGTCGAACGGACGCCGCCCGCCCGCGAGCACGCGCGCGTAGGCGACCTGGTGCTCGATCGCCGATTCGGCATCCGGCCCATCGGCCCGGGCGGCCGAGGCGAACCGTACGAACTCCTTGGTCGGCGGGGGAAGCTCACGGTCGCCGGGCACGGCGCAGGACGTGCTGATCAGGACGAGCGACCGGACGCGGCCCGGGTGAGCGAGCGCGAGCAGCTGCGCGAGCGCCCCTCCGGCCGAGACGCCCACGACGTGCGCGGCCGCGATCCCATGGGCGCGCAGCACGCGGACGGCGTCGTCGACCAGGTCCGCGGTGGTGTACCCGGGGCGGCCCGGCGGGTAGGTGACCGACCGGCCGGTGTCGCGATGGTCGTAACGGATCACGAAGCGTCCGCCCGCGGCGAGCATCCGGCAGAAGCCCTCCTCCCACCAGAGCATCGACGCCCCCAGGCCCATGACGAGCAGGACGGGCGGATCCGACGGATCGCCGAAGGACTCGGTGCACAGCTCGATGCCGTCCACCTCGATCACACGCTCAGCCATGTCGCTCCTCCTCTTGCCAGGCCGGTGTTGGGCCGTCCAGCCCAACGGGCGCGGGTCCGGGGGGACGCCTACGCTGAAACGGCAACCCGCCGATACGCCCCTGGTCCCGCGGTCGGGGTCGGCGCGTCCGGCTCAGTTCAGCACCGAAAGGCGGTTCCGAGATGGCCACCAGGTCTGACGCTCCCGTTCTCGACACCCTCGCCGCGATGACCATCGACTCCATCGAACACTGCGGCATGGACGAGAAGACACTCATCACCACCCGCATCGCCGCCCTCGTCGCCATGGACGCCCCGGCAATCTCCTACCTGGCCCACATCAGCCCCGCGGTCAAGGCCGACTTCACCGTCGAGCAGCTGCAGGACGTCCTCGTCGCCATCGCCCCCGTCGTGGGCACCGCGCGCGTCATGTCGGCCGCGGGCCACATAGCCCAGGCGTTCGGCGTCGCCATAGCCATGCTCGAAAGCGAAGCCGAAGCCATGGCCGCCGCCGAAGCCGAAAGCCGCCACAAGTCCTGAACCGTCCTCCGGACGGCCGCACCCGGCTCGCCCGTCGCGCGGGTCCGGGAGAGCCTTAGGGATCGACCCTGTCGACCCGGAGGCCCACGTGAGCGCGATGGATGTCCCCCTTCCGGAGGAGCGCCCGAAGGGCGAGCCGAGGGAGGCCGCAGCCGCCAGGACCGGCACGCCCACCCTCACGTGGGTGACCCTCGCGATGATGACGACGGCATCCGTCGCCAGCCTCCGCGCGGCGCCCACCATGGCCGTGTACGGCCTGGCCTGCGTGTTCCTGTACCTCGTACCCGCGATCGTGTTCCTGCTGCCCACCTCGCTGGTCTCGGCGGAACTCGCGTCGGGGTGGTCGGGCGGCGTGTACCGGTGGGTGAGCGAGGGGCTGTCGAAGCCGCTCGGGTTCCTCGCCGTGTGGTGCCAGTTCGCCATGACGATCTTCTACTACCCCAGCCTGCTGGCGTTCGTCGCGAGCACGCTGGCCTACGTCATCGATCCGGCCCTGGCCTCCAACGGCGTCTACACGGCCATCGTGATCGTCGTCCTCTACTGGACGGGCGTCTGGGTGTCCTCGCAGGGCACGAAGGCGTTGTCCGGACTCGCCTCCTGGGGCCTGATCATCGGCACCCTGATCCCCGGCACGCTGCTGGTGGTCCTCGGCATCGTGTTCCTCGGCCAGGGCAACCCGTCCGCCGCCCCGATGGGCCCCTCGAACATCCTCCCCGTCTGGACGGGCCTCGCCAGCCTGGTGCTCATCGTCAACAACTTCCTGAGCTACTCGGGCATGGAGATGAACGCCGTCCACGTCTCCTCGCTGAAGGACCCGCCGCGCGAGTTCCCCAAGACGATGTTCCTCGCGATGACGATGGTGCTGCTGATCTTCATCCTGCCGGCCCTCGCCATCAGCTGGGTGGTCCCGGCCGACCAGCTGTCGCTGACCGCGGGCGTCATGCAGGCCTTCGACGCGTTCTTCTCCTACTTCCACATCGGCTGGCTGACCCCGATCGCCGCGGTCGCCCTGGTGGCCGCCTCCCTGGGCGGAATGCTCACCTGGCTGGCCGGCCCGTCCAAGGGCCTGCTGCTGATCTCGCGTCAAGAGGGTTACCTGCCGCCGTTCCTGCAGCAGCTCAACAGCCACGGCGTCCAGCAGAACATCCTCGTCACCCAGGGCATCGTCACCACGGTGATCGCGCTGATGTACGCGCTGATCCCCAACGTGTCCAGCGTGTACTGGATCTTCTCGGTGATCACCACCCAGGTGTACTTGATCATGTACCTGCTGATGTTCCTGGCGGCCATGCGGCTGCGCAAGACCCACCCCGACCACCCGCGCGGCTACCGCGCCCCGGCCCTGAGCCTGATCTGCGTGGTGGGCTTCCTCGCCTCCGCCGCGGCCATGGTCATCGGCTTCGTGCCCTCCTCGCAGTTCGGCGGCGGCAGCGTCTGGAGCTACGTCGCCATCGTCGGCGGCGGCCTCCTGCTCCTCGGGGTGGTCATCCCCTGGCTGTGCCTGCGGCTGCGCAAGCCCAGCTGGCGCACCGCGGCCGCGGAGTCGACGGGAGACGTGGCATGAGCCCCACCCGCTTCGCCTCCCAGCACAAGTGGATCTACCTCGGCGCGATCGTCCTGCTCGTCGGCTTCGTCGTGGTGGGGCTGATCCAGTACAAGGCCGTACGGACCACCAACCAGGCCCTGGACAAGGCCAACCAACTCGCGGACGAGCTGGTCGCCGCCGGATTCACCCGGCCCGATCCCAATACCCTGGCCCGCGCGCTCGGCGAGGACGGGGGCATCGTCTGCGAGGACCCCGCGTCCGCCCTCAAGTCGGCCCTGTGGAAGATCAACCTTTCCAACGGGGCCACCGGCCCGGGCCAGCGCCCCGTCATCGCCGACCGCCGGGCCGTCCAGGCGGAGGCCCTCGTGCTGAAGGTCTACTGCCCCGACACCCTGCACCGGATCCAGGAGCAGATCGACGACCTGAAGACCGAGCAGACGGTGAGGCGCGGCGACGATGGCTGAGCCCACCACGGACCTGCCGGACGCCCGCGCCCTCGCCGAGCGCATCGACGCGCTGATGCCCCGCGCCAAGTCCGACCTGGCCGAACTGGTCGCCATCCGCTCGGTTGCCGACCCCCGGCAGTTCCCTCCCGAGGAGTGCGAGCGGGCCGCCCGGTGGGTGGCCGACGCGTTCACCGAGGCCGGCCTGATCGACGTACGCCTGGAAGAGACCCCCGACGGCAGCCACGCCGTCCTCGGCCACCGGCCGGGCCCCGAGGGCTCCCCGACCGTGCTGCTGTACTGCCACTACGACGTACAGCCCCCGCTCGGCGAAGCCGCCTGGACCTCTCCGCCGTTCACGCTCACCGAGCGCGACGGACGCTGGTACGGACGCGGCACCGCCGACTGCAAGGGCAACATCGTCATGCACCTCACCGCGCTGCGGGCCCTGGGCGACGCACTCCCCGTGGGACTGAAGTTCGTCGCCGAAGGGTCCGAGGAGCAGGGCACCGGCGGGCTGGAGGAGTACGTGACCGCGCACCCGGGCGACATCTGCGCCGACGCGCTCCTCATCTGCGACACCGGCAACGCCGCCGTCGGCCGCCCCACCGCCACCACCGCGCTGCGCGGCCTCGCCAACGTCGTCGTCACCGTCACCACCCTCCGCGGCGACCTGCACTCGGGCATGTTCGGCGGCCCCGCCCCCGACGCCCTGGCGGCCCTGATCCAGATGCTCTCCACCCTGCGCGACGCCGACGGCGGCACCCGCATCGACGGCCTGGACTGCACCGGCACCTGGACCGGAGTGCCGTACGAGGAGGAGCAGTTCCGGGCCGACGCCTCCGTCCTGGACGGGGTCCGCCTCACCGGCTCGGGCTCGGTGGCGGACCGGCTCTGGGCGCGCCCGGCCGTCACGGTGCTCGGCATCGACTGCCCGCCCGTGGTCGGCTCCGCCGCCGCCGTACCGGCCAGGGCGCGGGCCCGGGTGAGCCTGCGCGTGCCACCGGGGACGGCCTCCGAGGCCGCGCTGGCCGCCCTCACCGCGCACCTGACGGCCGCCGCGCCCTGGGGCGCCCGCGTCTCGGTCGAGAAGGAGGGCACCGGCTCGCCGTTCCGGCCGGCCACCGACGGCCCGGCCTACCGGGCCATGGGACGGGCCATGGAGCAGGCGTACGGCCGCCCGATGGAGTTCCTCGGCCAGGGAGGCTCCATCCCCCTGTGCAACGTGCTCGCGGGAACCTGCCCGGATGCGGAGATCGTCCTCATGGGGGTGGAGGAGCCCCGCTGCCTGATCCACGCGCCCGACGAGAGCGTCGATCCGAGCGAGATCCGCAACATGGCCCTCGTAGAGGCACTCTTCCTCCTCGGCTACGCGTCGGCGCGCTGACACAGCGGAATGCCGGAGCCGCGAACGTCTCGCGGCTCCGGCAACCGGCCCCGGGGGGAAGGGCCGTCCTCGGTGGGCGGTGGTGGAATGCGGGCGGAGTGCGACCGCATCCCCGCCCGGGGTCAGCCCGCGGAGCCGTCCAGGGCGGTGTCGGGGATCCAGGAACCGTGGAGGCCGGCGCTGACGCGGTGGGGGAGGTGGACGGTGGCGATGCGGTCGAGGCCGGAGGCGTCCAGGACGAGGAGCTGCGAGGCGTTCTGCTTGAGGTCGGAGACGACGGTGAGGAGGTAGCCGTCGTCCTCGCGGGTGGTGTCGGCGGCCGGGACGAAGACGGCTTCGCTCGGCATGCGGGCGTCGCCGATCTGGTGGATGCGGCGGGCGCCTGTCGTGCGGTCGTACTTGACGACGCCGTAGCCGCCGAAGCCCTTCTCGTCGGGGAAGGAGATGGCGTACTGGTAGCGGTTTTCGGCGCCGAGGTAGTCCTCGTTGATGGTGGGGAACTCGACGGGGAGGTCGTCGATGATCTGTTCGTCGACGGTGCCTGCGGTCAGGTCGAGGATCCAGCGGCGGGTGTAGGAGCGGGCGACGGGTTCGCTGCCGCGTCCGGGCGCACCGACCCACCAGTTCCAGGAGAGGCGGAAACCCTCGCGGTCGACGGTGGGGCCTTCCAGGACGATGCGGCCCTGGCCGTCCTCGTAGGCGTTGGAGACGTGGAGCATGTTGCCGGGCTCGATGGAGAACCAGCGGGTGTGGCGGGCGCCGTCCTCGCCGCGGGGCATGACGCCGATCCGGGAGGGCTGGTGGTCGCTCCAGCTGTAGGGGATGCCGGAGCTCTCGGTGTGGTCGAAGGTGACGTTGCCCTCGACGAAGACGACGTGGCGGCGGGTGAGGGCGAAGTCGTGCTTGAGGGAGGCGGTCGCTCCGGGGACCTCGGCGCTGTGGGTGACGGCGCCCTTGGCGTCGGCGACGTAGTGGGTCAGGAACGGCGGGAAGGGCGAGGAGCCGAAGAAGTGGAGTTCCCCGGTCACGGGGTCTTCCTTCGGGTGCGCGGTCATGGCGGTGCGCAGCTTGCCGTCGAAGTCGTAGGCGCCGACGGTGTCGAGGTCCGGGGTGAGCTCGAAGGGGAGGTTGGCCTCGCACAGGGCGAGGAGGCGTCCGGCGTGTTCGATGACGTGGGTGCCGGCGGTGCTGGCGGTCAGGTCGGGGCCGTGCTCGGTCATGTAGGGCGCGCCGTCGAGGGCGGGGGTGTGGACCCAGCGGTTGCGGTACCACTCGGCGCGCCCTTCACGCAGCCGGATGCCGTGGACCATGCCGCTGCCCTTGAACCAGTGGGTGGGGGTGACACCCGGCTTCGGGTTGTGCCCGTTGCGCAGCAGCCGGCCCGTCAGCTCGGGCGGCAGCGTGCCCTCGACGGTGAGCTCGGAGGCGGAGACCTCCTCGGCGACCGGGGTGTAGTGGCCGGTCAGGTACGGCGGGGTGGTCGTCATGGAAGCAATCCCTTTCGTGGATGCGCGGATGCGCGGATGCGCGGATAGGTGGATACGCGGAGGCGGTGCTCCGTCAGGCGGCCTGCTCGGCCCGCTTCTTGAGGTGGGAGAGCCAGCCCTGCAGGGAGTCGTGGAGGGCCTTGCCGAGTTCGTCGGTCGCGGCGTCGACCGGGGCGCCGCTCCAGGACTCCTCGGTGTGGACGACGACACCGGCCTCGGACTGTTCGAAGGTCCACACGTGGACGCCGACGATGCCCTCGACGGTCCCGCCCCAGACGATCCGCTTCCCGGAGTCCAGCTCCCGCACGGTGGAGGTGATGTCCAGGCCGTGGGTGAGCCAGCGGAAGGACCTGCCGGGCAGCAGCGGTCCGTCGACCTCCGTCCGGTCGATGTCCGTGTTCCAGGCGGGCCAGGCCGCGACGTCGGTGTGCAGCGCCCACAGGGTCGTGAGGGGGGCGTCGATCACGGTGCTCAGGCGGACGATGACGGGAGCGGTCTCGTCGATGGTGACCACGGCTTACTTCCTGTCTGGATGAGATGTGTCGGTGGTGGGTGGTGGGTGGTGGGTGGTGCGGTCGGGCTACCGGTCCGGCCGGACGGACGAGAGCGGGGAGGCTCCCGGGCCGGTGGCCGGGCGGGCGGTGGCGGCGGTCGCAGTACGCGCCCCGGTGCGGCGGGTGAGGAACAGCGCGAGGAGCGCGGTGGCGGCCAGGACCGCGGCGGAGACCGTGAAGGCGGACCGGTACCCCGCGGTGAGGGCTTCCAGCGGAGGCCGGCCGGTGGACGCGTGGGCGGTGACGGAGCCGGCCAGGGTGGCAAGGGCGGCGAGCCCGATCGCACCGCCGACCTGCCGGGTGGTGTTCACCAGCCCGCCGGCCAGTCCCGCGTCCTGGCGGGGTACGCCGTCCACGGCCAGCGCGGTGAGCTGGACGAAGGCGATGCTCAGGCCGAGACCGACCAGGACGCTCGGTCCGAGGACATCGACGAGGTAACTCCCGTCCGCCCGCATCCACGACAGCCACAGCAACCCGGCGGCCTCGGTCAGCAGGGCTGCGGTGACGGTCGCCGTGGCACCGATGACCCGGGCGATGCGCGGGGCGAGAGCGGAGCCGATCATATGGGCGATGGCGAGGGGGAGTTGCCCCACTCCGGTGACCAAGGGGCCGGAACCGAGGACCTGTTGCTGGTAGAGGGGGAGGAAGAAGAACAGGGCGATCCATACGGACCCCAGCAGCGCCATCAGCAGATTGCCCGCGGCGACCCGGCCGGCGGCGAGCAGCCGCGGCGGTACGAGCGCGTTCGGCCGGTGGCGCTCGATCACGCAGAAGGCCGCGAGCAGCACGGCGGCGGCGCCGAGCGAGCCCAGCACCGGGGCGTCGGTCCAGCCGGCGCCGCGCGCGGTGGTCAGTCCCCACACCAGGCAGGTCAGGGCGAAGGTGACGGTGACGGTGCCCAGCAGGTCGAACCGCCCGCGCTGCCGCTTCCCCCCGCGGCCGGCCTCCGCCGACGCGTCCCCTGGTACGAGCGCCACCACGGCGGCCAGGACCACCGCCGCTCCGAGCGCCACCGAGTGGAAGATCCAGGGCCAGCCCCACGCCTGGGTGAGCACACCGCCCAGCAGCACGCCGCCCGCCGCCCCCGCGCCCGAGACCGCTCCCCACACGCCCAGGGCCCTGCCGCGCCCGGGGCCGGGCGGGAACCGGTCCATCACCAGTGCGAGCGCGGCCGGGGCGATCGCGGCGGCGCCGACGCCCTGCACCGCACGGGCCGTGATCAGTACGCCGGCGGAGGCGGTCAGTCCCGCCGCGAGCGAGGCCCCCGCGAACACCGCGAGCCCGCCGAGCAGCACCCGGCGGCGGCCGAGCAGGTCGGCGACCCGTCCGCCCGCCAGGAGCAGCGCCCCGAACGCCAGGCCGTAGGCGTTGACGACCCAGGTGGTGCCGCCGTCCGAGAGCCCTGCCCCCGCCCGGATCTGGGGCAGCGCCACATTGACGATCGAGGTGGCGAGCATGACGGTGAACTGGGCCGCGGCGAGCGCGGCGAGCACCGCTCCCGGCCCGGGGGCCCGGCCCGCTGTCGGGCCCGTCTGCGTGAGTGCAACGTTCATGCCGCACAGACTCGGCGCGGACGGTGTCCACTATCCAGGCCCGACAGGGGCGGCCACTGTCCACTCCTGTCCGCACCTGTCCACCTGCTCGCGCCCACGAAGGCACGCGTCGCCCGTCACCGACGCGGATCGTGCAACTCCCGCTGCCACAAGGCCTCGCAGAGCAGGTCCAGGCCCTGGCGCAGGTGGCGGCGGTAGGTGCCGTACGGAAGGCCGAGACGCCGGGCGGCGGCTTCCTGGGTGGGCGCACCGGAGAAGTGGCCCGCCGTCAGGGCCTCGCGGGCGCGCACCCCGCGCGGGTCGAGCGCGAGGTCGTCGACGGCCCGGCGCAGCAGGGCACGCAACTCCCCGACAGGATCACCGAAGTCGGCCGCGAGCCGGGTACGCAGCAGGGCGCAGGCGGCGAACGCGTCCGCATCACGCCAGTGGGCCAGCGCCTCGCGTACGGCCTGGTCGAACGCGGAGCGCGAGACGGGCGACGGACCGGCCGGGGCGGTGGGCACCTCGGTGGCCGATATGAAGTGCATGAGCCATGACTCCACCGGCAGTTGCCGCCAGTCGACGCCGAACAGCCCGTACGTGTACGCACCGACCCGCGGCCGCGCCCCCGTGTCCGCAAGGGTGCCCTTGACGCGCTCGGCCCAGGTCTCGGCGTCCCGGAAGACGGCGAAACCGTACGCGCGCCCGCGGGCGCGGGCCGCCTCCGCCTGGGCCCGGGAACTGCTCAGGTCGATGACGCGCGAAGGCACCTGGTACTGCTCGGGGTAGATCGAGAAGCGGCTGACGCCGATGTGCTCACCGGGGCTCACCGGCGCGGTGGCCTCGGTGTACCGCCAGGCGGCGGCCACGACGGGATCGGTGGCCAGGTCCTGGGCGTCGGGAGGGGACGGCAGGGCCAGCCGCGCCGTGAACGCCACGATCCGGCCCGTGCTCACGAGCCGGTAGACGCTGAAGGCCTGCGGCTGGCGCTGCGCCCAGTAGCGCACCAGGTCCGCGGAGGCGGCCCCTTCCGTCTCGGTGGCCATGCGCAGGATGACATCGATGTCGTCCGGGTGCAGCGGACGGTCGTGGACCTCGTCCTCGCGGGACCAGGAGCGCAGCCGGGACAGCGTCGCGCCCTCCCGGAACAGGTAGAAGAGATCGTCGGTGACGGTCCACACCCGTTCCTCCGGCGCCTCGCGCAGGATGCGCAGGTACTCGTCCGCCAGGCGCCGGCGCATCGCCTCGAACGCGTTGGGCGCCCGCCAGCGCAGGTCGGCGGCCAGCGTCTCGCGTGCCGCGTCGTGCGGGTACACGCCCCGGAGGGTGGACTCCATGAAGGGCAGGTCCCGCAGCCAGGAGAAGAGCGGATGGGCGTCCTCCCCGGGCAGGACCGCGGCCAGCAGCTCCTCGGACGTCGAGTGGGCCTGCGCCGCCACCTCCAGGGCGCGGCGGTGGGCGGCCGTGGGCACCTCCCCGATCAGCCCCGCCAGCAGGGTGCGCAGCACGTCCGCGGTCGGGGCCCAGATCTCCTCCCGGCCGCAGCCCTCCGATCCGGCCGCGGCCGCCAGCGACAGCGCCAGCGGGTTGCCCCCGGCGAAGCGCAGGACGCGGTCGCGCAGTTCGGGCCGGATCTGCGCCGCCACCAGCAGGCTCCGGGCCTGCTCCGCGGAGAACGGCTCCAGCTCGCTCACGTGCAGGAGCCGGGACCAGGCGGGATCGGCGGCCCACTGCGGCTGCGGGGCGCGCCGGCCGCCCAGGACGACCAGGGTGTCGTCCGCGGCGCGGGGCAGGAAGTGGTGCCACAGCCAGCTCTCCAGCCACTGGCAGTGCTCGAAGGAGTCCACGAACAGGACCGTGCCCGGAACGTCCAGGAACGGTCCGGCGGCGTGCTCGAAATCGGCGGGGTCCCGGCTGACGAACCGGCCGTCGAGCTCGACGAGCAGCCGGCCGGCCGTCCGGGCGTGGTCCGCCAGTCGCCGCAGCAGCGTCGACTTCCCGATGCCGCCGGGCCCGTACACGTAGAACGCGAACGGCGCCTGCGGATCGCCGGCCAACGCCTCGCCGAAGCGCCCGAGTTCCTCGTCCCGGCCGACGAAGGCCCGTACGCGCGCCCTGCTCAGTCTTTCCCCCACGGACACCATGGCGGCTCCATCCCTTCGTTGCGGCTGCGGACTGCGATCGAGGTTCATCTGACGAGACCGAGATTCCGGTCGCCGGGGTCGCCGGTGACCAGGAGGGTGGTCTCTTCGACGCGCCGGAAGCGGCCGTCGGGGGCCAGTTCGGCGAAGAGGTAGACCTCGGTGCGGGAGGTGTGGCCGTCGTGGTGGACGAGGGTGACGGTGTGCCGGTCGGCGTAGCGCGGTCCGTCGCGGAGTTCGTCGTGGACCTCGATGTGTCCGCTGCGGATCAGGGAGCGCAGGCGCGTCATGTGCTGGGCGAAGGAGGCCCGGTCGCTCCACTCGCCGTTGGTGCGCTGGCGGTAGTCAGGGGTGAAATGCCGGTCGATGGCTTCGGTGAGGTCGAGGCCCGGGGTGAACAGCAGATCGTCGATGGCGCGGGTGATGTCGGTCGATGTCATGGTCGTCTTCGCCTGGGGGAGTGGGGGAGTGGGGGAGTGGGGGAGTGGGGGAGTGGGGGTGTAGGGAAGGGGAAGGACGGGCCCCGGTCGTGTACGTCGGTCGTGTACGCCGGTCACGGCCACCGGTGCCGCGTCAGCGGACGGGGGTGAAGTCCAGGGGCAGCGCGAGCGGGCCCCGGGTGTACAAGCCGGCTTCCTCGTAGCGGGAGCCGGGGCTGTGGCGGACCTGGTCGAGCAGGGGCAGGAGGATCGCGGCGACGGTCTCGATCTCGGCGCGCGCGAAGGCCGTGCCGACGCATTGGTGGAGTCCGGTACCGAAGGACAGGTGCTGGGCGGCCGCCGTGAAGGAGCGGGCGGTGCCCAGGTCCGGGCGGTGGATGTCGAAGGTGTCCGGGGCGGTGAAGGCGTCCGGGTCGCGGTTGGCCGCGCCGATCATGCAGAAGACGGTGGCACCCGCCGGGACGGTGGTGCCGGCGAACACGGTGTCCTCCTCCGCCTGGCGGGGAATCAGCTGGACCGGCGGGGTGTAGCGCAGGGTCTCGGCGATCGCGGCGGCCAGCAGGTCCGGGTCCCGGCGCACCTGCGCCAGCTGCTCCGGGTGGTCGATCAGGTGTTTGAAGAGCAGCGCCAGCGTCTTGTCCGCGGGCTCGGTGGCAGCGGCCAGGACGTTGATGATCAGCGCGGTGACGTCGCGGTCGCTCATGGCGATGCCGTCGGACCCGGCGGTGCACAGCTTCGATATCAGGTCCTCGCCGGGGTCGCGGCGCCGCCGTTCGATCACGGGGAGGAGGTAGGCCTCCAACTGCTCGGCGCAGTCGATGCAGTGGCGGCGGCGTTCGGGGGTGAGGGTCATGCCGGTGATGAACTCGGCCACCCCGCTGTGCCAGGCGGCCACCTGCTGCCAGTCTCTTCGGTCCAGGCCCATGACGTCGAGCGTCACGTGCAGGGCGAAGGGCTTGCCGAAGTCGTTGACCAGGTCCATGCGGCCCAGGGGGAGGAAGGGGGCCATGAGTTCGGCGGCGGTGGCGTGGATGACGCGCATCTGGTCCTGGAGGGCCGGTCCGGTGAAGGCACGGACCACGATTCTTCGTTTGGCGGTGTGCTCGGCCCCGGTCATCTGGGCGAGGACCGGCCCGCGCATCACCGGCTCGGCGCGTACCTGCAGCGTCGCGGTGCTGAACGCCTCATGGTCGGTGAGCACCCGCCTCACGTCCTCGTAGCGGGAGAGGAAGTAGCTGTCGATCGCCGGTTCGTAGTGGACCGGAGCGTGCTCCCGCAACCATGCGAAGTGGCGGGAGGGGGCGGCGGCGAAGTCCTCGGACAGGACACTGAAACCGGTATCGACCACGGGCATGGTGAAGACCTCTCGAACTGCGCAACGCCTGGAAGGAACAGGGGCAGGCGTCGGCGAGGCCCGCGCCCTGGTCCTGGCCGAAGGGGGTTCCGGCCGGGACGCCGCCTGCGCCTCTCGCGTTCGCGAGAGAGCGAGCAGGCAGGCCGTCCGGCCTGCAAGACGCGCGAACGGCCTTATGGGTTGCGTCTGTTGGGGCGCTTTCACATCCGATCATTGGGTCGAAACCGACGCAAGATCCGCAGCTCCCGGAACCGGGCCGGCCCTGCCGTCGTCCTGGTTCGGCTCGCCGGCATCAACCTGATCGGGGCTGTCCGGCCGATGGTTAAGGTGAGCTCTGTTCGAACGGAGGGGCGTGCGGCAGCCGTGGTCGCGGCACCCCCTGTGGCCTTGGCTCCAGTGAACCCGGGAGGACCTGCCGTGAGAGCCCCGTCAGGATCGTCGTCCGCCATCGAGGAAAAGGAACAGGGGGAGCCGGGGTGGGGCCTGGCCATGACGTTGTTCGCGGTGCTGTCCCTCGTGCTCCGCCTGACCGATGTCCGGTCCTGGTGGGCCATCCTCTGGGCGCCGCTCTTCGTGCTCGCCGTCGGCTCCGCGGCGTACGCATGGCGGCTGACGGCCCGAGGCCGTTGGCGTATGGGCCCCATGGAGTGGGTGTTCCTGGTCGTCGCCCACCTCAGTCTGGTTGCCGCACTGGCGAGGGTCTTCCGTTTCCTGCCCCGGTGAGGGTGACGCCGTGATGACGCCGGCAGGGGAACCATTCCCCCCGCCAGGCCTACTGACCGGCGAACGCCTCCTTGACGAGGCTCTGCGTCGCCCTCTGGAACGCCGCCGCCAGGGACATCGAGGCGTCGTCCACATAGTTCAGCGCGGCGGTCAGGGTCTTGCTGCCGTCGGGCGTGCTGTACATCAGCGCCCCGTGCCCCGCGATGCCGCCGTTGTGGCTGATGACGGTCCCGCCGTGCGCGCCGGCGTCCTGCACGAACACCCCCAGGCCGTAGCCGGCCTTCGGGTGCGGCGTGCACATCTCGGCCAGCAGCGGTGCGGGCAGGAGCCTGCCGCCCATCAGCGCGGCGATGAAGGTGTGGAGGTCCTGGGCGGTCGAGATCATGTCGCCGCCGGTCGAGATCCACGAAGGGTTCTGGCGGGTGACGTCGACCGTCCTCTCCTGGCCGGCGTCCTCGTACCGGTAGTAGGCGTGGGCGTGCGGCTCGGGGAGGTCCGTTCGGGTTTCCGGTACGAGGGTGTCGTGCAGCCCGAGCGGACGCAGGATCAGCCGCTCCATCTCCTGGGCGTAGGCGCGTCCGGTGACGTGCTCGATCAGCAGCCGGGCCAGCACGTAGTTGGTGTTGGAGTAGCTCCAGTCGGTGCCGGGTTCGAATCGGGCCGGCCTGGACAGGGCCAGTCGTACGAGCTCCTCGGGCCGGTAGGTCTTGAACCGGTTGTCCACCCACTCCCGGCCCGACCAGGGGATGCCCGGCACGATCGTCCCGTCTTCGTAGTACTCGCCGGTGAAGTTGAAGATTCCGCTGGTGTGCTGCAGCAGCATCCGCAGGGTGATCCGCCGGTCCAGCCCGAACTCGGGCAGGATGTCGCCCACCGTGTCGTCCAGCCGGACCTTTCCCTCGGCCACCAGCCGCAGCACCAGGGCCGCGGTGAAGGTCTTGGTGTTGCTGCCTATCCGTACCCGCCCGTTCGTCGGCGGCTTCGCCGTCCCACCGAGCTCGGCCACCCCCGCGGTGCCGACCCATTCGCCCCGCCGGTCGTGCACGCGCAGCTGCACCCCGGTGAAGCCGGAATCGACGATCTGCTGGATGGCCTCCTGCAGTTCCGGACGGTCCTGGTCGGTAAGGGTGTGGGTCATGGTGCTGTGCTCCTTCTCGGCTGTGACGAACGTCGGTTGAGCGGACGGCTGGCGCATGTGTTCCTTCAGATGCTGCGGGCGGTGATGTCGCCGTAGGAGGTGGTGGCGCGGATGTTGAGGCCGGCGGTGGCGCCGTCGGTGTTGGTGAGGGTGTTGTGGATGCGGCCGTGGGCGGTGCCGGCGTCGAGGGTGGCGGAGACGCCGCGGGCGGTGCCGATGGTGATGTCGCCTGCCTGGGTGGTGAGTTCGACGGTGCCGCGCTGGGCCTCGGCGATCTGGAGGTCGCCCTTCTGGGTGGTGATCCGGGCGGGGCCGCCGAGGCGTCCGACGGTGATGTCGCCGGCCATCAGGGTGAGGTGGGCGCTCGCGGTCTCGTCGAGCGTGACGGTGCCCTGGGCGCTTTCGAAGGTGACGTCGCCGAGGCGTCCGGTGGTGTGGAGCTCGGCGGCGGCGGTCTTGGCCTCGACGCGGGAGCCGGCGGGCAGCTGGACGGTGATCTCGACGGATCCCGGGTGGTCGAGGATCCGGTTCTTCGCGGGTGCGGCCGCGATCCGCAGTACTCCGTCCGCGTATGCGGCGGTGGTCTGTGCGGCGGCCTTGACGTCGCGGTCCTTGGAGGCGTCGGCGGGGAGGATCTCGACGGTGGTGTCGGCCCGGTCGGCGGCAATGAACCGGATGAGCCCGGCGGGGACGTCCAGGACGGTGGCGATCGGGGCGGTGGTGGCGAACTTCTGCATGGTGCCTTCTCCTTCATCAGCGGCTGCGCTCTGTGCGCCCCGCGGTTTCTGATGAACGAAAAGCTACGTTGCGTTCGATGAGCTGGCAACGGAATCGTTGCGTCAAATCCCTATCTCTGCAGGTCAAGAGCGAGATTTCATTGCAATGGTTTCGAGCTTAACGCAACGTCAGCCGGCCGGCTCGTTGCAATGCACTGGAAGTGAACGCTAGTTGCCGGGCGCGCCGCGGCCACCGGTCACCACCAGCGGACGGGGTACCGGGCTGCTCCCGGGCGTATACGGGACGCGGCGAAACCGGCGAGGACGAGGATCACGGTGGCGCCGAGCAGCAGGGGGACGAACCGCGCGGGCGCCGGGGTCTGCAGCACGACGACGACCGCGGTGGCGCAGGCGGGCGAGTGCGGGGTCCGGGCGAGGGCGGTGGCGGCGAACGTCAACCCCCCGGCCAGCGCCGCGCTCCAGGGGCTGCTCTGAGCCAGCGCCAGGACCACGTACCCGGCTCCGGCGCCCAGCAGGTGCGCGACGACGACGCTCCGGGGCTGGGCCACGGGCAGGGTCGGGGTGCTGTGCAGGACTCCGGCACTGGCGGCGAGGGACGGTATGAGCACCGGTTCGCCGATCATCGCCCCGATGGCCGCGAGCACGAGCAGCACGGCGGTGACCGCGCCGACGCCGTGGAGGGCCGCTGCCGCGCCCTGCCGGGCGGAGTTCCGCCGCCCACGCCGCCCCGGGGACGGTACGTCCGCGCGAGGCGCCTCGGAGCCGGGCGCGGGCCGTCGGGGCAGCACGGAGTCAGCGTTCACGAGGGCGGCTCCTGGCAGGGGGGTACACGGGTCGGCGGAACGAGCGGGACGGGTCGCCCCGTCGGCCACCCTGCACCGCCGATCTGTCACCGGCCTACAACGCCTTCGTGCGACAGGTGTCGCAGCGTCAGGTGCGGCGCCTGACCGGTTCTCCGAGCAGCTCGGTCAGTTCCGTCTCGACGGCGGCCAGCAGGGTGGGCCCCCAGACGGTCAGCGTCTGTTCCCAGGGGTGGCCGAAGGTGCCCAGGCGCAGGTCGTCGGTGAGGTGGAGGTGGTAATCGCCGTCGGGGTACGTGCCCAGACCGGGGCGGGGCGGCCGTCCCGGGGCGTCGGTGCGCCGGGGGTCGTAGCGGTAGCCGTCGTGTTGCCAGTCGAGCCAGTACACGAACTCCCCGGGCTCGGTGGCGGCGAGCAGCCCGTGCCGGACGATCGCGTCGACCCGCCCGGGGACGTCCTGGACCGGCCGGTGGTGGGCGTGCAGGTGCCATACGGCGGAGGGAACGGGTTCGGTGATCGCGGGCCGGTGGGTGGTGCTCGGCTTGAAGTCGAAGTCAGCGTAGAAGCGGTCCCACAGCGGACCGTCGTCGTGGAGCCAGTCGAGGAACTGCGCGGGGCGGGTGCTCTCGGGGGTGCTCGGTGGGCGCCAGTGGTAGGAGCGAACGGTGGTGACTTCGGTGAAGCCGGCCTTCCGCAGGCTTTCGCGCAGCGGGCCCTCGGCCTCGGCGAGGAGGGGCTGCCCGAGCAGGCCCTGCACGCGCCAACGGTCGGTACAGGCCTTGACGAAGTCCCCGTCGTCGTCGGTCAGGCCGCCGACGAGGGCGAAGGGGCCCTCGTCGGCGCAAGCCCAGGCGACTGCGACGGCGAGGCCGTGCTCCAGCAGGACCTCGATGAGGACATCGCCCTCGTCCGAGGCGCCGTCGGCGATCATCTCGGCGTAGGGCGTCGCGTGGGGGCCGGGGGAGGCCACGGCGACTTCCCAGGTCCGTTCGGCCTGGTCCCTCACCCGGTACAGGTCGTGCACCCCCGACCGGGGCTCTGCCGTGGCGGCGGGCCGCTCGCCGGGCAGCGGTGCGGCGAGCAGTACGGAACGCTCCCAGCCCGGGGTGAACCCCGCCGCCGTCAGCGCCGGGCCGAGGTCCGGCGAGTCGTGCGCGTACACCTTCCACTCCACCGGCTCACCGCGCTCCGCGAAGGCCTCCTGCTGGCGGCGCACCAGTGCGGCGGTGTCCGTCCCCGGGGCGAGGGGGGTGTGCTCGGCCGTGCCGTGCGTCCCGTAGTGGCGGCGTACGACCGGTCCTTCGGCCTCGACGACCACCCCGACGGGATGCCAGTGCGGGACCTGCCCCCGCAGCCCGTCGTACATCGCCCAGCGCTCACCCACGTCCATGACCGGGAGCCTAAGGGCTGGTCTGTTTCCGCCTGTCCCCGCCTGTCCCCGCACGGACCCTCCGGGGCGTCGCGCGGCGTCCGGCTGCCGCGTGCCCTTGGATGGGGTCGTACGCGGACGGACCGACCAGCAGCCCCCGGAGGCCGGTATGAGGAAGATCAAGGCGCAGCTGTTCATCTCGCTCGACGGTGTCGTCGAGGCGCCCGACCAGTGGCACTTCCCCTACTTCAACGAGGAGATGGGGGCGGCCGTCGACGCGACCCTCGGCCGGGCCGACACGCTGCTGCTCGGGCGCCGGACCTACGACAGCTTCGCGGGCGCCTGGCCGGAGCGGGAAGCGGCCGGCGGAGAGGATGCCCCGTTCGCCAAGGTGCTCGGTGACGCCCGCAAGATCGTGGTGTCGAAGGGTCCGTACGACTTCACCTGGCGGAACTCCGAGCTGCTCGTCGGCGACCTCGCCACAGCGGTCGCCGCGCTGAAGAACGAGCCGGGCGCGGACACCCCCGTCTGGATCAGCGGCTCGGTCTCCGTCGTGCGGCAGCTGGTGGCCGCCGGGCTCCTGGACGAACTGAACCTCCTGCTGCACCCGATCGCCGTGCGCACCGGCATGCGCCTGTTCGAGGAGGACGCGCCGCCGATCCCGCTGGAGCTGGTGTCCGCCGAGACCTTCCGGACCGGTGTGCTGAACCTCTTCTACGCCGTGGCCACCGCACCCGGCGAGGGGACGTACGAGGATGCCAAGACCCACCTGCCCCAGCACTAGTAGGGCTTGTCGGCCCAGCCCGGCCGAGCGAGGCCGGTGACCGAGACGTACTCCGGGACCGGACGGCCGCCGGTTGCGAAGTACCCGGATAAGCCACAGTCGGTGAAACGGCTGGTCATCGGGGCGGGCCGGAAGGCGGCGAAGCCGGTGCGGTGGCGTGAGGGCTCCCGGCCCGGCACCGGCCGCAGTGGCTTCAAGCGGATGTACTCGCGGTTCGTGACCTTGCGGATTCGTCCTGCCGGACGCGAGGTCCGCCAATCCGTCGACGGCCCGGAGCCTCCCGAGTGCTGGCTCCTGGCCGAGTGGCCGGCCGACCAGGCCGAACCCGTCCAGTTCTGGCTCTTCGACCTACCCGCCGACACCCCGCTGACCACACTGGTCCGCCTGGCCAAGATCCGCTGGCGCATCGAACACGACTACCGCGAGATGAAGCAGGCGTTGGGCCTGGCCTACTTCGAGGGCCGCACCTGGAACGGGTGGCACCACCACGTCACCCTCGGCTCCGTCGCCCACGCCTTCTGCACCCTGCAACGACTGGCCAGAGCCCCCCCAAGACACCACGCCGGCCTGAGCCTCTACCGCATCGTCCGCGAGCTACAAACCTTCCTCGCGACATGGACCGGCGTATGCCCCACCTGCCACTGCGGCATACCCACACCAGCCCCAACCTGACCAAGCCTTACCAGGCTTCGCGGCGAGTTCCCGCGTGGCTGGTGGCGCTCGGCGCGATGGCGGATCACCGGAATCCGTGAACTGGCACTGAGCACCGTGGCGGCTGTGACCACCGTGGTGTGCGTCGGCGAGATGGTGCGCTCCCTGCGGCATCGCAACGAGCCGAGGACCCTGGCGCGTCTGGCCGGCACGTTCGAGGGGTACGTGTCGAGCATTCTGGTCAACGGTACAGGCTTGGGCGTTTTGGTCACCATGGCGATCAAGGATGATCTGCCTGTGGTGCTGCTGACGGGGTGGTGTCTGTCCAACATCGGCGCCAGCGCTGTGGTGTTCGTCGTGGTGGCCCAGTCGAGGATTCAGAGGCCAACAGCGTGGGCCGAGCTCGAATTCGTCGAGCAGCATGCCCCGAAGTACGGCCGGCCGCCGGAGACCATCGAGGAGTACCGGGCGCAGCAGCTTCAGGAGCAGGCGTAGAGGCTTGACCAGACGAGGAAGGACAGAACCCCGTGTACGCGATGTCCACGGGGTTCTGCGCTGCTTGGCCGGCCGAGCGGGACGTCGACGTTACTTCTTGCACTTGGCCTTAAAGGCGTCCAGCAGAGCCTTGCCCGCATCGGAGTTGTCACGTACGTACGCGCTACCGCTGACGCTGATCGAGGTGCTGCTGGTTGAGATGGGCTCGGTGCCGGTCCGCCTGTTGCGGGTGTCGTCTCCGGCGACCGTCCAGATGATCTGGGACTGATCCTTGTTGAACTCGCCGGTGCTGGTCACGTCCGGCTCCTCGTAGACACCATCGCAGCTGTACTCATGATGCGAGACATTGCTGCCCTTGACGACCAGCTGGCCGAGGTCGGACGTGCCGTTGACGTCCTTGACGTAGTAGATGCCGTCGAGCTTGCCGGCGCTGTCACTGCTTCCGCTGCAGGCGGTGAGTATGAGTGAGCCCGCGGCCAGGGCCGCGATGGATACGGCGATCTCGGCCCGCGTCCTACGTGCAGTACTGGTGATGCCCATGGCGTTCTCCCCTAGTTCGTAATGAAAGTCGGTTTAAGGCAAAAGACCAGTCAAAATAGCCTATGAGTAGGTGACTTCGGCTGACCGGGCCCCTCTGTCAGGTGCCTTCTCGGAGGTTGTCGAGCCGATGCTCAGTCAGCGCTGGCGCGACCTCGGACTGATTGAGCGCCTGCTCGCCGTCCTGGATGTGCCACTGCAGACGCTGCACGGGCGGGGCATCTGCTTCTTGGACTGCCAGGTCGCCGAGTTCACTCAGCTCTGCGTACGCTCCCTGCAGCTGTTCCTCGTGGTGTGCTGACCGGAGGGTCGTGTTGAGCACGTAGGCGATCGCGACGAGATCGTCGACGGTCACGGGGCGATCGCATCGCTCCATCTCCGCGAGAGCGTCGGCTGAGGTCGGGTGATCGAGCATCGAGACACCACGCCGGCCTGAGCCTCTACCGCATCGTCCGCGAGCTACAGACCCTCCTCGCGACATGGACCGGCGCATGCCCCACCTGCCACCGCGGCATACCCACACCAGCCCCAACCTGACCAAGCCCTACTAGGCCGTCTCTTCCGGATCTCGCCGGGCCCGGCCCGCCCGGCACGGCACCTCATCCCCCAGACTCCGTCCGGGGACCCCCAGGTTGTCGGGGCACCCGAGTACGTCCAGAACGCCCCCACCCCTGCCGCCGGCGCGAAATACCCGAGCACCGGCGGCAGGCTCGCACTATGGTTGGCCGCATGAACGTCACCGGCCCCAGCACCACCGCGACCGCGCGAGCGACCAGCTCGCCGGTTGCCGCCGCCTGACCTTCTCCTCTCCCCGGCGACCGGACAACGGTCCGTCGGTCGTGCCGTGGCGCCCTTGCCCCCGGTCGGAGACTGCACGGTCCCGTTCTCCGGTGCCTCTCCCGCTCGACGCGAAGGAGTCACCCCCATGAACACCGAGCAGCTGACCAGAACGTTCGTCGAATACTTCGAAGAGCGCGAGCACCGCCGTATCGTCGGCTCGACGCTGCTGCCACCCCCCCGGCGACCCCGTACTCTTCACCACTTCCGGCATGCACCCGCTCACCCCGTACCTGGAGGGCCGCTCCCACCCGCTGGGCAGGCGCCTGGTCAACGTCCAGCGCTGTCTGCGCACCACGGACCTGGAGGAGGTCGGCGACGCCACCCACCTGACGGTCTTCGAGATGCTCGGCACCTGGTCGTTGGGCGACTACGACGGCCCGCTCAGTCTCGACTGGGGATACGGGCTCCTCACCGAGGGGCTGGGCGTGGATCCCGGCCGGCTGTACGCCACCGTCCACGCCGGCGACGACCGGACCGGGCCCGACACCGCTTCCCAGGAGCTGTGGGAGAAGCTCGGAGTCCCCGTCGAACTCACCGTGGAGGACAACTGGTGGTCCAACGGGCCCGTCGGACCGTGCGGCCCCGACTCGGAGATCTTCCTGTGGAACGGCGACGGACCGCCCGAGTCGACGCCCACCCGCGACGACCGCTGGGTGGAGGTGTGGAACCACGTGACGATGACCCACCGCCGACTCGACGACGGTTCCCTGGTACCCCTTCCCCAGCGCAACGTGGACACCGGACTCGGCCTGGAACGGCTCGCCTCCCTGCTCCAGGGCAAGCCGTCCGTGTTCGAGTGCGACGTCTTCGACCCCTGGCGCAACCTCGTACCGGCCCTGTGGCCCCTGGACGAACGGTCGCTGCGCGTGGTCTGCGACCACCTGCGCTCGGCCGTCGTGGTACTCGGCGACGGCGTGCGCCCGGCCAACACCGGGCAGGGCTACGTGCTGCGACGCCTGGTGCGACGGATGCTCACCGTGCTGTGGCGGGAGGACTCCTCTCGGGGCATCGAGGACCTGCCGGACGAACTGGTCCGGCACACACTGGACCACTTCCGGCAGGACATGGACCCGGGCGAGGTACGCCGGATCCTGCGCGAGGAGGAGCGCCGGTTCCGCCGGCTCCTGGACCGCGGGCGGCAGGTGCTGGACCGCCCCCGGTTCCGGGGCCCGCTGACGCAGGAGGACTTCCACTACCTCCACGACACCCATGGGCTGCCGCGCGAGCTGGTGACGAGCCTGCTGCACCACGGGTGACGACCCGGGGGCGGGCGGGGCGCTCTCCGGCGCGGTGCGCCCGCCCCAGCGGCGTGACAGGTGGGGCTCGTGAGGCCCGTTCGTCAACTTGGCGGGTGAGCAGCGCGGTTACGCGTGGAATCGAGTCGGCGGAGTTCGTCGGCGGCTTCGATCCGGCGGGGGTTGTTCAGCAGGCCGAGGGCATCGTGGGCGTTGGTGAGGACCGCGTGGGCTTCCTGGTGGCGGGTGAGGTGGCGCAGGACGATGCCGAGGTCGAGGCGGGCCGGTTCGCTCCAGGCGGGCATCCGCGCTGCCTCGAATCGGGTCAGCGCGTAGCGCAGGGGTTCTTCTGCCTCGTTCCAGCGGTGGAGGGCGGCGAGGTCGTTGCCGATGTGCTGTTGGGTCACTGCCAGGTAGAGGCCGATCAGCTCTTGTGGCTTTCCCGGGATGCCGGCGTGGCAGATGGATCGGCTGCGCCGGTGGATGGCCAGGGCTTCCCGTGCGCGTCCGGCCTGGCGCAGGTTCTGGCCAAGGGTGTTGAGGATGGTCAGTTCGGCGAGGCGGCTTGGTGCGCCGGTCTGCCGGCCGAGCTGGTCGGCGGCTTCCCGGGCCCAGTTGAGGGACTCTTCGGCGCGGCCGAGTCGGTGAAGTGCTCCGGCCGTGTAGCCCAGGGCCCACCCCACCTGGAGCTGGTCGTCGCTCTCGCGGGCCGCGGCGAGGGCGGCCTGTGCGGTGGTCAGGGCGGCGTGGTGTCGTAGAGGCACATGTTGTAGGCCCAGGACAGGTAGTTGAGGTGGACGGCCTCGTCGCGCTTGCTTCCTATGTCCCCGACCCTGGACCCCGCGACGAGCGGCGGCAAGGCCGGCAAGGTCACCCAGGACGTCTGCCCGACCCGCTGACGCAACCCGACAGGCGGGGCGGGAGAAACCCTGTTGCCGTTCCGCATGTCGAGTGGCCGGCGCTCGTCGATGACCGCAACGGCCTCCTTGCACGCCTCACAGATCACACCGCATCGTGCCTGACCGTTGGCCGCCGCAAGCGGCCCGGCGGTCCAGCAGAAACGATCAACTGTGTAGCGGTGCATCCGGCTGCGCACCTTCACGCGTACGCCGTTTCGGCATCTGGTTCCCCACCGGATCCAACCCGCGTTACGGTCCTCACCTGAGGCCATCTGACGGTCTTCGGGATGAGTAGGCGGGGTGCAGGGATGGCAGGACTTTCGGGACCGCAACGGGTCGCCGTGTGGGTGGTTGCGCTGGTGGCAGGTGCTGCTGCGGTCGGCTTGATCGGGGTGGCGGTGCTGGTCGATCTCGATACGGGAGACCGGACCGCGAGCATCGTGGGGGCTGTGGTCAGCCTGGCGGGTCTGGCGGTGTCGGTGGTGGCCCTCGTACGTACCTCCTCCTCCGCCGGCAGCGGCGGTCGCCGGGTGCGCGCCGGGCGCGGAGGAGTCGCCGCCGGCGGAGACGTGATCGGCAACGCGATCGGTGACGGATCCGAAGTCGTCGGCCGCCTTAACCCGCCGGCGCCCGGTGGCCGTCGTGGACTCGCAGCGGACGTCGAGGCCGGCCGGGACGGCGTCGCCGCAGCCGGTGATGTGCGTGACAACGCGATCGGCGACAACAGCGAGCGCCGATGACGCCCGAGTGGCGGCGCCGCAGGAAGCAGCCGGTCGGATCCGAACCCGGATCACCCGTCGATCAACCGGCGCGCGAAGAGCCGAAGCCCGCACTGCACATGAACGTGCGCGGCGGGGGTGTGGGAGCAGGCCGGAACGCGACCCACAACGCGGTCGGCCCGCACAGTCAGGTCTTCGACAACCGGCAATATGAGTACCACCTGCACCCGGCCGCCGCCGCAGACGAAGTGCAGTGGCCGCTGGAGATCGGTGCCGTTCCCACACTGGCCTCGGCGTTCCAGCCACGCGCCGAGCTGCGGGAGCGGATCGACGCCGCCCGTTCCGCGGGGAACGCGGCGGTGCCCGCTCACGTGCTGACCGGCGGCGGTGGTGTGGGGAAGTCGCAGCTGACCTGCTCCTACGCGGCCGAGGCCCTCGGGGACGGCACGGATCTGGTGTTGTGGGCGCCGGCGACCGAAGTGCAGCAGGTCATCACGCTCTACGCGCAAGCCGCAGCTCGAGTAGCGGCTCCCGGCGCGGCCGGGGAGAAGCCGGAAGACGACGCCCGGGCGTTCATGTCGTGGCTGGCCACGACGCCTCGCCGGTGGCTGGTCGTCCTCGACGACATCTGCGACCCGTCGGGCATGGACGGGTGGTGGCCGGTGAGCCGGACCGGCAGCGGATGGGTACTGGCCACCACCCGCCTGCACGACGCCCGTATCACCGGTGGTGGCCGCAGGCGGGTCAACGTCGACGTCTACACGCCCGGCGAAGCCGCCGCCTACCTCCAGGCCCGTCTCGCCGACGACGACGCCGAGCACCTCCTGGACACTGCCGCCGCCGAGCTGGCCGCCGAACTCGGGCACCTGCCGCTCGCACTCGGCCACGCCGCCGCCTACATGATCAACGAAGGCCTGAGCTGTACCGACTACCTGGCCCGCTTCACCGACGGCCGTCGCTGGCTCGACCAGGTTCTTCCCCCTGAGGCCGACACCGAGGGCTACGGTCGGCAGGTCGCCGCCACTCTCCTGCTCTCCCTCGATGCCGCTCAGCACACCGAACCCGCAGGACTCGCGGAACCGGCTCTGCGCCTGGCTTCCCTCCTCGACCCGGCCGGGCACCCACAGGCCCTGTGGGCCACACCCGACATCTGCGACTACCTCACCCAGCACCGTGCCCAAGCGGCCGTCACCCCCGAGAACCCGCCGGACGCGGTCACATCGGAACAGGCCCAAGCCGCTCTGCGCACCCTGCACCGGTACGCACTGCTCAACTGCGACACCCGCCGCGAGCCCCGCGCTGTGCGCGTGCACGCTCTCACCGCCCGGGCCGCCCGCGAAGCGACACCCCCAGGAGACCTGCGTGCCTTGGCCATCGCGGATGCCGAAGCCCTCCTGCGTATCTGGCCGGACGTCGATCAGCCGCACGCGGACCTTGCCGCGACCTTGAGATCGAACACCGCCGTACTCGCCGACCACTCCGGCGATCACTTCTGGGAGCCGGAAGGCCCGTTGGTTCTCTTCCGCGCCGGCCGAAGCCTGGATGACGCAGGTCTCGCGGCAGCGGCCACTGCCTACTGGCAGAGACTCACCGACGATGCCGAGCGCGTCCTCGGCCCCGAACACCCACGGACCCTCGCCGCACGGGCCAACCTCGGCGCCTCCTACTGGCAGGCAGGACGCACCGCCGACGCCATCGCCCTGCAAGATCAGGTCCTCGCCGACGCCGAGCGCCTCCTCGGCCCCGAACACCCGCAGACCCTCGCGGCACGGGCCAACCTCGCCACGTCCTACTGGCAGGCAGGACGCACCATCGAATCCATCACCCTGGAAGAGCAGGTCCTCGCCGACACCGACCGCATCCTGGGCCCCGATGACCCCGGCACGCTCACAGCACGGGCCAATCTCGCCTCTTCCTACCGCCAGGCGGGACGGACTGCAGAGGCCATCGCCCTGCAGGAACAGGTCCTCGCCGCCCGCCGAAGCGGAGTGGGCCCGGCTCATCCCCAAACCCTCGTCGCAGCGTCCAATCTCGCCGCCTCGTATTTTCAGGCAGGACGCACGGCCGACGCGATGACCCTGCAAGAGCAGGTCCTCGCCGATGCCGAGCCCATCTTCGGCCCCGAACACCCGCGAACCCTCGCCGCACGGGCCAACCTCGCCACCTCCTACTTGCAGGCAGGACGCACGGCCGACGCCGTCACCCTGCAGAAACAGGTCCTCGCCGACCGTCGGCGCGTCCTCGGTCGGGAACACCCCGATACCCTCACCACCCAGGCCAACCTCGCTGTTGCCTACTGGCAGGCAGGGCGTGCCGACGAATCCATCACCCTGCTGGAGCAGGCTCTCGCCGACCGTCGGCGCGTCCTCGGTCGGGAACACCCCGATACCCTCACCACCCAGGCCAACCTCGCTGTTGCCTACTGGCAGGCAGGGCGTGCCGACGAATCCATCACCCTGCAAGAACAGGCTCTCGCCGACAGTGAGCGCGCTCTGGGCCGGGAACACCCCGACACCCTCACCACCCAGGCCAACCTCGCCGCCACCTACTGGGAGGCAGGACGCGCCGCCGAATCCATAACGCTGCTGGAACAGGTCCTCGGCGATGCCGAGCGCCTCCTCGGCCCCGAACATCCCCACACCGAAGCATGGCGTGATTCCATGCTGACGATGAAGCACGGGCGGCATCGCACATGAGGGACGGCCACCCCGCTCCCGCACCACCCTTCAGCCGGCGCTGATGGCCGTCACGTGCGTGGAGCCGTCGCGCAGGGCGGTGATGCGCACCTGTCCCGCGGGGAAGGAGTCCCTCCCGTTCGGGCCGGGTATCTGCGAGAACGGCGTCCAGGAGCCGTCCGGCCTCCTGACGGCGTGCCAGATCCGTCCGTCGAGCCCGACCGCCACGACCTGGGCCGAGCCGTCGGGTGTCCCGGCGATGCCGATGGCGCTGGCCCCCATGGTCGCCGTGGTGACGCCCCGCGGGGGCCGGAAGCCGGTCCAGGAACCGTCCGGCCGCCGCAGCTGGTGGTACACCATCCCGTCGAGCCCGATCGCGAGGACCTGGGACGACCCGTCGGGCATCCCGGTGATCGCCAAGGCCGGACCGGAGAACGTCGGGGCACCGTCGTAGCCGGGCAGGCGCCCCCAGGCCGTCCACGCGCCGTCCCGCCCGCGCGCACAGTGGTACATGGCACCGTCCGTGCCGTAACCGAGCAGTTGGGCTGACCCGTCGGGCAGGGCGGCGATCGACACCTTCGTGGCGCCCCAGCGGCTCTTCGCGGTGAAGCCGGGCAGGGCCCGGAACCCGGGCAGTCCGCCGTCGGCCCGGCGCTGCTGGTGGAAGGCGGTGCCGTCCATGGCCGTCACCACGATCTGGCAGGTGCCGTCGGGGAAGGCCGCGATGTCCGCCTCCCGCACGGCGAATCCGGACGAGCCGTCCGGCCCCGTGACACGCTGCCAGGGCTGCAGCGTGGCCGAATCCCGTACGACGGTCAGCCACAGGCCGTTGTCGGGTGCGATGCCCAGCACCACCGCCGAGCCGTCCGCCATGCCGGCCACGGCGCTCTGGACCCCCGCGAACGAGCCGGAGACCGAGCCGGATCCGGCATCGGCGGCACCCGGCAGTGGACGCATGCCGCTCCACGACCCGTCGGGGCGGCGCTCGGTGTGGAAGAGCACCCGCCGTTCGACGTCGTACGGGGGCAGTTGCGCGGAGTAGAACCACACCGGGTTGGTGATGGCCACCAGTTGGTCCAGGGTGGTGGAGGCGGGCTTGGGCCGGCGGACCTCGGCCCGGGCGAACAAGGAGGCCTTGCCCCAGCCGCGCCAGCGCAGCTGCCCCGTGCCGCTGCCGTCGATGCAGGTGGCGGCCATGATTCCCCATTCGGTGTACAGGGTGGCGATGCTGTCTGGAGCACCCGTCACGTTCAAGGTCACGTCGACGGCGTCGAAGAACGACAGGGGCAGTTCCTCACCCGGTCCCGCGACCGCTCCGCCGGTGCGGGCGGTGAAGTCCAGGGTCACGGCCGCGGATTCGACGGCGTACGACCGGCCCAGCCGCAGCGCGTCCAGGACGGCGGGCGTCGACAGGCCGGCGGCGTACACGACGTTGTGGGGCCGGCCTACGGCGTCCGCCGGGCTGTGCGCGTCGCTGTTGCCGACGGCGGCGACCCGCTTGCCGAGGCAGAGCATGACGTGCCAGGCGGCGATGTTGGCCGCGTCGTCCAGGGTCCACGGTCCGTTCCACACCTCCAGCGCGTCCACGCGGTCGAGGCCGAACTCCCAGAAGGATCCCGCCGCCGGAGTGAGCGGATGGGCGGCGATCGTGAGTCCGCCCAGACTGTGCACGCGCCGGACCTGGCCCTCGAAGGCTCCCTGGTCCGCGGGCCCGTAGCGCCAGTCCACCCATTCGCCCTGCGGCAGTCCGACGGCCAGCCAGTGGCCGTGGCGGGTGGTGACCTCCTCGGCGTTGACGACCAGCAGGTCGGTCGGGATGTTGCCGCGCCAGGTCACGCCGGTGGAGCTGGTGTTGTGGTCGGACGTGGCGATGAAGTGCAGCCCTTCCTGGCGGGCGGCCGCGACGATCTCCTCCACCGTGCGCTGCCCGTCGGAGTGGACGCTGTGCAGGTGCAGGTCGCCGCGGTACCAGCCGGGGCCCCGCCCGGCCACCGAGCCCGGCAGGATGTCGTACGGGGTCCGGGGCAGCGGTTCCCCGAGGTGCACGGTGACGTCGACCTGCCAGTCCATACCGCCGGCGCTGCCGACCATCGGCCCCAGGATGACCGACCAGGCGCCGGGCTCGACGGGGCCGGGCACATAGCCGGGGGTGGCGTCCGCCGCGGAGAGGGTGAAACCGGAGCGGGCGCCGCCCGACCAGCCGCGGAAGCCGGCCGGGCCGAAGATGCCGAGGTCCAGGATGCCGGCGGCGGCGTCGTGGGTGGTGGCGACGGAGATCCGCCGGACTCCGGCGGGGACGTCGAAGGGGACGTACGCCCACTGGTCGGTGCCGTAGGGGGAGCGGCCGCGGTAGGTGGTGGTGACCGTGTCGGTGCCCTGGCCCCGCGTCGCGGCGTGTGCGACGGGTGCGGGAACCAGCGCGGCGGCTCCGCCCGCGGCGAGCAGGGCCCCCAGGCGGAGCAGGGACCGGCGCTCGACCCGCGGGCCGGAGCCGGGGGCGGCGTCGTGGGCGGCGTCATGGGAGGGGTGGGGCGCATCGCTCGGGAGGTGGTCACTCGGCACAGCCGTGCTCTCCGTTCACGTGGGGTGCAGGGAAGGCGTGCGTGCTGGTGCGAGGGTGAGGGCCCGCTACGTGCTGAAAGAGACGGCCTAACGGCGTGCGCGCTGGGCCTCGACGATCTGCCGCACGGACCCGTCGAGGTCCATACGGGCCTGGACGCGCTCGGCGAAGCCGGGGAACTGTCCGGCGACTGCGCTCAGCAGCCGCAGCTCCAGCGGCGCGACGTTGACCTCGCACCGGTCGCGGCGGACGGCTCGTACGACGCCGTCGGCGACCTGGCCGGGCGTGACGGTCCTGATGCCGTTCGGGGTGGTGGCACCGGTGGCCGCGAACATTCCGGCGTCGCGGACGAAGCCCGGCTGGACCAGGGACACCCCCACCCCCGTACCCCGGAGCTCCTGGCGCAGGGCGAGCGCGAAACCGCGCAGGCCGAACTTCGTCGCGTTGTACAGGGAGGTCGACTTGGTGGCCGCCTTGCCGGAAATGGAGCCGACCAGCACGATGTGGCCGCGGCCGCGGCCCACCATGCGCTCCGCGAGCAGCCGGGAGAGCAGGACGGGGGCACGGAGGTTGACGTCGAGGGCGCGGTCGAGCTGGTCCTCGGTGTAGTCCAGGAGGTCGCCGCTGGCGGGCAGGGCGGCGTTCGCCACGAGGATGTCCGCCTCCGCGCAGCTCTCGGCGAGGTCGAGGACGTCGGACCGGACGGCCAGATCGGCGATCACGGTACGCGCGCCGCAGGCCTCGGCGGTGGCCTTGAGGGCTTCCTCCCGCCGCCCGGTGACCGTGAGGCGGGCCCCCTGCGCGGTCAGGCGCGCGGCCAGGGCGGCGCCGATGCCTCCGGTGGCGCCGGTGAGTAGAACGTTCGATCCGGATATGTCCACGACCACTCCCGTGCGGCTGGCGAGATCCCTCAACTGTTCGTTCGAACGAACAGTATGGACGGCGCCGCTCCCTGTCCACACCCCGTGGTCCCCAACTCCCCGCCCCCGCCCCGGCGGTCGGGTCGGCCGATGGGGCAGAATTGCGCCATGTCCCATGCCTCCGACACCCGCCAGAGCATCATCGACGCCGTACTGCGGATCATCGGGCAGGACGGCATCGCCGCCGTCACCAACCGGCGGATCGCCAAGGAGGCCGGGGTCTCCCTCGGCTCCGTCACCTACCACTTCGCGACCCAGCACGAGCTGCTGCGCGAGAGCCTGCTGCACTTCGTGGCCGAGGAGACCCGGCACTTCACGGCGCTCGCGGACGAATGCACCGACGAGCAGTTCGACATCGGGCAGGCGGCCGAGGTGGTGGCGCAGGTGGCGGGAGGCAACGCCTTCGACAGCCGCCACATCGCGCCGTTCGAGCTGTACGTCCAGGCCGGCCGCGACGAACGGCTGCGCGCCGCCGCGGCCGAGTGCTTCGCCGCCTACGACCTGCTGGCCACCCGGATCCTGACCCAACTCGGCGTCCCGGACCCCGAACGCCTGGCCGGCGTGGCCGTGGCCCTGGTCTTCGGGCAACAGCTGCGCCGCCTGGCGACCGGCGAGGACCTCGTCGACACGCTGCTGATCCTCACGAAGTTCGCCCCGGCGCAGAACTCGTAGCCGGGGGAGTGCGGGACCCGGTCCGGTCGCTGCCGCTGCGGATGCCGCCGGGAGCGACCGGAGCCGGGTGTGGAGCGCCGCGCGGGGTGCGCGGCGACTTCAGTACGTGTACCCCACATGCGCGAGCGCCTGCTTCAGCAGGGCCGCGTGACCGCCCGGCATCTCGCCCTGCACGGCGGCCGAGAGGGCTTCCTGAGGGCTGAACCAGACCAGGTCCAGGGCGTCCTGACGGGGGCGGCAGTCACCCGTGACGGGCACGATGTAGGCGAGGGACACCGCGTGCTGGCGAGGGTCGTGGTAGGGGGTGATGCCCGCCGTGGGGAAGTACTCGGCGACCGTGAAGGGTTGCAGGGAGGCGGGGATGCGGGGGAGCGCCACGGGGCCCAGGTCCTTCTCCAGGTGGCGCAGGAGCGCGTCACGGATCCGCTCGTGGTGCATGACACGGCCGGACACCAGGGCCCGGCTGATCGCCCCGTCCGCCCCGATCCGCAGGAGCAGTCCGATGGTGGTGACTTCGCCGGTGTCGTCCACGCGTACGGGGACGGCCTCGACGTAGAGGATCGGCATCTGGGCCCGGGCCATTTCCAGCTCGTCGCTGCTCAGCCAGCCGGGCGTAGTTTCGGTCGTGTCAGACATTCCTTGATCCTACTTACCAGGGCGGGTTCCGGCCCAGATCACGCGTCCACCCGGCCCGCAGAGAATGGAATCCGAGGGCCGTCCCCGCGACCGCGGACGGCGGCCGGAACTTTGCGGTGCGTGGGGCTGACGTAACGTTTGGGCATGAGCATGCCGCCGCCCCAGCAACCCCCCGGCCCGTACGGGCCCCCGCAGCCCCCGAACCCCTACGGCGGCCAGCCGTACGCCGCGCAGCAGCAGCCGTACCCGGGGCAGCCGTACCCGCCGCAGCCGTACCCCGGTCAAGGAGGGTGGGGGCAGCCCCCGACGGGCACGCCGCCGCGCAGGAACCGGGTCGGCATGGTGATCGGGATCGTCGCGGGAGCGGTGCTGGTGCTCGGCGCGATCGGCGCGGTCGCAGTCAGGCTGACCGGATCCGGCTTCCCCGAGGCCCGGTACCGGCTCACCGTTCCCAAGACCCTCGTGGACGGCAAGTACGAGCTGCTCCAGGACCGTTCGGAGACCGACGGCAGGAAAGCGCTGGAGGGCACCTACGACGCGAAGGTCCACGATCCGAAGCCGGTCGTGGCCCAGTACGCCTCCGAGTCCCCGAAGGAGTCGGGCGCCCTGCTGGTCTCGGGGATGTACGGCCGGTTCAAGGACTCCGCGGGAGCCCGCAAGAAGATGCTGCGCGGCGCCGCGGACTCCGAAGGCGCGTTCGTCGCGGTCCGCGCGCGGGACATCACGCCCCCCGGCTCCGACGTCACCTTGTCCTGCCAGGTGCTGACGGTACGGCAGGGCGGGGCCGACAGCTCCCTGCCGATGTGCGCCTGGGCCGACGAGAACACCGGAGCCACGGTCGGCCTCGTCAGCGAGGAGACCGCGCAGCAGAAGGCCTGGGACGTCGACCTCGCCAAGACCGCCGCGACGACCCTCAAGGTGCGTACCGAGATGCGGCAGCCGATCGGCTGACCGCGGCTTCGGAGCCGGGTGCCGCGGCGGCTCTAAACCATCGCCGAGATATGCCCAAAAGGTGACTTTCTGGAGTCCGAACCGGTCGGATAGCAATGACCCGGTGCCTGATACACCTGCCGATGGTCGGCAGCGATCCCAGCGCACCCAGGAAGGAACGTCCCGTGATCCGCATCCGTCACGCCGCCGCTCTGGCCACCATGGCCGTCACCGCCCTCGCCATCGCCGTGAGCCCCGCCTCGGCGGCGCCCGGCGACACGCTCACCATGTGCTCCAGCACGCTCACCCCGGACGGCTGGGTGGACGCCCAGTGGTGGAACAGCGGCGGGTGCGGCTCCGGCTTCACGCCCAACACCAAGCAGATCAAGGACCTCAGAGGCTACCCGGTCGGCACCCAGGTCAACGCCTGTGCGTCCACGTGGCCGCCCGCCGGCTGGACCATCACCAACACCTACTACTCGAGTGGCTGTCGCTACTCCGCCGTCCCCAGCTTCAACCCCAACACCTGGACCCTGAAGCGCACCTCCTGACCCCGTGCGGGCGCGCCGCAGCCGGCCGATGCGGCGCGACCCCGATCCCACGGCGGGACGCCTCCCGAAGGGGCCGGTGATACGGGGCCGTTGCCGCTGCTCAGATGCGCTGCGCGGCCAGCCTCTCTCCGGACGGCCCGAGGACCAGCACGTTCCTGGCGGTACCGTCCCGGCCGCTATCGCCGTCCCACGACTCGACGAAACTCCGGGCAAGCGATTCGGCTTCGGGCGTTCCCGAGCCTGCCGAGTAGTCCGTGCTCAGTTCGACGTCATAGTCGTGTTCGGTCAGTCGGGCCACGACCAGCGCGCGGGCGTGGTCGACCTGCGGCGCTTCACCCTTGGTGCGAGCCCGGGCGCGGAACCGCTCCAGCATCTCCGAATCCGCGGTCCGCTCGGTCACGGGGCCGGTGGGCAACCGCTCTGGGCCGTTGGTGACGCCGTGGAGGCAGCCTCGCACCCAGGAGCCACGATCCACCTCGGCGTCGCTGCCGGCCTGCAGGGCCCGGCGCGTACAGCCGCCCCATACGGTCTCGCGCACGGCCGCGCCCTTCCCCGTCGAGTCGTAGACGGCCTTGCCCGCGGTGTGTCCGGCACGGTAGGCGACCACGTACGCCGGTACGGCAGACGGGCGGGACTCGGGCGCGGGTCCGTCGGAGGGCGCACTGCTGCCGCAACCGACCAGGCCGACCGAGGCGGCGACCGCCATACCGAGTAAACGCCCTGAGCGCTGATTCACTGTTCCTCCTGGGTGCTGACCGTCACCCACTGAGACGGCAGCCCGGGCCCATCGGTCGCACCGCTGAACAGGGTTTCGCCCACCCCGTGAGCCGGCGATCCCCCCACCGTGCGCAGGAGCCTTCAACTGTGCTGCTGAACAAGGCTGTTACTGAAACGATCACGCTTGCGTCGCGCACAAGTGTTCTGGAACCCTCCGCTTGACTCCCCTGTCACCCGAGCATCGGAGGCAACCCCCGCATGCCCTCAAGTCGCATACGCCGCGCCTGGATCGCGGCGGCCACCGCTGCCGCGGCGGCGCTCGCGTTCACCGGTCTCGCGGCACCGGCGCAGGCGCAGGACCCCGCGCCGGACGCGCCCGGGACCTGGATCCAGGAGCCCCGCACGGCCGAGGGCACCCCCTCGCCGCTCAGCGCCGCAGGCTGGACCGCTCCCGGCGGCGCGGCCTCACCCGGAGACTTCACGCTGCAGCCCGGCGAGATGAACGACGAGACCACCCGGCGGGTCACCCGCCTGGCCTCGGTGCTGCCCGGCTCGGGCGGTGTGCAGAAGCTGTTGGCCGGGGCGAACCGCACGATCGAGCCGTGGTGTTCCCGCGACCCGTTCGGCACCGCTCCCGACCCCGACATCAAGTACTGCCTGCACTCGGACGACTCCATCTCGCAGGAGTGGGTCCCGCAGGGCATCACCGGCGTCTCCGACGCCAAGGCCAACGAGCTGTGGGGCGAGGCCGCGAACATCCAGCTGTTCGCCTCCTACGACGGCTGGGACCCGGGCCGGGAGAACGACCCTCTCCCCACGGCCGGCGATTGCACCGAGGCCGAGCTGGCGGCCGACGACGCGTGCAACCAGAAGGGCGTCCGGATCACCTTCGTGCAGAGCCGGACCAACCCGGCCACCGGAAGCCCCGAGATCAAATACCGGCACGTCCTGCTGGGCTGGACCTACGTGAACTCCGCCGACCACGTCTCCTTCGACGGGCTGCACGCGGCCGAGTACCCGATCCAGAAGGGCGTCCACGCCGGCGGGATCGTCTGGTACGGCAACTACCTCTACGTCGCGGACACCCGCAACGGCCTGCGCGTCTTCGACATGCGCTACATCCTGGACCTCGACCCGGACGGCGACCCCAAGACGCACGACGCGATCGGGACCGACACCGACGGGGTCAAGACCACCTCCGACGTGGAGGACAAGACGAAGGTCGGGCGGCACGACAACGTCTGGTACAGCTTCGGCTACCGCTACGTCATGCCGCAGGTGGCCGCGTGGAAGTTCAAGGCGGCGCAGAGCAACCCCAAGGGCTCCTACGCCTGTGTCGCCACCGGCGCCCCGAAGAGCTCCTACATCTCCCTGGACCGCAGCACCACCCCGGACCGCCTGATCATGGGTGAGTACTGTCGCCCGGAGAGCGGCTACCCCTCCACCGGCCGCATCGCCTCGTACCCGGTCGCGGCCCTGGAGGGCCGCTCCACCGACGTCACCGCGCAGGGCTGGGCCAACTACCTGCCGATGGCGGGCGGCGGCGCCCAGGGCGTGGCGGCGTACAAGGGCACGCTGTACGTGAACGAGTCCAAGGGCACGGACGAGCCGGGCAACCTGTGGCGCTACAAGTGGAGCGACGGCCGGCTGGTTCAGGACGGCCAGGCCGTCAAGACCGCCCGGGGTGCCGAGGACCTCTACGTCGAGCGCGGCACGGGACGCTTGTGGTCCCTCTCCGAACACCGCCCGGGGTCGGATCCCGACTGCAAGGCGAACAAGGCGCCGGACGATCCGGACGGAACGGACTACTGTCAGCGCGTGCTCTACGCCCACAAGCTGAGCGCGCTCGGCGGCTAGCCGTTGCCGGGCCGCTTCTTTCGGACCAGGCCGGACCAGGCCGGACCAGGCCGGGCCGGGCATGGTCCGAAAGAAGCGTCCTAGCGGATGCCGGAGCGTACGCGGACCCCGGGGACCTCGCGGACCGCGGGGGCCTTCGGGACCTCACGGACCCTGGGGACCTCCTCACGGACCTCACGGACCTCACGGACCTCAGGGGCCTCGGGGGGCGCCGGGATCTCGGCGACCGCGTCCGGTACCGCCCCGGGGCGGTCCTGCTCGAAGGTCCGGAGCAGGTCCGCCGCGACGCTCACCGCGATCGTGGCAGGTTCCTTGCCGGTGATCTCGGTCATTCCGATCGGAGTCTTGATCCGGTCGATGGCGGCGGCGTCGTGACCGCCCTCGGTGGCCAGGCGCTTGCGGAACCGCACCCATTTGGCCGCCGAGCCGATCAGCCCGATCGAGCCGAGACCGGCGGTGCGCAGGGCGGCGTCGCACAGCGCGGCGTCCTCGGCGTGATCGTGGGTCATGATCAGGACGTGGGCGCCGGGCGGCAGCTCCGCGAGCACCTCCTCCGGAAGCAGCGGCGTGTGGTGCACGTGGATCTGCGCCACCGCATCCGCGAGCACCCCGAGCCGCTCGTCGGTGAGCATGTCGGAGCGGGTGTCGATCAGGTGCAGATCGAGGTTGTGGCGGGCCAGGATCCGGGCCAGCTCCAGTCCGACGTGCCCGACGCCGAAGACGGCCACCGCCTGGACCACCGGCAGCGGTTCGAGGAGCAGGCTGACGGCGCCGCCGCAGCACTGCACACCGTGGGGTCCGATGACCTTGTCGTTGAGGGCGAACTCCATCAGTTCCGGCTCCGGATCGGGCTCGACGTTCAGCTGGCGGGCCCGGTCGATGGCGACGGCCTCGATGTTGCCGCCGCCGATCGACCCCCAGGTCTCGGTCTGTCCCACGACGAGTTTGGCACCGGCCCCACGGGGCGCGTGGCCGCGCACGGTCGCGACGGTCACGAGCACGCCGGGCTCCCGGCGTGCTCGCAACCGCGTGACCGCGGCGATCCAGGTCATGTCAGGCATTGCTCAAAGCGCTTGTGTCGGTGCGGATCTCGCTGCCGTCGAGTGCATGGCCGTTGCCGCCCCGCACGTCGTCGTTCTTCTCGCGGGCCGCTTCGATCGCCCAGTAGACCGCCTCCGGGGTCGCGGGGGCGGCGAGCTCCACACTGACCCCGGCGGGCCCGAACGCCGCGGCGGCCTGCCGCAGCGCTTCGCGCACGCAGAAGGCCAGCATCAGCGGAGGCTCACCGACCGCCTTGGACCCGTACACCGCGCCCTCTTCGGTGGCGTTCTCCATGAGGGTGACGTTGAACTCGGCGGGCATCTCCGAGAAGCTCGGCAGCTTGTACGTGCTCGCGGCCTGGGTCAGCAGCCGGCCGCGGTTCGGCCCGTCACTGGTGTCCCAGCGCATGTCCTCGAGCGTCAGCCAGCCCGCGCCCTGCACGAAACCGCCCTCGACCTGACCGATGTCGATCATCGGGGACAGGCTGTCGCCGACGTCGTGCACGATGTCCACCCGGCGGATGCGGTACGCGCCGGTGAAGCCGTCCACCTCCACCTCGGCCGCGGCGGCGCCGTAGGAGAAGTACTTGAACGGCGAGCCCCGGAAGGCCTTCGCGTCCCAGTGCAGACCCTCGGTCCGGTAGTAGCCGGATGCCGACAGCTGGACGCGCTGGAAGTACGCGGTGTGCACCAGGTCGTCCCAGGCCAGCTCCTTGTCGCTGCCCAGGGTGCGGGCGACACCGTCGACGATGCGCACGTCCGAGGCGTTCGACCCCAGCTGGCTGGCGGCCACCTGCAGCAGCCGCGCGCGCAACTGCTCGCAGGCGTTCTTCACCGCACCACCGTTGAGGTCCGCCCCGGAACTGGCGGCGGTGGCGGAGGTGTTGGGCACCTTGTCGGTACGCGTGGGGGCCAGCCGCACCTTGTGCAGCGGGATGCCCAGCGTGGTCGCGGCCACCTGCAGCATCTTGGTGTGCAGGCCCTGGCCCATCTCGGTGCCGCCGTGGTTGATCAGGACGGAGCCGTCTTTGTAGATCAGCACCAGCGCACCGGCCTGGTTGAAGGCCGTGAGGTTGAACGAGATGCCGAACTTGATGCCGGTGATCGCGAGCGCCCGCTTGGTGTGCGGGTGCGCGGCGTTGAAGGCCGCGATCTCGCGCTTGCGGTCGGCGACGCCGCCGTTCTCCTCGACCTGCTGCCAGACGCCGGCGATACGTTCCGCCTGCGGGACCGGCTGGCCGTACGGCGTCGACTGGCCGAGACCCGGCTGGTAGAAGTTGCGCTTGCGCAGCTCCATCGGGTCCAGGCCGAGCAGCGGCGCGACCCGGCCCAGGATGTCCTCGATCACCAGCATGCCCTGCGGTCCGCCGAAGCCGCGGAAGGCCGTGTTCGAGACCTTGTTGGTCTTGGCGATGCGACCGGCGACCCGCGCGTTGGGAATCCAGTAGGTGTTGTCGATGTGGCACAGCGCACGGGCGCAGACCGGCTCCGACAGGTCCAGGCTCCAGCCGCCGTCCGCGGTCAGCGTGGCGTCCAGCGCCTGGATGCGGCCGTCGGCGTCGAAGCCGATCTTCCAGTCGGCGTGGAACCCGTGCCTCTTGCCGGACATCGTCAGGTCCTGGGTGCGGTTGAGCCGCACCCGGACCGGCCGGCCGGTCAGCTTGGCGCCGAGCGCGGCGATGGCCGCGAAGCCGTGCGGCTGCATCTCCTTGCCGCCGAAGCCGCCGCCCATCCGCAGGCACTGCACGGTCACCTCGTGGCTGTGCAGGCCGAGGACGTGCGCGACGATCTCCTGCGTCTCCGAGGGGTGCTGGGTGCTGCTCTGGATGAACACCTGCTCGGCCTCGTCGATGTAGGCCAGCGCGGCGTGCGTCTCCAGGTAGAAGTGCTCCTGGTCGGAGAACTGGAACTCGCCGGTGAACACGTGCGCCGAGTCGGCGAAACCGGCGTCGATGTCACCGGTCACCATCACGGGCCGGGCGCCGTGGAAGCTCTCCGCCGCGATCGCTTCCTTCAGCGTGATCACGGAGGGCAGTTCATCGAGTTCCACCTCGACGGCCGCCGCACCGAGCCGGGCCGCCTCCAGGGTCTCGCCGAGCACCCAGGCGACCGCGTGGCCGTGGAACATGACCTCGTCGGGGAACAGGGGCTCGTCGTGCTTCATTCCGGCGTCGTTGACGCCCGGCACGTCCGCGACGGTCAGTACGCGCACCACACCGGGCACGGCCAGCGCGGGCTCGGTGCGCAGCGCGGTGATCCTGCCCCGGGTCTTCATGACCTGGACGGGGTAGGCGTGCAGCGTGTCCTTGGTGCGGTACACCAGGTCATCGGTGTAGAGCGCGGTGCCGGTGACGTGCAGCACGGCACTCTCGTGCGGCATGGAGACGCCGACCACAGGCTTCTCGGGACGCTCGGACAAATGGCTCATGAAGACACCGCCTCGGTGGTTTGCGCGTGCAGCTTCAGCAGGCTCTGGCCGAGCATGGCGGAACGGTAGACGGAACTGGCGCGGTGATCGCTCATCGGCGTGCCCTCGCCCCGCAGCACCCGGGCCGCGGCCTCGACGGTCTCCGCCGTCCATGCCCTGCCTTCCAGGGCTGCCTCGGTGCTCAGGGCGCGGATCGGGGTGGCGGCCACGCCGCCCAGACCGATGCGTGCCTTGCGGACGATCCCGCCCTCGATGTCGAGCGCGAAGGCGATCGCGACACTGGAGATGTCGTCGAAGCGCCGCTTGGCGATCTTGTGGAAGGCCGTGACCGGCGACAGCGGCAGCGGGATGCGCACCGCGCGGATCAGCTCGCCGGGGCGGCGCACGCTCTGCCGGTAGCCGGTGAAGTAGTCGGCCAGCGGGACCTCGCGCTCACCGTCGGCGTCGGCGAGCAGCAGCGACGCCTCCAGGGCGAGCAGCACCGGCGGGCTGTCACCGATGGGGGAGCCGGTACCCAGGTTGCCGCCGAGGGTGGCGCTGTTGCGGATGAGCCGGGAAGCGAACTGCGGGAACAGTTCCGCCAGCAGCGGGACGCTGCCGTCGAGGCGGCGCTCGATCTCGGTGAGCGTCTGCGCGGCCCCGATCTCGATGTGGTCGGATTCCACGCTCAGCGACCGCAGTTCGGGCAGCCGGTCGACGGCGACCACGCAATTCGCGCGGCGGGAGCGGATGTTGACCTCCACGCCCCAGTCGGTGCTGCCGGCGACCACCACGGCTTCGGGCCGCTCGCGCAGCAGCCGCAGCGCTTCGGTGAGGGTGCCCGGTCGCAGGAACGTGCTGTCGTCCTGCGTGTAGACGGTGGCGGCGGGTTCGGGCGGGGACTGCTCGCGCCGCTGGGCCAGGGGATCGTCCTCGGTGGGCGCACCGACGGCGAAGGCGGCATCGCGGATCGGGCGGTAGCCGGTGCAGCGGCACAGGTTTCCGCTCAGCGAGTGCAGATCGAAGCCGTTCGGACCGTGCTCGGCGTCGGCGTCGGCGTGGGCGTCTGCGCCGTCGGCGGGCTCCGTGTGCGCGCAGCGGTCGGGCCGGTAGTACTCGGAGGCCATGCTGCAGATGAACCCAGGTGTGCAGTAACCGCATTGGGAACCGCCGCGGACCGCCATCTCCTGCTGCACGGGGTGCAGCGAAGGCGGTGTGCCGGGTTCGCCGACCGTGGCGAGACCCTCGGAGGTGATGATCTCCTGGCCGTCGAGTGCCGCGGCCGGCACCAGACAGGCGTTGACCGCCACCCAGTCGGTGGGCTTGTTCACGCCGGGCCGGGCCACCAGGACCGAACAGGCGCCGCACTCACCTTCGGCGCAGCCCTCCTTCGTACCGGTGAGGCCGCGCTCGCGCAGGAGATCCAGCACCGTGGTGTGCGGTGCAGCCGGTGAAAGCGGTGTCTCTTTCCCGTTGACCGTGATCCGCGCCGCTACCATGGCACATCCTCATTTCGGTGCATGGTCGAGCTGATTATGCTAGTAGCCATTTCAGGGGCTTTCTATTTCGCTGGCGCAACCCGGGAGAACCCGGAGCGCGACTCGGCACGCGACGACGTGCCGCAGGCGGTGTGAGAAATCGAAAGATGCCGGGGCCGCAGAAGGGCACACCGGAGAAGAGGGCTGTTCAGCAGCCGTGTGCTACAAGACCCGGAGTCCAGGCGATCTGATGCGCGGGGCGGTGCAGTTCGGAGATGATCGACATCCGACTTCGCCTCCTCCATCAGTTCACGGGCCGGTCGGCTCGAAGTTACGTTGCCGCAGGTCCATCGGTCAAGCCGCCGTGCGGAGACCATTTGGATACACCGAAGGCCGGGTCGAGGGCTGTGGAGCCCTCTTCCACGAGGTGACCCTCCCGGCCCCGCCGGGCAGGCAGGTTCGGGAGGGTCACCGTCGTGGCCGCAGGTCAGGGGGTCTGGAGCTTCTCCATGATCCATTCACCGAGTTCCTCGGTGATGACCGTGTGTCCTTGGTTGTCGGTCGCGCACATGAAGTGGTCGAGCTCGCTGCTGTCGGAGTCGATCTTGCTGTAGAGCGCGTCGCGGTCGTCGATCTCGCCGGCCGCCACGGCGCTGATGCTCGGAACGAACGTGGTCGCGTTGTAAGTGAGTTCCGCCGGCTCGCCTTCGAGGAGTCCGGCCAGCATGGCGGCGGTTCCGAAGTTGGCGGGCCGGCCCGGCAGATTCAGGGCCTCGGGGAACAGCCCGCCCGGAGCGCCGTCGATGTCGGGCAGGCCGTTGGTGGTGACCCGGATCTCGGCGGCTCCGGTCTTCTTCAGGATGGCGACGACCTGCTCCCCCGTGTCCTGCGTGTCCAGACGGGTCCCCGTCAGCTCCGCACCCGTGGTGCGCATCGCCGTCACCCTGGCCGGGATGTTGTTCCCGGCACCGGTGCCCGTGCCGTTGGCGACCCCGAGGCGTCGCACGCCGGGGGGCCAGCTGCCCACCCGCTCCAGTTCCGCGAGGAAGTCGGTGCGGGCCCGGTCCTGGCGGGCCTCCGCGGTGACGGTCTCGATGTGCCAGCGCAGCAGCTCCCGGGCGGCCGAGCTGTTGATCATCCGCGAGAAACTGCCGAGGAGTTCGCCGAATCCGGGGAGTTCGCCCCAGTTGTCCTTCACGAAGTGCGCGAACGCCTGGACCGAGATGGGCAGCCAGGCTCCGTGGTGCGGGGTGTCGTAGGAGAGGTAGGTGGCGGTCTCGTGGGAGTCGCCGTCGTGGTGCATCTTGGCGAGGGCGTAACGGGTGACCAGCCCGCCCATGCTGAATCCGCCGACCGTCAGCTTGGCCCGCCCTTCGCGGTCGGCGATCGCCTTTTCGATGCACTGGATCGCCACGGCGGAGTTGTCGATGATGGACGCGGACCGCTCGTCGAAGCCGAGGAGCACCAGGTCGAAGCCGGCCTCCCGCAGCTTGGAGACGAAGGGGTACTCGCCGTTCTCCAGGCCGTTCCACAGGGCATCGGGATCGCTCTTCCCGGAGGAGAACCCGTCGGCGAGGATCACGGGCTTCGTGATCCTCGTCTTGTCCGGGTTGCTGTAGAAGACCCAGGCGGTTCCCCCTGTGAGGGGCCAGACGGCGTCCCACGCGGATGCCCTCGGGTAGTGGGGCTGGGCGCCCGGGATGGTGTTGTCCCAGATGCTCACAACAGGCATGGACATGTAGTCCGGCTCCTCTGATTCGTGGTGCGGTCGAGTCGCGTCACCGGCGAGGCCGCGACCAGACGGCGCGGACCCGGAACCGGCGGCACGACCCTGTGTCCGGTGTGCGGTACCGCCCGCCCCCGGCACGGGGGGCGCAGCGGGGCCGTCCCCGCTCACGGCGCGGAACGGGCACGGCTGTGTCCGACAAACGACAAAGGCCTCATGCCGCCGTCATATGCGGAACCGGAACCATGATCCCGAAGCAGCTGCCCCAAAACCATCGAATCCCGACCAAGTCACTCGTACGTGGAATGCGGTTCCCGTGCAGGTCACAGGGGCGGAAGGGAAGAAACGATGATGCTGCCCCGACACGGGACCCATATTTATGATCACCTCGCTGGAGAAGCAGGTGACGCCCCGTCCGTCGACCGGCGGCGTCACGCCAAGGGGGGGTAGTGAGCATGGCCACGCGAACGACGCCAGCGAACGACGAGGGGTCGAACGATCATTCGCCCGCGCGCAGGGGACGGACCAGCCGCCTCCTGATCAGGGGCGGAACGCTCGTCGCCCTGGTCTGCGCCCTCACCGTCGCAGGCGTCTTCATCTCGGGCCGCTTTCCCGGCGACTCGATGGACATCGCCTGGAAGACCCCTTCGGACGGCAAGGCCACCGACCGGGGCAACCATGCCTGGGCGGACGATGCCGTCGGGTCCTGGCTGGCCGGCGACACGTTGGTGCGGAGCCGGTCCGACGCGGCGACCGGCCACGACGCCGGGACCGGCAAAGAGGTCTGGGAGTACCGGCCGCCGGGCCGCTCCAAGATCTGTGCCGCCGAGGCCGACGTCGAACATTCCGTCATGGTCGTCACGCGCGACGACGAGAACCGGCCCGCCTCGGCCGCGCGGCAGTTGTGCACCACGCTCGCGGCGCTCGACATGAAGAACGGCCGCGAGATCTGGCGCGCCCCGGTCCCCGCAGCGTCCGGTGAAAAGCGCTTGAGCGACTACAAGCGTGCTCGGGTGACCGTGGGCGGCGGTCTCACCGTGCTCACCCACCAGGGGCTGAGCGCCGTCGACGTACGCACCGGCGCGCCGCGCTGGACGGCGACCGTTCCCCCGAACTGCGTCCCCGCCCATGCTCTGCCGTCCGTGCGGCACGTCGGCGCCCTCCTCGCGTGCGGCGGCTCGCAGAACGGACCGAACGCGATCCCGAACGGGCTCCCCAGGGACGCCGAACTGCAAGCGGCCGCCTTCGACCCGGCCACCGGTGCGCTCCTGTGGTCCACCCCGATCGGCGACCGTGAGGCCGCCACGTGGGGCGACGCCGGCGCGCTCCTCGTCTCCGCCGACCCGCTGGTCGTGGACGACGTCCGCGCCTTCCACTCCTTCAGCAGGGACGGCCGGCCCAACCCGCCCATCGCCTTCAGCAGCTCGTACGTGGCGGTGGACGAGACCAGGCTCTATGCCCTCGGCAGCCGCTATGTGAAGGGGGTCGGCAGCCGGGACAGCGCCTTCGCCTTCGACCTGGCCACCGGACGGCAGGTGTGGAAAACCGGCCTCGACTCCGACGTCGACGTCTTCCACCTCCAGGACGGGAGGCTGACCGCTGTCGGCGAACGCCGTGACCTGCTGGTGATCCCGGCCGTGCGCCTGTACCTCCTCGACGCCGCCACCGGCAAGGAGCGCGACGTCCGCCGCTTCCACTACGGCGAGACGCCATCGGGCAGGGCCTTCGAGCACGAGGGCCGTCTCATCGTCGGTGGCACAGCGTACGAACGCTCGTGACTCGATGGCGGCGCGGTGTGCTGCTCGCATCGGGCATCGGGCATCGGGCATCGGGCATCGGGACGCCCCTCAGCCGTAGGTGTCGCGTTCGCGGGGTGTGATTCCGTACCGCGCACGAACGACGGCAGGACGTCGGAATCCCAGTGCTCGGGAAGGGTTAAGGGGAGATCAACTGAACCTTAAAGGTGCCTTGGGACTCCTCGCCCCGCGTCGATCGAGACCTGCGGTACGAGTGCCGCACCCCCGTCGAACCCCGTCGGCATTGGAGCCGTGACCTGCATCTTTGAGCGTAGTCCCGTGATTCATGAGCTCCGTGGTGGGCCGCCGCACAGCGCTCCAAACCTCCTCAGGGCCTGTTTCGTAAAAAGGCAACAGGTCTGAACTCGCCTGCGAAGTCCACCGTATGCAGGACGTCAGGGGGGCAACGTCCATCGGATCGAGGAGTGTCACGTGTCCAGGAAACGGACCATGAGTCTCAAGAAGAAGTTCGTGTTCTCTGCCGTCGCGGGAGCCTTGGTGATCGGCGGGGTCGCCGCCACCGTGGCGATCGGCAATGCCGCCGTCCCCGACGTCGTATGCCAGGGGTCGACGGTGACGTTGTCGGGTGAGGGTGGTGCGCCGGCGGCGTCCAGTGGGACGTTCCCGGTGGGGACGAAGCTGAAGGTGACGAATCTGGACAACGGCAAGGCGACGACCGTGACGGTGAACGGTCCGTCGGGTAGTTGCGTGCTGCTGAACAATGCGGCGTTCGAGACGGTGCGGGAGCCGGGCAAGAACCTGATCCGGAAGGCGCGCATCGAGCGGGTGGACGGTGGCGGCGGTGCCGCGGCGGCTCCTGCGGCTCCTGCGGCGAGCGCGTCCGGTGCGGCGGGTGGGGCGGGTGCACAGGTGCCGCCGGCGACCGGTGAGGTGGTGTGTCCCGGGTCGACGGTGACGTTGTCGGGTGAGGGTGGTGCGCCGGCGGCGTCCAGTGGGACGTTCCCGGTGGGGACGAAGCTGAAGGTGACGAATCTGGACAACGGCAAGGCGACGACCGTGACGGTGAACGGTCCGTCGGGTAGTTGCGTGCTGCTGAACAATGCGGCGTTCGAGACGGTGCGGGAGCCGGGCAAGAACCTGATCCGGAAGGCGCGCATCGAGCGGGTGGACGGTGGCGGCGGTGCCGCGGCAGCTCCTGCGGCTCCTGCGGCACCGGCAGCTCCTGCGGCGGGTGCGCAGGTGCCCCCGGCGACCGGTGAGGTCGTATGCCAGGGGTCGACCGTGACGTTGTCGGGTGAGGGCGGTGCGCCGGCGGCGTCCAGTGGGACGTTCCCGGTGGGGACGAAGCTGAAGGTGACGAATCTGGACAACGGCAAGGCGACCACCGTGACGGTCAACGGTCCCTCGGGTAGCTGTGCCCTGCTGAACAACGCCGCGTTCGAGACGGTGCGGGAGCCGGGCAAGAACCTGATCCGGCGGGCGCGCATCGAACGCGTGGGCTGAGCGACCGGAGCCCGTACGGGCCGCGGAAGCCACGGCGGGGCACGGAGCATGCCGTCCCCGCCCAGGCCCTGTCGTCAAAGTGGCATCTGGCCCGCGACGCCCGGCACCGCACCTCGCCGCGTTGTCGGGGCGCCCGAGTACGTCCAGTACACGGGCGCCCCTCCGCCTTGCGATGCTTCCCCTCGGCCCTGGCGGGCCTGGGGAGGCCCCATGGCACCGGACGCCGCGGGCCTTACCGACGCCACTTTGACGACAGGACCTAGCGCCGGTCCGTCGACAACCGCGTACGCGCCCCCTGACGACGCGAGCTTCCGCCCGCGCTCGGCTTCTTCGCCCGTCAGGGCCGCAAGCCGGCCCGCCTGAGTGCGATCTCGGAGAGGCCGGCGATGACGTGCCGGTCCCCGCGCCGCCACGCGTCAGCGAGACCGCCCGGAGGCGCGGGGAGCGCTGCCAGGTCACCCAGCCGGCCGGTGAGGGCGCGCAGGGCGAGCAGGTCGGCGCCGCCGGGTGCGTCGAGGAGGCGCCGCATGATGACGCTGCGCCGGATCCAGCGCAGGCGCGCGGGGAGCCACAGCAGCAGTACGACGGCCACCGGGACCACGATCAGAGCCAGTGTGGTCAGGGTCGCTACCTGGCTCACGGCGTCCTGGAGCGACTGCCCGGCGTCGGCGATCCCGGTACTGGCGTCGGCCGCGGACTGCAGCGGCTTCTTCAGGAGATCGCCTACGAACGGCACGTTCGAGGCCGCGTCACCGGCGTTGCCGAGCTCGGTGGCGAGGCTGTCCCCCGAGCTCTCGACCCGCCGCCCCGGCTCGGCCAGCAACATGATGGCTCTGTGGACGGCCAGGGCGAACCGCACGGCCGCGGCCATCAGGACCACGGCGATCAGGTCCGCGAGGATCTGGCGGTTCCGACGTGCTGGAGTCTGTGCGTAGAGGCGCATCGGCGGGCTCCCGTTCGGGTCGGACGTCGAGGAGGACCGGCCCCGCCAGGTGAGGCCCGGCCGGTCGGTCGACCGTACGCCGGACTCGACCTCCGCACCTGTCTCTGTGGACGAACGTCCGAGCCGCGACGCCTGGTCGGCGCACCGGGGGCCCGGGGAACCCCGGGTCACGGCGGCGATGCCGACCGGGCGGTCGACCGTGAGGGCCTCGGCAGGGCAGACTCTGAGCAGAAGGAAAGGGGCGGGCGATGACCGCACAGCCGATTCGCCGGCACGAGCCGGAGCGAGTTCCGCGCAACGCGAGGGGCATCGCCGACGCGCTGACGCCGGAGGCCGCGAAGGAGTTCTACGCCGAACTCCTGGCCGCCCAGCCGGAAGAGGCGAAGGGCGTACTGCTGCGCTGGTGGGGCCGCGCGACGCTCGAATCCGATGCGGGCCGGCGGCGCCGGGTCGAGGACGCACTCGCGGGAACGATGCCGACGATCGCCGTCCAGGACATGCTCGACCGGCGACGGGCGGCGGGACTGCCCGTTGAGTGAGGCCTTCGGCGACGGCTCCGAGGGCTTGCCGTGCGTGCTGTCCGAGGACGTCACCGCCTTCATGATCGACCCGACGCTGCCGCCCTGGGCGATGGGCCCGATCGTGGCCGCGATGGTGGAGATCGGCGAGACCCGAGGACTCGTCGCGGGAAGCACAGCGGCGGAACACTGGCCGGAGTGCCGACTCCTGCCGCTCGGTGAGGACGGGGCGCTGGGCATCATCGAGTACGTGATCGCCAAGGACGCGCTCCCACCACGGGTGATCGTGACCCGCATCCTGCTGTACTGAACCCCCCGCAGGGCCCGGTCCTGCCGGCCGCACGTTCAGCAGTCCGGACGGGATCCGTCGAGGACGGCGTTCACGGACACGGAGTACTCGTTCCGCGCCGAGTACGCGACCACGAGCAGCGTCGGTTTCCCGTCCACTTCCTTGCGGAAGCACATGTCCTTGAGGAGGAAGCCGGGAGTGACCTTCGGCCGTGGCCCGGCGGCCTTCCAGCCCGCGGCCGCAGCCGCGTCCCAGTAGTGGTCGATCACCGCGCGGGGACCGCCGTCGTACGTGTAGTACGTGGCCGCGCTCAGCCACACTTCGGGCCCGCTGTCGTCCGTGCACTCGGCGCCGCTCGCGCCCGGCACGGGGTTCGCCCCTGCCGGCGCCGGCGGAACGGCCACGGCCGATATCCGTGCCAGTCGTTCGACGCCCTTCGGCTCGTCGCACTGCCCGTCGGCGCCGATCAGCAGCCAGGCGGCCCCGTACAGCAGACCGCAGGCGAGAGCGAGTACCAGAGCGCCCGCCGCGGCGATGAGTGCCTTGGGCAGGCCGCGCCCGCGGGCATCCGTACCGTTCACGGAAGAAGGACCTCACTCATCGCGCCACCAGCCAGTTCTTGTTGCAGCAACACCGCCCGATGCGGTGCAGGTCGAGGGAACCACGTCCCACGCTCCGGTACCAGGTCCAAGGCGGTGCCGTGCCGAGCGGTGCCGTGCGGCGATGATCATGCCGCCGCGCCCCTCATTAAGATCGGATTCTCATCCGTTCGCCCGACCGAGACCTGCACGGAGTCGCCATGGACGTCGCCTACCTTCCCAGTCCCTCGACCGGGGTCCTCCACCTCGGCCCGGTCCCGTTAAGGGCGTACGCCTTCTGCATCATCCTGGGCGTGTTCGTAGCCGTCCGGCTCGGCAACCGCCGCTGGGTCGCGCGGGGCGGGGCCCCGGGCGTCATCGCGGACGTCACCATCTGGGCGGTGCCGTTCGGCTTGGTCGGTGGACGGATCTACCACGTGATCACCAGCCCCGACGCGTACTTCGGCGAACACGGCGAGCCCATCCGCGCCCTGTACGTGTGGCAGGGCGGGCTCGGCATCTGGGGCGCCATCGCCCTGGGCGCGGTCGGCGCGTGGATCGGCTGCCGACGCCACCGCATACCGTTTCCCGAATACGCGGACGCGGTCGCCCCCGGCATAGCCCTGGCGCAGGCGATCGGCCGCTGGGGCAACTGGTTCAACCAGGAACTCTACGGCCGCCCCACCACGCTCCCCTGGGGCCTGGAGATCGACCGCGCGCACCGTCCGTCCGACATGCTCGACATCGCGACGTACCACCCCACCTTCCTCTACGAGTCCCTCTGGGACGGCGGCGTCGCCGTGCTGGTCCTCTGGGCGGCGAGCCGGTTCGCGCTCGGCAACGGCAGGACCTTCGCCCTGTACGTCGCCGCCTACACGGTCGGCCGGTTCTGGACCGAGTACCTGCGCATCGACGAGTCCCACACGATCCTCGGCCTGCGCCTGAACGGCTTGACCTCCGTCGTGGTCTTCCTCGGCGCCGTCGCCTTCCTCGTCGTATCGGCGCGACGCAACCCGGGCAGCGGCGACGGGGCGCGGACGACCGGCGAGGGCGACCCACGGGCCGCCGCCGTTGCCGTCAAGGCAGGAGGTGGTGACGCGCGATGAGAGGTGAGGAAGCCATGTCGCCACTCTCGTCCTTCACCTTCGTGCGCCACACCGACGGGCTCAGCCACCACTTCGAGCGGGCCGGCGAACGCCACGGTCGCCCCGCCTTCCGCCGGACCGACGGCAACGTGTGGTGTGTCTGGTCGCCGACCGACGGCTGGCATTGCGAGATCTCCGACGGCCTCGTCACCGCCCATCCCCTCGGCGGCCGCGCCGACGGACCCGAACCCCCGGCCACCGTCTGGCGCAGCTTCAAGAACGACCGCTCGTACCTCTATGACCTCCGGACGGCCCTCGGGGCCGAATGACTCCCGGCGCATCACCTCCTGGCGGCTGCGCCGTACGGATGGACTCGGGCCGTACGGCGGCCGGTACGGGGTCTCGCCGCGCGGCGCGGCCTACCTTCGCACTGCTCGACCACCCCTCCACGAAAGGCAGTACTCGTGCGATCGATCCGCTCCGCCCTGACCGCTCTCGCCGCCGGTGGCATCCTCCTGGCGGGCGCGTCCGCCGCCTGTGCCGACGACGCCTTCACCATCCACGCACCGGTCGGCAACACGTACTCGATCGTCTTCGGCGACCTGACCCAGGTGGCCGGTGACGACGTCTTCAACGCCGGCCACGACAACACCGTAGGCTCCCACAACGGCACGGCGCCGACCGGTGACATCGGCATGGCGTCCGTACCCGGGACCCAGATCCTGAGCAACGAGGCCCTGATGCAGCGTGCCGCCGGTCAGTGGACCGGCAACATCATCGGCAAGTAGCTCCCGGGGGCGGGCCGCCACCTCCCAGCCGGAAGGGCGGCCCCAATCGGCCATTCTCCCAAAGAAGTTCTGCAAAAATACTTTTGCAGACTTTCGGGGGCCCTAGCCTCCCTGCATGGTCAGTGAAGAGCAGAGACGCGTACTCGATCCTGAGCGGGACGCCGCAGCACTGAAGGCCCTCACCCACCCGCTGCGCATCCGGCTGCTCGGGCTGCTGCGGCAGGACGGCCCGGCCACCGCGAGCGAACTCGGGGTCAGGACCGGGGAGTCGTCCGCCTCCACCAGCTATCACCTGCGCGTCCTGGCGAAGTACGCGTTCGTCGCCGAGGCAGAGCACCGGGACGGCCGGGAGCGACGCTGGCAGGCGGTGCACTCCGTGACCGCCTGGAGCAACGAGTCGATGGAATCCTCACCGGGCAGCCGCGCCCTGCTCAGTCTGTCCCGCAGGGCCCAGATCGAGCACCTGGAGGCTTCTCTCGTCCGGCACGAGGCCGACATCGCCGACGGACGGCTGCCGCGGGAGTGGGTGGGGACTGCCGGGATCAGCGACCTGATGCCCCGTCTGACACCCGAATCGCTCACCGAACTCTGGGAGGCGTTCTCCCGGAAGCTCGAGGAACTGACCGCCCGCGATGCGGGGGACCCCCGCGCGGCGCAGGTCGTACTCCTCACGGCGGGGCTGCCCCGCGCACCACGCGGCCCCGGCGCCGAGCCGGACGCCTCCGGCCCGTCGGCGACGACCACCCCCACTCCGACCGATACCGGGAGCGCGTCGTGACCGGGCCGCTGGACATACCCGCCGCACGCCGCCGCTACATCACGGTCTGCGTGCTCTTCTGGCTGCCGCTGGGCCTCAGCCTCGCCCCCCTCATCCTGCTGCTCACCGAGCGCGGCATGACCACGGCGACGGTCTCGGGCCTGTTCGCCGCGCACTCGCTGACGGCCGCAGCACTGGAACTGCCCACCGGAGGACTGGCCGACGTCCTGGGACGCCGCACCGTCCTGGTGGCCGCCGGCCTGCTGAACCTGACCGCCCTGACCCTCGTGGGCCTGGGCTCCGCCCCCTGGCTGCTCGCCCTGGGCATGGTGCTCATGGGTGCGGGCCGTGCCCTGTCCAGCGGGCCGGCCGAAGCCTGGTACGTCGACACCGTCCACGCGGACTCCGGGCCCGACGCCGATCTGCGCCCCGGCCTGGCCGGCGGCTCCTCCGCGACCTCCGCCGCGCTCGCCGCGGGAACCCTGCTCGGCGGCGCCCTTCCCTGGCTGCTCGGAGCCGGCCCCGACCTCGGCGCCCGGCTGAGCGAAGCCTCGTCCGGGCTGGTACTGCCCCTTTCCGTGCCGCTGTTGCTGGGCGTCGCGGTCGAGATCGCCTTCGTGCTGTACGTCGTGACCGCTCTGCCCGAGCCGCCCCGACCGGCGGCTGCCCTGCGTGACGTACTCCGAGGCGTCCCGGCCACCGTCGTGGGCGGGCTGCGCCTGGGCGGTCGGGACACGCTGGTCCGCCGGGTCTTCCTCAGCGCGGGTGCGGCCGGCAGCGCGCTGGTCGTGATCGAACTGCTCGTGCCGGGACGTGCTGCGGCCGTCACCGGCGGGTCGGAGTCCGGGGCGGTGCTCTTCGCCGGACTGGCCTGCGCCGGATTCATCTGCTCCGGTCTCGGCAGCCGGCTCGCGCCGCTGACCGCCCGGCTGGCGGGCAGTGGCGAGCGTGCGGTCGTGGTGAGCCTCGGCGCCGGCGCGAGCGGGCTGCTTCTGCTCGCCCCCACCGCGGCAGCCGCCGGCGCGGGCGCCCTGGCGCTCGCGGCCGCCGGCTACGGCCTGGTCTACCTCGGACTCGGCGCCGCCGGACCGAACCAGAACGACATCCTGCACCGCCGCGTCACCAGTGCGGGCCGGGCCACCGCGCTGTCCGTCCAGTCCCTCGCCCTGCAACTGGTGGGAGCACTCACCGGACTGGTCGCCGGGGCCCTCCGGCCAGGCCCGGTGCCCTGGCTGCTGGGAGGCGCCGCACTGCTGGCGGGATCCCTCCTGTGGCTTCGCCGCAGCGGTCCCGCGTCGCCGAACGAACGGCGAGGTCCGGGCGAGGCGGTGTGGTCAGGGCACCGGCCCGGCGGCACACTGGAGTTCCACGCCCCGCAGCGCCAGGAGTGACGTGCCCGTCCCGATCATCATCGACTGCGATCCCGGACATGACGACGCCCTCGCCATCATGCTCGCCGCCGGGGACCCGGCGGTGGACCTGCTGGCCGTCACCACGGTCGCGGGCAACCAGACCCTCGACAAGACCACGCTCAACGCCCGGCGGGTCTGCACGGTCGCCGGGATCACGGACGTCCCCATTGCGGCCGGTTGCGACCGGCCGCTCGTCCAGCCGCTCGGCGTGGCCGCCGACGTGCACGGCGTCACCGGACTGGACGGGCCGATGTTCCCGGCTCCCACGGTGGACGTGGTCCCCGAGCACGCCGTGGACCTCATCCACCGGCTGCTGGCCGAGCATCCCGAACCCGTCACCCTCGTCCCGACCGCGCCGCTGACCAACATCGCCCTGCTGCTGATGCGGTATCCCGAGGACGCCTCCCGCATCCGCGAGATCGTCCTGATGGGCGGTTCGACGGAGCGGGGCAACCGGACCCCGGCCGCCGAGTTCAACATCCTCACCGACCCGGAGGCCGCCGACATCGTCTTCCGCTCGGGGGTACCGGTCACCATGTGCGGGCTCAACGTCACGCACCAGGCACTGGCCACGCCCGAGGTGGTGGCCCGCTTCGCAGCCCTGGGTACGCCCCTCGGGCGGATCTGCGCAGACCTGTTGACGTTCTTCGGGTCCACTTACCGCGAGCTGTGGGGGTTCTCCAGTCCACCGCTCCACGACCCCGTGGCGGTGGCCCGGGTCATCGATCCCGGGCTGGTGCACTGCATGGACGCCCAAGTCGCAGTGGAGTTGCACGGCCGGTACACGCGCGGCGCCACCGTGGTGGACCTGCACCACTCCACGGGCCGCCCGGACAACGCGCGCGTGGCCATGACCCTGGATGCCGGCCCGTTCTGGGACCGGATGGTCGCCGCCGTCGCGGCCCTCGGCGCGCGTGGCGACGGGCCGGCGCCCTCCTGACGGCCGACGCCGTTCCCGTGCCGGTCAGCGCGGCAGGTGTGCGGAGTCCAGCAACGCGTGCAGCCGTACGGCCGGCAGCCCGGGGTTGGCCGCCGCGCCTTCGGCCGTCGCCGGGTCCCGGAGCAATGTCTCCAGGGTGTCCCGGGAGAAGAGCGGGTTGGCGGCCGCCGCCCGGCGGACGTGCTCGTCCGGATCCGTCAGCAGTTCCACGGGGGCCCGCCCGGTCGGGTCGGCGGCCGCCAGCGCCCGGACCTCCGGGTCCTCGTGCCCGAGCAGATGGGCCAGGCCGGTCCGCGGCAACCGGGACTGCATGAGCAGGTGGGGGCGTTGCGCGGGGCGGGCGACGAAGGCCGCGAGGACGATCGCGGCCGGAGCCAGCGGGTGCCAGGAGGCCAGCCGGTGACGCACTTCCTCGTCGGGGTCCTCCGCCAGCCGTAGCACGAGGTCGGCGGGCAGCCCGGCGTATCTGGCGGCCGCCCGGCGCAGCAGCACCTCCTCGGACACCGCGCACGCTCGGTACCAGTCCGGATCCGGATCCTCGCACGGTTCCAGGACGTAGCAGTCGCAGTCGTACGCGCACCGGCCCATCTCGTGGTCGACGGCCTGGCACTGTGCCCGGGTGCGGGGGAGCGGCTGTACCCGGGCCCGGGTGCGCACCCGCTCGTCCGGGTCCTCGGCGAGCGCCGCCCACAGCGCGGGATCGAGGTCGGCCCGGCCGGCGACGCGTTCACGGACCTTGGGGTCCACGTCACGGGCGAGCCGGGCGAAGGCGTGGCGGGGGGTGTACGGGTTGCCGGCGAGGGACCACCGGCACTCCGGATCGGCCAGGCACGCCTCGACGACGGCATCGGACAGCGCGTAGTTGTTGAGGATCATCCACCGGTGGTGGCAGGCATGTTCCGGAAGTTCCGCCTCCATGGCCGCGGGGTCCGCCGTCCGCGCACTGCGCTCGGCGGACGCCCGGACATCCGGGTGGGGATCGGCCAGCAGCGCCCTTCGATGCTCGGGAGTGAGCCAGGACCACGGCTGCGCCGCGAAGATCCGCAGTGCTGGGTGTGCGTGCCGTTGCATCCTGCGCCGGAAGGAAGCGGGAATCTGGTACGAGAACACGAGCTCTTGCGCGATCTCGTTGGCCGTGAGCAGCTTGGAGTCGCCGCCTTCCTCGGCGGTCAGCAGGAAGATGAGGGCCTCGTCGGGCAGCGGCCGGGGCCGGCGCGGGCGCGGGTGGGGTCCGGAGGCGACCTGCGCGCGGACGAAGCAGTGGGGGTCCTCGGCCAGACGGGCACGCTGGGCCGCCGGGACGTGGGGGTTGCGGGCGAAGGACCGGCGCACCTTGGCGTCCGGGTGCGCGACCGCCGCGTCCATGACCTCCTGGGGAAGCGAGCGCTGCGCGCACAGGATCCGCCGGGCCTCCCCGGCGGCCGGATCCAGCAGTCGCAGCAGGACGCCGGCCGGGGCTCCCGTGTTGGCCGCGACCCCGCGCGACCACAGATCTTCAAGGGCGGAGGGCGAGTTGGGCATCGGGTCATCATGCCAGGCCCTGCCGGGCGTCGGCCGACCGGCGGCGGGGGTGATCCCCGGTCACCGGGCCGGCGCAGGCCCCGCCTCACCGTCACGGTCCCAGCGCAGCGCGGCGAACGTGGCAGGGAACGCGATGAGCGCCCAGACGGCCACCGTCATGCCCGCTGCCGTCCATGCGTCCCACATGCTGAGGGAAAGGAACGACACGGCCATGGGGACGACCAGCATGGACAGGGCCTTCGCCCAGCCGAAGCCCACCCGTGGTGTGACGGGGCGTCCGGCGGCGTGGCAGCGGGCCCTGCGGGCGCTGCCGAACGCGGCGATGAAGGCCACGGCCGTAGCCCAGACCAGGACGAGCGTGAGCCCGACGTACATGGTGGCCTCGTCGGGCAGCCCGGGGAGCGTCTCGCCGGCTCCGCCCTGGCGTACGGAGACCTGGACGTCCCGCCAGGTGGTGACCTCCACCTCTTCGCCGGGCTTGACGAGATGGGCCAGGTCACCGTTCGAACGGAGGTCGAACGGACGGTCGGCGGGAGCCGGAACGGGCGCCTGCAGCCGCACCCGGAAGACGTCCGCCCCCTTGGGGCCGGCCTTGGCCTCCTGAGCGGAGAGGACGGTGGCACGGATCGTGCGAAGGCAGTCCTCCGTCCCCCGCGCCGTCTGTGTGTCGGCGCACGGCCGAGCTCCCAGGAACGCTTCCTCATAAGCTATCTGACGAGGAATCAGGATTCCCGCCACGGTGGAGAGACCCAGCAGTACCAGTCCCAGCAGCGCCCAGCCCAGCGCATACAGCCGTTCGTGCCGGGCCCGGTCCCGGGCGCCTGCCGGCTGCTCCGTCATCTCGCGTGCCATGTCCGTCTCCCCCGATTTCGCGCATGGGCGCGTCGGCCCGATTCCCCCCTGCCCGAACCCCGTTCGGTGGCAGCACCTCGTCGACGACCCTACGCCGCTCCGCAGAAGGGCCACCGCAGGGGGCTGCGTCGCCGCGTCGCGGCGTTCGCGGGGCTCAGCCGAGATTGATGGTGCGGGCCACGAACGCAAGCGACAGCTGAATCCGGACCGGCTCTTCGGCGGTCGCGGCCCGGGGAGGCGAGGAGTGCTCCCCGACCGCGAAGAGGGGGTCGGCTCCGGCCGGCTCGTGGAACGCGATCAGGTTCAGGGCCGCTTCGACAGAGGCCTGTTGCTGTCCCCTGTGCCGGTCGCACGGACCGCCGCCCGTCGCGATCGTGCAGGGCTTTCCCTTGGCGTTCAGCACCCGGCACCGCACCACCGGATCATGCGTGTGGCACAAACCCGACGGTCGCGCCTCGATCTGGCACCGTCCGCCCTGCTTCGTCCTCGCACGGCACTGATTCACGATCATGATCCCCAAGGCTACTCGGCTCGTACCGGCTCCTCGCCAAGGCCTCGGCCGGCCTTCTTGGCCCACATCGGCCGGAGGGCAGGGCGCCGCGGATCTGGGCCGGTGAGGTGAACCTGTACGTCGGATGGCGGCGGGGCGGATGGCAGCGGTGGCAGTCCGCCGGGGCGGACCCGAGGCTCGTGCCCGGAGACGAGAACGAGGAAACGAGGAAAGGGCAGTAGCCAATGCCGCATGCCAAAGAGGAGGGCGTCGAGGCGCGCCCGATCGATACGCCGGATCAGCATCGGAACCCAGCCGGACACCTGCGGACCGCGATCAGGCGGACCAATCTGCTCCCGGCGTTCCTGGTGCTCACGGTCATGACGGTGGCCCTGTGGCTGATGGGTATGCCGTTCCTCCAGGCCCTGACGATTTCCACCGCGGTGAAGATCGCGCTGGTCCTGGTAGAACTCCGTCGGCTGCCCGGCGCTGCCGACAACTGACACGCCGGGCCCCGACTCGGCCCGTCCGAGCCGGTTCCGCGTCCGACGACGCTGACCACCGCCCTCGACGATCCGGCACGGATCGACGGGGCGCTCGCGCTGCCGTAGGGCCACGCACGCGGACTCCCGGCGGGCGCACCGGCAGGGCCGGTGGCTAGGCCGTCTCTTTCGGATCTTGCCGGGCCCGCGACGCCCGGCACCGCACCTGGCCGCGTTGTCGGGGCGCCCGAGTACGTTCAGTACACGGGCGCCCCTCCGCCTTGCCATGTACGGCACCGGACGCCGCGGGCTCGGCCGACAAGATCCGAAAGAGACGGCCTAGGCGGACCGGCGGCGCAGAGCCCGGCGGACCACGTACAGGACGACGAGCAGCAGGATGACGACGAGCACGACGATCAAGAGCTTCTTGAACAGTCCGCTCTTCTTCTTGCTCTTCTTCTTGCCCTTCTTGCTCCCGGTGGTGGCCCGGACCGGGGACGACATCGGTGCCTGGAGCGCGGTCGCCACGCCGGCGCCGGCGCGGAGACCGCTCTGCGGTAGCGCCGCGGCGGCGGCGGGAGCCTGCCGGGCCGCCGGAGCGGCCGCCGAGGCGGTTGCCGCGGGGCCCAAGAGCAGCCCGGCGAGTACGAAGAGCGGGATGAGTGCCTTCGCGGCCATCGGGCGCTTCTTCGGATTGCTGTTCGTTGTCACTGTTTCCCCTGTTCTCCCCTGCCCCGGCCGGGCCCGGTGGGATCCGGAAGGCCGTGGCTTGGAAGCATCGTCGACGAGTTCGACCGCCTCGGCAAGGACTTGGAGGACTCTGGCAGTCTGGGCGCACGGGTCGGGGGACGGGGGGAAGGTCAGGTGCCTGGCGTGGGGCGGGAGTTGGGGCCGGGGTTCGGGGTGGGGGAGGGGTACGCGTGGTACCGGGGGGTGTCGCCCGGAGGGTCCGTCCATCGGCACGCCGCCTTCCAGCTCGTCCTGGCACCCCGGGGCGGGGCGGCGCTCGCCGGGCCGGACGGCAGGGTCGTGCGGGGAGCGGCGTTGCTCGTCCCGCCCATGACCGCGCACCGGATGCTGTCGGCGGGGGATCTGCTCACCGTCTTCGTGGAGCCGCATTCGGCCCTGGCCGACCGGTTGCGCGGGCGGTGTGGTCCCGGTTCGGGGATCGTGGCGGTGCCTGAGCTGTGCCGGCTGGACGAGGCCGAGCTCGGTCGGGCGGCGGCGCTGCCCTCGGAGGGGTTGGACCCGCGGCTGCTCGCCGCAGCGGCCCTGCTGGAGGGGCGGGACGGGCCGGAGGGGCCGGCGGAGCCGGTCCCCATGGACCTGGTCGCGGCCCGCGTGGGTCTGTCGCCGCAGCGGCTGCGGGCCCTGGCCCGCCAGCAGCTGGGCATGCCGCTGGCGCGGCGGCGTATCTGGCTGAAGCTGCGCCGCAGCGTTGAGGCCCTGGGGGAGGGGCGCAGCCCGGCCGAGGCCGCGGCCGCCGGAGGCTTCGCCGACCAGGCCCACCTCACCCGCCGGATGCGGGAGATGATCGGGATGACTCCGGCGGCCGTACTGCGGGTGATGCAGGTGCCGTCGGCGTCAGCCGTCGGCGCGGCGGGCGACGTACACCGAAATGGACCCGGTGACGGTTGAGACGACCTCGGCCTCGCGCACCCGGTCGAATCCGGCCCCGGTGATGAGGGCGGGCAGGATGCCGTCGGCGTTGGGCTGCGTGTCGGCCCGGCCGTCGGCGAGCTGGACGACGCGGAACGCGGTGCGCATCAGACGGGTGCGCTGGAGACCGTAGTCGGCCAGGACCAGCCGGCCGCCGGGCCGCAGCACCGTGTGCAGGGCGGCCAGGACCGCCCGTTTCATCGGGAGGGGGCACTGGTGGAGGACGAGGCTGGAGACGGCGGTGTCCGCGCTGCCCGCCCCGAGTCCGTCCGCCAGTTCGTCGCCCATGCCCCGGCGCCAGTCGATGGGTGCGCCCGCGGCCCGGGCCTTGCGGCGGGCGACGGCCAGGACGCGGGGGTCCGGGTCGATGCCGATGATGTGGGCGGCGGGTTCGATGCGGTGCAGGAGCAGGGCCTGAGAGCCGGTGCCGCAGCCGACGTCGACGATCACCTCTTCCGGCCGCGGAGCCACGTGCATGGCCAGCAGGCCGCGCCAGAGCCGCTCGCGGAGCAGGGCGGCCACGGGGTCGTATAGACCGGTGGGGGCGAAGCGGCCCGCGGCGGGCGTGAACGCTCGGGCAGCGTGCCCGGTGTCGCGGGGCCGGGGCCCGGAGAGGGCGGGAGGGGCGGAGGCCTGGCCGTCGGTTTCGCTGGACTGGGTCATGGCGGCAGTGTCCGGCGCCCGGGCGGCACCGGTCTTGTACGAACCGCTCGCCCCGAGGCCCCCGCCCGGCCAAGGCCTGGGCGGGCCGCAGCGGCCCGCCCGGCAGGGTCGGGCCGCCACGGCCCCGGGGATGCGCGGCGGAGCGGGGAGAGCCCGATCACGTACGGGCTCCGCGCGACGGCGGACCGTGAAGCGCGAGCTCAGCGCCGGTGCGCGACCGCCGCCAGGGTGTCCTTGACTTCCTGCACCACGCGGGCCGCGTCCTCGGGGTTGTTCACCACATCCGTGTGGTTCATGTCGATGACGAGGACCTCGCTGGCCGAGTAGTGCTTGTGCACCCAGTCGTCGTAGCCGGACCACAGCGTGCGGTAGTACTCGACGAGGCTCTCGTCCTGCTCGAAACCGCGGCCGCGCAGCCCGATACGGTGCAGCACCGTCTCGAAGTCGGCCTTGAGGTAGACCATGAGATCGGGTGCCTTGCGGTACGGCAGGCCGTCGATCTCGCGCATCATCTCGCCCAGCAGCCCCTCGTACACCTGCATCTCGAGGGAGCTGATCCGGCCAAGGTCGTGGTTGACCTTGGCGAAGTACCAGTCCTCGTAGATGGACCGGTCGAGGACGTTGTCCCCCTGCTTGTACGCCTCCTTGATCGAGGCGAACCGCGTCTGGAGGAAGTAGAGCTGCAGCAGGAAGGGGTAGCGCTTCGCCTGGATCTCTTCGGGGCTCGCCGTGTAGAAGAGCGGAAGGATCGGATTGTCGTCCACGCTCTCGTAGAAGACGTCGCTGCCCAGCTCCTTGGCGAGCAGCTCGGCCACACTCGTCTTGCCGATGCCGATCATGCCTCCGACGCAGATCACTGGCATACCTCACTTCTCCCTGGGGGTCTTCTGTTCGTGGGCGGGTGGGCTGTGCGCCCCACACCACTGAGACGCACGCCGGCGGTCACGCGATTCCCCGGGATCTTCATGATCAGCGTCATGTGGTCGCCGTCCGGACCAGGGCCCTGGATCAGGCTGCTCTCCTCGACCGGTCGGCCCGGCCGTTCCGCAGCCGCCGCGCAGGGCGACGAGCCGCAGCCCAACGGCCGCCTTGAATCTTAAGTGATGATCAGCCTCCCGTCGGCCAGGGTGCCGGCACCCTCCGCCGCCGTCCCGCGCCGCGGTGAAACGATCGTCCCGTGCCGCGGCTGCTCCACCGCTGATGGGACGGACCGCTACGCGGTCCTGGAGCCCGGCCGCCGGTACGTCCGGGAGATCCCGCCGCGGACTCCGCCGTGCTGCGCGCGGTGGCCGGACCCGATGCCTCCAACGCCAAGGCGCTCGCCGTACTCCCGGCCGCCGTGGCAGCCGGGAGTCGAGGACGCTCGGCCGCACGGGCCCGGAGGCGTACGGGCTGCTCCTGCGCCCCTACTGGCCCGAGGCGCGCAGCAGGCCCGCCGGCAGGTAACCGGAACGCACGTTCAGCTCCCAGCCGTGTGCCTGTACGGCGAGTGCTGCCAGGGCGACGGCCGTGACCGGCAGCAGCGTCCTCGGCGCGGCGTCCGGACCGGCGCCGTCTCGATGTTCCAGGAGGCGGCTGGTCAGGGCCTTCTCGAACGCGGGCTGGTCGTCGTCGAGGAGTACGCGCAGCAGCCGCTGGTCCGCGGTCGGTGTGCCCGCCTCGTCGAGCCGCGCGGCGGCAGCGGCGCGCTCCTCCGCATCGGGCTTGCGCAGGGGCGGGACCCCGGACGCGACCCAGGGTGAGCGGGCCGTCTCCACCAGGTGGAGGTAAGCGCAGAGCGCCTCCATCTCGGCGAGCTCGGCCGGGTCGGAGACCGAGCTCAGGGGCGAGTGCGGCAGCCCCGAGTGGAACATGGGGGCGTAGTCCTCCTTCAGCAGGGGGCCGATCACCCGGGCCTGTTCCCAGACGAGTCCGGTGAGCACGCTCAGTGCGAAGGCGTCCACCCAGACCCGCGCCGTGGGCGCTTGGTCGACCGCGTCACCGAAGGCGAAGTCCTCGCTGTTGAGTTCCTCGTCGATGAGGGGGAAGAAGACCTCGTAGTCCCCGCCGGGGCACGTTCCGAGCGTCAGAACACCGAGCGCGCACTCCGCCGCCGTACGCAGTGCCAGCCGGCCCGGCGCGCCCTCCAGCCGCGGATCCTGGAGGGTGAGGGCGCCGACGTGGTCCAGGAGCTCGTCGCCCGTCTCCTGAATTCCCTTGATGGACAGGCTGTTGTAGCGCAGCCCGTGCCAGCGGCCGAAGACCCGCCCGCCGATGTCCTCCAGGGCCCGACTCGTCCGCTCCTCGCCGACCTCGTGACGCGCTATTTCCCGCACGGTTGCCATCCTCCCCGTCGGACAGGGACGGCAGAGTTCCTGCCGCCCTCCTCGCCGATCTTCGAAGAGCCATCTTCTCCGATGCGGCGGCCCGTTGTGCGCGGCGCCCTTACGCGACCCGGCAGTGGACGCCCCGGCGACACGTCCGCCTAGTTCTTCGCGGCGGCCTCGGCATTGCGCCAGACCGTCAGGTCGACGGTGATGAACCTGGTCTCACCCTTCCCGCCCGACCCGCCGCGGAAGGTCGCCAGCGTGATGTGGCCGGCCTTGCTCAGGACGCAGACCTGCGAACCGTCCGTGAGCTGGTCGAGGCCGACCTTCTCGGTGAAGCGGGTTACCGCCCGGCAGGTCTCCAGAGAGCCCTTCTCGGAGTTGTTCAGCACGACGAGCTTGCCGTTCGCGGTACCGAACTTCTCGTCCCCGAACAGGGTGTCCCGGTAGTAGAAGAGGTCCGCGTGCCCGTAGAGCACCCCGGCGCCGGTCGGCTCCTCGGCCGGGCGCGGCGGGTTGTCGGCGAACATCAACTGGTGGTTCTGGGGCACCTCGATGCCCTGGTACGAGACCGGCTGCGGGTCGGGCCGCTGCTGCGAGGCGCCCGACGCCTTGTCGCCGCCGCCCTTGCCGGAGCCGTCGGGCAGCATTGACCCGAGGACGACCAGCCCGACGACCGCCGCCGCGACCGCCCCGATGACGATCAGTCCCGTCCGCTTCGGGCGCGGCGGACCGGACGGACCGGGAACGAAGGGCTGGGTGTGGAACGGCGGGGGCGTGCCGTGTCCCGGGGCGTACGAGGGCTGCGGGTACGAAGGCTGCGCGTACGGGGGCGGCGTCCGGTAACCCGGCGGCACGGCACCCGGAGCCCCGTGAACCGGAGCCGTCTGCGTCGGCGCGGCGGCGGCCACCCCGGTCGGCGTGTACCCGGGCGCAGCCGGAACCGGTGCCTGGGCCGGGGGCTGCGGCGAGACCTCGGTCGGAATCGGCGCCGGAGCCGGAGTCGGCGCCGGGGCGGGCAGCCGGAGCCGCTCGGTGATGGAACCGGCGACGGCCCGCGGCAGCCAGTCCTCGCCCTGCCGCAGCGGGGCCTCCGAGGCCGCGTTGCACAGCTCGATGATCTCGCTCAGGGCCGGCCGGTCGGCCGGATCGCGGCTGAGGCAGCGGGTCACCACCGGTCGCAGCTGCTCGGGCAGGGCGCTGAGGTCGGGGTCCTCGTGCACGATCCGGTAGAGCACCGCGTGCGAGGGCCCGTCGCCGAAGACGGACGCCCCGATCGCGGTGAAGGCCGCGATCTGACCCAGGGCGAAGACGTCGGTGGCCGGGGTGACCGTCCCGGCCGAGGCCTGTTCGGGCGCCATGAACGCCGGGGTGCCGACGCTGACGCCGGTGCTCGTCAGGGCGGTGGAGTCGGCGGCCCGGGCGATGCCGAAGTCGATGACGCGCGGCCCGTCGGAGGCGAGCAGTACATTGGCGGGCTTCAGATCCCGGTGGACGATCCCCGCACCGTGGATGACGTGCAGTGCCTCGGCGACCCCGACGGTCAGCAGCAGCACGCTGCGCACCGGCAGCGCGCCGTGCCGGGCCACGGCGTGGGCGAGCGAAGGGCCCGGCACGTAGGCCGTGGCCAGCCAGGGCTGGGCGCCTTCGGTGTCCGAGTCGATGACCGGTGCGGTGTAGAGCCCCTGGACCCGCTCCGCGGCCCGCACCTCCTGCTGGAAGCGCCGCCGGAACTCGGGGTCCTCGCTGAACTCGGGCCGGATCACCTTGATGGCGATGGGCCGGCCGCCCGGCGTGTAGGAGAGGTAGACCTTGCCCATGCCGCCCGAGCCCAGCACGGCCGCCAGGCGGTAGCCGCCCACGACGGCCGGGTCGTCCGCCTTGAGCGGCTGGAAGAAGTCGGCGGAAGGTGCGCTGCCCATGGGGACCCATCTCTGATTGCGGCGATCCAGCACCTGCCGGCGCCCCGAAGTCAACCGAGAGCGTACCCAATGCCCGGACCGGCCCCGCCCCGGACCGTCGGACCGGATCCGGGAGTTGACGGCTCAGGCCGGCGGCGCCGCCGCCGTTCCGCCGCTACCAGCCGAAGCGCCGGTCGACCACGGCCGCGAACTCCTCGAACGTCAGCACGCGGTCGCCGTTCTGGTCGGCCGCGTCGAAGAGCGCCGAGGAGTCGTCGGTGTCCCCGACGCCCCAGACGGGGATGGCTCCCTGCGCCGCGAGGGTCGGGCCCTTGGAGCGCAGGGCGCCGATGACCTCGGCGCGGGTCAGCGTGCCGTCCTGGTCGAGGTCGAGGGCGTCGAACAGGCGCCGGGCCTTCTCACTCATCACGTGGTCCTCTCAGCGGTACACGCACCGTCTCTCGGGCGGCGCGTCCTGTACGGGAGGACGTCGTGAGCCCCTGTGGGGTTGCCCCGCCGGTGCCGGTTTCGACGGGGCGGGGTGTGCTCACGGTTGGGGCACCGGAGGCGCACACCAGGAGCGGGGGCCGGGGATGCCAGGCAGGGAGGGATGCCCCGACCAGGTGCGCGCGGACCCTGCCACGGGCCCGCCACACTCCGGCGACAACCCGCAACCAGCGGGGCCGGGGTCCGTCGCCACACCCGCGCCCCGCGCCCCGCGCAGCTCGGACGCGTGGACGGCCGCCGCGTCACCAGGTGACGTACAGGGCCTGCGGTGAGCGGTGGATCAGCGTGGGCCTCATCCGCGGCTGTGGGCGGTCCCGGTCCAGTCGCAGCTCCGGCATGCGGCGGATGAACAGGTCGAGGGTCAGACGGAGCTGATCGCGGGCCAGTTGGGAACCGGGGCAGCCGTGGGTTCCGTACCCGAAGGCGAGGTGCTGCCGGTTCCCGGGCCGGGTGATGTCGAACTCCCCGGCTCGCTCGTACCGTCGCTCATCGCGGTTGGCCGAGCCGTAGGCCACCAGCACGGTGGCCGCCGCCGGCAGCTTCGTCCCGGCCAGCGTCACCGGCCGGGTGGTGGTCCGCCGGAAGGCCTGGATGGCGGTGTCGTGGCGGACGGCCTCCTCCACCGCCGCCGGGATCAGGGACGGATCGGCGCGGAGCGTCCGCCACTGCCGCCGGTCGCCGAGCAGGTGCAGCAGCATGGTGCCGATGAGGGCGCTCGTGGTGAGGAATCCGGCGATCAGCAGGTTCTGCAGGCTCGTCACCAGCTCGTGGCGCTGTTCGAGGGTGAGCTCGCCGTCACCGGGGGCCAGGGCGGCCACCATGGTCGAGCACATGTCGTCCCGGGGGCGCTCGCGCCGCTCGCGGACGTACCCGTCCAGCAGGTGCTGGAGCGCGACCACGTCCTCGGCGGCGGCCGCCTGCCCCTGCGGCGACAGCGGGCGGAACAGCAGTTCCTCGGCCCGGTAGCCGCCGTGCACGGCCGCGGGCACGTCGGCGGGGTCCAGCCCGATCAGCCGTCCGACCACCATCCCGGGCAACCGCCGGGCGTACGCCTCCACCAGTTCCGCGGACCCGTCCGCCGCGAACCCGTCGACCAGCCCCTCCGCGCATGTCCGGGCGTACGGCAGCAGCGCTGCCACCCGGGCGGCGGACAGCCCGCGGTTCAGCGGGGCCCGGTGCCGGCGGTGGGCCGCGCCGTCGCTGGACACGACGGTGGGCCGGGGGCCGAACCCCCGCGGCAGGACGCCGAGCGCCGCCTCCGAGAGCGGTACGTCCGGCAGCAGGGCGTTGGCCGAGGAGAAGTCCTCCGCGCGCAGCAGCACCTCCCGTACGTCCTGGTCGCGCGCCACCAGCCACGCGTCGAACTCGGGGACGTACATCAGCCCCTCGGTCCGGCGCGCACGGTCGTAGAGCGGATAGGGGTCGCGGTACAGCTCGTCACGCCGCGCCTGGTCGTCGTGCCAAGCCACTGGGACCTCCGGATCACGGTCGGGACCGGGCGGGGGCCACCGCCGCGGGTGACCTCCGGTGCGCCGGGTCATCCTGCCCGAAACCCGACCGGCCCGGTAGGGCGCCTGCCGGGAGGACGCCTGCCGGCAGCCCGCCCCTGATCTGTGACGGAAGTCTGACGTCGCCCCGGTCTGCCTGGTGTCCGGCATCCCGGGGTGCTGGAATCGAGGGGTGACGACAGACCACCCCGACTTCGAGGGCACCCCCGTCGGTCGCCGGCTCGTGCTCGGCATGCTCGGGCTCGGCGCCGGGGGCCTCGTTGCCGCACCGTACGTGCAGCGCGGCATCGAGTCCTTCCTCGGGGCCGCCTCGGACAAGGACCCGACCGGGCTCACCGGGCTGCTGCCCAACGGCGGTGGCTTCCGCTACTACTCCGTGGCCACCTCCGTACCGCGGAAGAACGAGCAGAACTACCGGCTCACCGTGGACGGTCTGGTCGAGCGCCCCGCGACGTACACCCTCGACGCCCTGCGCGCGCTGCCGCAGAACCGTGTCGTGAGGGACGTGCAGTGCGTCACCGGCTGGCGGGTCCCCGAGACCCCCTTCTCCGGCGTCTCCCTGTCCCTGCTGCTGGACGCCGCCGGTGTCCGTCCCGAGGCCAAGGCGATCCGCTTCACCTGCTTCGACGGCGCGTACAGCGAGAGCCTCACGCTCCAGCAGGCCCGGCGCGACGACGTGCTGGTCTGTCTGCAGATGCAGGACGAGCCGGTCAGCCACTCGCACGGCGGCCCGGTCCGGCTCTACGTCGCGCCGATGTACTTCTACAAGTCGGCGAAATGGCTCTCCGGGATCACCGTCACGTCCGAGGTGCGACCCGGCTACTGGGAGGAGCGGGGCTATGACGTCGACGCCTGGGTCGGCGGGTCCAACGGGCGCAGTGACACCCCCACCGTCTGAACCGGCCCGACGGGTCGCCAGGTTCACGCGTGCCGAGCGCTGGGTCCACCGCACGACCGCCGCACTGACCCTGCTGTGCGTGGCGACCGCGGCCGCGCTGTACGTACCGCAGCTCGCCGAACTGGTCGGCCGCAGGGCTCTGGTGGTGACGGTCCACGAGTGGGCCGGGATCCTGCTGCCCGCGCCGTTCCTGGCCGGACTCGCCTCGCCCGCCTTCCGGGCCGATCTGCGCAGGCTGAACCGTTTCGGACCGCACGACAGGAAGTGGCTGCGCGCCGTGCGGCGCCGCGACCGCCGGCGCGGTTCCCGGCCCGCGGGGAAGTTCAACGCCGGACAGAAGATCTACGCGTCGTGGATCGCAGGGGCCGTCCTGGTGATGCTGGCGACCGGTCTGCTGATGTGGTTCACCCACCTGGCACCGCTGATCTGGCGTACCAGTGCCACCTTCGTGCACGACTGGCTGGCCCTGGCCATCGGGGTGGTGCTGGCCGGGCACATCAGGATGGCGCTCGCCGACCCGGAGGCGCGCAGGGGCATGCGTACCGGGTCCGTCGAGCGCCCCTGGGCGCAGCGGGAGCACCCGCTGTGGCTGAGGGACGAGCCGAAGGACGAACCGTAGGACGAGCGTGCCGGATCCGGTACGCATGTCCCTGCGCGCCCCGTACGTCATCCTTCCTGAATCCCCCTGGACTCCCTGAATCCCCCCTGATTCCAGAATGAGTTGACAGCGGGCCCACGCCTGCACCACCCTTTCACTACTTAACTAGTGAAAGGGTGGTGCAGGCGTGCTGGAGTACCGCATCGACCGGCGCAGCGGCATCGCCACGTACGTGCAGATCGTCCAGCAGACCAAGCAGGCCCTGCGCCTGGGCCTGCTGGAGCCGGGCGACAAGCTGCCGACGGCGCGGGAGGTCGTGGAGGCCACCGCGATCAACCCGAACACCGTCCTCAAGGCCTACCGCGAACTGGAACGCGAAGGTCTCGTCGAGGCGAAGCGGGGGCTGGGCACCTTCATCCGGAAATCCCTGGGCAGCGCCCCGGCGGAGTCTCCGCTGCACGCCGAACTCGCCGACTGGGCCCGGCGGGCCCAGGACGCCGGCTTGGAGCGCGACGACGTGGCCGCGCTCTTCACATCCGTACTGGAACAACACTTCAAGGGGGACGGCGAAGCATGACAGAAACCGTGATCGAGGCCGAGGGCCTCGGGCTGCGCCACGGGCGCCGGGGAGGCTGGGCGCTGCGCGACTGTTCGTTCCGCCTTCCCGCAGGCCGGGTGTGCGCGCTCGTCGGGCCCAACGGCGCCGGGAAATCCTCCCTGTTAGGCCTCGCCGCCGGCCTCGTGCTCCCCACGGAGGGCACCCTGCGCACCGTGCCCCGCGAGACGCTCGCGTACGTCGGCCAGAACAAGCCCCTCTACCCGCAGTTCACGGTCGGCGAGACCCTGCGGATGGGTCGCGAGCTCAACCCGGGGCGCTGGGCCGCGACGACGGCGGAGCGGATCGTCGCGGCCGGGGAGCTCGACCCGCGCACCAAGGTCCGTGCCCTCTCCGGCGGCCAGCGCACCCGCGTCGCCCTGGCCCTGGCCCTCGGCAAGCGCCCCGGCCTGCTGCTCCTCGACGAGCCGATGGCCGACCTCGACCCGCTCGCCCGGCGCGAGCTCATGGGCACCCTGATGGCCGACGCCGCCGACAACGGCACCTCCCTGGTGATGTCCTCGCACATCCTCACCGAGCTGGAGGGCGCCTGCGACCACCTCCTGCTCGTCGACCGCGGCCGGATCCGCCTCAGCGGCCCCATCGACGCGATCGGCGAGGCCCACCGGCTGCTCAGCGGCCCCGCCGCCGCCTCCGCCCAGCTCGCCGCCCACACCGTCGTCGAGTCCCGTACGACCGGCCGCGGACTCACCGCCCTCGTCCGCCTGCGGGGGCCCGTCGACAGCGGGGTCTGGCAGACGGAGCACCCGACCCTGGAGGAAATCCTGCTCGCCCATCTGCGTTCCCCCGATGCCCCCTCCCTCACCACCGAGGACTCCCTCGTCTCGACGGGGGTGCGGGCGTGAGCGGCACGATGCTGAAGGGCCCGTACTGGGTCGCCGCCCGCCAGCACAGGCACGCGCTGTGGGTGCTGCCCGCCGTCGTGGCCGTCGCTCTCGTCGCCGTGGTCGCCCTGCGCTACTGGGGCGCGGGCCTGCCCTCCGGCCGGCTGGGCACACCGTTGTCGAACCACGGCTACGAGCTGCTGTACTTCCTCATGGAGTACGCAGGTACGGGCCTGTTGTTCCTGCCTTCGCTGGTGGGGGCCTTCGTGGCCGGCCCGATGACGGCCCGCGAGCTGGAGAGCGGCACCTGGCGGCTCGCCCTCACCCAGTCGACCACCCCGAGGGCCTGGCTCGGCTCGAAGGTCCTGGTGGCGGCAGTGGTGTCGGTGCTCGGATCCGCCGCAGTCGCCGGGGTCTACCGCCTCGGCTGGGTGAAGGTGCCCGGCACCTACCAGCTCTTCTGGGCGGACCCCGGGACGTACGTGGCCGCCGGCCCGGTGCTCGCCGCTTACTGCCTGCTCGGCGTGGCCCTCGGCGTGACCGTCGGCCAGCTGGTCCGGCGGACGCTGGTCTCCATGGCCCTCACCGGGGTGCTCGCCGGCTTGGTGCTGCTGGGCGTCGGAGCGCTGCGATGGTCGTTCCTCCCCGTGGAGACCCGCACGGTGCCGCTGAAGGGGAACATCATCGACGTGATGCCGGCCTCCGCCCTGATGACGGACACGGGGCTGCTCACCTCCACCGGTGAGCGCCTGCCCGAGTACGCCTGCTTCGAGCGGACCCAGAACCTGCGCGTCTGCCCGGCGGACATGGACGTCACCGGCTGGTACACGGAGTTCCACCCCGCCTCGCACTACTGGCCGACGCAGCTCGTCGAGAGCTCGCTGGTCCTGGTCCTGGCCGGCCTCGCCCTGTTCGCCGCCTTCCGGCTCGTGGGCGCCCGGCGCGCCTGAGCCCCCGGGCGCGGCGGCGTACGGCAGATGGCGGACGGCACTTGTGGAGCCGCCCTGGGGTCAGCAGGCTTGATCCATGACCACACCCGTCCCCGGTCCGGTGCGGCCTCCTGCGGCGGTCCGGCCGGACGACGCGCGCCGGGCGCTGGTGGCGGGATCCGTCGGCAACTTCATCGAGTGGTACGAGTTCGGGATCTACGGCTACTTCGCCACCGTCATCGCGGCGCAGTTCTTCACTCCGGACGGCGGCAGCGCGGTGGAGGGGCTCGTCAAGGCGTACGCGTCGTTCGCCCTGGCGTTCTTCTTCCGGCCGGTCGGGGCCGCGGTGTTCGGGCGGTTCGGGGACCGGGCGGGCCGGCGGCCCGCGCTCGTGCTCGTCGTCTGTCTGATGACCGGTGCCACGGCGATGATCGGCCTGCTCCCGACGTACGCCTCGATCGGCGCGGCCGCGCCATGGCTCCTGACCCTGCTGCGGATCCTGCAAGGTCTGTCGGCGGGCGGGGAGTTCGGCGGGGCCGTCTCGGTCATGACGGAATGCGCGCCACCGGGCCGCCGGGGCCTGTACGGGGCCTGGCAGTCGTTCACGGTCGCGCTCGGCCTGCTGGCGGGCGCCGCCGTGGCGGTGGTCCTGGCGAGCGTGCTGACCGCGTCGCAGCTGCAGGGGTGGGGCTGGCGGGTGCCGTTCCTGCTGACCCTGCCGCTGGGGCTCGTCGCGCTGAGGCTGCGCTTGCGGCTGCCCGCGGACGAGCCGCCCGCCCCCGCACCGCCCGCCCTCGCACCGCCCGCCCTCGTTCCGCCCGCCCCCGTACCGCCCGCCCTCGCACCGCCCGCCCTCGTGCCGGGCGGTCGCGCCAAGGGCGGCGCCGGGCCCGCGGGCGGGCCCCGGCCGCGCCCCGGGGAGACGGCCCGGGCCGTGGTGCTGGGCGTCGGGCGGATGATGGGCTGGTCGGCGGCCGGCTACACCTTCCTGGTGGTCATGCCCTCCTACCTGCAGAGCACGCTCGGTACCACCTTCCAGCGAGCACTGCTCGGCACCGTCCTGGCGAACCTGGGGTTCGCCGCGTCGATCCTGCCCGCCGGCAGGCTGAGCGACCGGATCGGGCGGCGGACGGTGATGGTGGCGGGGGCCCTGCTGATCGCCGCGCTCGCGCTCCCGCTGCTGCACCTGGTGCAGGATCCCGGCGCGCCCGGGTACGCGAAGGGAGCGGCGCTGTTCGCCGCGGGCGCCGGCGTCGGCCTGATGGCGGGTCCGGGGCCCGCGATGCTGGCCGAGATGTTCCCGGCCAGGGTGCGCTGCACCGGCCTGGGACTGGCGTACGCGCTCTCCAACGCCGTGTTCTCGGGCTGTGCGGGACTGATCATCACCGAAGTGGTCGCGCGGACCGGGAACGTCGACGTCCCCGGCCAGTACGCCGCGGCGACCTGCGCGGTCAGCGCCGCCGCGCTGCTGACGCTGCGCGGCGACGACCACGGGCGGGCGCTGCGGTGAGCTCCCTGCGCGTGGTCGGGCTGATGTCCGGCACCTCGTACGACGCGATCGACGCGGCCGCCGCCGACCTCTCCCTCGACGGCGACACGCTGGTGCTCACACCCCTCGGAATGATCAGCACGGTCTACGACGACGACCTGCGGGCGGAGCTGGCCCGGGCGCTGCCGCCCGCCGCGGCGGACCTGGCCACGGTGTGCCGACTCGACACCCGCATCGGGCAGGCCTTCGCCGCGGCGGCGGTGCGGGCGGACGAGGAGCTGTGCGGCGGACGGGCCGACCTGGTGGCGTCGCACGGGCAGACGGTCTTCCACTGGGCCCAGGACGGCCGGGTGCACGGCACGCTCCAGATCGGCGACGCGGCCTGGATCGCCGAGGCGACCGGCCGGCCCGTCGTCTCCGGCTTCCGCACCCGCGATGTGGCGGCCGGAGGACAGGGGGCGCCGCTGGTCAGCATCGTGGACGTGATGTGGCTGCGGGGACGGCCCGGGCTGCCGGTCGCGCTCAACCTGGGCGGGATCGGGAACGTGACGGTCGTGCCGGGCGGGGCGGAGGGGACTGGGGGAGAACCGCTGGCCTTCGACACCGGCCCCGCCAATGCGCTGATCGACGCGGCGGTGCGCGCGCTGGCCGGGCGCGACGCCTCGGGCGAGGCGTACACGATGGACGCGGGCGGAGCCCTCGCCGCGCGGGGCACGGTCCACCCGCCGCTGCTGCGAAGGCTGCTGGACGATCCGTACTACGCCCTTCCCGCACCGAAGACGACGGGCAAGGAGCTCTTCCACCTGCCCTATCTGCACTCGGTGCTGGGCTCGTGCGCGCCGCTGCCCGCCGAGGACGTCGTCGCCACGCTGACCCGGCTCACGGCCCGGACCGTCGCCGACGCGATCCGGCCCTTCGGGGCGACCGAGGTGATCGCGTCGGGCGGGGGGACGCGCAACCCGGTGCTGATGGACTGGCTGCGGCAGGAGCTGGGCGCGGCCGGTGGGACCGGCGCGGCCGGCGGGTGCGTGGTGCGGTCCTCGGACGAACTCGGGCTGCCCTCGGCGGCGAAGGAGGCGTACGCCTTCGCCGTTCTGGGCTGGCTCACCGCGCACGGTCTGCCGGGCACCGTCCCCTCGTGCACGGGCGCCCGGCGCGCGAGCGTCCTCGGCTCGATCACGCCCGGTGGTCCGGGCCTGCGCCTGCCGGGGCCACCGGCGACGGCGCCCGCCGGCCTTTCTATTTCCAATCTGCGTTGTTCCTAGAATGGCCGGGTGAAGGATATCGATGCGATCGCGATGTTGCAGGACCCGGTGCGGCGCCGCCTGTACGAGTACGTGGCGGCACAGGGCCGGGAGGTCGGCCGCAACGAGGCCGCCGAGGCGGCCGGGGTGGCGCGCACGCTCGCCGCGCACCATCTGGACAGGCTGACCGAGGCCGGGCTGCTGGAGAGCGGCAGCCGCCGCCTGACCGGCCGCTCGGGTCCGGGGGCCGGCCGTCCGGCCAAGGTGTACACGCGGGCGCGGACCGAGCGGTCGGTGTCGCTGCCCGCCCGCGACTACCTCACCGCCGCGGAGTTGCTCGCCGAGGCCGCCGAGGAGGCGGGTCTGGACGCGGTGCTGCGCGCGGCCGCCGGCCGCAGGGGTGAGGCCCTGCGAGGCTCGGCGGCGCCCTGCGGCGGACTCGAAGAGGCCATGGAGATGCTGGCCGACCGCGGCTACGAGCCGTACCTGGAGGGTGGAGAAGGCGGCGAGGACGCCGGGGGCGCGGAGGGGGACCAGGGCGTCGACGGTGCTGGGGCGGTGACCGGGGCGGCCGCGCGCGTCGTCCGCATGCGCAACTGTCCCTTCCATGCGGTCGCCGAGCACTTCCCGCCGCTCGTCTGCGGCATGAACCTCGCACTGCTGGAAGGGCTGTTCGGCGTGGACGGTTCCGTCCGCGCCCGCATGGACGCCCGGCCCGGGGAGTGCTGCGTGGTGATCGAGACTTCTAAAAACAATGAGCGTTGACATAGAAAGGTGCTCGTGCTGGGATGAGGCCATGACCGCATCCGCGCATGCCGCCCATCTCGCCCAGCTCAACGTCGCCACGCTCCTCCACCCCTTCGACGACCCGCGCATGGCGCCGTTCGTCGAGATGCTCGATCCGGTCAACGCCGCCGCCGACGGTGCGCCCGGCTTCGTGTGGCGGCTCGTGGAGGAGGGGGCGGCCGACGCCACCGGCCTGCGTCCGGCGGGGGAGGACGTCGTCGTCAACCTGTCGGTGTGGCAGACCCAGGAGGCCCTGTGGGACTTCTCCTACCGCAGCGGGCACCTGGAGGTGATGCGCCGGCGCCGCGAATGGTTCGAGCGGCACGTCCAGGCGCACCTGGTGCTCTGGTGGGTCCCCGCCGGGCACCGGCCGACCGTCGCCGAGGCCCTGGAGCGGCTGACCGATCTGCGGGCGCACGGGCCGTCCCCGCGCGCGTTCACCTTCGCCTCCGCCTACACCGCCGCCGAGGCCGCCCAGCACCTCCAGGCCGGGCCGCCGGCGCAGCCTGAAGAGGCCGCACGGAGCGCGGGGCCGGTGCCGACGGTCCCGGCGGGGGAGACCCGGTGAATCAGCAGCACTGCCAGGCGAAGCTCGCCTCGTCGAAGCGGCCCGCGGCGAGGTCGGCGGGGCGGATGAGCCAGTAGAGGGTGCCGACGTCACCCCACATCATGTCCGCCTCGTCGTCGGTGTCGATCTGCGCGAGCAGCATCCACCGGGCTGCCTCCTCGTCCAGGCGGGGGTCGTTCCAGGAGACGCCGGGGCCGAGCGCCGCGTGGGCGATCTCCCGCTCCACGGCACCCTGTACGGGCACGGGGTGGCCCCCGAGCCGGTGCCGCACATCGCCCGGAGCGGAGTCGAGGGCGCTGAGGGCGGTGGTGAACGCCCTGGCGTTGACCGGGTGGTGGCGCCACTGCCGGGAGTCCACGACCTCGCCGAACGCGGCCCGCACGACGGGGGCGTCGTAGGCCGGTACGGTCATCCCCGCCTGTGCGGTCAGCGGCACCTCGGGATACGGAGGGAGCCCGGGCGGGGCGGGGAGCGTGCGGGTGGGGGTGCCTGCGGGTACGTGCAGCACCCGGGCGCCGGGCCGGGTGCCGGGGTCCGAGGCGTGGACGAGGGAGTCGCCGCCGTCGGGCCGCCCGTCGTGGAGGAAGAACAGCAGGGTTCCGGAGTCGGGCAGGGCGAGCCCGCAGTTGCCGGCCGCCGTGAGGGCCGCGCAGTCGAGCGAGGCGATGAGGGACAGCGGGCCGTATCCCTCCCACACGGGCCACGGCAGGTCGAGAGGCAGGTCCGGGAGCCCGCCGAGCCGCCCCGCCACCGGTCCGCCGCCCGCGTGGGCCAGGCGCAGGCCGGGGGTGAGCAGGCCGATCCAGCGCGCGGCGTCATCGGGCGGGAGGTGGCTATGGGCGAGGTCGTGCAGAGCCTCGACAGGAGCGTGCGTCATGGGACGAGCATGCAGGAGCGCACTGACAGGACGGTCCCTTGCCGAAGGCGGCCTCGATGCCGCCGGCCTGTCGGCGGCTCGTCCCGTAGACCTCGGCACAACCGCTGCGGGCAATTCGCGGACGGGTGAGGAGAGAAGCGAGCCGGTCGGAGCGAACTCCCGGCCGAATGTCGGCCGGTGGAGCCCCCGCGGGGCCGCCCGGGCCGGCCCGGCCGCAGAGCGCCCGGCACCGCGGCAACCCGGGTCCGACGGCGACTTACGCGGCCAACCGGGGGGTCGCGGCGCGCGCCGCGGTCCCGGCGGGCCGCTCGGGCTGCTACTGCTGGGCCGGGCCGGGCGCCGCCCGCCCCGGCCGTCCCCGCGCACACCAGGAGCCACGTACATGCCGACCCGTGCCCGTGCCCGCCGAAGCCGTCTCCGTACCGGACTGTCCGCCGCCGTCCTGACCGCCGCCGCACTCGGCGGGCTCCTGCAGCCCGCGCAGGCGGCCGGTGACCCGGGTCCGGGCGACGGCCGCCAGCGCCACGACAAGCGTCTCCAGCGGCAGCTCGACGGGCTGGTCGCCCAGGAGGACGGCCCGCCCGGGGCGATCGCCATGCTCACCCGGGGAGACCGTACGGAGGTGTACACGGCCGGTGTGGGCGACATCGCGACCGGCCGCCCACCGCACCCCGACGACCACATGCGCATCGCCAGCATCGCCAAGGCGTTCAGCGGGGCCGTTGCCCTCCGGCTCGTCGACCAGGGCGTGCTCTCCCTCGACGACACCATCGGCGAGCGGCTGCCCGGCCAGCCCGAGGCCTGGCACGCGGTGACGCTGCGCCAGCTCCTCCAGCACACGAGCGGCCTGCCGGACTACTCGGCCGACCCCGGGTTCCTGGAGATCCTCACCGCCGACCCGCGCCACGTGTTCGACCCGCGCACCCTCCTCGACTTCGTGGCCGACGAGCCGCTGCGCTTCGTCCCCGGCTCCCTGTACGAGTACTCCAACTCGGACAACATCGCCGTCGCGCTCATGGCCGAGGCCGTCACCGACCGACGCTACGAGGACCTCCTCAAGGAGCTCGTGTACCGCCCGCTGGGGCTGCGCCGCACCAGCCTGCCCCTGGGCTACCGGCTCCCGCAGCCGTACCTGCACGGCTACGACGTCCAGCCGCCGGCCGAACCGGAGGACATCAGCGAGGCCGTGGGCGCCTCCGGTGTCTGGGCCTCCGGCGGCATCGTCTCCACCCCCCGGGAACTGGGCACCTTCATCCGGGCCTATGGCGGCCCCACCTTGCTGTCGGCGCAGACCCGCAAGGAGCAGCTGACCTTCCGTCCCGGCGACTCCTCGGAGCCTGCCGGTCCCGGCACCAACGCCGCCGGGCTGGCGATCTTCCAGTACACCACCCGCTGCGGGGTGCTCTACGGCCACACCGGGAACTTCCCCGGGTACACCCAGCTCGCCGCCACCACACCCGACGGCACCCGGTCGCTGACCTTCTCGATCAACACCCAGACCAGCAAGGGCAACAAGCCCGCGCTGCTGGCCCGACTGCGCACCGTGCAGGAGAACTTCGCCTGCGCCCTGCTCAAGGAGCACTGAGCCGCAGCGACGACCCCGTTTGCGGCAGGGCGGGCGTGGCGCGAAAACGATCACGCCCGCCCGCCCGGCCACCCGCGATCCCTATGCTGACGCCATGCTCGACATACCCCTTTCAGCGCTGGAAGTCGCGATGGTGCAAACGGGCACCCGGGCCGCCGACACCCTGCGGGACACCACGGCCTTCGCCCAAGGACTGGAGGACCTCGGCTACCACCGCCTCTGGTACGCGGAGCATCACCACTCTCCCGCGATCGGCGCGTTCCCGCCGGTCGTACTGACCGCGCACGCCGCCGCGTCGACCTCGGCCATCCGCCTCGGTTCGGGCGGGGTCCTGGCGCCGAACCACGCCCCCATCACGCTGGCGGAGCAGTTCGGCACGCTCGCGGCCCTGCACGAGGACCGCATCGACCTGGGCATCGGCCGCGGCCCCGGCACGTTCGACGACGCCACCGCGCGGGCACTGCGCCGCGGCGGCGACCCGGCGACGGATGCCGAGTACCGGGACGACGTGGCCGCCATCCTTTCGTTCCTGGTGGACGAGGTGGCACTGGGTCCGCTGCCGGAGCCGTGGCTGCTGGCCTCCAGCCCCGCAGGGGCCGCGCTCGCCGCGGAACTCGGGCTGCCGGTCGCCGTAGCGCACCACATCAGGCCGGACAACACCCTTGCCGTTCTGGAGCGTTACCGGTCGGCGTTCTCCCCGTCCCGCTGGTGCGAGCGGCCCCGGGTGCTGCTGTGCGTGGAGGCGGTGTGCGCGGAGACGGAGGAGGAAGCCGTCCGTCGTGCCGGGCCGATGAACGTCGTCAAGGCCGGCCTCCTGAGGGGGGAGAGCCAGATCCCCTTCCCCACCCCCGCGCAGGCGGCCACCCACCCCTTCACGGAGCAGGAGCGGCAGGCACTGGCGGGCTTCCGCGCCCAGCAGGCCGTCGGCACGCCCGAGACCGTCGTGGCGCGGCTCGCACACCTGGCCGCCGGGACCGGGGCGGACGAGCTGATGCTGGCCACGCCCGTCTACGACCTCGGCGACCGCATCGCCTCGTACGCGCTCATCAAGAAGCACTGCGGAGCCATGACGGCGCCCTAGGAGGCGGGAGCCCTGCGGTGCTCCGCACGGCCCCGCGGCGTGGGCGGGCCGTGACACTGCTCACACGGGGTGCGGCACCACGGGAGTGGCCACAGCCGTTGGCGCTCCGAGGCTGTCGGCCGCTCGCCGGGGGACCCGTGTGCCCTGAACCACACAAAACGGGCCATTTGGTCGAGGTGGGGCTCCGAACGGATGACCTAGCCTGGATCGACCAGCGAGATCCGGGGGCCGAGGGCAAAGGAAGAGCACGTCCATGCGCATCACCACCAGTTCCGCACGTCGTCGACGGGCGGGGTACGTCGCTGCGGCCGCCCTCCTCGGGCTCCTGGCGGCAGCCGGCACCCCGGCGTACGCCGCCACCGACGGCTCGGTGGTCCGCACCCCGGACGCGCCCCCGTCCGGCCACTCCGCACCGGCCGGCACCGCAGGCACCGCCCAGGGCCCGGCGCACAGTGCCGCCCACGGTGCCGCTCAGGGCGCCTCCGGGGTCCCGCTGGGGATCTCCCGGCTGGCACAGGGCGCGGGCCGCCAGGTCGCGATCACCATCGACGACGGTCCGGACCCCCGCTGGACGCCCCAGGTCCTGGAGACGCTGCGAAAGAACCACGTCAAGGCCACTTTCTGCATGATCGGCACCAAGGCGCAGAAGTACCCGGAGCTGGTGCGTGCGGTTGCCGCCGACGGGCACCGGCTGTGCGACCACTCCGTCGACCACGACGTCACGATGGACCACAAGCCCGTCGCCTACCAGCGGCAGCAGATCCTCGACGGCAAGGCCATGATCGAGAAGGCGGTTCCCGGGGTCCCGGTCGCCTACTACCGCGCGCCGGGCGGAGCCTTCACCCCGGACAGCCGCGCGATCGCCGCCGCGAGCGGGATGCGGCCGCTGGGCTGGAGCGTCGATCCCCAGGACTGGAGCAGGCCGGGCCTGAAGGCCATCCTCTCCTCCGTGGAGGGCAAGCTCCCCCGGCAGCCGACGGTCCTCTTCCACGACGGCGGCGGCGACCGCAGCGAGACCGTCGCCGCGCTGAAGGAGTACCTGCCCTGGCTCACGGAGCAGGGCTACAGCTTCTCCTTCCCAGCCCGCACCACCTGAGGGCCGTCCCGGACCGCCCCCACCGCTACGCGGGGAGGCGGAACCCGTTGAAGAGGTCGTCCATGCCGCGCAGGGCCAGACGGGCCGGGGTGACCCGGACCGCGAGATCACGGACGGCCACCACGACCGGGTTGCGCAGCACGCCCAGCCGTCCGACGCGGCGGGCACGAAGGCGCACGGCGTCGGTGCGGGCGTGGCGGGCGGCGGTGTACGCGGCGAGGGCGGCCGGAACGGCGGTGTCCCCGCCGTCGCCGCGCTCTCCGGCGGGCAGCAGACGGGCGAGGACCACAGCGTCCTCGATGGCCTGGCAGCCGCCCTGCCCCAGGTTGGGGGCCATGGCGTGGGCCGCGTCGCCCAGCCAGGCGATCCGGCCGTGGTGCAGGTACGGGAGCGGGGCGGCCAGGTCGTAGAGGTCGTTCCGCAGGACATCGGCAGCGCCCTGGCGCCCGACGCGGTCCAGCAGCGCCGGAATGGGGTCGTGCCATGTGCCGAAGCGCCGCCGCAGTTCGGTGCGCGGGTCGGTGAGACGGGTGTCCGGCGGGACGACCGCGGTGGCGTAGAGGTAGTAGCGGCCGTCCACGAGGGGGGTCACCCCGAACCGCTCCCCCCGCCCCCACGTCTCGCTCATGGCCGGTATCCGCAGGTCCGGGGCGTCCACGATGGTCCGCCAGGCCGTCTCACCGAGATAGTGCAGTCCGGGGTGCGCGGGGAAGTGCGCGCGGCGCAGCGGACTGTGGATGCCGTCGGCGGCGACGACCAGATCGGCTCGGATGCCCGGGCCCGCCGCCGTACGGACGGTCGGCCGGTCCTCGGCATCGTCGACCCCGGTCACCTCGGTGCCGTACCGCAGGGCGGACGGCGGCAGCGCGGCGGCGAGGGTGGCGGTGAGGGCCGGGCGCGGGACGGCGAGGGGCGCCATGCCGTAGCGGGCCGCCATGTCGGCGGTGCCCGCCCGGGTGAGCCACCGGCCGTCGGGGCGCCGCACGCCCATCGTCGCGGGTACGGCGCCGCCGATCGCTCGGGAGACATCGACGCCGACCGCGTCGAGTGCGCGCAGGGCGTTGGGGGCGAGGCCGATGCCGGCGCCGGTGACGGGGGGTTCGGGGGAGCGTTCGCAGACGGTCACGCGCCAGCCCCGGCGGTGCAGTGCGACGGCGCCCGTGAGGCCGCCGATTCCGGCTCCGACCACCACCGCGTGACGGTTCGTCATCGCCCACCTCTCCGTTCGGGGCCCCACTCTAGGCCGTCTCTTTCGGATCTTGTCGGCCGAGCCCGCGGCGTCCGGTGCCGTGCAGGGCAAGGCGGAGGGGCGCCCGTGTACTGGACGTACTCGGGTGCCCCGACAACGCGGCCAGGTGCGGTGCCGGGCGTCGCGGGCCCGGCAAGATCCGGAAGAGACGGGCTGGAATGGTGGGGTGACGGAGCACGCGCCCGTCCCGGACCTGGTGCGCGGGAGCGGCCGTGGACTCAGCCCTTGGTGTCGGCCTCGGCCTCGGTCTCGGCGAAGAACTCGTCGGCGACGGCGCGGGCACGGTCGACGTCGGTGAGCGGTTCGCCGATGATGCGGCCGGCCAGCTCGGTGGCCAGCCCGAGGACGTGCTCGCGGAGCTCCGCCTCGGCGATCACCCGGTCGGCCTCCAGCTGCACGGTGGCCGCGGCGACCATGTCCTCGCGCGCCTTCTGCCCCTCCGAGCGGACGGCGGCGAGGAGGGTGAGGCCCTCCTCGTGTGCGGCCTGGCGGATCTGGGCGGCCTCGTGACGGGCGGCACTCAACTCCGCCTGGTACTCGGTCCGAAGGCGCTGCGCCTCCCTCTGGACCACCTCGGCCCGCTCGAGCGCGCCCGCGGTGGCCTCCTCGCGCTCGGCGAGGGTCCTGTTGATCCTCGGCAGGAGGACCTTGGCCAGGGTCGCGAAGACCACGGAGAAGGCGATGAGGCCGACTATGAGTTCAATGAGATTCGGTTTCAGGGGTCCCATGATCGAATCGTAGCGGTGCGCTATCGGCTACCGCTTCGAATTGCCATGGCCTCATGGCCTGAAATCGGCGGTCGGGCAGGCAATGTGAGGTGACGTCAGCTGCTGTGGTGCCGAGCGGCCGGCGAAATGCCGACGAATGAATTTCACACATTCCTACCGAGGTTTCTCGGCGAAGGGCACTGCCGTCGCCGCACGGGCGCCGGGCACCACCAGGGCAGTGGATCAATCTCGTGGTAGCGTCGCGGCGGAGGCTCGTACGTGCCCACCCCGGACGAGATGTGCGCCGTACCCGGCCCGCCAAGACGACGCACGCAGGAGGCGTCATGGCTGAAGGCACGTCCTTCATCGATTTCGACAGCCCGGCTTCTCGGCCTCGCGAGTTGGACGTCCGCTGGATCCACGGCTCACCATCGGCCAAGCACAACACCGACCCGGACATCCAGGTCTACGCGTACGACGAGCACACGGTCATCCTGCGGCAGAACATGGCGATCGACTACGAAGCGCCGTTTCTCTTCCTGCTGTTCGGCAACGACCGGGCGGTGCTGATCGATACCGGGGCCACTGCGTCCGGTGAGTTCTTCCCCTTGCGCCCGGTGGTGGACCGGCTCGTCGACGGCTGGCTCGCCCGCCACCCCCGCCAGGAGTACCACCTGCTGGTGCTGCACACCCATGCCCACGGCGACCACACCGCGGGCGACGGCCAGTTCGCCGGCCGTCCCGACACCACAGTGGTCGCGGCAGACCTGCCCACGGCCTGGAAGCATTTCGGATTCGACGAGAACCCCACCGCCACGGCTAGGGTCGATCTGGGCGGCCGCGGGCTCGAGTGCCTGGCCACCCCCGGGCACCACGAGAGCGCCGTCACGTACTACGACCCGTGGACCGGGTTCCTGCTCACCGGCGACACGGTCTATCCGGGCCGCCTCTACATCCAGGATCGGCACGCGTTCACCCGGACCATCGACCGGCTGATCGAGTTCTGCGAACGCCGACCGGTCACCCACGTCATGGGCTGTCACATCGAGATGACCACCGAACCGGGCGTGGACTACCCGGTCCGCACCACCTACCAGCCCCACGAACCCCCACTGCAGATGACCACCGACCACCTGCACGAGATCCGCGCCGCACTCGACGAGATCGGCACTCAGCCCCGACGGCTGGCCTTCCCCCTCTTCGTCCTCTGCCCGGACGACTGAGCCGCGCCCACCTGACCTTCGCGACGTGCTCGTCCGCCGCCCGCCGCCGTACCCCGGCTCGCCCGTCCGCCTCTGCCCGGGGGCCGGCCGAGGGCGACCGCGCCCAGTACGAGTGCCAGTCCGCACAGCTGTCGGCCCGTCAGCACCTCCCCGGCGACCACCGTCCCGAGCAGTACGCCGGTGACCGGATTGAGCAGCCCTATCAGACCGACCGTCCCGGCGGGCAGGCGGCGAAGGCCGGCGAACCAGATGGCGAAGGCCAGCGCGGTGGCGACCAGGCCGACGTAGCAGAACGCGAGCAGGGCCGACGGGGACATCGGTGGCGGGGCGCCCTCGACGGCCACGGCCACCGGCAGCAGGAGCAGGCCTCCGGCGGTGAGCTGCCAAGCGGTCGACGCGAGCACACCGGCGCCGGTGTCCCCGTCGGCGCCGGTGTTCCACCGCTTGGCCAGGACGTGGCCGACGGACGACACCAGCACCGCCGCGGCCGAGGCCAGGACGCCCGGCAGGCTGATCCCGCCCACGCCCCCGAGCAGCATGAGGCACACCCCGCCCAGCCCGATCACGGCGCCCGCCAGGTGGGCGATGCCGGGCCGCTCGGCGACCAGGGGCCAGGCGGCGAGCATCATGATCAAGGGGGAGGCGGCCATGACGGTCGCGGCCACGCTCGTCGGCAGCAGCTGGGAGGCGGTGAGACGAGGAAGAAGAACACGCTCACGTTGAGCAGCCCGAGCAGGGCGGACCGCCCCCACCACGCGCCGTGCGGCCGCCGACGGCACAGCGCCAGCAGGACCAGGCCGGCCGGCAGCGCCCGCAGGGCGGCCCCGTACAGCGGGTGGTCCGCAGGCAGGAACTCATGGGTGACGAAGTAGTTGGCTCCCCAGGCCACCGGTGCCACTGCGGTCAGCGCCACCCAGCGCACATTTGCTTCCATGGAAGGTAATATAGCTTCCATGGAAGCAAAAATGTCCGTCGAGCACGATCCGCCCCTGGACCGGGTGGCCAGGATCCAGGCCGACTGGCGTCGCGAAAGGCCTGACCTCGATGTCGGCCCACAGGGCGTGATCGGCCGACTGCACCGCCTCGCCGACCGGCTCGGCGCGGAACTCGGCCTCGTCTACGACCGCTACGGCCTCAGCGAGGGGGAGTTCGACGTCCTGTGCGCACTGCGCCGTGCAGGTGAGCCCTTCGAGCGGGCGCCGGGCGAGCTCGCCGCGCACACCATGGTCACCACCGGTGCGATGACCAAGCGGATCGACCGCCTGGAGCGGTCCGGACTCGTCACCCGCCGACGCTCCGACGACGACCAGCGCGGCCGGATCGTCGCCCTCACCTCGGCCGGACGCGACCTCGTGGACCGGGCGTTCACCGACCACATGCGCAACGAACGCCGCCTGCTGGACCTCGTGACGCCCGAGGAGGCCGCGGTACTCGAAACGCTGCTCGCCACCTGGCTGTCCCGCCTGGAGGACTGACACGGGGGCCCGGCCCCGACCGGGACGGCCGCCGGCACCCGCCGGCACCCGCCGATCCCGGCCCTCGGTGCGACCTGGAGAATGCCACGGTATGAACTCTCAGTCACTGCGGGGTGCTCTGGACGGGCTCGTCCGCGCCGTGCGGGGGTACCCGCGCCGCGCGCCGCTGACCCTCGCCTACGTCTGCCTGCTCCTGGGCAGCCACGCCTGGGTCGGCCACGGCCTGTCCACCGAACGGGCGGCCGCCGTGCTGGGCCACGTCAGCACCAACCTGGACAACCTGCAGGACCATCCGGTGCCCGCGCTGCTCGGCAGCGCGCTGTTCTTCGACGGTACGCTCACGGACGTCACCTCGACCGACTTCGTGGGCACGCTGATCACCTTGGGCCTCGGCGTCTGCTGCTTCCTGGCCTGGGTGGAGCACCGGTGGGGGAGGGTGCGCGCCGTGGCCGTGTTCCTCGGCGGGCACGTCGCGGCCACCCTGCTCACCGCTGTCGTCATCGCCGTTGCGTTGCGGCACGGTTGGTATCCGGCGGCCGTCCGGCAGGCCTTGGACTACGGGGTCAGCTACGGAGCCCAGACCGTGCTGGCGATCGGCACGCTCGCCCTGCCGCGCCGGGGCCGCCTTCCCTGGGCCGCCTTCGTCATCGCCTGGCCGCTCGGCGGAGCCGACTGGAGCGGGCCGCTGCCGGACTTCACCACCGTCGGCCATCTCACGGCGGCGGCCCTCGGGTTCGGGCTGTTGGGGGTCCCGGCCCTCAGACGTCAACGGGTCCGCGCTACCGCGCCGTCCCGCGCCGCGACCGGCTCCGGGCAGCGGCGAGGCCCCGTTCCGGAACCGACGCCGTCACCGGCAGCCGGAACAAAGACGCCTCCCTCCTCGGCCTGAGCCCGGCCGACGGTTTACCGCGACGCCGATGACCGCCGAGTGATCCCCCCGCCCCGGATGGTCCGTCAGGCAGGCTGCGAGACTTCGGTGATGAGCACAAGGCGCCGCCCGCTCGGGCAAGGACCGGTTCCCCTCCGCGAGTACCAGGAGCAGGAGGCGGAGCAGGAGACGGAGACGGAGACGGAGCAGCGCGTCGCACGCGGCCGCACCGCTGCCGAACGGGCCACCGAGGACCCGGCCCCCACCGCCCCGCCCGAGACGCAGCTCCCGACGGCCCGGCGAGCCCTGGGGTTCGGGCACGACACCCGTACCACCCGCTGACCGCGTCCCTCGCGTGCGCTGCGGCCGCCCCGCGAACTCGCCGGGTCACCCGCGAACGCCGTCCCGAGATGCGGTTCGGGGCGTCCCGGGACGGCCGGACGGACGGAACGGGGGGCCACTCGCCCTAGGTTCGGAACCACGGGCCCCGGCAGCCGATGCCGCCGGGAGCGCCCGTCCTTCGGATCCCTGGCGGCGGCGCAGCGGCCGGCCCTTCCCCCTTTGGCGGCACACACATGGCAGATCTGGTTCCTCCCCACCCCGAGTCGGCGGGAGCCCCGCCGTTCGAGGAGGTCGTGGCCTCCTCGCTCTCACGGCGTCAGGTCGTGGCCGGCGGCACGGCCGCCCTCGTGGCGTTCCTCGGCTTCGGCACCTCCACCGCCCAGGCCGCCACCACAGCCGCCGCCGCCCCGGCGCCGACGCCCGCCGGCGGGGAGCCGAAGGGGCTCCTCGGCTTCGCCGCGGTGCCGCCCGCGACCACGGACGCGGTGACCGTGCCGCCCGGCTACTCGGTGCAGACCCTGGCGCCGTGGGGCCGGCCCCTGCACTCCGGCGGACCCGCGTGGCTGGCCGACGGCGGCAACAGCTCCACCGACCAGGCCCGCCAAGTCGGTTCGCACCACAGCGGGCTGCACTTCTTCCCGTACGACGACGGCCCCCGGGGCAGCCGGCTCGGGACGCTCGTCGTCAACCACGAGGCCACGGACGCCACGCTGCTCCACCGGGACGGCGGCGCGGCCCTGACGCGCGAGAAGGTCGACAAGTCCCTGGCCGCGCAGGGGCTGAGCGTGTTCGAGGTACGCGAGAGCGGCGGCACCTGGGACCTCGGCGACTCGCCGCGCAACGTCCGCATCACCGGCACCACCCCGGTGAACTTCTCCGGCCCGGTGGGGTCCGGTCACCCGGCGCTGCGCACCGGTACGGCCCACGCCGGCACGCTGGGCAACAGCGCCTACGGGGTGACCCCGTGGGGCACGTATCTGAGCTGCGAGGAGAACGTCGCCGGCTACTTCGGTACCGACGACCCGAGCTGGCGGCCCACGCGCACGCAGAAGCGGTACGGCGTGAGCGCGGCCGGTCACGGGCACCGCTGGCACACCGTCGCACCCCGCTTCGACGTGGCGGTGAACGGCAACGAGGTGCACCGGTTCGGCTGGGTCGTGGAGGTGGACCCCGCCGCGCCTTCCACCGCTCCGGTGAAGCGGACCGCCCTCGGCCGCTTCCAGCACGTGGGCGCGACCGTCACCGAGGCCGCCGGCCGCGTCGTCCTCTACAGCGGCGACGACGAGAACGGCGGCTACCTCTACAAGTTCGTGGGCGAGGACGAGTGGCGGCGGGAGCGCGCCCGGGGACGCAGTCCGCTGGACCACGGCACCCTGTACGTCGCGCGGTTCGAGGACGACGGAACGGGACGCTGGCTGCCCCTGATCCACGGGCGGGGCCCGCTGACAGGCGAGCACGGCTGGCGGGACCAGGCCGACGTCGTCCTGCGCGTACGCGAGGCTGCGGACGCCCTTGGAGCCACGCCGCTGGACCGCCCCCAGCAGACGGCGGTCGCCGCGGACGGCACCGTCTACTGCGCGCTGGCCAACAGTCCGGGCGGGGGCTACTGCGGCTCGGGCGGCGGGACCGGCCGCGGCCGGGCGATCAGCCCGCGCGAATCCAACCCGTACGGGCACATCGTGCGGTGGCGCGAGGAGAGCGCGGAAGGGTTCCGCTGGGACGTCTTCGTGCTCGCCGGTGACCCGGCCCACGACGAGGGCGTCGGACTCGACGAGTCGGGCATGTTCGGCTCGCCGAAGGGCCTGTGGTTCGACGGCGACGGGCGGCTGTGGATCCAGACCGGCATCTCGAAGTGGGCCCAGAACTGCGATGAGTCCGGGCACGGGAACCTCGGCAACAACGCGGTGCTCGTCGCCGATCCGGCCAACGGTGAGATCCGCCGCTTCCTCACCGGCCCGCGGGGGGCCGAGATCACCGCAGTCGTCACGACACCCGACCGAAGGACCCTCTTCGTCAACGTCCAGCACCCGGGGGAGCACACGGCCGCCTGGGGAGCCCCCACGCCCGAGCGGCCCTGCGCGGTCAGCGGCTGGCCCGACCACGACCCGGCGGGCCGCCCGCGCTCGGCCACGATCGTCGTCCGGCGCACGGACGGGGGCGTGATCGGCGGGGTGTGACGCCGCCGGCACGCAGGGGCGGGGTCGGCCCGTTCCGTCAGGAATCGACGACAGCGCGCGGCGGCACGGCAGGCCGCGCAATCACCAGGAGAACGACGACATGGCTTTTTCCATCATCAGCCGGGCGCAATGGGGCGCGCTGCCCCCGAAGAAGATCGACAAGGACCCTTTCACCCCCTGGCTCGGCGGCGTGGTCATCCACCACGAAGGGGGTGGCCATTTCGCCGTCGACCAGCACGACCGGTGCGCCGGTCTGGTCCGGGAGGTGCAGAAGAACTCGATGTACTACTCGCCGCTCGGTCATGTGGCGGACTGGCTCGACATGAAGGAGCCGCCCTACGACGACATCCCCTACAGCTTCGCCATCTGCAAGCACGGCAGCATCTACGAGGGCCGCGGGCTGGGCAGGCGGCAGGCGGCGAACGGCACGGAGCGCAAGGGCGTCAACCAGAACTACTACTCCATCCTGGGACTGATCGGGTCGGAGGACGCGGTCACGTCCGAAATGGTGGCCGCGTTCCGGCAGCTGATCGAATACCTCCGGTACTGCATGGCGGGCACCGCCGTCGTGGGGCACAGGGACATGCGCCTCACCTACACGGAATGCCCGGGAAACCTGTACCCCAAGGTCCTTCTCGGCGAACTCGAACCGCCGAAGCCCGTTCCGGGCGGATCGACGGGCGGGAAGGAGGGGATCACCTACGTGTACTCGCGCTCCGAATGGGGTGCGCGTCCGGCGCGGGAGGTGACCCGGGTCGACATGGGTGACCGAACGGGATTCACCGTTCACTATTCGGCGGGTCCGACGACACAGACCGTCCGCCAGATCCAGAACTACCACATGGATTCCAACGGCTGGTCGGACATCGGATACAACTTCCTCGTCGACGACACCGGTCGCATCTTCGAAGGCCGCGGCTGGTACGTCCAGGGAGCGCACGCCACCGGTCACAACACGAGCCACATCGGCGTCTGCTTCATAGGCGAGGACGGCGACGCGACCCCGCGGGCACTGTCAGCGATCCGCGCCCTGTACAAGCAGGCCAACCAGCTGGCGGGCAGGACGCTCGCGCAGACCTGGCACGGCGGGCTCTCCGGCAACTCCACCAGCTGCCCGGGCTCGGCCCTGCGGGCCTGGGTGCAGGGCGGCATGGTCGCCGACAGCGTCACGATCGAGTACGGATCCGGCGGCGGTGGCGGCGGCAGCGACTCCAGCGGTGGCGGCGGCGGGGGCATGACCCAGGTGCGGTCCGTCTCCGCTCAGCAGCAGGCGGTCAACGGGCTGGGCTACAACCCGGCGCTGGCGGTCGACGGGGTGTGGGGTCCGCTGACGGACGCGGGCGTCCGCTGGCTCCAGGGCAAGGTCGGTACCGGTGTCGACGGCCTGTGGGGGCCCGGCACCGAGGCCGCGTACAAGGCGTACGCAGGCGGTGGTTCCGGCGGTTCGGGTGGTTCCGGCGGCATGAGCTCGGTGCGTTCGGTGCTGATGCAGCAGTACGCGGTCAACTCCCTCGGATACAGCCCTGCCCTGGACCAGGACGGCGCCTGGGGCCCGCTGACCCTCGCGGGCGTCCGCTGGCTGCAGGCCAAGGTCGGCACCCCGGCCGACGGCGCGTGGGGCCCGGCCACCGAAGCCGCGTACTTCGCGTACATCGACGACGGCGCCCGGCTCGTCGTCGACGGCGACTTCGGGCCCGCGACGATCCGTGCCACCCAGGAGGTCATCGGCGTGACGGCGGACGGCCAGTGGGGGCCGAATTCCAAGAAGGCGCTGCAGCACCACCTCAACGTGTGGTCGGGCGCCGGGCTCGTCGAGGACGGCATCACCGGTCCGGCGACCTACAAGGCCCTGCAGTCCCACCTCAACCGGATGACCGGCGCCGGTCTGGCCGTCGACGGTGCGTGGGGTCCCGCCACCGTCAAGGCCCTGCAGAACGCGCTCAACCTGAGCAAGTTCTGAACCGTGCCGCCCGCACTCCGTCCCGTGCACCCGAAGAGGGATCCGGATGCCCGGGACGGCGTGCGGGCGAGCGCCCCGCCCGGCCGGCGGGGACGCGGCGGGATCCGGCAGAGCGCCGCCCTCCGCGCAGACCGCTGCGGACTACAGCCGCCCCCCGGTCATCCAGATACGTGACATCGCATCGGCCAGGGCGGGGTACCGGGCGGCTTCGCAGAGCATTTCCGAGAGCACGAGCATTCCGTGAGCGGTGCTCCGCGGATCGCGGTTCTGGTGCAGCCGGACGACCGCGTCGCTCAAGGGCCGGCGCCCGAGGAGGACGCCGGAACGCCGAACGGCGGCGGCCCTCTCCAGGTCGGCGCGGCCTCCGCCGAACGGCAGGGCTTCCGTTCGGCGGAGCCCCGGCGGTGCGACCGAGTCCCGTACGTGGCGTACGTACGCTTCCGGCGGGGCCTGACCGTTCTCGAAGATGTTCCGGAATCCGGCTATCCGGAGGCTCGTATTGCGTGGGCGGAGCTCGATGTAGAGCTCGATGAACAGGCCGCGCAATTGGACGTGGAGGGGGAGGTAGGGCATTTCGCCCTCCTTGCGCCCGGCTCCGCCGAAGAATCCCTGCGCATCTTGCGCCTTCGACCGGATGGTCGACGTCAGGGATCGGTACTCGTCGGCCGAGGCGAGCGCCGGGGAAAACAGCATCGGTATCAGCATGGGCGGCCTATCGGGGGAGAGGTCCAGAACGCGGGCTTCCCGTGGCGGATCTGACCGCAATCGCTTGGATCCTGCTGCACTCACGCATGCACATCACCACCTTCGCCATATTCCGAACAACGGGTTCATCACCCCGTTGGCGCCGGGTTCGGTTCGATGGGCTCCTTTGTAGTCGTGCGGGCGGCGGTCAAGAGCGTTATTGGCCTGTGATGCTAAGAAATCGGCGCGCGATCCCGGATACCCTGACGGCTGGACATGCGTCCCAACGGGGCCTGCAAGAGCCTGGGTTGAAGCCCACGGCACCGCCCGCGAGAGGGCCGCCCCGAGTTGCGCGAGGAACGAGCGGGCGGCCGTGGTTCCGCGCGGCCGCCCCGCTCATGACCTCACCCGTTCCGCGCCCCCTGACCGGGCATTCGGATCCGGATGGATGGTGTCAGTGGAGCACCACGTCGCACACGGACAGGAAGAACTCCCCGGTCTTGCGGCCGTTGCCGCCGTCAGGGGTGTCCGGTCCGCCGTGACCGCCCCAGACATGCACGATCGCGGCCCGTCCGTTCCGGGACGGGAGGGTGGCGAACTCCCACTGGGTGGAGTCCTCCTCCTTCGGAGCTCCCTGGACCTCGATCAGGAACGGAATGGGCTCCAGGTCCTCCCACGAGAGTCCGCTGCCGGGGTCCCACCCGCCGCGGGTGAGGAACCAGCGGTGCGACCAGGTGTCGTCCGTGTGATAGGCCGTGTAGTCGTACGAGAACGTGTGGCTTGCGGCGGAGGCGTCCAGCCGGGTCGTGGGCCAGTCACCGAGATCCGGACGGGGAGCGAGGTCGAGACCTGCGAACGCCGGGTTGCCGGTGGAGGCGACGGTGCTGCCCTCGAAGAACTTCCGGTACTCCAGATAGCGCAGGGCGTTGTTCCAGGGGTAGTCGGCCAGCATGCGGTCGGCCCCCGGCAGCACCTCCTGCCAGGTGGTGCTGGTGTTCTCGGCCCGGGCCTTCGCACAGATCGGAGAAGGGTCCTCGTCCCTGATCGCGACGGCGGCCCGGCTGCGCGGGTGGTTCATCGTGCCGTGACGCGGAGCGTGGTCGGCGACGCCGGACTGCGCGCCCCGGGGTTCCCGCGGGGCGGACCAGGGCACCGCCGCGGCCGAGGCGACGGTGACCTCGTTGGTGAACGCGGTGAACGAACCGTCGACCTTGGCCCGGATCTTCACCCGGTATTCGGCGTCAGGCTCCTCACCCAGGTCCACCCAGTGGGAGTTGGACGGGGCCCAGTCCCAGGCAGGCCAGTGGAGGAACACCGTCTGCCGCGCCTCACCGTTGATCCACACCTCGTAGACGTGCGGATAGGGAGCGTCGCCTTCGTTCCAGTCCGCGGGCGGGGGCCACGTTCCGTGGTCGGGCCGGTTGTCACCGATCTGCCACCGCAGATGGATGCCGAACATCTGGTGGTGGCCGTCGGATCGGTGCTTGATGTCGGCCAGGAGCCCGGAGGGCGCCTGGATCTTGGCGCTGCTGCTCATGAAATCCTTCTCATCCGGATTCAAAGGAGATCGGCGGCGGCCGCGGAGCCGGCCCGGAAAACGGTTCCGGCCCGTCGTACGTCCACCCGCAAGGTCTGCCCCGCGGCCATCCCGGTACGACGGGAGCGCGCGGCGTGCCGCTTCTCCTTCGAAGAAAGAGGTGCCTGCTCTGTCGATCCTTGCGGGTTCCGGCACGGCCGTTCGGCCGCGCCGCACACGTGATCGTTTCTGCGGGCCGGTCCGCCACCCGGACGGCCCTACTGCGCACAGCGGAAGTCGTAATAGCCCTCGCCTGCGACGAGGACCGAGGTGAAGGAGACGGGCAGGCCCTGCCCGTCGCGCGGTACTTCCTGGGAGGTCCGGCGGGTGAAGCCCAGCGAGACGCCCGGCACGACGACGTTCTCCGGGTCCTCGGCATCCACGCTCCACCCGCGCCCGCGCAGCTCCGCGAGGACCGTGTCGGCCGGCGTCGTGAAGACCTCGTGCCCCTCCAGGAGGACACGCGCGGTGCTCAGCCGGCTCTCGCCGGGCCACCACAATTCCACGGCCGTCGCATGGTCCTCCGCATCGAAGAAGACCGTGTAGCCGACCCCGCCGAAGTCGCCCATGAGCCGACGCGCCCGCCGGGCGGTGGGGCCGGCGATCCGCGGCTCGCCCCAGGGCCGGACCGCGGTCAGGGCCTCCTCGTACGGCCTTCCCAGGCGTACGGGCCCGGCAGCGGTCGGTGGTGCCAGGAGCAGATCCATGCCGCTTCTCCGATCGTCCCCTGGAGCACTTCGCAGCCCCTGCACCTGGCCTGACGGGTCATCCGCACGTCCTCGGACTCCCGGAGCGGCGGTGATCGTCTACGAGGCTACCGTGCGCCCCCTGCGCCCCGTGCCGCAGAGTCACAGGTGGCAGGTGTAGGCGAAGGTGGCCTCGGCGCGGGCAGGGTTCGGCGACAGCACCTCCAGCACAGCGGTGGCCTCCATGGAGCCGGGCCCGTGGAAGGCCCAGTGGAGCGTGACCTCGGTCAGCCGTGCTCTCGGTGCGATCCGCTGCCGTACCGGGCTGGTGACCGTGCCGTCGCTGCGGCGCCAGCGGTAGCTCAGCGTTCCGCCTTCCCCGTTGCTGCGGATCGTCGCCAGCACGGTGACGACGGTGTCGCAGCCGACGGCCGGGGAGCTGGGACGCACGGTGACTCCCGTCACCGACAGCGGATCGCCGGTCTGCTGCCGGATGAGGAGGAACACGGCCGCCAGCGCCGCCCCCGCCACGATCAGCCGACCCCGGAGGCGGCCGCGCCTGCGCTGGGCACCGGCCGTGTACGGCGCGCCCGAAGGTTCGGTGAGGGTGCCGTGCCACACCGCCGTCAAGCGTCCCAGGCCGCCCGACGGAGGATCGGCGGGTGCGGGTGCGGGTGCGGGTGCGGGCGCGGGAGGGGGCGTGGTGGAGTGGATGTCCTGCTCGGAGGGCGGCATGCCCCAGGCGGCCTCGTCCAGGAGGGTCGCGCTGGTCGCCTCGTCGGCCGGGTGCGATCGGGGGAGGTGGACGGTGAGCTCTTCGTCGTGCGGTCTGTGGTCCATGGCCGGCTCAGAGGACCGGGTTGCAGTCATCGGCGTAGAGCACCTTGTACGTGCCGGCACCCGTCGCTGCCGCGGGGTCGCTCGACACCTGGACACCCCAGTACAGGAAGGGGTCGCCGGATCCGAACGTGTGGGCGTAGGTCTTGCTGAACGAGGTCTGCCCGGCAGGGATGGTGATTCTGTCCGTCGCCACGACGGGGCCCCATCCCGGGGTGTTGCTGTGGAACCAGGTGAGGACCAGCGTTCCGGTGGCGACGCCGTCGGATTTCACGGATGCGACGGCCTGGGTGCCGAACTTTCCGGAGCAGCCGTACTGGGAAAGGGACACGGCCAGCACCCGCAGGGTGGGGGACGCGACGGGCGGTGCGACGGGAGGCGTCCCCGGGGGCGCGTTCGTGGTCGAGGGCGTCGGCCGTGCTGCCGATTCCGTGGAAGCGGGTCCGGCACTCGGCGCGGACGAAGAACCCCCGGCCGCCGTGGAATCCTCCGTACCGCTGCCGGTCCCGCCACCGGGTGGGGGACCGGCAGCGGTCCCCGACTGCTCAGTACCGGGGGCAATGGTGGAGCGGGGCCCCGTGGGGCGGGTGCCGGCCGGGGAGCCGGGCGCGCCGGGGGAGAGGGGCGAGCCGGCGGCGTCGGGAGCGTCGGGCGCGTGGCCGGAGTGCGGAGCGGAGCCCGTGGCGCCAGCCCCCGCGTCATCCCCTTCGGCGATCGCGGACAGCGCGAGGACCCCGGTGAGCAGAAGGGCGGCAGACCCGGCGACGACCGTCGGCTTGCGCCGGCCGACGGCGCGGATCCGGGACCGCGGCCGATCCGATGCCGCCGCTGAGGCATGTCCTGATGCGGGTGCGGTGGTTGTCGTGGCGAGGGTGGTGTCCGCGAAGGCCGTCGCCCCGGTCACGGCGTCGTTCGCGGAACCCACCAGCACCGGAAGAAGTGTGAGGAGCGCGGCCAAGCTGCGCTGCCCGCGCACCTCCCAGTCCTCGCCGTACGTACTGGTCGCCAGCGCATCCAGTTCTCGGACGAACGCGGCAGCGCTCGGCGGTCGTTCCACGGCCCGTTTGGCCAGGCCACGGCGGATCAACGGCCGCAGCGCCTCAGGAACCCTGTCGTCGGGTATGGGCGCCTCGATGTGCTGAACCGCCAGTTCGGCAGCCGTGGTGCCCGGGTACGGCTTGGAGCCGGCGAGGCACTCGAAGAAGACGGCCGTCGCGGCGTAGACATCGGTGACGGGGGTGACGGGGGTGACGGGGCGCCCGGTCCACTGCTCGGGAGCCATATAGGGCGGGGTGCCGGCGATGTCGGAGGCATCCCCACTGGCCACCGCGATCCCGAAGTCCACCAGCTTGGAGCAGCCGTCGAGGGCGACCAGAATGTTCTCCGGTTTGTAGTCCCGGTGCACCAGTCCCGCCTCGTGAGCTGCGGCAAGACCGAGCAACGAGCCCTTGAGCACGGTGAGGGCAGCCTCAGGACCCGTGGGACCCTCCTGGCGCAGCAGCGTCCTGAGTGAGACGCCGTCCACCAACTCCATGACGATCGCGGCGCCTTCGGTGTGCTCGACGTAGTCGTCGATGCGAACCACGTACGGCGACCGCAAGCCCATCAGCAGACGGGCCTCGGCGCGGAAGGCGGTGCGCGCGCCGTGGGTCAGATACTTGATCGCCACCGGGGTGCCGGAAGCCTGGTCCACGGCTTCGACGACCCTCCCGCAGGCGCCGGCGCCCAATTCCCTGCCGTGGACGTAGCCGGGAACCTCCCACTGTCGAGTTGCGCCCATGTCCCCGTTGTTCACCATTGCCCTCGCTGCATCGTTGCCGTGCGCCCGGGAGCCTGCGTCCCACCGCGCGGGCAGCCGGCCGGCTGCTGCGGCCAGTCAACCGATCAACTGCGTCGGGGCGCGTGAGCAACTGATACTCACCTCCACCACCGGTTCCACGGTCAGCGGGTGGGTTCGGCCACGATCACGGCAGCCACGGAGGTGTGCCGGTAGGCCAGTTCGAGGTGGGTGGGATGGGCGATGGTCGAGAAGCCCGCCGGCTGCCCGGCAGCGGGTGGGGGCGGCGGCAGGGGGACGGGGGTGAAACCGCAGGCGGTCAAGCGGTTGAGCCACGTGCGCGTCGGCTCGTGCCGTTCGTAGCGGGTGCTCTCACAGGTGGCGCCCACGACATCCGCTATCTCGCGGCCGAAGAACCGCTTCATCTCGCGCTTCTCCCCGTCGGTGGCGCCGGTGGCGTCGATCGCGGCGAAGACCGTGCCGTAGTGGTGCCAAGCGTTGGCCAGCCTGACCCGCAACGGCACGAGGTGGTGATCGCTGTCGGGTTCGCACAGCGCCAGTGCGGCCGGCTCCAGCCTGCGCAGTCTCCGCAAAAGCGCCGCGCGTGCGTCCTGTTCACCTTCGTGGTTCAGCATGTGGTGGAGAGCGAAGGAGGCCGTGACGAGCAGAGGGCGGGGCAAGCGCTCGATCATTTCCCACACGCTGTCGTCCACGTCCTCGCTCGCGGCGAGAACCGGACGGAAGTCGACCCGGGTTCCGGCAGGTACTTCCGGTCCGTTCATGGCCCGGCCGGCCGCGTCGAGGCTCCGCGCGGCAACATCGACACCGACGACGGTCACTCGCTCCAGCCCCGCGCGGGTCACCAGGTCCAGCTCCTGACGGCCCTGACCGATTCCGAGGCCGAGAACGGTGGCCTCCTGCCGGTCCACGCAATATTCCAGCAGCGCATCGTTGGCGAATTTCCCCGCCCGCAGGAATGGCAGGTGCTGATGCATCAGGTAGAACAGGTCGATCTGGGGCATGCCCTCTGCACGGAGGTAGAGATTGGCGGGCCGCTCCCTGCCGAGTCGGGTGGCCAAACCGGCGAGGAAGTAGTCGCTCAGGCCCGGACTGTCCTCCGAGAACTCGCCCGCCCTTTCCAAATGTGCCGCGAGCACCTCGAGTTCACCGGCTTCAGCGGCCGCTGCGGCCTTCTCCAGAAGTGAATACACGTTTTCCTCCAGGTCATCTGTGAGCACTGCCAGGAACGCAACATACGAGCCGAAGGAGGCGGCAGGGCCCGACGTGGTCAGAAAGGCCGGACGGATTGCGCGAGCGCGTCGAGCGCGTCGAGGACGGCCTGCGGCCGGATGCTCGTGCCGGCCAGGCCGGGAAATCCACCCCACGCGAGGCAGCTCCGCAGGTGTTCGACGAACGGGATGGCCCCACCGCGCCCGCGGCGAAGCTCCACGTCCGCGAAGGGGCCGGGGAGACGAACCGTGTCGACCGGTTCCGGCTGCGCGTCGCGGGGGTTCGCCTTGAACGACGGACCAGGACTGATCGTCAGGTCCAGAGGCGCGCTCATGCCCACACCTTGCCTCTCCCCGCGGGCCCATGTCTCCGCCTCGGCGACTGCCTCTTCGAGAGGAAGGACGACGAGGGGATCGAAGTGCGACAGATACATGAACGGGTACTTCTCCGGGACGTTGACGATCTCGTCCCTCTTCGGCTTCATGCCGTGCTTCTTCGGGTCATGGCGGAACCCTTCCGCACTGCCCGACAGGTCCACGGAGCCGACCACGAGATGGAAGGCGCGCAGCGAGAGCGGCAGGCGTCCGCCCGTGAGCCGCTCCAACCGCTCCACGTGCCGGAGCGCGTCGCGCGGGGGTGGGACGAGGGCGCGCGCCTTCTCGTGGAAGGGGTACGCCTCGGCGCGCAGCCGTTCGACGACAGCCTCCAAGCCGCACCGCACCCGCTCCATCGTCTCCACCGCGACGGCCTCGGCCTGCGCGGCGAGCGCCTTCGGCGGGCTCCGGTCAAGCGCGAGCAGTTCCTCCCACACGCGCTCGTGCTCACCGGCGCGATAGCGCTCGAAGAGATGGCCCGCCGGTGGCTTCACCGTGGACCTGGCCGCCGCCGCCCTCCGCCGGCGCTTCTCCACGCGCGCCGCGGCCTCGTCCACGAGCCCGGGGTCGAGCCGGTCGAGGAGCACTCGGGCCGTCGCACCGAGCTCGCGGTCTTGCGCGGCCCTCAGACATCGTTCGATCCAGCGTGGCTCGGCCGTCGCCTGCGCGGGCGAGAGCTTTTCGAGCGCGGTCCTCGCGGACTCGCTCCGCATGCCGCCGCAACGGAGCACCCGCTCCTCGAACAGAGGCGCCAGGACGTCAAAGGCGCGCGAGGGCCCGGCACGCAGCAGCGCATCGATCGCGATCGCCTGGCGATGGAGACGGTCGTACTCGTTGATCGGGACGCCCTCCGGCGACAGGGGCGAGGCCGCGGCCTCGAGGGCTTCCGGCGTCCCGATCTCGAGCAGGTTCTCGCCGGCGGTGGGAAGGAAGAGCCGTTGCCGAGTGAACAGCTCGCGCAACGCGGGAACAGCAGGTGTGTGGCCGGCCGCGGCCAGGCGGTGCGCGAGCCATTGCGTGAGGCCTCCATCATGGCCGTCCGTCGCGGCGAACCAGCGTGTCCTCAGGAGCGCGTCGAGCAGCCCCGCGCCCTCTCGAAGGGCCGGATGCCCGCTGAAGAGGCCCGCGCTCTCGGCTTGGTCGAAGCGGAGCTCGCCGGTGCTCACGCAGGCGATGAGGGCAGCGATCGGTATGCCCGCGATCTTGCCCTTCGGGATCTCACCGGGAGCGAGTGACCGGCGACGGAGCATGTCGAGGAGGATCTCGGGTGGCGCCGAGGAGGGCTCCCGCTTGATGATCTTCTCGGCGCGTCCCCGCATCACGAGTTCGAAAGGGACGCGGTTGTGCCCGAAGGTGAAACCGTCGAGATCGATCCGCATCACTTCCAGCGCGAACGACATGGCCGCGGTGGGCGCGACGGCGGCGAGTACCTCGATGGCTGCGTTCAGCGCATCGGGACTGCTGTTCGTGAGCGCCGCCATGAATGCCCCGCCCGTCGCGTAGCGCTGCACCAGGGGGCAGACACCGCCCGTCCAGAGGCGACCGGCGTAGGTTTCACCGACGTCGATACCGGTGCGCGCCGCGGCCGCGTGCAGTTCGGCAGGGTCGTGCGCGCCGAGCGACCGGACGATGCGGGAGTTGAGGTCATCGATCAGGGCGGTCGGATCGGCCGGTGCTCTTGCCGGGTCCATGGGCATTGCCTGATTCCTTCTTGACGGGCCTTGCCCCGGCGTATCCCCCGGGCCGTCCGGCAGCGGTCGGAGAGTGCAGGTCGACGGATATGGAGAGGGGCGCGACGGCCGCGGGCGGCCCGGGACGACGATCGGCCAGCACCGCGTAGAGGGCACCGCTCACCAGCAGCCCCACGACGAACGAGACGTCGGCGCCGTCCATGGCTTCCGCGACCGGTCCGCGGAAGAAGGTGGTCGAGATGAACGGGACCATGGCGAGGAGGCCCATGACGTACGAGGCCAGGCCGCGCCAGGACCAGCGTCCGTAGATGCCCTGGTCGTCGAAGATGTCACGGATCACGTACCGGCCCTTGCGGACGACGTAGTAGTCGACGAGGTTGACCGCGGTCCACGGGACCAGGAAGTAGAGCATCAGCAGGACGAAGCCGCTGAAGCCGGCCAGGTAGTCGTCGGGCAGGGACAGGGCCACCGCGAGCACCACGACGCCGACGGACAGGACAACGGCGGCCCGCAGGCGCCTCGTCGGCCGGTCCCGCCGGAAGGCGTCCACGGCGCTCACTGCGGTGAGCATCGCACCGTAGGTGTTGACGCCCATGACGCTGATCAGGGCCAGAGCCGACGCGAGCACGACGACTGAGCCGAAGCCCGAAACGATGCCGTCGCCGCTCCGGAGCAGGCCGGTGACGGCATCGTCGGCGGGCATGTGGTTGCCGATGAAGGCGCCCAGGGACATCAGCCACACCGCGGAGCCGGCCGCACCCGCGTATGTCCACCAGATCACCTGGCGTGGGGCGGCGTCTGCGGGCAGGTACCGGGAGTAGTCCGACACGTAGACGGCGTAACTGATCTGGTAGCCGGCCGCAGCGGCGAAGACGGTCAGGAACGATGTCCATGGGCTGCCGGCCGCCGGGGCGACGATCGGCGCGTCCCACCACTGAACGACGGTTCCGGCGGTGAGTACCCCGAACACGAGGACCAGGAGCCCGGTCAAGGCGCGTTGCACGAAGTGGATCAGGTCATGCCCCACCAGGGCCAGCACCACCGACACCACGGCCAGGACGGGGTACCAGAGCCAGGGGCCGCCGCCGACGATCCGTGCCAGCCCCTGGGCCGCGAGTACGGTGTTGAAGACGTTGAAGCCCACGTAGACGAAGATGACGGCCGTGAACGGTACGACGGCTCCCCGGACCCCGAACTGGGCCCTGGACTGGATCATCTGAGGCAGGCCCATACGGGGCCCCTGATTGGCGTGGACCGCCATGAAGAACGTGCCGAAGCAGGCACCGAGGACCACGGCCGCCACCGACCAGCCCAGTCCGAGGCCGATCGAGGGGCCGATGAACCCGATGACGAGAGTGGTCAGGACGAAGTTGCCGGAGAACCAGAACGGGCCCTGGTGCCAGAGTTTGCCGTGACGTTCGTCCGCCGGGATGTAGTCGATGGACCGTGCCTCGGGGGCGGTCACCAGAGTGAGACCGCGGCGCGGGGCTTGCTGGTCGTGCACAGGGGAGTCCTTTGCGCTCAGAGCCGGGAAGAGCGGCCATACCGCGACCGGCGGCTGGCTGCCCAGCAGAAGTCAACCGGGCATCGGATCCTCGGCACATGAGCAAGCACTACTCATCCCGGCACCACGACGGCCTCTTGCTTCCCGTCGGTCGGAATCGGCCCTGCGGCCGTCAGCCCAGGGGATTTTGAACCATCGAGGCCCGGTCATCGCTCATTGCGGTATAGACGGTCACGATCGAGGCAACAGCATCGAGTTCGGTCGGGCCCACGATCCGCAGCCATGCGAGCTCACAGAGCCCGTCGAACCGCCGGATACGGCCGGCGGCGTCCGCAGGCCAAGAGTGCGGGAGCGCCGGCAGGTGGATCAAGGAGATCTCGTCGATGAAGCTGCCGGCGATCTGCGGGGGCTTGTCGACCGAGACGTGGTGGAGATGGGAGAGGGAGACCACTACGTCCGGCTTCCACGGCCCTTCCCTGAGAGGGATCTCCAGGGAGTCCTCCTCGGCGAAGGCCTCGAACGAGATGCGACTGATGGAGTAGCCGACGCATGATGCGAGTGTGCGTGAGGCGTTGCTGCATCGATTCTTGAAGGCGTCTCGCGCCTCAGCCTTATCGGTCACAACGAGAGGCTACGAGCCCCATTGGCCTGCGTCGATCGGGTTGGGGATGGACCAGGACCGGCACGGGAAACCGAGGGCCACTGAGCCTTTCAGTCGTGCCATCCCGCGTTCGACGGGTGGTCGGCGAGGACAGGAACGCCCTGGCGTTCGCAGATCCGGATGATCCGGATGACCCGGTGCGCGCGGGTCCTTCGGACCGCGTGTGGGGCGAGGGCGTCGATGTCCTGCTGGAACGCCGAGGAGACCCCCTGCCTGATGGTCTGGTCCAGTGCGCAGGGTTCACCCTCGGCCGGTGGGCCGCTTACGGCCGACACGGAGTGGGCGATGCCTCGATGTTGGTCCTGGCGAGACCGGTGAAGGTCCCCGGCTCGGCTGTCCCGTGACCGCCTCGCCACGGCCGTGCACCGAAAGCAGTCCGGCCCGTGGAGGAGTTTCGTCACGCGGGCGGCGGGTTTCGTGACGGTTGGGCGGTGTCGGCCTGCGGGAGTGCGTCTCTCGGGGATTTTCGTGTGCGGTAGGCGCGGGAGCGGCATTTGGGGGAGCAATAGCGGGCCGGTCGGCCGGTGGCTCGTCCTGAGGCCCGTGTGGGCAGGGCCGCGCCGCAGACCGTGCACGGGGGTACCGGGTCGGGCCGGACGGTGTCCGGGGCGGCTTCCTTCGCGGGTACGGGCAGGGGCGGGGATGCCGGATGGCGGGTGAGTCCTTGTCGTTCGGCGATGACGCCTGCTTCGAAGCGGCTGTGGGCGCCGAGGGTGTCGAGGAGTTCGGAGACGTGGCGGCGGCAGGTGCGCAGTGAGATGCCGAGGCGGCGGGCGATGGTGTCGTCCTTGATGCCTTTGGCGAGCATGACCAGGATGGTCTGCCTCATGGTCTGGGAGACGGCTTGGGCGGCGTGGGGGCCGCTGGCGTAGGGGGTGGCATGGGCCCAGTCGCGTTCGTAGACGTCCAGGAGGTAGGCGAGGAGGTCGGGTTCGCGGATGATCAGGGCGCCGCCGGAGCGGGCCGGGAGCAGGGCCAGGGCCTGGTCCACGATGATCATCTGGGGCAGTACCTCGGGCAGGGTGCGGATCTGGGCGCCTGCGGCGACGAGGTGTTCGGCGTGGGTGCGGGTGGGCTGGTCGAAGCGGGTGGCGTGCTGGTAGAGGCTGCGCATGCGGATGCCGCGTTCGAGGAGGGCGAGGTCGCGGGGGAGGGCCTCGCGCAGAGCGGCGACGGGGAATGAGCCGCCGTCTTTGGAAACCAGGACTTCGCTGTGGCAGGAGTCGATGACCTCGGTGAGCAGCGTGCGGACCGCGAACTTGTCGGGCAGGTGGTCGATGGTGCCCTGGGGGAAGGCGTGCTGGCGGGCCTGGAGGTAGACGGGCATGAGGGCCGCGAGTCCGTCGTGCTGCTCCTGGATCTGCCGGCGCCGGGTGCGCAGGGCTTCTTCTTGTGCGCGGAGGGCGGCGTCGCGGTCGGAGAGCAGTTGGCTCGCGGCGGCCTGGGGGCTCACCGGCTGCCAGCGCACACCGGGATCCCCGGTCGCGGCGGGGACTTCTTGGAGGAGGCAGGCATCGAGGAGGGAGCTCAGCGCCTGGTGGCTCTCGTGCTCGCCGATTCCGGTCTCGGCGGCGGCCCGGGACAGGGCGGCCGGGGTGAGGCTCTGGTGGACAACGGTCCAGCGGTAGAGCAGGACCGCGGCGCTCCCCAGTTCGGGTATGCCCATTGGCCCGCTGTCACCTGACGCATTGCCCATGGAACCCCTCCTAAAAGTGCATGGCACACAGATGATGCCCCGTGGGACTGCCGCGGGCGGCGCCGGGTCGGCACAGTGGTGATCACAGTCGGCACAAGCGGCCGGCGACCACAGCACGACATCAGCGGACTGACCGCTGCCGGGCGACACAGCAGGAGTTGACGCACATGCGGGGAAACACGGCCCGGGCACTGGTGGCCCTCGTACTGGCCGCGGGCATCGGATGGGGCGGTGCCGCCGTTTCCGCCGCTTCGGACAGGCCCGTCGCCGGGCACCGCGCCAGTGCTGACACGGAACTTCCCGGGTGGCTCGACCCGGGCAAGGACTGCCCCGTGACGACCGCGTGGGGCGACGAGGGCTGCCCGACCCGGCAGTACTGACGCGGTGCGGTCCGCCTCGTCAGCGGACCACTAGGTCGTCTCTTTCGGATCTTGCCGGGCCCGCGACGCCCGGCACCGCACCTGGCCGCGTTGTCGGGGCGCCCGAGTACGTCCAGTACACGGTGCGCTCCTCCGCCTTGCCATGTACGGCACCGGACGCCGCGGGCTCGGCCGACAAGATCCGAAAGAGACGGCCTAGCGGCCCCTGACTGAGTCCCCCCATCTCATCCCCTTCCCAGGAAAGGCGCCGACCTTGCCACGCTCCGACCTTCTTCACCCACGCACCAGGACGCTCGCCACGCTGATGGCGATGGCCGCGCTCGTCGGCTTGCTGATCGGCCTGCCGGCATCGCCGGCCGCAGCGGACACGCCCAACGCCCACACCATCGCGACCTACAACTCGCAAGGCGCCCGCTGGTCGGACGTCCGGCAGCTCAGCAACGAGAACGACATCGTCGCCGTCCAGGAGGCGGGGTCGGAACCGAGTTTGTACGGCATGGTGTTCCAGCAGTCCTACAACCGCAGCGGCTACACCGTCCGCCTGTATCGCTGGGGCAGCCGCTACGTGTACTGGATGAGTCCGCTGGGAGACACCCGGGTCAACCTCGCCATGGTCACGCACACCATGGCCCACGAGGTCTACGTCGCCCCGCCCGGCCGGGCCGGCGCCCGCCCCGCGCTGGGGCTGCGCATGGACGACGACATCTACTACAACGTGCACGCGCTGGCTTCGGGAGCGCGCAACGAAGCAGAGGAACTGGTACGCCAGGTCCGCAACCAAGCGACCGCGGCGGGCCGCGCGTGGACCGTCATGGGCGACTTCAACCGTGACCCGGACCAGGGCATGCACAACCTCGCCGCGGGCCTGGGCGCGCAGGTCTACCACACCGGCGAGGCGACCCAACAGAGCGGCGGCGAACTCGACTACATGATCTCGTCGCGCGCGCTGGGAAACTATCGGGGGACACGCATGGGCGGCCGCGGCTCCGACCACTACCCGGTCTACTTCCGCACGCATCTGGTGGCGAACGGGTCCGTGGTCGAGCTGATCAGCGACAGCGACCACGAGAAGTACCTCACGTTCGAACGCGGGAGCAACGCCAACGGCACGCACCTGGTCAGCGACACCTGGAACCCCAGCAAATCGCAATGGAAGCTGCGCAGCGTTCCCGGCGGCGGCCAGTACGACTTCAACTTCGTCAACAGGTCGACCGGCAAGTGCGTCGACGTCGACAACGGCCGCTTCGCGAAGAGCGGCGACGCCCTCAACGAGTGGGACTGCGAGGGCCAAACCTCCCAGGTCTTCACCATCTACCGCTGGGTCGAGGAGCCGGGGGCCTGGATCATCATGCAGAAGAACACCAGCTTGTGCGTGAGCACCACGGGCACCAAACCCAGGTACCTCGCCCTGTTGTCGTGCGGCGCTCAAGCCACCCCCAACCAGCGCTTCCTGCCGCACTTCTACAACTAGGATCATCCACGTCCAGGATCGGCCGTCTTCAGGTCGGGCCGAGTCCCGGACGACCAGCTGCGGCTCGAACAGCACCGGCGTGGCGGCTTCCACCGCGAGCCCGACCGTCTCGGGAGCCGCCACGGCGTCGAGGAGGAGCCGGACCATCTCCGCAGCCATGTCCTCCACCGGCTGGCGCACGGTCGTCAGCCGCGGGCGGCAGGACAGGGCGGCGTTGGAGTCGTCGAAGCCGACGACGGCCACGTCCTCCCGGATCCGCCGGCCGTGCTCGCGCAGCACCGGGCAGGCCATCAGGTCGTTGGCCTCGAACACCCCGTCCAGTGGTCAGTGGCGGGAGATGCCTGCCGAGTTCGGCCCCTGGGCCACCGTCTACGGACGCTTTCGCGTCTGGCGGGACGCCGGTGTTTCACCGCCCTGACAGAAGGCCTGATCGCCGAGGGTGGCCGGGTGGGGAGAACGGACTTGTCGCCGGTCAGCGTGGACTCCACGACGGTCCGCCCCCACCATGACGCCGCAGGGATGCGGGTCGGCAAGCACCGCAAGCAGGCCCTGGGAGGAGCCGCGCAGAAGCAGGAGACGGCCCGGCGACAAGGGGCGGACCGGAGGAACAGAGCGGACAGGGCGAGCGTCGAGGCGTCCGGCGCCGACGCAAGCTCCGCCTGAAGGAGGCCCTGCTCGGCAGGTCTCCGGGGCGGACTGACCGGCAAAATTCATCTCGCCTCGGATCGCAGGTGCCGCCCGCTCGCGTTGGTCTTGACCCTCGGGCAGGCCGCGGACAGCCCGCAGTTCATCCCCGTCCTGAAGAGGGTGCGGGTCCGTCTGCCCGTCGGCCGCCCCGCACGACGCCCGGCGCGGTCGCCGCGGACAAGGCCTCCTCGTCTCGCGGTAACCGCTCCTACCTGCGCAGATCACGTAAGGCGGTCTCGGTGTCCTGGCGGGTCAAGTGGACCGCGGCAACGAGCCCCGCCCAGGGTGTACGCCGCCCGGTTGAGCTTCTCCGTGAAGCCGACGCCCGCGCTCTGCCCGGCGCAGGCGGCCGGGGTGGGAGGAGCGGTCAGGTGGCCGGTGCGCCGCAGCTCCTGGGCGGGCCACGCGGGCAGCGCCGCGGGTATGCGCGCGTGCCCGACGGGCTGGTTGGTGCCTGCGGTGCCGTGGAGGCGGCCCGCCCCGGCCAGGACCGCCGTTGCGGCCAGATCATCTGCAGCGGCATGGCTGCAGGCACGATGCATCCCCTGCACCTTGGAGACCGTCAGTGAGCTCTTTCGTCCTGGCCACTGATCGGGTGACGGCGGCTGCGCACGCAACGCACGAGGCCCCCACGCCGTTGAGGGAGGTGCTCGAATTCTCAACCCAGCGGCGCGGGGGCCCGTTTGTTGCCTGTCTTGCTGCACTCGACCTGCCGCATGTTCTGGTCGAGTGGGTCACCCGCGAGGGTGCCCGGCGCTGCAAGCTGCCGCCGCACCAACGTGCGCTGGTCGCCTTGGTGTACCTGCGCAAGCACGACCCCCTCACACAGGTAGCCGTCGGCTTCGGGATCTCCGTCGGCACCGCCCGCGCCTACCAGGGAGCCGGACCGTGGGTGACCACCGGGGCTCACTGGAGCAGGATCATCCAGGGTGCCCCGCTACCACGGCTCGAGGTCCCGGACCAGCTCTGGGCACCTGGCGAACGGCCGACGGTCGGGGTCTCGATGCCACCGGGTACGAGGAGTTGGCCGCAGCGGACGCTTCGGGGGGCCCGCGAAGTTGGTCAGTTCGGCGCTTCGAAACGTTCGTTGATGTTCCAGACGGCCGCATCCTGGACGTCGGGTTCGTTTATTTCAACAGCGTTTTGATGGAGGTCGACGAACAGTGCCACGGGCTCCATGTCCCCGACTCCGAAGAACGAAACATGGCCTGCGCCACCAAATTCCTTCGCGGAAGTCCCTGCAAAGATCAACGGAAGGCGATACTCGCAGTACGTGTCATAGTCGCGGAAGGCTCCGCTCGTCATGACATCGGCGTGATCGCGCAATGACATGCAGTGGACCCTCAGCAGGCTCGGGGCTGGATTGACGCGCAGGTGATCCAGAAGGTCCTCGACCCGAGCATCCCGCTTCAGCTTCCGGGCCTCGAGGAGGTAGATGCCGGGATTTCCCTCATCGTCCACGGTCGGCATCCAGTCCGCGATGTCTTCTTCCGTGATCTCACGACCGGCGCGCCGAAGTTCACCCAATGCTTCTTCCAAGGTCGAGGCATCCTCAATGATGAGATCCGTCAGTAGATCCTCATCGAACTGATCGAACCTTTCCGAGAATCGGGGGAGAGGCTCGAGTCGTGCCCGCTGCTCGATGAGGACCTGTCCGCGCCATGCCTCGAAGTCGCCAACGGAGGGAAATGTGAGCCGCATTTGAAATTCAATGCCGAATGCCACCTTGTGTTCACCCTGATTCGCGTAGGATCGGTTCGGTTTTCTCATCTTCATGGAGTGGCTCTCGGCGTGCAGTCAGTAGGGTCCGCCGTCGCCCGGACGGGGCCGAGTCCGCCTCTCGATGGTCCAGGTGAAGATCCTGCCGCTCAGAGGCCGTCGCAGCCGGCGGCGCGTCGGTAGCAGATCAACGCGTTGGCCATGCATGCGAAGCCCAGGAAGTGCTCGGCCTTGCGTTCGTAAGACCGGGAGCAGGCGTCGCCATGCTTGGAGCAGCGAGCTTCTGGCGATTCACGGTCGGGAAAGCCGCAAGTCGATCCAGGGGATGGTGTCCCCCGGCAACAGGTAGCGCTCGGTCTCGATGAACCCGTGCTGCTGTGCGAACCGCAGGCCGTCCTCGTTCGATGACAGGACGACGGTCTCGATCACGGTGGCACCCAGTTCCCGCGCGCGGTGGAGCCCACGCCCATAGAGTGCTTCGCCGAGTCCCTGTCCGCGGTGAGCGGAGAGCACCCGAGCGATCACTGTCGCCGTCGAAGTGTCGTCCGTCGGCGGACGTACCGTGCTGCACCCCACGAGCGTGTCATCGAGATATGCGACTTCCAGGTGGTGGCGCTCGGAACGTTCCCGTACCCCTTCCAAAGACAGGACGTGGGTCGGGATGATCGCGTTGTGGACGTGCTGCCAGTCTTGGAGAGTGGCATCGCCGTCGGGCTGTTGGAACCGAAGGGCAGACATCGCAGTAGGAGACCTGAGTACTCTTCGGACGTCAACTCCGTATGCCGTCTGCCAAGTCACGGTTGAAGTTGCGCGCGCTGCGCCAATGGTGCCCCCACGCCTCCGGAGCACAGCATCCGGCCAACCGCTGCGTACAGACCGGCAACGATCGCCGTCAGACTTCGTCCCGACCCGGAAATGACCCGAGTTGGGAATGGACTTCGGCAACACCGGCGGGGTGAGCGTCACTCCGGACAGCCACGGGTTCGATTCGCCGACCACGCGATCTGAACCCACCCGCGTTCGGATATGATCCGCTGGGCCGCGGACGAGCCGTCCCCTCTCCTGACATTGCACACCAGTGAGCACTCCGCGATCGAAGAGTGTCACAGCGTGTGTGAGTGGCCCGTTTCGCGCATTTCTCCCCCGACCCCCTTCTTCGGCGGTATTGAACGAGAACTGCGGCACGGGAATGGCGGGGGTCGTGTTGTCGAACGTGGTCGCGCAGGCCGCGGACGTCCGCGAAGCCGGGCGGGTGTCAATCAGTGGGGGCAGGGGAATGAACCGAAACGGTGTGGTGCAGCGTTGGCCGCTGGTCGGGCGCGAGGTCGAGCTGAAGGATTTCGACGAAGTCCTGTCGGAACCTCGCAGCGCCGCCTTTCTGGTCTTCGGGCCGGCCGGAGTGGGCAAGTCCCGGCTGGCCGAGGAATGTCTGGACCGCGCGGTCGCCCTCGGGCACCGCATCGGCAGGGCGGTCGCCACCGCGGCGGCGGCGTCGGTTCCCCTGGGCGCCATCGCTCATCTGCTGCCCGACGGTGTCGACCTGTCCGACCCGGTCTCGGGATTCGCCGCCGTGGCCAGGCTGCTGTCGCAGCCGGGTACGGTGCGGCCCCGCATGGTGATCCTGGTCGATGACGTCCACTTGCTCGACGCGACCTCGGCGATGCTGTTGAGGCAGTTGATGGACGCCGGGGTGATCTTCCTGCTGGGAACGGTTCGGTCGGGAGAAGGCCAGGCGCTGGCGGTGGCCGCGCTCGGGCACGGGGACGCCGTGCGGCAGGTGGACCTCGCCGGGTTCACCCGTGAGCAGGTCGTGACGGTGCTGGAACAGGTCCTGGAGGGGCCGGTCGGGAGGAGCGCGGTGAACCACCTTCTGACGAACAGTGGCGGCAACCCCCTCTACCTGCGGGAACTGGTGGTCGGGGCAGTTGCTGCCGGAGTGCTGACCTGCGACGGCGAGATCTGGGACATGACCGCGGACCGGCTGCCGGGCACGCGGCGCCTGACCGATCTGATCCGTTCCCGGCTCTCCGTCGCCCCACTTGCCGGCCGACAGGTACTGGATGTCCTGTCCCTGTGCGAGCCGCTGTCCCTGGGCCATCTGGAACAGGACGCCGAACCGCAGGTCCTGAGTCAGTTGGAGCAGTCGGGGCTGATCGTTGTCGTCCAGGAGGAACGACGCTCGGCGGTCCGGCTGGCCCACCCCCTCTACGGCGAGGTGCTGCGCGCAGACATGACCGCGCAGTGCCGCAGGGACACCTTGCTCCGGCAGGTCCATCTGCTGAAGCGGAGCGGGGCCCGTCGCCGGGAGGACGCGGTCCACCTCGCCACCTACAAGCTCGCGGCAACCGGCACGGCCAACCCGGCTCTGCTCGTCCGCGCGGCGGTCCTGGCGGCGCACGCCCGCGAGTACCCCCGGGCGCTCGATCTCCTCCGGGCGATCCCGCAGGAGCACCAAAGCTTCCAGGTCCGGCTGCTGCTGGGCAAGACCCTGTACGAGGCGGGTGACTTCCGGCAGGCCGATCACGTGCTGTCCCGGGCCGACGCCATGGCCACGACCGAAGAGGAAGTACTGGCCGCGCTGCCGCTCCGGACACAGAACCTCCTGTGGGGGGTGGGAGTGCCGTACGCAGAAGTCCTCGACGTCATAGAGTCCGCCCGTTGCCGGGTCACCAGCTCGCTCGGTCTCCGTGTCCTGCGGGTCAACGAAGCGGCGTCCGCGCTCACCGTGGGGGACGTCAGGCGCAGCCTCGCGTTGAGCGCGGACCTCGAACCCGAGGGCACGCAGGCACCGGACGCCCAGACATGGCTGTGGGCCGCCATGACGAGGTCCACGGCTCTCGCGGTCACGGGGCGTGGGGAGGAGGCCGAGGTCTGGGTCCGACGTGCCATCGCCTTCAGCTCGGCCGTCGACGAAACCCGGTCCACGGCCGCGGACGAGGTGGCCCTCCGGGCGGTTCTCGTCCTCGCCCTGGCGGAGAGCGGTCGCCTGGTCGAGGCCCGAGAGGTGGGCGAGCGGGCCTTCGCGGGCCTCACGGACGCGAGTCCGACCGCGGACCGCCGGCTGTTGGCCTTCTATCTGGCCCGTGGCACATGGACAGCCGGACACCCGGCTCAGGCGCGGCGCTGGTTCGCGGAGGTGGCCCGAGCGTCCCGCCCGCACACCCCGGTCGTGCTGTCGATGGCACTGGCGGGTCTGGCGGCGGCCGCCGCACTGCAGGGAGACTGTGAAGCGGCGGAAGCGGCCCTGGCCGAACGCGATCGGCTTCCCGCCGCGGGGTTCTTCCCCGAAGAGAGACTCGGCGAGGCCTGGCTGTACGTCGCCCGCGGTGAGCTGACCCGCGCACGAGCAGTTCTGACGGCGGCCGCCAGGGAGGCGTTCGAGCGCGGGGAAACCGCGTCCGAAGCGATCCTGCTGACCGATCTCGTCCGGCTCGGGCAAGCGGGGGAAGCGGCCGGGCGGCTGACCGAGATCGCCGCGGAGCGCACCGGGCGTTTCCACCGGTCCCGTGCCGATCTGGCCGTCGCATGGTCCACACGCGACCCCGAAGGGCTGCTCGTCGCCGTGGACGCGCTGGAGGCCATGGGGGCGGACCTGCTGGCAGCCGAGGCGGCGAGCACCGCGGCCTCCCTTCTGAGAGCGGCTGGGCAGACCCGTCGGGCCAACGCCGCCACCGTCCGCGCCGACGATCTCGCGGCCCGCTGCGAGGGAGCGAGAACCCCTGCTCTCATGGCCGTTGAGGCGGTCGTACAGCTCACCGGGAGAGAGCGCGAAATCGCGCTGCTCGCCTCCCGGGGCATGCTCAGCAAGGACGTCGCCGCTGCGCTGACCATATCCGTACGTACCGTCGACAACCACCTGCAACGCATCTACAACAAGCTCGGCATCACCACGCGCAAGGAGTTGGCCGACCGGCTGCTTCCATGACCGTGCCGCGAGCATTCCGTCAGGTGTGCCGGGTCGCGGTGAGAATTTCACGGAACCCTTCGATGAACTCCCTGGAGGCGGCACTGTCGTCGAGGGGGAAGGGGTAGCTCGATGACTCGGTGGAATCCAGCCACGCCGACCTGACATATATTTCGCGCTCCCCGTCACTGTCCTCCCGGCGGGGCGGCTCGCTCACCATGGTCTGCTGAAGCCTCCCCACGAAGGCGACTCCGTGGCCTTCGGCGTGTGCTGTCAGAATAATGACCAGGTTCTCGGTGAGAATGCATGCCTCGACCACGGGAGCCGGCCCGACGTATGCCCCACGCGGGAGCAGGCCGTTATCCGGGTATCGCGTTTCACAGCACAGCTTCGTCGCGGCGCGGAGGTCCCCCAGCGAGTATCTGTGCACCGTGTCTTCCAGCAGGGGGAGGAGGCGGTCGTCGAGATCGGTGATGCGACACAGCCTGGTGTGACGCTCCCTCGGGCCCTCGCCGGCGACCGCCCACGGCCCCCATTGCCCGTACCGGGAAAAGGGGGAGAACCTCGCCTGGAGAAATACGAACGTCAGGCCGGCGGTGATGCACACCACCCCGATGATTACATGTATTGTTCTGCCGTGCTCAATGCCTGACGCCAGCAGTCCCAGCCCTGCCGCGAGAATGGATGCAGTGCCAATAAAAGGCATTCCACGTATGGCGAGGATCACCGAGAGTGCCAGGCTCAACGTAAAGACTGCGGCGATCAACCCGATTGACCAAACCATGCCAGGGCTGTACGAGACGGAGGCGATCGAATATGCGGAGAACGTTTCTCCCAAGAGGGCTGTCGCTGCCAGAGCCGCAGCAGAGGACTTTCTATTCAGCATGACGGAAACGCACTCCTCGGGGGTGTCCTGAAAATGCCAGGTGTTCGGGTTGGAGTTTTGCGCGTACACGGCAAGGTGTCGTGAGCAACGCCTACTCAACCGGGATCCCTCGGGCCGCTGCGCACACCGCAGCAGCCCGCCGCGCGACCACTTGCACATCCACATGACCGACACCCCGCTCACTCACTCAGGAAGGCCGAACCAGTGGACAAGGCGCCGAACGACGACACGAACGCGCGGGCGGATGCAGATGCGGATGCGGGAGACGGTGACGCCATGAACCGCCTCGGCACCGAGCTCATGGAGCAGGACCGCATCGACGAGGCCGAGCACGCGTACGCGTACGCCGCGCGGAGCGGCCATCCGAGCGGGATGTACAACCTGGGCCTCCTGCTCTGCCGCCACCGGGACAACCACGCCGAGGCCGAGTCATGGTGGCACCGCGCCGCCGAGGCCGGCCATGTCCGGTCCATGGTGGCCCTGGCCGATGCGATGGCCAGTCGCGGTGACTCCGGGGACGCCTGGCCCTGGTACCGGCGCGCTGCCGAACACGGCGATGCGGGAGCGGCGTTCGGAATCGCGGTCCTCCATGCCGACCGGGGCGACACCCAAGCCGCACTCACCTGGTACGAACGCGCCGCGGACGGCGGCGACCTGCGCGCCATGTGCAACCTCGCCACCCACCACGCCCTCCACGGCGACCCCGGCACCGAGCTGTCCTGGTGGCGCCGCGCCGCCGAGGCCGGCGACTCCGGTGCCGCGTACAACCTGGCGCTCTGTCTCGTGGGCTCGGACGTCGCGGAGGCCGAGGGCTGGTACCGGCACGCCGCGGATTCCGGGCACGCGGGCGCCGCCGCCAATCTGGGCGTGCTGCTCGCCGAACGAGGTGACCTCGCCGGCGCCGAGCCCTGGCTGAGGCGGGCCGCCCACAACGGGAGTCTCCACGGGCGGAACAACTACGGGGTCCTCCTGCGCATGACCGGCCGGGAGGCGGAGGCACGCGCATGGCTCGAACGTCCGTGAGCCCCCGGAGGAGGCGTTGACGGAGACGGAGGTGGAACTCGAGGACGTTCCCGGCTGGTTCTGGGAGGTCCTGGACACGGCCAGGCCCAGCCTGTCCGCCCTGGAGGCATGGCTGGATGCACAGCCGAGAGACGTTCTGGAGGAGTACGCGCTGGCGTACCTGGAGGCCGCCGAGGCTCTGATCGACTTCTCGGAAGGCGTGACGGTCGACGGAGCCGGCTGGTCCGAGGACAGTACCGAGGACCTCTGCATGTGGGTGGTCGGCCAGGGGCGCGCGTTCTGGCGTTCGACCGTCGAGGGGGCCTGGGAACTCCCGGACGCCGCACAGGCGTACCTGGGGCGCTCCTCACCCCTCGTGGGGGAGGTGACGCCATGGGACGAGCAGGTCCGCCGCCCGGAGCACACCGGCTACCGGTCCCCGGGCACGCTCGTCCACGGCGTGTACCGGAGGCGCTTCGGGCAGGACCTGGACGAGCGGCTCACGGCCGGATGACGTGTCCGTCCCCTGCGGCGCGCCCGTCACCCACCCGCTTCGCCGAGTTCGGCAAGCAGCCGGCCGCGCGTACGCATCAGGATCCGGCCGAGCATGTTCTTGCCGGTCCCCGTCCGGCCGCGTCCCCAGTAGTGGTCGGAGGTCGTGTCCTCGACGATCTCTTCGTCCCCCGTGGCCAGCAGGATCGCGCCGATGTCGGCGTGCGTGCGGAACTTGGCCGCCACGGCGCGGCGCATCACGTCGTCCTTCACCCGCTCCCAGTCCCGCCGCATCGGCTTCGACCGGTCACGGCCCAGCTCCGCCGCGCGCAGCGGGGTGCGGGCCCGGCGGATGAGCTCGGCGTGCCGGGTACCGGTGAACTTCTGCGCCTGGAAGTGGTGTTCCGTGGTCGGCCACCAGTGGCCGTCAAGGTCCACCCCGTGTGCAAGCAGCCGTAGGGAACTTCCCCGGCACCGTGGAAAAAGATCGTCATGCGTACCTCGTGGCAGGGATGGGAACCGCACCGTGCCAGTGGCCGGCCTGCGCCCGCAACCGACTTACCGCCCGGCCGGCCCGTGCATGAGACCGTGCGCGGTTTCCCGCAGCTCGTCGCTGAAGGCGAGGGGCTTCAGCGTTTCCGGGTCTATCCGCACCTGCACCCGATGACCGTGTGCATGGACACAGCGGCCGTCCGTGGACCTCACCTGGAACTCGTACATCACGCTGGTGCGGCCGAGCCGTGCAATCCGGAACCACACGCCCACGTCCCCCGTGCCCCGAATCGGCTCCTCGTACGTGACGAGGAATTCGCGCACGACGAGATGGGTGTCGCGAAACCGTGAGCGATCCGGATCCGTGCTCCAGCCCCGTTCCTGCCAATAGGCCGTGATGGCTCGTTCGACGAACAGCGCATGGCGCGAGTTGTGCACCATTCCCAGGAAGTCCAGGTCGTCGAAATGGACCTGGACCGGTCGGGTGTGTCCCGCTCCGACGGGCAGTTCCTGCATGACCGTTCCCCCTGGTGCCTGGTCCTGTGCGTCCGGTACGAATCGACGCCCGGCCACAGATGACCACGGCCGCCGGGTGGTCCGCATGAGTAGCCGATACCCAACCCGGCGGACCGCTCGCGCGCCCGCACGCCGGATCGGGCACCGGCCACTGTGACCGGCATCAGCGCTCCCGCGCCGGGCGGAGGACTCGGCGTACGGCGTCGCGCAACCACTGGTGGGCTCCGTCGGCGCTGTGCCGCGGGTGCCAGGCCATGCCGATCGTCAGGGGTGGCAGCGGCAGCGGGATGTCCAGCAGGCGCAGGCCCATCGCGCGGGCCGCGTCGCCGAGCGGGGAGGCGGGCTCGCCCGGCAGCGCGGTCGGTACCAGGCAGACCGCGTCGCCCACCGCGGCCAGCGCCATCGCCGCCAGATGTCCGGGCAGCACGGCGCTGACCCGCCGGCCGAGTCCTTGCTCGGCCAGCGCCGCGTCCAGCGGGCCGGTGAAGCGGCCCCGGCGGCTCACCGCCACGTGTTCGGCCGCGGCCAGCCTCGCGGGGGTCAGGGTTCCCTCCGCGAGCGGGTGTCCGGCCCTGACGCCGGCCGACAACCGCAACGTGACCAGCTCCTCGACCCGGGTCTCCGGGTCGACGTGGTCGATCGCCCCGATCTCCAGATCGACCCGGCCCTCACGCAGCGCGGGGCCCGCCTCCCACTCCTCGGCCAGTACCCGCAGCGATACGCCCGGGGCCCGGCGCCGGGCCAGCCCGAGCAGGCCCGGCGCCAGTGCAGCGCCGACCAGGTCCGATGCCTGGACGGTGAAGGTGCGCCGCAGGGTGGCGGGGTCGATCCTGCCGCTCGGGGTGAGGAGTGCCTCCAGCTGCCGCACCACGGCGGCGGCCTCGTCGCGCAGTGCCTCGGCGCGGGGCGTGGGCACCATCGCCTGTCCTGCCCGTACCAGCAGCGGATCCTGGAGCACCCGGCGCAGCCGGGCCAGGGTGCGGCTCATCGCCGCGGGGGAGGTGCGCAGCCGCGCGGCGGCGCGGGTGACGCTCTGCTCGGTCAGCAAGGCGTCGAGGGCGACGGCGAGGTTGGCGTCGAGGTTCGGAACTGGGCTGCTCACCGGTGTTATTCCGTTTCGGGCAATGATCGGTTGCTGAAGTTCCCATTGTGGCAATGCGGGAGGCGCTCGCACGATGAGGGGGTCTTGTAGATCCGTCACAGACCACGAGGTTTTCATGATCGTCATTACTGCCCCCACCGGGAACATCGGCCGTCGGCTGCTGTCCCTGCTGGTCGAGGCCGCGCCCGCACACGGAGAGGAGTTGCGCGTCGTGGCCCGTGATCCCGCCCGGATCCCCGAGGCCGTGCGCGCAGCGGTCGAGGTGGTCACCGGCTCGCACGGCGACGCCGCGACCGTCGAGCGCGCCTTCGCCGGGGCCGACGCCGTCTTCTGGCTGGTTCCGCCGGACGCCTCGCGCACGCCCGAGGAGGCGTACAGCGGCTTCACCCGCCCCGCCGCGCGGGCGTTCGCCGCCCACGGCGTCGGCCGTGTCGTCGGTGTCTCCGCGCTCGGCCGCGGTACCCCGCAGGCCGGCCGGGCCGGGCTGGTCAGCGCCTCCCTGGCCATGGACGACCTGATCGCCGACACCGGGGTCGCCTACCGCGCCCTGGCCAATCCGTCCTTCTTCGAGAACCTGCTGGAGGAGGCCGACTCGATCCGCGAGCACGGCGTCTTCACCGACACCGTCGCCGCGGACCGTCCGGCCCCGCTGGTGGCCGTCGCCGACATCGCCGCGACGGCGGCCGGACTGCTGCTGGACCGTTCCTGGACCGGCGTCGGCAGTGTGCCGGTGCTCGGCCCGGAGGACCTGTCGCCCCACGACATGGCCCGCATCATGAGCGCGGAACTGGGCCGCCCGGTCCGCTACGCGCGCGAATCGCTCGACGACCTGCGGTCCTCCATGCTCGCCCACGGTCTCAACGAGGCGTTCGTGGAGGGCATGGTCGACATGAAGCGCGCCAAGGACCGGGGTCTGGACTCGGGCGTAGCCCGCTCGCCACAGGCGGGCCCGGCCACCGGCTTCGCCCAGTGGTGCGCGCAGACCCTCAAGCCCGCCGTCCTCGCCGCATCGGAGGCAGTCGATGCCCGCTGACCGAACCGAGCCGCCGGTCACCGCGTTCATGCTGATCAAGACCACGCCCGAGTGGCTGGCGCTCACCGTGGCCGAACGCATCCACGCCTTCACCACCCACGTCGTTCCGGTGATCGAGGCCCGTACCCGCGGCGTCCGCTCCCGGTTCTACGACACGGAGTTCTACTCGGCGAGGGTGACCGACATCTGGGTCTGGGAGGCGGACGACCACGACGCCTACCGGCTGCTGATCGACGCGCTGCGCGAAACGCCCTTCTGGGACCGCTACTTCGAGGTCGTGGACCTGCTCGTGGGAATCGAGAACGGGTACGCCTGCACCTACGGCCTGCAGCCGCTGGCCACCCTCGCCACCTGACGAACTCCCCCGACCCGCCGGTGCCGCCGCCCTGGGCGGGGCACCGGCGGGCACCCGTCAGGTGCGGTACGCGTAGTAGGTCGCGTTCGGGTAGGACGCGATGATGCTCGCGAGCGACTTACGGTACGTGTTGGTGGAGTGGTACGTGAGGTACGGCATCCCGGCGCTGCTGCGGTAGGTCACCATCATCGAATGGTCCTTGGACCCGTCCCGGTTGAAGTCCACCTGGAGGATGTCTCCCACATCCGCCTGGTAGACGTTGGCCAGGTTGGCGGCCCGCTGATTGGACAGCGTGAACCAGGCCCACTCGTTCACGCCGACCCAGGAGTCGGTCTGACGGGAGCCGTCGTACCACCAGTTCCTGTAGTCCGACGTGGAACCCGGAACGGCCTTCCAGCCACCTGCCTTCAACGCCTGGCTGATGAAGTTGGTGCAGTCACCCCCGGCCCCGTTGTACTTCCGGTACGCCGGGTTGTAGTTGCTCCAGTACTTCTCCGCGTACTTCGCCATCGCGGCGTAGTCGTAGGCACCGCCCGTCTTCGCCTTGGGCTTCGGCGTCGCGGGGTACTTCGTGGACGCGGGCGTGCCGTCCGGGTATTGCTTCCCGTCGTCCTTGACGACGTTCACCTTCGCCGGCACGGGCTCGTTGACCGCGACGGGGCCGTTCTCCTGGGACGTGATCGAGGTCAGCTCCCAGTCGCCTCCCCGCTTGCTGGTGAGGGTCAGCTGGTAGCGCGTCCCGATGTCGGTCGTCGCCGGCTCGTCCCCGCGGAGTTTCTTGTACGTGAGCGTGGTCTGCTCGGTGACCTGGACGACGGCCTTGCCGCCCGTCACCGTGGCCCGGTCGACGACGACGCGGGTGTCGGCGTCCGTGTAGGCCTCGCCGAGCTCCGCCAGCCGCGTCTTGCGGGACCGCAGCGACTGGAGCGCGGCGTCCTCGTCCTTCTTCAGCTGGGCCGACAGCCGGGCCTTCGGGCCGGCCTGGCCGGAGCCGTGACGCCCCGGCTGGTCCTCGACCAGGGCCTGCGTGCGCTGGGAGAGCACGTCGCTGGCCACGCGGGCGAAGGTGTCGGCGGTGGCACGGTCGGCGTCGCGGGGTCCGGAGACCGCGGTCGCGGAGTACGCGAGCATGCTTCCGGACGCCAGGGCCACGGTCAGGGCCGCGATGGCGGCGGGCCTGAACCTCTTAGGTATCACTCTGTTTCCCCTTGTCACCCGGTCCACACGAACCGGGGGACGGAATCTTCGCACAACTACCCGACTGTTTCGTCACGTTCCGCTTCGTCTCGGGCTGCCCCGGCGGAAATGGGCTCACACGCTGCCGACTTGCCTCCGCTTGATCACCAGGGGTCGCCTTCGGAGTGCACGGAGTAATCCAGCCGACCACCGGTCCGGCCTCACAGCGAATGCCTTTAGGGTGTGCGGGAAAGTGCGGCAGAGGGGGCATTCGGAGTGGGCGCGAACGATAGGGCAGGTAGGGGGCCATCTCGGGACGGGCGGGCGGCTTCGGAGGGCACCGGCGGAGCCGTCCCGGGCCGCCGGGGGAAATCGGGGTCGCGCGCCAAGCCGCGGGCGCGTTCCGCCCGGCTCGATGCCTTCACGCGGGTGCTCGCCCCGGCCGTCGCCCTGGCGCGCACGCAACTGCGGCGCCTGCGGCCCGCCTTCCCGCGGCCGGGCCGCACCGGCTGGCGCCGGTGGATGCCGTCGTGGCGCCAGTGGCTGGGCGCCTGCCTGTGCGCGTTCCTGGGCATGGTGACCTTCGTCACGATTGCGTACGCGACCACGGATATGCCCGACGACCTCAACTCCTTCGCCACACAACAGGACAACGTCTACTACTGGGCCGACGGCTCCACGATGGCCCGGACGGGCTGGGTCAGCCGCCAGGAGATGCCGCTGGACAAGGTGCCCGCCAAGGTCCAGGGAGCCGTGCTCGCGGCCGAGAACGCGAGCTTCTACTCGGACCCCGGAGTCTCGCCGTCCGGAGTCCTGCGCGCCGTGGGCGCCGCACTGACGGGGGGCGAGACCCAGGGCGGGTCCACCATCACGCAGCAGTACGTGAAGAACGCCTATCTGAACCAGGACCGCACCGTTTCCCGGAAATTCACCGAGCTCATGCTCGCCCTGAAGATGGACAACCAGAAGAGCAAGGACCAGATCCTTCAGGACTACCTCAACACCAGCTGGTTCGGGCGCGGGACCTACGGCATCCAGCGCGCGTCCCAGGCCTACTACGGCAAGGACGTCTCGCAGCTCAATCCCAGCGAAGGCGCGTTCCTGGCCTCCCTCCTCAAGGGCGCGGCCCTCTACGACCCCGCTCTCGGCAAGGCGAACCACGAGCGGGCCGTGGAACGCTGGAGCTGGATCCTGGACCGCATGGTCGAGACCGGCCGGCTCTCGCGCGCCGAGCGCGCCACCTACACGACGTTCCCCGAGCCCTCGGCCTCCTCGCTCGTCGGCATACCCGGCGCGCAGACCGGCTACCTGGTCGAGATGGCCAAGGCGTACGCGATCAAAGCCGGCCACATCGAGGAGTCCGACTTCGACCTCGGCGGCTACCAGATCTACACGACCTTCGACCAGGCCCGGATGACCGCGCTGACCGCCGCCGTCCAGGAGACCCAGAAGGACTTCGACGCCGAGCGGCGTCCCGACACCGACAAGCACGCCAAGATCGGCGCGGCGAGCATCGCTCCCGACGGGCGGCTGCTCGCCGTGTACGGGGGCCCCGACTACCTCAAGCAGGGCTTCAACGAGTCGAACGCGACGACGGTCCCGGTCGGCACGGCGTTCACGCCGATCGTCTACGCCGCCGCGCTCGACGAAGGGGTGCTGCGCGCGCGGGGCAAGGACCGTACGCCGGTTTCCCCCTCCAGCACCTACGACGGCAACGACCAGGTGAGCGTGCAGACGCCGGAGGGGCCGTACTGGGACCGCAGCGGCAAGGTGGTGAAGGGGCGCAACGACGGCGGCCGGAACTGGGGCCAGGTGACGTTGCGCCAGGCCGTGGCCCAATCCGTCAACACGCCCATGCTCCAGCTCGGCCAAGATGTCGGCCTCGACCGGGTGGAGGCCTTCGCCGAGCGCTCGGGGCTGCTCGAATCGAGCCTCGGCCCGCGGATCCCCGCATTCGCCCTCGGGGAGAACTCGACGCCCAGTGCGATCCGGATGGCCGGCGCCTACCAGACCTTCGCCGCCGAAGGCATGCACACCGACCCGTACTCGGTGCGCTCGGCCACCCGCAACGGCGCCGCCGTGCCGCTCGACGCGCCGAAGCCGACCCGGGCCGTGACGGCCAAGACCGCTCGCGCAGTGACGGACGCCCTGAAGGACGCCGTCACCGAGGGGTCGGCGAAGACGGTGGGCAAGGCCCACCCCGGTACGGCGGGCAAGACCGGTACGACGGCCGCGAACACGGCGGGCTGGTTCGTGGCCAGCACCGAGCAGGAGTCCACGGCAGTGGTGGTCTACCGGATGTCGCTCTCCGACCTGGTTCCGCTGCCGCTCACGGGGCTGGGGGGCGACGGCCCGGGCACGCCCGGCAGCGAGCGGGCTGTGCGCCTGTGGGGCGACTACATCAAGGCGGTGAAGTAGGCGGGCGGCTGACGCCGCCCGCCCGCCCCTCTACTTGATCAGCTGGGTCCAGTCCGGTGCCTGCGCGGGATCGAGCGTGCGCAGTTGGGCCAGGACCTTGGGGTCCTGGACGTCGAGCCAGTCCGCCAGTTCCCGGAACGACACGCAGCGCACGTCCTGGCGCGGGCACACGTCCTTCATCACGTCCTCGACGGCCTTCATGTAGATGCCGCCGTTCCAGTCCTCGAAGTGGTTGCCGATGAACATGGGCGCCCGGCTGCCGTTGTAGACCCGGTTGAAGCCGTTCATGTACGAGCCCCGGGTCTGCGCCTGCCAAGCGGCGAACTTCGCCGGGTCGCCCTGGGTGCTGTCGCCCGACTGGTTGAAGAGGAAGTTGAAGTCCATGGAGAGGACCTGCACCTCCTTGCCCTGCAGCGGCATGAGCTGGAGGGGAAAGTTCCATATGTCGTCCTGCTTGGACGGCCACAGCTGGAAGTCTCCGGAGGAGCTCGCGTCGTAGCGCCAGCCGTACGGCTTGATCGCGGTCAGGAGGTTCTTCTGGCCCTCCAGGCAGGGCGCGCGGCCGCCGACCACCTCCCGGTCCGGGTCGAAGGGCAGGGGCGCATCCTTGGTGAAACCGGTGTTCGTCTTCCAGTTCTTGATGAACGAGTAGGTCTGGTCTATCTCGCTCTTCCATTCGTCGGGGCTCCACTCCCCGCCGCCCTTGGGCCCGCAGAAGTGCCCGTTGAAGTGCGAGCCGATCTCGTTGCCGTCGGTCCAGGCACCGCGCAGCTGCTCCAGGGTGCCCTTCACGTGCGGGACGGTCGGGTACGAGATCGCGGCCGCGCCCTGACCGTGCTGCGGCGGGCGGTAGAGCGCCTTCTTCCCCTCGGGCAGCAGGTAGATGCCCGTGAGGAAGAAGGTCATGTGGGCCTTGTTCTGCTCGGCCACCTGACGGAAGTGCGAGAAGAGGTGGTCGTCGCCTTCCAGCGCGCCGTCCCAGGAGAACACCACGAACTGCGGCGGTTTCTCGCCGGGCTTCAGCCGCACGGGCTTGAGCTGTCCCGGCTGCGGTCCGGTGTAGGAGGTGGAGCCGTCTCCCAGCACCTCCGTCTTGCCGTCCCAGGCATCCTCCGGGCCCTTCGCGGCGGCGGCCTCCTCGGCCGCACCACCCGGGGCCGTGAGCTTCGCGTCGCGCGGGGCGGTGTCCGAGGAGTCGCCCAGTGTGAAGACGCCCGCGGTTGCGGCGGCCCCGCCCAGAGCGATCACGGCCACGCCCATGCCCAGGCGTCTGCGGTACTGCGCCTTCCTGCGGACCTTGCGGATATTCCGGGACTCCGTGCGGGTGCTCGGAGTGGCATCGGTGCCGACCAACTCAGTCGTCCCCCCTCATCACCGCAGACAGTTCGCGTGCGGATGGTTCATACGAATATAGAACTTGTCTGCACTCCTCCCGCACTCCGGATCGTCCTGTGCGTCGATTCACAGCCACCCCACAGCTCTGCGCGACGACCCCGCTCCGGATCGGACGTACCCACCACGTCGTCCCGTCGGAGGTGCTGTGCGTGATGTGGTGGGTGGGCGCACAGGGGGGTGCCTGAATGTGATGGTCCGCCACATACGCGGCCCACCTGCGGTATCTCTTCCGGTACTGCGTTGAGGCCCGATGCGAGACGTTCCTGTCCACGGAGACCTGGCGGGCCTCCTTGGACGCCCGGCTCCTCGGCAGCGAAACCGCCATCGACCTCGACGGTTACGTTTGGGGCGCGAACCATCACGAGCTGTACGGAGCCGAGCTTCGTCTCAAGTCGGAGGCTGCCCTCCGCTGGTCCAAGGCTGTCGGGATCGACCTCCATGAGGTTCACATCGAGACCAACGCTCACGATCTGACCTTGCTCTTCTCAGACCTTGAGGTGAGCGAGGTGCCGATCGGATACGCACCCTTCGTCGCGGACTGAGAGCCAGGATTCGTGTGACCTTGTGACGGGCGTGGGTCCGGGGCGTTGATGTGGACATGGGGCGGGGTGATCCGAGCGATGCCGAGTGGGAACGGCTACGACCGCTCCTGCCGGTCAGCAACAAGCGTTGTGGCAGGTGGCGGGACCACCGGCAGGTAATCGACGGGTTTTTGCACCGGCTGCGGACCGGCGTGCAGTGGCGTGACCTGCCAGAACGGTTCGGTCCGTGGAAGACCGTCTACGAACGGCACCGCCTGTGGTCGGGCGACGGGACATGGGAGCGACTGCTCCAACAGGTCCAGGCCGCCGCTGATACGGCGGGTGAGGTCGACTGGAACATCTCGGTCGACTCCACCATCGTGCGGACTCATCAGCATGCGGCCGGCGCCCGCACCCGTTCCAGAACGCCGGGGCGAAACGGCGTGGCAGAGCCTGCACGCCCGCCTGGCGGCGGTGGTGCTGGAAGTGAGGGCCTGGGCCGCTCGCGCGGCGGGTTCACCACCAAGCTCCACCTGAGCGCGGACCGGGCGGTGGCCACTCGCTGCGACGAGCGCCGTTACGTCTGCCTCGGCACCGCCACCGTCTCAGCCCTCACCATCTGGCTCCGCACGTGATCGACCGGACAACTCCTAGCCGGTGGCTGTCCTGTAGTGGCGCCTGCCGCCGCGGCCGCTCACTCGCAGCCTTACCCGCCCGGGGCGCCGCCCCTTGGGGACCTTCACGCCCGTGGACGACCCGGCAGCCCTGACGACGAGAGGCCGTGGACGACAAGCCCCAAATGGGTTGTGTTTGATCATACCGGCACGTAGGTGCAGTGGTTGTGGATAGCGTCGCCTGCGCACTGCAGACTCCCTCTGCCAATCGTCACGCCCGGAGACCATATGCGCCGCTCCGCCTTTGGCACCGTCACGGCCACCACCGCCCTCACAGCTGTCCTTGCTCTCACGTCCTGCTCCAACTCGTCGACCGGCGCCGCGGACGCTGCTTCCCAGCCGTCCCCTGCGGGATCCTCCGAAGAGGCCTCCGCCGCGGCGACCACCACCCCGGCGCAGCACGCCGACTTCGCCGGTACCGCCCATGTCACGGACGCCGACAACTACACCTTCGACATCGCCTACTCCTACCGTACGACCGGCGTACAGAGGGACACCGCCAACGACAAGCCGGGCTTCTCCTCCGCCCTCATCAAGACCGACGCGGAACTGACGGTCACCAACACCACCTCCGGGCGCACCCTGTCCTTCAAGCCGGTCAGCGGTATCGTGGCGCCCATCGGCGATCCCGAGCTCCAGGTGCTCGCCTACTTCAAGCCGGGCCGTGCCGTGTGCTCCCTGGAAACCGTCAACTCCTTCCTCGCCACGAAGGAGAAAGCCCAGGCAGGCTGCACCGTCCAGCTCAACTTCACCCGCCCCGCCACCACGCTCGCCGCTGGCAGCAAGGACACGCCCAAGGTGTTCACGGGCCTGCAGAGCGGCCAAGGCACGGCCGGCGTGGCAGCCGTGCCGGACGCCCAATGGGCCGCCGTTGAAGCAGAGTTGCGTGCACCCGACAACTTCCTCATTGCGTACGTCGGAGCTGACACCGACCGGTTCAAGAGCTACGTCTGCTCCGAGAAGATGTCCAAGCTCACCCCGTTCGTCGTCAGCGCCAAACCTGGCTGTGTCGACCTGAATCCCAGCACAGTGCGTCAGCCCAAGACCTCCTAGCGACCCGAGTCAGAGATTCGTCGTTGGGTCGAGCATTTGGTGTGACCAAGGGGCGGCGGTCTTGGTGGCCGGCCCGCGGTTGTCCGGCAGGCGCAATTCCCCCGGTCACGGGTGTTCGGCGCCGCCTGCCTGCGCTTGATGAGGGTCGCCGGCACGCCGGTTTCCGGCCCGCAGTTCCCGCCGCAGTGCGCGCAGCGCGGTACGTTCCTCTGCGCGACGCCGCAGCCAGGCACGCCGTCGCTTGCGCGTGATGACGAGGAGAAGGCCCAGGGCAAGGAGGCCGCCGATGGTGAGGGTGGCGGTGAGCCAGGGGAAGTAGGACAGCCGGACCGTGTTGCTGTCCACGGTCTTCGCCGTGCCGCCGGGAACCGTGGCGGTCACCGAGGCGGTGACCGCGCGTCGGCCGAGAACGGGGAGGTCGGCGAGGCGGCCGGTGATGGTGGCGCTGCCGCCGGGGATCACGTAGATCCCCGTGGGGGTGAGCGGGACGGTACGCGCGGAGCTGCCGCCGGTGATGTTCAGCGTTCCGGCGAGGGTGTAGAGGACGTTGCCCGTGTTGCGTACGGTCACGGTGAACTCCTCGCCGCCGCGCGCAGGCCGGCGTTCCAGTTCCGTGAGGGAGATCTGCAGGTCGGCGGTGCCGGGGACGGTGAGCTCGACGAGCCGGGCGATACGGGTCTCGGTGTTCACCCCGCCGCTGACCGCGGGGGTGCGCAGCGAGGTGACCAGGCTGCCGAGATAGCTGCCCGGCGGGGTGCCGTCGGGGACCGCGAGGGAGAAACGGACCGTGGCCCTGCTCTTCGGCTGCACGGTGACGGTGGCCTCGGAGTCCAGCTTCAGCCAGGCCCCGACCGCGCGCATCTGCTGGCCTTCTTGCGCGGGGGCCAGGCCGCCGCCGCTGGGCCTGGACCGGCCCGTGTGGGAGCGGTTCTGGGACTGGATGACGGCCCTGCCCACCGGTGACCTCGGCACCTCCGCCCGCGGTCAGAAGGTCACCGACCTCCTCTCCGACCCCTTCCCCAACACCCTCGTGCTGGGCGCGACCGCCTTCGTCCTGACCGTGCTCGCCTCCCTCGCGCTCGGCTGCTGGGCCGCCTCCCGCCCCGGCGGCCTCGCCGACCGCCTCATCGGACATGCCTCTACAGCAGCGTTCGCCGTTCCCGAGTTCGTCGCCGTCGGCCTGCTCCTCGTCCTGTCACTGTGGACCGGCTGGCTGCCCGCCGTGACCCTCACCGGTGCGGACGGGACCCCCGCCGACTGGACGATGCTGATCATGCCGGTCCTGGCGCTGGTCATCCCGCAGACGGGCTGGAACACCCGTATCGTGCGCGGCGCCCTGGCGGACCAGGCCCGTACGCCCCACGTGGAAGCCGCCTGCCTCGACGGCCTCCCTGTCCACCGGGTCGTCCTGCGCCACGCCCTGCCCGGCGCCGTGCCCGCGATCGCCACCGGCATCGCCACCTCCACCGGCATGCTCCTCGGCGGGGCCGTGGTCGTGGAGACCCTCTTCAACTACCCCGGCATCGGCAGCGTCCTGGCCGCGGCCGTCGCCGGCCGCGACACCCCGCTCATCGCCGGAGTCGTCGTCTGCGCCGGCGCCGTCATCAGCCTCGTCCTGCTCGCAGCCGACCTCATACGCGACCGCACCCTGGGAGTCCGCCCATGACCGCCGGCACCCTCACGGACGTACCCGCCCGGACCGGAACTCGCCGCTCATGGGCCACCCTTGTCCCGGCGGCGGTGCTGATCGCTCTCGCGATGGCCGGGCCCCTGCTCGCCGCCCACGCCCTCGACGCCCCCGTGTACGCCCCGTACGCCGCCGCCGGCGACGGCGGTCCGCTCGGCGGCGACCAGCTCGGGCGCGACGTCCTGTCCCGGCTGCTGCACGGCGGCACGGTACTGATCGGCAGCGCCGCCCTCGTCTCCGTACTCGTGACCCTGGCCGGGGTCGTCGTCGGCTGCTTCGCCGTCCTGCACCCCGTACTCGGTCGCGCCGTGGAGCGCAGCGCCGACGTGGCGATCCTGCTCCCGCCGGTCCTCGGCATCATGCTGATCGCCCTCGCCTGGCCCGGCGGCGGCCGATGGGCCGTCATCGGCGCTGCCATCGTCCTCGGCATCCCCTATGCGGTCCGCATCGTCGCCGCAGCCGCCGCCCCACTGGCCGGTGCCGGATACGTGGAAGCGGCTCTGGCCCGCGGAGAGAGCCTGCGTTACATCGCGCTACGCGAGATCCTGCCCAACCTGCGCTCCACCGTCGCCGCGCTGTTCGGCCTGCGCTTCGTCGAAGCCGTCTACGTCATCTCCATGGCCGCATTCCTCCAGATCGGCCCCCAACCACCGGCCGCGGACTGGGCGTTGATGATCCGCGAGAATGCCCCGGGCATCCTCCTCAACCCCTGGGCCGTCATCGCTCCCAGCCTGGCCATCGCCGCCCTCGCCATCAGCGCCAACCTCGCCTGCGCCTCCCTCGCGCCCCGCTCCGCACGCAAGGCGGTCACGACCCCGTGAACACCCCCGCACAACCGGTCGTCACGCCGGTCACTTCCCCGGTCGATTCCTCGGACAGCTCCGCTCCGCTGGCCACCGCCGCCGGTCTCGAAATCCGTTTCCCCGGTGGCCCGGTGCTCCTGCGGCCCGCCTCCCTGGTCGTCGAGGCAGGCCGTATCACCGCGCTGACCGGCGCATCCGGCTCCGGCAAGACCACCCTGCTGCGCGCCCTCATCGGCCACCTCCCCGAGGGCGCGGCCGTCACCGGCGGCGAGTTGACCGTCCTCGGCCACGACCTGACCGCGCTGGCCCCCGAAGAGCTGGCCCGGCTCCGCCGCACCAGCCTGGCGTACGTGGGCCAGGACCCCGGCTCCGCGCTCAACCCCAGGATGAAGGTCCGTGACATCGTCGCGGAAACCGCCCCCTGCCGCCCCGAACGGTCGGCCGTCATGGAACTGCTGCGCGAAGTCCGTCTGCCCACCGATGACGGGCTCCCCGACCGGAGACCGACAGCCCTGTCCGGAGGCCAGCAGCGTCGCGTCGCGCTCGCCCGTGCTCTGGCCCGGAAACCCGACATCCTCCTCCTCGACGAACCCACGGCCGGCCTCGACTCGGCCCTGCGTGACGAGATAGCCGACCTGCTGCGCCACCTCGCCGCCCGGCACGACCTGGCCATCGTCATGGCGTGCCACGACCCCGAACTCGTCGAAGCCTGCGCCGACCACACCGTCCACCTCACCGCACCCACCACACCGGCACGCCTGTCGGCAGTCCACGAAGTCGAACGCGGACCCACCGCGGACAGCGAGGAGGCGGTCGTCGCCGAGGGCGAGGGCATTGCCGCACGTGCTGTCCACGTCTCCTTCCATGGGAAGGCACACCAAGCCCTCACCGCGGTCGACTTCACGGCCAGCCCCGGCAGCCGCACGGCCATCGTCGGCCCCTCCGGTTCAGGCAAGACCACGCTTCTCAGGGTGCTGGCCGGGCTCCAGCACGCGGACACCGCCGACCTCACCCTCGACGGGATCCCCCTCGCGCCCGCCGTGAGGAAACGCCCGAGCGCACACCAGCGCCGCATCCAACTCGTCCCCCAGAATCCCCTCGACGCACTCAACCCCTCCCGCACGGTCGGAGCCCAGCTCGACCGGCCCCTGCGCCTGCACACGAAGCTCAGCTCCGGCGCCCGCACGGCCCGGATCGCGGAACTCCTCCAGCAGGTCGACCTGCCCGCCGACTTCGCGAACCGATACCCGGCCGAGCTCTCCGGCGGCCAGCGCCAGCGCGTCTCCATCGCCCGTGCCCTGGCCACCGGACCGGACATCCTGCTGTGCGACGAGATCACCTCGGCCCTCGACCCCGACACGGCGACGTCCGTCATGGAACTTCTGGCCGGCCTCAACGCGGAGCAGGGGATGACGCTCGTACTCGTCTCACACGAACTCCACCTGGTGAGCGCCTACACCGACACCGTGCACCTGCTGGGCGACGGACGCCTCGTCGCCCACGGCCCCACCCGTGAACTGCTGCCCACCATCTGAGCGGGAACCGGGCCTCAGACCCTGCTTCGCCCGTGTTCGGCGCGGGCGGCCGTCGCGCACACGCGCCGCAGCAGATAGTGCAGCTGGGCGCGCTCACCCTTGGTGATGGACGCCAAGAGCACGTCCTGTACGTCCTTCATGTCACCCAGTGTGGCCGCACGGGCGGCAGCACCGGCCGCTGTGAGCGTGACCACCTCATGCTGCCCTCCCACGTTGACAACCATCGACCGGACCAGGTCCTGGCCCAGGAGGTCATCGATCACCCGCGAGACGTCAGCCGGCGGTGTCTCCAACCGGGCCGCGAGATCGTCGCGGGCGTGTGGCCCCAGATCGGACAGCGTCTTGAGGGCCGACTGGTGGAGGAGGCTCAACACTCGCGCCCCCGAACGCTCGGCCACCAGCGTCTCCACGGCCTTGCCGGCCACCACCAGGAGTTCCACGGTCTGCTCGGAGGGATTCGAAGACCCGTTCCCCTGCCGTACACGTCGCATCCAATCACCGAGGGGGGACGTCACCTTGGAACCGGCCCGTGGCCGGCCCGGCACCGGCTGCAGCAGAGCCTCGACGCGCTGGGGAACCGGCCCGGTACCCACCGACATCAACGGGCCGTGGTCCTTGTCCGGCCGCTTGCCGGACGCGGCGGCCAATGCCGCGCGGGCGATCGCGGTCGCTGCCAGCCGCCGGTTCCCGACAGCGGATGCCGCCGCCTCGTCCGCCCACCGTTCCAGGTGGAATTCCAGGGTCGGACGCAGGGACCGCAGCGCCGGGTGCACCGCGCCGGCGAGGTGGGCGGTGACGGACAGCAGGTGGTGGCGGCCCGCGAGATGGGCTCGCTCGTGGCCGAACAGAACCTCGCGCTCCGCCGGGCCGAGCGCCCGGAGCATGCCCGTCGTCACCACGATCCGTCCGCCGCGCCCCGCCGCCCGGGCAGGGCGAAGGCCTGCGGGTCGGGGCCCGGCACCACCAGCAGGTCGCCGTCGGATACGGAGTCGCCCGTCGCGGACCAGGCGCGCGCGAGCATCGACCGGTGTTCGCGCCAGCGGCGGACCATCAGGGCGGCCTGCACGGCCAGCGCTGCTCCGGCGGCGGCGGCGACCGGCACCATGGCGGGCCACACGGCCGCCGCGCGGGGGAGCGGGACCTGTTCGAGGGCGGCGAGGAGCGGGACGTGGAACAGGGCGATCAGTGCCGCCAGGGTGCCGCCCGCCAGCAACACGGCGGCCCCCGTCAGGACCGCGCAGGCTTCCCGTGGCGGCAGGAGCACGGCCAGCCGCCGTGCGGCGGCCGCCGCACCCCACGGCAGTACGAGCGCCAGTGCCACCACGGCCAGCACCAGGGTCATGCGCCGTCCTCGGACTCCAGGAGCAGGCGCCGCAGTGCCTCCTCGTCGTCCCCGGACAGTGAGGACACGAACCGCTTCAGCACCAAGTCGCGCTGCGGCTCCCGCTCCAGCTCCCGCCGCATACGACCGGCCGCCAGCCCGGCGGCGTCATCCGCCGCCGCGTAGGCGAAGCCCCGCCCCGCGCGGGATCGCACCAGCGTCCCCTTCTCGTGCAGGCGGGACAGGATCGTCGTGACCGTCGTCCTGGCCAGGTCGCGCCCGAGCGCGGTGTTGATCTGCTGGGGCGTCAACGGCTCGGTGGCCCCCCACAAGATCGCCAGCACGTCCGCGACGAGCTCACCGTGCGGGCGCCGCACTTTGTCCTCCACCGTTTCCGATACCGCCCCGCTCGTGTCCCGGACCACCACGCCTGGACGTCGAAGAATATAGGTTTGCCTTATCTAACTCTACGGATCGTGGGGTGAGCCCGGCTCGGCCCGTCCGGACGCGCTGACGGGATTCCGGGTCTGCGCCGGCTCAGGCCCGGAAGACGGCCCGAGTCGCCCATCGTCGATCCGTGGACTGTCGCGATGGGCGACCCAGGCGGGCGAGGGCCGGCAATCGTGGCTGTCGGATCAGATCCGAGGCCGCGTCTCGACAGAGCCCTCTTCCCCTCCGGCGCTGAGCGTCAAGGGGCTTCGCCTTGGGCGACTTCGATGCCGTCGTGCAGGTCGTCGGCCGCCTGGAGGGACGCACCGGCGGAGAGAGCCAGGCAGGCCGTCAACACCATGACCGCGGCGCGCCGGGCGAGGGGCCGGGTCATCCTGGTCTCGGTGCCGTGGCCGAGGAGGGCGGCGACGCGGCGGGGAACGGGACCGGCGGTCGCCGAGAGGGCCAAGCCGGGACGCGTACGGCCGGCCGTGGAGGAAGCGCGGGTGGCGAGAGCTGCCCGGCCGATGGCCCGGGCAGTCAGGCGTCGGCTGCCCACGGCGCGGGCGGCGGATTCGTCGGCGCTGCGTTCCAGCGCGTAGGCGAGCGGCTCGCGCAGGGTCCGCAGCGCGGGGTGGCACAGGCCGGCCAGGTCGACCACGGCGCTGAAGAGGTGGTGCCGCTCCCGGAGGTGGGCGCGCTCGTGGGCGATCAGGACCTCGCGCTCGGGCGCCGAGAGTGCGCGGAGCATGCCGGTCGTCACGACGATGCGGCCCGGACTTCCGGGCAGGGCGTAGGCATCGGGGTGCTCGTCCGGCAGGACGACGAGTTCGCCGTCCGCCTCGGCGGCGAGCCTCCCGGCCTGGCGGAGCTGGGTCCAGCGCCGACGTACGCCGCGCACCAGCCTGGCCGTGCACCAGGCGAGCAAGGCCCCGGCGGCGACGGCGATCGCGATGACGGCGTCGGGTGATCCGCTGCTCAGCGGAGTGAGTAGGTGGCCCAGCGCGGCGACGACGTGGAGGTGGGTGGCGCCGGGGACGATCAGCAGGGCCAGCGCGCACGTGCTCGCGGCGGCGAGACCGGCCGCGGTCGTCGTCAGCAGCCACATGGCCTGCCTCGGCGGCAGGTTCGAGGCCAGCCGCCTGCCCGCCGGTGCGACCAGGAACGGAACGAGGAGGGGGATCCAGGCGGTGTGGATCACGGCGCGTCTCCTTCCCCGTCGAGCAGGGCGCGAAGCAGGCGCTCATCCTCGGTACTCAGCTGGGAGACGAAGCGGCTCAATACGGCCTCGCGGTCCTCGTCCTTCGCGAGTTCGGCATGCATGCGCCGGGCGGTGAGTCCGGAGGCGTCCTCGGTGGGGGTGTAGGCGAACCCGCGGCCGGACCGGGATCGGGTCACGGTCCCCTTCTCGTACAAGCGGGAGAGGATCGTCGTCACGGTCGTGCGGGCGAGCGACCCGCCCACTATCTCCTGGACCTGGCCCGGGGACAGCGGGCCGTCCGCGGCCCAGAGCGCCGCCAGCACGCCGGCTTCGAGCTCGCCGGCAGGGCGTCGCTCCGCGTTCCTGTCGCCCATGAGTGCGTTCCTCCACACATCGATCGTCTACAGTGCTGTAGACCGTCTACGGAACTGTAGTCGCCAGTCGGCAGGGCGTCGTCTTGGACCCTGCACCTCTCACCCTATGGGAGCTGTCCGTCATGACCTGGCCCGATCTCGCCGCGGCGGCGCAGGCGCTCAGTCCGCAGGCCGTCAATCTGCTGGACGCCGGTTCCCTCCTGTCGGCCTTCGGCGCCCTCGGCGTCGCGGTCGTGCTGTTCGCCGAGACCGGCCTCCTCGTCGGCTTCTTCCTGCCCGGCGACTCGCTCCTCTTCACCGCAGGTCTGCTCTGCGTGCAGGGCAACCACGGGCCGGTCCACCTCTCGCTCCCGCAGGTGCTGTGCGCGGCCGTGGCCGGAGCCCTGCTCGGGGCCCAGACCGGCTACCTCCTCGGGCGGCGCGGCGGACGCACCCTGCTGGCCCGCAGCCGCAGCCGCAAACTCCACGAGGGCGCCGCGAAGGCCGAGGAACTCCTCGACCGGTACGGACACGCCAAGGCGATCGTCCTGGCCCGCTTCGTGCCGATCGTGCGCACCGTGCTGAACCCGATGGCCGGGGCCCTGAACGTCCCGGCCCGCGTCTTCACGCTCTGGCAGGTGATCGGCGGGCTCGTGTGGACGGTGGGACTGGTGCTGGCCGGCTACGCGCTCGGCTCCTCCGTGCCCAATGTCGACCGCTACCTCCTGCCGATCGTCGCCCTCGTCGTACTCGTCTCCCTCGCTCCGCTCGCCGTGGAAGTCATCCGCCGGAGGGGCAGCCGCACTTCGAACGGAAGCTCGCATTGAGCATGCTCGCCTTGAACGGCCCCGCCGTCGACGGAGACCTGTACACCCGGGTCACCGACCTGGCCCAGCAGGCCCCCGGCTGGCTCGACGGCCTGGTCGCCGCGTGGTCCGACTACGGCCTCGCCCTCTTCGCCGTGCTGATGCTGGCTGCCTGGTGGCGCGCCCGGGCGGTCGCCGATCCGGCCAGGACCGCCATGGCGCTGGCGGCACCCCTCGTCGTGGTCGTCGCGTTCCTCGCCGACACCGGCGTCAAATTGGTCTTCCGGGAGCAGCGGCCCTGCCAGACCCTGCACACGGTCACGCTGGAGGCCTGCCCGCCGCTGGGTGACTGGTCGTTCCCCAGCAACCACGCCGCCATCGCCGCCGCGGCAGCCGCGGCCCTCTGGGTCACCGACCGCCGGCTCGCGGCGATCGCGGTGCCGGCCGCACTGCTGATGGCCTTCTCCCGGGTCTGGGTGGGTGCCCACTACCCCCATGACGTCGTACTCGGCCTGGCCGTCGGGGCGGTCATCGCCTGGCTGCTGACCCGTGTCGCACACCGCGCGGCCCCCCTCGTGCAACGGGTGGCCAGGACACGGCTGCGACCCCTGGTTGCCCCCCGGTGAGGGCGCCCATCGCATCGCGAGCCACCCGCTGGGGCCTGGCCGCAGGGCTGTGCGCGGCGCTGTTCGCCGTACTGACCGTGCTCGTCGCAGCCCGCCATGGCAGCCCGTACCCATTCGACGCGAGCGTGCACCGCTGGTCGGTACGGCACCGCCCCGCCGTCGCGGTCGCCCTCGCGCGCGGCGTCACCACGACCGGGACCGGACCCGTCCCCTACCTGTGCGCCGTGACCGCCGGACTCATCGCCGGATGGGGCAGGGGCGCCAGGGGCAGGCTGCTGACGGCCGCGGGTGCGCTCGGATTCCTGCTGCTGGCCCAGGGCCTGCGCTACGCCGTCCTGAACAGCGTGACGCGGCCTCGCCCGCCCGTTGCCGACCGAGTGACGCACGCGTCCGGGTTCTCCTTTCCCTCCGGCCACACCGCTACCTCGGCGCTCGTGGCCGGTCTGCTGGCCTGGGCGGTATGGCGCGCGGCCTCGCCGGCCGCTGCCCGGCTGTGGTGGGGCCTGTTCGCCTGCTGGGCCGTCACGGTCGGCCTGACCCGCGTCTACCTCGGCGTGCACTGGCCCACCGATGTCCTCGGCGGCTGGCTCTACGCCCTCACCTGGCTCGCCGCGGCCATGGCCGTGGTGGCCTGGATCGGGAGAAATCGGAAGTCCCGAGCGGCCGTCGAGTGAGGGGTGGTGCGTGGCGAAGTGAGGCGGGGTCGAGGCTGCGCCCCGGTGGCAGACGTATCGCCCGGCATCGTCTACAGTGCCGTAGACGAAAGGGCAGCCTTGCCTAACCCAAGGTCTGCCGCGGCTTTGCCGTCCCGCCATGCCTGGGAGTACCCATGTCTTCATCTGCCCGCTCGGCGCTTCTCGCGGCCGCCGGTCTCGCGATAGTCACCGCCACCGCCACGGGTTGCGCCCAGAAGAGCGATGGCAGCCCGGCCGGCGCCCTTCAGGTGACCGCGTCCGACAGTGCCTGCGAAGTCTCCAAGACCGATTTTCCGGCGGGCAAGGTGACGATCCAGGTGGAGAACAAGGGATCCAAGGTCACGGAGCTGTACGTGCTCTTCCCCGATGACCGCATCGTCGCCGAGCGCGAGAACATCGGCCCGGGTACCAAGGCCTCCATCACCGCCGAGATCAAGGCGGGCGAATACGAGTTCGCCTGCAAGCCCGGCATGAAGGGTGACGGCATCCGCACCAAGGTCAAGGCCACGGGCAATGGCGGTGAGAAGCGCAGCCCCGAACTGGACGCTGCTGTCGCGGCCTACCGCAGCTACGTGCTCGCGCAGGCCGAGGAGTCCCTCCCCGCGGTCAAGACCTTCACCGACGCCGTCCGCGCCGGGGACGTGGAAGCCGCGAAGCAGGCGTTCGCCTCCTCGCGGCGTGGCTGGGAGCGTACCGAGCCGGTCGCCGAGTCCTTCGGTGACATCGACCCGAAGACCGACGTTCGTGAGGACGGCCTGGAGCCCGGTCAGAACTGGACCGGCTGGCACCGGCTGGAGAAGTCCCTGTGGGCCGACAACAAGATCGGCGACGAGGAGAAGGCCCTCGCCTCCCAGCTGGACACCGACATCGCGGAGTGGCACAAGCGCGTCGGCACGGCTGAGATCACCCCCACCTCCATGGCCAACGGCGCCAAGGAACTGCTGGACGAGGTCTCCCGCAACAAGGTGACCGGCGAGGAAGACCGCTACAGCCACACCGACCTGGCCGACTTCAAGGCCAATGTCGAGGGCGCCGAGAAGGTCTACGAGTTGCTGAAGCCCGTCACCGTGAAGAACGACGCGGAGCTGGCCAAGAACCTGGACGCCCAGTTCATCGCGATCAACACACTGTTGGACAAGTACCGGGCGGACAAGACCGGCTACGACTTCACCGTGTACGACAAGGTCACCGAGGAGCAGCGCAAGGAGCTCTCGGACGGCGTCAACGCGCTCGCCGAACCGCTCTCCAAGCTCGCGGCGGCAGTCGCCAAGTAGCCCGGGCACAGCAGGCAGACCAGAAGCAAGCAGGGGAGCAGTGATGTCCGAAGCGGATCCGGAGTCCGTCCAGAGCGGCAGCGCCGCGACCGCGGACGCGTCCGGCGGCGGCACCTCGAGACGGGCGCTGTTGGCATGGGGCGGGGCCGGGCTCGCGCTCGGTGCAGCCGCGGCCGGCGGCACCGCGGCGATCCTGCGCCAGAACTCCGAGCCCGCAGCCCCCGGCACCATGGGGATGGCGGTGCCGTTCCACGGCGAGCACCAGGCCGGTATCGCCACCCCGGTCCAGGACCGCCTGCACTTCGCGGCCTTCGACGTGAAGACGAAGGACCGGGCGGAGCTGATCAAGCTCCTGAAGGAGTGGACTGCGGCCGCCCGGCTGATGACGGCCGGGCTACCGGTGGGTGAGGGCGGCTTCGGCGGTCTGCCAGAGGCCCCGCCGGACGACACCGGCGAGGCCCTGGGGTTGAAAGCCTCCCGGCTCACCCTGACCATCGGTTTCGGACCGGGGCTGTTTGCCGGAGATCGCTTCGGGCTCAACGGCCGCCGCCCCGTCGCCCTCGTGGACCTGGAGCAGTTCCCCGGCGACAACCTCGACGCGTCCCGTTCCGGCGGCGACCTGTGCGTCCAGGCCTGCGCCGACGACCCGCAGGTCGCCGTGCACGCGATCCGCCAGCTGGCCCGCATCGGCTTCGGCAAGGTCGCCGTGCGCTGGTCGCAGCTCGGCTTCGGCAAGACCTCGTCGACCACCCCCGACGAGCAGACCCCGCGCAACATGATGGGCTTCAAGGACGGCACCCGGAACATCTCCGGCACCGACAAGGCCGCCCTGGACAAGCACGTGTGGGTCGGCGCGGGCGACGGCAGCGACTGGCTGACCGGCGGCTCGTACCTGGTGGCGCGCCGGATCCGGATGCACATCGAGACCTGGGACCGCACCCCGCTCCAGGAGCAGGAGGACATCTTCGGCCGCGACAAGGGCGAAGGTGCCCCGGTCGGCAAGTCCAAGGAGCGCGAAGAGCCGTTCCTGAAGGCGATGAAGCCGGAGGCGCACGTGCGCCTCGCGCACCCGGACACCAACGACGGTGCGACGATCCTGCGCCGCGGCTATTCCTTCACCGACGGCACGGACGGACTGGGCCGCCTGGACGCGGGCCTGTTCTTCCTGGCCTACCAGCGCGACGTCCGCAAGGGCTTCATCCCGATCCAGCGCAATCTGGCGAAGAACGACTCGCTCAACGAATACATCCAGCACGTGGGTTCGGCCGTCTTCGCCGTCCCGCCGGGCGTCCGCGACAAGGACGACTGGTGGGGCCGGACCCTGTTCACGTGACCACCGGAAGGAACCCCACGCCGTGTTCGGCAACTACCTGATCGGACTCCGCGAAGGGCTGGAAGCCAGCCTCGTCGTCTGCATCCTCATCGCCTATCTGGTCAAGACCGACCACAAGGACAGACTCACGCCCGTCTGGCTCGGCATCGGCCTGGCCGTCACCCTCTCCCTGGGCTTCGGCGCCGCCCTCCAGTTCGGCTCCTCCACCCTTACCTTCCAGGCCCAGGAACTGCTCGGCGGTAGCCTGTCCATCATCTCGGTCGGCCTGGTGACGTGGATGGTCTTCTGGATGAAGCGCACTGCCCGAAACCTGAAATCGGAGCTTCAGGGCCAGCTCGACGCGGCGCTCGCCGTGGGCACCGGCGCGTTGGTCTTCACCGCCTTCATGGCCGTCGGCCGGGAAGGACTGGAGACCTCGCTGTTCATCTGGACGGCCGTCCAAGCCACCGGTGACGGCATTCGGCCCCTGGTCGGTGCGGTGCTCGGGCTGCTGACCTCGATGGTGCTGGGCTGGCTGTTCTACCGGGGCGCGCTGAAGATCAACCTGGCGAAGTTCTTCACCTGGACCGGTGCCATGCTGGTCGTCGTCGCCGCAGGAGTCCTCGCATACGGCTTCCACGACCTCCAAGAGGGCGACTTCCTGCCCGGTCTGCACACCCTCGCCTTCGACATCAGCACGACCATCCCCTCGGACAGCTGGTACGGGACCCTGCTCAAGGGAGTGTTCAACTTCCAGCCCAACCCGACCGCACTCCAGGTCACCGTGTGGTGCCTCTACCTCGTTCCGGTGATGGCCCTCTTCCTCGCACCTGCGCGCAGTACCACCCCCGCCGCCGGTGCGAAGGAAAATGCGGCGAAGACCGGCTGACTTCCGGCGTCCGCACAGAGGCCCGCATGAGCGCCCCTGCCGGTGCTGTGCCGCCGCTTCCTCGGGCTTAATACGGTGGCCGCGTTCTAGGCCGCTTTCATCCTCCCCCGGCCGCTCGACGCCTCGTTCGCGGACTGGACGGGAGTCCCCGCCACGCGCGACGGCCTCGGCCGGGGGCCGGTCCGGTCAGCCTCGTTGTGCTGGTCCCGATCACCGCGCTCGTCGGATACCTGCAGGTGAGCCGCGCCGACGCGCCCGTGCCGTCGGATCCGTCCGGGACAGCCCGGCTGAGCCGGGCACGGCGGCACGTCAGCCCTGCGCGCCGGGCAGGAGCAGGGTGAACGTGGTCGGCTCGGCGCCGCGCAGGCTCAGCCTGCCCCCTGCCGCCTCCGCGAGCTCCCGGGCCACCGCCAGGCCGATCCCGGTTCCGGAGCCGCCGGTGCCGCCGCGCGCGAAGACCGTCCCCGGGTCGAGCGTGAGTGTCCCCTCGTCGGCCACGTCGACCGCGACCGCCCCGGCCGCCTCACGGGCGGTCACCGAGGTCGCACCCCGGCCGTGGCGCAGGGCGTTGTCGATGAGGACGTCGAGGATCTGCGCCGTGGTGCGGCCGGGGACCTCGAAGGAGCCGGCCCCCGGCTGCGAGCGGACCTCCAGCCGTCGGCCGGCGGCCGCGAGCGCACCGTGCCAGCGCGACTCCGCCCTTTCCAGCACCCGGACGAGAGCCTCACGGGGGAGTGGGGGTTCGTCCTCGGTGCCGGACCGGGCCAGCCGCAGCACCTCCTCGACGGTCTCCTCCAGATGGCGTGCCGTCTCCAGAGCCTCGCGCAGTGCGGGGCGCAGGTCCGAGCCCGGCGGGAGCTGCCGGGCGGCCTCCAGGCCGAGCTGCAGCCCGGTCAGGGGAGTGCGCAGTTGGTGCGAGGCGTTGGCGCTGAAGTCGCGCTCCCGGCGCAGGAGCTGGGTCAGTCGCTCGACCATGGAGTTCTGGCTGTTCGCCAGCTGGTCCAGTTCGGTGATCCCGCAGGGCGCTGCCCGGGCGCCGAGGTCGCCGTCGGCGATCGCACGGGCCGTACGGGAGAGTGCCTCCACGGGAGTGCTCAGCGCGCGGGCCTGTCGGCGTGCCACCAGGACCGCCGTGGCCAGCGCTGCAAGGGTCACTCCGAGGAGCAGCGCCCAGCCCCACAGCACCCGCGTCCAGACCGATCGCGCGGGGACGGTGGCCCGCACCACCGCGATCACCTTCTCCTCTGAGACCACCGGGACGGCGACGACCAGATCAGCCCCGGTGCGGCCGCTGACGGCCCTGCCTCCGGCAGCCTCACGGGTCACCCGGTCGGCGACCGGTCCACCGCTGCCCGCGCGCAGCCGCGATGCGAGGTCGTACACCCCCAGCTTCCCGCCCGGTCTGGGCGGTGTCAGCTCGAGTGCGTCGCCGGAGGCGAACTCCGGCCCCACCGTGACCGTCGCGGCCAGAGCCGTGCGCTCCAGGGCGCCCCGTTCGTCCTCGAAGAAGGACCGGTGGATGACCCAGGCGAGCGGCCCGGCCAGCAGGACGAGGGCCACCAGCACGGCGGACACCGCGACACGCACGACACGCTGCCTCATGCGCCCATCATGGCGCCCGGCACCCGGTTTTGCCGTCGTCTAACCGATGCCGCCCCGGCGCTTCACCTCCTGCTGCCTAGCGTGGAAGACACCTCGTCCCGCGGAGGCCGTCATGAACGTACGCGGCACACTCGTCCCCTGTGCGGGAGTCCTCCTCCTCACCGCGGTCCTCGCCGGATGCGGCGCGTCCGGCTCCGCCACGGCCGCCGGACCGAATCCACCGCTTCCCGCCCCCGCCGAGTCCAACCCGCCCGGAGACATCCCCGACAACCAGGCCTATGTGGCCTTCGAGCCGCGCGGCGCGGGCTTCACCGTCAGCGTGCCCGAGGGCTGGGCGCGCACCACCGCGGGCCCCGTCACCACCTTCACCGACAAGCTGAACCGCATCGAGGTGTCCGAGCACCCTGCCACGCACCCGCCCACCACGGCCTCGGTGACCGCGGGGGACGTACCCTCTCTGGCCAGGAGCGTCCCCGCCTTCGCACCCGGCAAGGCCACCGAAGTCAGCCGCAAGGCCGGCACCGCCGTCCTGTACACCTACCAGGGCAATTCCGCGACGGACCCGGTCACGGGCAAGGCCGTCCGTGACGCCTTCGAACGGTACGTCTTCCACCACCAGGGCCGTGACGTCGTCGTCACGCTCTCGGGTCCGGTCAACGCCGACAACGTCGACCCCTGGCGGACCGTCACCGACTCGCTGAGGTGGCGGTGATGGACGTGGGCACGGTCAGTGCGGGCACCGCACCTGCCCTCGACGCTCGCGAGCTGTACCGCTTCTACCGTGCCGGAGAAGAGGAGACCCTCGCCCTGCGCGGAGTGTCCCTCACCGTGGCCCCCGGAGAGCTTGTAGCCGTGGTCGGCCCCTCGGGCTCGGGGAAGTCCACACTGCTGGCCTGCCTCGCGGGCCTCGACGAGCCCGCCGGCGGGTCCGTACGGATAGCGGGGGAGCGGATCAGCCACCGCCCGGAGGCGGAGCGGGCCGGGATCCGGGCCCGACGGATCGGCATCCTCCTCCAGACGGAGAACCTGATCGCCCACCTCGACGTGGCACGCAACATCCGCCTCGCCCGCACGGCTGCCGGCCGCCACGGCACCCCCGCACAGGACATCGACGTACTCCTCGACCAGGTGGGCCTCCTCGGCCGGGCCCACGCCCTGCCCCGCGAACTGGCGGGCGGGGAAGTGGCCCGCGCCGCACTGGCCGTGGCCCTGGCAAACGACCCGGACCTGCTGCTCGCCGACGAGCCCACGGGAGAGCTCGACGGGAGCACCGAACACCGCATCCTGGAACTGCTGAGGGCCCGAGGAAGCGACGGACGGCGGGGCGTGCTGCTCGTCACCCACAGCACCGCCGTCCTAGCGGGCGCCGACCGAGTCCTCACCCTCCGCGACGGCAGGCTCCGGGCATGACCGGCCGGGCGCTCGTCATCTGCCGGGAGGCCGGGCGGACGTACGGTCGGGGCCCCGTCGCGGTGGTTGCCGTACACGGGACGAACTGCCAGGTGGACACCCGCGACCGGATCGCCGTCATGGGGCCCTCGGGGTCGGGCAAGTCCACGCTGCTCCACCTGATGGCCGGACTGGAACAGCCGACCAGCGGCGAGGTGGTGTGGCCCTGGTACGCGGATGGCGTCGGCCCGAAGGCGTGGGTACGGGCAAGGGCGATGGCCATCGGGGTCGTCTTCCAGAGCCCCAGCCTCATCGCCACCCTGGACGTTGCCGAGAACACCGGCCTTCCGCTGGTGCTGGCCGGCGAGAGCGCAGACCGTGCCCGGGTACGGGCGCTCGCAGCCCTGGACCGCGTCGGCGTCGCCGACCTCGCGGGCAGGCTGCCCGACGACATCTCGGGAGGCCAGGCACAGCGCGTCGCGGTCGCGCGGGTCCTGGCCTCCCGGCCCCGGCTCGTACTGGCCGACGAACCGACCGGCCGTCTCGACCGCTCCACGGGCCGCCACGTCGTGGACGTCCTGCTGGCGGCGGTGGACGAGATCGGCGCGGCCCTGGTCGTGAGCACCCACGACCAGGCCGTCGGGGAGCGACTTCCTACTCACTGGACCATGCGCGACGGACGACTCCACCTGCACCCGGACGGAGGCACACCGTGAACACCACCCGACGGGCAGCCAGGGGCCGGTGCTGCCGCGCACCCCTCGCCTCGGTCGTTCTCTTCCTCGCCCTCACCGCGGTGCTCTTCGCAGTGCTGCCCCACCTCGCTTTGGCCGACGAACCTGCGGGACGGAGCTACCGCACCATCGTCGGGCGCATCGCCGACGTCCTCGGGGACACGGTCCCCGAGAGCGGGGCCGAAGGCCCAGCCCACCGGCACACCCGAAGCGTCGGGGGACCCCCACAAGCTGCCCGCAGGGTGAGCGACGGACACCCGAGCACCATCGCCACAGGAGGCACACCGTGATCACCGCCTGGCTGGCCGGCTTGCTCCGGCACCGCGGCGGCAGGCTCCTCGTGGCCGCACTGACCGTGGCGCTGGCCGTCGCACTCATGGCCGCACTCGGCACGTTCCTGACCGCCTCCCGCTCGACGATGACCGCGCGGGCCGCCCGGTCCGTCGCCGTCGACTGGCAGGTGCAGCTCCAGCCCACCGCGCAGCCCGCCGCCGTGCTCGACACGATCCGCCACACCCCAGGGATCCGCACCGCACTGCCCGTCACCTACACCCGCAGTACAGGTTTCCAGACGAAGGCCGCAGGTTCCGTACAGACCACCGGTGATGGGGTGGTGCTCGGCATCCCCGACGGCTATCGCACCGCCTTCCCGGGCGAGATACGGCCGTTGACCGGCGCCCGGGACGGAGTCCTCCTCGCCCAGCAGACCGCCGCCAACCTGCACGCCGCACCCGGCGACACCGTACGCATCGCGCTGCCGGGTACGGCCGACGCCACAGTCACGGTCGCCGGAGTGGTCGACCTGCCCCAGGCCGACTCACTGTTCCAGAAGGTCGGTGCCCCGCCGCAGTCACAACCTGCCGCACCGCCCGACAACGTCGTGCTCCTGCCCGCCGCCCTGTTCGAGTCCCTCACCGCGCGCGCCCGGGCCCAGGATCCCGCCGCCTCCACCACACAGGTGCACACGGCCAGGGACGCCACCCTGCCCGCCGACCCCGCCGCCGCCTTCACAGCCGTCACAGGAGCCGCCCACCATCTCGAAGCACGCCTCTCCGGAGCCGTCCAGGTCGGTGACAACCTCGGCGCAGCCCTGGACGCCGCACGCCAGGACGCCCTGTACGCCCAGTTGCTCTTCCTGTTCCTCGGAGCCCCCGGCGTGGCACTCGCGGCCCTTCTCACCTCCGCCCTGGTCAGTGCCGGAGCGGACCGCCGCCGCCGCGAGCAGGCCCTGCTGCGCACCCGCGGCCTCGGCCGGCGCCGGGTCACCGCGCTCGCCGCGGCAGAGGCCGGCGCAATCGGCCTGGGCGGCGGCCTGCTGGGCATCGCCCTTGCCGCCCTGGCCGGCCGGATCGCCTTCGGCCGGGCATCGTTCGGGGCAGCCGGCCTCGTGCCGCTGCGGTGGTCTCTCATCGCCCTCGCCGTCGGTGTGGCCGTCGCCGCCGTGACAGTCCTGCTGCCCGCCATCCACGACCAGCGCACCACCACGGTCACCGCCGCACGCCGCAGTCACCGTTCAACCGGCACCCCACTGTGGCAGCGCACCGGACTCGACTTCATCCTGCTCGCGGTCGCGCTCCTCGTCTTCCGTGCCGCCGCCGGCAACCAGTACGCCCTGGTCCTCGCTCCCGAGGGAGTGGCGAGCATCTCGGTGTCCTACTGGGCGTTCCTCGGCCCCGCGCTGCTCTGGCTGGGCTCCGCGCTGCTCCTGTGGCGGCTGATGACGTACGCCTTCGCCCACGGACGGCGCGCGCTCACGCTCCTGGTCCGGCCGCTGACCGGCACCCTCGCCGCCGCGACGGCATCCGGCATGGCGCGCCAGCGCGGCGTCCTGGCCCGCTCCGTCATCCTCCTCGCCCTCGCCGTGTCGTTCGCGCTCTCCACCGCCGCCTTCAACGACACTTACCGCCACCAGGCGGAGGTGGACGCCCAGCTCACCAACGGAGCGGACGTCACCGTCACCCAGCCACCCGGCGCGGCAACAGGCCCTGACGCCGGACACGTGCTGGCGTCCATCCCCGGAGTGCGCCACGTCGAACCCCTCCAACACCGCTTCGCCTACGTCGGATCCGATCTCCAGGACCTGTACGGCGTCAACCCCGCCACCATCACCTCCGCAACCACGCTCCAGGACACCTACTTCGCGGGCGGCAGCGCCAGGAGCCTCCTGGACAAGCTCGCGACCCGGCCCGACTCGGTCCTCGTGAGCGAGGAGACGGTGAAGGACTTCCAGCTCACGCCGGGCGACACCCTCAACCTGCGCCTCCAGGACAGCCGGACCAAGCAGCTGAGCACGGTGCAGTTCCACTACGCGGGCGTCGTCAAGGAGTTTCCGACAGCCCCCAAGGACAGCTTCTTCGTCGCCAACGCCGCGTACGTCGCCCGCGAGACCGGAAGCGACGCGGTCGGTGCGTTCCTCGTCGACACCGGCGGCGTACACCAGCAGGCGGTCGCCGACCGGCTGCGCGAACGGCTGGGCGCCACGGCCACGGTCACCGACCTCACCCAGACCCGGTCCGCCGTCGGCTCCAGCCTCACTTCGGTCGACCTCGCCGGACTGACCCGGATCGAACTCGGGTTCGCCGTGGCTCTGGCGGCGAGCGCCGGAGGAGTGGTACTCGCCCTCGGTCTGACCGAGCGCCGCCGCACTCTCGCCTTGGCGAGCGTTCTCGGCGCCACCCGGGACCAGCTGCGCGGCATGGTCCTGGCCGAGGCGGCCACCGTCGCACTCTTCGGTCTGGCAGGGGGCGCCCTCATCGGCTGGACCCTCGCACAGATGCTCACCAAGGTCCTCACCGGGGTCTTCGATCCGCCTCCCTCCTCCCTGTCCCTCCCCTGGCCGTACCTGGCCCTGACCCTGCTCGCGACGCTCGCGGCCCTTACTGCCGCTGCACTGCACGCCACCCGCGGTTCCGGGCGGCCTGCCGTCGAAGAGCTCCGCGAACCGTAGCCAGCCCATAACCTCAAGTCATGAGCACCAGTACCGCAGGGCGCCCGCCCACCGCCCTGGTCATCGAGGACGACGACACCATCGGCCGCCACCTGGAGAGTGGGCTGCGCGGCAACGGTTACAGCACCACCTGGTGCCGTACCGGCTCGGCAGGCCTTATGGCCGCCCGCCACGACCTGCCCGACCTCGTTCTCCTCGATCTGGGTCTGCCCGACCTCGACGGGATCGACCTCGCCCGCCGGCTGCGCGAGGACCTGCCGGAACTGCTGATCGTCATCCTCACCGCCCGCACCGACGAGATCGACGTGATCGCCGGACTGGACGCAGGAGCTGACGACTACCTGGTCAAGCCCTTCAGCATGACTGTCCTACTCGCCCGCCTACGGGCCCACCTACGCCGCAGACCTCCTTCCGAGGCACAGCAGGAGAGCGGGCCCATCCAGCTGGGCGCCCTCACGGTCGATACGGCGGCTCGGCGCGTATTCGTCGCTGAGCAGGAAGTCCCTTTGCGGACGAAGGAGTTCGAACTCCTCGCCGAACTCGCCCGCCATCCGGGAAGCGCAGTGTCCCGGGAGACGTTGATGGCGCGGGTGTGGGACGAGAACTGGTTCGGCCCGACCAAGACCCTCGACGTCACCATGGCTTCGCTCCGTCGCCGCCTTCACACGGCGGAGGCAACGGCATCGCGCACCGTCCACCTCCCGCAGATCACGACACTCCGCGGCCACGGCTACCGACTCGACCCGGCGCCTTCCCGGTAACCGGTCAGATGGGGTGCGTCGCGCCCCTTGGGCCAGTGTGTGAAGGCGTTCGGCCTGCGCCTTTGTCGAGGGCCGTGGTGCTGACCGTCATCGACCGGCATGGATCGATGGTCCGGCTCTTGGTGAGTCTCCGCCGACTCGGGCAATGTTTTGGCCGCAGTGAGCGGCATCAGCACTCACCCCAGACTGGGAGTGTCGCTGCCTCGAACACGGACAGGTGCTGCGTGAGGCAGGGGACCAAGTCGGGATCTTGGTAGCAGCCGGCAGCGGAGGCCACCTGGTAGATGTCGGCCAGATGGAACTCGCCGAGCGGAACGACGCTCCGGAGACCCTTGAAGAACCTGGCGGTTTCCTCCTCCGTCGGCTCGACCATGCCCGACGCTGTGTACGCGACGCGTCAAAGCTCGGCAGCCTTCGACTGCCGGCCACTGACGCCTGTCACCTCAAGTTCGGAGTCGGGGACAGCCCGTGTTAGGCCTGGACGACCCGTTCGGGCTTCGTGCCGTGGTCCAAGCGGCCTGACGCCCGGTGGCGGGACCGCGATGCGACCGGTCTCGCCCGGCCGGCCGCATCGCCGGACGGGCAGTGCCAAGGGTCCGATCCGTCCGTGAATGACCGAGTTCAACGCTGTGGAGTCAGCACCGAACCAGCACGGGAGTCGGCACGGGGGCATAAAACGGGCTGATCCACGCGTTTGCGGCAGGTGTCGGCGGGGCGTTCCGGAAGCCTTCACGGTGTCCAAGGCGGCGATGTGGTGGTTGGGTACACAAGGTGGTGCCTGAATGTGATGTCCCGCCACATACGCTGCCGACCTGCGGGCTTCTACGGTGTGGCCACACCAAACGTCTCCGCAGACCCCGGAAGTGGTGCACATGACCTCCCCCGCAACAGCCGCACCATCAGCAACCGGAATCCGCAGAATCGTCGCCGCCAGCCTGATCGGGACCACCATCGAGTGGTACGACAACTCATCCGACCGGCGCTATGACCTGTGCTTTCCGCTCTTCTGAGTGGGGGCGGTCAGCACCGAACCAGCACCGGAACGGCGAGTGCTTGCCGTGGACGCCGGAAGCCCTTACGCCGTTGCATCAGAGGTGACGCCTCCGCGTTTGACGGCCGTCACGCGGAGGCATGCCCCGCACCATCAGCTATGTCATCCCTGCCGCTGGAGTCGGAGCCCTGTTCAAGCCCGTTTGCGCTGGATCACGGGTCACCTGCCCAGGGCGTACGCCGACCCCGCGCACGCACACCGGCCGGAGCCCGTAGTCATCCGGTCCCACGTGCGGCCCCACTGAAGAAGTCCGGGCCCGCATGTTCGGGCGGCGCTCATCCTGACGACCGGCCTACTGCTCGGTCGGCCATCTCGGACGGCACCGGAGCGGGCCGCACGCCATGTCGGCGCGTCTGGCGGGCCCATGCCGGTCCACGAGAAGTGCAGATGATGTGCGTGGCGCCGATGGGGGAATGGAGTGTCAGCCGGTCCTCGAAGGCCACGAAGGCCACGAATTCCAGCAGGCCCGACTGCACCGTCAGCTCCGGGCATGCCCGGAGCTGCGCTGCGATCGCGAGTGGGTGCTCTGAGCTGGGAATCCCTTGCCGTGCGGGGCCGATATGGCTTCGGTTCCTTGGCTTGGGCACCGGTCTTCCTGCGTTTCCTGCGATGGATAGAAGACCCCCTTCGCGCTCGGTAGAGGTCCTACCAGTAGTGCTTGCGTCCGCCGACCGAGTGTCCGAGGGCGCCCAGGATCCAGAGGATGGCTCCGATGATGACGAGGATGGCGCCGATGGTCCACAGGATGCTGATTCCCGCGACGAAGCCGATGACCAGGAGAATGACGCCGAGGATGATCATGGGCACCTCCGATTCTCTCCTTTCAGCCTAGGCGCGTCCGGCACTGTCGGCGTGCCATGGAGTACAGCCGACGGGGCGGGGTAGCCGCAGGACATAGGCGCCACCGAGGGAGGACGCGGTGACAGACCACGAAAAGTCCAGGCAGCATGCGCGGCGGACCACGCCGTCCGAGGCCGTGGGCGAGAGCGGCGACCGTGAGGCCCGGCAGCAGGCGGACGATGCCGTTGTCCAGCGCCCGGGCACGGCGGAGGACGGCACGGATGCCGGGGGCCACCGTGCCAAGCGGCACCGTCCGGGCATCGGCCGTGAGGAGCAGATCCACCCCGATGACGAGCTGCAGGAGGACTCCGAGGACCGCTGACGTCAGCGTGGACCGGTCGCGCCCGGGCACGGAAGTCTGTTGCCCTGCGACGAGGGTGGTCCGGGACGCGGCTGCTGCCGGCTCCGGGGAAGCTGTGGCAAACGGCCTCCTCCGTGAACGAGCCGGATTCAGGCGAGAGCTCGGTTGCCGAGCCTTACGGAGGCGGACATGAACCGTGCCGCGTTGTTCGATGTCGACGGTACCCTCGTCGATACCAATCACCTGCATGTGGTCTGCTGGTGGGAAGCCTTGCGGCAGGGGGGCCACGACGTTGCGATGCACGACATCCACCGCGCGATCGGACTGCCCGGCGAGGACCTCCTTGCCCGTTTGCTGGGCGAGCACAGGGATACGAGCGAGGACGACACGCTGAGCGCCGCGCACAGCACCCTCTACGGCACGTACTTCGACCGGCTGCCCCCGTTGCACGCGGCGGCGGATCTGTTGCGCGAGCTGGACCGACGGGGTTGGCGGGTCGTGCTCGTGACCTCGGCGACGGACGACGAGCTCGACGCGCTCAGACGGGCCGTCGGCGCCGATGACGCGATCACCGCGACGGCGAGCTCCGAGGACGTGACCGAGGGCAAGCCCGAGCCGGAACCACTGCACCACGCCCTCGGCCTCGCCGACGCCGCCGCCCGTGACTCCGTGTTCGTCGGCGACACGGTGTGGGACATGGAAGCGGGCTCCCGGGCCCACGTCGCCTGCGTAGGGCTGCTCTGCGGCGGCATTCCGCGGCGTGACCTCGAAGAGGCCGGGGCGCGCGCCGTCTACCGGAACCCCGCCGACCTCCTCGCGCACGTCGGCAACAGTCCGTTCGCGGACAGGCGCAGACCGCCGGACCCCACCGCTTGAGCGATGACCGGCTGGGTAGGCGCAGCGTACGAGAGCGACCCGTACCACGAGGTGAGCCACATGGAACGATCCACCGAGCCGGAACCCGAGGGCCCCGGGCCCACTCCGGAAGGCCCGGACGCGGTCCCCCGTGACCCGCACCCCGCCCCCCGCAGACAAACCGCCCCCGGCCGAGCCGACCCCGGAGCAGCCTTCACCCACCGAACGGCCACCGGTTCCGGAACCTCCCGACTGAGCCCGGATGAGATGACCCATGAAACGAAACCGGGGTGCGTCACCTTAGAGGCGGGCCCGAAGTCGTCCAGGGCGGGGCCGGTCGGAGCTGTCCCCGGCGACCGAGGCAGCCATGTGAGTCAGGCCCGATGAGGCTCCAGGTTGGAGGCCAACCATGTCAACCAGCACACTCATTGCCGTCATCGCCATCGCAGCGGTCATCGTGATCGCGCTCGCGGTCGGCCTGTGGATGGCGGCCCGCCGACGTCGTCTCCGGAACAAGTTCGGCCCCGAGTACAACCGCACGGTCGAGGCGGAGGGCGGCCGCATGGCCGCCGAACGCGAGCTGCGAGCCCGCGAGGAACGCCACGACAAGCTTGAGATCAAGGAGCTCCCTGCCGAACGGCGCGACCAGTACGCCGTCGAATGGAGCAGCGTTCAGGAACATTTCGTGGACCGGCCGGAAGGCTCCGTGGAGGAGGCTGACGCTCTGGTCTCGCGACTGATGCGCGAGCGCGGCTACCCCACGGACGACTACCGCGGCCGGCTGCGTGATCTCTCGGTCGAACACGGCCGGACCCTGGAGCACTACCGGGCCGCCCACGACGTCAAGGTGCGCACCACGGATGAAAAGACGACGACCGAGGAACTGCGAGGGGCGATGGTGCACTACCGCGCCCTGTTCGACGACCTTCTGAGTGACCAGAGGAGCCGGTGACATGCGCAACCACTCGACCAGTGACGAGCGAGCCGGCGACGCCGGCATCACGACGGAGGACATAGCCCGTCCCGTGCCGGCTGCGGGCGACGGTAGGGACACCGGTAGGAAGACCGAATCCGGCGAAGCGGCGGCCGACGGCCGGACGCCGCCCGTGTACCCGGGGGAGGCCACCAGGGACGTGGCCGCCGATGGGCCGGGTCCCGCGAAGGCGGGGACGAAACCCCGACGGATCGCGAAGCGGGGACCGGCCCGGCCCGGGCGGGCACCGACGAACCGCTGCTGGGTGCCGAGGACACCGCGGAGTTCCACAAGAAGTGGAGTGAGATACAGAGCCGGTTCGTCGACGACCCGCAGGACGCGGTCACATCGGCGGACGCCCTCGTCGCCGAGGTGATGCAGAGCCTCGCCCGTACCTTCTCCGCCCACAAGCAGGGGCTGGAGGAGCAGTGGGGCCAAGGTGAGCAGGTAGCGACGGAAGAACTGCGGCTGGCGCTGCAGCATTACCGGTCGTTCTTCAACCGCCTCCTGAACACCTGACCCGGCTCACGAGGGCGGGCCGGGGGACGCGGCCACCTGCTTCTATGCCCTGCCGCGCGCGGCAGGGCATAGAAGCAGGTGGGGCGATCCCACGCTGACCACAGACGGCTGTGCGGCGATCAGAGGAGCAGAGCGGTGATGGAGACGGGCCCGATCGATGTGTTCGCGAACTTCCTTTCGGACTTGGCGGTGGACCTCAACGAGGGGCAGATGCCCACACATCGGGCCCAGCAGGCGCCGCGGAAGGCGTGGCTGCTCCGGCCGGGGATGTGCTGGTCACTCCCGTGCCGCTGAGCAGGGAGTTCCTGCGGTACGTGTACGGCCTTCGCCGGAGCCGTACGGCCGGCCTCGCGCGGTGCGCGAGGCCGGCCTCGTCGGGGGGTACCTCGACGACCGCCACCGATTCCGGACGTGGAGGAGCAGGAAGCCGCGTTGGTCGAGGTTCTCGAATTCGACGGCGGCTGACGGACACGACGCCGGTCCCGGCAACCTCCTGGGTGCCGGGACCGGCGTCGTGGGGCGGGAACGCGATCAGGCGGGGCGACCGCCGAAGGGGCCGCCGGTGCCGTAGTACGTACCCAGCTCTTCCCGGTAGCCGGCGTCGCCGAGGTGCTTGTCCCGGTGGAACTCGGGGGCGGCCTTGATCTGTTCCTTGGTGCCGGCGACGAAGACCTTCCTGTCCTCGGGGTCGATCCTGACGACCGTGCTCGCCGGCAGCAGGACCTCCTTGCCGAAGATCCATACGCCGGTGTCCACGACCAGGTAGGCGTCACCGACCTCGTCGGAGTGCTTGTCGACCTTGCCGATGTTCCCGTCGGTCGCCTCGACCTTGTAGCCGGTCAGGTCCGTACCGGCCAGGTGGCCCGCGGTCGGCTGGTAACTCCACACATGTTCAGTCACGCGAAAACAACTCCTCCGGTCAATGGGGGACGGCAGGGGAAAGCTTCTCCGCCGATCCTCCTTGTTCCGTACGCCGTGCTCGGCGGATGTACCGCGTTCCGCCTGAACCCCGTCTGCCCCGCCTTCCAGGCTTCACGCACCCGGATCGAACGCGGAACCGGGGCGGCCGTCGATCCTTGGAGGTGAGCAGGTCCCCTGCTGCGTCACGGCGACCGTCCCGGCTGCCGGGCCGTCTGACGAGACTGCCTTACGCCACTCGACCCAATCGGCCGCTCGGCGAAGCATCCTTCGGGCAGAACACCTTCCATGGACAGCAATCGCGAGACGGACCCGGCGCACCGGGTGCCGGACGGTGTCGACGAGCGGACGGTGCGGGCGCTGGCCGCAGCGTGATCCCGGGGCATTGGCCGGGCTCGGCGAGGGCACGGGCAGGGTCAGCACGCGAGTCAGCTGACCGGCTCGGGCTCATCGGGGGTCCGGCAGAGCGCAGGCTTGGCCGGGTGGGCCGTAGCAAGGGCAACGTCGATCGCTGTCCGCAAGGCGGCCTCGACTTCGATTGCCGCGGGTGGCCCGTCGCCGCGCAGGGCTGCGCCGCCTGGGCGGCGCACTTGACGGTCACGCCGGCGACGGCGGCGGCCCGGGCAACGGCAGGGTTCTGCTCGGCGGGCGGTGCCTCCCGGCGCCTGCGTCGGCTCCCGTACCAGAAGGCACCAATCAGAAGGACGACCAGGACCACTCCGGCGAAGATGAGGAAGAGTGAGGCCTGGCCTTCGGCCGCGAGCGTTTCGATGGCAGTCATGCGCGGCCCCTACCCGCGATCCACGGACATACCAGACGTCGAACGGGTCTATATCGCTCGGTATGCGTGCGCGGCGGTTCGGCGCCCCCAACGGACGGCGTAGGCGCGTCGTCCATCCGGGCCAATCCATCGCTCCGGGCGAGCGCTGCGAGCGTGTGCCGGGTGAACGGGCGTGGGGTGGCGGGCTGCGCCGCCCGGTACGGCGAAGCCTGGGAGGCGCTGGTGGACGGGATCGTGCTGCTCAAGGAAGACCACAAGACGGTCGAGAAGCTGTTCAAGCAGTTCGAGAAGGCCGGCGACGACGCTTACGCGGAGAAGCGGAAGATCGCCGACAAGGTGATCGACGAGCTGACCACGCACACGTGGATCGAGGAGAAGATCTTCTACCCGGCCGCCCGGGAGGCGGCACCCGACACCAAGGACCATGTCCTGGAGAGCATCGAGGAGCACCACGCCGTTCTGTGGATGCTCTCCGAGCTCAAAGACCTGGACGCGGCCGACGAGCGGTTCGACGCCAAGATGAGCGTGCTGATGGAAGACGTGCGGCACCACGTCGGGGAGGAGGAGAAGGAGTGGTTCCCCGATGTCCGCAAGGCCATGGGACGTACCCGCCTCACCGAACTCGGCGAACAGATGGAGGCGGCGAAGAAGAGGGCTCCGGGCGAGCCCCTGGCCGTTCCGAGCGCCAAGCACTGACGGCGGCCCCCACTCTCTATGTTGATCTCCACCATCCTCAGGGCGGCATCGGCCAGGACCGGGTGGATATGGGCGACGGCGTCGCGGGCGATGGTGACCGACGGGTGCCTGGTGTGGGCGTCGAGCGCGGAGTAGAGCAGCACTGCTCCGTCACCTGCCCGCACAGTACGAGGTGGCTGACGCCCAGTGCCCCCAGCAGGTACGCGAGGGGGTGTTTCGTAGAAGGCGGAGTGGCGTGCCTTGACGACGAAGGAGGAATCCTCGCCAGGGCGCACGGGCTCGACCTGGTTGGCGTGGGGGCCGGCGAGGGTGGCTTCCCAAATCTTCCCGTGGTGGGAACGCCATTTCCTTCATTGATCGTTCAGAATGAGGTCCGAAGGCGGCGGAGGCGTATGAGGCTGCGGGCCAGGTCGAGCAAACCCTGGTGGAGGTCGGCGCGGCGTTCGTAGCGGGTACGGAGCCGTTTGAACTGGTGGAGCCAGGCGAATGCGCACTCGATCACCCAGCGGACCTTGCCCAGTCCGGAGCCGTGGGCGACGCCCCGTCGGGCAATCATGGGTTTGATGCCGCGTTTCCACAGCGAGCGGCGGTGCTTGTCGAAGTCGTAGCCCCGGTCGGCGTACAAACGCCGGGGTTTGCGCCGGGGACGTCCCCGAGCTCCCCGAATCGGCGGGACCGCGTCGAGGAGGGGCAGGAGCTCGGTGATGTCGTGTCGGTTGCCGCCGGTGAACGTGACGGCGATTGGGTTCCGTGGCGGTCGACGATCAGGTGGTGCTTGGAGCCGGGGCGGGCGCGGTCGACGGGTGAGGGTCCAACGTGGTCCCCCCTTTGAGGGCCCGGACGTGCGATCCGTCCACGGAGCAGTCGTCCAGGTCCAGCAGGTCGGCGCGGCGAAGCCCGGTCAGCAGAGCGGCGTGCAGGCGTGGCCAGACGCCGGCCTCGGTCCAGTCCCGCAGCCGGCGCCAGGCCGCACGCTGGAACAGCCCACGGTCTCCGCAGAGACGTCCCGCCAGGCGACACCGGCCCGCAGCACGAACAGGACGCCGGCGAGAGCTGTTCGCCGGTGGCGTCGTTCGGGAGCGGATGGCAGCAACGGGGCCACCCGCTCCCACAGGTCGTCCGGAACAAGACCAGCACGCACCCGGACACCTTGCCGACCAAGATCGTCGAGTACAAGACCCGCGGCATCTGATGTGAGCGCAGGGTCTGGCGTCGTTCGCCAGACCCTGCGCTCAGCCTGAGGCGCCCTCCAGCGGAAGGTGGTCCCGGAAGTACTGCGAATCCAACCACTCCTCCTTCACGAAGAGCGGACGTGTCAGGCGCGCTGCACCGACCTGCTGCGAGCGCAGAAGAACCCCGAGATCAGTGGGCGGACCACGGTGGGCAGGGCCTGCTCGCCGGAGGGGGCCGGTTCATCCGCGTCCTGGTGGTCGCACGTGTTCAGCATGTCGATGATGACAACAGCAGTGTTCGCCATGCTCCCGAAGCTCCCACCACCCGTGGCTCGCGGGTGGTGGGCGATAGGCGGACGATCTCAGAGGTTGGCAGGGAAGCGGTCCCATGCGCGGTGCTCGCCCAGCGCCTGCGTCAGCTCCTCCACGAGCGCCGTGCTGGTTTCGCCGGTGGCGATGCCGGGGTCGTCCACTGCGATGCCGCAGGTTTCGAGGAGCTGCTCGGCGCCGTTCCAGCCGCCGATGGCCTTGCCGTGCCGGTACGCCTCGGTGACGAGCAGAAGTACGCGCGGGTCGGGGGCTTCGGGGGGCTGGGCAGTGCCGGCCTTGGCGTCGCGGGCGCCGTACGCGTCCGCGCCGGCCTGGGGCACTCCGGCCAGCAGGACGGCGTCGAATTCGACGGAGCGGGCGGTGGCGAAGGTCCGCTGAACCGTGATCGGGTCGCCGATACCGTCGAGGGTGCCGCCGGTCGGGGCGATGACGAGGGGAACCATTCCGGAGTCCAGGACGGCCTGGCGGGCGGTCCGTACGCCGTCCAGGTCGGAGGCGGCGTCGGCGATGATGCCGATGACGCGGCCATCGGTCGGCCAGGTCCCTCCCATCTGGGAGAGGGCGGGGCTGGGGTCGGGCTCGGCAAGCGGCTCGGTGGCCGCGGGGGCCGGCAGACCGAGGCCGGTGGCGACCTGTTCGCACAGTTCCGTGTCGATGTTCGCGAGGACCTGGAGGGTGCGTTCCTTGATGGCCTGCTCGTAGCACTTGTTCAGTTCGAAGGTGTAGGCCGCGACGATGTGCTCGCGTTCGGGCGGCGTCATGCTCAGCCAGAACAGCCGCGGCTGGGTGAAGTGGTCCGAGAACGAGGCCGGTGCCTCGCGGACCTTGCTCGCCGCCGGAACCTTCACCGGCGTTTCGATGAAGGCGCTCATGTCGGCTCCGGCGAGGAACGGGCAGCCGCCGTCGAGGCTGTTGGGCCGGTAAGGGGCGATGCCGGTGTGGACGGCTGTCTGGTGCATGCCGTCGCGGAGCATGTCGTTGACGGGGGCGTGCGGCCTGTTGATGGGGATCTGGCCGAAGTTGGGTCCGCCGAGTCGGCTGATCTGCGTATCGAGGTAGGAGAAGAGCCGTCCGGCGAGCAGCGGGTCGTCGGTGACGTCGATCCCGGGAACGAGGTGTCCGGGGTGGAAGGCGACCTGCTCCGTTTCGGCGAAGTAGTTCTTGGTGTTGGCGTTCAGGGTCATCAGGCCGATGGGCTGCACAGGTGCGAGCTCCTCCGGGACGATTTTGGTGGGGTCGAGGAGGTCGATGCCCTCGAACGCCTGGTCGGCTGTGTCGGGGAAGGCCTGGATGCCCAGTTCCCATTGCGGGAAGGCGCCGGATTCGATGGCGTCGAAAAGGTCCCGGCGGTGGAAGTCGGGGTCCATGCCATTGATCATCTGTGCTTCCTCCCAGACGAGGGAGTGCACTCCGAGCTTTGGCTTCCAGTGGAACTTCACCAGCACGCTCTCGTCGGCCGCGTTGACCAGGCGGAAGGTGTGGACTCCGAAGCCCTCCATCATCCTGAACGACCGCGGGATGCTGCGGTCGGACATGTTCCAGAGGGTGTGGTGGGTGGCTTCGGTGTGCAGGGAGACGAAGTCCCAGAACGTGTCGTGCGCGCTCTGCGCCTGCGGGATCTCGCGGTCCGGATGGGGCTTGGCGGCGTGGATGACGTCGGGGAACTTGATCGCGTCCTGGATGAAGAACACCGGGATGTTGTTGCCAACCAGGTCGAAGGTGCCTTCCTCGGTGTAGAACTTCGTCGCGAACCCGCGGGTGTCGCGCACGGTGTCGGCCGAACCGCGTGAGCCGAGGACGGTGGAGAACCGTACGAACACGGGTGTCTCCACGCCCTTGGAGAGGAACGCGGCCTTCGACACCTCGCTCGCCGTTCCGTAGCCCTGGAAGACGCCGTGAGCGGCTGCGCCACGCGCGTGGACGACCCGCTCCGGGATCCGCTCGTGGTCGAAGTGGGTTATCTTCTCGCGCAGATGGTGGTCCTGGAGGAGTACCGGTCCGCGTGGCCCGGCCTTGAGGGAGTGATCGTCGTCCGGCAGACGGGTGCCCTGGGCGGTGGTCAGGTACGCACCGCTCTGCGCTCCGCGGGCCTGGTCCGCTCCGGTGGGCTGCCCGGTGGGGCTCACCGTCTCGGGGCCGTCTTGATCCGGCTTCGGGGGCAGCGGCTCCGCCGGCTGGGTGGGCTCGGCTACCGGCGGGGGTACCGGGCCCGGCCGGCCCGGCAGTTCGTTCCTGGCGGCGTCTTCTTCAGGCTGCTGCTTCTTCATGATCGTTCTCCTCATGGGTGCCGACGTCGTGATGGGGTGATGGCCATGCCTGGATCAGGCCCGCCGGCCCTTTCTTCCGACCGTGGATGAATGGGGCCGCTGGAAGCGGGACACGCGCACCTGATTGCTGCGGCCCACCGGAGGGGCGTGCCGCCGGTGGCGTTGACGATTTCCCCGGTGATGTAGCTGGCTTGAGGTGAGGCGAGGAAGACGTGGGCGGGAGCCATCTCGGTCGGCTGGGCCGCTCGGCCCAGGGGCGACTGTTTGCCGAACTCCGTCACGTCGGGCATGGTCGCCGGGATCAACGGCGTCCGGACCGGCCCGGGGGCGACGGCGTTGACGCGGATACCGCGCTCGGCGACCATCTGCGCCAGCCCGTGGGTGAAGGAGATGATCGCCGACTTCGTCATCGCGAAGTCGAGCAGGTGCGGGCTGGGCTGGTAGCCCTGCACCGAAGCGGTGTTGATGATCGATCCGCCCCGCGGGATGTGAGCGAGTGCCGCGCGGGAGAGCCAGAACATCCCGTACAGGTTGGTCTTCATCACCCGGTCGAACTGCTCCGTGGTGATCGCCTCGATCCCGTCGGGCTGGGACATCCGGTACGCGGCGTTGTTGACGAGGGTGTCGATACGCCCCAGCTCGCTCTTCGCGCGGTCGATCAGGGCCTCGCACCGCGCCTCCTGCTCCTGGTCGGGAAACGGCGGGCGCGTGTGGCGCGTAACAGGGTCGGAAACGCCGGGTGCTTTCTGGGACGACATTCGCTTCTCCGGTCTCCGTGGCGCGCAGGGTGAGCTGTGGGTCAGCTCGCCGGGAAGGGAGCGGCCTTGAGGCGGCGGGCGAGATGGGCGGTGTTGGCGGCGAGGGTCTTGGTCGTGGCCGCCGTCTTCTGGGGGGTCTTGTCGAGGTCCTGGTATTCGGTTCCCTGCATGGCTTCGCCGACCCAGTAGGTGACGGCGTTCGGGGCGAGCGAGAAGCCGACGTCGTTCAGGCCCTGGAAGAGATCGGCGCTGACCTTGTGTGCGCCGTCCTCGTTGCCGACGACGCAGACCGCGGCGGCCTTGCCGTACGTGAGCAGGCGGCCTTCGTTGTCGGTCTCGGAGATCTCCGCGTTCAGCCGCTCCAGGACGCGCTGGGCGATGCTGGACGGGTGGCCGAGCCAGATGGGTGTGGAGAGGATCAGGATGTCGCAGCCCAGGATGGTGTCCCGGATCTCCGGCCATGCGTCCCCGTCGCCCATGTCGGTCTTCACGCCGGGCTTTACGTCGTGGTCGGCGATGCGGATGGTCTTCCCGGTCACGCCGTGCTCGGCGAGGGCGGCCATCGTCTGTTCGGCCAGCAGCTGGGAGCCGGACGGCGTGGGGGAGGGGCACAGGGTGCAGACGAGCGCGACAGCGCGGAGCGGGGTGTGATTGTTGGGGTCCATGATGTTCCGGCTACCCGCGCACCCCGCTTTGATGTCGCAAGCAGTCCAATTCATCCCCTTTGGCTCGATCCGCCAGGGTGCGGAGCTCCAGGACGCTGCACCCGTCTGGTCCGTGGTCGAGCGGCATGCCGCTCACGGCGGTGCATGTCCCTCCCCGGTGTCGACGAGATGCGAGGCACGCTGGGTGTGCGCACGATGACCGTGACACGACACCGTCGATGAAGGGTTTCGTCATGCCCCGGGTTCCAGCCCGAAGCGTGAGCGGCAGTACGAGCACATCAAGGAGTCCGGCGAGAAGCGCGCCATGTCCGAGAGCCGGGCGAAGGAGATGGCGTCTCGGACAGTGAACAAGGAACGTGCGCGGTCGGAGGAGAGCAAGACGGCCAGCCGCAGTTCCACGCAGGGCAGGTCGGCCTCACAGCGCGGCGGGCAGAAGTCCGGCAGCGGAGGCGGAGGCTCTTCCGAGCGCACCAAGGACGACCTCTATCACGAGGCCAAGAGGCGCGGCATCGAGGGCCGCTCGACGATGACCAAGCAGCAGCTCAAGAACGCCCTCGGCCACTGATTCGCGTCATGGGCCAGCCAGCCGCCAAACCCGCCCGTCAGCCGGTGGTCAAGGTGTGAGGGCCTGCTCCAGTTGTTGCTTGTTCATGTGGGAACGGCCTTCGACGCCCTGCGCTTTCGCTTCTCGACGTAGCTCCTCCAGGGTCTGATGGGAGGAGCCGTCTCCCGCGCTCCTGCTGCCTCGCTTGGAGGTGGATGCGCGGTGGCTGGAGCCGTTCGTGCCGTTGGGGTGAAGGACGACCTTGCGGCCGTTTTCGATCTCGGCTTCGATGGTGTGGCGGATGCGCTCGCACTCGGCGGACAGCCTGCGCCAGTCGCGGCGCCACAGACGCAGCCGATCACGGTCGGGATCCTCCGCTTCGAGGGTGTCGGCGAGGTCGTTGAGGCGCCGGATCCTGCCGATGCAGAGCGCGATCAGGGTGAGGAAGCCGAACGTCCAGCCGTGGATGCCGGCGACGGCCGCCGGGGTGCGAGCGTGGCTCCCGCTGTCATCGCCAGCACGTACTGGAGGCAGTCGCGAACCGAGCGGTACACGGTCGCCTGGAGTGACACCAGCGCGGTGAACGGCGCGAACGTCGCAACCGACGGCGACAGCAGGTAGCGGGCCAGCACCCACGCCGCCATCGCCGCGATCACGGTCTTGGCACCGAGCAGTACCTCGTCACGCTCGCTCCCGGCTCCCGGCTCCCCGCACAGCGCGGCGTAGATAGTCGGCCCGCTCTGTGGCCGCCGACCGGATCCTTCGCGGCGCAGCCACCCATCTGGGCAGGATCGACCACCTCCGACATCCGTCTGCCCCGCCGACCTGCGCTCAATGCTCGGTCCACGTCTCAAGGGACCCTTCGCGGAGTCTCGGAGTGAACTCGGGCCCCTTCTGGTCGTGCTCGATGTCGGCGCGATCTTGTGCGACCTCCCAGGTCTACCAAGGGGAGTGGGCGATGATGGTTTTGCCGCCCTCGGGGGTGGGCTCGATGTGGACGTGGGTGGTGAGATTGTTGATCAGCAGCCATCCCCAGCCGCCGGTTCCGTCCGTGTGGGGCGGCCGGGGCTGGGGCCGGCAGGGGCTGGTGTCGGTGACACAGATCTCGAGGTGATCTCCGTGCAGCTCCAGGTGGAGGGCGCAGGGTCCCCCGGTGTAGCGGAGGGCGTTGCTGACGAGCTCGGTGACGACCAGGAGGACACTGTCGGCGTTCGAGGGGTGGGCAGGGGGTCTGACCTGGGCGGCGCGGTGGAGGAAGGCACGAGCGGCGTCGCGTGCGGCTGTCGCGGGCTGACCCGTGCGGGGCACCGGCTGATTGAGGACGGGTGCGCCCATTGAGACCTCCTTCCGCTGGTGGACTTACACAGCGCCTGCCCTCTCTACGGCGAAAGACCCGCTCTGTCCCCACCCAGTCGGTTCCGTGGAGAACATTGCAGTGGGCCTCCGCCAATTTGAAGTCGCAGATCAAAGGGCTGGTGTGACTGGCTCTCGGGGTGCTCACGCTGGTCGTGGGCGGCAGCCTGAGGAGTAGATCGTCCGTCAGTCGATGCAGGTCGATGCCACCGTTGGCTTCGGGTAAGGACACGGGGCTCCGGGTTGCCATGGCTGACACCTGGGGCAGGCCTGCCCGGGCCGGCGGCGACGGCAGGACAGAGCCCCGGCCGGGTGACTACCGGCCCGGCCGGGGCTCTGCGTGCGTGGGGTACCGCTTGCGCGCAGACGCCCTCGTCGCGCTCGCGCTCGCCCTGGAGCGGGTCTTCCTCGCGGCGCCGCCTGTTCTCGTCGGGGCGCTGGCCGCCGCTGGAGGGAGTGCCGGGCTCGGGGTGGGCCGGGTCCTGACCGGGTCGCTGCGGGCGCTGCTGCTCCTGCGGCCCTTGCCCGGCTCCTGGCGCTTGTCCTGTTGACGGTCCATGACGGCGACTCCCTTGATGCGTGCGGGGAGGGCGGTCTCGCGAGGGAGGGCGTGCCGGTGACGGGCAGGGCGGCAAGGTTCGAGCGCTCGGGTCCCAGCGTGTGGGCACAGGGCGGGGTGAGTGGGAAGCCCCTGCCGGACCCGATGGGTCCGGCAGGGGCCGGTGGCTGCGTGAGAGGTCGCTGAACGCTCTCTCGGGCGGATGGTCAGGCTGCAGCGGCCAGAACGGTGTCGATCAGCTGCCGCTGGTCCTCGGTGAGGTACGGATCCTGTAACTCCACCAGCTTGCTGTCGACGTGGATGACGTAGCTGAAGCCGTCCGGAACGGGGTCCTGCCCCGCAGGGATCTCACCGCTGAGTGCGCGCTCAGCCAGCTGCTCCAGCTCGGGCCCGTCCGCGCGGCACTCCGTTTCGAGCGAGGCAGTCTGCTCCCGGCCCGCAAATCCGCCGGTGCGTGTGACGGTGATCAGCATGGTGAAACCTCCTTGAACAGAGCACCGCTTGGTCGGGCGTTCGGCAGGAGCCGGGCTCGTAGGCGGTGCATGGCTGTCGTCAGCCTTCGTCTGCCCGCAATTGCCGCGCACACGGCCTTTCCGCGTCCTTCGAGCGGAAGATGTCCTGAACACGGCTCTGCCATACGTTGGGTGCTCGTCCGAGCAAGCGGGTGTGGCTGCGAAGCGGAAGGCGCAGAAGCAGAGCGGCACAGGCTGCGGGCCCGCTGCGTGAAATGTGCGCGTCCAGCCAACCCAGCGGAAGACAGCAGGTCAGGTTGTGGCCAAGCGGCCGAAGCCGTCCGAGCCCTCGCAGGGTGAGGGGCCCAGCCGGTTCAAGAAGGGCCGAGCAACACGGCTGGCCTCCGGACGTGGACGAGACCAAGCAGCAGCACAATCCAAGCGCCCACCGCTCCTTCCACGCGGAGGAATACGCCCCTGCCAAGGGGCCCGGTCGTACCGTGTCCAAGGAAGAAGCGGGCAATCCCCACGGACGGCCTTCCAGGAGCACGGGCAAGCGCGGGAGGAACAGAAGAACGCTCCCGGCGCGCCCCAGTGGAATCAAGGACGCCTCCGCCACCACCGGTGTCGACCCCCAGGACCCTCCCGGTACCCGCAGGGCCTGATCCAGTGCCTTCCTCAGAGCCTCGCCGCACTTGATCGTCGGCGCCCGCGTCATCGGCGACTCTCGGCGCCCGGGCATGTGGCTGATACTGCCTGCCCTCGCACATGGTGACGCACGGCGCACGTTGTTGGGGGTGGCCCCGGCCGCTTCCCGGCGCCGGCGGGCGGTACGGCGGCGAGTCCGGAACGCTCCCGCTGCATCCGTGGCCGGTGCCGTTCGGACCGCCGTGGTGTCGCTCAGCTCTGCCGTGGTCCCCCGGGCGCAGGAGGGTCGTCGGCGAAGAGGATGAGGAGCCCCTCGATGTCGCGGCCTGCCTCGGCAGGGTGGCGGAACGTCGCTCCGGGGTCGATGCGGTAGTGGTTGCGGCGTCCGTTGCGTACCCGGGTGAGGTATCTCGACGGTCCGCTCGGTGAGTACGCACGTCTCGACGACCTCCCGCAGGCGTACTTCGGGGTCGCGGGCGAGAGCGAGCAGGAACGTCCACGACCCGCCGGACCACCGCGCCACCCTCCTCGTGGACCTGGAGCGGGTGACCTTCTGCGACTGCGCCGGCCTCAACACCCTCCTCACCGCCCGCCACGCGGCGGTGCGGGCCTCGCGCGGGCCGTGGCCGGGGTCGTCGCCGCCATCAGCGTGCCCACAGCCCACTGGACTGCCCGATCGGACGGCACCAGCGGAGTCAATGCTCTTGGGAATTCAGGGCAAGGCAGCCTTGTGGCGAACCATGCGTGCCCAGGCCGAAACCGACGAGCGCCTCTCCGTAGAGGATCTGGACGCCCTGTTGGAACGCGCCGAGCAGCCAGAGCCCGATCCTGCCTCGAGCGAGCATCAGGTCCGGACGTTTGGAAACCTCGAAGCGGTCAAGACGAGCGTTGTCACCGGCTCCGTTCACCGACATAGGAGAAGCGCATGGGCATCATTGCTTGGATCTTGATCGGGCTTCTCGCGGGCTTCATAGCGAAGGCGCTGATGCCGGGCAAGGACCCGGGCGGCGTCATCATCACGATGCTCATCGGCATCGCGGGCGGCCTGCTCGGCGGCTGGCTCGGCAAGGTCATCTTCGGTGTCGATTCCATCGACGGCTTCTTCGACCTCTCCACCTGGATCGCCGCGATCATCGGTTCCGTCATCCTCCTCGCCGTCTACCGACTGGTGACCGGCAACCGGCGTCACCACCGCCACGCCTGAGCGACCGGCCCCCGATGGACCGCTCCCCCTCCTCCCCGAGGGCGGAGCCGTTCCACTGTCTACACCCGCACACCGGGCTGCGGCGTGGCCACCACGCGGCGGGCGCGCCGGCCCGAGGGATCGACAACGGGCCGCCGTACTCATCGGCCGCCTCGGCGTGCCCGAGCACACAGATCCGGCAGCGGCAATACCAGCGCAAGCGAGCGGACCAGCGGACCTGATGGCCGCCGTTTCTGGCCCGCAGCGCGGCCGGCTGCGGCAGTCGGCAGCACCCCAGCCGCCACACGACGCCCCGCTCGCATGCCGCCGCCTCCTCCCTCCCGCGGTCGAATCCATTGCGGCGGGACATGCACGTGTCCAGCCGATGAATCGCGCTGGCGGCGATTGTCGGCAAGCGCCACAGACGGAGCCGGTAGCGGGGCGGGCGGGCCGAGGCGTACGTCAATTCCGCTATCCCGGGTATGCGCAGTACGGGGAGTACCACCCGCATGCTGGGTGGGGTCCCGGGCAGGGCATTCCGCCCGTGCCCGTCGTTCCGCCGTCTCACGGACATTGGAAAGTGTTTCTGATCATGAACTTCTCCCAGACGGTGCGTCCCCCTCCCGCAAGGGCGGATTCGGGAAGCGACTTCGCCTGTCTTTCCCGGAAGATCCAGGAGGCCGGGCTCATGGCCCGGCGCCCCGGGTACTACGCACTGCGCATGGCGGCCGTGACGGCCCTGTACGCCGCCGGATGGACGGCCTTCGTCCTGATCGGCGACAGCTGGTGGACGCTACCGGCGGCCGCCTTCCTCGCCTTCGTGTTCGGGCAGGTGGCCCTGCTCGCGCACGACCTCGCCCACCGGCAGGTCTTCAGGCTGCGCAAGGCCAGCGAGGTGTCCGGGCGCCTCGCCGGCAACCTCGGCATCGGCATGGGGTACGGCTGGTGGCAGGACAAGCACACCCGCCACCACGCCAACCCCAACCACGAGGACCTCGATCCCGACCTCGACCCGGACATCCTCGTCTGGACGCAGGACCAGGCCCGCGCAGCCAGGGGACTGCCGCGGCTGCTCGGCCGCTCGCAGGCGTTCCTCTTCTTCCCGCTGCTCACGCTGGAGGGGTTCAACCTGCACGTGTCCGGGGTGCGGTCGCTGTTCGACCGCTCGCTCAAGCACCGCGTGTGGGAGGGGGCCCTGCTCGCCGCGCACCTCGCCGCCTACCTCGGCGTGCTGTTCCTGGTGCTGCCGCCCGGCAAGGCGGTCGTCTTTCTCCTCGTCCACCAGTGCCTCTTCGGCATCTATCTGGGATCGATCTTCGCCCCGAACCACAAGGGCATGCCGATCCTGCGCGGCGCCGAGCGGCCCGACTTCCTGAGGCGCCAGGTCCTGACCTCCCGCGACGTGAGAGGAGGCCGGTTCACCGACATCGTCCTGGGCGGTCTCAACTACCAGATCGAGCACCACCTCTTTCCGAGCATGCCCAGCCCGCACCTGCGCAGGGCCCAGACCATCGTCCGCGGGTACTGCCAGGAGCTCGGGGTCAGCTACCTGGAGACCAGCCTGGTCAACTCCTACCGGCAGACCCTCGCCAGCCTCCACGCGGCGGGATCCCCCCTCAGAACGCCGCGGGCCACCTGACGCCACGACCACCGGCGGCCCGCGGGAGGCCGACCGACGGGACGCGGGACACCATCCGCCTCAGTCGGGGCGCGGCGGCCGGCGCGGGACGGACCGGGCGCAGCGGACACAGGTGGTCGCCGCCGGACGGATCTCCAGGCGCTCGGGCGGAATCGCCCCGCCGCAGTCTTCGCACTGCCCGTACTCGCCCCGCTCGAGCCGCTCCAGCGCGAGGTCCAGCTCTTCCAGGTGCTCGCGCGCACGCGCCATCAGCGCGGCCACGTGGGCCCGCTCGAAGGCGGTGCTGGCCCCCTCGGGGTCGTGCTCGTCGTCGACCGCGACCAAGGCGTTCGCAGCGACGATTCCATCGAAGTCGCGACCCAGCGCGGCCGTCCGAGCCAGGGTGTCGGTGCGGTCGGCCGCGAGGCGTGCGCGAGCGGTCGCGAAGGCGGCCGCGCCGTGCTCGTCATGGCCGGACTGGAATGCATCGCCCATGAGTGCCACAACGCCGGCCCGCGGTCCCCGATTCCCCCGGTAGAACACCGCGGCGAAGGCAGAGCAGGCCAAGGTCGAACTGGAAGACTGCCGACCACTTGACCGGCAACGAGGGGACGACCGCCGAGGTGCGGTTTCGGGGCGCGGCCGTGTCGCCGCCTGTGGCGCCCGCATTGACCGAGCATGAACACCACGATCAGGCACATGATGGTTGCGATGGTGCCGGCGTGCAGATCGGGCAATCCCGCGAGGGCGCCGATCCCCGTGGTGGCCGAGCGCGGCTTCCCCCAGCTCGAGGCGCGGGTGGTTTTGCCTACCCCCGGCCCGGCCCGTCAGTGGGGTTCAAACAAAACATTGAGGAACTCGGGTTTGCAGGGCGGTGCGGGCGGAGCCCGAGGAGGCCTCCACCGTGGTGGGGGCCTCCGCACCTGAGTAACTGATGGGCTCAATCCGTCTGGTGGGGCACTCGCTGGCGGTTTCGGTTCACCCGATCGTGTTCGGCAAGCGCGTGTAGGCCCCGCTCGGAGTTGGCGGGGCGCCACCTGGCGTGTCTATCCCCAGTAGCCGAGGTGCACTGCGGCAGCCTCTTGGTACAGGTACGGCCCCGATACCTCGACGGTGTTCCCGCCGGCCTCGAAGATCTGGCGGCAGGGGAGATCGAGCAGTGGCTCTTCGGGGTCCACTCCGGCGAGGACATTCAGCTCGGTGGCCGCGAGCGCGTAGACGACCCGCCGGATGCCGCTCCAGTAGATCGCGCCCGAGCACATCGCGCACGGCTCGGTGCTGGTGTACAGCGTGGCCTCGGCGAGCTGGTCCGGCGTCATCGTGCGTGACGCCTCCCGGACCAGGTTCGTCTCTGCGTGCCCGGTGGCATCGTGCTCCGTGATCACGGTGTTCTCGGCGGTGAGCAGGACGTTCCCGGCCGCGTCGGTGAGCAGCGCGCCGAACGGATGGTTGCCGTGCTGGCGTGCGCGGGCCGCAAGGTCGATGGCCGCGAGGAGGTGAGTCCGGGCTTGATCGGTCGGCATGTTCGAAGCTGGTCGCATGACGTGCTCCTCATGGGGGATGGGGTGAAGGTGGCCGGCGGGGCCGGCGGGGGCCGGCCGCGGGGTGTCGCTCGCGGTCGGCCCGGCATCGGTGATCACGTTGTGTTGTGGGTTCATGGTTCGGGCCCGTGTCGGCGCGCTACTCAGTCTGGCGGTATCGGATCGCGGCGGGCCGGCCGACGGCGGGTTCGGAGGATTGGTGGGAGCTGTCGTCCAGGCGCCGGCGACGGCTCCCACCGGCCGCCTACTGTCCGGTGACCCGGTCCGCCCATGCGCGAGGCCGAGTCGCGGCCGGCCCGCAGGACCTCTGCGTGGTCGAGGGGCCCGGCGCTCATCCCGGCGGCCAGATTGGTGACCAGAGAAGGTCCGAGTACCTCGGCGCCGGCCGCGCGGGCGGCGATCGCCTCCAAAGTGGTGGACATGCCGACCAGATCCGTGCCGAGGGTGCGCAGCATGCGAATTTCGGCCGGGGTCTCGTACTGCGGGCCGCGCCACTGCGCGTGTACGCCCTCGGTCAGCGTCGGGTCGATCCGTCGGCACAGTTCGCGCAGTCGGCGCGAGTACAGGTCGGTCAGATCCACGAAGTCGGCGCCGTGCAGCGGGGAGGCGGCGGTCATGTTGAGGTGGTCGCTGATCAGCACGGCCTGGCCGGGGCGCGTGCCTGTGCGCAGTCCCCCGCAGCTGTTGGTCAGCACCACGGTGTGGCAGCCGGCGGCCACCGCGGTGCGCACGCCGTGTGCGACCGCGTCTGTGCCCCGTCCCCCGTAGAGGTGGGTGCGGCCGAGGAAGACCAGGGCGCGGCAGTCGCCGACCGGAACGGAGAGGATCCGGCCGGCGTGCCCGGTGACTGCGGACGGCGCGAAGCCGGGGACGTCGGTGAACGCGAGGTCATGCGTGGGGGTGCCGAGCGCGGCTGCGTGCTCGGCCGCGGCGGTGCGTTCCAGTATGCCGTCCGTCGACATCACCAGCCGGTCACCGGGCCGCAGGTCCAGCAACTGCACTTGGTAGGTGTTGGCGTGGGAGGGCTGGAGGCTGACTGGGCCCCACGTACGGCCGCTACCTGGGCCGGTCGTGGGCGCCGCTGCTCGCGACCGTGAACCTGAAGTCTCTCTTCGGGCTGCACCGGACCATGTGCGGAGCGCTCGTCGGCCACTCCGCGTGCGTGGAGGTCACCTCCTCACCGGGCTCCCGCCGCCCGGCCAAGGCCATGCGGCGCTGCGGGGCGGGGCCGGCCGCCGAGCACGTCGAGGCCGACGCCGTCCACGAGCAGGTCGTCCGCCACGAAGTCATCGGCGGCCTGCTCGCCGACGAACCGGACCTCGAAGAGGACATCGCGTTCGGCTGCGCGGCGACCGTCCTGCTCGAAGACCGTCTCGCGAGCCACATCCGCGAAGCCTGGGACCGCGAACGCAGCGCACTGCACACGCCCCTGCCCGGGCACTGGCGGCGCACGAACCATCAGCTGAGGAGATCGGACGGGCGCCCTGGGAGGCCGTTTCCACACCGTTATCGCTGCGCGATGACGGGAGTACGCACGGCAAGAAGGACGACGTCGTCCTCAGGTGACGGGTCCGCCAGCCGGTTGCTGATCCGGTGGAGCAGGTCGTCCAGCGGGCGGTCCCCGTGGCGGGCGAGCAGGGCGACGAGTTGAGCGACGGTGGCGTGCATGTCGTGACGGCGGCGCTCGACGAGCCCGTCGGTGTAGAGCAGGAGCGTCGAGCCTGGCAAGAGCCGGCGTTGGTGCTCCGTGCGGTTGTAAGGACCGAGCGACCGGTGGAACAGTATGTCGTGCTCCACCAGTTGGGCCACATGCCCGTCGGGAGTGCGGATCAGGGGCGGCGGGTGGCCGGCGTTGGACCAGGTCAGCGTCCAATCGGGGCTGTCGTCGGCAGGATCGAGGCGTGCGTGGACCAGCGTGCCGCCGGCCTCGATGGGCAGGACCGAGCACGCCGCGTCGAGGGCGGTCAGCGCAGTGGCCGGGCTGTACGGCGGGTGGTCGAGAGTGGCCTGCCGCAGCATGCTGCGGATCTGGCCCATGATCGTAGCGGCGTGCATGTCGTGCCCGGTGATGTCGCCCACCGTGACCATGAGTGCTGTGCGCTCTCCGTCGGAGGCGGAGACACGAGGCAGGTGATAGGCGTCGTACCAGTCCCCGCCGATCATGTGGTCGTCCGCGGCCGGCTGGTACAGGGCGCTGATCTCGACGTGGTCGGTGAGGGGGAGGTCGGTGAGCATGGCGGCCTGGAGCTCCCGGGCGACGGAGATCCGCTCGTCCAGGTACAGGGCGCGCTCCACCGCCTGAGCGATGTAGCCGGACGCGGCGGTGAGGGTGGCGCGCTCCGTGACGCCCACCTCGTGCCGCTTGTCCCAGCAGATCGCCAGGACACCCAAGAGGACGCGGCTTCCCCAAAGGGGCAGGCACAGCACCGTGGTGAAACCCATGCGGTCGAAGAACCCGACCGCCTCTGGGCTGTAGTCGGCGACCATTGCCTCCCGGTCAGGAACGAACACCATGCGCCGCTCACGCATGGCCTGGGTACTCGGGAACGCCGCATCGGCAGGCAGGGTGAGGACCTCGCGTTCCACCGCGTGAGCGATGTCGGGGTCGGGGACCCGGTGCAGTTCGTCTTCGCCGGCGACCAGCAGTCCCACGTAGCTGGGCTTGCCGACGCCGACGAACAGGTCCCGCAGCCTGCGCCGGACGTCCTCCAGCCCGGACGTCTGCGCCAGCTCCTCCGACGCCCTCAGCAGCAGCTCGGCGTGGTCCATGCCGGCCTGGGCTTCCTGTTCCAGGCGCTGCGCGTCGTTTCGGGCGCGGTCGGCGGCGGCCCGTGCGGTCTCCAGCACTTCCTGTGCGGACCGGCTCTGCGCCGACAGGATGCGCAGGCACAGCTCGGCGGAGCAGGCCGCGGCCAGATCCTCCAGGTCGCGGAGCTCGCCCTCGTTCCAGGTACGGGGCTCGTGGTCGATGGCGCACAGGGAGCCCAGGACGAGCCCGTCCCCGTCGGTGAGGGGCATCCCGGCATACGCCACGATCGCGAGATCTTCGATGGCCGGGTTGGTGCGCAGACGGTCGTCGGCGCGGGCATCGGGCACGACGAGGGGCTGCCCGGAGACGACCACGTACCGGCAGAGCGAGTGCGACACGGGCAATGCCCTGCGCCCCGCCCAGGGCTCCGGCAGACCGAACAGTCCGGGCAGGATCTCTTGGTTCTCCTCGACCAGCGAAACGAAGGCCACTGGCACGGTGAGCGCCCGTGATACAAGCCGGGCGAACCGATCCATCCCGTTATCTGAGGCAGCCGAAAGTCCGGCCCATCGCAACGCCTGCGGCTGGGTGCCGCTGATCGGGTCTGCTTCGGATTCCCGGCTCTGCTCCGGCATCTGACCTCCGGTCCTGCTCGCCCCGAGGCCCTCAACGGCATCGTAGAACAGCCGGGGTTTCCGGTCGCGCCATTGACGTGCTGTCGGGTGCGGGGAAGGCGCTCCTGGACCGACTGGCGGCCGATCGAAGGGGTAGACGCGAGGCAGTGCAGGTGAGCCGACTGCGGCCTGCTCCGGCCCGTTCGACGAAGGGTTCCATATGTGTGCCACGGTGATGGTCCCGGTACGCGGCATCGGACAGTCGAAGGCCGTGCTACCGCGGGGAGCCCATCGGATGACGGTGGGCGTCGAGGAGGAATTCCTGCTCGTGGACCGGCGTACGGGCATGCCCGTGGCGCGGGGCCCTCGTGTCCTGGAAGCCGCGGTCCCGGTCCTGGGCGGACAGGCGCAGAAGGAGTTCTTCGGCGCACAGGTCGAGGTCTGCACCCGTCCCACGCCGAGTCTGTCCGCGCTGCGGGCCGAACTGGCGCTGCTGCGGAAGGTGGTGGGGGAGGCGGCGGCCGGCGAGGAGTGCCTGCTCGTCGCCACCGGTACTCCCGCCGTCCCGCCGGGGCGTCCGCTGACGGTGACCCCCGGCGAGCGCTACGAACGGATGGCCGCCAGGTGCTCGTCTCTGGTGGGTGGGTACGACGGGATGGTGTGTGGCTGCCACATCCACGTCGGAGTGGCGGGGCACGCCCAGGCCAACCACATGCGGCCCTGGCTGCCGACGCTCCAGGCGATAGCCGCCGACTCGCCGTTCTCCCTGGGGCGGGACAGCGGCTGGGCGAGTCACCGCTCGGTCGAGTATGCACGGTGGCCGGGCGTCGGTCCCGCGCCCCTGCTCGACGAGGCCGGCTATGAACGCCTCGCCGACCACCTGGTCCGCAGCGGCACCCTGCTGGACCGCCGGATGATCTACTGGCACGCCCGGCCGTCCGAGCACGTACCGACACTGGAGATCCGCGTCTGCGACGTGAACGCAGACCTTGACGTGGTCGTACTGCTCACCGCCCTGGTACGAGGCCTGGCCACCTCACTCGTGTCCGACATCGGCAACGGACAGCCACCCCCGGACCTTCGAGATCCACGTCTCCACGCTGCCCACGCTCTCGCAGCCCGTCGCGGGCTGACCGGCGAGGGCCTCGATCCCGCCGGGGGAGAGTACGTACCGGCCCTGATACTGGCGGAGAGGTTGCTGGCACGCGCGGAGCCCGGGCTGGCTGCGACCGGAGACCTGGACCTTGCGGAGGAGTTGTTCGACCGGGTGCGGCGCTCCGGCGGCGGAGCCGCCCGGCAGCGCGCCGCCCATCTACGCCGGGGGCGCCTGACCGACGTGGTGAGCGAGCTGGCGCGCACGACAGCTGCCTCCTGACCTGGCCCGTCGTGCCGAGCAGGGGCCGATCAGCCATGGGTCTGGCACGTGGCCGGGTTTCCGCTGCCTGTGCCGTGTGCGGAGTCGACGCGACCGCTTCGGTGGACGGTGGGACGATGAGAAGGCCAACGGTAGACGCGCTGGAACCGATGCGCGCGCCTCTCCCATTCAGACAGCAGGCCAGGCCAATGACGAAGCAGCCGAAGCCGTCCCAGCCCGCCCACGGCAAGGGCCCGAGTCGCCACGAGGGCACCAAGCAGCACGGCTGGTCGCCGGACGTGGACGAGACCCGTCAGCAGGACAACCCGAGTGCCCATCGTTCCTTCCACCCGGACGAGTACGCCCCGGACAAGGGTCCCGGCCGGACGGTTTCCAAGGAAGAGGCCGGAAACCCCCACGGCAAACCGGTGAAGAGCAGGGGAGCACGCGGGGAGGACCAGAGCAAGGGATCTGAGGCGAAGGGCATGCACGACCTGGGCCCCCGGGGCCGGTCGCAGCGTCCCAGCGGAGCGAAGGACGCTTCCGCCTCCACAGGAGTGGACCCCCAGGACCCGCCCGGCAAGCGCAGCGGCGGATAGCAGGGCCGGGACACGGCCGAAAGAAAGAGGCGCCGAGAGGCGGAGGTCAGTGCCGCGGCCCGGCGTGTCTGACCATGAGGGCCGGTGGGGCACCTGACGTGCCATGCCCACTGATCCGGGTCGCGCCCGGCCGCCGCCCCAAAGACCGCCGACCGAGGGGCGAGCGTGCACAGCCGGTGCACTGTCCGGCTCGCGCAGTCCCGGCACACTGTCCGTTTCCCGGCAGGAGGACTTCTCTCATGGCCGTCCGCAACCAGCTGATCCATCGGCCTCCGCAGGCGGTGTGGGCGGTGCTCGCCGATCCGACCTCGTACGGGGAGTGGGTGGTGGGCCCGTCCGAGTCCACGCCGCTCGATCAGGCCTGGCCGGAGGTCGGATCCCGGCTGCGCTACACCGTGCGGCTGGGTCCCTGGTCGACCGAGGGGGTGACCACGGTTCGACACCGGGAGCCCGGCAGGGAGTTGGAGTTGGAAGCGTCGTTCAAGGCACTGGGCACCGCGAGGATCTTCCTCCAGCTCCGGCCGTGGGGCGAGGAGACCCTGGTCGTCTGCGACGAGCACCCGCTGCGCGGCGTGGGCGGAACCCTCCACAACCCCGCGATCGAAGCGCTGCTCCAGCTTCGGCACCGGGGGATGCTGGCCCGCCTGGCCAGGATCGTGGAAAAGGATCACGCAAGGGTCCCCCATGCCTGACGCGGCGGTGATCGGCGCGGGCCCCAACGGGCTGGTTGCCGCGAACCTCCTGGCCGACGCCGGCTGGAGCGTGGAGGTGCTGGAGGCGCAGCCGGAACCTGGAGGGGCCGTGCGCAGCGACCGAGGCGTCCACCCCGACTACGTCTCGGACCTCTTCAGCGCGTTCTACCCCTTGGCCGCCGCCTCCCCGGTCCTTGCACGACTCGACCTCGCGGCCGAGGGCCTGCGGTGGAGCCACGCCCCGTCCGTACTGGCCCACCCGCTGAGAGACGGCAGGTGCGCTGTACTGGAGCGCCGCGTGGAAGAGACCTCGGCCGGGCTGGCAGGTTTTGCGGCAGCTGACGGGGACGCCTGGCTGGACATGTTCAAGGTGTGGAGCCGGGTCGGCCCCGACCTGGTACGAGCCCTGTTCACCCCGTTCCCTCCGCTCCGGTCCGGCATCCGGCTCGCGGCGAAACTGCGGGTTGCCGGTGGACTCCGGCTGGCCCGGAACCTCGCCCTGCCGGTGCGTCGCCTAGGTGAGGAGGAGTTCGCCGGAGAAGGCGGCCGGCTCTTGCTGGCCGGGAACGCCCTGCATGCCGACCTGGCCCCCGAGGCTGTGGGTAGCGGCGGATTCGGCTGGCTGATGTCGATGCTCGGACAGAGCCACGGCTTCCCGGTGCCCGTCGGCGGCGCCGGCGCCCTGACCGCGGCGCTCGTGAGCAGGCTCAGGCACCGCGGGGGCGTCCTGCGTTGCGGGGAGCGCGTCGCGTCCGTCGTCGTACGCGGTGGCACGGCGGTCGGTGTCAGGACTGCGGGCGGGGAGACCGTCAGCGCGCGGCGGGCCGTACTGGCCGACACGTCAGCACCCGCCCTGTACCGGGACCTCGTCGGAGCGGAACACCTCCCGTCCCGCCTCCTGCGGGACCTGGAACGCTTCCAGTGGGACTTCGCGACGTTCAAGGTCGACTGGGCACTGACCGGCTCGGTGCCGTGGACGGCGCCGCAGGCCGCCGGGGCGGGGACCGTCCACGTGGCCGACGGCGTCGACGGCCTGACCCGGTTCGCCGCGCAGATCGCCATGGGGCAGGTCCCCGACGAACCCTTCGCGCTGTTCGGCCAGATGACCACGGCAGACCCCAGCCGCTCACCGGCGGGCACGGAATCGGCGTGGGCCTACACGCACCTCCCGCAGCACATCGCTTCCGACTCCGGCCCCGACGGCATCACCGGCCGTTGGGACGCCCGCGAACAGGAGGCCATGGCCGACCGCATCGAGGCCCAGGTGGAACGCTTCGCGCCCGGCTTCCGTGAACTGGTCGGCGCCCGCAGGATCCTCGCCCCCACGACCCTCCAGGCGCTGGACGAGAACCTCCACAACGGCGCCATCAACAACGGCACCACGGCTCTTCACCAACAGGCGATCTTCCGCCCCACTCCCGGCACCGGCCGGCCCGAGACACCCGTGAAGGGCCTCTACCTCGCCTCCGCGGCCGCCCACCCCGGCGGCGGCGTCCACGGCGCCCCGGGTGCGAACGCCGCCCGGGCTGCCCTACGAGCCCACGGACTCCACAGCCTCCTCCACCGCGCCCAACGGATCTGAACGGCCGTCCCAGGCCGCTCCAGTCTGAGCAGACCGTCGGCGTCAATCTCGTGCCAACTGCCGAGAGACTCGGTGCGTCAAGGTCGTTCACGCGCTCCGTGAACCGAACGCTACGACGCCAGAAGCACACGCTTGCGCAAGAGCGTGAAGCCGGCGCGGCCGAACATCTGGCGCTTGAGCATCCCGATTCGGTCGACGTGACCCTCCACGAGGACGGTCCCGTAGTAGCGGCCCTTGCGGGTGGCGTACTCGTCGACGCCGACCACTCGCGGGGCCGGCACCTCAGGATCGGGCAGTGCGTCGACGAGCCGCAGGACCGTGCTGCAACTGACCCGCACCCCGACGATGTCGGCCAGGCGGGCGCCGGTCCGGCCCGCGAGTGCGAGACCGATCGCGGCCAGGGTCGAACGCTGGCGCGGTCCGCTGGCCGTGCCTCCGGGGTAGGCCGGTCTCTGCTCGACGAACGTGCGGCGCGTGCGATCTGTGGTGCGGCAGGTGAACCCGCGGACCCGAAGCTGGAGCACGACGCTTCGTCCGGCTCTCGGAACATCAGCGGGAAACCGCAGGTGGGAGCCGTGAACCTGGTCGGACCGCGCCCCGCAACCCGGACACGGGGCGCCCGCCGCATTGCACCGCACATCAACATGCACCATCGCAATGTGCACGTCGACCGACAGCACCGCGACGTCCGCGATCGACGGGAACAACAACTCCTCCAGCCGGAGCAAGGTCTCATTCACAGCCCCGAACTGTCAGCCCAGTCGCTCCTGCCACTGCTCGTCAGTCGTCACTCACGGTGCGCGGATCACACAACCTGAGCCAGAACCGAAACTCGTGAACAAAGCCGATCCCCGGAGCCATGCCGTCGGTGCCGCGCACATCTCCACCGGAGTGGAGGGCTGCACGCTCAGGACATGGGTGTCGCCGAGGAGCAGGAAGAGGCGTGTACGGCTGGTCGTTCCGCCCTGAACCAGCACCAGGCGGACGTGCACGTCCACGGCCAGATGGACGGACCAGCCGACCTGCCAAAGGCCTTCAGCCCGTGCGGCCTTCCCAGCTCCTCCCTGGGTCGGGCCAGTGTGGCAGGGGTGAAGCGGGGCAGACGAGTGCAAACAAGCAGCCCACCTCGGAGGCCTGTCGATGTCCTGTGTGTCTGCGTCCGCTCTGATCGTTGCCCGCCTCGACGCGGCGAGGGGCCGTGTGCCGCTCCTTGCCCGATTCTCGTATGACGCCGAGGACCCGTACGTGGTCCAAGCCACGTTCTTCGACGGCCCCACAGCCCTGGCCTGTTGGAACTTCGACCGTCAGATGCTCGCCGAGGGACTCCACCGTCCGGTGGGCGAGGGAGACGTCTCCTTCAGCCCCCACACGGCAGCAGGCGCCGACGAGCTCCGTGTCGCATTGCGAGGCCCCAGCGCCGAGATGCCAGGCAACGCGGTTCTCTTCCTGGAGGCCCGGGCGATCGCGAGCTTCCTGGAGCAGTCGTACGCCGTCACCGGCGCGGGGGAGGAGTTCCTCGACCTCGACAGGCTCCTCGAAGAATTCCGGGCCAGCTGACATACCGGCAATGAAACCGCCTGCCCCGGGTGGGTGGGCGGGTGTGGCAGGCCGGGTGGGGAGCGCGGACGGGCGAGGCAGTGCATCACCGAGTAGCGCACAGCTTGCACGGTCAACAGGAAATCCGAGTGCTCGGGCGGGCCGTTCGGTGGCCGTCCAGGGCCTCCGGAGCCGTCCGCCCCGCTTTCCGCGTGCATGGAACGGCCTGTCGGGGAAGGCGCGTCGGGGACCCGTACACCTGAGAAGGGACGGACATCATGGCACGACCGAGGATCGTGGTCGTCGGCGCGGGCTTCGCCGGCGTCTCCTGCGTACGCCGCCTGGAGCGGACGCTGTCACCCGGGGAGGCGGAGATCCTGCTGGTCGCTCCGTTTTCCTACCAGCTCTACCTGCCCCTGCTGCCGCAGGTGGCCTCCGGGGTACTCACCCCCCAGTCCGTGGCGGTGTCGCTGCGCCGCAGCCGCCGCCACCGGACCCGGATCGTGCCCGGCGGAGCCGTGGGCGTCGACACCCTGGCCAAGGTCTGCGTCATCCGGAAGATCACCGGGGAGCTGGTGGACCAGCCGTACGACCGCCTTGTCCTCGCGCCGGGGAGTGTGACCCGCACCTTCGACATCCCCGGCCTGGCGGAGCACGGCCGCGGCATGAAGACGCTGGCCGAGGCCGCCCATCTGCGCGACCACGTGATCGCCCAGCTCGACCTGGCCGACGCCGCCGCACCGGGCTCGGCGGAACGGGCCTCACGGCTCGGCTTCGTCGTGGTGGGCGGCGGCTACGCGGGCACCGAGACGGCCGCCTCCCTGGAGCGGCTCACCACGAACGCCGCCGGCCGGTACCCCCGGCTGGACCGGCGCGAGATCAGCTGGCACCTCGTGGACGTGGCGCCGAAGCTGATGCCCGAGCTCGGCGACCGGCTGGGCCGGGCAGCCCTCGACGTGCTGCGCCGCCGCGGCATCGAGGTCTCGCTCGGCGCCTCCGTCGCCAAGGCGGGCCCCGAGGACGTCACCCTCACCGACGGACGCGTGCTGCCCTGCCGCACCCTCATCTGGACTGCCGGCGTCGCCGCGAGCCCGCTCATCGCCACGCTGGGCGCCGAGACCGCGAAGAGCGGCCGGCTCGTCGTCGCTCCGGACCTGCGGGTACCGGGGACGGACGGCGCGTTCGCGCTCGGTGATGCGGCCGTCGTGCCCGACCTCGCCGGCGGCGGGGACGGTGCGGTGTGCCCGCCCACCGCGCAGCACGCCGAGCGCCAGGGCAGGGTCGCCGCCGACAACGTCGTCGCCACGCTGCGGGGCACACCTCTGCGTCGTTACGTCCACAAGGACCTCGGACTGGTCGTGGACCTCGGCGGCTGCGACGGCGTCTCCCGGCCGCTCGGCATCCCCCTGCGCGGAATGCCTGCCCAGGCCGTGGCCCGCGGCTACCACTGGGCGGCGCTGCGCACCGGGGCCGCGAAGACCCGGGTGATGACCAACTGGCTCCTGAACGCCGTGGCCGGCGACGACTTCGTCCGGACCGGCTTCCAAACGTACAAACCGGGGACGCTGCGCGACTTCGAGTACACGGACCACTACCTCACCCCGGAGGAGGTACGGGCCCGCACGGCGACCGACGGAAGCTGACAGCCAAGACCGGCGGCTTGCGCCGACAGCCCCAAGGGGCGCCCGTAACGGGGCTGAACGGAATTGCCGCGGGCAGGATGTGCGGCGTTGAACGCCGCCGGTTCCCGGCTCCCACCGAGCCCTGCATTTCAGGCCGGGTGGAAACCCCAGTTGAGGCGGAGTACTGCGAGGTCGTCGGTGTGTCTTCCGGCGTTGAGCGCTCTGGTCTGGCGGATCAGGCTGTCCAGGTGCGCTGCAGGATCCGCGGACGGTGTGGTGTTGATCAGGGGCAGGAGCCCCTCGATGCCGAGCCGGCCGACGGCGTCCCCGTTGTGCCCTTCGGTGAGGCCGTCGGTGTAGAGAGTGAGCGCCCCGGCGTCCGGGAGGGGGATGATCGTGGCGGGCCAGTCGTGGTGGCCGGGGTCGATGCCGAGCGCGATGCCGTGCTCGGCGGCCACCTCCAGCGTCTTTTCCGAGGTGGTGAGCAGGGGTTCGTGGTGGCCCGCCAGGTAGAGGGTGGCAGCGCAGGCCTTCTGATCGAGGGCGAGGAGCGAGACGGTGGCGAACAGGGGCTGAGTGCCGCGCTCCGCCACCAGCAGGCGTTCCATGAGGTGCAGCAGTTCGGTGCCGCGGTGGCCGGCAAGGACGAGCGAGCGCCAGGCGATGCGCAGGCAGACGCCGAGGGCGGCGGCGTCGGGACCGTGTCCGCTCACGTCACCGACGACGGCGTGCAGCAGTCCGTCGTCACCCTCCACGACGTCGAGGAAGTCGCCGCCGAGCAGGGCCTGTTCGGCCCCGGGCAGGTAACGGGTGGTCACCGTGACGGCGGAGGTGTCGAGGAGGGGCTGGGGCAGCAGTCCGCGTTCCAGCCGGGCGTTCTCCTCCGCGCGCTGCCGGGCCGACTGGGCTTCGGCCGCCGTGCGCTCGGTGTGGCTCCGGTAGACGGCGTAGCGGACCGTGCGGCGCAGCAGTTCGGCTTCGACCTTGCCCTTGACGAGGTAGTCCTGGGCCCCGGCCGCCATCGCTTCGGAGCCCGCCTGCTTCTCGGACAGGCCGGTCAGGACGATCACCGCGGTGTGCGGGGCCATGGCGCGGACGGTGGTGACCGCATCGGTGCCCGACACGTCGGGCAGGTGCAGGTCGAGGAGGATGCAGTCGACGGCGCGGGTCGCGAGGGCTGAGCGGGCTTCGGCCAGCGAGATGCTCGTGGTGAGTTCGAATCGCAGTTCGGTGTCGTGGAGGAGTTCCTCGACGAGCAGGGCGTCGGCGGCGTCGTCCTCTATGAGGAGGATGCGGTAGACCGGTTCGTCCGCGGCGATGCCGTCGATGTGGGTGAGTGTTGCGGTCATGGTGCCGGCTCCGTGGTGGCCCGGGTCGCTTCCGCGATGGTCGACGGGGCCGGGGGAGGTGTGGGGGCGAGGGTGAAGCTGATGCGCGTTCCGTCCCGGTACTCCGGGTCGACGGCGATGGTGCCGCCGTGGAACTCGACGATCTTCTTGCACATCGCCAGGCCGATTCCGCTTCCGGGATAGGCGTCCTTGGTGTGGAGTCGCTGGAAGATCACGAATACCTTGTCGGCGTACTCGGGCGCGATGCCGATGCCGTTGTCGGTCACCGTGAACCGCCACAGCTCCCCGACAGGGTCGGCAGTCACGTGAATGTTCGGTGCTCGGCCCGGGCGGTGGAACTTGACCGCGTTGCCGATCAGGTTCTGCCAGAGCATGCCCATCTGGGTGGGGTCGGCGACCAGGGTCGGCAGCGGGTCGTGGGTGATGGTCGCCCCGGCCTCGTCGATGCCGAGGCTCAGGGAGGACGCGGTCTGCTCCATGACCGCTTCGAGGTCCACGCTTTCGTGGTCGTGGTGGACACGGCCCACCCGGGAGAAGTCGAGAAGGTCGTTGATGAGGGTCTGCATACGGTTGGCACCGTCGACCGCGATGCCGATGTACTGGTCCGCCTTGGCGTCGAGCTGCCCTCCGTAACGCCGCTGGAGAAGCTGCGTGAAGCTGGAGACCTTGCGCAGCGGTTCCTGCAGGTCGTGGGAGGCCACGTACGCGAACTGCTCCAGCTCGGCGTTGGACCGCTGCAGGTCGGCGGTCTGTGTGTCAAGGTGTCGCCGAGCCTCTTCGCTGAAGGCGAGCTCCCTGACGAGGCGTCGGCGCATGAAGTCGATCTCGCTGCTCAGCCGCCGCAGGTCCGAGGGGCCCGTAGGGGTGATGGGGCGGTCGAAGTCGCCGCCGGCGATGGCGCGTGCGTCCGTGCCGAGCCGCTCCAGGGGCGTGGTGATGCCGCGGCGCAGGGCTTCGAAGACCAGGCCCGCGAGAAGGGCGATGACCGCGGCGATCGCACCGAAGGCCCAGTTGCGCAGCCTCATCGTGGCCATGAGATCGTCTCGGGCCCGGGCTCGCTCCGCGAGCAGCCGTTCCTGCTGGGCGGTCAGGGCCGCGCGGACCGCGTCGAAGGTTGTCTTGCCCTCCGCCGAACGTTCCGCGGCCAGAGACGAGGGCGCGCCGGCGGGAGCGGCGGCGACCGGCCGGGCGATCCTCTCCTGCCAGGCTTTCGCGGCGTCCTGCACCGCACCAAGGTCCCTGAGGCCCGCGGCGTCGGCGCGCAGCAGTTCCGAGAGCCGGGCACTGTCCCTCGCCTGGTCGGTGAGGCCCTGCTGGTAGGGGCCGAGGAAGTCCGAGGTGCCGGTTAGGCCGTAGCCGCGGATGCCGGTCTCCTGGTTCAGCAAGGCCGACTCCAGACGTATCGCGGTCGACAGCGCGGGAGACCTCACGTCCACGAGGTCCTCGCTGAGGGACGTCGTGCGCCCCAGCATCCACGCCCCCGTCACCCCGAGCAGGGCCAGTACGGCCAGCGCCGTGGCCACCCCGACCCGCAGCCATCGCCGCGTCGTCCACGTGGAAAGCCCCCGCGCCTGTGGCGGCCCCGCGTTCCCGGTCATCTGTGAATCCCCTCCGCTGAGCCGTCCGCCCCGAAAGAAAGCGCAGCGCACACTGTAAAGGGCTTCGGACAACGTTTGTTGTCGTCATCCGGTTTGGGGCCTAAGCTGCGGCCCATGTCAGGCAAGAACTTCGTTCTGCAGACAACAGCGCCGGAGATGGCCGCTGTTGCGGATGCCGCTGTCTCCGACCTCGCACGGCGCTTGGCCCTCCATCTTCAGAAGGACCTCACGGACCCGGTGGCTGACGGCCGGGCCCGCGCCCTGGCCCGCGTGCACATGCTTGAGCAACTCCAGCAGGCGGCCGGACGGCTCCAGCGGGACGCGGCCCTGGACGCAGCCCGCGCGGGTGCCGGATACCCCCAGATCGGCCGGGCATGCGGCATGACCCGTCAGGGCGCCCGGCGCCGCTGGCCCGGACTCTTCAACCACACCGACGACGCACCCACGGAGCATCCGATGATGACCGGCCCCGCCCGCCCTTTCGACGTTCTGCTCGTGGAGGACGACGCCGCCGACGCCATGCTCATCGAGGAGGCTCTCTCCGAGCGCGGTACCCGCAACCTGGTCCAGGTCACCGACGGACTCGCCGCTCTCGAACACCTCCGTGCCCCGGGCACCGCACGCCCCGACCTCATCGTGCTGGACCTGAACATGCCCCGGATGAACGGGCGTGACCTGCTCCGGGTCCTGAAGAGCGACGAGACGCTGCAGACCATTCCCGTGGTGGTACTGACCACCTCCTCCGCGCCCGATGACGTCGTCGGCGCATACAGCAGCCACGCCAACGCCTACGTGACCAAGCCGGTCAACCTGGAGGATTTCGAGCGGGCCGTCCAGAGCATCGACTCCTTCTACCTGGACACCGCCACCCACCCGCCCCGTGCGTGACATCCCCTGGCAGCGAAACAATCCCAGTGCGCGGCAGGCCAGGCTCGGCATGCGGTCCTGGATGGACGTGAGCAGTGCGGGGCCGGAGTGGTCAGCGTCCTGCTGCCATGCCGTACTCCAGCCGGGAAGCCTCGATCTCGGCCCACACGGCCTTCCCGGTCCCGTACGTGTGTGTGCCCCAGCGGTCGGACAGGCGCTCCACTATGTACAGGCCGCGGCCGCCCGGGATGCCGCGTTGTGGCGCCGAGTGGCGGACGGGTGGGGTTGTCGTGCCGTCATGGACCTCGATGTGCAGGGCCAACTCATCTGCGGTCAGGACGAGTTCGCGGCAGCCGTTCGCATGCAGTGACGCGTTGGTCAGCAGTTCGGACACGAGGAGGAGGGTGTCCTCGGAGGTCTCGGTCCTGTCCCAGCCCCAGTCCCGGAGTGCTTGGCGCGTGAAGGCGCGGCCCTTGGCAACCGGCCCCGGGACGCCCGCGAGCGTGAGCCGACGGCGCTGCCTCCCGGAGGGAAGACCGGCGCTCATCGGACCGCCCGCCTCCGGTTCCTTGGTCTCCACTGTGGCCCCACCCCCGCATTCACCCCCGGCTTCTGCTCCTGGCACCCGGCCCATGCCGCGGTCGCTGCCGGCGCGCTGGGTCGGTTGCATGCCCCCGGGCGGTGCGGGAGCCGCAGCACGGTCGTGACAGTGTAGGGGACCTCCCGTCTCAGGGCATTGCCTTGTGAAGTCGCACCGTGAAGGTGCTGCCGGTGGTGCGGAACTCGACCAGTTCGCCGAGATGGTGGGCCGGCTTCGGACCACGGCACCGTGTTCCCCGGTGGGGACGTCATCGGTCGCCCTACCCGGCGAGCATGCCAGCGCGAAGCCGGACGAGAGTGCGGGACAGGAGGCGGGAGACCTGCATCTGGGAGATGCCCAGTGCGGCGCCGATCTCGGCCTGGGTCTTCTCCTGGCCGAAGCGCATCCGCAGGATGAGCCGGTCGCGCTCGTCCAGCTGTTGCAGTAGCGGTGCGAGGGTGTGGAAGTCCTCGAAGAGTTCCATGGCGGGGTCGACGTCACCGACGAGTTCCGCCAGCGGCCGGGTGGTCCGGTTGGTCGGGGACGGTACGTCGCTCTCCCCGGCGGCGGTGTCGAGGGAGCCGCTCGTATAGCCGTTCGCTGCGATGAGTCCGTCGATGACCTGTTCCTCGGTCAGTTCGAGGTGGCCGGCGACCTCCTTGACGGTCGGGGCCCGGCCGAGGACGTCCGTCAGGGCCTCCTGGGCCTTGGCGAGCTCGCTCCGCAGTTCCTGGAGACGGCGGGGAACGTGAACGGCCCAGGTGGTGTCGCGGAAGTGGCGCTTGATCTCCCCGATGATGTAGGGGAGGGCAAGAGTGGAGAACTCGACCTCGCGCTCGAGTTCGTAGCGGTCGATCGCCTTGATGAGCCCGATGGTCCCCACCTGGATGATGTCGTCCATGTCCAGGCCTCCGCCGAGCACGCGGGCGCGGAATCGCCGTGCGGCGAACTGCACGAGGGAGAGGTTCATCTCGATCAGGGTGTTGCGCGTGTACTGGTACTCGCGCGTGCCCTCCTCCAGCGTTCGCAGTCTGCGGAAGAAGACACGCGAGAGCTCGCGTGCGTCGCGGGGTGCCATCTCACGGGCGTTCTCCACTCGAACCGGTTTCCGGTCCTCCGCCGGGGTTCCCGGGGTTCCCGGGGTACCTGTGGTTTGTGCTTCTTTTGCCCGAACGGGGCCCATCATGGTGGTCGAGCGAGACATGACGACCGCTCCCTCCCAGTTGGCTGACGGCTGTCCGCACCGTCTGCCCCGTCTGTGCGGATGTACGCACTTGCTGGGTGAGCGTCTGATCAGGCGTGCGTAGTGGGGAAGAACTGATCCGCTCCGGTCAGTTCCAGCAGCCGCGTCATCTGCCGGGACGGGTTGTGCAGCTGGATGCGCCGTCCTAGGTCCTGTGCGGTGAGGCGGGCCTGGAGGAGGGCGTTGAGGCCGGCGGAGTCGCAGAAGGTGAGATCGGTGACGTCGACGACGATTTCGGCGGATCCCTGGGGGCGGGTGACTTCGGTGTGCAGGGTTTCGCGCAGTCGGTCCGCGTGGTCGATGTCCATCTCGCCGCGGACGTGCACGATGACGCCCTGTCCGGTGTGCTCCACCCGGAGGCGGGCACGGTTGTCCTGGTCGTCTGCCATGACCTTCACCCTAGGCGCAGGCCGGACGCGCGGGTAGCAGCCCCCGTGGTCGCGACGCAGGCCGGGCAAGTCGTAGCGGGAGCAGGTGCGGCAGGGCGCGGCCGAATGCCACCTCGCTCGTGGTCCGGTCCAGCACTTTCGTACGAGGGGCGAGTCGTTGCGCAATCTGCGTAGGCTCCCGCAGCGTTCTCACCGTGAGCCACGGAACGATCGATCCCTGCACCGAGGTTGCCCGTCGGCTGGACGCCGATCCGGACATGCTGAGCCATGGCACCCGGGCTGTGCTGCATGCCGTGCTGGATGTCGCCGTCGATGCGTACAGCGACGCCGCCCGAAGGGTGCGCGCCACGCTCAACCGGCTCGAGGACGAGGTGTTCTCGTCTTCCCGCGTCGACCACACCGAGAGCGTCTACTCCCTCAAGCGGGAAGTGCGCGAGTTCCGTGACGCCGTGCAGCCGCTCGTTCCGGTGGTCCAAGGCCTCCTGTAGTCAGCACCGAACCAGTACGGGAGTCAGCGCGGGGGGCAAAGCGGGCTGATCCACGCGTTTGCGGCAGATGTCGGCGGGGCGTTCCGGAAGCCTTCGAGGTGTCCAAGGCGGCGATGTGGTGGTTGGGTACACAAGGTGGCGCCTGAATGTGATGTCCCGCCACATACGCCGCCGACCTGTGGGCTTCTACGGTGTGGCCACACCAAACGTCCCCGCAGACCCCGGAAGTGGTGCACATGACCTCCCCAGCAACAGCCGCACCATCGTCAACCGGAATCCGGAGAATCGTCGCGGCGAGCCTCATCGGGACCACCATCGAGTGGTACGACTTCTTCCTCTACGGCTCGGCCGCCGCACTCGTCTTCAACGAGCTGTTCTTCCCCGGCAGCGAGCCCCTGGTCGGTACCCTCCTCGCCTTCCTGACCTATGCGATCGGCTTCGCGGCCCGCCCGCTGGGCGGGCTGGTCTTCGGCCACTACGGGGACAAGATCGGCCGCAAGCGGCTCCTCGTCCTCAGCCTGCTCCTCATGGGCGGGGCCACCTTCGCCATGGGCCTGCTCCCCACCCACGCGAGCATCGGCGTCGGCGCCCCGGTCCTCCTCACGCTCCTGCGCCTGATCCAGGGGTTCGCACTCGGCGGCGAGTGGGGCGGGGCGGTGCTGCTCGTCTCCGAGCACGGGGACGACGGCAGCCGCGGCTTCTGGGCCTCCTGGCCCCAGGCCGGCGCGCCCGGAGGCAATCTGCTGGCCACCGGGGTACTCGCCGTCCTGGCCGCCGTACAGTCCGACGCGGCCTTCCTCGCCTGGGGCTGGCGGATCCCGTTCCTGCTCTCCGGGGTGCTGGTGATGATCGGCCTGTGGATCCGCGTGTCCGTCTCGGAGTCCCCGGTCTTCCTGGAGGCGCAGGCCAGGGCCGCGGAGCAGGCCGCCGCCGGGGCCGAGGCCAAGCCGCCCGTGGTCGAGGTGTTCCGTTCGAACTGGCGCGGGGTCCTGACCGCGATCGGCACCCGCCTCGGCGAGAACATCTCGTACTACGTCATCACCGCCTTCCTCCTCGTCTACGTCACCGGCCACCTCGGGCTGCCCAAGAGCGACGGCCTGAACGCCGTACTCATCGGCTCCGCCGTCCACTTCGTGGCCATCCCGGCCTGGGGCGCGCTGTCCGACCGGATCGGGCGCCGCACCGTCACCCTCATCGGCTCGGTGGGCATGATCGGCTGGGCCTTCGCGTTCTTCGCGCTGCTGGACTCCAAGTCCTTCCCGGTGATCGCCGCGGCCGTGACCGTCGGGCTGCTCCTGCACGGCGCGATGTACGGACCGCAGGCGGCCTTCATCTCCGAGATGTTCGCCACCGAGGTCCGCTACTCCGGCGCCTCGATGGGGTCCCAACTGGCCTCCATCATCGGCGGCGCGCTCGCACCGATCATCGCCGTGGCCCTGCTGCGCGCGTACGACTCGTCCCTGCCCGTCTCGGTCTATCTCGCCACCGCGGCGGTCATCACCACGCTGACCGTCCTGGTCGCCAAGGAGACCCGCGGGCGTAGCCTGACCCGGGAACACACCCCGGGACGCGCCCCGGTCCCGGCCGCCCGCCGGGCCGGGCACGGCCCGGTGCCGGCCGACCACAACTGACCTGCCTTCCGGGCCCCTCGGCCCTTCCGAGACCGGGCGGCACCGGTGTGAGCGGTGCCGCCCCCGTCCGCGTCGAGCATCACGGAGAGCACCCGATGCCCACCACCCGAGACAGTGCGAGCACCGGCACCGGCACCGACGCGCTGCTGCGGCTGCGCGGCCTCCTGGACCTGCTGGACCAGGGCGCACCGGCCGAGGCGTTCCAGGACGGCGCCCCCTCCGACGCGGAAGAATCCGCGGACGCCGGTGCGGAGTCGGCCGCGGACGCGGCGCTGATCGCGGACGCGACCCGCGTCGCGCTCCGCATCCACCGCACCCTCGGCCAGCACCGCCGCCGCGAGGCCGAACTCGCCGCCCTCTTCGACACCGCCGGCGACCTCGCCCGGCTCAGGGAACCGGACGCCGTACTGAGGGCGATCGTCCACCGGGCCAAGCTGCTCCTCGGCACGGACGTGACGTACCTGTCCCTCAACGACGAGGAGGCGGGCGACACCTACATGCGGGTGACCGACGGCTCGGTCTCCGCCGCCTTCCAGCGCGTGCGCCTCGGGATGGGGGAGGGGCTGGGCGGACTGGTCGCCGAGACCGCCCGCCCGTACTCCACCGGCGACTACCGGGACGACCGGCGTTTCAGGCACACCACGACGATCGACAGCGCCGTCACCGAGGAGGGCCTACGGGCCATCCTCGGCGTACCGCTGCGCCTGGGCACCCGGGTGATCGGCGTCCTCTACGCGGCCGACCGCACCGCCCGTACCTTCACACCCGACGAAGTGGCCCTGCTGTCCTCCCTGGCCGACCACGCCGCCATCGCCATCGACGGCGCCCGCCTGCTGGACGAGACGCGCACCGCACTGGTCGAACTCAATGCCGCCTCGCGGACCATCGAGGCGCACAGCGAGGCCATGCGCCGGGCCGAGGACGCCCACGACCGGCTCACCGACCTGGTGCTGCGCGGCGGCGACGTCACCGACGTGGCCACCGCCATCGGCACCGTCCTGCAGGGCGGCACCCTCGTCCACGACGCCGAGGGGGCCGAGCTCGCCCGGGCGGGCACCGACCCGCGGCCCCCGTCCGCCCGGGAGGTCGCCGCGTCGCGGGCCGGCGGACGCGCCGTCTTCGCCCACGGAACCTGGGTGTGCGCGGTCCTCGCCGGGCACGAACTGCTCGGCAGCATCGCCCTGACCGGCCGCGCCGACCTCGACGACGCCGACCGCCGCCTCTTCGAGCGCGCCAGCCTGGTCACCGCCCTGCTGCTGCTCCTGCGCCGATCGGTCGCCGAGACCGAGGACCGGATCCGGGGCGAACTGCTGGGAGACCTCCTCACCCGGGCCGCCGACCCGGCCGGACTGTCGGCGCGGGCCCGCCGGCTCGGTATGAACCTGGGCCACCCGCATGCGGTGTTCGTCCTGCACACCGGGGCCGTGCCCCGGCCCCGGCTGCTGGCGGCCGCCGCCCGCATCGCCCAGGCCCGCAAGGGACTCGCCGGACTGCACCACGAGGACGTCGTCCTGGTCTGCCCCGCCGGGGATCCCGCCCCCGGACCGGGCCCGGGCCCCGCCGCCGCGAGCCTCGCGAGCGAGCTGCGCCAGACCCTCGCCGGTCCCGTCACCGTCGGAGCCGCCGGTCCGGTCACCGGTCCGGCCGAGTTCGCCGACGCGTACGCCGAGGCCCGCCGCTGCCGGACCGCATTGTGCGCCCTGGGACGCGCAGGCACCGGCGCCGCCCTCCACGACCTGGGCTTCCTCGGCGTGCTGCTCGGCGACCAGACGGATCTGGGCGGCTACGTACGGCAGACCCTGGGCCCCGTGCTCGCGTACGACGCGAAGCGCGGCACCGACCTCACCCACACCCTGCGGGCCTACTTCGACACGGGCGCCAGCCAGTCCCGGGCCGCCGAGGCCCTCCACGTGCACGTCAACACCGTGGTGCAGCGCCTGGAGCGCATCGGCAGCCTGCTCGGCCGCGACTGGCAGCGCCCGGAACGGGCACTGGAACTCCAACTCGCGCTGCGCATCCACCGGGTGAACCGCCACGACGGCCCCGGCCCGGGCGACTTCGCGCCGTAGCCCGCGCCGACCCGGTCCAGCTGGCAGGCTGGACGGTATGTGCGGCCGATACGCTTCCACCCGCAGTCCCGAGGACCTGTCCGGCCTCTTCCAGGCCACGCCCCCCGATCCGGGGCACGTGCTGGAGCCGAGCTGGAACGTCGCCCCCACCGATGCCGTGTGGGCGGTGCTGGAGCGCGCCGACCGGGAGAGCGGGGTACTGGAGCGGCAACTGCGCCCCTTGCGGTGGGGGCTGGTGCCCTCGTGGTCGAAGAGCCTGGCCGGCGGCGCGAAGATGATCAATGCGCGGGTGGAGACGGTGCACGAGAAGCCGGCCTACCGGCGCGCCTTCGCCAAGCGCCGGTGCCTGCTGCCCGCCGACGGGTTCTACGAGTGGGAGCCCGTGCCCGCCTCCGGTTCCGTGAAGGCCTACAAGCAGCCGTACTTCATCCGTCCCGAGGACGGCGACGTGATGGCGATGGCCGGGCTGTACGAGTTCTGGCGCGACCCCGCGGTCGCCGCCGACGACGATCCGGCGGCTTGGTGGGCCACCTGCACGATCATCACCACCGAGGCCACCGACGCCGCCGGCCGGGTCCATCCCCGGATGCCGCTCGCGCTCGCCCCGGCGGACTACGAGGCCTGGCTCGACCCGTCCCACCAGGACCCGGACGCACTGCGCGCCCTGCTCGCCGCTCCCGCGGGCGGCAGGCTCGACGTCCACGCCGTGTCGACCGCGGTCAACAACGTGCGCAACAACGGGCCCGAGCTCCTCGAAGCGCCCCCCGCCCCGGGGCGCTGACAGGCATCTCCTGAAACCGGCTCCGGCCCATGGCCAACGGCCGACGGCTGAAGCCCGACGGCGGCGAGGTATAGAAATATTGACACCGTGTCCTGATTCCTTGACACTGCCGATGTCGGGTTTTCTTTACATCGGGAGTGGCAGTGGCAGTCGAGGAGAAACGCGCGTGGATCATGATCGTGGTGACGGTGGTGTCGTACGGGGCGTATCTGGCCGTCGTTCTCGGGCGGTCCGGGAGCGGGCCCCTGACCCAGCAGCCCTACGCGGCCGCGCTGCTGTGGACGGTCGGCGCGGCGATCGTCGCCTCGATCGCGCTCCACATCACCGTGGCGCTGCTCTCGCCCGAGGACGGCAAGGTCAAGGACCAGCGCGACCGGGAGATCCACCAGTTCGGTGAGCACATCGGCCAGTCGTTCATCGCGATCGGCGCCGTGACCGGGATGATCCTGGCGATGGCCGAGGCGGACCGGTTCTGGATCGCCAACGCGATCTACCTCGGATTCGTCCTGTCGGCGCTGCTCGCGTCGACCGCGAAGATCGCCTCGTACCGGCTGGGCTTCCACCCGTGGTGAGGCCCACCAGGGTCACCAACAGCATCCGGGCCCTGCGCTTCGCCAACGGCGAGATGACCCAGGCCGAGCTCGCCCGCCGGATCGGCGTGACCCGTCAGACCGTCATCGCCATCGAACAGGGCCGCTACTCGCCTTCCCTGGAGAAGGCGTTCGAGATCGCGCGCGTGTTCGCCGTACCGCTCGACACCGTGTTCCAGTACACCTCCACCGAGGGAGACGACGCATGAAGGCCATAGTCCAGGACGTCTACGGACCGCCCGAGGTCCTGCGCATCGAAGAGACGGACCGGCCGGAGCCGGGCCGCGGCGAGGTCCTCGTACGGGTGCACGCGGCCGGCGTCGACCAGGGCGTCTGGCACCTCATGGCGGGCATGCCCTACGCGGTCCGCGCCGTGTCGGGCCTGCGGAAACCCAGGACGCGCGTCCGCGGCATGGACGTCGCGGGGGTGGTCGAAGCCGTCGGCCCCGAGGTCACCCGCTTCCGGCCGGGCGACGAGGTGTACGGCAACTGCTACGGGTCGTTCGCCGAGTACGCCCGCGCCAAGGAGAACACCCTCGCACCCAAGCCGGTCTCCCTCGGCTTCGAACAGGCCGCGGCCGTGCCCGTCTCCGCGTGCACCGCCCTGGGCGCCGTACGGGACAGCGGAAAGGTCAAGGCCGGCCAGCGCGTCCTCGTCCTCGGCGCCTCGGGCGGCGTGGGCAGCTTCGCCGTACAGGTGGCCAAGGCCTACGGCGCCCACGTCACCGGGGTGTGCAGCACCGCCAAGACCGACCTGGTCCGCTCCCTCGGCGCCGACGAGGTCCTCGACTACACGCGGCAGGATCCCGTCGACGGCAGCCACCGCTACGACGTCATCCTGGACATCGCGGGCAACCGGCCCATCGCCCGGCTGCGCAAGGCCCTCACCCCCCGCGGGACCCTCGTCATCGTCGGCGGGGAAGGCGGCGGCAAGTGGATCGGCGGCAACCAGCGCCAGCTGGGCGCGATGCTGCTGTCGCCCTTCGTCGGCCACCGGCTGCGCGCGCACGGCACCCTGGTGCGCCACGGCGACCTCGAGGCCCTCACCGAACTCATCGAGGCCGGCTCGGTGACCCCCGCCGTCGACCGGACCTACCCGCTGGCCGAGGTGCCCGACGCCATCCGCTACCTCAGGGACGGCCAGGTGCGCGGCAAGATCGCCATCCGGCTATGAGGCGTCCAGCCTGATGCGGGCGGTGACCGGCAGGTGATCGCTGCCGGTGGCGGGCAGCGTCCGGACCTCGACAGCGGTCGCCGAGCGGGTGAGGACCTGGTCGATCCGGGCGACCGGTACGGCCGCGGGCCAGCTGAGGGCGAGCCCCCGCCGCGGCGCACTCAACCGCGAGGTCAACGGGGCGAGACCCCGGTCGTCCACCGTGCTGTTGAGGTCGCCCAGCAGGATCACCCGCTCCAGCTCCTCGGCGGCGACGGCCGCGCCCAGCAGCCGTGCGCTCTCGTCCCGCGGGCCGGAGCCGAAACCGCTCGCCCGGAAGCGCACCGAGGGCAGGTGCGCCACGTACACCGCGATCTCACCCCGCGGCGTGCGCACACCGCAGCGCAGGCCGCGGTTCCAGCCCTCCCCGATGCCCGTGGGCCTGATGTCCACCCGGCGGACGTCGGTGAGCGGATGCCTCGACCAGAGGCCGACCGTGCCCTCGACCGCGTGGTACGGGTACGCGGCCGCCAGCGCCGCCTCGTAGGCCGGCAGCGCGGAAGGGGTCAGCTCCTCCAAGGCGACGAGATCCGGCGCGGACCCGATCAGGGCGCGCGCGGTACCGGTGGGGTCCGGGTTCTCGTCACTCACGTTGTGCTGGACGGCCGTGATGTCGTGCGTGCCGCGGTCCGCCGGCAGCAACAGCCCGCCGAAGAGGCCCGCCCACGCGGCCGCGGGCAGCAGCACGGCCACCAGCGCGGTGAGCGAGCGGCGCACCAGCGCAGAGACGAGCAGGACCGGGACCGCGAGGCCCAGCCAGGGCAGGAAGGCCTCCAGCGCACTGCCCAGGCGGCCCACCGCGTTGGGGACCGCGGAGTGGAACACCAGCAGCGCGGCGCTCAGTACGGCGAGCGCCGCGAGAACGCGCCCGCGCGTCCAGGGCGTACGGCCCCGGGCGTCGGTGCCCCAGGGCCAGCGGGCGGTGCGCCGCGCGCCGCTCCCCGCCACGTCCACCACCACCGGAGCCCCGCCTGTCTGCCTCGGACCGTCTTCCACCTGGGGTACGACGCATGATCAGGCGACCGGGTTCCCACCGAGGCGGGTGTGGAAGAGTGATCGTCCGGGGTTGCGGCCGCACCGGGCGGTCCGAGGAGTGAGGACGGGAGACGCGTATGGGTACGTCGAGGATCGCGGTCGTGACGAGCAAGGGCGGCGCCGACCAGGACGCGGATCTTCCGCTGATCCTGACGGCGTTGCGCGCCGCGGGCCTGTCCGCGCAGGCGGTGGCCTGGGACGAGGACACACCGGGGTGGGAAGGCTACGACCTCGTGGTCATCCGGTCGACCTGGGACTACGCCGACCGGCTTGCGGAGTTCCTGGCCTGGGTGGACGCGACGGCCCGGGTCACCCGGCTGTGGAATCCGGCGCCGCTGGTGCGCTGGAACAGCGACAAGCGCTATCTGCCGGAGCTCGCCGCGCGCGGAGTCCCGGTGGTGCCGACCCGGGTCGTCGAACCGGGCGGGGCCTGCGAGGCGGCGGACTTCGACGGGCCGCACGGGGTGGTGGTCAAGCCGGCCGTCTCCTCCGGCGCACGGGACACCGCACGCTACGAGCCCGGCCGCCGGGCGGACGCCGAGCGCCACGCGCGGATGCTGCTGGACCAGGGCCGCACCGCGATCGTCCAGCCGTACCTGCCGCTGGTGGAGGAGGGGGAGCGGGCGCTGATCTTCTTCGGCGGCACCTTCAGCCACGCGATCCGCAAGGAGGCCCTGCTGACGGAGGCGGGGCTGATCGACAACTTCCGGGTGCCGCACCCCGGTGCCGCCCCGTACCAGCCGTCCGAGGCGGAGCTCCGTACGGCACGGGCGGCACTGGCCGCGGTTCCCGCCCCGACCGACCTGCTGTTCGCCCGGGTGGACCTGGCGTTGAACGAGGCCCGGGAACCCGTGCTCATGGAGCTGGAACTCATCGAGCCGAACCTGTTCCTGAGCATCAACCCGCAGGGGCTGGAGCGCTTCGCCGAGGCGGTCGCCGACGCGGTGGCCACGGGCCGGTAGACACGGCGCAGGGGGTGCCCCGCCGATCGGGCCGGGCCCGATCGACAAGACACCCCCTGGCGCTCCGGCCCCCCGTGACCGGGGCTTCGGGGACTCGCCCGCCCTAGTTGAGGCGGTCGAGCCGCACGCGTCGGCGGCGGCGGAGCAGGAGACCCACGGCCGCGCCCGCCACGGCGGTCACCGCCACACCCGCCGTCGTCCACCAGACGGCGTACCCCTCGGTGCCGGCGGCCGGTTCCGCGGCCTGCGCCGGGGAAGCGGCCGGGGCCGGGGCGGCGGAGGCCGCCGAGGACACCGGCGCGGCCGACGACGGGACGGGAGCCGCCACGGAGGCGACCGGGGCCGGACCACCCGGAGCCGGGTCCACCACGGGTACGCTCACTTCGAGTTCGCCGTGCCCCAGGGCCGGAAAGCCCACGTCGACGCTGACCTTCCACGAACCCGGCGGCAGCGCCTCGGCCGTGGTCCAGCCCGCCGGCTTCGCGGCGGGATCGCGCACCAGGCGCCAGGGCCCCACGGTGCGGGAGCCGTCGACACTGGCCGCGTTCACGGTCGCGGCGACGGCCTCGTCGACGGCGTCCCCGTCGTTCTCCCAGGAGACGTCGGCGGTGACATGACCCTCTCGCTGCCCGGTCACCACCACCTTCACGGTGTCACCGTGGGCGTGGGCCGCGGCGGGGAGCAGGAACATGAGGCCGAGTGCGGCCAGGGCGGCCGAGAAAACGATTCGTATGCGCATCGTCGGGGTGCTCCGGTCAAGATGAGGGGTACCGGCGGACGGCCGCGCGGTGCGGGGCCGTCCGCCGGGGTGGGTTCACGCCGTCAGGGCGTCAGGGTGTGCTGCGCCGTGGCAGTGATCAGCCGGACTTCTGCAGGGTCCAGGCCTGCGTCGCGCGGCCGTCCGCACGCTGGAGGTCGAGCAGCCAGTACCCGTAGTAGGGGCGGTTGCTGACGGTGAGGGCGAAGCCGCCGCTCGCGTCCGTCACGGTCACCGCGCCGCCGCGCGACGTCAGCTTCCAGGCCTGGGCGCCGTTGCCGTTGCCACAGGGCTGCTGGGAGACCCACATGCCCGCGGCGGGGGTGCCGCCCGGCTGGAGGCACTTGCCGGAGGCCGCGGACTTGATGCGCACCTGGCCGTTGCCCGCGTCGTCGAAGTACCACTGCTGCTGGGCGTACCCGTTGGTGCGGCCGCCCACGAGGACGGTGCCGTCGGCGGTGCGGCCGCCCCACAGCTCGGCGGCCATGCCGCTGCTGCCGTTGGCGAGCACGTACTTGGTGCCGGCAGTGGTGGTACCGCCGCCCGCTCCCGTCGTGCGGAAGGACGCGGCCTTGCCGGGTCCGCTGTCACGGCCGGCGCTGTCGCGGACCGAGACGGTGACCTTGTAGGCGGTGTTGGGCTGCAGGTTGTAGATGCGGAGCACCTGGGACTGGACCCACGTCAGGTGCTTGCCGTTCAGCTGCACCGCGTACCAGGAGGCGCCGTCGACCTTGGGCCAGCTCACGACGACCGAGTCGGACTGGATCTGGCCCGCCGTCACGGCCGGTCCGCCGGAGGGCTTCTTGGTCGGCGTCGGCGAGGGCTTCTTGGTGGGCGTGGGGGAGGGGTTCGGACCCGGGTCCGTGCCGCCACCGCCGCCCTGGCTCTTCATCAGGAACTGGTTGTCCGCGATGTTCCAGTGCGTGGCCAGGTAGCTTCCGGGCTTGGGACTGGTGTGGAAGTAGTCGTCGTGGTTGCAGTCCAGGATGTTCTCGGCTGCCTGGTTGGTGCAGACGTTGCGCATCTGCGGGTAGTACGGGGTGTCCGAGTAGCACATGACGTCGTACTCGTCGGTGCAGTGCGCGCCACGGCTGGTGTTCGGGGCGCTGTTGTTGACCGCGCCCAGGTTGTGGCCGAGCTCGTGCGCGGCGGTGTGACCGCCCCAGCAGCCGGAGTCGGTACGCCCGTAGGAGGGGCCGAAGTTGCTCTGGTTGGCCTGGCCGGGCCGCTCGTCGCCCGCGAAGGTGCCGATGCCGCAGTAGACCTGGGTGTCGGCGAAGATCATGTACTTGCGGTCGCGACGGTCGAGGCCCTTGCCGGCGAGCGCGTTGTTGGTCGCGCTGAACTCGGAGAGGGCCGAGTCCGGGAGCTCGATGTTGAGCACGGTGGGGGTGCAGTCGGCGGCCGTCACATAGCGGATGTGACGTACTCCGCCGGTCTCCTTGGCACTCGCCGAGTAGATGAGGTCGGCGTCGGCCGCCCACTTGCGGAACGAGGCGACGTACTCGGAGTAGCGGTCCTTGCCCGATCCGTGGACGTAGACGACCTGCACGCGGTTGCCGGTGCTGCCGTCGCCGTCGCACTGGACGGTCTGGCCGGCGGGGCCGGCGGCGACGGTCTGGCCGCCGGCGGCGGCTCCGGCCGCGGGTTCGGGTGCGGAGGCCTTGGTGGCCGTCGACGCGTCGGCCGCGGGCGCGTCCTGAGGACGCCCGCCGCCTTCCTTGCTCGCCGGGTCATCGGCCGCGGGGCGGGCCGGATCGGCCGCCGGAGCCTTCTCCTTGACGGCGGGCTCGATGTCCTTCGTGATGTCGACGCCCTTGGGCGGGGCGTCGGGGCCGTGCGTGCACAGCCCGGTGTCGGTGCGGTAGACACCCACGCACCGGTCGCCCTTCGGCGCGGCCTGGAGGCCGTCGTAGATCATGCCGTTCGCGGTCTCGTTGGCGGGCGCGGCCGCGATCGGATCCGGTTCCTGGTCACGGGCCGGTGCGGCGGCCGGTGCCGCGGCGGCGGCGGCCTCCACCTCGGGAGCCGCGGCCTGGGCGCCGTCGCCGATTCCGGAGTAGGCGATGCCTGCTGCTATCAGCCCCGCCGCTGCTGTGGCGGCGGTGACGAGTATCAACCGCCGGGGTTTGCGGCGGTGGTCGGCGGCGGCAGACCGTCTGCGACGTCCTGTCATGGGCACCTCAAATCATTGTCGGAAGACTGGGTGCGCGGAAGCCTGCCAGACGAATGCGGAGGAGAATTCGGACAAACAGGGGCGCGCTCCGAGAAATCATTCCGTTACCTGTCGGCCTGATTTGACGAACACTCAACTCGCAATAAAACAAGGTGAGTTACGCGCGTCGCGCCCGAATGGTCCAGTCCTTTCCGGATGCTTTGTTACCGAATCGAGATATGAACCGGAGCCTTGTTGACGGGAATTCAGTCAGGAATTCACCTAATTACTACCTGGTGAATTCCCTCGGTCACGACCTGTGAGGTGCCGAGGGTGCGGAGCGCGCCGGAACACCACTGAAGGCGGTTCGGGGCCCGGGAGTTCCTCCCGGGAGCCCACAGAACCCGACATCGCGCCTCCCGTCTCGGGGGGCACCGCCTCGCGTGGACGGCGGGCACGGCGCCCTCGGTCACGTCCGGCGCGGGACGCGTCCTCCCCCGTGTCAGACCGGTCGCCGCTCGGTGGCGGCCGCCGCCGCGCCGCCCTCGGCCCGCAGCCGCCGCCCGCGCTGGTCCCCTCCCGAGATGCGGTGCAGGCCGTACGAACCGGGCTTGCCCGCCTCGTCGGCCAGGTGCTTGACGGTGCCCTTGCACACGAGCTCCTTGAGCTTCGCGCCGGGCCGACCGGCGATGTGGAACCACAGCGCCACGTCGTTCTTGTGGGCGAACTGGAAGATGCCTGCGCCCCGGCCCAGGCTGATGCACTGTCCGGCGAACACCTGGTTGAGGGTCGAGGGCCGCTCTCCGTCGATCCGGCTGAGCACCGTATCGGCGGCCCGCGCGCCCAGGGGCATCGCGGCCTGGCAGCTCATCCGCAGCGGCAGGTCCGACGGCGCCGCCGAGTCGCCCGCCGCGACGACGCGTTCGTCGTCCACGCTCGTCAGCGTCTCATCCGTGAGCAGGCGGCCCAGGGCGTCGGTGCTCAGCCCGCTGCGCACGGCCAGGTCCGGCACGCCGAAGCCGGCGGTCCAGATGGTCACCGCGCTCGGCACCTCGCGGCCGTCGGCGAGCTCCACCGCATCGCGGGTCACCGCCGTCACCTTCGTCCCGGGGCCGTCGAGCACGGTCACCCCGAGCCTGGCCAGCCGTCCGGCGACCGAGCGGCGGCCCCGGCCGTGCAGGTAGGGGCCGAGCACTCCACCGCAGACCAGCGTCACGCGGCGGCCCCGCTCCGCCAGTTCGGCGGCGGTCTCGATACCGGTCGGACCCGCCCCGACCACCGTCACCGCCGCCGTGGGGGCGGCGGCGTCGAGGACCGGCCGCAGCCGCTGCGCCTCCTCCAGGGTGGTGATCGGGTACGCGAACTCGGCGGCCCCGGGCACGCTCGGGTCGGCGCTGCCGCTGCCCACCGCGTAGACCAGGTAGTCGTAACCGACCGTGCCGCCGCCCGCCAGTTCCAGGGCGCGCCCGCCCGCGTCGATCCGGGTCACGGTGTCCACGACCAGCCGGACGCCCTCGGCCAGGACCTCGCGGTACTCGACCACCGCGTCGTCGGTTCCGGCCGCCAGCTGGTGCAGGCGGATCCGCTCCACGAACGTCGCACGCGGGTTGACCAGGGTCACCGTCACCGCGTCCCGCTGCGTCAGGCGGTTGGCCGCCATGACACCTGCGTATCCGCCGCCGATCACGACCACTTCGGTGTGCTGGGTCATGGTGCTTCTCCTTCGTCTTGAGCGGTTCGACATCAAGACACCGCACCCTCCCGCGTTGTGACAGGGTGTGAGCCGGATCACTCCGCGCAGCCGGGCCAGGTCTGCCGCAGAATGGGCGGCTGAGGCCAGGACCTGCGGAGATGGGAATTCTGATGATCGATGCGATCGACGTGATCATTGCCGGTGGCGGACCGACCGGGCTGCTGCTGGCCGCCGAGCTGCGGCTCGCCGGCGTGCGCACCGTCGTACTGGAGAAGCTGACCGAGCCGGCCGGCCAGTCACGCGGCCGCGGGATACACGTACGCACCGTCGAGCTGCTGGACCAGCGCGGTCTGCTCGACCGGTTCCTCGCGGTCAGCGAGCCGTTCACGACCAGTGACTTCGGCGGCCTCCTCAAGCTGCGGCCCGACCGTCTGGACACTGCGCACCCGTTCGGCCTCGCGACACCGCAGACCGTCACCGAACAGCTGCTCGCCGAGCATGCGACCGGGCTGGGTGCGGAGATCCGGCGCGGCTGCGAACTGGTGGGGCTGAGCCAGGACGAGGACGGGGTGGACGTCGAGCTGGCCGACGGTACGCGGCTGCGCTCGCGCTACCTCGTCGGATGCGACGGCGGCCGCAGTACGGTGCGCAAGCTGCTCGGCGTCGCCTTCCCCGGCGAGCCCGCCAAGGTCGAGACGCTGCTCGGCGACATGGAGGTGACCGTGGAGCCGGAGACGGTGGCCGCCGTCACCGCCGAGACCCGCAAGGTGCACGTACGGTTCGGGACCGTCCCCATGGGTGACGGGGTGTACCGGATCATCGTGCCCGCCGACGGGGTGGCCGAGGACCGGGCGGCCGAGCCGACCCTGGAGGAGTTGAAGCGGCAGCTGCGGGAGTTCGCGGGCACCGACTTCGGCGTGCACTCGCCGCGCTGGCTGTCCCGCGTGGGCGACGGCAGCCGGCAGGCCGAGCGCTACCGGGTCGGCAGGGTGCTGCTGGCCGGCGACGCGGCGCACACCCACCCGCCGGCCGGCGGCCAGGGCCTCGGCCTCGGTGTGCAGGACGCCTTCAACCTCGGCTGGAAGCTGGCCGCCGAGGTGGGCGGCTGGGCGCCGGAGGGGCTGCTCGACACCTACGAGACCGAACGGCACCCGGTGGGGGCCCGCGTCGTGGCCAACACCCGCGCCCAAGGCGTGCTGTTGGGGGCGGACCCGGGTGCGGTGGCGCTGCGCGAGCTGTTCTCGGAGCTGTTGGACCTCGAAGAGGTGAACCGGTACCTGACCGAGATGACCTCCGCGGTCGGGGTCCGCTACGACTTCGGCGAGGGCCACGAACTGCTCGGCCGGCGGATGCGGGACATCGCCCTGAAGCAGGGGCGCCTGTACGAGCTGATGCACGGCGGCCGCGGACTGCTGCTGGACCGGACCGGCCGGCTCTCGGTGGCGGGCTGGGCGGACCGGATCGACCACGTCGTCGACGCCGGCGAGGAACTGGACGTGCCCGCGGTGCTGCTGCGGCCGGACGGCCACGTGGCATGGGTCGGTGACGACCAGCAGGACCTGCTCGGCCGGCTGCCCCGGTGGTTCGGCGCTGCCACGGACTGAGCGCGGCGCACGGACCGTACGGAGCCGGGTCCGGTCGGGCCCGGCTCCGTACGGTGCCTGCCGGTGGCTCAGCCGTCGAGGACGCTCGGGTCGATGCGCGCCAGACGCTCGGGGTCGGTCAGGATGTCGAGCGCGGTGATCCTGCCGTCCCGGATGGTGAACGCCATGACCGACAGCGGCCGGCCTTCCGCCATCGCGACGACCCCGGGGACCCCGTTGACCAGTGCCGCGCGGGCGGCCTCGGCGAACCGGGCGAAGGCGATCGCCTGGGAGGCGACCTCGGCCGCGCCGCGCCGGAGCAGCGACGGGCGCAATGTGCCGCCGTCGGAGCGGGCCACCACATCGGGGTCGAGGACCGCGACGAGGGCGTCGAAGTCCCCGCCGCGCGAGGCGGTGAGGAAGGCGTCGACGATCGCGCGCAGCCGGGCCCGGTCGGGGTCCGGCGCGGGCGCCGCGCCCTGGACGCGGCGGCGGGCCCGGCTCGCGAGCTGCCGGGTCGTGGCGGCGGAACGCCCGAGTACGGGGGCGATCTCGTCGAAGGGCACGGCGAACAGGTCGTGCAGGACGAAGGCCAGGCGCTCGGCGGGAGCCAGGGTGTCCAGGACGACCATCAGTGCGATGCCGACCGAGTCGGCCAGCAGGATCTCCTGCTCGGGGTCGAGCCCGTCCGCGCGGCTGACGATCGGGTCGGGCAGGCGGACCTGCCCGTCCTGATCGTGCAGCGGATCCTCGCGCCGGGTGCCGCGCGAGCGCAGCATGTCCAGACACACCCGGCCGACGACGGTGGTCAGCCAGCCGCCCAGGTTCTCCACCGCCGTTGCGTCGGAGCGGTTCAGCTTCAGCCAGGCCTCCTGTACGGCGTCCTCCGCCTCGCTGAGCGAGCCCAGCATCCGGTAGGCCACCGCCCGCAGGTGGGAGCGGTGCTCTTCGAAGCGCCGTGCCAGAACTTCCTTCTCGCTCACCCGTCACATCCCCGTGATCCGGTCCGTCAGTGCCGAGTCGGACGATAACCGACCGGACAACGGGCGTCGTCGGTGCGAGGGTTGAGGAGCCGGAGCTGCCCCTTCCGCCTCGGCGGCCCCGCCTACTCCTCGGCCCGGGTCGCCTTCTTGAGGCGCCGGTAGAGGCGGCTGCGATCGGTGAACAGCGCGTGGCTGTCCGACGGGACGAGGACGCCGCCGATCGCCATGGCGGGGGTTCCCTGGACGGGTGACTTGCGGAGCACCTCGTCGGCGGCTTCGACGAAGTCCCGGTGCTTCGTCTCCAGCACGGCCGCGTCGAACTCCGGGCCGCGCAGGCCCGGAATCATGATGGCCATTCCCAGCAACCGGTCCCGCGTGAAGCCCCCGGACTTCCGCACCCTGCTCTGTTCGCGGTACAGCAGGTCGTGGTAGTCGGCGAACTTGTGCTGATCCAGGGCGGCGCGCAGGGCGTTCGCCGCGAACTTCGATCCCGGGCCGAGGAAGGACCCCAGCGTGAACTGCAGCTGCAGCGCTCCGTTGCGGGCCGCGCGCTTCAGGTACGGGGCGGTGCCCTCCGTCTCGAACTCGGCGCAGGCCGGGCAGCTCATGTCCTCGTACAGCCGGACTGCCAGAGGAGCGCCCGGGTCGCCGAGCACGATGGTGGTGCCGTCGGCGGCCAGGGACTCCGGGGCCGCGGGCAGATGCGCGCTCGCCGAGACGTCGAGCGGGTCGTCGCCCCCGCCGCTCCCCTCGTTCCGGCTGCGGCAGGCGCCGACGGACGCCGAGGCGGTGATGGCCGCAGCCGCGACCAGGAAGCCGCGTCTGGATCTGACCTGCATGAATGTCCTCTCCCCGTGATCGACAGGGAGACAGTACGTGGTCGGCGGCCCAGGCGCGCACCGTATTCTCCGCCCACCGAACCGCCCACCGAACCGCCCACCGAACCGTCCGCTGAACGGCGCGCCCTCGTGCCGACGTGTCAGGGGTAGCGGTACGCGGCCCCTCGAGCCCAGGCCCCGCACCCCCCCGCACCTCCCGCACCTCCCGCGACTCCTGCGAAAGGAACGAGGATGACGGCGACCGACACGATCCGGCTGCTGGCGGCACTCGCCCTGATCTGCGCCGCCGCCCACGGATGCGGCTTCCTCTTCGGTGCCCTGCGCCAACCGCCGGTCATCGGCGAGGTCGTCGCAGGCATCCTGCTGGGCCCCTCGCTCCTCGGGCTGGTCGTCCCCGGGGCCAGGGCAGCCCTGTTCCCCGCTTCCGGTCCGGTGGCCAGCGCCCTGGACGCGATCTACCAAATGGGCCAGTTACTGCTGATGTTCCTGGCCGGCGCGGAGCTACGGATCCGGGCGGGCGGCCGGGAACGCCGTACGGGGGCGATCGTCGCGGCGGCCGGACTGGTGGTGCCCTTCGCGGCCGGCGCGGCCCTCGCGGCACTGGTCCCGGGCGTGTTCGCGGGCCCCCGGGGTTCCACGGTGACCACAGCCCTCGTCGTGGGACTGGCGATGGCGGTCGCGGCCATCCCGGTCATCTCCCGCATCATGATGGACCTGGGGATCATGGACACCGCCTTCGGCCGGATCGTCCTGATGGTCGCCGTGATCGAGGACGTCATCCTCTACGTCGTCCTCGCCGTGGTCCTCGGCCTCGCCCGCTCCGGCACCGGCCACTCGACCGGCCTGTGGGACGTGATCGGCACCACCGCGGTCGCGCCGACGGCCGTGTACTTCACCGCCGTCAGCCTGCTGTTCTTCGCCGCGAGCCTGACCTGGGGCGCCCGCCTCTTCACCCGACTGGCCGGGCATCGCGCCAACATCGTCGCCCGGCAGAGCCCGGTCGCCTTCCGGCTGATCTTCCTGTGCGTCATGGTGCTGCTGTGCCTGGGCCTCGGCATCAACGCGGTGTTCGGCGCGCTGATGGCCGGCATCTGTGCCGCCCGCGGCGACCAGGCGGCGGCCGAGGAGGGGTCGGCCGCCGAAGCCGGACCGGCCGTATGGGCGGCCATCCGGCAGTTCTCGACGGCGTTCTTCATCCCCGTCTTCTTCGTCCTGGTCGGCATGCGCCTGGACCTGGTCCGCGCCTTCGACCCGCTGTTCTTCCTGTGGTTCCTGACGCTCGCCTGCGGCATCAAGACGATCAGCATCTGGGCCGCGGCCCGCCTGGCCGGAGAGGACCCGCTCTTCTCCGCGTCCCTCGCCTTCGCCCTCAACGCCCGGGGCACGATCGGCATCGTGCTCGCCGGAGTCACCCGTCAGGCGGAACTCGTGGGCGACCGGTTCTTCGTGGTCCTGGTCCTCGTCTCCCTGGTGACCTGTCAGATCGCGGGCCACCGGCTGGCGAAGGCCGCGGACCGCCTCAGGACGGCGACCGTCACCGGACCTCCGCCGCGGGTTCGAGGAACCGGCGCAGGTCGATGACCTCGTAGCCCTCGGCCACCGCGGCGTCGACGATCAGGGGAAGGGCTTCGGCGTCGAGGACGACGCCGGAGCCGTTGCCGCCGACGTGCATCTGGATGATCGCCCCGGGAGCGAAGGCGTCGACGGCCCGTTCCACGGCCTTGTCCACGCTCATGCCGCCCTGCGGGCCGAGGTAGCCGTTCGTGTCGGTGCTGAACTCGACCACCGCGTAGCCCAGGTCGTTGACGTCGGCGATGGACTCCGCAGTGGTGGAGCTGTAGGGGAACCGGAAGAACGGCAGGGGCTCGGTCCCGGACGCCGCCCGGATGGCCGCGTCGGCTTCGCGTACCTCGTCGGCCCGCTCGGCGGTGCTGAGGTCGTCGAAGTAGGGGTGGCTGTACGAGTGGTTGCCGAGCCCGTGCCCCGCGTCGGCGATGGAGCGCACCGCCGCGGGGTGGGCCTCGGCGAACTCGCCGGTCGGGAAGAAGGTGGCGGGCAGTTTCCGCCGGCGCAGTTCGGCCAGCACCGTGTCGATCCCGTCGACGTCCCAGGCGGCGTTGAAGGTGAGGGCCAGGACCTTGCGGGTGGTGGGGAGCCGGCGGATCTCGTCACCGAGCAGCGAGGCCGGCGGACGGGGACCGGCGGCGGCCCGGGCGGCTCGCCCCGCCGCGGCCGCGGCGGGGGAGGAGGCTGCGAACCCGGCGAGTCCCGCGAGCCCGGCGAACCCCGCGCACAGCAGGCCCGCCAGCGCGGAGCGTCGTTCCACATCCACCACGGTCACTCCCCACGGTCACGGCCTTCGGCTCCGGCCTGTCACCGACTATGCGACGGCGCGGTCCGCAGCATCCGCAGCCCGTGCCGGGGCACCCGGGTGATCTCCCGCAGACGCCGCCTACGACGGGCGCCGCCGCAGGTGCGTCGTGAGGTGGTGCTGCAGGGGCTGTCCCACGGCGGCCATGTCGTGGACGACGGTCATCCCGTCGTTCTCGACCGTGTAGTGCCGCCGTGTGCCGGTGACCTCCTTGGCCAGCGGGGTCAGCGCCACGTCCTTGGTCTCGATCTCGATCTCCGGACCGGACACCCGCCCGACGTACGTCTCGACGACGCCCGTGGGGTGGGCGAGCACGACCTCGAGCACGGCGTCGGGAGTCACCCGCCACCATCCGGCCTCACGGCTCGCGGGCCGCACGGGCGCCCCGGACCCGTCGATCAGCCACGCGCGGGCCTCGTAGCGCAGGAAGGGGCGGCCGTCGTGGCTGAAGGTGATCTCCTGCTCGTAGCGGAAGTCCTTCTCGAGGGTCGGGTACTCGCCCTGCCCCCGGCCGTGCCAGCGCCCCAGCAGGGGCAGTACGGGCCGCAGCAGCGGGTGCGGCTCGGGGCCCTCGCCGAGGACGTGGCTGTCAGGGTAGGGATTTTCCTGCACCGGCTCGAACATGTTCACCTTGTCTGTCTGCGAGTACCGCCGATTCCCGCAGCTTAAGGGCTGCGCTCGACCAGTGAGGGAAGCACCGGAACGACGCCCGGGAACGCCTCGACCGCACCCGGCCCGGCGTGCGGGGAGCCGAGCGCGGTCAGAGGCAGTCGCAGCCGGTCGCGTAGAACAACAGGAAGACGGCCGTCCCCGCAGTCAGGGCGAAGCCGGCCGTGGTCAGGGCGGCGAGGCCCCGACGACGACCCTTCGCGGGGCCGCGGAAGGTCTGCCAGGCGCCGTGGGCGAGGAAGAGACTGAGCAGTCCGGCCCCCGCGATGGTCAAGCGCGGGCTGAAGGACCAGATCGCGTAGGCGATCAGAACCAGGCCGCCGAGCAGGGCGCAGGCGAGCAGGTTCAGGATCGCCTCGCCGACGGTTTCCCCCACGGCCTCGATCAGGAACTCGCCGACGCCCTTCACCACCCTGCGGACCCCCATGACGCCCCTCCACCCCTCGCGTACGGCGGCCCCGCACGGAGCCCGGTATCGAGGACCCGCGCCGGGCCGAAATGGTTGCCGGGCGCTCGGGAGTGGCCGGCCACGGCGCACGGTCCCGGGGGTATGACCGGTTCCCGATGGTCGTCGTGTTGATGGGTCCTGTCTGACCTGGGGAAACCAGCGTGACGCGGGCGGCCCCCCTGCCGTAGGTTCCTCCCTGGCCCGCCCTGTCCGGCGGGTCCTTTTCGTGTCCTGTACCCGTGGGGGTTCTCAGCATGTCCGTTGCTCCGGTCGGTCCGCCGGCTCCGTCCCCGTATGCCGCGCTCGACGGGAAGGGCGCGCGGCTGCGTGCGCCCGTAGGCCTGGCCATCGCACTGGCCGCGTTGTTCGCGCTGGTCATCGGGATCGCCTGCTACGCCGTGTACGCCGACTGGAACACCCGCGCGCTCATGGAGGGACTCCTCACGGATCCCGCCGCGGTCAGCGATGCCGAGCTGGACCGCGGCGCGCGACTGACCGGCCTGGTCGGCACGATCCAGGGCAACGCCCTGTTCGTGACGGGCATCGTCTTCATCATCTGGTTCCACCGGGTGCGCACGAACGCCGAGGTGTTCGCGCCGGGCGCGGACAAGCTCGCGGGCGGCTGGGCGATCGGTGCCTGGTTCGTACCGCTCGCCAACTTCTGGCTTCCGTACCGGATCGCGGTGAAGACCTGGGGGTCGAGCACCCCCTACGGGGATGACGCGGGCTACCGGAGGTTCTCGTTGACCCTGGTCAACCTGTGGTGGGGCACCTTCGTCCTGTCCCGGCTCCTGGGCTGGTACGGGGGCATGTCCTACAGCCGTGCCCAGAGCCCCGGCGCCGCGCGCGACGCGGCCACCACGATGCTGGTCGGCGACGTCCTCGACATCGTGGCCGCCGTCCTCGCGGTGCTCTTCGTCCGCAGGCTGACGGCCATGCAGCAGGCCAGGGCCGCGCAGGGGCCCGCCGCCGCAGCGGTGTAGCCGAAGCCTCCCCTCAGAAGCGGAACACGCCGAGGTCCCGCACGGTGTCGGCCAGGGCGCGGACGAGGTCGTTCTCGGCTTCGGTGCGCCAGACCAGGGCGAAGTGCAGGGCGGGCATGTCGGGGAGGGGAAGCCATCGGATGTTCGACATGCCCCAGTGCCGGGTGACATGGCCGGGGAAGGTGTGGATGATCTCGCCCATGCCGACGTGGTTGATCAGCTGATCGGCGTTGTCCGAGGCGGCGGACGCGATGCGCTCGATGGGCCGGCCCCGCGGGGTGTGGAAGGGCAGGTAGCTGTCCTCCCAGTAGTCCGGCAGGCCGTGGGCGGTGCCGTGCGGGAAGTCGGCGAGGAGTTCCAGGGGCACCGAGTCCCGTCTCGCGAGCCGGTGGTCGGCGGCCACGGCGAGGATCCGGGAGTCGGTGCACAGGATCGGCCCGACGGTGAAGTCCGGCTCCTCCACCGGCAGCCAGATGACCGCGACGTCCATCGCGCCGCTGCGGAGCTGGCCGAACACATCGGTGAAGGTCAACTGGCGGACCCGGAGCCCCCAGTGCGGGTACCGCGCGCGGAACGCCTTCCAGTAGGGGTGCAGATCGGCGACGTTGAAGGGCATCACGCTGACGCGGAGCTGCGCGGTGATGCCGCGGGCCGCCAACTGGGCGCGCTCCAGGGATTCGTGCAGGCCCGCGTAGACCGGTTGCAGATCGTCGCGGAACTGGCGGCCGACCTCCGTCAGGCGCACCGTGCGGCTGGTACGGGCGAACAACTCGGCCCCGATGCGCCGTTCCTGCTTCTTGATGGCCTGGCTGACACGCGCCTGCGAGACGTGCAGCCGCTGTGCGGTCCGGCCGAAGTGCAGCTCCTCGGCCAGTACCAGGAAGATCTCGATGTCCCGCAGCTCCACCGGCCCACGGCCCTCCGTCGATAACCTGGCGGTTATCGAACCGCGCACAAATGTTCCTTGATCATACGCGCGAACCGCAAGATCTTTGAGGCATGCAGTCACGCGTGCACACACTCCCCTTCGTACGGTCGGACGCGATGAGGCGCTCCGCCGGAACCTCCGTGAACCGCCCATGAGCGATGCCATCGACCTGACCGTGATGTACGCGATGCACGACGCCCTGCGCCGGGAACTGGCCCAACTGGACCGGCTCACCATCGCCGTGGACCATGACCCGCGGCAGGTCCTGGCCACCGCTGCAGGATGGACCCTGTTCAAGAAGGCACTCCATGCCCACCACGCGGCCGAGGACGGCGCGCTGTGGCCGTCGCTGCGGCGGAATCTGGCCGGCCGGCCGAAGGACCTGGCGCTGCTGGAGGTGATGGAGGCCGAACATGCCGCCATCGCCACGGTGATCCAGGCCATCGACGGCGCGCTGACCGACCCCGGTGCCGGCGCGCTGCGCTTGGGCCAGCTCGCCGACGCGCTGACCCGCGGCCTGGGAGGCCACCTCGAACACGAGGAGGAAACGGCGCTCCCGCTGGTCCGGCGGGAGCTGACAGCCGAGCAGTGGGGCCACTTCAGCCGGGTCCAGGCCGAGTACATCGACCAGGACGCACCACTGCTGCTGCCGTGGCTGCTCGACGGCGCCGACGAGCCGACGGCGAACAGGCTCCTCGCCCGGCTGTCCCCACCCGCCTACGCCGCCTGCACCGCCCGGTGGATCCCGGCGTACGCCGACCTCGACCGCTGGAGTCCGGGTGCTGCGGCCTGACGCAGCCTCATCATCAGCCCGCCGCTTGGCGGTCCACGACCGACCCGACCACGAAAGCCATCACCTTGTCCGAATCCGTACGTGTCAGTCCGCTTGAGCGTGTTTCGGCCGCCGAGGCCGCCGCGTGGCATCAGGTCGTCGCGGCCTCGATCTCCCACGACCTGCCCGGTGTGCCGGCCCCCGACCCCGGACAGGTCCACGCCCGGCTCACCGGGCCCGCTCTGGGCAGCCGCCGGCTGGCCTGGCTGGCCACCGGTGCCGACGGCGTCCCCGTCGGCATCGCCGGCCTGCGGGTGTTCACCTCCCCGGGCCAGGACCACCTGGCCGAACTGGAACTCCACGTCCACCCCGCGCACCGCCACCGGGGAGCCGGCTCCCGCCTGCTGTCCGCCGTCGTGGCGGCCTGCCGCACGGAGAACCGGCGCAGCCTCGTCACGGCGGCCGCGGACGCCGGCCCGGGCCAGGCCTTCGGCGAACGGAGGGGATTCCACCGCGTCCTCACCCTGGACCACCTCGTCCTGCGCCTCGACGACCTGCCCGGAGCCGGCCTGCCGCGGACCGCCGCCACCGCGCCTCCCGGCTACCGGCCGGCCGCCTGGACCGGCACGGTCCCCGACGACCTCGCCGACGCCTTCGCCCAGGCCAAGAACGCCATGAACGACATGCCCATGGGAGAGATGGACTACGGCCGCGTGGCATGGGACGGCGACCGCGTCCGCGCCATGGCGAAGGTGATCGCCGACCGCGGCGACACCCTGCTGACCACCGCCGCCGTCCACGACGACGGCACCCTCGCCGGATACACCGAGATCCTGCTCCCCCAGGGCTCCGGGCCCCGCGCCCAGCAGTACGACACGGCGGTCGTCCCCGCACACCGCGGTCACGGCCTCGGACGGTGGGTCAAAACCGCCATGGCCCACCGCCTGCGCACCGAACATCCCGACGTCGTCGAGATCGAGACGGACAACGCCGCCGACAACACCCACATGCTGGCCGTCAACCACCAGCTCGGATACCGCCCCTACCGGCGCACACACGAGCTCCAACTCGACATACCCGCGAACTGACCTCGCCCAGGCGCCCCTTCACGACCGGGTTCGCGCAGACGAATCCGGACATCAGAATCTACGGAAATGAGAACCACCACATGCGTGTGTTGTTGATGGCCTACGGGTCGCGCGGCGACATCGAGCCGATGGCCGGACTCGGCGTGCAGCTGCGGGCACTCGGTGCGGACGTACGGGTCTGTGCGCCGCCGGACTTCGCGGACTTCCTCGACGGCGTCGGCCTGCCGCTGGTGCCGATCGGCTCGCCGGTGCGCGAGATCGTGAAGGGGGCGGTGACCGGCAAGACGCCGATGCCGGCGGCGGGACTGCCCGAGCGCGCGGCCGCGATGCTCGCCATGACGTACGAAGCGGTCGTCCCGGCGGCCGAGGGATGTGACGTGATGGTGGCGACCGGCCTGCTCCCGGCCGCGGCCGGTGCGCGGCTGGCAGCCGAGAAGCTCGGTATCCCCTACAGGTTCGTGGCCTACTTCCCGGCCTATCTGCCGTCGCCGCACCATCCCCCGTTCGAACGGCCGGGCCGGCCGTTCCCGCCCGGAGTGACCGACAACCAGGCGCTGTGGGACCTGGACATCGAGACCATGAACGTCCTCTTCGGGGTGGGGCTCAACACCCACCGGGCGTCGATCGGACTGCCCCCGGTGGACCACTTCCGCGACTACGTCCTCACCGACCGGCCGTGGCTGGCGGCGGACCCGGTCCTGAGCCCCTGGCAGGAGCCGGCAGACCTCGACGTCGTACAGACCGGCGCGTGGATACGGTCGGACGAACGCCCGCTCCCGGCCGACCTGGAGGCGTTCCTGGACGCCGGCACGCCACCGGTGTACGTGGGCTTCGGCAGCATTCCCGTGCGCAACGCGGAGGACGTCGCCCGGGCCGCCATCGAAGCGGTCCGCGCGCAGGGCCGCCGCGTACTCGTCGCGCAAGGCTGGGCGGACCTGGCCCTGATCGACGACCGGGACGACTGCTTCGCCATCGGCGAGGTCAACCAGCAGGCACTGTTCCGCCGGGTGGCCGCCGTCGTGCACCACGGCGGCGCGGGCACCACGACGACGGCCGCCCGGGCGGGCGCCCCCCAGGTGGTGGTACCGCAGATGGCGGACCAGCCGTACTGGGCCGGCCGCGTGGCCGAGCTGGGCATCGGCGCGGCCCACGACGGACCGACCCCGACCTTCGAGTCCCTGTCGGCCGCACTCGGGATCGCCCTGACCCCCGAAACGGAAGCACGGGCGAAGGCCGTCGCCGACACGATCCGCACCGACGGGACGGCGGTGGCCGCGAAACTGCTCCTCGACTCGGAGTCCGCCGCGCCGATGAGCCGCGAACAGATCTCCGCGATCGCCCATGCCGACCACCCGATCAAGTCTCCGCTCGCCGACGAATCGGTCAGCCGCCTGCTCGAACGCGGCCTGCCGCGGGGCGACGAGCGCGTGCTCGACCTCGGATGCGGCACGGCGGAATGGCTTCTGCGCGCGCTGGAGACGCGCCCGCAGCTGCACGCCGAGGGCGTCGACGTCTCCGAAGTCGCCCTGGCGCAGGCCCGCCAGGCGGCCGGCACCCGCGGAGTCGACGAGCGGCTGGTCCTCCACCAGCAGGCGGCCGCGGACTTCGTCTCCGCACGGCCGTTCGACCTGGTGATCAGCGTCGGCGCCGCGCACGCCTTCGGCGGGCTGCTCCCCACCCTCGCCGCGGCCCGGGGGCACCTGGCTCCCGGCGGTCGCGTGCTGATCGGTGAGTCGTTCTGGGACCGCGCCCCTTCACCCGAGGCCGTCGAGATGTTCGGTGAACTCGCCGACCTGGCATCCACGGTGGACCAGGTCGTCGCCGACGGATGGACACCCGTCCACGCCCATGTCAGCACCCGCGGTGAGCTGGACGCATACGAGTGGGCCTGCTGGGGCTCGCTGGCCGCATGGGCTCTGGACCACCCTGACGATCCGGCCGCCGCACAGGCGTTGGAGACGGCCACCGCCGCGCGTTCGGAGTGGCTGCACGTGTACCGGGACAGCTTCGGCTTCCTCTGCCTGGTCCTGCGCCGAACGTCGGACTGATCGAGTCCGCTCCCTGCCCGTCAGAGCCCGTCAGAGCCCGTCAGGGCCCGCCATGACCGCCGCAGAACTGCTGCGGCGGGGAAAGTTGAGTACACCGATGCAACCGACGTTCGTACTGGTCCACGGAGCCTTCGCGAACTCCTTCTCCTTCGCGCCCCTCCAGGCCGAACTCGGCCTCCTCGGGCACCGATCGGTCGCCGTCGACCTGCCCGGCCACGGCTTCCGGGCGACCTTCACCCGCGCCTATCAGGCACCGCAGGACGCCGAGGGGCTCGCCACCGCGCCCGGCTCGATCAAGGGCGTCACCCTCGCCGACAACGTCGCGCACCTGATCGGGATCCTCGAACGGGCCAAGCGGAACGGCCCCGTCATCCTCGTCGGTCACAGCCGGGGCGGCATCACGATCACGGCAGCGGCCAACGCACGCCCGGACCTGATCGACCGCATCGTCTACGTCTCGGCCTGGTGCCCGGTCCGGCTCGACGTCGGCGACTACTACGCCGAGCCGGAGATGGCCGGGGTCGACCCCGCCGCCTTCGCCTCGGCGCTGGCCGGGAACCCCGCCGAGCTCGGTCTGCTGCGCGTCAACTTCCGCACGGCGAACCCGGACTCGCTCGCCGCGTTCAAGGAGGCCTTCTTCGCCGACGGCACCGACGAGCAGTTCCTGACCTTCCTGAACACCTTCCAGCCGGACGAGAACCTGGACGTCGGCGGCTCCGCCGACCGGGCGCAGGCCGCCACCTGGGGCCGCGTCCCGAAGACCTACGTTCGCCTGGCCGACGACGCGAGCCTGCCCCTCGCCCTACAGGACCGGCTGATCCGCGAGGGCGACGAGCTGACGCCGGACAACCCCTACGACGTCCGCACGCTGGCGGGCAGCCACCTGAAGTGGCTGGTCGATCCGGCGCCGGCGGCGCGCGCCCTGGGTGAACTCGCCACGCTGCCGGCCCCGTCCGCCCGGGCGTGACCGGAACCGGGTGACCGGTTCGGCGGACCCTCGATGCGGTTCGCCCGGGCGGCTGCCCCGCCCCCGGCAAACGGGGGTGGGGCGGGGCGGCCGTCCGGCGGTCACCCGGCGGTCTCAACGGACCGGCAGGGTCCCCGCGACCGAGGCCGGGACCGGTGCGAGACCGGCCGGCCGGGTGGTGAAGGCGCCCCGGCCCTGCGTCCGGCCGCGCAGCCGGGACGCGTAGCCGAACAGCTCGGCCAGCGGCACGGCCGCCGTGATCACCGCGGTGCCGGCCTCGGCAGTGGAACCTGAGACCCGGCCGCGGCGGGCCGCGAGATCACCCAGCACACTCCCGACACCGTCCTCCGGAACCGTCACCGTGACCTCGACGAGCGGTTCCAGGAGCTCCATCGTGCTCAGGCGCAGGGCTTCGCGCAGCCCGAACCTGCCCGCCGCGCGGAACGCCATCTCCGAGGAGTCCTTGGAGTGGGTCGCCCCGTCGGTGAGCGTGACCCGCAGCCCCGTCACCGGGAACCCGCCGAGCGGGCCCTCGGCGAGCGCGTCCCGGCAGCCGGTCTCCACGGCGCGCGCGTACTCCTGCGGTACGCGACCGCCGACGACCGTCGACCGGAATTCGAAGCACGGCTCCTCCAGCGGCTCGACGTCGAGGACGACGTGCGCGAACTGACCCGCGCCACCGTCCTGTTTGACATGCCGGTGGACGAGGCCGCTGACGCCGCGCACGACGGTCTCCCGGTAGGAGACCTGCGGCCGGCCGACGACGACCTCCACCCCGTGGCCGCTGCGGATCTTCTCCACCGCGACCTCCAGGTGCAGCTCGCCCATCCCCGAGAGCACCGTCTGGCCGCTCTCCGCGTCGGACCGCACCACCAGCGACGGGTCCTCCTCGGCGAGCCGCGCCAGCGCCGCCGAGAGCCGGCCCGTGTCGCTGTTGCGGCGGGCCTCGACCGCGACCGACACCACCGGCTCGGCCACCGACGGCGGTTCGAGGACCAGCGGGGTGCCCGGCGCGCACAGGGTCGTGCCCGCCCGGGCGGCCTTCAGCCCGATCACCGCGACGATGTCACCGGCCACCGCCTCCTCCCGTTCCTCGTGCCGGTCGGCCTGGACCCGCAGGATCCGGCCGACCCGCTCCGTACGGCCCGTGGCCGGGTCCAGTACCGTCTCGCCCTTGCGCAGGGTGCCCGCGTAGACCCGCAGGTACGTGAGCCGCCCGGTCGCCGTCGCCGTCACCTTGAAGGCGAGGGCCGTGAACGGCTCCGCCGGGTCGGGGGCGCGCTCCTGCTCCACGCCGTCCGCCCGCAGCCCCCGTACCGGAGGCATGTCGGCGGGCGACGGCAGGTACGAGAGGACGGCGTCCAGGAGCGGCTCGATCCCGCGGTTGCGGTACGCCGACCCGCACAGCACCACGACACCGTCACCGTGCAGCGTCAGCTCCCGCAGGGCGCGGACCAGGGTCCGCTCCGTCAGGGCCGAGGCCGAGCAGAACTCCTCCAGGGCGTCGGCGTGCAGTTCCGCCACCGTCTCCTCCAGGAGCCGGCGGCGCCGGGCCGCCTCCTCCCGCAGGGGCTCGGGGACCGGGCCCTCCCGGTAGCCGTCCGAGCCGGCCCGCCAGTGCAGCGAGCGCATCGCCAGCAGGTCGACGACACCGGAGAACGTGCCCTCCGCTCCGATGGGCAGCTGTACCACCAGCGGAACGACGCCCAGGCGCTCGCGGATCGACGCGACCGCCGTGTCGAGGTCGGCGCCCGCCCGGTCCAGCTTGTTGACGAACGCGATCCGCGGCACACCGTGCCGGTCGGCCTGCCGCCACACCGTCTCGCTCTGCGGTTCCACGCCGGCCACGGCGTCGAACACCGCGACCGCCCCGTCCAGCACCCGCAGGGAACGTTCGACCTCGTCGGAGAAGTCGACGTGACCCGGGGTGTCGATCAGGTTCACGCGATGGCCGTCCCACGCACAGCTCACGGCCGCGGCGAAGATGGTGATGCCGCGATCGCGTTCCTGGGGGTCGTAGTCGGTGACGGTGGTTCCGTGATGGACCTCGCCGCGCTGGTGGATGGCACCGGTCGCGAAGAGGATCCGTTCGGCGACGGTGGTCTTGCCCGCGTCGACGTGGGCGAGGATGCCCAGGTTGCGGACGGTGGTGGGGGAGGAGAGGGTGCGGGGCTGCCTGTTGGCGCGCATGGCCGGAGGCCTTTCGGATGTGAAGGGGAAGAGGGCAGCGCGATTCCCGGGAGCCGTTCCCGGCCCGTCCTCGGTCCGCCCCGGCCGCCGCAGCGCGCAGCGGCGTCGCCGGCCCGTCCGGAAGGAGTCCGGGCAGGAGGACGTACGGGCTCACGGGCTCGCGGGCGTACGGAAGGCAGGAGGGAACGGAAACCCTAGAAGCGGGTCTCGGGCGTACGGTGACGGCCGCGCAGCCGGCACCGCGCGCTGCGAGACACCGGGATCACGTCGTACCGGGTCGGGGGAGCGAAGGCGGCGGTGCGGTACGTGCACATGGCGCGGCTCCCCTTCTCTTCACTCGGCATCAGGCGCGCGGTGCCCTGTCGGCAGCGCGCACGGCGAGTCTAGTGATCGCGTCTTGCCGGGGCACGGGGTTTTACGGCGCTTCCCGGAGGCCGCGACGTGTACTGTCAGTGACGTACTGCTACTGAAAGTGATCGCTCGGTTGCGTCCGTGGGAGTCGTCGTGTCCATGCTGCTGATCAGAGGGTCGTTCCGGGTGAACGGCGGAGCCAGGCCGGACGGGGACACCGTCCCCTTCACCCCGGACGACGTGGCGGACTGGAAACTCGTGCCGGGGTGCACCGGGGTCCTGCCCAAGGCGGACGGTCGTGTCTCCGTACGCCTGGAGGGCATCGACGCACTGGAGACCCACTACACGAACGGCAGCTACGGGCCGGAGCGGCGCCAGCCGACCGAGTACGCGCGCAAGGCCGCCCATGCCCTGCTGACCTGGCTCCGCTTCACCAGCATCGAGTGGCACGACGACGGGACGGTCACCACCGAACCCGACAGGGTGCCCGGCTACATCCTCACCAGCGGTACCGACATGTTCGGCCGCTGCCTGGCACTGGTCGGCCGAGACACCCCACCCGCGTACAGCGGCTATCGGATCGATGTCGACAAGAAGAGGCTGGAGCGGACCGCCAACCATCACCTGCTCTCGATCGGTCTGGCCTACCCGACCTTCTACGAGGGCCTGCCCGTGGACCTGCGGGACGGGCTCAAGGCCGCCGCCCTGGCGGCGAAGGGGGACACACCGCCGCGGGGGCTGTGGGCGAAGGACGTGACCGTCGAAGGGGCGAAGATCGACGGCATCCGCTCGATCACGGACGACGACACCGGAGTGGTGATCCTCCCCAAGCTCTTCCGCCGGATGAAGGACTACTTCGACTTCGACCCGGAGAACTGCTCACTGGCCGGCTTCCCCGCCTTCCTGGCCGGGTCCGAGGACAAGTACCGCATCCTGCCCGGCGACGAGGTCCTCACCGGCTTCCACCGGCTGGTCGAGATCACGGACGATCAGATCCTGCGGATGACCCACCCCAGCGAGGACGTCCTCTTCGTGAACGGGTGAGCAGGGGCCACCCCGGCCACCGCGGCCACCCCCGCCCCGTCAGGGCCGGGGCGTCGTCGGCATGCGCAGCACCAGCCGCGCGCCGGCGGCTCCGTCCGCGCCGCCCTCGGCCGTGAGCGTTCCGCCGTGGTGGGTGCTCAGGTCGCGGGCGATGGCGAGCCCCAGGCCGGCTCCGCCGTGGTCGCGGCTGCGCGAGTCGTCGAGACGCGTGAAGCGCTCGAAGATCCGCTCCCGGTCGGCCGCCGGGATCCCGGGGCCGTCGTCGGCGACCTCCAGTACGGCCGCGCCCGGACCCGCCCCCTTCGTGGTGCGCAGGGTGACGTCCACGCGCCCGTCCGCGTAGCGCTGCGCGTTGTCGACGAGGTTGGTGACGATCCGGCCGAGCCACAGCGCGCCCGCCGTGACCTCCACATCCGGTTCCAGCCGCAGCCGTACGGGGACCCGGTCGCCGAGCCGGCCCTCCACCACCTCGCGCACCAGGGCCGTCAGGTCCAGCGGGGCTGCGGCCACCGGCTGGGCCGCGTCGATCCGGGCGAGCAGCAGCAGGTCGGCCGTGAGGTGCTGGAGCCGTTCGATGTCCTCGAGGGCCCCGGAGATCAGCTCGGGCCACAGTTCCGGGTCCTGTACGGCCAGCGCCACCTCCAGCTGGGTGCGCAGGACGGTGATGGGGCTGCGCAGTTCGTGGGAGGCGTCGGCGATGAACTGCCGCTGGCGGATCCCGGAGGCCTCCAGCCGGTCCAGGGTGGCGTTCATGGTCTCGGCCAGCCGGGCGACCTCATCGCGGGTGGCGGGCACCGGCACCCGGCGGTGCAGGCCGCGGTCGGAGATCTCGGCGACCTCGGCCCGGATCTCCTCCACCGGCCGCAGCGCATGGCCGGTGACCCGCCAGGTCACGAAGGCGACGGTGGCGAGCAGCAGGGGCATGCCGATGACGAGGGCGGCGGTGGTCGTGTCGTCGGCCGCGTCCGCGTCCCGCAGGGAGGCGCCGGCGTAGACGGTGGCCATGCCGTCCGGCGTCTGCGTGACGACCTGGACGACCCGCTGCCGGTACTCACCGTCCACCGGCCGGACCCGCCACGTGTGGAACCGGGTTCCGGGAGCGCCGGGACCGGGCGGCGGGAAGGCCGGTGCGCCGGCCAGGTTCGGGCTGGCGAACAGGACGCGTCCGTCGGCACCCACCACCTGGACGAAGTCGATGCCGCGGGCCGGCGGCCGTACGCGGCCCAGCCTCCCGGTGGCGGCGAGCTGCGCCACGGTCTCGGCCTGGCGCCGGGCGTCGTTCTCCGCGTTGCGGAGCAGGTTCGCCTCCAGCAGCCCGAGCAGGGCGAACGAGGCGAGGGCGAGGGCCGCGGCCACCACCACGCACGCGCCCACCGTGGCCCGCGCCCGTACGGTGGTGGGCCACAGCCGCCGCAGCACCGGCCACCGGCGCAGCACCGCGCCCGGGACCGCGCGCAGGGCGGCGCGCACGCGCTCGCGCAGGCCGGGACGCCCGGTCTCAGCCACCGTCGGCCGCCAGTCGGTATCCCGCTCCGCGTACGGTCTCCACCGCTGCGCGGCCGAACGGCGCGTCGATCTTGCGGCGGACGGCGCTGACGTGGACCTCGACCACATTGGGATCGCCGTCGAAGGCGCTGTCCCACACCTGTTCCAGGATGTCCCGCTTGGGCACCACCTCGCCCGGGCGCCGGGCCAGGTACTCGAGCACGGCGAATTCCCGCGCCGTCAGCCGGATCTCCGTGCCGCCGCGGGAGCAGGAGTGCCGGGCGGGGTCGAGCAGCAGGTCGCCGAACCGCATCACCTGGGGCCGCCGACGGCCCGTACGCCGGCCGAGCGCCCGGAGCCGGGCGACCAGGACGAGGTAGGAGAACGGCTTGGACAGGAAGTCGTCGGCGCCGGTGTCGAGCGCCTCCGCCTCGTCGTACTCGCCGTCCTTCGCCGTGAGCATCAGGATCCCGGACTCGTTGCCGGCCGCGCGCAGCCTCGCGCACACCCGGTACCCGTTCAGCCCGGGCAGCATGATGTCCAGCACGATGAGGTCGTAGTCGTGCTCCGTGGCCATCCACAGGCCCTGGGTCCCGTCGTGGGCCACATCCACCGAGAACCCCTCCGACTGCAGCCCTCGCTGCAGGGCCACGGCGAGCCGCCGTTCGTCCTCCACCACCAGTACGCGCATGCCGGACAGGATCTCAGGAGCTGCCCGCCGTTGGCTGAAGAGGTCTTCAGGTGGCTTCAGCGGGGCTTCAGCTTCCGCTCAGCATGCTCTGGAACGAGCCGCGCACCGCGCCCGGTTGTCCCGAGGAGTGCCTGTATGTCTGATTCCGTCCCGCCGTCCAAGTCGGCCGAGCCGTCCGAGACCGCCGCCGTGACCGCTCCGGTGACCGCTCCCGCCGCGGAGGCCCGTTCGTCCGCGGCCCTGGGCCGCCTCGTCCCCCGTGGCAGGCGCGCCCGCTGGGTGGCGGCGGGCGCGGCCGCGGTGGTGGTCGTCGGCGGAGTGACGGCGGTGGCCGTGGCCGAACACCATGACCACCACATGCGCGTCGACCGGGGTCCGCGCATCGCCTGGGCCGGACCCGGACCCGAGGCGGGCCTCCGGGGCGGCCCGCCCGCCGCCGGACCGCGGCACGAACGCGAGCAGGGCGAGCCCGGCCGCCCCGCCGGCCCCGGGATGCCCGGGAAGCAGGGCCGCCCCGGAGGCGCCGACGGACGCGGAGGCTCCGCCAGGAGCGCCCCGGCGCCCGCGCCCATTCCCTCCCTGGCCATCGGCGAGGCGGCCGAGAAGGCCGCCGCGGCCGTGCCGGGCGGGAAGGTCGAGGGGCTGCGCGCGGTCGCCCAGGAAGGCGGCGGCAGCGCCTGGCTGGCCGTGGTCATCGGCTCCGACGGCGTCCGGCACGCGGTCACCGTATCCGGCACGGACGGCACGATCACCAGCAACACCACCAAGGGCCACTGAGGACCGCCCGCTGAGGACGATCGGGAGCCGCTGAGGCCGGACGGCCTAAGGCGTCATGGCCCGGCCCCCGATGCCGGGGGCCCCGCCGAGCTGCCCCCGCCACCAGGCCTCCATCTCCCCGCCGTCCATGCCCGCCCAGGCCGGGGTCCGCTCGACCTGGGCGCGGCCCAGCCGGCGGGCCAGGGCGACCAGCTCCCGTCCGGCGGCGCCGCGGGTCTCCTCGTAGCCGCGCAGCAGTTCCTCGAAGGACCCGCAGCGGCGCCAGCCGTCGGCGAGGGCGGTGGCGTCCTGGAGCGCCTTGGCGGCGCCGCTCGTGTTGTGCGGGCGTACGACGCTCGCCGCGTCCCCCGCGAGCAGCAGCCGGCCGGCGGCGGTGCGCGTGGTCTCCATGTCGTAGATCGGCTGGACGAAGGTGTCCGCCGGTGCGGTCAGCGCGAGCGCCCGCGCCCAGTACGGCGGGAACTCGCGATCGAGCAACGCCGCCAGATGCCCCGCCAGCGCGGGGGTCAGGCCGCCCGGCGGGAAGCTCGTCGGATCGTCGAGACGCAACTGCCCGTCCCGCGGCGGAGAGCCGTAGAGCACCCAGTTCACCCGCGGACCGTCCGGCCCGGGAATCCGGTAGATGACGCACGAACCGCCCGGGAAGCAGACCGTGGTCCCCGCCTCCGGCACCGAGTCCGCGGCGCCGCCGAGCCCCGCGAGCAGGGCCGCGTCGAAGTTGCCGCGCCAGCACACGTAACCGGCGTACTGCGGGCGGGACTCGGGGCAGAGCGCCGTGCGCACCACCGACCGGTACCCGTCGGCGCCGACCACCAGGTCGTACCGCTCGACGGACCCGCCCGCGAGCCGCACCCCGACTCCTGCGGCCCCGGTCTCCTCGACCTCCGTCACCGCCTCCCCCTGCCGGTAGACCACCGAGTCCGGGACGGACTCGCGAAGGCCCTGCCAGAGCAGGCCCCAGTGATAGGAGTGGAAGGGGAACGGCTGCTCCCAGATCACCCGGCCGCCCGGCCCGTGGGCATCGTCGCGGACCACCCAGCGGCGCCGCTCCAGCGGGTGCGCGGCGATCCCCCCGGGCAGCGCGCCGCTCGCGCCGAGCTCGGCGGCCCGCTCGTTGTGGATGCACAGCCCGACGCCCCGGTCCTGCAGCCGCCCGCGCGTGCGCTCCAGCACCACCACCTCGCCGGCGCCCGCCCGCGCCGCCGCCGTCGCGACGGCGCACCCCGCGATGCTCCCGCCGACCACCGCGATCGTTCCACCGCGCATAACCGCCTCCGCCTCCTGTCGATGACGCACATCACTGTCGTGCCCCTCGCCGTGCCGGTCACTCCACCGAGGACCGTGTCGCCGGGGGAGTGGGCCGCGCGGAACCCTGGAGGGTCAGCGCGGTGAGTACGACCAGCGAGTCCGTCCAGCCCAGCGGCGCCACGGCGGACGGCAGCCCGGCCCCGTTCACCGTTTCGGGGAGCTCGCCCAGCCCGTTCCGCCGGGACAGCACCCAGTCGAGCACCGCACCCGCCTTCGCCGGCTCACCGGTACCGGCCCAGGCGAGGGCGAAGAAGGAGGTGCTGGCCGTCCACGCGTAAGAACCCCAGCTGAAGGAGGGGTCGTTGCCCGGCTGGACACCGCCGTTCGGCAGCAGCAGCGCCCGGTAGGTGGAGTCCAGCGCCTCACCGAGGCCGGCCGGGGCGGCGTTGAACGGGGGCGCCATGAACGCCACCGCGCTGTCCCGGCCGTGCTCGCCGTCGACGGTCCGCTGGTACCCCAGAGGCGCGAAGAAGGTGGCGATCGCGGCCGCCAGCCGCCGGGCCGCCTCACCCCAGCGCTCCGCGTCCGCGCCCAGGCCCAGCCGTGCGGCCAGGTCGGCCGCGGAGTTGAGCCCGGCGAGCAGGGGAGCGGCGGTACCGATGTTGGCCGTCGTCGTGTCCAGCTCCCAGTAGTCCGGGGACGCCGGAGGGAGCCCGTCCGGCCCGAGGGAGCGGGCGGCGTGGTCGGCCGCCTTGCGCACCATCGGGTAGAGCTCGCGCAGCCGTTCGTCCCGCCCGCCGGGCGGCGCCGCCTGGTACCACTGCCAAGTGGCCCAGGGAACCCAGCCGTTGGCGTCCAGCTGCCACTTGCGCGCATCCGGCGGCCCGCTGCCGTCCAGCAGCGTGCGGGCCTCCCAGGTCCCGTCGGCCCGCTGGGTGAGTGCGTCGTAGCCCAGGATCCGGTACGCCTCCTCGTCGTGCCCGGTGGCGGCGAAGGCCACCGCCGCGAACGCCCCGTCGCGCGGCCAGGAGTACTCCCACGGCGGCGCCCACGCCGCCGCGAACGCGCCATTGGGCTTCAGCAGCGCCCGCATCGACAGCAGGGCACGCTGCGACGCGGCCCGCTGCGCGGCGGTGGTCCCCGGCACCGCGCCCGCCGCCAGCCACGCGCGGCTCTCCTCGATCTGCGCCACGGCGCCGGGGTCGTCCGCCTCGACCACCGCCGACGCCGAGGCCCCGTCGGGCAGGTAACGCCACCGGCCCGACGGCAGGCGCAGCACATTGCTCCCGTCGACGTACGAGGCGCCCACGGCGAAGGAGGGCAGGACGGCCTCGGTGGCGACGCGGTTGGTCAGCAGGCCCGACGTGCGGGCGGCGAGCGCCGAGGCGGGCACGTAGCAGGGCTCGGCCTCCCCGCAGCGCTCGCCGCCGGTGGGATTGACGTGGAAGGCGAGCCGGGAGCTGTAGGCGCGCCAGCCGCCCCAGTACGCCCTGTCGTAGTTCCAGCTGGTCAGCGAGCCGGGCACCGACCGCGTGGTGCCGTACCAGGCGATCGGCGCGCTCTCCGCGGTGCTCGCCTGGAGGAACAGGTGGTACGTGGCGCCCGCGGTGACGGTGGCGCTCAGCGGGAACTCGACCCAGCCGGCGCCGGCCCCGCCCAGTGCCGCGAGGTCCAGGGTCGTCGAGGCGATCACCGACCCCGCGTCCTCGCGGACCCGGCGGACCTGCGCGGTCACGCTGCCCGTCGCCGCCCCGCTGCCCAGCCAGACGCTCACCCGGGAGAGCCGGGTGCCGTCCACCGTGAACTCCTGGGCCGCGGCGTTGTTCGTCGCCTTCACGCTGAACAGCGCGCTCTCGTGGCCGACCTGGCCGTCGTAGGGCGCGGCAGCGGCGCGGTGCGGGAGCGCGCCGGGCACCCCGGTGAGTGCCAGGCAGAGCACGGCGGGCAGCAAGGTCCTCGCGAACGCCATCTGTACAGCCCCTTCCTGTTCGACGGGCGCGCGGGGCGCGGGGGCCGGGGCGCCGAAGGCTGGACCCACCATGCAGGCACGGGGCACCGGGGCGGGGGGAGTCGGGACGTGTCCCACCGGATGGGGCCGCAGTGACATCCGATCGTGTGACGGAAACAGCGGAGGGGGCCTGTCGGGCGCGTGTCGGCGGAGGAGGCGCTCGGCAGGCACGCCGGGGCGCGCGCGAGCGGACCGGGGCGCGCGAAGAAGCGGGTGCGCTTGCTTCCGAAGATTCTCAGGGACCGGCCTGCACGATCGGGCTCCCTTTCCGATGGGGTGGGGAATGGGAGCGCCTGGTGCTCCACGGCAGCCGGTTCGGGGGCAGGCATGCCGGTTACTCATGATCCACTTGAAAGGTTCCGCGCCGACGTGAATGTTGCCGAGACGGCCTCCCTCGCGCTGTTAGCCACCACTGCCCGTTATCGCGTCATCGATGTGTTCAGGGCGCCCATGCGCCTGCCGGGTGCGGGGGTGCGGACGGGAACCGGCGGACCATCCGCCGGCCACCGCCGCGCCGCTCCCCGCACCCGCCACCATGAGGTCCCCGCCGCCCCGGCGTGCGGCGACGAACAGCTGCTGTGGGGGAGCGTATGAGCGAAGGCGATTTCGATCCATCGGGGGACCAGGCGGTCTCCAGCGAACTGGCCGGTGTACTGCCGGTGGACTTCACCGCGTTCCACTCCCAACAGCACCGCGCCTATCTGCGCTACGCCCACCTGCAGCTGGGCAACCCCAAGGACGCCGAGGAAGTCGTCGACGACGTGTTCACCTTCCTGCTGAAGGTGTGGCGCCAGGCCCTGAAGGAGGCGAGCCTCCACGGCTTCGCATGGGCCGTGCTGCGCGAGCACGTCGAACGGAGACTGGCGGCCCTGGGCCGGCAGGTGGCGATGGTGGAGACGGCGTGGTTCGCAGCGCTGCGCCGCTCCTCCAGAGAGCGGCTGGAACTGCTGGAGTCGAAGCTCGGGCTGTACGCGGCGATCGCCGGCCTGTCCGAGCGGCAGTACGACGTGGTGCTGCTGGCCTTCCTCATGGGCAACGACTCCGACACGGTCGCCCGGATGATGGGGATCACCCCCGCGACGGTCCGCTCGCACATCCGCGGCGCACGCCGAACCCTGTCCCGCAAGCTCGGGGTGGAATGGATCCCCGGAGAGGAGAAGGACTAGTGAGCGACATGCCCCGCCATCGCGACATGCCGCTGTGCGAACTGGACGCGGCCCTTGCGGACGCGACGGTACTCGCGGAGGAGTACGCCGGATACGACGAGGGCGCGGCCCGCCGTCGGATCGCCCGCCGGATCGTCGCCGACCGCGCCCGCTCGGCGATCGGCACCACCGGCCCCCCCGGCGCCGTGACCCCGCCGCCGCGGGGGCAGGCCGCATCCGCATTCGCGTCCGCATGCACAGCCGCCACCGACGACCTGATCCTGGACGCCGCCTGTCACGTGCGGGCCGCCCGGGGTCTGGACGACCTCACCTGGTGCCTCGTGGAGAGCAGGCCCTTCGCCGAACTCGCCCTCGACGCCGACTCCTGGCCGCACGGCGCGGAGTCGGCCCTGCTGTTCGGCTGCCTGCTCCACCTGGCCGACCGGATGGAGGACGCGCAGTTCTGGTTCCAGTACGCGGCCGGGGCGGGCTCGCAGACCGCCGCCCGCTGCCTCTACCTCCTGCACCTCGCCCGAGCCGAGGTCGCGACCGCCCGCCACTGGAAGGGCCAGGCCCGGACCCTGCCGCCGGAAGAGCACCTGCCGCCCCTGCCCCAGCTCCCCGAACACCTCGAAGAGGCCCTCGGAGCCTCGGTCATCTGGACCACCCCGCCCATCACCACCCAGGACCTCACCGCCCTCACCACCGGACCGGGACGGGCCGGCCGGTCCCCGTGCAGGCTGCCCGTACGACTGCGCCAGGCACTCATGTCCCGCCCCCGCAAGGAGCACCCCGACCTGGGGGAGGTCGTCACCCCCGGCCCCCAGGTGGCGGTCGCCGTCGCGCAGAACGCCCGGCTCGACACCCTCCACCTGACGGACCAGGCGAACGCCTGGGCCCTCGAAGCGCTGAAACAGCCCCGGCCGGCGCACGCCACCCGGAAGCCCCCCGAAGGAGGCCCCGCCCCCGCCGCACTGGAATCCGCCCACCAGGCACTGCGCGTCCTGGAGGTCGTCAACCGCTACTCGGGCGGCGTGAACCTGACCCAGATCGCCCGTGAGACCGCCCTGCCGCAACTGGTCCTCGCCCGGGCCATGGACCAGCTGATCCGCGCGAACCTCGCCACCCCGACCGGACCGGACGCGTACATCGCCGGCAGCGCCCTCCTGCTGGCCGAATCGGTGAACGGCGACGGTCGCGGGCACCTGCACGAGACCCTCGCCTGGGTGCGGGACGCCGTCGGCGCCGCCGTGTACGTCGCCCGCTACACCGACGGCGAGGTCTCCATCACCCAGTACGCCGACGGACCGGCCGCGCCCGTGGTCGATGAGTGGGTCGACTTCCGCGTCGCCGCCCACGCCTCCGCGGTGGGCAAGGCGCTGCTGACCCAACTCGACCACGACGACCGGAAGGATCACCTGGCACGCCACCGGCTCACCCGGTTCACGCCCCACACCCTCACCAGCCAGCAGGACCTCTTCCACCAGCTCGACGACCGTCCGCCGAACACCCCCCTCCTCGACCTGCAGGAGTACGCGATCGGCACGGTCTGCGCGGCGGTGCCGATCACCGCGGGCCCGAAGGCGGAATGCGTGGCCCTGTCCATCCCGGTCCCCGACCCCGGCCGGTTGAAGCAGGCCGCCCGGCTCCTGCAGAGTGAGGCGGCCGCGGTCTTACTCGCCCTCATCGTCGCGGGCAGCACCCCGCCCACGGCACGCCGGCCGGAGGACACCCTCCTGTCGCCGACGGCCTAGCGCGATCACGGCGCAGGACGGGCCGCCGCACCCCCGTGCGGCGGCCCGTCCTCGGTCTCCGGGCGCGCCGCCGCGTGAGATGCGGGCCCGCGGCCCGCGTGGGATAACGGCACCATGGCAGAGTCTCCGGCGGCCAAGGCCGCAGAAATCAAGATCAGCTTCGCCGGGGCCGAGGCGAAGGCCGCCTTCGACGCCCTGGAGCTCGACCGGGACGAGGGCAGCCGCCGCGCGATCCATTTCTGGGACAGACCGCAGTGGGCGGCCGACGACACGGTGACGCTGCCCCTGCTGGTCAAGGGGGTCATCCTGCGTCGGCGCCGGGACGAGGAGGGACCCGCAGCCGAGCGGGAAACCGACCTGACCGTCAAACTGCGTCCCTGCCCCGCGCTGCCGGAGCCCTGGCGGCAGGACCGGGAGGGCGAGGACTGGAAGTTCAAGATCGAGCAGGACCGGACCGGCCCGGAGTTCACGCCGATGGTGTCGGCCTCGCTGGAGGCCCAGGTGGGCCCGCCCGAGCTGCTGCTCATCGAGCAGCAGCGGGAACTCCTGGACGTGGCCGGGCTGACCGAGGCCGATCTCGCCGACCTGACGGCGCTGGGCCCCGTACACGCCGTGAAGTGGAAAGAGGAGTGGGACGAGCTGCCCGGCAAGGTGGCGATCGAGGAATGGCGCACCGACAACGGCCTGCGCTTCCTGGAAGTCTCGGTGCGGACGGACATCGCCGACGCCGCCGAGGTCCAGACACAGCTCGAACAGGCCCTGCGGGACCGCGATGTCACCCCGCCGCCGTTCGGCGAGCGCAAGACCGAGGCCGTCATGACGGCGCTCGCCCGCGACGCGCACCTCTGACCTCCCGGCCGCCCGCGGGTCACCCTGCGGAGATGAGGCCCGGCAGTTCGCGCATGTCGTGGAAGACGACGGTGCCGGTTCCTGCCAGCCGTTCGGCCGGGGTCAGTCCCCCTGCGTAGCCGAAGGCCCGCATGCCCGCGGCGCGGGCGGCCTCGACACCGGGGCGGCTGTCCTCGACCACCGCGCACGCCGCCGGGTCGACGCCCATCCGCTGCGCCGCGTACAGGAACAGATCGGGGGCCGGCTTGCCGCGGCGGACCTCGGTGGCGCTGTAGATGCGGCCCTCGAAGTGCTCGTAGAGTCCGGTGCGGCCGAGGGTGTGGCGCATCTTCTCGTGCGAGCCGCTGGAGGCGACGCAGGTCGGCCGGGTGATCGCGCCGAGTGCCTCGGGCAGTCCCTCGACGGCGGACAGCCCGGCGTCCACCGCCTCGCGGTGGCGCTGCTCGAACAGCTCCCACCAGAGGCGGGCCGTCTCGTCGCCGACCCGGGCGACGATGTCCTCGTGAATGGAGGCGCTGGAGCGCCCGATGAAGCGGTCCATGACCTCGTCCTCGGTCAGCGGCCATCCCAGCTCCGCCCCCAAGGCGACCTGGAGGGGCAGCGCGATGCGCTCGCTGTCGACGAGCACCCCGTCGCAGTCGAATATCACGAGTTCAATCGGCTTGATCATTCCCGCAGCATAGAGGCCGCCCCCGTGCGTCAGGGGGTGACGATGGCGAAGTCCGGGTCGGGGGAGTCGAGGTAGGCGAAGAGTTCGGCGACGACCGAGGGGTCGCCGTCGAGGGCCACGCCCTCCTGCCGCAGGAGGTCGTCCGGCGGCAGGACACCGAGCAGGAGCCCGCGCAGGAGCGGTTCACCGAGGACGAGGACGGCGTGCGGGCGGCCGGCCGCGGGGTTGTCCCCGCGGACCCCGGTCAGTACGCCGTTGCCCAGGCGCAGCGTCAGCGGGTCCGAGCCGGGCAGGACGAACCGGACGGCGACATCGGCGTGCCAGGCCCGGGGCCCGTCGATCCGTACGGCGAGCGAGTCCACCAGCTGGTCCAGGCTCAGGGCGGCGAGCACGTCCGGGGACGCGGCGGTGGCCGGTGTCCCGACCCACTCGCCGCGCAGTTCCTGGGCACCGGTGAGGTAGAAGTTGCGCCAGGTCCCGTTCTCGGCGCCGTAGCCGAGCTGCTCCAGGGCATCGGCCTGCAGCTCCCGGGCCTGCGTGTTCGACGGATCGGCGAAGACGACGTGGTCGACCACCTGGGCCACCCAGCGGAAGTCGCCCTGCTCGAAGGAGGTCCGGGCCCGGCGCAGGACCTCCGCCGCACCTCCCATGAACTCGACGTAGCGGCGGGCCGACTCCACCGGCGGGTGCTGCCACAGCAGCGCCGGGTTCCCCTCGAACCAGCCCATGTACCGCTGGTAGACGGCCTTGACGTTGTGGCTGACCGACCCGTAGTAACCGTGGGTGTGCCAGGCGGCCTCCAGCGCCGGCGGCATGCGCAGCGTTTCGGCGATCTCGGCACCCGTGTATCCCCGGTTGAGCAGACGCACCGTCTGGTCGTGGAGGTACGCGTACAGGTCCCGCTGCTGGGCCAGGTACGACATGGCCCGCTCGCGGCCCCACGTGGGCCAGTGGTGGGAAGCGAAGACGACGTCGCACCGGTCGCCGAACAGTGCGATGGACTCGGTGAGGTACGTGGCCCAGGCGTGCGGGTCGCGCACGAGGGCGCCGCGCAGGGTCAGCAGGTTGTGGAGGGTGTGGGTGGCGTTCTCGGCCATGCACAGCGCCCGGCGGTCGGGCAGCAGCACGTTGAACTCGGCCGGAGCCTCGGTCCCGGGAGTGAGCTGGAAGACCATGCGCACGCCGTCGACGGTCTCCTCCTGGCCGGTACGGGTGATGTCGACGGTCGGCGGGATCAGCGTCACCCGGCCGGTGGAGGTGGTCTGGCCCAGGCCCGCGCCGACCTGGCCGCGCGGGCCCTTGGGCAGGCCCGCCCCGTACATGTAACCCGCGCGGCGGGCCATGGCGGTGCCGGCGTAGACGTTCTCGCTGACCGCGTGTTCGAGGCAGCCCTCGGGCGCCAGGACCGGGACCCGGCCCGCGTCGACCTCGGCCTGGGTGGTGACGCCCTTGACGCCGCCGAAGTGGTCGGCGTGGCTGTGGGTGTAGAGGACGCCCGTGACCGGACGGTCCCCGCGGTGGGCCCGGTACAGGGCGAGGGCCGCGGCCGCCGTCTCCTCGCTGATCAGCGGGTCGATCACGACGACGCCGCGTTCGCCCTCGACGAGGGTCATGTTCGACAGGTCCAGGCCGCGCACCTGGTACACGCCTTCCACGACCTGGAACAGGCCCTGGAGGGCGGTCAGGCGGCTCTGGCGCCACAGGCTGGGATGGACGGTGTCCGGGCGGTCCCCGTTGAGGAAGGCGTAGGCGTCGCCGTCCCATACGACGCTTCCGTCCTCGGCCCTGATCACGCAGGGCTCCAGGGCGGCGACGAAGCCGCGGGTGGCGTCGTCGAAGTCGGCGCGGTCGGCGAAGGCGTCACTGCGTCGCGCTGCGCGGTGAGCGGCGCGGATCGATTCGGAAGCGTCGTGTCCGGGGCCGTTCTCCATCGGGTGGGCCTCCTCGGGCGGTACCTGACCGGCCCCGACCGGACCGGCGAGGGGCCTACGGCGGGCGCCGCCGGTCCACCCCAGCCTGGCCCGGCCGCACCCTGCCCGCCCGGCGCGTTCCGCCGTCCGGGTGAGAGGGGAGGAGCCGGCCCGGGCGGGTCTGGGTGGGTCTGGGCCACCTTGGTGCTCGCCCGCCCTCGGCGGACGCATCGAATCGTGCTCCGGCGGCTTGACCACAGGGCTCTACTTCTCGGTAACTTGATGTCGTCCAAGAGGGAGAGCCGTCGGAAGGAGCGGGGCGCGTGGCAGACCACGACCTGAGCGGGTTCGAGAAGAGCACGTTCACCCATGACGGCGCCACCCGACGGATCCTGCGCCGGGGCACGGGTCCCGCGGTGATCGTCATGGCGGAGATCCCGGGCATCACGCCCAAGGTCATCGAGTTCGCCGAGCACGTCGCGGCCGCCGGTTGTACGGCCGTACTCCCGGTGCTCTTCGGCGAGCCCGGCCGTGACGCGGATGCCGGCGCGGTCGGCCGGTCGAGTGCCGGCCGCTACATGGCCTCGTCGCTGTGGCGGGTGTGCGTGAGCCGCGAGTTCACGCTGCTGGCCACGGGGCGCAGTTCGCGCGTCGTGCAATGGCTGCGCGCCCTGGCGGCCGCCGAGCACGAGCGCTGCGGCGGTCCCGGGGTCGGCGCCGTCGGGATGTGCCTGACCGGCGGATTCGCCCTGGCGATGGCCACGGACGAGCGCCTCGTCGCCCCGGTGCTCTCCCAGCCTTCGCTCCCGCTGGCGTGCACGGCGAGCCGCGCGGGCGCCATCGACATCAGCCCCGAGGACCTCGCGGTCGTCCGCGGACGCTGCGAGCGCGACGGGCTCCAGGTGCTCGGACTGCGCTTCCGGGGCGACCGGCTCGTCCCCGGCGACCGGTTCGACCACCTCCGGCGGGAACTCGGGGACGCCTTCGTCGCCATCGAGCTGGACGCGAGCGCGGCGAACCCGCAGAGCGCCCTCGCGCCGCACTCCGTCCTGACGGAACACCTCATCGACGAACCGGGACAGCCCACCCGGCAGGCGCTCGACACCGTCCTGGACCTGTTCCGCACCCGGCTGCTCGGGGAGCGGCCCGCGCCCGCCGTGTGACCGGTCCGGGCTGGGCCGTCTCATCCGGCAAGATCCGGAAGAGGCGGACTACGGGGACCCGGCCCCTTCAGTCCTCTTCCCGGGTGATGACCGCGTCGACCTCCACCTCGACGAGCCAGTCGGGACCGATGAAGCGGGACACCTCCACGAAGGTGGTGACGGGTCGGACGGAGGCGAACCGCTCACCGTGCGCCCGCGCGGCCTCCTGCCACCGGGTCACGTCGGTGAGCATGACGCGGGTCCGCACGACGTCCTCCAGTGACGCCCCGGCCTCCCGCAGGGCCCCTTCGGCGATGTCCAGGCACCGTACGGTCTGGGCGTGGACGTCGCCGGGGCCGACGGTGGAGCCGTCGTCCGCGAGGGGAGCGGTCCCCGCGACGGCCACGTACTGTCCTGCCCGCACCGCGCGGGAGAAGCCGATCCGAGGCTCCAGCGGCGATCCCGAGCCGACCTTCCGGTGTATGTCTGTCATCTCTTCATGCTGCCAGAGGCGTGACTGACGAGGCGTCATGCCCCCGGGCGCGTTGTGTGGATCCGTGAGACATCGAGTGGCAATCTGGGCGATATCGCCATAGATGCCCATATTCGCGAACTGCCCGTGCGCGGCGCGCCTTCGGCTTCCCTGGATAGTCCGACGGTTTGCATATGTCGGTCACCGACATATGGTGGGTTCTGAAGATCCTTCCCGGCGGCGGCCGTTCCCGCCCTCCGCCGGGGATTCACGTTGCGATGGAGACGGAGTGCTCATGGCCACCAGGAAGAACCTCACCGCGAACCGGGAATCCCTCGTCCACAAGGTCCGGTACGCCGCGAGCCGTCCCCACCGCATCGCCCCGTACCTGAAGCGGGCCGCCCGCGACCGGTGGCTGGCCTTCAAGCACCCCGACCACGTCAGCTACTACCGGGCCGTGATGGCCTCGGACACCCGCCGCAACCCCGAGGCCGCGGTCGGCAGCCAGACCCACGAACGCTGGCTCGCACTCGGGCAGATGCAGTTCGACTACCTCCTCGGGCACGGCCTGAGGCCCGGGGCGCGCATGCTGGACATCGGCTGCGGCAACCTCCGCGCCGGCTGGCGGTTCATCGACTACCTCGACGCGGGCCACTACTACGGCATCGACATCTCGCCCGACATCCTCATCGCCGCGAAGCGGACCCTGACCGAGCGGGGGCTCCAGGCCAAGGTCCCGCACCTGACCCTCACCAGGAACCTGACACTGGACTTCCTCCCCGACGGCTACTTCGACGTCGTCCACGCCCACAGCGTCTTCTCGCACTCGCCGCTCGAGGTCATCGACGAGTGCTTCGCCCACGTGGGCCGGGTCCTGGCGCCCGGGGGCCACTTCGACTTCACCTTCGACCGCACCACCGGCACCGAACACCAGGTGCTGCGCGAGGACTTCTACTACCGCACCCAGACCCTCGTCGACCTCGCCGCCGGGCACGGGCTGTCCGCACGCTTCATGGAGGACTGGGAGGAACTCGGCCACGGCCAGTCCAAGATCCGCGTCAGCGTCGCCGGATCCGACGTCGACGCCGAAGTCTGACCCCCCGTCTCGGCTCAGGCGTGGCCGGCCGGGCCCGAATGCCTACGGCGCCACCGGCGCACGGTCAGGCCCGTGGACGCGAGCAGGACCAGGCACGGCAGCGCGGTGTCCTCGCCCACCACCCCCGCGAAGTGGCCCAGGACGAGGAACGGGGCCGCGGCCAGGGCGAACTGACCGGACGTGCGGATCCCGGACAGCGCGGGGCGGCCCGCCAGGGCCAGGGCGGCGGTCACGGTCACGGCGAAGCGCCACAGCACGATCATGCCGAACCCGCCCGCGTCCAGCAGACCGAGCAGCACCACGGACAGCGGCGCCCAGATCATCAGCGCCACCAGCCCCGTCGTGGTCCTGATCCGGCAGGGCGGGTGCAGGTCCGGGGGACAGAGCAGCGGGAGTGCGGCGATCGCCAGTGGAGGGGCCAGGTAGGCCAGGTTCTCCAGCGGCATCTCCAGGGCGCCCGGCAGCACCGCGATGACGAAGCACACCGTGGATCCCGCGACGGCGGCGAACGTGGTGCGCGCACCGGCGGCGAAGCGCCCGCTCAGCGCCACCACGGCGCCGATGAGGGCCAGTACGGAGAAGCCGTTCATCGCGTACCCGAGCGGGGTCTCGAAGTCGGGCCGGCCCGTGACGTACGCGCGGTTGAGCGTCGAGGCGAGCAGGAAGGCGGCGTGCGCACCCGTGGCGGCCAGCGCGAAGGGCGCCGCCGCCGCGAAGAGGCGCCCGCCGCGCTGCGCCGAACCCACCCCCAGGCGGAGCCGCAGCGCGTGCGCCACGATGTCCCCGGCCTCCCGCAGCCGGGTGAGCGGTCCGGCGTCCTCGGTCGCCTCACGGTAGGCCTCGGCCATCTCGTCGCCGAAAGCGCGGCGGAAATCCGCGGGATACAGGCGCAGCAGGGGGAGTTTCACGCCGTGGCCGTCTCGCCGGAGACGCCCAGGCGGCGCGCCGCCTCCCGCGCGGTGGCGGCGATCCGCTGCGCCTCGGCGGCCAGGCTCTGCCGGCCCTCGGCGGTGAGGGTGTAGGTGCGGCGCAGCCGGCTGTCGACGATCTGCTCCTCGTGGACCTCGATCAGCCCCTGACCCAGCAACCGCTCCAGGGCCCCGTAGAGGGTGCCGGTCCGCATCTTGACGCGTCCGCCCGAGATCAGCTCGACCTCGCGCGCGATCGCGTACCCGTGGCGGGGCTCGTCCGCGAGCGCGGTCAGGAGGAGGAGGGTCGGTTCCTGCATCGCACGATCACTCATGTCCGCATGATAGGTCACCCACCGGCATATGCCGCCCGCCGGGCGCGCTCCGGGCCGCCGGGGCGCCGCGCCCCGCCGGGGCTCGGCGGAGAGCGGCCCCCGGCACGAGGACCCGCGGCCGCGGTCAGCCGCGGAAGGCCTCCGGGCGGGTCGGCGAGGCCTCGGCGAGGGCCTTGGTGACCGCGTCGACGCCTTCCCGCAGTCCGTAGACGGGGGTGTCGGGCTGCTGGCGCCAGGAGTCGTCGAGGCCGCCCGCGTCGACCGTGTCGAAGCCGAGCTCCTCGATCAGGGCGCGTACGGCCTTCTTCGCCGCGGCGTCGTCGCCCGCGACGGGCAGCGCCATCCGGTCCGCGGCGCCCGCCGGGCGGTGCCGGTCGAGGATGTCCTGGGCGTAGGTGCCGTTGAAGGCCTTGATGACGGGGTGTCCGAGGTGCCGCTCGGTCCAGCGGCTCTCGGTCAGACCCTCGTCCTCGACGCCGGCGATCCGGCCGTCGCGCTGGCGGGGGTAGTAGTTGCCGGTGTCGATGACCGCGAAGCCTTCGGCGGCCTCGTCGAAGAGGCCCGCCGGCAGGTCCGGCACCTTCTTGAAGGGGATCGTGACCACGACGATCTCGGCGCCGCGGGCCGCCTGCGCCACGGTGACGGGGGTGGCGCCGGTCTCCTCGGCCAGCGCGGCCAGGGTCTCGGGGCCGCGCGAGTTCGCCACGGAGACCTCGTGGCCGAGGGCCGTGAGCCGGCGGGTGAGGTTGCCGCCGATGTTGCCCGCGCCGATGATGCCGATCTTCATGAGCTCTCCAGTGCATCGGGGATCAGTGTCGCGTCCGCACCAACCCCCGCCCCGGCCGAGGCATTCCGGCCCGCACCGATCGTCGCCCGGTCGGGCGATGCGATCGCGCCGCCGTGCGGGGCCGATCGGTACGGGGCCGGGCCGCTGACCGGCCCGATACGGCCGCAGACCTGATCTTTCGGCCATTTCATGCGGGCCGCATCCGGATGCCGCGGATCAGGAGATCGCGTACCACTGGCTGGCCCAGCCGGTGTTGATGGTGCTCGTGGACTGCTCGGCGAGGTTCACGGTGGGCGGCAGCGAGGTCTGGCCGGTCAGCAGGGTGCTGTACCGCAGGTTCGGCGGCGTCAGACCCGCGTTGACCGAGATGCCGGCGCCCGTGGACTTCAGGGTGAGGCCGTTGGTCGCCCAAGTGCCGTTGAGCAGCAGCGCGATGAAGTAGGTGCCCGGAGCGGCGGTGAACGGCTTGCCGAGGGCGAACGGCTTGGCGATCGCATCGGTCATCAACTGGGGGGAGATGTCCGGGGTGGCCGCGACGAGGGTGCCCTTGGCGTCGTACACGCCGAGGTAGCAGTTGGCGAGCTGGGCGTTCGGGTCGATGCCGGCCAGGCCCAGCCAGACGTTCGACCAGGTGATCTGCTCGCGCAGGACGATCCGTACCAGGGTGACCCGACCGCCGACCCCGGCCGGGGACTGGGCGGTGACGTGCCCCGCGTCATTGGGATCCCCGGTCCAGGCCAGCAGGTTCTGGTCCTGCGGCCGGGGCCCCTCGAAGCCGGACCCGCCGCCGCTCTGCGCGGGCACGGCGGCCGCGGAGCTCGACGCCGCGGGCCGGCTGCTGTCTCCCGCCGCGGTGCAGCCGGCGAGGGCGAGCAGCGCGGCGATCGCGGTCACGAGACCGGTCGTGGCGGTGGTGGTGCGGGTGCGCATGGTCCCCCCATGAGGTGCGGATCTGTCGACGGACATGATCACACGCCGCCGCTGCGCACCCCGCCCGCGCCGGAGCCCCGCTGGTGCGGTCAGGCCAGGGGGTCGGCGACGAGCCGGATGACCTGCGCCGGTCCCGCCCGGAACGACGGGCTCGCCGCGTCGGCCTCGATCATGTGCGGCGTGGCGTCATGGGCGGCGAGCGCCGCCTGCGACGACCACCGCTCGATGAGGACGAACCGGTCGGGCTCACCGCTCACCTGGTGCAGGTCGTACTGCAGGCATCCCGCTTCGGCCCGAACGACGGGGGCGAGACGCTCGAACGCCGCGACCTGTTCCCCGCCGCGGCCCGGAAGTGTGGTGATGAGGATGACGAGTTGTACGGGCTGTGACATGCGCCGAACTCTACGCACGGGCGCTCGGCGTGGGTTCGCCGAGGGTCCGTCCATGGTTCGCGGGGCCCTTATCGGCCGAATGGTGAGGGATGGAGCGGTTCGTCCCCTGAACCGACCCTGCGGGCTTCCTTAAGGGAACTTGAAGAAGCCCTCCGGCGTGCGGAATTCACTGATCACGACCCTAGGCTCGGTCGCACCCCACCCCCTTTCCCTCTGTGAGGTGCTACAGGCATGAGCAGCCGAACTCCCGCAACGCCGTCCCGCGTCGAGGCGCGGCGGAAGAAGGCGGTGCGCACGCGCATCGTCCTGTCTCTCACCGCGGCCGCCGCGGCGGTGGCGGTCGGCGTCGCCGTTGCCGATTCCGGCGGCGGTACGCAGGTGGACCAGCGGGCCGACGGCGCCACCGGTGCGAAGACCGGGACGCCGACGCCCGCGGACACCGCCGGGACGGCGAGCCCCACCGCTCCGCTGCCTGAGATCACCGCGGATGCCGCGGCCGCCACGGGCTCGCCGCCGCCCGGGACGCCGACCGCCGAGGCCACGGAGTCCGCAGCTCCGGCGAAGCCCGCGGCGGAGGAGGACGGCCCGGCCAAGTCCGCCCCGGCCGGCAAGCCCGCGCGCACGTCCGGCGGGAGCACCGGCGGCGGCTCCGGTTCGTCCGGCGGTTCCGGCGGTTCCGGTGGTTCGTCCGGCGGCTCCTCCGGTGGTTCGTCCGGCGGGTCCGGCAGCTCCTCAGGCGACTCCGAATCCGCGGTCCTCGCCCTGGTCAACAAGGAGCGGGCCACGGCCGGCTGCGGCCCCCTGACGGTGAACTCCAAGCTGAGCGCCGCGGCGCGCGCGTACAGCGACACCATGGCCCGCAGCGGCGTCATGTCCCACACCGGACCCGACGGGTCCACCATGACCAGCCGCGTGGAGGCCGCCGGTTACGCGTGGTCCCGCCTCGGCGAGAACATAGCCCGCGGCCAGTCGGACGCCGACGCGGTCATGAAGGCGTGGATGAACAGCTCCGGCCACCGGGCCAACATCCTCAACTGCTCCTTCAAGGAGATCGGCATAGGCGTCCACAAGGGCGACGGCGGCCCGTGGTGGACGCAGGACTTCGGGACGTCGAAGTAGGAACCCTCCCCCAAACCCCTCCCCCCGGCCCCTGGCACCGGTCCTCCCCCCCCCACCGGCTGCCGGGCCGCACACGTCCTCCGATCCGTACGCGGGTCGGAGGACGTCCGTGTCCGGGCCCGTGCACCGCGGATCGGCGGCGGCCCGTCGCGCCGTCCGGGGGAGTGTGTGACGCGCGGCCCGGCGCGTCGGCCACTATGGGGCCGTGCCTCGATTTCCGCGCTACCTGTTCATATGGCTGTCGTGCACGGCCACCAGCGTGACGGCCGTGCTCGCCACGGTCCAGTTCGTGGTCGGCTCCACCCGCCATACGCCCCCGGTGGCCCGGTCCGCCCCCATGGTCTTCGACTCGCCGCCGGCGTGGCAGGCGGCGCAGGACCCCTCGCCCGCTCCGCCGTCCCCGACCGCCTCCGCGTCCCCGAGCCCTTCGCCCACCGTGACCGGGACACCGACCCCCTCGGCTCCGTCCTCCCCGTCCGCGAAGCCCTCGGCGGCCCCCCGGACCGCCGCGCCCAAACCCGGCGTCGACTGCCAGACCGGCGGCCCGGGCCTGCACACCGTCCCCTCGCAGGGCGGCAAGGTCACGGTGCGGTACGGGAGCCGTGGCGTGTGCCTCATCTCGGCGGTCCCGAGCCGCGGCTTCAAGGCCACCACGTCACAGACCGACGACGACACCCTGACCGTCACGTTCAGCGGCTCGGACCACCGGTCGGTCATCACCGCGACGATCGACCCGATGGCCAAGGCCAGCGTGCGCGAGACATCGTTCTGACGGCCGGTCGGCCGACCGCAGCGGCGTGAGCGCAGCAACGTGACCGCAGCGGCGTGACCGCTTCGGCCGGTCCGCACCGCTCGGTCCCTCCTGATCCCTTTCGCGGGGTTCACCACCCCGTATCCCCTCATCGGACGGGTCCCGGTGAAGCGGAAGGTGAGCTCTTCCTTAGGGGAACCTCAAGATCGCGCCCAGCCGGTTCGCAGGGCCCGCCGCGGTCCTATGCTCGCGTCAGCCGACCGGCCTCCGGCGCCCGGGCACACCGCCCCGGCGAACCCCGGGTCCGCCGGCTTCACCGAGTCGGGAGGCTTCTCGCCCTCCCGTAGTCCTCAGCGCGCCTTGGGGTGTCTTCGCCATGACTTCTCGCATACTCCGACCCGTCCGTGCCGGCCGCACCGCGCGGCCGCGCTCCGCCGCGCCCCTGGGTGCCCGGCTGCCGCTCGTCGCCGCGGCCGTGTTCGCGGCGGGTCTGTGCGCCGCCTGCGGACCGTCCTCCGGGACCGCCGGTTCCGCCTCGCCCACCACGGCCGGACCGTCCACGCAGGCCCTCGCCGCCGCCGCGCCGTCGGCCTCCGCGACCACCGAGGCCTCCCCGAGCGCCTCCGCCTCGCCGTCGGCGTCCGCCACCGCACAGGCCTCCTCCTCGCCGACCCCCTCCCGGACCCAGAGCGGTTCGGCCGCCCCCAAGCCGGCCCGTACGTCCGCCGCGCCCGCCCCGGCCCGGGTCCCCGGGCCCGGCTACGACAGCTCGGCCGACGCGCAGAAGCAGATCGACGCCGCCCTGGCCGCCGCCAAGGCCGACGGGAGGACGGTGCTGCTCGACTTCGGCGCCAACTGGTGCGGCAACTGCAAGGCCGCCGACAAGGTGTTCGCCCAGCCGCAGACGGCGGCGATCCTCGGAGCCTCGTACCACCTGGTGAAGATCGACATCGGTGGCAACAGCTCCGCCAACTCCGCGCTCCTGCGCAAGTACAGCCCCTCGGGCGGCACCTACACGATGCCCGTGCTGGTCGTCGTCAACTCGTCCGGCAAGGTGCGCACCGACACCCACGCCACGGGCAACCCCTCCCTCACGGCGGACGGGATCAACGCCTTCCTGCGCAAGTGGGCCTCGTGAGACCAGTGGGCCCGCACCGGGTACGGCTGCGTACGGCGGTCCTGACCGGAGCCGCCCTCGTGGCGGCCGTGGCCGGCTGTGTCTTCGCCGCCGTCGGCACGGTCGCCGCCGACGGAAGCCGCGCGGAGGCGGCGGCCGGACCGGTGACCGCGGCCAGGGCCGTGGTCGGCACCGCGGCCGGGGCCACGGTCATCGACCCCGCCGACCGGCCCGCCGCCCCCACGCTGGCGGGCGACGACCTCGACGGGAAGCCGGTCGGCCTCGACGGCTTGCGGGGGAACGTCGTCGTGCTCAACGTCTGGGGGTCCTGGTGCGGCCCCTGCCGGGCGGAGGCCGACGACCTGGCGCGGATCGACCGGCAGACCCGGGACCAAGGCGTCCGGTTCCTCGGGATCAACACCCGGGACCCGGACCGCGCTGCGGCCCGGTCCTTCGTACGCGCGCACGACATCGGCTTCCCCAGCCTCCACGACCCCACCGGCGAGCTCCTGCTCCGCTTTCCCCCCGCCCTCCTCAACCCGCAGGCGATCCCCTCGACCCTGGTGATCGACCGCCGCGGACGCATCGCCGTCAGCATCGGCGGTCCGGTCACCGGCGACGAACTGGGCCCGCTGCTCTCCCGCGTGACGGAGGAGGCGCCATGACGGCGGGCCTGGTGCTCGCCGCCGCGCAGACCCCTTCCCTCCTGCACGGGACCCTGGCCGTCGCCGCCCCGGTGGCGTTCCTCGCGGGACTCGTCTCCTTCCTGTCGCCGTGCGTGCTGCCGCTCGTACCGGGCTACCTCAGCTACGTCACCAGCCTGTCGGTCTCCGACCTGGCCGAGGCCCGCGGCGGGCGCCGCAGCCGGATGGCCGCCGGCGCGCTGCTCTTCGTCCTCGGCTTCACGGCGGTCCTCGTCTCCGGGGGCGCCCTGTTCGGGTACTTCGGCCGCACCCTGCTGGCCCACCAGGAGGTGGTCACCCAGGTGCTCGGTGTCTTCACCGTGCTGATGGGGCTGTCCTTCATGGGCCTCCTGCCGGGATTCACCCAACGCGAGTTCCGCAGCCACCGGCGGCCCGCCCTCGGACTGGCCGGAGCCCCCGTGCTGGGCGCGGTGTTCGCCGTCGGCTGGACCCCCTGCATCGGCCCGACGCTGGCCGCCGTACAGGCGCTGGCCTGGAGCGAGGCCAGCGCGGCCCGCGGGGCGCTGCTGATGGCGGCGTACTGTCTCGGCCTGGGGCTGCCGTTCGTCCTGGCCGCGCTGGCCTTCCGGCGGGCCCTGGGCGCCTTCGGCCTGGTCAAACGCCACTACCCGTGGGTCCTGCGGATCGGCGGCGGGATGCTCGTGCTCGTCGGCGTACTGCTGGCGACCGGGGTGTGGAACGACCTGGTGTACCGGCTGCAGTTGTGGAGCGCGGACTTCACCCCCGCCGTGTGAGCGGGTCCCCGTACGGGACCGCCCGAAGACCCGAGAACCGATCCGTTCCCCCGACACAAGAGGCACAGAGACCCACATGAACGTTTCCCCGCGCCCGAGGCGTACCCGGACGGCCCCGACCGCGGTCGCCCTGCTCTGCCTGGCCGCGCTCACGGCCTGCGGCGACCCGTCCGGCCACGACGACGCGGCCACCCCGGCCACCGGCGCGGCGCCGCCGCGCACCACCAGCTTCACCGAGAACGGGGTCACCGTCACCCTCTCGGTGTCCGACTGGCACGCACCCAAGGGCACGCTGACCGCCGTCTTCACCCCCGAGAAGAAGGGCTTCCACCTGTACAGCACCGAACTGCCGCCCACCGGGGTGGAAGGCGTGGGCCGGCCGACCGCGGTGGGCGTCACCGGGGTCCTCAAGGCCGACGGGAAGCTGACGGCCTCCGCCGACGTACGGTCCATCAGCGTGCCCGGCGTCGACGCCCCGATGCCCGTCTACCCGGACGGCCCCGTCACCACCACCCTGCCCATCCGCGCCGACGGCAACGGCAACGGCAACGGGGACGCGACGGTGCTGTTCGGATACGCGAGCTGCAGCGCGAAGGAGGGCTGCACCATTCCGGTCGCCGACCACCCCGTACACCTGCGCCTCACCGACGACGGACCGGCGTTCGCCGCCCCCTAGAAGGGTGCCCGGAACGAACCCCTAAGGTGTGCCCATGCCCAGCGTCCTGGTCGTGGAAGACGACCCCAGCATCCGCCAGTCACTCATCGAGGTCCTGGCGGAGCACGGGTATGCCGTGCGCAGCGTGGGCGACGGATTCGGCGCCCTGCGCGAGGTCACCCAGACGCCCGTGGACGCGGTGGTCCTCGACCTCGGACTGCCCGATCTGGACGGGGGAGACGCACTGCGCATGATCCGGGGCATATCCTCTGTCCCCGTCCTGGTGGCCACCGCCCGCGACGACGAGACCGAAATCATCAAGCTCCTCAACGCCGGCGCCGACGACTACCTGGTCAAGCCCTTCTCCGGAGGACAGCTCATAGCCCGCCTCTCCGCCGTCCTGCGGCGCACCGGCCACGCGCCCCCCGCGGGCGCCGCCCACACCGGGCCGGGGGCACGGCCGGCGCCGGCCGCCGACCCGCTCGGCGCCACCACCGTGGGCGAGCTGGCGGTGGACCCCGGCGCGCGTACCGCGTACCTGGCCGGCCGGGAGCTGCACCTCACCCGGCGGGAGTTCGACCTGCTGGCCTTCCTCGCCCTCCACACCGGCCAGGTCGTCTCCAAACGCCGGCTGCTGACCGAGGTCTGGCGCGAGCCGTACGTCGACGACCAGACCGTGGACGTGCACCTGTCGTCGCTGCGCCGCAAACTCGGCGAACGCGCGGCGGCCCCGCGCTACCTGCTGACGGTCCGCGGCGTCGGCATCAAGCTGGTGGCCCCGCGGTGAGACGCTCTCTGGCGGGAGTCGCGCTCGCCGTGACGTCCATGGTCGCCCTCTCCTTCCTCATACCCCTGGGCGCACTGGTGATGTCGCTGGTCAAGGAGCAGAGCGTCACCGCGGCCGAGCAGCGCGCCGCAGCACTCGCCCCCGTCCTCACGCTCACCACGGATCCGTCCGCGCTACGGGAGTCCGCCGCCGGCCTCGACGCGGCCGAGCACCTGGTCGTCCATCTCCCCGACGCGCAGAGCCTCGGCGACTCCCAGGCCCCCGTGAAACTGCTCGAACGGGCCCAGCAGGGACGCGAGGCCATCTCCCAGAAGACTCCCGGCGGATGGATCTGCCTGCAGCCCGTGGTGCTCCCCGGCGACCGGGTCGCCGTCATCGAGAACTTCGTCCCCGACGAGGAACTGACCCGTGGGGTCAAGGCCTCCTGGGGGGTCATGCTGCTGCTCGCGGTCGGCCTGGTCGGCGGCTCGGTGCTGGTCGCCGACCGGCTCGGTGCCAAGGTCGTCCGGTCCTCCAAGAAGCTCGCCCAGGCTTCGCACACCCTCGGTCAGGGCAATCTGGACACCCGGGTGGAACCCATGGGACCGAAGGAACTGCGCGACGCCGGCGTCGCCTTCAACGCCATGGCCCACCGCATGACCGAACTGCTCGCCATCGAACGCGAACTGGTCGCCGACCTGTCCCACCGGCTGCGCACCCCGCTGACCGCCCTGCACCTCGCATCGGAGCGGATGGCCGGCACACCGGAGTCGGCCAGGGTCGAGGCGGCGGTGCACGCGCTGGAGTCGGAACTCCAGGCCATCATCGCCGCGGCGCGGACACCGCTCGCCGTGGGCCCGATGGGCCACGGCATGCGCAGCGCGGAAACGAGTACGGGCCGGCAGGCGACCGGGACGGGGACGGAGCCCTCCGAGGGCCCCCGGTGCGAGACCGCCGACGTCGTGCGGCGCCGGACCGCCTTCTGGGCGGTCCTGGCGGAGCAGCAGGACCGCCCCTGCTCCCTCGACATCACCCAGGAGCCCACGGCCGTCAGCCTCAGCGACGACGACATCGCCGCGGTGGTCGACGCGCTCATCGGCAACGTCTTCAGCCACACCCCGCCCGGCACCGCGTTCGGGGTCCGTGTCGCCCGTACCGCCCAGGCCGTGGAACTGGTGGTGGAGGACTCGGGGCCGGGCATCCCGGAACCGGACCGGGCCCTCTCCCGCGGGAGCAGCACGGGCTCCTCGGGGCTCGGCCTCGACATCGCCCGCAGGGCCGCGGCCGTCACCGGCGGCACGATGCGCATCGGGCAGGGCCCGCGGGGAGGCGCACACATCACCGTGGTCTTCGCCCTGGCACCACCCGCGCGCCCCGAGCGCGGTCCGCGCGGCTCGCGCAGACGCGCCCGATGGTGGCCGCGCAAGCGGTGACCGCGGACAGGTCCCCGATTCCCCGGTTCCCCCAGTTCCCCGGTTCCCCGGGCAGATCGTGAGGAGGACGAGCCGCGGGAGCTGTGGCAGGATGCCGCGATGATCTCCAGCTCGCCGATGCCGCACGTGGTTCCCGCAGGCCGCATGGCCCGGTCGGAACAGCCCGTACTCGCGCTGCCCGACGGATGGGAGCTGCGCCCCTGGCACGAAGACGACGCCGACGCCCTGTGCGCCGCCGGCCGGGACCGGCCGTTCGCCTCTGGAACCGCCTGCCGGTGAACTCCCCGGACGAGGCGCGCCGGCGGATCGAGCGCATGCACCGGCGGTGGCAGGCCGAGGTCGGCGCGATCTGGGCCATCGCCCGGCCGGGGGGCCAGGCCTTGGGCCTGATCGGCTGGAACGACGTCGACCTCCGGGGCGGCAGCGCCGAGATCGTCTACTGGCTGCTGCCCGCGGCACGCGGCGCGGGCGTCGCGGTCGAGGCGACACGGCGGGTCAGCCGCTGGGCTCTGGACGACCTCGGCCTGCACCGTCTGCGGCTGTGCCACTCGGTGGCGAACCCGGCATCGTGCCGTGTGGCGGACAAGGCCGGATACTCCTTCGAAGGCACCATGCGCAGCGCACTGCTGCACGCCGACGGATGGCACGATCAGCACCTGCACGCCCTGGTCCGGGGCGATGCACTCGTCCGTCCCTGCCCCCGGTTCGAAAAAGACGTCTCCCGCCCCCTCTAACGCGCCTCCGACACCCCGTCCCAGGGCGACTCACAGGCCAGGGCGGAGCGCACCCGGGCCGCGTCGGGAACCCCGAGCCGTTGGTCGATGGCCAGCGCGCGGCGCAGGAAGTCCCTGGCCTCGTCGGTGCGCCCCAGGCGGGCGAGGGCCGAACCTACGCCTTCCAGGGCGCGGGACTCCCTGAAGGGCGCGTGGATCTCCCGTGCCAGGTCCAGCGCCCGCCGGTAACTCTCCAGGGCCTCGGCCGGAGAGCCCATGGCGAGGTGGACGGCGCCGAGGACGGTGAGCGTGCCCGTCTCACCCTCGCGGTTCTCCGCCCGACGGAAGAGCTCCAGACTCGTCAGCGCTTGCCGGAGGGCCTCGGGGAGGGCTCCGGCGGCGCACTCTACTTCCGCCAGGTGCTGTCTGACGTGGGCGAGCCCGAGGCCGCTCCCGAGGGCCTCGCACAGGGCCAGCGCCTCCCGGAGGTCCGCCTCCGCCTCCGTGAGCCGGCCACGGCGCAGTTGGACGAATCCGAGATAGGTCAGCGCCTCCGCCGTCGCGATCCTGCTGCCGACCGCGCGCGCCAACCGCAGCGCCTCGCGCAACCCGGTGTCCGCCTCGTTGTACGCGCCGGTCAGCCGCTGGACGTCGCCGAGGTCGGTGAGGGCGTTCGTCTGGCCCAAGAGGCTGCCCAGACGCCGGTAGAGGACCAGGGATTCGCGGTGCCGGGCTTCGGCCTCCGGGTACCGGCCCATCGCCCTGTAGACGTTCCCCAGCGTGCTGAGGGCGTTGGCCTGACCTAGCACCTCGCCCAGGGGGCGGAGCAGCGCGAGTGCCTTCTCCAGGCCGGCGATCGCCTGCGGGTACTGGCCGGTGAACTGGTACAGCTGCCCCATGTCCACCCATACCGCGGCCTGCCCCCGCCCGTCCCCCACACCGACGAAGCGGTCCAGCGCCTCTCGCAGGGTCCCCGCGGCCTCGCCGGTCCGCCCCGCAATGCGCTGGATCTTGGCGAGATTCTGGAGCACGATGCCTTCCCGATGGCGGTCGCCGACCGTCCGGAAGAGGTCCAGGGCGCGCAGCAGGCCCGCCTCCGCCTGCCCGTACCTGCCCAACAGGGTTTCGACCGTCGCGATGTTGCGGTGGGCCATGGCCTGCCCGGCGACGTCGTCCGTCGCCACTGCCACGTCCAGTGCCGTCCGGTGCAGCCCCAGCGCCTCGTTCCAGTGACCGCTCCTGCGGAGGTACTCGGCCATCGCCGCAGGCAGGTGGATCGCGTGAACGACATGACCGTGACGGGCGGCGTACTCGACGGCCGCGCCCAGGTTCGCCTGCTCGGCGCGCAGCCAGGCCGTCGCCTCCTCACCGTCACGGAAACCGGGCACGGAAGCCGGGCGCTGCTTCCCGGGCACGGTTTCGGGTTCGCCGTACCGGGCGAGGCGCCGGTCCGCGTCGATCGCGGTGTGCAGGAAGTGGTCGAGGAGGCGCTCCCGGGCGGCCTTCGACTCGCAGGCACTGTCGGCGGCGGCCAGGGTGCGGGCGTACTCACGCACCAGGTCGTGCATCCGGTAGCGGCCGCGTACCCGCTCCTCCAGCAGGTGCCGGTTCTCCAGGTCCTCCAGCAGGGCGCGGGCTCGTTCCGGCGGTACGCCGTGGAGTGCCGCGGCAGCACGGGCGTCGACGTCGTCCCCGATCAACAGCCCCAGCCGACGGAAGAGTCCTTGCGCCGCTCGGGGGAGTCCCTCGTAGGAGACCTCGAAGGCAGCGGCGACGGAGGCGCTCTCTGAGACGAGCGCGTCGAGCCTCCCGCGGGCGGCGCCGAGGTCCCGCACCACGTCGGCGGCGGTCCATGCCGGGCGGTGCCGCAGGCGGGCGGCCACGAGCTGGAGGGCGAGCGGGAGGCAACCGCAGAGGGCCACGAGCGCCCCGACCGCGGGGTCGTGCGCGGTGATGTCGGGCCGCGCCGCCGTGGCCACCACGAGCCGTACGGCCTCGTCCGGAGCGAGTACGCCGAGGGTGACGGGAGTGGCGTCGCGCAGGCCCTCCAGACGGTTCCGGCTCGTGACGAGCACCAGGGAGTCGGCCGTGCCCGGGAGGAGCGGCTCGACCTGGGCGCTGCTGTGCGCGTCGTCGAGGAGCACGAGGAAGCGGCGCCCGGCCAGTCGGCGGCGCCAGAGCCCGGCCCGCGCGGCGAGGTCGTCGGGGATGTCCCGGGGGCTCTCCCCGAGGGTGAGGAGCAGACTGGTCAGTGCGTCCTTCGGATCGACCGCCGGGGTCCCGGGCGTATGGGCCTGCAGCGGCAGGAAGATCTGGCCGTCGGGGAACGCGTCCTTGAGCCGGTGCGCCACGTGCACGGCGAACGCCGTCTTGCCACTGCCCGGCATGCCGTCCACCGCGTGGATCCCCACCGCGCCGTCACCGGCCCCCGTGGCCCCGCGCACGGCGGCCAGCAGCGCATCCCGTTCCACGGCCCGGCCGGTGAACGAGGCCGCGTCCCGGGGCAGAGCGGTCAGCGCCGTGCGGTTCTCCCGCGGGGCCTGACTGTCGTCGTCGAGCGCCTGCTGGTAGGCCAGGCGGACGGCCGGCCCCGGATCGACCCCCATCGCATCGACGAGAGTGCGGCGCAGCCGGTGGTACACCTCGAGCGCTTCGGCGCGCCGGCCGGTGCGGTGGAGCACCTGCACGAGCTGGGCGTGGAAGGTCTCACGAAGCGGCAACTCCGCGCACAGCCGCAGGAGTTCCGGAAGCAGATCCGCATGGGTGCCGAAGTGCAGGGCCGCTTCGCCACGCAGCTCCAGGGCCTGGAGACGGGCTTCCTGCCATTCGACGGCCTGGGCCGCGGCCTCGTGGGCCAGTGCCGGGAACTCGGCGAGGGGGACGCCCCGCCACAGGGCGAGGGCCGCGTCCGTCTCCTGCGATACGCGCTGCCAATGGGCTCCGCTGCGGGCACGTCGAGCCGCGTCGAGGTGCCGGGCGAAGCGGACGTGGTCCAGCTCCTCCTCCGCGACGTGCGCGAGAAGACCGCCGTTCCCGCTCCTGATGCGCGCGGGGTCCTGGAGCGCACGGCGCAGCCGCAGAAGATGGTTGTGCAGGGAGGCACGGGCGCGGGCCGGCGGGCGCCCTTCCCACAGGAGCGCTTCCAGACGGTCGAGGGAGACGACCCGGTTGGGCTCCAGGAGCAGCGCCGCCAACAGGGTGCGAGCCATGGGTGAACGCGGCGTGCGCGCGACGCCCTGTCCGTCGTGGACCGTCAGTGTGCCGAGCAGCCCGAACCGCATGCCCCAACCCCCGTCGTGGACACGGGGGTCGGTCGGTCAGCCCCCGGAGCATGATCGTATCCCGGAGCACGGCCCCGGAACGCGCTGCGGTTATCGCGCGGTTAGAGGCTCCGGGGACGGTGGGCGGCGTCGCCAGCGCGGCGTCGCCAACGGGGGGAACGATGCACATCAGCGTGTTGGGAGTCATCGCCGTGACCGGCCGGGAGGGGGGTGACGCCACTCCGACCGCCGCCAAGGACCTGGCCTTTCTCGGGGAACTGCTCGCCCATGCGGGGTCGTTCGTGTCGAGCGATCACCTCGTCGACCGGGTGTGGGGGCGCCGTCCGACGGCCGACCCCTTGAACGCCGTCCAGGTGCGCGTCTCGCGACTGCGGCGGTTGTTCCGGAAGGAGTGGGGTGTGGACGGCGAAGCGGTGGTCGTCACCAAGCCCGGCGGGTACGTACTGGACCTCGACCGGTACGCCGTCGACGCGCGGGATTTTGAAGACCTGGTGCGGCAGTCACGCTGTCGCAGGGAGCACGGTGACCCGTCGGGTGCGGCGGGGGTGCTCGCCCGCGGGCTCGCGATGTGGCGGGGCGCGCCGTTCTCGGGCCTCCAGGACAGTCCGTGCACGGCCGCGGAGGCGGCGCGCCTGGAGGAGGTCCGGGCCACGGTGGCGGAGACGTACGCCGAACTGCTGCTGGAACTCGGACGCCCCCAGGACGCCGTCGGGACGCTGGGCGGGCTGACCTCCCGGTACCCTCTGCGTGAGCACGCCCATCGCCTGCTCATGGAAGCGCTGCACGCGTGCGGCCGCCCGGCGGAGGCACTGCTCGTCTACGAACGCCTGCGCGGCCGCCTTGCCGAGCAGCTCGGGGTCGCCCCGGGGCAACAGGTGCAGGCCCGGTACCAGGCGCTCCTGTCCGGGCGCGACGAGGCGCTCGACCGGACCGCCGCCCGCCTCGGAGTTCCCGCCCCGGCCCGCACCCGAGGCCGGGTGGCGGCCGGCCGGGACGGTGTCCGGCCCCGTTCCCAGGCCCACCCGCCGGCCCCGCCCCACGTCCGGGCGCCGGACCGCGTACCTGCTCGGGTGACCACGGCGACCACGGAGGCCACGGCGGCCACGGGCCACGGCGCCGTTTCCGGGATCCCCCGCCTGCCGGCCTGCTTCACCGGACGCACCGAGGTGGTGGGCCTGGTGGAACGGGTGCTGGACGGCCCTGCGGGGAACGCGGCCCGCGCCGTGGCGGTGAGCGGCATGCCCGGCGCGGGCAAGAGCGCGCTGGCGGCCGTCGTCGCGCACCGGATGGGCGAACGGTTCCCCGACGGCAGGATCCACCTCGATCTGCGGGGCGGCGGCGCGGCCCCGCCGCCGGCCGCCCGCGTCCTGCGGCAGGCGCTCACGCTGCTGGGAGGGGAGCGCGGTACCGTCGGCCCCCTGGAGCCTGAGCCCGCTCCGGGGTCCGATGCCGGCGCGCAGGAGCTGTCCCGGCTCACCGCTCGACTCCGGCACGCGGTGACCGGCCGGCGGGTCCTGTTCGTCTTCGACGACGTGGCCGGGGCGGCCCAACTGCGGCCTCTGCTGGAGCCCCTGGCGGGGTGTGCGGTGCTGGCCACCAGCCGGTCGCCGCTCGCCGGCCTCGACGGGTTCACCCTGGTGCGGGTCGGTCCGTTGCCCCCGACGGATTCCGTGGAACTGCTGAGCAGGCTGGCCGGGGCCGGGCGCGTGGCGGCCGAAGCCGCGGAGGCGGGCCGCGTCGCCGACCTGTGCGGCCACCTGCCCCTGGCCCTCAGAGTGGTCGGGGCCCGGCTCGCGGCACACCCCGCACTGTCGCTGGCGGACCTGGCGGGTGCGCTGGCGCGGGGAGCGAGCCGTCTGGACGAGCTGGAGTTCGACGACCTGAGCGTGCGGAGGTCCCTCGCCTCCGGCCACCGTGCTCTGGCCCGGGCCTCGGACACCCGCGGCCGTCTGGCCGCCCGGCTCCTCCCTCTGCTGGGAGGGAAACGTCTCGCGCAAGTGACTCCGGCGCTGGCCGGGCGGCTCCTGGAACGCGGTCCCGAGGCGGGTGCGTCAGCACTGGAGGGGCTGGCAGCCGCCGGGTTCGTCACGGCAGGGCGTGACGGGTGCCACGCGGTGCACACACTGATCCAGGACTACGCCCGCGAGGTGGCGGAGGGCGGAGCCGGGCACCGGCGGGCCCCCGAGCCGGCCCGGCCCGGCCCGGCCCCGCCCGACGTCCGGGGAGCGGGCCGAGGACGTGCACGAGCCGCTGAACGGGCGTCCACGGCGCGCTACGGCGAGGAGCGGTGGGCCGGACGGTAGCCGTCCGGCCCGGGCCCACGGGTCAGCTGACCCAGCCGGTGCACTTCAACGCGACGCCCTCGACGTTGATGCACGCCCGGATGTGGGTCCCGTCGGGCCAGTAGCTCATGGCGGTGTAGTTGCCCTCGCCCCCCTCGAGGTGGATGTAGCCGCGCATGCCGTCCCAGGTCCGTCCGCCGTCGGTGGAGCGGTCGATCCAGATCCCGGCCTTCGCCTGCGTCGTACCCTTGGCCCACGCGTACCACTGGCCGTTCTTCTTGCCGGAACGCAGGTGCACGGTGGCCGTCCCGGTGACCGACTGCGAGCTGTCCGTGTCGGGTCCGGAGTCCCAGCTGACGGTGTTGGGGTCATAGCCGTCGCAGCTGTACCCGCTGCCGCACGGCAGCGAACCGGCCGCGTTCGCGGTGCCGGACACCACTCCCATGACAGCCATGGCCATCGCGCCCGCCGTCACCGCGCGCTTGCCCCACACCTTCATGTCCATCCTCCAGGAGAGCCTCCTCCGCGGCTTGCTGCCGGCGGAACCTGGGGCCGACTCTCCCGGTCGGGCCTGCACGATCGCTGCACGGTCCCTGCACGGGCGGGGCCGTCGGCTGGGCCGGGCGTCGCTGACCCGGCAAGATCCGGAAGAGACGGCCTGGGGCCTGTCTCTCTGATGTGGTGACAGCCCATGCAGTCCGGAAACTTTGGTTTACATGGACGGCTTCGCAAACTAAAGTTGTCGCATGACGGCCTCTGAGATCACCCCGGAAGAGCATGCAGAGCTCGACAAGGCCCTGTACGACGCCTTGAACCCCCTGGCCTCGGCCATCCGCTCCCGGGAGACCGGGTTGTCCGCCGACCGCATGTGGGACGCGAGTCCCGTCGAAGTGGCGCTGTCCGTCCTGGCTGCGTGGAAGGTGATGGATGGCGAGGTCAAGCGGCTCACGGAGCGGGCGGCAGTGACTGCCGGCTCCTACGGCGCGAGTTATGAGCAGTTGGGAGCTGTCTGGGGCATCACCCGGCAGGGCGCCCGTAAGAAATGGCCCGATGCTGTCAGCCGCCCGGCACCCGCGACAGCGGGCAAAAGCACGCTTGCGCTGTTCGGAGGGACTGCTGAGCTGGTGCAGTCGCCTTCCGGTGGTTGGGGCTGGACTGGTCGAGGCGCTGATGGAGCATCCGACACGGCCACCGATGGGGCGCCGTACGCGACCGCAGAGGAAGCGGCGGCCCACGCGGGCGCATTCCTCAAAGAACACGCCCTCGGCATCGGCGATCGGTCCTAGAGCTTCTCGCGTGGGTCACCAGCGGGCCCGGATGAGGGTGGCGGCGAGGTGGAGTGCGGCCTGTGAGGCGATGGCGAGCTTGTCCGTTCGCATGGCCAGGCCGCGCCACTGTTGAAGGCGGTTGATGCGGCGTTCGACTGCGTTGCGCTTGTGGTGTTCGGCGAGGTGAGCCGCGAGCCAAGGAGACCAGGCGGCTGGGACGTTCGGCGGCGTCACAGCCGCACCCTGCGGGTGATTGGCTCACCTGGCTGGTCATCCGTTCGATATCGGGGGGATTTCTGAACTCAGCCGATCCTGCACACAGGCTCTCGGGCGACTCCACAGGGACGGAGGCATACCATGTCCACGGATAATCACGAGAACGCTGCCGGTGCCGATCCTTTCGGCGACGACTGCGGCAGCCCGACGGACGACGGATATCTCTGGAAGGAAATCCAGTTGTGCGTCCTGAAACAGCCCGGACCCTGCCGGGAAGTGGAGAGCCGTTGGGGCGTGATGGCGGGCCGTAAGGGAAGCACGACGGACTTTCAACTGGTTCCGACGGAGCGCCTCAAAGGGATCGAATGCTCCAAGATCTGGGCCGGCGGTGCTACCGACTACTGGTCTGCCGCGCAAGGCAGGATCCCCCACTACTTCGGTCAACCAGCCGCGGCCGGACTGGGCGTCAACTCCAAACAGGCCCGCAGACAAGATCAGTTGCACATCCACATGTCCCATTGCGCCGCCCAGGCGTTGCACGACCTCGAAGGATATGAGAAGCAGCAGAAGATCACTGCGGACGTGACGAAGTGGAAGAATACGGTGCTTCCGGTGACGGGCTTCGCATCGGAGACCCGAAACTACCGGGTGGTGAAGTCCCCGAACCTCAGCGGCAACCTCTTCTACTCCCTCAGGCATCACGTGGTCGGGGACGACAGCCGAATGCAGTATCAGACGATGATCGTGCTTCCGGCAAAGTGCGGCTTCTACATCCTGAACAGTGAGAGCGACCTCCCCAGCGGCACCAACACCTGCAACCACCTCCTCGACTGCGCCTGACCGCCCGCCCCGTACGGGGTATCGCCGAGGTAAGCCCAAAAGGGGCCATGGGGTGATCTTGCAGTCTTACCGGGCAGGCAGAAGAACCGCTCCGATCTGTGTCAGCCGGGTGCGCGAGCAGCAGGGCTTGTACGCGCGGGGGTACGTCGACGACGGCGAGAAGCGGGAAGACGCCGCCACCGAAGGGATCGGCCTGTGACCGTCCAGAACGCCGCCCAGGCAGGGCTGTCCACCGGGGTCTTCGCGGAGCAGGCCCTCGGGGAGGATCGGACCGATTCTTGGCGGTAGAGCCCGCCAGTACCGCCCGGCTGCTGCCGCACCCGCGGACCGCTGTTCGCCACTCGCCGCCGCACCGACCCCCCCCCTTTACGGCGGACCCTTCCCCTTCGCAGCCGCGCGGCGTCTTGTCTCAGCCTCGAGATCGACGTCACTCTGTGATCGTGCCGAGCGACGACGTGCCAGAGCGAAGGGCGCAGGCACGCGGCGGTGCCCATGGCGATCAGCGCCCGGGTCATGACCGGCGGCGAGACCGTGAGGGCCAGGGCGTCGTCCTGTGCCCGGTACGCGGCGCGGGTGTCGCCGAGCAGCGTGTACGCCTAGGCCGTCTCTTCCGGATCTTGCCGGGCCCGCGACGCCCGGCACCGCACCTGGCCGCGTTGTCGGGGCGCCCGAGTACGTCCAGTACACGGTGCGCTCCTCCGCCTTGCCATGCACGGCACCGGACGCCGCGGGCTCGGCCGACAAGATCCGAAAGAGACGGCCTAGACCGGATCGAGCCGCCGATGCCGGCCGATCCGGTCCGAGGTCGGCGGTGGGCCGACCACCGTCGAACCCTTGAGGCCATCGCGTGGAAGTACCGCACCTGCTCGCCCTGGCGGGGCCTGCCGGACGAACTCGGCTCGTTCCAGACCGCTCATGAACGGCTGATCAGGTGGGCCGTGGACGGCACCTGGGAACGGATCCTCGCCGCACTCCTGGCGGCGGCTGACGCCGGTGACGACATCTGCTGGACCGTGTCGGTGGACTCCACCGTCTGCCGAGCCCACCAGCACGCCGCCGGAGCCAGGACGAAGGGGCGTCCGGCCGGGCCGAACCCGGCGACCACGTGCTCGGCCGCTCCCGTGGCGGCCTGAGCACGAAGGTCCATCTCGTCAGCGACAGCCGTGCACAGCCTTTGATCCTTCGCGTCACCGCAGGCCAGGCGGGTGACACACCGGCTTTCGAAGCTGTCATGGCCGGCATCCGTGTTCCGCGAAGTGGACCCGGAAGACCGAGGACCCGGCCGGAGGCGGTCCTGGCCGACCGGGCTTACTCGTCCCGCGCGATTCGTCGGCCTCACCTACACGCTCCGCGTGCTCGCGCAGTCCCATGCAGAGCATCCTGAGTACCGCGAGGAATGGCGTCCTTGGAGTCCGATCAAAGAGGCAGACCCTGGTCGACGGCCGCGGTCAGCGGCAGCAGTGCGGGGCGCTTCGCCGTGCGGCCGTCGCCGGAGGAGCGGCCGCGCAGGCGGCGGCCCAGCCAGGGGCCGAGGAAGGCGGCCGCCCAGCGCAGTTCGGCCGCCACGGTCGAGCCGCCCGGGGCGGTCGGCCGCGGTGGCAGCGGGTGCGTCCAGGAGTCGTCGCTGCCGGGCAGGCCGACGGCGTGGGCGAGGGCCGCGGCGATCCGTTCGTGGCCGACGGGGCTGGCGTGGAGGCGGTCCGTGGTCCACATCCGCGGGTCGGTCACGGCGACCGGCCGGGCGGTCTCGGCCACGGCGACCCCGTGGCGGGCGGCCGCGGCGCGGATGCGGTCGTTGAGGTCAGCTATGCGCGGTGCCACGGGTCGGGCGAGGGGCACCAGCACGCTGAGGTCGGGGAAGGTCACCGTCGCCACGCGGGCCCCGGCGGCCGTGAGCGCCGCGAACATCTCCTCCAGGTGCCCGGCGACCTCCGCGGCGTCGAACCGCGGCCGGAGGACGTCGTTGACCCCGGCGACGACGGTGGCCAGATCGGGGCGCAGGTCCAGGGCGGGGCCCAGCTGTTCGGCGCGGACCTGCCCGGCGAGGCGTCCCCGGACGGCCAGATTGGCGTACCGGAGACCGGGGTTGACGGCGGTGAGGTGTTCGGCGAACCGGTCGGCGAACCCGCGCAGGCCCACGGTGTCGTCCCCGTCGCCCAGGCCTTCGGTCTGACTGTCGCCCAGGGCGACGTAGCGCAGATACTCACCGTTCGGCACGGGCCGACCTCTCCTTCAGGATCGCCGCGCTCCGGCGGCACCAGTCGCGGTGTCCCTGCTCGAAGGCGAGGCCGCGCAGACCGGTCAGGTACCCGCCGATCCGATCGCCGTGGAGCAGGAACTCCTCCTCCTCCATGTCGCCGCGCATCTTGCGCAGCACCCTGCCGAGCAGCTCGATCTTGGCGTCGGCGGCGACCGCGCGCGCTTCGAGCTGCGCGATCACCGGTTCGATGCCGATCCGGTCGGCGGTCTGGACCTTGACGAGGAGGTCGTCACGGATGACGGAGGACTTCAGCGGGGCCGCGGCGAACTCCTCCAGTTCGGTGCGGCCGGCCTCGGTGACCTGGAAGAGGCGCTTGTTGGGCCGGGTCTCCTGGACCACCTCGCGGCCCTCGACCAGCCCTTCCTTCTCCAGCTTGGCCAGCTCGGCGTACAGCTGCTGGGGCAGGGCGTGCCAGAAGTTCGAGACGCCGATGTCGAAGGACTTCGCCAGCTCGTAGCCGCTGAACTCGCCGTCCAGCAGCGCCGCCAGTACGGCATGTCGCAGGGCCATCGCGGTCACCCCTTCCCCTTCCTCGCCAACCCCTGCATCATACTCATGAAAGTGACTAGTCAGATTCATGAGTACGAGGAGGGGTCATGGAGACTGCCGAACGCTTCCGCGCCGCCGTGGAGAAGCGGGATCTCACCGCGCTGGAGGACCTGTTCACCGAGGACGTCCGGCTCTACAGCCCGGTGAAGTTCACGCCCTTCGAGGGCCGGCCCATGGTCCTGGGGCTCTTCGGGGTGCTGCTGCGCGTCTTCGAGGACTTCCGCTACGTCGGTGGCTTCGAGGGCGCGGCCGAGACCAGCGCCGACGGCGAGGAGGCCCCGGCGGAGGTCCTGCTCTTCCGGGCCGGGGTGGACGGCAGGGAGATCCACGGGATCGACCTGCTCCACTTCGACGAGGCGGGCCGCATCAAGGAGTTCACCGTGATGGTCCGCCCGCAGTCCGCCGTGCAGGCCCTGGGGCAGGCGGTCCTCGCCGGCCTGGTCGCCGACGGCCTCGCGTAGGCACTTCGGAGCGCGGCTCCTCCGGCGCCGGTCCCGTGGACGTCGGTGACGGAGTGCGGACGGCCGTCGTCGCCCGCACTCCCTCGCCGTCACGCCAGGACGGACCTGCCGCGGGAGCCCCGGCCGGAGACCGGACGCAGGACCAGGGTGAGGAAGCCGAAGCTGTCCCGGTAGCCGCGCAGCCATTCCGCACGCCGGGTGGTGGCCGTCCGCAGGACCTCGGCGGCGTCCGGATCGGCGGGGTGGTCGAGGGCCCACGAGGCCAGCGAGCCCAGGCAGGACCACTCGTACGCGTCCAGCTCCTCGCGCGTGCTGACATGCGCGTGTACGGGAGCCCACCCGTCGGCGACGACGAGGTCCACGGTGGTCGCCAGGTCGTGGAGCTCGCCGAAGATCTCGACGGCCTCCGGGGAGGGCGCGCGGTCCCAGAAGCTCTCCCCGAGCAGCACGCGGCCGCCGGGAGCCAGGTGCTCCCGGGCCGCCGCGAGGGTCGGCAGCAGGCCGCCGAAGGCGTGGGTGGCGCCGACACTGAGCACCAGGTCGAAGGGCTGGTCGGAGACGAAGTCCGCGGCCTCCTGCCGGTGCACGACGAGACGTTCCCCGACGCCGAGCAGATCCGCCGACCGGCGGGCCTGCGTCACCGACTCCTCGGAGGTGTCCACGCCCTCGGCATGCAGTTCGGGGTGCGTGGCCAGGGCGCGCAGAAGCCATTCGGCGGTTCCGCACCCCAGGTCGAGCACCCGCTCGCCGTCGCGCGGTGCGCCGTGTTCGAGCAGTCGGCGGACCGATTCGTCGCCGAGCGGGGCTTTTATGGGGTGGTCGGCGTGGGCGATCCTTGAGATCTGTTCATGATTCACCGGGGCAGCCTGCCAACGGCCGTGTCCCCGCGCACCCCATTTCCGTCCGGGCACCCTATGCCGTCGACCTCCGCTCCCAGGCCTGCGCGAACATCTCGTGCAGGGGCGCCGTCGGCAGCACGCGGCCGAAGGGGGCGCGGACCGAGTTGCTCCACAGCGGGCGCACCTGGTGGGTCGCCAGCTTCACCGTCTCCAGCGGCAGGTTCGGGGCCTTCAGCTCGGTCCACTCCCCGGGCAGGAACACGGTCCGGCCCGCCCGCGCCCGCTTGGCCTCCATGACCGCGCCGGTGGCGAGGAGTTCCGCCTGGACCTCCTTGTGCCGCCTGGCGGTCCAGCCGTTCCACCGCCGTACGTTCCGGTCGGTGGGGGAGGCCAGGGCCGCCACCTGGAGGTACAGCGCCGCCGCGTCCGCGCCGGCGCCGAGCTCACCCGCCACCCGCGTGACCAGCTCCGGGCAGGACCGCCGCGGATCCGCCTCGTACGCACCGGCCGGCACCGGTCCGGAGCGGGCCCGGAGCATCATCCGCTCCAGCCCGCCACCGGCCAGCAGCGGTGCCACCCGGTCCAGCTCCTCCGCGAGGTCGGTGACCTCGCGGACCCGCCGCCACACCTCGGGGTCGGCCACCGCCGCGGGCCGCAGGAACGAGGCGCCGCCGGGCGCGCACACCACCAGGGGCCCGGAGTCGTACGCAGTCACCGGAACCGGGCCTTCCTCCTTGCGGTCGTCCATCGCCACCGGCAGCAGCCCCGGCCCGAACCGCTCCGCGATCCGCGCCGAGGTGTCCTGGACCCGGCCGCCGGGCAGCGCCAGCAGCAGCTCCGGACGCGCCAGTTCGGCCCGCAGCCGCTCGTACACGTCCATCGCTCCGGCCACCGCCGGATCCCCGGCGGGCCGGTCCGTCCAGGCCCACACCAGCGCGCTCGCCATTCCGAGGAGGTCGAGGCCCACCTGGGTGCGGTACGGCAGTCCGGACCCGGCCGGGGGCACGGCCCGGACCTCCACCCCGATGCCGTACCGGGTCGCCGCCAGCTCCCAGCCGGCCGCCTCCACGGGCGCGTTCACGGGCGCGTTCACGGGTGTGTCCGTGGCGGCCGCCCAGCCGCCCGCCAGCCGCCGGGCCCATACCTCGCCCAGTCCCAGGTCGGTCTCCAGCGCGTCCGCCGCCTCGTCGTGCACGGCGGGCAGCGCCCCGAGCAGCTCCCGCCACACCCCGGCCATCCGCTCCGCCGCCGCGTCGACCCCGCCCGGCCGCCACAGCTCGGCCGGGTCCTCGGGCAGGGCTGCGGCCAGGACCGCCCGCTGCCCGGCGCCCCCGAGCCGCGCGCGCAGTTCCTCGTACGCCCCGGCCGTCAGCGCGGTCGCCCGGTACGGGGCCCTGCACGCCAGGGCGCGGACCTCGTCCCGGTCGGCCCGCCCGACCAGACCGGCGACCACGAGCCGGGCCACGGCCCGCCGGACACCGGTCAGTTCCGCGAAGCGCGCCGCCGCCGACTCGGGCACCGGGACCGGCCCGTGCGCCTCGACCGCCGCCACCAGGGCCCGGAGTCGGGCGGCGTCGTCCCGCAGCACCCGGACCGGGCGGGCCTGTGCGAGCGCCGCCGGCACCGGATCGCCGTCCGGATCCCCGGCGGCGGGCGCCACGAACCAGCACGCCGACCCGCCGGCCCGCAGCGCGGCGGACGCCACGGGGGTCCCGCCCGCCCGCAGCCCGTCCAGGTCCGCGGAGTCGGCCGTCCGGCCCACCCACCACCGGCTGCCCGCACGGGCGAACGGCTGCTCGGCCCAGGTGTCGAGCAGCGCGAGCAGGGCGGCCCGGTCCGCGTCCGGGGTCGGTGCCACCGCCGCCCGCCACGCCACGGCGTCGATCGAACCCAGCAGCTGCGACCAGTCGTGCGGCGGCGCGGGCGGCGAGAGGCGCCGCACCTCCTCCCCGATCGTCCCGGCCAGGCAGGCGCCGTCGGACGCCAGCGCGCTCAGCGTCGCCGGCAGCGCCACGTCCTGGGTCCGCCGGCGCGGGTCGTCCTCCCCGCCCGGGACCAGCCCGGACAGCGCGGGCAGCAGCTCGGTGTCCCGCGCGGACCGGCGCAGCACGACCGGCGGGGCCTCGGCGAGCAGGGACACGCGCCGGTGCAGGGCCCGCCGCCGCTCCTCCACCCGGGCCGCCCGCCCGGCCACCGCCACGACCGCATCGACCAGGACCGGGTCGGTGACCTCCGGCAACTCCCGGGCCACGGCGACGCGCAGCGCCTGTTCACCGGTGAGCGCGGCCGCCAGCAGCGTCCGCGCCGTCTCGCCGCCCACACTCCGCAGCGCCCGGGACCCGGCCGCGTCCCGCGTGCGCAGCAGGTACCAGAAGGCGGGCGGCAGGGCCACCCCCGCCGACACGGTGACCTGCCGGGCCGGCCGCACCCGCGGGTGCTTGGGCGAGTGGTGCCCGTCCAGCTCCCACAGCAGGACACCGTCGGCGGTGTACGCGCGCACGCCCGTACGGGTCTGCGCCTCGGCCAGGACCACGTCCTCCACCGCGCCCTCCGGTGCGGCCCACAGACCCCACGGCTCCTGCCCCGGCCGGTCGATGTCGAAGCGCGCCGTCCGTCCGTCCACGCTCTCCACCAGGTAGTGGTCGGGGGCGTGGTCGCGGTGCCGGGTACGGAACAGCACCCGGGTCCCGACCAGCCCGTCCCGGCTGCCCAGCGGGGAGCCGGGCAGCCCGGCGGGCAGCGGCGCCAGCTGCAGCGCCTCCGAGGCCAGGCTCATCCCCGCCTCGGACGGCTCCGCGGCGGGATCGGCGCCCGGTGCGCGGCCGGGGAAGTCCGGCAGGGGTACGGGCCCCCGCCGCTCGCCGGTGGCCGGGTCCACCACCTCCCACGGCTGCTTCCCGTAGATCCTGTTGGTCCAGATCCGCGAGCCGTCGCCGAGCAGCAGCTCCTCGCTGTCGATGCCTTCGGTGCCACCCGGACGCAGCACGCGCAGGCCGCTGTGGCGCCCGCCGCCGTCGGCGGACTCGAACTGGAAGCCGTACGCCCCGTCCAGGCTGCCGCCGAACGGCACGAGCCCGCCCACCTCCTGGGGCTCGAACGGCTGCTCGGGCCGGTCGGCCCAGACGGCGGTGTCGCAGTAGTAGGGGTTCGGCTTGAGGGTCCAGCTCACCAGGAACGCGCCGCCCACGTAGTGCACGGCGAACAGGGTCGCGTCCTCGGGAACCGTGAACCGGCAGGAGCCCCGCTCTCCGTCCGGGGCGACGGCGACCGCCCGGTCGCGGCCGAAGACCGTCAGCACCGGCCAGGTGCAGGTCACCCCGGCCACGCCCGGCAGCGCTCCGCCGGCCGCCCCCTCCGGCGCGCCGGCCCCGGCGGACTCCGCGAACCCCGCGTACACCGACTCCAGGGCCGGCCAGGCCAGTTCCTCCGGCAGACCGGCCGCCAGCGAGCGCTGCAGCGTGCCCGCCGCGCCCGCCCCGGCGAGGGCGGCGGTGATCCCGCCGAGGGCCGTCACCGTCGGCCGGTCCAGCAGGGTCTCCAGCTCGGCCACGGCCTCCTCGGCCCCCGCCGTGCCGCCGCCCCCGACCGTGCCGACGAGCTTGCCGACCCGCCCGGCCACCTCGTGGGCGATGCCCTCGTTGCCCGGCAGCAGCGTCACCGCGGACCCGCTGCGTCGCCCGCGCGCGGCCCAGTGGTCGGGGAGCAGATCGGCATGGACCGTCCCCTCCAGGCGGGGGCCGAACACCGGGTCCGCGGCCAGCGCGACGAGGTCCCGCCGGGACCGCTCGCCCCAGAACCGCATCCGGACCTCCGCGCCCGGGTCGACCACCGCGGTGCCGGCGGCCAGGCAGGCGTCCAGCACGTCCGCGTCGAAGCCCTGGTAGTGGTACCGGGTGGTGTGCACCGCGACCGGCGTGCCGGCCGCCCGCAGCCGCGGGCCCAACTGCCCCACCAGGTCGAGGAACTCAGCCGGCAGCGGCTGCCGGGCCACCCCGCCGCCGGACTGCAGCGCGTACTGGTACATGCGGACGAACTGCCCGACCCAGTGCGCCGGCCCGCCCTCCGGTACCAGCCGCCCGGCCGCCATCGCCTCCGTCGCGCCGCAGCCGATCAGCATCCGCAGCCAGGCCCCGCCGTCGGTGACCCCGGCCGGAAAGACCTCCACCAGTCCGGCCAGGACGGCGTCCGTCGGCGGATGGGCCGTCAGGACGGCCTCCGCGGCGGACAGCAGTGCCTCGGGCACCGACTTCCCGCGGGTGACCGACAGGATCGCGCCCACCATCCGCGCGGCCTCGCCGTCACCGTGCCCGGCCGCCCTGGCCGAAGCCCGTACCCGGCGCACCAGATCCGCCGGCAGGTCCGCCCGCGAGCCCGCCCACGCGGTCAGGAACGCCTCCAGGGCGGTGTGCGCGGCCGCCGGATCGAGCGTCTCGGCGAGGAAGCGCTGATGGGCCCCGAACTCCTTGGCCGGCATGGCCCCGCCCGCCGCGAACAGCAGGGCGTTGGCCCTGCGGTAGCCGGGATCCACCGGCAGCCCGTGCTCGGCCTCGGCCGCGCGGGCAGCCGCGTACGCGCGCCCGCCCGGCCGGCTCCCGTAACCGATCAGGCGATGGCCCACCGTGTCCCAGAACCACGGCAGGTGCGCCGGCGGGAGCCGCCGCGCCCGCGCGGTCATCGTGTCGACGAACCGGCCGGGCTTGTCCCGGGACCGGCCGAGCTCGGTGTACATGTCCTCGACCAGGTCCCGCGCGACCCCCGCCGCACCCGGGTCGTGGGCGGCGACCCAGTCGGCGTACGTGGTGGAGGCGTGCGGACCGGAGGCGGGCAGCAGGGCATCGAGCGAGACGATCATGCTTCGCATCGTCGCACGGGCCACTGACACCACCAGGCCCGGGCGGAGCGGCCCCGGCCACGGCCTCCGGGCCACGGCCTCCGGGCCACGGCCTCCCGCCCTTCCTCTAGAGTGCTTCCGTCCCGTACACGTGACTGTGACCCCGGCCGGGCGGCGCGTGCCGACCCGCGCACGGGCCCGAGCGAGGAGCAACCGTGACCGACCTGGCGTCCATATCCCTGCAGCAGGAGATCGCCCGCGATCTCCAGGTGAGCGCGTCCTTCGACGTCCGGCAGGAGATCGAGCGCCGAGTGGCCTTCCTCGCCGAGCGGCTGACCTCCACGGGCCTGCGCGCCCTGGTCCTGGGCATCAGCGGCGGCGTGGACTCCACGACCGCGGGCCGACTGTGCCAGCTCGCCGTCGAGCGGGCGCGCGCCGCCGGGCACGAGGCGACGTTCTTCGCGATGCGACTGCCCTACGGCACCCAGGCCGACGAGAAGGACGCGCAGCTGGCGCTGGACTTCATCCGGGCCGACCGGGTCCTGACCGTGGACGTGAAGTCCGCGAGCGACGCCGCCCTGGAAGCGGCGCTGGCCGGCGGCACGGTCTTCCGCGACGCGCACCACCAGGACTTCGTGCACGGCAACATCAAGGCCCGGCAGCGCATGATCGCCCAGTACGCGGTGGCGGGCGCGCACGAGGGCCTGGTAGTCGGCACCGACCACGCCGCCGAGGCGGTCTCCGGCTTCTTCACCAAGTTCGGCGACGGCGCGGCCGACGTCGTCCCGCTCACCGGCCTCACCAAGCGCCGGGTACGCGCCCTCGCCGAGGAGCTCGGCGCGCCCGCCGAGCTGGTGCACAAGACCCCGACCGCGGACCTGGAGACGCTCGACCCGGGCAAGCCCGACGAGGACGCGCTCGGCGTCACCTACGACGACATCGACGACCTCCTGGAGGGCAAGCCCGTCGCCGGGACCGCCTTCGCGGCCATCGTCGCCCGCTACCGCCTCACCGAGCACAAGCGACAGCTGCCGATCGCCCCCTGAGCCGCCCCGCGCCGGCCCGGCATTGAGCCGAACGGCTCAATGCCGGGCCGACGGCGGGCCCGCCCCGCAAGGTCGCACCTATCGTGGAAACGACCTCATGACCGGCGGTGGCGCGCGAACAGGTGGATGTGGACGGATCAGGGATCGACTATCACGCGGTCTTCCACGCCCTTCCGGGCGCGGTCGCCCTGCTGACCCCTGACCTGGTGTACCTGGACGTCAACGAGTCGTTCCTGGAGACCTCCGGCCGCAGCCGCGAGCAGATCATCGACCGCTACCTCTTCGACGTCTTCCCCGACAACCCCAACGATCCGGCGGCGAACGGCATGCGCAACCTGCGCGCCTCCCTGGAGCGGGTCGCGGCCACCGGGGAGCCCGACAGCATGGCCGTCCAGCGCTACGACGTCGAGTACCCCGACGGATCCGGGGTCTGGCACGAGCGCTACTGGAGCCCCGTCAACGTGCCCGTCCTCGCCCCCGACGGCACCGTGGCGCTGCTCCTGCACCGGGTGGAAGAGGTCACCGAGCTCATCCGGGCCGGCGCCCGCAGCGGCGGCGACCACGCCCAGGTGTTGGAGGCCGAGATCTACACCCGCGGCCGGGAGCTCCAGGAGGTCAACGAACGCCTGCGCCGGGCCCACGCCCACGAGCGCGAGGTGGCCCTCCACCTCCAGGAGACCCTGCTGCCCGCGCCGCGCCCGCTCGGCCACCACCGGGCCGCCGTCCGCTACCGGCCCGCCACCGTGGCCCTGAACGTGTGCGGCGACTGGTACGACCTCGTCGACCGGCCCGGCCGCACGGCCGTGGCCGTCGGCGACGTCGTCGGCCACGGACTCGGGGCGGCCGGCGTCATGGGCCAGCTGCGCAGCGCCCTGTCGGCCGCCTCCCACGTCGCCGAGGGCCCGGCCCAGGCCCTGGAGGTCCTCGGCCTGTACGCCCGCTCCATCGACGGCGCCGAGTCCACCACCGCCGTGTCCGTCTTCATCGACTGGAACAGCCGCACCCTCACCTACAGCAGCGCCGGCCACCCCCCGCCCCTGCTCTGCCACCCCGACGGCACGGTCACCTTCCTCGACCGGGCCACCGACCCCCCGCTCGGCGCCCGGCCCGAGCACGCCCGCCGTCCCGAGGCCCAGCTCCCCTTCGCCGAAGGCTCCACCCTCGTCCTCTACACCGACGGGCTCATCGAACGCCGCCGCGAGGACATCGACGTCGGCCTGGGCAGGCTCGCCGACGCCCTCGTACGACACCGCACCGCCGACCCCGACGTCCTCGCCGACGCCCTGCTGGCCGAACTCATCCCCGCGGGCGGCATCACCGACGACACCGCGCTGGTCGTCCTCCGCCTGTGACGGCCGCCCGCCGGAAGAATTCGAAGGCGCCCACGGCCCCGGCTGCATAGGCTCGGCCCATGCCGAGCCCAGCACTCCAGCGCGTCAACGCCTTCCTTTCGGACTTCGCCCGCCGCCAGGCCGGGCGCACCACGTCCCTTCCCGGCGGGTTCGCCGTGTACGACGACGCGTTCGCGCAGTCCTATGCGAACAACCAGGTCGTCATCGACGCGGCCGTCGACCCCGAGGCGCTGCCCGCCCTCGCGGAGGAAGCCCTGGGGCACCTGCCGCACCGGCTGATCTCCGTACTCGACGACGACACCGGCAAGGCCTGCGCGGGGCCGCTGATCCGGGCCGGATACACCCACTCCACCTACCTCGTCATGCTGCACACGGGCCCGGTGCCGGACGCCGGAACTGCCCAGGAGGTGGACCTCGACGCGCTGCGCGTGCCGCTGACCCGGCGGTGGCGCGGATTCCTCCCGGACGCGGACGACGAGGTCCTGCGCCAGCTCGTCGACCGGCGCGAGGCCCGCCGGCGCGGGGCCGACGTCGTCCGGTTCATCGGTGCCCGAACCCAGGCGGGCGAGGTCGCCTCATGGGCCGATCTCTACGTCGACCGGGCGACCGGCACGGCCCAGATCGAGGACCTGATCACCTCGGAGGCCCACCTCGGACGCGGCTACGCCGACGCCGTCCTGGCGGGCGCCCTGCGCCTGGCCGCCGCCCACGGCAGCGACTTCTGCTTCCTGACCGCCGATGCCACGGACTGGCCGCGCCACTGGTACGAGCGCCGCGGCTTCGCCGTCATCGGCCACTCGCACGGCTTCGAACGCAGCTGACGCCGTACGCGCCGCGCGCCGCCCGTGCCCGGCCTCAGGGGCGGGGGTGAAGCGGGACCGGGACGCGGGGCAGGTCGATGCCGAAGTGGGTGCGGTAGGCGGCCAGGACCTCGGCGTCGTCGACCAGGGTCCGCTCGGTCCGTTCCCCGTCGGCCGTGACCGTCAGCACGCGGTCGCTGAGGGTGGTCCGGCCGGTCTCCGTCAGCAGCGAGCACACCGGCTTGCGGGTGAAACCCGACGTGGGCGAGGTGCTGTGCCACCAGGCGCCGGTCACGAAGTCGGACAGGAGCCGGGGGCGCGTCTCCAGCCGGTACCGGGGCACGCCGTCCCGGAGGACGTCGAGGTCCCCCTCCGGGCCGCCGGCCGGCACGATCCGGAACACGCCGCCCGGGTCGGTCTGCTCGCCGCGCTCGCCGAAGGCCAGCGGAAAGTGGCTGTGGTCGCCGAAGCCCACGTCCGCCAGCCACGGGCGGCCGTCTTCGCACTCCACGCGCAGCGCCAGGTGGTCGTAGGGCACGCCCTGCCCGCCGTCGGCCGAGTGCACCCGGGCCTGCAGCAGCTCCACCCTGTAGCCCAGGGAGTGCAGCAGCAGCGCGAACGCGCCGTTCAGCTCGTAACAGAATCCGCCGCGGCCGCCGAGCAGCAGCTTGTCGAGCAGTGCCTCCCCCTCCAGCACGATCTCCTGTCCCAGGTGGATGGACAGGCTCTCGAAGGGGACGGTCCGCAGGTGCCGCAGGTGCAGGTCGCGCAGGGCGGCCGCACTCGCCGACCCGGGCCGCGCCGCCCCGATCCGCCGCAGGTACGTGTCCACGCGTGACGCGGGAAGCTCATCCATCCCGGCAGTCTCGCAACCCGTCCCCGCCCCCGCCATACGCGGTTGGACCTAGGGCGTCTCTTTCGGATCTTGCCGGGCCCGCGACGCCCGGCACCGCACGTGGCCGCGTTGTCGGGGCACCCGAGTACGTCCAGTACACGGTGCGCTCCTCCGCCTTGCCATGCACGGCACCGGACGCCGCGGGCTCGGCCGACAAGATCCGAAAGAGACGGCCTAGGTGTATTGATCACGAGCGTTGTTGACACTGGTCAGGTCTTGAACATGGCGAAGACCTCCGGTGTGGTGGGAGCTGTCTAGGAACCCATTCCACGACGGAGGTCTTCGTGTCCCACCGTAATGCCCGGCTGACCGTCTTCGGTAGGCGGCTGCTGGTCGAACGTGTCCGCTCGGGCCGCCCTGTCGCGCACGTCGCGGCTGAGATGGGCATATCGCGGGCTACCGCTCACAAGTGGGTCCGCCGCTGGCGGACGGAAGGCGACGCAGGGCTCCACGACCGCTCCAGCCGCCCCCTGACGACACCCCGCCGGACGCCCGCCGGCATCGAGGCCCGGGTCTGCGACCTGCGCAGAACCCGCAAGCTCGGCCCGGCACGGATCGGACCGGTCCTGGGCCTGCCCGCCTCGACCGTCCACCGGATCCTGGCCCGGCACGGCCTGAACCGCCTCGCCTTCCTGGACCGGCCCACCGGCCAGGCCATCCGCCGTTACGAACGCGCCCGCCCCGGCGAGCTCGTCCATGTCGACATCAAGAAGCTCGGCAACATCCCCGACGGCGGCGGCCACAAGGTCATGGACCGCCGCACCGCGATGGACAACAAACTCGCCACCACCAGCCGGCGCAAGAGCTGCCACCCGGTGATCGGCTACTCGTTCATCCATTCCGCGGTCGACGACCACTCCCGCCTGGCCTACAGCGAAGTCCTGCCCGACGAACGCCAGCACACCGCGATCGCCTTCTGGCACCGAGCGAACGCGTTCTTCGCCGCCCACGGCATCACCGTCGAACGCGTGCTGACCGACAACGGATCCTGCTACAAGTCGAAGCAGTTCACCCAGGCCCTGACCACGGCCGGCATCACCCACAAGAAGATCAGGCCCTACCGGCCGCAGACCAACGGCAAGGTCGAACGCTTCAACCGAACCCTGCTCGACGAATGGGCCTACCTACGGCCCTACACCTCAAACGACGAGCGGACCCAGGCCCTGGCAGACTTCCTCCACACCTACAACCACCACCGCTGCCACACCGCACTGGACGGACACCCACCCATCAGCCGCGTCAACAACGCTGCGGGTCAATACACCTAGGCCGTGTCCGCAATGTCGATCGGTCGTTACTCCGTTCGTGGTGCGACGTCATGAACTGACCGATCAGGCCTGGGAAATCATCGGACCGTTACTGGCTCCGCCCCGGATGGGACGTCCGGTGCGGGACCGGCGGCAGGTCCTCAACGGCATCCTGTGGAAGCTGTCCACGGGTGCTGCCTGGCGGGACCTGCCCGAACGGTATGGGCCGTGGAAGACGGTCTACGAACGGTTCCGCCGCTGGTCGGCGGACGGAACCTGGGACCGGCTCCTGGCCCACGTCCAGCAGCACTCGGATGCGATCGGCGAAGTCGACTGGTCGGTTGTCTGCGTCGACTCGACGATCGTGCGGGCCCACCAGCACGCTGCCGGAGCCCGAAAAGGGGGCCCTGGACCGGTGAGGCACTCGGCCGGTCCCGAGGCGGACTGAGCACCAAGATCCACCTCGCCTGCGACGGCCGGGGCCGCCCTCTCGCGTTCACGCTCACCGGCGGGAACGTGAACGACTGCACGCAGTTCGAGCCGGTCATGGCCCGCATCCGCATCAAGCGGTGCGGGCCGGGCCGGCCCCGGACCCGACCGGAACGGGTGGTCGGCGACAAGGGCTACTCATCCCGCAAGATCCGCTCCTACCTGCGCAAACGCGGCATCGCCTGCACCATCCCCGAACGCGTCGACCAGATCAGCGGACGGCGTCGACGCGGAGAGAGCCTGTGCCGTCTCGACCGTGAGGTCTACCGGCGCCGCAACGTCGTCGAACGCTGCTTCAACAGGCTCAAGCAGAACAAGGCCCTCGCCACCCGCTACGACAAACGAGCCCGCCACTACAAAGCCCTGGTCACCCTCGCCTGCCTGCGACTATGGCTCCCCGGCTGACATTGCGGACACGCCCTAGTCTTCTGAGTCAGGAATTCTGTTCAGATATGAGGCGAGGCGTTCGAGGATCTCGTCCGCGGTCCTGGTCCATACGTAGGGCCTGGGGTCGGTGTTCCAGGCTGCGATCCATGTCCGGATGTCCTTCTCCAGAGCCTGGACGGACTTGTGGACGCCTCGTCGTATCTGCTTGTTCGTCAGCTCGGCGAACCATCGCTCCACAAGATTGAGCCAGGACGATCCGGTGGGTGTGAAGTGCAGGTGGAACCGGGGGTGGGCCAGCAGCCAGGTCTTGATGGCCGGGGTCTTGTGGGTGGCGTAGTTGTCCAGCACGAGGTGGATGTCGAGGCCGTCCGGCACTTCCCGGTCGAGCTTGATGAGGAACTTCCTGAACTCCTCGGCCCGGTGGCGGCGGTGCAGGGAACCGATGACCTTGCCGGTGGCCACCTCGAGAGCGGCGAACAGAGTGGTGGTCCCGGCGCGGACGTAGTCATGCGTGACGCGTTGCGGTACTCCGGGCATCATCGGCAGCACCGGCTGCGAGCGGTCCAATGCCTGGATCTGCGACTTCTCGTCCACACAGAAGACCAGGGCCCGCTCGGGCGGGTCCAGATAGAGGCCGACGACGTCGTGAACCTTGTCGACGAAGTACGGGTCTGTCGACAGCTTGAACGTCTCCGAGCGATGTGGCTGCAGGCCGAACGCCCGCCAGACCCGTGACACGGTCGACTGCGACAGACCCACTTCCTTCGCCATCGAGCGAGTCGACCAGTGGGTTGCGTTCTTCGGAGCCGACTCCAGCGTCCTGGTGACCAGCGAGGCCACCTGCTCGTCGGTCACCGTCCGGGGACCGCCCGAGCGGGGCATGTCTCCCAGGCCGGCGATCCGATGCTCGACGAAACGCGCCCGCCAGCGGCCCACCGCATGCGGCGTCGAGTCGAGCCGGGCGGCAACGTCCTTGTTGGAAGCACCTTCCGCGCAGGCCAGGATGATCCGACAGCGCAAGGCCCACGCCTGCGGCGTGGAACGGCGCCGCACCCACCCCTCGAGCGCAGCCCGTTCCTCACCCGACAGGATCAACTCGGCCTTCGGCCGCCCAGTACGCGCCACAGGCCAAGCCTACATATCTGAACAGAATTCCTGACTCGGAAGACTAGGGCCTGTGTGATGTCGTGATCGGCCGGCGGTTTTCACCAGGTCGTCGATCCAGATCATGGCGGCGCGATGCCTCGCCAGGCTTTCAGCTTGTTGATCAGGCGTTCGACGGTGTTCCGTTCCTTGTGGAGGTCGACGTCGTGGCCGATGGGCCGGCCGCCTCGTGCGCCCTTCTTCTTGCGGTTGGCGGCCTGGTCCTTCTTATCCGGGATGACGGTTTAATTCCGCGTTTGCGCAGGTAGTCGCGGTTGCCGCGGGACACGGCCGACCGGGAGCCGGACTCTCACCGGCGAGAGCACGGGGACGAACTGCGGGCTGTCCCCGGCCTGTCCGGCGGCCAGCCACACGCGGAAGCGTCCGTAGACAGTGGGCCAGGGACCGAACTCGGCGGGCGTCTCCCGCCACTCGGTGACCTGCGGCCCGCCGACGGGCCCACGGCGCCTCGGCCTACAGCCATTCCGTCTCCAAGGTCGGAACCAGACCGGCCCCGGCCTCCCCTACCGACCGGGGCCAGCAGCGCCTTCAACGCCCCGGTTGCGGAGCTGGCCCCCTACCCCTCTCAGTGCGCGCCATCAAGTCGTCTGCGCAGGTGAGGGCGTTGGTCATATCTGTTGAATGCCGGCCCCCTGGTGGGCGACAGGGTGCGGGACTTGCAGGGCTGGCCCATCCCGCGCACAGCGTGTCGCCCTCCGGCGGTACCTCATCGCAACGTCATGCAATGGCGGGCGACGGGAGCCCCGGGTACGTACGCGTGCCGCCCACGAAAGGGAACCGCTGCCATATGCATCAGAACAGTCACGTCCATGGCAGCCGGCAACCGCGGAGATGCGCTTCTTGCGGCAGCAGCTTGATCACTCCATGACAGCCATGATCAGAACCAATAGTCGGGGAACGCAGGCACCACCGCCCCAACCAGGCTGACGCCCACCCAGTGTCACAAGCGCACCCATTCCCAGAACGGGCCGGCGGTGCTGGGTGACACGTGTACCAGAGCAAGCTCGGCGCCACCCTGCGCTTCAGCTACGCCGCACCCGCCGATCGCACGTGTCCACCGGTCGATGGACAGCCGGTCCATCAGTCGATTGTCCAGGTCCACCGCTCCCGCTCCCTAGCCTTGGAGTGGAAGATCCGGGAGAGGCGTGAAGCGCCCCCGTACTCATCGAAACGAGGGGTTGCCCCATGAGCCCGTTCCTGACCGCCTTGATCGCCAGCGGGGTGATCCTGATCATCATCCTGTCCACCGACCTGGGTACCCGCCAGATCACCAACATGCGGCTGCTGCGCTCGATCATCGCGATCGCGATCGTGATCGCTCTCTTCGTCCACACGCTCCCCCTGGACGGGAACGACCCCTGGCTCCAACTGGCCGGTATCGGTGCCGGAGTTATCTGTGGCCTGATCGCCGCGATTCTGCTGCCCGCCCACCGAGGCTCCGACGGTGAGGTCTACACCAAGGGCGGCATCGCCTACGCGATCGTCTGGACCCTGATGTCCGCCTCCCGCGTGCTGTTCGCCTACGGTTCCGAGCACTGGTTCGCGCAGGATGTCATCCTGTTCAGCATCGAGAACAAGCTGAGCGGACAGGACGTCTACTCGAACGCCTTCGTGTTCATGGCCCTGGCCATGGTCCTCACACGCACCGCTGTTCTCCTGGTCAGGCGCCGCCGGTTGCGCGGCACCCAGGCCTCGACGACCGACAGCTTCGTAGAGGCATAGAAGCGTTCTTCGGTGACGGGGGTTCCTTCGGTGCCCGCCCGGTCGCACTGCTGGAACAGCATGCTGGGCGGCACGGTCGGGCCGGAGCTCGAAGCGGACGAGTACCAGGAGCCGTCCCGTCCCCCTAGGGTCCGTCTTCAAAGTGGATCATCTGATGAGAGATCATGTCGTGTGTGGTGCGTCGGCATGAGCTTTCGGATGTGGAGTGGGAGGTGCTGTCCCGGCTCCTCCCGCCTGCTGGTTTTGGGCGGCCTCGGATGGATGACCGGGTGGTATTGAACGGGATCGTGTGGAAGCTGCGGACCGGGTCGGCCTGGCGGGACGTGCCGGAGCGCTACGGCTCGTGGCAGACGCTGTACACGCGCTTCCGCAGGTGGGCCCTGGACGGGACGTTCGGTCGCGTGCTGCGGGCGATCCAGGCGGAGAAGGACGCGGCTGGCGACATCGACTGGCGGGTGTCGGTCGACTCCACGATCGTGCGCGCCCACCAACATGCCGCAGGCGGCAAAAGGGGGCTGGTGATGGGGACGTAGCGGGTGATCATGCCCTCGGCCGATCCCGTGGTGGACTGAGCACCAAAATCCACCTCGCCTGCGACGGACGCGGCCGCCCACTCGGATTCGTTCTCACTGGCGGCAACACCAACGACTGCACTCGGTTCGAGCAGGTCATGTCCGAGATCCACGTCCCTCACACCGGTCCCGGCCGTCCCCGCACCACACCGGACCACGTGATCGCCGACAAGGGGTACAGCTCTCGCAAGATCCGCACCTACCTGCGCAGACGCGGCATCCCCCACACGATCCCCGAACGCAGGGACCAAGCCGCCGGCCGCCGACGACGTGGACCCGCCGGCGGCCGACCGCCCGGCTTCGATAGGGCCGTCTACCGCCTCCGCAACGTCGTCGAACGCTGCTTCAACCGCCTCAAGCAATGGCGTGGCCTGGCCACCCGCTACGACAAGACCCGCGAGTCCTTGCAGGCCGCCGTCATCATCGCCTCAATCCTGCTCTGGATCTGAACCTTGAAGACGATCTCTACTCCCGGATCCCCAGGTCTTCCCTCATCAGTGTCCGCATCGCTACCAGCCGGGGCTCCGCCTGCTTTACCTCGACGAGTAGGTGCTCTGCACTCTCGCCGTCACGCGCGAGGCCGCGGTCAATGCGCTTGGCCGCCGCGTCGACCTCAGCGAGCACCTTGTTGAGTTCTCGCGAGGCCTCCATGATCCGCAAGGGGACGATCATTTGGGCTGCCGCGTAGCGGTCGCGGTACTCCCTGCGGGAATCCTCAAGACGGGTGCGGTCCTCCTCGGCATAGTCGCCGTCACGGATGCGGTGCAGGGCGTCCTTGAGGAGCGTGTGGAACTGCTCGGAGGCACGGTTCATGGCCGTGTATGCCTCTCGCCGCTCCTCGAAGGACCTTCTCCGGTCGGCGATTTCGGCCTCGGCGGCGCGTTCGCGGGCGTTGAAGCGTTGCGGGAGTACCGAGCCGAGAAGCGCTCCACCGAGGCCCGCCGCCGCAGTGATCGCGGTCGCTATCGCATCTGACATGCCCGGACCCTATCGCCATCCGCACTGACGCGGCTCCGTCGAGCCGTTCGCCGCAGGGATGGGGGTGGCGGTGTGTGCTACCCGGTATCCACTTTGAAGACGGACCCTAGGTCGTTCGGTCCGCTGTCGCACGGGTGGCCGCGGGAAGCAGGAGCGGGGAGACCAGGATGAGCAGTCCCGCAACCGATAGAGCGGTGCGCGGGCCGGTGGCGTCGGCGAGCAGACCGGCGAGCGCGGTGAGGACGGCGACGGACGCCTGCTGGCCGATCGACCAGGCCGACAGGGTGCGGGCGACGAGATGCGCGGGGGTGTGTTCGAGCCGGTAGGTGGCGAGCACCGGGGTGTACAGGCTCATGTTGATGACGATCGCCAGCTGGACCGCCATCACGATGAGCAGGCCGACGACGCCGGGCCGGACGAGGACCAGGCCGATCAGCCAGACGGCGCGCAGGGTGCCGGCGGTCCGCAGGACCCGGTGCCGGCCGTGTCGGGCCACGACACGGCGGGCCAGCCGCGAGCCGATGAGTCCGCCGAGGCAGGGAGCGGCGAAGGCGAGGGCGTACTGCCAGGGCGGAAAACCGAGTTGGCCGAGCAGGAGCACGGCCAGCAGCGGTTCGGTGGCCATGATCAGGCCGGAGACGAGCATGTTGTTGAGGTAGAGCGCCCGCAGCACGGGATGCTCCATGATGTGTCGCCAGCCGTCGAGCAGCGTGCCCGCGCGGACCCTGCCCCGGCCGGCAGGGCGCTGCGCCTCTTCCCGGTCGCGGATCGCGGTGAGGCACAGCGCGGAGAACAGGTAGCTGAGCGCGTCGGCCACCAGGGTGGTGACCGGCCCCCACAGGCCGATCGCCGCCCCGCCCAGCGGCGGCCCGACCGCGATGGAGCTCCAGTTCGTGGACTCGAACCGCGCGTTGGCCACGAGCAGGTCGTCCGGCCGGACGACGGCCTTGAGGTAGGTGCCACCGGCCGCACTGGAGGCGATCTTGGCCGCAGCGACCACGGCCGAGACCACGAGCAGCTGGACGAAGCCGAGCCACCCGAAGAAGTGGGCGACCGGGATGCTCGCCATGACCGCGAACCGTGTCAGGTCCATCGCGATCATGACGGGGCGCTTGCGCCGGAACTCCACCCACGGCGCGAGCGGCACCGCGATCAGCGCCCCCACCGCGGGCCCCACCGCGGACAGCGCGGACACCTCGGCGGGACCGGCGTGCAACGCCAGCACGGCGATCAGCGGCAGCGCGCCGAATCCCAGCCCGGACCCGTAGGCGCTCACCGCGTACGCCGCCCACAGCCGGCCGAACCGTCGGCCCAACGGTCTCCCGCCCATCCTGCTCAGCGCTCCCACCCGGACAAACCAACGTTGACCCGGGAGAGCTAACCGAGCACTACAACCGCAGGTCAAACAACCACACGACCAGCTGTCCACAACCATCCGTTGTTCACTAAGGTGATCGGCGTGGACCTCGAAGCAGTACGCACCTTCGTCGCGGTCGTCGAAGCGGGCCAGTTCCAGAAGGCCGCCGACGACCTGTCGATCACCCAGCAGGCCGTCTCCAAGCGCATCGCCGCGCTGGAGCGCGGCCTCGGCGTGCGGCTGTTCACCCGCGCGCCCCGTGGCGCCGAGCCCACCATCGACGGGCAGGCGTTCCTGCCCCACGCACGCGAACTGCTGCGCGTCGCCGAGCGCGCGGTCACCTCCGTGCGCCCCGGGCGCCGTCCGCTGCGCGTCGACGTGATCGCTTCGCGCGGCGCCCAGGCGGGCCTGATGCGCGGCTTCCACCGCGCCCACCCGGAGATCGACCTCGACGTGGTGATGCTGTTCGAGATCGAGACGGCCGTCGCCGCGATCCGGTCCGGTGCGATCGACGCGTCGTTCCGCGCCGTCGCCGCGCCCGGCCGGCCCCTTCCCGAGGACATCGAGTCCGTCCGGGTGCTCGACGAGCCGCTCCAGCTCCTCACCGGCCCCGCCCACGCGCTGGCGGGCGCCCGGTCGGTGACCGTCGCCCAGCTCGCCGGGCATCGGATCTGGATGCCCGGCATCGTCCCCGGTACCGAGTGGGGCGCCTACTACGACGACCTCGTCGCCGAGTTCGGCCTCACCATCGAGGCGACCGGCCCCAACTTCGGGTCCGACGCGCTCCTGGACACCATCGCCGACACCCCGGCCCTGGCCACCTTCATGGGCGAGCACACCCGCCTCATCTGGCCCGCCGGCCACGGTCTGCGGCGCATCCCGGTGACCGACCCGATGCCCGTCTACCCGCACTCGCTCCTCTGGCACCGCGACAACCCCCACCCGGCCCTGGTCACCCTCCGCGCCCACCTGGCCGCCGCCACGGCGGCCGGCCGGGCCGCCGCCGGGACCTGGGCGCCGGGCTGGGTGGTTCCGCGCTGAACGGCCCCCGCCCGCACGGCGGTCCTCAGGGGAGTGCGCTGGTCACCCCGTCGACGACCATCATCCACAGCGGCTGGGCGCCCGTGCCGAACGCCGAGGCCAGGGCGTACCCGATCGCCGCGTCGGCCGGCCGGATCTCGCGGTCCTCCCGCCATTCGGCGATGACCGTCTCGTCGCCGTCCGAGGAGAAGTCGCCCAGGTGCACGCCGTCGCGGGTCAGCCGACTGCTGGGAACGGAGTCCGGGACCAGGCGGTAGTCCGCTCCGTCGTACGTCAGGTCCACCCGGTACGAGTGCCTGCTCAGGCGGCCCTTCCCCGGCAGCAGCCCGACCGACGCGCCGTCGACCCGCAGGGTGAGGTGCGCCGGGTCGCGGGTGCCGATGGCGATCTGCGGGTCCGCCTCGGTCGCCGGGTCGCGCTCGAGGATCACGCGGGGGATCGCCTCGCCGTCGACCTCGAGCCGCTCCTGGCCGTCCTGGCGGACGGTGATCGCGCCGAAGCGGGTGTCCTCGATGGGTGCTCGGTCTGTCTCGTTCACGGGTGTGCGTCGCTTCGGTGTGTGGGGTGGGGTGGGGCGTGTGCGGTGAACCGGTGGAAGGCATAAGGGACTTTCCGTATCACCCTACCGGTATTGATCATGGTGCGGGCCGGGGCGGATCAATCGCGCTCCGGAACCGACCGGGCGGGCGTCGTCCGCCCCGGCCGAGAGTTCCGTGAGGGTGGTGCCCGGGCCCTGCCCAGGTCGCCGCCCGGGCGCCGGGGCTGCCCCGGCGCCCGGGTCGACGCCGTGGCTCAGCGGCTGGTCAGGTAGCCGCCCATGGTGGTGAAGTAGTCGGTGGCGGGCATCTCTTCGCCCTCCTCGGTGCGGACCCGGGTGATGGCGAGGCCGTGGTTGCGGCCGGTGCGGGCGTCGGCGCCGGCCACGATCACGACGCCTTCGCCCTCGCGGTAGAACACGCGGCCGGGCGTGCCCCCGTAGCGGCCCTCGGAGACGACGGCGGCCAGTACCTCCAGGCGCTTGCCGCGGTAGAAGGTGAAGGCCGCCGGATAGGGGGCCGACTGGGCGCGGACGAGTCGCTGGAGGTCCTCGGCCGGCCAGGTCCAGTCGATGCGGATGTCCTCGGCCGAGCGCTTGTGGAAGAAGCTGGCCTGCGACCGGTCCTGGCGGGTGAAGTCGGTCTCGCCGGCCGCGATCCGGCCCAGGGCGCCCACGGTGACGGGCGCGATCAGGTCGACCGTCTTGTGGAACAGGTCGGTGGCGGTGTCCGTCGGGCCGACCGGTACGGCGCGCTGGACCACGATGTCGCCCGCGTCGAGCTCGTCGTTCATCAAGTGGGCGGTGACGCCCACTTCGGGCTCGTCGTTGATCAGCGCCCAGATCAGCGGCGAGAAGCCGGCGTACTTCGGCAGCAGGGAGTCGTGCACGTTGAGGGTGCCGTGGCGGGGCAGGTTGAAGATGCGCGGGGGGATCCACGTGCGCCAGTTGTTCGCCACGATGATGTCCGGTTCCGCCTCCTTCAGCCGGGTGAACAGCTCCTCGTCGTCGGGGCGGTTGCGGATGAGTACCGGGACGCCGTGGTCGTCGGCGAGGTCGGCGACCGAGTCGCTCCAGATCTTCTCGTACGCGTGCTCGCTCTTCGGGTGCGTCACGACCAGAACGACATCGTGTTCGGACTCCAGCAGAGCCTGCAGGGTGCGGTGCCCCCACGTCTGATAGCCGAACATGACGACCCGCATGGGGTTCCTCCTTGGAGCGGCGACAGATTTCAAAATGAGTAAAGCAAGCCTTACCTAACTGTGCAACATCCCCTCATTTGAAGAGAGTTCAGCCCCGTGCCGATCACGGCTCGATCTGATTTGCCCATCGACAGCTTCTCAATGTCAGGTTAGCCTTCCCTAAGTTCGCCTCGGGCTCCGCTCCTTCGGCGTGCCCTGTCCCCGGTTCCCCCACGCATGGCGATCGGCTGCCCCCCGCACGATTTGGGAGTGACATGTCACAGGATCTGTCCGATGATGCGCCACTGATCCACGACCTCATCGGCATCGGCTTCGGCCCCTCGAACGTGGCCATGGCGATCGCGCTCAGCGAGCACAACGCCGGCGTCGGACCGCAGGAGGCGGTCACCGCCCACTTCTTCGAGCAGCAGCCCCGCTTCGGCTGGCACCGGGGCATGCTCATCGACGACGCCACGATGCAGGTGTCCTTCCTCAAGGACCTGGTGACACTGCGCAATCCGGCGAGCGAGTACAGCTTCCTCTGCTACCTCCAGAGCCGGGGACGCCTGATCGACTTCGTCAACCACAAGAACCTGTTCCCGCTGCGCGTGGAGTTCCACGACTACTTCGAATGGGCCGCGGCCAAGGTCGACGACATGGTCTCCTACGGGTCCGAGGTCGTCGCCGTACGCCCCGTCCTGCGCGACGGGGCGATCGAGTACGTGGACGTGACCGCCCGCGCCGGCTCCGAGCTCGTGGTGCACCGGGCGCGCAACCTGGTGATCGGCACCGGCCTGCGGCCGCAGATGCCCGAAGGCGTGGACCGCACCGAGCGGATCTGGCACACCTCGGAACTCCTCACGCGGGTGGCCGCGCTGGGAGGCGCGGACCCCTCCCGGTTCATCGTCGTCGGCGCCGGCCAGAGCGCCGCCGAGAACGTGGCGTTCCTGCACCGCACCTTCCCCCGGGCCGAGGTGTGCGCCGTCTTCTCCCGCTACGGCTACAGCCCCGCCGACGACAGCGGCTTCGCCAACCGGATCTTCGACCCCTCGGCGGTCGACGAGTACTTCACCGCCCCCGAGGAGATCAAGCGCAAGCTGATCGAATACCACGCCAACACCAACTACTCCGTGGTGGACATCGACCTCATCGACGACCTCTACCGGCAGGAGTACCAGGAGAAGGTCCTCGGCACCGAGCGGCTGCGCTTCCTGAAGGTGTCACGCCTCGCGGACGTCGCCGAGACCCCCGACCACGTACGGGTCACCGTCGAGTCGCTGGTCACGGGGGAGAAGGAGGCCCTGGCGGCCGACGCGCTGGTCTACGCGACCGGATACCGCTCGGCGGACGGCCTCGGACTGCTCGGGGACGTCGAGAAGTACTGCCGGCGCGACGGCCTCGGCCGCGTCCGCGTGGCACGCGACTACCGTGTGGAGAGCGAGCCCGAACTGCGCTGCGGCATCTACCTCCAGGGAGGGACGGAGCACACGCACGGCATCACGTCCTCCTTGCTGTCGAACACCGCCGTCAGGGTCGGCGAGATCCTCCGGTCCATCGTCGCCCACGGCCGCGTACCGGTACCGGCCTCCCGTACGGCGCCCACCCTCTGAGGACCAGCACCCATGCTCTGCACCAGGCTGACGAACGCCACCTTCCTCACCATGGACCCCGACCACCCCGTCGCCCACGACCTGGGCATCTGGCACGGCCGGATCGTCGGCCTGGACGGGGCCGTCACCGCACTGCCCGCCCGTGAGGTCGTCGACCTCCAAGGCGCCACCGTGCTGCCCGGATTCATCGACTCCCACGTGCACCTGGCCTGGACCGGACTCAAGGCGACCACCCCCAGCGTGGCGCCCTGCGAACGCGTCGAGGACGTGCTCGCCGTCGTCGCAGACGCGGTCGCCCGGAAACCGCGCGGCGCGTGGGTGGACATCGGCGGCTACGACCAGCGGGCCCTCGGCCGGCACCTCACCGCCGCCGAACTGGACAAGGTCAGCGACGGCCGCAAGGTGTTCATGCTGCACGACTCCGGACACGGCTGCGTCGTCAACACCACCGTCCTCGACCTGCTCCCCGGCGAACTCGCCCACGGCGAGGGCTTCCTCGCCGAGAGCGCCATGACCGCCGCCCGCCGGCTGCGCCTGCCCTACGCGCAGGAGGAGATCGCCGACGCCATCGAGCACGCCGGCCGCACCTGCCTCGCCGAAGGGGTCACCGCCTGCGCCGAGGCGGGCATCGGCGGCGGCCTGCTGGGCCACAGCCCGGTCGAGCTCGGCGCCTACCAACTCCTGCGCGACCAGGGGCGGCTGCCGCTGCGGGTCCAGCTCATGGCGGCCGCCGACACCCTGCGGCCCGTGGCCGCGCACCCCTCGGACGGGATCCCCCGCGCCCTCGGCCTCGGACTGCGCACCGGCTTCGGCGACGACTGGCTCTCCCTCGGCGCGCTCAAGGTCTACACCGACGGCGGCATGATGGCCCGTACGGCCGCACTCACGCGCCCCTACGAAGGGAGCGACCACGCGGGGGAGTTCCAGGACAGCCCCGAGCGGATCTCCGACACCATCGTCGACGGCCACCTGGCCGGCTGGCAGCTCGCCGTGCACGCCATCGGGGACCGCGCCGCCGACCTGGCCCTGGACGCCATCGAACGGGCCCAGCGGCTGCGGCCCCGGCCCACCGCCCGGCACCGGATCGAACACGCCGGCCTGATCCGGCCCGACCAGCTGGCGCGCTTCGCCCGCCTGGGGGTGAGCGCGGTGGTCCAGCCGCACTTCCTGCGCTCCTTCGGCGACGACTACGCGGCCGTGCTGGGCCCGGACCGGGCCCCCTGGATGTACCGGGGCCGGGGCTTCCTGGACCACGGCGTCACCCTGGTGGGCAGCTCCGACCGCCCCGTCACCGACGGATCGCCGCTGCGGGCAGTCCAGTTCATGGTGGAACGGGCCTCCGCCTCCGGCGCCCTCATCGGCCCCGACGAGGGCATCACCGTGGACGAGGCCCTCCATGCCTACACCGTGGCGGGCGCCTACGCCTCCCACTGGGACGACAGCGCGGGCGCCCTCGCCCCGGGCCGGCGCGCCGACCTGGCCGTCCTGGGCGACGACCCGAGGCGGGTCGACCCCTCGCGGATCGGAGCCATCGAGGTCGTCGCCACGTACGTCGACGGCAGGCCCGCCTGACGGATCAGGCGGGCTGCGGCGTGAGCCGCTTGAGGCCCTTGCGGTCGTAGTAGGCGGTCATGGCGAAACCGAACAGCAGGGCCAGCACCGTGCCGATCGCGATCATGATCCAGGAGCGGGTGAGCCCCGCGTCGCCGCGGGCGTCGAAGTAGAGGATCGCGCGCACGCCGTCGCTGAGCTGACGCATCGGTTCGAAGTGGGAGAGGAAGCGGTAGAAGCCGGGGACCGCCTGCAGCGGGACGGTCGCACCCGACGACGGCAGACCCAGCACGATGAACACGAACATCGACACGAGCTGGCCGATCCCGCCGAACGCGGCGTTGATGGCCTGCACGCCCAGGCCGACGGCGAGGGCCGCGCAGTAGGAGTAGATCCACAGGAGGGGCAGGTGGGACGCGTCCATCCCCAGGATGCCGATGCACGCCAGCATCACCAGGGAAACGCTGACCAGTGTGATGCCCGCGGTCATCAGCATCTTGAGGAGCAGCGTCTGCGTGCGGTCGATCGGCACCGTCGGGCGGCGGGTGTGCCAGGGGCCGATCTCGTTGTCGGCGTAGCCGAGGGCGGTGTCGACACCGTTGCTGATGACGTTGCCGCCCATGAACCCAGCCAGCACCAGCAGCAGGGTGTAGTAGAAGGCCGTCAGACCGAGGCCGCTGTGCGCGCCGATCGGGTGACCGACCTGTGTGACGACCTCGACCGGGTCCGCCAGCAGCAGCTTCTCCGGGGCGCTCGCCCGGCCGCCGGCGGCGGCCGTGAGCCGTTCGCCGACGGAGCGGGACGCGCCGTGCGCGGCCCGCGTCGTGATCTGGCTCGCCAGCGAGGACCCGAGGCTGCCCTTGCCGGGGTTGGTGAGCACCGTGATGGTCGGCCGCTTCGTGGCGCCGGACGTGGGCAGCGCCGTGACGGACGCCGTGAAGCCGGCCGGGACCACCAGCGCGCCGTAGACCTGGCCCGAGTCGAGCTGGTCCTGCGCCTGGGCGAGGCTCAGTTCGCGCCAGTCCGCCTTGCTGCCCGCGGGGTCCGAGGCGATGGCGGCGGTGATCTGCGTACCCAGGTTCTGCCGCTGCCCCGGCGGCGGCCCGTCCGTGTCCTCGTTGACCAGGGCGATGGGCAGGTCGCGCAGTTCCGCGTTGGGGTTGACGATGCCGCCCATGTAGAGCAGCGACAGCAGCAGGGCGAGCAGCCCCGTCAGGACGGTGGGGACCAGCCACAGGTGGGGGCGGCGCACCAGGGCCGCGGCAGTGGCTTCGGGGGCGTCGGTCGGGGACATCGGTCTCCGTAGCTTCCCGGCGGGCCGGGATCGGGGGCGGTGGCAGCGGCGGGGCCGCACGGCACCCTCAGGATGGTCTCCGTACCCGGGAAGGCCGCCGTACCCCTCGCACTCCGGCGGCGAACCCGCCCACGGGACCACCGGAACGGCCCACCCCGCCCTCGGGTCACCAGGTCCAGCGGAAGCCGGCGGCCGCGTGCTCCAGTGCCGGGACGAACCGGTGGACCGAGCCGTCCGGGGCGAGGGCGACCGGCGTCTCGCTGAGGAGCGTGCCGTCGCGGTGGTGGTCCCAGGTCGCCCACCAGACGCGGGCGGGGCGCGGCGCCGGCGGGAACTCGACGACCAGGTCGACGTTGTCGGCCCGGGCGTGCGCGACCCTCCGGTACTCGGTCACCTGCTCCCGGAGCGGGGCGTAGCGGACCTCGTACTCCAGCGAGGCGATCTGGCCCGCCTCCAGCGGGGCCGGAAAGGCGAGTTCCACGACCGGCGTGCTGCCCGGGAACTCCCGGCGGGCGCCGGCACGGGCCCCGCGCAGCACCACGACGTCGACGGCGCCGGGCGGCAGCCGGCAGGGGAAGGAGCGCACGCCGTCCTCGCACGCCATCACCGCGCGCGTGGTGCGGTGGCGTTCCGGAGCGCCGTCACGGCCGATGACGTGCCGCTCGAACACCGAGACGGTGCGGTGGCGCTGCCGGACCGGAAGGTACTGCGGCAGCCGCAGGGTGTGGGCCACCGGGCCGCCCGCATCCGCCGCCGGGACCACCTGCGCCGTCCCCGTTCCGGACCACAGCGCGCGCAGCTCCATCGCGTCGGCGCCGTCCATCGCGAAGGCCGCGACGAACCACTCCAGGGTCTCCCGGCTCAGGAACTCGCCGCCGAGCGCGCGGTGCACCCGGTCCTTCAGGCGCCGCGCCAGATCCTGCTCCGTGTCCGGGCGTTCACCGCTGTCCCACAGGTGCAGGGCCAGCACCCGCGCCACCGCCGAGGAGCTCACCGGGCCCGCCGTGCGGCGCACTTCCTGCTGCTCCCAGCGGGTGCGGTAGGCCGTTCGCTCGGCCAGCAGCCGGCGCAGCAGGTCCGCCGTGGCGGCGGCCGTCACCCGGCCGTCCGCGCTCCGTGTTCCCGCCATGCGGTGGGCCCGTCCCTCCCGTGCGACACGACTGCGACGGAGCGGTGGTGCACTCGTACCGGACCACGCGCCCGCGCACCGCCCCCCGTTCCGATGGGAGCCTACCCATGAACACCCCGGCCGCCGACCGGACTTCGTCCGATCCGTACCCGGCGGAGACCATGCTGGCGCAGGCCTTCGCCGACGGGGCGCGGGCCGACCTCATGGGGGCGGCGAGCACGGCCGCCCGTACGGTACGGGCCGCCGCACTCACCGCGCTCCTGCGCGGGGTGCGCCGGCCGGGGACGGCCGCGGGGAGGGACGGGGCGCCCGCCCTGCGGCTGCGCGGCGCGCGCGTGGCCGGACGGCTCGACCTGACGGGGGGCGGAGTGGCCCCGGAGATCCTCCGGATCCGCTTCGAGGACTGCGAGTTCGACGAGCCGCTCGTGTGCGCCGACGCCCTGCTGCCCGGCCTCGGCCTGACCCGGTGCCGGCTGCCCGCCGTGCACGCGGACCGGATACGGGTGCAGGGCCCGCTGGAGCTGCGGGGCTGTACGATCCCGGGCGGCGTACGGCTGGAGCGGGCACGGGCCGAGACCGACGTGGTACTGACCGGCAGCACGCTGGGACCCGGCCCCGACGGCAGGGCGCTGGCCGCGGAGGGCATGGTCGTCGCCGGAGCCCTGGACCTCGCGGGGACGGCGGCGTCCGGGGTGGTGTTCCTGGCGGGGATCCGGGTGGTGGGCCCGCTACGGCTCGACGACGCAGCGGTCCGTGCGCCCGGCGGCGACGCGCTCGTCCTGGACCGGTCGGTGCTCGGGGACCGCCTGCTGGCCCGCCGGCTGGTCGTCGACGGAGCGCTGCGGATGTTCAACGCGGACGTCGCGGGCAGCGTCCGGCTGACCGGCGCCCGCCTCACCCACCCCGACGGCATCGCGCTCGGCGCCTCGGGGGCGACCGTACGCGGTGCGGTGTGGTGCACTGCGCCGTTCACCGCCGCCGGCGAGGTCCGACTGACCGGGGCCGAACTGCGCACCCGCCTCGACCTCTCGGGAGCCCGGATCGGCCACCCCGGCGGACTGACCGCGCTCGCCCTGGACCGGCTGTCCGCGTCCGACGTGAGCCTGCACGGCCTCACCGTCACCGGCGGCACCGTCTCGGCCGCCGGGATCCACGTACGCGACACCCTCGACCTGCGCGTCGACCGCGCCGACGAGCTGAACCTGGACCAGGGCACGGTGGGAGTCCTGCTCGACGGCCCCGCCCACTGGCCCGCGCGGGCCGGCCTCGCAGGACTGTCCTACCGCGCCCTGCACCCCGTCCTGCCCGCCGCCGAACGGCTGAGCTGGCTCACCCGCGACCCGTCGGCCGAGGCCTCCGCACAGCCGTACGAGCAACTCGCCCAGCACTACACGGCCCTCGGCCGCCCGCTGGACGCCCGCAGGGTCCGCTACGCCGCCCAGCGCCGCCACCGCGCCGCGCTGTCCGGACCGATCCGCTGGTGGGAGGGCGTACTGCAGGTGACGGTCGGATACGGCTTCCGGCCGTGGCGGGCCCTGGGCTGGCTGGCCGCCCTGGTCGTGCTCGGCACCGTCGTCTTCGGGTCCCTACCGCCGACCGCGCTGGAACCGGAGAAAGCCCCGCGCTTCCAGGCGGCGGCCTACACACTGGACCTCCTCCTGCCGCTGGTGAACCTCGGCCAGGAGACCGCCTTCCAACCGGTGGGCGCCACCCAGTGGTTCGGCTACGCACTGGTCGGCATCGGGTGGGTGCTCGCCTCGGCGGTGGGGCTGGGGCTGGGCAGGTCCCTGTCGGGGAGCTGAGGCACACGGTGGGGAAGTGAGCAGGGTGGAACAGGGGCAGAACAGGGGAGGAACCTTGCCCGACGAGAACGACACGAAGGAACCGTCGCAGATGTACCGGCGCGCGCAGGACGGCACGCCCGTACGCGGCGATCTGGCCGACGGCGAGCCGCTGCTGGGGATGGCGGTGACCGGCGAGCCCCGCGAGGTGCTGCTGCGGGAACGCGACCGCGAGGCGCCGGAGCCCCCCGAGGACGGACCGGGAAGGGCGGACCTGCGGATCGAGTGCCAGGGACCGGGCCCGGCCGACGCCTGCCCCCCGAAGGCCTTCCGCCCGGCCGAGGAGGAGGCGCCGGGAATCGGGGACGCGGTCGACGGGTGCCTGGACGGATCCGGAGCCGAGGGCGCCTTCATCCGTCTGCTGATGAAGCGGTTACCGGAGCGCGGACACCACTTCTGGCTGATCGGAGGCGCTGTGCGGGACCTGGTGGACGTGGGCCCCGAGGCCGAGCCCAACGACCTGGACTTCGCCGGGACACTACCGCCCCTGGAGTTGCGCCAGGAGATCGACGACTGGTCCGTGGACGCCGGACTCGGCGACTACCGGGCACTGATGAGCCGACCGAGCCTCGTGGTCCACCTGTCGCGGCCCGAACAGGGCGGCGGCTCCCGCATCCTGGAGTACAAGGCGCTCGCGGTGACCGACTTCCTCTTCCCCGCCTACGGCGGCAGCCTGACCGACGACGTCGCCTCCCGCGACCTGACCGTCAACAGCCTCTACTACGACCACGGCAGACGGCTGCTCGTCGACCCCACCGGAGAGGGCATCGCCCACCTGCGCGCCCGGCCGCGCGTGCTCGCCAGCCGCAACACCGAGCGGCCCGCCGGACGGAGCGCCCTGGTGCTGCTCCGCTTCCTCAAGTTCGCCTTCCGCTACCCGGACGCGGACCTCAGCCGCCTGCGGGACTGGGCCGCTACGCTCCCCGCGGACCTGCCCGACCGGCTCGGCGAGTCCGACTGGCGGGCGCTGCGGCACTCCTGGCGCAGCTGCGTCCCCGACGAAGGCCTGCACCGGGCCCTGGAGATCGCCGGGTTCCTCGGCCCCGCCGCCGTGGCACTGGTGGACCGACTCACCGCGGAGGCACGCGCATGACCGCCGCGCACCGGCCACTGACCACCTGGGTCCGGGACGCCCGTCCCGCCGCGCCGCACCCCGGCGACACCACGCCGATCCCCGGCCAGGTCCGAGGGAACGGCGGCACCCGCGTGTCCGCACCGGGACCGTTCTGGGCCGCCCACGGCCCCGTCAACGAGGGCGACGAGCGCGCCGACGCCCGAAGCCTGGACCGCTTCCGCACCGGCTGGGAGCGCGGCTCGCTGCCGCTGGCCGACGGCGGCCACGCCCTCGCTCTGATCGAGCCCGCCACCGGCGAGGCCGTACTGGAACTCGACGAGCTCGGAGAGCCCCTGCCCGCCGACCCCGCCACGGCCGAGGCCGTCGCCGCGATCGAACGGCGCTGGCCGGCCGAGCGGCTGGAGCCGGCCGAACGGGCCCTCCTCGCCGCGGCCCACCCCGGGCTGCGCTACAGCCTGCTGGACCGCCTCGCGGCCGAGGGCCGGCCCGAACCCGACTGCTTCCACGTACTGCCGTGGGAGCGCGTGGACCGGCTCGCGGACGAGGTGACCGCGGCCCTGGACGCGTCCGGACCGACGGAGGGCGACGCTCCCGCGCATCGCCCCGTACGGCTGCGGCACTACTTCGCGCCCGCCGGGTCCCGGTTCACCGCCGCACTGGAGCAACTCGGCTCCGCCCTGCGCGCGTCCGACCCGCGGCGCCGACGGGTCGCGTCGACCGCCCTGTGCGCACGCCTCGCGGGGGCCGCCACCGGCCGGATCCCGCGACCGACCCGGGAGCGGCTGATCCTGCTGCTGGACGCGGTCGGCCGCGGCGACGCCTTCCTGTCCGCCACGGCCGCACTCGCGGCGGAACGGCTCGCCGGGGCCTTCGCCGGCCCGGGGGGCGGGAGCGCCGGGCTCGGGAGCGCGGACGTCGTATGGCACCGGCTCGACTACGGCAGGCCGGCCTCCGTACGGAACGAGTTCGCACCCGCCGCCGCGGGCGGAGCCGACTCGGCCCGGGACGGGGTGCTGCGCGCGGCGTTCACCCTCACCCTCACCGTGCAGAACGACGGCCGGCTCTACGTCGGGGTCTCCACGCCCTTCGACACCGCCACCGCCGCGCTGCTGGCCGGCGGCTACGACGAGGTGCTGCTGCTGCCCGTGCACGTCACCGGCGCCGTCGAAGGCAGCGACCTGTACGTCCTGCTGATGCCCTTCGACGACCGCCTGTCCGGCGACCTCAAGATGACGGCCAGGGCTCGGATCGAGATCACCGCGGACCAGGCAGGTCCGCCGCTCGGCCTCGCGGACCTGCCGTTCCTGGACCCCGAGGCCGTCCGCAGGACGCTGGCCTGCCAGGTACGGGCCTCCGACCGGCGCCGCTGGCGCGCACTGCTCGACCGGCTCCCCGCCGGCCACCCCGTACGCCGCGCCCGGGAAGGAGCCTGAGCGGGATGACGGTGATGAAGGACAAGGACAAGGCCGGGGCCGCCGTCGGGCGCGGCGGGGGCCGGAGCGGAACGCTCGACGACCTCGACACCGCCCTCGCCTGTGCGCGTCAGACCGCCGTTGAAGCCGGCCGCTTGCAGAAACTGATGTCCGGCGACCCGGGTGCGCTGGTCGCCTGGCTCTCCCGCTTGGTCGAACGGTCCGACACGCCCGCCCTCCGTCTCCTGTACACCGGGGAGGACACCGCCCTCCATGACGCGCTGGGCGAGATCGAGGTACAGGGATCGGACGCCACCCTGATCGACGGCCTGCGCAGTGCCTCCGGCCTGGTGGTTTTCGATCCGATGGAGTCGCAGCCGGTCCTCGCCGCGGTACGGATCCAGGCCGCACTCGCGCTGGACCTCCTCGACCCGGATGCGGACGAGACCCGCCTGGCGGTCGCCCTGGCCTGGTACCGGGGCGCCGGAGCCACGGCGGACCTCGAGACCGCGCCCTGGGACGCGGCCGAGCTCGCCCTCGGCGACGAGCGGCTCCGGCGTTCGCTGGACCGGCTCGCGGCCGCGGCGGGGGACGCCGTCCGTACGGGCCCGGTGCTGGCCGCGGCCATGGCCCTGTGCCGGCTGGCGCTGGGCCGGCTCCCCGGGCCCACCAGGACTCCGGTCGCGGTGCGCGTCCTGTTCGACCACCAGGGCGTGGGCGCCTCCGGGCGGCTCACCCTGACCCTGCTGCCGGGCGGGCCCCGCGGCCTGGTGCCCGATCCCGAGACCATGCCGCTGTTCACCGCCGACCACAAGTACGCCGCGGCCATGGCCCGGGCCTGGAACGCGTCCGGGCGGCGGCTGTCGGGAACCGTGCTGTGGTCCCTGCAGGGGTTCGCGCTCGCGGGCGAGACGGTCGCCACCAAGGGCTCGGTGCCCTACCGGATCGCGGGACCGTCCCTCGGCGCGGCCTTCGGGGTGCTGCTCGCAGAGACGGTACGCGTCCGGCAGCCGGCCCTGCGCAGGGGCAACAGCCGGCTGTGGTGCGCCGCCCTCGGGCGCCGAGCCCTCTTCTACCGCCGGGTCAGGGCGAGCAACTCCGTCACGGCGGACCTCACGGACGACGGCGAGCTGGCCTCGGTCTCCGGGTTCGGCGCCAAACTGAGAGCCGCGCACGGCCTCGGGGTGGTCGTCGTCGCAGAGTCGGACGGGCGCGAGGCACGCGGAGTGGCCGGTGAACTCCCCGGTGAACCGACGCAGATCGCCGCTGCCTCCAACGTGCCGAAGGCCCGGCGCAAGGCCAGCGCGTTCAGCTGGAAGGTCCTCGGCGGGCAGGCCCTCGCCCTCCTGCTCTCCGTGGCCCTCGTGTTCGCGTATTCCGCCCATCTCCAGTCGCAGAAAACCGCGGCGGAGAAACGCCAGAAGCAGGCGCGGTCGCTGCTCAACGAAGCCACCGCCGTCCAGGAATCCGATCCCGCCCTCGCCCTGCGGCTGGCCCTGTCGGCACACCGCATGAGTCCGGGCGACGCCTCGCGCGACAGCCTGCTGCGGATCCTGCTGGAGACCCGCTACCGGGGCGAGGTACCACCCCTGGCGGGCACTTCCGGGCCGACGGCGCTCGGCTACACCGGCGACGGCCGCAGCCTGCTGACCCGGGACGGTGACCGGATCACCGTCCGGGACGCGGCGTCCCGGGCCGCGGTGGCCACGCTCCCGGTGCCGACCGGCACCAACGCCCGCAAGCCGCAGCGCGAGGTACGGCCGGTCCTGCTGCCGCTGACCACTGCCGGGGGAGCGGCCGTGCTCATCGGCACCGCAGACCTCCGGGCCGAAGTGTGGAGCTTCGCGGACCCGGCGAAGCCGCGGCGGCTCGCGGAACTGCCGGGCGGCGGTCAGGTGCTGCAGGCCGCCGTCAGCGGTGACGGCCGTACCCTGGCCACGCTCGGCCCGCTCGACCCGCCGGCGGGCGGCGACACGGTCTCCCCGGAGGCCCTCACCGTGTACGACGTCACGGACCCCGGCGCCCCTCGGAAGACCGGGCAGGTGGCCAAGTACGCCACCACGGAAGGCACCCGGCCCGTCGGCCTCTCGGTCAACCGTTCCGGCAACCGGGTCGCCGTCGCCGACGGCCTCAACATCTGGGTGCACGACACTCAGGCCGCCGCGCTTCCCGTGACCGTCACGATCGAACCGGGCCGTTCCGCCGAGGCCGGCGACGGCGGGGGACAGATCAACCCCACCGAGGGCGTCGCCTTCCACAACTCGGACGACGACACGCTCTACACCGCCACCACGCACCCCCTAGCGGCGGGAGTGGGCGCCGGCAACCGGTTCATCAAGGTCTGGAACATCTACCCGGAGCGGACCGGCCCCGGATACCGGCTCGAAGCGGTTCTCCGGGGATCGAGCTGGGTGGTGCCCGGGCCGGGCGGGAACGCCGTGGCACGGGACGACTCCGGGGTGATCCTGCTCGGCAGCGAGGTCGTGCTGCGCATGACGACGGGCGCGACGGCCGCCGCGAAGGCCCCGTCGGCTGTCTACACCGTACCGGCGCTCGCCTACAGCCCGGACGGGAAGCGGCTGGCGCTCGGCGGCGACGACGGCACGGTGCGGATCTGGGACGTGTCCGCCCATACCTGGCATACGGCCGCGCAGCCCCTCACACGCTACGAGACGGCCGCGTTCGCCCCGCGGACATCGGTCCTGGCCGTGACCCAGTACGTCGAAGGCACCACGAAGCAGCAACTGGAGACCGTCCTCTTCGACGCCGCGGCCGGCCCGCCCTTCCGGCGGCTCGGCGCCCTGGAGACCCCCGCCGACCTGTTGGGGATCGACCAGGACGCCACTCGCATGGCCGTGTTCGATCACGGCAAGTTGTCGCTGTGGGACGTGAGCGACCGGGCCCGGCCGCGCCGACTGGAGGCCACGTTCCCGCTGCCCGCGGACATCGCGGCGGACAGCGGAAGCCCGAGCGGGTCCGGAACGGGACGCACGACCGGGGGCATCACCTCCCTGCTGGTCGGCCCGGAGGGGAAGACCGTGGTGGCGGTGCGCGCCGGCAACTCCGAGGCTCTGGTCTGGCGGGTGGACGGCGACGGGGGCCACGCCGCGCCGTTCCAGCGGCTCATGTCCGGCACCTCCACCCCGACGGTGGACGAGCAGCAGGTCCCGGGGACGGGCATGCCGGAGCCGGGAGCGATCCCGGGCGACGGAGCAGGTCCGGAGGAGTACGAGACGGCCGCCCCCGGCGCGAGCTCCGACTCCGGCTCCGTCCTGGACCTCGACTCCGGCGTGGTGTCCGAGTCCGGCACGGAGACCGGATTCGACCCCCACTCCGGGGGTGGCGGGGCGCTGTCCCCCGACGGGCGCACACTGGTCCTGGGCGGCGGATCGACGGGGCTGACCGTGTGGGACCTGTCCGATCCGGGGAAGGCCCGACGGACGCAGACCATCCCCGGTACGACCCCAGGGGGTCGGCTCCTCTTCAGCGAGGACGGCAGCATTCTCCGGTCCGGGGCTCGTGGCTGGCGGTTGGCCGATGCGGGCAAGGGCAAGGCCGAGCCCCTCGGCGACCTCCCCATGCCCAAGGGGGCCCACGCCATGGACGTGTTGGTGGAGGGGACCTGGGGCGCGCTCGCCACCACCTCCGGATTCCGGGACTTCACCACCTGGCTCGTACGACCTGGCATGGAGCCGGTGGCCCTCGGGAACGACGGCTTCGCCGAACACCCGTGGGCGTTCGCCCTTCCGCCGGGCCGTCTCCTGCTCGGCTCCTTGGTCCTCGTCGTGCGGGACGTCACCGAGGCGGTGGCGGCCGCCCGCGACCCCCGGGCCGCCGCCTGTGCGGCAGTCGGCGGCGGCCTCACCCGCGCGGAACTCGGCACCTATGACAAGGACGCCACCTGGGAGCCGGCCTGCCCGGGAGCCGACCACCGGTGAGGCCGGCGCCCGGGGGTGTGTAGCGTCGTGATCGTGAAACCGCAGACCGGCACGACCACCACCGACCAGGCGCCGGCCGATCCGGCCGCCACCGACGACATGCTGGCCACCCAGCCCATCGGCTACTGGAGCGGCCTGGTCCACACGGCGGTCACCCGGCAGTTGCGGGACGCCATGGCCAGGATCGATGTGACCCAGCCGCAGTACTGGGTGCTCAACCGGGTGAACAGCGGGCTTCCCGCGCCCGGCCGCGAGGAGGTGGTCGCCCAGCTGACCCCGCTCGCGGAAGGACCGCACGAGATCGCCCGGGTCGTGGACCAGCTGCTCCACCGCGGCTGGCTCGCGGCCGACGGCACACAGCGGCTGCACCTCACCGAGGCCGGGGAAGATGCCCGGGCGCGACTGCGGCAGCTGGTGACCGAGCAGCGCGCCGTCATTCACCAGGGCATCGGAGACGAGGAGTACGTGGCCGCCCTCAAGGTGCTGCGCAGGATGGTCGCCAACGTCGAGGCGGCCGGGACCGAGGCCACTTGACGGCCCCGAACGCCGCCGTCGGCCGGGCCCGTGCGGGGCTCAGCCGGTGCAGGTGATCGAGAAGGGGACCGGGTTGGAGGTGAAGGGGGCGGGGCTCTGGAGTTCCACGGCCATGCCGGTCGTCAGGGTGCCGGTCTTCGTGTAGGTCGTCAGGCTCACGGTGTCGCGACCCGTCGGGGCGGCCTTGCCCCCGATGGACAGGGTGCGCCAGTGCGGATCCACCACCGAACCGTCGCCGGACACCCAGCGGTAGGAGATCAGCGTCGGCTCGGACGCGGTGAAGGTCACGGTGAACGACGGGGCCCGGCCCGCGGGAACCGGGCATGCGCCGGTGTAGGTCGTGTTCGCGCCGGTCACCGACACCCGTACCCCCGAATCGGGGTTGGTTGCCTCGTTGTTGCCGTTGAGCGCGTAGGCGATCCCGCCGCCGATCAGTACGCAGGCGGCCGTACCAGCCGCGACGAAGGCCGCCGTACGGCGCTTGCGGGGCGGGGCGGTGACCGCGGCGACCTCGTCGGTCGCCCCGGTCCGCCCGGTCGCGGCTTCCGCAGGGGTCGACAGGACGCGGGCCGCGGCCGTGGTGGCGTCCGGATCGTGCGCGATGTCCCTCAGGGCTTCGGCGGCTTCGGCGGCGGGGGTGCGCTGCGCGGGCTCCTTGCGGAGCAGCCCGGCGATCACCGGGGCGAGCGGGCCGGCGCGCGTCGGTACCGGCGGTTCCTCCTCCACGACGGAACGCAGGGTGCTCAGCGCGCTGTCCTGCCGGAACGGGGAGATCCCCTCCACGCACGCGTACAGCATCACGCCGAGGGACCACAGGTCCGACTCGGGGCCCGACGGGCGGCCCAGCGCGCGCTCCGGCGGCAGGTACTCGGGGGAGCCGACCACCTCGCCGGTCATGGTCAGGGAGGTGCTGCCTTCGACCATCGCGATACCGAAGTCGCTGAGCACCACCCGCCCGTCGTCGGCGAGCAGCACGTTCGCCGGCTTCACGTCCCGGTGCTCCACTCCGACGGCATGGGCGGCACGCAGCGCGCCCAGCACCTCCGCACCGATGTGCGCGGCGTGCCGGGGGGTGAGCGGCCCCTCGGCACGCAGCAGATCGGCCAGTGACTGCCCGCGGATCAGCTCCATCACGACCCAGGGCCGGTTGTCCTCCATGACCACGTCGTGGACCGTGACCACATTGCGGTCGGGTATCCGGGCCGCCGCCCACGCCTCCCGCTCCAGCCGGCCGTACATGCGGGCGATGTCATCGCCCCCCAGGCCGGCCGGGGGCCGGACCTCCTTGACGGCGACCTCCCGGTACAGGGTCTCGTCATGGGCCCGCCACACGGTGCCCATACCGCCTTCGCCCAGCCGGGACAGCAGCCGGTAGCGGCCGGCGATCAGCCGTTCCCCGCCCGCCGGACCCGGCGCGGGGGTTCCAGCGAGTGCGGTCTCCGTCACTGTCTCGGATTCGTCGTTGTACATGGGGTGGTTCTCCTCTGATCGCCGACGACGCGAACATCACGTACGGACCGGGCCCCGGGTTCAGAACGACTCAAAAGATTCCAAGAAATGGTTGAACCGAACACGTTCTCGATGACGTGTTACTGCCGTACGAGTCATCGGCAGCGCGTTTTCAAGGAGTGTGCAGTGCCATCGGTCATCGTCGGGCGCACGGGTCCGTTCACCGGACAGAGCGTGGTCCTGGGCGGCGAGCCCCTCAGCTTCGGGCGCAAGAGCGACAACGGCGTCGTGATCGTGAGTCCCAGCGCCTCCCGGCTGCACGCCGAGATCCTCGCGGAGGACTCCGGGTTCGTCCTCCACGACCGGGGCAGCCGCAACGGCACGTTCGTCAACGACCAGCGCGTCACCCGGCATGTGCTGCGCCCGAACGACTGCATCCGGATCGGTGACGAAACGTTCCTCTACGAGGCGCAGGACGCCATGGAGACGGTCATGGACCTCTCCCTCCTGGACGTCCCCCGGATCTGCGCCGCGGACCCCGGCACGCTGCGGGTCACCGTCACCGGCGGCGGCCCGGTGGGCCTCGCCTTCGCCCTCGCGCTCGACGAGATGCTGCCCGGCCGGACCGCCGTCACCGTCTACGACGGGCGCTGGACCAGGAAGGGCTCCGCGGTCGTCTGGAAGGACGAGACCCAGGGCAACTTCCGCCGCCAGCAGGTGGTGACCGTCCAGAGCCGGCAGTACCTCGCCCTGTCCGAGGAGGTCCTCGGCGCGCTGTTCGACGACGGCCGTGCCTATTCCGAGATGTGGCCCGTCGGCCCCGACTCGGTCGACGGCCGCCCGCCCCGCAACATCCGGATCGCCCATATCGAGGACCGGCTCCTGGACCTGGCGAACCGGCGGCCCGCGATCCGCCTCGTCCCCAGGCGCTTCGACGTGACGGAGCAGCAGAACCGGCTCACCCAGGAACACGTCCTCGTGGTCAGCGAAGGCGGCCGCTCGCGCACCCGCGAGCACTACGCCGACCGCTTCGGCGCGGCCGACGCCTCGATCTACTCCCTCGACGGCGAACACCTTCAGGACGTCGTGCTGGGGCTGCGGGTCAAGTCGAAGCTGCCGGACCCGATGAGCGTGCTGCTCACGGTGTCGCAGAACCGGTTCCTGCTCAACTCGCTGCGCGGTGAGGGCTTCCTGAACATGCGGCTCACCCGGGAGGAGGCCAAGAACGTCATCGGCATCGACCCGGTCCGCCACGTCTTCGAGGAGTGCATCGCCAGCCGCCCCTGCCTGATGAGCCGGCAGGAGGAGGACAACGAGTTCCGCTGCCCCACCCACGGCACCCTCTTCCTGCCCGCCCTGCTGCGCAGTTCCCCGCTGTGGAAGGAGATCCGGCAGGGCCTGCGCCTGTTCGGCGTGGCCGAGGACGACCTGTCGGCGATCACCTCGTTCCGGCTGGACATGGTGCAGCGCCCGCGGTTCACGGCGCAGCTGCACCGGCCGACCGCGACCAGCCCCGGCACGTTCGGCTTCCTGCTGGGCGACGCGGCCAACGCCATCCACTTCTGGCCGGGCCGCGGCCTCAACAGCGGCCTGGCGTCGGCCACTTCACTGGCCCGTTCGCTCAGCCGGGCCTGGCAGGGCAAGCCGCTGCGGGATGCCGACTTCATCCGGCACGAGGCCGCCATGTCCATGCTCCAGTACCGGCACAAGAGCCGGGCCTGGAACGCCATGGTGACCACCGACGACCAGGGCGTCACCCGCGCCATCAGGGACATCATCGCGCGCAGCGCGGAGGCCGGCGGCGCGGGCAGCACCGGCACCGGGGCCGTGGACGGGAGCGATCTGGAGGCGCTGCTGGACCGGATGGCCGGCATCCGAGACAGGCTGGCATCCCGGCTGCCCGGCCTGCCGACGGACGGCGAACTCCGCTCCCACCTCGCGTCGATCGCCCCCGCGACCCTGCGCACCCTGCGGGAGAGCGGCGCCTGGGACACCCTGATCACCGGCGGAGAGGAGGCCGACATCGACCTCTTCTACCAGTCGGACTCCCCGGTCTTCGTACCCCGCCCGGCCGACCCCCGGAGCCTCCCGCTGACGGTCTAGCGGGATAGCCTCGGCGGATGATTCCTGCACAGCCTCCGAAGGTCATCACGCGCCACCGCGACGGTGAGGTCCATGCCTACGTGGTGGGCCCCGGCGCCTTCGGGACGCTGGAGCCCGCCGCGGTGTTCCGGCCGCGCGCCGGCGACGAGGTGGTGGAGTCCGTGGTCCGGCCCGATCTGGAGCGGGTCGTGTACGTGACGCAGAACGGGGTCGTCTGCCTCACGCGCGCCGGTGACCTGGTGTGGGCGTCGTCCTTCGAGCCGCACTCCGACGTGCGCCACGGCCACCGGCCCGGCGTTTCGCTGTCGCTGGACGGCCGCACCGTGTGGGTCTACCGGCCGGACGTGATGGCGCAACGCGCGCGTGCGGACCGATGGGTCGTGTACGGCGCCGACACCGGTGAGGTCCTCGCCGACCGGGAGCTGGAGACCGCCGGGCACGGCGCCCGCCACTGCGTGCACCCGGTGGACGGCAGCGTGTACCTCGACGTCGGTGAGGGCCAGGACGGGTCGGTCATCCTCAGGGGGGTGACCGGCGCCGACGGCGCACCGCGGTTCGTGACGTACCCCTGGCCGGACCGCTGCCTCATCGACCTGGCGCCGGGCGGGCAGCAGTTCATGACCGTCGACCACGGGCAGGGCGACGTCGCCTTCCACCACCACCCCGGCGGGGAGGTGCAGTTCACGCTGTCCGTCGAAGCCTTCGGGTACGACCCGGAGGACACCTTCATCGAATGGAGCGGCGGCTACCTGACCCCGGACACGGCCGTCGTCACCCTGGGCGGTGAACGCCCGGACGAGGAGGAATGGTTCCGCCACCACCTCGTCGACGTGCGCACGGGCACCTCCGCCGGCGAGATCGCCCTCGACGCCACCCACCCGTACGACGGGATGCCCCTGGGCGACGGCTCCTGGCTCACCGAAGGCCCCGACGGCCGTCCCGTCCGCCGGTCCCGTACCGGCCGGAGTGCCGTGGCCGGGTCGCCTGGCCGCCCGTCATGACCAGTGACCACGGACTCCCCTGTGGGAGACACGGGAGGGCGCCGGGCACGCGCGTGAAGGCGCCCTTGGGTCAGTCCTGGTTCGAGCGGGACAGGGCCTCGGTGACCATGCGGGTGGCGAAGTCCTGGTCTCCGGTGAGCCGGTTGATGTGCTCCGCGAGCAACAAGGCCGTGGCTTCGAGGGAGTTCATCTCGTCCCCGGTCCAGTCTCCGTACTGCTTGCGCCAGAGGTTGGGACTCAGGCCGGTCGCGGCCGCGACGACCAGGCCGACCATGGTGGGGATGACCTCGGGGCGGACGCTCTTGGGCATCATGCGCAGCGAGGCCACGAAGCTGGGCACCACGTACTCGATGACGTCGCTGTCCTGGTCCTCGTGGGCCATGCGCAGCCACTGCACGAACATGTAGATGAGCGTGCACGCGCCGTCGACCAGGTCTTCGGCCTCCTCGGGCCCCAGTGACGCGGTGAACTGGTCGATCAGCTGCTGCTGTTCGGGGTCGGTCCCGGCCTTGCCGGAGTAGACGGCCTTGAGCCGTGAGTCGATCATCATGAGTGCCGCACCCACATCGCCGACGGCAGCGTGCTTGGAGTCACAGGGCGATGGCACAGGATTCCTCCTCGGGTGACCGTGTGCAACTCGGTGTACTCGTACAGTAGCCCCCCGGGGTGGGGGCGGTCAGGGGAATCCCGTGCGTCCGCGCGAGCCGGTGACACGGTCCGGTCCGGGGTGGAGAATCGGACGCACTGGGGTGGGGCCGAGGGTCGGGGGGCGCTGATGGGTCGTGCACTGCGTGTGGGGATCGTGGTTCTGCCGGTGGGGTTCGTGCTCTGGTACGCCTCGTACTACACCACCATCGTGGTCTGGGAGTTGCGCAAGCTCTTCGCCTGGTTCGCCCTGCCCCTGCTGGCCGCGGCGGCCGTCGCGGTGGGCGTACTGGTGGTGGGCCGGCTGCGCCGGCGTGCGGGGCGCGGCGCGGGCGACGGGAACGCGGCCGTCGCCCTCGGGTGCCTGGGCGCCGTCGTCGGGCTGGGCCTCGCCGTCGGCTGGCTGGTGTACGGCTCGTACCTGCAGGACCGCGCGTACATGGCCACCGCGCGGGTCGTGACCGAGCCCGTACCCGCTCTGGCGGCCCGGGTGCCGTACGTGGCCGGCAAGGCGCAGGCCGCCCCGCACCTGGGCGATGTCACCGGCGAGATCTCCGACATCACCTACCTGCCCGACTCGGACCGGTTCGCCACCCTGGTCGAGCGGCGCGGCTGGCTGGCCGGGTACGAGGTCGGCCTGGTGCAGGACGTCCCCCTCGGCGGCGAGAGCCGCAGCCAGGAGCGCTGCCCCTTCGACGTGTCCGAGGCGGACGCGAGGATCGGCGGCTGGTTCACCCACAATCTCGGCCGGAAGATCTCGGCCGAGAAGCGCTGGGTCCGGTTCGAGGCCGACGACGCGTACGTGACCTGCTCGGACGGCACACCGGTCGTGGTCGTCCCGCTCAAGCGGCAGAGCGGGATCCTCGTGGTGACCGAGCGCCCCGCCGGCGTCGCGCTCTACAACGGCCGGACCGGGAAGCTCACCGTCACCACCGACACCTCCGCCGTGCCCGGTCCGTCCTACCCGATCAGCCTGGCGGCCCGCCAGCGGGAAGGAACGGCCGCGGTGGGCGGCTTCGGCGACTGGTGGTTCGAGCGCAGCGGATGGGACGCCTCCGAGGACGGCGCCAACGAGGGCAACGAGTCCGAGTTCACCATGCGGTACGCCACGGAGGCCGGGCGCAGCGCGTACGTCACCCCGCTGACCCCGCAGGGGGAGGCCAGCTCGGTCGTGGCCGTGTCGACGGTGCCCACCCGCCACCGGGGCGGCGGGCTCGCGCCGATGACCGTCCACCGCCTCGATCCGGCGTGGTCGTCCCCGAAGGCGCTCGTCGCGCTGATCAAGGCGGAGTACCGGGACGTCTGCTGCTACAACGACGACCAGGTGTTCGAGGTCGTACCGACCGGGGGCGGAACGTGGACGGCCACCGTCGGCAGCGAGCAGAACGTCCGCTACCGGGTGGAGGGGAAGGGCCAGGTGGGCGGCCGTGAGGCGACCTGCCTGAAGGCGGCCGACGGCGGGCTCATCCGGTGCGCGTACGCGGTGCCCGGATCGACCGAGGAGCAGGAGCTCAAACGCCGGGAGCAGCAGAAACAGCAGCAAGAGGGCGCGAAGAACCCGGGGGACCCGGGCGACCTGTCGGGTTACACGAACGAGCAGCTCGCCGAACTCCAACGCCGCATGACCGAGGAGATCGGCCGCCGCCTGAAGTCCGGTTGACCGGATGGCCCGATGGGCCGATGGCCGGACCGGGGGTCCTGCGAGCCGGCGTGCGGGCTCGTCACCGCACCGATCCGGTCACCCTGACGGTCCGTTCGGTGAACCGTGCGCGGCCGCCACCTGGGCGGCAGGTGTGTGAGGTCGCGTCACGCCGGTCGACGCACCGCGCGTCCACGCGGTGCGTGCATCCGGCAGGAGCTGCGCGAACACCCCTCGGATCACCGCCATTCGAACAGGCTGTCCGTAAATCGACCGCCCGTGTGCGGCGGGCCTTCAGGCCTGGCAGGCTCTGCCCGAGTTGAGCGCTACATGAGAGTTCCAGCGCGCCAAACAGCCTTCGATTCGAAAGTGGGCCTTGTCATGCGCCACCGCTTAGCCGCCGTCTCCGCCGCCACTCTCCTCTGCCTCGCCGGCACCGCGGGCCTGGCGGAGGCGAGCCCCGCGAGCGTGCACGAACCCTCCGCGATGGTCCTCACCGTCGTCCAGGGGAGCGACGTCGCCACGGGGACGGTCCTGCGGGCGGCCGTTCTCAGCTGTGGCTACGCCGCCGAGGGCACGCACCCCGACCCCCGGGCCGCGTGCGACGCCCTCAACGCGACCGAGGGCGAGTTCGACCGCCTGCTCGCCGCTCCGGATCGGGGCAGGACCTGCCCGAGGCGCCAAGACCCCGTCACCATCACCGCGGACGGCGTATGGGGTGGCGGCCGCGTCGCATGGAAGCACACCTTCCGCAACGCGTGCGTGATGTCCGCGACCCTGAACGGCAACGCCCTGTACGCATTCTGACGCTCCCGCCTCCCGCCTCCGGTCCGGCGGCCACCTCGGGTGGCGGCCGGACCGGAGGTCGGGCATGGGGGGGGTGGGGGTGGGGACCGCCGGGCCAGGGACACCCCCGTCACGGGCGTACCGCTCTCTCCCTGGGATGGGCGGGTGGCGGCCCGCCGGGGGTGTGCGGTCAGTTCTGCCAGGGGGTCCAGCTGCCGCTGTTCAGGCGGTGCCGGGACCAGCGCTCACCGTCCATGCCGACGATCGAGATGGTCGGGTTCCAGGTGTTGTTGCCTTCGATCCGGACCCCGCTGCGCACGGTCCCGCCCATGGAGGTCCAGTCGCTCCACGAGCCCCCGGCGTACTGCCAGCGGGTCCACACCGCGAAGTCGGTGCCGACGATGAACACCTGACGGTTTCCGGCCGGGTACGTCATCCAGGCCTCGCCGTACTCACAGATGTAGTCACCACCGAGCCCGGACACGTGGCAGAAGCCGGCCGCGGCGGCGGGCGCCGCCGCCTGCGCCGGGGCGGCGGCGACACCGGCGAGCGCGGCTCCGGAGAGCGCGAGGGTGGTGACCGCGAGGGCGGAGCGGCGGAGGATGGCCAAGGTCATGTGGGTGCTCCCCAATCGGGACGACGACGGAACGACTTGACGCACCGAACACTTCCACCGGCCGCAAACGATGCCCTAACGGCCTGCTAAAGCTCCGCCTGCGCCGTATCGACCACCTGCGCGTTCGAGAGTGGAACGGACTTTCCGTCTTTGGCCGAGGTCGTACTCATGCCGCCGGAACAATCCGACTTATCCTCGGGCAGGGGCCATCACTACGCGAACGGAACGGTACGAAGCAGTGCGGATCGACAAGGGTGGGGTCTGTGCAGTTCCGCGTGTTGGGGCCGGTCTCCGTAACGACGGCGAACGGAGGTCCGCTCCCGCTCGGTCCTGCCAAACGCCGGAGCCTGCTGGCCATGCTGCTGGCCCACCCGAACACGCCCGTCGGTGTCGAGCGACTCACTGAGGCGCTGTGGGACGAGGAGCCGCCGCGGCACGCGCGCACCGTGCTGCAGGGGCACGTCTCCCGGCTCCGGGCGGTCTTCGCGCAGCACGACGCCGCCGCACACGGCGTGGAACTCCTCACCCAGGGGGCGGCGTACCGGCTGCGCCTGCCCGAGACGCTCGTGGACGCCCACCGTTTCGAGGAGTCGCTCCGGCTCGTCCGGCGGAGCGCGGACCCGGGGGAGACCGTGGCGGTCCTCCGCGAGGCGCTGGGACTGTGGCAGGGGCCGGCGTTCGACGGGACCGTGCACAGCGCACCGCTGGAGGCCCGGGCGCACGCGTTGGAGGAGCTGCGTCTGACGGCGGTGGAGGCGCTGGCGAGCGCCTACGGACAGTTGGGCGATCACGGAGCCGCCGCGTCCGTGCTGCGCGCCGAGGCCGCCGCGCACCCCCTGCGCGAGCCGCTCGTGGCCCAACTGATGCTGGCCCTGGCCCGGGCCGGCCGGCAGGCGGACGCGCTCGACTGGTTCCACCGCACGCGCAAGCTGCTCGCCGACGAGATCGGCGTAGACCCCGCACCGGTACTCACCGGCGCGTACAACACCCTCCTGCGTACGGACGCCCACGCCCGGGCCCACCCCGAGGCCCACGCCGACGCCGACGCCCACACCCACGCCCACGCTCACGCGGACGCCGACCACGGTACGGCCCGGCCGCCCGCCGCCAGGTCGCACGAGGCCGCCGCGGGGCCCGCCGTCACACCGCAGCTGCTGCCCCGCCGGCCACGGGGTTTCATCGCACGGCAGGACGAACTCGACACCCTCGACCGCATCACGACCGCGGCGCCGGGTCCCATCGTCACCCTCACGGGCAGCGCCGGCGTCGGCAAGACCGCGCTCGCCGTGCACTGGTCGCACCGGCGCCGCGCCGACTTCCCCGACGGCACGCTCTTCGCCGACCTCTGCGGCTTCAGCCCCACCCCGGCCCGCGACACCCGCGCCGTGCTCCGCGAGTTCCTGCTCGCGCTCGGCGTCCCGGTCGAGCGGATGCCGGGTTCGCCCGCCGCTCTCGGGGCCCGCTACCGCGAACTGACCGCCGGGCGCCGACTGCTGGTCGTACTGGACAACGCCGTCGACTCCGAGCAGATCCGCCCGTTGCTGCCCGGCGGGGACGAGTGCGTCACCCTCGTCACCAGCCGCGACCGGCTCGACGGCCTGGTGGCCACGGACGCCGCCCGTCCGGTGACGGTCGGCACGCTACCCGCCGCCGACTCGACGGCGCTGCTGGCCGCGGTACTGGGCCCGGAAGCGGTGGCGGCCGAACCGGAAGCCGCCGCGCGACTGGCCGGCCTGTGCGACGGACTGCCGCTCGCGCTGCGCGTCGCCGCCGCCCGGCTCGCCACCCGGCCGCACCGGGGGCTGGCCTCCTTCGCCGGTGAACTCGCCGACGAGCAGCACCGGCTGGACCTGCTCAAGGCGGAGGACACCGGGGTCGCCGCGGCGCTCGGCCTCAGCCTGCGGCATCTGCCCGAACCGGCGCGATGGCTGTTCCACCACCTCGGCCCGCACACCGGTGCCACGCTCGACACCTGCACCGCGGCCGCGCTCGCCGACTGCCCGCCACCCCGGGCCGCCCTGGCGCTGGACCAGCTGGCCGCGGCGCAGCTGGTCGTCGAGACGGGCCCGCAGTCCTACGTGCTGCACGACCTGGTGCGCCTCTTCGCCCGCAGCCTGGCACCCGACCACGAACCCGCCGGGCTGCTCCGGCTCCTCGACCACTGGGTGCAGACCCTGCTCGGGGCGTGCGCGGCCGCGGAGCCCGGCGGCGAGCCGTGCTGCGCCCTCCCGCCCGGCGCCGGGCGCACGGCCGAGATCCGCCGGTTCGCCGACCGGACGGCCGCGCTCGCCTGGTACTCCGCCGAACGCGGCACCCTGCGGGCAACGGTCGAGGCCGCCGTCGCGGCGGGCCTGCACGACCGGGCCTGGCGGCTCGTCCTGCTTCAGTGGCCGCTGATCGTGTGGCAGGTGCGCGACGGCTGGGTGCCGCTGCTCGAACAGGGCCTGGCGTCCGCGGAACTCGACGGTGATCCGGCGGCCCAGTCCCGGGCGTCGGCGCTGCTCGGCTGGGTGCTGTCCGAGGAAGGCAGGCCCGAGGAGGCCCTGACGCGGTTGGAGCGGGCCCCCGATCTCGCCGTCCGGGCGGGGGACTTCGCCGGGGAGGCGGTCGCCCGCATCAACCTGGCCGTCGCGCTCATGCGGTACGGAGACCGCGAGCGGCCCGGGGGCCTGTTGGCCGACGCCCTCGCCCTGGCCGAGCGGGAGGGCCTGACCGAGACCGCCACCCTGGCGCACCAACACCTCGCCCAGCACCTGCTGTCGGTCGGCGCCGCGGCCGAAGCCGCCGAACACGCGGCCCGCGGGCTGGCTCTCGCCGCGCCTTTGCTGGCGGCCCCGCGCCGGGTGGTCCTGCGCACCCTCCACGGCGAGGCACTGGCCGCCGTCGGACGGACCGGCGAGGCCGTACGACAGCTCCACGAGGCCATCCGGGAGGCCCGGGCCGACGCCTACGAGGAAGGCGAGGTCGCGGCACGGGTGGCGCTGGACGGGCTGGCGGAGCCGGAGCCGCAGCGGGGGCCGGGTCCGGAGTGGAGCACGGGTGCGCGCGGCCGCTCCTCCCTCGGCGGCTCCCGCTCCGGACCGCGCGGCGGATCGCCGCGATCGTAAGGGCCGCGGCCGTGGCCGTGGTGGGCCCCGGAGGCCGGGGCCGGCGGACGGTGCCGGGCCGGCCGTAGCCCGATTGCCTTGGGCGCGCCGGAGCATGCGGGAGAGCGCGTCCTGTTTCGCGCGCCTGGAGCGCACCACCCGTCGCCTGCGGAAACCGGTACCGGCCCCGTCACCCCCGGGCGGGAACATCCATGGCGATTGTCACTCTATTCCCGCCTAAGGATGGTTCATGTAGGTCTGTGGATCTTCACATGCTTATGCTTCACCCGCTATGACGGAAAGTAACACCTCACGCACGTTACGTGAATCGGCCGACGTGGTCGTCCTCGGTGCCGGCCCCGCAGGGCTCGTCCTCGGAATCCTGCTGCACACCGCCGGGATCGACTGCGTCATCCTGGAACGTGCCTCCCGCACCCATGTCCAGACCCGGGCCCGCGCCGGGTTCCTCGCCCCGACCACCGTGCGGATCCTGGACCGCCACGGCCTCGCCGACGGCCTGCACCGGCACGGCCGACGGCACGGCACCTGCGAATTCCGCACGGAGGACGGCCGGTTCCGCCTCGACTACGGAGCGCTCGGCCACGGCGGGCAGCATCACGTCTACCCGCAGCAGCACCTGGTCACGGACCTCCTGAACCACTACCTCGGCCTCGGCGGACGCATCCGCTTCCGCACCGAGGCGCTCGGCGTGCACGACACCGACGGCACCCGGCCGTCCGTCACGGCCTGCGAGCCCGACGGCCGTTCCACCCGGTGGACCGCCCGTTACGTCGCCGGCTGCGACGGCCGGTACGGGGCGGCCCGCCGCTCACTGCCGCCGGGCTCCGTCCGTCACCACGCGTACGACCACGGGGTGACCTGGCTCGGCCTGCTCGCCGAGGCCCCTGCGAGTCTCGACGCCGTCGGCTACGCCATCCACGACCACGGCTTCGCCGGACACATGGCCCGCACCCCGGAAGTCACGCGCTACTACCTCCAGTGGGAGCGCGGCACGCCCGCCGACGCCTGGCCCGAGCAGCGGATCTGGGACGAGCTCGACGTCCGGATGCGCGCCGCGGAGCACGGCCCGCTACGACGGGGCAGACTCCTGGAACGCGGGGTCTTCGACCTCGCCTGCGACGTCGTCGAACCGCTGCGCCACGGCCCGCTCTTCCTGGCGGGCGACGCGGCGAGCCTGCTCGCACCGGCCGCGGCGAAGGGCGCCAACCTCGCGGTCCTGGAGGCCGAGATCCTGGCCGAAGCCCTCGCCGATGCCCTCACCCGGGGCGACACCGCAGGACTCGACACGTACTCGGACCGCTGCCTGGAGCACATCTGGCGGGCGCAGGAGTTCACCGGGTGGATGACCCGGCTCCTGCACGCGCCCCCCGACCGCGACCAGGATGCCGGATCGTTCTTCCACGCCGCCCTGCGGCGTTCCCGGCTCGCTTCGCTGCGCACCTCGCGCATCCACCAGGACTGGTTCGCCGAGAACTACGTCGGCGTGTGACCGCCGCGGGCACCCGTCCCGTACCGCTCACCCCGTCCCACTCAACCCCGCACCAGCCCGCCCACCGCTTCGCCCTGCCCCGCCCAGCCCCGTACCGGCCCGAGGACACCTCCACGATGACGACGACCCTCCCCGACGAAACGTTGCTCCTGGACACCGCCGACGACACCGCCTGCCTGCGCGCCGCAGTGCGGTTCGTCCGCGAGCACGACAGCGCCGCCCTGCTCCCCCTCCTCCTGCCCGGCCTCGACGGCCCGGACCTGCAGGCGCTGGCCGGGCACTGCAGGTTCGCCCACGCGGGGGTGCTGCTCTTCCCGCCGGACGCGGACGGCCTGCGGACCCGACTCGCCGACTGCGAACTGGCGGCGGACACCCCCTCCCACCCCAGCGTGGTGGTCCGCGAACGCCTCGCCCTGCGCCACCGGCGCGACCCGGCCGAGCTCGACGTGCAGATCCTGCGCCCACAGGTGCACGGCTCCACCGGCGAACGGCGCGCGGTGGAGGTGTTCGCCCTGACCGTGCCCCCGTACTCCGACCTGGAACCGATCGCCGCCCACGAACGCACCTGCCGGCACGAGGCGCACCTCGCCTTCGAGATCGAGCACCCCGAGCCGCTGGCCCTGCGCGGCCTGTGCGCGATCCTCGCCCGCCACGGCGCGCGGCCCGATGGCGGCGGCTACAACCCGCACGAGGACGGCACGGTCCTCTACTTCACCCTCCCCGCCGACGCGGCCTGCGACTACCGGCGCCTGGAGCTCTACGCACGGGGAGACCACCGGGACACCCTCGCCGCCCACCTGGACCGGCCCGGCCATGACGGACAGCCCGCCGAAACGCTCCTCCGCCTCCTCACCGGCGCGTGGACGACACAGGCGCTCGCCACGTTCGCCCGGCTGGGCCTGCCCGACGTCATGGACACCGGCACCGCCCGCCGCACCGAGGACCTCGCCCGGCTCACGGGCAGCCACCCCCGCAGTCTCGCCGTGCTCCTGCGCCACCTCGCCATGCTCGGCGCCGTCACCCGATGCCCCGACCGGGAGGAGGACGGATTCCGCCTGACCGGGCTCGGTGCCCTGCTCCGTGCGGACGCGCCCGGGTCGATGCGGCCGCTGGCCCTGATGTACGGAGGCCCGTTCTACCGCTCCTTCGGCGGCCTCGACCACGCCGTGCGGACCGGCCGGCCGGCCTTCGACCACCTCTTCGGCGAGAACCACTTCGACCACTTCGCCCGCGACCCCGAACTCGCCGCCCTCTTCGACCTGTCCATGGCCGCGAGCTCGCGGATGTTCGAGCCGCTCCCCGCCCACCCGGTCATCACCGCCGCGTCCCAGGCGCCCTCGGGCGCGACCGTCGTGGACGTCGCCGGAGGCAACGGGGAGCTCCTCGGCCGCATCCTCACCGCGCACCCGCGCCTGCACGGTGTCCTCCTCGAACGCCCGCACGCCGTCGAGGCCGCCCGCCGGCTGCTCGACACCGCGGGCTGCGGCGTGCGCTGCGACTACCGCGTCGGCGACTTCGCCGACGTGCCGCCCGGCGGCGACGTCTACGTCCTCTCCCGGGTCCTGCACGACTGGGACGACGACCGCTGCCGCGAGATCCTGCGCCACTGCGTCCGTGCGATGCCCGACCACGCGGACCTGCTCGTCGTGGAACGCCTGCTGCCCGTCGACGGTTCCCCCTCGCTGGCCACCGCCTGGGACCTGCACATGCTGTGCAACGTCGGAGGCCGCGAGCGCCGGGCCGACCATTACGCGCGCCTGTTCGCCGACGCGGGACTCCGGCTCGTGGGCCACCGGCCCCTGCCCCTGGACGCGCATGTGCTGCACGCCCGCAGGGCGGGCGCACCGGACCCCGGCGCCGGACGGAGCTGACCGGAGCCCGGACGTCCGTCAGCGGTACGGGGTACGCGGGGAAGGCGGGAGCGTCCGGTGGATCACGCGCAGGACGAAGGAATCCGGGGGCTCCCAGACATACCGGTCGGCGAACGACCAGGCGTAGACCGGGGATCCGTCGCGGACGCAGCCGAGCAGGCCGGGCGCCGCGAGTTCGTGCGCCGACCACTCGTAGAGCTGCTGCAGTCTCGGTGCGATCACGCCGAAATCGAGGAGGCGGCCGAATCCGATCTCCCTGTCGAGGTGGGACCGCACCGTGCCGTGGAGCGGGTACTCGTCGGGGAGCACGCGGGACAGCTGCAGGAAGATCCCGGTCATCTCCACTCTCGGATCGCCGAGGAACGGGGCGAGCGGACGCAGCCGGCCGAGGGCGATACGCGGCGCCGCGACGAGGGCGTGGGCGTACAGGACGCGGCAGAGGACGACGTTCATGAAGAACCGCTCGGTCTCGTTCTCCGCCTCCGCGAGGTCGCGGTGCTCCAGGTAGGCGGCGACCACGCTCCCGTTGTGCGCCCGGTACCAGGCCCGGGCCGTGGGGTGGTCGGCGAAGGACAGCCAGTGGTCGACCGTGCGCGAGGAGGCGGGCCCGGGAAGCCCGCCGCTCAGGCCCACCGCCTCGCAGCCGTCACGCAGGATCCGCTCGTTCACCGCCCGCCACCACGGACTGCCGGGCCGGTCGGCGAACGGCGGCTGCAGCACGCCCCGCCGCACCTGCCAGCGCATGAACGACATCGCCGCCCGGCGGAACGGCAGGTGCCGGGGCGCCTTGCCGAACGGGCCGGAGTAGCAGCGCTCCATCAAGGCCATCCGCCCGGCGGGGTCGTCGCGGACCGCGGCGACCTGCTGCCCGGCCCAGGCCGCGGCCGTGATCTCGGACATCATGACGACAGAGTGGCACAAACCGGGTAGATCGCTACCGTGCCCGGCCCGGCGGCACGCCGCCTCCGGGCTCAGGCGGTCGGCGCGAGCACCCCCAGGCGGTGGCCCCGGCCGACGTCACGGCAGGCCCGCTCCGCCAGCGAGGTCGGCTCCCGGCCCTCCTCCGCGAAGAAGAACTTCACGTGGTCGTCGAAGCCCTCCGTGCGCGGCGCCGGCAGGGACCGGCCCGCGTGTTCGAAGGCGTGCAGCCGAGGCCCGCCCAGGGGCACCCGCCGCATCCGGCACGCGGGCCCCTCGGCCTCATGGACGGGCTGGACCTCAAGTGCGCTTGAGTTCCTACGGTGTGGTGCGCAGGCGATCTCGAAGAGAGCGAACGGAGCGGATCCGCCATGGAGTACTCGCACGACGATGCCGAACTGGTCCGGCAGCCCATCGGCTACTGGAGCCGGGCCGCCTCCGACGCGGTGGTCACCCGTATCAGGGCCGTCCTCGCCGGAATCGGCACCACCCAGCCGCAGGCATGGATCCTGGCCCGGATCGCACAGGCCGAGGTGCCGCCGACCCGCGACGGGGTGACCGGCGTGCTCAGCGGCTACGCGGCCGTGGGCATCGACGACCTCGACGAGGAGATCGACGCCACCGTCGACCGCGGCTGGGTCACGCAGGACCCTGACGGACACCTCGAACTCACCACCGAGGGGAAGGACTTCCACGCCCGGGTGGCCGCGACACAGGCGGAGCTGTGGCAGGAGCGGCACCGGGACATCCCGGACGAGGAGTACGTGCTCACGCTGAAGGTCCTCCAGCGGTTCATCCACAACACCGGAGGCCGGGCCTGGCACCACTGAATCCCGCGGATCCGTCGGCGGGCCCGGCTCGCGGGGGAGCCGGGCCCGCCCGTGGGCCGTGTGACAGCGGGGGTCGAGGAGCGGGTGAGCTGCCCGACCACCCACGGGGCGCTCGACGCGTCCGGGTGGGCGACGGCCGACGACGGCGAGCCGTCCGACGGGACGACCTGTGGATCCCGGCGGGCATCGCGCACAGCGCACGGTTCGGAGCCGACTCCGTCTGCCGGCCGCTGCCCCAGCCCACCGGCCACACCGCCGGCGCCGTGGCGCGCGAGCCGGCCCGGACGCCGAGCGACCCGTGCACCGCGACGGAGTGGGCGGAGAACCCCCGCACGAGCTCGACCGGACTGGAGCAGGGCCGGCTGGCGAGCTCGGTGGCCGCCCGGGTGGGGTTTGTTCGTCAGCAGCGACGGCTACATCCTGGCCTTCCGCCGCCACTTCGGGCAGACCCCGGGCGCGTACGTGCGCAGCTCGCTGGACCGGTCGGCATAGAGGCGGCCTCGGGGCCGCCCGCCGCCCGACGGATCGCCGCGGTTCCCTCGGGCGGAAACGGACCTTCCCCGTAGCTCAGATACGGGGCAGTCGGCTGTCGGGTGTCCGGGGTCAGCCGCCCTGGCCGGCGCTTCCCACCGGGCCGACCTTCACCGGGGCGCCGCCGCCCTCCGTGACCGGCAGCGTGCCTGCGCCCGGCCAGGCGAGGGTGACCGACCTGGTCTCGTCCGGCGGGGTCACCACCAGCCCCGTGACGCGGACGCCGGAGCCGCCCGAGGTGTTGAGCGGGTAGCTGATGCCGAAGTAGGTCGACTCGCCCTTCTTGAGGACGGCCGTGTCGGCCTGCTGCCCCGTACGCTGCGCGGACAGGGAGCCCGAGTCGGTCTTCAGGTCGATGCCCGCGTACCCGGAGATCGTGCAGTCCCGGGCACCGCTGTTCTTCAGGGTCACCGCGACCGTGCCGTCCGTGTCGCCGCCGATGGTGCGCTCCGCGGCGGTGATCGCCAGCTCGTCGGTCCGGCATTTGCCGACCTTGCCGCTCGCGTCGGAGCCGGTCCCGGCGCCGGCCGTACCCTTGCCGCCGGAGCCCGTCCCCTGCGGGGGCTTCCCGCCGCCCTGATCCGAACCGCCCCCCGAAGGCGAGGCGGTGGACGGGGCGGACGCGGTGGACGAAGCCGACGGGGTGCTCTGCGCCGCGCCGTCGGCGCCGTTCTGGCAGGCCGTGAGCGAAAGGCTCGCGGCGACGGCCACGGCGGCGAGGGTCAGCTGGTGAACGCGCATCGTTTCTTCCTCAGGATCGATCGGTCGGCGTTGCGGGCGGTCGGGCGGTCGGTGCGGACCGGTACGGGAGAGCGTCTGTGATCAGCAGGAGTGGCCCGACCCGTACCGCCGTTCCACCCGACCGCCCACCCGTACCTTCCTGTTACACGTACCGTCGAACCCGACACGCCCGCAGTCGCCCGGGGGCGCCTCCTACCGGCCGGTACGGCGGTTTGCGTCGCTCTCGGACACCCGTACGAGGTCTTCGTGCGCCGGGACAGACCCGTGACCCGGCAGATCTTGACCCCGACGGTCGGTATGCCGTCCCAACTCGCCTTCGCCCAGGCGCGGAAGGTGTCAGCAGGTGCGGGAGGACCGGCCGTTCCGGCGCGTCGGGCGGGCCGAGCGACACACGTCCTGGCGCTCGGACGAACGCTTCGCACCCACGTGGTTGGTGCGGGCACCTGCCGAAGTGATCTCATGGGCGATCACGAGGGTCGGCAGAGCAGCCGAACGCGCGGGAAGGACATGCGGTGGTCGAGCGGGAAGCCGTGGGTGTCACGGTCACGGGATTGGTCGAGGCCGCCACGGACGGCCAGAGCGGCGCCCTGTGGCGACTACGGCACAAGGGCCGACAACTCGACGCGAATCTGGTGCGCCTGCTGCCCGGCGGCGAGATCGCCGTACACCGGGAGCCCGAGGTGGACGTCCTGCTCACCGTCGTACAGGGCGGCGGTTCACTGACCCTGGACGGCGCCGGGGTGGACGTCGTGCCCGGCTCCCTCGCCCTACTGCCGCGCGGCTCGGCCCGCTCGCTCCGGGCCGGCCCCGAGGGACTGGTGTTCCTCACCGCGCACCGCAGGCGGGCCGGCATGGCCATCGGCCGGCCGCCCCGCACCGAACCGCGCACACCCCGGTGCCCGCTCCACCTCGTCTGCGAGCAGTGCCACCGGCACGCCATCGAGGCCGACGCCCGGTACTGCAGCCGGTGCGGCACCCGCCTCGTCCCCCGGGCCGCCACGAGCTGACGCCCCCCGGCGGTGGACCCGCTACGGGAACAGGGCCAGGGGTGCGTCCTGCGCGAAGAAGGTCTTGGCGCGGACCGTCGCCCGCTCGTCGTCGCGCACCTGGCCCGGCCGGGAGCCGTTGCCGAGCAGCACCCCGCCGAACCGCATCCGCATGTAGGCCGCGGTGTGGTGAAGGCCGGTCACCAGCCCCTCGGCGTGGACCTCGGCGTGGTCCGCCATGGCCGTCACACCCCACAGGGTCCGGCCCGCCATCCGCTGCTTGAAGTCCGAGCCGGGGGCCGTGAGCCAGCCCGACCAGTAGTCGAGGTAGCGCTTGGTGTGCGCGGAGAGCGCGTACCAGTACAGGGGTGAGGCGATGACGACGTCGGTCGCCTCCAGGGTGGCCAGCCGCAGGGCCTCCTCGCCCTCCGACGGTATCCAGCCCTCGGCCTCGTGCCGCCCGTCCTGGAAGTCGGGCAACGCCGTCCCGGCCAGGTCGACCCACCGCTGCCGGACACCGGCGGGCAACTGCTCGGCGGCCGCCCTCGCGAGGATCTCGGTGTTCCCGCCGGAACGGGAGCTGCCGAGGACGAAGAGGAACGAGCGGTCGGACATGAACATCACTCCACCGGTGCGCGGTCAAGCCGGCGGAATGCCCGCCGGTAGGCGCGACGTTAGACGTTGACATCAATGTGAAGGTCAACCGGATGCAGAGGTAGGGCACATGCTGATCGGCGAACTGTCCCGGCGCACCGGCGTCAGCTCCCGGCTGCTGCGCTACTACGAGGCGCAGGGGCTGCTCGACGCGGAGCGCGGCCCGAACGGGTACCGCGACTACACGGCGGACTCCGTGGCCGCCGTACGCAAGGTGCGTGCCCTGCTCGCGGCCGGCCTGTCCACCGAGGTGATCCGCGCGGTGCTGCCGTGCGTGCGCGGCGAGGGGGTGCGCTTCGCCTGGTGCGAGGAGATCCGGACCGTCCTCGACGGCGAACTGGCCGCCATGGACGCGCGCATCGAGGGCCTGCGGCACAGCCGCGCCGCCCTGGCCGGCTACCTGGAACAGCCCTGAGCCCCGCCCGGCCGCATCTCGGTGGTCACCCGTGCCCCTCGGAAGAGCACCGGGAGCCACAGGAGACATGCCAGCAGGGGGACCGCGGCGTAGGTGGCCATGCCCACGCTGGAGCCCAGCCCGTCCATGAGCGCGCCGAGGACGAGATAGCCGATGCCGATGAGCGCCGACTCCACGAATGCGATCACCGACAGCAGGCTCGCCCGGTGGCGCGACGGCACGGCCTCGTTGAACACGTTGTCCACGATCACGGCGGTGATCTCGGGAATCCCGACCAGGGCCAGGAAAGCGGCGACGGTGACCCAGACAAGGCCGAGGCCGCTCAGGCCGAGTGCCGCGGCGAGCGTCAGGAGCGACACCGGGACCACGACCCGATACCCGATGCGCCGGTCCGCGCGGTCCGACAGCAGCGGAGTGAGCCCGCCGGCGAGGAATCCCGCCGATGCGGTGCCCGCTCCCTGAACGGAGAGGGTCTTCTGCGTGAAAATGATGTACGGCGTCAACGTCGCATGCATCAATCCGGACACCACGACAAGCGTCACGAGCGCCGGCGTGGCGACCCGCAGCATCGCCCGCCATGCGGTGGCGTCGCCCTGCTCCTCTGCCGCTCGGTCCTGCTCGTCCACCGCGTCCGCGCCGCGGATCTCGGGCACCCGTGACATCAGCACCACCACGGCCAGGGCGAGGCACGCCGCCGAAGCGACGTAGACGACCCCCCAGGAAATCTTCTGCAGTTGGCCGCCGAGGACGATGGCGGCTCCCGAGGTGACCGTCCCGAGCATGGTGAACCGGGACTTGATCCTGACGTAGCCGGCCGTTGCACCACGGCGCACGAGCAGGTCGTACAGGAGGGCGGTGTCCGAACCGGACACACATGCCATGCCCACGCCCTGCCCGATGAACAGCGCCAGGAACACCCAGTAGTGGGAGAACGCCACCTGGCCGAGCAGGCATCCGGCCATCAGCAGCTGGCCGATCACGATGCCGGCACGTCTGCCCATTCGGTCGGCGATGACTCCCGTCGCTGAGGGCCTCCGTGGTGCCGGTCATGCTGCGGGCTCCCTGATGACTCCGGTGAACAGTGGTGTTGGGCCTCCGCCGCCGGCCTGAACCCCAAGCCCCCGAGTTTCACCGCGAGGCGAATTGCGGGTCAATTTAGGGAAGGCTAACCTAAATATGTGATTGCTGCCGCCACCCCCCGTCCCCCGCTGCACGGCACGGACGGCCTCCCGCCGCTGGTCCGCCGGGCGCGTCTGCGCGACGCCCCCGCCCTGCACGCACTCTCCCTGGCCTTCATCCGCTCCGGTGCCCTGCGCTCCCGCAGCATCGACCACTACCTGGCGCACGCCGGGGAGTTCCTCCTCGCGACCGGTCGCGGTCGCACCTCGGTCCTGGGCTGTCTCGCGCTGAGCGACGAGGGGGACGGGGTCGCCGTGCTCTACAACTTCTGCGTGGCCCGGGGGAACCAGGGCCAGGGGCTGGGCGCCGCGCTGCTGCGCGCCGCGCTCGCCGACTCCCGGAGCCGCCTCGTGCGGGAGGTGTTCACGGCGACCGCGACCGGCGCCGCCTTCTTCCGGCGGCACGGTTTCGCGTCGGCCGGCCCGGGCCGGGCGCCCGCGGCCTGGGCGGCGGCGCTGGACCCCGCACGCGGCTCGGAGGTGCTCTCCAGGAGGCTGTGAACCGCACGACCGGGGCCGGACCGGAGGACGTGCTCCGGTCCGGCCCCGGTCGTGACACCGTGGGACCGGGCGGCCCCACGGGGCCGGGTCAGCCCCTGGCGACCAGGCTGGCGGGCCGCATGTCGGTCCAGTGCGTCTCCGTGTACGCGGCGCAGCCCTCCCGGCTGTCCTCGCCGTGTACGACGGTCCACCCCGCGGGAACCTCCGCGAAGGCGGGCCAGAGCGAGTGCTGGTTCTCGGCGTTCACCAGCACGAAGTAGCGCGCGTCGTCGTCCTCGAAGGGGTTGGTGGCCATGGTGCCTCTCCTCGGGTGATGACCGGGACGGTCGGTTGGGGGATGGGATCAGTGGTGGACGGGGGAGGCCGCCAGGGAGGCGACCGGTACGTCGGGGGCGCGGCAGGGCGCCGCCAGGTCCGCGGTGAACAGGCGGGCGAACCGGGCCGGTTCGGCCTCCTCGTAGAGCGCCGGGTTCGCGTCGAAGTCCAGGCGAAGCCGCCCGTCGGGGCCCGCTGCGGCGGACACCGCCAGGTCGTCGACCGGCCCCGAGGCGAGGCTGACGACCCGGCCGCGGATCGCGCCGAAGTCCAGCTCCGTCTCGAACGGCCGCAGGTCGACAAGCGGTCCGGGGACGCGGCCGCCCCCGTACTCCGGCCACACCTCGCGCGCCAGTTCCTCGCCGCGCAGCCGCTGGTGGCGACGGAGCAGGGTCAGCTCGCCGGCCGCCGCGCGCAGCAGCGACCGGAAGGTGCCCGCCCCCCGGACCGGCAGCCGCACCGGCAGGAGGTTCACCGCCGTCGCCGGCACCCGCAGCGTCCCCGGTCCGTGCCGCCGCGTACACGGCGAGGACCGCCTCACGCGCGCCGGCCTGCGCGGTCACCCGCACCGCGGTCGTGGCGAGTACGACCTCGGCCCAGGTGACACGCGCGGAGCGGGCGGCGGCCCGGACGGCCGCGCCGTCCGCCGCGCCGAGGTGCACGGTGTGCCGCCGCGCGGTGTCCCGGGCCGGGGCCACCCGCCCGGCGGGCGACAGGGGTACGGGGCGGTCGGCGTACCGCCCCGTCCAGTACCGCCGGTCCGCGGCCTGCGCCGCCGAGCCGGTGTAGGCGCGGTCCGCGTCGGTCAGTACGGAGACCGGCGCGAAGGGGGTCGGGCCGGGCGGGCGGCCGTGCGCCAGGGCCGTGTAGACCTCGGCGATCCGCCGGCTCAGCAGCGCCACCCCGTACCCGTCGACCGCCAGCAGGTGGAAGTACTGCACCAGCAGGTGGTGTTCGGGGCCGACCGTGACGAGCAGGGCGCCGGTGAGGTCGGGTGCGAGGCCGGAGTCCGCCGGGGCGGTGAGCAGCTCGGGCCGGGGCGGACAGGCGAGCTGGTCGCGTACGAGAGCGACGGCGGCGCCCACCGGGTCGGCCGCCGCGGAGGTGTCCAGGCGCGGCAGGCCGCCCCGGGTCATCGGCCGCGGGCGGAGCCAGGGGGCCTCGTCGAGGGTGCGCAGCACGGCCTCGTCGAGCGCCACCGTGTCGAGCGGGCCCACCAGCTCGATGTACTGCCCGATGTTGTGGCCGGCGTACGAGGGATCCGCGCTCTGCGCCGCCAGGACGTGCGCCTGCGCCGCCGTGAGTCCGGCCGGCCCGGCCGCCGCCGGGGGATCGGTGCGCGGCACGGCCGCTCAGCCCCGCTGGGCGGGGACGCCGTCGGCGACGGCCGCCGCCCTGGTCGCCAATGCCGCCCGCACCTCGCGTTCGGTGCCGCGCAGCAGAAGGGAGTCGCAGATCTCGCCCGAGCGCACGGCCAGCGTGGACAGCAGGGAGGCGGTGATGCCGTGGGTGTGCTCGGCGGCGGCGCCCTGGACGTAGATGCCGGCCCGGACGCGGTCGGTGGTCTCCACCCGGTGGTCACGGCCCACGCGCAGCCTGCCCTGCCCGTCGGTGAGGCACTCCCCGGCCAGGTCGCCGAGCAGCTCGGCCGGCTCGGTGGGCCGGTATCCGGTGGCCAGCACCACCGCGTCGCAGTCGAGGGTGAGGGTCTCTCCCGTGGTGAGGGAGCGCACCACGGCCCGGGCCCCGTCGGGGAGTTCCTCCACCGTGGTCAGGGCCGTCGCGTTCAGGATGCGCAGCCGCTCGGTGCCGGCGACCTTCTCCTGGTAGACGGTCCGGTACAGCTGCTCGATCAGTTCGCCGTCCACCACCGCGTAGTTGGTGTTGGCGTGGTAGCCGATGAGCTGCTGCTTGACCTCCTCCGGGGCGCTGAAAAACTCGTCGACCGCGGCCGGGTCGAAGATCCGGTTCGCGAAGGGGCTGTCGTCGGCGGGGCTGTACCCGTACCGGGTGAAGACGGCGCAGACCTCGGCGTCCGGGAACGTGCGGTGAAGGTGGTCGGCGGTCTCGGCGGCGGACTGTCCGGCGCCGACGACGACGAACCGGCGATGGGGACGGGCCGTCAGTTCCCGTGCGCGGTGCAGCAGGTCGCGGTTGTGCCAGATGTGCGGACCGGTGCTGATCCCGTCGGGGACGCGGGGGCGCAGCCCGGTGCCGAGTACGAGGTTGCGGGTGCGGGTGGCGCGCTGCGGCCCGGTCCCGGACGCGGGCCGGGTGATGACGTCCAGCTGCTCCGCGGCGCCGGCCGGACCGGCCGGGCGTACCCCGACGGCCTCGGTGGCGTAGTCGACGAGCCCGCTGAAGGAGGCGGCGCACCAGCGGAAGTAGTCGTGGAATTCGAGGCGGGTGGGGAAGAAGGACTTCTGGTTGATGAAGTCGGCCAGCCGGTCCCGGTCCTGCAGGTAGTGCAGGAAGCTGAAGGAGCTTCCCGGATTGCGCATCGTCACCAGGTCCTTCAGGAAGGAGACCTGCATGGTGGCCCCTTCGAGGAGCATGCCCTGGTGCCATCCGAAGCCGTCCTGGCGCTCGATGAACGAGGCCCGGATCGCCTCGCCGGGGGCGCGTCGGCCGTTGTGCTCCCGGATCGCTATTGCCAGGGCCAGGTTGGCCGGCCCGAAGCCGATGCCCACCAGGTCCCTGACGTCCGGGAGAGCGTCCCCGGGGGTGGAGCTCGCGTGCGGTGCGGACATGCCCATCCTTCCTCGGTCCTACCCCATTTGATTAGGCAAGGCTGGCCTAACATCTCTGACGGGATGGGGGCTGTCAAGTTGGACCCGTGACTGTCTCGATCCGCACCAACCCGGTGCGTGGTGGGCGGAGTTGGGTGCGCGGAAGGCCCCGGAGCCGGGTCGGCTCCGGGGACGGGGTACGGGGGAGGGCCGGGGCGGGCCGACCTTCCCCGGTTCAGCGGGCGAGGGGCTCCCCGTCCGGCGGACCGTCGGGCACCACCGTGGTGCCCGTGTGCTCGTCGGCGAAGACCTCCAGGACCAGGGCGTGCGGAACCCTGCCGTCCAGTACGTGCGCCATCCGCACCCCGGAGCGCACCGCGCGCAGGCAGCCCTCCATCTTGGGCACCATGCCGCCTGTCATCGAGGGCAGCAGTTCCGCCAGTTCACCGGCCGTGAGCCGGTCGATGACCTCCGTACTGTGCGGCCAGTCCGCGTAGAGACCCGCGACGTCGGTGAGCATCACCAGCTTCTCGGCGTCCAGTGCCCCGGCGAGGGCGGCGGCCGCGAGGTCCGCGTTGATGTTGTAGACGCTGTCGTCGTGCGCTCCCCGGGCGATGGGGGAGATCACGGGAATGCGGCCGCGTTCCAGCAGCCCCCGTACGGTGTCGGGGTCGACGTGCACGATGTCGCCCACCAGGCCGATGTCCACCTCGGCGCCGTCCACCACGGCCGGCCGCCGGACGGCGGACAGGGTACGGGCGTCCTCGCCGGTCATCCCCACGGCGAAGGCTCCGTGACGGTTGATCCGTCCGACGATGTCCCGTTGGACCTGCCCGGCCAGCACCATGCGGACGACTTCCATCACCGCGGGGGTCGTCACCCGCAGACCCGCCGCGAACCGGACCTCCAGCGCGAGCTGTTCGAGCATCGCGCTGATCTGGGGGCCGCCGCCGTGCACGACGACCGGCCGGAGCCCCGCGTAGTGCAGGGAGACCACGTCCTGGGCGAAGGCCGCCTTGAGCTCCTCGTTCACCATGGCGTTGCCGCCGAACTTGACCACGACCGTGCGGCCTTGGAACCGCTCCAGCCGCGGCAGGGCCTCGATGAGAGTGCGCGCCCGCGGCGCCGGCCGTCCGCTCATGGGGTGGGGTGTGCGGTCGTCATTCAGGCTTCCAGCTCGTCGATGAGGGTCGTGGTGGTGTGTACGACGGCGCCCCGTGCGGCCGTCCAGCGCAGGGCGAGCGCGTGCTCCTCCGCGGAGGTGTCCGCCACCGCGTCGGCGACGACGAATGGCTGGATATCGTTCATGAACGCGTCCGCCGCGGTGAGCAGCACGCCGGCGTGGGCGAAGATGCCGCACAGGATCAGCTGGTCCCGGCCCGTGGCGCGCAGGATGCGCTCCAGGTGGCTGCGCAGGAAGGCGTTGTGCCGCGCATTGGTGATCACGTGCTCTCCCCGGCGCGGGGTCAGTTCCTCGGTGATGGACACGTCGCGGTCCGCCGCCACCGGTCCGGTCTCCATCTCGGCCGCGAGGCCCCGCTGTTCGGGGCGCTCGCCCGCCGGTACGGCGCTGAAGACGACCGGGAGGCCGAGCCGCCGTGCGGACCTGCGCAGGTCGGTGATGTTGCCGATCAGGTCCACGAGGGGCGGGTGATCGCGGGGGAAGGGCCGCAGCAGGTGGTTCTGCATGTTGTGTATCAGCAGGGCGGCCCGGTCGGGGTCGACGGACCACGGTGCCACGGAGCGCGGCACGAGGTCCTGGGTGGGCATGGGATAGGGGTCGATGGTCACAGGGCCCACGGCTGGATCTCCTTGTCACCGGCGCTGCGCGGAGCGCCGGTGGTGAACGGGCGCGCAGAGCTCCACGAGGGGCGGAGGATGCCCCGGCCCTCATCCATTGGTCAACTTGGCCTCACCGGATCTCCCGGTGGGGAGGGTGGGCGGCGCCCTCCGGCTTCCTTCCTCGTGCGATCGGACGCTCAGTCCCGGCGCGTGGCGCGGTCGCTCAATCCGCCGGAAGGGGCGTCCGGTTGACTGTCCGGGGACAGGAGGGGGTCGTCGAGCTGCACGATCCGGTACCCGACCCGGCGGCTCGCCGTCTTGGGGGGTCTGCGCCGCCGGCCCGCTCCGGTCTGCATCGAACGCGCCCGCTGGGCCGCCGCGATCAGGGCCCCCACCGGCGGCGCCTCGGCACGCAGGCGGTTGAACCCGCGCACGGAGATGCCCACGAGGGTCGCCGCGGCCGGCCAGGCGGCCCCTTTGCGGATCGCGTTCAGCATCAGCTGTAACGCGGCCGGTGTGGGCGTCGCCCCCGGTCTCAGTCCGTGCGCCTCGGCCAGCGCGTGCGCGGCGCGGAGCGCCGTGGCGAAGCTGGAGTCGATCTCCAGCCACTCGCGCAGGATGCGCTCGGGGACGCCGGCCGCCGCCGCGCACCCGGGGATGGTCAGTCCCTGGGCCGCACCGCGGAGGGCGTCCGCCATCCGGGCGATCGTCTCCTCCCGCTGACTGGGCGTGCGGCGCAGTGCGTCGCGCAGCGCCCGGTCCATCTCCTCCTGGGAGCTCATCCAGGCCAGTACGTCGTCGGCCCACTCGTCCTGCTGCGCTTGGTCTCGCGCTTTGTCCTGCATCCCCACACCCCCACTCTTAGGTAAGCCTAACCTAATTGTGGAGTGGGAGGGGGGATATGCGACCGCAGTCGTGTGATTCCCGGGGCGCGCCGGGTTCATCCCAACCGGGCCGGGCCGCAAGGTGGTTGAAGGGCGAACCGGTCTAGCCCCGCGGACCACTCGCACGAGCCTGCGATAGGTTGCCTCCCATGCCCGAACTCGGATCCGCCACCTGGCCGCCCGCCCCGATCAGGACCGAACGGCTCGTGCTGCGCCAGTCCGAGTCCCAGGACCGTGCGGCATTCATCGAACTGTTCGCATCGCCGGAGGTGGGCGCGTACGTGGGCGGCGCTCGACCGCGTGCCGAGCTCGAACACGCCGCACCCGAGGTGCCCGGGAGGCGCCCCGGCTTCTTCGTGATCGATGTCGACGGAGCGATGATCGGAATGATCACACTCGATCGGCGCGCCGCGGAGCGCCGGGGCCACGTCCGACCGGAGGCCGGTGAAGCCGAACTCGGCTGCATGTTCCTCCCGGAGGCATGGGGTCACGGGTACGCCGCCGAGGCGTGCACGGCGGCACTCGACTGGTTCGCCGCCGCCCATCCGGGCGAGCCGGTGGTCCTGTGCACCCAGACCGCCAACGACCGCGCGCTGCGCCTCGCGACGAAGCTGGGATTCACCGAGGTGCAGAGGTTCGAGGAATACGGCGCCGAGCAGTGGTTCGGCGTGTGGCCCCGCCCGACAGCAGCATCGTGAGACGCAAGAAGGAGAAGAAGAAGCGGCCCGTCCTGGGCATTCCGACGGGGATCGTCCTGTTGGCGAGGCCGGAGGGCTGGCGCATCAGTGTCCTCACCATGGACGGCGGAATGCACTGCGGACGCCTGGACGTGCCGATCGACACCGACCCGCACGACGCGCGGGCCGCGGCAGCGGTGATGGTGTCGGAACTCGCGCGCGACTTCCATGACACCGACGTCGAGGTGACCTGGGAGCCGCCCCAGGAGCCCTGGTCGTGGACCGCCCAGGTCACCCTCGCCACCGGCGACGACACTCCTTCGCCGGCTGCCGGTGGATGAAAGTCGCGCCCGCCCCGACCGGATCAGGCGACGGCGGTTCCCTCGAGTTCCACCAACTGGCCGGGGACCGCCAGGCGAGTCACCCCGAGCATCGTGGTGGCCGGGGCCACCCCGGCGGCGCCCAACCGCCCCGCCAGCCCGCCGTAGTGCTGGAAGAGCAGGTCCACGTCGGTCGTGTACACGTTGAGCCGCACGAGGTTCGCGAGGGACATGCCGGCCTCACCGAGCACGGCCTCCAGGTTGTCGACGCTCAGCGCCAACTGCGCCGCCATGTCACCGTCATGCTGGGGCTTGCCCTCGCCGCTCATCGCGGTCTGCCCCGAGACGTACAGGGTCCGGGTGTGTCCGGAGACCACCTCGCCCTGGTTGAACCCCAGCTCCACCGACCACGTCACCGGGTTGACCGCTGTTCGTTCCATCGCCACGTCAGCTCCATTCGATTCATCGGGAGTACGTACGTCCACCGGCTCGGCGGCCACCGGCCTCGACGTCGTGTCCACGAGCCTCCCAACAAATCACGACACCCTTGGTCAGGTATTCCGCTACGGTTCCCGCATGCGTGCCGACCGGCTGGTCTCACTGGTGCTGCTGCTGCGCCGACGGGGTCGGTTGACCGCGGACACGCTGGCCCGCGAGCTGCAGGTGTCCACCCGTACCGTGCTGCGCGACATCGAGGCACTGTCGGCAGCCGGCGTCCCGGTCTACGCCGAACGCGGGCGGCACGGCGGTTTCGAGTTGCTGCCCGGTTTCCGGACCGAGCTCACCGGGCTGAACCACGACGAGGCCCTGGCCCTGCTGGCCGCCGGATCGGCGCGCGGTGAGCGGGCGTTCGGCCTCGGCTCGGCGCTCGCTTCGGCCATGCGCAAGGTGGTCGACGCGCTGCCCGAGGACCACCGGGCCACCGCGAGCGACGCGGCCCGGCGCCTTCTCGTCGAGCCGGAGATCGACCTGCTCTCGCGCCGGCCCGTCACGGACGAGGTACCCGGCACCACCATGATCGACGTCCGGCGCGCCGTGCTCGCCGGACACAAGCTGCGCATCCACTACGCCGCCACCGGCCGGCCACCGCAGTGGCGCACGGTGGACCCGATCGGCCTGGTCACCGTACGCGACCGGGTCTACCTGCTGGCCACGAGATCCGGCGCCGACCGCACCTACCGGCTGTCGCGGGTGCTGGCCGCCGAGGAACTCCCCGAACCGGCACAGCGCCCCGACCGCGTCGACCTGGACCGGATCTGGCGGGAACGCGCCGCGCGGTTCCTGAGCGACGGCCACATCACCGTGCTGGTACGGGTGAACCCGGCGCGGCGGGAGGACCTGCTCGACACCGCGCTGGCCGTCCGCGCCGAAGAACCCGAACCGGACGGCCGACTGCGGCTGGAGCTGACCTTCCAGGATTCACGGCACGCCGAATGGGCCCTGTGGCAGCTCGGCACGGACGCGGAAGCCCTGACCCCGCAGTCGCTGCGCACCTCCCTGCGCGACCGCGCCGCCGCGCTCGCCGCCCGCTACGCCGACCCGTCCTGAGCCCCACGGCGTGGTCGCGAGGATCGGCCTTCGGGGGAACGGGTCAGGTGCGGGGGCACCCGCCGGGACGGGCGGGCGCCCCCGGTACCGGCGTCAGCTGCGGTGGAACACGACCTCCGGGTCGGCCGCCGTCGGACCGTCCAGGCGCGGCGCCGGCTTCCCGCGCAGGTGCAGGTCGAAGAAGTCGCCGACGTACGCCCGGGTGATCTGCTGCGAGCGGGTGCCCGACAGCGGTGTCTCCGGGTGCGGGTATCCGACCTGGTCGCCCAGGACGGGCCAGTCGGTGAAGCCGGGATGGCCCGCCCCCGTGACGGTCAGCCAGCGCTTCCAGCCGTCCAGCCGGGGCCAGCTGTCCTCCCAGGAGGTGTCGGGGAAGTCGGGCGGCAGCAGGGCGGGGTCACCGGCGAGCATCAGGAAGGGCCGTCCGGCGAGGCCGGTCTGGGGTACGGGCGTGAAGAAGGTGCCGTCCATGTTGACCCCGGCGTCCACGCGCGGGTCCACGGCCATGGTGGCCGATGCGGCCGCCCCGCCGATCGAATGCCCGGCCATGCCGATGTGCCGGGGATCGATCAGCCAGGAGTACCGCCACGCCGGGCGCGGGCCGGTCAGCCGGTCCAGGACGAACGGGATGTCACGGGCCCGGCCGTCGGAGACCCGGTGCAGCGACCCGTCGGGGAACACCTGCTCGCACGCCTTGCACGTGAGCATCCGGCCGCCGGGGAAGACGGTGCCGTCCGACTCGTACGCGTGGTCCACCGCCGCGACGACGTACCCGCGGCTGGCGAGGTCCTCCGCCAGGGCGGTCAGCGAGGAGCGCGGCATGGTGAAGCCGGGGGAGAGCACGACCAGCGGGTAGCGGTTCGCGGCGGGCCGGGGCAGGGCGTCCGTCCGTGCGTTCGTCCGGGTGGCCGCGAGGCGTTCGGGGGTGACGTACTCGCCGAGCTGCCCCCGGTCGGTCAGCAGTGCCTTGGCCTCGGGGGCGCTCATATAGGGAGCGGGATTTCCGGTGTGCGCGAGCGCCGGGTAGTAGAGGGACAGGAGTAATTCCCGGTCGGCCGTGGGCACCCAGGGATCCTTGCGCTCCCGGTCCACCAGATGGAGGGTGTCGCGGCCCACGGCGAAGCCGCCGGTGGGTCTCGGGAGCCCGAGTCCGGTGACGCCGGGCGGGGCGGACGCGGCCGCGGCGGGCGTGGCGAGGGTGCCGGGCGCGGCGAGGACCAGACCTGCCGCCACCGCCGTCAGCACTCTGATGATCTTCTTCATGTCGGCATCGTAAGGCATTTTTAGGCAAGGCTTGCCTAACTATTCTGGGCTGTCGTGGAGTTGGATCGGCGCGGCGCGGCGCCCTCGGGGGTTCGAGCGCGCACATCCGGTCAAGCTGAGTGGCCGTCGGGTGAACCGGGGGTGGCCGACGGCAGGTCAGGGAGGGGTGGGGTCGCACGTCGCGGACGGCGTGGCCGGCGCCGGGGCGCGGCGGCGGAGTGGGCGCGTCCCCTGTGAGCTGCCCGAACGACCATTCGTTCGCCGGTATGCGGATGCTCTGTCCGTAAATCGGTCATGGATGTGCGACTTGGCTTCGGGTCAGACAGTCTGATCCCGCAACGGCGCGATATCGAAACCAAATGTCGCGTTCAACCTTTGAATCGAAAGAGAGTTTTGTCGTGCGCCACCGCATCGCAGCTGCCTCCGCCGCCACGCTCCTCTGCCTGGCCGGCGCCACAGGGATTGCTGCCGCTCAGCCCTCCAGCCTGTACGCCCCGTCCGCCCTGGTGTTCACCGTCGCGCAGGGGGACGACGCCGCCACCGCCACCATCGTCCGGGCCTCCACCCTCAGCTGCGCCCCGACCGCGGTGGGCACCCACCCGGACCCGCGGGCCGCCTGCGCCGCCCTCAACTCCACCGGCGGAGCGCTGGACCGCCTGCTGGCCTCGCCGAACCCGGACCGTGCCTGCCCGATGCACTACGCCCCGGTCACGGTCACCGCCGACGGCGTGTGGAAGGGCAGCCGCGTCGCCTGGAAGTACACCTTCTCCAACAGCTGCGTGATGTCCGCGACGCTCAACGGCAACGCCGTCTTCGCGTTCTGACCCTGCGTCGGACCCGCGTCGGACCCGCGTCGGACCCGCGTCGGATCTGAGCCGGACCTGTGCGGGGCGTGCTCCGGGCATCCCGTGGAGCGCGCCCCGCCACAGGCCCGTACCTCCATGGCCCTACGTGCTCCGCTCCCGCGCCGAGACGGTGACGTGGTCCACCCGCATCGCATGGCCCGGCTCGGTGGCCGGACCCGCGCTCGCGCCGTCGGCGAGCGGCAGACCGCCACCGACCGCCACGTTGAGGATCAGGAACAGCCCGTGGTCCACGGCCGCCCGCCACGTCCCCGGGTCCATCCGGTCCGCGGTCACCCGGTGGTACACGCGCCCGTCCAGATACCAGCGCACCTCCTGCGCGCCGGGCGCGAGATCGACCTCGACGGCGTACGAGTGGAACGCCGTACGGCATCCGGCGCACGGCTGGGGACCGGACGTCAGGCCGGCGGGCTCCCGGCACGGGCCGCCCTCCAGGACACCGCAGTGCATCGTGGCGAAGACGGTGTCCCGCCCGTTCACGGACTCCATGACGTCGAGCTCCCCGACACCCGGCCACCCCGTGTACCCGTCGCGCAGCGGTGCCCCCAGGGTCCAGAAGGCCGGCCAGTATCCCGCCGCCTTCTCCCCGGTCACATCCGGCAGGGCGATCGACGCCTCGATCCGCAGGACCCCGCCAGGCGGGGGCGCGAAGTCGGAGCGCCGCGTCTCGATCCGCCCCGAACTCCACCGCCCGTCCTCGCGGGTGGGCACGATCTCCAGCGCGCCCTTCCCGTCGAGGCGGACGTTCTCGGTCGAGTCGGTCATGGTCTCGATCTCGCCGGTGCCCCACTGCGGCGCGGGGCAGCCCGGGTAGCAGGTGCCGATGTCGTGGATCCAGTCGGCGGCGGACGGAGGGGAGCCCGCCGGGCCGTCGAAGTCGTCGCGCAGCAGCCGCGTCCACCCGTCAGCCCCCGCTGCCGCTCCACCCGCGGCGGGCAGCAGTCCGGCCCCCGTGAGCAGCCGCTCCAGCCGGTTGGTCAGGACCACGGCCGCCACGTTGGTCAGGTGGGCGTCGTCCCGGTAGAGCAGGATCCGGTCGAGCACGGCCGGGCAGGTCGGCCCGTCGCCCGGGCACAGGACCCGGTTCACGCCGACGCTCCGTACGCCGGGCAGGGCGCCGGACGCGATCCGCTGCGCCAGCGGATCCGGCAGCTGGGCGTCCGTGCGGCTGAACGCGCAGTCGGCCGGGGATGCGGGACTGCCGGACACGCACGCCGGGACGTCCTTGCCGGGCACGGGCGTGTCCTCGACGTAGACGATCGGCGCCCCCAGGGCCCGTAGCGGCGTCAGCGTCTTCTCCCACGCCTCGGCCAGCAGGTGCGCGTCGTCGGTGTAGCGGTTGAGCGAGGCGATCACGATGAGGCGCGGCTTCGGCTGCTGCCGCAGCCGCTCCAGGGAGTCCGCCCGCCAGGTGTCGCACTCCCGGTAGGCGCGCCCGAGCTGCGGGCTGTCCACCGCCAGCTCCGGCAGCGGGCAGCCCTGCTTCACCAACTCCTGCAGCGCCCAGCCCCGCTGCGAAGCCAGCGCCAGCATCGGGGAGAACCACTGACCCGCGTGCGAGTCCCCGAGCAGCACGATCCGGTCCGGGCTGTCGACCGCGCCGAACAGGCAGTCCGGGCTGCGGGTCCCGGCCGGGGCGACCTCGCAGGCCCCGTCCGGCGGGAAGTCCGCCCGCGCCTGCGCGGGACTCGGTACCACCGGCCCGTCGACGAGCGGCGTACCGGCCGTGCGGGAGAGCAGGGTGGGGCCCGAGGCGGCGCCCGGGGGCAGGCCCTGGGTGTCGACCGGTCCGGCCGGGCCCAGCACGCGCAGCGTCGTCGTACCCACCACCAGCGCGAGGACCACCGGCAGCACGATCGCCGACACGCCCACCGACAGTCCGCGGCGGGGGAGTTCGGAGACCGTACGGCTGCGGCGCAGCGGCTGCTCGACCCAGCGCATGGTGGCCAGGGCCGGCAATGCGGCCGCCAGCGTCAGCGCGGTCTTCGCGGGCCAGCCGAGCGTGCCGAGCCGGGCCTCGGCGAGGACGAGCACCGGCCAGTGCCACAGGTACAGGGTGTAGGAGAGCCGCCCGACGGCCCGGGGTGCCCGCCCCGCCAGCAGCCGACCCACGTCCCACCTGCCCCGCGTGTGCCGCTCGCCGCGGCCGGGTATCGCGGCGAGGATCACGGCGGCGGTGGCCAGGGTCGGCACGAGCGCCGCGTGACCGGGGTACGGGGTTCCGGAGTCGTACACCACGACGCACCAGCCGATCGCCGCGGCCCCGGCCCAGCCGCACAGCAGCCGCAGCGGTCGCGGACCGCGCATCAGGTGCCAGGGCAGCAGGGCGAGCAGCGCCCCGACCCCGAACTGCCAGACCCGCGACGGAGTTCCGAGGTACGCGAGGGATGCGGAGTGCCCGGTCCAGTACACCGCCAGCGCGAACGAGGCCAGGGCGAGCGGGGCGGCGGCCAGCACCACGACGAGCCGTACCGCCCGGCCCCGGCGGACCGCCCGGGCCGCGCACAGCACCAGCACCGCCAGCAGCGGAGCCCAGAACAGGTAGAACTGCTCCTCGACGGCGAGGGACCAGAAGTGCAGCAGCGGGCTCTGGTCGTGTCCGGCGGCGAGGTAGTCGGTCCGCTGCGACACGAACCGCCAGTTGGCGAAGGACAGGGCCGCCGCGACGACGTCGTACTCCAGGTCGGTGCGGCGCAGCGGTACGGTCAGCCAGGCCCCGGCGAGGGCCACCGCGGCGAGCACCACGGCGGCGGAGGGCAGCAGCCGCCGGGCCCGCCGGGAGAAGAAGTCACCGAGCCGGATCCGGCCGGTGGTGATCGCCTCGCGGACCAGCAGACCGGTGATGAGGTAGCCGGAGATGACGAAGAAGACGTCCACGCCGACGAAACCGCCGGTCGCCCAGGGGATGCCGGCGTGGAAGGCGAGTACCGCGAGGACGGCGACCGCGCGCAGACCCTCGATGTCGGGCCGGAAGGCGGACCGGTGCGGGCTCGGCCCGGACTCGTTGCCGGAACGGGAGCCGGACGGCAGCCCTCCGGCCCCGGGAGCGGCGCTCCGGCGGGGCCGGCGCCGGCCGGGTGTGACGAGGAAGGACATGCGGATGGTGCCTTTCAACTCAGCCAGGGGAGCATCGGGTCGACCCACCCCGACGCCAGCAGGCCGGTGAGCAGGAGGACCGCGGAAGCGGCGACGGTCTCGGGCCAGCGCCGCGGCAGCACGCCGCCGCGCGGGCGCAGCGCGGCCCGTACCCGGGCGCGCACCGGCCCCGCCGCCGGGTGCAGCTCGGCCACCAGGTCCCGGATCAGCGGGACGTTGATCTGGCACTGGACCAGGAGGTAGAGGAGCAGCCCCCAGTTGGGCTCCCAGCCGTTGCGGGCGACGGCGAGCGCGAGACCGGTGGCCGCGGCCCCGTTGGAGAGGACGAGCCAGACGAGCGAGACGGCGACCACCCGGCGGGCCATCCCGCCGGGAGCCCCCGCACCCCGCGCGCCGGTGGGCACCCAGGCGGCGCTGCGCCCGCGCAGCGTGTGCACGAACGCGGTCGCGGCGGCCACGCTGGTCAGGACGTTCGCCCGGATGACCTCCACCCGCCAGCGGGTGCGGCTGATCCGCGGCAGCAGCACGTGCCACAGCCACAGCGGGGCGAGCAGGGGCAGTACGTGCCACGGCCGGATGTGGTCCGGGAACCAGAACATCATCACCAGCGGCGGCAACGGTGCCGCGAAGGTGTTCACCGCGGTGGTCAGGTAGCCGACGATGCCCTCGTAGAAGCACAGCCGCATCCGCCAGGGCGCGCGCATCCGCCGCAGCACGGGCGTGCCGAGCAGGTGGAGGTTGCCCATCGCCCACCGGTACTGCTGGTTGACGAAGGAGGTGACCCGGTCGGGCGAGGTGCCCTTGGCGACCAGCACCGGCACGTACAGGGTGCGGAACCCCTGCTCGTGCAGGGCGAGCCCGGTGTACAGGTCCTCGCTGTGGTCGAGCCGGGCGAAGCCGCCGGCCAGGTCGATCGCGCCGCGCCGGTACACGGCGTTGCTGCCGCAGCAGATGGCGGCGTCGCTCGCGTCCCGGGACGGCTGGATCCAGCGGAAGAACCATTCCTGCGCGGAGCCGGCGGCCCGCTGGATCCACCCCATGGACTCGTCGGTGTCGAAGCACTGCGGGCTCTGCACGATGCCGACGGCCGGATCGGCCAGGTAGGGCACGAGGTGGCGCAGGAAGTCCGGGCGCGGGGCGAAGTCCGCGTCCAGGATCGCGATGAACTCGGCGCTGCTCAGGGTGAGCGCGTGGTTGAGGTTGCCGGCCTTCTTCAGGTGCCCCCGGTCGGGTCGTACGACGTACTCGTAGCCGTACGAGGCGGCCAGCGCGGCGACCTCGGGCCGGTCGGCGTCGTCCAGGATCCAGACGGTCAGCGCGCCGGGCCAGTCGACGGCGGCGACCGCGCGGTAGGCGTTGCCCAGGACGTCGAGCGGTTCGCCGCAGGTCGGCAGGTACAGATCGACGTCCGGCAGGGTGGCGGGCCGCCAGGCCCGGATGAGCACCTCGTGCGACTGCCGGGTGAGCCGGCGCTGGCGCAGGCTGTTGACACAGGACAGGACGAGGGCGACGAGGTTGAGGCCGAGGACGGCGAGGAACGCCCACAGGGCCGGTGTCCGCAGGGCGAAGGTGAACATGGTCGCCGCCGTGAACACGAAGGCGAGCGAGGTGCTGACGAGGACCCAGCGGCGCTGCGGACCGAAGTACCAGTAGAGCTCTTCGTCGGATGGTGGTTGCGGAAGATGATGAAAGGTCATAAAGCCCCCCACGGCTGTGCATGTACCCGTTTCAGATGGCCCACCCTAATGCCAAAGGTATAGACCAGTTGTTGCGAGAGTGTGGCACCGGAGCCAATGCGCCACGGTTTGGCGCGACTTCAATGGTCCAGACCTCTCGGTTCGCCATTCGACCGGCCGCGCCCGGCGGGTCCGGGGAGGTGCGGGTCACGTGGGGGTGAACAGTCCTGGAACTCGCCGGGGTGGCCGGGTCGTTGCGGGCCGGGGGAGGGATCGGGGCGGGGGTCAGGCGGTGAAGATCCGGTCGAGGTGGTGGTGGAGTACCGCGACGGCCGACTCGGGATTCCGCTGGCCCACCAGGATGCTCGTGCCCATCGTCGCCGTCATGGCGAGCAGGCTGATCGCCTCGATGCGCGCGTCGGCGGACGGGTCGGCCAGACCGCTCTCCTGGGCCTGTCGGAGCAGCCCGGCGACGGCGTTCTCCGCGGCGTCGGGGTTGTCGATGAACGGCTGGGCGGCCAGGGCCTCGTCGGTCACGGACAGGATCGAGTACGAGCTGTAGAGGAGGTGGAAGGTGCGCCCCTCTTCGTCGGTGGGGAGGGAGGCCAGCAGCAGCGCCTCGATGGTCGCGCGCGGCCCCGGGTCCGGGCCGACGGCGCGCAGGCGCTCGCCCACGCGCGCGGTGAAGCGGTCCGTGAGGTGCTGCAGTCCGTAGAAGAGCAGCTTCTCCTTGGTCTCGAAGTAGTACTGCACGAGTCGCAGTGACACCCCTGCCTCCGCCGCGACGTCGCGCATGCCCACGGCGTGCAGTCCGCGCCGCCCGGCCACCTGGATGAGCGCCTCGGCGATCTGGGCCCGCCGTTCCTCGTGGTCCACGCGCTTCGGCATGTGTCGTGTCTCCGCCCGTTGGTGGTGCGCTCGCGTTCGCGGTCCGGACCGCCCGGACTCTTTCATGGTACCGCTGTACCAGCTTTATGGTACGTTCGTATTACGAAGAATGGATCTTCGAAGACCGGAGGTGCCCCGTGCCCGAGAACACCGCCCGAACCCGCCCGCGCCGCGACGTCGGCCGCTATGTGAGCGATGAGCTGCGCGACCGGTACTTCGCCGCGGGCGACGCGCTCTACGCGATGGGCGCACCCGCCCGCCACGAGACGGACGTCGAGACCGGCTTCGGCACCACGCACGTCTACCGCTACGGCCCCGACGACCCGGCCGCCGAGTCCCGCACCCCGGTCGTCCTGATCCACGGCGCCGGCTACTGCTCGGCCATGTGGTACCCCAACACCCCCGCACTCAGCGCCGAACGCCCCGTCTACGCGCTCGACACCCCGGGTGACGCCGGCCGCAGCATCCACCGCGAACCCATGTGGCAGCCCGAGCGCGCGGCCCAGTGGCTCGACGAGGCCCTGGAGGGACTGGGCCTCGACCGGGTCCACCTCGTCGGCTCCTCCTACGGGGGCTGGCTGGTGCTCAACCAGGCGCACCGCCGGCCCGGCCGGCTCGCCTCCGTCACGCTCCTGGACCCGGGCGGCCTGGAGAAAGTGGGCCTGCGCTTCTTCGCCTGGGTCTTCGTCAGCCTCTTCGCCAGCTTCGCGCCCAAGGCGCTGCGCCCGCGCCTCGCCGCCTGGCTGGAGCAGCCGGTCATCGTCGTGCCCGAGCTGCGCAAGTGGGTCCAGCTGGGTGCCCGCGCCTTCCGGATCCGGCGCCCCGCACCCCTGCCGCTGGCCGAGGACGCGCTGCGCTCCATCCGCACCCCGCTCTACCTCGTCCTGGGCAAGCGCAGCCTGCTCGTACACCCGAAGCGCCAGCTGGAACGCGTGCCGCGCCTGATACCGGGCGCCCGCGCCGAGATCGTCGCCGCGACCGGCCACGGCCCGCAGATCGACCACCCCGACCTGGTCAACGAGCGGATGCTGAGCTTCATGGAGGATGTCGACTCCCTCGCCCCCGCCGGGTCCTGAGCCCGGCCCGGCGTCCGCGGATTCCGTGGGCAGGTCCGGAAGTGACGAGTCGATTGTCCGGATCGTCGCTGTTCATCCCGGTCCGGCGGGGCAAGGATGTCTCCCTGCGGTTCGGCTTCCACGTGACGTGATCCGGGGGGATTCATGACAACGAGAACGCGACGCACCAGGAACACGAGGGGCGCAGGGCGTACAGGACGTACGAGGCGTACGGGCTTCGCCGTGGCGGGCAGTCTCCTCGCCGCCCTCGGTATGACGGCTCCCGCGCAGGCGGCCGCGGGGGCCACGGCTGCATCCTGCAAGCCGTCCATCCAGGTCCTTCAGAAGCTGCCCGCCACCGACGATCCGCATCCGAGCCCCTGGGTGCGCCACACCCAGGTCTCGGCCATCGCACCGGGGCAGTCGCGCCTGGCGGTCGGCATGTCCGGCATGAAGCCGGCGTACTGGATCGGCGAGCAGGTGTACGCGGTGCCGGTGCCCGAGGGCTCCAGCACGGGCCGGGTCAAGGACGTCAACCGGTCCGGCCTCATGGTCGGGCAGGTGACCACCGGCGACGGCAGCAAGGCGTTCAGCTACCGGCACGGCGATCCCGCCATCACCGTACTGCCCGGCGGGGACGAGGCGAGCGGGGTCAACGACCGCGGCGTCATCGTCGGCAGTCTCTGGGACGCCGCCCGGAACCGGACCGTCGGCGTGGAATGGTCGCACGGCCGGCCGCGCCGCGAACTGCCCCCGCCCGCCGGATACATGCTCAGCCAGATGTCCGGCCTCAACAACGCCGGGCAGGTGTCGGGCAACGCCTGGGAGCTGGAACGGCGCCCCGGCCGCCAGTTCCTCGCCGTCCCGGGGCTCTACTGGCCCGCGTACCCGGACTCGGCGCCCTCGGTGCTGGCGCCCTTCGACGACACGGGGGACCACCACGTCACCCGGGGGATCGACGACTCGGGCCGGATCGTCGGCTACGCGAAGCGGGGCCAGGGGCCCGACACCGCGGAGTACGCCGTGGTGTGGAACCGACCCGACGGCCCTGCGGTGTACGCACCCTGGGCGCCCGGCGCGATCGGCGGAACGTTCGACGCGATCAGCCCGAACACCGGCGTCGCGGTCGGCCTGGCCGAGTTCGCCTACGCGTCGCCGCGCCCGCCGGACAGCCCGCCTGCGCGGGCGCAGTACTGGACCGGCAAGGGGCCGATGCGCGTCCTGCCGGGGCTGGGCCCGGCCCTGTTCACCGCAGCCTTCGCCGTCACGGACGACGACCGGGTCGGCGGAGCCGCGCTGGACGCACAGAACCGGGTCCGGCCGGTGATCTGGACCTGCGCGTCCAAGCAGGCGTACGTACTGGAGAGCCCCCGGCCGTAGGGCCGGTGCGGTGCGGTTCGGTTCGTTCGGGGCAGGGCGGTCTCGGGCACGCCGTGGCGAGCACCCCCGTGGTTCGCCACGGCGTGTGCGGGGCCGTCCTGCGTCAGTGGGCGGGGGCGGGTGGGGCCGTCTCGGGCGTGCCCGTGGGGTGGAAGCGGGTGATGCGCTGCGGGGGGACGATCGTGGGGAGGAGGAAGTTCCACAGGTCGGTGACGCGCGTGTGGAGGTCTTCGCGGCGGGTGCGGACGTGTGAGGTGACCTGGATGCCGGTGAAGGCTCCGACGAGCAGGGTCGAGAGGTCCTGGACATCGAGCGACGGGTGTATGTCGCCGCGCTGCTGAGCGGGGGTCAGGCAGCTGCGGCAGGTGTCGATCCAGGCGTCGTAGGGGGTCGGGTCGGGGTGGGTGAAGGAGCCGAACTCGATGACCAGGCGGATGCCGGCGCGGATGCGGACGTCGGTGCGCAGACCGTGGGCCATCTGGTGGGTGAGGTCGATGACGGTCTGCAGGCCCGGGTTCTCGACGGTGGGGACGTGTTCCGAGACCTGGAACTGCTCGTCCATCAGGGTGCGGGCGAGGGCTTCCTTGGACGGGAAGTGGAAGTACAGGGCGCCCTTGGTGACTCCGGCGTGCTTGACGACGTCGCTGAGGCTGGTGCCCTCGAACCCGCTGAGATCGAAGGCGGTCGCCGCCCCGTCGAGTATGGCTTGGCGGGTGATCTCGGCCCGCTCCTGTCTGGCCCTCGCCACGTTCTGCTCGTCCCCTTGGTCACTGCCCGAGCGGTGTTCGCCGCGGTGTCCCGTCAATCTAGTCGGGCATTGCGAAAGGAAACCAGTCGGCAGGTACTTTTCTGCGAAGACGCGGAGCGGTTCGGGGAGTTGTGTGCTTCTTTGCCTGATTCTTTTTCTGCGGTGAGCGCACTCTGACGTCAATGGGCGTGTGCCGAAGGTGAGTTGACCGGGCGGTCCGGGAAGTCCGAGTAGTCCGGGAGCGCGAGTGCGGTGGCGTCCTTGGCCGCCTCGAGCATCCAGGCGAGGACGCGGGGCCGGCTGAGCGCCGTGTTGCGCAGGCGCAGGCCAGGCCTCGACGAGGGGGCGAGGAAACGGCCCGTGCGGGCCCCGCCCTTCTGGCGGTCCTGGGCGTAGGCGCGCAGCAGGGATTCGTAGCGGGTGAAGGCGGCCCGGTGGTCCCGGGGCGAGCGGGAGAGTTCACCGGCCAGGACGTACGCGCCCAGGATCGCGGTGCCGGTGCCCATCCCGCCGATGGTCGCGCCGCAGGCGGCGTCACCGAGGAGGGCGATCCGGCCGACGGACCAGGCGGGGACGTCGGCGCGGCTGATCGAGTCGAAGTAGAGGTCGTCGGCGGTGTCGAGGGAGTCGAGCAAGCGGTTCACCTTCCAGGGCAGGCCCGCGAACGCCCTGAGCAGGAGGCGTTTGTGGGCCTCGGGGTCCTGGCGGTCGTACGCGAGCTCGGGGGAGGCGAAGACGAAGAAGGCGCGGGCCCGGGCGGGGTCGGTGCGGTCCGCGGCGACACTGGCCAGCCGCCCGGGGGCGTTGTGGCCGATGGCGCCTGCGCCGGGGCGCAGGTCCAGACCCAGGTCCCGGTGGTGGGGCAGGCTCCAGGTGGCGGCGTAGTGGCCGAGGTGGGTGACGTGGTCGGCGTCCGGGCCGAAGGCGAGGCGCCGGACGTTCGAGTGGAGGCCGTCGGCGCCGACGACGAGGTCGAAGGTGCGGGGTGGGGCGCGGCGGAAGGTGACGTCGACGCCGGTGGCCGTCTCGGCGAGGGAGGTGAGGGAGTCCCCGAAGACGTACTCGGCGCCGGCGGCGAGCGAGGCCTCGTGGAGGATCCGGGAGAGGTCGCCGCGCAGGACCTCGATGTCGCCTCCCGCGAACTCGGCTGGCAGGTGCAGGAGTTCGCGGCCGTCGGCGTCGACGAAGGTCATCGGGCTGCCGCCGGTCCGGACCCGGTGGAGGGCGTCGAGGATCCCCATCCGGCGCAGGACGTGGAGCTGGGTTGCGCCGCGGAAGTCGACGGCCTGGCCGCCCGGGCGCAAGGCGGGGGCGGCCTCGACGACCGTGGGGCGCAGGCCGTGGCGGGCGAGTCGGTGGGCGAGGGCGGGGCCCGCGATGCCGGCGCCCGAGATCAGGACGCTGCGGGCCGCGGGGCGCGGGCCGCCGGCCGGTGCGAAGGGTGTGGTCATGGAGGACTCCTGGGCCGAGAGATAATTGTGTCCGACGGACACTGATTCAATACCGTGTACGGTAGACGCGGTTTTGGTGCGAGCGCAAGGTGAATGCGATGACGAGCGAACAGTGGGGCCCGGCCGTACGCCTGTTGTGGGGGCCGCCGCCGGCCGGACCCGCGCGGGGACCGAAGCGGGGGCTCACGCTGGAAGGGATCGCCCGGGCCGGCATCGAGATCGCCGACGCGGAGGGCCTGGGCGGCGCGTCGATGCAGCGGGTGGCGGCGGAGCTGTCCGTCACCAAGATGGCCCTGTACCGGTACGTGCCGGGGAAGGCCGAACTGGTCGCGCTGATGGTGGAGGGCGCGATGCCCGAGTCGGCGCAGTCGACGGGCGGCCCGTGGCGGGAGCGGCTCGAGGAGTGGGCGCGGGGGCTGCTGGAGGGCCTCCGGCTCCACCCGTGGCTGCTGGAAGCGACCGTCGGCGTACGGGTCATGGGCCCCCGGGAGCTGGAATGGATGGAGCGGGCCCTCGCCGCGCTCGACGGGTGCGGGCTGACCGGGGCCGAGGCGATGGACGCGGTGGTACTGCTCGCCGGACACGTACGCGGCATCGCGGAACAGGAGCGGGCCGCCGGCGCGGGACCCGGGTCCGGGGCCGCGGGGGAGGGCCCGGACGCCCAGCTCGCGGCGGTACTGGGCGAGGTGATGCGTGAGCACGGTGAACGGTTCCCCGCACTCGGGGCGGCCCTGGCCTCGGCGGCGGCACACGGCGGGCGGGACCAGGCCCTGGAGTTCGGGCTGGGCCGCATCCTGGACGGGCTCGAACTCCTGATGACCCGCCGCGCGGACGGGGACTGACGTCGCGCACGCACCGGGCGCTGTTGCACCCGGTGTTGTCGCTCAGCCGGATCCGCCCCACGGGCGGAGGACCATGAGCGAGCCTTCCAAGGCCGCCACCATGGCAAAGGGGAACCGGTCGACCTCGAGGCAGAGCGCGACGTCGTCGGGGTGGACTCCTTGACGCCCACCCTCCGCCAGTTCGGCGGCGGCGCGCGACTGCGCGGCGCGGCGGAGGAACTCGGCCGCATCCGTCCCCGCCTCGGTGGCCCTCAGGGCGATGTACTGGGCGCACGCCAGATCTTCATCGGCCTGCCCGTCCTCGCCGGTGACCACGAACGTGACGCTGTCACTGTTTTGCGTCCGCAGGAGCCGAGCCGTCGCCTCCGCCACCACGAAGCCGGCGCACAGCACCAGCGACGCCTCCTTGACCGCAAGGGCGCCGACCGTTCCCGCCGTGGTCTTCTGCACGACGGTCCGTCCGCCGAGGTCGACCGACCGCAGCAGGCCCGGCGAGTTGACGAGGTCGAAGCCGGGCGCCGGCGGACCGTCCTTGAGCGCCACCCAATCCGGGTGCCCGGCTTTCAGCGCCAGGGCTTCGTTCGGCGACTCGGCAAGAACGATCTTCTCTGCCCCTTGGGCAAAGGCCCAGGCAGCCACGGTGAAAGCACGCATGACGTCGACCACGACCGCCACGGACGGGGCTTCTGACAGATCGGATATGCCGAGGAATCGAGTGTCCATTCCACTCATGATCGCGCATGCCCGATCCGGTGCACCCGGAATCGGACGCACGGTGCCCGGTTCGACCTCACCTCGGGGCCCGGCCGCCGGGCGCCGGGGTGAGGTCGGAGCGGACCGTGTCCGATACCCAGGGCGGCGGCCGTACGCCCGGCTCGGTCCAGGCCGCCAGGGCCTCGCCGTCGATACAGACGATGCCGCACGTGGCGGCGTACTCAAGGGCGGGCGCGGTGAATTGACCGGTGGTGACGATGATCGCGACGTCGGCGTCGTGGACGGCGAAGCAGGTCCCGCCGAACCGCTGCAGGTCCTGCGAGCCGACCCGGTTGTCCTCGGCGTAGTGCTTGCACTGCACGACGACGCGCAGTCCGTCCGGGGTCGTGGCGGTCACGTCGGCGCCCAGGTCACCCGCGCCGCCCACCACTTCCACCGGGGTGCAGCCGTCGCGTACGCAGAGCGCGGCGATGGTGTGCTCGAAGCCGTCGGCATCGACCGCGGCATGGTCCAGCGCGTCGGCTCCCACGTCCGGCGGATCCGTCGCGGGCCGTGCACCGGGGTCGGGTGGTGCCGTGGAGCGGTGCTGCACAGGGGACGCGCTCCATCCGGCGAGCGCCACGCCGATCAGCAGCACCGCCGCCGCGGCCACCGGCAGGACCGGCAGCCGCGTCCCGGCCGCCGAGGCGGCCCTGACGAAGACGGCCAGTCCGCCCACGGCGGTCCCGGCCAGCCCCACGGCGAGCACCAGATCGCGCCCGAGCGTTGCGCCGCTCCGCGGGACGCCGCTCCTTCTTTCCCTCCGTGTCATGGGATCAGCGCCTACGGCCCCGGCCCCGCCCGCGGGCCGCCCACCCGTGGCCTATGCCGGCGACGTGGAGCGCGAGCGCGGCGAGGCCGAGCAGCATGAAGTTGGTGGAGCTGAACACTTCGTCGGTGCTGATGGTGGCGGCGTTGATCAGGAATGCGACGAAGAACAGCACTGCGGCGGTGATGCCGAGCATGTCCATGCCCCTTTCGGTCGGTGACGGCCGTGTTCCCCGCAGAGGCCGGATCATGAGTGGCCGCTCGCGCAGGATTGGGCTGTGCCGCGGAGAGGCGGAAGGGCTTTTCGGGTGCCGACCGTCCGGGGCGGCTCGCTCGGGAATGCTTGGGGCGCGGCCGACGGGACACAAGCGGGACGTGCTGAAGACACTTGCCCTCATCCTGCCCGGCGCCGCAGCGGCGCTCGCCGCGGCCGGCGCCGTCCTCCTCTCGCCCTGGTGGTGGGCTGCGGCCGTTCCGTCGGCGGCGCTCGTTCTGGTGACCTCGTACGACCTCCTGCAACGCCGGCATTCCATCCTGCGCAACTACCCTCTGCTCGGTCACCTCCGGTTCGCCCTGGAGGCGCTGCGGCCGGAGATCCAGCAGTACTTCATCGAGCGGAACATCGACGGCAGCCCCTTCGACCGTGACACCCGCAGCATCGTCTACGAGCGGGCCAAGGGCACCGACGCGGAGGAGCCGTTCGGCACCGAACTCGACCTCCTCCGGCCCGGCAGCGAATACCTCACGCCGTCCATGGCCCCGCACCCGGTACGGGCCGATCCTCCCCGGGTCCGGGTCGGCGGACCCGACTGCACCGAGCCGTACGACATGTCCCTGCTCAACGTCTCGGCGATGAGCTTCGGCTCCCTGTCCGCCAACGCCGTCCTCGCCCTCAACACAGGTGCCCAGCTGGGCGGTTTCGCCCACGACACCGGCGAAGGCGGCGTGTCCGAGTACCACCGGCGCCCCGGCGGGGACCTGGTGTGGGAGATCGGCACCGGATACTTCGGGTGCCGCACCGACGACGGGGGCTTCGACGAGCGGCAGTTCGCCGAGAAGGCCGCGCACCCACAGGTCAAATGTGTGTCGCTGAAGATCAGTCAGGGCGCCAAGCCGGGCATCGGCGGCGTCCTGCCCGGTGCCAAGGTGAACGCGGAGATCGCGCGGGTGCGCGGGGTGCCGCAGGGGGAGACGGTCGTCTCGCCGCCGTTCCACCGCGTGTACTCCACCCCGCGCGAGCTGGTGAGCTTCCTGGCCCGCATGCGGGAGCTCGCCGGCGGCAAGCCCGTGGGGTTCAAGCTGTGCGTCGGCTCGCGCCGCGAGTTCCTCGCCGTGTGCAAGGCCATGCGGGAGGCGGGCGTCACCCCCGACTTCATCGTCGTCGACGGGGCGGAGGGCGGAACGGGCGCGGCGCCCCTGGAGTTCGCCGACCACGTCGGCCTGCCGCTCGGCGACGGCCTGATGACGGTCCACAACGCCCTCGTGGGCTCGGGGCTGCGCGACCGCATCCGGATCGGAGCCTCCGGAAAGGTCGCCACCGGAAGCGACCTCGTCAAACGCCTGGTCCAAGGCGCCGACTACACCAACTCGGCCCGCGCCATGATGTTCGCGATCGGCTGCATCCAGGCCCAGCGCTGCCACACCAACACCTGCCCCGTCGGGGTCGCCACCCAGGACGAGCGGCGCGCGCGGGCCCTGGACGTCGGTGACAAGGCGCAGCGCGTACGGCGCTACCAGGAGGCGACCGTCAAGAGCGCGCTGCAGATCATGGCGGCCATGGGCGTCGACGACGCGCGCGGGCTGCGCCCCCACATGCTGCTCCAGCGGGTGGATCCGCACACCGTCCGCTCGTACGCCGAACTGTACGCCTGGCTCGCCCCCGGGGAACTGATCGCTTCGCCGCCCGAAAGCTGGGCAGCCGACTGGAAGGCGGCCGACCCCGACCGCTTCACCCACTCCACTCGCCGAACCGGCCGCTGAACCGGCAAACGAAGGGCTGTCCCGTGGCACGTACCGTCGCCCACGTCATCGTCGACGCACTCGAGGAGCTCGGCGTCCAGCACGTCTTCGGCGTCGTCGGTGACGCCTTGAACCCGTTGACCGACGCCATCCGCACATCCGTCGGCCTGAACTGGGTCGGCTGCCGCCACGAGGAGGCCGCGGCCTTCGCCGCCTCGGCGCAGTCCCAGCTCTCCGGGACCCTCGGGGTGTGCATGGGCACGGTGGGACCCGGATCCGTGCACCTGCTCAACGGCCTCTACGACGCCGCCAAGAGCCGCACGCCCGTCCTGGCCATCTGCGGCCAGGTCCCCCTCGCCGAGATCGGCAGCGACTACTTCCAGGAGGTCGACAACGACCTGCTCTTCCGCGATGTCGCCGTCCACCGGGCCACCGTCACTTCCCCGGACCAGATGCCGCGCCTGCTCGAATCGGCCGTGCGCGCCGCCGTGACCCAGGGCGGGGTGGCCGTCCTGACCGTCCCCGGCGACCTGGGCGATCAGGAGCTGAGCGACGACAGGCCCACGCGGTTCGCCCTGGACCGCGCCGTCACCCGGCCCGACGACCCGGCCCTCGCCCGGGCCGCCGAGCTGCTGAACGCCGCGTCCCGGGTGACCCTCCTCGTCGGGCAGGGCGCCCGCGAGGCCCGTACCGAGGTCCTGCGGACCGCCGAGCTGCTGGCGGCGCCCATGGTGCTCACGCTGAAGGCGAAGGAGGGATTCGAGGACGACAACACCTTCCAGGTGGGCCAGACCGGCCTCATCGGCAACCCCGCCGCCGCTCACGCGCTCGACAGCGGGGACGTGCTCTTCATGCTGGGGACCGACTTCCCCTACCGGGAGTGGTACCCGAAGGATGCCAAGGTGATCCAGGTCGACTCCCGCGAGGAGCACCTGGGACGCCGCACCCCCGTGGACGTGGGCCTGGCGGGCGACGTCGGCGCCACGCTGCGGGCCCTGCTGCCGCTTGTGAAGGCGGTCCCGGACCGTGCGCACCTCGACGACGCCCGGGAGCGTTTCCTGCGCTGGCAGGAGGGACAGCAGCGGCTGGCCGACCCTGCGCACGAGCACCGCTGGACCGGGAAGCTGCGGGCCGTCCTGGACAACCGCGAGCACGCCATCCGCCCGGAGGCGCTGGCGGCGGCGGTGGACGCCTACGCCGACGCCGACGCCGTCTTCACCTCCGACACCGGCATGGCCACCGTCTGGCTCTCCCGATTCGTCACCATGCGCGGCGACCGCCGCCTGATCGGCTCGTACAACCTCGGCTCGATGGCCAATGCCATGCCCCAGGCCCTCGGTGCCCAGCTGTGGGCGCCCGACCGGCAGATCGTCGCGCTCTGCGGGGACGGCGGGCTGAGCATGCTGCTCGGCGACCTCATGACCATCAAGACGTACGGGCTGCCGGTGAAGCTCGTCGTCTTCGACAACCGCCGCCTGGGCATGGTCAAGCTGGAACAGGAGCAGGCAGGGCTGCCGGAATTCGGGACGGAACTCGACAACCCCGATTTCGCCGCAGTGGCCACGGCCCTCGGCCTGACGGGGATCCGGGTCACCGACCCGGCCGATCTCCACGAAGGCGTACGCCGCGCCTTCGAGACGCCGGGGCCGGTCCTGCTGGACGTGCTCACCAACCCGGAGGAAGTGGCCGTGCCCGGCAAACCGACTGTGGCCCAGGGCTGGGGTTTCGCCGTGGCCAAGGCCAAGGAGCTCCTGCCGGGCCGTGAGGGCTGACGGGCACCGCGGGACGCCGGCCGGCCGCGAAACGCCCGTGAGCACCCTCCGCCCTCTCGCGTGATGCGGTGGAAGGAGAAATGCGTGTGTTCACAACGGGGATGCCGGGGCAGACGCCGTTCAAGAGGTCGGTCGATCCTTTCACTCGAACCGGAGGAGTTGTTCTCACGTGACCGAGCACGCGTGGAGTTACAAGTCGACGTCGGGCCACCTGGCCGGTACCGATCTCACCGGCTACGAGGTCGAGGCGGTCGACGGAAGCATCGGCAAGGTCGACAAGCACTCCGACGAGGTCGGTGACGCCTACCTGGTCGTCGATACAGGGGTGTGGATCTTCGGCAGGGAAGTGCTCCTGCCGGCCGCCACCGTGATCTCGATCGACCCGGAGCAGCGGACGATCCACGTGGAGCGCACCAAGGAACAGATCAAGGGCTCCCCGGAGTTCCACCGGGACAGGCACCTCGGCGACGCGGGCTACCGCGAGCAGCTGGCCCTCTACTACGGCCCCGCCGGCCCGTTCGGCGGCCCGTTCGTCTGACCCGCGATGGGGGGAGGGGCCCGGACTCGACGAGTCCGGGCCCCGCCCGGCTGTCCTCGACGGCGCTCGGCCCGGGCGGGAGCCTGGTTCAGTCCGCCGGCCGGCCGTCGACGGGTATGTCCAGTCCGTCGGCGAGGCCGGCGAGGGTCGCCCCCAGGGGGAGCGCGACGCGAGTGGCGGCGTGCCGGTCGCCTCGGGTCGGGTCCCGGTTGACGATCAGTACGGGTTTTCCCGCCTGGGCTGCCTGGCGGACGAACCGGAGGCCGGACATCACCGTCAGCGAGGATCCCAGGACCAGGAGTGAGGTCGCCGCATCGACCAGTTCGCGGCAGCGCTCGACCCGGTGCGGGGGAACGTTCTCGCCGAAGAACACCACGTCCGGTTTGAGGATGCCGCCGCATTCCGAGCAGGGCAGGACGGTGAAGTCTCCGGCCTGTTCGTCGGTGAGGTCGGCGTCACCGTCCGGATTCAGCCGGGCGGCCACGGGCTCGAAGCCCGCGTTGGCCTCTTCCAGCCGCCGGGCGAGCTCCCGGCGCGTGCTGAAGGCACCGCAGGAAAGGCAGACGACCCGGTTCAGGCTTCCATGGAGTTCCACCACGTCCTGGCTGCCGGCGGCCTGGTGCAGGCCGTCGACGTTCTGGGTGATCACCGCCGAGAGCAGGCCGTGCCGCCCGAACGCCGCTACGGCCCGGTGCCCGGCGTTGGGCCGGGCGCGGCCGAAGGTGCGCCAGCCCAGGTGACTGCGGGCCCAGTAGCGGCGCCGGGCGTGGATGCTCGTGGTGAATTCCTGGTAGGTCATCGGCGTGTGCCGACGCAGGCTGCCACCCGCGCCGCGGTAGTCGGGAATGCCCGACTCCGTGGAGAGGCCCGCCCCGCTGAGCACCAGAACGCCGCCGGTCCTCAGCGCATCGGCGACCGGCTCCGGATCCGTGGTGCCCGGCCGCAGGTCCTCGGTGGGGGTCCAGCTCAGAGTGGGGCGCGTACGCATGCAGCCAGGGTACGGAACAGGCCCGACAGCGGCACAGGACCGCGCCCCCGGTGCGGCCACCGCACCGCCGCACCGGGCCGGAGCCCGGCGGACCGCTGGGCCGTCACGCGTCGGGGGACTCGCCGGTGTGCGGGGCGGGTGTCACCCGGGGACGGAAACAGGCGGTGATCGTCTTGCCGCCGTGGAAGGAATGGGCGTCCCAGGCATCGGCGAGGGCGTCCATGATGGCGAGTCCCCGTCCGGAAGTCGCCTCGCGTGAGGGGTCGCGCGGGGCCGGCAGCTCCGGGTCTGCGTCGGCGACGCTGACGTGCAGGCACCGGCCGTCCCACGTGAGCACCAGCCCGGCGCCGCTGTGCGCGTGGACGTGCGCGTTGGTGACGAGCTCCGACACCGTCAACAGGACGGAGTGCGCGGTGTCGGGGGCGTTGGTCGTCCACTGCAGGGAGTCCAGGCGTTCCGCGGTCCACCGGCGGGCCTCGCGCACCCCTCGGTGCACGGGGAAGGAAGCGGCCCAGCCCTTGGCACGCATGGACACCGCGTTCACCTCGCTCGCGCTCTCGTGTGACGCCGGACCGGACCGGCCGGGACGCCCGTCAGGACCGGCTCGCCCGGTGCCGGGCACGGTGCCCGCCCCTGCGGTGGACGAGCAGCAGGGCCAACGCCATCGGAGCGATCAGCAGGACCATCGTCGTCATGGGAGCGCTTCCTTCCCTCGTAGTCCGTTCCCACTGCGCGTGTGGCCGCCATGAGGCCTCCGAAACCCCGGTTCGCGCCGTCCGGCCCCACCAACCCCGACATTCCCTGCAGGACGAGGTTCCCTGCGAAGATCAGGGGATGGACGCCGCCTCCTTGGGCTGCGCGGTCTGCGGCGACCTGAGCGGCGGCTGCGGTGCGGGCAGCGGCGGCCGCCCCCGCGCCGGCCGTGGCCTGGGCCCGCGAAGCCATGGTCTGGGCGAGGGCCTGCGCGCGTGCCGCACGCTCACCGGCGATGGTGGCGGCTGTATGCGCCTCCTGAGCCCGGGTCGCCAAGGAAGCAGCGAGGGCCTGGGCTCGGTGGGCCCGGGTGACGACCTGCTGCGCGGCCGCCGCCCGCTCAGCTGCCTGGGTCACCCGGGCCTGGGACCGGATCGCCTCGGCGGACGCGGCTGCCTGCGCCCGGGTCAGGGCCTCGGTGGCGGTCCGTACCGACCCCAGACGTGTTCCGACCCCGGCCAACCCGCTGTCGAAGGTTCGCAGCTGACCGGCGGCGCCCCGAAGGCCGCTGGTGAGGCCCCCAGTGTTGGCCATGAGGTTGACGTAGAGGGTGTAGGCGCCGCTCACGGCGTCACGTCCTTCCGGGGCCGCAGCCCGATCTTCATCCCCCGGCCCTCGGCCCCATCCGGGACCTGCTCACGCTCCATCTCGATCAGCTCGCACCCAGGGCAGCGGTACGGCTCGGGCACGTAGGCGAACCGATCGCCGCCCACGCCCTCGTCCCACTCGGCCGCGCGGGTGCCGCACCCGTCGCACGAGGCTTGCGTGTAGGCCAGGTAGGCGAGGGCCTTCGCCCGGTCGAGCGCCGACCACCGTCCGTCCCCGGCGCCCGAGAAGTGGCTGTGCGGGATGCCGTACGAGGCGCACAGCTGCATCTCAGCCCTGAACACAGGGTCTTCGATCAGCCTTTTCCCAGGTCGGCACGGATGGTCTGGTTGACGACCAGTGCTGTCGTGAACAAGGCTTTAGCGTCGGCGTCGGCCCAGCTGTCGAGGAGCTCCTGGGCGTCGGCTTCCGTCATGCTCGGCACCTCGGCTCCAGCCGCGTCACGTTCGATGTGGCACGCCGCGATCAGGGCCGCGGGGAACGTCTCGACGTTGTACTCCATGCCCGCGTCGGCTTGGGCCTCGGTCGGGGGATGCTCGCGAAGCAGCTGCTCCCACGCCGGACGGGGCAGAGCCCGGAAGGTCAGCCGCTCCGTCTCCTGATCGAGTTCCTTCTGGGCGTCGGCGAGTCTCCCTTCGGCTGCGAGGACCTCCGGGCGCTGGGCTACCCACTCGGAGCGGGCAGATTCGGTGATGCCCTGCTCGATCGACGCGGCCTGCGCTTCGGTTCGGGCGCGCGCGAGGCCGAGGGCGGCTTCGGTGACGGCGGCCTTCAGGGTCGGGTCGTCGCAGATGGACAGGGTTCGTTCGGCCAGGCGCCGGCTGCGGAGCCGCTGCATTTTGGCGGCCCAGTGGGGGTCGCGGGCCACGACCGAGGGGGGAGGGGTGTGCGTGGACATGCGGCTTCCCCTTACGCCTTCGCCGGGATGGGGGCGTCGAGGCTCGGCTTCGCGGTGATGCCGAAGGACACCTTGTACTTGGCCGGTTCGGCGCCGGCCGTGTAGGTCGCGGACCGGCTGCCCACGCGGACTGGGAAGACATCCATCGACTTGGACTGGGGGATGTCGCCCTTGCGCAGGATCACGACGTAGCCTTCGCTGCCCTTGGACAGCAGCGTCTCCAGGGTGCCGTCGACCTTGTCCTCGTACAGGGTGAAGCTGCTGTTGTCGGCCTTGTCCTCACCCGGGATGGAGGTCGTGAACTCGCTCGCCATGTCCGGCGTTTCGATGGGGACGTTCTCAAGGGCCCAGCCCTCGATGTCCGAGATGGCCTCGGCCAGATCGGTCGCGTTGCTGCCGGTCAGCTCCGCCCGCGTCGGGATGTTGGAAGGGGCGGCAACGGCCTTAAGGAAGAAAAAGGCGGTCGTTCCACGCCGCATGAACCGCTGCTGGGTGGTACCCACTGATTCTCGCGCTCCGGGGACACCCCTGGAGCGGCACGCACCGGAGGCCCGTCCCCACGACGCCGCGCGCAGCGCGACTGGGGAATCAGTCCGTGCCGTCGGCCGGACGTCCGCGTCGGGGCCTCCGCGGTAAGGGCGGTGCTGGTCAGGAGAGCGACGTCACCTCAACCACGTACCGCTGCACGTAACTGTATATCCCGCCGGCGACGGCCACTCCCTCCTCCTTGTCCAGGGCACGCTGGAGGACGGCGCATCCCGGGATGGCGATGTCAGTCGCGTACGCGCCGTTGCTGCCGCCCTTCCGGGACAGCATCGCGGCCCGGACCCGGTCCGCCATCCATTCGGCTTGCTCAGCGGTGGTGGCCACGCTGGTGACTTGCAGCAGGGCGCGCGCGTCACCGTCGGCCTGTCCGTACGGCGGTCCGGCGGTCGTTAGCCCCAGCGGGTAGAGAACCGAGTAGGGAACCTGGGCTCCGGTGGGAGTGCTGGAGGCGGTGGGTGCAGTTCCGTACCCACAGCTTCGGGTGGTGGCAGTGGACAACATCTTCTGCACGGCGAGGGAGACCTCGCGGCCGGAGACGGGCACAGCTCCTCCAATCTCCTCCTGCGGTACGCAGGAGCGGTCAGTCTCCGATGGCGTCGCCGAGGGCGGCGAGGAAGAGAGGCCGGACCTCCTCAACTGCCGGGCCCACATGCGGCAGAGGGGCCTGGTTGTAGATCCGTCCGAGGCTGTCTGCGCCAACGAAGCCGTACTCCAGGCGTCGCGCCTGGGGTTTGTTCGTGCCGACGGCAGCCGTCACGGTGACACCGTCGGTGGATACCTCATGGGTCCAGCTGCGCCGGTAGTCCCCGGTCGGCGCGTTGGGGCCGGGCCGACCGGAGGCCCGCGCCTTGATGCGGGTCTCAAGGAGCATGGCGTGATGCTGGACGACAGACAGCGTCTCCGGCAGAGTCCTGGCCGCTCGCGCATCCAGGAGCGCCGCGATCTGGGCGGCGTTCGTGTAAGCCCCAGCGGCGCCGTGTGCGTTGGGGTGGGAGTTAGACGAGGAGGGCACTGGGTTCTGCCCCCTCGCCTGTGTCGCCCCGAGCCCACTGGCGAAGCTGTTCGACGACGGCAGCAGTGAACCTGCCGCCTGCCAGGTCCATCCGGTGCATGGCCGCCTCCTCCAAGAGCTTGGCGTCGATGGCGGCTAGGAAGCGGTCTGCCGCCTCTCCGGGCTCGTACGGCACGCCGACCGCCACTCGGGCGAGGCCGTCGTACTCCGCGACCGGCCGGCCAGGCGCAAACTCTAGGATCAGTTGCGCGGGTTGACCGGCCACCTGGTGCAGCGTGTAGCCCTGGACGAGGCGGGAGAGGTCTACGCCGTCGAGGGCGATAGTCCCGCCGCCGGCGCCTGAGGTGATTCGGACTTGGTGAGGATCGGTGATCCGGTTGGTCGTGATCTCCATGATTCGAGCGTATGCCCGATCGTAGATCGCTCGGATTCGCTCAGGGCGGGGTGATCTCGTCCAGGCGCGTAACCCGAACCAGCTCGACGGTGGATGCCTCGGACGGGTCGAGGACCTGCCAGATCCTGCCAACAGTCGCGGGACTGCCGGAGTGCGCGGCTACCACCTCCACGCGGTCATACCGGGCTGGCAGCGCCGCACCCAGCGGAGTAAGGAGTCGGTACCAGGAGACAGTGTCGTCCAGCCACTGACGACCGACGATGCCCTCGGCTGTCACCTGCCCGTGTCCGGACAGCACAGCTCCCGCCCCCTCGTACACGGCCTCTACTGGCACGGCGCCGACGAGGCCGGTGTCCGGGTCGAGCGGAGCAGTACCGGTGGGGCGGGTGATGCGCACGGTGTCGACGAGCAGCGCCGACTCAAGGTGGCGGCGCACCTCGTCCGGGTCGATGCCTGTGGTCATGGCGTGCCGCCCGTCCGCTGCGTGTTCTGGTCGATCCAGGTGGTGCGGACCACGCTCAGAGTGGCGGTCTCGCCGATGTCCAGCACGCGCCACGTGCGGCCTACTGCTGCCGGATCGGCTGCCTCCATGACTCGCACAACGTCTTCCCTGGAGGCAACGGGCGCGGAGAGCGGCGTCAGCAGCCTGTACCGGGAGCGCGTGTCGTCCACGTACGCCTGCCCTGCCAGGTGGAGTACAACGGAAGGCCCGTCAGCGGGAAAGAGCGCACCGGGCCCTTCATAGACCACGACCGGGGGCCCTGGTTCGTACTGACCGGTGGTCGGGTTGAACACCGGTTTCCCCTTGCGCTCGATCCTGATCCTGCTGGTGAGGACCTTCTTCTCGACGATCGCGCTGACGCCCCCCAGAGTCAGCCCCTCAGTGGGAGTGCTCATGCCACGAGCGTATGCCGAACTACTGACAGAGTCCGCCACAGTGGAGTCATCTGCCGCACGTCGCCTGACTGCCGAGCGCCAATCCCCTGCAAGCGAAGCCCCTCACGCCCAACGCTCAAGGGCGGGCGGGTTGTACGGTCCCAAGTGAGGCCATCAGAAGGGACGCCCACAGCATGCCGCACCCCACCGACAGCGCAACTCGCTCAGCCCTTCAGGGGCTCATCCTCGACTTTGCCGGGGTCCTCACGTCCGACCCGCGCCCCATCCACCGGGAGTGGTGCTCCGCTCAGGGGCTCGACCCCGAAGCATGGCGATCGACCCTGAACGATCACCCCGAAGGGCGCCGACTGTACGAAGCCCTCGAAGTCGGGGAGATTGGGCAAGCGGAGTGGAACGCCCGCACTGCGCCGTTGATCGGCCCTGGTGTGGACCCGACCAACCTGATGGGCCGAGCCTGGTCAGGCGTGCCGACCGCACGCCGGATGGCCGCCCTCGCACAGGCCGCACGCGATGCCGGCCTCCGTACCGCGCTGCTCTCGAACAGCTTCGGAATGGACCCTCACAACCCGTACGAGCATGCCGGGATCTGGGGGCTTTTCGATGTCCACGTCATTTCCGAACAGGTAGGCCTAGCCAAGCCCAACCCGGAGATCTACCAGCTCACCCTCGAACGACTTGGCCTTCCCGGCGAGGCATGCGTATTTGCCGACGACCACCCCGTAAACCTTCCCCCGGCGGCCGCCCTCGGCATCTCCACAGTCCTTGTTGCCGATGAGGAAGCGACGGTCTCGGAGTTGGAAGCCCTCCTCGGAATCAGCGTTCCTCTCACCGTCTGAACTCCGGTGGCGCCGACCAGGCCGGAAGCCGTCAACTCCCGGCCGGTCGAACCCTGTCGGCAGCCACCCCACCCCCTGTACGGTCCGTACCTCACTCATCACAGGAGGTGCGCGCGTGCAGTGGTCGGAGTACACGAACAGCGAGAGACTGAAGGCCCTCCGCAGCGGCATGACCCAGGAGGGCTTAGCCGAAGCAGCCGGAGTATCAGTCGGCGTGATCCGCAAGCTCGAACGCGGCGGCACCGCCTCCATCGCGTCCCTCCTGTCCGTCGCCCACGCCCTCGGCACGGACATCGCCGTCCTCCTCGGCCAGCAAGCGCCCCGCCGCTCCATGGACCGCGATGAACGCTCCGCCCTCCGAGCCCTGTCCGCCGTCACCCACGACGCCGCGATCGGCATTCCCGCCGACACCAGCCCCGGCACGCTGAACGAGCTCCGCAGCGTCGTCCGCCACGCCGACGCCGCTTACTGGTCCGGCCAGTACACCCATCTCGGCGCCCTACTCACCCGCCTACTCCCCGAAGCGCGGGCCCGCTACGACCACGCCGATCACGCCGAGAAGGAACAGGCGGCCGGCCTCCTTGCTGACACCTTCCAGACGGCCGGGATGATGGCGAACGTCCTGGGCTCCCGAGATCTCGCCTACGCCGCCCTCACCTACGGTCGACAGATCGCCGTGCAGGCCGGGGACGATCTGCGGGACGCACACCTGTCGGCCACAACGGCATGGGTGAACCTTCGCGACGGCCGCACCGCCCAAGGCTTCGCCCTCGCTGCCGCACAGGCCGACCGCATCGAGCCGAAGATGAGCGAACACGACCCGGACCGGCTGTCGGTGTACGGGCAGCTCGTCACCAACGCCGCTGTCGCCGCCTCCCGCGGCGGCGCCACCGCTGACACCGCCCGCGAATACCTGTCCCAAGCTCACGCAGTCGCAGCACGCATCGGCATCGAGCACGCCCGTGGCGACCACGCCCAGCCCTACGGTCCGATGTACGCCGCCACACAGGCGATGAGCATCGCCGTCGCCCTCAGCGACACCGCCGGCGCGCTGCGCCTCATGGATACCGTCCACCTGGGCAACAACGTCCCCCTGGCCACCCGCGCCAGATACGGCCTTGACGTTGCCCTCACCCACCTCGAGTGCCGCAAGTGGGATCAGGCCGCCGAAACTCTCGACAGCGTGTGCCGGATGGCACCCGGCTGGGTGCGCCACCAGATGCTCCCTGGCGTCATCATCAGCCGCCTAGCTGGCGTCTCCGTCGCCCGCCTTCGCGGCCTTGCCCATGCTGCCGGGGTTCCCTTCGGCATGCACTGACTGGCTACGTAGGCCACATCCGGAAACGGTTGTTGTCGGATTTCGGGAACGACCGCGGATGGCTGCTGCCGAAATGTTGGCGAGTACCAGGAACAGAATTGCGTGCGTGTCGCGCAACGGCGGCCCGCTGCTGACCCTCAGGCAGCAGCGGCGTCATGAGTAGCGGGTGGGTGTCCGGTTTGTTGAACCCGCCTGTGTTCTTGTGACTTGGCTGGCAGGCTGGGCTGGTGGAGAGCGACTGGCCGGCAGGGGGTTGCCGAAAGCGACGAGTGCTGGGGCATGTGCCTCGCTACCAGGGCGACCGCCACCCCCGCAGGGAAGCCGGCGACAGCCCCTGCGTGCGTACAGCCCCTTCCCCGACGGCAGCACCTGAACAGAGACCACAACGTCTGTCGTCGCCCCTGCCCCGAGATACACCATCGGAGCCACCACCCGCATGAACACACCGTCGAACCCCATACCGACTGCACCTCCCTGGCCGCACTGCGCACACGGCGCGAACCCCGCCAGCGACCCAATCGGTTGCCCCGGCATCCACGTCCCCGGGCACACCGCATGCCTGGCGCACCTGACTGACGCCGACCGCAACACGTACCTGGTCAGCCTGATGCCTGGCGCCGACATCGACCACCGCGGAACCCACTTCACCGAACCACTCCTCACCTCACTCCTCCACGCTCTCCATGACCCCACCACTCAAAAACCCCACCTCGGCGACGCCCAGTTCGGCGGGGCGCAGTTCTCCGGCGACGCCCAGTTCGGCAGGGCGCAGTTCTCCGGCACCGCCCACTTCCGCGAGGCGCAGTTCTCCGGCACCGCCCACTTCCGCGAGGCGCAGTTCTCCGGCGACGCCCATTTCGGCGAGGCGCAGTTCTCCGGCACCGCCCACTTCCGCGAGGCGCAGTTCTCCGGCGACGCCCACTTCCGCGAGGCGCAGTTCTCCGGCGACGCCCATTTCGGCAGGGGACAGTTCTCCGGCGCCGCCCAGTTCTCCGGCGCCGCCCATTTCGGCGGGGCGCAGTTCTCCGGCAACGCCTGGTTCAACGGGGTGCAGTTCCCCGGCGACGTCCAGTTCGGTGGGGTGCAGTTCTCCGGCGACGCCCATTTCGGCGGGGTGCAGGTCTCCGGCGGCACCGAGTTCAACGGGGCACAGTTCTCCGGCCGCGCCTATTTCTTCGGGGTGCAGGTCTCCGGCGGCACCGAGTTCAACGGGGTGCAGTTCTCCGGCGCCGCCCATTTCGACGGGGCGCAGTTCTCCGGCGACGCCTGGTTCAGCGAGGCGCAGTTCTCCGGCGACGCCAAGTTTGGTGGGGCGCAGTTCTCCGGCCGCGCCGGGTTCGACGGGGCGCAGTTCTCCGGCAACGCCTGGTTCAGCGAGGCGCAGTTCTCCGACGGCGCCGGGTTCGGCAGGGCGCAGTTCTCCGGCTACACCGGGTTCAGCGAGGCGCAGTTCTCCGGCGGCGCCTGGTTCGGCAGGGCGCAGTTCTCCGGCGACACCGGCTTCGGGGGGGCACGGTTCTCCGGCGACGCTGGGTTCAACGAGGCGCGGTTCGCGGTGCTGTCGCGGTTCGGGCCGTTGGCATGTGGGCAAGTGGTCGATCTGTCTGGTGCGGTGTTCGAGGCGCCGGTGACGCTGGAGATCGCGGCGCGTGAGGTGCTCTGTGTGCGGACCCGGTGGGAATCGACGGCGACGGTGCGCCTGCGCTACGCCCGGGTGGACTTGAGCCACGCGGTGCTGTCCTTCCCCGTAGCGGTCATCACCCACCCCACGGCCTTCGCCGTCTACCCTCAGGCCCGCATCAGCCAGAGGGTGCCGGTGAACGAGAGCCTGCTGGCCGGCTCAGCCGAGGTACGGGTGGCTTCGGTACAGGGTGTGGACGCTGCACACCTGGTCCTGACCGACACCGACCTGTCCGACTGCCTGTTCACCGGGGCCTTCCACCTTGACCAGCTCCGTCTGGAAGGCCGCTGCACCTTCGCCCCCACCCCCACAGGCTGGCACCGCCGCGGCATACGGCCGGTGCGTTGGACCCGCCGACGCACCCTTGCCGAGGAACACCACTGGCGGGCCCTGTGGATCGGGCAGCCCGCCGCAGCCCCGGGGCGGCCTCCCTCGCCCAGCGTTTGGCGCACCGGACCACGCCATCCCAACCCCGCCCTCACCCCCGACCCGGAGGATGTCGCCGCCACCTACCGGCAACTCCGTAAGGCGTTCGAGGACGGCAAGAACGAACCGGGAGCGGCCGACTTCTACTACGGTGAGATGGAGATGCGCCGCCACGATCACACCGGCACCCCGCCCGGCGAACGCGGCCTGCTACACGGCTACTGGCTGCTCTCCGGCTACGGCCTGCGTGCCTCCCGCGCACTGGGTTGGCTCGCTGCCGCGATGCTGGTGACGATCACCTTGTTGATGGGCTTCGGGATCCCCCAGAACTCGCCGAAGCAGCAAGCGGCCGGCACTGTGCCGCCCGGCGGAGGCACGGCCACCTTCGTGATCGACAAAGAGGATCCGCGGAACCCCACCGGGGACAGATTCACCAGCAAGCGGTTCGACAAGGCCCTGAACGTCACGCTTAACTCGGTGGTGTTCCGCTCCAGCGGCCAGGACCTGACCACCAGTGGCACCTACATCGAAATGGCCTCCCGCCTCCTCGAACCCACCCTCCTCGCCCTGGCCGCCCTTGCCGTACGTGGACGAATCAAACGCTGATCACCCCACCAGGTGTTCAACGAGCTGAGCGCACGACCCTCGGCATGCCGGGCTAAGCACAACCAAGGTCCTGAAGTAAGCACTGAGGTGTTCTCGGAACTCGGCAACATCACTTCTCGGAAGAGAGGAGCGTTCCTGCTGCCGAGCAACAGACGTGCTCGAAACCCACCTACAGAGCCAACTGACCCACCCGTCCCTCAACCACCACGCCCCGTGACAGCCTGACCGCCCCTCACGTGGGTGACTACCACGGAACGTAGTAGTCCAGGCTCAGCCACGACAACCCACCGCCACGCCCCATGGCAGTCTGGCCGTTCGCGAGTTGCGGCGAATGCCACGCCTCGTGCCTGGGCCGATCATCCCGGCCCCGCGACGCTTGGACCATGCCGACGAACCCGCACGGCGGCGGCATCGGACATGTTCCCGTCGCCGTCTACAGCTCCTCCCCGCACGCTGCCACCATCCAGGAATCGGAAGCGTACGCCCGTCGCTACGCTGACGCCCGCCTGTGGCCCGTAGCGGGAGCCTGGTCCGACCCTGACCCGGACGTACCACTGATCGATCGCATTGGATGGCGTGGCATAACAGATGCCCTCGGTAACGGAATGGTCCGGGGCATCGTCGTCGCGGACCAGGCCCACGTCGTCTCCGACTCGGCCGAGTTCGAGCGGCTCGGCGCCCTGATCCGCGACCGTGGCGGCTTCCTCGCGGTCGCCACAGCGTCGGTTCCTCGTCGTACGCCGGGCCAGCAGGCCCGCCGCCGGAGCGTCCTCGAAGCCGCCTCCGGCTGGAGTGAACTGGACGGCATCCGCCATGACCGGCCCGAGACCGGCGCGGAAGGCCTGTGAGCAACCGCCATGCTGCAACCCAACCCCGCTTACACCAGGACTGGGTTGGCTCGCTCCTGACCGCCGTCTGGGTCGTCGGACACGTCGCGGTCGGTGCGCCCCTTGCCAATACCGGCACCTCGCACGTCCACGCCGCACCCGAACCGAAGAGGCCGACGGCCTCCCGTCCCGACATCGACCCGCACGCCGACGGGGGCACCCGGGCCTGCCGCTGCGCTGACCGCACCACCATCTGAAAGCATCCGGCCTCGCCCGCCCGTCCGACGGGCCACACCGGAGCTTCGGGCCGCCCCGCGCCCCGGGACGCCTGCTACCGGCCCCTCCCCGGCGGCATTGGCCTCGGGCCGCGGGGCTCACTACCCCGACCCTGCGCAGCACCACGCTCGAAAGGCGAACCCACGTGTACGCATTCGGCCTGTGCATCGACCGGCAGTACCTCCTCCCCGGCCTTGCGGCCGTCACCTCCCTTACCGACAGCCTCACCCCCGCCGCGCGCCGCGGTGCCGCCCTGCGGGTCCTGACCATGGACCTCCCGCCCGCTCACGCCCTCCTCCTCGCGCACCTCGCGAAGCGGTGCGGCTTCGGATCCTTCGACCTGGCGTACCGGCCTCCGCTCGCCGCCTCCCACATGGCCGACGACAGCTACATCACGATCACCACCTACCTTCGATTCGAATTCACCCGTGACTTCGTCCGCCGTCCCTACCTGATCTACCTAGACGCCGACACCCACGTACGTGACGACATCACAAGCCCCCTCGCATCCCTCCAGCCCGGCCGGATCGGCGCCGTCGCGGACGAGTTCAACCCTGCCGTCGGGGCCTGCCCCGCACTTCCCGGTGCTGCCGACCGCTGGCCCCATTGGCGCGGCCGCCCCTACTACAACGCCGGAATGCTATGGGCGCACACCGCCGACATCCCCGCGATGCGCCAGGGAGTTGCCGGCGCCTTGGTCAAGCATCGGGCGCACATCCTGCACAACGACCAGGACGCCCTGAACCTCTGGCTACTGCGTACCGGCCGCGTCCACCCCGTCCCCTCCCGCTTCAACCGGTTCGAGACCGGCCGGTTCCTCGAACGAGGGGAATGGGTGCGCCGAGTGGTCCATCGCAGTCTGCGCCCAGACCCGTCCGCCGCGCTGGTCCACTTCGTCGGCCCCGAGAAACCGTGGTCGTCCCTTTGCCCTCCCACCGACGACGTCCGCGACTACCGAGCGCACCTCAGGACGACCAACCGGCATGTGCGACGCCTGGGTGCCGTGGGGGCTTGGCAGTGACCGGCCTGCCTCCGGCCGTCGTGCGTGCCTGCACGAGCCTCCTCGCTGTCCGGCCGGTGACCGCAGAACGCCTTACCATAGGCAACCGCACCTCCGTTTACCGTGCTGGCCTCGCTGACGGTCGCGCAGTGGTGGTCAAGATGTACGCGGCCGCCACACGTCGCAACGCGGTGACCGAGGCCGCCGCAATCCGGGCCGCCGCCGGCGCTGTGCCCACGGCCCGCATCCTCGCCGCAGGCCGAGTCAAGGGCACTGACCTCACCGCCCTGATCAGTGAAGACCTCGGCCGACTCACCCTCGGCGCCGCCGTTCGCAATGGGCAGATCACTACCGACCGCGCTCTGCGGGACGTGGGATACCTCCTCGGCCGCCTCCATAGGGCGCCGGTCGCCCCTCGCACACCCCGAAGGCCGTTCTTCGACGATGTCACCTCCCTGCGCCACCGCGATGCCGGCGCCATCGGCCGGATCGCTCCCGCTCTCGAAGTCCTATCCGAAGCCCCAGCGTTGGTACCGCTGGTGTGGTGCCACGGCGACGTGCACTTCGACAACATCGTCATCGCAGGCCCGGGGGCCACACACCACCTGATCGACTTCACCGACGCCACCCCTGGCCCGCGGGAAGCGGACGTCGCGCAGGCCCTGGTGATGGCCCACGCCGTCTCGGTGCGCGGCCGTCTCACCCTTACTAGCGCCTACCCCCTCGCCTTGGACGACTCCCGTCTTACGGCCTGGTGCGTGTTCCACACCGCCCGCTGCCGGGCGACTGCCTCGTCCGGTGACGAACGCTCCCGCTGGACACGCCGCCTGGCCGATCTGGCCCACGAGCACCCCCGCTTCTTTCACACCCCGCGCACCGTGAGGAGCCCCAGATGATCACACTCTCAGTGGTGATCCCCGCCCACAACGAAGCCGCCTACCTCCCCCGATACCTGCCCACCGTCTTCGCCGCCCTCGACCACTGGCAGGCCGCTACCGGCGGCACGGGGGAGGTGATCGTGGTCGACAACACGAGCACCGACACCACGGCCGACCTCGCCACCCAGCTGGGCGCCCGTGTCATTACGGAGACCGTCCGCAGTATCGGCGCTGTCCGCAACACCGGCGCCGCAGCCGCCGCCGGAAGCCTCCTCTTCTTCACCGACGCCGACGTAGCACTCCCACTCGACACGTTCACCGCCGCCACCACGGCCGTCGACGCCGGCGCCGTCGGCGGAGCGATCCCCCCGCTCTACACCCCGGCTCGACTCGGTGCCCGACTGCTGTGCGCCTACTGGGACCACTACCGCACACGGCGGGATGGAGCACAGGGCGTCGCCCAGTTCGCGACCGCCGACGCGTTCAAAGCAGTCGGCGGGTACCGACCGGAGCTGCTGATGAGCGAGGACGTCGAGTTCTTCGCCCGACTCACCGCCCACGGCCGACAGACCAACGGCCCCGTCGCCATCCTGGACGATCTCCGTGTTCGCCCCTCCACCCGCCGCTACGACCAGTGGTCCACCGCGCGAATGCTGTGGTGGCAGAACCCCCTCACCGCCCGCCGGCGCCTAGCCTCGCCCCGCATGTGGCGCCACTGGTATGAGGGGAGCACCGTGCGATGAACCAGCTTCCCGTCCCCGACCACACCGGCATCTACACCTTCCCCGACGACCTCGACCACGCGCACACCGCACACAGCACACGCCTCGCCACCCGGTACGCGGCAGGCGACCACCAGGTGCTGGAACTCACCGCCCCTCACAGCCGAGCCGTCCACCACATCGAATTCCGCACCCCGACCGGACGACCGGTCCTCGCCATCGAGCCCCACCACGACGACTTCGCCCTGTCCGCCTCCGGCACCTTCCTCGCCCACCCCAGGCCCCTGACCGTGGTCACGGTCTTCACCCGGTCCCGCAGCGTCCACCCCACGGTGGAACCCAGCCTGCCGACCGAGGAAGCCGTCTCGCAGTTGCGGGCCCAGGAAGGCGCGGCCGCGCTCGCCCCACTCGGCGCCGCCCGTCGCCTCCTGCGCCACAAGGACGCCGACCCGCCCTACCGGTCCTACGACCCCGGCCACCTTGACCAGATCACCGAAGACCTCCATGCGCTCGTCAAGCAGAACCCCGGCGCTGAACTGCTCGCCCCCGCCGCCGTCACCCGCCACCCCGACCACCTTTTGGTTCACGACGCCGCCGTACGGCTTGGCTGCCGCTGGTTCTGGGAGGACCTCGCCTTCTGGTCGACGTACGCGCTCGCCGGCTGCGACCTCCACCTGTTCAACACCCGGTCCGGCCACGGCCCTCTGATGCCCGAGCTGGTCGACATCACCCCCGTCATCCTCGACAAGGTCACCGTCCTCCGGATGCACAGCTCGCAGATGAGCCCCCCGCGTAAGCAGTACCGGCCGATCCGCCACGCCTGGACGGTCGCCGCCGATCTCCTCGACAGCGGGCTCTACGCGGAACGCTTCTACCGGAAGGAGCTGGCATGACCATCGTCGCCTTCGAAGGCGCCTCCTATGGAGGCAAGTCGTCCACGATCAAACGACTCCGAGGCATGCGCGGCATCGGTCCCCACGCGTTCGTGTCGGCCTGCTACGTCGACCACATCGACCGTCGCGAGGACATCCCGCCCGCGCGCACCGGATCCGCCGCCGAGCAGGTCGCGGCGTTCGAAAAGTTCATGCAGATCGAAGCCGCCCGGGTCGCCGCCGTCTCCGAGTCCACTGCCGACCTCATCATCCTCGACCGGTCGGTGGACACCCTCCTCGCCCACGCTTACGCCCTCGACAAGCTCTACGGCTACGACGTGCAGGCCCGACTGCGGGCCTGCCTCGCCACCATGCCGCACCTCAAGCCTGACCACACCATCTTCCTCGACGTTCCCCCCGAGACGCTCCACCTGCGGCGAAAGGTCATCGGGCACGCAGCTGCGGAGTCCGAGTACTTCCTTCACAACCCCGCGTTCCTCGAGCACGCCCGCTCCTACTTCACCACCCCCACATCCGGCGCCGAACCGGTCTCGCGGCAGGTGACGCTGCTGCCTGCCGACACCACCCCCACTGACGTCGCTGAAGTCGCCCGCGCCCTGATACTCCATTGGACGAAGTGATGCCCACCGCCCTCATCGCCTGGCGCCGCACACCGCCCCCATTCCTCATCGGCGGGGCCGAGGTGACCCAACAGCTCCTCGCCGAACAACTCGCCGCCGCCGGGTGGCGCGTGGTCTACCTCGGCGCCCACCAACCGCCGTGGGACGGCCCCGGGCAGCTCGCCGAAATCACCACCTACCTCGACACCAACCACACCCCGCACAAGTCGGCCAGCGGCGCCGTGCGCTACTGGTGGAACGGCGTGGACTGCATCGCCGTCGCCCAGGACCGCATCCCCGCCACGCTCGCCGCGCTGCTCACCGACATCCGTCCCGACGTTGTCTTCACCTCGCAGGAAGGCAGCGCCGACATCGCGGCCGAGGCCCGGACTCACACGCTCACCGCAGGCATCTGCCACTCGGTATCCGGCACCGGACTCGGCGTCCTGGCCGGCCGCCCGCATGTCGGCCTGGCCGTCTCGGAGTTCGTGCGCCACCGCGCAGGTCGCCCAGCTGGCACCCGTATGTCCCTGTGGTACCCGCCATTCACGCAACCGGGCCCCGGCACCGTGAACGCGGACCGAGCCGACGGCCCCGTCCTCATGATCAACCCGATTCCCGCGAAGGGATCACAGCTGATGCACGGCTTGATCCAAGCCATGCCTGATGAACGCTTCACCTTGGTCGAGGGCTGGTGGAACACAGCAGCCGAGTTCCGGCAGTACCCCAACGTGACGTACGTCCCACGCGTCTACGACATGGCTCCGCTCTACCGGTCGCACCGCCTCCTGCTGGTGCCGTCCGTTGTCGAGGACGCCTTCCCTCGGGTGATCGTCGAAGCGGCCTTGCACAGTGTGCCCACCATCGGCACCGACCGGGGTGGTATCCCGGAAGCCGTTGGTGCCGGAGGGACCGTCCTGCACGCCGACGCCGACCTCACGGAATGGGCGGCCGCGATCCACGCCATGAACCACCGGGGGGTCGGGGAGCGGGCCCGACTCGATGCCGCCCGCTACACCCGCCCCGTCCTGCCGGAGATCGTCGCCCTGGGCCTTACGCCGACGTGAACGCCGCCTCCACCTCGTCGAGCCGGTCCGTCCACCAGTGCAGCAGCGCCTCGTCCTGGGTGAACAGCTCATCGAAGGAGTGGTCGCCCTTGTTGTAGCGGAACTCCAGCTGCCAGAAGTCCGTGAGGCGCTTCCACCACAACCGGTGCACCGCGTCCTCAAGCGCGGCTGTCGACAGCGGCGCCACCGACCGGTACCCGCCAACGAACGCCGCCACCCGCTCAAGATCGAATCCGTCTGCACCGCCGAACTGGACCTGTGCCGTCCGCACGACCTCTTCTGCATACGGGCGGACGGCAACCCGGTCCCAGTCGAGGACCGCAGACAGCTCGCTGCCGGACCACAAAAGGTTCCGGTACTGGAGGTCACCATGGGTCCAGCCATACGGGCCGACAGGGACCTCATCGGCCGGAAGGCGGTCGACGTGCGCGGCGATCATTGCCCGCCGGGCCTTCAACGCGACTGCGGCCTCCTTATCGAAGGTGCTCGCGCGGCCCTGCGCGGCCACGGCAACCGCAAGCCGCTCCGCCTTCTCCACAGCCCTCTGGACGCTCGTGACGTCAACAGCGAGGGACTCCGGCGTCCGAGGCAGCGTGCGGCCGTCGGCGGCCCAGGAGAGGGTGACGTGAAGCCTCGCGATGTGTCCGCCGAGCGCCGCTGCCTGCCCCAGCGTGAGCGAAGCGCCGGGAATATGCTCGCCGGCCGCCCAGGGGAACAGGCAGTACCCGCCGCCCGGGGTCTCAGCCACCGCGGACCCGTCACTGGCCAAGATCGGCGCGCACACGGGGAGACCGTGATCGCCGAGGAACCCGAGTACCCCGAGGTTGCGGCGCAGCCGTTCCAGTGGGACGTCCGTCACGCGCTTGAGAGCGAACGTGCCGGCCTCCGCATCGAGCCGCCAGTTCACATTCATGAGTCCATCAGGCAGGTGACGCTGCTCATGGACAGTGCCGATCCCGAAGACGCCGGCGAGCTTGAACAGCTCGTCTCCCGAAATATGGATCTTGTCAGCAATGGGTGAGATGGTCACTCAGGGGACGATACGGGAGGCACTGCACCCGGCGCACGCGGATCACCAAACGTGATTCCGGCCGAAGGGTGGCGTTTGACCTGCGTGAGCCGGGGAGCCAAACGATCACGCAGCCCGACGACCCGGCGGCGGCCCACACCCGAAAGATCGCCACCCTGCGGCGCCTCACGGCAGTGCCTGCATCCGTAGCGAGGCCGCGATCGCGCTCCAAGAACCTTCAACGTTCCACGAGCGACGAAGAGAAGCAACGGGGCAAAACGCTCCGTCATGGTGGCGGTAAGCCGCGTACGCCGCAGTTTCAGGATTCAATTATGGAAACCGAGACTATTGCGAACGGGATTCCGTGACATCGCGAAGCCACGATGGAAGGTGCATGCTGGACGGAGGGATGCATACCACAGGTCCGCGTGGAGTCACCATGACTGACGCCCAACCTAGCCCTGCCCCCTTCGCTCCGCATCATTTGGAGGAGCGCGAGAAGCTGGCATACGAGGCCGTAATGTCTCTGTTCTCCGCTCAAGAGAGGACCGTGGGAAATTACCGCACTAGAGCGACGGCGATATTCGCTACGGCCGCCTTTGTAGTTTCTTTCTCCGCCTCAGTTGGACTGATTGGAAACGACCCGGGCAAGGGTGCAGTTTTTCCGTACTGGGCAGCAATAACCCTGCTGTCCGTTGTAGCCGTTCAAGGCGGACTCATCATGTTGATCTTGTGGCCAAGAAGCTTTTCCTATGGTCACGAGATTACAGCGTTGATTCACCCGAAAGTTGAAGACGCCCACCGCAGGCCAATCGACACCAAGCTGGTAGAGGATCTACTAGGTGACCTGTCCAGGAATCGCAAGCAGATCGTGTTCATGTCACGCCTCTATCAAGGGGCCACATTCCTTCTACTGGTTGAGGTTGCCGTAATTCTGGCTGCCGTGGCCGTGACGAGGTGACAGGCATGGGTAACGGAAAGGAAAAAGAGTGGCCCACCGGAGGGGAGCCTGAAAGGCGGGCCCAAGAGGGATCCGACGATGAACACCGGTGGCCCACCGGAGGACCCACGCTGTTCGTCATGAATTCAGAAGTCTCACCGGTCGATGTTTCGACTCTCCTAGAGAGTCACGGACTCAAGGTTCAACGGACGAAGGAAGTAGAGGGCGGCTTGCACGTACTTATGAACACTTCTTCGAGAGTCGAACTTCTAGACGCCGTACAGGTTCTTCGCGATAGTGGGGCTGGGGAAGATGTCTCTATTATCGGGGATTTCTCACTCTGATCACTGCTTGTGCAAGTAGGCTGTTGCTGCAAAACCGTTATTAGCTGCTGCATCCTCCCCGCCCGGCTCGATATCGGGACGCGGGCCGAAGGACCGGCGGCAGCGCGGGTGGGCAATCGGGAACTCAGCGGCGTCCTCGACGGTGCGGATAGTGCGGGCGCCCTTGTCGGGGTCTTGGTGGCTGGCCCACCCACAGTCCATGCCGTCGAAGACCTCCACGTACCTGACGCCGGCCTCACGGGTGCGGTTGAGGGTGCCCGCGTTGTAGGCCACTGCGCTCTTCGCCAGGGTCGCTGCCTCCGCCCACACGTCGACGGGCACTCGGGCACCGTTGCGGTAGACGACGTGGGCCAGATGATGTTCGTCTCGAAGCCGCGCTGCAAGGTTCGATGCCGCCTGCTTCGCGGTGACGTTGCCTGCGGCGAGAAGGGGAACCTCGAGACGGCCCGCTGCCCGTGCGGCGCGGTAGAACTTGGTAGCGATCCGCTCAGCTTCTTCGGACCGCCGGAGGAAGTCGTTGTACGAGTCGCTGGCCAGGCTCATCAGGGCGTCACGGTGGATCATCGTCCACGTGAACCGGGCGCCGAGCCGTTCGGCAGCCCGCTCGGCGCCTTGCTGGTAGAGGTGCGGGAGCTGCCGGCGGACGAAGGCGAGGGCCTCGGTGTCGATCTCGCGGCGGAACGCTTGGACGGCGCGCTTGAACTCCTCCAGTGTGAGCAGCACCAGGCGGCTGCGGGGCTGCTGCTCGAAGGTCTTGAGTACGCGTTCCTGCTGCGCGGCGAGGCGCTTCCAGGCTTCGTCGAGTACCGCGGCGACGCGCCGGGCGACTTCGTCCGGGTCGCCCGGCACCAGCGGCGGCCAGTCGTACGCCACGGCGGCTACCGAATCCGGTGGGCCGGTACGAGCGGCGCGGTGACCAGCTCGATGCCTGGCTCGCCGGCGACCGAATCGTCAGGAGCCGACGTCTCGGTGAGCGCAGCAAGCTGGCGTTCGAGGCCCTGGAGGTTGTTGCTCTGGTCGATGGTGACGACGCCGTCAACCACCATGCGCAGCGGTTCGGCCAGCAGGTTGGCGCGGCGTTCGGAGAGGACCTCGCGCGCGACTTCCCGGGCGCTGGCGAGTCGCGCGTAGCGGGCGGTGAGGTCGGTCTGGTCGGTGGCGGGGCCGAGCTGGGCAAGGAGCCAAGCGAGGACGGCGGGGTTCACGGACTCTCCCTGCGTAGCAGGGGGACCGCCCCTCTTGACGAGTCGGCGGTCCCTGTCGGGTACGGCTACGTGGTGGCGGTCTTCCGGCGGCGCTGCGGAGTGGGCGATGACTCCGGATCGGCGTCCGGATCCGGCTCCGGCTCGACCGATTCCTCCGAGGCGAAGCCGAAGGGGGGTGGTCCCTCGTCCTCCGCCTGGTCCTCGGGCTCGGGCAGCACGCCGCTCTCCCAGGCGCCGGGGTTGGTGATCTCGGCAGCGAGTTCGGGTGCTGGTTCCTCACCCGGCTCCAGGACCATCCACTCCCGGGTCGTCGGGTGCTGGACGTGGACGGCGGCAGAGAGTCGGGCCATCAGATCACCTTCGCAACGACGTGGGCGTCCGGGGTGTGAAGGACCGGCATGCCGACGGCTGCACCCTTCGTCCAAATCTGAACCGGGTCGTCCTGCGCGCCGCGGGTGATGATGATTCCCGGCCGGTCCTCCTTCGTGATTTCCGGGTTCGTGCCCCGCGAAAGGGCGAGGGCCTCGGCCGTCACGCCGAAGATGGTCTGGCCCCACTTGGAGCGGTCCGGGGGCAGCAGGATCCACCGGTCCTCGGGCAGCACCTTGGTCTGAACGCCGTCGACACGGACCTGGCCCTTGTAGAACGTGACCGGCGGCAGTCCGTAGTTGTCGCGGACCACGTTGATCTGCTGTGGGGTGAGCGTCGCCGTCGGGGTGTTCGAGGGGTTGACGCTGCCGTAGTACGCCGCGCGGTAGGCGTTGTTGGCCGCGAGGAACGAGAACGCCTTGCGGCTGGTCAGCACCATCTCCGGTGCCGGGGCACCTCGGTCGTCCAGGTATTGGATCCAGGCGAGTTCGTCCTTGATGGGGTCGGACGTCGGGTCGCTCCACAGCTTGGGGACAGTGGGCATGTTGCCGGCCGGGACGCCCCAGTCGACTTCGATCGTGAGTCCGTTTTCGGCGGCGAGGGTGAACTTGCCGTCGGTCAGCACGTCGCCCCAGGCGAGTTCGATGCGGGAGCGGATGGCCTCGACGTGCCGCTCGGTGTCGTCGTAGAGGAGTTCGATCAGCCGGTCCTCGTCAGCGCCTCGGGATGCCTCCAGGAGGATCTGCTCCTGCTCGCCGACGAGCAGCTTCTGGCCGAGCGGGGGCAACATGCCCTCGCGCGTGGTCTGCCACGCCTCGCGGGTCGCGAACGGCACGGACGCGTCGAAAGCCCGGTACTTGGCCACGTTGACGTACCGGCCGTTGTCCTTGACCTGCCACTTCACCTCGTCCTGCTCCAGGGTCGGGATGATGCCGCCGGCCTTGGAAAGCAGGTGGTCCGCCTGGGAGGGGATGGCGCAGGCGAAGGTGGTCAGGTCGTTGACCGCAACGTTCTTGATCAGGTCCTGAATGGTCATCGTCGTCCCCTCACACGAACCGGATCTGCGGGCCGGTCACCGACGCGGTGACCTTGGTGGTGTCGATGCCGCCGGGCACCTTCGCCGTCACGACCACGCCGTGCCACAGCAGCGCCGCGGGCACCTTCGCCGCCGACGGGGCATACAGCGTCTCGGCGAACACGAAGCCGGCCAAGTTCTGGCGGCCGTCGGCTGCGGCAGGGTCGAAGGATCCGTAGAGGCCGGAGGCGGTGATCTTCCCGACCGGCACCCCGGACAGGACCCGGCCGTACGGCTGGCTGGTGTCGGTGGACGCCTGGACGTGGGCGGCGGCAAGCTTGGAGACGTCGAGGGTGATCGTCTCGGTGGAGTCCGTGCCGTGCAGACTGCCGAGCCAGGCCCGGTCAGCGGTGTACGACACCGACGTGGTGATCGGCTGGATGGTCACAGCCTGTCCTTCCGTGGGACGCGAAGCGGGGCGGGCGCACACCAGGTGGTGGCGTCGTCCACGGAAGTACGGGGCGTGGTCCCCTGGTCCGGCTTGCCCGCCGGTGGGAGTGGCTGGCTGCCGGGCAGGTCAGCCGGTGACGAAGCCGCGGCGGCGGGCCATCTCCAGACCGGCGGCGCCCGGTCGCGGCGGCACTCCCCCACGGCTCGGCGGGCCCCCAGCGGGCGAGCCTCCGGGCGCCGGCGGCGGGGTCTGCTGCCCGAACAGGCTCGGTCGGCGCTCCTTGAGCTGCTCGGCGACGGCCGTGACGGCGACCTCGTCGGCGTCCGGCTGATCGGCGAGGGCCCGCTCGACGAGGACGACGGCGTCCGCCAGGTCCTCGCCGCTAGCGCCCAGTCCGGCAAGCACGGTGCGGCGGACCGCTGCCCGTTCCCGGGTCTCCGCGTCGGCGATGCGCTGGCTGGCCTGCCGTTCCAGTTCGGCCGCAGCCTGCTCGCGGCGCTCGACCTCCGACAGGGCCGCCTGGTCCGCCTCGCGCTTCGTGGTGATGAACGCGCCCAGCGCCTCGGGAGTGTCGAATCCGAGCTCCCCCAAGAGCTTCTTCACGGCCGCTCGACCACCCTGAGTCTTCTCCCGGGCAAGGAGGCGGTTCAGGTCGTCCTGGGTCACGGTCGGGGCGGGCGAGTCCGCCGGGTCTGCGGGCTCGGCCGACGGGTCGTTCGGGGCGGCACCGAGAATCGGGTAGATCGGGCGACCGTCTCGGCGGTAGCCGACCGGCGCGAGCGGCGAAGGGAGCGGGCGCGTCATACGTGAACGTCGTCAAGGTCTCCAGCGCCCCCACGCCGTTGATCAGTTTAGCCCCGCCTCCAAGCCGGGCCGTTTACTGATCGGGCCGTAACGAGCGCACGGCCAGAGATGTCCTGCGAGGCTGTTAGCTTGATCATGTCGCGCTGAGGTGTGACGCCGACGGGATCGGGGCCGCCCATCAGTAACCCACTCCTCCAGCAGGAGTGCGCCGAACGGGGTCGTAAGCTCGCCCCGCTCCCGCCAGCCGACGTCACACCCGCGGCGTACCTCACGCTGAGGGCGTTACCGACCTCTCAGCTCGTCATACATCAGCTGCTGCTCGTACGCGTCCCAAGCCCCGAGTCGGCACGGGACACGCACAGAGCTTCCCCACCCACGATCGGCTCGTTCCCCAGACCTGCTCTCGTTCCCCACATCGGGACGTGGCTGATCCGGGTGAGGCAGGCGTGACTGGGAGCTTGAGCTGGCCCGTTAGCGGTTGAGTTGGCTCGCTTGGGGCAGAGCCGGACAAACCGGTGGACGTCAGGTGCCGAAGGGCGTTCTGTCGGAACAGGCCATTAGAAACCCTCACGGGCGACGTGGAGGATCGCTTCGCGTACCGCCTCCGCTAGGAGCTCGCGCAAATTGTCGATAAAGTTCCCGTCTACAGTGCTGGTCATCCAGGGATCCATGGTGCAGGACAACAGGTAGTCGATCGAGTCCTTGGTGGGATCACCCCGGACGCCCAGCCGTTTCATCAGGAAGCGCATGTAGTCCTGGCCGTACAGGCTTGGATCGAGCTGTGAGCCGCTGACGATCATGGTGGGACGCTGCTCAGTTTTGGGCATGCCTTCGGCGACAGCGATTTCCGGGAGGATAGCCAGCTTCCGGGCTATCCGGCGGTTGATCAAGTTCGTCGTAGTCAGATTTGGGTTCGGCATGTCATCGGAGCGCGAGTTGAACGCGTACGCGATGATGAGCTGGTCGGAGCCCAGTTCGGCGAGCAGCCCCATTGCCTCGGTATCGGCCTTGAGGTCGTTATTGCTCCGGTCGACGATACGCTCCTTAATGAAGCGTAGTTGGCCCTTCAGGGCCTCCTCGTCGTCTGGAGAGGTGCGCTCCACTGGCAGCCGTTGGCACGGAGCGACCAGGAAGTCCGGGTTGTCCAGGCCCATGGTGACGACTGCCGCGTACAGCCGCTTGCTGTTGAACAGCGCCTGTCCGAGGATCTTGCCGTAGCCGTTCTGGTCTGCCGTGATGACACGGTGGCTCAGGTACACGCTCGCCGCTGCGGCACCCGGTTTGGATCCCTCGACTCCGTATTTCCCCACACCAACGGTTGACGAGCCCTGATCGATGTACGGTGCGGAGAACAACACCATCTTCTTCTGGGCACCGTTGCGGTAGCACAACCCGCCCGCCGGGTAGGGTACGAATCCAGCTTTGTGCGGGTCGATCGTGATCGAGTCGGCCCGGTTGAGACAGTCATACTGCCGGTTGGCGTACCTGCTCATCTCTACGGCGGGTGTCTCTCTGGGAAGCTGGCCGTCGCTCGGCGGCGAGGGTTTGCGCCTCATCGCCGCAAAGTAGCCGCCCCAAGCGGCGTCGACATGGATCGGGTACGAGACATTGCGCCGGTGAAACTCCTCACGCACCACGAGCATGCGCTCCAAGGGGTCGATGGCGCTCTGCTCGGTGCTGCCCAGTACCGCAACATGGCAGACAACCGGACGTCGGTCTTGCATGCAGGAATCCAACTTGGCCCGTACGCAGCCCTCTGTGGCCCGGGCGTCTAGGTCGACGTCGATCGGGATCAAGCCGCCTTGCCCGATGCCGAGAATTGATGCCGCCTTCGGCCACGAATAGTGCATGGTGGCTGTCACCAAGACGGCAGGGTCGCCCACCTGGCCGTCTAGGAAGCGGCGCTGGAACGCCTCATAGCCCAGATACTGCAGCGTGAATTCGTTGATCAGACGCAGGTCGTCCGGTTGGATGTGGCACTTCTTCACCATCCGGTTTGGTAGCCCAAGAACCTCGTCCACCGGGAGGTTTACGCTCTCCCAGGCATCCAAGTCGAGCAGCCGGGGCTCGTCCTGGCCGTTGGCCAGACGGACGGTGATGTCGCGAGCGGTGCCGAGGGCATCCTGGTGCCGCCGGATCGCTTCAGCGACCGCGAGCGGATAGTACATCAGATTGCGCGCTGACCACAGAGCTTCCAGGTTGGCGACGGTCCCGTCGCACGTGAGATGCCCCCAAGGCGCCGGTGTACCGGCCTCGTCATAGCCGAGCATCCTGCACAGGTCCAGGCCGACCTCCTCTTCCAGCCGCGTCGTCACCGGCGAGGCTTCTGCGGCGACGTTGTTCTGGTTGTAGAGCATGGCAGCGAAATAGCCAGCTATGGACGGAAGCGTGTGGTCCCACAACATGTGGGCCTGATAGCGGTAGCTGAAGAACGGTACCGAGCCTTCAAGCCGTTTCAGCAGCTTGGTGTGCTCCGAGCGAAGCACCTCAACGCTGTCCTGGTAAGCCTGTGATTCTTTGATCTCGTCGCTGACGTACTCCGGATCGTTGGGGTAGAAGTTCTTGCGGTCCTCGCAGTGCTTGTTCAGTGCATCGTTGATCAGCTCGGTCAGAACCTGCTGATTCTCGGCCATCGGCCCAAGGAACCACGCGGCCAGCGAGGGGGTCCCGCGAGCCTTAGCTAGGTCGAGCTCTGGCGCGACACGTGACGGTGACTCCGACTGCTTACGTGAGAACTCGTTGGTCATTGACGGTCCTCCAGTTGGTCAGGCGCGGCGCCAGTTGGGCGCGATTAACGGGCCGTTCCGCCTCACTGCTGTCCACATGTGCCGGCGCCTAGTGCCCCTGTGGGCTGCCCCTGCCCACTGCTGTCCGGGCCTTTCTTCCAGTACGCGCCACTGCTCAGGGCCTGTCAAACGCTGTCGACAAGCTCCTCCCACCTCCTCGCACGCACTTTTGCTCAGCGATGTCGAGGAATAGCCGCGGGCAACGGCCGACCGACTCCAACTAACGGATGTGCAGGGAAAGCGGCCGCCAGCGGTGCCGACAGCCGTTTGATGCGGCGCGAATTAGCTCCACCAAACCCACTTGACGTACCAGTTCGGCGCGTGGGGCCACTTCACACCGTCCTTGAATCCGCAACCCTGCTGGGCCACTCGTAGCCGCTTTGTCGGGGCCGCTGTTAGTTATCTAGCGAACCGCCCCCTCGTTGAGCTTGCAACCAAGTGGTGTCAGCGAGCAGGGGTCGCCGTTTTCAAAGAGCCTCAACAGACCGGCTCTGACCTGGCAGCAGGCTCTTGACCACGCCGAGCGGCCGGGTACACGCCTATGCGCACTGTGCGGCGCCGCCCACGAACTGGAGCCCCTGTTGAAGGGCTTCGACAGCATCGGCGACGGCTGAACCGCGGGCCGGCCACTTGCCCCAAAGCGGAGCCGCAGGCCAGGCAGGGCGGATAGCGTGCCGGCCATGAGCACAACGGACGTGATCGCCATCCTCGCTCTCGGCGTCTCCATCGTCGCTGCGGTCGGAACCGTAGGGGCTTGGCGAGCAGCTCGGCACTCCCACCATGCGGCGGCGATCTTGTCGCGCATCGAGGAGGAGCGGCAGCACGCGGCCCTCACTCCGAGTTTCCGATGCCAACTGGCGGTAACCGAGGACGGGGCGTCCGCCCTCCTCCGTCTGCACCTCGACGGCCCCGCCGGGTTGGAACCCAGGGGGCCGATCGAGGTGACGGTGTCGATCCGGAACGACAGCTCGTGGAGGGGCCACGCCTCGCCGGTCGCTGGTGGGCCCCTTCCGGAGGAAGTCCGGGCCACCGTATGGGGGCCGTGGCGGTTCAGCGCCGACGGCTGCGACGACCGGGGTAGGGCCATCGCCCCGCAGGAACTGCTCGTCGGGGAATGGACGCAGTACGCCCTCACGCCCACCATGCCGCCGACGTGGATGACGATCGGAACGGAGCGGTGGCGGCAGGACTATGCGGATGCGCCTGTGCGTCTGCGGGTGACTGCACGGTCGGGAAGCTCCGTCTGGAACGTACCTCTTGAGATCGCCGCGAGCCCGGCGGCGGCCTGATCATTCAGGGTCGGCATTCTGCGTCTCCGGCAAGGGGACGCGCAGGGTGTCCGGATCGGCTGCCGGTAGCCCGAGATAGGCACGCACCGCGGCGTTGTCGCCGGTCGCGTCAGCGAGACGCGCAGCTGCATCGAAGGCTCGCGTCTGGATGAGCTCGATCTCGTGCTGTGCGTCATCGATCGGGTACCCGGCATCCTGGAGCATCCGCACGCCGGTCTCCAACGACAGCACACCGGCGCCCACGCCCTTGACCACTTCGTCGAGGACAGCGGCTCGGTCGGTCGGGGTGTGGGGCCCCCAGGTGAGCTGGGCGGGTACTGACTGGCCTGCTGGCCAGCCCTGCGCCTGGCCGGCCTGGTGGAGTCGCTGGACCATGCGCAGCAGGATCACGTACTTGTGGGCCCTGGCCAGCCGCATCGCCGCAACGAGCGAGTCGAGTGGGCCGAGGGCGAGTTGGAGGGCGTAGCCGGAGGGCAGGGCCGTGGGGTCGAGCGTGCCGAGCCCGGCGGAGGTGAGGCGGCTGTTCGCGGCGATGCGGTCGAGGACGTGGTCGACTCGGGAGCGGAGTTCGGCGAGCTGCGCGGAAGTGTCGAGGACGTCCATGCGGCCGCCGTCGTTGAGCTGCCAGACGGTGCCCGCGCGGACCTTCACCGGCAGGGGCTGCCCTGTGTTGCGGTCGATGGGGAGTCGGGCGCCGGCGAGTCCGATGATTGGAGAGCCGGTGGTGGCGCTGGCGGCAGAGGAGTCCGTGTCGGTGGCAGACAGCTCATCGAGGGCTTGGAGGACGGTCGCCAACGTCGGCTTGCCCCAGTGGTCACCGGAGTGGGGGATGTTGTTGGTGATGTGAATCAGGGGGATGAAGTCGACCTGGAGGTCGAGCCCGTGTAGGACTTCGCCGTCGGCGCGGACCCGGAAGGTCGCCTTGTGTAGGGGCAGGTCGTACAGCAGGTCGGAGTGCTTCAGGTCCTCGAGATCCCATTCGGCGTCGGTCAGGTAGCAGGTGTACGGCGAGGTCCGGCCTGCCGCCCACGGGTACGAGCGGGTGATCAGGCCCGTGGTGGGGTCTTGGGCGTCGCCGGGTACGAGCAGGGCGTCTCCGCCTTCCCCCACAATCGGCTCGCGGAACGCGGCGCCGTCCTTGGCGGTGGCAGGTCGGCTGGCAGGCGCGATCGGTCCGATCTCGTACGTGATCCGGCGCAGCCGTGCCTTGGTGCCGCGTCGTACGTCCTCGGGGATCTCCCAGGCGAGGTGCACGCGGGTTGGGAACTCGCCTGAGTCCTGCTCATCGTCGGGCCACTCGGCGAAGTAGAGGCCCGGGTCCCAGGTTCGGAGCAGGACGCGGCCCTTGGCGGGGTCCCAGGCCAGGGAGTAGACGGAGTCGCCGAGGAGGAGCGCGGTCCGCTCGGCCTGCTGGAGGCGCAGGGGCAGGAGCTCCTTCTCCGCCCAGGCTCGGAGGCGATCTTGCACCGCGGCAGCTTCGACATGTCCTTCGGGCTCCTCGCCGGCGGCCTGCTCCGCACCGGGCACGATGATCGTCTGCTCGGAGCCGAGCAGGTAGCCCAGGGCAGTGTCGATCAGCTTGCTCGCGTCCCCGAGCTCCCGCCGCTCCCCGCCCGCGACGTCGTCGCCGGTGATCGCGGCGACCTGGCCGGCCTGGTTGGAGTCGTAGGCGGCCAGCAGCCGGTAGGCAGACAGGCGCCGCAGATCCTCATCCGGGACCCACGAGGACGTGAGGTCGGACCAGGCGTTACGGCCGGGACGGCGGGGGTCAGCCATGACCGGCTTGTAGTCCAGCCAGCTCCATACGTCGGTGATCAGCTTGCGCAGGCCCACAGCGTTCTCCAGGCAGTCGGCCCCCACGCCGCCTGTTCAGGTTACGGCGTGACCGTTTCGGCCTCGGCGACGGCTGCGGGATGACCAGGCAGGCCGGGAAGGGGGAAGCTGGCGCAGGCTCCGACGAACACGTCACGGGCGCCGACGGTCCTCTCCTTACGGCCCGCGTCCGTCCACCGCTGCTCGCACTCGGCGCGGGTGGGGCTTGCTGCCGTCGCCGGGATGCCGTCGGCCAGCTTGCGCCGTTGGGCGAGTAGCCCTTCCCGGCGGCCCTGGTCACCCGCCGCCTTCAGCTCGGCAACGTGCCGGTCCCGCTTCTCGTCGAAGGAGGGCTCGCTGGTCGACCACTCTCCGCCGGCAGGCACGAGGCAGGTACTCGCATTACGGTGGATGTAGCCCTCGGAGCGCGGAGGTTGCGGACATGAACGTCCCCTCTTCACCCGGCGGAGGCCCGCAGGCGAATGTCTTCGACACGCATTCCTTGGCCCGAGCGGCTACCGCCGCTATTGATCCGAAACGCTTTGGGTTCAGGCTCGTTGATGGTGTGTGAGTGATCTGGTGGGGGATGCGCGGGCCTGGTCGCCGGATGCGCAGGAGGCTGTGCGGTTGCTGGCGGTGTCGGCTCTGGTGGAGGGCCGGGACCGGGTTGAGGTTGCCGCCCTGTTCAAGGTGTCGGTCAAGGCCGTGGACAACTGGTGGGCGAAGTGGCAAGCCGGCGGCCGGGACGCACTGCTGTCCCGCCCACGAGGCCGTCGCGTGGGTGAGCACCAGGTCCTGTCTGAGGCCGAGCAGGCCGCCGTTCGGCAGGCTGTCCTCGATCACGTCCCCTCCGACGTGGGACTTTCTGGTCAGTTGTGGACGCGGGGGCAGATAGGCGAGCTGGTCTTCAAGCTGTACGGGGTCCGCTTCACCGAGCCCGGGGTGGGCAAGTACCTCAAGCGTTGGGGGCTGACCTTCCAGCGTCCGGACAAACGGGCGGTCGAGCAGGACGCGGAAGCGGTCCGGGTCTGGCACGAGGAAACCTGGCCGGCGATCCGGGCCAGGGCGAAGGCGGAGAACGGCGAAGTTCTCTTCGGCGACCAGGTCGGGGTCCGCTCGGACCAGGTCACCGGCCGCACCTGGGGCGCCAAGGGCACGACTCCCATCGTCCGCCGCACCGGGAACCGGTTCTCCGTGAACGCGATGTCCGCGATCAGCACCCGCGGCCGGATGCACTTCATGGTCTTCACCGAGTCGTTCGACGCGAAGGTCATGTGCCGCTTCCTCGTCCGGCTCGTCGGGCACTTCGACCGGAAGATCCACCTGATCGTCGACAGGCACTCGGCCCACCGCTCGAAGACAGTCCGGGCCTGGCTCGCCGACCACCAGGACCAGATCGAGCTGCACTTCCTGCCCTCGTACTCACCCGAGCTGAACCCCGACGAGCCGGTCAACGCCGACCTCAAACGCAGCCTGCCCCACACCCACCGGGCCAGGAACCAGGCCGAACTCGCCGCCGAAACCCGCAGATTCTTCCACAGGCGCCAGCGTCAACCACACATCGTCCGCGGTTACTTCGGCGGCCCGCACGTCCGCTACGTCCTCGACGAGAACCCCTTGAGTTTCTGATCAATAGGCGTTACTACTCGTTGAACCGAGTTCCGCGCGTGCTGTGCGGAGGAATTCCACGTGGGCCTCTTCCAGTTCGCGTCGTCTCTCGTGGTAGCGGGGTTGGGTCAAGAAGGGGCCGCGGTACTGCATGTTGCTGAGGACGTTCAGCTCCTCCCCACTGAAGGTTCGGTCCGGAAACGCTGAAAGGGCGGCGCTGGCTTCCGCAGCCGCGTCTGCCACGGCGGTGGGTATGACCTCCGGTGTATACCTGTAGTCGTTGATATTTGGGAGTGGATGCGGGTTCTCAGCTATGGCGGTCTGGAGCCGTGCGCTGGCCGTGAGGAGCCTCCTGGCCCGATCGCGCGTTACGGTGTCCGTATCTCCCCCGCGCAGCTCAGACATGGTGAGGAGCCGTTCTCGAAGCCGGTTCATCGCTGCATCGCTAACGTGCATATTCGCGAGGGAGAGGCTGCAAGCGAGGATGCTGTGGGCGGCGCCGTCGACGCTGTCTGGACCCTCCAGTGTGACGATTTGGGCCGCGGCTCGTAGAGCGGCTTTGGCGCTGTCGAGCTCTGCTGTGCGCACTGTCGCTGCTTCGGCAGTCGTCTCCATCATGAGTTGGTCTCCTGCCTCAGCAACCTGCTGAGCGGCCAGGAGGAACGAGGCGTAGGCATCTCGTTGGATACCGTGGCGCCACTGGGCGTGCGCGGCAGACGCCTGGGCGTTCACTGCATCCAGAGCAGAGTTGTACGTCGCTTGCGCCTGCGCGAACCCGGCACGCCCCGCTTCCTGCGCGCCCTGCAAGGCGGCACGGGTTTGCCACCGGCCGGTGATGAGGAGTACGGGGATAGTTGCCAGGGTGACGCCCGCAGCCGCGACTGCGCCGATTCCTTGGAGGTCCATGGGCACATCGTGCCGTAGGCGAAGACAGCGCCGCACCTGAATGGGTCGCGCCCTGAGCCAAGGCCGCTGATCGCGACGGCTGGCGGTCGTGGCGGTTCGCTACAGCGGAGGGGTGTCGCCGGGGCCTGGCGGATTTCCTTGGCCCCCGGTGTCCACGCTCTCTACGTTCGGCGGGGCGGGCGGGGAGCTCTGGCCGACAGTTGTGTCGGCTTCGTCATCGGTGGCGTCCGCTGTGCCAGGTTCCTGGTCCTCAGTCGGTTCGTTCCGCCGGCCGCGACGATTCAGTAGCGTTTTCACCTCGTTCCCCAAGGGCGTTAGCATCGCCCCCCAATCGCTCAGGAAGTCGCCGAGATCGTCGATCTGGAATGGGTCGGATCCCAGCAGGTAATGCTTGCCGATGATGATGGCGAGTGCGGTGGCGATCGATTTCAAGCGTTTCCGGAATTCTGGCCCGAGATCTGGAGCTGGTGGGTCCGTTGCTCCTCCTATTGATCCGAAACGCTTTGGGTTCAGGCTCGTTGATGGTGTGTGAGTGATCTGGTGGGGGATGCGCGGGCCTGGTCGCCGGATGCGCAGGAGGCTGTGCGGTTGCCGGCGGTGTCGGCTCTGGTGGAGGGCCGGGACCGGGTTGAGGTTGCCGCCCTGTTCAAGGTGTCGGTCAAGGCCGTGGACAACTGGTGGGCGAAGTGGCAAGCCGGCGGCCGGGACGCACTGCTGTCCCGCCCACGAGGCCGTCGCGTGGGTGAGCACCAGGTCCTGTCTGAGGCCGAGCAGGCCGCCGTTCGGCAGGCTGTCCTCGATCACGTCCCCTCCGACGTGGGACTTTCTGGTCAGTTGTGGACGCGGGGGCAGATAGGCGAGCTGGTCTTCAAGCTGTACGGGGTCCGCTTCACCGAGCCCGGGGTGGGCAAGTACCTCAAGCGTTGGGGGCTGACCTTCCAGCGTCCGGACAAACGGGCGGTCGAGCAGGACGCGGAAGCGGTCCGGGTCTGGCACGAGGAAACCTGGCCGGCGATCCGGGCCAGGGCGAAGGCGGAGAACGGCGAAGTTCTCTTCGGCGACCAGGTCGGGGTCCGCTCGGACCAGGTCACCGGCCGCACCTGGGGCGCCAAGGGCACGACTCCCATCGTCCGCCGCACCGGGAACCGGTTCTCCGTGAACGCGATGTCCGCGATCAGCACCCGCGGCCGGATGCACTTCATGGTCTTCACCGAGTCGTTCGACGCGAAGGTCATGTGCCGCTTCCTCGTCCGGCTCGTCGGGCACTTCGACCGGAAGATCCACCTGATCGTCGACAGGCACTCGGCCCACCGCTCGAAGACAGTCCGGGCCTGGCTCGCCGACCACCAGGACCAGATCGAGCTGCACTTCCTGCCCTCGTACTCACCCGAGCTGAACCCCGACGAGCTGGTCAACGCCGACCTCAAACGCAGCCTGCCCCACACCCACCGGGCCAGGAACCAGGCCGAACTCGCCGCCGAAACCCGCAGATTCTTCCACAGGCGCCAGCGTCAACCACACATCGTCCGCGGTTACTTCGGCGGCCCGCACGTCCGCTACGTCCTCGACGAGAACCCCTTGAGTTTCTGATCAATAGGGCGTGTCCGCAATGTCAGCCGGGGAGCCATAGTCGCAGGCAGGCGAGGGTGACCAGGGCTTTGTAGTGGCGGGCTCGTTTGTCGTAGCGGGTGGCGAGGGCCTTGTTCTGCTTGAGCCTGTTGAAGCAGCGTTCGACGACGTTGCGGCGCCGGTAGACCTCACGGTCGAGACGGCACAGGCTCTCTCCGCGTCGACGCCGTCCGCTGATCTGGTCGACGCGTTCGGGGATGGTGCAGGCGATGCCGCGTTTGCGCAGGTAGGAGCGGATCTTGCGGGATGAGTAGCCCTTGTCGCCGACCACCCGTTCCGGTCGGGTCCGGGGCCGGCCCGGCCCGCACCGCTTGATGCGGATGCGGGCCATGACCGGCTCGAACTGCGTGCAGTCGTTCACGTTCCCGCCGGTGAGCGTGAACGCGAGAGGGCGGCCCCGGCCGTCGCAGGCGAGGTGGATCTTGGTGCTCAGTCCGCCTCGGGACCGGCCGAGTGCCTCACCGGTCCAGGGCCCCCTTTTCGGGCTCCGGCAGCGTGCTGGTGGGCCCGCACGATCGTCGAGTCGACGCAGACGACCGACCAGTCGACTTCGCCGATCGCATCCGAGTGCTGCTGGACGTGGGCCAGGAGCCGGTCCCAGGTTCCGTCCGCCGACCAGCGGCGGAACCGTTCGTAGACCGTCTTCCACGGCCCATACCGTTCGGGCAGGTCCCGCCAGGCAGCACCCGTGGACAGCTTCCACAGGATGCCGTTGAGGACCTGCCGCCGGTCCCGCACCGGACGTCCCATCCGGGGCGGAGCCAGTAACGGTCCGATGATTTCCCAGGCCTGATCGGTCAGTTCATGACGTCGCACCACGAACGGAGTAACGACCGATCGACATTGCGGACACGGCCTAGGCAGTTCCGTTTGGATCAGCCGGGTCGTTGCTCCGGGTGTGACGTTGGCTGACCTGCAGTGGGCACGGATTGAGCCGTTACTCCCGGACCGAACGCCGAAGCGGCGTGGCCGCTGGCGGGATCATCGTGAGGTGATCGACGCGATCGCCTTCAAGTTCCAGACGGGAACGCAGTGGGTCCATCTGCCGGAGAGGTACGGCAACTGACGAGGCGTCTACAACCGACTGCGGACGTGGGCAGTTGACGGCACTTGGGAGCGAGTGTTCACCGCGTTGAGGTTCAGGCCGATGCCGAAGAGGAGCTGGACTGGGCCGTCTCGGTGGACTCCACGATCGTGCGGGCCCACCAGCAAGCGGCCGTGCGCGAAAAAGGGGGCCCCGGTCGGCGAGCCGGACGACCATGCGATCGGCCGGTCGCGCGGCGGGCTGACCACGAAGATCCACCTCGCCGCCGACGGCCGCTGCCGGCCCCTGGCCTTCCACCTCACATGCCACCCCGGAGACCCCCGCCCCGACCCGCTCCGACAGCCCTTAGCATGCGCGGCATGAGTGATCTTGACGAGCGGTTGCACGGGTTTCGGCTCCATGTGGGGCAGGGGGAGCTGGACGACCTGCGGGAGCGGCTGGGCCGGGTGCGGTGGCCCGACGAGCTGCCCGGGGTCGGCTGGGGGTACGGGATGCCGCTCGCCCGGATGCGGGAGCTCGTCGACCACTGGCGCGACGGGTACGACTGGCGGGCGGCCGAGGCCCGGCTGAACGAGTGGCCGCAGTTCACCACGGTCATCGACGGTGCGCGGGTGCACTTCGCACACATCCGCTCGCCCGAGCCGGACGCGACCCCGCTGCTGATGACCCACGGCTGGCCGGGCTCGCCGGTGGAGTTCCAGCGCGTCGCGGGCCCGCTCACGGACCCCCGGGCGCACGGCGGCGACCCGGCGGACGCCTTCCACCTGGTGCTGCCGAGCATCCCCGGCTTCGGCCTCTCGGGGCCCACGACCGAGCCGGGCTGGGAGTTCAAACGGGTGGCCCGGGCCTTCGGCGTGCTGATGGACCGCCTCGGCCACCGGTCGTACGGGGTGCAGGGCGGCGACTGGGGCGCCGCGATCTCGCGGGAACTCGGGCTGATCCGGCCGGACCGCGTGATCGGCGTGCACCTGAACCTGCTGCCCGGGGGCGGGGCCACCGCCGAACCCGGGCCGGAGGAACTGGCCGCCCTGTCCCCCGCGGAACGGGAGCGCACGCTGGCCTCCTGGGAGCGGTACCGCACCTGGGCGCGCGAGCGGCAGGGGTACGCCGACATCCAGGCGACCCGGCCCCAGACCCTCGCGTACGGGCTCAACGACTCGCCGGTCGGACTGCTCGCCTGGATCGCGGAGAAGTTCACCGAGTGGAGCGATCCCGCGTGCCCGGTGGACCGGGACCAGATGCTGACCAATGTGACGCTGTACTGGCTCACCGGAACGGCCGGCAGCGCGGCCCGCATCTATTACGAGCGGGCCCACGCCGCCTACGCGGGCCTGCCGCCCGAGGTGTCGCGGACCCCGACCGCACTGGCCGACTTCCCCCGGGACAACTTCATCCCGCTGCGCCACGTCGCCGCGCGCACCGACAGCATCGTGCGCTGGACCTCGTACGACCGGGGCGGCCACTTCCCCGCCATGGAGGTGCCCGATCTCCTGGTGGGGGACATCCGCGCCTTCTTCCGGCAACTGCGCTGACCAGCATGTGAAATCGCGTGGGCCGGCGCCGGCACCGGATGTGATGATCGCCCGGTGATCGATGAACAGCGGACCCGGCCCGTGCTGACGGGCGACGAGCGCGCCACCTTGACCAGCATCCTGCAGCGGCAGCGGGACACCCTGATGATGAAGTGCGCGGGGCTGACCGAACAGCAGCTGCGGACGAGGGCGGTGGCCCCGTCCGGCCTGAGTCTGCTGGGGCTGGTGCGTCACCTCGCGGAGGTCGAGCGCGGATGGTTCCGCAACGTCCTGGCCGGGGAGGACGTACGCGGCTACTTCCCGGGGAACGAGGCGGGGGAGTGGACGGAGTTCGACGTCGAGGACGCCGACGTGGCCGACTCGTTCAGGATCTGGGAGGAGACCTGCGAGCGGTCGCGCGCGATCGTGGACGCCGCCGAGTCCCTCAACGCGACAGGGCACTTCGGCGACCAGCCGTACTCGCTGCACTACATCCTGACCCACATGATCGAGGAGTACGCCCGCCACAACGGGCACGCGGACCTGCTGCGCGAGGCCATCGACGGGACGACCGGGGAATGACCCCGCCATGACCCCGCCCATGACCCCGCCACGACCCGGAAAATGACCGGGCCGCGGTGGGGCCCGGCACGGTACGGTCCGAAGTCATGAAGATCACGAAGTACACCCACGCATGTGTCCGGATCGAGCAGGGCGGCCGGGTTCTCGTCATCGATCCCGGTACGTGGAGCGAACCGGCCGCCCTGGCCGGCGCGGACGCCGTGCTGGTGACCCACGAGCACATCGACCACGTCGACGTGCTGCGCCTGGCGGGGCTCGGCGTACCGGTCTACGCCCCCGCCGAGGCGGACATTCCGGAGCTGGACGTCATCGGGGTGTCCTCCGGTGCGGAGTTCACCGCCGCGGACTTCCGGATACGGGCGGTCGGCGGCCGCCATGCCTTCATCTACGGCGGCCAACCCGACTGCGCGAACCTCGGCTACGTCGTCGACGACGCGGTCTACCACCCGGGTGACTCGCTGCACGTGCCCGAGCAGGAGATCGAGACGCTGCTGGTGCCGGCGCAGGGGTCCTGGCTGAAAATGGCGGAGGTGATCGACTTCGTCAAGGCCGTGGGGCCGCGGCGGGCGTTCGCCATTCACGACGCACAGATCAACGACCGCGGTCTCGGCAGCGTCAACGGCTGGCTCGGTCAGGAGACTTCGCACGGCTACCGCTATCTGCGGCCCGGCGAATCGCTCTGAGGCGCCGGCTCCTCCGTGTCCCCTCCCGGCCCCGCCACCTGCGCAGGAGCAGGTTAGTCTCCGTCGAATGGTTCGACATGGATCCCTCTCCACGCTGCGGCACAAGCCGTTCAGATTATTCCTCCTGGCACGTCTGATCTCGATGAGCGGAACGGCGATGGCCCCCGTGGCCCTGGCCTTCGCCGTGTTCGGATTCGACAGCAGCCCGGCGTCCCTGGCGATCGTCCTCGCCGCCAACACCGCTCCGCAGCTCGTCCTGCTCCTCGTCGGAGGAGTGATCGCGGACCGGTTCTCCCGGCAACGGACCATCGTCATCGGCAATGTGCTGCCTGCCGTCACCCAGGGCTGTGTCGCACTGCTCGTGGCGACGGGAACGGCCACCACCGGGCGGATCGCCCTGTTCGCGGCGCTGGCGGGCTGCGCGTCGGCGCTGACCCAGCCCGCCATGAACAGCCTCCTGCCGCAGCTCGTCGATCCCGGCGAGCTGCAGCAGGCGAACGCGCTGATGCGGTTGCCCGGCAACCTCATCCGCATCCTCGCGCCGGCGGTCGGCGGCGCCCTCGTCGCCCTCGTCGGCCCGGAGCTGACCCTGGGCTGGGACGCCGCCAGTTTCGCGGTCGCGGCCTTCCTCTGCAGCCGTCTCGACGTGTCCGGGCCCGTCAAGGCCACGGCTTCAGTGTTCCGCGACTTCAAGGACGGCTGGAAAGAGTTCTCCTGTCTCTTCTGGGTCTGGTCCTATACGTTGTCCGGCACCGTGGTCGTCGCCCTCTGGCTCGGCGGCTATCAGCTCCTCGGCCCGGTGATCGCCCAGAACAGTCGTCTCGGTGCTCCTTCCTGGGGAATCGTCCAGGGCGCATTCGCGGCGGGCCTGCTGTTGGGTGGAATGGTTTCACTCAAATGGAAGCCGTCCAGGATCATGGTCGTGTGCGTATGCGCCAACCTGCCTCTCGCGCTGCCCTTCCTCGCACTCGCCTGGGGCGCACCGCTCGCCGTGCTGGCCGGGGCGAGCGTCATGGCGGGCGTCGGCCTCGACATCGCGATCGTGTGCTGGAACACCGCCGTGCAGGAGCAGCTCCCGTCCGAGGTGCTCGGTCGGGTCGGCTCCTTCAACTCGGCCGGTGAGCTCATGTCCGTGCCGCTCGGCTACCTCGTCGTGGGCGCCGCGGCGACTTCCCTCGGTGCGGAGTCGGTCCTTCTCTGGAGTGCCGCACTGATGGTCCTGGCGAGCCTGGTGCTGCTGCTCGCCCCGAGCGTACGGGCGGTACGCAGGCTGCCCGCGGACCCGGATCCGGCCGCCGTCGCGGCGGGAGACCAGGACCGAAGGGCCCGGACCGGCCGGGTGCCCGATCAGGTGGCGCGCCCGTAGCGGACCGCTGAGCTCCAGATCCGCTCCAGGCGCACCCGGGTGCCGGGCCGGGGAGCGTGCCAGATGCGGTCGTCGCCGGCGTAGATCCCTACGTGGGTCATGGTCGCGCCGCTGGGGAAGAAGACCAGGTCCCCGGCCGCGCGATCGGCCTCGGGAATGTGGACGGTGTGCTCGTACTGCTGCTCGGCGGTGCGCGGCAGCCGTTTGCCCGCCTTCTTGAAGGCGTAGAGGGTGAGGCCCGAGCAGTCGAAGCGTTTGGGGCCGGTGGCGCCGTAGGCATACGGCGAGCCCTGTTTGGAGGCGGCCACCGCGACGGCTTTCTCGCCATACGTGGCGGCGGCGTGCGCCGGGGCCGCGGGGCCGGTCGTCACGGCGGCCGTCAGGAGCAGCAGGGAGAGTATGGCGCGGGTTCTGGGGCAACAACACGTGGGGAGAAGGCCCTTGGGGGCCTTTCGGAAGTCGGTCCTCAAGCAGGGCATCGTGACACCTCCGCGGTCGGTTGGCAGGCAACAGTCAGATCAGTGATCGGGGTCCTGTTCTCGGTCGAATGCGTCATGGCTCTGACGGCGGACCAGTTTTCTCCGACGGGATCCACCGAACAGCGCGGGACACAGTCTGATTTGTCTCGATTTTGCATTCGATTCGAGATGATAAGGCTGAATGATTGCCATAGGGGCGCGCCCGACACGCCGGTCCACCGTGCCATCGGGGGCTCGCGCCGGATAATTGACGCGAGGTCGGATCCGCCGACTTCTATGATCATCGGATGGAAATTCCCCGTTATCCCGTGAAGCCCCGCCCCGGCGACCGGGTCGCCGTGATCTCACCCTCGTCCGGTCTCCCCGGCCTGTTCCCGCTGCCCTACGAGTTGGGGCTGAGCAGGCTCCAGGACGACTTCGGGCTGAAGCCGGTGGAATACCCGACGACCCGGACGATGGGTGCGACGCCCGAAGCGCGCGCCGCGGACATCCACGCGGCCTTCGCGGACCCCGACATCAAGGCGGTGATCGCCAGCATCGGCGGCGACGACCAGATCACCGTCCTGCCCCACCTCGACCGCGACCTCCTGCGCGCCAACCCCAAGCCGTTCTTCGGCTACAGCGACAACACCAACCTGCTGCTGTTCCTCCGGGACTTGGGCATCGTCGGCTACCACGGCGGGTCGGTCATGGTCGGGTTGGGACGCCCCGGTGCGATGCACCCGTCGACCGCCGACTCCCTCCGGGCCGCGCTGTTCACCTCGGGCGAGTACGAACTCACCGCGGCGAGCGCCTGCGGGGACATCGACAGCCCCTGGGACGACCCGCGGACCTTCGCATCCGAGCCCGTCATGGAACCCGCCGACGGCTGGTCCTGGCACAACGCCGACCGGGTCGTCGAAGGCATCGGCTGGGGCGGCAACCTGGAGATCATCTCCTGGCTGCTGATGGCCGACCGCGTGGCGGGGCCGGCCGAGTCCTACGCAGGCAACGTACTGTTCCTGGAGACCTCCGAGGAGATGCCGCCCGCCGAAGAGGTCTACCGGATCCTGCGCGGCATGGGCGAACGCGGGCTGCTGCGGCAGTTCCCCGCGCTGCTCATGGGCAGGGCGAAGAGCTGGTCGTTCGAGCACCGGCTCGACGCCGAGGCCAAGGCGGACTTCCGGCGGCAACAGCGCGAGGCCGTCCTGCGGGCCATGCGTCAGTACGCCCCCGACACCATGGTCGTGTTCGACGTCGACCTCGGCCACACCGACCCGCAGCTGGTGGTTCCCGTCGGAGGCCGCATCCGGGTGGACGGTCCGGCCCGCCGGATCGTCGTCACGTACTGAGCCCGGTCCCGGCGGTTGTCGGAGCGGCGGCCCGGGGAGCGATCCGGATCCGGTCCCGCGCGTACTCCACGGTCTCGCCCGGCAGGATCAGCAGCCCGGGCTCCCCGTCCTGACCCGCCGCGCCGATCGGCTGCACCTGCACGGCCGGGCCGAGTCCGCCGGCCATGAACACCGACGGGTCGACCTCCCAGCCGTGCACGGCCAGCCACAGCTCCAGCGCCGCCGTGTCCCGTGCCTCCGCGCCGCGCGGCCACTCGAACGTCGTGCTCCCCATCCCTGCCCCCTGTAGGTGGTCGGATCACCGCCGATGATCCTGCCACCCCCCTCTGACAGTCGCAGCCCGATATCGACGCGCGCCCGCACCCCCCACCGTGCGGGGGGTGCGGGCGCGCGTCAGGCCGATGACCCGTCCGGGTCAGCCGTTGCGGTGGTGCCGACGGCCGTTCCAGGAGTCGGTGTCGAGGACGTTGCCGCGGTTGTCGCGCAGGGTGGCGGTGTCGCGCTCGTCCCAGATCTGGTGGCGACGGTCCTGGTAGACGTCCTGGCGGGTGTCGCGGCCCTGGCCGGTGTGGACCCGCACGCTGGACTTGCCGTCCAGGCGGAAGTCGCCGAAGCGGTAGCGGTTGCCCTGCCGGTCGGTGAGGGTGTAGCCGCGCAGGTTAACGCTCCTGCGACCGGTGTTCTCGACCTCGACCCACTCCCGGTTCAGCGCACGGTCGGAGCGGTCGCGGCCGGCGGTGCCGTACTGGACGTCGCTGATCACGATCGAGGAGTGCGGAGCCCGGTGGTCGCGGTCGCGCCAGTGGTCGTCGGCGGAGGCCGGGAGGGCGGCGGCGCCGACGAGGGCGCCCGCGGCCAGGAACGCGGCGACGAACCGGCGGGTGGCGAGAGAAGCAGACATGAAGATGACCCCTTCAACAGACAGCAGCCCGGTCCGCCTCGTGCGGGGCGGGTGGGCCTGGAACCGTTCCCGGCGTCCTGCCGAGGAGCCACACTCTGGCCCCCGACCGCCACCAAAAGCCACCAATTCGGGGCGTGTTGCGAAATGCGGATCTATCGGTGACTCTCCCGTGTATCGGACATCTGTCAATGTCGCGCTGACGCGAACGGCGCCAGCGTGCCGCACATGCCTTGGCGGGCCCGGAGGCAGAGGCCCTTCCGCACGGGTGTGCCGCCCTCGCGACCACCTTCCGCTCTGCGCCGAACGGGTTCAGGGCCCTGTAACGAGTGCTCCGACCATTTCTTCGGACACCTTTACGTGAGCGGTTCCGGTGTTCTGTTCAAGTCCAGGAGCCGGAGCTCGTCCGGCGTCAGCCGGAGCGCCCCCGCCGCCACGTTGTCCGCGAGATGATCCGGGTCGCCCGTCCCGGGGATGGCGAGTACGTGGGAGCCCTGCCCCAGGATCCAGGCGAGCCGCACCTGCGCCGGTGACGCGCCGTGCGCCCGGGCGACGGCGAGGACCTCGGGGTGCTCGGTCCGGACGGCGCCGGACTCGGCCCCCTCTCCCGCGATGGAGAAGAAGGGCACGAAGGCGATACCGCGTGCCGCGCAGGCGCTGAGCATCCCCGCCCGGTCGGGCGCGTCGATCCCGTAGCGGTTCTGGACGCACACCACCGGTGCGATCGCCTCGGCCTGGGCCAAATGCTCCGGGCGGGCGTTGGAGATACCGAGGTGGCGGACCAGTCCGGCGTCACGCAGCTCGGACAGGGCCCCGAAGTGCTCGCTGATGGACTCCTGGCCCATGATGCGGAGGTTCACCACGTCGAGGTGGTCCCGGCCGAGCTGGCGCAGGTTCTCCTCGACCTGGCCGCGCAGCTGGTCGGGCCGGGCCGACTCGGCCCACCCGCCGCAGGCGTCCCGGGCGGGGCCGACCTTGGTGGAGACGACGAGGCCGTCCGAATACGGCGCCAGCGCCGAGTTGATCAGCTCGTTGGCCGAACGCAGCCGCGAGAAGTAGAACGCGGCGGTGTCGATGTGGTCGACGCCGAGCTCGACCGCCCGGCGCAGTACGGCGATCGCCCGTCCCCGGTCGCTGGGAGTGCCCTCGTGGAAGGCCGCGCTGCCGGTCAGGCGCATGGCTCCGAAGCCGATCCGGTTCACCGTGAGATCGCCGAGCACCCATGTGCCCGAAGCTGTCGCGGAGACCGTGTGCGACGTCATCTGATTGATCAACTCCATCCGGTCGGCCCTCGCCCCCGACGGTTCGGGGCGTGGCGGGTCCTGGAGTATGCGCAGGTGAAAGCCGTGCCGGAAAGGCGCGCAGGGGTGGGGGAAGATCACATCGCGAGCCGGAACCCCGAGTGTGCGCGGGGCGTTCTCACAGGTGAGGCTTCCTCCCTCTCGCCCGTGCCCGGAAGCGCGCGGCCACGTCGCTCTGCCCGATAATGGTGGGCGACAGGGCATTCGCACGAAGGAGGCCGGAATGGGACGGGACAGCAGGTACGAACTGGTATTCGCCGCCCCTGACCATGCGGTACCGGGTGGCGAGGAATCGGTCCTCGTACACCGCACCGACCGGACCGGCCCCGGCGGCCATCCGATCTACGCCGACGACACCGGAATCGTGCAGGCGGAGATCAGCGACCAGGGCGACGTGCGCATGATCGCGAGCGGCGGACACCAGGAACCCGCATCGCGGGTGAGCGTCCGGGCCGTGCCCGGCGTGTGACCCCGGCGCGCGACACGCGGCGGCCCGGCAGCGCGGGTGCCCCGGCAGCCCCGCCACCGTCATCCGGGAACGCGGATCCCCGGCGGACACGGAACCTCGCACCAGACGCGCTTGCCGTCCACCCCCGGTTCGGAGCCCCAGGCCCGCGCCAGACGTTCCACGATCAGCAATCCGTGACCGACCGGCCCTCTCCGGTCGCCCGGCCCGCGTGCCGGCACGCGCACCGGCGGTGCCGGGTTACCGTCCGTGACCTCGATCCGCAGCCGCTCCGCCGAGCAGTCGAGGACGAGCGCGCGGGGTCCGCCACCGTGCAGGCAGGCGTTGGCCACCACCTCCGACACCAGCAGGAGCACGTCCTCGGCGCTCTCGCGGTCGACCTCTCCCGTCCCCGGGAGCCAGCACCAGGCGGTCAGCGCCTGGCGGGCGAAGTCACGGCTGCGCGAGACGACATCGGTGGTTCCGGACAGCATGAGGCTCCAGATCCGGTCGGACGGCCCGCGCTCTTCCATGACGCTCAGGCCCCTTCGCCGTGCGGCGTCCGCAGGGCCTCCGTGACATCGGCGTGGACGGGGAACACACCGTCCGCACCGGTGATGCGGAACATGCGGGCGACCGGTCCGTGCAGACCTGCCAGTTCGAGACCGGCTCCCGCCTCCTGTGCCGCGAGGCGCGTGTTCAGCAGCACGTTCAGCCCGGTGGAGTCGCAGAATCCCAGCCCCGCCATATCGACCAGCAGCCGGCGGCCCGGGACGAGTGCCTCGTCCAGCGCGTCCCGCAGCGGCTGCGCCGTGTCGTGGTCCAGTTCCCCCGCGAGCGTGAGGACGACCGCCCCGTCCACGGTCTCCACCGCGACGGTGAAGCGTTCACTCTCCGCCTCCGGCACCATCCGGCATCACCCTTCCGTCGTGCACCCCTGCACCTGCCCGGGTTCCGGCGCGACATGCCTGTCCGTCCCGTACGGAAGTGAGGGGACGCCTCAAGGGGGCCTCATGCCGTCTCGGCCGGCGGTTCCTCGGCGAGCAGTCCCTCCCGCAGCCGGGCCAGGATGCGGCTCAGCAGCCGGGAGACGTGCATCTGCGACATGCCCAGGCGTTCGCCGATCTCGGCCTGCGTCAGTTCCTCCCCGAAACGCAGGGCCAATATCGTCCGGTCCCGTTCGGACAGCTCTCCCACCAGCGGCCTCAGCGATTCCAGGTCCTCGACCGTCTCGAAGCGGCTCTCCTCGATGCCGAGGCTCCGGGAGGACACGCCAGGTGCCTCGTCCTCCTCCGCCGTCACGGGTACGTCGAGGGACAGGCTGGTGAAGCCGTTGGCCGCGAGCCGGCCCTCGCGGACCTCCTCCAGGGTGATGTCCAGCCGTTCGGCGAGCTCCCGCGTACCCGGCGCGTGGCCCAGCTCCTGCTCCAGGGCGTCGTTCGCCTTGGCCAGGTCGATGCGCAGCTCCTGCAGCCGGCGCGGGACGCGGACGGCCCAGGTCGTGTCACGGAAGTACCGCTTGATCTCTCCCACGATGGTGGGCAGGGCGAACGACATGAACTCGAACCCGCGCTCCGGGTCGAACCTGTTGATGGCCTTGATCAGGCCGATGGTGCCGACCTGCAGGACGTCTTCCCACGGCGCGCCGACGTGACGGACGCGCGTGGCCGCGTACTTGACCAGGCTCAGATTCAGCTCGACCAGGGTGTTGCGCACGTACGAGTACGCCGCGGTCCCCTCGTCCAGTTCGTGCAGCCGCCGGAAGAGCGTCACCGACAGGTCGTGGGCGTCAGCGGTGCTCACGGACCGCGGATCGCGAATCTCGCGGGTCTCCTGCGGCTCGGAGCCGGTCTGGCTACGGAGAGTGGCAGGCATGAAGCCTCCTCGGGGTGTCCCCTCAGAGCCCCATACCCTTCTCCCAAGGGGTTGAAGCTGTGCACGCCGTGGCCGTGCGTCACTCTTCGTGCGCGAGCGGGGCGCCCAGGGCGCGATGGCGGTCGAACGCCTCGCGGGCGTCCGGTACGAACGCGGAGCGGCGGACGAGCTCCTCGAGTTCGGGTTCGGCCAGCCAGTCGAACCAGGCGACTCCCGCGGGGTCGGGCCGGACCGGCCCCGGCCCCGGCCCCGGGACCGGGCCGCGGCCCGACAGCGGGTCAGCTGCCGGGCCGGACCACCACCGCCATCAACTCGACCGGCGCGCTGTAGCGGAAGTGCAGGACGAACGGCACCATGTCGCCCGCCTGCCAGCGGGTCTCCTTCGTCCGCGTCGTGACGCTCAGGTCGAACGGCGACATGGTGACGGTGCCGCCCGCGGGCACCCGCACCGGACCCGCCGCCCGTACGAGGTCGGCCCCGAGCCCGGAGCTCTCCCGCCGGCTGAGCAGCGTCTTCTCGACGCCGGATGACGTCACCTCGGTCAACTGGTCGTCCGCGCCACCGATGTTGGTGATGTCGAAGAAGGCGGCCGTGTCCCGGCCACTGCCGTCGGGCAGGATGACGCGGCCGTTCCCGGCGGCGATCTGCGGCGGGCTGCCCGCGGCGCCGGCCGAGGTCCACGCCGTCAGACCGGTCAGCGCGAGCGTGCAGGCGGCCACCGGGACGATCGCGGCACGCAGCCCCTCGCGCACGCGTCGATCGATCGGGAGCCGCCCGCCCGGGGTCCGTTCCGAAGGTGCATCCGTCATCGCCCCGTACCTCTCGTTCGGCTGCTCGTACGCGCCCGGCGTGCGTGCGGTGCCGGCTGCCAGGTGCGCAACCGGAGACTGTGGGCCACCACCATCAGCGAACTCACCGACATCGCGGCGGCCGCGACCATCGGGTTGAGCAGTCCCACCGCGGCGAGCGGCACGGTGACGACGTTGTAACCGAACGCCCAGACGAGGTTGGCCCGGATCGTCCTGAGGGTCCGCCGGGCCAGCTCGACGGCGTCGGCGACCGCCTCGATGTCACCGCGTACCAGCGTGACATCGGCCGCGCCGATGGCCACGTCCGTTCCGCTCCCCATGGCGATGCCGAGGTCGGCCCCGGCCAGGGCGCCCGCGTCGTTCACCCCGTCGCCGATCACCGCGACCCGTCGCCCCTGAACGCGCAGCTCCCGTACGAGCCGCGCCTTTTCCTCGGGCGAGCAGTGCGCGTGTACGTCCCGGATCCCGAGCGCGGCCGCGACCCGGACCGCGGTGGCCTCACGGTCGCCGGTGGCCAGGACCGGCTCCACCCCCAGGCGCCGCAGCCGGTCGACGGCCCGGTAGCTGCCCGGGCGCAGGACGTCCCCGAGAGCGATCAGGGCCTGGTCGGCGCCGTCCACCCGGACCAGGACCGGCGTGTGCGCGGCCGCCTCAGCCTCGGCCAGGGCCCGGTCCAGCGACGGATGCAGGTCCGCACCCGCGGCGCAGACCTCCACGCGGTGCCCGTCCACCACCCCGGTCACACCGATGCCCGCGGTGGCCCGGAACCCGGTCACCTCGGCCGGCGGGCCGAGGGGCGGTTCCTGCCGGGCGTACGCGACCACGGCGCGGCCCAGCGGGTGCTCGGAACCCTGCTCCACCGCAGCGGCCAGCCACAGGGCCCGCTCCCGGCCCATCCCGTCGGGCACGGCCGTCACGCGGGCGACGGTCATCCGGCCGGTCGTCAGCGTGCCGGTCTTGTCCAGGACCACGGTGTCGACGTGCCGCAGGGTCTCCAGCGCCCGCGGGCCGCTGACCAGCAGACCCAGCTGTGCGCCCCGGCCGGTCGCCGCCAGCAGGGCGGTGGGGGTCGCCAGCCCCAGCGCGCAGGGACAGGCCACGACCAGGACGGCCACACAGGCCGTGACGGCCGCCTGCGGCTCGGCCCCGGCACCGAGCCAGAAGCCGAGAACGGTGACGGCCAGGGCCAGCACCACCGGGACGAAGACCCCCGCCACCGTGTCGGCCAGGCGCTGGGCCCGGGCCTTTCCGGACTGCGCCTCGGTGACCATGCGGGTGATCCGGGCGAGCTGGGTGTCCGCGCCGACCGCGGTGGCCCGGACGATCAGCAGACCGCCCGCGTTGACCGCACCGCCGACCACCGCCTGGCCGGGGCCCACCTCGACGGGCTCGCTCTCGCCGGTGACCAGGGACAGGTCGACGGCCGAACCACCGGAGGCCACGACCCCGTCCGTCGCGACCCGCTCGCCCGGCCGGACGACGAACTCCTGCCCCACCCGCAACTGCCCGATCGGGACGAGCCGCTCGCGGCCGTCCTCCCGTACGGTCACGTCCTTGGCGGCCAGGCCGGCGAGCGAGCGCAGTGCCTCACCCGTGCCACGGCGGGCCCGGGATTCGAGGAAACGCCCGGTCAGCACGAACAGCGGGACCCCGACCGCGGCCTCCAGATAGATGTGGGCCACCTCGCCGCCGGCCGAGGGCAGCAGGCTGAACGGCATCCGCATCCCCGGATCGCCCGCCCCGCCCAGGAACAGCGCGTACGCCGACCAGGAGAAGGAGGCGACCACGCCCAGCGACACCAGGGTGTCCATCGTCGCCGCCGCGTGCCGCAGCCCCCGTACCGCCCGGGTGTGGAACGGCAGCGAACCCCAGACGGCGACCGGCGCGGCCAGCACGAAGCACAGCCACTGCCAGTTGCGGAACTGAAGGGCGGGAGCCATCGACAGCGCCAGGACCGGAACGGACAGCAGGGCGGTGATCAGCAGCCGCCGTCTCTCCTCGCCGCCCGGGGAGCCCCCGGTCCCCGCCGACGGCGTCCGGTCCTGCGCGGGCTCGGGCGGCGCCGGCACCTGGGCGCTGTAGCCCGCCCGCTCCACGGCCGAGACGAGGTCCTCCGTCGTCACGTGCGACGGATGCAGCACCCGGGCCCGCCCCGTGGCGAGGTTGACCGTGGCGCTCACGCCCTCGATCCGGGCCAGCCGCTTCTCGACACGGTTCACGCAGGCCGCGCAGGTCATCCCGCCGACCACCAGATCGGTGGTGCCCACCACCACCTCGGTCCGCTCGGCCGTCACCGCGTGCCCCCCGTACCGCCGCTGTGCCCGTGCGGCCGCCCCAGGTCCCCGACGAACGCCGGACTCTCGACCTCGGTGGACCGCATGCCGGGAGCCACGGGGCCGGCGCCCGATCCCACCGCGTACGCCACGCCGAACATCACTATGAGGAGCGCCACGAAGCCGGCGAGAGCGGGCGGCGGCGCCCACCGCTTCAGCGCGGTGATCGCCAGGGTCGGGTACTCAAGCCGGTCCGTCATCGTCACTCCGGATTCTTGTACTCGGTTCCAGACGGACGAGGTGCCGATCCGGCCGTGCCGGAGCCGGGACGGCACTTCCTCCGGCGAGGTAGTCGCAGCGAAGCGGAAGGAAGTTCCCGCGACTTCCGATTTCGTGTGCCCGCCTCGTGGAAGCACCGGGAGCGAGGTCACAGGGCCGGACCCTTATGGACCTCTTGCTCCGTATGTCACTCTGGCCGGGCGCACCGGGCCTCCCGCCCACCGCACGCCCCGGCCGACCGACCGACAGGGAAAACACCCATGTCCTTGCCGTTCCCGTACCGAGCCGTCCCCGCCGTGCTGGCCGGTGCCGTGACCGCCCTGCTGGCGGCGTGCACCTCCTCGACCGCCGCCGGAGCCGCGGTACCCGCTTCCGCCCCGGCCGCCACGCCCCCGTCGGTGGTCACCCCCGCCGCCGCGCCCGCGCCCGCCCCCGTGGGATCCACGTTGTCCATACCCGCCGCGGGTATCACCGGGCTGCGCGTGGTTCCGTACGAGGGCACCACCGACGACGTGGCGGGAACCCGCATCCAGGACCTCGGCGTGGCGGCCAGCCCGTACGGCAAGGGGGGCGGGGTCGGGCCGGGTCAGGTGGGCAATTTCCTGGTCACTGCGCACCGGCTGTCGGCCGGCGGTCCGCTGGGCGCACTGCCCACCGTCGGGCAGGGCGACACGGTCCTCGTGACCGCGGGCGAGGTGGTGTACACCTACGAGATCACCGCGACCCGCAAGACGTCCTTCCGGTCGGAGCGCTCGCTCGGCGAACAGCGCGCCGCCGTACCCGGGGCACCCGGGGCGGCCCCCACCCAGGCCATGATCACGATCTCGACCTGCGCCACACCGGAGGACCACGCCGAGGGCAACTTCTGGCACGACGCCCAGGGCAATCCCGAGCACCGCATCGACAAGGTCGGCGTGCTGCGCAAGACCTCCGCGGCCACGCCCGCCGGCTGACGCACGGCAAGACACCCCCTAAGGCGTGAGCCGCCGGTGCGCGGCCCGCGCGTGGATGAGGCGGGCGGTGACCGTTCCCGTGCCTGCCGCGGCGAGGAGGCAGACGAGGCGTGCCAGGTCGTAGGGGGTCTCCCAGCTGAGCTCACCCACGGGCGCGGTGGCGAAGACGTTGAGGACGAGCCAGCAGAGCAGGGCGGTCCCCGGCGCGGCGGCGAGGCGGGCTCCGGTGCTCACCACGGCCACGGCGAGGGAGAGCGCCATGAGGTCGACGGTGGGGTCGTCGGGTCCGTCCAGGAAGTTGAGCACGGCGACCAGGGTGACGGCCGCGGCGGCGGCCGCCGCCCAGACCGAGGGGGTCGCGGCGGGGCTGGGTACGGGACGAATGCCCGAGCCGATCCGTTTCCACTCGACCATGCGACGCCTCCTTCGTGCGATGCCCCGCCGTCGGGGCTCTCGGAGATGATGCACCACCGGGGAAGGGCGCCCGGAGCGTCGCCAAAGCGACTGCAGGGGTGGGGACTTCGCGGCTCCCCTCCGTCGGTCACCGCGCACACCGGGGGTTTCCCGTGCCCGTTCCGCGTCCGAGCAGAACACCGCTGCCGGGCATCGCCGTCCTGATCATGAGGTAAAGTTCTTTACCGAGTCATTACGCTCTGTTGAGCGGGTAAATGCTCATTCTTGGGGGCTTTTTGTCGTCCGGTCCGGACGTCGGTGCGAACGGGGGGACATGACATGGGTCGAGACATCCATGCCCTGAAGCCGCCCGCCGCCCCGTCGCCGAACCCGCGGCCCGTGCGCCCCGCGAGGGCGGTCCGTATGGACAACACGGCCCGCGACAGCGTGCCTGATACCGGCCGCACCGCTCCTCGCGTCTGACGACGCGTAACCACGCGCCGCGTGGTCCCTTCCCCGACGGCCCCAACGGCCTTCGTCGACCGCCCGGTTCCCGGTGCGCCCGCCAAGAGTGAGCCGACGCCTTCCGGTTCGCCCACCGTGCCCGAGACCGGGCCGTGAACGGTGCGCCGTCCCTTCGCCCACCCGCACGCCGAGACCGGCCCGGTCCCGCCTTCGCCGGCCGGCCGGCGGTCGCGCACGCCTGCCGCGCCGGGCAGCACCACACCCACCGGGCACCGCACCCGGATTCCCGTACCCGAGAAGGCACTGACGCCGTCACCGAACCGACCGGAGGACCGACGCCCGTGCACCACACGACCGCCCTGCTCATCGAACTCGGAGCCATCATCCTCGCCCTGGGCCTGCTCGGCAGGCTCGCCGGGCGCGTGGGATTCTCCCCCATACCCCTCTACCTGCTCGCCGGACTCGCCTTCGGCCGCGGTGGCATCCTCCCCCTCCAGGCGAGCGGGGAGTTCGTCGGAACCGGCGCCGAGATCGGCGTCATCCTGCTCCTGCTCCTCCTCGGCCTGGAATACAGCGCCGCCGAACTCGTCACCAACCTCAAGACCCAATACCCCTCCGGCGCCGTCGACTTCGTCCTCAACGCCGCACCCGGAGCCGCCGCCGCGCTGCTCCTGGGCTGGGGACCCGTCGCCGCGGTCGCCCTCGGCGGCGTCACCTGGATCTCCTCCTCGGGAGTCATCGCCAAGGTCCTCGGTGACCTCGGCCGCCTCGGCAACCGCGAAACCCCCGTCGTCCTCGGCATCCTGGTCATCGAGGACCTCGCCATGGCCGTCTACCTGCCCATCCTCACCGCGCTGCTCGCCGGAGTGAGCCTGGCGGGAGGCGCCGTCACCCTGCTGATCTCCCTGGGGACCGTGGGATCCGTGCTGTACGTGGCCCTGCGCCACGGACGGCTCATCAGCCGCGCCGTCTCCTCCGACAACGCCGAGATGCTGCTCCTCGTCGTCCTCGGCCTCACCCTCCTCGTCGCCGGGATCGCCCAGCAACTCCAGGTCTCCGCGGCCGTGGGCGCCTTCCTCGTCGGCATCGCCCTGTCCGGAGAGGTCGCGGAGGGCGCCGCCACCCTCCTCACCCCGCTGCGGGACCTCTTCGCCGCGGTCTTCTTCGTCTTCTTCGGCCTGTCCACCGATCCCGCGGACATTCCGCCGGTCCTCCTCCCCGCCCTGCTCCTCGCCGTCGCCACCGCGCTCACGAAGATCGCCACCGGCTGGTACGCGGCCCGCCGCGCGGGGATCCACGCCAAGGGCCGCTGGCGGGCCGGAGGCACCCTCGTCGCCCGCGGCGAGTTCTCCATCGTCATCGCCGGCCTCGCCGTGGGTGTCGAACCCCGGATCGGCCCGCTGGCCACCGCCTACGTCCTGATCCTCGTCGTCATCGGCCCGCTCACCGCCCGCTGCACCGAACCGCTGGCCGACCTCCTCACCCGCCGGGCGAAGCCCCCCGTACCGGTGGCTCCCCCCGCCGATGCCGCCGGGCGCCGCGGGCCCACGGTCACCGTCGACGCCTGAGCCCGGGCGTGCGGGGGAATACTGGCCGAATGCGTCAGAATCCGCCGCCCGCCGTGGTCCCGGAGCCGATAACGGCCGACCCGCCGCATCCGGTGAACCGGCCCCTGCTCACCCAGTCCTGGCTCGACCTGGCGTTCCTGCACTGGACCGCCGCCCCGGCCCAGGTCGCGCCGCTGCTGCCGGCCGGCACCGTGCCGGACACGCTGGACGGGGTCACGTACGTCGGGCTGGTGGCCTTCCGCATGCACAAGGTCGGCTGGTTCCGTCTTCCCGGCGTCCCCTACCTGGGCTCCTTCCCGGAGACCAACGTCCGCCTCTACTCGGTCGACGCCGGCGGCCGCCGGGGTGTGGTCTTCCGCTCACTGGACGCCTCCCGGCTGATCCCGGTGGCCGTCGGCCGGGCCGCGTTCCGGCTGCCGTACGTCTGGTCCCGGATGACGGTCCGCCATGACGGCGACACGGTCACGTACACCAGTGGCCGGCGCCTGCCCGGCCCGCGCGGCGCGCACAGCCGGATCGCCGTACGCGTGGGCGGGCGCATCGCGGAGCCGACGGTCCTGGAGCACTTCCTGACCGCCCGCTGGGGCATGCACACGGAGCTCTTCGGCCGGCCGCTGTACGTCCCGAACGCGCACCCGCGCTGGCCGCTGCACCGCGCGGAGCTCCTCGACTGCGACGAGGACCTGGTGGTTGCGGCGGGCCTGCCCGCCCCGGCCGGGCCGCCCGTGAGCGTGCTCTACTCGCCGGGGGTCCCCGTGCGGTTCGGGCGGCCCTCCCTGGGACGCTCCTGACACGGGTACGGCGCCCGCCAGGCGATCACACGGTCGTGCGGGACTCGCCGTGGCCGGGTGTGTCGTTCGCCACCTCGGCGGACGGCGGCGTCGGAGTGGTGGGCTCCGGTGCGGTCGGCGTCGGCGCGGTCAGCGGGCTGGTGAGGTAGGCCAGCAGCCCGGCGATCTCGTGGCCGGCCTCCGCCGGGTGCCGGAAGCGGGCGCCGGGGGCGACGACGTAGCGGTTGCGCCGCCCGTCCCGCGTTTTGTCGAGGTACCCGTCCGCCTGCAGGTCCGTGACGATCGCCTGCACGGTGCGCTCGGTCAGACCGCAGTCCGCCGCTATGTCGCGCAGCCGGATGCCGGGGTCGCGCGCGATGGCGATCAGAACCCGGGCATGGTTCGTCAGGAAGGTCCAGCCGTTACGGCGGGGACCTGGGCGCTCGCTCTCCACATCGTCATTCTTGAGGGATGACTCACGAAAAGCAATTCCAGAACCAGATTTCCGGTATTACTTGACGTCTGTCCCCGGCCCCGACAGGGTGCAGGGGAAGCGGAAGCAGAGTTCCGCATGACCTGAGCAATCGAGCGACGCACCGCACCGCAAGCACACGTGCCCAAGGAGCGAAGACGATGACCTTCACGGCCACGGCCGAGGCCATGACCCCGACGACGATCCCGACGACGGCCACCCCCGGCGGTGGCACCGGCGAAGCCCCCGCACTCGGCGGGCTCCCGGACGTGCCCTGCCCACGGGAACTGTCGACCCGCGACGCCCGGGAGCTGACCCGCGTCTTCTTCGAACGGCTGCAGAGCCTCGAAGAGGGCACCCGCGAGTACCAGTACGTGCGCAACACGCTGATCGAGATGAACATCTCACTGGTGCAGTTCGCCGCCCGCCCGTTCCGCGACCGCCCCGGCGGCCCCGAGAACGAGGACATCGTCCAGGTGGGCATCATCGGACTGATCAAGGCGATCGACCGCTACGACCCCGAGCGCAACACACAGCTCACCACCCTCGCCCTGCCCTACATCACGGGCGAGATCAAGCGCCACTTCCGGGACACCACCTGGGCCGTACGGGTGCCGCGCCGCTTCCAGGAGCTGCGCCTGGAGCTCGCGAAGGCCACGGAGGAGCTGACCGCCGAGACGGACCACGCGCCCACCCCCGCGGAGCTCGCCGAGCGGCTGGACCTCACCGAGGACGAGGTCCGCCAGGGCCTGGTCGCGGCCAACGCCTACTCCACGCAGTCCCTCGACGTACCCCAGGACGGCGCCACCGGCGGCACCCAGGCGTCCGCCGCCGCACGGAGCACGCGCAGCCTCGCCGAGACCATGGGCGAGATCGACCCCGCCCTGGAGGCGGTCGAGGACCGGCACGCCCTCGCGCCCCTGCTCGCCGACCTGGACGAGCGCTCCACCCAGATCCTGGAGCTGCGCTTCGGCCAGGAGATGACCCAGGCGGAGATCGGCGCGGAGATCGGCCTCTCCCAGATGCAGGTCTCCCGCCTGCTCACCCGCACGCTGGGCTCCCTGCGCGAGGAACTGCTGCACACCTGACCCGGTCCGTCCGCAGGCGCTCGGCGTCGAACTCGGCCCAGACGACCTTGCCGTGCCCGACCGCCCGGACGCCCCAGCGGTCGGCGAGCCGGTGCACCAGGCGCAGGCCGTGCCCGCCAGGGCGCCCCGGCCGGCCCGGATGCGGCGCGGGCAGCGGCCGCGGGAGCCCTGCGCGGCCGTCGTACACCTCGACGCGGAACACGTCCCCGGCCCGGAGCACGAGCTCGTGGCAGCCGCCGGCGTGCAGGTTGGCGTTGGTGACGAGTTCGGACACGACCAGGACCGCGTCCTCGGCGGCCTCCCGGCCGTCCCACCCCCAGTCCTCCAGCGCCTCGCGGGTGAACCGGCGGCCCCGCGCGACCTGCCGGAAGGCGTCGCGCAGGGCGAGCCGACGGAGCTGGGGGAAGGCCGGCCCCCGCGCGTCCGGTACGGGCCCGCCGGTGTCCGGTCCGATGGTCTGCACTGCGCACTCACCTCGTCCTCGGCTGTCGTGTCGTGGTCGCTTGTACCCGCCATCACGGAACGGACGCCCCGTTTGTCCGGGCGAGGGCCGGGCACGCGCGACGGGACCCGTCCTCCAGACCCGTCCAGAGGAGCCATGAACAGCCTCGTGCAAGTACCGGCCGTCATCGGCGGCTCGCTCGTGCTCACCTTCGTCGCGGGCAGGGTCACCGACCTGCTGCTGCGGCGCGCGGGTGCCCGGCACCCCGAGACACCGCTCTGGAACATGCTGCGCCGCTGCCGTTCGTCGGTACGGCTCCTGCTCTTCGCGGCGGTGCTGCGCGCCGTGTACCGGCAGATCGCGTGGGAGCCGCTGCAGGAGCACGAGGCGGCCGTGGGCGAGGTCCTGACGCTCGTACTGATCGGCGCGGGCGCGTGGTGCGTCGTCCTCGTCACCTCCGCCGTGGTCGAGTCCTCGTACGCGCGCTACGCGCTCGGCACCCGCGACCCGTCACGCGTGCGCCGCGTCCGGACCCAGGTGACGCTGATCATGAGGATCGTCACCGCCGTGGTCGCCGTGGTGGCCGCGGCCGCGATGCTGCTGACCTTCCCCGGCCTCCGCGCCGTCGGGACCTCGCTGCTGGCCTCGGCCGGGATCATCGGCATCGTCGCGGGCGTGGCCGCCCAGTCCACCCTCGGCAACCTCTTCGCCGGATTCCAGATCGCCTTCGGCGACATGGTGCGGATCGGCGACACGGTCGTGGTGGCCGGCGAGTGGGGAGTGGTCGAGGAGATCACGCTCACCTTCCTGGCCGTGCGGACCTGGGACGAACGCCGGATCACCATGCCCGTCTCGTACTTCACCGGGCGCCCCTTCGAGAACTGGTCGCGCGGCGGGATCCAGATGACCGGCACGGTCTTCCTGCACTGCGACCACACCACCCCCGTCGCGCTGATGCGCGAGAAGCTCCGGGAGATCCTGGAGGGCTGCGAGGCGTGGGACGGCCGGGGCTGGGACCTGGCGGTCACCGACACGACGCCCAGCTCCATCGTGGTGCGGGCGATCGTCACCGCGAAGGACGCGGACGACCTGTGGACCGCCCGCTGTGCGGTACGCGAACAGCTCGTCGCCTGGCTGGCCGAGAAGCACCCGTACGCCCTGCCGCGGGTCTCCACGTCCGCGGCCGCCGTCCCGTCGCAGTACGCGGACGGCGTTTCGAAACGGGCACCCGGGTCAGACGCGTGAGCAAGGAGTCGAAAGACATGCGCAAGGCGGAGGAGAGGAGTCGGGACATGACGAAGGTGGCACGCCTGCCGGGCCGTGCGGAGCACCTGTGGGAGTGGCAGGAGGAAGCGGCGTGCCGGGAGCTCGGCACGGACCGGTTCTTCCACCCGGCGGGGGAGCGCGGTGAGGAGCGCTCCGTGCGGGAGCAGGAGGCCAAGGAGGTCTGCGCGCTGTGCCCGGTGCGGGCGGAATGCCTGGGCCACGCGCTGCGCGTGCAGGAGCCGTACGGGGTGTGGGGCGGACTGACCGAGGACGAGCGACGGGCGCTGGGCGCGCGCAAGGCGGGCTGACCGGCCGGGTGCGCCGCGCCGTACGCGGCGGTCCACCCGGCCGGCGGGCCTCGGGCCGACGGCGGATCAGGGGCGCGCGTTGAGTTCCGCGACGATCGAGGCGGGCGTGTGGCCGCTGCCGTCCGAGAGGCGGTGGAAGTCGACGGAGACGAAGTTCGGGTCGCGGCCCCCGGTGGCCGACCTGCACTGCTCGGCGATGCGGCTGCGCAGCTTGGCCCCGTTGTCCAGGGCGGCGGTGAGGACCGTGGGCACGTTGCGGTGGTGGCTCATCGTGAAGAGCCGCCGGAATCCGGGCTCCTGGCGGTCGAGCGGCACGTCGGACCAGCGGCTGACGCACGAGAGGTCGTTGCCCAGGTCCCCGAGGCTCCAGTAGTTGCTCACGGTCCAGGACTTGTCGTACATGACGCCCAGGTGCTCGCGGTCGGACCGGTCCGAGAAGATCAGCAGCCGCTTGCCGGAGGTGACGAGGTCGGCCACCTTGGGCCAGCCGTGCTGTCGCACGCCCCACTGGTCGGGCCGGAACACCATGTCCTGCAGCCCGCTGACCCGGCCGAGGGACGCCTGCAGCTGATCGGCGCCGACGTAGTCCTCCAGGAAGACGGTCACGACCTCCTGCGGATGGGCGGCGAGGAAGTCCACGACGGTCTGCATCGTGCCGCGGAAGGTCTGCCGCGGCAGGGCGTACGTGGCTCCGGCGAAGGTCTTGCAGTCGCCGTGGCACAGGTATACGTCGCTGGGGTAGCAGTCGCTGCCGAAGCTGATGACGCACAGCCAGGTGCTGCGTTCGTACCAGTGCGTGTCCAGGCTCAGGCCGCGCACGCCGTTGTCGAGCTGGGCGCGTACGGACTCGGACTGGTTCACCGAGCTCCAGCGGGAGTCCTCGTAGTTGGTGAAGGCGTTGTGGGTGGTCAGGAAGGCGACCTCGTCGAGCCGCCGGTCGCCCCAGCGGGCGGCCGCGGCCGCGGCGGCGGTGCCCGCGGTGGTCGGAGGGGCCTTCTGGGCCGTGGCCGTGGCGGGGGCCGCGGGCCCGGGGGAGGCGGCCGCTGTGGTCACCGTGCCCACGAGGGCCAGCAGGAGCAGGCACACCAGGGTGCGCGACCGCACCCGTAATCGCATGTCCATGTCAATCAGCATGGCGCGGAGGATAGCGCTCGGGCCGTGGATCCGCCCCCCTGCGGACACGACTGCGGCTGCGGCCGTGATCCGGCGGCCCGGCTCGCGCACGCCCGCGAACAGAGGTTTGGTTGAGATATGAGCCGGCGGCGCGTACCGGTGCGACGGCACCGGTCGCCGCACCACGCCCCCGACGTGCCGGAGGAGGGCGAAGCATGCCTGGATCTGGACCCGCACCCCGACCGATGACCGGCCGCCGCCGGTGCGCGGCAGCCCTCACCGTGGCGGCGGTCTGCTCCTCGATGCTGGTCGCGCCGGAACTCGCCGCGGCCCGGGCGGAGCCCTCGCCCTCGCAGACCGTCCCCCGGCTGGACTGGAGCCCCTGCAAACCGGGCAGCCCGTACGACTGCGCCACCGCCAAGGTGCCGCTGGACCACGCGGCCCCCGCCGGCCGCACCATCGACCTGGCCGTCGTCCGCCGGAAGGCGGGCGACCCCGCGAAACGCCTGGGCACGCTGTTCGTCAACCCCGGCGGCCCCGGCGGCCCCGGGACGGTGCAGGTGCCGCAGAACTACGACTCCTTCCCGAAGGACCTGCGCGAGCGCTACGACATCGTCAGCTGGGACCCCAGGGGCATCGGCAACAGCACCGCGGTGAACTGCTTCGACAGCCCGGAGGAGGCCCAGGCCTGGGGCGCGGGCAAGCCGGTCGGCTTCCCGGTGGGCGAGAAGGAGCGCACGGCCTGGATCGACGCCTACGAGGACCTGGGCCGCCGCTGCGAGAAGCGCGACCCCGACCTCCTGCGCCACGTGTCGACCGCCGACACCGCCCAGGACCTCGACCTGCTCCGCCGGGCCGTGGGGGAGCCGCAGCTCAACTACCTCGGCGTCTCCTACGGCACGATCCTCGGCGCCACCTACGCCAACCTGTTCCCCGACAAGGTCCGCGCCATGGTCCTCGACAGCAACATCGACCCGCTGGCGTGGACGAACAACGCCTCGACGAGCGAACCGAGGACCACGACCCTCCTGCGCATGGGCTCGGACCGCACCGGGGCGGCGACCCTGAACAAGTTCCTCGACCTCTGCGGATCGGCCACCACCGCCCGCTGCGCCTTCTCGGCCGGCAGCCCGCAGGCCACCCGCGACAAGTTCGACCAGCTGATGGGGCGCCTGCGCGAGCACCCGGTGGGCCGGTGGACGTACGCCACCACCGTTGCCGACGCGGTCAGCAGCCTCTACATCGTCCACCCCGGCTGGACCGATCTCGCCGCCCGGCTCCAGGACCTCTGGCAGGGCCGCGCCCCGAAGCCGGCCCAGTACCCGCCCCCGCCCCCGGTCGCGAACCCGAATCCGTACCTGGGGGAGGAACAGGCGGGAGCCGTGTGGTGCGGCGACAGCCCCAACCCGCGCGACCCGGCCGTCTACCACGGTCTGGAGGAGGACAGCGCCAAGCGCGCCGGTGACGCGGGACGTTACTGGACCTGGTCCGGCGAGCCGTGCGCGACCTGGCCGGCCCGGGCCGCCAACCGGTACGACGGCCCGTGGAACAAGCCCACGGCGAACCCCGTCCTGGTGGTAGGCACCACCTACGACCCCTCGACACCCCACTCGGACGCCCAGGCCATGGCCAAGGAGCTGGCCGACGCCCGGCTGCTCACCAACAACGGGTACGGCCACACCGCACTCTTCAACAACTCCAGCACCTGCATCAACAACTTCGAGAGCCGCTACTTCATCGACGGCACGCTCCCGCCGCCCGGCACGATCTGCCAGCCGGACCGGCAGCCCTTCTCCTGAGGTGCCCGGCGGCCGCGCCGGTGGCCGGGCCTCGGCTCCGGCGGTCGGCGCGGACCACATAAGGGATCTTGAGACCACGGGCAGCTCATGGCAGGCTCATGCTGCATGATCGATGAATTCGCGAAGGACAACCTGCACGGGAGACTGCGGCGGGACCGCAAGGCGCTGCTCTGGAAACTCGACGGCTTGTCCGAATACGACGCCCGCCGGCCCCTGACAGCGACCGGGACCAACCTCCTCGGCCTGGTCAAACACGTGGCCACCGTCGAAGCCAGGTACTTCGGCGAGGTCTTCGACCGCCCTTCCCCGGAACCGCTGCCCCGGTGGCAGGACTCCGACGGCAGCGATCTGTGGGCGACCGAGGACGAGACCCGCGATCAGATCATCGGGTTCTACCGGCGCACGTGGGAACACTCGGACGCGACGATCGACGAGCTTCCCCTCGACGCCCCCGGCCACGTGCCGTGGTGGCCGGAGCCTTATGCCGACACGAACCTGTTCGCCGTCATGGTCCATGTCCTCGGCGAGTCCATCCGGCATGCCGGGCACGCCGATGTCCTGCGCGAGGGCCTCGACGGCCGGACCGGGTTGCGCGCCGAACTCGAGAAGCAGATCGACGAGGAAGCCCGTGCGGCCTACTGCGCGAAGATCGAGCAGGCCGCCAGGTCGGCCGCACCGACCAAGGCTTAGCGGTCGTCTCCTGTGACTTGGTGCCCGTGCGGCACGGTGCCGGTGGGTGCTGATCCATCGAAGCGTCTGGTTCCTGATGAACTCCGGTAGCCGGCCGCCCCGTTGCTGCCGTCGTTCGCTGCTCGTCGGCAAGGTGGTGGGACCGGCTGCACGTGTTGTCCGATGCCGGGGAGATGGGATCCGGCGACCTGCTCATCCGGTGCAGGCGGGGCGTCCCGTCTTGCTGGATGTCCCCCAGTGGAGACTCGGGCTGCCTGGGCCTGCCTTCTCTCCTCAACGGCTGGCCGCGACTGATGGAGCTGTCATCCGCCACCATGGCGCTGAACAGCGTCGCCACGTCCGTGGTGACCAGAGGTCGACAGCGGCAAGGCTCGGCGGCTTCGGCGACTCGCGGAGACCGCGGCCCTGCGCGTCGGGGCCGACTCCGTCGAGAGTGTTCAGCGTCTCGGGCATGCCGTTCGCGGGACCACGCGCCGGTCGAGGTGGTGATCGAGGTCGACAGCGGCCACCACCGCACGGGGGTCCTCCCGGCCGACGCCGCCGTCGTGGCAAGGCGGCAGCCGATCTGGCCCTGCTCGCCGTGGCGACGGCGGTGAGCGTGCTGGTCATGGTGCAGGGCGGGCAGATCGTGGACCGCTGGGCGGTAGCGGCCCGAGGGGCCAATACCTGACGGGCAGGCAGCGGCATCGGCCGGGCGTGGTCGCGCGCCCGGCCCGTGCGACCGACCGCGGTGTGGGTGCGGTGCATCAGGAGTCCAGCACAAGACCCCGTGCCGGTGAGGCAGCCGTCGATCAAGTGCCGTATTCACGGGACGAGGACGACCTTCCCGGCGACCGTGCCGGACTCGGCGAGGCGCATCGCCTCGGCGGCGCGGGCCAGCGGGATCTCGGCCGCGACCTTGGCGGTGATCTCGCCGCGCTGCAGGGCCGTGAACACCTGGGTGAGGTCGGAGCGCAGGCGTGCCCGGAAGCGGTCCTTGGCGTAGGCGCGCCCGGCCCACACGTTGAAGAAGTACGCGCGGCGGCCGTTGGGCAGTGCGTTCCACACCCACACCCGGCCGAGCAGCTTGAGCACCGGCCACGCGCCGGAGCCCTCGTCGTCGCGGGTGGCGGCGCTGCCGTAGGAGACGAGCGTGCCGCCGGGGGCCAGGAGCCGCCAGGAATCGACGATGCCGTCGCCGCCCACGTGGTCGAACACCGCGTCCACCCCGCCGGGCGCGAGGGCCCGTACCCGTGCGGGGACGTTCCCGGAGCGGTAGTCGACGGGGGTCACCCCGAGAGCGCGCAGCGCGTCGTGGTGGCGGGTGGAGGCGGTGCCGATCACATGGGCGCCCGCGGCCAGCGCCAGCTGGACCAGGATCGAGCCGACCCCGCCGTTGGCGCCGTGGACCAGGACGGTCTGGCCGGCGCGCACCCGGGCCTTGCGGTGGAGCATCTGCCAGGCGGTGATGCCGTTGACCACCGCGGTCTCCGCGTCCACCGGGCTGACGCCCTCGGGCACCTCCACCACGTCGGCGGCGGTGAGCGCGACGTGGCTCGCCCAGCCTCCGGTCTTCGTCAGGGCGGCGACCCGCTTGCCGAGCAGCGCGGAGCCGACGCCGTCACCCACCGCCTGCACCGTGCCGACCAGGTCGTAGCCGGGGACGAAGGGGAACGGGGGCTGGTCGTAGTACCGGCCGCGCCGCATCTGCTGCTCGGCGAAGGACACGCCCGTCGCCTCCATGGCGACGACCACCTGGCCGGCCGTCGGCACCGGGACGGGGCCGCGGTGGAACTGCAGGCCCTCCGGCTCGACCTTGCCCGGCAGAACGACCTCGACCCGCTCGACGGTGTTCGTCATCATGACCTCCTGTGAGTTCCCGCTTCTCGTGTTCGTTAGAAGCTGTAACAAGAGTGATGGGCTATCTCGTCGATGTCAAGGGAGTGGCTCGTCCGATCGAAAGTGGCTGTGCCGATGGTGATAGCCTCTAACTCGCCTGGTGGTGAAGAGCGAGCGGTGAGAGGCGGCGGGCATGACGGGCAGCACGAAGACCCCCCGGGAGCGGTACCGGCAGCAGGTGCGTGAGGAGGTCAAGGAGAAGGCCTGGCAGCAGATCGCCGGCTCCGGCGCCTCGGCGCTCTCCCTCAACGCGATCGCCAAGCAGATGGGCATGAGCGGACCGGCGCTGTACCGGTACTTCGCCAATCGCGACGAGCTCATCACCGAACTCATCCGCGACGCCTACCGCAGCCTCGCCGACGCCTTCATCGCCGCCGCCGGCGCCGGGGGAGCGGGCCGGCCCGACCTCGCGGGGCTGGCGCAGGTACTGCGCCGCTGGGCCCTGGCGGACCCGCACCGCTACTTCCTCGTCTACGGCACCCCGGTGCCCGGCTACCACGCGCCCGCGGACGTCACCGCGATCGCCTCGGAACTGATGTCGGTCCTGCTGGACGCCTGCGCCGCCGCCGTACCGGCCGCGGCCCCGGACACGGAGCCGCCCGCCGTCGAGGACCACCTGGCCGCGCACCGCGCATGGGCGGGCAGCCACCCGGACGCCCCGCCGTCGGCGCTGCGCCTGGCCCTGACCTTCTGGAGCCGCCTGCACGGCGTGCTGTCCCTGGAACTGGCGGGCCACTTCACCGGCATGGGCCTGGACCCGGCCCTGCTCTTCGACGCCGAGGTCGACCGCCTCGTGACGCCCTGAGCGGCGTCAGATCCGGAAAACGGACCGGGCGGCCCGACCCCTCGCGTGGAAGCGGCGCTTCAGCGCGCCGTCGTAGCCGCCCACAGCCGTCCGGGTCGGCCGTCGGTCACGGCCGCCGCTCCGCTCCGCTCAGAGCCCGGTGACCTTGGCGCTCGCCGACAGCTCGTAGACCAGGGTGACCGTCCGGCGGCCGCCCGGCGCGAGCGGCACGTTCCAGCGGGCGATGCCCTCGGAATCGACCGTGTCCGGCGCCGGCGAGCAGGCCTCCTTGCGCAGGCGCACCTCCACCGCCGAGACCTCCGAGACCGGGATCCGCTCCCGGACGACGACCATCCGTTCGCCGTGGTCCCCGGGGGCGGAGAACCGGGACAGGTGTAGCCGGACCGTGCGCGTGACCACCGTCCGCTGGGTGAATCCGGCCGAGTCGCGGGACTCCTCGGCGTACCGGACCACCCTGTGGTCGTCGCAGCTGCCGAAGGCGAGCTCGACCGGGGCGCCCGGGGCGGTGAAGTCCAGCGTGCCGCGGCCGCCGAACCCGCTGCCGCGGACCAGGTCCACCGGACCCGCCAGCAGCGCGTGACCGGACCGGTTGTCGAACGACACCACCCGGGTGACCAGCGGGGACAGCTCGGGGGAGCAGGCGTACTCGCTGCTCGCGGCCGTGCTGAAGGCGGAGAGCGGCACCCGGTGGGCGCGGCCGTCCGCGCGTACGGAGACCGGTGCGGGGGAGTGCAGCACCCGCGCCTCGCCCCCGTCGTCCACCCCGGGCAGGCCGAGCACCGGAGCCGCCGGACCGAGGTCCCCGATCTCCTCCTCGCGCAGTTCGACGTCGACCGTACGGCGCTCCGCCGCCGTGCGGTCACCCAGCGTGAGGCGGTCCTCGTCCAGCCGCGGCGGCTCGGTGGCCAGCGCCGACCGGGCCGTCGACAGGGTCAGCCGCACGTCGGACCAGTCCTCGCCGGTGCGCTGCCAGACCATCGCGTCGGTCTCCAGCGTCAGCGAGTCCCCGTCCAGGACGGCCCGGTAGGCGGGCCGCCACAGCGCACACGGGGTGAGGTGGCTCAGGCGCAGCCGGGCCGGACCGGGGGCCGCGCTGTCCACGGTCAGCTCGATATGACCCACCAGCTCGGCGGGCTCGGTCTCGGAGCGGTCCATGGCCTGCCGGGTCTCCCCGAGCTCCACGGCAAGGGCGGCCAACCGGGCGTCGACGGTGCGCAGTTGCTCACCGTACGCATCGCGCTCCCCGTCCACCCGGTCCATCTCGCGAGCCCAGCGGGCCCCGTCGGTCTCCCCGGAGCCGGCGCCCTCGCCGATCTCCCGCAGCAGATCGGCGGCGAGGCCGCCGAGCACGTCGAGCCGGGCGTGCAGCCGGTCGCGCAGCTGCCCCAGGGCGAGCTGGTCCTCTTCGAGGGCGTGCACGCGCAGGCGCAGGGCGGAGTCCTCGTCGGCGGACGGCAGCGGCCCGCGCGGCTCCCAGCTGCGGACGATCCGTACGTCGAGCACGGTGGCCCGGTGTTCGGCGGCCAGCTCGGCGTGCAGGGTGCGGTCGACGGCCAGCGCGCTGACCGGACCGAGCCGCAGCCGCTGGACCCCCGCCTCCAGGTCCAGTACGGCGGTGCGCTCGACGTGGGCGCGGTCCTCCAGGCAGGTGACGGCGGTGACGGGAAGGGCGATCGGCTTCGGGGCCGTGGACATGATGGGTGTCAGCTCCTGCGGTTGCCGCCGACCAGGGCCTTGCCGGCCGGGATGCGGATCTCGTAGCCGCCGTCGAGGGCGGTGGTCCCCCCGGCGGGCAGGTCCACCCGCCAGACGCGGGTGCCCGGGGCGTGGTGTTCCGGTCCGGCGCCGGCCTCGGGTGTCGTCCAGCCGGCGCGTTCCTCGATCCGGACGTCCGGATCGGAGGTGACGGGCACCCGCTCGTGGACCTCGACGGTGACGGGACCGGCGAGCCGGTTGGCCAGTTCCACGTGGACCTGGTGGTCGAGCACCGTGGTGTTGTTGCGCAGGCCCGAGGTCGACTCGCGCAGGTTCGTACGACGGGTGACCCGGACGCCCTCGGCGGGTCCGAGCCCCACCCGGCGGACCCCGCCGGGGGCGAGGGTGGGCAGGGCGGCGGTCAGCAGGAAGTCCTCACCGACGGTGACCTCCACCGGGCCGGCCAGCAGCGCCTGGTCGGTGGCGTTGGAGAGCACCAGCGTCGCGTACACGGTCTGCTCCACGGACGGCACGCACACGTACTCGGTGCGCAGACCGACCGGGATCTCCCCGACGGTGACGGTGTGCCAGGTGCCGTCCGACGGAATGTCGGCGCGGGCGGCGGCATCGAAGCGGTGGTCGAAGGAACCCGCCGACTCACGGGGCCGCACGGCGTGCCCGGGCAGCGGCAGCCCGCCCACCGCCTCGGCGCGGCGGCGGTGTTCGGCCGCCACCGGGTCGGCGGGGGAGCCGGGGAACAGCCGGCCCCTGCGACCGCCCTGCTCGGCGGCGCCGCACAGGACGAGGGCGGCGTAGTCGAGTTCGGCGCCGCTCGGCTGCGGAGGACCGGCCACCGGTTGCGGTTCCGGCGTCGGAGCCGGTGCGGGCGCCGGGGGAGCGGCCCGGCCGGGGGCCGCGGGAGCCGCGGGAGCGGGGGCCCCGCCGAAGGCCGCGCCGCCGCCCCGCGGCCTGCCCGCCGGCCGCGGGCGGGCAGGCTGGGCGAAAGCGGGCAGCGCGCCGCCGACGCCGTCCGCGACGGCGCCGTACGCGCCGCCGGGCACCGGGAGTGCGCCGTAGCCCTGCGGCGCGGGCGCGGCCGCAGTCGCCGGGGCGGGTGGTGGTGGCGGGGGCGGCGGTACGGGACCGGACGCGGAGCCGGCCCTGACGGCCGGGGGCGGGACGGTCACGGCAGCGCGGCCGGGGCCGGCCGCCTCGTAGCCGGTGAACAGGTCGGCGAGACCCGCCGGAGGCTCGCGCCAGCCGGACGGCGCGGGGGCGGCCTGCCGGCGCCCGATCCGGACCGAACGGAGCTTCGGCAGGTCGGTGCGGCGCCGCAGGTCGGCGGTGGCCAGCGCGATGCGCACACCGGTCCAGTCCTCGCCGGTGCGCTGGGCGACCGAGGCGCGCAGCACCAGACGGCCGTCGCCGTCGCCCTGACGGTGCGTGAGCCGGTACGCCGGTACCCAGACGGCTCCCGGAACCCCGTACTCCAACTCCAGCTCGACCTCCCCGGCGTCGCCCTCCGCGTCCCCCGTGGTGGCGAGGGTCAGGAGCGCGGAGACCGTGGTCTCCACGTGCGCCTGCGGAGCGTCGGTGGAGGCGCGGGCGAGCCGGTCCGCGGCGACGCCGAGCTCGTGCCCGGCGAGGCGCAGCGCGTCCTCCAGCTCGACGAGCCGGGCGTGCAGCGCCGTCAGCCGCCCTTCGGTGAAGTCGGCGAGCTCCAGCCACGCGTCGACCGGGGTACGGCGGTGCGGGGCCTCGGGGTCAGGGGCCGGGGGCACCGGCCGCAGGGCCCTGACCTCGTCGATCAGCACCTGTTGCCGGTCCCGGCGGCCCTGCGCCGCCGCGTACTCGTCGCGCAGCCGTTCGACCTCGCGCCGCAGGACATCGGGTGCGCCGCCGGTGCCGCGCGGGGCGGCCTCGACCTCGACCCGGGCCTCGGTCACGCGCACCCCGGGGGCGCCCAGCACACTCGCCCGAAGCGAGCCCGGGTCGAGCGAGCGGGGCAGCCCCATCACCCGTACCCGTCCGTCCGCCGGCACGCTGCCCCGGACCAGCCGGCGGCAGACCGCGCCCTGCGCGTACACCACGACCGAATCGAGGGTCGAACCCCACCGCTGTGCCGTCTCCGCCGTCATGAACCCCGCCCCCCGATGCGTCCGTGCCGATCGAAGCCTACGCCCGAGCGATCCGCGCGTCCGTGCCGAGTCCCGATGTCGGTGGCCTGTCGTACGGTCAGGGTGTGTGCACGTCCGACGAAGTCCGTGAAATCGCCCTCGCCCTCCCGGAGACGACCGAGAAGGAAGCCTGGGCCATGCCCACCTTCCGGGTCGCCGGGAAGATGTTCCTGACCCTGCCCGACGACGAGACGTCGCTGGCCGTCCGCTGCCCCAAGGAGGAACGCGACGAGCTGGTCCGCGCCGAGCCCGGGAAGTTCTGGGTCGCGGACCACGAGGCGTCCTTCGCCTGGGTACGGGCACGCCTGGCGGCCCTCGACGACACCGACGAGCTCCGCGCCATCGTCGTCGACTCCTGGCGCCAGGCCGCGCCGCCCGGCCTGCTCAAGGACCATCCCGACCTCGGGCCCCAGGGGCCGTCCTGAAGCCCCGGGCGGGGCCGCCGACGGCTCGTAGGGGCTCGCCGGGACGGGCGGGTACCGACGGGAGGGGGGATATGGAGAGACCATGGTCAGGTGCGAAACGTTCCGGGGCGTGATCAGCAGGCCGGCCGGCGTGCGCTGAGAGAGGCACTGGTCGGGGCCTGTGCCGACGCGGGAGCGTCCATCGGCATGCTCTACCTGCCCGACCCCGACCCCACCCGGCGCGTACTGCACCTGATGCTGGCCTCCGGGCTCTCCCGGGAGTTCGCGGCGCCCTGGTCCCGTGTCGCCCTGGACGACCCCATCCCCGTGGCCGACGCGGTCCGTGAGGGCCGGCTCGTCTGGCTCGGCGGCCAGGAGGACACGGCCCGCCGCTATCCGCGCCTCGGCCTCGTCCTCCCGTACGACTTCGCGCTCGCCGCCGCCCCCCTGACCGCCGGAGCCGCCGACCGGGCCGCCGAGCCCACCGGGGCCGGCCTGGTGTTCCTGTGGCCCGGCTCGCACGGGCCCGACCTCGACGAGCGGGAACGCAAGGCCCTGGAATCGGCCCGCAGCCTCATGGCGCGCATCCTGCTACGGGCCGCCGGCCAGGGCCGGCCGCTGCGGCCGGCACCGCATCCGGTCATCCTGCGACCGCTCCCCTCACCCACACCGGGCCCGGCCGAGGCGGCGGCCACCATGGCCTTCGTCCGGCGCCTCCCCGGAGGCAACTGCGCACTCGACCTGAACGGCACCATCACCTTCATCACCCAGGAGGCGGCCGACCTGCTCGGCGCGCCCGTCTCCGGCCTGCTCGGAGCCCTGCCCTGGGAGGCCCTTCCCTGGATGGACACGCCCGCCATCGAGAACCACTACCGGGCCACCGCGATGAGCCGGCTGCCCCGGAGCTTCACCGCCGAGCGCCCCACCGGACAGCAGCTGTGCTTCGAGCTCTACCCGGACAACACGGGGATCAGCGTCCGCATCACCGCGCTCGGCGACCGGGACGGCCCCCCGGCCCCCCTCCCGTCGGCGGACCCCGAGCAGTCCGCACCCAGCCGGGCCACCGCGCTCTACCCGCTCATGATGCTGGCCGTCACCCTCACCGAGGCCGCCCACGCGCAGGACGTCGTGGAGAAGGCCGCGGACCAGATCGTCCCGTCCCTGGGCGCCCACGCCCTCGCCATGCTGGCCGAGCAGGACGGGCGGGTGCGGATCGTCGGCCACCGCGGATACTCCGCCGAACACCTGGCGGCGCTCGACGGCACCCCCGTCTCGGCCGACACCGCCATCACCCACATCCTGCACACCTCCACCCCCCTGTTCTTCGGCGACGTGGGCGAGCTCCTGGCCGCCCACCCCGACGCGGTGGTCGAGGAGGGCATGGCCGCCTGGGCGTTCCTGCCCCTGATCGCCTCCAACCGCCCCATCGGCTCCCTCGTCCTCGCCTACGCGCACACCCGTGTCTTCGCCCCCGGCGAGCGCGCCGTCCTGACCTCGATCGCCGGGCTGATCGCGCAGGCCCTGGACCGCGCCCGCCTCTACGACGCCACCCACCAGCTCGCCCGCAGCCTGCAGACGGGCCTGCTGCCCCACACCCTGCCGCGCGTCCCCCGCCTCGAGGTGGCCGCCCGCTACCGTCCGGCCGCGCACGGCCTCGAGATCGGCGGCGACTTCTACGACCTCATCCGCATCGACGACACCACCGTCGCGGCCGCCATCGGGGACGTCCAGGGCCACAACGTGAACGCCGCCGCCCTCATGGGCCAGGTTCGAACCGCCGTCCACGCGGGCGCCGGAGCGCCCCCGGAAGAGGTGCTCGCCCGCACCAACCGGCTCCTGACCGACCTCGAACCCGGGCTGTTCACCAGCTGCCTGTACGCCCATATCGACCTCGCCGGCCACACGGTCCGGCTGGCCTCCGCCGGTCACCCGCCGCCCCTGCTGCGCCACCCCGGCGGGAAGACCGAGATGCTGAACCCGCCGGCCGGACTCCTCCTGGGCATCGAGCCCGGGGCCTCGTACACGGCCGTCGAGATCCCCTTCAGCCCCGGCACCCTCCTCGCCCTCTACACCGACGGGCTCGTCGAGGCCCCCGGCCGGGACATCGAGGACGCCATCGGCGCGGTCGCGGCCTTGATCGGCGACGCCCCCGAGCACCACCCGCTCGGGGACCTGGCGGACGAACTCATCGAGCACGCCCACCGCGACGGCCCCCGCCCCGACGACATCGCCCTGCTGCTGCTGCGCACCGAGGGCCCGGTCCCCGCCGCGTTCGCGCACCGCGTCTGAGCTTGTTCTTTATGGTCTGATCCGGTCGCGTTCGATGATGCTCTCGGGGCGCCGGACGGTTTTGCCCACGTCGTAGCGGGTGGCGGGCCTCTGGTTCTTTGAGCCGAGCGGGCGGCCGGGACCGGGCCGGGCGGGTTTGGGTGCACGGGGCCGGGCAGGGTAGGTGTGGGCGGAGGGTCCTGAACCCCCGCCGGACCCGGGCCGGGGTGAGTCTGTTCGGTTCCGCTGGCCGTTCCCAGGGCCGTCGGGCGTCCTCGGTGAGCGGCCGGGCGAGCCGTAGCCGGGTGTGCGCGACGATGATCAACCACGTCCACCGATCCGCCGCCTCTGGGGTGCAGAGCTTGGGCCGGGTCCAGCCGAGCGTCTGCTTGAACATCCGGAACGTGTGCTCCAGGTCGAAGCGCCGGAGGAACGCCTGTCAGCGCAGATCGACATCGGCACCGGTCATGCCGGTGGCGGAGGACCACAGCCACATTGGCACCGGGTCTCCGCCGGCTGGCAGACGGTCGACTGCCAGCCGGATCAACGTCCCCCCAGTGATGGGGAGTTCGGCGTCGTGGTCGATCCAGGCTGAGCGGGTGGTGAGGCGGGGGTGGATGCGGTCTCAGGCCGTCGCTTGCGCGGTGCCGTAGCGGTCGGTGACCTGGACGGTCGCCGTGTCGGGCCCGCCCCAGGTCTCGGGCTTGGCGAACCGGAACTCCTTGCCGTGCTTCGGAGGACGCCCTCCCTGGGGATAGGCCGAGGCATACTCCAACTGTGTTGGTGCTGGTCGGCGCACGACACGGTCCGAGCGCATCCGCCCCAGGACCTCGTCGGGCAGCCCGTCGAGAAGGTAGGCCATGCGCGGGGCGTCGAAGACGACGAGGTCCTCGACCACCCGGCGGACCTGGCGGGCGGTGACCTCGGCGACATCGTCCTCGGGGCCGAGTCGCACGGCGTCCAGCAGCTGGCACCAGGAGGTGCGGCCCGATTCGAGCGCGGCGACGAACGAGTACGGCCAGCCCGGGATCATCAGGTGCTGGTCCCGGCCGCGGCCGAAGGTGTGGCAGAACAGCCGGTCCGCACTGCACTCCGCATCGGGCCGCAGCCAGTTGGTCACGTCCACGGCCAGCAGGAGCCGGTCATCGGCTGCCTTGGGCTGGGGCAGCGCGGCCAGCGTCCGCCGCAGCCCGTCGATGTCGATGCGGCCGTGGTGCGGGCAGCGTAACGGCCCTGTGCCGTCCGCCTGCTGCCGTCACCGTCCCGCACGGCGCCCCCGTGCGGCGACAGGCAGTAGTGTCGTGCGTCCCCGTCGGTGCGCAGGAGTTCGCCGCACTGCGCCGCGTCCGGCAAGAGGCTGCTCAAGAAGTCCGGCGCCCGGCGCTGCGGGCGCTGACGTCGAGCCTGCTCTACAGTCCGGCACGCCTGCCAGGCCTTCGGGAGTTCGCCCTGCGTACCGGAGCCGTACCCGCCTGAGCCACCCGAAGCCCTCCCAGCGCCCGGGCACAGGCGCCGCACCGGCCCTGCGGGGTCGTGACCGCGGCCCCGCCACGTCCCGCATATCCCGTTGGAGGACGGGGCGGGGGTGCTGGTAGCGTCCGTCTGCTGATCGCCAGTCGGCGACACAGCGGTGTACAAGGGGGGAACAATGGCAACTCGTCGTGCCCTGCTGGCTTGTGCCGCAGCGCTGGCCGCCGGGAGTCTCGTTCTGGGCGGCACCACGGCCGCGCACGCGGACAGCGGAGTCACCGGCATCACGGTCCAGGAAGCTCACAACGACTGGACCAACAACGGCAAGATCGTCCTGTCCTTGACCGCGCCGAGCGCCGTCAAGAACGTCAAGGTCAGCCTGTACTCGATGGAAACCCAGCAGACCGTGGCCACGGTGGGGAACTTCGATCTGACCTCCGGCACCGCCGAGAACGGTACGTGGAAGAACCGCGGGCGCATCCAGTTGCCGGACCTGGGCAGTTACCGCATCGACGTGTCGGCCTCCGACGAGGGCGGCGACACGCTTTCCGCCGCCGGCGTGGGCTATTTCTACTACGCCGTGCAGACGAACATGAAGGACACGAAGGTCGACCGCACCACGGTCGACTACCAGCACCGCAGCGTCACCATCAGCGGTCACCTGATGGGCCAGTGGCCGGGTTCCGGCGCCATCACCCCGATGGGCGGGCTGACCGTGGCGGTCACCTCGTACATGGAGTACGCGGAGGTGACGACCGCGGCGGACGGCAGCTTCTCCGCCACGCTCCCGGTCACCGACCAATACCAGAACCGCATCGAGGCGGCCTTCCAGTACGACCCGAACCACGTCTTCTACAACCAGTCCTCCTCGAAGACCTTCCCGATCACGGTGAAGAAGACCGCCACCAAGATCGTCGAGACTCCGAGCGAGCGGAAGGTTCCGTTCAAGGGCACGGTGAACTCGACCAGCGCCACCCTGCTCTGGAACTCGCCCACCGGCTGGCAGCCGCTGGCCGGCAAGACGATGGGTTCCAACTCCTTCGGCGACTTCGTCCAGCGCACCACGGACGCCGGCGGCAACGCGCTCTTCCCGGCGACCCAGCCGCTCTGGAGCAACTCCTCGATCGCGGTCGGCTGGCACAGCGACGACCTGTTCCTGGCCGACGCCCAGGCGAGCGTCGACATCATGGTCGTGCAGCCCGCCGCGTTCCGGTTCCTCACCGCGACCCGCTCCGATGCCGCGACCGTGGAGGTCGGCGGCAGCATGGGGTTCGAAGGCAACTCGACGCCGGGCACGATCCCGGTGAACATCCAGTACTCCGCCACCGGCAAGGGCGGCTGGACCACCGTTGCCACCGTGCCGGACGCCAGGTGGAACGGTGAGGGCTTCGCCTTCTCCACCACCGCCCCGCAGGCAGGGGCGGGTTACTGGCGTGCGACCTACACCGGCGCGCCGCAGTTCGAGAACGCCGTGAGCCAGGTCGTGTACGTCGCCGCTCCCTGACGGCCCCGCGCGCCGGTCCGCAGCCCCCGCGGCCGGGGCCCGGTCCGCGAGCACGGCATGACGAAGGCCCCGCCTGCGGTTGGGTCGCAGGCGGGGCCTTCGCGCGTCCCGCTGGCCGGGGGCGGCGGCGCAGGACCTCAGAGGCCGAGGTCGGTGAAGAACTGGTAGCCGGCGGGGTCGCCGGCATCTGCCAGGCGAGGCCCTGGAGGAAGAAGCAGGCGATCAGACCTGGGGAGAGGTGGCGGTAGGACCGTGACCGACACCGAGCGGTACGGGACGGCGACCGCGCAGGACTGGGACCGGCTACACCCCGGCTGACCCGCCGGGCGGTATGGGGTGATCACGACGGCCCCTTGCCCATCATCGTGGGCACCGTGATCAGGTTGACGGTCGCGAAACTGCCCAGCGGCGGGGTGAACAAGCCCGTCTGGCTCTGGTGGGTCCGGCACCAGCGCCCGCCCCGAGGACGTAGACCGATGCTGGCAGGCCGTCCTGCGAAGGTTCGACGTGCAGCACACCTTCCGCCTGCTCGAGCAGACGCTCGGCTGGACCCGACCCAAGCTCCGGGACTCCGCCGCGGCCGACCTCTGGACCTGGCTCGTCCTGGCCGCCCACCCCCGACTTCGGCTCGCCCGGCCACCCACGCGCGACTTCCGTCGGCCGTGGGAACGGCCGGCAGAACCGAACAGACTCACCCCCGCCCGAGTCCGCCGGAGGTTCACGAGCCTCCGCGTGAAGACGGGCACTCCAGCCCGTGCACCGAAACCCACTCGACCGGGACCCGGCCGCCCACCCGGCTCGAAGAACCGGAGACCCGCCATCCGATACGACGTCGGACGCGTCCTCGCCACAGGCGAGTCGTACGCCCGACCCGCACATCACAAGGTCGGCACCAAACCTCGACGAATCGGCTAGCCGGCAAGCTCAGGCGTTTCACCACTCGCCGGTGCTACATCCGGCCTCCGGTGCGGTGAAGGCCACCAGGGGAAAGTCCTCGCTGAAGACCTCGACTCCGAGCTCGAAAACCGAAAGGCGCTGATGCACCGCCTGCGGACTGCGTCCCAGGGGGCCGGTGGGCACAGGCACCACACGGATCGTGCAGTTGGCGGACGAACTGACCCGCCCGACAGCCCAGTGGAGCCCGTCGGTGTCGGTCTGCTATCGCACTACATCGCCCTCGGCAACCCCATTCTGGAGAAACGGGATGTTCTGCACACACGCCGTGTCATTGCCGAGGGGCGTCGCCCACAGGTCCTCGGTGTCTTGGGGGAACCGTCCCTCGCGAGGGACGAACCGGAACCAGACCTATATCTTCTCGACCACGTTCTCCATGACGGCCATCATGCGCCGACCGTCAACGAGGCCTCGCACGGGTCTGAGCTGGAGATCAACCTCAGCCGTCACGGCATGGAGGTTAAGACGTCGTTTCTTTTGGTGCCTCGCGGGCCGAGCAGTGCAGGATACTGCTGTAGTGCTGTTGACGTGGATTGCTGAGGTGGCGGCCGAGCCCCTGGTCCTGGAGCCGGCTGACCGGCGGGTGGAGTGGGAGACCAACACCTGGTCGCTGAGTACGGCGGACGAGGACAGGATTTCGTTGTCCGTCGACGCAGTGGTGGCCGCCTTCGAGCGGACTGCTGCTGCCATCCAGGAACGCATTCGCGACCTGGGCTTTCCCGGCGTGGCGACGTTCTACGTGTGGCACGACGAACAGGCCGGGCAGCTTCGGTGCTCAACCGGTTCTGTGCCCCCGGATGCGTTGCCGTTCAGCGGCGCCTATGTGGCTTCCGACGACCTCGGTCCGGTCGTCGAGAGGTTTCTGGCTGTCAGCGAGACAGTCTCCAGCGCCTGGTCGGATCTGAACGACGTGCAGAGCGTCACGGTGAAGACCGAGACCGGGCCGGAGATCGTGCCGTTCGGTGTCTGGGTCGCCAGTGTCGGGGCCTCACGCTGACTGTTCCTACTCGTCCACGCGAACGAGTCTGCGGTGACAGATGAGGGCCGCGGCTATGCCGGCGAAGGCGAGGAAGTGTTCGGCCTTGCGCTCGTAGCGGCGGTGAAGCCGACGGCAGCCGACGAGCCAGGACACAGTCCTCTCAACAACCCAATGGTGGCGGCCGAGCCGCTGCGAGGACTCGATGCCGCGGCGGGCGATGCGGTGGCGGATGCCGCGCTTGCGGAGCCATCGGCGCAGGTGATCGGAGTCGTAGCCCTTGTCGGCATGTAGTTTCGCCGGTCGTCGCCGCCGTGGGCCGCGGTGTGAGCGGATCGGCGGGATGCCCCGCACGAGCGGTTCAAGACCTTGACTGTCATGCATGTTCGCACCGGAGATACCCAGCGACAGCGGCAGCCCGTTCCGGTCGGTGAGCAGATGAATCTTCGATCCCAACTTGCCTCGATCAGTCGGATTCGGTCCCGTCAGAGGCCCCCGTTTGCAGCCCGCATGCTGACGGAGTCGATCGCGCAGCGCGACCAGTCGAGTTCTTCGCGGGCGCCGAGTTCGTCGAGGATGACGCGGTGGAGCCGGGCCCAGACCCGGGCCCGGCTCCACTGGGCAAAGCGTCGGTAGACCGTCTGCCAGCTCGGGCCGAACACCGGCGGAAGCTGCCGCCACGTGCAGCCCGAGGTCGCCACGAAGATGATCGCGGCCAAGGCTTCGCGGTCACCAGCTCGACGCCGGCCGCCGCCCTGCGGGCGTATGGCCTCTGTAGGAGGTACCACCCGCCGGAACAGCACCCACAACTCGTCCGGCACCAGCCGCTCAACCAGATCCGTCATGCACGGTTCAACGAACGATCACGCCAAAAGAAACAACGTCTAAGGACAAGCTGAGGACGCGCGACTTCAGAGTTCGACGGTCCAGACCCCCACGGGTTGGTCGTCGGGCGCCAGCCACAGGCGGGGCTGTGACGCCTGGTGGTCCCGGCCGGCCTGCTCCTCCCAGTGGCAGCGCCCACCCGCGTCGGGCCAGGGCACCTGCAGGAACGGGAGCGGGGGCGTTGGTAGATCCTGGTCGCCCGTCCGAAGAAGGTCCGGTACCAGCGCGTGTCGACGCTCCTGAGCCGTACCGGCCCGCCGTCCAGCACGCCCCGGTGTTCCCGACCGTCCTCCAACGAGGCGCCGGCGCCGGCCAGGTCGCCGAGCACGTTGAGCATGCGGTGCATCTCGTGGACATCACGTCCGAACGTGCTCAGTTCAGGGGCGCCGTACGTGTGGGCGAGACCGATCGTGTAGGCGAACCCGGGGCCCACCTCGTCCTCGGGGACCATGACCACGTGCCAGCCGTGCGCCCGCACGTTGCCGATGATGAGCTCGTCCACCCGGTCCGCCTCGGCGCGGTCGCCGTAGTCGTGGCAGAGGACGCAGCGGCAGTGGAAACGATCACGGACCATGCGGAGAGGCTAAGTGTCCCGCGCGGCGCGCGGCTCGGCGGGGGCGCCGGGTCGTCATTTTCGGCCAATTCTCGGCACGGTGCTGACATGCTCCTGACAGTTCAAGGCGGCTGTGGGACTCTCCCGGCACGCACTCCGCACACTCTGTGAGGCCCCACGCCTCGCCCACCCCCACCAGTACGTGGCATGGAGGAGCGAACCATGAGGCACATCACGCACGGCACCCGTATCTCACGCCTCGCCGGTATCGCGACGCTGGTCGTCGCGGCGGCATTCACCGGCACCGGCACGGCCCTCGCGCACAGCACCGGCGCCTCGGCCGTCGACCAGAAGGTCGACGGCGTGATGGTGGTCGCCGGCAACAGCTGTAGCTGGACCAACGCGAGCACCAGCGCCGTCCCCCCGAACGCCCTCACCGTCGACCGCACGACGATCAACACGCCGGGCGGCAACCTGGCCTGCGGCGGCGGCATCGCCGCCACGCTCAACAACAACCCCGCCTTCACCTTCGACGACGCCGCCGGCACGGCGCGGACCGACCTGATCGACATCACCGGCAGGCAGAGCTTCATCTCCTGCCGCTACAAGGCGACGGGCATCGTGTGGGACCGCGACGCGACGAGCCGGAAGTACATCAACCGGTCCTTCACCGCCGCCAAGACCTCGGGCAGCTTCCTGTGCCCGGGATCGGTCACCACCCCGGCCGGGGACGCGTCCATGCTGTTCCACTGAACCGGAGCCCGGCCGCAGTCCGGACCGGTCCGGGCCGGGTGGACGCGTCCGGCCTGCGGCCGGGCCCGTCCACCCGACTTGCGAGGATGGGCACATGACCCGTCTCCTCCACCTGGACCGCACCCTCGACGAGCTCGACGGACCGCCGTGGCCTGCGCCGCGAACGCCTCGGCGACCTGACCCTGGCCTGGGCGCTCCTCGCGGACCTGCCGGAGGAGGAGCCGGCCGAGCCAAGGGTCTACGGGCCGGCCGGGCGGCGGAGTTGAGCAGCCGGGTTCAGTGCTGTTCGGTGCGGGCCCCGGCCAGGGAGTTCAGCAGGGCCGCGCCCCGCTCGGCGTCGTCCACGCTGACCGCGAAGTCCTTGCCCTTGGCCCGGACCACCAGGCACGCGCCGCTGCGCAGCATCACCGTCGTGCCCAGCCCGCTGAGCCGGTAGCCCCAGCCGCCGACCTGCGCCGGCGTGCGGTTCTCCGCCCGCGCCCACTCGATGTCCGCCGCGTCCCAGCGCCGCACCGGCCACCCGAGGGGCCCGAACGCCACGTCCATACCGCGCTCCGTGACCCGTACGCTCACCGAGGAGCAGGCCAGCACGGACACCGAGGCGAACAGCAACGGCACGGTCAGCAGCCACATCGGCGCCGCTGGACCGCCGAACCCGATCAGCGGTGCGGCCGACGCGCCCACCCCGATGACGGCCGCGAGCAGGTACAGCCACCGGTTCCCCGTGGAGGCGAGCCACACGCGGCGCTCACCTGCGGGAATGTCCATCCGAGGGCCCTGCCCCCGGGCGGCGGAGGACGCGCGCCGACCGCTCATCAGCACCCCCACCAGCCCGGCCGCTACCGCCGCCACGACCGTGACCACGGCCCCGACGGTGACCGGGTCCGCGTCGTGCCAGTCCGTGTGGGAGAGGTTCGCGCGCACGATCGAGACCTGCACCCCGGCCAGCAGCACCCCGCACGACACCAGCACCGCCCCACGCCACCTGCGGGCCGCACGCCAGAACACCGCAACCGCGACGAGCACGATCCAGATCGCGGCCGGCACCAGCACCACCGCCCAGAGCGGCTGCGAACCGTTCGGCTCCCCGGAGGCGTTCCAGTGCGTGGCCAGCTGTTCCCCGAACCCCTTGCGCGCCGCCGGCGGCAGCAGCACCAGCAGCGCGAGGATCCCGGCCGCCCAAGCGGCCGTCCCCCACACGGGCCCGCTCCCCGACCCCGTTAAGCCGCTGCGTCCACGCTCTCCGCGATCCTTGTGCCCACTCACTGCGCCTCCTTGATCATTTCTATGAGATCGGCCCTGCCGTATCCCAGGCGCGCCCCGTCGGCCACCAGTTCCCGCACCCGCTCCAGCAGCGCCGACCGCCCGTCCGCCCCACCGGCCACGGTGACCCCGCGGCCGCGCCGGAACTCCAGCAGCCCCTCGTCACGCAGCGCGCGCAGCCCCCGCAGGACGGTGTTGGCGTTGACGCCCAGCGCCTGCGACAACTCCCGCGCCGACGGCAACCGGTCACCCGGCCCGCATTCCCCCTCGGCGATCGCACGCCGGACGGCCCCGGCCACCTGCTCGTGCAGGGGGCGGTTGTCCGCGATGTTCAGCCTCAGCAACATGGTGCCAATGACGCTAGCACCATCTGCTTCATCTGGCACCTGTCGTGATCGGGATGCGCCCGGTGGTGTCGGCCGGCCGTGAAGAGCGGGCTCCGGCGTCGAACCGGAGGGCGGGGTCCCTCGTGTGAGGGTCATGAACACGCCTTCCGCCGGCCTCCGCGCGAGAGCCTCCGAGTACGCACTCCTGCCGCTGCGCCTCTTCCTCGGCGTCACCTTCGTCTACGCCGGTCTGGACAAGCTGACCGATCCGGCGTTCCTGTCCGCCACCGGCGACGGTTCGATCGGCCAGCAGATGGAAGCCGTGCGGGACGCCGCGGGCATTCCTGCGCTGATCGACTTCTCCCTGACCCAGCCGGTCGCCTTCGGCATCGCGATCGCCGCCGGCGAGCTGGCCGTCGGCCTGGGCGCCCTGGCCGGGCTGCTGACCCGGATCGCGGCTCTCGGCGGTGCGCTGATCTCGCTCAGCCTGTGGCTGACCATGAGCTGGTCGACCACCCCGTACTACTTCGGCGCGGACGTGATCTACCTGCTGGCCTGGACCCCCCTGATCCTCGCCGGTGCGCCGGCCCTGTCCCTCGACGCCCTGATCCACCGGCGGCGCGGTGCCACCGCCCGGGTGGCTACCGACTCCGGCGCGACCGCGACGCCCGTCGGAACCCGCGCGGGTGCCCGGCGAGCCCGGGGCCGGGCCCGGGCCCGGGTCAGTCCGTGATCCGTACCGGCGGCCGGACCGCCTCCGTCCGAACATGACGGAGCCCCCGCTCCACCGGACCAGGAGAGGGGGCTCCGTTCGATCGGGAACGGCTCAGAGAGCGCTCTTCGACGCGCTGTCGACGACGCATTCCTTGTACTCGCTGCCGTCGCCCTTGCCGGTGTACGCCGTGGTCGCCTCGGCCTGCTTCGACGCGCCCGCCTTGACCGTGAGCGCGGCGACCTTGGCCTGGGCGGGGGTCGCCGCCGAGGTGGCGCTCCCGCGGAACTTCATGGTGATGTTGTACGTGTAGTCCACCGAGCCGCTGTTGGTGACGGTGATCTTGGCGACGAGGTTCTTGCCCGACGCGTCCATCTTGCACGCGTCGATCTTGATGTCGCGCTCGGCCTTGTTGTTGCCGGATCCACCGGTGACCGAGGAACCGCTCGTGCTGCTGCCGGTGCTACCGGTGCTGCCGCTCGTGCTGTCGCTGCCGTGGCTGCCGCCGCTGGAGCTGCTGGAACCACTGGAGCCCGAACCGGAACTGTGGCTGCCACCACCGCAGCTGCCGCCGTGGGAACCACGGGCTCCGGTGAGTGCGAAGATTGCGATACCGAATACGGCTACCGCGCGGACATGGCGAAGCTTCACGTCAACCCCGTTGGAATATCAGTATGTGAGAGGCCCGGCTTGATGGGCGCATGACACCCTAACAGCGGATGTGCGGCCCTCGGTCCACCCGTCTGCCGCGTGTCCCGTGAGGGGCGCTGCACGGCCCGTCACATGGGTGTGGGCTGCAACTACTTGGGTGTGACCCCGCCCTGGCGCTCGTTCGTGTGCACCGTAACAGGGCGGTACGACAGTGCCGTCGGCACTCACGCCACCGGTCACGTCGAGGACCTTCGTCGAAGTCGCCCCGATGGCAAGCCCCTTGACGCCTACGGACCGACACCGCACCACAGACCCGTTGCAGTCGTACAGTCGGAGCCCGTGGCCGTCGGCGGGCTCGATCGCCTAACCGGGCTGGGGAGGGCCCGACCGGCGCGGCAGTTCGTCGTGGAGCAGGCGGCCGGCCAGTGCGCCGCCGAAGACGACGACGCCGATGCCCACGAGCCAGGTCTGGATGACGAGGACGGTTCCGAAGGGGCCGTACGTGACGGCACTGGAGGCGATCAGCGGTGAGAAGACGAGCCGGGAGAAGATCCGCAGCCCGAGCAGCGCGACCATGGTGGCGACCGCCCCGGGCAGGAGAGCGGTCCATGCCACCCGGCCGCCGAGCAGCAGCCGCTGGGACCACCAGAAGAACAGAGTGCCGATCGCCACCGTGACGAACCCGCGGGCCGGAGACTCGCGCCAGGGTGGTGTGATGGCAGACAGGTACAGGACGCCGACCAGCACGGCGAGCCACACCACATGCCGCCACCTGGCCCACCAGCGGGCCGGAGGCAGATCCCAGATCCTTTCGTAGCCGCTTTGCAGCATGGTCCCGAAGGACAGGCCGAACACGGTGAGCACGGCCAGGCCGAATGCCGTCGTGGTCCGCCATGCCTGGCCGGGCAGAGCGAAGAGCCGGTCGATTTCCGCCCTGGCGGCCGGCGACACGCCGAGCCCGTCTCCCAGCCATTGCGCGAACCCCTGCCCGGTGGCGGTGTCCGCCGCGGACACGACGATCAGCAGCGGCACCAGGGTCAGGAACCCCAGCGCCGAGAACCCCAGGGAGCGCTGCCACAGCTCGACGTCCCGTACGCGTCCCCAGTGGCGTCCGGCCCGCGCACGGCGTACCGCGCTGCGTATCCGTCCGACGGGCGACAGCCCACTGGATCCACCCGACCCGATCATGTCGCCGGGTCACGCTCGTACGAGTCGTCGAGAGCGATGTTCTGCGGCTGGGAGCGAGGGGCCGGGGGTGAGGTGACGATCATGGCCGCTCCAGGTGTCGCTCCTACGATAGGACTCTCGTGTCGGGGAATCCATCGTCACGGCTTCCGCCCCGGTCGGCCTGGTCCTGGGGGTCGGCCTAGTCCTGGGGTGTCACCACGGTGAAGAGGGCCCCCTCGGGATCGGCGAGGACGACCGACCGGCTCGTGGTCGACGTCTGTACGGCCGACGCGATTCTGCCGCCCAGCCGGAGCGCGGCCTCGACCACGGCCTCCAGGTCGGGCACACGGAAGTGGACGTGCCATCGGGGACGGACCTCGGGGTCCGGTGCCTGTTCGAGCGCGCCGCCGCTGATGCGGGCCACGGTGTCGCGCCCGTGGCGCAGGACGACGTGGGCGTGCTCGTACGAGACCGCGCAGCAGCCGGGACGCGAGCCGGCCCAGTCGAGGACCTCCCCGTAGAAGATGGCGGCCGCGAACGCGTCCCGCGTCCGCAGTTCCAGCCAGGCGGGTGCACTGCCACGGCCGACCGACCAGTCGGGGACGACCTCGCCCTGCCAGAAGCCGAAAACGGCCCCGGCGGGGTCCGCCGCCAGGGCGATGCGGCCGGTGCCGAAGGCCACGGGGCCGACCGCCATGGTGGCGCCGCGTTCGAGGACCCGGGCGGCGGTCACGTCGGCGTCCTCGACGGCGAAGTACGGCGTCCACAGCACCGGGGCGCCGGTGCTCCCGGCGAGTGCGCCGATGCCCGCCACGGGGGCCCCGTCACGGAAGGCGACCATGATGCCGCCGCCGAGGTGGGTGGGGCGGAAGTCCCAGCCGAGCACCCCGGCGTAGAACCGCTGTGAGGATTCGAGATCCCGGGCCAGCAGACTCACCCAGCACGGGGAACCGAAGATCTCGTGGCTCGAAGTCGACACAGCTGTCAGCCTCATCTGCCGTTGACGGGGGACGGGACCCTTCCACCGTAGACCGGGCGACGGCGCTGGGCCGCGAGGCGCGGTTCGAACCGGGCGGTGTCCCTCCTCGGCCGTGCTGCGGGCCTCGAACGGCCCGCGCCGGTGTTTGGCCGGCGGGAGGGCGGGCAGCCGCGTCAACACGGAGGGCCCCACGAAGGCGGTCCGGCGTGTCGCGGTGCGGTCCGTGGCCGGTCGGTCGGGAACGCGACGTGACGGGTCACCCCTACCGGGAGGAGTTGTTTCGCGTGACTGAGCATGTGTGGAGCTTCCGGCCGGCATCGGGTCACCTGACCTGGGCCGATCTCACCGGCTACAGGGTCGAGGCGACCGACGGCCCCATCGGGAAGGTCGACAAGCACTCCTACGACGTGGGTGATGCCTACCTCGTCGTCGACACCGGAGTGTGGGTCTTCGGCAAGGAGGTCCTCCTCCCGGCGAGCACCGTGTCCCGGATCGACCTCGAGGAGGAGAAGGTCTACGTGAACGCCGACAAGGAGCGGATCAAGAACGCCCCCGAGTTCCACCGGGACAAGCACCTGCAGGACGCCGGCTACCGGGAGGAAGTCGGCAGCTACTACGGCATCACCTGGCTGCCCGGCGAAGGGCCGGTCGGCAGCCACCGCGGATGAGTTGCAGGGCCGCGACGTGAAGGAATTCACGGTCGCCGGAAATAAGCGGGACTGGAACCGGTAAAGGCGGATTTCGAGGGTAGACGCCGTATGAGACGCCCCGGCGGATCCAACTGTTCCGTCGAATTCCGAAGTGAGAACGAGGACGCCATGATTCTTGTCGGGCTAATTCTACTGGTCGTCGGATTCCTCACCGGGATCTCCATCCTGTGGACGATCGGGATCATCCTGCTCGTAGTGGGTGCGGTGCTGTGGATCCTGGGCTCGGTCGGGCACGCAGTCGGTGGCCGACGCCACTACTACTGACCGTCGGCCCTTCGCCGTACGAGGGACGCCGGGGCTCGGACTTCGGCCCTCGGAATTCCGGTCGGGTGAAAGACGTACGCAGTACCCCTATTCGTTTCGATTCACCAGGGAGTGATCAGCTGTGTCGGACAAGGAGAAGAGCCGCGCCAAGGCCGAGCAGGCCAAGGGAAAGCTCAAGGAGACCGCAGGACGCGCGGTGGGCAACGAACGCCTGACCACGGAGGGCCGGGCCGAAAAGGCCAAGGGCGACGCCCGTCAGGCCAAGGAGAAGATGAAGGATGTCTTCAAGCGCTGACCGCGCACCAGCGTCTGCGCCGAGGTCCCGCACCCGTCACGGGTGCGGGACCTCGGCACATGCGCGGCGGTACCGTCCGTGACGGCGGATGCATGGAACCGCGATACGTGTGAACGTGGGACGGCAAGGTTTCCGCGGGTGCGTGCGGCATCGGGGCGCTCACCTCGAACGCGGCCACCTGTATCGATCTGAACCAGGGAGCGATGGGCGGCGGCGGATGCGAAGCGTGGGCGTGGAAGAAGAGCTGTTGCTGGTGGACGCTGCCACCGGTGAGCCGCTGGCCGTGTCGGGCGCGGTCCTGGCGGCGGCGGACCACTGCACGGGGGAGTGCTCCAAAGGAGGGGGAGCGAAGGAGCACGTCTTCGAGAAGGAGCTCCAGAGGGAGCAGGTGGAGTTCGGCACCAAACCGGTGACGGAGATGGGCGAGCTCCATGAGGAGATCGTCCGGTGGCGCACGGAGGCGGCCCGGCACGCGGCGTCCGCCGGAGCCCTCGTGGCGGCCCTCGGCACCTCCCCCCTGCCCGTGCGGCCCTCGCGCAGCGCCGGGCAGCGCTACGAGTGGATCGCCGAGCAGTTCGGCCTGACCGCGCAGGAGCAGCTGACCTGCGGATGCCACGTCCACGTCGCGGTCGAGTCGGACGAGGAGGGCGTGGCCGTCCTGGACCGGATCCGCCCCTGGCTCGCCGTACTGATGGCGATGAGCGCGAACTCACCCTTCTGGCAGGGCACGGACAGCGGGTACGGAAGCTACCGGAGCCGGGTGTGGAACCGATTGCCCTCGGCCGGGCCCGTGGACGTCTTCGGGTCCGCCGACCGCTACCACGAGCAGGTCCGCACGATGGTGGGCACCGGCGTGCTGCACGACGAAAGAATGATCTACTTCGACGCCCGCCTTTCGGCCGTCTATCCCACGGTGGAGATCCGGGTCGCGGACGTCTGCCTGGAGGCGGGGACGACGGTGCTCCTGGCCGCCCTCGTCCGCGCGCTGGTGGAAACGGCCGCCCGGGCCTGGCGGGCCGGGGAACCGGCGCCCCGGATCGATACCGGCCTGCTGCGACTGGCCGGCTGGCGGGCCGGGCGGTCGGGGCTGGACGGACCGCTGCTGCACCCACTGACGATGCAGGAGACCGCTCCCGCCGCCGCCGTACGGGCCCTCCACGAGTACGTCCGCCCGGCGCTCGTCGATCACGGCGACGACGAACGGGTGAACGCGGAGATCGCCACCCTCCTGGAACGGGGCAACGGCGCCCGCGTCCAACGCGCCTTGCTGGCCGAGCGCGGAGATCTCGCCGGCGTGGTCCTCGGCTGCGCGGACACGACGACGGCCACCCCCGCCTTCTGAGGCCTTCCGCCGCTCGGCCGGCCGCTCAGTCCGCCGCTCAGTCCGCCGCGGTGTAGCGGACCCGTGCCCAGAGGGGGAGGACGAACCAGCACAGGAGGTACCAGGCCAGGACTCCCGCGACCAGCCACGGCACGACGGCGTTGTCGGTGGCCACCCGCAGCACGAGGAGGAGGGCGCACGTGCAGGTGGCCAGGAGCAGGATCAGTCCGGTGAAGGTCAGACGCGAGGCCCATGCGACCGCCTCGGGTTTGATCCGGCGGCCCGACACGATGCGGTGGAAGGAGACGGGCCCGATCAGCGCCCCCGTCGCCAGCGCGCCCAGCACCACGGTGACGATGTAGATCACCTTGTCGGTCTCGGGCAGGCTCTGGAAGTGCGGGGTGAAGGCGACGGTCAGCAGGAAGCCGAAGAGGATCTGCACACCCGTCTGCGCGACGCGGATCTCCTGGATGAGCTCCTGCCACTGCCGGTCCGCGCGCTCCTCCACGCTCTCGCTCCGCCCGTCCCGGGCATCGTGCGCCATGAGGCCTCCCTCTGTCCGCCGGGGCCATTGGGCACGCGCGCGGGAAGTCCCACGTACGGGTGACCCGGCGACCGGGATGCCGTGGCGGACCGTCAGCGGAGCACGCGTACACAGCCGTCCACAGGGTAATCGCGCCCGCATGACATGGAGGGACGCACGGCGGCGTGGTGAGGCGCCGGACCCGCGCGGCAGGCACTGCTGGCACCGTTGAGCCCGGACCGGCCGTGCAGTGGCCCCGCGCCCGGGATCAGACCTCGCGCCACCGGGCCATCGCCCAGGAGAACGCCCCGAAGAGAATCAGCCCGAGGGCGACCGCGACCAGCAGCCACGGCCCCGCCGGAGTCCGGGCGAACGACCTCAGGGTGTCGTCGACGCCCTTCGCCTGCGCCGGGTCGTAGCGCACGGCGGCGTACACGACGAAGCCGCCGACCGCCGCGAACAGGGTGCCCCGGGCCAGGCCGCCGGCCACCCCGAGGAAGCCGACGGCCGCACGCCACCGCGCCGAGATCCCGCCCATGGCGAGATGCTTACGGAAGGTGCGCCGCGCCGCCTGTACCGCGATGACCGCGCCCGCGACGGCGATCCCGAGCCCGGCCGCACCCACCAGCCACCGGCCGGCGGGCAGCTCGAGTGCCCGCGCCGTCATATCGCGGGACTGCTGGTCTCCGGAGTGCCCGCCTCCGCCCGCCGCGAACGACAGGACGGAGAAGGCGACCGTGGCGTAGACGACGGTCCGGCCCGCAGAGGCCAGCCGCTTCACCGGCTTGCCGCCGTCGGGTCCGGCCGCGCCGAATGCCGCTTCCGACAGGCGCCACAGCATCATGCCGACGAGCCCGATGCCCACGGCCCAGACGAGGATGCCGCCGAAGGGCTTTCCCATGAGCTCCTGGAGGGCGCCCTGGCGGTCGGCCTCCTGGCCCCCGGGGTCACCGACGGCCACGCGCAGGGCGAGTATTCCCACCAGCGCGTACAGCACCCCGCGGGCCAGCAGCCCGCAGCGCGCAGTGACCTCCCGGCCCCCGCCACCGCGGGACGCGGCCCGGACGGCGCTGCTCGCGCGGCCGCTGCCCGTCGCGGTCAGGCCTCGCCGCGCCACGCGCCCGTCTCGGCTCCGCGGGACTCGATGAACAGCTTGAACCGCTTCAGATCCCCGGCGACCTGGCGCTTGACGAAGCCCAGCTTGTCGGCGGCGCTCTCGGCCAGCCCCTCGGGCACCCAGTTCATGTGCAGGACGACCTTGGTGGTGGTCGCGTCGATCGGTTGGAAGGTCACCAGCCCGGCTTGGCGGGTCTCTCCGTCCACCGTCATCCACGCGACGCGGCGGTTCGGGAACTGCTCGGTGATCTGCGCGTCGAACTCACGCCGCACGCCGTTCACGTTCGTCACCCAGTGGGTGAGCGTGTCCGTGCGCTGTTCGACGCGTTCGACCCCTTCCATGAAGGCCGGGAACTCCTCGAACTGCGTCCACTGGTTGTAGGCCGTCCGCGCCGGAACGTTGACCTCGACGTACTCCTCGACGTGCGACATGCGTATCCCTTCCGTGTCGTCGTCGGCGGCACCGCCCCGCGTCCCGCGATACCGGTCACCGCCGTCAGGGCCTTGCAGGACCGCGGCCGCACACGATGCCCGGGGGGACGGGACACCGGCGTGCGGCCGCGGATCTCGGCGGGTCGCCGCCCCGCTCGAAACGGCGACCCGCCGACACCTACGCGTCTGGCCCCGAATCGACGGCTCAAACAGAACCGCGGAAAAGGGTTCGCGGACCAACGCTCCGCGGACGCCTACCGGTGCCTGGCCAGGCTGTGGAGCAGGACGAGGAGGGCGAACGCGATGACGGCCAGATGGAGCCAGGCGGGGCCGGGCGCCGGGGTCAGGGCCAGGGAGTCGAGCGCGTGGGATGTCATACCGCGCGCCTGCCCCCGTCGCGCGGAACGAAGCTCCGGGCCGCGGCCGCGGGCGGGCGCAGACCGGCACGGGGGAGGCCCGCGCGGCCCGACCGGGTCACAGCCCCGTGGACCTGCCCGAGGTCAGCCGCGACGCCTCGATCTCCGCCCAGACGGCCTTGCCGTCCTCGTGGGTGTGCGTGCCCCAGCGATCGGAGACGCGCTCCACGATGTAGAGGCCGTGGCCGCCCGGAAGGCCACGCTGCGGGGACGGGTGGCGGTGGGGCGGCGTCGTCGTGCCGTCGAAGACCTCGATCCGCAGCACCTCACCGGCCGAGAGCGCGAGCTCGATGCAACCACCCGCATGCAGAGCCGCGTTGGTCAGCAGCTCGGACACCAGGAGCAGGGCGTCCTCGGACGTCTCGGTCCCGCTCCAGCCCCAGTCGAGCAGGGCCTGGCGTGCGAAGTCGCGGCCCTTGGCCACGGGTCCGCGTACGCCGGCCAGGGCGAGCCGACGGCGCTGCCCCGCGACCGAAAGTCCGGCAGGCCTGCGATCGCCGGTTTCCGGCCCGATCGTTTCCACTGTGGTCTCTCACCCCCACCGATGACATTTGGTCGCCGTTCGCGGGAACGAACAGGCCCCGTGGGGCCGAGGACACCCGAGTACGCGAGTGACAGTCTAAGGGGACCGCCGGCCGCTCAGAAGGTTGTCATGTGCAGTCTCAGAGTGAAGCCGCCGTCCGAGGCGCGGATCTCCACGAGGTCGCACAGCTGGTGGATCATCCACAGGCCGCGGCCGCCGTGGACCGACGCCAGGGCGGGGCGGCGGCGCCCCGCCAACGGGTCGGCGAGACGACCGCCGTCGCGGATCTCCGCCACGACCCCGGCACCCTGACCGGCACCGGATCCAGCCGTGCTCCACAGCCGGAGCGCGCCGCTCCCGCCCCCGTGGGCGAGGGAGTTGGCGGCGGCCTCGCCGACCGCGAGGACGAGGTCGCCGCGCCGCGCCGCGCTGAGGGCCGTGCCGCGGGCGAAGGCCTCGGCGTAGGCGCGCACCTCGCTCAGCTGCCCATGGGTGTAGGCGAGCCAGGGCGCACCGCCGTCGGGTTCGGGCAGGGGGCCGTCGCAGTCCGCGCAGACCGACGAGGCGTCCGCGTAGTCCGGGCTCGGCAGGGCCTCGCCGCCCTCCAGCAGCGTCGGATGCGTACGCCGGGCATCGGACACCACGGCGGCCGGCAGGCCGAGGGCGTCGTACGGGCACAGGACGGTGGCCTGCCGCCCCGCGAAGGCGGTGTTGATGAGCGCCTCGTGGCGCGTGGCCTCCAGCACCTCGGCCGGCGTGCGGCCGGGCCAGATCGGCTCGCCGACGATCCGGGCCGGCCGGCCCGCGTGCCGGTCGGCGAACTCCTGCAGGGCGGCCAGGATGCGGCCGGGGTTGCGGCCCAGGTGGGTCATGTCCGTCCAGGTGACCCCGGTCGTGGCGGTGCCGAGGTCCTCGCGCAGGGCGTCCAGCCGCGGGCCGGGCACGGCCACGAGCACCGGTTCGTCGGCCGCGAGGGCGGCTCGTACGAACCCGCCCACGCCTGCCAGGTAGTCCGCCTGCCCCCGGTAGAAGAGGGCGGGGTGGACGAAGGTCCCGTAGGCGCCGGACGCAGGAAGACGGATCATGCTGCGACCTCCAGCGCGGCGCATTCGTCCGGGAACATCTCCACGAGCTTGCGGAGCGAGTATGGCGGGTGGTGGAGCAGCAGGCGACGCCCCTGGCCGGTGACGGTGGCATTGGCCTGCACCAGGGCGGCGACGGCGGCCGTGTCGAGGAAGGCCACGGCGGAGAGGTCGAGATGGACGACCGGGCCGGGGATCCGGGTGACGACGCCGAGCGCCGCGCGCAGGACCGCCCGGGTGTCGAGGTCGCAGGGGCCGCTCAGCAGGGCGCCGGGACGGTCGCGCAACGGCCGGGCGGTCAGCGCCGCCGCCGAACCCGTCGCGGCGTTCGTCGCAGGGTTCGCGCACCGCACGACCGCGTCCGCCCACGTCCCGTCGTCGTAGAGCGCCTGCGCGCCGACGGGCGGGACGAGTGGGACGGGCGGTACGGGTCCGTCGTGCCGGTGGGGTGAGGGCATGCCCGCTGCCTACACCGAGAGCATTCCGGCGCGCAGCTGGGCCAGGGTCCGGGACAGCAGGCGCGAGACCTGCATCTGCGAGATGCCCAGTTCCGCGCCGATCTCCGCCTGCGTCCTGTCCTCGCCGAAGCGCATCCGCAGGATCAGCCGGTCGCGTTCGTCCAAATCCGCCAGCAGGGGAGCGAGGGTGTGGAACTCCTCGAAGAGCTCCATGGCGGGATCCACCTCACCGAGCCGGTCCGCCAGCGGACGTGTCGTGCGGCTCGTCGCCGTCGACGGCTCGTCGCCCTCGGCGCAGGTGTCCAGGGAGCCGCTCGTATAGCCGTTCGCGGCGACCAGCCCTTCGACGACCTGTTCCTCGGTCAGTTCGAGGTGCTGGGCGACCTCCTTGACCGTGGGCGACCGGCCCAGTACCTCGGTCAGGGCCTCCTGGGCCCTGGCGAGCTCCGTACGCCGTTCCTGCAGACGGCGCGGGACGTGCACCGCCCAGGTGGTGTCACGGAAGTAGCGCTTGATCTCACCGGTGATGTAGGGGAGGGCGAGGGTGGAGAACTCGACCTCGCGTTCGGGCTCGTAGCGGTCGATGGCCTTGATGAGGCCGATGGTCCCCACCTGGATGATGTCGTCCATGTCCAGCCCCCCGCCCAGCACGCGGGACCGGAAGCGCCGCGCAGCGAACTGAACCAGCGACAGGTTCATCTCGATCAGGGTGTTCCGGGCGTACTGGTACTCACGCGTGCCCTCTTCCAGGGCGCCGAGCCGCAGGAAGAAGAGTTTCGACAGCTCGCGCGCATCGGCAGGCGCCATCTCCCGGGCGTTCTTCACCTCGGGCAGTTCCACGTCCTGCCGTGGGGCTCCCACGGCGCCGGGCACAGCGGGCGTCAGGTGCGCGTCTGTTGCACGAATGGGGCCTGCGACGGTGGCCGAGCGAGACATGGTGGCCGTTCCCTCCCGATTGACTGACGGCTGCTCGGGCGCTTGTGCCCGGACTCCACGCCCTTACACGCCCCTAGCGAAAACTTTTCTCCGCGGCTGCCGCCGATGAGGTGGCCCCGGCCTCCGGGCGCGTGTGCCGCGGGGCTCGGCGCCGCCGACCGGCCGGCGAGCAGGCATACTCCCTTGCGGAAGCCGTACAGGTGACGATCCGGGGAGGCGGACATGACCGGAGCAGGGGACGCGTACCACCAAGGCGTCGTCGGGGACAGCTACCCGGCCGGAGCCGGGTGGGTGGTGGCGGCCCACGGGGAGCTCGACCAGGACACGCTGGCCCCGCTCGAGGAGGCGCTCGCCACCGCCGCGGACCGGCACGGGCTGGTGGTCCTGGACGCGGGCTCCATCACCTTCGGAGACTCCTCGTTCCTGAACCTGCTGCTGCGGCTGCACCACCTCACCACGCTCCGCATCGCCGCCCCCGGTGAGCAACTGCGCCGTCTCTTCGCCCTGACGGGCGCCGATACGGTCCTCTCCCTCCACCCGAGCGTCGAGGATGCCGTCGGCGGGCCGTGACCGGCCGGGCCGCCGCCCGGCACCGCCGCCATCGCCGTCACCGGGTGATCAGGTGTGCTTCCGTCGACGATAGCCTTCATCACCGGTCGTGCGGCGATGGTGGATCCCCATCACGTCCTGTCCCCTGCGCGGCATGGTCGTTGTCTGGAGTGAGGTTGGCGGATGGCTGAGCGGACGGGTACAGAGGCACCGGGCAGGTCACCTGCGCTCCCAGGCGAGGACAGGATCGGCGAAACGGAACTGCGTCAGCTGCTGGCGGGTCTGACGGCGGTACGGGACGGGGACTTCCGTACCCGGCTGCCCGATGCGGCGGACGGGCTCCTCGGCGAGATCGCCACCGTGTTCAACGGGATGGCCGACCAACTCTCCCTGTTCACGTCCGAGGTGACCCGGGTGGCCCGCGAGGTGGGCACCGAGGGAACGCTCGGCGGTCAGGCGGACGTACCCGGTGTCGGGGGCGCCTGGCTGGACCTCACGGATTCGGTCAACTTCATGGCCGGAAACCTCACGGCCCAGGTGCGCTCCATCGCCCAGGTCGCCACGGCCGTGGCCAAGGGCGACCTCTCGCAGAAGATCAACGTCACCGCGCGCGGAGAGATCCTGGAGCTGAAGGAGACCATCAACACGATGGTCGACCAGCTGTCCTCCTTCGCCGGAGAGGTCACCCGCGTCGCCCGTGAGGTCGGCACCGAAGGCCGGCTCGGCGGTCAGGCGGACGTCAAGGACGTGTCCGGCACCTGGAAGGACCTGACCGAGTCGGTCAACGTCATGGCCGACAACCTGACCGCCCAGGTGCGCTCGATCGCGGAGGTCACCACCGCGGTGGCCCAGGGCGACCTGACGCAGAAGATCCGGGTGGATGCGCGCGGGGAGATCCTGGAGCTGAAGGAGACCATCAACACGATGGTCGACCAGCTCTCCGCCTTCGCCGACGAGGTGACCCGGGTGGCCCGCGAGGTCGGCACCGAGGGCAACCTGGGCGGCCAGGCCACGGTCCGCGGGGTCTCCGGCACGTGGAAGGACCTCACCGACAACGTCAACGTCATGGCGTCCAACCTGACGGGCCAGGTGCGCTCCATCGCCCAGGTGGCCACCGCCGTCGCCCGCGGCGACCTCTCACAGAAGATCATGGTGGAGGCGAAGGGCGAGGTCGCCGCGCTGGCCGGCGTCATCAACACGATGGTCGACACGCTGTCCGCGTTCGCCGACGAGGTGACCCGGGTGGCCCGCGAGGTCGGCACCGAGGGCCGGCTCGGCGGCCAGGCACAGGTTCCCCACGTCGCGGGTACCTGGAAGGACCTCACCGACAACGTCAACTCCATGGCGAACAACCTCACCGGCCAGGTCCGCAACATCGCGCTCGTCACGACGGCCGTCGCCAACGGCGACCTGTCCAAGAAGATCGACGTGGACGCGCGCGGGGAGATCCTGGAGCTGAAGACCACCATCAACACGATGGTCGACCAGCTCTCCTCCTTCGCCGCCGAGGTCACTCGCGTCGCCCGCGAGGTCGGCAGCGAGGGCCGGCTCGGCGGCCAGGCCGAGGTCGAGGGCGTCTCCGGCACGTGGAAGCGGCTGACCGAGAACGTCAACGAGCTGGCGGGCAACCTCACCCGCCAGGTCCGGGCCATCGCCGAGGTCGCCAGCGCCGTCGCCGAGGGCGACCTGACCCGCTCGATCACCGTCGACGCCTCGGGTGAGGTCGCCGAGCTCAAGGACAACATCAACTCCATGGTCGGTTCGCTGCGGGAGAGCACCCGCGCCAACCAGGAGCAGGACTGGCTCAAGTCCAACCTGGCCCGGATCTCCGGCCTGATGCAGGGCCACCGGGACCTCACCGCAGTCGCGGAACTCGTCATGGACGAACTGACGCCGCTCGTCGCCGCCCAGTACGGAGCCTTCTACCTCGCCGAGGACGGCCCCGGCGGCCCCCGGCTCGTCCTGGTCGGCTCCTACGGCCGCCCCGCCGGTACCGGCGGGGGCACCGGCTTCGCCTTCGGGGAGTCCCTCGTGGGGCAGGCCGCGCGCAGCCACCGGATCATCGCCACCGACCAGGTCCCCGGCGGCTACGTCATCTCCTCGGGGCTCGGCCACACCACCCCGGGCAGCCTGATCATCCTGCCCATCGTCGTGGAGGAGCAGGTCCTGGGGGTGATCGAGCTCGCCTCCTTCTCCGCCTTCACCCCCGTGCACCGGGACTTCCTCGGCCAGTTGATGGAGACCATCGGAGTCAACCTCAACACCATCGTCGCCAACGCCCGTACCGACGAACTCCTGGAGGAGTCCCAGCGGCTGACCGGGGAGCTCCAGGCGCGTTCGGAGGAACTGCAGGTCCAGCAGGTGGAACTGCAGCGCTCCAACGCGGAGCTGGAGGAGAAGGCGGCCCTGCTCGCCAGCCAGAACAGCGACATCGAGGCCAAGAACCTGGAGATCGAACAGGCCCGCCAGGAACTGGAGGACCGGGCACGGCAGTTGTCGCGCGCCTCCACCTACAAGTCCGAGTTCCTGGCCAACATGAGCCACGAGCTGCGGACACCGCTCAACAGCCTCCTCATCCTCGCCCAGCTGCTCGCCCAGAACCCGACCCGCAACCTCTCCCCGAAGCAGGTCGAGTACGCGGGCATCATCCACTCGGCGGGCTCGGACCTCCTGCAGCTGATCAACGACATCCTCGACCTCTCGAAGGTCGAGGCGGGGAAGATGGACGTCAACCCCGAGCGGGTGGACCTGCCGCAGCTGCTGGAGTACGTCGACGCCACCTTCCGCCCGCTGACCACGCAGAAGAGCCTCGACTTCACCGTCACCACCGCCCCCGACGCCCCGGCCGACCTGCTCACCGACGACGCGCGCCTGCGCCAGATCCTGCGCAACCTGCTCTCCAACGCGGTCAAGTTCACAGAGCGCGGCGGTGTCGAGCTGCGCATCGAACCCGCGGCGCCGGCCGAGGTCCCCTCCGGGCTCCCCGGCCGCGGGCCGCTGCTCGCCTTCCGGGTACGGGACACCGGCATCGGCATCCCGGAGCAGCAGCTGGAGTCCGTCTTCGGCGCCTTCCAGCAGGCCGACGGCACCACCAGCCGCAAGTACGGCGGCACCGGGCTCGGGCTCTCCATCAGCCGCGAGATCGCCCAACTCCTGGGCGGTGCGGTCATCGCGGAGAGCACACCGGGGCAGGGCAGCACCTTCACCCTCTACCTGCCGGTCAGCCGGGCGGACTACGAGGAGGAACCCGTCCCCGAGGCCCCCGCGGCGGCGGCCCGGCACGCCGGCGCCATCGGCGGTCCCGCACCGGCCGGCGCCGTCTGCGCCGCCCCGGTCCCGCCGCAGCGGCGGCCCCGCCGCCTTCTGGTGATCGAGGAGCGGCCCCGCGGCCTGCTCTCCCTCGTCGCCGAGAGCGCCGACCGGGACCTCACCCCCGACCACCTGCCGCCGAGGGACGACCGCGAGGGCGTCCAGGTCGTCAACGCCACGAGCTCGCGGGAAGCCGCCGCCGCCCTGGCCTCGCACTCCTTCCACTGCGTCGTCCTCGAACTCGACATGCCCGGCGGGGAGGCCCTGCGCTTCCTCGACGCGCTCGACGGAGACCCGGCGCTCTCCGCCCTCCCGGTCCTCGCGCACAACAACCCCCGCCTGAAGACCGGGCAGGAGCGGGTGCTGCGGGACCGGGCCGCGTCGCGGCGGCTGGAACTGCTGTCGAGCCTGGACGAGCTCCGGGAACGCATCGTGCTGCACCTGTCCGCCGAACGGCCGGGGGACGTACTGCCCCTCGTCCACGAGGAGGCGCCGGACCGGCAGAGCGCCCATCCGCTCGACGACGACCTGGCCGGACGCACCGTCCTCGTCGTCGACGACGACGCGCGCAACCTGTTCGCGCTCAGCGGGGTGCTCGAACTGCACGGTGTTCGCGTCCTCCACGCGGAGGACGGCCGCAAGGGGATCGACACCCTCGTCCGCAACGAGGGCGTCGACCTGATCCTGATGGACGTGATGATGCCGGAACTGGACGGCTACGCGGCGACCGCCGAGATCCGGCGGATGCCGGCCTACTCGGGGCTGCCCATCATCGCGGTCACCGCCAAGGCCATGCCGGGCGACCGCGAGAAGAGCCTCGCCGCGGGAGCCAGCGACTACGTGACCAAGCCGGTCGACGCGGACGACCTCATCGCCCGCGTCCGGCACTGGCTCACCGGATGAGCCCGGGCACACGGCGGCCCGACGACGTCGACCCGCCGGGAACGGCCGCCGAGGAGCCGTCCCGGAACACGGCCCCGCACCACGCACCGGAACCCCTGGGCCGCCTGGTCGCCACCGTCGAACGGCTCCGCCGCGAGGTCCGGGCGGCGCACGCCGCCGCCGACGGCAGGGCCCTGGTCGAGCTGGCCAAGGGCATCCTGATCGGACAGCTGAGCTGCACCCCCGCCGCCGCGGCACGCCAGCTCGACGAACTGTCCCGCGAGACCGGGCTGTCCGCGCTCGAACTCGCCGCCGACATCGTCAACCAGGCATCCCGCGACCACGTCAGCGAGGTCGCCGCCGCGTTCGCCCGGCGCACCGGCACGCCGGAACCGGCCGAGGCGTCCACCACCGTCTCCGTACGGCTGCGCACGGCCGAAAGCGGGGTACTGGCCGCCGCCGACGACACCCAGGCGGTGGCCGAGTCCCTCCTGACGAACGCCCTCGGACCACTGGGCGCGGACGCCGTCGCCGTATGGAGCGCGGCCCCCGACGGCTCCCTGGCCCTCGCGGGCCACGCCGGCTTCCCGCCCGGGGAAGCCGAGCGCTGGCGCCACGTACCCCCGGGCGTCTCCACCGTCGCCCGCCTTGCACTGCAGGAGCGCCGACTGGTCACCCTCACCCGGCTCCAGCAGAACGGACCTCCCTCGATCGGCCAACTCCAGCGGCCCGACGGCGGGCGGATGGCCGTACCGGCCGGGACCGGCGGACGGATCCACGGCGTCCTCGAAATCTGCTGGCCGCAGCCCCTGGCGCCACAACCCCCGCAGATCGAGCGCCAGGTCGAGGCCCTCGCCGAACTGTGCGCCCGCACCATGGACGCCCCGCCCACCGGCGACGCCGGCACTACCGACGCGGTGCTCCCGGACGTCACGGAGCTGATCGACCTCTCCGAAGGCCTGCACGACCCCGCCGTGGTCCTCACCCCCGTACTCGATCACGAGGGCCGGCTGGCCGACTTCCGCATCCGCCACGCCAGCAGCCGGTTCGTCGACCCCGCCGGGCGGCCGCGCGGCGACGTGAACGGCGCGCTGCTGCTGGAGGCCTACCCGATGGCCGGGGGCGAGAGCGGCCTCTTCGACATCGTCGAGCGCGTGCACGCGACGGGCGAGCCCTTCCGCGCCGAACGCATGAGCCTGACCGCGCTCGTCGACCAGATCCCCCTCACCTCGGTCGCGGACATCAGCGTCAGCCGCCACGGCGCCGCCGTCCTGCTGATCTGGCGCGTCGAGGACGAGACGGCACGACTGGCCGACCTGCTCCAGCACGCCCAGCGCCTGGGCCGGATCGGCGGCTTCGAGGAGAACCTCGTCACCGGCGCGATCACCTGGAACGCACAGCTGTACGCGCTCCACGGACTGCCGGCCACCGCCCCGCCCGTCCGGCTCCGGGACCTGCCCGGCTACGCCCACCCCGACGACTCCGCCGCCCTGGACCGCTTCCTGCGGGCCGTGCTGCGCTACCGCCGCCCCTCCTCCGTCAACCTCCGCCTGCGCAGGCCGGACGGCATCACCCGGCACATCCGCGTCGTCGCCGAGCCCGTCCTCGACGCCGACCAGCGGCTGCACGCGGTCCGCGGCGCCTACCAGGACATCTCGGCGCAGCACTGGACCGAGGTCGCCCTGGCCGCGACCCGGGACCAACTCGCCCACACCGAGGCCGAATCCGCCGAACGCAACCGCCTCGCCCTGCAGCTCCAGCACGCGATCATGCCCCCCACCCCGCCGGCCGTCGAAGCCCCCGGCCTGCGCGTCGCCGTCCGCTACCGTCCGGCGGAGACCGAGTCGCTCGTCGGCGGCGACTGGTACGACACCGTGGTCCTGCCGTCCGGGCTGGTCATGCTCTCCGTCGGCGACGTCGCCGGACACGGTATCGAGGCGGCCACCGGCATGGTCGTCCTCCGCAACGCCCTGCGCGGCCTCGCCGTGACCGGAGCGGGCCCCGCCCAACTGCTGTCCTGGCTCAACACGGTCACCCACCATCTCGCCAAGCACGTGACGGCCACCGCGGTCTGCGGGATCTTCGACCCCAGCACCAGGGTGATGCGCTGGGCGCGTGCCGGGCACCTGCCTCCCGTACTCGTCCGCGGCGGCGAGGCGGAAGCCTTCCCGCTCATCGGGGGCCTGCTCCTCGGCGCGCTCCCCGAAGTGGCGTACGCCGAGCGGGAGGTGCGGCTCGAACCGGACGACACCCTGCTGATGTACACGGACGGGCTGGTGGAGCGGCGGGACTCCTCGGTGCAGGACTCGCTCGGCCACCTCATGAACGCGGCGGCCACCGGCGCCGGAGACCTGGACGGGCAGCTGGACCGCCTCCTCGCCGAGAGCCGGTCCGACACGGACGACGACACCTGCGTCATCGGAATCCAGGTCGGCTGACGCCCGCGACGACACGGCGCGCGGCGAGTCCGACGAGCGGGGCCGGCCCTCGACCACCCCGAACCGGCGACCGCACCGGCCGCGTTGACGCGTGCGGCGGGTGCTAGCGTGCGGGCATGCGCGCTCCCCTGGGCTCCTTCGACAATGCGGTGCCGGCTCCGGACTGCCTCGCGGAACTCACCCCGCCCGTCGCCGAAGCGGTCCGCGGCTGGGCCGGTGACGTGCCGGCCGAGCAGATCGTCTACGTGGACACCGACCCCGAGATCGCCGACACCGGCGCCTTCGTCGCCCACTACGGACCGGAGCTCCTCGAGCAATCCGCGAACTGCGTGGTCGTCGCCGCCAAGCGCGGTGGCGCGGTCACCCTCGCCGCCTGCCTCGTGCCCTCCGCCGGCCGGGTCGACGTCAACGGCGCCGTCCGGCGTCACCTGGGCGCGCGCAAGGTGTCCTTCGCGCCCATGGAGACGGCCGTGGAGCTGACGGGCATGGAGTACGGGGGCATCACCCCGCTCGGCCTGCCGCAGGACTGGCCGCTCCTGGTGGACGCAGCGGTCGCCGACATGGCGTACGTACTCGTCGGCAGCGGACGCCGGCGCGGCAAGCTCATCGCACCCGGGAAGCTGTTCGCGCAGATCCCCGGAGCCGAACTCATCGAGGGCCTCGCCCTCCTCTGACGCTCAGGCGATTCCCACGGTGTACGCGGCGCGGTAGCCGTCCCCGTCGGGGACCAGGGCCAGCGTCATCGCGGCCCCGGAGGCGCGGTAGCGGCTGTCGCGGGCGTTGGGGTGCTGCGGCGCGCGGCGCTCCGCGTACGGCGGGCGCGCGTACACCCGCACCAGCACGTCCTCGGGGAAGAAGAACTGCGAGGTCGTCCCGGTGCGGCGGTCGGGACGGACCTTGAAGTGGATGTGCGGTGCCAGCCCCGCGTACCAGCCGGGCACGATCGTGCGGAACGTGCTGCGGCCGGCGGCGTCCGTGACCTGGGTCCCGCGCAGGAAGGTGGCCCCGCCGGTGGAGTAGGCGCCCGAGGCGTCGGCGTGCCAGATGTCGACCGCGGCGTCCGTGACCGGCCGGCAGCCCGCCGAGGCCCTTACGACGGTCAGGTCCAGCCGGAACGGCACGCCTTTGCGGTCCTCGGTGATGTCGGAGCGGACCCGGTCCAGGTCCAGGTAGTACGGGCCGGCGCCCGCCTCCACGGCCAGGACGCAGGCCGGGGAGCTGCCGCCCGGCGACGGCGGGAGGGTCGGTGACGCGGAGGGCTGCCCTGCCGCACCCCGGGTCCCGGCCGGCCCGGCGCAGGCCGCCGTCAGCGCCGCGACCCCGGCCGATCCGGCGGCCAGCAGGAGGGCGCGGCGGCTGGTCGGGGAACTGCCGTTCTCGGTCATGCGAACCTCTCCCGCGCGCTGCGCGACCGTCACACGGCCGCGCGACGGCCACCGGTCGCGCCCACCGTGCCGGACGGAAGGCGTCCCGGCCACCACCGACACACCCGGCCGGGCAGACCGCACCGCCCTGGGTGATCGGCGCCCCAATGAGGACAGGACCTGACCTCGTTCACGCCTACGGTGGTGACGTCACGAGGAGCGACAGGAGAGGAAGGAAGCGGCCGATGGACCACTTCACCCCCGAGGGGTACACCAGCGTCGCGCCATGGGTCGTCACCGACGACACGGGCGCGCTGCTCGACTTCATCACCGCGGCGTTCGACGGCGAGGAGATCGCCCGGGTCGCGGTCGCGGACGGCAGCATCGGCCACGGAGAGATCCGGGTCGGCGACACGGTCGTGCTGGCCTTCGACCGGCGGCCGGACTGGCCGGTGACGCCCTCCATGCTGCGGGTCTACGTACGGGACGCGGACGCCGCCATGGCCGCCGCCGTCGCCCACGGAGCCCGCGTGGTCACCGAGGCCGCCGACAGCGCGTGGGGGGACCGCGGGGGCCGGGTGAGGGACCCGTTCGGCAACATCTGGTGGGTGATGAGCCGGGTCGAGGAGGTCGCCCCGGACGAGGCCTGGCGGCGCATGTCCGAGCCGAAGTACGCCGCGGCCATGCGCACGGCCCAGCAGACCCTGGACGCCGAACTCAGCGGCCGCCCCTCGGGCGTGGCCAGCACACCCCGACGGCCGACCTAGGAGTGGCTTGTTCCGAGGCCGCGCAGCGCTGTTGACCCCCGGCCCGGCGGGGCTACCGTTGTCGCTGTTGCCCGGGGACGGCGAAGGGGGAGCTTCATGCTGGACGAGGCGATGGTCGCGCTGGCGGCTTCGGTCGGTTCGGGCGTCGTACAGGCCGCCGGAACGGACGCCTGGCTCGCGTTGCGGAACCGGCTGGCGCGGCTGTTCGGCCGCGGGGACCGGCAGCAGGAGACCGTACAGCTGGAACGCCTGGACCGGACCGGGGCCGAGCTGACCGCGGCAGGGCAGGACGGCGATGGGAACGAGGAGCGGACCCTGCACGGCGCCGCCTGGCGGACCCGTACCGAGGACCTGCTGGAGCAACTGGAACCGGACGAGCGGGCCGCGGCCGCGGCGGAGCTCCGGGCACTGCTCGACGAGGCGGCGGAGGCGGCGGAGGCGGCGCGCACGGGCGCCGCGGGATTCACGCGGAACGTGTTCCTCGGCCCGACGGCGGTGCAGTCCGGGGACGGCAACGTCCAGGTGAACCGGTTCGACGCCCGCCCGTGAGCGGGACGGAGTCCGACAGGGGCGACGACGGACGCGGCGACGTGCGCGGCGACACCTACACCGGCCCGTCCGGGGTCCAGCGCGGCAGCGGGAACCTCCAGGTCAACTTCCACGAGCACCGCGCCGGTATCGTGTCGGCCTGCGCGGTCGCGCTGGTGTGCGTGGCCACCGTGATCGCCGTCCGGGTGGGCGGGGGCGACCGGGACACCGAGGCCGTCTCCCCGCCGGCCAAGAGCCCGGCCACGGCCACGGCACCACGTCCGGGTGCGGCGGATCCGTCGGTCCTCACCGGGCGGCTGGTCAACCGCGACAGCAAGCTGTGCCTACGGGTGCCCGGCCCCGACGACGGCCTCGTCCCGGTGCAGGACACCTGCACCGACGCCGCCGACCGGACCTGGACGCTCGCCCCGCAGGACGCCGACGGCGACACCCGCACGCTGCGCAACGCGCACAGCGGCCGGTGTCTGACCGTGGTGGGCACGGAGAACTTCGCCCCGGCCCGTCAGTTCGCCTGCACCGCCGCCCGGTACGACGGTCAGCACTGGGAACTGCAGTGGGGGAGAGGCGACCGGGCCGAACAGTTCATGCTGCGCAATGCCGTCAACACCAAGTGCCTGACGGTACAGGGACGCGAGACGACCCGGCCCGCGGCCCAGACGTCCTGCGGCGACCACTACGACGACCAGTGGTGGCAGCTCGCCCCCTAGGGTGCGTCCTGCCGATCAGGCCGGGCTCGCGGGCGGACGAGCGTCCGCAGCATCGCCGCGCCCGCCACCACCGCGCACGCGTGCAGCACCACCGCGACGGCGAGGTTCTCGGGCGGGCGTGCGCCGACCGGTTCGGCCCACGCCATGTACAGGGTGATGGGCAGCTTCCATCCGCTCCACGCGAACAGCGAACCCGACCCGACCCAGCCGAACACCAGGGGCAGCACGCGGGGCAAGCGGGCAGGTCGTGCGCGGGCGATCACCCCGGCGGCGGCGGAGGCGGCCAGCGCCCAGAATCCGGAGACCGCCCCCAGCACGTACCAGTCGGTGTTCCGTTCGACCGGGTGCGCGATGCCCGCCGTGCCGCCGGCCGCCCAGTAGAGCCAGAGCAGCCCGACCGCCGCACCGACGACGGCCGCCCAGGGCAGGGCCCTGCGCGGGCCCCCGCCGACCCGCCCGGTGAACGCACCCGGCCAGCGGCGCCGCAGGTACGCGGGGACCGCGAGGGCCAGCCCGAGCCCCATCCCCACGAAGCCGAACTGGACCAGTACGCCTTCCCAGACCGGCATGGCCGGATCTGCCGGGTCGGCCGGACCACCGGCCCCGTCGGCCCCCGCGTCGCCGCCCGTGTCCAGCAGCGCGCCGAGCACGCCGAACGGGAGTATCGAGACGAGGAACCCCGACCCCACCCACGCGCAGAACGCGACCAGCGCCCCCGGTATCCGCATGCCCCAGGGCCGCACCAGCGCGAGCGCCAGTGCGATTCCGATCGCGGCCATACCGACCGTGACGGTGTTGAGCACCACCCACTCCGTCTTGCCGAACCCGTTGCCGACCGGCAGCAGCCCCATGAGCGAACCCACCACCCAGGACACCTTGATCAGCAGGTACGGCAGCAGCGCCAGTGCCGCCCCGTACGCGGCCCGCCGCCCGACCCGATCCCACCGTTCCACCCGAACTCCCCTTCCACCAGACGGAGTCCCATCCTCGACGGCGGCTCCGGGCGGCCGCATCCGCCGCCTGTCGCACCCGCCTCCCCCGTCCGGGGGAGGCCGGGGGATACCACGGGGCCACCGGGCCGGGCCGGGCAGAGCCGGGCGAGGGCCGCGGGCACGAAAGTTTCACAACTCGGCGCGGACCGTGCGCGGTACGCGGCCAGGGGCGTCCCCACGCGGTCGCAGCCGTCCGTCGGGGCCGGCTCCGGCGGACGGCCGCAGGGCCGGGTCCGTGTGGGTTCGGGCACCCCGGGCCCTCGTACGGCAGGCGCGGGACGAGGATGTTCCGTTTGGCGTGAACCCGCCCGGTCGGCGGGGCGGCCGAGGTGGGCCCCTCCTCCGGGGGCACCGGGAACATCCCAGGCGGCAGCGGGCCGGACCCGTACGGCGAGGACGGGTCCGACCCTGCGGCCGGTGGGGTACCACGGCCGGGGTCGGCGGGAAATCGCGGTGTCCGGGAGAGCCGCGCACCGGGCGGGGCCGGGGAGCCGTCCGTGCGGCGGCGCGGGTGCCTGGCCCGGGGCCGGCCCGGAGCCGGCGCGACCGGGCCGTGCCTACGTCATGTGCGGCGCACCTTTGCTCAATCATGACCGGGACATGGCAGGGATGTTACGCATCCGTGGACCCCTTGTGGGTGCGTCGGGGCTGGGTCAACCTTTCGTAGACGACGGCCTGTCGGGCTTCGCATTGTCATGGTCATGCCTATATCCACGGCTCCGTCAGGCCGCTGTTCCACCCGCAGTGCCCACCCAGAGGAGGACCCCCCACATGTCCGTGATGCGTCACACCCGCCGGAGGCTCGCCGGCATCGGCGCGACCGCCGTCGCCGCCCTCGCGCTCGGCGCGGCCGCCGCGTTACCCGCCTCGGCGGCCGACAGCGGCCCCCAGGGCGTCATCGAGAACGCCGGTGCCGCCGGGACCGTCTCCGGCAGCTACATCGTGACCCTGAAGGACTCCGCCGCGCGCTCCACCGCCGACAGCGGCAAGGCCGTCGCCAAGCGGTACGGCGCGAAGATCGACAAGACCTACAGCGCCGCCCTCAACGGCTACTCCGTCGAGGTCTCCGAGGCGCAGGCGAAGAAGCTCGCCGCCGACCCGGCGGTCAGGTCCGTCGTGCAGAACCGTGTCTTCACCGTCGACGCGACCCAGCCCAACCCGCCGTCCTGGGGCCTGGACCGCATCGACCAGCGCGCGCTCCCGCTCAACCAGAGCTACACCTACCCGGACAAGGCCGGCGAGGGCGTCACCGCCTACATCATCGACACCGGTGTCCGCATCACGCACCAGGACTTCGGCGACCGCGCCTCCTACGGCTACGACGCCATCGACAACGACAACACCGCCCAGGACGGCCACGGCCACGGCACGCACGTCGCCGGCACCGTCGCGGGCGGCGCGTACGGCGTGGCCAAGAAGGCCAAGATCGTCGGCGTCCGCGTGCTCGACAACAACGGCAGCGGCACGACGGCCCAGGTCGTCGCGGGCATCGACTGGGTCACCCGCAACGCGGTCAAGCCGGCGGTGGCCAACATGTCGCTCGGCGGCGGAGCGGACTCCGCGCTCGACACGGCCGTACGCAACTCCATCGCCTCCGGCATCACCTACGGCGTCGCCGCGGGCAACGAGTCCACCAACGCCTCGACGAAGTCACCGGCGCGCGTGGCCGAGGCCATCACGGTAGGCGCCACCACCAACACCGACGCCAAGGCCAGCTACTCCAACTACGGCACCGTCCTGGACATCTTCGCGCCGGGCTCCTCCATCACCTCCTCGTGGGGCACCGGCGACACGGCCACCAACACCATCTCCGGCACCTCGATGGCCACCCCGCACGTGGTCGGCGCGGCGGCGCTGTACCTGGCGCAGAACCCGGCCAGCACCCCCGCCCAGGTCCGCGACGGCCTGGTGGGCGCCGCGACCCCGAACGTGGTGACCAGCCCCGGCACGGGCTCCCCGAACCTGCTGCTCAACGTGGGCGACGGCGGCACCGTCCCGCCCGGCAAGCGCTTCGAGAACACCGCCGACTACGCGATCAACGACAACGCCACCGTCGAGTCGCCCGTCACCGTCGGCGGGGTCGCCGGCAACGCCCCGGCGTCGCTGGCCGTCGCCGTCGACATCAAGCACACGTACATCGGCGACCTCAAGGTGGACCTGGTCGCGCCCGACGGCACCGTCTACACCCTGCACAACCGCGCCGGCGGCAGCGCGGACAACATCGTCAAGACCTTCACGGTCGACGCCTCCGCCGAGGTCGCCAACGGAGTCTGGAAGCTCCGCGTGAACGACAACGCGAACGTCGACACCGGCAAGATCGACTCGTGGGCGCTGCAGTTCTGAGTCCAGGGGACGGCGCGTGACTTCCGAGCCGCGATGAACAGGCGGGGGCGACCACAGGGTGGTCGCCCCCGCCGCGTTGCGTCCGCGCCGGGCCGCGTCCTCACCGCAGACGGCAAAAAGAAAAGGCAAGGAGGTCACTCACTCCTTGCCACTCTCAAGATATAGCGCACCAGGGGCCTTGCGGCAAGACCCCGGTCGTGGAGCAGAATCTCCGACCGAAGCCAGAACCTGACGAAATCAGGGATTCGTGACGTACGTACAGCTATGCCTGCGTACGTACGGGCCCGCGGGGGCGCGGAGCGACTGGCGGGACGCAACCTTGTCGAACGGGGAATCCTGATGATTGACGTGATCGTTGTCGGCGGCGGGCCGACCGGTCTCATGCTGGCCTGCGAGTTGAGGCTGCACGGTGTGCACGTGCTCGTACTGGAGAAGGAGACGGAGCCGACCCCGTACGTCCGCGCACTCGGCCTCCACGTGCGCAGCATCGAGGTGATGGCCCAGCGCGGCCTGCTGGACCGGTTCCTCGAGCACGGCCGGCGCTACGAGGTCGGCGGCTTCTTCGCCGGCCTCGGCACGACATGGCCCGACCGGATGGACACCGCCCACTCGTACGTCCTCGGCATCCCCCAGACGATCACAGATCGCCTGCTGGCCGAGCGCGCCGCCGAGCTGGGTGCGGAGATCCGGCGGGGCTGCGAACTGGTGGGGCTGAGCCAGGACGAGGACGGGGTGGACGTCGAGCTGGCCGACGGTACGCGGCTGCGCTCGCGCTATCTCGTCGGGTGCGACGGCGGCCGCAGTACGGTGCGCAAGCTGCTCGGCGTCGGCTTCCCCGGCGAGCCCTCCCGGGTCGAGACGCTGCTGGGCGAGATGGAGTTGACCGCGGAGCCCGAGACGCTGGCCGCCGTGATGGCCGAAGTGCGCAAGACGCAGCTGCGGTTCGGCGCGGCGCCCTTCGGCAACGGGGTGTACCGCGTCGTCGTGCCCGCCGAGGGGGTGGCGCAGGACCGGGCCGTCCCGCCCACCTTCGAGGAGTTCAAGCAACGGCTGCGGGCCGTCGGCGGCACCGATTTCGGCGTGCACTCGCCGCGCTGGCTGTCGCGGTTCGGCGACGCCACCCGGCAGGCCGAGCGCTACCGGGTCGGCCGGGTGCTGCTGGCCGGCGACGCGGCCCACATCCACCCGCCGACCGGCGGGCAGGGCCTCAACCTGGGCATCCAGGACGCCTTCAACCTCGGCTGGAAGCTGGCCGCCGAGGTGGGCGGCTGGGCGCCGGAGGGGCTGCTCGACACGTACGAGACCGAACGGCACCCGGTGGCCGCCGACGTGCTGGACAACACGCGCGCGCAGATGGAGCTGATGTCCACGGAGCCCGGCGCCCGGGCGGTGCGCAGGCTGCTGTCCGAGCTGATCGAGTTCGAGAACGTCAACCGGTACCTGATCGAGAAGATCACCGCCATCGGGCTCCGCTACGACTTCGGCGAGGGCCACGAACTGCTCGGCCGGCGGATGCGGGACATCGCCCTGAAGCAGGGGAGCCTCTACGAGCTGATGCACGGCGGCCGCGGACTGCTGCTGGACCGGACCGGCCGGCTCTCGGTGGCGGGCTGGGCGGACCGGATCGACCACGTCGTCGACATCAGCGAGGAACTGGACGTGCCCGCGGTGCTGCTGCGGCCGGACGGCCACGTGGCATGGGTCGGCGACGACCAGCAGGACCTGCTCGACCGGCTGCCCACATGGTTCGGCGCGGCCATCCCCTAGGTTCTGCTGCGCATCGGTCATTCCCGGCCAAGCGTGCCGAGAATGACCGTCCGAGACCGATGGGAGAAAGAGGGCTGATCCGGTCAACGCCCCGACCTGCGGGCACGTGGCACGATGCGCGCTGCTGCTTGCACGATCCTCGCGCTCCTGCGAGGCGTGGACCCAAAGGGTGCTGCAATGGTGGCATGTGCCTCGAAGAGCTCCGCACCCTGCTGGCGCGGCACGCCCGCCCCGACTGGACCACTGCCGTCGACGGCGTGCTGATCTCGAAGGTCGACCGGCCGGATCCGCCCGCGCCCTCCATGTCGGGCACGGTCCTGGCCGTCATCGCGCAGGGCGCCAAACGGCTCGCGCTGGGCGAGAGGGTCTACGAGTACGGATCCGGACAGTACTTGGTGGCATCCGTCGACCTGCCGGTCACCGGGCAGTTCACCCAGGCCGCCCCCGACCGGCCGGCCCTCGGCTTCGGCCTCGTGCTCGAACCGTCCGCCATCGCCGAACTGCTGCTGCAGGCCGGTCCCGGGGACATCCCCCGTGCCGGCTCGGGCGCCGCGCCGTCGGGGATGGCCGTCAGCGACGCCCCGCCGGCCCTGCTCGACGCGGTGGTCCGGATGCTGCGCCTGCTCGACGAGCCCCGCGACCGGGCCGTGCTCGCCCCGCTGGTCAAGCGGGAGATCCTGTGGCGTGTGATCACCGGCGAGCAGGGGGCGGCGGTGCGCCAGCTCGGCCTCGCCGACAGCGGCCTCAGCCACGTGTCCCGGGCCGTGCGCTGGATCCGCGAGCACTATGCCGAGCCCTTCCGGGTCGAGGACGTGGCGCGGCTGTCGGGCATGAGCGTCTCCGCGTTCTACCGCCACTTCCAGGCGGTGACCGCGATGAGCCCCATCCAGTTCCAGAAGCAGATCCGGCTCCAGGAGGCCCGGCTGCTGCTCGCCATGCACCCGGGTGACGTCACGGGGGTCGGCCACCGCGTCGGCTACGACAACCCGTCGCAGTTCAGCCGCGAGTACCGCCGCCAGTTCGGCGAGCCACCGAGCCGGGACGCGGCCCGCCTGCGGAGCACCGTACGCACGCCGGCACCCGTAGGAGCCCTCCCCTGAGCGAGGCCGGTAAGGAGGGAGGATCGTGCAAGGAGAGGCGAGGATAGTTCTACTATTCGTGCAGGTCAGAGCGATTCAATGGGGTCAGAGGTTCTTCCGGGCAGCAGGAAAATGCCTGTCCGCCCGTGGATCCCACCACATCGCGAGGGGCACACCATGAAGACCGTTCTGATCACCGGTACCTCCTCCGGCTACGGCCGGGAGACCGCCCGCTACTTCCACGAGCAGGGGTGGAACGTCATCGCCACCATGCGGACCCCGCATACGGTCGTCCTGCCCGAGTCGGACCGGCTCCGCGTCGTCGAGCTCGACGTGACCGAGCCCGGGAGCATCAGCGCCGCGCTCGAAGCGGCGGGGCCCGTCGACGTCCTGGTCAACAACGCGGGCGTCCCCTCGATCGGGGTGTTCGAGGGCACTCCCATGGCCCGGGTGCGGGAGGTCTTCGAGACCAACACGTTCGGCGTGATGGCGATGACCCAGGCGGTACTGCCCCGATTCCGTGAGCGCGGCTCCGGCGTGATCGTCAACGTGACCTCCAGCGTGGTGCTGGGCCACATGCCGCTCACGGCCGTCTACAAGGCGAGCAAGATGGCCGTCGAGGGGTTCACCGCATCCCTCGCACTCGAACTCGCGCCCTTCGGCGTACAGGCCAAGACGGTCGAGCCGGGCGCCTGCCTGACGACGAACTTCGGACACCGGGCGACCAACGACGGGTCGCCGGACGAACTGGTTCCGGCGCCCTACGCGGCCTTCGCGAAGAAGGTCATGGAGGAGTTCACCGGCCAGGACCTGTACACCAGGGAGGGCGACGTCGCCGAGACCGTGTGGCGGGCCGTCCACGACACGACCGGCCAGCTGCGGTTCCCGGCCGGTGCCGACGCGGTCCGGCTCGCCCAGGCGAAGTGATCGACTGCCTGGAGCCTGGTCTCGGCACAGGTACGGGCACCAGCGCAGGCGCAGGCACCGGCACCAGCGCAGGCACCGGCACCAGCGCAGGCACCGGCACCGGCACCGGCACCGGAGCCGGAGCCGGTCAGGGGGCCGGCGCGCGCGGGGGGACCGGGCGGGCGGCGTCCTCCGGCAGGTCCTGAGGGACCGTGGCGGCTCCGTCGGCGCGTACGGCATCCACCACGGTCTGATGCAGGAGGCGGCTGAACTCCTCGGACTCGCAGCGCACCGGACTGCCGGTCACGGTGAACCAGTCCGAGCCTCCGCTGTACTGCACCGCCACATGGGCCTCCGGGCTCGACCAGGTGGTGTGCACGGTCAGGTCGCCAGTGAGGACTCCCGCCTCGTCGGTGCGTACTCCGCCTCGTCCGGCGAAGACGCCTGTCGTCGTCCACGAAGCCCAGGTCATGGCGCATCGCCCCTCACCGCGGAGTGCCTCTGATGCTTCCACGCTACGGCGGGTCCGGGATTCTCGCGTCCCCGCGGCAGCGCGGCCCGCGCGGGCAGGGCGCCAGGGCGGGCCGCGGGCGGCGATCAGTGGCCGGCGGCGGCCTTGACCAGGGCGACCGCGGTGCCGATGGCCGCGTCCAGGGTGCCGGCCAGCAGGGCCAGACCCGTGCCGACACCCATGCGGATGCCGCCGTACCACCCCCACGTGAACAGCCCGGCGACGCTCACCCCCGCCGAGACCAGCAGGGCGGTGTCCACCGCCATCAGCCCGAGCGCCGCCGCACCGATCAGGACCAGCGGTCCCGCGGCGGACAGCAGCAGCGGGCTGCTGACGGACAGCATGCGGCGCAGTTCGCGGCCGGTCGCCAGACGCCCGTGGACGACACGGTGGGCCTGCTGGTCCGCGACCAGCGCGGCCAGCCAGAGGCCCACCGCCGCGGTCAGGACGGTCGCGGCGGCTCCGGTGGCGCTGATGTGATCGGAGCCCGCGAGCCCGATCACCACCGAGATCATGGCGATGGTCGCGTACAGCCGCTCCTTCAGCCGCGCGGCGGCGAAGTGCGGATCGCGATCGAAGGCCCGCTCGTCGTCCGCGCCGGGGACGGCGCCGCCGGGGTACCCGGCCGGGGGCATCTCGTCAGGGGCCATGGCGCCTACGGTAGGGCCGGCCGACGGCCCCGTCCCGCAGGCGGGCGGGCAGCGCGCCGTGCGGACGACACGGCGGCACCCCTCCGGCGAGAGATCCGCACGCGACGGCCGCCCCGGCCCAGCCGGACCCGCCCAGCCCTACCCGAGCCGCGCCCGTCTGTCATCCCGCAATGTTCCGGATCCCCTGGTCCCGGGCCCCGTTGCTAGGTTCCCCACCGCCAGCCCACACCGCTGCGCGCCGGATCCGCAGCCACCGACCGGCGTCGCACCCTTCCGACCAGGAGGCCCCGTTGGCCGCGAACCACCCCACCCGCAGGAACATCCTCAAGACGGCCGGCGGGCTCTCGGCCGCGATGGCCCTGGGCGCCGGAGGCGTCCTGTCGGCGGCGTCCCCGGCCGCGGCGGTCGGCGACGGCTTCGGCCTGCGCATCGTGGACCGCAACGAGAACGACCACCGGATGTGGTACTACCGGTTCGACACCGAAGCCATCGGCTGGGATCCGGCGGTGAACGTGCTGCTCCCCGACGACTACCACTGGAGCGGGCGCACCTATCCCGTCCTCTACCTCTTCCACGGCGGCGGCACGGACCAGGACTTCATCACCTTCGACCGCGAGCGCATCCGCGACTGGACCGCGGGCAAGCCGATCATCGTGGTGATGCCGGACGGCGGCCACGCGGGCTGGTACTCCAACCCGGTGAGCTCGAACGTCGGTCCCCGGAACTGGGAGCACTTCCACATCGCTCAGCTGCTGCCGTGGGTCGAGGCGAACTTCCGTACCTTCGCCGAATACGACGGCCGGGCCGTCGGCGGCTTCTCGATGGGCGGCTTCGGCGCGCTGAAGTACGCCGCCAAGTACTGGGGCCACTTCGCCTCGGTCAGCGCCCACTCCGGCCCGGCCAGCATGCGCCGCGACAACGGCCTCGTGACCCACTGGGCCAACCTCTCCTCCGCGGCCCTGGACCTGGGCGGCGGTACGGTCTACGGCGCGCCGCTGTGGGACGAGGCGCGGGTGAACGCGGACAACCCGGTGCAGCGCATCGAGAGCTACCGCAACAAGCGGGTCTTCCTGGTCGCGGGCACCAGTCCCGACCCGATCAGCTGGTTCGACACCGCCAACGAGACACAGGTGCTCGCCGGTCAGCGGGAGTTCCGCGGCCTCCTCGACCGCGCCGGGATCCCGCACGAGTCGCACGAGGTGCCCGGCGGCCACTTCGTCCGCCACGACCTGCTGGACCACGACATCAACGGCATCATCGCGCGGCTCCGCAAGGCCTGACCGGCTCGACGACCCAGGGGGAGGAACGTCACGTGCTTCTCGGTATGTCCCGACGCGCGTCGGTACTGGTTCTGGCGGCGGCGGCCGCCGCGGCACTGCCGGCGCTGGTGGCCCCGTCCACCGCCGCTGCCCGCACCGCGGCCTTCGCCGCCTCGTGCCCGACGTCCGGCTTCATATCCCAGTACTACAGCCAGGAGCACAACGGCATCGACATCGCGAACGACTACGGCACCCCGATCCACGCCGTGGGCGACGGCGAGGTCACCGTCTCGGGCTACGAACCCGGCTACGGCCAGTGGATCCGCATCCGTCACGGCGACGGGACGGTGACCGAGTACGGGCACATGAAGCAGCGGGACGTCGCCGTCGGCGACCGTGTGACGGCCGGACAGCGCATCGCCCTCATGGGCAGCGAAGGCCAGTCCAGCGGCCCCCACCTCCATCTGAGGGTCTGGGCCGACGCGAATGCGAGCATCCGCACCGACCCCGTCCCCTACCTCGCGGAGCGCGGGGTGGAAATGCCCTGCACACCGGGCCAGGGTCCGGGCCCCGGTCCCGCCCCTCTCGTGCATCCGGTGGAGTCGGGCCGGGTGGTGTCGGCCCGGTCGGCCGACGGTCGGCTGGAGGTGTTCGCGGCCGGCGCCGACGGTGTCCACCACGCCTGGCAGACCGACGCCAACCGCGGCTGGTCCGCATGGGAGAGCCTGGGCGGTCCCGGCAACGGCGAGCTGGCCATCGCCGCGAACGCGGACGGCCGGCTGGAGATGTTCGCGATCAACGGCAGCACCTTCCAGCACCGCTACCAGCTCGCGCCTTCCGGTGGCTGGTCCGGGTGGGAGTCCTTCGGGGGCGGGGGTCGCGACATCGCGGCCGGCGCCAATGCGGACGGTCGTATCGAGGTGTTCGCCTCGGGTCCGGCCGGGATCTTCCACCGCTACCAGCTCGCGCCCAACGGTGGCTGGTCCGGATGGGAGCCGACGGGCGGCGGGCCGGTGCAGGGCCGGATCGAGATGGAGAAATCCGCTGACGGGCGGCTGGAAGTCTTCGCGGTCAACGGGGACACCTTCCAGCACCAGTACCAGACGGCCGTCAACGGCGGTTGGTCCGCCTGGGAGGACTTCGGTGGTGGCGGGCACGATCTGACCGTCGACCACAACGCCGACGGCCGGCTGGAGGTCTTCGCCTCCGGCCCGGTCGGTGTCTTCCACAAGTACCAGACCAGTGGCGCCGGTTGGTCGGAATGGGAACCCTCCGGCGGACCTGCCGGCTCGCAGCTCACCAGCGACCGCACCGCCGATGGCCGCGTCGAGGTCTTCGCCATCAACAGCGGCGCCGCCATGAAGACCTGGCAGACCGGAGTCAACGCGCCCTACAGCGAATGGGCCGAATTCGGTGGTGGCGGCACCGAGATCACCGCCACCACCAATGCCGACGGCCGGATCGAGGTCTTCGGGACCAGTGGCGCCGGTGTCTTCCACAAATGGCAGACCGGGTTCTCCACCTGGTCCGGCTGGGCCTGGGTCGGCGACACCGCCGGCCCGGCCGTCAACTGACCCGCCGCCCGCAGACCCTGCCGGGGACGTCGGAAATGGCCGATGTCCCACCGTGCAGCCGCGCTTCCAGCCGGTAACGTTCCCAGTCCGACGTCTTGTCAACACGTCGGACGGGGGGAACGGTGAGCGGCATTGTCGTGCATCTGCCGCAGGGAAGCGGCGGCGTCGCCGACGGGGAGCCGGGTGGCGGTGCGGTGACCTTACGGCTCGGGCCGGGCGAGGTCGTACGGTTCGGGCGCGGATCCTCGACCACACCGGTCGAGCTGCGCCTCGCCGACGAGGCGATCTCCCGGCTGGCCGGGGAGATCCGGGTCACCGAGGACCACTGGCAACTGACCAACCACAGCACCACCCAGAGCTATCTCGTGGAGAATCCGGAAGGGGCCGGCGAGTACCTGAGGGTGTCCCCGCGACGGGCCGGGGCGCCCATCCCCTTCGAGTTCGCCCGGGTGGTGCTGCCCACGCGCCGTGGCACCACGGTCTCCTTCCAGGTGTTCGCCCCCGACCACGTCTACCTGGATCCGCCCGGTACCGGCGGCAGTTGGGCCAGCCGCACCGTGACGGCGTACTCCCTGGACGAGACGGCCACCTACTTCCTGGTGCTCGTCGCCCTCTGCGAGCCCTGGCTGCGCGACCAGTCGCCCGTCTCGGTGCCCACCACCCCGCAGGTGGTCGAACGTCTGCGGGGACACGCCGCCGGCGGCAGGCTCACGGCGCGCGCGGTCAGTTCGCACATCGACTACCTGGCCGACGAGAAACTGCGCATCGGTCTCCCGGCCGCCGCCGCCGTATCCGAAGCCGGTAGCGGTAGCGGTACCGGCGCCGTTGACCGGCGCAATGGCAAGCGGGACGCGGTCGTCGGGATCGCCCTGCGGTTCGGCATCGTGCGGGAAGAACACCTCACGCTGCTGCCGCCCCGGGCCGAACCGGCCGCCCGGGGGCGGTCGGCGACGTGACGCGGGTGCAGGGCCTGGGCGCCTGGTGGGACAGCAGCCACACCGAACTGCTGCCCCCGGGCCACCGGGTGGGCGACTGGGCGGTCACCGAACCGATCGGAGCCGGCGGCTGGGCCACCGTCTACGCCGGCCGCCGGGCCGACGAGCGCGCGGCGCGGGCCGCAGCCGGGCGCGGGGAGCCCGCGGAGGTGGCCCTGAAGATCATGCCCACCGCCGGACTCGCCCCGCGCCAGGCCCGGAACGTGGCCGAGGCCGCCCGGCGCGAAGTGGAGATCGGAGTCCGCGCGGGGCACCCGCGGCTCGTCCGGCTGCTGGACAGCACCGTCTTGACCGCACCGGACCACCCGGCCCTGGACGGGGCCGTCGTGCTGGTCATGGAACGGGCCACCGGCAGCCTGCGGGACCTGCTCGACTCCGGGGTGACCGAGGCCGAAGGCGGCCGGCTGATCGCCGGGATCTGCGAAGGCCTCGCCCACCTGCACCGCGTCGGCTGGGTGCACGCCGACCTCAAGCCCGAGAACGTCCTCATCGGCCAGGACGGCTCGGTCAAGCTCTCGGACTTCGGGCTCGCCACCGAGCTGACCGGTACGCACGGGTACGCGCCCCCGATGGGCACCCTGGACTACCTCCCGCCCGAGCGCTGGAAGGCCCCGCTCGGGGAGCAGGGCGTGGAGATCCGCCCGAGCGCCGACATCTGGGCCCTGGGCATCGTGATCCACGAAGTCTTCGCCTCCGGCGCCCCGCTGTTCCCCGGCGCCACCCCGGTGGCGCGCGGAGCCGCCGTCCAGGAGTACGCGGCGGGGCGCGCACCGCTGCGCATGGCCCACGGGATCCCGGAGTTCTGGCGGGCGCTGGCCGCCGACTGCCTCGCTCCGACACACGCCGCCCGCGCCGCGCACACCGCCGGGAGCCTGCTGGAGCGGATCACGGCCCAGTGGGCCGGCGGTCCTGAGCCGGCCCGCCGGAGTCGGCCGGTCCGCCTCGGGCGGACGGCGCGGGCCGTCCTCGTGGCCGTGGCGGCGTGCGGGGCGGTCGGTTCCGCCGTCTGGCCGTACGCCGCCCGGGAGGCGGCCGAGGAACCACCCCGCCGGATCCGGGTGTTCAACGCCGAACGGGCCTGCCAGGACCGGACGGACCGGGACCCGCAGTGCAGCCTCGGCCTGGCGGTCGACCCCCTGCGGCCCTACACCGCGGGAAACGTCGTCCCGACCCGGGTCTGGCACGCCGACGTCCTCGACGCCGACTGCCAACTGCTGCGCGGCGAGGCCGTCGTCGACGAGTCGGACCTGCAGTCCACGCACTGGTTCAGGGTCCGGCTGCCCGGCCCGGACCCGGACGCCCGGGCGTGGCTGCCGGCCGTACGGACGAAGGACCGCCCGGAACTCCCGGGGTGCCCGGCACCCATCACGAGTTAGTCAACCCCGACTTCGCGGCGGGACTCCCCGGCGGGGCCCGGGTGACCGGTTCGGCGCAGGGCCGCCGGCACGGCGCCGTACCAGCGCTGTACCGCCCGGCGCAGGGCGCGCGAGCGTCGGCGTAGCCGCTGCGGGCGGCGATCGCGTCGATGCTGAGGTCCCATGTTGCGGATGCCGTAGAGCTCGATCAGGGCGTCGTGCCGGCGGGGTGTCCTGGCGGCCAGGGGGACACGGAGGGGGACGAGGGAGCGCTGTGCGGCAGCGCTCAGGCGCCGTTGTCGGTCCCCCCGTGGCGCGGACGGTCCCCTGGCTGGCGTGAGCTGCCCTGGGCCCGGTGGTTCGTGCGGCCATAGCGTGGTGATCGTTCTCGCGGGGTGCGGACAGCAGGCCCGCCGGACGGGTGTGCCGCACCGAAGGACCGCTGCCCGAAGGTGTTTTCCGCCCGCGAGGACCTGACAGTGATCCGTTCTACGAGGAGTGTCCGTGGAGTTGACCCGAGACGATTTCGCGCTGGCCGCGTTGACGCCCGCCGCGTTGGCACCGGCCGCATAGGACGGCCGGGCCCCGGCGAACGCACTGCCCCGGACGGGGGTCTGGGCAGTGCCTGGTACCGAGGCGGGCCGGACCGGGAACGGGCGCCGGCCCGCACGGGGGCGGGGTCAGTGCGGAATGCTGTCGATCAGCTCGCGGGCGCCCTGCCGGAGGAGGGCGACGGCCACGGACGTGCCGAGGGTGGCCGGGTCGAGGCGGCCGGCCCACTCGTGCGCGTTCAGGACCTCCTTGCCGTCCGGGGAGAACACGCAGGCGCGGAGGGAGAGATCCCCTCCGCGTTCCGCCCGCGCGTACCCCGCGATCGGGCTGTTGCAGTGGCCCTGGAGGACATGGAGGAGCATCCGCTCGGCGACCGTCTCGCGGTGCGTGTCCGGGTGGCCGAGGGCGCTGACCGTGTCGACGAGTCCGGTGTCGTCCTCCCGGCACTGGAGCGCGAGGACACCGGCGCCGATCGGCGGCATCAGGGTGTCCACCGGGATGATTTCCGTGATGGCGTCCGCGCGGCCGATGCGGTGGAGGCCGGCGGCGGCGAGGAGGAGCGCGTCCGCCTCACCGGCGGCGAGCTTCTCCAGGCGCCTGTTGGCGTTCCCGCGCATCGGCACGCACTCCAGGTGCGGGTACGCGGCGGCGAGCTGGGCGATCCGGCGCACGGAGGAGGTCCCGACGCGGGTACCGGGCGGGAGCCGGTCGAGGGTGAGCCCCTCCGGGTGGATGAGGGCATCGCGGATGTCGTCGCGTTCCAGGAACGCCGCGAAGACCGTTCCGGCGGGCAGCGGACGGTCGGCCGGGACGTCCTTGACGCAGTGCACGGCGAGGTCGGCCGCACCGGAGAGGACCGCGGCGTCGACCTCCTTGGTGAACGCGCCCTTGCCCTCGACCTGCGCGAGGTCTCCCATCCACTTGTCACCGGTGGTCTTCACCGGCAGGACCGTGGTCCTGATCCCCGGGTGGAGTGCGGCGAGCTCGGCGCGGACGCGCTCCACCTGGGCGAGGGCCATCGGCGAATCGCGGGAGACGATGCGGATCGGATCGGCGGGCATGCGGGCACGATACGCCCTCCGGCTCGGTCGGCGGGCACCGGCGCCGGACGGCCATCCGCCGAGCGGGGCAGGGAAGTTGGCTGCCTCGGGAACCTGTTCGAGGAACCGGACGCGCCACGCCCGGTCCCCGGACCGGACGGCCCGCGAGGCGCGCCGTGCGTGCCTGTGCCCGGTACTCCTGCTGCAATGGCTGTATCGGCGGTCCATGGCGAGGAGGTCCGTTGCCGGAGCGTGGCGGGAGGCCCACCGGGTCCGCGGGTGGGCCCGAGGGGTTGTGGGCCCGTGTCCGGGCGGCCGAGGCCGCCGTCGGGCAGATCGGTACGACCCTCGACGCGGTGACCACCTGCCAGGAACTGGCCGGATTCCTGTCCCGGAGCGTGTGCGACGCGGTCGCCGTGGACCTCCTGGCGGAGGACGGCGGATCCCGCCGCGTGGCGACGGCGGGAGCCGTCGCGCTGCTGACGGCAGGCACCGGCGCGGCGCCCTCGGTACGGGCGACGGACGGCGGACATCAGCTCTCCGAGTGGGCGACCGTCGCCGACGGCGTTCCGGTCCACGTCCTCGCCGTCCCGCTGCCCGACCGGGAACAGGCCCACGGAATGGTGACCGCCGTACGGGCCCGGGCGGGGTTCGGCGACCACGAGGCGGCGACGGTCCACTTCGCGGCCCGGCTGGCGGCGGTGCACCTGGGGCACGCGCGGCAGCTGGCCGCCACCGAGGACACCGTCTCGAACCTCCAACGGGCGCTCGTGTCGGAACCGGGCCGCCCGCACCCCAACCTGGAGGTGGCCAGCCGCTATCTGCCGGCCGGCCCCCGGGCACTGGTGGGAGGCGACTGGTTCGAGACCATCCGCCTCCACTACGGGCGCACCCTGCTCGTGGTCGGAGACGTGATGGGCCACGGGCTCGACGCGGCCGTGGACATGAACGCGTACCGCTCCACCCTGCGCGACGTGGCGTCGACGGACCTCGCCCCACACCGCGTCCTGCGCCAGCTCGACGCCCTGGCCGCCGGCGACGCGGCCCGCAGGCCCGCGACCTGCCTGCTCGTACGCGTCGATCCCGCGCGCGGCGTCGCGATGTTCGCCGGCGCCGGCCACCTGCCACCGGCGGTCTTCGGGGCCGACGGCTCGGCCTCGCTGGTCGACGTCCCGGTCGGCCCGCCCCTGGGCACCGGCATCGGCGGCTACGAAGCCGTCACGCGCACGATCACCCCGCAGGAGACCCTGCTGATGTTCACCGACGGGCTGGTGGAGCGGCGGGGCGAGGACATCGACGTATCACTGGCCCGGCTGGTGGCGGTGCGTCCCCCGGTGGGGGCGGGGGTGAACGCGGTGGTGGACGCCGTCGTGGCGGGCCTCGACGCCCGGCACGCGGAGGACGACGTCGCCGTACTCGCAGCCCGGGCCCGGCCCCGCACGCCCGTGGAACCTGGAGCCGGCCCCTCCGGCATGCCAGGGGGGCCGGGCGAACCTACGGTGGAACGGTGAGCCATCGCCTCGCCTGCGTCGCCCTGGCCGGCACCCTGTGCGCGACGGCGTTGTCATGCACAGGGGCAAGGTCCGAGGCGCACTTCCAGATCGCGCGCGAACCCGAGGTGAAGACGCTGTCCGCGCAGGTCATGGCTGTCCCCCCGGAGAAGCTCGCCGCCACCCACCACCCCGGCTGCCCCGTGCCGCCGGAGCGGCTGCGGCTCGTCCGGATGAACCACTGGGGCTTCGACGGCACGGTGCACCGGGGCGAACTGGTGGTACACGAGGACGTGGTCGCCCCCGTGCTGCGGGCCTTCGGGAAGGCTTTCGACGCCCGCTTCCCGATCCGCCGCATGCGGGTGATGGCCGAGTACGGAAGCAGCGACGACGCGGCGATGGCCGACGACAACACTTCCGCCTTCAACTGCCGCAAGGTCACCGGAGACCCGACGCGGATGTCCCGGCACTCCTGGGGCGACGCCGTCGACATCAACCCGGTCGAGAACCCGTACGTCGACGTCGGCGGCACCAGCCATCCCCCGAACGGGAGCGCCCATCTCGACCGCGTCGGCACCCGCCCCGGGATGATCACCCCCGACGGGGTCGTGACCCGGGCCTTCCGGGAGATCGGCTGGTACTGGGGCGGCCGCTGGAGCCCTCCGGACTACCAGCACTTCTCCGAGCAGGGCGGCTGAACCGCGAGGCGGCGCCGGCCTCAGCCGCCCGGGGTGAAGGTCACCGGCAGGCTCTCGGGGCCGCGCAGTCCGCCGGGACGCCGCCGGATCCCGTCCGGGTCCGCGGCGAGGGCGAGCCCGGGGAGCCGGCGCAGGACCGTGCCGATGGCGATCTGCCCCTCCAGCCGCGCCAGCGGAGCCCCCAGGCAGTAGTGGATGCCGTGCCCGAACGCGAGGTGGGCGTTGTCCTTGCGGGTGATGTCGAGGCGGTCGGGGTCGGGGAACCGCTCCGGGTCGCGGTCGGCGACGGCCGAGCCGATCAGGACGGTCGCGCCGCGCGGGACGGCCACCCCGGCGATCTCGACGTCTTCGCGCGCGAACCGCGCGATGCCGGGGCTGACCGGGCCGTCGTAGCGGAGGAACTCCTCGACCGCGCCCGGCAGCAGCTCGGGGTCGCAGCGCAGCAGGTCGAGCTGGTCCGGGTGGGCCAGCAGCGTGGCGATGCCCGTGCCGATCAGGTTGACCGTGGTGATGTAGCCCGCGACCAGCAGCAGGAACACCATGGCGATCAACTCGTCCTCGCTCAGCCGCTGTTGCGCATCGCGGGCGGCGACGAGGCCGCTGAGCAGGTCGTCGCCGGGGTGCGACCGTTTGGCGTGGATGAGCCCGGTCAGGTAGGCGCGCATGTGCTGCCACGCCTCGTTCACGACGGCGGGATCGGGCGGCTCCACGCCCCGCCTGAGCATCCGGTCGGTCCATTGCTGGAAGTCGCGGCGCTCGTCCACCGGGACCCCGAGCAGTTCGCTGATCACCGTGACCGGGAGCGGAAGCGCGAAGTCCGCCACCAGGTCGGCGCGGCCGACCGGGACGACCGCGTCCAGCAGGCCGTCGGTGATGGCCTGGATCCGTGGCCGCATCCCCGCCACACGGCGGGCGGTGAACGCCTGGGACACCAGGCGGCGCAGGCGGGTGTGGTCGGGCGGGTCGGTGCGGAGCATGTTGCTCAGCATCGAATCGCGTTCCGTTTCGGGCAGTTGCCGCGGGATCCGGCTGTCCGAGGCATCGCGTACGTCGCTGCTGAGGCGGGAGTCGGACAGGGCCGCGAGTCCGTCCTCGTAGCGGGTGACGAGCCAGGCGTCCAGGCCGCCCGCGACGACGACGCGGCGCACGGGGCCGTCCTCGCGCAACTGCCGGTACAGGGGGAACGGATCCGCGACGAAGGCGGGGTCGGCGTAGGGCAGAAGGGTCGGCTGCTGCTCACTCATGAGGCCTCCCGGAGCGTGTCGTCCTCGCTGTGGGAGCGAGGTTATCCGCCTGACCATCCCGATACGTCACTTTTCGGCCTCCGGCGGGGTCAGCGGAGGGATTCCCGCGGGGGCCGCTCGCGCAGGGCCCCGTAGGCGAGGAAGTAGGCCGGCAGCCGGTTCAGCCGGCGCGAGTCGGTCAGGAGCTCGGTCAGCCGCTTCGCCCGCCGGGGATTTCCGAACGCGGCACGGCCGGCCAGCAGCGGCCCGACGACCTTGGCGTGCGCGAGGCGCTGGAGCCCCTGGGTGGCCACGGTGGTGGGCAGACGCCGGCACTGTACGCGGCGTACGTCCCGCAGCCCTACGGTGCCCTCGCGCAACGGGCCCACCAGGTGACGGGCCGCGGCCACCGCGTCCTGCACGGCGAGGTTGATGCCGATGCCGAACACCGGCGACATGGCATGGGCGGAGTCGCCGATGCACAACAGCCCCGGGCGGTGCCAGCGGCGCAGCCGGTCGAGCCGTACGTCGAGCAGTTTGACCTCGTCCCAGGAGGTGACGGCACCGGCCCGGTCGGCCAGCCAGGGGACCGCCTCCGCGAACTGCGCCATGAACGCCCCCAGGCCCTCGGCGCGGCGCCCGGCGTCGGACCCCTTGGGGATGAGCGCCGCGCACTGCCAGTAGTCGCCGCGGTCGATGAGGGCGACGAACAGCCTGTCCCCGAGGCCGCCGACGAGCCCGCTGGGGTCCTCCTCGCGGCGCGGCACCCGGAACCACCAGGCGTCCATGGGGCACGGGAACTCCTCCAGCCCCAGCTCGGGCAGCGCTCTGGCCAGCGAGCCGCGTCCGTCGCAGGCCACGGTCAGCGAGGCCCTGAGCTCACCGGTGCCGCCGTCCGAGGTCCGGTACCGCACGCCCGTGACCCTTCCGCGCTCGATCAGGAAGGAGGTCGCCTCGGTGTTCATGCGCAGGCGGAAGGAGGGCTCCCGGCGTGCTTCGTCGGCGAGCAGGTCGAGCAGGTCCCACTGCGGCACCATCGCGATGTAGTTGTACTTCCCCCGCAGCGCTCCGATGTCCCCGACCGTGACGAGGGACCGGTCGGGCGCGATGGGCAGCTGCACCGAGCTGACGCGCCGCTGCGGCAGCCGGGCGAAGCGTTCCGCCAGACCGATGTCGTCCAGCAGCGACAGGGTGGACGGGTGCACGGTGTCACCGCGGAAGTCGCGCAGGAAGTCACCGTGCTTCTCCAGCACGGTCACCTCCACCCCGGCCCGGGCCAGCAACAGCGCCAGCACCATCCCGGCGGGCCCTCCGCCCACCACGCAGCAGGTGGTCCGCTCCACGCAACCCACTCCCTTCGCCGGCATCGAGGCACCCCCAGAGGACGTATACCGCACCCAGGCCGCCGCCGGCGGTAACGGCGAGGAGCCATCCGGGTCCCATGAGGCGGCGTGGGCCGGGCGCGCACGAAGCCGCTCGGGGAGATGTGGTGAAGAGGCGGGGAGGATCGGGGTGTTGCCGGCTGCGTCGGCGTGCGGGCGAGGACGATGGGAGGAGAACGGGACGAAGGGGAGGATCCGCATGAGGACACGTCACTTACGCACCCTGTTGGTCGCCGGCGCGGTGGCGCTGGTCTCACTCACTTCCATCCCACCCGCTCAGGCCCTGCCCGCGTGCCCCGCCAACGCGATCTGTCTGTGGCGGTACCAGGACGGGACCGGGGATCTCTACGTCTGGCGCGGCGGCTATGTGGACCTCCCCAGCAGGTTCGTGAACCATGTGGGGTCGTTCCGGGCCAACAGGAGCGGGGCCTTCATCGACTGGGCGACCGGCAAGGAGTGCCGACCGGTCCGCAGCGGCGACTACGCGAGCAACTACAGCGGCCGCTTCGGCTCGAAGATCGACGGGGTGGGCGACAACTGCTGACCCCGGATGGCGCGGAGCAGGGTGCGGCCCGGGCTCAGTAGCGCAGGGCCGAACCGGTCTGCGCCGAGACCGTGCCCGACAGTTTGTGCGTACTGCGGGCCGTTCCCTGCCCCGTGCCCTTCCCGGCGACGTCCTTGATCGTCACGACCACGGTGTCGACGAGATTGCCGCTCTCGTCCTTGAACTCGACCTGCACGGCGAACGACTTCGTCGCGTCGTCGGTGTTCCGCGCGGTCACGGGGACCGTCGTGTATCCGTCGCCGTCGGTGGTCACGGTGCCCAGGGACACCTCGTCCTTGGCACCGACCCCGTCCTTCACCTCGGCGAGCTTGTCCTTCGCTACGGCAGCCGCCGATTCGGCGGCCTTCGAGGCCTCGGCAGCGGCCGACGAGAGCGCCTCGCCGGCGGACTTCACAGCCGACGCGGCGCTCGACACGGCGCCGGACGGGGTGCCCTCACCGTCCGAACAGCCCGCGGCGCCGAGCGCCACCACCGACAGCACCACCGCACCTGCAGCACCACGCGACCACGCGACCCTCGCCACCATGCCTCCACCGGTGTTTCCGGACCTCCGGACCTCCCAGTCAACGGCCCGGCTGCCCGGATGCCCAACGGGCGGGGCATCCGGGTGAGTGCGTACGGCGGTCGCGCCGGGTACGAGCGGGCCCTCAGGGGCGTTCCGCGGCGAGCCGGTGCTCGTGCACGCGCAGCTGGAGGGCGGCGAGGTCCAGCAGGGGAGTGGCCACGCCCAGCGCGCGGGCTCGGAGCGTGAGGTCGGTCAGGACGTGGTCGGCCTCCGTCGGTGCTCCGGCGACGAGGTCGCGGTACAGGGACGGGGTGAGCGGGGAGCTGGGGCTCGTGACGGTCGACGTGGTGAAGGCGAGCTCCGCCCCGGTCACCGGGTGGCCCGCGGCCTCCGCCACCGCCGCCGTTTCGGAGATCAGCGCCGCGGCCAGGTCCGCCCCGCCCGGAACGGCGTTCACCTCTCCGACCGTGCCCCGCATCAGGCAGGTCAGGGCGACGAGGGTGGAGATGAAGACCCACTTGTGCCACATGGCCGCGACGATGTCCTCGGTCGCCGGCGAGTCGATGCCGGCCTCGGCCAGCACGCCGCGGATCGCGTCCACCCGGGCCGACGGGCGTGCGTCGAGCTCGCCGGTCAGGACGACCGCGGGCGGAGCCATGCGGAGGATGTCCCCGTCGTCGCTCAAGGTGGTGACCACCTTCGCGACGCCGCCCAGGACCACTCCGGCCCCCAGGCGAGCGACGAGCGTCTGGAGGTGGGCGACCCCGTTGAGCAGGGGGACGACGGCGGTGTCCGGGCCGACGGCGGGTTCGATGTCCGCCAGGGCCGTGTCCAGGGCGGTCGCCTTCACCGAGAGCAGGACCAGGTCGTACGGTCCGCCCACGGCGCCGGCCGTCACCAGGTTCGGCGTGAGGCGGAGCTCCTCCCCCTGCCCCGCAACGCGCAGGCCGCGGGCCTCCAGGGCCTTCGCGCGGCCCGGTCGGACCAGGAAGGTGACGTCCTGGCCCGCCGTGGCGAGCCGGGCGCCGAAGAAGCCGCCGACGGCGCCGGCGCCGACCGTGAGGATCCTCATGAAGGGGTGCCTTTCGAGGGAGGGGGAGGGGAGCGGGGAGATGACAGAGGTGGTCAGGTCCGGCCCGCACCGAGCGGGCTGTCCTCGGCGGGAGTCCGCGAGGCGCGCGGCGCGTACCGGGAGACGGCCACACCGGCCAGGCAGAGCGCCCCGCCGAGGAGGGTCAGCCAGGCCGGCACCTCACCCAGGAGGGCCCAGCTCAGCAGCACGACGATGGCCGGGACGGCGTACGTGGTCGCCCCCAGCTTGCCGGCGGGCATGCGCGCCAGGGCGTAGGTCCACGTGGTGAAGGCGAGGGCGGTCGGCACCACACCCAGGTAGACCATGTTCAAGGTCGCGGACACCGGCGCCTGGGGCAGCTCCGCGATCAGCCGGCCGGTGAAGGGCAGGCAGGCCACCGTTCCCGTCAGGCAGGCGAAGGCGGTGACCTGCAGGGGAGTGCCGTAGGAGAGCGCGGGCTTCTGGGCGATGACGCCGGACGCGTAGGCCACCGCCGCGAGCAGGCAGAGTACGACCCCGAGAACCGAGGTCGAGCCGCCGTCCCCGGACGACATGGACAGGCCCACGACCACCGCCCCGGCGAAGGAGACGGCCATGCCCACCAGGAGCCGCGGGGGCAGCGCCTCGCCGAGGAGGCGGGCCGCGAGGAGCGCCATGAGGATGGGCCCGGTGTTCACGAGCAGCGACGCCGTGCCCGCGTCGACCAGCCGTTCACCCCAGTTCAGGACGATCGTGTAGCCGCAGAACCACACCACGCCGGACACCAGGATCCCGCGCCAGGCCTCGCGGGGCGGCAGGCCCTGGCGGCTGATCAGGAGCAGCACCACGAGTACCAGCGAGGCGGCCAGCAGCCGGCCGAGAGCCAGGGCGCCGGGCGAGAAAGCGGCCCCCGCGCTGCGGATGGAGACGAAGGCGGAGGCCCAGGCGAACACCGTGAAGGTGACGGCGCCGACCGTGAGGACGCCGGGCGGGATCGAACTCGAGCGGAACGTCATGCGCCCACCCTACGGCTGCAACATTTCGGTGTCGACCGAATTAATGCTTCCTTCGTGCCTGGGGCTGCGGCTCAGCTCCACGCCTCCGGTGTGAGCCCCAGCAGATCGCCGAAGGCCCGCCCCCCGGCACCGGTCACCTCCAGCGCCCGCCCGCCGCCCGCCGGGCGCACCACCCACTCCTCCTCGAAGGCCCGCGCACACAGCCGCGCCCCGGCGAGGCCGCCCAGGTGGCGGCGCCGTTCGGTCCAGTCCAGGCAGGAGCTCGCCAGCGGCCTGCGCCCCTCGCCGGCCAGGCTGATGCCCGCTTCGGCGCACCAGGCCCGGCCGGCCTCCGTCAGTTCGAACGCGTCCTGCGTGTGCAGCAGCCCGCGCCGCTCCATCGCGTCGGTCACCGCCATGCCGAGCCGCCCGGCGAAGTGGTCGTAGCAGGTCCGGGCGCGGACCAGCGGGTCGGGCGCGGCGACCACGGGCACGGCGTGCGCCGCGTCGCGGTCCGGAATGGCGTGGCAGGCGAGGTCGTCGAGCAGGCGGGCGGTCGCGCCGTCGGCGATGCGCACGTAGCTGTGGCGGCCCTGCCGCTCGGTCACACAGATGCCCGCGTCGAGCAGCCGGGTCAGATGGCCGCTGATGGTGGAGGGTGCCACCGCGGTGATCCGGGCCAGCTCGCCCGCGGTCCAGGCGCGCCCCTCCAGCAGCGTCATGCAGATCGCGGCCCGCGTCTCGTCGGCCAGGGCGGCGGCGAAGGCGGCCAGCAGGGCCGCAGGGGCCGCTCCGCCCGCGGAGGTCGGCCCCGGATGCGTTTCGTTCATACGTCCAGGATGCCCCATGATTTCGGTAAACAACGAACGATCTGTCGGGGCTGAGGTCCCCTGTCACGGCCCCGGAACCTCCCGGCCGTCCGGGATCGCCACCCGCCCGCGGTGTCAGTGGCCCCGCCTATCCTTCCGGCATGTCAGTGAACATCGATCTTGCTTTCACCGTCACCGGCGTCGCCGACGAGCCGCAGGCCTGGGCGATCGTCCGCGCCCTGCAGGAGCTGATGTACGAGGAGGACATAGCCGACCAGGTCACCATCGGGGTGGCGGTGGACGACGCCGGCTCCTACTTCGTCTCCGGGGACTCCGACTTCCCGCTCGGCACCTCCCGCTTCTACCTGTGGCAACCGCACTTCGAGGGGGTCTTCGCGGCGACGGTCGCCGCGGTGGCGGCAGGAGCCGAGCCGCAGGTCCGTTGGGGTTACCCGGACGAGGAGTACTGAGAGGCCCGCCCCCGGCCGGGCGGGGGCGGCGGGGGAGCCGGCGGCAGCGCCCAGCGGATCGCGCGGGTCACGGCCTGGCCGCCCGCGCGAGCGGCGAAGGGTGGGATTCGGGCGGCCGCGGGCGCCTCGGCGGACTTCGCCCAGGGCGGCAGCAGATCCACGGCCGCCGCCGCCAGCAGCGCGTACGGCAGCCGGGCGGCCCCCGGCAGCGGGGGATCGGTCAGCAGGAACCGGGCCGTGTCCCGGGAGGCGGCCGTCGGCCGCAGGCCGGGCCGGTACCGCGCCATCCGCGCAGCCAGCTCCTGCACGCTCTCCGGCGGCCGGTCCGCCCCCAGCGCGCGGGCCACGCGCGCCGTGTCGGCGAGGTACGCGTCGCAGCCCGCGGGGTCCAACGGCCGTCTGCCGTACCGCTGGTGGGCCCGCAGGAAACAGTCCGCCTCGGCGACGTGCACCCACGTCAGCAGCTCCGGATCGTCGGCCCGGTACGGGATGCCGTCGGGCGTCCGCCCCCGGACGCGCGCGTGCACCTCGCGTACGCGGGCCACCGCCGCCTCGGCGTCGGAGCTCGTACCGAAGGTGGTGACGGCCAGGAAGGTACTGGTGCGCTGCAGCCGCCCCCACGGGTCACCCCGGTACCCCGAGTGCGCCGCCACGGCAGCCATCGCGAGGGGGTGCAGGGACTGGAGCAGCAGGGCGGCCAGCCCGCCGACGAACATCGACGCGTCCCCGTGGACCCTTCGCACCGGCCGGTCCGGTGCGAACCACCGGGGCCCGGGGGCCGTGTGGATCCGTGCCCTGTTCCGGGGCCCGTCCGGCCCGGCGACGCGCAGGAAGACCGCCTCGCCGGCCTGCCGCCTGATCCGCTGGACCGTCGTCGCCCTCGCCATGTGTCCAGTATGTGCCGGGCCCGGCCCGGGAGGGTCCGCAACCGTGGCGCACCCGTGGGCGCCGGGCCGCGAGTACGGCCCGGCGCCCGCGCGAGAGGCAAGTCCTCCGGCGGTGGATCACAGCCAGCGCGGCGGGATGATGCCGTAGTAACCGCCCAGCAGCTGCCGGTAGTCGGTGCTCTCCAGATGCTCGTCCCGGATGAACTCCGGCGCGTCCTTGACCTGTTCCCTGGTCAGGCCGACGCGGATCCGCTTCTCCTCCACATCGATACCGGTGACGGTGCCCGCGGGGAGGAGGACCTCCCTGCCGAAGACCCACGGGCCGGTGTCCACGACCAGATAAGCCGATCCCGCCTCGTCGGAGTGCTTGTCGACCTTTCCGATGCTGCCGTCGGCCGCCTCCACCTTGTAGCCGGTCAGGTCCACATCCGTGATGCGGTCAACGGTGACGCGGTAGGCCCAGACGTTCTCGGACATGAGTGACAGCTCCCTCCATCGATCCGTGTCGTGACGGCGCGCCTGCCCGGCTCGGCCGCGGTCATGCATCCGCCCCCGATCGGGGCCGATGCCCCGTGAGGCGGAGCAGGGCCGGGGCCGGGCTGGGGCAGGGCCGGGCAGCGCCTGGCGGGGGCGAACTCCGGCGCCGGTCCGGGGCTCGGGGCTACGCTCCGCAGATGGAACGCGCAGAGGTACTCAAGCGAGTGATCGCCATCCTCACCGACGCCCAGGACATCCGCCGGGCCGCCGAGGCCGGGGAGAGCGACGGGAGCGGCGAGGCCGGGGAGGACGGCACCGGGTCGCCGCCGACGGCCGGTGTGGCCACTCTTCTCCTGAACGAGATGCTGCCGTCGATCAGGGTGCCGGCCGACGCCTCCCCGCAGCAGGTGGCGGCCCTGGTGGCGGAGGCCCTCGGGCCGGCCCTGCACACCATGGTCTCGGGCTTCAGCCTGGCGTTCACCAGCCTCGCGATGGTGCACGACAGCGGGCGGACGGACATCTCCTCGATCGGGGTCCTCCAGGAGCTAGCCCTGGAGATCGAGGCGGGGACCTACGACGAGGGCCCGTAGGCCTCGCCGCAGCCCCCCGCCCCACCCCGCCCCGCTACTCCACTACTCCGCGTCGTCGTCGCCCGTACGGGTCGACTTGCGCTCCTGCCGCCGCCTCAGTTCCTCCGGGCTCTTGCCCTCGACCCGCTTGCTGGCCTCGGGGTGCACCGGGTCCGGACCGGGATGCTCCTGCGCCTGTTCCGCACGACCCTTTCCCGACTTCTCACGCCTGTCCTCCGTACCCTCCATGGCTTTTCTCTCCCTCGCGCTCGTGGAACTCACCGACCGGGACCGCCCCGGACGCTCACAGCCTGCCCGCGAACGGCCGGGTCGCTCTCCTCGTACGGCCCATCCTCGGCCGATCGGGACCGGACGGCCACGCCATGCGTCATCCGGCCCAGCAGCGGGAAGGCGCCCCGCATGCCGGAAACGATCAGCAGCCTCGCCACCCGTGTCGCACGCCGCCGCCGTGAGCCGGTCGCCGTCCAGGCCCTGCGTTCCACCGCCGCCGCCGTGATCAGCTACGTCGTCGCGCTCCGCCTGAGCAGCGAGCCGAGCCCGCTGACCGCCCCGCTGACCGCGCTCCTCGTCGTCCAGGTCACCCTGTACTCCACCCTCACCACCAGCATCCGCCGGGTGAACTCCGTCGTCGTCGGCGTGCTGATCGCGATCGGCTTCAGCGCCCTGGTCGGTCTGACCTGGTGGAGCCTCGGCCTGCTGATCCTCGCCTCCCTGGTCGTCGGCCACCTGGTGCGCGTGGACGAGTTCGTGCCCGAGGTCGCGATCAGCGCCATGCTCGTCCTCGGCGTCACCCAGGTCGCGGACACCGCCTGGGACCGGGTCCTGGAAACGGTCATCGGCGCGGTGGTCGGCCTGCTGGTCAACCTGCTTCTGGCACCGCCCCTGTGGGTCGGCCCGGCCGGCGACGCGATCACCGACCTCGCCCGGCGGATGAGCCGGCTCCTCGACCACCTCGGCGAGGAGCCCTCCGGACCGGCCCGGGTCGAGCAGGCCGCGGCCCGGCTGCACGAGGCACGCCGCCTCGACAACGACATCGCCCAGGTCGACGCCGCCCTCCGGCAGGCCGAGGACAGCCTCCGGCTCAACCCGCGGGTCAAGGAGGGGCTGCTCTTCAGGCTGGTGCTGCGCACCGGCCTCGACACCCTGGAGATCTGCGCGGTCGTGCTCCGCGTGGCCTGCCGGACGCTGACCGACCTGGCCCGGGCCCGCCCCGACGGTCCGCTCTTCGACCCCGCGACCGCGACCGCGCTGCGGGAGGTGCTGCGCCACACGGCCATCGCGGTGGAAAGCTTCGCCCAGCTGATCACCGCGCAGGTCAGCGCCAACGCGGAAGAGGCGGAGGCCCGTCTGACCGGCGAGCTGGCCGTCGCGCGGACCCACCGTGACCGGCTCGCGGTCCTGCTGCTGGCCTCCGCCCGCGAGGACCCGGCACACTGGCAGCTGAGGGGCGCGCTGCTCACCGAGATCGACCGGGTCCTGGACGAGCTGGGCGTGGACAAGCGCTCCCAGCGCCTGCTGGAGGAACTCGACCAGCACACGCGCTCGCGGCACGGGCGCTGGAAGTCGCTGAGGCGGCCGCGGCAGGACCGTGGGTGAGGGAAGGCAGGCGCCATGGTGCACGTACTGGGCAGCAGGGTTCTGCTGCGCCCCACGGACCCCGAGCGCTCGCGCGCCTTCTACGGCGGCACCCTCGGGCTCGCCGTCCACCGCGAGTTCGGCACCGGCCCCGACCGCGGCACGGTCTACTTCCTCGGCGGCGGCTTCCTCGAACTGTCCGGCCGCGCCGAGGAGCCGCCGCCCGCGCCGGGCCTGCGGTTGTGGCTCCAGGTCGCGGACGTGCAGGCGGCGTACGAGGAACTGCGCGGCCGGGGCGCGGAGGTGCTGCGACCTCCCGAGCGCGAGCCCTGGGGGCTGATCGAGATGTGGATCGCCGACCCCGACGGCGTGCGGATCGCCGTGGTGGAGGTCCCCTCCGATCACCCCCTGCGCTTCCGCCCCTGATCCGAGGCCGGGACATGTCCTAGCGGGCGCTGCCGAGGTCGCGGTCGGACTCGGATCCTTCGAGCATCAAGGTGGTCTCCTCGATACGGCTGAAGCGGCCGTCGGGCGCGAACTCGCCGAACAGGTAGACCTCGGTGCGCACCGTCGAACCGTCCGTCTTCGTGACGTGGACGGTGTGCCGGTCGGCGTACCGGCTGCCGTCGTACAGCTCCTCGTGGACCTCGACGCGGCCGTGGTCGACGACGGTGCGCAGGTGGGAGATGTGCTCGATGAAGCCGGCCCGGTCCGCCCACCGACCGTCCGTGCGCTGACGGTATTCGGGGGCGAAGTGGCGGTCGGCGGCCTCCTGAACGGTGAGGTCGCGGTTGAGGAGCAGGTCGGTGAGGGCGGCCGTGATGCCGGTGCGAGTCATGGGACTGCCTTTCGATGTGGAGCGGGACGTAATGCGTGCGCGGCGCACGCACTTCGGTAACCGTAGCAGGGATGCGTGCGCGACGCACGCTATTCTTCTGTCGTGGACAACGAGATCGGCAATGAGATCGCGGACGCGCTGGGCGTCCTGCTCAAGCGCACGACCCGCGCGCACCTGCACCAGCGGCTCACGGAGGGCATGGGCGAGGCCGTCGACGACGTGACCTACCCCGTGCTCAGCGCCCTGGCCCGGACCGGCCCCCGCAGCGCGGCGGAACTGGCCCACGACGTGGGCGTCGACCGCTCCGGCGTGACCCGCCGCGCCTCCCGGCTGGAGGCCGCAGGCCTCGTCCGCCGTGAACCGGACCCCGCCGACCGGCGCGCACACCTCCTCGTCCTGACCGAGGAGGGACGTCTCGTCGTCGCGGAGCTGCGTGCGCGCCTGGCGGACCACATCACCGCGAGCCTGTCCTCCTGGCCCCCGGGCGAGGCCGAGACCTTCGCCCGCCACCTGCGCCGCTTCACGGCCGAAGGCCCCTTCTCCTAGGGGCGGTCCGGGCCGCCACCGGCCGGAGTATCGTCCTGCCCGTGGTGGAACACCAGGACGAGACCAGGGCGGCCTACGACGGGGTCGTCGAGCTCTACGCGTCGATGTTCGCCGATCGGCTGGAGACGCAGCCGTTCGCGCGGACCATGGTCGGCACCTTCGCCGAGCTGGTGCGCGGCACGGGGAACCTGCGGACGGCCGACGCCGGATGCGGGCCCGGGCATCTGACGGCCCTGCTGAACGAGCTCGGGCTGGACGCCTTCGGCCTCGACCTCTCCCCGGGCATGATCGACCATGCCCGGCGGGCCCATCCGGCGCTGCGGTTCGACGAGGCGCGGATGGAGGCCCTGCCGGTCGAGGACCGTGCGCTCGGCGGCGTGCTCGCCCACTACTCGATGATCCACACGCCGCCCGGGGAACTGCCCGCCCTGCTCGCCGAACAGGCGCGCGTCCTGGCGCGAGGGGGCCTGCTCCTGGTCTCGTTCTTCGGGACCGACGGACCGGAGCCGGTCCGCTTCGACCACAAGGTGACGCCCGCCTACAGCTGGCCGGTGGACCGGTTCGCCGGGTTGCTGGCCGGAGCCGGGCTCGCGACGTTCGCCCGGCTGCTCCACGACCCGGCCTCCGAGCGGGGCTTCCTCGACGTCCACCTGCTGGCGCGCCGCGCGTAGCAGCGCCCCGGCGCAGCGGCCCGCCGCCCCTCGGCGCGTGGTGCCACCAGAAGGCCGGTACCGGCCCGGCCCCGCGGCATCAGACGGCGGCCGCCGCCATCCGCGCATCCGGACCGGCATGGCGGTGCGTCAGCCGCTGCAGCTCCTCCAGGCGCTCGCGCGACTCCTGGTCCAGCGGTACGTACGTCACGAGCCTGGGGCCGGTCCGCGGTCCGAGCCACAGGTTGTTGTGTTCCAGGTACAGCATGCCCACGTGCGCGTTGCGGATGTACTTCGACTTCGCGACCTGCCCGCCGACCACCTCGTGGCGGGCCCATACCTCCCGGAACTCCGCCGACGCCCCCTCCAGCCGGGCCAGCAGCGTCGTCCACGCGGGCTCCGCCAGGTGCTCGGCCATCGCCGCCCGGAACCGCGCCGCCATGATCCGGTGCGTGCTCGGCAGGTCGACCACCGATGCCTGCCACTCCGGGTCGGTGAAGGCGAGCCACATGCAGTTGCGCTCCTCCGGCCGCTTGCCGTCCAGGTCGCCGAGCAGGCGCCCGTAGGTGGCGTTGTAGGCGACGATGTCGTACCGGCTGTTCTGGACGCACGCCGGGATGTGGCCCAGCTGGTCGACGATGGCCCGCACGGACGGCGTCACGCTGGGACAGACCGCCGGCTGCACCGGGTCGAGGCTCCCGGCCAGCGAGAACAGGTGCTCCCTCTCGCTCACGTCGAGCAGCAGTGCCCGCGCGACCGCGTCCAGCACCTGCCCCGACACCTGGATGTCGCGCGCCTGCTCCAGCCACGTGTACCAGGTCACGCCCACCGAGGACAGGTGCGCGACCTCCTCGCGGCGCAGCCCCGGGGTCCGGCGGCGCGGCCCGCGCACCAGCCCGACCTGCTCGGGAGTGATCCGCTCACGGCGGGTGCGCAGGAACTCGGCCAGCTCGTGCCGGCGAACATCGCTTCCAGGGGCCACAGTGGTCATGATCCCAGCCTGCCGCACCGCCCATCCTGTTGCCAGGTGGTCCTGGTACCCGGATAACGACACTCTGGAACCCGTCCGACAGCCGGGAGATCGTCGGAAGGTGACCCAGATCCCTGTACGCAGCAATCCCGTACGCAGCAACCCTGCACGCACCGACCCCGTGCACGGCAATCCCGCGCACAGCACCACCGCGCCCGCCGCGCCCCGGCTGGGCGGCCTCGGCCTGTTCACCGTGCTCCTCGGCGCGGCCCTGCCCCTGATCGACTTCTTCATAGTCAACGTCGCGCTCCCGTCCATCGAGCACGACCTCGCCGCGGGCCCCGCCCTCCTGGAACTCGTCGTCGGCGGCTACGGCGTCGCGTACGCCGTCCTGCTGGTCCTCGGCGGGCGCGTCGGCGACAGCCTCGGCCGCCGCCGGCTCTTCCTCGTCGGCATGGCCGCCTTCGGCGTCACCTCGCTCGCCTGCGGCCTCGCCCCGAACGCCTGGACCCTCGTCGCCGCCCGCGTCGCCCAGGGCGCGGCCTCCGCCCTCATGCTGCCGCAGGTGCTCGCCACCATCCAGGCCACCACCGAGGGCCCGCGCCGGGCCCGGGCCATGAGCCTGTACGGGGCCACCGGAGGCCTCTCCATGGTCGCGGGGCAGATCCTCGGCGGCGTCCTGGTCGCCGCGGACATCGGCGGAACCGGCTGGCGCGCGGTGTTCCTGGTCAACGTACCCGTGGTGCTCCTCGGGCTGGTCCTCGCGGTGCGCACCGTCCCCGACACCCGGGCGGGCCGGCCCGCGGCAGTGGACGTGCCCGGCACCCTGCTGCTCGCGCTGTCGCTGGTCTCGCTGCTGCTGCCGCTGACCGAGGGGCGGGCCGCCGGCTGGCCGCTGTGGACCTGGGTCTCGCTCGGTGTGTTCCCCGTCGCGGCCGCCGCGTTCTACGTCACCGAGCGCCGGGCCGACCGGAAGGGCCACACCCCGCTGGTGCCGCCGAGCCTGCTGAGGCTGGAGTCGCTCCGGCGAGGCCTGGCGCTCCTGCTGCCGTTCTCCGTCGGCTTCAGCGGCTTCATGTTCGTCCTCGCCGTGACGTTCCAACAGGGCCTGGACATGGGCCCGGTGACGGCGGGCATGGCACTGGTGCCGATGGCCGTGGCCTTCTTCGGGGCCGCGCTGGCCGGGCCGCGCCTCGTCTCCCGCTTCGGCAGCCGGACCATCACCGCCGGAGGTGTCGTCCAAGCGGCCGGGATCGCCCTCCTGCTGGCCACCCTCCGCCACGGCTGGCCGGACCTCGGCGTGGCCGTACTCGCGCCGGGTGTGGCCCTCGCGGGACTGGGCCAGGGCCTCCAACTGCCGGTCCTGATGCGCCTGATGCTGTCGGACGTCCCCGCCGACCGGGCCGGGGTGGGCGGCGGCGTCATGATCACGGCCCAGCAGTCCGCCGTGGCGCTCGGGGTCGCCACGCTCGGCAGCCTCTTCCTCGAGCTGGTCGCGACGGCCGGCCTGCGCGCGGCCGTGTCCACCACCCTGCTCGTCCAGCTCGGCCTGATCGCGCTGACCGTCCTGCTCAGCCTCCGCCTTCCGCGCATGCGCTGAGCGGGCCGCAGCAGTACGAAGCCCCGGCGCGGCCGGGCGGGTACGCCGAGGCGCCCGCGCGCGGCCGGTCGGGCCACCGGGATCGATGACCTGGACCTACCGCACGCGGGCGCCTGGCCCGCCCCCACCGGGGACCGCTGTCGGGTCAGCCCGCGGCGAGGAGCGTGAGCGTGTCGATCACACGGTTCGAGAAGCCCCACTCGTTGTCGTACCAGGCGACCACCTTGACGTGGCGGCCGTCGACCCGGGTGAGCTCCGAGTCGAAGATCGACGAGGCGGGGTTGCCCGTGATGTCGGAGGACACGAGCGGGTCGTCGGAGTACTCCAGCACCCCGGCCAGCGGCCCCTGCGCGGCGGCGCGGTAGGCCTCGAGGATCTCCTCGCGCGTCACGTCGCGGGCGACGGTGGTGTTGAGCTCGACGATCGAGCCCACCGGGACCGGCACGCGGATCGAGTCGCCCGACAGCTTGCCGTCGAGCTGCGGCAGCACGAGGCCGATCGCCTTCGCGGCACCGGTCGACGTCGGCACGATGTTGACGCCGGCGGCGCGGGCACGGCGGGGGTCGCGGTGCGGGCCGTCCTGCAGGTTCTGCTCCTGCGTGTAGGCGTGCACGGTGGTCATGAACCCGTGCTCGATGCCCGCGAGCTCGTCGAGCACGGCGGCCAGCGGGGCGAGCGCGTTGGTGGTGCAGGACGCGTTCGAGACGATCGTGTGCAGGGCCGGGTCGTAGGCGTCGGTGTTCACCCCGTACGCGAGGGTGACGTCGGCGCCGTCGGACGGAGCGCTGACGAGCACCTTGCGGGCACCGGCCTTGAGGTGGCCGCGGGCGGCCTCGGCAGAGGTGAAGCGGCCGGTCGCCTCCAGCACGAGGTCGACCTCGAGCTCGGCCCAGGGCAGCTGCTCAGGCTCGCGCTCGGCCAGCACCGTGATCCGGTGTCCGTCGACGACGAGTACGTTCCCCTCGACGGTCACCGGGCGGCCGAGCCGGCCGGACGTCGTGTCGTACGCGAGCAGCCGCGCGAGGGTGGCGGGCTCCGTCAGGTCGTTGACGGCCACGACCTCGAGGTCGGTGTCGCGCTCGAGGAGCGCGCGCAGCACGTTGCGTCCGATGCGGCCGAATCCGTTGATGGCAATGCGAGTCATGACGATGTCCCTTTCGTTCGCCATCAGGTTCGCCGCCGATCACCCTCCGCGACAGCGGCGAGATCGCCATGGTTCGTAAGGATCTCGCCACGCGTCGTCCCGGGCTACTCGCCCTGGGTGAAGGTGCGCCGGTACTCGGTCGGGGTGGTGCCGAGGATGCGGTGGAAGTGCAGGCGCAGATTGGCGCCGGTGCCGAGGCCGACGTCGTCCGCGATCTGCTCGACACTGCGCTCCGAACGCTCCAGCAGCTCACGTGCCACGTCGATCCGGGCCCGCATGACCCACTGCATCGGCGTGTACCCGGTGTCTTCGGCGAAGCGCCGCGAGAAGGTCCGGGGCGAGACCCCCGCGTGCTGCGCCAGCGCCTCCAGGGTGAGCGGTTCGCCCAGCTGGTGCAGCGCCCACTCGCGGGTGGCGGCGAAGCGCTCGCCGAGCGGTTCGGGCACGCTGCGCGGCACGTACTGCGCCTGGCCGCCGCTGCGGTAGGGGGCCGCGACCAGGCGCCGGGCCGCGTGGTTGGAGGCGGCCACGCCGAGGTCGCGGCGCAGGATGTGCAGGCACAGGTCGATGCCCGAGGCGGCGCCGGCCGAGGTGAGCACGCTGCCCTCGTCGACGAACAGGACGTTCTCGTCGAGCCGGATGAGCGGATGTTTCGCGGCGAGGGCCCGCGCGTAGTGCCAGTGGGTCGTGGCGCGCTTGCCGTCGAGCAGCCCGGTGGCGGCGAGGGCGAACGCGCCCGTCGAGATGGCGGCGAGCCGCGCCCCTCGGCCGTGGGCGGCGATCAGAGCGTCGATGACCGCCCGCGGCGGGTCCTCGCGGTCGGGGAAGCGGTAGCCGGGGACGAAGACGATGTCGGCCCACGCGAGCGCGTCGAGCCCGTGGGTGACGTGGTACGACAGGCCGTCGCCGCCGGTGACGAGGCCGGGAGCCGCGCCGCAGACCCGTACCTCGTACGGCATGCTCGCGCGGGTCGTGAACACTTGCGCGGGGATTCCGACGTCGAGGGGCTTCGCGCCCTCGAGGACGAGGACGGCTACACGGTGGAGGCGGGAGGGCGGCACGGGATTCAGGGTACGGCGGGGGAGGGCGCGGACCGTGCCCTCCCCCTTTCCCCGGCCGGTGCTACAGCCGTCCGGCGATGAGGTCCAGATCCCCGCGGGTGAAGCCCGGACCGTCGGAGCCGTCCGGGGCGAACGACTCGATGACGGCCTCGACGGCGGGAGCCGCGTCCGTACCGTTCACCTCGGTGAACTGCACGTTGTAGAAGACGAGCCGGCCGTCGACGTCCGCGTTGGAGATCTCCAGGACCTCGTCGAGCCAGTCGGCCGCCTCGGCCACGTTGCCCAGCGTGCGGTCCAGTTCGAGCAGACAACTGCGTCCGATGCCCGGCAGCAGCGCGGCGGCGAGGGCCGTGGTGTCGGCGAAGGTGCGCACGTCGGGCCAGAAGGTGTTGACGGGCCGGGGCCGGGACGCGTCCGTGAAGTCGAAGAACGTGAGCGTGTGGCGTACGCACACGTGGTGCACGTTCTCCTCGGCCGCCGTCAGCCGCAGGGTGACCTGCCGCCCGCCCACGGCGGCGCGGACCGTGGCGGTCGCGGCGGCGGCTCCGGAGGCGGCGTACGCCGCGATCGACGGTGCGTTCGACCGGGCCCCGGCGAAGAGGCGCAGGCCCTGCTCGGGCGTCGGGAACGGTGTCAGGCCCTTGCGCAGGTTCTGCTTGGTGGTGGCGTCGTACACCCACTGCTCGCGCAGCGGCGGGTACAGCACCCGCTCACCGCGCTGGATCCGTTCGGCGGCGATGTGCGCGGTCTGCAGGTGCCGGTGCAGGGTGGTCCAGAGCGCGGCGTCGTACACGCCGCGCCCGCCGTCCGCGTCGGCGGCGGTCAGCCAGGCGGTCTCCAGCTCCTTGAGCGCGATCGACACGGCGTCCATCCGACGGGTGCCCGCGCCGCCCGGCACCGGTTCCGTGTCGGGGTCGAAGTTCATGCCCGGGTCGTTCGCCGGGCTCTGCGGGCCGAGCGACACCATCAGCGGGAGATTCCACAGCAGTCGGTGCGGGTTGGGGCTGCCGCCGTGCCCCGCCATCGCCACGGCCTGGGCGACGCTCTCGCCGGCCACCGCCCAGCACAGATTCCAGAACGTCCGCGCCGCCCCCTGGAGCCGGGAGTCCTTCGCGTTCCAGGCCGGGGCGAGCTGCTCGGCGATCGAGCTGAGCCGCTCCTTGGAGATCTTGTGGTGCAGGGCGCCGGACTTCCACTCGGTGGGCAACGCGTAGGCCGACTTGCCGTCGTTCAGCGGTTTGACGGCCCACTTGCCCTTGTCCGGGACCTCTTTGGCGGTGCTCGGCGGTGGAGCCGGCCTGCCGGCCGCCGGGGACGTCGTCATGGCACTCCCTTCGCGGCCCACCGGACGCGGACCGGCCCCATCTTCGGGTCCTCGGGGAACGGGCGTCCACCGGTTCCGGTGCATTGGGAAGGGTGGGACGGGGGAGGAAAACGGCGGGCCGCGACGGGGCGGCGCCCGTTACGATCGGGCCTTCACCCGATCACGGCGGTCCGACGGAGGCACCGATGACACCGGCACCTGCGCGGACCCCCGCCCACCCCGAACGGCTGGAGCGGGGACACCCGTTCCGCCAGTGGAAGACCTGGCGCATACCCGGCACCGAGTTCACCCTCACCGGGTACTCGCGCGCCAACGACAAGACGTTCTTCCACATCCCCGAACTGCGCTGCGCGCTCGACGCCGGACTGGTGGAAGGGCGTCAGCCGGAAACCGTCTTCCTCACGCACACCCACCACGACCACTCCAAGGACCTCGATCACCTCGCGGCCAGGCCGGACGGGGTCGACATCCACCTGCCCGCGGCGGCGGTGCCGTACGCGGAGGCCTTTCTGCGGGCCTCCGCCGAACTGAACCACGGCAGCGCCTACGATCCGGCCCTCGCCGCGGGCTGCCGGCTCCACGGGGTGTGCGGCGGCGACGAGTTCACCTTCGGGCGCCGCGGCCACCACGTACGGGTGGTGGAGTGCGTGCACAAGGTGCCCTGCGTGGGTTACGCGTTCGCCGAACGCCGCAAGGCCCTGCTGCCCGAGTACGAGGAACTGCGCCGCGCCCTCGCCGAACAGGGCCGGGGAGCGGAGTTCGGCCGCATCCTGGCGCAGCGCCGCAAGGCGGGCGCCGAGGTCGAACGCGAGGTGCGCAGGCCGCTGTTCGCCTTCCTCGGCGACACCCACGTCAGCGTCTTCGAGGACAACCCCTGGCTCTTCGAGTACCCGGTGGTCATCACCGAGTGCACGTATCTCGACGACGCCGAGCTGGAGCGGGCCGACCGGGTCGGACACACCGTCTGGAGCCGGCTGAAGCCCGTCGTCGAGGCCCACCCGGACACCCTCTTCGTCCTCACCCACTTCAGCCTGCGTCACTCGGACCAGGACGTCCTGGACTTCTTCCGCGACGAGCGGCCCGACAACGTACTGCTGTGGGCGCACCCGGACAGCCTGCTGCCCGAGCAGCACCAGCACGGCTGACAGCCGCGGGCCGTACGTCCCGGGGCCGCCGGGTCAGACCACCGCCAGCGCTTCCCGCAATCTCCGCGCCTGCCCGAGCAGTTGGGACGAGCCCGGTCGCCGCGCGAGCGCCGTCACCTCGGGCAGCTCCCCGCGCGCGCCCGACAGCCGGGCGGAGTCCGCCGCGACGGCCAGCAGCGCCCCGTGCACCTGGGGCCGGGTACGGGCCAGCAGGCCGGGGAGGGCGGTGGCCAGGACCGCCCACACGGCCCCGGCGCCCTCCGGTACGGCGACGGCCGCCCGCAGCGACCCGGTCAGCAGGGGCACCCTCAGCGTGCCCAGCCCCACGAGTTCGGTCAGCTCCCGGCCCAGCAGCTCGCCGTCCAGCCGGCCCCGCGAGGCGAGCACCACCAGTGCCCGCCGGGCGGCCTCCCGGTCGGGCTCGGGGACGGAGGCGAGCCCGTAGGCCACGGCCAGATGCACGGCGGGCCCGGCCGGGCCGTCGGCCGAGGCCAGCGCCTCCAGGAAGGCGGGGGAGCCGCAGCCGTCCTGATCGGCCGCCGACGCGACGCCCGTCAGCAGCCGGGCCGCGGCTATCTCCGGATGCCAGGGCAGGGTGGCCACCGTGTGAGCGTCCCGGTAGTCCGGCAGGGACCAGTGGGGACAGGAGATGGCCGGCTCGAACATGCGGAACAGTGACCAGAACTGCCGGGGGAACGCACCGCGGCCTTCGATGGCCTCGTGGCCCACCAGGATCCGGCGGCCGATGCGCGCTCCCCGGCGCCTGCTGGGACGCTCGGCCTCACCCGCTTCGCGCTCCCGCCACCACGCCGGCCGGGGCAGACCGCCCTGCCGCAGCCAGGCGGTCACCCGGGCCCCCTCCGGAATCTCCAACCGCTCGGCGGCGCGCACCGCTTCGGGGTCGATCCGGCCGCCGCACCGCAGCAATGCCTGCCCCAGGTCCGCCGGTCCGGGCCGGACGCCGAGACGCTCGTACTCGGCGAGCCGCTCCACCAGCTCGTACGGCTCCACCGCACCCGTCGGCCCGCTCGGTACGGAGAGCAGGAACGGCACGTGGTCACCGGCCCGCAACCGGGCGGCGACCTCGTCGGCGCGCGCACCGGCTATGTAGTCCAGCGCCACGTGCTGGCACAGCTCCAGCCAGCCCGCCCCGGCGTTCTTCTCCCAGGACTCCTCCGCCCGTACCGGACCGACCGCCGCGCCGACGATGCCGGCCGTGCACCGCACCTGCGCGTGCGGTTTCACCTTGAACTCGCGCGGGACGGAACCCAGCGCTGCGGCCAGTGCCTCCCTGTCCCGGAAGCCGTGGCTCACCACGGCGTTCAGCACCCGCTCGAACGGCACCACGCCGGGGTCGTGGCGACCGGCCAGCACGGCCGCGACCTCGTCGGTGAGCGCACCGAGTGACGGTACGGCGAATTCCCCCCTGATCATGTGACGCAGGCTAGCCCCTGCCACTGACAGCGCCGCCGCGGGTGCGGCGGTGTCAGAGCGGGTCGCCGAGGGGCCCGTACTCCGCCTCCAGGTTCCTGGCCCAGTGTGCGGCGAAGTCGGGCTGGGTGCCGTCGGCATCCGTGAACCCGTACTCCTTGTAGAGGTCCCAGGTGGCCAGCGCCCGGCCGGTCCTGGCGATGACGTCCGGGTCGGCCGCCAGGGCCACGACCGCCCGCCCCAGGTAGGCGGGGGTCTCGGAGTGGGCGAAGTTCGGGTCCGCGGCGGCGCCGTCACGCCAGTTGGCCTCGGTGACTCCGAAATGCTCCAGCAGCGCCTCCGAGCGCAGGAACCCCGGGGTCAGGGCGACGGCCGCGACACCGTGCGGCCGCAGCTCGGCGGCCTGAGCGACGGCCAGCCGGATCACCGCCGACTTCGCCAGGTCGTAGAAGAAGGAGCCGCGGTAGCGGGCGGTGTTGCCGTCGGTGACCTCCACGACCAGGCCGCTCTCGCGGGCGACCATGAGCGGCAGCGCGTACCGGCTGGTGATCACATGGGTCTCCACCGCCCGGCGCAGGAGGCGCAGGCCCTGGTCCAGGTCCTGTTCCCACAGCGGGTGTTCCCAGTCGGTGAGCGGGTCGCCGCCCCAGACGGAGTTGACCAGGACGTCGAGCCGGCCGTCCTGCTCCGAAGCGATCCGCGCCACGAGGGCCCGGACCTCTTCCGGGTCGCTGTGGTCGGTGCGGACCGGGACGCCCACACCTCCGGCGGCGGTGATCCTCTCGGCCGTCTCCTCGATGGTCTCGGGGCGGTCGAGATCGGAGCGCTGCGTTCCGCTGCTGCGGCCGGTGACGTAGACGGTCGCGCCGGCGGCTCCGAGCTCGATGGCGATCCCCCGCCCGCCGCCGCGGGTGCCGCCTGCGACCAGCGCGACCTTTCCGGCGAGCCGTCGTGTCCTCGTCGTCATCTCTTCTCCAGGTCTTCCAGCGGGTTCACGCGGTGGCGGTGGCGGTGTGGGCGGCGATATGGGGGGCCAGCACGGCGTCTAGCCCGCGCCGGACGCGCTGGACGATGGTGCCCTGGCGGTCGAGCGCCCAGACGAGACCCGCGCCGGAGGTGACGGCCTGCACGGTCGCGGTCAGCGCCTCGACATCCGTCGTCGCACGGAGCTCGCCCGTGGACAGGGCCTGCGTCAGCAGCGTTCCGACCGCCCGGCGCTGGGCCTCGTGCACGGCGAGGGCCCGCTCGTGCAGTTCGGGGTCCGTGAGATCCATGCACAGGAACGCCAGATGGTTGGCGAAGGTCTGCGGCGAGACCATCGGAGCCGTCCACTCCGCGAGCAGGGCGGCCAGGGCCCCGAGCGCCGAGCCGTGCTCCGCGCGGACCCGGTCGGGCAGCGCGTCCGTGTCCCGCACTGACTGATCGGCCAGTGCCAGGATCAGGCCGCGCTTGGAGCCGAACCGCTGTACGAGCGTGCCGGGCACCAGCCCGACCTCGCGGGCTACCACCGCCAGCGTCAGCCCGGACGGCCCGACCCGTCCCATCACCTCGGCCGCCGCACGCAGGATCACCTCGTCTTCCACCCCGCGGGGACGTCCGGCCACCGTCGCTCCTCTTTAATAAATGCACGTGCATTTATTAAAGCATGCCGGAATCCGTGCCCCCGCGGCCCGCCAGGCCCTAACCTCGGTCCGTGATCGATATGCCGAAACGTGTTGAACTGAGCCCGCTCACCCCCTCCGACCAGGACGAGTTCTGCACGCTCGTGCGGGCCAGCTCCGAGCTGCACCGGCCATGGATGCAGCTACCGGCGACCGCGCAGGAGTTCCAGGTCTGGACGCGCCGCTTCGACGACGGCACCAACCTGGGCTTCCTGGTGCGTGTCCGGGACACCGGCGCAGCCGTCGGCATGGTCAACATCAACTCGATCATCCGGGGCCGCTACCAGGGCGCGTCCCTCGGCTACGCGGCCTTCGCCCCGTCCGCGGGGCGCGGGTACATGACCGAAGGGGTCGCCGCCACCCTGCGGTACGCCTTCACCGACCTGCGGCTCCACCGGCTGGAGGCCAACATCCAGCCGGCGAACACGGCGTCGCTCGCCCTGGTCAAGCGGCTGGGCTTCCGCTACGAGGGGCTCTCGCCCGCCTACCTCTACATCGACGGGGACTGGCGGGACCACGAGCGCTGGGCCGTCACCGCACCGAGCCCCTGGACGCCCGACCCGTCCCTTCCCGAGGTCTGAGCCGTACGGCGCCGCCCGTGGAGCACGCACTACGGCGAGCCGGCCAGCAGCCGGCGCTGGTGGATCCGCGCCGGTTCGTCGTAGTACTTGTCCGACCAGTGCCCGGCGACGAGCGGCACCGGGGCTTCGACTCCCGTCTCGGGGCCGGGCGTCGGCTGGTGCCCGGCCAGGCGGAGCGAGTCCCGGAAGCGGTGGTGGTTGAACAGGCGGGAGAACTCGGTGAAGTAGATCTCCGCGAGGCCGTGGTCGCCCCGGATCACCAGCATGTTCTCGTCGTTCTTGTTCGCGGAGGGATTGCTGAAGTTGGCCGAGCCGGTGACCACGATCGGATCGTCGCCGAGCGGGTCGATCAGCAGGTACTTCGTGTGCAGGTACTCGATGTTGTGGGAGAACGGATTGATGTGCTCGGCCGCCCACCCCGCGAGGCCGCCCTCCTCGACGAGGCCGCAGGCCACCAGCTCGGTCTCGGGATCGGTGACCTGGCTCCGGTGCGCGTCGGCGATGCCGGCGTTCTCGAACAGCAGCCAGCGCAGCGCAGGGTGGTCGCCGGGGAGCCGGCCCGCGAATCGGCGATCGAGGTTGAACGGGAACGTGATGCACAGCAGGTCCTGGGCCGATCCGAAGAGATCGGCGTAGCGGTCCTGCGCCGTGGTGTGCGTGTGCGGGCTGAACACGACCGATATGCCGGCGGGCCAGGGGTCGGGCATCGGATTCTCGGCGTCCACCCAGTCGTTGAGGGTGCCGGGCGTCGGGTCCGTGACGAGCTGGGACCAGTAGTCGCGGTACTGCCGGGCGACCGACGCATCGGTGACGGTGTGCCCGACGTTGGACTGTCCGAAGATCCCGTTCTCGGTGATGTTGGTCGATCCGGTCCAGACGGCCCGCGGCGCACCCTCGTGACTCGCGATCACGAACTTGTTGTGCGGGATCGTGGCCCGCGTCCGCCAGGTGACGACGAGGTCGTCGATGCCGGCGGCGGTCACCGCTTTGCGGTTGTCAGGGTGGTCGAACACGACGAGCCGGACGTCCGCGCCCGTCGCCGCGGCCACGCGGAAGGCTTCGAGCACGGGCAGGTACTCGAATTCGTACAGCGCCGCGTGGAGCTGCCACCCGTCGCCGTCGGCGGTGCCGATGAAGGCGAGCAGCGCCTCCTCCAGGCCGCGCGACAGCCAGCGCCAGGCCGCGCGGTGGGGGATGTCGTCGGGATGGAGGTTCTGGAAGCGTTCGGCGTAGGCCTGTGAGGCGTACACGCCACGGTTGAACCAGACACCGTGCACGCCCGGCTCCTCGGTCCGCACCTGCAGTTCGACGGTCGACGCCGGCGTGAGTTCCTCCCCCGGGGTTCCGGTCATGGAGTGCACGCGATAGGTGTAGGTCTGCCCCGGTTTGACACGGTAGTCACCCCAGGTGAAGGTCTGGAACGGGTTCCAATTGGACCCCCATCGGCGTCTTGCCTCAGGAAACCGGAGCCGGTTGTCGAGCCAACGGTGTTGGCCCTCCGCGTGATCGAACCGCTCGACCGCGAAACCGAGGACGCCGTTCATCGCGGCTCGATCGTGGTCGAAACCCAGGACCACCACATGCGTTCCGGCGATGGCCTGTACGCGCAACGGCCCGGAACTGCTCTGCACCCTCATGCCCACGCCTCCCGGTCCAGCCGCCGGCGGTCTCGCCGTCGGGTTCAGATCGCGGTGATGGGCTCGCTGTCGTGTGCGGCGCCCAGGACGTCAGGACCAGCTTCACCCCGTGCCGGGTCGAGCGCACCCCGGCGCGGGGGCGGTCCCCCGTCGCCCCGCCACCGTCCCGGGCGTCGGTTCTCCATCGAGTCGGTCCCCGGATCCGTCCGCCGCTGCGACGGGGGTTAGGGTTCACCGATGAACTCGCAGTCCCTGTACTTCCATCCCGACTACCTCGACGCCGTGCGGGCCGGCCGGAAGACGACCACCGTCCGCTTCCGTGACCCGGTGGAGGTGGGCCCCGTCAGCCTGGTGTTCGAGCTGGACGAGGAGGTGGCCCTGCCGGGTGTCGTCACGCATGTCACCGAGAAGACGGTCGACCGGCTCAGTGAGGCGGACGCCCTGGCGGACGGCTTCCGTGACCTGGCCGAGCTCCACGACCGACTCCGGTACCACTACCCCGGCATCGGACCGGCCGACACCATCACCGTCGTGCACTTCCGGCCGGAGCACCGGGCCGGGGGCCTCGGGTGACGCGCCGGGGGACGCGCGGCCCCGGCGCGTCCCCCGGACGCCGCCGGGCTACCGGTCCTGGGAGAGCCTGACCAGCTCGGCGAAGGAGCCGTCCAGTCGCACCAGTTCCTCGTAACCGCCCTGCTCCGTGATCCGTCCCGCGTCGAGGACGATGATCCGGTCGGCGAGGCGGCAGTTCTCCATCCGGTGGGTGACGATCACCGTGATCCGGTCGTCCTTCATGTCCCGCAGCCCGGAGAACACCATGTGCTCACCGCGCGGGTCCATGGCCGACGTCGGCTCGTCCATGACCAGCAGCCCCGGCCTCCGATGGAACGCCCGTCCGCACGCCAGGCGCTGCCACTGGCCGCCGGAAGGCTCGTGCCCGCCCCAGATCGAGCGGGCCAGCAGGGTGTCCAGGCCGTCCGGGAACCCCTGGACGGCCTCCCGCATGCCGACCGCGTCCAGGGCGTCCCAGACGGCCTCCTCCCCGCGCGGGCCGGGCTGGCCGAGCGTGATGTTCTCCCTGGCGGAGAAGGGCCAGTACCCGTACGACTGGGTGACGAGGCCGACGTGCCGCCAGGCGCTGCGCTGGTCGGCGTCGGAGGTCGGGACCCCGTCCCAGGAGACGACCCCGGACGTCGGGGCGGTCAGTGAGGTCAGCAGCCGGATCAGGGTGGACTTGCCCGCACCGTTCTCCCCGACGACGGCGATGACCTCGCCCCGGGACAGGGTCAGGGAGACCGGTCCGAGCGAGGGGGTGTCCTTGCCGGGGTAGGTGTACGTGGCCTCCTCCAGGCGGATCTTCTCCGGCGCGGCCTCCATGACCTGGGGGCCCCGCGGACCGGACTTCTCGGCGGCCTCGGCCACGAAGGCGGTGTAGTCGCCGAGGTAGAGGGCGTGCTGGAACATGGCCGCCCCGTACACGACGAGCTGCGAGAGGGCGGCGGTGGAGGTCCGCATGGCGACGATCGCCGTGCCGGCGGCGGCGATCGCCATGTACCCGCCGACGACCAGCCCGGCGAGGGCCCCGTACGTCGCCACGACGAAGACCCCCGAGGCGGTGGCGGCGATCAGGTGGACGGTGAGGTAGCGGGGCGCGGAGCCGACCATCCTGGAGTCGATGCGCTCGCAGACGGCCGCGTACCAGTGGTGGGCGTACGGCCGCATGCTGTTGCCGCGCAGCTCGTCGGCGAGCTTCGGGGTGGTCAGATGCCAGCGCATCATGTGCTTGATGTTGCGGGAGGCGATCGTCTGGTTGTGGAGGCGGTAGTCGAGGCGGGCGGCATGGACCGAGCCGAGGCCGCGGGGGACCACCGACAGCAGGAGCAGCGGCAGCAGCACGGGGTGGACCACGGCGAGGACGGACGCCACGGCGGCCATGTCGATCAGGCCGCCGGTGAAGCCGAGGGCGTCCTGCAGCAACATGGCGGAGCGGGCGGATCCGGTCTCGGCGGCTTCGGAGCGCTCGGTGAAGTCGGGAGCGTCGTACGCGGCGAGTTCGACGTCCATGTGCGCGTCGACCATGGCGAGATCGGCGAGGGTGGCCATGCCGGGATTCAGACGGCGGGCCGCGCTGCCCGAGGTGAGGGAGGCCAGCGTGCCGAGCGCCGTCATGGCGGCCGCGACGACCAGCGGCCAGGCCGCCGCCGAGATCCGTTCCTCGATGCCGTCGCCGGTCAGGAGCGGGACCATCGCCCGCGAGATCGCCGTGAGCGCTGCCGCCGTGCAGATCCCGCCGAGGATCTGGGCGGCGACCAGTACGTGGAACGCCGTGCGGTTGACGGCGAGCGCGAGCCGCGCGGTCTGCCGCAGGGCGGACGGAACCCGGCGGGCCATCTGCCCGAGCGACAGCGCCTCCATGGTCTCGTTGTGCTGGCCCCAGGTGTACTTGAACTCCGGTGGGGCGGGTGGGGTGGGTGGAGCCGGTGGTGCGGCGGTCTTGCGGTCCTCGGTCTGCTGCTCTGACATGCTGCCTCTCCTTCAACCGGATCGTCTTGGAGGCCGGTTCGGCGCTCGCAGCGCATGCCGGAGAAGCCCGTCTCCGCGCTGTGCGGAGGGGCGGCTGCGTGGTCGCGGGAACTGGAGGCAGTGAGTACAGCGCAGGCCGAAGGCCGGAGCAGCGGGATCTGGCCGACCTCGCGGCGACGGCTCCCCGGCCGTGGCCGCTGATCGTGTTCGGGCGCCGCCGGGCTCCCGGGCCCGGACGCACGGGAGGTTGGCCGGAACCCGCCGGTACGGAGGTCGGCTCACCGGAAATCGCTTGCGGGCCCTACGGCTGGGGCACGGCGTGGTCGAGGGCGCCCAGGGCGTTGATGGCGGTGGGCCACGGGAAGTGGAGCGGGGCGTCGGGGTCGGCGGGGTCGGAGCTGTATCCCGTTTCGCCGTGGAGGAGTTCGACTCCGGCGTTGCGCAGGGTGTTCAGGGAGACCTCGAACTGGGGGTGGGCAGCGAGAGCGGTGTTGGTGCAGGGCATCGCGATGACGGGCGTGCGCTTGCCCGTCGCTTCGGCGGCGAGGCCGACGACGAGGTTGTGGGTCAGGCCGAGGGCCCACGCGTTGATGGTGTTGAAGGTGGCGGGTGCGAAGAGGAGGGCGTCGGCCTCGGGCCATACGTCGGGCTGGCCGGGGAGCTTGTACTGCCAGCGGACGGGATGGCCGGTGAGAACGGCGAGGCCGTCGAGGCTTTCGGAGAGCCAGTGCGCTGCGGTGGGGGTGAGACCGAGGCACACGTCCCAGCCGCGGGCCTGGGCGTCCTCGATGACCCGGGCGACGTCGAAGACGGGCGGGGCGGCGGAGCAGAGCAAGTGGAGAGTCTTCGTGGTCATGCCGCAATATGATCACATGGTTTGAGCTGGATCACGCTCCCCGGAACAGGGCCGGTTCCGCCGGCACCGGAGTCGCTGCGGTACCAGGTGCCCGCCCGGACGCCGAACTCCTCACCACGTGCGCGGCCCGCCCGGATGGGGGAAGCTGGGTTTAGGCCGTCTCTTCCGGATCTTGCCGGGCCCGCGACGCCCGGCACCGCACCTGGCCGCGTTGTCGCGGCGCCCGAGTACGTCCAGTACACGGCGCGCCCCTCCGCCTTGCCATGCACGGCACCGGACGCCGCGGGCTCGGCCGACAAGATCCGAAAGAGACGACCTAGCCGCACCGCCGACAGCGGGACAGAAGGGCGAGGAGGGCCTCGTGGATACCTCAGAAGACGGCCGGCTCATGCGTGCACCCCGATCCCGGTCCTGGTTCCGGTCCAGGGTGCGGACCGCCACCGTGCTGTGTGCGGCGGCGGCTCTTGCCGCGACCGCCGCCCCGGCCTCCGCGCAGAGCCCCCGGGCCGTATCGGCTCCGGCGGAACCCCTCGTGGTCGTCGACTGCTTCTCGCAGTCCCAGGTACGCCCCGAGGAGTACCTGCTGGCCTGCGGGGACGGCAACAACCGCCTCGTCGGACTGACCTGGGACACCTGGGGGCCGAAGACCGCGACGGCCACGGGCACCGACATGGTGAACGACTGCGTCCCCTACTGCGCCGCGGGCCGCTTCCGGTCCTACCCGGTGACGGTGACCCTGAGCGCTCCGGAACCCTGGCCGGGCCACCCGGACGTCGATCGCTTCACCACGATCCGGCTCCTCTACACGGACACCGCACCGGCCCCGGTCCCGAAGGACGTCACGTACAAGCTCGTGTACTGACCGGATCGCCGGGCGACGTCGAGAGCGGCTCCGGGTCCGTCGCCAGACGGGCGTGGAGCCCGACGTCGTAGCGGATGCCGTCGTAGGCGAGCTTTTGGCGTTGCAGTCCTTCCACCGCGAAGCCCGCGGCGTGAGCGACCCGGCACGATCCGGGGTTGTTCACCCGGTGCCCCAGCTCCAGCCGGAACAGTCCGGCCTCGTGGAACGCCCAGCCAGCGAGGGCCCGGCAGCCCTGAGAGGCCACGCCCCGCCCCCGGGCCGCAGCCGTCGTCCAGTAGGAGACCCAGCCGACGGAGTGCCGCCGGTTCACCGCGCCGACCGAAACCTGTCCGAGTACGGTGTCGGCGCCGTCGACGACGGAGAAGGCGAAGGCGGAGCCCGCCTCCCACTCGGCGGTACGCTCCGCGATCCACCGCTCCGCGTCGTCCGGTGAACCGATGGGCCGGCCGGTCTGCTCGCGCATGAGGGGATCTGCGAACGCGGCCGCCACCGACGCCGCGTCGCGCACGGCCCATCTCCGCAGCACCAAACCCGGGGAAACTTCGACACGTTCGCGCACGCCGCGAGTCTTCCTCCCCGCCCGCCACCCTGTCATCCGGTTTCCCTTGGACGTACGCGTATGCAGGTGAGCTCTTCGGCTATGTCGCGTCTCGCGTCGTTGGAATTGACTGGGGTCATGACGAAGACGACGAAGAACGAGAACGCGAACGACAACGCTGCACGGACCACCGGCGCGGGCGGTATCACCCTGGTGATCGGGGGCACCGGCAAGACCGGCCGGCAGGTCGCCGAGCGGCTCACGGCCCAGGGCCGCCCCGTCAGGGTCGGATCCCGCCGTGGCGAGCCGGCCTTCGACTGGAACGATTCCGCGACCTGGCTTCCGGCGCTCGAAGACGTGGACCGGGTTTACGTGACGTACTACCCCGATCTCGCCTTCCCGGGGGCTGCCGTTCAGGTGACGGCTTTCGCGGAGGCGGCGGTGGCGGCCGGGGCCCGGCGCCTGGTGCTGCTGTCGGGGCGCGGTGAGGAGGCGGCACGGCGCAGCGAGGAAGGGCTGAAGGCCTCGGGCGCGGACTGGACGATCGTCCGGTCGAGTTGGTTCAACCAGAACTTCGACCAGAGCTTCTTCCTCGACTCCGTGCGGACGGGCGAGATCGTCCTGCCGACGGCGGACGCGGTCGAGGCGTTCGTCGACACCGGGGACATCGCCGACGTGGTGGTGGCCGCGCTGACCGACGACCGGCACATCGGCAGGACGTACGAGCTGTCGGGGCCGCGCCTGCTGAGTTTCGAGGACGTGGCCGCCGAGCTCTCGAAGGTGACCGGCCGTGAGATCACCTATGCTCCGATCCCGATGGAGGACTATCGTGCGGAGCTGCGTGAGAACGGGCTGCCGGAGGAGTTCGCCGAGCTGTTCACCCTGATCCTGGACGGGCGCAACGCGCACCTCGTGAACGGGGTCGAGGAGGTGCTGGGGCGGCCGCCCCGGGATTTCTCGGACTTCGCCCGGGAGGCGGCGGCCACCGGCGTCTGGGACGTCCGGGCCGTCTGATGCGGACCGGCCACGCCCGCGCCCGGGTCGGTGCCCGGGTGTTGTTCCGTCGTGGGGAGGATGTGCGTATGGACATGCTGACCGGTCTCCTCGCGGGCCCGCAGGCCCGGGGCGCGTTCCTGCTGAAGTCGGTGCTCGACCCCCCGTGGTCGGTGCGGATCGAGGACCGTGCCCCGCTGTCGGTGGTGACCATGGTGCAGGGCTCTGCCTGGCTGCTGCCCGACGAACAGGGCGCCGAGCCGGTACGGATCGGCCCCGGGGACGTGGCCGTCGTACGGGGGCCGGTGCCCTACACGGTCGCGGACCAGCCGGACACCCCCGTCCAGATCACGGTCGGGCCGGACCAGCGGTGCAGTACGCAGCAGGGCGAGGACGTCTCGGATTCGATGGCGCTCGGTGTGCGGACCTGGGGCGTCGCCCGCCCGGGCGCAGGGGCGGCCGTGATGCTGAGCGGTACCTACCAGGCGCCGGGCGAGGTCGGTGGCCGGCTGCTGGGCGCGCTGCCCACGATCCTGGTGAGGCCGGCCGGGGCCGCCGACTCCACCCTGATCACGCTCCTCGCCTCGGAGATCTCCAGCGACGAGCCGGGCCAGGAGGTGGTCCTGGACCGGCTGTTGGACCTGCTGTTGATCGGGGTGTTGCGGGCATGGCTCGCCGCACCCGGGTCCGGCGCCCCGGGCTGGTTCCGGGCGCAGGGCGATCCGGTGGTCGGGCCGGCGCTGCGGCTGCTGCACGAGAGCCCGGCGCACGGATGGACCGTGGAGGAGCTGGCCCTGAAGGTCGGCGTCTCCCGGGCGTCGCTCGCGCGCCGCTTCACGGAGGTCGTCGGCGAGCCGCCGGTCGGCTATCTGACGGGCTGGCGCCTGACGCTGGCGGCCGATCTCCTGCGGGAACCGGACGCCACGGTGGAGAAGGTGGCCCGCAAGGTCGGCTACAGCAGTGCCTTCGCCCTGTCCGCCGCCTTCAAGCGGGTCCGCGGGGTCAGCCCACGGGAGTTCCGCTCAGGGACGACGGCGCCGGGTGCGGCGATGGCGCAGGGCCCGCGGGGCACGGTCGTGCTCGGCCGGGCCGTCTCCTGAGGCAGGCATCCGGGGAGCCGGATCGCGGAACAGCCGTCAGGTCCCGTCCGGGGCGGGGGAGAGCCTGGCGACGCGTTGGTCACCGCTCAGTTCGCCGGTGGGGCGGAAGCCGAGGCCGAGGTAGAAGGGCTCGGGGCTGTTCGCGCCGGTGTTCCAGCTGACGTACACGTCGTGGATGCCGCGGGCCCGGATCTCTTCGGCGGCCGCCCGGACGGCGAAGCGGCCGTAGCCCTTGCCCTGGTGGCGGGCGTCGATGTTGAGCCGCCAGATGCCGCTGCGCCGGTCGTCGGGGTCGGCGGCCGGATCCCAGACGATGTCGTGGAAGGCCATGACGAAGCCGACGACCTCGTCGCCGTCGACGATGGCGCGGGGCCAGGCCGTCGCGGTGTGCACGTACGCCTCGGCGAGCGACTTCACCACGGGGGAGACCAGATGGGCCTGATCGGGGCGGACCTGTATCGCGCAGACCGCGTCGAAGTTGTCACCGGTGACGGGCTCCAGGCGCAGCGGGCCCGGTGCGGGGGTGTTCAGGGCTTGCATGACCCCAGCGTATCCCCGGATCCGACACTCCCCGGGAGTGCGCGGCAATGGCTAAAGATTCACCCAAGGGGTCGGCGAAACCCGGCGGAATATCGAACAGGTGATGTCACGATCGGGCGTTCGTGTCCAGAACGCGTCGCACCGCACTGCATCGCACCGTGCTGTATTGACTGTTGGAAGAGGACGAGAGTCGAATGACCACCAACCCGACGCCACACGTTCCGAACCGGCCGCCGGCCCCGTCGGCGACACCGGACCGGCTGGGGGGCACCCGGCTCGCCGCCACCCTGATCACGCTGGCCACCGTTCTGGTGGGCCTGATGGCCGGGCTGTTCTTCGCTTTCGACGTTTCGGTGATGCCGGGGCTGGCGGCCGGTGACGAGGCGACGTACGTGACCGCGATGCGAGCCTTCAACAAGGCCATCGACGGCAATCCGCTCTTCGGCTCGGTGTTCCTGCTGGCCCTGCTGGCGGCCGCCGCCTCGGCGGTCGTGGAGTACCGCGGCGGCCGCCGCGCCACCGCCCTGTGGGTGGGGGTGGCCGCGGTCGCGTACCTCGCCGTCCTCGTGATCACCTTCGGCGTGAACATCCCGCTCAACAACGAGCTCGCCGACGGGGGCGCGGTCGAGCAGATGACGGACTTCTCGATCGTCGAGCGGTTCAAGACCACCTGGGTCACCACGAACATCGTCCGCACCCTGCTCTGCACCGCGGCCCTCACCGCTCTCGCCCGCGCGACGCTGCTCCACGGCCGCGCCGCGCGCTGATCGCACCGAGCGCGTCCGCCGGGGAATCCCTTCGCCGGGAAGGGATTCGAGGGATTCCCCGGTCAGCCGGCGCGGGAGGCGATGATCCGTGCGCACTCCAGGGATTCGGTGCGCGTGGTGTCCACCTCGAGGTCGTAGGTCACTCCCCGGTGCACGGTGTCCGCCTGCGCCGCGGCCATTCCCCTGACCCGGTCCCCGCGCGCGATCTCCCGGCCCGCGGCCACCGCTTCGTCGCACCGCACACCGACCCACAGGACCGGCATAGCGCCCAGCGCCTCCCGCCACCGCTGCTGGGACGCCGCCCCGCCGAGGAACACGTCGTCGACGACGATCCGCGCACCCGCACGGGCCATCGCCGCGATCCCCTTCGTCCAGGCCGCCTCCAGCGTCCGGAAGGCCGCCCCGACGCTCACCGTGCCGTCCGCCGCGATCTCGATCCCCTCCTGCGCCGTCTGCATCGCGGCAGGCAGCGCGTCGACGAACGCATCGCACCCGAACGACAGCCACGGGTCCGGCAGCACCGCCTGCAGGCACCGTACGATCCCGGACTTCCCCGAGCTGGAACCACCGTTGAGAATGATCACCTGAGTCATCGCGCCACGGTAGGCCGCTTCCCGTCCGGCACGCATCAGGTTTCGGCGGACACCGTTCCGCCCCCGGAAAACCGGGTGCGGCCGCCCGTACGGCCTTGGGATCATGGTGGAATGGTCCACCGACTCGACCCTCTGGTACTCCGGCACACGCACCGCATCCCCCGCCCCACGGGACCCGTCGGGGAAGGCGCCGTCGCGGCACAGCAGTTCGACGCCGCTCTGATGTCCGTGGGCTTCAAGCTCTCGGCGCAGCTGCTCGAACACCTGTCGGGGCTGTCCGAGCGGGCGGTCGTCGACACCGCCGTACGGACGCTGGGCACCGTGCGCGAGATGGTCGGCGACCACGTCCGGCACAACGTGTACTTCGTCGACTTCCCGGCCAACGTGCCGGACACCTTCGACTTCTGGATGCGGTGCATAGCCGAGGCGCTCGCCGACGACGACGCGCGCATCGGCACGCTGGAGCAGCTGAGCACCGGCGTCGTGAACCTGCTCACGCTCCCCTCGTACGGGAACTACCGGCACTCCTACGCGGAGATGCTGACCCACCACGACGAGCTGATCGCCGTTGCGGGCGACCGTATGACGGTCCTGCACCTCGGTGGCACCCCCGACGACGAACTCACCTCCCTCTACCTGGCCCTGGCGGGCAGCACCACACCTCTGGGCGAGGACGGCCTGCGGGACCTGCGGGAGCTCGCCGGCCACTGCGCGGACGGACCGCAGCCCGAGGAGATCCCCGTACGGGAGAACCGGGCCGTGGTCAACGAGGCCCGGCTGAAGACCGGTGCGAGCCTGCTGCTGGACACGGTCACCGACGTGCTCCGGCTCGCCTGCGCCCTCGCCAGCGGTGACGTCGGCCTGCAGGAGCCGACGCGGCTGCGCGGGCTCTCCCGTCCGGTGCGCCGGGCCCTGCTCGCGGGCCTCGACGCGGTCGTCGGCGCGGCGCCCGCCAAGCTCGCCGACGTACACGCGCACCGCGAGACGTGGAAACGGCTCGGCGAGCGGCTGCACCCGCACGAGTACCCGCAGTGGCCGCACGCGGCGGACGTGTTCGCCGTCGCCCGCGGCGAGAAGGCGGTGCGCACCTTCGACAGCCGGGTGGAGGAACTGCACGCCCGGCTCGACCCCACCGGCGCCGCCGAGCTGCTGAAGGCCGCGCCCGGCAAGCTGCTGCGCTCCCTGGACCGGCTGCTGCGCTCCGCCCACACCCAGGACGAGCGCGACGCCGTCGCGGCCGCCGCCGAGCACGCCCTCCCCGACGCCTCCGGCCGGGTCCTGCTGTCGGTGCGCGAGCACCTGCACAACCGCGCCCAGGAGACCGGAGAACAGCGGGTGTTCGTCAACCGCTCCGGCCGGGCCTGGGTCACCGAGGACACCCGTCCGCCGGTGTTCGCGCCCGAGCGCAAGCGGATGATCGCCGCGATCGACGCGGAACTGCGCCGCCGGGTGCCCGTCGCGGACCACCTGCTGATCGACCCGGACGTCCTGGACGTGGCGCTGCCGCTCAGCGGCAAGGCGACGGCGTCCGGTCTCGGCGTGCTGCCGCGCGGCTCGGTGTCCCCGGTCGACGGCGAACTGCTGCGCTTCTTCGTGTACTGGAAGCAGACCGCGCGCACCACCGACTACGACCTGTCGGCGGCCCTGCTCGACAGCGACTACTCGACCGTCTCGGGGCTGTCGTACACCAACCTCACCGAGATCGGGGGCAAGCATTCCGGCGACATCACGAACGCGCCCCACGGGGCCTCGGAGTTCATCGACCTGCGCCTGGACGCGGTGCGCGCCACCTGCATCGTCCCGCAGGTCCACATCTACTCCGGGGAAGGCTTCGAAGAGGTCGAGGAGTCGTTCTTCGGGTTCATGCTGCGCGAGACCGAGCAGAAGGGACGACCCTTCGAGCCGCGTACGGTGCGCATGAAGTCGGACCTGCGCGGTCCGGGCCGGGTCGCGCTGCCGCTGGTGTTCCTGCGCGGGTCCGACGGCCGGTGGCGCGCCAAGTGGCTGCACCTGTACCTGACGGGATCCCTGTCGTACAACCGGGTCGAGGACCACCGGGTGACGGTCGCGACGCTGATGCGCGCCGTCGCCGAGCGCGAGCAGCTCACCGTCCGCTACCTCATCGAGCTGATGACCGGCAGCGCGACGACCGTCACCGTGTGGGACGGGAAGACCGTTCCGGCGGGTCCCGTCACCTACATCGGCCTGGAGCGGCCCGAGAAGCTGCACCCGGGGTCGCGGATCGTCACCCCCGAAAACCTGTGTGACCTGATCCCCGCCTGACTGTTAACGTAGCCGTGGCGAGGCCATGAAGGGGCTTCCTTCTCAACAATCCAAAATAGCCTCTTCGCTTTCCTCGCCACCGACTTGAGACCTCCGGCCGTCTCCGCATCACGCGGGACGGCCGGAGGTCTTTCCGTGCCGGACGCCGGACCGCCGCCCGGGCCGGCTCGGTTCGGGCCCACTCGGCTCAGCTCGGTTCGGGCCCACTCAGCTCGGCTCGGTTCGGCTCGGTTCGGCTCGGTTCGGCTCGGTTCAGCTCAGGTAGTCGGCCACCAGCTCGGCGAAGGCCTCCGGGGTGAGGACCTCGACACCGAGCTCGGCGGCCTTGACCGCCTTCGAGCTGGGCTTGCCGCTCGCGGAGGGCGCGGAGACCAGGATGGCGGTCTTCGGGCTGACGCTGCTGCCCGCGCGGCCGCCCGCCTTCTCGATCAGTGCGTTCATCGCGTCCCGCCCCTGGCCCTCGAGCGCTCCGGTCATCTTCCCGGTCACCACGACGACCTTCCCGGCCAGCGGCCCCGACTCCTGCGCCGCCGCCGCTTCCTGCGGCTCGCTCATGTTGACGCCCGCCGCGGCGAGCTTGTCGATGACCGGGGCCAGCGCGGCGATCTGCTCGACGATCACCGGGGCCTTCTCCGGACCGATCCCGTCCACGGCCTGCATGGCCAGGGCATCGGCCCGGCGGACGGCGTCCATCGTGCCGAAGTGCCGGGCGATACGGCGCGAGATGCTGCGCCCGGTGCCCAGGATGCCGAGCGCGCAGACGACGCGGCTCAGGGGCCGGGCCTTCGCCGCCTCGATCTGCTCGGCCAGCTTCGCGCCTCGCTTGGCGCTGCCGGAGGCGGTGGTGAGCTGGTCCGGGGACAGGGTGAACAGGTCGGCGACGTCCGTGACGTCACCGGCGTCGACCAGGGCCTTGACGTACGTCCTGCCCAGCCCGTCGATGTCGAGCATCTCGCGCCCGGCGGCGTACTCGATGAGCGCCGGCAGGGCGCAGGCCGCGCCCTGCGCGCAGCGCCACCGCTCCTGCGTCTTGTTGATCTCCCCGCCGCACTGGGGGCACGCCTCGGGCAGCGGCACCTCCGTCGCCCCGGCCGGGCGCAGCGCCACCACGGCGGCCTGGACCCGCGGGATGATGTCGCCCGCCTTGTAGACCGTCACGGTGTCGCCGAGGTGGAGATCACGGCGCCGGATGTCGGCCGGGTTGTGGAGGGTGGCCCTGGTGACCGTGGAGCCGTCGATCAGGACCGGGGCGAGTACGGCGGTCGGGGCGAGCACCCCGGTCCGGCCGACCTCCCACACCACGTCCTCCAGCACGGTCTGCCGCTCGACGGCCGGGAGCTTGAAGGCGACGGCGAAGTAGGGGAACCGGCTGCCCAGTCCCGCCGCTTCCTGCTCGGCCGCGTCGTTGACCTTGATCACGACACCGTCGATACCGAACGGCAGCCCCGCGCGCAGGGCGGCGATCTCGTCCACCCGCTGCTGTGCCTCGGCGAGGGAGGCGACCACGTGCAGTCCGACCGGGGTGTCCGCGGTCGTGCGGACCCCGGCCCGAGCGACCGCGGCCAGGGTCTCGGCGTGCGTGGCTCCGGCGGGCAGGAACGATTCTCCGTCCAGTTCGACCGCGCCGTAGGTCCAGAAGGTCATCATCAGCCGGTACGGGCGGTCCTTGGCCCGCAGCGTGCCGGCCGTGCCGTTGCGGGGGTTGGCGAAGACCTGTGCGCCGTGCGCCGTGCGGACCGCGTTCGCCGTCTCGAACTGCTCCTGGGTGAACAGCACCTCCCCGCGCACCTCGAAGGTGGCCGGCACCGGCAGCCGCTCGGGCAGGCCTTCGATCTGTCCGATGACATGGCTGACGTCCTCACCGGTGCTGCCGTCGCCGCGCGTGATGATCTGCACCAGCCGCCCGGCCCGGTACCGGGCCGCGACGGCCGCGCCGTCCAGCTTCGGCTCCACGGTGAACCCGCCGGCCGGCGCCTTGCCCAGCCTGCGCTGCAGGGACTCGCCCCACGACAGCAGGCCGTCCGGGTTGAACACGTTGTCCAGGCTGAGCAGCCGGGTGGTGTGCGCGACATCGCCGGCCGGGGCGGCGCCGTCGCCGACCTGCCCGGTGGGGGAGTCGGCGGCGGTCTCCTCGGGGTGCTCCGCCTCCCAGGCCAGCACCGCGAGCCGGAGCTGGTCGTAGGCGGCATCGTCCATCGGGCTGTCGCCGTCGGCGTAGTACGCCCCCGAGGCGTCGCGCAGCCGCCCGAGCGCGGCCTCGTACGCGGAGCGGCTGGACGTGCTGGACAGCGCCTGATCGGCGGAAAGGTTCGTCATGGGAGTGATCCTCTCGCGAGCCACTGACAATCGCCCCGGGCCGCTCACCGCCGGCCCCTCCCCGTGGGCGTGCGGGCCGTCAAGGCCCGCACGCCCACCGCGCGTTCATCCCCGTGCCGCGGGCTCCGCCGCCCTCGCCGCGGCGTCCGCCGAGCTGTCGGGCAGGTCCGCCGGGCCTTCGTCGACGGCCGTGCCTTCGTGGACGGTCGGGCGCTCCGCCCAGAACGCCCCGGACGCCGCGCGCCGGGCGAGCATCACCAGCAGCCCTGCGAGGCTCAGGCCCAGGGCGATGACCAGCGGCGGGCCGAGACCGAACCAGGACGTCCCGCCGGAGGAGTTGGCCGGGTCCGCCATGTCGACGACCGCCTCGACGAGCAGCCAGATCAGCATCCCCGCTCCGATGAGCGGGCCGGCGCCGATGAACAGGAACTCGCGCACCCCCGCGGTCAGCAGGCGCCGGTGGTAGACCGCGCAGGCGATACCGGTGAGGGCGTAGTAGAAGGCGATCAGCAGGGAGAGGGCCGTCAGCGAGTCGGCGAGCGCGTTCTCGCTGATCAGGTGGATGAACAGGTACCAGACGGTGGCCGTGCCGGCGACCCACCAGGTGCCGACGGCGGGGGTGCGGTACCGGTCGTGGATCAGACCGAACCGGCGGGGAAGGGCGTGCCTGCGCGCCATGGACAGCGCGGTGCGGGAGGCCGGGATGATCGTCGTCTGGGTCGAGGCGAGCGCCGAGGTGGCGACGGCGAGCAGGACGATCCAGTCCCAGCCGCCGAGGGCCTCGCGGGCCAGGGAGGCGAAGACGGCCTCCTCGTCGTCGGCGTGCGCGGCGAGATAGCCGGTGCCGGCGAACGCGACCACCGCGAAGGCCACGGAGACATAGGTGGCCAGCAGGACCACGGTCGACCAGAGGCCGGCCCGGCCCGGGGCGGAGGAGGGGTCCTTCGTCTCCTCCGTGAGATTGACGGCCGACTCCCAGCCCCAGTAGACGAAGACACCGAGGAGCAGCCCGCCGGTCAGCGCCGTGCTCCCCGCTCCGAACGGGTCGAGCCAGCCGACGGAGGGGCGCAGCGCGCCGAGGGAGCCGGTTCCGGCATAGACCCGGTACAGGGCGACGGCCGCGAAGACGAACAGGCAGACGGTCTGCAGCAGTACGAGGACGTTCTGCAGACGGGCCGCGGCCTGGGTGTCCCGGACGCACAGCGCCGCCATCGTCACGATCACCAGCACGGTGAGCGCCTGGCGGATCAGCGTGTTGCCGGCCCAGCCGTCCAGACCGACGGCCAGCAGGCCGAAGTTGACGGCGACGTCGGCGAGCGAGCCGACCACCAGCACGCCGGTCATGGTGATCGCCCAGCCGCCCAGCCAGCCGGTCGTGGGACCCAGTGCGCGCGTCACCCACGAAAAGGTCGTGCCGCAGTCGGGGTCGGCCCGGTTCAGGTAGTAGAAAGCGGATGCGATGAGCACCATCGGAACGAACGACGCGAGCATCACCCCGGGGGCGTGGACGCCGACCAGGGCGACGATCGGCCCGATCACGGCGGCGAGGGAGTACGCCGGCGAGGTCGCGTTCAGCCCGATGGCGAGGGCGTCGACGAACCCGATCGCGTTCGGTCTGAGCGTGGCGGTGGCGGCGGGCGTCCGCGGGGTGTCTTCGACCATGGTCCCTCACTGGTGCACTGTGAACGGGGCGTGAATGCGATGAGGAAACCCGGGCTCCGCACAGGGGGTCAATGGTGTTGGCATAAGCCTGCCCGGGAGGCCCGGTCAGGCGCGCCCCGCCGCGCCCCCGCCCCCGGCCCCCGCCGCGCCCCCGCCCCCGGCCCCCGCCGCGTCCGCGAGCTGCCGCTCGGCGGTGTCCAGCAGCATCTCCAGCGCGACCGGGTACGCGCTGTGGGGCATCCGGGCGGCCAGCAGTCCCGCGGTGGCCGCGATGTTCGGGTACGCGTCGGCCGGCAGCCTGGCGTACGTCGACTCCCACCGCTCCTCGTCCGACTCGCGGGCCTTGTCCGTCAGCGCGAGGGGCCCCGCGTCGAGCGCCGCGAAGGCCAGGGCCTGGTCGATGTAGGCGTGGTAGATCCGTACGGCGTCCACGTCCGCGAAGCCCGCGCCGCGCAGGCTGCCGAGGATCGCCTCGTCGGCCGCGATCTCGCGCGGCCGGCCGCTCACCCGGCTCGCGGTCAGCAGCGCGGCCTGCGGGTGAGCGAGGTAGGCACCGTGGATGCGCAGCCCGAGTGAGCGCAGGTCCTCGCGCCACCGCCCGGTGGGCACCCAGCCGTCGAGCGCCCGGCCGATCAGCTCCTCGCCGATGGCCAGGGTCAGCCCGTCCATGCCGTCGAAGTACCGGTACAGGGTGCTGGGATCCGCACCCAGAGCGGCGCCCAGCCGCCGGGCGGACAGGCCCGCGCTGCCGTGCTCGCGCACCATCCGCAGGGCCGTCTCGACGATCAGCCGCTCGGAGAGCACCGTCCCCTGCCGGGTCGGGCGCCGCCGCCTGCGGGCCTCCTCCGGGACCACGTCCTTCGCCATCGCCGCCTCCGTCCATCCTTATGCCAACACCATTGACCTTAACTCGGACGGAACGGTTCCATCAGCCCCCTGAGGCGCACGCCTCACCGAGAAAGGACCTCGCCATGCGTGTTCTGCTTGTGGGTGCCGGCGGTGTCGGGAGCGCGATCACCAAGATCGCCGCCCGCCGCGACTTCTTCGACCACTTCGTCGTCGCCGACTACGACCTGTCCCGCGCCCAGGCCGCCGTCGCGGCCCTGGGCGGCGACGAGCAGCGGTTCAGCGCCTGCCGAGTCGACGCCTCCGACGAGGAGGCGGTCACCCGGCTGCTCACCGAGCGCGGATGCGACGTCCTGATGAACGCCACCGACCCGCGCTTCGTGATGCCCCTGTTCAACGCCGCGCTCGCGGCGGGCAGCCACTACCTCGACATGGCCATGTCCCTCTCCCGCCCGCACCCCGACCACCCGCACAGCGAATGCGGCGTGAAGCTCGGCGACGAGCAGTTCGAACGGGCGGAGGAATGGGAGAAGTCGGGCCGCCTCGCCCTCGTCGGCATGGGCGTCGAGCCCGGACTCTCCGACGTCTTCGCCCGCTACGCCGCCGACCACCTCTTCGACGACATCGAGGAGATCGGCATCCGCGACGGAGCGAACCTGGCCGTCGAGGGCTACGACTTCGCCCCGTCCTTCAACATCTGGACGACGATCGAGGAGTGCCTGAACCCGCCCGTGGTCTACGAGCGCGAGCGCGGCTGGTTCACCACCGAGCCGTTCAGCGAGCCCGAGGTCTTCGACTTCCCGGAGGGCATCGGCCCCGTCGAGTGCGTCAACGTCGAACACGAGGAGGTGCTCCTCGTCCCGCGCTGGGTCGGGGCCCGCCGGGTCACCTTCAAGTACGGCCTCGGCGACGACTTCATCGGCAAGCTCAAGACCCTCCACGCCCTCGGCCTGGACTCCACCGCACGGGTCGCGGTCCGCGGTGAGGACGGCAGCGAGGTCCGGGTCTCACCCCGCGACGTGGTCGCCGCCTGCCTGCCCGACCCGGCGACGCTCGGGGACCGGATGACCGGAAAGACGTGCGCCGGCACCTGGGTCAAGGGCACCAAGGACGGTCTGCCCCGCGAGGTCTACCTCTACCACGTGGTCGACAACCAGTGGTCCATGCGCGAGTACGGCTCCCAGGCCGTCGTCTGGCAGACCGCCGTCAACCCGGTGGTGGCCCTCGAACTCCTGGCCACCGGCGTCTGGTCGCAGCCCGGCGTCCTGGGTCCCGAGGCCCTGCCGCCGCTCCCGTTCCTCGACCTGCTCACCGGGTACGGCTCCCCGTGGGGCATGCGGGAACAGGGCGAAACCCCGGCCAACTGACCGTCCGGCACACCGGAGGGGCAGCGCTTCGACGCGAGAGCTGGTGCCCACCGCGCCGCGCACCGAACGGCCCGCCGGGTTCCAGGCCGGGGCCGCCGTCCTGGAACCCGGCGAGCCACGGCGAGTTCGCCCGCCCCGAGCTCATGGGCCCCTTCCCGCTCTGCCGGAAGCAGCGGAAGCAGCGGAAGTAGCGGAAGTGGCGGAACACTCCAAGATCCACTTGCGATCCTTGTCTCCGGTGGGGCCACCGTCCGTGTCCGTCCTGTCGCAGACTGACGGGACGTGGCGGCCCGGCCGGTCGCCGCCTCCTAGGCCGTCTCTTCCGGATCTTGCCGGGCCCGGCCCGCCCGGCACGGCACCTCATCCCCCAGACTCCGTCCGGGGGGACCCCCAGGTTGTCGGGGCACTCGAGTACGTCCAGTACACGAGCGCCCCTCCGCCCGGGGGCACCTCCCAGCGGTAGCTGGGGGAGATGCACCGCACCGGACGACCCGGGCTCATCCGACAAGATCCGAAAGAGACGGCCTAGGCCCGACCGACCCAAGGACTGCAAGCATGAGCAAGCGCGTTCTCACCCCCCGCAACCGGGGATTTCTCTTCCTCGACTCCCACCCGGCGGGCTGCGAGCGGCTGGTGGCCGACATGTGGCAGGACTGCCCCGACCCCGCCGAGCTGCCGGAGGGGGCCGGACCGGTGGCCCTGATCATCGGCTCCTCGGCCGGCTACGGCCTGGCGGCCACGGTCGCCGGACTCAAGCGCGCCGGTGTGCGCGGCATCGCGGTCTCCTTCGAGAAGGCCCCCACCGAACGGCGTACCGCCACGGCCGGCTGGTACCGCACCGCGGCCACCGCCGACCTCGCCCGTACCGCCGGTCGGGATCTGGTCTTCCTCAACGGCGACGCGTTCTCCGACACCATGAAGAACGAGGTCGCCGACCTCATCGAGCAGCGTTTCGGCGGCCGGCTGGACTACCTGATCTACTCGGTCGCCGCGCCGAGGCGCACCGACCCCGACACCGGCACCACCCACGCCTCCGTCCTCAAGCCGATCGGCCGGGCGAACCGCACCAAGACCCTCGTCTTCGACGACCGGGGCGTGCCCGCGGTACGCGAGGTCGAGACCGGGCCGGCCGAGGGCGATGACGTCGAGCAGACCGTGGCCGTGATGGGCGGGGCGGACTGGGAACGCTGGATCGACCACCTGGCCGGCCGCGGACTGCTCGGCGAGGGCTTCGCCACCGCCGCGCTGTCGTACATCGGCTCGCCGCTGACCGCGGCCATCTACCGGCAGGGCACCATCGGCGCGGCCAAGGCCCACCTGGAGGCCACCGCCCGCACTCTGAACGAGCGGCTCGGCACGACGCTCGGCGGGCGGGCCGTGACCTCCGTCAACGGCGCCGCCGTCACCCAGTCCTCCACCGCCATCCCCGGCATCGCCCTGTACACCGGGCTGCTGCGCGGCGTCCTCGGAGCGGACCTGGTCCCGCCGGTGCAGCAGCTCGCCGCCCTGTGGGACCAGCTCACCGGTACGGCGCCGCTCGCCCTGGACGACGAAGGCCGGGTCCGCCTGGACACCTGGGAACTCACCGACGACGTCCAGGCGGCCGTCGCCGGGCGCTGGGAGGCCGCCACGACCGACACCATCGCCGCTCTCGCCGACCTCGACTGGTTCCACACCGAGGTCCAGCGCCTGTACGGCTTCGCCGTGCCGGGCGTCGACTACACCGCCACGGTGGCCACCGACGTTCCCTGGCCCGTTCCCACCCCCTGATTCCGGCACGGGATCCGCTCCGGCGGGATGGTGGCGGTCACTTCACCGAGCCCGCCATCACCCCCTGGACGAAGTGCCGCTGGAAGGCGAAGAAGACGATCAGCGGGACCACCAGGGACAGGAACGCCCCGGGCGCGAGGACGCCGATGTTGCTCCCGAACTGCCGCATCTGGGACTGCAGCGCGACCGTGAGCGGCTGGGACCCGCTGTCCGCGAAGAGCAGCGCCACGAGCATGTCGTTCCAGACCCAGAGGAACTGGAAGATGGCCAGGCTCGCGATGGCCGGGCGGCCGAGCGGCAGCACCAGCCGCGAGAAGATCCGCCACTCGCTGCCGCCGTCCATCCGGGCGGCTTCCAGCATCTCGCGCGGTATCTCGGCGAAGTAGTTGCGCAGCAGGAAGATCGCGAACGGCAGCCCGTAGGCGACGTGGAAGAGGACCACGCCCGCGACCGTGCCGAACAGCCCCACCGCGCCGAAGAGTTTGGCCACGGGCAGCAGCCCGATCTGTACGGGTACCACGAGCAGTCCGACGACCACCAGGAAGACGGCGTCCCGGCCGGGGAACTCCAGCCACGCGAAGGCGTATCCGGCGAGTGCCGCGATGGCGACCACCAGGGCGGTGGTGGGCACGGAGATCAGGACGGTGTTCCCGAAGGCCGCCGCCATACCGGAGTCCTTCAGCAGGGCCGAGTAGTTGTCCAGGGACAGCTGGGACGGGTCGGTGAGCGCGGTCCACCAGCCGTCGGCGGCGTTGTCCCCCTCGGAACGCACGGAGGAGATGAGCAGGCCCGCCAGCGGGGTGATCCACACCAGGGCGACCAGCATCAGCGCGCCCTGGACGAGGGAGTTGCTCAGCAGGCGCGACAGCCGCTTCCCGCGCCGGCGCCCTGGTCCGTGCGCGGGCCCCTTCGCCGGCGGGCCGGGGACGGAGCGGACCGCCGTCGTCCGCCGGGACGGTCGTCGCTCGATGGTGCCGCGGCCGCTCATGCTCCACTCCTTCGGAAGCGCCGGATGTTGAAGACCATCGCCGGGACGACGAGCAGGAGGAGCACCACGCTGAGCGCGCTGCCGAGCCCCTGGTCGTTGCCGCCGCCGAAGGAGACCAGCCACATGCGGGTGGCCAGCACGTTCGCCTCCTCCTGGACCGGTCCGGGCGCGATGATGTAGACGAGGTCGAAGACCTTCATCACGTTGATCACCAGGGTCACGAAGACGACGGTGAGCACCGGAGCGAGCAGCGGCACGGTGATCTTGCGGAAGATCTGGCCCTCGGAGGCGCCGTCCATCCGGGCCGCCTCCAGGGCGTCCCGCGGGATGGCCGCGAGGCCGGCGCCGATCAGGACCATCGCGAAGCCGGTCCACACCCACAGGTAGGCGCCGATGATGGCCGGTGTCACCAGCGCCGGTCCGAGCCAGTTCACCCCCTGGTACGGGGCCGCGAAGTTGGCCGCGGGCAGCCTGACGGTGTACGGGCCGTCGGCCAGCCCGGTGAAGCGGAACGACCCGTCCTCGGCCGTGACGGCGGTGGCGGCCACCCGGCCGTCCCGTACCGCCTCGACCGTCATGCCGGGCAGCCCGCTCTCGCCCGGGTCGATCCGGCCCGGGGTACCGGCGCCGCCGGGGGCGAAGTCGAAGTAGACGACACCCCCGACGGTGTCCGGCCGGTCCGCCGCCGGGGCCGCGGCCTTCGCCCCGGCCGGCATCGCGTCGGGTGCCACCCCGATGAGGCCGAGAGCGACCGACCGGCCCGGGCGGACGGCCTCCTCGGTGCTGTACGGGCCGCCCGGCCCGCCCGTCAGGCCCTGGCCCTCCCGGGCCCGGGCCGTCGGATAGGCGGCGGTGTCCACGAAGCTGTCGTGGACACCGACGACGGCGGCGTTGAGAACGCCCCGGGCCGGGTCCTGTTCGTAGGCGAGCCGGAAGATGATGCCCGCGGCGAGGAACGACACGGCCATCGGCAGGAAGAGCACGAGTTTGAACGCGGTCGCCCAGCGCACCTTCTCAGTGAGCACGGCGAGCATCAGCCCGAGTCCGGTCAGCAGGGTCGGGGCGACGACGACCCAGAGTGCGCTGTTGCGGATCGCCTTGAGGGTGGCCCGGTCCTGCACGATCGCCGCGTAGTTGGCGGCTCCTACGAACCGGTCGCCGTCGGCGTCGAAGAGGCTGCGGCCGAAGGAGAAGAGGACCGGGTAGACGACCAGCGCGCCGAGCAGCAGCAGGGCGGGCAGGACGAAGACGATCGCGAGGCGGCGTTTTCTGCGCTGGGCCCGGCGCCGCCCGTCGGCGGCGCCGCGGGCGGCGGTCATGGTGTCAGCCATGGGAGGCGCCTCAGTTCCCGTAGGCCTTGGCGGCCTCGGCCTCGAGCTTCGCGGCCGTGCCCCGCGGGTCCGACGGGTCGCGCAGGAAGTCCTGGAGGAGCTTCCACTCGCCCGCGCCCTTGGTGCCGCCGAACGCGGCCGGGGCCTGGTCCGACATGTCGAAGCGGATGGAGTCGCCCGCCGCGATGAGCGAGTCGGCCGTGCTGCGGGTGGTCTCGTCGCCGTACGCGGTGATGTCGAGCTCCTTGTTGGGGGACAGGAAGCCGCCGGCGCGGGCCCAGACCTCGGCGGCCTCGGGGCTGGACAGGAATTCGAGCAGCTTCATGCCGGCCTTGCCGTTCTTCGCGTCCTTGAGGACGACGGCCGCGTCACCGCCGCTGACGACCGGCGCCTTGCCGCCGTCGACCGCGGGGAACGGGAAGAACTTGGCGTCCTTGCCGGGCTTCTTGCCGAACTGGTCCTTGGCGATGCCGCCGACGAAGTCGCCCTCGTAGACCATGGCCGCCTTGGGCCCGGGGCCGAAGACCTGCGCGACCGACGTGGGGAAGTCGGTGCTCAGGGCTGTCTGGGCACCGCCGGCGACGAGCTGCTTGTCCTTGAACAGTTCGCCGAGGGTGGTCAGCGCCTTGACCACGCTGTCGTCGGTCCACTTGAGCTTGTGCTGGGCGAGCTGGTCGTACTTCTCCGGTCCGGCCTGGGAGAGGTAGATGTTCTCGAACCAGTCGGTGAGGGTCCAGCCGTCCTCGCCGGCTATGGCGAAGGCGGGGCGGCCGGAGTCGGCGAGGGTGCGGCCGGCCTTCAGCAGGTCGGCGTAGCTCGTGGGCTCGTTGACACCGGCCTGGGCGAAGGCCTCCGGGGCGTACCAGACGGTCGACTTGTGGGCGGCCTTGAAGTAGAGGCCGTAGTAGGTGCCGTCGACGGTGCCGTAGTTCCGCCACACCGGGGCGAGGGAGGAGCCGGCCTTCCGGGTGGTCTGCTCGGACAGGGGCTGGAGCCAGCCCTCCTTGGCGAACTGCTGGAGCACCCCCACCTGGGGAACCAGCACCACGTCGGGGGCGTTGCCGCCTTCGATCTTGCTGCCGACGAAGGTGGAGACGTTGTCGCCGGAGGGGACGAAGACCGTCTTGGCGCCGGTCTTCTCGCTGAAGGCGTCCAGGACCTTCTTGAAGTTCTGCTGCTCGCTGCCGGTCCAGACGCCGGTCACGGTCACGGTCTGGCCGCTCAGTTCGCCGCTGCTCTCGGGTCCGGTGGTGTTGCCGCAGGCGGTGGCACCGAGGGCGAGGGCGAGGGCCGCCGATGCGGTGGCCGCGGTCCGCCGGGTCGTCTTGCTGGGTCGTCGCATGAGGGAGTCCTTGTCTGGAGGTCCGGGACGCGGGGCGGGGCCCGGACTGCGCGGGGGAGGAAGGGGGAGGGAGAAGAGGAGAGCGGAGGAAGCGGAGGAGGTCAGGGGCCGGTGGTCACGGGGCGGGGCATTCGGCCGTCCACCAGGCGGCGGTCGCCGCGGGCAGGACCCCGTCGGGACAGGGGCCGCTGGCGAGCAGCGGAGTCCCCGGGACCGGGGCGGGGACCGGCTCGGTGCCGAAGTTCACCGCGCAGACCAGGCCGTCGCCGCGGCTGATCGCCAGCACCTGAGGAGGCGTGTCCAGCCAGCGCAGCGGGCCTTCGCCGAGCTGCGGCAGGGTGCGCCGCAGCTGGAGCCCGTCGCGGTAGAGGTGCCAGAAGGAACGGGTGTCCGCCAGGGCGCGGTCGGTGGCGTGTTCGGCGAACCACTCGGGCTGCGGCAGCCACGGCTTGGCGCCGGCCGCTTCCCCGGAGAAGCCGAACGGCGAGGCGTGCCCGGACCAGGGCAGCGGCACGCGGCAGCCGTCCCGGACGTGCTTGCGGCTGCCCGTACGGTGGAAGATCGGGTCGGTGAGGACCTCGTCGGGCAGGTCGAGGACCTCGGGGAGGCCGAGCTCCTCGCCTTGGTAGACGTAGGCGGCGCCGGGCAGCGCGAGCATCAGGAGCGCCGCGGCGCGGGCGCGGGCGGCCCCCAGTCCGCTGCCTTCCACCCCGGGCTCGCCCGCGTAGCGGGTGACCGTGCGGACCTGGTCGTGGTTGTTGAGGACCCAGGTGACGGTGGAGCCGGTGCCGGCGATGTCGCGCATCGCGTCGGTGATCGTCGTGCGGAAGGCGTCGGCGTCCCAGGGGGCGCTCAGCAGGTCGAAGAAGAACGCCTGGTGCAGTTCGTCGGGGCGGACGTACTCGGCGTGCTCGCGCGCGGTGGGCACGGACACCTCGCCGACCAGCAGCCGCTCGCGGCCGTCCCGTGCGGTGTACTCCTCGCAGACCGAGCGCCAGCGCCGCCACACGCCGTGGACCTCGGGCTGGTTCCAGGCCAGCTGGTTGACGGCGTCGCGGGCCCGCTCGTCGGCTCCCGGGTCGTCCGAATCCGGCAGCTCGGGGTGCTTGAACAGTCCGGCGGCGACATCGATGCGGAAGCCGTCGACCCCGCGGTCCAGCCAGAAGCGCAGCACCTCCTCGAAGTCGTCGCCCACGGCCGGATCGCGCCAGTTCAGGTCGGGCTGCTCGGGCGTGAAGAGGTGCAGGTACCACTCGCCGGGGGCGCCGTCGGGCCCGGTGGTCCGGCTCCAGGCGGGGCCGCCGAACATGGCGCGCCAGTTGTTGGGGGGCTCCGTTCCGTCCGGGCCGCGGCCGGGAGCGAAGTGGAAGCGGGCGCGTTCGGCGCTGCCCGGCTTCGCGGCGAGCGCGCTCCGGAACCACGGGTGCTCGCTGGAGCAGTGGTTGGGAACGATGTCGAGGAGCAGCTTCAGCCCGAGCCGGCGGGCGTCGGCCACCAACCGGTCGAATTCCGCGAGGTCGCCGTAGACCGGGTCGACACCGCGGTAGTCGGCGACGTCGTAGCCGTGGTCGTGCTGCGGCGACGGGTAGAAGGGGCTGAGCCAGATGCCGTCGACACCGAGCCTGCGCAGGTAGGGGAGCCCGGCCCGGACGCCGGCCAGGTCTCCGATGCCGTCCCCGGTGCTGTCGAGGAAGCTGCGGACGTAGACCTGGTAGATCACCGCGTCGCGCCACCAAGGGGCCGATGAGGTGGCGGTGGGGGAGGGGTGGCCGGTAGCGGCCGGAAGGGTGCTGAGCATCTCGCGTCGACCTGTCTGCTGAATGCGAGAGCGCTCCGGATCGGTGCGCTGTTATGCATGCATGTTAAGTAGCAGCGACTGGAAGGTGTCAACGATGTGTCCAGAAACAGTGAAAAGCTGGGGTGGTTTGTACGTGATTGCCCGGATGCATGAGGAAGGGCCTCTACTTAACATGTAAGTAGAGGCCCTTGAGAGAGGGGGACGGAAGAGTGCGATCAGCCCGTGCGGGAGATGGTCCCGAGCTCGCGTGCGAGCCGCGCCGCCGCCTGCTCCGGCGTCTGGCGCAGCGCCAGCAGGTCCTGCGCCACGGCCTGCACGGCGAGGCTCACCTGGTCGTAGCGCGGACTCTTGGGACGCGGCACCGCCGACAGCACGCTCTCGCGCAGCGTGGGCAGGTACGGATACGCCCGGATCAGCTCGGGGTCCTCGTACAGCGCGGCGCGCACCGGAGGCAGCGAGCCCTTGGTGAGCACCTGTCGCTGGACCCGCTCACTGGTGAGGTACGCGATCAGGTCGGCCGCCGACGCCGGATGGCGCGCATGGCTGCTCACGGCGAGGTTGGAGCCGCCCAGCACACTGGTGCCGGGCCCGTCCGGCCCGGGCAGCGGCACGGCGCCGAACCTGCCCGCGACCTTCGAGCCCTCCGCGCCCGCGTCCGCGTACACGTAGGGCCAGTTCCGCAGGAACAGCAGCCGGCCCTCCTGGAAGGCCCGCCGCGACTCCTCCTCCTTGTAACCGAGCGCGTCGCGGGAGATCCAGCCCTCCCGCACACCGTCCGCCAGGAACCGCAGCCCGGCGCGCGCCGCGTCCGAGTCCACGCTCACGCGGGCGCCGTCGTCGCGCAGGATCGAGCCGCCCGCCGAGTGCACGGCCTCGGTGACGTTGACCGTGAGCCCCTCGTACGGCAGGAACTGACCGGCATAACCGTCCAGTCCGTACTTCGGGGCGATCGTGCGCGCCTGGCGCGCCAGCTCGTCCCAGGTGCGCGGCGGACGCTCGCCCTCCCGGTCCAGGAGGTCCTTGCGGTAGTAGAGCAGCCCCGCGTTGGTGACGTACGGGACCGCGTACAGCCGGCCGTCGAAGGTCGCGGTGTCGACGACGGGCCGCAGGAAGGAGTCCAGCGGGAAGCGCTCACGGCGGAGCGGGGAGATCCATCCGGCCGCCGCGAACTCCGACGTCCAGGCGACGTCGATGTTCAGCACGTCGAACCGGTCGCGGCCCGAGCGCAGCTCACTGATCATCTGGGCCCGGGTCTCGTCCGCCGAGTCGGGCAGCTCGACGAGCGTGACGCGCTCGCCGGGATGGGCGTCGTTCCACTCCGCCAGGAGCGGGGGGAGGTAGTCCGTGAGATCGCCCGCCGTGACGAGCGTCAGGGGACCGCGGCCCCGGTCCTCGGAAGCCGCGCCCGCCCCGGCGTGGACGCCGAGACCGGTGTAGCCCGCCAGGACGACCGCTCCGACCAGGAGAGCTCTACCCGCGGCACGCATCCACCGCATAGATTCCTCCCAGTACACGATCCGGCTGCGTCGCCGACCATCGTGGCCTATATATACCCGTTAGGCATGGGCGATACTAGACGCGCAGGCAGACGAGACGGACGGCGGCGCAATTCGGCCCGCTGCCGAGTGAACCGTTGACTACGGAGCGGGAAGGAGGGGGAGCGAGTGCGGCTGGCGCTCCTTGCGCTCCTCACCCGTAGCCCTGCGCACGGTTACGAGCTGAAGCAGGACCTTGAGAAGCTCCTGGGCGCCGCGTACCCTCAGCCCAACGTCGGCCAGATCTACGTCACCCTCGGGCGGCTGGAGAAGAGCGGCCTCATCGAGGGCGAGGACGTCGAGCAGTCGGGACGCCCCAACAAGCGCACGTACAAGCTGACGGACGCCGGACGCGAGGCCGTACTGGCCTGGTTCGAGGACACCGCCGAGGAGCCCCGGGTACGGGACGAGTTCTTCATGAAGCTCGCACTCGCGCCGCAGTCGGGTCTCGCCGATCCGGTCGCACTGATCAACAAACAGCGGCGGCAGTACCTCAACACCATGCGGGACCTGTCCAAGCTGGCCGCGGCGGAGGACCGCGACAACAAGATCTCCCAACTGCTGATCGAGGGCGCCATGCTGCACCTGCAGGCCGACCTCGACTGGCTGGAACGCTGCCAGGAGGAGCTGGAATGAGCGACGACGCCACCACCGCCGCTCCTGGCGCGTCCGCCGAGCCCATCGTGCGGGCCGAGGGCCTGACCAAGACGCACCACGGCGAGGGCGTACCGGTGCACGCCGTACGCGGGGTGGACCTGTCCGTCCGGCCCGGCGAGTTCGTCGCGGTCACCGGACCCTCCGGAGCCGGCAAGTCCACGCTCCTGCACCTGCTGGGCGGCCTCCAGCGCCCCGACAGCGGGAAACTGTGGATCGGCGGGGAGCGGGTCGACGAGTACCGCGAGGCCCGCTGGGCGGTCCTGCGGCGCCGCAGCATCGGCGTCGTCTTCCAGTTCTTCAACCTGGTCTCCAACCTCACCGTCGCCGACAACGTCGAACTCCCCGCCCTGCTCGCCGGAGCCTCCCCGAAGGCCGCCCGCGCATCCCGTGCCGAACTGCTCGCCGAACTCGGCCTCGAAGGCCGCGAACGCTCCATGCCCGGCGAGCTGTCCGGCGGCGAGCAGCAGAGGGTCGCACTCGCCCGCGCCCTGGTCAACCACCCCGCACTGCTGCTCGCGGACGAGCCGGCCGGCAGCCTCGACAGCAAGGGCACCCGCGAGGTGCTGCGGCTGCTCTCCCGCTTCCACCAGCGCGGCCAGACGATCGTGATGGTCACCCACGACGCCCGGATGGCCAGCGCCGCCGACCGCGTCATCAGCTTCTTCGACGGGCGCATAGCCGACGACGCACAGCTCGGCGGCGGACGCCGCGGGCCGGCCCGCGGCGTCTCCGGCGTGCTGGACCTGGACCTGGAACTCAAGGAGTGACCGTGCGGGCCACGCTGCGCTGGGCGCACGCCGACTTCCGCGCACACCGCGGCGAAGCCCTCTTCGTCGTCCTGGCCAGCGCCGGGATCATCGCCTCGCTCCTGCTCGCCGGCGCACTGTTCGGCTACGCCGCCAACCCCTGGCAGCGCGTCTTCAACCAGTCCCACGGCGCACACATCTGGCTGCACACCGGCGCCGGTGCGGACACGGCCGCCCTGTCCCGGGTGGACGGGGTCGCCGCCCTCTCCGGGCCCTACCGCACGACCGCGACGACGGTCGAGTCGCGCGGTGCCCGGGTCGGGGTGACGCTGCGCGCCGCCGCGACCGTGCCCCCGGAGACCGCACGGCCGCTCGTCACCGACGGCAACTGGCTCGCCGGACCCGACAGCACCGGCACCGGTGCCGTCGTCCTGGAGGCCTCGGTCGCGCGGGCCCTGTGGGCCGAGCCGGGCGACACCGTACGGGTCACCGGCCCGGACGGAGCCCCGCACGCACTGCGGGTCAGCGGGATCGCCGAGGTCGCCGAGCCCCGCTACCACCCGGGCGGCGGGCCCGGCATCGGCTGGGTCCTCGACGACACCCTCGACGAGGTCGCCCACGGCGACACCGGGCAGAGCGTGGGCCTGCGCCTGCAGGATCCGGACGACACCGACTTCACCGTCCAGCGGGCCGTGACCGTCCTCGGCGCCGACCGGGTCGCCCAGGTCACCAAGTGGCAGCAGGCACGGGCCGAGGCGGGCGGCGACGACCGGCTGCTCGGGCAGATGTTCGCGGTCTTCGGACTCGGCGCGCTGCTCGCGGCCGCGCTCGCCGCCGCCGGAGCGATCGGCGCCCGCGTCCGCGGCCAGTTGCGGGACATCGCGATCCTCAAGGCCGTCGGCTTCACCCCCGGCCAGGTGACCCGCGGCTTCCTCGTACAGCACCTGGCCTTCGCCCTTCTCGGCGTGACCCTCGGCACGGCGGCGATCGCCCTGCTGGGCGCCCGGATACCCGGACGGATCGGGGAGGCGACGGCGGTGTGGCAGGACCTGCCCGGCCACACCGCGCTCATGATCGGCATCCCGTGCGGCGCGGTGCTGCTGATCGCGGCCGCGACCGGACTCTCGGCCTGGCGGGCCGGACGGGTCCCGCCCGTCCCGGTGGCCCGGGCGGCGCTGCCCTCCGCCGCGCCGATGACGGCACTCGGCCGGCGGGCCCTCGGAACACGCGTGCCGCCCGCCCTGGTCCTGGGGTGGCGTGCGGCCTTCCCGCGGCGCGGCCGGACGCTCCTCCCCGTCGCCCGGCTCGCCCTGCCGCTGGTCCTCATCACCGTCGCACTCGTCGCCTGGTCGACGCTCGACCAGTTCCGCAGCCGACCCGCGCAGATGGGACTCCCCGCGGCACTGACCGTACGGGCCGGGCAGCCGGCCGGGGCCTCCGACGCGGAACTGGAGCGGACCCTCGCCGAGGTCCCGGGCGTCGCCGCGGTCCACCCCGGCGCCGAGATGGCGGCGCTCGTGCCGGGGCAGACCGGCACCATCACGCTCCGCGGCCTGGGTACGGCCCGGGACCCGTACCCCGCCAAGGTCGTGGAAGGGCGCGCCGTCAGCGGTCCGGACGAGGCGGTGGCCGGACAGGGGCTGCTCGACCTCCTCGGGGTACGGGTCGGCGCGTGGGTGCGGATGACCGTCGAGGGGCGTCCGCAGATCCTGCACGTCGTCGGCCGCACCATCGAACCCGAATCCGGGGGCCGGGTGATCACCACGACCATCGACGCCCTGCGCGAGCGCGACCCGGGGCTGCGGCCCGAGTTCCACGCCCTCGTGCTGCGTGAGGGCGCGGACCCCGAGACGGTGAGCGCCGCGCTCGCCGGGGCGGCGGCCGGAACGCTGGAGGTCCGGGAGACGCCGAACCCGGTCGACCGGCTGGAACCGGCGCGCGCGGTGATCGCCGCCCTGATCGCGGTCCTGGCGCTGATCGGGCTGATCGAGCTGCTGACCCTGATCGGTACCGGCGTACGGGACCGCGGCCGGGACCTGCTCGCGCTGAAGGCGATCGGGCTGACACCCCGGCAGATCGGCGCGATGATCGTGACGGCCGCCGGGCTGACGGCGCTGGCCTCCGCCGTGGTGGGTACGACGGTGGGCGTGCTGTCCGGCAGATGGCTGGTGGACACCCAGGGCGCGTCGAGCGGCATCGGCGCGGGCATCGCCCAGCTGCCGCCGCTGCCCGTGCTGTCGATGGTGATCGTCGGGGCGGTCCTGGGCGCGGTGGTGGCGGCGGCGCTGCCGGCGACCCGGGCGGCCCGACGGCGCCCGGCCGACTCGCTGAGCGAGACACTCTGACCCTCCGGACGGAACACCTGATCGCGACCTGGACCATCAGGGCCCGGCAGATCAGGGGCGACGTCTCCGCCCGTGACGTCGAGCACCGCATCGGCGGCCTTCTCCCCGAAGACCGCGGCCATCCGGGCACGAGCCTCCCGCCGGCTGATCAACGTGAGGACACGCCGGAAACTCGATCGCACATGAGGTCAACAGGATTCCCGGCGCCCTGCGAGGCCGGTGTCGCGCATGATGCGCTCGACCGTGTCGGCCAGTGTGCTGTCGGCTCCGATGACGGTCTCGACGCCGCCGGGAAGGAGGTCGCGCCCGCGGTACCAGTCCCGCAGTTCTCGCTCGGTGACCTGCGCCAGATAATCGGGGTCGGCCTTCGAAGCATGGCGGGTCAGTGTCTCCTCGATCGGGATGTCGAGGTAGTAGCAGCGGGACACCCCACGATGGTCGCCGAGCAGGCCCGCGAGCATGTCGCCGTATCGGTCGGCGTACAGGATTCCCTCGACGACCACGTGATAGCCGGCGTCCAGTGCGTGGCGGGCGACCGTGTCGATCAGCCCGATGTTCGCGCCGCCGGGCACATCACGTTCTCGCAATACGATCCGCCGCAGGTTGTCCTGGCCGACGAGGGCCAGGCCACGGCCGAAGCGGTCGCGGATCCCCGCCGCCACCGAGGACTTGCCCGATGCCGAGTTCCCCCGGAGGACCACGAGCCGGGTCTCTTCACCTCCCGTGATCGTTCGGGGCACGCCACCGACCCCCGAGCGGTCCGCGGCGCGGTGTTCGGGTTCCGTCCCGTCGGGCGGGGGCGGGCCGGGCAGGAGGTGGGTACGGTCGATGCCGTCCGCGGCGTACTCGACGAGGTCGCCCGGCTGCTGGAAGTGCACGGCGGCGGGCAGGCCGGCCCGGTAGGCGTCCAGGCCGGCCCGGCAGTACGCGACCATCGGCTCCGGCAGAGAGCCCAGCGGGTACCAGCCCATGCCGTCACACCGGTCCGGCTCCCGCACCCGGGGCAGGCCCGCCCACCGTCGTACCTCGAAGAAGATGCCGATCCGCGAACCGCTGCCCCGGGGAGGGCGGTGGTGGACGGTGACCGCCGCGGTCACGTCCGGCGCCGCGATGAGGACACCGGTCTCCTCGCGGGCCTCCCGGATCACCGCCTCCACCATGTCCTCGCCGGGGTCGAGGTGCCCGGAGGGCAGGTGCCACAGGCCGGTCGCGTACACGGGCCCGGCCCGGCGCGACAGCAGCACCTCCGGGCCGCGGCCGCCGTCGCGGCGCAGGAGGAGGTGGACGTCGACCGGCACCGTGTGCCGGGGGCCGCCGCTCACGATGCGGCCCGGGGGCGGCGGCCCCGGAGACCGCGGTCGTGGGGACGGTCCGGTGTTCCGGCGACGGCGACGGCGACGGCGAAGCGGATCGAGGTCATGGGTGGTTCATGCCCAGCCGAGCTCGGAGTAGAGGCGGCCGGCCCGGATGCCCTCGACGGCGGCCCGGGCGTAGGGGACGACCGGTTCGGGGAGGTCGTCGGCCGGCCACCAGCCCCAGGACAGGCAGCGGTCGGGTTCGCGCACCTCGGGTGTGCCGTGCCAGCGCCGCGCACGGAACACGAGCTGGATACGGGGCCGGCCGCCCGGTCGGTCCACGACGTGCACGACGTGGACCAGTTCCACATCGTCCGGGTCGATGCCCAGGCCGGCCTCCTCCTCCGCCTCCCGCACCAGGCAGGCGACGGCGGATTCCTGCTCGCAGTGTCCGGCGAGGAAGTGATGGGTGGACGCGGCGAAGGCGGAGTCCGGGTGCCGCAGTCCGAGCAGGATCCGCCCGTCCCGTTCGAGGTAGAGGTGAACGCCGACGATGTTCCGCAGTGCGCGGCCGCCGGGCCGCGCCTGGGCCGGTACGGCGGCCGGGGCGAGGCCCCGGGCCTGGTGGAGGTCGATGACCTCCTTCGTCCACGGGCACATCGTCAGGAAGGGGATCGTGGCCGCGTCGAAATGGCGGAACATGATGCCTTCGGGACACGGGAGTTCGTCGGCGTCGCCGTCCCAGGCCCCCAGATACACCTGGATTCGGCCCTCGGCCGGCCCGTCCGGCCCGGGCCCGTGGCAGGCGACGATCGTGAAGGGCTCCAGAGGCACCGTCAGGCCGGTCTCCTCGAGGAGTTCCCGCTCGACGGCCTGCGCCGCCGTCTCCTCGCCCTCCCGGCCTCCGCCAGGGACCGACCACGTGCCCGGATCGCAGATGTTCTTGTTGGCGTCGCGCAGATGCAACAGGTACCGGCCTCGCGAGTCGACCAGCAGTGCGGCGGTGCCGTGCGGTTCGACGGATTCGTTCATCGATGCTCCTTCACTGGTGCCCTGGAGAACGGTCCGGATACGGGGCCGTCACGGCCGAACCGGGGGCATCGCGCGAACCCGTGTCCGGATGCGAGGCGGGGCCCGTGCGGGCTCGGGCCGACCGGGCCGACCGGTCCCGAAACTCGCTCGAACCGGTCGGTCTCACTCCTGCGGGGTCAGGCGTTCCACCATGCATCCGTGCCGCAGCTGACCTCGTAGTGCCACCATCCTTCGTCCCGGCCCCGGTTCAGGAGGGCCTTGATCCCGGCGAAGTCCGCCCCTGCCTCCGCGGTCAGGGACAGCATGGGGAAGTCCTCGCTGAAGACCTCGCCACCGAGACCGAACTCCGAAAGGCGCTGGTGCACCGCCTGCGGGCTGCGCCCCAGGGGACCGGTGGGCACGGGCACCACACGGATCGTGCAGTTGCCGGAGGAACTGACCAGCCCGACGGCCCAGTGGAGCCCGTCGGAGTCGGTCCGGTACCGCACGACATCCCCCTCGGCCACCCCGTCCTGCAGGAAGGGGCAGTTCTCCACGCTCGCGGTGTCATCTCCGAGCTTCGACGCCCACAGGCCCTCGATGTCCTGCGGCAACCACCCCTCGCGCGGGACGAACCGGAACCACACCTTGATCTTCTCGACCACGTTCTCCATGAGCGCCATCATGCGCTGTTCGTCGATGACACCGCGGGCCGGTTCCGACCGGATGGTCCCGGGATCAGTGGGAGCCGGGGCGGGTGGCACGGACGTGGTCGGTCTCGAAGCGCTGGAAGGCCGCCTCCTGCCGCCACTCGACCTGCGCCTTCGGGCTGGCTTTCAGGAACCGGGCGCACCGCTCGCCCGGGTGCTCGGCGCCCTGCCGCTCCTTGGCACACGCCCCGGTCGGCCGGTATCCGGTACGGACGTCACGGTTCCACAGGCCTCGGCCGGGCAGGAACGAGTGTTCCAGGGAGGCCCGGGCCAGGTCCTTCAGCTCCGGGTAGCCGAGTCCGTACATCTCCGCCGCCCTGCGGTACTCGTCGGTGATCTCGATCCGGGACACGCCCGGGTCGTCGGTGGCGAGGACGACCGGCACGCCGTGGCGGCGGTAGGTGGCGAAGGGGTGCGCGTCGCCGGAGACGCGCAGGATCTGCTCGTTGCTGTGGAAGGGGACCTCGACCGCGATGCGCCGCTCGGCCATGTAGCGCATGAGCGACTCCCAGCGGTCCTCGTGCAGGACGGACACACCGTGCCCGATCCGCTCGGCGCGGCCGGTCTGGGCGGCCTCCCTGATGTGGAAGGTGAGGTCCTCCGGCTTGACCAGGCCGGGCACCAGCTCGCCCGCGTGCAGGGTGATGTGCGCCTTCGGGTACTGGGTCTTGAGGTAGTTCAGCATCCGCATGTGCAGGCGGTAGTCGCGCAGGGCGACCGGGTCGTCCTCCGGCTGCACCAGGTTCACGGCGACGAAGCGCGGGTCGCGCTCGGCCAGCCGCATGCCGAGCGCCATCTGGGTGAACACCCGCTCCGGGGTGCCGGCGCGGGCGACCTGGGAGATCCACCGGTACGGCAGGGAGCACGCGTCGTCGGGCTGTGGAGTGTCGCAGTGCGCGGCGGTGCGGAACTCGACATCCGTGCTGTCGGCATCGGCGCGGGCCTGCCGTACGACCGCGTCCAGGCCCCCGCCGGCGAGGAGCTTGTCGTGCATGCGGTCGAGGTCGGCGTCGTAGCCGACCCGGTCGGCGAGCTCACGGGCCTGGCCGGAGGCCGGGGAGATCATGGTCTCCAGGTAGAACTGGTTCTGCCGGGCGGCGGAGCCCGCGACCTCCGCGAGCATGCGGCCCGGGTGTCGCCAGGTCACCTCGCCGAACTTGCCGAAGGTCGCGAAGAAGTGGTCGTGGCCGTTGCCGTCCGCCGGGAAGTCCTGCATCGACCAGGCCCGGATGACCTGCTGGCGGAAGGCGGCGTCGGTGACGGCGTCGGCGGCGGGCCGGGTGCCTGCCCCGCACGGCGGGGGCACCGCGGTGGTGGTGTCGGTGGTGATGCACAGGCCGTCCTCGGCGGCGAGTTCGATCAGGAACTCGGTGGTGACCGCTCCGGACAGGTGGTTGTGCAGGTCACCACCCTTGGGGAGGTCGGCGAAGAAGTCCCCGGCCCGGCCGGGCCCGTGGGCCGGGGGCGTGACGGAGGCGGGGGCGGAGGCCGCGTAGGCGGAGGCGGGTGTGAGCAGGGCGAGGGCGGAGAGCGCACCGATAAAGTGGGATGGGATCACGGGCACATGGTGGTGAAGCGGACCACCGAGGGGCGGTATGCCGTGCCGGGCGCCTTGCCGTGTCACCCGGGAGGCCCCGCAGAGGATCGTTCCTTCCGGCGGGGACCGCACCCACCACCTGCGCACCGGCATGAGAGAGGTGCCCGGGTCGTGGTCAGGACTTCGGCACGGTGTTGATGTAGTTGGTGCCGGAACTGTAGAAGCCGTCCACCGTTTTCTGGACCTCCGATTGGGAAACAGCCTCACCGGCCTTGTAGTAGAACCAGTTGACCTTCATGTCCCATGTGCGCGGACCGCCGGTGAAGGGAAGGTCGATGAACCAGTTGCTGAAGTGGATGTCCATTTTCTCGCGCGGTACGTACTTGCCCGAGCTGGTGAACAGCTCCTTGCCGTCAAGGGAATAGGTGACCTTTCCGTTCACGGCGGTGATCATCATGATGTGCCAGCCATCAAGGTGCCGCTTGAGCGTGTGGCTGACTCGGTCCGGCGGATCGGCCTGGTACCAGCTGACGTTGTCGAGCTGCGAACCCACCGAACCCCAGCCGCCGTTCGGCAGGTACTCGTGGTCGAGTTCGCTGTAATTCGCCGAGGATTCCGAGGAGGAGATCGGAAAGAAGGTCTGGACGACGTGGTCGCCGTTGCGACCGCTCGTGGGCTTGGCGCTGAAGTAGACCCGAGCGGCGTAGGTCCCCGTGAAGAGGTCGGTGCCGGTGCTCTGCACCTCGACCTGCCTGGTGCCCTGCTTGGTGCCGTCGGTGGAGGCCTGCAGTTGCAGGACCCTGCCCCCCTGGGCGGTCGTGTCGGCGGGGAAGCCGACGCCGGCGCCGGACCAGGTGTCCTTGATCCCCGGGCTGCCCGCGCCGTTGCGGACCTCCCAGCCGTTGGCGGTGAGCGAGGGGTCGTCGGGCCCGCTGTACTGGAAGCCGTCGAACAGCGTTCCCGGCGGTCCGGACGGGGTCGGCGAGGCGCCGGGGGCCGCGGCATCGGCACCCCTGTCGGAGGCGGGGCCGCCGGAACACGCGGCGAGCAGACACAGGAGGGCAGGCAGTGTGAGCGCGGTCCACACGCGGCGACGAGAGGTGCGGCGGGGCTGACTCACGGGGGCTCCTTGGGGCATGGGGGGCGGTACCTGGACGCGCCCTTTTTGCATGAGGATCAAATGACCGATCAGACGAGGGGGCATATTTGCGCCCGCTCATACGGTGTCTCGCAGGCGGTCGATCGGTATTTTGTGGCCGAGGCCTCGCCTACCGATCGGTACATCCCATTGGCATTTCGATCCGATTGGAGCGCCTGAGTAGATCGCGCCAAATGTAGACATCGGGCCGAATTCGAGTCGGTTCGGTGTACTGGCGTTCGCCCTGCTGTCCCGCGGTCTGCGTACCCTGCGCCGAAAGGCCTCGCAGGGTGCGCGCACGCATCAATTCCGTCGACCGCTGATCGGCGCACCAGGCGGAGTCTGACATGGCTGAGTCAAATTTCCGGGAGTCCGCTCCCGCCCCGGTATTCGTCGACCAGTCGGGTCTGCGCGGCCGTCTGCTGAGGGGCATCGGATGGCCGGTCTCGGTGGTCGGCGCGGTCCTGGCGGTCGCCATGGGCAGCAGCCTGATCGGTGTGCAGGCGGACGCCCCGGCCGTGGGCATACCCGTGCAGCCCTCGCGGCCACCCACCCCGGCGCCCGCATCCGCGCCACCGCCGTCCGGCCCGTCGTCCTCGTCGTCCGCGCCCCGGACGGCCACGCGGTCTGCGACACCCCATGCGAAGACCGCGGCCGCGGCGACGAAGACCCCGCCCACCGCGACGAAGACAACGCCCATCGGGACGAAGCCGACGGCCGCCGCGACGAAGGCCGCGGCGACGACACCGAAGACCACGACCACCGCACCACGCGGGGCAGCGCCCTCCGGCCGACCGGCCAAACACCCCTGATCGTCCGCACCACCCATTTCCAGGAGCGTCATTGTCCCGCCACCAGCGCCGCCGGCAGTCCCTGCTCAGGCCGCGCCGACTGGCCGCGCCGCCGCTGCGCTTCTTCATGCCGCTGTCCCTGCTGGCCTGCCTGCTCGCGCTCCTCGTCCTGCGCGGCCTCGCCACCAACGAGGCGTTCCACGACTCCCGGATCGCGATCTCGGTCGACAAGACGACCGTGCCGGCCAACCTGCTCAAGGGCGGCCCGATCATCGACGCGCGGGGCACCAAGAACGAGCACCCCGTGAGCTATCACATTCCCGACCGCACCGCTGTTCTGAGCTTCGACGACGGTCCCTCGCCGCAGTGGACCCCGAAGATCCTCGAGGTGCTCGCGGCCCGCAAGGTCCGTGCGGACTTCTTCGTGACCGGCGCGATGACCACGCGCAACCCTGAGCTGATCCGGCAGATCGTCGCGGGCGGCCACGAGCTCGGGGTGCACACCTTCACCCACCCCGACCTGGTGTACCAGTCCCACGCCCGGACCAGCTGGGAGCTGGCGCAGACGCAGCTGGCGCTGGCCGGCGTCGCGGGCGTCCACTCCGCGTTGTTCCGCCCGCCGTACTCCTCCGACGCCACCGCGATGGACGACTGGAACTACCCGGTGGTCAAGTACGTGGGCGCGCGCGGCTACCTCACCGCGTTCATCGACCGCGACACCGACGACTGGAAGCGCCCCGGCGTCGAGCAGATCGTCAAGGCGGCGATGCCGGCCAAGCCCGGTGCGGGCGCGCTGATCCTGCTGCACGACGCGGGTGGCGACCGTACCCAGACCATCGCCGCCCTCGTACAGATCATCGACAAGCTGCAGGCCCAGGGCTACCGCTTCACCACCATCTCCGACGCACTCGGCGCCTCCAGCGCCACCATGCCGGTGCACGGTTTCCAGCTGTGGGCGGGCAAGGGATTCATCTGGGCCACCCAGTTCGCCGTGCTCACGCTGCCGGTGCTGGTCGCGCTGCTGGCCCTCGTCGGCTTCCTCAACTTCGGCCAGTTCGCGCTGATGCTCGTCCTCGCACCGATCCACGCCCGCCGCTCCAAGCGGGGCGACGCCTGGGGACCGCCGGTTTCCGAGCCGGTGACCGTACTGGTCCCGGCCTACAACGAGCGCGAGTGCATAGCCAACACCCTCGACTCCCTGGCCGCCTGCGACCATCCGATCGAGGTGATCGTCATCGACGACGGCTCGACGGACGGCACCGCGGACATCGTCGAAGCCATGGACCTGCCGTTCGTCCGGCTGATCCGCCAGGTCAACGGTGGCAAGTCCAGTGCGCTCAACACCGGCATCGCGGCAGCCTCCTACGAGATCATCGCGATGATGGACGGCGACACCGTCTTCGAGCCGTCCACCGTGCGCGAGCTGGTCCAGCCCTTCGCCGACCCGGCGATCGGCGCGGTCGCGGGCAACGCCAAGGTCGGCAACCACGAGAGCCTGATCGGTGCCTGGCAGCACATCGAGTACGTCCTCGGCCACAACCTGGACCGCCGGATGTACGACATGCTGGGCGTCATCCCGACCATCCCCGGCGCGGTCGGTGCCTTCCGCAAGGAGGCCCTGCAGCGGGTCGGCGGGATGAGCGACGACACCCTCGCCGAGGACACCGACATCACCATCGCGGTGCTCTGCGACGGCTGGCGGATCGTCTACGCCGAGTACGCCCGAGCCTGGACCGAGGCTCCCGCCAGCCTCCAGCAGCTCTGGTCCCAGCGGTACCGCTGGAGCTACGGCAGCATGCAGGCGATGTGGAAGCACCGCGGCGCGGTGACCTCCCGCGGCCCGGCCGGGCGTTTCGGCCGGCTCGGGCTGCCGCTCGTCGTGCTGTTCGGCGTGGTCGCCCCGCTCCTGGCGCCGCTGGTCGACATGTTCCTGCTGTACGGCGTGCTGTTCGGCGACGCCCCGATCACCCTCACCAGCTGGGGCGGCTTCATCCTGCTCCAGGCCGCACTCTCCTGGTACGCCTTCCGGCTCGACCGCGAGAAGCCCTGGCATCTGATCAGCCTGCCCATCCAGCAACTCGTCTACCGGCAGCTGATGTACATCGTCCTGCTGCAGTCCGCGATCACGGCGATGCCCGGTGGCCGGCTGCGGTGGCAGAAGCTTCGGCGCACCGGCGAGGTCGCTGTCCCCGTGGAGGCCTGACCGTGCCCGCATCCGTCGACCCAGGACGCGCCTTCGACACCGTCCAGCTGAGGGTCCCCGCCGTGCTGCGACAGGAGCCGGAGCCGGACGCACCGCCCCAGCGCAAGGGCGGCCGGGACCGCTATCTCGACCTGCTGCGCGCGCTGGCGCTGGGCCGCGTGGTGCTCTACCACAACTTCGGCTGGTTCTGGCTGCCCCTCGTCTTCCCCTCGATGGGCGTGATGTTCGCGCTGGCCGGCTCGCTGATGGCCCGCTCGCTCAGCCGTCCCGCTCTCGGCGTGATCCGCGGCCGGCTGCGCCGCCTGCTGCCTCCGATGTGGCTGTTCGGCGCCGTCGTGATCACCCTCCAGATCCTCGACGGCTGGGGCCCCGACTCCGAGGGCCACCCCACCTGGTGGTGGGCCAAGCTGGCGTTCTGGATCCTGCCGCTGAGCACTCCGCCGTACGCGGACGAGCTGGCCGGCTTCCACCATCACGTGGAACACGTCTGGGCCGCGCAGATCATCGTCCCGCTCTGGTACCTCCGGGCCTACCTGTGGTACGTCCTGCTCTCACCGCTGATGCTGCGGGCACTGCGACGGTTTCCGGTGGTGACGCTGTTCACGCCCCTGGCGCTGACGATCGTCATGAACACGTTCTTCGCCGACCAGGAGTTCATCTACAGCCGGGTGTGGGAGACCGCCAACGACTTCGCCATGTTCGGTTCCTGCTGGATCCTCGGCATGGCCCACCAGGAAGGGCTGCTCAAGAAGATCCCGCAGTACGTACTGCCGTCCATCGCGCCGCTGATCATGGTGGCCGGCCTCTGGTACCTGCAGACCCGGCCGGTCGATCCGACCGAACCGACCGACATCGAGTCCTGGCCGATCGCCCAGGCCCTGTGGTCCCTGGGCTTCGTCGCCATCCTGCTCCACGTCAGCCCGTCCTGGGAGGAGTGGCCGAGGCCGCTGGCACGCTGGAACGGCCTGGTCAGCCTGATCAACGCACGCGCCGTCAGCGTCTACCTCTGGCACGAGGCCGCGCTGGTGGTCGCCGTCCCGCTGATCGACCCCCTCTGGAGCGTCCACTTCTTCTACGCGAACCTCCAGTGGCTGCTGGCCAGCCCATGGTTCACGCTGCTGGTGGCGATCCCGCTCCTCGGCCTGCTGGTGCTGACCTTCGGCTGGGTCGAGGACCTGGCCGCCAAACGCCCGCCACGGCTCTTCCCCTACCCACGCCGCCGACGGGGCAGGCGCCGGGCCGCCGACTGACGGGGGCCGCGCACTGCGGCGAGCCCACGGCTCGCAGCGCCGTTGACCAGTGAAAACGATGCCGGCACGGGGCCGGTCCCGGGCCGGTCCCACCTGCCGGAACCACCCGATTCAGGCACGGCTTCCCCTGGTCCCGGGGGATATCCCCACCCGGGACGGGCCGGGTGGCATGATCGCTGAGGACGTGCACCCCCGGAGAGGCTGGGAGCGGCAACCGCTGGATCCCCAACGCTTCACAGGAGTTGGCCCGTGCACGCACAGTCCTGGCACACGCTTCGTTCTTTCTGTCGGCAGCAGGGTGGCCGGCGCAGAGCCGCGACGGCCGCGGCCGCGGTGGCCGTCTGCGCGATGACGCTGGGAGCCCTGGCGCCGCCCGCGGCATCCTCCGCCCGGCCGGACGCGGTCCAGCATGGTCTCGACGCGCTGGTGCGTTCCGACGGACTGCCCGCCGCGCTGGCGAGCGTCCAGGACGTCAAGGGGCGCGCCCGTCACTACACCGCGGGGGTGGGCGACCTGGCCACGGGGGCGAAGGTACCGGAGGACGGGCAGGTGCGGGTGGGCAGCACCACCAAGACCTTCACCGCAGTGGTCGTCCTGCAACTGGTGGCCGAGGGGAAAGTCGGCCTCGACGACAAGGTCGACACCCATCTGCCGGGCCTCGTCCGCGGAGAAGGGATCGACGGGCGCGGCATCACCGTCCGTGAGCTGCTCCAGCACACCAGCGGGATTCCCGACTACGAGAACGAGGTCGACAGCGCCTTCCTCCAGCGCCGGTACCTGGAACCCCGCGACATCCTGGACATCGCCCTGCGGAAGAAGGCCGACTTCGCCCCCGGGAAGAGCTGGGCCTACAGCAACACGAACTACGTGCTGGCCGGCCTGATCGTCCAGAAGGTCACCGGCCGGCCGCTCGCCGAGGAGATCGACAAGCGGGTGGTCCGGGCCGTCGGACTGCGCCACACCTACTTCCCGGCCGCCGGTGACACGACCGTCCGGGAACGCCATCCCCGGGGCTACCGCAAGGAAGCGGCGGGTGGGCCGTGGCGCGACGTCACGGACATCGACCCGTCCGCGAGCTGGGCGGCGGGACAGATGATCTCCACCAACTCCGACCTCAACCGGTTCTACACCGCGCTCCTGGCCGGCGACCTGCTGGAGGACGCGCAGCTCGCCGAGATGCGCACCACCGTCCCCCTCGGGGACACCGGCGCCGGGTACGGACTGGGGATCATGAGCAGGCCGCTGTCGTGCGGCGGCCTCTACTGGGGCCACGGCGGCGACATCATGGGGTACGAGACCCGCGGAGGGGTCACCGACGACAGCCGCGCGGCGGCGAACGTCACGGTGACCGCCGTCCCGACCGACGTGGCGACCACGAGGCGCGTCGAGAGCGTCGTGGACACGGCCCTGTGCGCCGCGAAGCAGAAGTAGCCGACGGCCCCGGAGGGGGGTGCCACGCGGGTCGGACCCTCGGTCCTTCCTGCTGCAGCATGCCGCTCCGGCCGGGCCGGGCGGCCGCGGCTCCGCACCCACCGGCTCACTGCTGGCAGCGCCCGAAGGTCACGACGTAGGTTCCGGCCTGACTCGCACCGGCCCCGGCCGGGTCGGCCGAACCCGGCTGGGCCCAGGCACCGATCTCTCGCATCGACGGGTCGAGGATGATCTGGCGGTGGCCCCATGTACTCACGTTCATCCACCAGTTGACCGCGGCATTCGGGGTCCCCGAGCCGCCCCAGCCGGTGTACGTGATCTCGGCGACGGCCCATGACCTGGGGTTCGGGCAGTAGCCCGCGGCCTTGATCCGACTCTGCGGCGTCGAACCGGTCTGCGGGTTGCGGTGCGAATCCTTACCCGGTCCCCACCACTTCTGTTGCACGGCGGCGGCGGAATGCTGCTGCGCCGCAGTGGTCAGTGCCTGGTTGGTGGTGAGGGCGGGCAGACCCCTCTGCGTACGCTGGTTGTTGATGAGGCATACCAGTGCATTCCGTACGGCGCTGTCGTTGCTGCTGTTCGGGGCCCGGGCAGCGGCCGCGGCGTCGCACGCGGCGGCTGTCGCCGGCGCTGCCGATACCGGTACCAGTGCGGCCGACAGGACTCCGGCCACAGCGAGACTCCGTGCGGTTCTGATGAACGAAACGTGCCTGCTCAAGGAGGTCCACCTCCCGCGAACACGATCAGTGGTTTCCGGCAGCGGAGGCGCCGCGGCGCGCAAGTGGCGGCACGTGGCACGGCCCCCGCTACGGCTTCCCCTCCAGGCTGCCAGCTGACGCGCCGACCCGCCATCCAGGCCCCGGGCAGACGTACCGGCGCGGGCTCGCAGGCATGCCCGAGGGGCGGGGCGACCTTGCCGCGGAAGGGCATATGGCCGATGCGCTGGGGTGAGGTTGGAGGCAGGGTGAAAGGCCAAGTGGCCGTGCCGGGAACAGGCGGTCCGGTCGGCGCGGTTGCATCGACCGAGGGACCGGCGTCGCACGGGCGGGGAGCACGGAGACCATGAGGTCGTCCGCCCCACCAGGACCCGGGCCCCCAGGATCGCGGCATGTCCGCCGCGCACTCGGACCGAGAAGTGCTTTTCCAGGAGGATTGTTTCGTGAGTGACCGGCCCTTGACGCTCATGGCAGTGCACGCCCACCCCGACGACGAGGCCACCGGAACCGGAGGAGTCCTCGCGCGGTACGCGGCGGAGGGCATCCGCACGGTTCTCGTGACGTGTACCGACGGCCGATGCGGTGACGGACCGGGGGGTGTCAAGCCGGGCGATCCCGGGCACGATCCGGCGACCGTCGCCTTGATGCGCCGTCAAGAACTCGAAGTGAGCCGTGACGTCCTGAAGATCAGTGATCTGGAAACGCTGGACTATGCCGACTCCGGAATGATGGGCTGGCCGAGCAACGACGCCCCCGGATCCTTCTGGCAGACCCCCGTGGAGGAGGGCGCCGCCCGACTCGCGGAACTCATGCGGCACTACCGACCCGATGTGGTCGTCACCTACGACGAGAACGGCTTCTACGGCCACCCCGACCACATCCAGGCCCACCGCATCACGATGGCGGCGCTGGAGATGACCGCGCTGACACCGAAGGTGTACTGGACGACGATGCCCCGCTCGGGGATGCAGCGGTTCGGGGAGATCATGCGCGAGTTCCACGAGGACATGCCGGAGCCGGACCCCGCCGAGGCCGCCGCGATGGCCAAGATCGGCCTCCCCGACGACGAGATCACCACGTGGGTGGACACCACCGCGTTCAGCGATCAGAAGTTCGACGCGCTGGCCGCGCACGCCAGTCAGGGCGAGAACATCTTCTTCCTGAGGATGGGCAAGGAGCGGTTCGGCGAGTTGATGGGCATGGAAACCTTCGTACGTGTCAAGGACGCCACCGGCGCGGCCGTACCCGAGAACGACCTCTTCGCCGGACTGCGCTGATCGGGTCCGCCCGCCCGCCCGCCCGCCCGGCGGGCGGACGCCGCCATCGCGGGCGTGGTGGCGCGGCAGGGGCGACAGGGCAACGGCGAGGAGGGGAGAGACGCCTCCCTTTGGCCCTGTCGCCCGCGCGCCGAGTCCATTCAGGCGTGCCGTTTCGGTAGCTTTCTCCCGATTCCGGCTCGCGAGTCTGCTTGGTGGACAACGGGCGGCCGGGCGATGCGAGCGACCGAACCATGCCCGGGGTGACGGAGGCGGACGCCATGGTGATGCACCTGCGCAAGAACGTGTGGACACTTCAGGACGGTGATCAGACGCTTGCTCACTATGCTGCGGCCGTCGGCGAGATGAAGAGCCGGGACCCGGACGACCCCACGAGCTGGTTCTACCAGGCAGCCATGCACAAGACGACCGTGACGCCGCCGAAGCCGCTGTGGAACGGTTGCCAGCACGGGTCCTGGTTCTTCCTCTCCTGGCACCGCATGTACCTCTACTTCTTCGAGCGGATCGTTCGCGCGACGGTCGTGGACCTGGGCGGCCCGGCCGACTGGGCCCTGCCGTTCTGGGGCTACGACGCCGGCGGAACGCAAGCCCGGATTCCCCCGGCCTTTCGCGAATCGCAAGGCGGCACCAACCCCCTCTTCGCCCAGCGGGGCAACAACGTCAATCTGGGCCAAGCCCTGCCCTTCCAGATCACCTCCGCGGTGTCAGCGCTGGCACGCCCCCAGTTCATCGGGGAGGCGGAATTCGGCGGTGGCATCACCCCGGACGGTGACTCCATCTGGAACAGACACGGACAGATCGAGCTCACGCCGCACGGCGCCGTGCACAACCACCTCGGCGGCCTCATGAGGAACCCCCTCACGGCCGCGAAGGATCCCATCTTCTGGCTTCACCACGCCAACATCGACCGCCTGTGGTTCGAATGGTCGAGCCACCCGGGGCACAGCAACCCGACCGACCTGCGCTGGACGGACCAGGAATACCGGTTCTTCGACGCCGACGGGACCGTGCAACCTCTGACCGGGGCCGACGTCGTAGACATCGCGAACCAGCTCGGGTACACGTACGAGTCGAACGTGGCGATCACCACCCCGCCCCCGCCCCCGCTTCCGGTCCCCGAGATGGCGATGAGCAATCCGAACCCCTCCGGGCCGGCCCGGACCGAGCGGAGGGAACTGGTCGGCGCGTCACAGCATCCCGTACGCCTCGTCGGTCGCCCTGCGAGCGTCGGTGTACCCATCGACGAACGCACGGTACGGTCGCTCGGCATGGGCCTCGGAGCCATGGCCGCCGAGGCCCAAGGGCGGGTATATCTCAGCGTTGAAGACATCGAGGGTGACGAGAGCCCCGACACCGTCTACGGCATCTACGTCAACCTGCCCGACGGAGCATCGGACGAACTGGCGGAGAGCCACCGGGTCGGCAATCTGCCGTTCTTCGGTATCGAGCTGGCACAGGATCCACGAGGCGATGAACACCCGCACGGCCTGCGGGTGACCGTGGAGATCACCCCACTGGTGCGCAGGCTGGAAGCGGAGAACGCCTGGGACGATCGCGAGATGCGCGTGACCTTCCTTCCGCTCGGCTTCACGGAGCCTGAGGGCGAGGACGACCCTCCGGTCCAGATCGGACGCGTCAGCCTCGGCTACACCTGATGGCCCAGGAGAGCGCGGAGCGCGTGCGCTCTCCGCGGACGATGCGCCTGCGGCGGGTGCTGCGGCCGCGCGTCTCCCTCGGCTTCGAGCTGGCGGCCGTAGCCGCCTGGATCGCCCTGGTCTCGCTGGTCGTGGCCGGGCGGACGCACGGCACGGATGGCGCCACCCACATGCACGGAACGGGTGGCGCCGTGGAACCGGGCGGCCCCCCGGCCGGCTTCGGGGCATCCGGCTCCATGGACCTGGCGATGTGGACGCTGATGAGCTTCGCGATGATGCTGCCTGCGGCCGTCCCCGTGCTCGAGCACGTGGGCACGAACAGCCTGCGGCGACGACGGCAGCGCGCGATGGCGACCTTCGCCGCGGTCTTCCTGGCCGTCTGGATCGGATACGGCGCGCTGCTGCTGCGGCTGGCACCGCTGTGGTCGCCCTTGCCCGACGAGGTCGTACTGGCCTCGGCGCTGGCGCTCGCGGCCGTATGGCAGCTGACCGTCCACAAACGGCGCGCCCTGAGGGACTGCCACCGATCTTCCCCGCTACCACTGAGCGGCTGGCCCGCGGTGGCGGGGGCCGGCCGCTTCGGGCTGCGCCACGGCGGAGCCTGCTTCCGTTCGTGCTGGGCGCTGATGCTCGTGATGGCCGTGGCGAGCGGGGCCAGCGGGGGGATCGGGATGCTCGGCTGGATGGTGCTGCTCACCGGCATCGTCACGACCGAGAAGTTCGCCCGCAAGCCGCGCCGCCCCACGCACGTCGCGGCCGCGGTACTGGCCGCCGCCGCGCTGATGGTCGCCCTCACCTTCGAGATCACCTGAAGCGCACCCGCCGTACGGCCGCGGGGTCATCCGGCCGGAATGACGCCTCTGCGTGTCACAGGGGCCGGTGGTTGAACCAGGCGCGGCTTTCCGGCTGGTTCGGGCGGACGATCGCCAGGATCGCCGGCACGAGCCAGGCGAACCCCAGCAGGGGTATCACCTGGAAGAACGCCCAGCTGAAGGGCAGGGCCGTCCACCCGTAGGCGAGGGCGGACACGCGCAGAATCCGCTGGCGCGTGGGGAACTTGAGGGCGGTGGTGACGCCCCATGCGGAAACCCCGAGGACGAGCAGGCCGACGAACACGACCATCCCGGCGTGATCCCCGCCGGGCGTGGTGCAACACGGGGTGGAGGCGTCCCCGTCGCCCCAGATGGACGTGGCGACGGCCACGCTGTTGGTCACCAGGGCGACTCCGAGGAGGGCCTGCATGCCGCCGAGGACCATCATCAGTACACGAAGGTTCCTGACGGCGTCCGGCATCCGCGCGCCGGGGGGAATCGGCCCGTGGGGGAGTCCTCCCGGGCCCACCGGTCCTGGGTCGCCGTTCGCCGGCGACCGCTGCCAGGGCCGCCGGCCGCCCGATTTCCCGTCGTCCACGTTCATCCTGACGGTCCTTCCGCTGGAAAGGCGTCGCACCTGCGCGCCATGCTCCGGCGGCTCCTGCCGGCTGTCCAGCCGCAAATCCGGCCAGCGCCCCGGCTACAAGGTGATCCGGTAGCGGACCTCGGGGATGGACACTCCGTCGTAGGCGTCGGCTTGGACGGCGCCGTCGGCGACATAGCCGGCGCGTTCGTAGAACCGGCGCGCCCTGGTGTTGTCCGTGAGCACCCACAGCAGGACCGAGCCGAAGCCACGAGCGAGAACTTCGGCGTGCACGGCCCGGAGGAGCGCGGCGCCGATGCCGGAGCCGGTGAGTGAAGGCCGAACGTACAGCGCGTAGAGCTCACCCGCAGCCGTGGGGGAGGGCCCGAGGCAGGCCCAACCCACCACAGCGCCCTGGGCGTCCACCGCTACCAGGTCGATCGTGGCCTTGTCCGGCTTCGTGAAGTACTGCCGGCGCCGGTGCGCATCCGCTTCGACCGTCATGCGGTCGAGGTAGGACTGGGGCACGATCCCGGCGTACGCGGCCTGCCAGCCGGTCACGCGTATCTCTGAGACAGCCGCGACGTCGGCTTCGGTCATCGCTCGTACGGTCGACATCACCGCACTGTACGAGACCCGTCATCGCTGTCACCCGGGAATTACGCGCGGGTCGCCGCGTCCGGGGGACGTACACGATGTTCTCCGGTCACCGTCACGGTCGCAGCGCCGCGGTCGCAGTCCGCAGTTGATCGACGTGCCGGTAGTGGATTCCGGTCAGCCCGGCCGCCCGCGCCGCAGCGACGTGGCCGGGCGTGTCGTCGATGAACAGGCATCGCCGCAGCTCCACTCCCACCGCCTCCGCCGCGGCTTCGAAGACCCGGTGGTCGGGTTTGGCGACCCCGGTGCGAGCGGTGTTGACAACCGCGTCGAACGCGTCGGCCAGCCCCAGCGCGGTGAGGTCGGCCTCCAGCCGAGTGGTCGCGTTCGACACCAGTACCACCGGCACCCGGCTGCGTATCGCGGTCAGGAGCTCCAGGACCGCAGCGTCGACACGACCGGTGAGCGCCGACCAGCCGGCGACGAGATCCTGAGCGCGGGCCGGTGATCCACAGACCTCGGCAAGGTCTTCGGCGACGCGCCGGCGCCACCGTTCGTCGCTGATCAGACCCGTGACGGCGGCGTCGAGGAGCTCGGGGCGGAACGCGGCCGATGCGAGAGTGCCCTCGGGCAGTCCTGCCTGCCGGTCGAGCGCGGTCATGCCGTCGGGATCCCACAGGCGCAGGACCCCGTCGAAGTCGCAGAGCACGGCGTCGAAGGGGGCATCGCTCATGATGCCGTGCCGAGTTGGTGGTCGGCCCAGACGTAGCTCTCGGGGAGCAGGTCGGTGATGGAGAGGGTCCGGGGGCGGTCGCCCGTGCCGACGATGACCTCGATGGCGGGGAAGTAGTCGAGGAGGACTTGGCGGCAGCGGCCGCACGGGGGAATGATCCCCCGGTCGCGGTCGCCCACGGCGACGATCGTGTCCAGTGCGTACGCGCCCTGGGCGGCCGCGGCGCCGATGAGGACCAGCTCGGCGCAGGGGCCACCGGTGAAGTGGTAGGCGTTCACCGCCGTGATGATCCGGCCGTCCCGGGCGCGGGCCGCGGCGGCCACGGTGTGGTTGTCGCCGTGGCACCGGGTGCGCGCCATGTGGGTTGCGGCCTGGACGAGTTCGTGGTCGACGGGCCGGGGAGGTGCGGTGGTCATCGGTTCTGCCTTCGTTCGGTGTCTGCCGACGTTGGCCCGAGTGGCCGAGGGTGCGCAAGCGAATTTCGCGGGTCGTGCCCGCCAGGGCTGCCCGGCGTCAGGGGGAGCTCGGGGTGATGTGGGTGGTGGGTGTGTTCCAGCCCGAGATCCGTACCCGGAGTGCCGCGCCGGCCGCGTCGCCCGTCCGGTGGTCGGCCGTCAGGACGGCACTCTCACCGGGCCAGAGGGTGATCTGATTGTCGTTCCAGCGGACCGGCAGCACGGGTGCGTCCCGGCCGTCGACGAGATGGAGATCGGTCAGCAGCGCGGGCGTGTTCCCGCTGCCGGTATTGCGGACGGTGACCGTGGTGGTGGACATCGAGCCGGCGTGGCGCGTGGTGCGGGCGGTCGCGGTCACGGTGGCGGCCGCGAGGGAGTTCAGGCCGGTGAGGTCGCCGTAGCCGGTCGTGGGGGTGTGGTACCAGTCGGTGGCGTCGTAGTCCAGGACGTCGGGGCGGGTGGAGAGCCAGTAGACGTTGCGGCTGACTTCGCGGCCGGCGCCGTCGGTGAGCGTGAGCCGGGCGAGGTACGTGGCATCCGGCCGGTCCGCGGCGGCCCGAACGGCCGGAACGGTCAGCGCGGTGGTCCTCGCGCCGTCACCGCCGACCCGCAGTCCGCGTACGGTGCGGTCGAAGAGGGAGGTCCCGTCGGTGTCGAACAGGGTGACCCGGGCGGTGAGACCGGAGGCGGCGGCCGACCGGCGGTTGATGACGGCCACGGTCCGGTCGTCGTAGGAGTACTGGATGTGCAGGGGCTCGTTGGCCTTCTTCGCGCCGTAGTAGGCGCCGCCCCGGTCGAGGTAGCGGTCGACGAGCTGCCAGTGCAGGGAGGTCCAGCCGCTGTTGAACATCCAGTAGACGAGCCCCGTCGACGGGTCGGCGGGGTCCGTGGCGTTGCGGGCGTAGGCCTCGAACTGGGCGCGGACGTTCTCGTACTGGCCGAGCTGGGCCTTGGCCACGTAGTCCCGCAGGCTGCGCGGCGCGCCGTAGCGGCGCGTGAGGGCCTCGTTGAACAGCTTCAGCGTGTTGTAGGTGGGGGAGGGGGAGCGGTGGTACTGGGGGGCGGCCGGCGATGTCCACAGGGTTTCGAGCTCCGCGGGCGAGAGCGTGCGGCGCAGGGTGTCGAGGGTGGGGATCGAGGGTCCGGCGCTCGTCTCGGAGTTGAAGCCCGTCGCGCCGCCTTCGCGTTTGTCGTACCAGTACGAGGGCGGGACCCAGTCGTAGGGTCCGGTCATCCGCATGCCCGAGGGGCCGCTCAGGGCCGTGGTGACGGCGGAGGCGGCCGGAACCACCGGGGTGGGCCAGTCGGCGGCGCGCAGGGCGTCGAGGTAGTCCCGCTCGGTCCGGGCGTCGGGTGCGAAGTCGCTGCCGATGAGGAAGGACAGGATGCTGGGATGGTCGCGCAGCCGGGCGGCCTCGGCGGCCATGGAGGCCCGGGCGGTGAGACGGTCGGCGGCGTTCCACTTCTCGCCCGAACCGGTCGGGTTGACCGGCCCCTCCCATTTGTCGCAGCACTCCCAGCCGGGCAGCACCAGCATTCCGTGCCGGTCGGCCAGGTCGAAGAACTCGTCCGGCTCGATATGGCCTTCGAGGCGGAAGGCGTTCAGACCGGCGTCGAGCGCGGCCTTGATCCGGTCCTCCGCGGCGGTGGTGTCCCAGCGCAGCAGCTCGTCGGCCGACCAGCCGGCGCCCCGGATCAGGAGGGGGCGGCCGTTGATCGTGTACTGGCGGGCGCCGGCGGAGTTGAGGGGGGCCCGCACGTCACGGATGCCGAAGGAGTGGCGGACGGAGTCCGAGCGGCTGCCGGCCACCGCCGCCGTCAGGTGGAGCCCGTACAGGTTCTGGGGTCCCATACCGGCCGGCCACCACAGGGCGGGCCGCTGCAGGCGCAGTTGCCGATGGCGGTCCGGGGCGAAGACGAGCGCACGGGTTTCCCCGGCGCGCAGGGTGACGTCCTCGCGCAGCACGATCCCGGACCCGCCGATCCCGGCACCGCCGACGGCGGCGGTGACGGTCGCGGTGACGGCCTCCCGCGAGTCGTTGCGGACCCGCGCCTTCACGGTCAGCTCGGCCGGGCCCGATTGCGGGCCCGATGCCGGGGACGGCACGTCCAGGCCGGTCACCACGTGCGCGTCGTGCAGCGAAACCGGCCCCCGCCGGTGCACCAGGACATCACGGACGATGCCCATGTTGGCGTCGGGCGGCGGCTGCAGCCAGTCCAGCCAGCCCAGTGTGAGGTGTTTGCGCGGATCGTTCGGCTGGATCCGGAAGGCGACCGTATTGGTGCCGGCCCGCACCAGATCGGTGACGTCGAGTGCGTGGTGCGTGTACACACCGGCCACCTCGGCCGCCGAGGCGACCTGCCGGCCGTTGACGTACACGTCCGCCGCGGAGACCACCCCGCTGAAGTCCAGCGAGGTGCGCTCCGAGGTGCCGGGAAGTACGAAGTCGCTGCGGTACCACCACGGACCGGCGAAGTCACGGCGCGGGATGCGCTGCTGGTCGGTGGAGTAGAAGGGGTCCGGGTGCGTGCCGTCGGCGACCAGCGCGGCGAGCACCGTGGAGCGGGGCCCGGCCCGGTGCCAGCCGGTCGCCGCATAGTCGGGCGTGGACACGGCGGCTGCCGTGTCGGGCACCTCGGCCGCCGACCGGATCGCGTACCCGGTCAGCGCGGCGGTCCCGCCCGGTGCCACCGTCGTCGCGGCGGGAGCGGAACCCGGACCGGCCGGGCGGCGGGGGGCTGCGGCCGAGGGTACGGCGGCCGGGGCGAGCAGCAGGCCCAGCAAGGCCAAGGCCACGGCGGCCGACCGGAGTCGCCGGGTGTGAGCGGGGCGGGGGAGTTGGGACACGGTGGTCTCCGGGGGGAGCTGGTCGGACGTCCACGTGACGCGAAGATCAGGTAACGGACCGTAACGCACCCGACCCGCAGGACGGTCCGTCACGCCCCTACGGCGAGCCGCGCGCCGCCGGCCGCGCCCCGGCCGCGCCCGCTCCCGACCGGGCCCGCCGCACCGCCGGGCCCGGGGCAACTCCACTCACAGGGCGGGGGGTTGCAGCGACCTGCCGATGCACGTGCCCCTGCCGCGTGTCGGTGCGCACGGTTACTGTGGCCACATGATCACTGAGGCGGGGGACACGAAGATGCCCGAGAAGATCAGTACGGCTGTGCGGATCATGATCGGGGGCGGACCCGCCGTCCTGGCCCGCCCGGCCGGGGCCCTGCTGGTCGACGATCGCGGCGGGCCGTTCCATCGAGGCGTCCTCGCCGATCTCGGCCACACCCCCGATCAGCTGCGCCATCTGAACGCGCTCGGCTTCGACCCCTACGCGTACGCCGCCCCGGCGGAGCGGGTGCCCACGCTGGCCGTCCGGTTGTGGCTGGACCGGCTGGCGGCCTCCGGCCCGGTGATCGACGGCGCCGCCGAGCTGGCCGTGGACATGGAACGCCGCCTGGTCGCAGCCATCCACCCCACCGGGGCCGCCGAGCGGCTGATCGTCGACGTGGACGGCATACCCACGCTCGCCCCCGGGCTGCCCGCGCAGCTCGCGCCCGGCACCGGTCCCGCACTCCACTCCTTCGACCGGGCGGCCGGCGTACTGCTGGCCGAGCTGGTCGGGATGGGGCCGGCGGCCGGCGAGGCGGCCGCCGCGCTCGTCGACGTACTCGACCGCAGGGGCGGCCCGGCGGACGTGCTGGCGCTGCTGGACCGCGTCGACCCGGCGCTGCTCGACCCGGCGCTACTCGCTCCGGTCGGCGCGCCGATCGAGGCGATCCGCGCGTTCGCCGCCTTCCTGCGGGCCTCCGAGGACGGCGCCGGACCCCTCTGCTTCGGCGACGAGCTGGTACACGGACGGATCGCGGCAACGCTTGCCGACAGCTGGATCGTGGCCGGCGGCGGAGACCACGCGCTGGCCACGGCCGAGGCGCTCCTCGCGGGGAACCCGGCGGCCCGGGTGACCGTGGTCGCCGCGTCCATCGGGACGGCCGCGGCCAATACGGCGCGGTACTTCGAACTGCGCCGCCGCCATGTCGCGGACGACGGCGGTGACGGGCGGCTGGAGTTCCGTACCGGGGCCGAGCCCGGCGCGATGACCGTCACCCGTACGGGCCGCTATGCCGAGGGCGGGGTGGAGGCCGACGGGTACGCGGCGGCGGCCGGGCGGGCCCGTACGCTGCCGCTCGCCGTGGGCAGGCTGGTGCGGTGGGCGCGGGAGCGTCGCGGGCAGGTCACCGGCAGCCTGCTCTTCGACGCCGACCGGCAGTACCTGGGCTACCGGCTGCACTTCGCCGCCGAGGGCCTGCTGCACCAGGTGGACGTCACAGGCGCCGCCTCCTGGTTCCTGCCCGCCGAGGTGTTCGCCGTGGAACTGGCCCGTCAGGTGGAGCTGATGGGGGAGCGCGCCGTGCCGCCGGAGTCGGGCAGCGCTCCCACCGACCTGGGGCCGGTCGCGGAGCAGGCGGCCCGCCTGGCGGCCGCCCGGCAGCGGGGGACGGTGCGGGAGACCCGGACGATGCCGGAGGGGTGGGCGTAGCCCACCCGACCGGACGTCGTGTGCGGACATCGACCGGCGGCGGAACAATATCTGTGTTCGCGCGATGAGAATGAGACGAACCACGCCATGAGGCTTTTTCCTGCGGCGGGTGTCGTGAAATGTTTCACCGTACACGGTGTGTCGATTCGTGCTACTGTCGATCTCAGTTGCAGTTGTGGTTCCCAAAACTTCAAGTGCCCCGGCGGGTGTCTACACCCCTGGGGGTACTTTTATTTTCCGGTCATTATCGGACGGGGTAATCATCGCGGCGACACGGAATCCGCACAGTGTGGATCCCGATGTACTGCCCCAAAGGAGATATGACATGGCTACTGGAACCGTGAAGTGGTTCAACGCGGAAAAGGGCTTCGGCTTCATCGAGCAGGACGGTGGCGGCGCTGACGTGTTCGCCCACTACTCGAACATCGCCGCCCAGGGCTTCCGCGAGCTGCTCGAGGGCCAGAAGGTCAGCTTCGACATCGCGCAGGGCCAGAAGGGCCCGACGGCCGAGAACATCGTTCCCGCCTGACGCTGACGCGCACTTCGTAGCTGGGGCCCGCATCCTTCGGGGTGCGGGCCCCAGCTGCACGCATTTTCCGCCCCGCCCGGCCCGGCCCCGTACCGGCCGGCCGCGGGGACGGCGCCGAGGAATCCGCAGCCCCCTGTACGCGGATCACGCCCCGGCCGACACGCCGGTTGTGCGCCCTGACGGCGTCGCCTCTTTTTCCGTACCTGCACCCGCCAGGATCTCCGGCCGGGCAGGTCCGCTTCGAATTTTCATTCGGCCCGTTTCTTGCAATTCTCCGCGCACTGCACGCCTGCGGGAATTCCTTGATATGCGCCGTATCGAGGAAGGTTCCGCATGAACCGCACGCGCACCAACGACCGATTCGCCCGTACGCGCAACAGCACAGCCGGATCCGGCAGGAGCGGCGGCCGCTTCGGCGGTTCCGCCCCCAGTCGTTCCGGCGGCCCGAGCCGTTCCGGTGGCGGCCCGAGCCGCTCGGGCGGGTACGGCCGCAGGCCCGCCGCGGTGCAGGGCGAATTCGCCCTGCCCAAGACGATCACGCCCGCTCTGCCCGCCGTCGAGGCCTTCGCCGATCTCGCCATGCCCGCGGAACTGCTCGCCGCACTCACCGCGGAGGGCGTGACCGTACCGTTCCCGATCCAGGGAGCGACCCTGCCGAACTCCCTGGCGGGCCGCGACGTGCTCGGCCGCGGGCGGACCGGCTCCGGCAAGACCCTGGCCTTCGGGCTGGCCCTGCTGGCCCGTACGGCCGGGCAGCGCGCCGAGCCCCATCAGCCGCTCGCACTGGTCCTCGTACCGACGCGTGAGCTGGCCCAGCAGGTCACCGACGCCCTCACCCCGTACGCCCGCTCGGTGAAGCTGCGCCTGGTCACCGTCGTCGGCGGGATGCCCATCAGGCGGCAGGCGAGCGCGCTGCGCGGCGGCGCCGAGGTCGTCGTCGCCACGCCCGGCAGGCTGAAGGACCTCATCGACCGCGGGGACTGCCGGCTGAACCAGGTCGCGACCACCGTCCTGGACGAAGCCGACCAGATGGCCGACATGGGCTTCATGCCCCAGGTCACCGCCCTGCTCGACCAGGTGCGCCCCGAGGGCCAGCGCATGCTCTTCTCCGCCACCCTCGACCGCAACGTCGACCTGCTGGTGCGCCGCTACCTGACCGACCCGGTCGTCCACTCCGTCGACCCGTCCGCCGGCGCGGTGACGACGATGGAACACCACGTGCTGCACGTACACGGTGGTGACAAGCACGCCGCCACCACCGAGATCGCGGCGCGCGACGGCCGCGTCATCATGTTCCTGGACACCAAGCACGCCGTGGACCAGCTCACCAGCCACCTGCTGAACAGCGGAGTGCGGGCCGCCGCCCTGCACGGCGGCAAGTCGCAGCCGCAGCGCACGCGCACCCTGGCGCAGTTCAAGACCGGGCACGTCAGCGTGCTCGTCGCCACGAACGTCGCCGCCCGCGGCATCCACGTCGACAACCTCGACCTGGTCGTCAACGTGGATCCGCCCACCGACCACAAGGACTACCTGCACCGCGGCGGTCGTACCGCCCGTGCCGGGGAGTCCGGCAGCGTCGTCACCCTGGTCACCCCGAACCAGCGCCGCGACATGGTGCGGCTCATGGCCGCCGCCGGGATCACCCCGCAGACCACCCAGGTCCGCTCCGGCGAAGAGGCCCTCAGCCGGATCACCGGCGCCCAGGCCCCCTCCGGCATCCCGGTCGTCATCACCGCCCCGGCGGCGGAACGGCGTGAGCGCAGCGGTTCCGCCCCGCGCAACCGCCGCCGTCCCGCCCCGGCCGGCGCCCGACGCAGGCCGGCACGGCAGTCCGCCGCCGGCTCCGCAGCGTGAACCCTTCTCCTTCCCCCCTGTGAGGCACCATGCGCGTCGTCATCGCCCGCTTCCCCTTCGACCTGACCAAGAGCGGGGTGCTGGAGTCGATGAAGGGCGTCAAGCCCGAGCCCGTCGACGGTGAGTCCGTGATCATCGGACGCCGGCACTACCCGGTCAAGCAGGTCGGTCAGGTCGTCACCCGCCAGGACCGGCGGGACTTCAGCGCAGCCGAGGTCGTACGGGCGATGACCCTGCTCGGGTTCACGTGCCGCGGCCTGCCGGAGGCCCCCGCCACGCACACTCCCGCGGGCGCGGCCGGGGCCGGCCTCACCGCGTTCCAGCGGGCCTCGGCGATGCTCGGCGAGCCCGCGCCCGTATCGGTTTCCGTCTGACCGCACAGCACCACCCGCACAGCACGTGAGGGCCCGACCGGCACATCCGGTCGGGCCCTCACGCGTTGTCCGGGAGCAGATCCCTCATCGTCGGACACAAGAAAATCTATCCCCGTCACGGTAGACATCCCACTCCGACGTGCCTAAGGTTTCTCGCATAGCGACTCCCGAGCAAGGGGAGGAGGCAGACACCATCAGGATCGCCCGGGCAGGAGTACACGGCTCGGGTACCGCACGACCCCCGAACGGCAGGTGGTCCCCGGTCAGGCATTCGCGATCCCCGCACTCCCGCCCGTCTCCAGGGCGCGACCGCGGAAACAGAAGGTCGGCGCAGCGCTGAGGCCGACAGATGGTGTTGAATTCCCTTCAGGGCCTTGGTGCCGTACGGCACCAAGGCCCTTCGACGCGTTCTAAGAAGAGGTGCAGATGACAGCGGATGACTCGCTCGGCGGCCGGCTGGACGACGATGACTACCCCGCCTACACGATGGGCCGGGCCGCCGAACTCCTCGGCACGACCCCCGGCTTCCTGCGCGCCATCGGCGAGGCCCGTCTGATCACACCGTTGCGCTCCCCGGGCGGTCACCGCCGGTACTCCCGCTACCAGCTGCGGATCGCGGCCCGCGCCCGGGAGCTCGTCGACCAGGGCACCCCGGTCGAAGCCGCCTGCCGCATCGTCATCCTGGAGGACCAGCTCGAAGAGGCCCAGCGCATCAACGCCGAGTTCCGCCGCGCCGCGAGCGCCACGCGCGACGACTCCCGCTGAGCGCCGACCTGCGCCGGAGCCGCGAGCGGGATATCAAGGTGCTTGAGGGCGGGCGCGAGGTCCGACGGACGCCACCCTCCCCCCGCGGTGAGGAGAACGCGTCGTGGAGTTCGAGGTCAATGGCACCCGGCACGCGGTGGACGTCGACGACGACCCGGCCGCCGTGGACGTGCTGCGGGACCGGCTGGGTCTGACCGGCACCAAACTGGTCTGCGCGGGCGGGGTGTGCGGGGCCTGCACGATCCAGGTCGACGGTGAACCCCGCGTGTCCTGCCTGACCCCGGCGGTCGCGCTGGCCGGCCGACAGGTGACGACCGTGGAGGGCCTGTCCGGTCACCCGGTCGGGCGTGCCTTCGCCGGCGAGGACGCCCTCCAGTGCGGCTACTGCACCCCGGGGTTCGTCGTCGCCGCGGCGGCCTTCTTCGAGCGGTGGCGAGCCGACCACGGCCGCACCCGGCCCGGACGGGAGCCGATCGCGGACGCGCTCGCCGGCCACCTGTGCCGGTGCGGTGCGTACGAGGGAATCCTCGGCGCGGTGGCCGCGGCCTGCGCGGGTGACTACGACACGGCCCCGACCGGCGGGGAGGCACCGGCGGTTCCGCGCACCGAGGCTCCGCAGAAGACCGACGGATCGGCCCGCTACACCACGGACCTGCGCCCCGAGGGACTGCTCGAAGGGGTGATCATCCGCTCGCCGCACGCGCACGCGCACGTACGCTCCCTCGAAGCAGGGGACCTGCCCCTCGTACCGCTGCTGCCCCCGGACGGCGTGGTGCGGTACGTCGGACAGCCGGTGGCCGCGGTCGCAGCGCCGGACCGGGCGTCCGCACGGGCGGCGGCCGCCCGGGTCAGGGTGGACTACGAGGTCCTCCCGGCGGCCCTGGACGTACGTCAGGCCCGGACCGGCGAGGGCCCGTTGGTGTACGCGGACAAGGCGGCACGCAAGCGGGCACCGGGCTCCGGCGAGACGCCCCAACTCGTGCCCGCCCGCTGGCGCGGCAACCTCCGGGGCCCGTCCGCCATGAGCAAACGCCCGGCCACAGCCGTGCGCCGCATCACCGAGGCCCGCAGCCGCACCCCCGAGCGGGTCGTGGAAGGTGTCTACACCACCGCCGCGCAGACCCACACCCCGCTCGAACCGCACGCCTGCCTGGCCCACTGGATCGACGGCACCCTCCACCTGGAGGTGTCCACCCAGTCCGTGAAACGCACGGCCGAACTCGCCGCCGAACGCTTCGGCGTGCCCGTCGAACAGGTGGTGGCACGGGCCGTCCACGTGGGCGGCGGCTTCGGCTGCAAGATGGGACTGACCTCCGACGTCGTCGCCGCCGTCGAGCTGGCCCGGCTGCACGACGCCCCGGTGCGGGTGGTGCTGGACCGGGACGAGGAACTCACCGACGGCGGATACCGGCCCGGCGCCCGGATCCGGCTGGCGATGGCCGCGGACGAAGCCGGCGATCTGAGCGCGCTGGCCATGGACGCGGACAGCGACGGCGGCGTCTCGGTCGGCGGCACCGTGGCGGCACTGGCCCGGTTCATGTACGGCAAGGCCCCCCGCCGGCTCCGCGACTTCGACACCGTCACCCACCGTCCGCCGGGCGCCCCGTTCCGCGGCCCCGGCGGACCCACCATGTGCTGGGCCCTGGAGCAGGCCGTCGACGAGATGGCCCACCGGCTCGGCCAGGACCCGATCGCCCTGCGCCGCCGCTGGGACGGCAACCCCAAGCGGCACGCCCTCTACGAGCGGGCCGCCGCGCTCCCGGTCTGGTCGGGCCCCCGCGGCGGCACCGGCCGGTTCCGCCGGGGCGTCGGCGTCGCGGCGGCCAACTGGATGTACTTCCTCGATCCCGTCACCGAGGTCGAACTCACCGTCGAGGACGGCATCGTCGTCGCCCGGTGCGCCGTACAGGACATGGGCACGGGCTCGCGCACCGTGCTGCGCCGGGCCGTCGCCACGGCACTCGGCCTGCCGGAGGACAGGGTGCGCGCCGAGGTCGGCCACAGCGATGCCGTCCACGGCCCCATCTCCGGCGGCAGCCGCACCACGCCCTCCCTCGTGCCCGCCGCCGCGGACGCCGCCGCCCGGCTGCGCGACGCGCTCGGCGGCGATGACGTCGCCGCCCGGCTGGCCATGGCGCACGGCGTACGGGTGACCGGCCGACGCCCCCGCGACCGCCGGGGCTTCGTCACCCCCTTCACCCTGGGCGGCATCGTGATCGGCCGCGGCTTCACCGGATCGGTGCAGGTCGCCGAGGTCGAGGTGGACACCCGGCTCGGCCGCGTCCGCCCGCTCAGCGTGTGGAGCGGCATCGCCGCGGGTCGGATCCACGAGGACCGCCTCGCCCGCAGCCAGTGCCAGGGCGCTGTCGTCCAGGGCATCGGCTACGCCCTGTACGAGGAGCGGCGCACCGACCCGGCCACCGGGCGGGTACTGACCGAGAACCTCGAGGACTACCGCATCCCCGGCATCGGGGACACCCCCGAGATCACCGTCCACTTCCACCAGGAGGGCTTCGAGCACGTGCCCGGCGGCGGAGTCGGCCTCGGCGAGATCGCGACCCTGCCCACCGCGGCCTGCCTGGCCAACGCCGTCCACGACGCCACCGGCTGGCGCCCGTACGACATGCCCATCCGCCCCGACCGGCTCCTGGAAGGACTGGGTACGTGAGCACCGAGACCGCCCTCACCGACCTCTCGGCCGCCGTCCTGGCCCGCGGCGGGGAGCTGCGCGCCGGCGGCACCGACACCAGCGCCCGGCAGCGCAGCGGCATCTCTCCGGGGCCGTTCACCGACCTCGCCGGAGCCGGCCACCTGCGCGGCTGCACGCCGCTGCCCGGCGGAGGGCTGCAGATCGGCGCCCTGACGACTCTCGCCGAGCTGGCCGCCGATCCCCGCGTACACGCCGGCTGGCCGGCCCTGGCCCTGTCGGCCGGGACCGCGGCCACCCCGCAGATCCGCGCCGCCGGCACCGTGGGCGGCAACCTGCTGCAGCGCAACCGCTGTTGGTACTACCGCAATCCCCATTTCAGCTGCCTCCAGAAGGGCGGCCCCGGCTGCCCCGCGCGCCAGGGCGACCACCACTTCGGCGTGGTCAGCGGCGACGGCCCCTGCGTCGCCCCGCACCCGTCCACCCTCGCGATGGCCCTGCTCACCTACGACGCCGAGGTACACGTCCACGGCGAATCCCCGCGCGGCGTGGCCGACTTGTACGGCGATGGCGACCGGCTCTCCCACGCCGACCACCTCCTGCCACCGGACCGCATCCTCACCTCGGTCCACCTGCCCGCGCCCTGGCCCGGCGAACGCGCCGCCTGCCACCGGGCCATCAGCCGGGCCCACGCCGAATGGCCCCTGGTCGAAGCCACCGCCCGCCTGGTGCTCGACGGCTCCACCGTCAGGCACGCCGCCGTCGCGGCGGGCGGGGTGGCCCGCGTACCACTGCGACTCACGGAGGTGGAAGCCGCCCTGATCGGCCGCGAGGCCACGCCCGACGTCCTCGCCGCGGCCGCGGCGACGGTCCTCGCCCGCTGCCGGCCGCTGCCGCAGACCGGCTACAAGGCCGAGCTGTTCGTCAGCACCGTCCTGGAAGTCCTGGAACAGGCCCTGGGACCGGCCGCCGCCGGCTAGGTCGTCTCCAGCCGGACTCGGCTCTGTGCCTGCTGGAGGAGGGATATCTGCTGGGCGATCATGGCGGGCGGGAAGGCGCGTACGTCATGGCCGCCGACCGACAGCTTGGTGAACGTGGCGATGACGCTCCCGGTGCGGACCACCGTGTACTGGGTGACGTGCGGGCCCATCTCGCTCGGGGCCGTGATCTCGAACTGCACCGCCTCGTCACCGAGCTGCGGGGCCGGGTCGACCGTGACCGTGCCCTTGTACGTCGTGGTCGGCCCCGGGCTCTCGTAGTACCGGCAGGTGCTCAGACCCTCGCGGACCTCGGCGAACACCGCCACTGCGCCGGAGTTCCCGTAGGAGGCGAGCGTGGAGTTGCCGCCGTTGATGTCGTTCTTCCAGTTGAACGTCTGGTCGGCCACCACCGGGGACGGGCGGGAGGGCCGCCGGGCATCGGCGGCTTCCAGCATCCGTGCGCACGCGGGGTCGGAGGCCTCGGACTCCCGGTCCTTGCCCCGGGACTCGCGGACGGCGACGGGGTGCCCGTACGAGTCCGGGCCCTCCTCGGTCGGCAGCGCGGCCGCCACCAGCTGTTCGGCGGTCAGCGTACGGCTCACGGAAGTCGCGGCGGAAGGCGATGCGGCCGAAGGGGACGCGGCGGGTGCGGAGGCCGGGGGCGCGGATGCGGGCTTCGAGGGATTCGCGCTGCAGCCGGCGGCGGCCAGCGTGGCAAGGGCCACGAGCGCCGGCAAGCCGGAAGTCCGTCGTGCAACGCGTCTCGGCATGGTCGGCCCCCTGGAACGATGCGGATGATCAAGCGGAGGTTACCCGGCCGCGCCCCGCGTCACCAGCAGTGTTCATGTCCTGGGCACCCACGCGCGGGTTCCGTGTCCGCTCAGCCGGCGCGGAGGATGCGGAAGCGATCGGGTTCCGCCGGGTCTCGGTCCACGACCTGGGTCGGAGCCCAGGCCCACTGCCAGACGCCGATGCCCGGCGTGCGGGTGAACCGGATCTGCCCGCGGGTGCCTTCGACCGCCACGTGCGGCCAGGGTCCGCCCGCGCGTGCCCCGTCCTCGCCGGCCTGAGTACGCAGCACGTCGGCGAGGACGACGACCGTGTCGTACCCCTCGAAGGCGACGAAGGAGGGTGCCTGGCCCAGCCGCTCGCGCAGGGCCGCCCCGACGCGGGCACCGAGCGGGCCGAGGCGTTCCGGCAGGTAGCGCAGGAACGGGATCGCGGCGCCGTCGCCGCCCAGCAGCGTCGCCCATGCGGGGAATTCCGGTTGCCCGGCCGGAGCACCGATCAGGATCCCGGCGAGGCGCCGGTCACGGCGGACGGCCTCGACGATCGGCACGGCCGGCTCCGGGTGGCCGACCAGGAGGAGGAGGGCCGTCGCCCGGTGGTAGACGAGTTCGTCGCACACCGCGGCGGGGTCGAGGCCGCGCACGTCGATTTCGACGACGGTGCCCCCGCGCGGAGCGAGGTACTCCCGCAGAATGCGGGCCCCGGACGCCCAGTAGACACTCGGCTGGGTCGCCACCGCGATCCGGCCGTGGCCCGCGCCGAGGAGGAAGTCCGCGTAGATCCGCCAGCCGTGGGACTGTGCCGGGGCGAGGCGCGCCACCCATCGCGACGGCTGTTCGGTGAGCGCGTCGAGAACCGCGGACGAGCAGAGGAACGGCAGGCCGAGGGCGTCGGCCCGGGCGGCAGCGGCGCGAGCGACGACGCTGTGGTACTCACCCGCCACGGCGGCCACGCCCAGGCGAGCCAACTCGTCCACGGCCGCCGCTGCCCTCTGCGGATCGGCCGCGGTGTCCCGGACCACCAGCCCGAGTGGCCTTCCGCCGATCCCGCCGGCGTCATTGACCTCGCGCACGGCCAGTTCGAGACCGGCGAGCAGGTGTCGGCCCGCCTCGACCCAGCCGGGTCGAGTCAGCGGAACGAGAGCGCCGATCCGGACGGACGATCCGTCAGTACGCTCCGCCCCGGGCGGCGATGGTGGCGTGTGCATGCTTCGGCGTCTCCCGGACGGCGGTTCGGACGCGACGCGCCCGGACCGCGGAACGAACATCGGTGGCGCCGACAGTAGCCGAGCCGGAGACATCCGCCTCCGGCGCCCTGGCCGGTGGCCGCCGGCCAGGGCGCGGGCCATCCGGGCGGGCCGCGGGGAGCGCCCGGCATGGCACCCGGGGCCGCGGCGTCCGGCGGCGCATGCTGGGTCTTCCCGCCCTGCAGGAGAGGCCTGTGAGTGATTCCGGACCGCGAGTGGCCACGAGGGCCGTGTCCGCCGCGGACGCCGTTCCCGCTCCCGGGGTCATCGGCATCGGACTTGCCGCGGTTCTGACGTTCGCGCTCGCCCAGGGCTCGTGGCAGTGGTTCGCCACGTTCATCGGGGTGACCCTGCTCGCGGTGATGGTCGCCTTTCAGCGACGGGCGGAGTGGAGCCCGGACATCCGCTCGCCGTACATGCGCGGCCTGGTCGCGTACTCGCTGGTCGTCGGCCTGTGCGTGGCCGTCGCGCTGGCCCCGCTGCTGCAGCGCCGGGCCTGGCTGTTCCCGATGCCGGGCACGCGCGGCGACTGCGTGCTGGCGGGCAGGTACGCGGCCCTCCAGGCGGAGGCCGCGGTCGGGAACCTGGCCGCCGGTGACGGCGCGGCCGTGGCGTTCGTTCGGGAGGAGCAGGCCCGTAAGGCCGTCGCCGAGTGCCTGGCGGCCACGACGACCCTGTGGCTGCCGGTGTACGGGGTGGGGGTTGCGGCGCTGGTGGGAGCGTGCGCGTGGTTCCGCGACCGGACCCGCGCCCGCGCTCGTCCTGGCCCCGTCGGTCAGAGCCCGATCGGTCAGGACCCGATCGGTCAGGACCCCGTCGGTTAGAGAGGGACGAGGGAGTCACCCATGTGCACGCGGATCTTGTGGAACACCAACCACCACGCCGTCCTCGCCGGCCGGACGATGGACTGGCCGGAGTCGACCGAGCCGGTCCTGACCGTGTTCCCCCGGGGCCTGGAGCGCAACGGCGGCATGCTGGGGGGTACCACCGTCGTCGCCGACAACCCCTTGCGGTGGACCAGTGGATTCGGCAGCCTCGTGACGACCGTCTACGGCGCGGGAACGGCCGACGGCATCAACGAAGCCGGCCTCGCAGCGCACATGCTGTACCTGGACAGCACCGACCTCGGCCCCCGCGACCCCGGCAGGCCGGGCCTCCAGATCGCCCTGTGGATCCAGTACCTGCTGGACAGCGCCCGCAATGTGCAGGAAGCCCTGGACCTGCTCGACACCTGTCAGCTGGTGCCGGTCGAGCTGCGCGGCTTCCAGGCCTCGGTGCACGTGGCCCTGGAGGACGCTGCGGGGGACTCGGCGATCGTCGAATACATCGAGGGCCGGCGGCAGGTGCACCACGACCGCAGCTACACGATCATGACGAACGAACCCTCCTACGAGGAACAACTGCGGCTGCTGCGGGAGAAGGTGCGCGCCGTGCAGGGGCTCGGCCACGACCGGCCCAGCAGCGAGGTCCCCCTCCCGGGAAACGTGAACGCGGTCGACCGCTTCCAGCGCGCCGCCTACTTCGGTGCGCTGCTGCCCGAGCCGGCGGACGACCGGCAGGCGGTCGCCGCGATCCTGGCCGTCACCCGCAACGCGTCGGTGCCCTTCGGCGCGCCGTACCGGGAGGGGAGGTTCAAGACCTACAACACCGAGTACCGCACCGTCTGCGACCTCACCGGCAAGCGGTACTTCTTCGAACTGGCCACCGGCCCGAATCTCCTGTGGGCCGAGATCGACCGCTTCGACCTGTCGCCCGGCGCTCCCGTCATGACGCTGCGACCCGACGGGACCGACCTCGTCGGGGACGTCTCGGACCGGTTCACGCGAGCGCCCGCGCCGTTCTGAGGGTCGCGACGCCGATCGGGCTTTCTGCTCCGCATCGGACAAGTTCATTGACAGGAGTTGAACGCAGTCGGAGGCTGAGAGCGCTCTCACCCGTCAACTCATAGGCGTGAGAGCGTCGCACCTCCCCCACGTCAGGTGCCCCACAAGGAGGAAGATCGTGTTCCGTTTATCGAAGGTGCTGGCATCCGGGCTCTCGGCTTTGGCGGTCGCCGCCGGCCTCATGGCCCTCGGTCCGCTCACGTCGGCAGAGGCCGTACCGGCGACCATCCCGCTCACGATCAAGAACACCTCGGGACGCAGCGAGCCGGTATACGTCTACAACCTGGGCACGCAGCTCGCGACGGGCCGGCAGGGCTGGGCCGACGCCAACGGCGGATTCCACCCTTGGCCCGTGGGAGGGAATCCCCCCACCCCCGCTCCCGACGCGTCGATCACGGGTCCGGCCGACGGGCAGACCAAGACGATCCGGATACCCAAGTTCTCCGGGCGCGTCTACTTCTCCATAGGTCAGAAGATCGTCTTCAAGCTCGGCACCGGCGGCCTCGTGCAGCCCGCCGTGCAGAACCCCTCCGACCCCAACCGCAACATCCTGTTCAACTGGTCCGAGTACACGCTCAACGATGCCGGCCTGTGGATCAACAGCACCCAGGTCGACATGTTCTCGGCCCCGTACGCGGTGGGCGTGAAGGCGGCGAACGGCGCGGTCACGAACACGGGCCGGCTGAGGCCGGGCGGCTACAACGCCGTCTTCGGCCAACTGCGTTCGGCCGGCTGGGGCGGATTGATCCAGACCCGCCCCGACGGCACGCCGCTGCGCGCGCTCGCGCCGGGCCACGGCATCGAGGCGGGCGGAATCCCCGCCGGTGTCATGAACGACTACATCAACCGGGTCTGGAACAAGTACAGCTCCTCCACGCTCACAGTGACGCCCTTCGTGAACCAGCCGAACACCAAGTACTACGGCCGGGTCTCGGGCAACGTCATGAACTTCACCAACGGCTCGGGAGCGGTGGTCACCAGCTTCCAGAAACCGGATTCCGACAGCGTCTTCGGCTGCTACAAGCTCCTGGACGCGCCCAACGACCAGGTTCGCGGTCCGATCTCCCGCACCCTGTGCGCGGGCTTCAACCGGTCGACGCTTCTGACCAACCCCGTCCAGCCCGACCCGAACAACGCCGGCTTCTACCGTGACGCCGTCACCAACCACTACTCCCGCATCATCCACGGACAGATGGCCGACGGTAAGGCGTACGGCTTCGCCTTCGACGACGTCGGCGCCCACGAGTCGCTCGTGCACGACGGCAACCCGCAAGAGGCCTTCATGACGCTGGAACCGTTCAACTAGGGCTTGTCCTACGGGACGACGCCGACGTTCGGCGGAGGCCGGGCGTCGGCGACGCCGGCACCGACACGGTCGGCGGCCGTCACCTTCCGTATCCGCCCGGTCACCTTTTCCGGTCGCGCAGGGCACTGCCGCGCAGGCGGCGTAACCTGGCTGAACCGCCACAGAAACGCGCGTACGGGCGACACGGTGCGCGGGCCGTGTACCTTGCCGCGCCCACGATCCAGGGAGGCGGCCCGTGACCGATCCGTTCGGCTTCCTCAGGATCCCCCGCGAGGCAGTGCCGGCCCGCCCGGTCGAGCAGAGGCTCGGCGACTGGCGCGAGGTCTACGCGGGCCAGGCGCTGCTGCCGCTCGTCTCCCGGCAGGCCGGCCGCTGCATGGACTGCGGCATACCGTTCTGCCACACCGGCTGCCCCCTGGGAAACCTCATACCCGAGTGGAACGCGTACGCCGCACACGGCGACTGGCAGGCGGCGTACGAGCGGCTCCATGCGACCAACAACTTCCCGGAGGTCACGGGCAGGCTCTGCCCGGCCCCCTGCGAGGACGCCTGCGTCCTCACGATCAACGCGGACCCGGTGACCATCAAGAACGTCGAGCAGGCGATCGCGGACGTGGGCCTGCGGCGCGGCTACATGGCGCCCAGACCGCCGGAGAAGCGCAGCGGCAAGACGGTGGCCGTCATCGGCTCCGGTCCGGCCGGACTGGCCGCGGCGCAGCAGCTGACCCGGGCCGGACACCGCGTCACGGTCCACGAACGGGCCGACCGGATCGGCGGACTGCTGCGCTACGGCATCCCCGAGTTCAAGATGGAGAAGGTCCACCTGGACCGGCGCATCGAGCAGATGCGGGCCGAGGGCACGGCGTTCGTCACCGGTGCGGACGTCGGCGGTCCGGCCGGTGCCGGAGCCGACGAGCTCCGGAGCCGCTGTGACGCCGTCGTCGTCGCGATCGGGGCCGGCGAGCGCCGGGAGCTGCCGGTCCCGGGTCGTTCGCTGCACGGCATCCACCAGGCCATGGACTACCTGACCTGCGCCAACCGGGTACGGGAGGGCGACTACGCCGTGTCGCCCGTCACCGCCGAAGGCAGACGCGTGGTCGTCGTGGGCGGCGGCGACACCGGCTCCGACTGCCTCGGGACGGCCTTGCGGCAGGGCGCGATCTCCGTGCTCCAGCTCGACATCAACCCCGAGCCCGGCGCGGGCCGGACCGACGACGAGCCCTGGCCGGTGTACCCGAGGACGTACCGGATCTCCCATGCCCACGAGGAGGCCCGCGGGCGCGAGGGCCGCGACCCCAGGCTGTTCGCCTGTGCCACCCTGCGCTTCGAGGGGGACGTGGCGGGCCGGGTACGGGCGCTGCACCTGACCGCGGTCGAGCCGGTGGCCCGCAGCCCGCTGGCGGGGACCGAGGACGTCATAGCGGCGGAGCTGGTCCTGTTGGCACTCGGTTTCTCGGGCCCCGAGCGGGCCGGCGGCCTGCGCGAGCAGCTGGGGCTGGAGCTCGACGAGCGCGGCAACTTCGCGCGGGACGCCGGCTTCGCGGCGGGCGGCGGGCGGGCGCCGGGAGTGTTCGTCGCGGGCGACGCGGGCCGGGGGCAGTCGCTGGTGGTGTGGGCCATCGCCGAGGGCCGGGCGGCGGCCGCCGCCGTGGACCGGTACCTCACCGGCTCCACCTGCCTCCCGGCCCCGGTCGCCGCGCACGACCGGCCGATGACGGCCCTGGGGCGCATGCGCTACGGGCTCTGAGAAGCCCGCGCCGACCGCTGGGCGGACCGTCCGCCCGCCCCCCGCCCGTGCGTCGGGGGAGGGGCAGGGCAGGGGCGCTGTCAGTGCTCCCGTCCGGGCCGGCGCCGTTCGCGCGGGGACTCGCTGCCGTCGCCGGGCCGGTCCAGGCGGGCGGCCTCGTCGGTGTCCGCCGCCCGTACGGCCGGCTCGCCCGGGCGGGGCGCCGTGGAGCGGGGCGCCACGTGGGGTGCCCTGCGCCGGCTCTGCTCGTCGTCGTGGTCGTGGAGCGGGGCGCCGCCGGCGCCTCCCTGGTCGTCCATGGCGGATTCTCCCTGTACGTCGGTTCCCCCCAGTCGGCGCCTGCCCGGAGCCCGGTGCCGGAAACGCGTGAATCGATAGAAATGGGAAAAATCCAAGGCAGGGTCGACCGCGGGTGAGGACCGTGGCGTACGGCCGGATCCACCGCCGTCGACTCTCGAAGGAAAGGGCTTCGACATGGTCGAACGACGTGCCGCGGTGCGGGGACTGCTGAGTGAGTACGGGCGTACTCACGCCGAGGAGGCCGGCATCCGGCTGCGGAACACCCCGGCTCCGCTGTATCAGCTGCTGACCCTCTGCGTGTTGTTCTCCGTCCGGATCAAGGCGGCGATCGCGGTGGTCGCGGCCCGGGAACTCTTCGCAGCCGGATTCCGCACCCCGCGGGCGATGGCTGCTTCCTCGTGGCAGGACCGGGTCGACGCCCTCGGGCGGGCCCACTACCGCCGGTACGACGAGAGCACGGCCACCGCGCTGGCATCCGGGGCCGAGTTCGTCCTGCGCCGCTACCGCGGAGACCTGCGACGGCTGCGCGAGGCGGCGGACGGGGACCCGGCCCGGGTGCGGGAGCTGCTGCAGGAGGTCGACCGGATCGGGCCGGTGGGGGCGGACATCTTCTGTCGCGAGGCCCAAAGCGTGTGGCCCGAGCTGCGCCCGTCGTTCGACGGCCGCGCCCGCCAGGCCGCGGCCTCGCTCGGCCTGCCGACCACAGCCGGGGGACTGGCACGTCTCGTCGATGCCGAAGAGCTTCCGGTGCTGGCGGCCGCCCTGGTGCGGTACGCACTCGACCGGGCGCCCAGCCGGGCCGCGGCGCGTGACGCGTGAGGTGTGCGCAGCGGTCGGGCGGTCGGGGCATGTGCAGCACCTCGGTGGGGCAGGTGGGAGCCATGACCGCATCCGCTTCCGTACCCGCCGCTGACGATCCGGCGCACTACGCAGGGCTCGGCACCGGCGAGGCGAAACGCCGGGCACTGGCACGCGGCTGGACGACCGTGCGCGTGGTCCCGCCCGGCACCGTGCTGACCATGGAGTACCTCGAAGGCAGGCTGAACTTCGAGGTCGAGGACGACAGAGTGCTGAGGGCCTGGAGCGGCTGACCTTGGGCGCGGTCCTGGAGGCCGCCTATCCGGCCGCCCCGAACGACGCCCCCGGTCCGGTGCGTGCCCGCGAGGGACACGGACGCGCCCCGGACCGGGGCCGGTTCAGGGCCGGGCGGCTGTCGGCGACTCCGTGGCTCGGGGCTCCGTCCTGTCGATCCATGACCAGACACAGGCGCCGGCTGCCGCCACGACCGCGGTCAGCAGGAGTTCGGCCCAGTAGGGCGGGCCGGCCAGTACGCGTACGAGGACCAGGGCGAGCACGGACAGGGCCGTGGCTGCGGCCTTGGCCGCCCACCGGAGCGCGGTGCTCATACGAGCCCGCTCAGGCAGCCGGTGACCCCGCCCGCCACCACACTGGTGGCGATCTTCTTCGCGGCGTCCTTGTTGACGCGTCCGACGATCAGGGCGGCGGCGCCGCCGATGCCGGCCTTGAGCAGACAGTCCTTGGCCTCCGGCTTCCTGGTCAAGGACACCGACCCGGACGAACTCGCCTGCCAGGTCAGGTCAGGTCACTGGCGGCGGGCGCGATGGCGCTCGCCCCGCGGGTCACGGCCACCGTGATCAGCGGATACCTCCACCACCGCGGCGAGCAGCGCGCCGCCACCCACGCGGTCTCCCTGCTCAGCGCCCGCGAACGGGACATCCTCGTGCTGCTGTCGCAGGGACTGTCGAACGCCGACATCGGGCGCCGTCTCCATCTGAGCGTCGGAACCGTCAAGGACTACGTGAGCGCCGTGCTGTCCAAACTCGACGTCAGCAACCGCGTCCAGGCCGCCCTGTGGGCGCAGCGTGCCGGCCTGCTCGACGGGGCGCGGACATGAGCGACCGTACGGACCCGGACAGACCCGGGCCCGCGTGGCTCACCGGCCGCACCCCGGGCCCCCGCGCGGTGGACGCGGGGCTGGCGGCCGCCGCGATGGCCGACGCGTGGGTGTTCTCCGGGACCGGCACATGGTCGGCGGCCGCTCCCGGGGCCGCCGCCGCCCTGGCTCTGCTGGCACGCCGACACCGGCCGGTGACGGTGTTCGTGTTCGCCCTGCTCGTCGTGCAACTCGGAAACAACGTCCTCGCCGCCCTCGCCGCCCTCTTCTCCGTGGCCGAGCGGCACCGCACCCGCAGGGCCCTGGCCGGGTGCGTACTGGCGTACGGGACCGGCGCCAACCTGCCGGACCTCGGCCCGTACGAGGCAGCCCACCCCGCCGAGTTCGCCGTCGCCGTCGGCTACTCGCTCACCGCCGGGGGAGTGGCGGTGCTCCTCGGCCGGCTCGTACTCACCCGCCGCGAACTCGCCCGGAACATGGAGGAGCTGCGCGCGGCGCAGGAACACCAGCGCGAGCTCCACGCCCAGCAGGTCCTCGCCCGCGAGCGCGCCCATCTGGCGCGGGAGATGCACGATGTGGTCTCCCACCAGGTCAGCCTCATCGCGGTCCGCGCCGGCGCCCTGCAGGTGTCCGCCGACCGTACGGACACCAGGGAGGCCGCGCGCACCATCCGCACGCTGAGCGCGGCCACGCTGGACGAACTGCGCCACATGGTCGCCGTGCTGAGAGCCCCGGGCGGCAGCGACGCGGGTTCCGACCCGCAACCGCAGCCGAGGCGGCAGCCGCAGGCGGCCCTGGACCGGCTCGACGGCCTGATCGCGGACAGCGGCCTGGACGTGACACTGACGGGTGACGTCCCCCGTGACGCGAGCCCCGCCGTGGAGCGCGCCGCCTACCGGACCGTCCAGGAGGCCCTGACCAACGTACGCAAACACGCCCCCGGTTCGACCGTCGTGGTCGGGTTCCGCCGACCCGGACCCGCCCTCGACGTGACGGTCACCAACACCAGGGCCCGGCATCCCGCTCTGGCGCTGCCCAGCGCGCGGCACGGACTGATCGGCCTGCGCGAACGGGCCGAACACCTCGGCGGCACCCTCTCCGACGGACCCACCCCGGACGGCGGCTACCGGCTCCACCTGCAGATCCCGCGACGCGGAGCGTCCATCCCGCCGACGGCCGACGTACCCCGGCACAGCCCGGAGTGACCGCCGGCCGGCCGGGGTGGGCCGGTCGGCCTACGCGGTGGCCGGCAGGACGTGGTCGCCGGCCTTGTCGGTGCTCAGGCACAGCGAGCAGACGACCGCGTCGTGGGTGGCGCAGGCGGTGAGGTCGGGGCGCTCGTAGGACTGCCGGCAGACGTGGCAGTCGAAGGCGGCCGCGCTCGGGTTCCCGTCGCTGTCCAGCAGGGGCTCGCCGATGCCGTCGTCGGTGCGGCGCAGGTAGTAGCGGCCCTTGGTGGCCACGGCCATCAGCGGGGTGAGGACGAAGGCGATGACGGCCGCGGCCACGGGCGAGTACGGCTGGACGATGTCGCCGAGGAGGTCGAAGTACATGGCGATCGACAGGCCGGAGGCGGCGGTGAAGGCCACGACGCCGACCGGATTGACCGCGTGGAGCATGCCGCGGCGGAATTCGGGCTGGAGCGGGGACAGCTTCAGGACGTACTTGTTGATGCCGATGTCGGTGGCCACGGTGACCACCCAGGCGATCGCGCAGTTCGAGTAGAAGCCCAGGATGCCGCCCAGGAAGCTGAACATGTCGGCTTCCATCAGGGCGAGTGCGAACGCCAGGTTGACCAGGACGAAGACCATGCGGCCGGGGTAGTGCCGGGTGACGCGGGTGAAGGAGTTCGTCCAGGCCAGCGAGCCGGAGTACGCGTTCGTCACGTTGATCTTGATCTGGCTGATGACCACCAGGACCACGGCCAGCGGGACGACCGACCAGGCCGGCATCATCGCGTCGAAGGCGCTGCGGAACTGCTGGATCGGCTCGGGCGCGGCCGCCGGTCCGACCTCGGCGATGACGCGGACGGCGAGGAAGACGCCGATGGCCTGCTTGAGCGCACCCAGCACGACCCACCCGGGGCCGGCCATGACCACGGCGGTCCACCAGGTCCGCTTGTTCGCCTCGGTCTTGGGCGGCATGAAGCGCAGATAGTCGATCTGCTCGCCGATCTGCGCGATCAGGGACAGGCACACGCCCGCTCCGAGCATGACGGAGGCGGTGTTCACGGCGCCGTCGCCGTCCGTGCCGGAGTAGGCCAGGAAGCGGTCCACCGTGCCGGGGTCGGCGGCGATCAGATACACCAGCGGTCCGACCATGAGCAGCAGCCAGATCGGGGTGGTCCACACCTGGAGCCTGCTGAGCGCCTTCATGCCGTAGACGACCAGCGGGATCACCATCAGGGTGGAGACGGCGTAGCCCAGCCACAGCGGCAGTCCGAGGCCGAGTTCGAGGCCCTGCGCCATGATCGAGCCTTCGAGGGCGAAGAAGATGAAGGTGAAGCTGGCGAAGATGACGCTGGTGAGGACCGAGCCGTAGTAGCCGAAACCGGAGCCGCGAGTGATCAGGTCGAGGTCGATGTTGTACCGCGCGCCGTAGTAGGCCAGCGGTAAGCCGGTGAGGAAGATGACGACCGCGGCGACGGCGATGGCCGTGAGCGCGTTGCCGGTGCCATGGGTCAGGCCGATGCCGGCGCCGATGGAGAAGTCGGCCATGTACGCGATGCCGCCGAGGGCCGTGGTGGCCACGACCATGGGGGTCCAGCGCCGGTAACCACGGGGTGCGAAACGGAGGGTGTAGTCCTCCAGCGTTTCCTTGACCGCCTGGTCGGCCGCGGCCTTCCTCGTGCGTGCCGTGGTCCGTTGCGACTCGGTGGTGCTCATGCCACGCCTCCCGGTGGGGCTGGGTGCCGGTGATGCGCCGCCGCCGACAGGACGGGGGGCGATGAGCCGTCATGAGTGTGCTGCGGCGGCGCCGTTCATGCCTGTGGTCCCGCGCCGGTCACGCTAGGAAGCGGGTGTTACCCCGGGTGCGCGATGCGGTGAACACCATGTTGCTGCAGGCGGCACCGCCGCGCGCGCACGCCACGTGGTCAGGGGTGGAGGGCTTCCAGCAGGGCGGCGGTGACGGCGCGTTGGCCGGCGGGGGAGAGATGGAGGCCGTCGGCCTCATGGTGCCCGCGCGCCGCGCGGCGCGTGTCGACCACCGGCTCCGGCCGGGCCAGCAGGAAGTCGGCCACGGCGTCGAGGTCCGCGTCGGACCAGCTCAGACCGGCCCGCCGGAAGTGCTCGTACCGGTCCACGAGGCCGGGGTCCGTGCGCGCCGGGGTGAGCCAGACCCACCGGGCCCCCGTCCGGGCCACCGCCAGGTCGTGCAGGGCGACCAGATTGCGACGGGTCTCGGCGAACCCGACGAGCGGGGTGCCGTCGATGCGCTGCACGTCGTTCGCGCCGAGCATGCACAACACCCAGTCGGGCCGCCGGAACCCCAGCGCCGGCAGCTGCTGCGCCAGCGCCTGGGCGGTGGTGCTCCCCGAGACGGCCAGGTTGGTGCACCGTACGCCTTCGGGGAGCAGGTGCCGCAGGATCTCGAACCAGGAGAGCCGGTCGGCGGTGGTGCTCTCGCCCAGGGCCACGACGTGCTCACCCGGCCGGAACGGCAGTGCGGCGATCCGAGCGGTGGCGCCCGGTTCGGCCGACAGCGCGGCCGCCGCTTCCCGGTTGCGTGCCTCGAACTGCGCCAGCCGGCCCCGGTAGTCCCCGGCGTCCGTCCCGAACAGGGCGGCCAGCACCGGCTCGTCGAGCGGACCCAGGTGGCGCAGGAGCTTCTCCGGCTGGTGGAACCGCAGCAGGCGCTGTACCTGCGAGGTGTTCGGGCCGGTGTTGGTCATGTCAGCTCTCCTCGGGAACACGGACGCGGATACGGGCACGGCTGCGCGGCAGCAGGAAGCCGGCCGCGATCAGCCAGGCCAGCCCGGTGAAGCGGGCGACCGGCAGGAGCAGCGCGACGCCTTCGGTCAGCAGAACGAGGGTGGCCAGCTCGGCGACGGCGGCCACGGCGAGACCGGCGACGGCCAGTGCCCGCGGCAGCAGCCCGGCCAGCAGCCCGGGTACGGCGATCCCGGCGACGAGCAGGCCCAGCAGCACCACGTGCCCGGGGCCGCCCAGGCCGAACGCCAGGTACTGCAGGGCCCGTACGAGCTCCGGCCGCTGTGTCACCTCGGCGTGGGACAGGACCCAGGTGACCAGGCCGGAGCAGGCCAGGAACGCCGAGGCGAGCACCCCGCCCGCGAGGGCGATGGTGGCGCCGGGCGCCCGGACCCCGAGCCGGTTCAGGCGGGCGGAGACGGTCGCGGCGTAGATGGCCAGGGGGACGGAGGCGGCGAACTGCAGGGCCCCCGATACGCGGACCGCGTTCCCGTGGTCGCGGAAGTACGCGGTGATGGCGTCCGAGTCGCCGAACGGCGATGGAAACGGATCGCCGCCCGCCAGCACGGTGCTGAGGACGAGGCCGCCGAGGAACAGGGCGGTGAAGACCACGGCGAGGACGCCGGGCGGCGGCCCGGACTGCGGGGCGTTGGTACGGGTGTCGCGCGGGACAAGGTTCTTGATCGCTTCCACGGCACAATCCGTTCTTGAGGAGAACGATTCACTGCGGTGAATCATTACATGTCGCGTACGATAGCCGCGTGAACACCGCCCGGCAACCAGATCCCTCCGCGGCCCCGGCCTCAACTCCGGCCCAGGCCCAGGCTCCGGCTCCGCGCGGAGCGGCCTTCCTCCTCGCGCAGATCGGTGCCCACGCCGCGGGGCGGTTCGCGGAACGCGTCGCCACCCTGGGGCTCACCCCCGCCGACGTCGGCCTGCTGCGGATGGTCGCCGGGCAGCCCGGCCGCAGCCAGCGCGCCCTCGCCGAGGACCTGGGAGTCGTACCGAGTCGTGTGGTCGCCCTGATCGACGTCCTGGAGGACAAGCGGCTCGTCGAGCGGCGGCGCAGCGCCGAGGACCGCCGCAATTACGAACTGCACCTCACCCCCGAGGGGCGGCGGGCCCTCGGTGGGGTCTCCCGGGCGGCCGCCGCCCATGAGGACGACCTGCTGGCCGCCCTCGACCCCGACGGGCGGGCGCGGCTTCTGGAACTCCTCGAACGCGTCGCGGCACAGCAGGAACTGACGCCGGGCGTGCACCCCGGCTATCGCACGCTCGCGAAGCCGGCGGCGAAACGGAAGGACTGAGAGCCGCCGGGGGGTTGTTCAGGGCACGGCGCCGGCGGCCGCGGCGGCCCGGCCGGACCGTCCGCCGCCCGGCCGCTGCCCCGGCAGGGTCAGGCGCCGCCGGCCGCCTCCGCCTCCAGCAGGCGGGTCGCCATCGCGCGCATCTCGATCTTGCGGATCTTCCCGGTGACGGTCATCGGGAACTCCTCGACGACGTGGACGTAGCGGGGGATCTTGAAGTGGGCGAGCCGCCCGGCGCAGTACGCGCGCACGGCCTGCGCGGTCAGCGGCTCGGCCCCCTCGCGCATCCGCACCCACGCCATCAGCTCCTCCCCGTACTTCGGGTCGGGCACCCCGATGACCTGGACGTCCATGACGTCGGGGTGGGCGTGCAGGAACTCCTCGATCTCGCGCGGGTAGAGGTTCTCACCGCCCCGGATCACCATGTCCTTGATCCGGCCGGTGATGCTCAGGTAGCCGTCCCCGTCCATGACCGCCAGGTCGCCCGTGTGCATCCAGCCCTCCGGATCGACGGCCTCGGCGGTCTTCTCGGGCTCGCCCCAGTAGCCGAGCATCACCGAGTAGCCCCGGGTGCACAGTTCTCCCGGGGTGCCGCGCGGGACGGTCCGGCCGGACTGCGGATCGACGACCTTGACCTCCAGGTGCGGGCCGACCCGGCCCACCGTGGAGACCCGGCGCTCGACCGAGTCGTCCGCCCGGGTCTGCGTGGAGACCGGCGAGGTCTCCGTCATGCCGTAACAGATGGAGACCTCGGTCATCCCCATCCGCTCGATGACCTCGTTCATGACCTCCACCGGGCAGGGCGAACCGGCCATGATCCCGGTGCGCAGGCTCGACAGGTCGTACCCGTCGAACCCGGGCGCGGCCAGCTCGGCGATGAACATGGTGGGGACCCCGTACAAGGAGGTGCAGGCCTCCGCCTCCACCGCCGCCAGCGTCGCCGCCGGGTCGAAGGCGGGCGCGGGGATCACCATCGCCGCACCGTGGCTGGTGCAGGCGAGGTTGCCCATCACCATCCCGAAGCAGTGGTAGAAGGGAACCGGGATGCACACCCGGTCGCGTTCGTCGTAACCGCACAGCTCGCCCACGAAGAAGCCGTTGTTGAGGATGTTGTGGTGCGAGAGGGTCGCTCCCTTGGGGAAGCCCGTGGTGCCCGAGGTGTACTGGATGTTGATCGGGTCGTCCGGGCTCAGTGCGGCCTGCGCCCGCGCCAGCGCGGCCGGATCGACCCCGCGCCCGCGGTCCAGCAGCTCGTCCCAGCGCGGCCCGTCGAACAGGACGGTGAACTCCAGCCCCGGGCAGCGCGGCCGGACCTCCTCGATCATCGCCGCGTAGTCGGAGGTCTTGAAGCGCTCCGCCGCGACCAGCAGCCGGATACCGGACTGCCCGAGCACGTACTCCAGCTCGTGGGAGCGGTACGCCGGGTTCACCGTGACCAGGATCGCCCCGATCTTCGCCGTCGCGTACTGCACCAGCGTCCACTCGGCACGGTTGGGCGCCCAGATGCCGACCCGGTCGCCCCGCACGATCCCGAGGTCCAGCAGCCCCAGGGCGAGGGCGTCCACCTCGGCGGCCAGTTCCGCGTACGTCCACCGGCGGCCGGCGGCCACGTCCACGAGGGCGTCCCGGCCGGGGAAGCGACGTACGGTCCGGTCGAGGTTGTCCCCGATCGTCTCGCGGAGCAGCGGGACCTCGGAGCCCCCGGACGCACGACTCGACGCTACGGACACACGTACCTCCAGCACTCGCTGCGGCGATGACGGCCAACGCGCAGCGCCCATGATCCCCTCCGGGCGGGCCGCGGCACCAGAGGTACGGGGGGAGTGGCCCGGCGAACTGCCGGCACAACTGAGAATTGGCTGTGAGTCGGGACGGCGGCGCTCACGACTCTTGCGTGAAAAGCGAACAACAGCAAAAGTGAGCGTGAACAAGGTATCCATCGTTGCCGCTGAGCGCGCCGCTCCTGCCCCGGACGCTCGGTCGACCGGCTGCAGCGCACCGGCACCCCACACCGAGGTCGTACATGCAGGGTGTCCACCGCCTTCTCCTGCCCGCCGGGCTGCGCAGACTCGCCCGGACGCTGCGTCGGCCCGGCGGTGTTCCGCCGCAGTCCGGTCCCGCGGGGCGGGAGCGCATAGGCGCCAGGATCCCCTCGTCCAGCGGGCTCACCTCCCGTGAGGCGGAGCTGCTGGCGAGCATGCCGGGCCTGATCCGGCACTGCGGCCGGCTCGTGACCGTACGCGACGACCTCCTCCCCGCCGATGCCCGCACCGCCAGTCTCCGGTCGGTCGCGGAGGCCCTGGAGGCGGCGGCCGTCCCCTACGGGCTGGTCCCGGACGGGGGGCTCGTCCACCGGGTGGCCATCGCCCCCGGCGACCGGGCCGCGGCTCTGAAAGCGTGCGCCGCCGCCTTTGCGGGGCTCCCCGTCTACGCGCGCCTGCTCACCGCCGACGGTGAAGCCGGGGACGTACTCGCCGAGGACCTCCCGGCGGCGGTCGAGTCCGTCGAGACCGGGAAGGACGGCGTGGACGGGAAGGAGTCGGCGCACACCGCCCGCGTGCGGGCCGTCCGCGTCCACCGGCCGGTCATCACCTCCGGCCGGACCCTGAGGTACGGCCCCGAGACCGGCTGCGACCTGGAGTTCTGGGAGGCCCCCGACTCCGGCGAGGGCGCTCTCGCCGTGCTGCGCGAGACCCCGTACGGCTGGTGGGTCCCCTCCCTGGCCGCCTCCACCACCCGCCGCATCGACGACCGGGAGTACCCCGTCGTCGACTGCTTCTCGAGTCGTTTCCCCGATGACATCGACTTCCCGATCGACGCGGTGATCACCTGGGTGGACGCCGCCGACCCCGCCTGGCGCCGACGCCGGGACCAGGCCGCCGAGGCGGAGGCCGGTTCAGGTCACCCCTCCGGGGCCGACGAGACCGGCGGGATCGACCTCGCCGAGAACCGCTACCGCGACCGCGGCGAGCTCCGCTACTGCCTGCGCTCCATCGCCGCCTACGCACCCTGGGTCCGGCGCATCTTCCTCGTCACCGACGACCAGGCCCCCGCCTGGCTGGCGGCCGACCATCCCCACATCACGGTCATCGACCATCGGGAGCTGTCCACGGAACCTGCGGCCCCCGCGGTGTTCAACTCCCATGCCATCGAGAGCCGGCTGCACCGCATCCCCGGCCTGGCCGAGCACTTCCTCTACTTCAACGACGACATCTTCCTCGGCCGGCCCCAGCGCCCGCAGAACTACTTCCTGCCCTCGGGACTGCCCAAGGTCTTCCACGACTGGCGGGCGGTGGACCCGGGCGGCCGGGCCGGGGACGACGTGTTCACCTCGTCCCAGAAGGTCACCCGGCAGGCCGTCGAGGAGGCCGTCGGCCGCACCTACCCCCACATCCTGGCGCACACCCCGTACCCCCTGACGCGTTCCGCGTTCGCCCGCGTCGAAGAACTGCTGCCCGGTCGGCTCGCCGCCACCGCCCGCTCCGTCTTTCGCAGCGCCGACGACCTCGCCCCCGTCACCCTCGCCGCCCACCTGGCGCTCGCCGAGGGACATGCCGTCGAAGGCGACCTCGCGCACACCTACGTCAGCACCGCGCGCCGCTCCGAGATCGAGCGGCTGCCGGATCTGGCCGACGAGCGCGGCCACGACGCCTTCTGCCTCGCGGACGACGAGGACCCGGACGGACCCGGCGAGGGCGCAGCCGGGGGCGGACTCTCGGCGGCGCAGCAGCACAACGTCGTCACTGCCTTCCTGGAGGCCTACTTCCCGGTGCCCTCCCCGTTCGAGCAACAGCAGTCGGCCCCGTCCGGGAGCGAGTGACGGTCCTGCTGTCCGGGGCCGCGCCCCGCCCCCTCCCCGAGCCCGCCGCCTGCCGTGCCGCAGAACCTGACCCGGAGGGTTTCCTTCCGCATATCCGCGGTGGGTCCGGGCAGACGCTGACAACCGATCGGGGAACACAACGACGAAGCGATGGGCGATGGCATGCGAAGCGTGGGCGTGGAGGAAGAGCTGCTGCTGGCGGACGCGGACAGCGGGGAGCCGCTGGCCGTGTCGGGAGCCGTGCTCGCCGAAGCCGACCGCGCCGCGACCGCCGGTGCGGCGGACGGCAAGGAGGTCGGCCACACGTTCGAGGCGGAGCTCCAGGAGGAGCAGGTCGAGTTCGGCACGAGACCGGTGACGGAGATGGGCGAACTGCAGGAGGAGATCCTCCGGTGGCGCGCCGAGGCGTCCCGGCACGCCGCGGCGGCCGGTGCGGTCGTCGCGGCGATCGGTACGTCACCGCTGGCCGTCCGCCCCTCGATGTCCCCCGGACACCGCTACGAGTGGGTGTCGCGGCAGTTCGGCATGACCGCGCAGGAGCAGCTGACCTGCGGCTGCCACGTCCACGTATCGGTGGAGTCGGACGAGGAGGGCGTCGCCGTACTGGACCGCATCCGGCTCTGGCTGCCCGTGCTGACCGCGATGAGCGCGAACTCCCCGTTCTGGCAGGGCGAGGACACCGGCTACGGCAGCTACCGCAGCCGGGTCTGGAACCGGCTGCCCGCGGCCGGGCCGGTGGACGTCTTCGGCTCCGCCGACCGCTACCACGCCGAGGTGCGGGCCATGGTCGGGTCGGGCGTGCTGCGCGACACGGGGATGATCTGGTTCGACGCGCGGCTGTCCGCCTCCTATCCGACGGTGGAGGTCAGGGTCGCGGACGTGTGCCTCGACGCGTCGACCCCCGTCCTGCTGGCCGCCCTCGTACGCGCCCTGGTGGAGACCGCGGCCCGGGAGTGGCGAGCCGGCGACCCCCCGGCCAGGGTCAGCACCGGGCTGCTCCGGCTCGCGTCGTGGCAGGCGGGCCGCTCGGGACTCGACGGTCCGCTGCTGCACCCCGGGACGCTGCGGGAGACCGCGCCCGAGGCCGCCGTCGACGCGCTGTACCGGCACGTGGGCGACGCCCTGGCCGACTCCGGTGACGAGGAGCTCGTGCGGGCCGGAATCGCCGGCCTCCTGGAGCACGGGAACGGGGCACGCGTCCAGCGGCGCCTGCTGCGCTCGGAGGGGGACCTGGCCTCGGTCGTCCGGCACTGCGCGCGCCGGACCGCGGCCGGCGCCGGCCCGGGCGCGGACGCCGGCACCCCTGCCGCCGTCCGGTGGCGTGCATAGCGGACGGAACGAGTGCCTCCGCGGGGGTGTGATCAAGGGTGGGTCTTTTCGGTCAGGATAGAACCCGTTACTCAGGGTAAGTGGTGTCGCTCGGCCCCCCACCCTTCCCCCTGTCCTCCCTTGCCTCACCTGCCCCACGCGTCACACGCAACTGACAGGAATTCACGCGGCCGCACCCCAGGTGGCGCGAAAGATTTCCCGATCTGTGTTCGCAAGGCAGCAAAACAAGTCCGAAAGTGACAGGTTTGCTTTGACTCTTGCGCGATGAATCCGTGAATGTCGTTCACATGTCCGACACATCCCGAGCCACCGCCGGTGGCCCTCTGCGCTTGCGCGACTTCCGACTGTTACTCGCGGGAGCTGCCACCGGACAGTTCGGTGCACAGGTGACACTCGTGGCGCTGCCCCTCGTGGCCGTCCTCGAACTCGACGCTCCCGCCTTTCAGGTGGGCCTCCTGACCGCCGCGGAGACCGCCGCCTTCCTGCTCGTCGGGCTGCCCGCCGGCGCACTCACCGACCGCATGCGCAAGCGGCCCCTGATGATCCGCGCGGACCTGGTGCGCGCCGTGGCCATGGCCAGCATCCCCGCCGCCGCGCTCGCCGACGTCCTGACCATGGCCCAGCTCTATGCCGTCGCGCTCGTGACCGGCGTGGCGACCGTGTTCTTCGACGTCGCCCACCAGAGCTACCTGCCGCAGATCCTGCCCCGCGATCAACTCGTGGCCGGCAACGGCGCCCTGGAGACCGTCCGTTCCACCGCCCAGGTGACCGGCCCCGGCATGGGCGGCGGACTGGTCCAGCTCGTCGGAGCGCAGTTCGCGGTCATCGTCGACGCCGTCGGCTACGTCCTCTCCGCCCTCTTCCTCCAGCGCGTCGAGCGGGCCGAGGAAGCGCCCGAACCCGCCGCCGCCGGAGGCTCCCTGCGCAAGGAGATCGGCGAAGGCGTCCGCTTCGTCTTCGGCCATCCGCTGCTCCGCGTCATCGCCCTCACCACCGGCCTCGCCAACTTCTCCACGGCCGTCCTCATGGCGACGCAGACCGTGCATCTCGTCCGTGTCGTCGGCCTGGAGGCCGGCGGGCTCGGACTGGTGCTGTCCGCGTCGGCCGTAGGAGGGCTCCTGGGCGCCCTGTGCGCCGGGCGCCTCGCCGCCGGGCTGGGGCAGGCCCGGGTCATGCTCCTCTCCGTCCTCGTGACCGGCCCGTTCGCGCTGCTGTGGCCGCTGTCCGGGCACGGCGTCCCCGGGGCGGTCCTCTTCGCCGCCGGATCGGCGGTCGTCTCCTTCGGCGCCGTCGTCTACAACGTCGCCCAGGTCAGCTTCCGGCAAGGGATGTGCCCACCACGGCTGCTCGGCCGGATGAACGCCACCCTGCGCTTCCTCATGTGGGGCACCCTGCCGCTGGGCGCACTCCTCGGCGGAGTCCTCGCCCAGTCCTACGGGTCGCGTACGGCACTCGCCTGGTGCGCCGTCGGCATCCTCGCCGTACCCCTGCCGCTGCTGCTCTCCCCGCTGCGCCGGATGCGGGACCTGCCCGGTCCGCCGGACGACGGCGGTGCCGACGACACCCACGGGACACCGCAGGACGCGGCCCCCACCGACGGCGACGAACGACCGGCCCCCGCAGCCACCGCCTGACCACCACCCGACCACCGCACCGTACGGCGGCCGTCCGGCGGCCGGGGACGAGCCCTGCGCGGGCACCGCGCCCCGCCGCCACCCCGTTCCGCGCGACCGCGGCCACGACGAAGAGGACCACGTGCTCAGCATCACGAGTCAGTACCTGGCCCGTCACCGGCGCCTCACCGGCGACCGGTCCGACACCCTGCTGCCGGTCACCGGCGCACAGCGCCGCTTCCTGCTGATGCGTTCGCTGGACCCGTCGGGACGTCCCGACGTGGTACCGATGTTCTTCGCGTTCCCGTCCGGAACCATCGACCCCGAACGCCTGCGGGCAGCGGCGTCCAGGCTCGCCGCCCGGCACACCGCCCTGCGCTCACGGCCCGCCGTCGTCCGCGGCACCCCCGTCCTGCGCGTCGCCGATCCGGACGTCGCCGTGACCCGGTCGGCCCTCGTACCGGGCGAGTCGCCCGCCGACGGGCTCCGTCGCGCGCTGGCCGCCTGGGACGCGCAGGGTCCCCCCTTGCGGCTCTTCCTCGTACGCGACGAGGAGCGCGCGGAGGACATCCTCGCCGTCGCCCTGGACCACGCCGTCTGCGACGGCCGCTCGCTGGCGCGGATCGTCGAGGAACTCGGCGCCGCGTACGGCGAGGAAGCCACCGAACCCCCCGTCGAACCGGGGGAGACGGAAGCCGAACTCGCCGCCTACCAGGACGCGGTCCTGCGGCAACTCGCCGCCGAGGAAAGGGCGGAGACCCCCGAAGCGGCCGCGTACTGGGCGGACCGGCTGCGCGCGCTGCAGGCCCACGCCCCGGCACCCCGTCCGGCACGCGTGCCCGAGGGCACCTGGCCCAGCGGCGCCGCGCAGGCCCGGCTGCCCGCGTACGACGGCGGCGTGTCCTTCCCCGGGCTGCTCGACGCCTGCCGCTCCGCGGCCCGCGAGCTGTACGGCCCCGGCCACGCGGTCCCGCTCGGCTACCCGTGGGGCGGCCGCCCCACGGGAACGGCGCCGGTCGTCGGCTGCTTCCTCAACACCCTCGTCTTCCCGGCCTACACCGGCGACGGACCCGGCCCGGAGGTGACGGCCGACGCGTGGTGGGACGACCTCGACCGGGCCGACGTACCGTTCGACGCGGTCGTGGCCGCGGTCCGGGCCGCCGGCTCGGCCTGGACCGGAGGCCTCGACGGACTGCTCACCGTGGACGACGACAGCCGCCGCCCGCCCCTGGTGCTCGCCGGTGTCGAGGGACGGGAAGTACACGTCGACGGCAGACCCGTACGCGGTCCCTTCGCCGTCTCCGTCACCCAGGGAGCGGAGATCCGCGTGCGGATGGTGTGGGACCGGGCGGTACTCGACGACGAGACCGCGCACCGGGCGTTCGACGCACTCACCCACACGCTGCGCCCGTAGGCCGTGTCCGCAAAGTCCCGCCTGCCCCGCGACGCCTGGCACCGCACCTCGCCGCGTTGTCGGGCCGCCCGAGTACGTCCAGTACACGGGCGGCCCTCCGCCTTGCGATGCACGGCACCAGACGCCGCGGGGCCCGCCCTCCGGGCGGCCGGCGCTACTTTGCGGACACTGCCTAGGGGGTGTCCTGCCGATCAGATCCCGCTCCCTGATCCGGCCTGATCGGCAAGACGCCCCCTGGGAACACACCCTGCGGTGACCCCGCCACCGCGCCCCCCCGAGCTCCCCACGGCATCCCCCCACGGCATCCCCCCCCCACGGCCCCCCACGTGGAAAGCGGCACCGCGCGACCCGCGAAGCCGCCCGCACGACCACCGGACACGACCGTGACCGGCACGGAGACCGACCCGACAACCTCAGGGATCGCCCATGCTTCCCCTCTCCTCCTCGCAGGAGATCGTCTGGCTGCACGAGCAGATGCAGCCCGGCAGTCGCGCCTACAACTTCACCGCCTCACTCGACCTGTGGGGCACCCTCGACACCGAGGCGCTGCGCCGCGGCCTCGACGCCACCCTGGCACGCCACCCCGGTCTGCGGCTCGAACTCGTCGCCTCCACCGGATCCGTACCGGCGCAGCGGGTCGCGCGCCAGTGTGCGCCGAGGCTGCACACGGTCGACCTCGGCACCGAGGAGGACCCCGAGGCGGCCTTCGCCCGTCTCCTGCGCACCGAGGCCGAGACACCGCTCGACACCTTCGAGGCACCGCTCATCCGCTGGACGCTCGTACGACTGGCCGAGCGCCACCACCGGCTGATCCACGTCGAACACCACCTGATCCACGACGGGCACTCCTTCGCGATCCTGCTCGACGACGTCTTCCGCGTCTACCGCGCCCACGTCCTCGGCGAGCCCCTGGAGCTCCCGCCCGCCTCCTCGTACGCGGACCACGTCCAGGAACGGGCCGGGGCCGCGTACGCCCCCGAGTCGCTCGACTTCTGGCGGGCCGAACTGCGCGACCAGCAGCACGACCTGCCGCTGCCCGGCCTGACCCGCCCCGGTGCCCGCCGCAAGCACCACGGCGGACAGCTGCGCCAGACGATCGGCGCCGATCTCGCCGAACGCCTGCGCGCGCACGCCCGCGCACGCGGCCTCACCCCCTTCTCCACGCTCCTCGGGCTGTTCGCCGAACTCCTGCGCCGGCACAGCGGCCGCTCCCGGATGGTCATCGGCACCGCCGTCGGCAACCGCCCGCTCGGCTACGAGGACGCCGTGGGCATGTTCGTCAACACCATCCCGCTGCCGCTCGCCCTGGACGGCGCCGCCCCCGCCCAGGACGCCATGGACGAGGTCACCGACACCCTCATCCGGGCCCTGCCGCACCAGGACGTACCGGTCCAGGAGCTGACCCGGGCGCTCGGCATGCACACCTCCGGCGCCGACAACCCGCTCTTCTCCGTCATGTTCAGCGCCCACGACGCACCGTTGCCCGAGATCGACGTGCCCGGCCTCGACATCACCCTCTTCGAGGGCTTCAACACCGGCACCACCCGCTTCGACCTCGACGTGGTCCTGCTCCCGGACGACCGGCGCGGCGTCACCCCGCGCCACGGCTCGCCCGGGATGACACTGGTCTGGGACTACGACACGGACCTGTTCGGCGAAGACGTCGCCCGGCTGCTCTCGGGTCGCTTCCTGGACCTGCTGCGCGCCTACCTCGACAGCCCCGAGACCGCGCTGGCCGACCTGGTACCGACCGCCGTGGAGCCGGCCGCCGCGCCCGTGCCCGTCCCCGCCGACCGCGATCCGCTGGATCCCGTGGCCGCGCACCACCCGTCGCTGCCCGCCCTGCTGTGCGGAGCCCGCCGTCTCACCTACGGCGAGCTCGACGACCGCGTCGGTTCGCTCGCCGAGCGACTGCGCGCCGCCGGCGTGACGCCCGGCCGGCCGGTGGCCGCCGTCCTGCCCAGGGGGACCGACTCGCTCGTCGCCCTGCTCGCATGCCTGCGGACCGGCGCCGTCTACTGCCCGCTGTCCCCGTCCGATCCGCCGGCCCGGCTCGGTCTGCTGCTGGAGCGCCTCGCCCCGGCGCTGGTCCTCACCGGCGACGGCGCCCCGGCCCTGCCGGAAGCACTGCCGACCGCCCGGATCGACGCACCGGTCCTGCCTCCCGCGCACGGAACCGCCGAACTCCCCGGCACCGCGTACGTCATCCACACCTCCGGCTCCACCGGGACGCCGAAGCCGGTCGCCGTCGGCCACGCGGCGCTCGTGCACCATCTGACGGCGGCCGCCGACCGGTTCGGCCTCACCACCTCGGACCGGGTCCTGATGTTCGCCCAGTCGTCGTTCGACGTGGCGCTCGAGGAGGTGCTGCCGGCCCTGCACGCCGGTGCGTGCCTGGTCCTGCCCGAGCACGAGGTGCCCACGGGCGCCGAACTCGCCGAACTGCTGGCGTCCGCCCGGGTCACCGTCGCCAACCTGCCGACCAGCTACTTCCTGGCCACCCGCGAGGACCTGCGTCCCGTACTGCGTGACGAGAGCTGGGCGCCCAGGCTCCTGGTCCTCGGCGGTGAGCGCCTTCCCGCGGAGGCACTGCGCGGTGTCCTCGCCGACACCGACGCCACCGTGCTCAACGCGTACGGCGTCACGGAGGCGGCCATCAGCTCGACCGTCCACGAGATCTCCCGCGACGCCCTCGCCGAGGGCACCGAGATCCCCCTGGGCACCGAACTCCCGGGCGAGCGCGTCCACGTCCTGGACGCCCACCACCGCCCGCTGCCCACCGGTGCGGTCGGTGAACTCGCCGTCGCCGGACCCGGTCTCGCCCAGGGCTACGCGGGCAATGCGGAGGCGACGGCCGCCCGGTTCGTCCACGTCGACGCACTCGACGGACAGCGCGTCTACCTCACCGGCGACCTCGGCTACCGCGGTCTGGACGGTCTGCTGTACTTCCTCGGTCGGCGCGACCACCAGATCAAGCTGCGCGGTCACCGCATCGAGCTGGAGGAGATCGAGGCGGCCGCGTCCGCGGTGCTGGGCGGCCGGTCCTGCGCCGTCGTACTGGACCGGGAAGGCCCCGGCGGGCCCCGGCTCGTCGGCTTCCTCGAAGACGGAGCCGCCGGCGCGGCCTTCGACGAGAAGGCACTGCACGCCGAGCTGAGCCGCCGCCTGCCCGGCCCCCTCGTGCCCGCCCGGTGGGCACGGCTGGACAGCATGCCGACCCTCGCCGGCGGCAAGCCCGACCGCACGGCACTGTCCCGTCGGGCGGCGGCGCTCGATTCCGGCGACGACGCGGCGCCCGAGCCCGGAGCCGACTCCGAGCCCGGGCCCGCGGCCGAGGCCACCGCCGTGTCCGCCGCGTCTGCCGTGTCCGACGACCCGGTGACGGCCTTGCTCACCGAAGGCTGGCGCAAGGTCCTCGGCCACAGCCGCTTCGACGCCCGCTCCCACTTCTTCCACAGCGGGGGCCACTCCCTGCTGGCCGCCGAGCTGGCCGCCTGGCTGGAGCCCCGGCTGGGCACGCGCCCGCCGCTGAAGGTGCTCTTCCGTAACCCCGTGCTCGCCGACCAGGCCGCGGCCCTCGCCACCACCACCCTTTCCACGGAGTCGTGATGATCCAGTCCCCGACCGCAGCCGTCGCCCCCGCCACGCCCCTCGATGCCGGATCCCCACTGAGCGTCGCCCACGGCCCCGCCGCCGAACCGACCGGTGTGCTCGCCCGCTTCGAGGACTGGGCCCGGCGCACCCCGCAGGCCACGGCAGTGATCGACCGCACCCAGATCTGGACGTACCAGGACCTCGACGCGGCGGCCGCGCTGGTCGCCGCCGATCTGGCCGACCGCGTCCGGCCCGGTGACCTGGTCGGCGTCTGCCTCGACCGGTCCACCGCCCTGGTGGTGACCGCCGTCGCGCTCGCCCGGCTCGGCGCCGTCTACCTGCCGCTCGGCCCGCGCCCCGGCGAGCGCCGCATCCAGGCCGTCACCGAGGACCTCGACGTCGCCTGCCTCATCGGCGATCCCGCCGTCCTGCCCGAGGAACACCGCGGCGGGGAGCACGCCCTGCTCCCGCTGCCCACCGGCGGGGTCAACGCCCCCGCCACCGCGGTGGCAGCCTTCGCCGACTCCGTCCGCGGCACCCGGCGCGCGCCCGAAGGCGCCCTGTACGCCGTCCTCACCTCCGGTTCCACCGGCCGCCCCAAGGCGGTCGCCGTGGCCGAGTCCTCGCTGTCCGTCGCCCTCGACTGGTACCGGGCCGAGACCGGCCTCGCACCGGGCGACCGCCAGTCCCTGCTCATCGGTGTCGCGTTCGACCCGCATCTGCTCGAACTGTGGGCCGCCCTGACCTCGGGTGCCGCCCTCGTCCCGGCCCCGGACGACACCCGCTGGGACTCGCACCTGCTCACCGACTGGTGGCGTGACAGCGGCCTCACCCACGCCGTGGCGGCCACTCCCACCGTCGAGCCGCTCCTGGACCGGCCCTGGCCGCAGGACCTGAAGCTGCGTCACCTCGTCGTCGGCGGCGACCGCATGCGCCGCCGCCCCGGCGCCGACGTCACCGCGACCGTCCACAACGCCTACGGCCCCGCGGAAGCCACCGTCGTCACCACCACCCACACCATGCGCGGCACCGACCCCGAGGCCGGTGACCCGGCACCGCCGCCCATCGGCACCGCGCTGCCGGGCGTCACCCTCGTCGTCACGGACGACGAAGGCCGCCCCGTCGCCCGCGGGCAGGAGGGCGAACTGCGCGTCGGCGGCCACTGCCTGGCGCTCGGCTACCTCGACCCCGAACTCACCGCACGCCGCTTCACCTCGCCTCCGCAAGAACTGGCGCTGCCCGCGATCGACCGCCTCTACCGCACCGGCGACCGGGTGCGGATGAACGCCGACGGCAGCCTGGACTTCCTCGGCCGCCTCGACGACCAGGTGAAGATCAGCGGCGTGCGGATCGAACCGGTCGAGGTGGAAGCCGCCTTCGAGCAGGACCCCCGCGTGCGCACCGCCGTCGTCACCGTGCTGCGCGACGGCTCCGGCCACGGCCGCCTCGTCGCCCACGTACGGCCCGCCGACGGCACCGCACCCGCGGCGGCGGACCTCCTCGACGCGGTCCGCCCGTGGCTCCCCGAGCAGGCCGTTCCCACCGCCGTACGGATCGTCGACGGCTTCCCGCTCGACGCCAACGGCAAGGTGGACCGGCCCGCCCTGGCAGCCCAGGCCCAAGCCCAGGCGCCCGTCGCGCCCCGGACCGCCACCACGGACGACCCCGCCGACGCCACCGCCATCGCCACCGAATCCGAGCGGCTGGTACTGACGACCGTGCGCGACCTCCTCGGCCGGCCCGGCATCCGCCTCGGCGACCACTTCACCGACGCCGGCGGCACCTCCGTCGTCGCCGCCCGGCTGCTGGCAACCGTGGAACGCGAGACCGGAGTACGCCTGCGCGCCCCCGAGCTGCTGCGCAGCACCGACCTGCGCGCCTTCGCCGCCCTCCTCGACCAGCGCCGGACCCCGCGCCCGGAAGGAGCCTGACATGACCACCACCATCCCGCAGCCCGCCGACCCGGCGCACGACACCCCCGTACCGTCGCAGGCGCGGGCGACCGCCCTGCCGGCGCTCGTCGCGCGGCACGCCGAACTCACCCCCGACGCCCTCGCCGTCGTGGACGGCGACACCACCCTCACCTACGGACGCCTCCTCCAGGCCGGCCGCGCCCTCGCGGCACACCTGCGCGCACACGAGGTGGCCCGCGGCGACCGGGTGGCGCTCCTGACGGCGCGGTCGTCCCGCACGGTCGTGGCACAGCTCGGGCTGTGGCTGGCGGGAGCCGTGTGCGTGCCGCTAGACCCCGCCCAGCCCCGCCCGCGCACCGAGGCGATGATCGCCGACGCGGAGGTGACGCTCACCCTCGGCGACGCGAAGATGCTGGACGCGGCCGCACTCCACGGCCCCGTCCTCGCCCTGCCCGAGGAGCCGCTCACGACCGGTCGGCCGGTCGACGAGTCCGACCCGGACAGCCCCGCATTCATCATGTTCACCTCCGGATCCACCGGCCGCCCCAAGGGCGTCCTCGTGCCGCACCGGGCCATCGCGGAGCTGGTCACCGCACCCGACTACGTCACCCTCACCGGCCGTGACCGCGTGCTGTTCCACTCGCCCATGACCTTCGACGCCTCCACGTTCGAAGTCTGGGGCGCGCTCGCGGGCGGCGCCGCGGTCGTCGTCTGCACCGAGCAGCGGCCCTCCCTGGAAGACCTGGCCCGGCACGTCGAACGGCACGGCGTGACCGTGGCGTTCTTCACCACGGCCCTCTTCCACCAGCTCGCCGCACGCCGCTCCCGCGTCTTCGCCCAGCTCCGCTCGGTCGTCGTGGGCGGCGAGGCGATGGCCGCCGCACCGGCCCGCGAGGTGCTCACCGCCTTCCCCTGGCTGGAGCTCGTCAACGGCTACGGGCCGACCGAGACGACCACCTTCGCCACCGCCCACCGGGTCACCGCTCAGGACTGCGAGGGGCCGATACCGATCGGCAGGCCCATCTCCGGGGCCACGGCGCACGTCCTGGACGCCGACGGCCACCCGGTCGCCGACGGCGACCGGGGCGAACTGTGGATCGGCGGCAGCAGGCTCGCCGACGGGTACACGGGCCTGCCCGCACTCACCGCCGAACGGTTCGTCGAGCACCCCGCCGGCGGCGGGCGGCTCTACCGTACGGGCGACATCGTCTCCCTGCGGCCCGACGGCATCCTCCGGTTCCACGGCCGCAACGACGACCAGGTCAAGGTCCGCGGCTTCCGCATCGAACCGGCCGAGGTCGAACACGCCTTCCGCGAGCAGCCGGACGTGGCCGACGCCGCCGTCACCGTCGACGGCGCCGGCACCCCCGAGGCGCGCCTCGTCGCGTTCGTCGTCGCCGCGCCCGGCCCCGTACCGCAGGGCGCGGTACTGCGCGAGCGGCTCACCGCGGTCCTGTCGGCCCACCTGGTTCCCGACACGGTCACCGTGCTGGAGCGGCTTCCCCTCACCCCGGCCGGCAAGGTCGACCGGCGCGCGCTCACCGCGCGCGCGGTCACCCCACACGCCCACGCCGCCGGACACCGGCCCGCCGACGAGCCGGCGGCGGCGCCCATGACACCGCTGGAACAGGCCGTGGCCGAGGTGTGGAGCCAGGCCCTGGGCATCGAGGTCACCCGCGCCGCAGACGAGTTCCTCCTCCTCGGCGGCCATTCCCTCCTCGCCCTCGCCGTCACCGACGACCTGCGCGAGCAACTCGGCGTGGAACTCTCCCTCGCCGAGTTCTTCGCCGCACCGACCGTCGCCGCCCAGGCCGCACTGGTCGAAAGCGCCCTCCTGGCCGCCCACGCGGACCTCCACCCCGAGACCCCGGAGCACAGCGATGTCCACTGACACCGACTCCGCGGCCCGCGACAGCCGGCAGCAACTCCAGCAGGAGCTGCTGCGCCGGGCCCGGGCCGGAACCGCCCGGCGCACGACGGCCGAGCACACTGCTGATGCGTTCACCGGCCAGGACGGCCACACACCGCGGACCGCACGCGTCCCCCTCTCCCGCGCCCAGCGCCGCATGTGGCTGATGGAGCGGCTCGGCGGCGCGGGCGACTCGTACCACGTACCGTTCGCCACCCGTGTGCGCGGTCCGTTCGACGTGGCCGCGTTCGCCACCGCCCTCACCCGGCTGGTGGCCCGGCACGCCGTTCTCCGCACCCGCTACACGGAGCACGCGGGCGAGCCCTGCCAGGAGGTGCTCCCGACGCCGAGGACGGTCCCCGTACACGTCGTCGACACCGACCTGAGACACGCCCCGGAGCTGCTGCGGCGCGAGACGGCCCGGCCGTTCGACCTCGCGGCGGGCGACGCCGTACGCGCCCTCGTCCTGCGCCACGCCCCGCAGGACCACACCGTGCTGCTGACGTTCCACCACATCGCCGTGGACGCCGCCTCACTGGAGACCGTGGCCGCCGAACTCGCCGTCCTCTACACGGCGGCCGCCGACGGAACGGGCCGGCCCCCGCTCGCCGCAGCACCGCAGTACGCCGACCACGCGCGCCGCGAGCACGACGACATCCCCGGCTTCGAGGCGGAACTGAACCGCTGGAGCGCCCTGCTGGCCGACGCCGCCCCACCGCGCCTGCCCCGGCCGGCCGCCCCGCCCACAACGGCGCGCCCCGGAGCCGCGCACACCGTACCGCTGGCGCCCGGCGTGCCCGAAGCCCTGCGGGCGCTGGGCGCACAGCGGCAGGCCACGCTCTTCGCGGTCTCGCTCACCGCGGCCTTCGCCGCACTGCACCGCCTCACCGGCGACGACGACCTCGTCATCGGCGTGGCGGGCACCCACCGCAGCGGAACCGCCATGCGCGGCCTCGTCGGCCTGTGCGTCAACACCCTGCCCGTACGGGTGGACGTCTCCGGCGACCCCTCGTTCGCCGAACTCCTGCGCCGCGTGAGCAACGCGCTCCTCGAAGCCCAGCGCCACCGGCACATCCCCTTCGACCTGGTCCTCGAACGCCTCGGCGCCGGGGCCCGCGGCGCCGACGGCACCGCACTGGTCCGCGTCACCTCCGACATCCTCGGCGAGCCGACGGTGCTCCGGCTGCCCGGTACCTCGGCCGAGTACGTCGACATCCCCTCCGACGGCGCGAAGTTCACCCTGTCCTACGGCCTGGTGCCGGGCGACGACGCACAGCCGCAGGCGCTCGTCCAGTACGACGCGAACACCCTGGACGACACCGTGGCGCAGGCGGCCGTACGGGACTACGCGGCCCTGCTCCACGCGGTCGCGGCCGACCCGGAACTCGCCCTGAGCCGACTGCCCCTGCCCGGACCGGACCACGCCGCCGGCCACCGGGACGACGCCGACCCGGAAGGCGACCGCCACCCGGCCGCGCAGGCCCTGCGCGCCCACCCGGGCGTCGCCGACGCCACAGTGGTCCGGCCCGCGGACGGGCAGCCCGTGGCCTACGCCGTCCTGCACGACAGCGTCGGCCCGTCCGGCCACGAACTGCTGAGCCTGCTGCGCCGGTCGCTCGCCCCCGAGGCCCTGCCCGCGACGGTCACGCTGCTGGACGCGCTGCCGCGCTCGGCCGCCGGGCCGCTCGACCGCGCCCGGCTGCCCGGGCCGCCCGGGCCGCCCACGCCGAACATCCCGTCCGGCCCCCGGGCCGAAGCGGTCGAGAACACCTTCACCGCAGTGCTCGGCGTCGCCCCGGCACCGGACGACGACTTCTTCGCCCTCGGCGGCCACTCCCTGAAAGCCGTACAGCTCGCCGAAAGGCTCCGTACGGACCTCGGACTGCCGCTCACGGGCCTCGACGTGCTCCAGGCCCGCACCCCCCGGGCACTGACCGCGCTCCTCGACGAACGGGCGGCACGGCAGAGCGCCGCGAAGGCGGCGAGCAGGCCGGCCCGCCGTTCCCGGGACATCCGCCCGGGCACGGTGCTGGTCACCGGCGCGACGGGCGGCGTGGGCGCGTTCGTCGTACGTGAACTCGCCGCCCAGGGCCGCCCCGTGCTGGCACTGGCCCGGCCCGAGTCCGCCCATCTGATCGCCACCGAAGGCGTCGACGTCATCGAAGGAGACCTCTCCGACCCGGCCGGGCTGCGGGACGCCGTCGCGCAGGCCGACGCGGTCGTCCACGCCGCCTGCACCTTCACCCGGCACGACGTGGACCTGGCGGCGATGGAGGCGATGGTCGACGCCTGGCGGCGCGGACCGTTCGTCTTCGTCAGCAGCGTCGACGCCTACGGGCACCCCGGAACCGACCGGGTCGCCGAGGAGGCGCCGCCCCAGGAGCCCGTCGGCCCGTACGGGACCGCCAAGCTCGACTGCGAGGCCATGGTGCTGCGCGCCGCGGGGACCGAGGGACGCGGGGGCGCGAGCGCCGTGCGGTCACCGCTCGTCTGGGGCGCGCACGACCGGCTGCGCGAACAGCTGCGCTGGGGTGCCATCGGCACCCTCTACCAGGCCGCCCGCCAGGGCCGGCCGATCGACCTGCCACGCCCCGGTACCGGCGGACACGCCTGGTACGGAGCCGCCTGGGTGCACGCGGCCGCGCTGGCCCGGGCGGTGACCGAGTGCCTGGACCGGCCCGTGCACGGAGTCGCCAACGCGTGCAGCGGACACGTGTCCTGGCGTGACCTCGCCCAGGACCTCACGGAACTGCTCGGCACCCGGTCCGCCTTCCACGAGAGCGCAACGGTCCCGCGCGACCTGGACCACCGCTGGCACTACGACAGCGCCCGCCTGGCCCGTCCGCTGCGCGCCCGCCCGGGAGAGGACCGGCGGACCGTACTGGCAGAGATGATCGGCGCCATGCCGCCCGACCACGCCTGACACACGCCCCGCGCCCGGAGCCCCACCCCAGGGGCCTCCGGGCGCGGCCACCCGTACCACGCCCGGCCGCCCAGGCCTTGCGCACCTGCCCCTACTGCGGCTTCGGGCCCTTCATCAGCTTGCTGAGCTCTTCCAGGGCGCCTTCCGTCATACCCCGGACGTAGTCCCAGCCGTTGTGGTCGCCGCCCTGTATCTCGTGGATCGTGACCTTGATCGGGCCCTTGCCGAACTGCTGCTGGAACTTCTCCATCCGGTCGCGGCCGCCTTCCTTCGTGCCGTACTGGAAGAGGACGTTCACCTCCGGGCCGTTGCCGGCTATCAGCTTCGGGGCGAGCTTCTCGGGGTTGTTCGCGTCCATCTCCGCCTGGTGGCCCTTCCAGAGCGGGGAGTCCGGGACGATCTCACCGCCGTTGGCGATGACGGCCCGGAACCGGTCCGGCTTCTGCAGGAGCTGCTTGAGGCCGACGAAGGCACCGGAGGAATTGCCCATGAAGGCCCAGCCGTCGCGGGACTTGTACGTACGGAAGTTGGCCCGGGCGATGTCGGGTACGTCCTCACCGATCCAGGTGCCCATCTTGGCCTGGCCGGGGATGTCGGAGCCGTCGTAGTAGTACTTGGCGTCCGGGTTGAGGATCGGCATGACCAGGATGAACGGGAGGCTCTTGCCGGCTGCGGAGCCCTCGGATATGGCCTTCTGGAGGCCCAGCTTCGGCATGGTCGCCCAGTAGTTGTCGGCGTTCCCGTTGCCTCCGGGCAGCGCGATCATGACAGGGAAGGCGCTCTTCGCGTACTCCGGGCGGTCGTACTCCTTGGGCGTCCACACCCAGACGCTGCCGTCGAAACCGGACTTGGCGCCCTTGACCCGGGCCTTGGATATGCGGGTGCCGTCGTCCAGTTTGACCGTCTGCTTGAAGTCGGTGAACGGACCGGCGGGGAGGGACACGTCCGGGTCCGCGCTCGGCGCGGCGGCCTGCTTCCCGCCGCCGGTGTCCTTGCCCTTGTCCTCGCCCGCACCTGCGGCGGGTTTCGCGTAGCTGACGGACTCCCCGTTCCCGTCGAACCAGTCCGTCGTCCAGTAGATCAACCCGGCGCCGGTGCCGGCGAGCAGGGCCACCGCCACCGCGGAAGTGATCCACACCTTCTTGCGGGATCGCCTGGGCTGCTGCGTCTGCGGGTACTCGTGCACGAACATTGCTCCGAACAGGGCGGCTGCCCTCGGACGGGCAGAACGGGTAGGTCCGTCTGTTTGGATGTGTTTCTCGGCCCGAAGGGTTGCAAAAATACACAATAAATGTCGTTTGGATTTCAAATGAGGCCGCGCAGGCGAGCCGGAGCGTTCCGAGTGGGCAACAGGCCCACGGCCGGCGCGCCTGCGCGGATGGTCGGTGCGGATCGGTCCCAGCGGTCAAGGGGGTCCATGGCGGGTTCGTTCGGCAGGCCTGAACTCGGCGGCATTGTGCTGCGGTCGGCCCGAGGTGGCCGTGTGCCGGTTCACCGTTGGTACTGCAGAGCGTCGGCGCCCGCGGCGATGACCTCGGCGAGCCGGTTGGCGAAGGCCGCATTGCATCCACCGAGCCGGACGAAACCGTGGCTGGCCACCGGGCCGTCGTTGCAGAGGGAGGGCAGGGTCATGCCGGCGAGTGCGAGCGCCGCCTGGAGGTTGGTGACGGCGTCTTCGCCGTCCTGGTAGGCGGCGTCCTGAAGCCGCTTGTACTGCATCCGCTCGGCGTGGCTCAGTTCGTAGACCATGGTTCTTGCCTTTCATGCGCAATGGAGGGGGAGTGGGGCGAGAGGTGGCCGCGGGCAGCCGACGGGGCACGGCGCCGAACGACGCGTCGCTCGGACGTGCCGCGGCAGCAGGATGCCCGGGGCCCGGTGAACGGGCCCGGACCTGGGCATGGACCGTCGGATTGAGTCTTCGTACGGCCCGTGACTATCGGTTTCGATCTTCGTTTCAAAGGTGCAGGCGAGCACCCTTGTGACGCGTGGGAAGGAACGGGTTGACCAGGAAGTTGGCGGCTGTCACTGCCTCCGCTCTTCGCGGTCGCCCCGTACCGCACGCGCGCGCGGGAGCCCTGGCCTGCGCGAGGGATGCCGCCGCGCAGGTGCGACCGTCATGCGCCGTACCCGAACCTGCGGCCGTTGGACGGAGAGCGGTCCGTTCTTCCGTCTGCCGCGGAGTAGCCGGGACGGGCGCCGTCCGGGCCGGTGCGGGCCGTGGCCGTCTGCCCGGCCCCGAGGACGGAGGCCGACCGGTTCCGGTGTCGTGGAGCGGCCTGGCGGGGCGGCCGCGTGAGCGTGATCTGACGGACCAGCTGCTGGAAGCAGGCCAGCGCCGCGACGGCGGGGAGCGCGGACGACGTCTCGGCCGCGAGTGTTCTGGGTGCCTGGGCCACGCACAGGAGCGTCGCCAAGGTGGAGAACAGCAGAACGATCGACCAGGAATGAACCGCGCGGCGCTGGTGCAGCGCGGACCGGAGGATGGACAGGGACGCGACGGTCCAGGGCCCGTAGATCAGCAGGGGCCACCAGCTCACCACATCGCGGGCCGTGTGGAGTCCGGCACTGTGGCGCAGGGCGTCGCAGATGGCCATCCCGCTGAGGACGCTCACCACGGCGGCGATGACGGCGACCAGCACGGCGGTGAACAGGCTCCCCGTTTGCAGCAGGGTCGCCACCGGCGTCCTCGACCCGTTCCGCCGGTGACCGCTGGAAGTTCGTCTGGGCGGCCGCTCGGCAGGGGTCTGCTTCAGCCCCGCGACGAGGCCGATGGTGCTGACGGTGTCACCGGTGCCGTCGTAGCCGGTGCGGGTGAAGGACTCCGGCTGTCCCGGTGCGGAGCCCTCCTGGAGCAGGCTCGCGAGTTCTTCCACCGGATCCCACGCCAGAGGCGTCTCACCGGACCTGCCCAGGGGTTCCCCGTGTTCCGGCAGACGCCAGGACATGGTGGTGGCCGGCTCGGGGTGGAGGCCGTGGACGTCCGGGTACCCGTACGGCTCATGCACGGCAACTGCCGCCCGAGCGCTCGCCGACGGTCGTGGACGGTGCTGCGCTCCCTGACCTCCGGTCGAACTCGACCTGGATCATGCTCATCGTACGGAGGAAGTCCTCGAGGACCGAGGACGAGTAACTCAGATCGATTTCCCGGCCCTCGTCCTCCAGCGTCGCGTTCCCGTTCCCGCTGCAGCCGGTTGATCCTGGAGTGAAAGTCCACTTTCCGATCCGGGTAGTCCCGGTGTGAAAACCACCTCCCCCTTCGTCTTCTTCTGGAGGCCTGCGGAAGAAGAAGGGGGGCTTTGCTGTTGTCATATTCCATAAACGCTGTTGATGTTGGTCAGGGTATGCGCCATCCGGGTGATCGTGGCGGATGGATAAGCGTCGGTCCCACCTCCGCCGATTCCCGGAACGCGGAAAGAGCTCAGCGGCCACGTCCCGCCGCGCTGCCAATCCGCAGCTCAGGGGGGCGATGAGGGTCGCGCTGGCGCGGGCCCGCACCGGTTCTGTCGCCTGCCATGCGCCCCTCTGACGGCACCCAGCCCGTGCGACCGGATGAGTCCGCGCATGTCGCCGGCTCGTCGTATTTACATTCCTGTGCACGCGCGCACCGATCGGCGGCCGGGGTCACTGCTCGCTGACTGATCATCGGCAAAACAGCTGAGATGCGAACACCGGCAGATTGCTGCGCATGGCTGCAATCGGCGCGTGGGGCGCAACTCTGCATATGCCTCTGCGTTATGCCGGGCAATCGACGGGGGCCGGATCGTGTGCCCCCTCGAGCTTCAGCCTTCGAAAGGATCAGTTGTGGGACATCTTCTCCTGTGGATGGTGCTGCTCTCTGCCGCACTGGGTACAGGTTGTACCGCGTTCGCGTCATCGGGGACCGGCCGTCTGTGGCGCGTGGACGCCGTTGAGCTGAGGCGCCAACAGCGCTTCAAGGACGTTCTGTCCTGCCATGTGGACGCCATCCGGCTGGCCCGCCGGCAAGGCGCGGCGCAGGTGGAGCGGACGGCGGGTGTCTCGGCCTACCCGGGTGCGGACCCGCTCCAGATCGCCCATGAGCCGTACTGGCCGTTGTGCTCCCCGGTGGGCCGGGTGATGCCGACGCCCGGCGACGAGGGTCCCGGCTCGCGATAGGCATTCGATGCTACTGCCGTATGGCGATGCGCCGATGATCTCGGACGGAATGCCATGCAATTTCTCGCATCCGACAGGGCGTGCACTCGACCGAAAGTGCGGTTGTCGGCGTTGAATCCCTTAAAAACCCCGGCAATCCACACATTGTCGATCACGTAAAAACCCCGGCAATTCGTACATTGCCGGATCTGGTGTCACGGTGTCCCTCCTGAACTGTCGGCGGTGTGTGTAATTCCCGTTCGACGCACCCCCGTGCTAAATGTCCGGCGCGAAGGGCGGGAAATACCTAAAACAAAAAGCGTATCATTCTATTTCTGTTCCGTGCGACCGAGGAGTAACTGATTTTGTGAAGGGACACGGGAAAGGGCCCTGTGGCGACTTATCGGACCGATGCTCATGGTCGGCTGTGCGACGCCGTGTCCGGCGGGCGACGGTGCGGGTGGCGAGCGCGGTCCGGGCCGCGCTGATGCGCGTGACGCGCCGCCTCGCTGAAGCCGGCACGGCCGGCTCGATCACTTCGCCCGAGGGGAAAAGGGGATCGATCCAGGTACTCCAGGACGAATACAGGGCGGGCTTCCCCCTGCCCTCGCCTCGCCGGGCGAGCGCCACGAACGACCCCCACGGATGTCCGCTGTGCCAATCCCTCGGAAACCCCGACCCTCCCGCCCGGCCCGGCCCCGGGCACTGAACGGCGGGTCTGCCGATCGAACGGTGTCGCCCCGGCCCGACGAGGCCCGCGGCGGGGGATGAGTAGAACTCGCCTCCAAGGCCCGCGTCGAGGGCCTACACTCTGGCTGCTCTCGTGGCGTACACGGGGCAGGGGGCTGGGGGGTCCATGGGGTTGGCGAAGACGCTGTTGACCGAGGACTGCACGCTGAGCGTGGGATGCAGGGTCAGTATCACGCAGGGAGCCGGCTCCATGACCGTCAAGTGGAGCGTGGCCCACATGTCGGTGAACGGCGGCCGGCGGCCTTCGAAGGGCGATGAGACCGTCGACTTCATCTGCCCGCGCTGCCGCAGAACGATGTCCGCCGTGGTGGAGAGCCGGGCCAAGGCCCGGGCGAAGTACGAGGTCTACCGATGGCTGGGATGGCTGCTGCTGCTCTCGCTGCTCGTCACCTTCCCGCTGCTCATCCACTACGGAGGACAGACCGTCGAGGAGGGGGACACGGCAGCGGTGAACACGGTGGGCGAACTCGTCCTTGCCGTCGCTGTCGGCATCATCCTCGGACCGGCGTTCCTCATGACTGCGGGACAGTACTCAGGGGTCAAGAAGCTACGGTTCGTGCGCCCCGACGGCGGCAGGACCGTGTGGGTGCGGGGCCACCGTCTCTTCTGACGGCCGCGAGCGTGGTTGACGCCCGGCAGGTCCTGAACATGGCGAAGGCCTCAGGTGCGGTGGGAGCCTTCTGGGAACTCACCGCACGGAGGCCTTCGCGTCCCACCGTAATACCCGGCTGACCGTCTTCGGTAGGGGCCTGCCGGCCGAACGGGTGGCCCGTCAGCCCGAGTCGGGCCTGCCCTGCCGTACGGCGTCGTGGGCCGCCAGTGCGGCGCGCAGCGTCAGCGCGTCGGCGCCGCGGGCAGCGTCCAGTCCGGTGAACTCGGCCGCCTTGCGCAGGCGGTAGTCGACCGTGTTCGGGTGGACCTGGAGCCGGGCGGCGGCCCGGCGCCGGTCGAGGCCGGACGCGAGGAAGGCGCGTAACGTGACGAGCAGTTCCGGGCGCGCGTCGAGCGGGTCGAGCAGCGCGGCGAGTCCGTCCCTGGCCGGGCTGGGGCGGCTCAGCTGGTATTCGAGCAGCACGTCGTCGAGGAGGTACAGGCCCGGTCCCCGGCCGGACGCCTCCGCCACCTCGCGTACCTCGCCGGCCAGCCGGGCGGCCTCGGCCACGCCTTCCGGCGCTGCGGCCGCCGCCGCGGCCACCAGCTCGGCGCCGCACATCCGGCCGAGCTGTTGGACCAGCCGGGAGACCCGGTCCCGGTCCACGCGGCCGAAATCGGCGGCCGGCGTCTCGTACGGGATCAGTACCAGCCCGCCCTCGCCGGACAGCACGGACAGCGGGACACCCCTCGTCTGCCGCTGCAGTTCGTTGCGCAGCCGCCGGAGTTTGCGGCGCGCGGCGACCGCATGGTTCATGCCGGGCACCAGCTCGTCCGGGTGCGGTCCCACGGCGATGCTCAGCACCAGGTAGCAGGGCGGCAGACGGATGCCCGCCCGGTCGGCGGCGGCCTGCGGGCTGCCGCCCTCGAGCAGCCGGGACAGCAACGACTGCAGGGCCACCTGCTCGTCACTGAGCGCCGTCTGCCGCTCCTGCACGTACCCGGCCGCGACCTCGCAGCTCACCAGCCGCAGATAGGCGAGCAGTTGGCGCTGCACCAGCAGTACGTCGCCCAGGTCACCCGGTTCGGCCGTGGAGAAGACCTGGGTGGCGCACTCCTCCGCGCCCAGGTGGTAGGCACCGACCACGGCCTCCAGCGGCACGCCCTCGTCGGCGCGCCGGGCCGAGGACTCGCGGATCGCCGCCGCTTCGGCCTGACCGGGCATCTCCCCGGTGCTCAGCACGGCCGCGAAGCTCCGTATACCGCGGGTCACCTGCTTGGCGATGTCGCCGCCGAGGTGTTCCGCGGACAGCGTTCCGTAGACGGGCAGCCGCTCGACGAGCCGGACCATCACCGCGCGTTCCAGCGCCCCGGCGGCGTCCTGGAGCCGCTTGTGTACCGGCACACCGCCGAACTGCGGTACCGAAACCCGTCCCACCGCGTTGGATCCGGTCACAATCCACCTCGCACATCTCTGTTCCCCGCCCCGGAGACGCGGCCGCCTACCGGCTCGATGATGTTTCCGGGACATCACCTACTGGTTGGTAACACGACTGGCCGGTGGATGGCCAGACGCGGCAGACCCGGCCGTGTCGCGCACCGCAATCCCCCTGCCGGGGACCGCCCTCCCCGGCCTGGCGCGCCGATGTACACGACCTCGTACCGGCGCGTCAGTCCCCCCACCCGGAATTCGAGGAACACATGTCCAAGGCAGCCGTTCGCCTGATCGCCGTCGCCGTCGTCACCGCGGCGGCCATGACCGCCGCGCCGGCGGCCACCGCCGCCCAGTCCGCCCCCGCGGCGGCGACCTCCACGACAGGCGACCCGTTCTACACCTATGGCGGCAGCGCGCCCCTGTCCGCGTTCGCGCCGGGCACCGTGCTCAAGACCCGGACCCTGCAGTACCACCTCCTCGGCATCTCCACGCCCTTGAAGGCGGTCCAACTGCTCTACCGCACCACCGACGCCCAGGGCCGCCCGGCCGCCAACGTGACCACCGTGGTGCGCAGCCCGACGGGCGACCGCAGCAAGGCGGTGTCCTACCAGTCGTTCTACGATTCCCTCAGCCCGGAGGACGGGCCCTCCCGTGCCATCGCCGGCAACGTCAGCCTCGGCGGCCTCATCCCGAACGTCGAGGCCGTCTTCCTGGCGCCACTGCTGACGCAGGGCTACGACGTCGTCATCCCGGACACCGAGGGACAGCGGGCGAACTTCGCCGCGGGGCCGGAGTACGGGACGAACACGCTGGACTCGATCCGCGCCGCGACCAGGTCGGCGCAGACCGGACTGAATTCCACCACCGCATTCGGCCTCATGGGCTACTCCGGCGGCTCCATCGCGACCAACTGGGCCGCTGCGCTCGCGCCGAGCTACGCGCCGGACGTCCAGCGCAAGCTGGTCGGCTACGCCGAGGGCGGCCTGCTCGTGGACCCGGCGCACAACCTGAAGTACGTGGACGGCTCACTGGCGTGGTCGGGCGTCATCCCCATGGCGGTCATCGGAGTCTCCCGCTCCTACGGCATCGACCTCAAGTCCTATCTCAACGGCTACGGCCTGGAGGTGTACAAGGAGCTGGAGCACGGCTCCATCGTCGACGCCATCGGCCGCTACCCCGGGCTGACCTGGAAGAAGATGGCGAAGTCGCAGTACGCCGACCCCAACTCGATCCCCGCGTTCGTGGAGGCGATGAACAAGATCAACCTCGGCTCGGCGGCCACCCCCGCCATCCCCGGGTTCATCGCGCAGGGCGACGCGGGCGTCCTGGAGGGGACCTTCGGCAACCACCCGGGAATCGGAACGGGCGACGGCGTCATGGTTTCCGGAGACGTGCGGGCGCTCGCCCGGCAGTACTGCGCCACCGGCAACTCCGCCGTCAAGTACAGCCAGTACGAGCTGCTCAGCCACACGGGTGCCTCCGTGGCCTGGGCCCCCGCCGCGCTGGGCTGGCTGGGCGACCGCTTCGCGGGCAGGCCGGCCCCGTCCGACTGCGGCCGCATCCCCACGGGCAATTCACTGGCGCCGGAGGTGCCGTCGCCGCAGTCCTGACGTCCGCACGAGGCCCTGCCTGCCGCGCCGAAGTCAACGAACGGCGGGTCAGGGCCGCGGGGAGCGGGCGAGGCGCAGCCCCACGTCCTCGATCCGCAGCGTCGGGTGGCTGCGCCGGCGTACGGAGGCGCGGCAGCTCCAGTGCTCGTCGAACCAGCCGCCGCCCCGCAGCACCCGGTAGGAGCCGTACACCTCGGGGTCGTAGAGGTCCCAGCACCACTCCCAGACGTTGCCGAGCATGTCGTACAGGCCCCACGGGTTGGGACGGCGGCCGCCGACCTCGTGGATCCGTTCCCCGGAGTTCCCGCGGTGCCAGGCGATGTCGTCGAGGGGCCCGTAGCGGGGGCCTGCGGTGCCGGCCCGGCAGGCGTGTTCCCATTCGGCCTCGGTGGGCAGCCGGTAGCCGTCCGCGTCCGGGTCCCACGCGATGGGGTCGTCCACGCAGTCGGCGGCGTCTGCCGTGTCGGCGAGGTCGTAGGCGGGGGCCAGTCCTTCCCGCAGGGACAGGGCGTTGCAGTACCGGACCGCGTCCCACCACGACACGCTGTGCGCCGGGAGCCGCCCCCCGTCCTGCCCGCTGTCGGGGTGCGTTCCGGCCACCTGTGCGTAGTCGGCCCGGGTGAGCGGGTACGCCGCGAGGAGGTACGGGGCGACCTCGACCGTCCAGCTGCGTTCGGTGCGGCGGTCCGAGAGGGTGACGTGTCCGCCCGGGACGGTGATCATCATGCCCGGTTCCCCCGCTCCTGGCGGTCGGCTATGGCGAGGGCGGCGGCGTAGCCGTCGGGAGCGGGCAGGTCGGTGAGGATCCAGCCCGGCACGGGCGCCGGGGCGGGGGAGGAGCCGACGTACGGTTCGGCCAGGCCCAGGGCGAGTCCGGTGCCGGAGGCCTTGAGGCAGGCCTCTTTGCGGCACCACACGCGGGCGAGGGCATCGGGGCGAAGCGACGGTACGAGGGCGGTCAGTTCGGCGGTCTCCGCCGGATGCAGGGAGCCCAGGACGTCGGCGACGGCGTCCGCGCCCGGTGTCTCCTCGATGTCCACGCCGACCGGGACGGCGGCGAGGGCGAGGTAGGCCAGGTCGCCGCTGTGGGAGAGGGAGAAGTGGATCCCGCCGCCGGCGACGGCGGGACGGCCGTGGGGGTCGCCGCAGCACGGGCAGTCCTCCCGCACCAGGGTGACCTCCCGCGGGTCGAGGCCGAGGCGGGCGCCGAGCAGGACCCGAAGTCCCAGGTGCGAGGCGAGATAGCGGTGGCGGTGGCCGGGCAGCAGCAGCCGCGCGGCCTTCTCGCGTTCCCCGGCGTCCAGGACGGCGTCCGCCTCCTGGACCCGGTACCCGCCGACCGTGTCCGCGGTGGTGTCCAGGGACCATACCGAGGCGGCCGTGCCCGCGGGCGGCGGCCCGATCCGCGGTGCGCCGGGGCCGAGTTGGTTCACGTACTCGATCATCCGACCGAGGGTAGACCAGGTTGCGTGGGGCCCGTCCGGTGGCGGTCGGTGGTGGTGGTGTTCGTGGGGTGGGTACGGTCTGTTCATGTACTTGATCGGTCCGGGGCAGCAGCGGGGTCATGTCCTACTCGTGGCGGGGGACGCGGCGGTGTCCCGCCGGGCGGTGCATCTCGCCCCCAGTGCGAATGTCGCGGCTCTTGGGATGGTGCCGGCTTCGGTGTTGCTGGGGAGCGAACTCCCCACCGACATGGTGTGTCTGGACGGGGTGGGTGATCCGAACACGGTGCTGGTGCGGTTGCGTGCGGCGGCTGTGACTCCGGGTCCGTTGTTCGTCTACCTCTCGGGTCGGCTCACGGCCGGCCGGCGTGGCCGCGGGCTGTTTCTGGCGTTGGCGGGGACGGCACGGGCAGCTGTGCGGTACACGGCTGTGCCGTGGGACTGGGTGGTGGGTGAGTTGCGGGCCCGTCCTGCCGGGTCGACGAGGGTGCTCGTCGATCTGGTGGCGGACCGGGAGGCGTGGCCGTTGCTCCAGGAGTGGGGCGGTCTGCCGGGCCTGCCGGGTGGGGTGGTGGTCGGGGTGGTGTGTCCGCCGGGCTTCGCGGCGGGGAACGGCACGGTCAGCGGTTACACGCGGCACTGGATCGAGCAGTTGCGCCGCGGTCCGGTCCGGCCGGCCGATGTGCAGCTGCATGCCCTGGCGGCGGGGGCCGCGGGCCTTCCGCCGGGTGCGCTGGTTCTGCCGACGGCCCGCGAGCTGGGCACGGGCCCCGGCACGCAGCAACTACCTCCACAGCAAACGCCGGATCGGCAGGGGCCGGACCTGCAGGGGTGGTTGCAGCACGGGAGCGGGCCGGCCGCTCCGCCCGCCGGCGGGGATCCGCGTCCGTACATCCATGCGCTGGCGACCGGGGGCCGTCATGCGGAGGCGGCTGCTCTGGCCGGGGCCTGGGAGGAGCACGTCCGGCACGTGTACGGGTTCTCCTCCCCGGAAGCGGTCCAGTGGGCGGAGATCCGAGCGGATCTGGCGCGGATGGCGGGTGACTTCCTGCTGGCGACGGGGTTGTGGATGGGCGCCTGCCGGGTCCGGCTGGCCGGTCAGGGGGCGGCTGCTCCCGAGGTCTACGCCGCGGCGGCCGGGGCGCTGTACTGCTGGTCCCAGGTCAGGGACCGGGCTTCGGTGGTCGGCTCGGGGCCCGAACTGCTCGCTCTGCTGGGAGCCCTGCCCGCCCTGGACCCCCGTCATCTGCGGCTGGCGCAGGCACGGCTGGACGTCCTGCGCGGCCCCGCGCTGCCGCGTGCCGTTCCCACCTGAGCCCGTGCACCGGCCGCCCGCTGAAGGGGCGTCGGGGTCCGTCAGGCGGTTTCACGCAGGGTCTCGTCGTGTCGGCGTGCGGTGCGCAGGGCGTGGCCCCACCAGTGGAGGTCGTCGAGGAGGGCCGTTGCGGCGTGCGCGGCGGTGTCGCTGTCGTGCGGTGTCCCTGATTCGTCGAAGGGGAACCGGTGGAAGCTGACGGTTTCGCGGACCGTGGTGGCGTGGAGTTCGGCGAAGACGGGGCGGAGCTGCTCGACGGCGCGCAGGCCGCCGGAGAGGCCGCCGTAGGACACGAATCCGACCGGTTTGCGCCGCCAGACGGGTCCGGTGATGTCGATGGCCTGTTTCAGGGAGGCCGGGAAGGAGTGGTTGTACTCGGGGGTGAGGACCACGAAGGCGTCCGCTGCGGCGAGGCGTTCGACGAATGCGTGGCCGCGGGGCGTGAGGTCGGTGGTCCAGTGTGCCGGGAGGTCGGCGTCCGCGAGGTCGGCGACGGTGAGTTCGATGTCGGTGCGGGCGGCGGCGACCGTTTCGAACCAGCGGGCGACGGTGGGGCCGAACCGGCCTTCCCGGGTGCTGCCGACGACGAGAGCGAGACGCAGTGGAGTGGTCATGCCTCCATGTGTAGAACATCAAGTCCGGTCGAGGTCAAAGGCGTGGGGGTCACGGGCGGCGGTTCAGCGCCGTGGGAGCTCCTGCCGACTGGGCGCCCTCCGATTCCAGTGTGAGGCGGTCCGGTTCCGTCATCGTCAGCACGTACAGGTTGCCCCGGGGGCACTCGAGGACCGCGGCACGGTCGGTGGGATGGCTGGTGGCCGCTTCGAACACCGCGGTGTTCCCGCGGATCTGCTGGAGCCGCAGGGCTTCGGTGCATCCGAGGTTCCGCCCGGTGGCGGCCTCCTTGAGGTCGCTGACCTGTCGGCCCACCAGTTCGCCCACCGTTCCGCCGTTCAGTGTGACGGTGACCGAGAACTCGCCGGTGCGTGCCCGGGACACACCGTCCGCGTCCGGTGTTCCGGGTCCGGTACCCGCCCATGTACCGGCCCACGAGGCCGGCAGCGCTCCTGCCGGGCCCGCCGACGGCGTGGGTGAGGACGCCCCGGGCGAGGACGGTGCCGAGGCTCCGGGGGAGGGCGCCCCGCGCCCGTCGCCGTCGTCGCCGTGTCCGGGAAGCCATACCGCGAGCGCGACGGCCGCGGCGGTGACGGCGGCGGCTCCCGCTGCCGTACCGGCGCCCCGCGAGCGCAGGACTGCCCGCCCCGGCGCGCGCCTCGGGGGTGCGGGGGAGTACGGCGGAGTCCCGGCACCGGCGTGCACGCCCGGCAGCGCCGACGGCGACGGCGACGGCGGCGGAGGCGACAGCGGGACCGGCACGGCCGTAGGCACGGATGCGGGCACGGCCGCGGGGGGAGGGCCGTCCGCCCCGGGGGTGTGGGTGGGCGCTGGGGGGAGGGCGAGGAGGTGACGGAGTTCGGCCTCCCGGCGTCCGGCCTCCGCCGCCAGGGCCCGGGGTGCGGCGGGTCCCCAGCCTTGTTCCGGCCCGTCGTCGGCCAGCCGTGCCGCCATCTCCTCGGCACGGGGACGCTGTTGCGGGTCTTTGGCCAGGCACTCCCTCACCAGAGCGTGCAGCGGCTGCGGCACCCCGTCGAGCCGGGGTTCTTCGTGCACGATCCGGTAGAGCAGGGCCGGCAGGTCGAGTTCTTCGCCGTCCGCGAGGAAGGGACTCCGGCCGGTCGCCGCGTACACGAGTACCGCGGCGAGGGAGAACACGTCGGCCGCGGCCCCGGCCACCGCGCCGGTGGCCTGTTCCGGTGCCAGGAAGCCGGGCGTGCCGATGACCGTGCCGGTGCGGGTGTGCCGCGGGTCGCGGACCGTGCGGGCGATGCCGAAGTCGATGAGGAAGGGCCGCTCCGTGCCGAGCAGTACGTTCGCCGGTTTGATGTCGCGGTGGACCACCCCTGCCGCCCGTACGCCGACCAGTGCCGCCGAGAGTTGCTGTCCCAGGCTCCGGACGGCCTGGGCCTGCAGCGGCCCCCATCCGCGTACCCAGTCACCCAGGGACGGCGCGGGCACGTACTCGGTCGCCAGCCACTGCGGTGACGCGCCCGGCGCGCTGAAATCGACCACCGACACCGTCCAGGGGCTGCGCACCCGGTCGCTGGTGCGTATCTCCCGGTCGAAGCGGTGCGCGAAGTCGGCGTCCAGGCTCAGTTCGCGGTGCACGGTCTTCAGCGCCAGTGCCCGCCCGGACGCCGTCCGCGCCAGGAACACCTCGCCCATGCCCCCCGCACCGAGCCGGGCCAGCAGACGGTACCCGCCGATCTCCGGCGGGTCACCGGGCAGCAAAGACTCCATGGTTCCCCCTGTCCCCGGGGCCGTTGCCGACCCGCGCCGCGCGGCCCGGGCGCCGGGTCGCCGTGATGGACCCTAATGGACCTCGGAGGACGGACCCCGCCCCGCCCGCCTCCCGAGGGGCACGACGCGTAGCGGTGGTCCGGTGGTTGGGGGTGCGCGCGGGGCGGAGCGGGAGCGTCCGGAAGTCTTGTCCGACCCGTGATCCGATTTTCGGACACCCGCCCCACTGCTCCCTCTAATCTGAGCATGTTCAAAACGAGGGGGATCCCAGAAGTGAAGATCAAGCGTATCGCCGCCGTCGCGGCCGCGGCCGTCGTCGGTCCGGTCCTGCTGACCACGCCCGCGATGGCCGAAGAGCAGAGGCAGCCGGCCGTGACCGTGCCGGATGCCGAGCCGAAGGGCGACTCGGCGCCGGTCGCCGGGCCGACGACCCAGGCGGAGGCGGAGAAGCCCGCCGCCACCGGCACCGCGGCCGAGCCGACGGCCGGGGGGCCCGCGGTGGCACCGCCGGCCGCCCCGCAGCCGCCGGCCGCCGGAACGCCCGTACCCCCGGCCGCCCAGGCGCCGGCCAAGGACGCCGCAGGCGCTGCGGCCGAGGACCCCGACGAGGAGCCGCCCACCGGGATGCTCATGGGCCCCGAGGTCAGCGTGCGGGGGATCCCGAAGGCCGGTTTCAAGGCCGACGGCAGCTGGACCCCGCTGACCGTGCGGGTCGACAACACCGGCCACCTCGCCGTTCCGAACTACACGCCCGAGATCTCCGTCATGCAGTGGGACGGGAAGATCAAGGCCTCGCAGGTCAAGGTCGAGCAGCGGGTCACCGCCGGGGACGGGTCCGTCTCCTGGCAGCCGGCGAAGCTGGTTCACGGCCCGGAGCGCGGCCCCGGGCTCGACTACAGGCTCGCCACGACCGCCTCCGTGGCCGTCGACGCCGTCTTCGACGTCGACGTGCGGATCAGCTTCGCCGCGGACACCCCGGTCGTCGCATTCGACCTCACCTCCGACGGCAGGAGCCGCGTCGGCGGCAAGACCAGCGCCTCGCCCTCGGCCTGGTACAACACCGCCATCACGGGCGCGGCCCCCAACACCGACCTGCCCGTCGTCACCGAAGGCCCCGAGCTCACCATCGGCGGTCTGCCCGACGGCATCGCGGTGGGCGGGGCCTGGCAGGACCTCACCGTCCACGTCGACAACTCCGGCAAGCCGGCCCTGGCCGACTTCCACCTGTACTTCAGCCTCGCCCGACCCGACTGGGTCCCGACGGAAGGCGAGCAGCTGGAGGTCGAGGTCTACGGCAGGAACGGCTGGGAGCGCGCGGAACTCGGCTACAGCGACGGCGTCTACGTCGTCAACCACCTCGCCGGCGGCGCCGTTCCCGCGGGCAAGGCGTTCGACGTCAAGCTGCGCATCCGGTTCACCGCCGATACGCCGCTCGGCTTCGCGCAGTTCCGGGCCTCCGGTACGGTCCTCGAGATCGGCGGGAACATCCGGAGCGAGAGCCGCCCGGTCCTGGTGAAGATCCTGGCCGCCGCCCCGGACACGAACACCGGCAACCGGCCCGCCCCGAACGGCGGCACCACCACGACGCCGATCAGCGACACCGGCACCACCGGCCACTCCGGAACCACCACCGAGTCCGGCGGGGAGCTCGCCGCAACCGGTGCCGACGCGGCCACCAGCTGGGCGCTCGGAGGCGCCGGCGTGGCGCTGGCCATGGGCGCGGCGCTGGTGGCCGGTACCGGCCGACGCCGCCGTACGACGGCCTGACCGGCCACGTCCGGCCCCGCCGGTCCAGCGCCACCGGACCGTAGGGTTCCTGCCCCCGGACCTGGGCGTTGCCCGTGCAGTCGCCTGACGGGGTCCCGCACCGTGCGGGACCCCGTCAGCGTTTCTCGCGGCCCCGGGCGCGGACAGTCCGGGCAGGTCTGCCGACAGTACGAGCAGTCCTACCGGTGGTCGGTCGAGACGTGACCGGTGACGGATCGCAACGGATTCGTCGTGGGCGGCGCCGCCCACGTCAGCCTCCATGCCCTCCATGGTGGCCCGGATGCTCATCCTGGCCGGCCTCACCGCCCCCGGCCCAGGACCAGGCCCGGCCGGTGTACGAGTGTTGGGGCTGGGCGCGGGGACCGGCTTCGACGGGGGTCTGCCGTACGCGCTGGTGGGCGACGAGCAGGTCACCACCGTCGACCTCGACCCCACCCTCGCCACCGGCGCGCAGGCGAGCCCGAAGACGGTCCGCTGCGCGCCGACGGTCGAGGCCGCGGACGTCCCCGTTCGGGGCCGTGCCGACCGGTGGTGGATCCGACGGGGCCGCAGATGTCGGAGCCGTCGTGCGACCGCCCTTCTCCACTCCCGGCGACGCGGACGCCTGGGGCGCCACCACTGCGTTCAACGGAGCGTCGGCGGACGCTGTTCGCCCGGTACCGCAACCGGTTCGCCGAGTGGTCGAGCCGCTCCCGCCAGCGGCGACACCGATTCCCTCGAACGCGACCAGCCGGGGCACTTGTTGTCGGGGACGCCGGTGGCGGCCGAGGCGACGGCCTGGGCCGAGCTTGCGGCGGGCGAGGACGAGAACGGTCAGCGCGGTGGCGGCGCCGCCGGCGGGGAGCGCGGCCAGAACATCCGGGTGGGCGGCGAGGGCCGCGGTGAGGGCGGTTCCGGCCGCCTGCCCGGTGCCGACCGACAGGATCAGCCAGGAGTACCCCTCGGTGGTGCGGGAGGCGGAGGCGAGAGAGTCCACGGTGTGGAAGCCGTTGGTGATGATCAAGGTGAAGAACAGCCCCGGGATCGCCATGAGGGCGAAGGCCGTACGGGGTCCGGGCTGGGCCAGCAGGGGTATCCAACCGAGGAGGAACAGGGCGCTGGTGGTGATGAGCTGGGATTTGGTCGTGCCGGGCCACGCCCGGCGGGCGTAGATCAGACTGCCCAGGAAGCTGCCCGTGGAGAACACGGCGGGCAGCAGTCCGCAGAGCATGGCCTGCCCATGGGTGCCCGCCATGCCTGCGGCCCACACGTTCATCGCTCCGAACGCGAACCCCGTTCCCGCCAGCGCCGTGAACAGCAGGACCAGGCCGGCGCTCATCAGCCGTCCTCGTTCGGTCACCCCGGCGGCAGGGCGCCAGGTCTGCGAGGGCGCGGCGGTCAGGACGACCGTCGTGCCCACCAGCCCGAGGGCGGCGGTCGCGGCCAGGGCGGTGTCGGGCCCGTGCGTGGTCGCCAGCCACGAGGCGAGCAGGGGGCCGGCGATGTAAAGGAGTCCCTGCGAGCCAGTGTCGAGGGCTTGGACGACTCGGCGCCGCCCCAAGTCGGGGAGGACCGTCGGCCACAGCGCCCGAAGCCCTGCCTCCAGCGGTGGCGTGACCAGACCCGCGAGCCCGACCACCGCGGTCACCGCCGCGGGGTGCCCGCAGGCCCGGATCAAGGGGAGCGATGCCAGGGAGCCGGCGTTGAGCAGCACCGCCGGTGTCGACACACGGGTTTGACCGTAGCGGTCCATCAGCCTGCCTTTGACCGGCTGGGAGAGCCCGGACGCCAGCCCGTAGAGGGCGGCGAGCATTCCGGCGAAGGACAGCGACCCGCCGCCGCCGGTGATCCACAGGACGAGCCCCACGGGAACCATGGAGTTGGGCAGCCGCCCGATCAGGGTGCCGCCGAGCAGGCGGACAACGTGTCGGCTGCCCAGTACGGCGCCGTATGTGGCGAGCGGCGGGGCGGTGGTCGGGTGTGCGGCCAGGGTCACCAGGGCAGGGCTTTCCATCCGAGGGAGTGCGGGGCGGGGGCAGAGCCGGGTCCAGCGGGCTGTCGCCGTCGTGTGGACGCGGAGGTGGCCGAAGTTGCTGCGGCCACGGGCGTGGCGCCAACGGCCGGTGAGGGGGTGCGGTGCGGGGGTGTGATGCGGCGGCGGCAGGACCGCGACGGCTACCTCCAGATGCCGGCCGATCTGTGCGAGGTCTTGGACATGGTGGTCGGTCTGCGCCGAGAGCAACCGCGGGCGGACGGCGATCTCACGGCAGGCCCGGGCGTTCGGCAAGGTTGCCCAGATGGCGTAGGTGCCGAGGAACCCGGAGCGGGAGCGTAACCCGGAGCCGACCGGCCGCCGCGGAACTTGTGATCTTCCGACAACTCTGCGGGGACGGCCGCAGTTTGCGGCGGGAGGCGATGTCGGCGCGGACGGGGTCGGCTCCACGCGGCGTGCCCTGGAGCCGGCGATCGGCGCCCTGCCGGAGGCCGGTCGGACCACCTTCGGCCAGGACACGCAGGACGGCCTCGCCCGGACCGCCGCGGTGGGCGTGTCCAGGTCCGCCAGGTACCGGCCCACCTGGTCGGGGACCCGGGCGAGGCCGAACACGTACCGCACTCGGTCGGTCGCGTCCAGGCGGACGGCCATCACCGACCGGACCCGGCAGCCGCGTTTGTCCCCCGCGGCGGCGCCGCACTACGGTGCAGGTGTGGACCTCTTCACCCGTTCCTGGACGGCGTTGCGCACGGCGGTCGCCGAGACCCCGGACCCGGACTTCGCGCGGCCGTCGGGCTGCGCCGGCTGGCTCGTAAGGGACCTCGTGTGCCACCTGGTCATCGATGCCCAGGACGTCCTGATCACCCTCGCCACCCCCGCCGTGGCGGAGCCGACCGTCGACGCGGTGACCTACTGGCACGTCGAGGACCGGCCCCCGACCGGCGAGGACCCGCTCGACGCTCTCACCGTCCGGCTGGCCGCCGCGTACGAGGACCCGCACCTGCTGCGGTTCCACCTCGACGACATCGGCTCCGCCGCCGGCCGTGCCGCCGAACTCGCCGACCCGAGGGCCCGGGTGGGCACCCGCGACGAGGTCCTCACCGTGGGCGACTACCTCGGCGCGTACGTCCTGGAGTGGACGCTGCACCACCTCGACCTGATCGCCCACCTCCCGGACGCGCGGACCCGGCCGCCCGAGGAGAGCCTGGCCCGCTCCCGCGCCCTGCTGGAACGGATCGCCGGGGCGGCCTTCCCCACGTCGTTCACCGACCGGGACGCGCTCCTGGTCGGCACCGGCCGCAGCGCGCCCACCGAGGCGCAGCGGGCCGAACTGCGCGACGCGGCGGTCAGGTTCCCGCTCGTCCTGGGCTGACGGGCCCCCGCCGCACGGAGGAGCCGCGCCGGGCCTGGTCAAGGCCGTTCCGCCGAACGGATGCAGTCGTCGGGCAGCAGGGCGTCCGCAGGGATCACAGCGGCCCCGTCCCGCGTTGAACCGTCGAACGGTGCGCTGCGCGCCGGCACACCACACCACACCACACCACACTGCACCGCCGGCCCAGGGGAAGAGGAGGATCCGATGCATGCCGCCGAGGAGAACCGGCAGGAGCTGGACTCGGTCAGCGTCCTGAACGCGAAGAGGACGCTGCTCCAGCTGCTCGGCCGGGCGGGGGTCTCCGCCGATGATGCGGAGGGCCTGATCGCCCTGGTCGAGGCGGGCGCCTTGGCCAGGGCGTGCGAGGAGGTCGGCGCGCTCGGGGGGTCCGTTCCGGGGGACAAGGGCGAGCCGTACGAGTCGGGCTGGCTGGACGGTGCCCGTGCCGTCGCCGACGGGCTCGGCGGGATCGCCGAACGGGCACTGAGGCAAACAGTCGACCCCGACGGACCGAGCACCGCCTCCGCCGCCCGGCCGCCCGTCGGCCGGATGGAGGTGGAGCAGGCGAAGGCGGCCGTCACTCCCCTGTACCTCACCTTCACCGCCGTCTCCGATCTCGACCCCGAGGTCACCGAGGAGGTACTCCGCGCCGTCCTCGCCACGATGACCCCCCGGCAGAGGGCCCGGTACGCCGGCCGGCTGGCGGATTTCGCCGCAGCGCACCGGGCCCGTCTGGAGCGGTTGTACGTGGAGTACGGGCCCGGCAGTGCCACCGCCATCCACAGCCGCTACTCCCTCCTGCACTCCGCCACCAGCGTCGCCGTGCTGGAGCGGCTCGCCACGACGGCGGCCGCACTGCGGGAGGAGTGGGACGCCGCCGAGCTGCCACCGGCCTGGCTGGACGGTCCGATGAGGGCCTGGGAGGCGGTCGGCTGACCCAGCGGCGGCGGCCGGGCCACCGGTACAGGCCTGAGATCACCCATCGCAACCGGAGCGAGGAGGTCCGGAGAAGCCGGATCAGGGCGGCATACGGTCCGCCGGGCCGGCGTGGTCTATCCGGCCGCGCGGAGTCGGGCGGCGGCCGTCTCCGCCTCCCGTACGACGCGGCTCGTGTCGATGTCCACGAGCCGGCCGTCGAACTTCAGGGGCCGTCCGTCGACGAACACGGCCTCGACGTTCTCGGGCCGCCCGTTGAAGACGGTCTGGCCGACCCAGTCGAAGCGCGGCGCGAAGTTCAGGGCGGCCGGATCGACGACCACGACGTCGGCCCGCTTTCCGGGGGTCAGCGAGCCCGTCCGGTCGCTGATCCCGAGGGCCTCGGCGCCGCCCAGGGTGGCCATCCGCAGGACGTCGTGCACCTGCGGGAAGATCCCGGCCTGCGTCGCGCGGGCGCGCTGCAGGCCGATGGCCGTCTTCATCAGCGCGTGGAAGTCCGAGCTGTCGTTGGTGCCGCCGTCCAGGCCGAGGCCGACCTTGACGCCCCGCCGCCCGAACTCGGACAGCCGCATGATGCCGGAGGCCAGCCGCATGTTGCTGAGCGGGCAGTGCGCCGCACGCACGTCGTGCGCGGCGACGGCGGCGATCTCGTCGTCGGTCAGGTGGATCGCGTGGTTGATCAGCAGCCGCGGACCGAGGGCGCCGATGTCGGCGAGGACCCCGATGGGGTCGTCGGCGCGCTGCTCGGGGCGTTCCAGGACGTGGGAGTTGAGCATGACTCCGAGGTCCTGGGCGGCTTCCCAGTGCGCGTGGTTGAGGTGTTGGACGGCTCGCGCCGCGTGCGTGGCGACCTGGAAGCCGCCGAGCGGAACGGGGTCGACGAGTTCCTTCTTCACCTTCGTGACCAGCGTCGGGTCGGCTGCGGAGGGGAACATCGCGTAGGTGAACCGCACTCCGGTTCCGGCCAGGGCCCGTACGTAGCTCTCGATGAGGTCGTACGAGAAGATGTCCACCCAGTCCACGAGGGTGGTCACCCCCGACTGGACGGCGTCGAGGGCGGCGAGGCGTACGAAGCTGTGCAGGGCCTCGGGGGTGAGCCGGCCCCGCTGGGGGTCGGTACATCGTGTGAACCAGCCGAACAGGTCCCCGTCGGTACAGCCCCCGCGGATCACCGCCTGCCAGAGGTGGGTGTGGGTATCGACGAACCCCGGCATGACCAGCTTGCCCGACGCGTCCACGATCCAGGTGCCGGGCGGGGGCCGAAGACCCGTGCCGACGGAGGCGATGGTGCCGTTTCGGATGAGGACGTCGGCGTCCTCGAGGGTGCCGAGGGAGTCGCTGCCGAGGGCCGGGTCCATGGTGAGCACGAGGGAGGCGCCGCGCAGCAGGACCGTCGGGCCGACCGGGACGTGTGGGCGTTCGGGGCGGGTGGTGATGCCGAGGACGAGCGGGGCGGCGGCGGCCAGGCCGAGGATGTCGCGGCGGCTGGGGGCCGGCGACGGAGTGGGGGATGACTGCATGGCGTTAGTACCTCCCGAGGGCTCAGAACGGAAGGCCCGCCCGGGCGACGCCGTGTGGGAGCGTCGCGCAGGACGGGGGATCACACGCAGCATTCCCGGCGAACGGCCATTCGATAGACGTCTGCGGAAAACTTTTTCCGTTCCTGCCGTCTATCGGCCGCCTGACTTCCACACCCCGGACCGCCGCCGGCGTACTCGCCGGTCCGGGCCGGGCAGGGGAGTGCGGGCTGAGCGCGTCGCCTGACCGCTCCTGCCGCCCACCCGCCGATACCGGCCTAGACCGGCGGGTGGTCTGTGGTGAGATCCTGCCGCGCGGCTGCGAGCAGCGCCGCGATGACGGCCGCGGTTGTCGGGTTCGCGGCCTCGGTGTGACGGGTCGCGGCGAACAGGAGGCGCTGGATCGAGTGGTCCGCGATGGGTGCCGTGCGGATTCCTGGTGTGGCCGGGTCGATGGCCGTTCGGGGGACGAGCGCGGTGGCGAGGCCGGCCCGTGCAAGGGTGAGCTGGGCGGCGATGTCGGCGGTGATGTAGCGCGTGGTGGGCGTGAAACCCGCTTGGTGGCAGGCGCGCAGGATGGCCTGTCCGCAGTCCGTGGCCGGCGGTGGTACGGCGAGGCTGTGCGTGGCCAGGTCGCGCAGGGCGATGGGCCCCTCGCCGGCTTGGTCTGCCGCGGTGACGACGAGCAGGGGATCGTCGAGCAGCGGAGAGATGTCGATGCCCCGGGGAGCGGTGTCGGGCAGGTGGTGATACCGCTGGCCCAGTACCACGTCGACGGTGCCGAGTGTGAGTTCCCGCAGTTGTGCCTGGTCGGTGACGAGGCAGGTCACCGTGAGCTGCGGGTGGTGCGTGCCCAGTGCGGTGAGCGCGGGGGCCACGATCCTGGCGACGGTGGAGGGCAATGCGGCGAGCGTGGCGGTGGCACCGACCGTTCCCTTGGCCGCTGCGATGGCGCATTCGGCTTCCTCTACGGCGGCGAAGATCCGGTCGGCGTGTTCGAGGAGCACCTGGCCCGCCTCCGTCAGTGCCACGGTTCGCCCGTCGGGGCGCAGCAGGTCGACTCCCACGTCGTGCCGGAGTGTAGCCAGCTGTTGGGATACGGCCCCGGCGGTCAGCGCCAGTGACTGGGCGGCCGCGGTGATCGAGCCGCGGGCGGCGACGGTCTTGAGCATGTGCAGACGGCGGATATCCAGCATGATCCGATAGATTAGCTAAAGGATTCCATCAGAAAAGATCCCCTTGACCTGTCGAGTCGGTGTGCGTGACCTTCAGTGCATGGAAATCTTCGACTGCATCTCCGCGGTTGCCCGGCCCCTCCACGATTTCGGTGACGCGTTCATGTCCGACGAGGCGACGGCCGCCGTCGGTATGAGTGCCGGGTTCGCCCCGGGGCGCGGCTTCTACTGCCGCGGACGGTTCGGGGTGCTCGGCGAGGCACCGGTCTCGGTGGTCCAAGCGGTACAGGGTTTCCTCGGCCCCCACCTCGTCACCACGGGCTGGCTGGCGGGACGGCCCGTGATGCCGGCAGAGGAGGCCGCCGCCTGCTACGCGCAGGCCCTCCGCACATGGGGGCGCGACCATGTCCCCGGCGACGTCGATGTGGAGCACTTCAATCACCTGGCACAGCAGCTGATCGACGAGGCCGACACCGACGCCCTTCCGCTGTTCGCCGGCTGGCGCGCGCAACCCTGCCCCGGCAACGACCCGGTGGGTGCGGCCATGCAGCGCATACACGTACTACGGGAACATCGTGGTGCCTGCCATCTGACCGCGGTGCGCCTGTGTGGGCTGAGCGGCCAGGAGGCCATGGTCATCAACCTCGGTGTCGAACAGGCAACCCGCTACGGCTGGCAGGATCCGCACCCCGTTGCCGCGACACGAATCCCACGACTGCAACGTGCGGAGCAGCTCACCGACGAGATGCAGGCGCAGCTCTACGCCTCGCTGACCGACCGGCAGCGTACGGAGTTCGCCCGGCTCGTCAACGCGTTGACCGCCCCTTGATTCCGTGACCGCTTCACCGAAGCGGCAGGGGCTTCCGTCGGACTCCGGGCCCGACCGGCAAGGCGTCCCGTCTCCCCCTGCCCAAGGTGGCAGTCTCACCACACATGAAGCTGACCAAAACCAGCCAAACCGGCAACTCGGTACGCTGGATGCTACTGCTGGCCAGTGCCACCATGCTCTTCGTCGAGCTGGCGCTGATCAGATGGGCGGGCGCCAACGTCGTCCACCTCAGCTACTTTTCGAACTTCATCCTCCTGGGGTCGTTCCTCGGCGTCGGCCTGGGGTTCCTGATTCCCGCCGCCCGCGGGCAGTGGCTCAAACGCTGGGCACCGGTCCCGCTCGCGCTCCTCGTCGTCCTGGTCCGCGAGTATCCGGTGCAGGTGCGTCAGAGCAGCAGCCAGATCATCTACTTCACCTCCGTGAACACCACCGGTTTCCCCGAGTGGGCGACGCTGCCGGCCATCTTCCTGCTGACCGCAGTGATCATGATGGTGATCGGCAAGATCACCGCCGACTTCTTCCGCCGCCTGCCCCCGCTCGACGCCTACCGCTACGACCTGCTCGGCAGCCTCACCGGCTCGGTGTCCTTCGCCCTGCTGTCGTGGCTGCGTGCCCCGTCGGTCGTCTGGGGCGTACTCGCCGCCGCGGCCCTGCTGATCCTCGGCGGACGGCGCAACATCCTGCGGTACGGCATCCCGCTCGCGGCGATGGTCTTCGCCCTGTTCTCGGAGACGACGACGGCCGGCACCTCCTGGTCGCCGTACTACAAGATCCAGCTCTTTGACGGCTCGATCTCCGTCAACGGCGTCCCGCACCAGCTCATCATGCCCCTTCCCACGCTGTTGCAGGAGAACTCGCTCTACCGGCAGGCCTACGACCAGACCCCCGCCAACCCGCACAAGCGAGTCCTTGTCATCGGGGCCGGCAACGGCAACGACGTCGCGGTGGCACTGGCCAACGGAGCGGAGCGCGTGGACGCGGTCGAGATCGATCCGCGGCTGCAGCAGATCGGCGCCCAGCTGCACCCTGCGAAGCCGTACGACGACCCACGGGTGCATGTCCACATCAACGATGGGCGGGCTTTCCTGGAGCGGACGCACGCCAAGTACGACCTCGTCGTCCTGGCGCTGCCGGACTCACTGACGCTGGTGTCCGGAGCGAGCAACCTGCGTCTGGAGAGCTACCTGTTCACCCGGCAGGCGTTCGAAGCCGCGCGCGACCACCTCGCGCCGAACGGCGCGTTCGTCATGTACAACTACTACCGGACGAGCTGGCTGATCGACCGCTTCGCCGGCACCCTCGAAGACATCTACGGCCATGCCCCCTGTATGACGCCGTTCGGCACGAACGCGGTCGTACTGATGGCCGGGATGACGCCCGCAGACCAGTCCTGCAAGCAGACCTGGCAGCCCAGTGGCGCGGTCCCGGCGGCCGCGAGCGATGACCACCCCTTCCCGTACCTGTTCCGCCGGGACATTCCCACCCTCTACCTGGGCGTGCTGGGGGCGATCCTGCTGGTGACCGTTGCGTCGGTGCGCCTGGCCGGCGTTCGCCTCCGCAACACGGTCCGCTACACCGACATGTTCCTGCTGGGTGCGGCCTTCATGCTGCTCGAAACGAAGAACGTGATCAACTTCGCGCTCTACTTCGGTACGACCTGGCTGGTCAACGCCCTCGTCTTCATCGGCGTCCTGCTCGCCGTCCTCGCGGGGGTCGAGGTCCGGCGCCGCCTACCGCGGGTCAAACAGCCACTGCTGCAGCTTCTGCTCTTCGGCTCCCTCGCGGTGGCCTGGCTCGCTCCGGCGGATGCCGTGCTCTCGCTGCCCTTCGCCGCACGGCTGGCCGCGGCCGTCGCCCTGGCATTCGCCCCCATCTTCTTCGCCAACCTCATCTTCTCGGACCGCCTCGCGCTCGCCCCTGACCCGACCTCCGCGTTCGGCGCGAACCTGTTGGGCGCGCTGACCGGGGGCGCGCTGGAGTACCTGGCCCTGGTGACGGGCTATCAGGCGTTGCTGCTGGTCGCTGCCCTGCTGTACCTGGGGGCGTGCGTCGCCATGAGGTTCGTCGGGCGCACGGCGACGCCGGTGCCGGAGGATGCGCTCGCCCGCGACGACGAGGGTCTGTCGTCCAAGTGATTTCTGCCTCGGTGCCGGGGGCCGGGCGAGTACGCCGCGCAGTACCGCCCGGCAGGTGGCGGCGGCGCGCCGTCCAGCGCCCGGAAGCGCTGGGCGACGAGCGTGCCTTCCGGCGACCAGGTCTCACGCGGAGCGGACCGTGGAGATCATGTCGGCATCCGTGGCGGGGCCCGGCCGGGGTGGCTTCGTCGACCGGCCGGGCCCCGCGTGCGTGGACCTCTCGTCGCCCTGCCACCGTGCCACGCGCGGGGCCGTACCGCACGCCACGACGCAGGGGGAGTAGGCCGGCCAGGGGGGTGGGCGGTCCACGCCCTGCGCGCGGCGTGCCGTGAGGGCCGGAGGCCCGGAACGTGTGCGGTGCCGGTCAGGCCCGCCGCGGTCTGCGGTGGCTCGCAGGCGGGTCGTCGGCGAAGAGGGCGAGCAGCCCCGCGATGTCGCGGCCCTCCTCCGCGGGGTGGCGGAACGTGGCTCCGGGGGTGATGCGGTAGTGGTTGCGTCGTCCTTTGCGTACCCGGGTGAGGTATCCGTCCTGCTCCAGGTCCGCGACGATCGCCTGGACGGTCCGCTCGGTGAGCACGCAGGTCTCGGCGACTTCCCGCAGGCGGACTTCGGGGTCGCGAGCGAGAGCGAGCAGGACGCGGGCGTGGCTGGTCAGGAACGTCCACGACCCGTGGGGGAGTCCTTCATCACCCATGCCCCAAGCTTGCACCCATTTTGTATATACGTCCTGTTTTTCGCGTATTTCTTGACGTATGTCGGTTGGGTGCCGACCATGCTGTTGGAAGCAGAAACAGCCCCAGAACGTGTGGGGAGGCAGCCATGACCGCCATCATGTCCGACTCCGGGCCCTGTCCTTCGAGCGCGGCCGGTCTGGAGGTCGGGGTGACCTCCGGCCCGGAGCCCGGGACGGTCCAGGTCGTCGTGAGCGGCGAGATCGATTTCGACAACGCCACGTTCCTCCGCAGGGCCCTTCTGGCTGCCCTCGTCTCCCACCGTGCGACCCTGCTGGTGGACCTGGAGCGGGTGACCTTCTGCGACTGCGCCGGCCTGAACACCCTCCTGGCCGCCCGCCATGCTGCCCTGCGGGCTGGACGCGGCCTGCACATCACTGCCGCCGGGCGCCGGGTCGAGCGGCTCCTGACCCTCACCGACACCCGCTCCCTCCTCACCTGAACGGGTGCGCAAGAAGGCAGATGACCCCATGACCATGTGTCCTCCGATCGGTCAGCCGTGCGGGCAGGGGGCACGCTGATGGTGACTGGGCCGGGCCCGTTATCCGGGGACGGCAGCGGGGTCGCCGCCGGTCAGCCCGCAGCTCGCGTCCCACAATCGTGCCGCGGCGGACGGGTCTGCGAGGTGGTTCCACACCGGTTCGCGTCGGGGTGCGCCGCGCTCAGCCGTGCGCCGGTGGTTGTCACATGGACCGGTGGCCGTGACGGGGTGAGGGAGTCCAGCGCGCCGCCGGGATGGACCACCACGCTCGCCACCGTGCTGCCGGCAGCGCGCAGGCGTCGGTCGAGTTCGATGCCGAAGTACATCTGGGCCAGCTTGGAGCGCCCGTAGGCGCGCCCCGGCCGGTAGTCCTTCCGGGACTGCAGGTCGTCGAGGTCGAGCCGCTCGGACTTCGCCGCGAAGCTGCCCGTGGTCACCACGCGGGCCGCGGGCGCGGCCGACAGCAGTGGCATCAGCCACCGGGTCAGGGCGAAGTGCCCGAGGTGGTTCGTGCCGAACATGAGCTCGTGACCGTCCCCGGTCTCCTTGCGCGGCATGTCGTCGAGCGCGATGCCGGCGTTGTGGACGACCGCGTCGAGGCGTTCCACCGCCAGTGATTCCACCGCTGTTCCGAGCGACGACAGGTCGGCGAGGTCCAGCCGTACGGCCCGCACCCGTGCGCCGGGGACGCGTGCCCGGATCGAGGCCGTGGCGGCTTCGGCCCTGGCGGGATTCCGGCTGCCGAGTACGACGGTGGCTCCGGTCGCCGACAACTGCTCGGCGACGAAGTACCCGATGCCCGCGTTGCCGCCGGTGACCAGGAAGACACGGCCATGGGCACCGGGCAGCCGTCGGACGTTCCAGGGCGGAGCGGAGGAGAGGGACGACATGGCGACGGGGATCCCTTGCTGTTGAAGGCGGCTGCGGCTGCCCGCTCGGGGAAGCGCGACCCCCACGGTTCCAGCGGCCACCGACACATCGCCCACGGATCACCGACGGTCCTGCCAGGCGACCGACATCCCGTCCATACGGGTGAACCCGGTCCGGCGGTTGGGAGCGGAGTGGCCCCGTTTGACATGGTCGGAACGGATGGCAGGGTGGTATACGGGGCCAATGTTGGGAGGCTCGGCATGGCATCCGCTTGGGCAAGATGCTCCGCAGCACGACAGCTTCCGCTCCGGCTCACGGTAGGCGCGTTCTTTCTGAACTCAGGGCTCACGAAACTCGGCGCGGACGAGGCCACAGCCGAGCAGCTGCACCAGTTCGCCGCCACGACCTACCCGTTCCTGGACAAGCACGACGCTGAGAAGTTCGTACGGCTGCTCTCCGCCGGGGAGCTCGCCATCGCCGCCGCGCTGCTCGTGCCGGTCGTGCCTGCCGCCGTCGCCGGGGTTGCGCTCACCGCGTTCTCCGTAGGCACGATCGGGCTCTATCTGCGTACGCCGGGGATGCGGGAGGAAGGCAGTCTGCGACCGACCGAGCAGGGAATCGCGCTGGCCAAGGACGTCTGGATGCTGGGCATCGGCGTCTCCCTCATCGCAGAGGGCCTGCACGGGCACCGGTGACGCACCACGAGTACGCCGACGAGACGGAGAAGGAGCGCGGTCCGGTGCGCGACAAGTCAGCCGGCGACGACGCGTTCAAACAGGTCTGGAAGACCGTCGAAGGCGAGGGGATGCTCCCAGCGCCACGGACGAAGACCGCTCCTGGCGGCAGATCCTCATCACGGCCGCCATCCGGCGCGGGCCCGGGCAACGAGGGGGGTGCGGGGCGAGCGCCGGCGTCGCCGAGGTGGACGTGGGCCCGCGATCAGCCCGGGCAGGATCTGTGACTCCTCCTCGGCGGCGGAGGACGGGCCTCCCCAGCGACTGGCCGTCGGTCGACGGGGTAGGAGCGAGGTACTGAGGGGAGCCGGTTGCGGTCGGCTCCGGCCCGTTCGACGAAGGGCTTTTTCATGTCCTCCATGGTGATCGCCCCAGCCTGCGGCACAGACCGTCCACAGACGACGCTGCTGCAGGGCAGGCCCGGTCCGACGGTGGGGGTGGAGGAGGAGTTCGTGCTGGTGGACCGGCTGACGGGGCGGCCTGCGGCCCGTGGTCCCCACGTGGTGCAAGCCGCGAGCGCGGTCCTGGGCGACCAGGTCCAGGCGGAATTCCTCAGCGCGCAGGTCGAGGTGTGCACCGGGCCCACGACGGAACTGAGCGAGCTGAGGGCCGAACTGTCCCTGCTGCGCAAGGTGCTGGGGGAGGTGGCAGCCAGTGAGGGATGTCTTCTGGTCGCCACCGGCACCCCCGTGATCCCACCCGGGAGTCCGCCGACCGTGACCCCGGGAGAGCGATACGGGCGGATGGCTGCCCGCTGGCCCTCCCTGGTCGGTTCGTACGACGGGATGGTGTGCGGGTGCCACATCCACATCGGGGCGGACGGGCGCGGCCAGGCCCTCGCGCTGGCCAACCACATGCGCCCCTGGCTGCCGGTACTTCAGGCCCTCGCCGCCAACTCGCCCTTCTCCCTCGGGAAGGACAGCGGATGGGCGAGCCGTAGATCCGTGGAACACGCGCGCTGGCCCGGCGTGGGGCCCGCACCCCTCCTCGACGAAGGCGGCTACGAGCGCCTGGCAGACCACCTGGTGAAGACGGGCACCCTGCTGGACCGCCGAATGATCTACTGGTACGCGCGCCCCTCCGAGCACGTACCGACGCTGGAGATCCGGGTCTGCGACGTGAACGCCGACCTCGACGTGGTGCTGCTGCTCACCGCCCTGGTGCGGGGCCTGGCCACCGCACTGCTGCTCGACATCGGGGACGGGCGCCCGCCGCCCGACCTGCCCACCGGGTGCCTGCACGCCGCCCACCGGCTCGCCGCCCGGCACGGGCTGGCGGGCGAAGGCCTCGACCCCGCGCGAGGGGAGTACGCACCGGCCCTGACACTGACGGAGCGGCTCCTGGTCCGTGCCGCGCCCGGGCTCGCCGCCACGGGAGACCTCGAGCTCGCGGAGGAGCTGTTCCACCGGGTGCGGCGCTCCGGAGGCGGGGCCGCCCGCCAGCGCGCCGCGTACCTGCGGCGGGGGCACCTCAGTGACGTGGTGAGCGATCTGGTCCGGGCCACAGCCGTCGCAGGCTGAAGCGGTTCGCCCTGCGATTGGGGCCGGAGCCGATCACCCGTGGGCCCGGCCTGCAGGGGTCCGTGGTTCCGCTGCCCCTGCCGTACTCCTGCTCGGCCTTCTCCCGCAGCCGCGGCCGCAACCGCTGTCGCCCGGCCGGATCGCCGGCGTGCTGTGCCGCCTGCTCCAGCTCCTGCGCTATGTCGCGCCCCGACGGACAGCCGGCGGCGTGCAGGTGAGCTCGCGGCACGCGCCGGGCAGAGGCCGGCGTACCAGTGTGCCGACGCGTCGGCCCGGCACAGGGCCTCGTAGGCTGACCGGATGCGTCACCACGATGTTGTCGTCATCGGTGCCGGGTCCGGCAACGCCGTCATCGGCGACTCGTTCGCCGATCTGGACGTGGCCATCGTCGAGGAGCGCTGGTTCGGCGGAACCTGCCTGAACGCCGGATGCATCCCGAGCAAGATGCTCGCCTACACGGCGCACGTCGCCCGCACCGTCCGGGAAGCCGACACGTACGACGTGGACGCCGAGCTGCGGGCGGTGCGCTGGCGGGCGGTGCGCGACCGGGTCTTCGCGCGGCTGGACGCCGAACGGGACGAAGGCCGTACGGGCCGTGACCAGCAGGACTGGGTCACCGTGTACGAGGGCAGGGCGCGGTTCACCGGCCCCAGGACCCTCCGCATCGACCGGGCGGACGGGGCCGTCGGTGTCAGCGCCGGGCAGATCGTCGTCGCGGCGGGCGGTCGGCCCCTGGTCCCGGGGCCGGTACTGGACGCGGGCCTGCCGTACGAGACGTCCGACACGATCATGCGCATCGACGCTCCGCCCCGGCACCTGGCGGTCCTCGGCGGCGGTTACATCGCCGCGGAACTGGCCGACGTGTTCGCCGAGACCGGGAGCTCCGTCACCATCATCGAGAAGGAGCAGCACCTGCTCGGCCCCCAGGACGAGACGGTCCGGGGACGGTTCACCGACCTGGTCCGCTCCCGCTACGACCTCAGGCTCGGCCGGGAACTCACGGCGGTCGGCGGCCGGCCGGGCGCGCTGCGGCTGACCCTGGACGACGGATCGACGGTCGAGGCGGACATGCTGCTCGTCGCGGTGGGCCGGGTCCCGAACAGCGACCGGCTCAGCCTCGAAGCTGCTGGAATCGCCACCCACGACGACGGCCGAGTGGTCGTCGACGCACACCAGCGCACCACGGCGGAAGGCGTCTTCGCGCTGGGGGACATCTGCTCGCCGGTGCCCCTCAAGCACGTGGCCAACCGCGAGGCGCAGGTGGTCGCGCACAACCTCCGCAACCCGGACGACCTGATCGCCGCCGACCACGAGCTGGTACCTTCGGCGGTCTTCACCCGCCCGCAGATCGCCTCCATGGGTCTCACCGAACAGGAGTGCCGCGACAGAGGGCTGGACTACCGGACGGGCATGGCCGGTTACGGCGACATCGCCTACGGCTGGGCGATGGAGAACACCACCGGCTTCTGCAAAGTGCTGGCCGAGCCCGGTACGGGGCGGCTCCTCGGCGCCCACCTGATGGGCGAGCAAGCCCCCACCCTCATCCAGCCCCTCGTCCTGGCGGCGACCCTCGGCATCGACGCCACGACCCTCGCCAAGTCCCCGTACTGGATCCACCCCGCGCTCACCGAGGTCGTGGAGAACGCCCTCCTCGGCCTCGGCCTGTGAGCCCCGCCCCCGAGCGACGCCGGCGGTCGACCGAGCACAGCCTGCCCTGCCGGGGCCGCGTCGACGGTTGCGGATCACCACCCGGGGTAGCCGCCCAGAGAGCCACCGGAGCATTCGGAACAAGGAGACGCCGTGACGGAGCTGGACCCCTTCACCGCCGTGCTCGACGGCCCGGTGTTCGTGGTCACGGCCGCGTCCGGCGGCGAGCGGGACGGCTGCCTGGTGGGTTTCGCCTCGCAGTGCTCCATCGACCCGCCGAGATTCACCGTCTGGCTGTCGATCGCCAACCGCACCTACCGCGTCGCGCGTGAGGCCGAGTGCCTCACCGTGCACCTGCTCCGCCGCGACGACCGGGCGCTGGCGGAACTCTTCGGAGGGGAGACGGGCGACGAGGTGGACAAGTTCGCGCGGGTCGCCTGGCGGCCCGGAGAAGCAGGCAGTCCGGTCCTCGAACAGGTGCCCATCTGGTTCACCGGCCGGATCGAAGGACGTATCGAGGGCGGTGACCACGTGGGCTTCCTCCTGGCTCCCGTAGCGGTCTGCCCGCCGATCGAGGGCGGCCTGCCCCCACTGCTCCGCTACCGGGAGCTGCGCGACCTGGAGCCCGGCCACCCGGCCTGAGGCCTTGGGCAGGGCCCTCCACCAGGAAGAGGGCATCCGGCAGCGGGTATGCACAGAGCGGCGTGCGATCCGCCGTGCACGGACACGTTTCGGAACGTTTCAACCGGACTATGGCGGTAAGGCGCCCGATATGCTCCCTGTTCGCCGACGGGTGCGTCAGCCACCACGTCAGCCACCGCGGCAGCCACTTCGGCCTGGACCGGTCCGGGACAAAGCCGTTGTTGACACCGAGGGAGCTGTGACAACGACCCTCCGCGACCCTCCTCCGTGAACGAGACCCGGATCAGGAACGAGCTCGGTCGCTGAACCCTGCGGGAGGTGGACATGAACCGCGCCGCGCTGTTCGACGTCGACGGTACCCTCGCCGATACCAATCACCTGCACGTGGTCTGCTGGTGGGAGGCCTTGCGGCAGGCGGGCCACGACGTTGCGATGCACGACATCCACCGCGCGATCGGACTGCCCGGCGAGGACCTCCTTGCCCATGTGCTGGGCGAGCACAGGGATACGAGCGAGGACGACAGGCTCAGCGCCGCGCACAGCACCCTCTACGGCACGTACTTCGACCGGCTGCCCCCGTTGCAAGCGGCGGCGGATCTGTTGCGCGAGCTGGACCGACGGGGTTGGCGGGTCGTCCTCGTAACCTCGGCGACGGATGACGAGCTCGACGCGCTCAGACGGGCCGTCGGCGGTCCGAGGCCGCCCGTGTACCCGGGGGAGGCCACCAGGGACGTGGCCGCCGATGAGGGCGGGTTCCGCGAAGGCGGGGACGAAACCCCGACGGATCGCGAAGCGGGGACCGGCCCGGCCCAGGCGGGCACCGACGAACCGCTGCTGGGTGCCGAGGACACGGCGGAGTACCACAAGAAGTGGAGTGAGATACAGAGCCGGTTCGTCGACGACCCGCAGGACGCGGTCACATCGGCGGACGCCCTGGTGGCGGAAGTGATGCAGAGCCTCGCCCGTACCTTCTCCGCCCACAAGCAGGGGCTGGAGGAGCAGTGGGGCCAAGGTGAGCAGGTAGCGACGGAAGAACTGCGGCTGGCGCTGCAGCATTACCGGTCGTTCTTCAACCGATTGCGACGTGGGCCCGGCCGACGTGCAACGGCGCGGGCCGAGCCCTGGCCGAGCGGAAGCGTCCGCGCGTGGGGCGTTGGCGTGGTGGTCCAGGCATTTCTGCTTCTGTCCGACGTCCCGAGCCACTCGGGCAAGAATCCCTTGTACGTGGTCGGCGCGGTACGCCGCCTGGGCCCCGTGCCGGGCAGTCATCAGTCCCGCATGCGATGAGCGGCCCGGTCACAACGATGAGTGCGGATGTCCGGGGAGACGTCTGGTGGGTCCAGGCCGACATGCGGGGTGCTGCAGCCGCCCGGGCCCGCCCATGGCCTGAAGGTGGAAGCCACGCGCGTCCAGGACATCCGGATCGACCTCTGGCCCGGCAACGCACCAGGGCGCGACCGCCTCGGCGGCTCCGGCCCGGGTGCGTGCCGACCAGCCGCCGGCCTTCTCGACGACGCCTCAGTTCCGGTCGGTCGTGACGACCCGCAGCGAGCCGACGGAGCCCTGCCGAGCACTCTGGTCGGCCGCGAGGACCTTCAGGATGTCGCCGGCCAGCTGCTGTGGGTGGGCGGTCTTCAACGTCGTACTCATGGTCTCCCAGGAGTCGTAGACCGTGCTGCCGCTCGATGTCTCCAGGCCGTCCGATGCCCTGGTGAGCGACCATTCCGAGTCACCACGGTGGAAGTTGTACTCCTCGCCGTCGACCAGGATCGTGACGTCGCAGCCGCACCCGAACCCGTCATCGTCGTGAGGGTCGTAGTCGCCGTCCTCGTGGCCGGTGTTCAGCGTCACCGTCCCCTCGCGCCGCTCCGCGAGCAGGGCTGCCACGGCCGCCACCGTCTGGTGTGCGTCAGCCGGCACCGGGGCCGAACCCGGGGCTGCGTGCAGGGCGCGCACCGTGGTGGAGGCATGCCGGGCGACCAGGCCGTAGATCGTGTCGGACAGCGCACGCAGCGACTCCAGGGCGTCGCTCAGGTTCGTCGACTCTCCGGCACCAGCCGGGGCAACCAGCTCGGCCTCGCCGCGCTCGACCACCCGCCCCACCGCCCGCTGCAGCTCTGCAAGGGCGTCGGCGCTGTACCGGAGCTGGACGAAGAGCGCCGAGGCGACCGTCGCGGCGTCCTGCGGGGTGTAGAGGGACCACGGGCTTGACAGGGCCTGAACCGTGGCACCGGCGGTCTCGGCCGCAGTGCAGGCCATCTCCACCGAGTCCACCGGGTCGTGCATTCCGTACTCGACCGCGGTACGGACCTCCGAGACCAGGTCGTTCTGTTTCTCGGCGGCCTGCTCGTACAGGCCGTTCCACGGAGTTGCGTCATCGAGGAGGGCCGCCGGGCCCTGTTTGATCGGCATGCCGAGGATCCTTTCAGATCTGCCGCATCCGGCGTGGGCGTCCCGTGCAGACGAGGAGCTCGAGGCCGTGGTCGTCGACAGCAACAAGGACGCCCTCGGCATGTGCGGCGACCAGACCCTCGGCGGATTCCATGCCGGAGCCCAAGGCGACATCGAGGTCTACGAAGCTCGTGACGCCGAGGACATCGCCACCGGCATCAACAGCGGCGGGAAGGTGTCACCACTTCGGGTGAGGAGGCGGGCCGACAGCGCGCGAGCAGGTCGCCGTACGCGCTCGGCGTGCCAGGGCGCGCGCCGGGAAGGCCGGACCCACCTCGCTGCCGGTGCCGTCGCTGTTCAGCTCTTGCGGGTCAACGGTTGCCCGGCGAAATTCACCCCTGCAAGGCCATGGGCCATGAGGTTGCGGATGTTGCCGTGATCAGTGTCGTTCGGCGTCGCCAGCACGCTGCGGTAGTGCTCGCCGAATGCCTGCAGGGCTTCCTGGTCGCTCAGCCCTTCCAGCAGGGCCAGTCCCAGCGTTTTGCACGAGCCTTCGTTCTCGCCTGAGGCGTTTTCCAGGTCCCCGTTGCGGAACGCCTGCGGCTGATACTCGTAATGCGCGGTGACGAAGGTCAGGGTGTCGGCGAACTGGTGCTCACCTGACGCGAGGCTTCCCCGCAGCGCGTTCAGATCCGTCATGTCGGCTCCCTTGTGTTGGACGGACGATCCGTTTGCCGTCCGTGACCGGGGGACAATACCCCCGTAAGCCCCGCCGGTAAGAACTGGGCCACATGTCGGGACGAGCGGCATCTTCGCAGGTCACGATGTGCGACTCTGCGACCTGCCGCGAGCCGTTGCGGTTCGGGCGATCGACCGCGAGGGGGTCCTGCGGCCGGCGCCGGCGCACTCACCGCTGAGGACTGGCCGCCTGGCGGCGCGTTCCGCGACCCGTTCGGTCTCGCGTTCAGTGCCACCCGTACGGAGAGGTCCTCTCGGTCGGGCTCGGCGAAGCACCCGCGGCCGCACCTGCACTTCGCCCCCGGATCCGGACACCGTCGATCTGCGGTCCGTCGGCATCGAGGGAAACCAGCCTTCTCGTATCTCACACCCAAATGACGCCGAACCGCCTTGATATCTTCATGCATGATGAATTTATCTCGGCGGAGACAGCCCTGCGGCTCTGGACCGCGAGTGGGGAAGAGGGCGGCGGGGAATGACTGACACACCGGACGCGCCGGGCCCGAATCTCCTACGGGCCAGCGGCATCCACGTCGGATACGACGGCGAGGCCGTGCTCGAGGACGTGAACCTGGTCCTGGGGCCGGGCCGTTGCCTGGCCCTGGCGGGTGCCAACGGATCCGGGAAATCGACACTGTTGCGTGTCTGTGTCGGCCGGCAGCAACCGGACCGGGGTGACGTGCGCTTCGCCGACGCCCCGCCGCGTGAAGTGGACGTGGCCTTCCGCCGCGACGTCGCGCTGCTGCTCGACGGGGCCGACTGCTTCCCGGATCTGACGGTCGCCGAGCATGTGCGCATGGTCGCAACTGCCCACGGCCTCGGCGTGGACGCAGGACCGGCAGCGGCCCGGGTCCTGGCGGAACTCGGGCTGGCGGAGCGGCTCGACGCCTTCCCCGGCACCCTGTCGGCGGGACAGCGGCAGATGCTCATGCTGGCCTCGGTCCTGGTACGACCTGCACGTCTGATCGTCGTGGACGAGCCCGAACAGCGGCTGGACGTACGGGCCCGGCGCAGGCTTGCGGCCGCGCTGTTGGCGGCGAAGGAGAACGGTACGGCCATCCTGCTGGCCTCCCACGACCGCGGAGTCGTGGGCGAGGTCGCCGACGAGGTACTGCTGCTCGATCGGGGCCGCGCAGCCGCTCTCGGAACGCCCGCCGAGGTGACCGCCCAGTCGGCGGCGTGGCCATGGCGGTGACCGAACGCAGCGCAGACGGTCTGCACGACGCCGCCGATCCGGCGGCCGCCACGGCCGAGGCGATCGCAGGAATGACGGCGGCCCGGCGCGAGCGTGGCTCGGGACGGCTGCGCTTCGACGACGTATGGACCTGGGCGTGCGCTGCCATCGCGATCGCCGTCGTGCTCGCCGGCCTGATACGGACGGCACCCGCCGTAGGACACGCCCTCGGCTGGTCCGGCGGCGCGACGGCCCGTGCCGTGCAAGTCGGCGCCAACCTGCTGCTGTGGGCGGGCGAACTGGCGGTGTGTACGAGGCTCGGGCCGGTGCTGCTCGCCGCCTCCGAGATCACCTGGCTGCTACCGCTGCCCGGTGACCGCGGACGACTCCTTCGGCCCCGCTTGACGCGCGCCGTGGCCGCTGCCTCACTCGCTGGACTGCTCATCGGCACCCTCATGGCTGCCCTTGCGCTCCTGCTCGAAGGCCAACCGCGGCTCACCGTGCTCCCCGTGGCCCTCGGCGCGCACGTGGCACTGGCCTGTCTGGCCGTGGCCGTGGGAGCACTGGCAGAAGCCCGCCCCGCCCTGGCCCCCCGGGCCCGGGCCCTGGGCGTCTGTCTCGCCGTGGCCGGCGGCACGGTCGTCGTCGCGGGCCCGTCCGTGCCCGCGCTGACGGCGACGGCCGCGTTCTGCGGGCCGTGGGGCTGGGCGGGATGGGCGACGGTGGCGGCGTCCCGGGGTGACGCGACCGCCTGGGCGGCGGCGCTCGGTGTACTCGTGCTCGGTACGGCCGCCGTACTGCGGGCGGCCTTCGAAGTGGCGGGGAGCATCCCGACCACCGAACTGCTGAGCCGGGGCGGGACGAGCCGGCAGGCCGCGCAAGGCGCGGTCCTGCTGGACCTGCGCGCACTGACGCTGGTGATGCAGTCGGCCGCACGTACCGGACGGCGGCGCCCACGGCTGCGTCTGCCGCTGCCCCGATCGCGCTGGGCGGTGGGGCCGTGGCGGGACGCCGTCGTCCTCCTGCGCCACCCCGGCCGCTCGGCCGCAGCCCTCGTAGTGCTGGCCGCCGGCGTCGCCCAGCTCCAGCTGGTCACCCACTGGATGCGGGACACCCCGCACGGCCCGGTCGGGCCGCTGCAGGCCACTGCGCTGGGCCTGTTCCTGGTCGTGCCCCTCCATCTGGCCGCGGTTGCCCTGGCCGAACCGGCCTATCAGGACACCGACCGGCCGCGGCGTACGCTGCTGCTGCCCGTCTCTCCCGCAACCCTGGCCGTCGGTCACCTGGTGGTACCCGGCCTGCTGCTCTGGGCCGCGGCGGCGGTTGCCCGGTCGGCCGCCCTCCTGCCGGGCGCCCCCGCCGGAACGCTCACCACCTATGCGGTGACGCTGCTCGTCGCGGGGCCGGCGCTTGTGGCAACAGCGCTGGTCGGAGCCTACCGGGGCGCGCCCCGGTACGACCTCCTGGCGCTCTCGCTCGACTGGTTCGCCGCCCTGCCGTTCCTGCTGTGGCGACTGGCCCCCGCCCTGGCCGCAGGGTTCGTGACCGCCCCCTGGCTCTGGCACAGCGTGGTCGGACCGTCCGCCGGTCCGGATGCCTCCGCCACGCTGTGGCTGGCCGCCCGGTCGGCCGTGGTGATCGCCTGGGCGGTCCGCCGGATCACCCGTCAGTCGCGCGACCTGCACACGTGAGGGGCCCGGCCTCGCGCCAGCCGTTCTGCAACCGGGAGACGGCTACACCGGAGCCGGGACGCGATATCCAAAGCGGTCAGACGCGACTGACCGGCGCGCCGTACGCGAGTCGCCAAGTGCGGAGAGCCGGTCGGGTGTTGGGGCAGAGGGCCGCGTACCGCAGGAGTGCCTCGCGCTCGGCCGGGTCGACGGCGATCCGTCGCTGGTCAGGGTCGAGGGCGAGGATGGCCGTGGTGCCGCTTCCTCAAATTTACCTCTGAACGTGGGTCGATCGGTGGACGGCCTGCGGGGCGGGCCATAATTTCGATCGTGACCATCCGTCACCACGCGGCTACAGTATGGGGGAATGGGCATGTCAAAGATCGCCAGGGTCGCCGCAGGCATCCTGAGCGCGGCCGGAATCCTCGCTTCGTCACTGGTCTTCGCTCCCGCCGCGCACGCGGCGAGCGGTGGCGGCTGCTGGGAGTACTCGGAGGGCTTCGGCTCCAGCTACGTCGACTGGAAGTCCTGCATCAGCGCCCCGAGGGCGGGCGTCGGCCGGCCCGACGCGTACGTCACCCTGCGCGCGGGGCACCCCGCCTGCAAGATCATGCTCCAGACACTGGAGACCGGCGGCTCGAGGATCATGTCGCAGAAGATCTACGACTGCCCTTCAGGAGCCGTCAGGAACATGCACCTCACCTCACCCGACTTCAACGGCCGGGCCGGCCGGGCCTACGGGAACTACACGACCATCTTTTGGACGAGCAGCCACACCGCCACCCTGGCCAACAAGAGCCCCTGGCTGAAGCTGTAACCACCCAGCCGAACCAGGACGACGCGGTGCGAACCCGATTGCGGGCTCACACCGCGTCGTTCAGGTCTTTCAGTGTGGACACAGCGGCTTCCGCGCACTGGAGCCTCCCTCGGCGCGGCGTACTCGTCCGCGGCGCCACGGTCGCGGGCAGTCCCGGTGCCCCCACTCAAGGTGGTCGAGGCGCGGTTCGGCTTCACCTTCTCGGCGGACCGCAGGGTCTTCCCTGCCGCAGGGCTTCCCCACGGGTCGCGCAGCTTGCCCGACTGGCGCAACGGCGCCGAAGCGGTGGCCGCCGTGCTCGGGACTTACCCGTTCCAAGGCCCTGGTACTGCTCCTGCCCGCGCGGGACAGGTGACGGCACGCACAACAGTGGCGTTCCAGGAGCGGGCGGGTCGGCGGGTGAAGTCGGGTTCTCACCGGAGCGGCCGACGGTTCCGATGGAGAAGGTTGCGACAGCTTGGGTACGAGCGAGGCCGCGTCATGCAGCTACGCCCAGGGCGACCTCCACCTGCCGTGACGGCCGCAGCCCTTCGCACGAGGTGGTGCGCACCTGGCAGCTGCGGGTCGCTGCGGCCCCGGCCGTCGACGCCTTCATGGACGACGTCCGGGGCGGTGCGCCTGTCCGGACGTCACCCGGCTCCTGTCCGTCCGGGACATCGTCTGGCTCGGGTAGCAACGCCTTGCCCTCGGCCGTATCAAGGGGTCAGCCGATGCGGACGGTGATCTCGGGGAGGGGTATGTCGGAAAGGTTCAGCTGGAGCCCGGTGAGGGTGAGGTAGGTCTGCGAGTCGGTCAAGGTGGAGGTGGTGGACGGCGCCTGGGTCTTCCCACGCGTGCTCACCAGCAGGTACCAGCCCCCGCGCTTGTAGCTGCGGGAGGCGTCGGGGCGGTCGCCGTTCGGGTTCAGCGTCCAGCCCTGGCGCTCCAGGTCGGCGCAGATCGCGTTCATCTCCGCCTGTGCGGCGGTCTTCTCGCGGACGGCCATCCAGCCCGTCCTGTCCGAGTTGGCGGCGGCCGCGACGGTCGGGCGGCCCTGCGCCGGGTCAAGGCCGGCCGCGCTGACCGCGGTCCGGATCACCTCCTCCACGGCGTCCCGCTTGAGGGGCGGTGACGTGGACTCCGGAGTGGGCACCGCCGTGGACGGGGACGGCGCGGGCGGGGGCGCACCCAGGTGGATGTGCCCGTCGTCGCCTATCTGGACGTGGTTCGGCAGGACCACGGCGGCCAGACTCACGATCAAGGTCGTGGCCAGCCCGATCCACACCCTCTTCAACAGCGCGTTCAACGCGAAACTCCCCCCGAGTGATCATTCAGAGGGAGTCTCACACATACTGCTCGGCGCCCGGCAGCTCTTAATGGGCGGCGCCCGCCACTTCGTGTTCTCGGAGACTTGTGGATCGTTTCGCCCCGCCCCAGTCGGGATGAGACCGGCGGCCACTCGCCCGTCCCAGATCCTGTTCTGGCGGGCGCTGTTTTTTGGGGGCGGTGCTGGGGCAGGCGGCGCAGATCCGTTCGGCCGGTCACTCCGCTTCGCGAGTTGGAAGACCTCCGGGTCCGTTTCGGCGCAGGGGGTGATCAGGTCGTCCCGGTACGGCAGTTCCAGGTTCATCGCGAGCTGCCCCGGATCACCAGGAGTGCGGCGATCGGCCTGTACGTAGATCCTGCTTCCCCGGCCGACGACCCGCCGGCGGCCGTGGGGAGCGCCGTCGGGCAGGGTGAGCAGGCCGACCTCCGTCGGCTCCACGGAGGTCTCGGTGAGCTCTCCATGGGCGAGCCGGTCCCGCTCTTCGCCGTCGCCGCCGTAGAAGGCGACCCGCTCGCCGTGGACGGCCACCACCTCGGCGCCCCGCACGGTGTTCGCCCGCACCTTCACCGCCCGGTCGGGGCGGTTGGGGCGGATCTCGAGGAGTGGGAAGTCGGCGTACGGGCAGGCCCAGGCGAAGGTGCCGGACACGTTCAGGGCGTAGCAGTCCACGAGTCGGGGGATGTGGACGTCGTCGGACGCCCAGGCCAGCCGCCCCGTGGCGCTCCAGCGTCGGGTTCCCACAGGGTTCTCGTCGAAATGCCCGACCCAGAGGTGGCCGGTCCCGTCCACGAGCAGGCGCTCGATGGCGTCCCCGACACAGAAGGACGAGGTCTCGCGGCCGAGTTCGTCGAAGACCTGGACGGAGACCTGGACCTGGACCTGGACCTGGTCCGCGTCCTCGTACCGGCGGGCGCGGGCCGCGGCGACGACGAACCCGCCGTCGGGCAGGCGGTCCAGGTGCGGCCACCGGGCTCGCACGGAGCGCAGCTCGGTGAGTTCGACGTTGCCGTAGGGATGGGCGGAGACGACCAGCGCGTCGAAGGGCCGGACATCGCCGCCGGGCTCCGGAGCCCGTTCGGAGAGCAGCCAGTGGGCGGCGCCGAAGACGTCGACAGTACTGGTCAGGACGTGACGGTCGTGGTGCGCACGGGGCAGACGGGAGTAGGGCACGAGGGCGGTTCTCTGCACCGGCGGGCTCTCCTGGGCGGGGCCGCCCGTGGGTCAGCGGCGGCGGTTGAGTTCGCCCGGCGGGGTGTACAGCCTGCGTGCGGGGGACAATTTGTCGAATCGGGCCTGCTGGCGGGCCTGTTCCTCCATCTGCAGCCCGTCGAGATTCTTCGTCCGTGTGGCCTTGTCGCTCCAGAGGAGGAACGCGACCAGTGCGCAGACCGGCAGTCCCAGACATGCATAGAAAATGATCAAGCCGTTCATAGCCCCCCCAGCGAAGATCAGCAAGCGTACCGAGTCTGCTGGCGGCGCCGGGTACGAGTCAAGGGTGGGCGGTTGACGGGCTGCGTCTGTTCGTCCTTGCAGGCCACGTTTTCCCTGCATGCCGCCGAGGGCGGCGATGCACGTGCGGCTGAACGCTGCACCTGCGGAGATGGTTCGCGGGACTGGATCCGGCAGCCGGAGCGCGCGTAATCGACTCCGTGCCTCGGTCGGCCTCGCGCTCGCGGAGACGGCCTGTTGCTCGGCCACTGGGAGGCGGGGGAGTCGTCGTGCTCGGTCTCGTCTCTTTCACTCCTGGGTGGTGTTTCGCCTGTGCGGGGTGGGGGAGTAACGGTGTGCTGCCGGCCTGCGGTGTTCGCGGGCCGGGGTGGACCGGGAAGGCGTGTCATGGCTCAGGGGACTGTCAAGTGGTTCAACGCGGAGAAGGGGTTCGGGTTCATTTCGCCGGATGACGGCACTCCGGACGTGTTCGTGCATTTCTCCGAGATCGATGCGTCCGGGTTCCGGTCGCTCGAGGAGAACCAGCGGGTGGAGTTCACCACTGGCCAGGGCCCCAAGGGTCCCCAGGCGCAGCAGGTCCGCCCCATCTGATGCTGCTGCGGGTGGTGTCCTGCCTGTGGTGTGCGGAGGCAGGGCACCGTGTCCGCGTGTGGGCCCGCAGCCGTCAGCGGCGGTACATCACGTACGGCTTGTTGTCGTGGTCGACGGCGACGGCGACGGCCTCATCCATGGGCTTGACGGCTCCGCCGCCGACGATCTGGGGGTGCCCCAGTGGGCGCCGCCGCGGACGGAAGCGTAGAGGTCGCCGGCGAGGCTGAGGTGGAGATCCACATGCTGCCGCCGTGGATGGCGAGGGCGGGGCCGTGGTTGGTGCGCCGGCCGTTGATGGATCGCGTCCGTCCCCTTCGGGTCCGGTCGGCTTCTCGGAGCATCGGGCGGGGTGGAGGGCGCAGTCCTCGGCGCTGCGCATCCGCCACGTGTATCCGCTGTAGAAGGCGAGCACGATGGTGTGTGTGAACTTCCGCCCGAGCTTGTCGGGGAACGCCGGGTCCCAGGCGTTGCCGCCGGTGTGACGGTCAGCCACAGAAGGCTGTCGCTGCCCGCGGGCAGCAGCCACAGCCTGCTGCGTGGGTGGCCAGGGTGCGGCCGGTCGTCGCCATGTAGCCCCGGAACCGGGTGATCGCGCTCCAGCCGACGGCTTCGGTGAAGGTCCGCCAGTACACGGCGCCGCCGGCGCCGGTGACCGGGTACCACAGCGTGCCGTTGAACTCGGTCACGGTCGGCGCGAAGTGGATCCCGTCGCCGCCGACCCGCTCCGGGGTCCTCCGGGTACTGCACGAAGACCGCCGTACGTGACCGCTGCCCGCACCGACAGCCGCCCCGTCCTGGGACCCTGTCGATGTCCTCGCACCAGCCAACCGGATCGCCACCACCTGGGTCGGCCGGAGGTCGGTGCCGCCGCGGCCAGGCAGACCGCCGACACCCCACCCCCACCCCCACCCCCGCACGCCGCACAGCCCTGGTCACAGCCGTCGAGCGGCTGGAGCCGGCGTCGACCCCACACCTGTGGGGATGCTCCGGAGCGTGAGGCCGGGGCGGCGGCGAGCCGGGTGTGGTCGACGGCGCGGCCGCGATTGTCCGCGGCCGGGGCGGCTCGGGGTGGTGGACCGGTCTGCCGAATGTCCCGATGGCCGTCGACACTTCGGGCCGGAATCCGGCGCACCGCACGCCCTCGGCCGGATTCCTGGCATGAGCGCTGTGGTCTGTGGGGGACGGCGGAGGCGGTCGTTGTGGCGGAGTGCATCGCGTCGGTGCGGGTCGCGGCACGGTCCTGGCCTGCCGCAGCCCAGTAAGTGACCGAAGGGCTTCAGCGCGGGTCGTCTTGTCCAGGCCCGAGGGTACGCCGGTCAACTGGAATCGGTGTGCGGCGAGTTCCTCTCGGCCCTCTGCAGGAGGTTTGCCTGCCGGCTTCCGCGGCAGCCTCGGGGCACCTTTGGCGGGGCGACGCCGAGGAGCCCGGGACTCGCCCCGGAACGGGACACGCAACCCGGCGTTCAGCGCTCAGCATCCGCTTCTGTCTCGGCCTATGCGTCTGCACGGACACCCCCGGCGCAGCGACAGGTCCCCTCGCGGAGAGTGGTGGTGTTTGCGAGCCGGGTGGGCGGAGCCGCTCTGTGGCCCGGAGGACGGGGGTGGGCGCCGGGTTGACTTCGAGTGCGCTCCAACACCTAACGTCCTGAGCAGTGATTCCGAGCTCAGGAGGCAGCAACATGACCGAAGTTCCCATCCGGCACCTGGGCAGTCTGGCGGTTTCCGCGCAGGGCCTGGGGTGCATGGGCATGAGCCACGGCTACGGTGCGACGGACGACGCGCAGTCCATCGCCACCGTGCACCGTGCTCTCGATCTGGGGGTGACACTTCTGGACACGGCCGACTTCTACGGCGCCGGGCACAACGAGGAACTGATCGGACGGGCGGTGGCCGGGCGCCGCGACGAGGTGGTGCTGGCCACGAAGTTCGGCTTCGCCAACCGTCTGGGTGAGCCCACGTGTGTCCGGGGCGACGCCGCCTACGTGCGGCAGGCATGTGAGGCGTCGCTGCGTCGACTCGGGGTCGATCACATCGACCTCTACTACCAGCACCGGGTCGATCCGCAGGTGCCGATCGAGGAGACCGTCGGCGCGATGGCCGAACTCGTGCAGGCCGGAAAGGTCCGTCACCTCGGATTGTCCGAGGCCGGCGAGCACACCGTCCGACGGGCGCACGCGGTGCACCCGATCGCGGCGCTGCAGAGCGAATGGTCGCTGTGGACCCGCGACCTCGAAGCGGAGATCGGCCCGGTCTGCCGCGAACTCGGCATCGGGCTCGTCCCGTTCTCCCCGCTCGGGCGCGGCTTCCTGACCGGCCGTTACAGCTCGGTCGAAGGGCTGGCGGAGAACGACGTGCGGCGCAGCCAGCCGCGCTTCGCCGACGGGAACCTCGAGCGGAACCTGTTGATCGTCGAGAAGTTGAACGAACTCGCCGAGGCGAAGGGAGTCACCGCCGGCCAGCTCGCCCTGGCCTGGGTACAGCACCGGGGCGACGATGTGGTGCCGATCCCCGGCACCCGGCGACAGCGCTACCTGGAGGAGAACCTCGCATCCCTGGCCGTCGAGCTGACCGCCGACGACCTCGCCGCCATCGAGGCCGCCGCCCCACCCGAGCAGATCGCGGGCACCCGCTACGACGCGACCAGCCTCACCTTCGTCAACAACTGAGTCCGCGCGCGGTACCGCGTATGCCGTGCCCGGCGGCGGCGCGGCCCCCGGCCGGGGCGGCTGACCAGATCATGGCGAAGCTGCCGATACCGAACAGCACTCAGGCGTTGCGGGCGCCGGCGTTGCCGAAGAACCCGCAGACCAGGCCGATCAGCCCGGTCAGCTGCCAGAACGCGTACAGGGCGGCCGGGGGGGCGACGGACAAGTGCGCGGCCTGGGCTGTGAGGAAGAGCCCGGACGGGGCGGTCGACCGTGCCCCATAGGCCGCTGCCCTCCGGCTGCCCCCGTACCGGGGCCCTCAGGGCCGGCGTCCGGCCCAGGCCACGAGCCGGTCGATGGCCGGGGCCTCGGGGTCCACGGCCACCACCTCTGCGAAGGGGATCCGCCCGCCGCGGGTTTCGGCCGGCAGTGCGCGGCGCACGACGCCGATCACGCGCTCGATGAGGGCCGGGTCCCAGTCCGGGTCCTGTCCGGTCGCCCTGGCCAGGTCCCAGGTGTGCACCGTGAGTTCGTGGGTGTAGACGGCCGCGGCGGCCGCGCCCGGCAGGACGCCCATCGGCAGGCGCAGCTGCCGGCCGAGGATGCCCGGATCCGCCCACACCTCCGCGACCTCGCGGGCGCCCGGCACCCAGGCCGCCGCCCATGCGCCGTCGGCGATCTCGTCGGCGAAGGACGGGACGCTGAACGGGTCCTCGCCGCGCCCGATCACCGAGATCCGGCGGACGACGGCGACGAGGTGGCTCGACAGTCGCCGTACATCGAACTCCTCGCAGGGGGTCGGGGCGTCGTACTGCTCGGGCCGGACGGCGGCCAGCGTGAGGCCCGCCAGCTCGACGGCCGCGGCGAGGTCGGTCCGCGGATCGAAGGAGGAGGGGGCGGCGACGGTGCCGGTGGAGTCGGACGGGGTCTCGATGAGCTGTTCGGTCTTGTTCATGGGTTCATCCTGTAAGCAGAAGTGGCCACCTTCTGGCCAGTTTTTCGAAGAGAATTGAGAGGCGACGACGCGGCACCCACGAAGGAGGAAAAAGGGCACATGAGAGCCGACCGGCTGGTGGCGACCCTGCTCTTCCTCCAAGAACGCGGCCGCGTCACCGTCCCCGAAGTGGCCGCGGAACTGGAGGTGTCCGAGCGCACCGCGCGCCGAGATCTGGAGGCCTTGGCCGCGGCCGGCATCCCCGTCTACTCGCAGCGCGGCCGCGGCGGCGGCTGGTCCCTCGTCGGCGGGGCCCGTACCAACCTCACCGGGCTGACCGCCGACGAGATCCGGGCGCTCTTCCTCGTCACCGGCCCCCTGTCGGCCACCCCCGAACTGCGCACCACCCTGCGCAAGCTGGTCCGGGCCCTGCCGCCGACCATGCGGGCGCAGGCCCAGGCCGCGACTCGCGCGGGGGTCGTCGACGCCACGGACTGGTCCCGCAACGCCGTCACCGCCGATGCCGCCCACCGCTCCGCGCTCCAGGGCGCCGTCGTGGACGGGATCCGTGTCCGCCTCGGGTACGCGGGCGTCGGCAAACCAGTCGGTGAACGCACCGTCGACCCCCTCGGGCTCGTGGCCAAGGCGGGCGTGGACTACCTGGTCGCCGGTACGGACAAGGGCCTGCGCACCTTCCGGCTCAGCCGGGTCACCTCCGTCGAGCCGACCGGCGAACCGGTGACCCGGCCGCCCGACTTCGACCTCGCCACGGCGTGGCGGACGCTGTCCGGAGCCTTCCAGGACGGCATGCACGCGGTGACCGCCCGGGCCCGCGTCCACCCCGACACACTGGCCCTGCTGCAACGGTTCCTCGGCGGCCGCGTGCGCGTCGGCGGTCCGCTGCCCGACGGCTGGACCGAGGTGTGGGTCGACGGTCCGGCCGCCAAGGCCCTGGCAGGGCATCTGGCCGGGCTGGGAGCGCGGGTCGAGGTACTGGAGCCGCCGGAGGTACGGCAGTGGCTGGCCCGGATCGCCGCCGAACTCACGGGGATGTACGCGGGGGAGGAGCCGCCCGAACCCCACGGACGGTAGCCGATGGCGAACCGATTTCGGGGTGGGCGTTCCTGTCCCTTGCCGGGCAGCAGGCGCTGTCAGTGTCCGGTGTGTTCGGTCGCGGGTCGCGGGTCGCGGGACGGGTTACGGAGCCTGGACTCAGGGCCTGGCCGGGGTGGCCGTATCAACTGGAAGGGGGTGACCCCGGTGCAGGCAGCGCCGTACCGGCGCGGGCATGCTGGCGGCTATGGTGCTGGCCGCGTGCGGCTGGTGGGCTGACCGGTCCGGGTACGGGACCGTCGGTCTGGCCCTGAGCCTCCCGGCCGGGACGGTGGTGCTGGCCAGCGCCCGGCGCTCGGGCGCCCCGCTCCGCCGGCCGGCGACTCAAGGCCTTCAGCCAAGTGCCCAGCGCGCGGTCCGGAGCAAGCTGTTCAGCGATTACGTGGCCCAAGTGCTCGCACCCATGCCGGACGAGCTGCCCCGATGATCGAGATCACGGATCCACGGCGTCCACCCTCTGCAGGCGCGGTAGCCCGGTGACCACGTTCGGGCAGGAATCCCGGAACGGGCGCGAATGCGAGTCCGCCTTGCTGCGCGTTCTCATGACGAGTGAGGGGGCGTCCTTCGGGAGGCGGACCGCCACGGGAACCTCCGCGCGCGGTCGGCGGGCTCGGCCCCACCTGCAGAAGGCGCGGCAGCGCGCTTTCTGGCCGTAACCGTGGCCGTGGCCCTGTCCCGTTTCCCGCCCCAGCGCCGACCCGCCGCTGTCCGGCACGCCTGGACGGGGTACGCGGTGCTGTACCCGCTCGCGACTGCCGCCCGGACCCGGAGCATCGGCCATGCCGTCACCGAGCGGCTGCGCCGCCGGACCGAGGTCTGACCGCACAGGGTGCACCCAAGTACTGGAGTCACGGGTCGATCCCGCTCACGTCTCGTCACACGTGCGTCCATGGCTTGGGGTTCGCTTCCATCAGCGCCCCCCGACGGTGAGCCGGCCCGCTCGTTTCCACCACGTACGGCGAGGTCAAAGGAGCCGTGGGCGGGTGCCGCGGAACGCCTGAAAAGTGCCGCCCTCGAACGGGCGTCTCACCGCCCGGCCGGCCCCCGCGGCCTCCGGCGCCGCTTCTGGTACGCCTCCCTGATTCCGCCGACCAGCCCCAGGAGCACCGCCGCCCCGACCGCCACCTCAGCCGCGGTGCGCAGGCCTCGGCCGTGGACGTCCCCTGCAGCCCTCGGCGAGACCTTGCCCTGCGGGTCGTGCACCACCGCCAGCGACTCGCCCTCCTTCGCGAGCCGCGAGGAGGCGTCCAGGTGTTCCGGTCCGCCTGCGGGGCAGCCCAGGCGGTGGTCGTACGAGGTCCGGGTCGTGGAGGTCCAGTGGCCTTCCGAGTCCATGGAGGATTCCGTCTCGGTGTGCTCGGTGACCTTCAGCACGAGGCAGCTGATCTCGACGCCCCGGTCCTCCAGCGCGCTGTGCCCCACGGAAGCGAGTGCCAGGATGGCGCCGAGACCGGCAGGGAGGGCGGACCACGCGATGAGCGAGGCCCCTCGCCGTGTGGCGTGCCAGCCGAGCAGGACCAGTGGGAGCAGCAGCCCGCCGAGGAAGAACCCCCAGTCGCCCAACGCCCCGTACGCCGACTCCCACGCCACCCCGAACGCCAGGGCCGCGGCCAGCGGCGGCGCGGCCAGCGCCACTGCCGTCCGCCAGAGTCCGCGCGCCCATCCCCCGTGCCAGCCCGCCATGCCCGCCCCCGTGGCTCGTACGTGTGCGCTCCAGGTAACCGCGACGGCACGGGGCACGTAAAGGGTGCGGCTGCCCGGCCGGTTGTCCGGCGGCCTGGTCCGCGATGGCGACTCGTCGTCCGGGATACCGCGGCAGGCGCCGGGCCCCCGCGGCCCGGCTCGGGAACAGGTCAGTGCTGCCGGGCGCCGATCAGGACACCGTGCACGCTGCCGCTGCCGCTGCAGTCGCCAAGAACTCCGCACGGAGAGGGCCTTACCGGCCGTTCTACGGAAGACGACGGCTCATGACAGAGCTGGGCCGGCAGCGAGCCGACCGAGGTTCGAAGGGGAGAGTGGCGAAGACCTTGCGGTCCTCCCGGCAGGCAGAGCCGCGTCGGGCCGGAACTCCGCACGCGTCGGCCGGAGCTCCCGCGTCCGTATCGCCGCCGGCGCCTGACATTCCCCGGCACGGCTGACAGCGCCACCACAGACCATTCCGCGGGGCTTTCGAGGCGGCCGGGTCCGGTCGCGCCACGGATCGTGCGGCAGGGGCCAGGAGAACGCTGCCGCTGCACGTACCGGCGCAGGGCAGGCCCGGTCCGCATGACCGGATACCACCCCATTGGCCTGCTGGCCGAATGTGGAGCCGCAGTGTTGCCGAGGAATCGGCACCGGGACATGATCACTTCTCGTACGACCTGACTATCCATTCGAGAACCGGCGTAGGAGCAGTGAAATTCCGTCCGGTGCCGGTCTCTTGCCACTTCCGGACGCGCGAGGCAAAAGCGGGAGCCGGGAGCCGGGAGCAGGACGGCTTCGGCAGCTCTTTCATGCCGCCGCGCACACGCTTCGCGCTCTCGCGTGTCATTTTTCAATGAAAGGAATTCCAGGCTTTCATGTACAAACGTTCAGGGTTCCTCGCCCTCACCACAGTGGGCATCGTGCTGTGCACCGCTGGTCTCACCCCGTCCGTCAGCCAGGCAGTCGGCGGTACCGGCGACGGGAAGGGTTCCTATGCCGACAGCAACGGCCTGACAGCGGATGACATCAGGCTCATCAACGCGCTGAACGAAGAGGCCCTGGACCTGGGCCGGCCGGACAAGACCCCCGGCGGGGACCTGCCGAGCGCCACCGAGTCCCTCAGGCCCTCCGCTGCGGCCGACGGCAGGGTGACGCCGCCCGCCGAGCCACTGGACCGCATGCCCGACGCATACCGGGCCCGTGGAGACAGGGCCACCACCGGCGTCAGCAACTACATACGCAAGTGGCAGCAGGTCTACAGCCACCGCGACGGACGAGTGCAGCAGATGACCGAACAACAGCGGGAGCAGCTGTCCTACGGGTGCGTCGGTGTCACCTGGGTCAATTCAGGTCCCTACCCGACGAACAAACTGGCCTTCGCGTCCTTCGACGAGGAAAAGCACAGGGACGCTCTGGAGAACACCAGCCCCCGGCCGGGCGAGACGCGGGCCGAATTCGAGGGGCGCATCGCCAAGCAAAGCTTTGACGAGGCAAAGGGCTTCAACCGGGCCCGCGATGTGGCATCCGTCATGAACAAGGCCTTGGACAGCGCCCACGACGAGACTGCCTACCTGAGCAGCCTCAAGGCGGAGCTCACGAAGCGCGACGACGCTCTCGCCGCCGAAGACAGCCGTTCCAACTTCTACTCGGCCCTGAGGAACACCCCGTCCTTCAAGGACAGGAACGGGGGCAACCACGACCCGTCCAAGATGAAGGCGGTCATCTACTCGAAGCACTTCTGGAGCGGGCAGGACCCCCGGAGCGCCTCCGACAAGCGGAAGTACGGCGACCCCGACGCCTTCCGCCCCAACGAGAACACAGGCCTCGTCGACATGTCGAAGGACAAGAACACCTCACGCAGCCCCGCCAAGCCCGGCGAAAGCTATGTCAACTTCGACTACGGCTGGTTCGGGGATCAAAAAGAAGCAAACCCGAACAACACCATATGGACCCACGCCAACCACTACCATTCGCCGGAAGGTGGAATGGGGCCCATGCAGGTGTACGAGAGCAAGTTCCGCAACTGGTCCTCCGGATACACCGACTTCGACCGCGGAACCTACATCATCACCTTCATACCCAAGAACTGGAACACCGCACCCGCCGAAGTGAAGCAGGGCTGGTCGTAACAACTCGTCCCTTCACGAGCACGATTCTGCGCAACTACCGCTGGACGGTGAGGGGCCGCTCATCGGCCTGGGCCTCGGTGAAGTCTTCGGAATCGGCTCGGCCATACCCCCCGGTAGTGGTGGCGAGGTCGAACTGCATCCCGCAGGAACAGGCAACTCCATGGCCACGCCGCCCGCACCGCAGACCCCCGAGCAGCCCGCCGCTCCCGGCCCGTTCGACGCCACCGTCGCGCCGTCCGAGCCCGCGAAGAAGAAGGGCGGCCTGGGGAAGAAGATCCTCGGCGTCGGCGTGGCGATCGCGGTCGCACTGTTCTGGCGCCTGGGCCTTCCCTACCTGACGGGCGAGGCCCCGGTGCACGCGAAGGCCGGCGACTGCGTCGTCGTCACCGGCCCGGAGAACGACCCCAAGGTCGAGAGCAAGGGCTGCACCGAGAAGGTGGCCGACCTTTACAAGGTCGTCAAGGTCGTTGACAACACCTTCGATCTCGACAAGTGCGAGGGCGTGGCCGAGGTCGCTCTCGCGCAGCAGCTCGAGACGGACAAGTTCGTCCTCTGCACGGAGCCCGTCAAGAACTGACGCCCCACACAAGCCCGCAGGGGCCGGACCCGCCGGGTCCGGCCCCTGCGACGTCCCCGCGGGCCGTCGGGCGCCCGTGCAGCGAGTCCAGCAGCGTGAGGCCGTCTCCCGGACAACCGCAACGCCCTGCTGCCACGTTCTGCACGGAGACCTGCACACCGTTGGCCGCCGGCGCGCTGATCGGATCGGGCCGCCCAGCAGGACTGGCTGCTGTCTGCCGTCGAACAGGACCGGGACGGCTTCCGAACGCACTTCACCGAGCTGGCGACAGCCACCCGTCGGCCCTGTTCACGAGAGCCGAACAGGCCGAACAGGCCGAACAAGCCGAACAGCAAGACCTGCGGTAGCCGACACCGCTGGTCAGCGGCTGCCCCCCCGGGTGGGCCGGGCGGCCGCCGGCGTGCTGTGTGACGACGGCATGTTTGCGGTGGTCGGGACCACCCGCTCCAAGGCCCAGGTCCTGCACCTGACCGCGCGGGACAGGTAACAGCACGGGTTGCCGGTTGCCGGCCGCTCAGAGGACCACTCCGTGACAGTGCGTCAGTAGCCGGTGCCGCGCTTGACCTGGGTCCGCTCGATGCTGTGGGCCGCCCCCTTGTCGTCCAGCGTGCTACATGCGTCGGCGATGTCCTGGGTCAGGCGGTCGATCTGTTCGCGGCTCAGGGTTTCCTTGACCAGGGCGCGCAGGATCTTCACCCGTTCCGCGTTGGGCGGGAGGGTGTATGCCGGCACCATCCAGCCCCGCTCCGCCGAAAGCTGCCAGGCGATGTCGGACTCGTCGTAGGCGTGCTTGCCGGCGAGGCGGAAAGCGACCAGCGGCAGCTGCTCGAGGTCGCTTCCGATCACCTCGAAGCGGCCGCTGCTGCGCAGGTTGTCCGCCAGTGTGCGGGCGTTCTCCTGCATCGCCTTCATGACGTAGGTGTAGCCCTGGCGACCGAGCCGCACGAAGTTGTAGTACTGCGCGAGCACCATCGACGCACCGGTGGAGAAGTTCAGCGTGAACGTCGCGTCGGTCTTGCCCAGGTAGTTCTCGTAGAAGACGAGGTCCTTGGCGAGGTCGGCCTCTTCGCGGAAGACCAGCCATCCGATGCCGGGGTAGACCAGTCCGTATTTGTGTCCCGAGACGTTGATCGAACGGACCTGCTCGAGCCGGAAGTCCCATTTCGAGTCCGGGTAGAGGAAGGGCCAGACGAATGCGCCGCTGGCGCCGTCGACATGGATCGGAATGTCGAGGTCCCGCTTTTTGCGAACGTCCCGCAGGAGCTTGTCGATCCCGACGACATCGTCCATGTGGCCGGTGAACGTGGTGCCGAGGACGGCGACGACGCCGATCGTGTTCTCGTCGAGGTGGGGCTCCACGTCCTCCGGGCCGATCGTGTACTTGTCCTCGGCAAGCGGCATGATCCGCGGCTCGACGTCGAAGTAGCGGCAGAACTTCTCCCACACGACGTGGACGTCACCCCCGAAAACCAGGTTGGGCCGGTCGATGGAAAGGCCGGCCGCCTGGCGGCGCTCGCGCCACTTCCACTTCAACGACAGCGCGCCGAGCATGATCGCCTCGGACGAGCCCTGGGTCCGGCATCCGGTCGTCCTGCCGGGCGCGTGGAAGAGGTCCGCGAGCATGCGCACGCAGCGCTGCTCGATCTCGGCGGAAATGGGGTATTCGGCATGGTCGATGAAATTGCGGTGAAGGTTCTCGGCGATCAGCCGTTGCGCCTCCGGTTCCATCCACGTGGTGACGAACGTGGCGAGGTTGCGCTGCGGGTCGCCCTCCATGGCGAGATCCACATCCACGAGCCTCATCGCGTCCGTCGCGGCCATGCCTTCTTCGGGGAAGGTCTCCGAGGGGGCGGGCACCGTCAGGAATCGGTTGCCGAACAGAGCCGAGTCGTCGCGCTTGGTCATGACTCGATTCAACAGCGCCGGAGCCTGCGGAGGTCGAAGGACACACCGCGCGGTCGGCGCGGTCAGCGACACCGTGGCAGACGGGCCAGGCGTGCACCGAGGAAGACGGAGTACGGCCGTGGGTCGGCCGGAGGCGGGGCCTTCATACCGGTGGTGCTGCGCCCGGTATCACCGGACCGTGATCACGACTTGCCGTCGCAGTGTCGTCGCGGTTTCCCAGGCTTGTGCCGTCCTCGCCCCGACGACCGCCCACCCTGACGAGTACACCCTCACAGAGACGATTATGTCTCTGCCGATCGCGGAGGAGATCCGTGACGTGTACAAGCGGGACCAAGTGCGCACACGGCATTCCCATGCGTCCTGCCCGCAATACCGCGCTCACCCCACTCGCCCAAGACCTCCCTCGGCCGTTCCGGCCCCACTCCTCGGCCTTCACGTCGTGACCGCCACACCACGGCGCCGCTGCGCCGCAACAGACTGGACCGCCCAGCTGGAAGCCCGCACGTCGCAACCCCACAGCTGATCTCCGGCTGCCCGTCGCGGCGATGCGGGCAGGAACGCCATCGGGATTCGACTCGCAGCACGGCAGCCGGCGCGAGGACCTGCCCCACGCGGCTCAGTCGTCCGGACCGCACACGGCGCCGCCGGGCCGTTGACGGGAGTACCGGACGATGGCTTCCTGCGAGGTCGATGACGCGCTGCCGTCGGCGGGGGTGAGCGTGTAGAAGGCGATGATGGAACCCTCGGTGACGGCGTCCAGGACGCCGTCCCAGGGGATGGTGTAGCTGGCCGAGGTGGTGTCAGCGGTGATGCTCGCGACACCCTGGATCTCCGCAGCCGGCGTCTGCCCGGTGGCGTCGCTGCAGACCGTGATGTGGAAGGTGACCTTGTCGCCGGTCTTGAAAGGTATCTGGTCCACCGCGACGAGGACGCCGTTCCAGGGCTCCTGCCGGCAGGTGATGCCGCCGGGGGGCTCCTCGTAGGGAAATTCCGGGAAGTCGAGCTCGACGGACATGCGGGCTCCTTGTCGGTCGAAGGGTGGGGGCGAGGATCGGACTCCCGCTCCATGATCGTGGACCGGACGCCAGGCCGTGAGGCCGGATCCGTGAGGATGAGCAGCCTTGCTCGCCACCAGGGCGGTCCGGGAACGCGACCCGACTCGAATTGCGCTCCCCGTCGGCCGGTGGCCACGGCAGGAAGACGGAGCGCCGCCACCGGTACGGAAACGACCTGGGATCGGACGTCACCCTCGTCGGCGTCACGGCCCGCTGGAACCGTCAGAAGAGCGACCTGGAGGCCGGCCCCGGCGGTGCACTGCCGGGGCATCGGTGTGTGGGTGGCCACCAAGCACCGCTGGGGCCGGCGGTGGACCAGGCCGAGCGCGAGGCGCTGCTGTCGTATGCGGCCGGCTGCCCGAACGCGAACCTCGCCTTCGAGCGGGCCGGCTGACGCAGCCGGGCGGGAAACGGCGGCGGTCACCGGCATGGTGACCGCCGCCGCCGTGTTCTGGAGAGGTACGCCTGTGTGCCGACGTACGGCAGGTGTCACCAGCGGCAGGTGTCGACCTGGTGAGGCGCCGTAGTTGTCACCGGATCGGCACGCTCCTTCTCACGCCATGGGATGCGCAGAGCATCTGCCGCCGGACGGAGACGATCGAGCGCCGGGACGCATCCGCTGTACTCCTGGAGGGTGACGCAGGGCCTTTCCGACCCTCTGTCGGACGTCGGCAGGGAAGGGATTCGCCTGACCCAAAAGATCAGCGGTGACCCTCGCGGGCACCGCACGACACGAGTGGAGTCGGCCATGGCACCTGTACCGAACGGCCTGTACATGATCACCCGCCCTCGCGAGCAGCTGCTCACGCTGCTGGACGGGGCATCGGAACCCAAGACACCCGTTGTCCTGCTGCCGCCCACCGGCAATCCCGGCGAGCAGGAATGGCAGCTGGAGAAACTCAGCAACGGCAACTACACGATCCGCAACCTCCGCAGTGAAACCTATGTCTCCTACGACGGCGACCCGGAGACGAACAAGCCGGTCGTCGGATACCCCGAGCCCCGCGAGTGGGCGCTCTACCAGAGCGACCAGCCGCACACCTTCCACATCGTCGTCCCCGGAGGCCCCGTCGACGGCGAGGAGCTGGCCCTGGACCTCAGCCTGCTGCGGATCTTCCCGCCCCGTATCGCGCTGAGGCCACTCGACGTCAGCGACCGAAGCCAGGCGTGGACCTTCCAGTTCATGGAGTAGAGACGTGGACCGGGTGCCCGGGTCGGCAGCCGACCCGGGCACCGCCCGAAGACGCAGCCCTGCCTACGACAGGACAGCCGTCTTCCGGATGACAACAAGCCCGCTTCTGCGTCAACTGTCGTGCTTCGGCTCAGTCTGCTTCGGGTGGGGTGCGACCGCCCGGCTTGTTCTCGGAAGGAGACGTCGATGCAGTCGATGTCGGTGAGTTCGACTTCGAGGTGGTCGGCGCGGGCTTTTCGTTCGCTGGGGCGGTAGCGCTCGACGAAGCGCCGGCCGACGCCGAGCTCGGCCGCGACGGCTCTGGTCGATCGGGTGAGGGTAGGTATGTGGTTCGTCAGTGAGGCTCCTTTGAAGAGGGGGGTGGGATACCTGTCGCTTGACGAGGGAGAAGGACGGAACGCACTGTCATAGGGGCCTGGCACTCTTGATGAGTGCTGATCAACGGATACGACGAGGGCCCGGTTGTGGCCGGCGAAGAGCTGATGGCCCTACCCGGGTTCTGGGCGGCTTGCCTGATGTGGATGTGCGAGTCGGACGACGAGCACGATGTCCCGTTGCCCGAGCTGTTCGGCGTGGACGGCGCCGACGCTGACGCGGCGGCCGAGGTACTGATGAACGAGGAAGCGTGGCTGGCCTTCCGAATACCGTTCGCCGACGATCACACCGCTGTCGTGATACATGCCAACCACCCCGATGACGCCGGCATTGAGTACTTCGTGACTCATGCCGACTGGGGGCGTCACGGGTACCTGGCCACTGTGGACGGCCACTACGCCGGCCCCGGCTTGGCATGGCGAGAGCTCATCCACATCGCCCATACCCCCGACCCAGCAGCGCCCGGCGTCCAGAACCCCCATGCCCGGCTGCTGCTCCTGCTGCCCACGCTGGGAGACCAGGACACCCCGGCAGAAGCCGTCGACGTAGTCGCCGAAGCCTTGCTGTGGGCGAGGGTCCCGGCCGGTGAAGCACGACGTCTGGCGGGACGGATGCTGGATCATCCCCTGTTCGCAGCCGCCCAATGGGTCATGCCGGCTCCGGAGAAGCCGATCGGCAGCGACGAGATCTTCGACGGGATCCTCGTCTGCGGTGCTCACCACAGTCCCCGCTGCGGCATCCGGCTGGGACAAGGCATCACGCGTGAGCAGAACGACAAACTCGCCCGCGCTCTCGGCACCTGGCCCGCCTGAACTGGGTGTGATCATTTTCCGGTCCCATGACTTCTCGCTTCGGGGAGGCCGAGGTCGACGGATGGCCGCTGAAATCGGCGTTGGGTCTCGTTGCGCTTGGTGCGAAGGAAGGTAGGAATGCAGGGGCGACGTCGATGCCCTCGATCTGACCGATCCGGCCTTCGGTCTCGGCCTGTGTCCTGCGTTGCATGAGGTCGCTCTCCAACCTGGTGAGCTCATGAGCCGAGCTCGACCTCGCGGCGGTCGACGTGCTCCTCGCCGGCTGGCGAAGGCCCCGGACACGGTGCTGGGTTCCACCGGTCTGGAACCGCTGCCCGGCGCCGCTCCGCCGCGACGGGCGCAGGCAGCCCGGTCCGGGGGATCGGCGCCGGAGCACGTCCGGACCCAGGTACCGGATGGGGGCAGGCGGGACGGGGCAGGCGCAACGCGAGCGTGTGGAGGCGGGGCGGGCAGCCGCGCAGGAACTGCTGAACCGCGCGGCCGCCGCCGTGGAGGTGGCCGAGGACGACGTACAGGCTGCGAGGGAGCTACTGGTGACGGCCCGTGCGGCGGGCGCGGGCGCGGCTACGCGTCTGCGGGAGGCCGGGCGTACGGCTGCGAAGGCATGGGCACGGGCGGAGGCGGCGGCCCGGAAGCTCGAAAAGCTCACCAGCTCCGAGGGGTGAACTCGCAGCATGTGCGGTGGCCGCACAGGTGGCCGGAGCGCCGTGGCCGGCCGGACGCGTGACGCACTGATGCGGGCCGCCTCTTCCATGTGCGTCGCACCGCTGTGCCTCCTCCTGCGCCTGTTCGAGCCCCGCGCCCAGGGGGCCGACGGCCGCGAACTGCGGCGATCGTCGCCGACGGACTGCAGGAGATCTACTTCAAGGACGGCGGAACCCGCGCCGACCAGCTCCGGGTCGAGTCCGCCGGCATCGACTCCTTCGACGTCTCCTTCTGAACCCCGCCGCGGGCCGCACCTGCAAGGGCCGCTCCCGGCCCCGTGGCGCTGTCGACCGCGGGCAGGACCCGCAGCCGTCGCACGTCGCCGGTCACCGCCCCGGTCGGCGGCATACGGCCCGGCTCCGGCTTCAGCCCGCCACCCCCGGCCACGGACCCGGATGAAGCCCGGAGGGACGGTGCGCAGACCGGTGGGGCGCTCGTCCGAATCGCCCGCCAAGACACGATCGACCAGCGCCAGGCCCTCGCCGCGCTCGAGGACTTCATCCGCCGCCCACCGGGGCGGGCGGGCTATCGCTCTGCCATGCTGACCGCCCCAAGGCGAACACGGCGACCACTGCGGTGAAGGACCCGCTTGTCGCGCTGACGGCCCTGACCGATCTCAGGTACCTGATCGCCGGGGAGGGCGCGGACGCGGCCCTCCTGGCTGGGGTCGGTCCCGGTCGGCTCGGTCCCCTGGCCGGCCGGGGCGCCGAGGAGCCGTGGCGACGGGGTTCAGTCGATGACGGCGGTGGCCTCGACCTCCACCAGGTGCTCGGGTACGTCCAGTGCCGCGACGCCCAGCAGCGAGGCAGGTGGGACCGGTGCGGCACCCAGTTTCGCGGACGCGCGGGTGATCCCCTCCATCAGCAGGGGCATCTTGGCGGGGGTCCAGTCGACGACGTAGACGGTCAGTTTCGCCACATCGTCGAAGGAGGCGCCGGCCTCGGCCAGCGCGGTGGCGATGTTGAGGTAGCACCGCTCGACCTGAGCGGCGAGGTCGCCTTCGCCGACCGTGACACCGTCGGCGTCCCAGGCGACCTGCCCGGCGACGAAGACCAGTTTCGACCCGGTAGCGATCGACACCTGCCGGTAGGCGTCGATCTCCGGCAGTCCGCTGGGGTTGACCAGGGTGATGGCCATGCTGTGCGCCTCCGTTGTCATGAGCGTCCGTGAGCTTGCTTGAGGCAATCCACGACTCGCTTGGTCACTTGTGGTTACTCAGGAACCGTAGGAGAGTGGTCGCTGACATGGAAGAACGCACTTTTCGGTGACTGGGGAACCTTATGGTGACCAAGCAGCTCTCAGGCTCGCCCGACGAAGCGGACCTGAGGCGTGCGGACTCTCTGGGGCGGGAGATCTTCTCGGACATCGCCAACAAGTGGGCGCTCCTGATCATCGAGGCCCTGGGGGAGGACACCCTGCGCTTCAGCGAGTTGCGGAACGGGATCGAGGGCATCAGCCACAAGATGCTCACCCAGAACCTGCGCATGCTGGAGCGCAACGGGCTGCTTGAGCGGACCGTGTATCCCGTCGTGCCGCCGCGGGTCGAGTACACCCTCACGGAGCCGGGTCAGGCGCTACGGGTGACGATCGACGGACTGTGCGACTGGACGCACCAGTACGTCGGTCACATCGAGGCATCCCGTCACCGCTTCGACGGCTGACGGGCGAACACGCCCCGGTGACATCGGCCGGGCCGCAACGGGACGGTGGGACACTCCGGCGCGGGCGGCAAGAGCCGAGCCCAGGCCGGCGCGGCAGGGTGAGAGGCGCAGCGGATCCCGGCGTCCGTGTGAGGTCCTGCGGTGCCGTTCGGGTGGCACCACTGCGCTCCAGGTACCCGGTGAAGGTCTGCAACCGGTCCGGGCCTTCGGGCATACGCTGCCGCGCTCCTGAGCGCCGCGGTCCGCGCCGTCGAGGTCGTCGATCAGCAGGGACAACGCGTCTTCGGACGGGTCGTCGTCGATGTGCTCGCCGCTCTCAGCTTGTTTTTATGGTCCGCCACCGGTCACTTGCGGCGGGTGTGTGCTGCGAGTGAGCTGGTTGTCGAGGTGGGCAATGACTTTGCGGAGTTCACGGGCGCCGCGAGGGGACATGGCCCGAAGCACGGTGTCGAGGACGGCGCGGGCCTGCAAGGGGTTGCCGCAGCAGTAGTCGTGCACGTCGCCGTGCTCATAGTGGTGCCACAACTCGCGTGCGGACCGGCGAACATGGTCCTTCCACAAGCGCACGGCCCAGCCAGTCTCTCCCGGCTCCAGGTAGTTCCGAGTGCGCTCAAGGCGAGCGATCTCGGACAGCACTCGTGGGGACAGTCCGTCGATGACGGGCTTGGCGTTCTGTTCTCGGTGCCGGCGCGGAAGGCCGGCCCGGATGTGTCCTGGCCGGTTACGCGGCATGGACCTTTCGGTTTGTCGTCATGCGGAATATCGTGCCACGCCCTCGAATGGCGTCTCGAACTGGGTCACTCACCTGGGCATTTGCCGGACAGGCGGACGGCCCCCGCACGAGCATGCGTTCCGTCACAGAACCGCACTCGTACGAAGGCCGCAGGAGCGAGTGTGCTGCACCACGATGCCCGGCACGAGGCGTTCGACTTCACGTCCCACTTTCGGGAGGACCTCTACGCATGTCTGACCCGCCGTGGTGACACGCTGTTCGAGCTCACGGACGCGATGCTCTGCGAGGACGGCCCGGTGACCTCGCCGGTGGACCTGACGCTGCTGGCCGAGCACCGGCGGGGGCACGGAGCGTTGTACGACGCGCTCAACCAGGGCCGTGTCGACGCGGTCCGGCTGCGCAAGGCCCTGGCGATGCTGCCGCAGCCCAAGGCCGCCGACAACCGTCTGGTCCTGGCCGTCGATGTCTCCGCGTGGCTGCGTCCGGACGCGCCGACCAGCCCGGACCGGCTGTTCTGCCATGTCTACGGACGCTCGGGACGCTCCAGTGACCAGTTCATCCCCGGCTGGCCCTACTCCTTCGTCGCCGCCCTGGAGACCGGGCGCACGTCGTGGTGCCAGCTGCTCGACGCCGTCCGGCTCGGCCCCGACGATGACGTCGCCGAGGTCACCGCGGCCCAGGTCCGCCGCGTCGTCACCGACCTGATCGCCCAGGGGCAGTGGGAAGACGGCGACCCGGACATCCTGGTCGTCTTCGACGCCGGCTACGACGCTCCGCGCATGGCCTACCTCCCTACCGGCCTCCCCATCGAGGTGCTCGGGCGGACGCGTTCGGACCGGGTGATGCGCCGTCCGGCGCCCTCGCTCAAGGAGTACGCCCTGTCCTTTCCCCAGGGCGGGCGGCCGCCGAAGCGCGGCAAGGAGTTCCGCTTCGCCAAGCCCGACACCTGGGGCGAGCCGGATGCCGAGACGGTGCAGGTCACCGACCGCTACGGCACCGCGAAGGCGATGGCCTGGGACCGTATCCACCCCCGGCTCACCACCCGCAGCGCGTGGATCGACCACACCGGTGAACTCCCCGTCATCGAGGGCAGCCTCATCCGCCTCGAGGTCGACCACCTGCCCGGCGGCCAGGACCCGCTGCCCCTCTGGGTGTGGTCCTCCAAGACCGGCATGGCCAGCACCGACGTCGACCTGCGCCGGCAAGCGTTCCTGCGGCGCTTCGGCCTGGAACATACTTTCCGTTTCGTAAAGCAGACACTCGGCTGGACCCGCCCCAGGCTCCGTGCACCCGAGGCCGCGGACCGGTGGACGTGGCTCGTGATCGCCGCCCACACCCAGCTCCGGCTCACCCGCGAGGCCGCGGCCGATCTCCGCCGCCCCTGGGAGAAACCGGCCGAGCCCGCCCGGCTCACCCCGGCCCGCGTCCGCCGCGGGTTCAGGAACCCCCGCCCTCACCTGCACAGTCCGGCCCGTGCGCCCAAACCTTCAACTCCCGGACCAGGGCGCCCACTTGGCTCGAAGAACCGATGGCCCGCCACCCGTTACGACGTGGGCAAATCAACCAGACGCCCTGAAAGCATCACTGAACGTAATAAGCTCAAAGCTCACAAACCATAAAAGACAAGCTCAGAAGCCGTTGTCGTACCGATCGTGGGGCTTGTCGATCGAACGGGAGTCTTGCTCGGGTGATCGCGGTCGGTGCCGGGCGTGCGAAGCCCCATTCGGCCGGACGGGCGCTCTCTTGCGCGCTTCGACCGGGAACCGTCGCGGCCGCTCGTCGATCCCCAGAGGGAATCTGGCATTCCGGCACCCGGCCCATGGGCCTCCCCGTTGCCATGGCGCTGGCACAGACCGGGTGGGTGCGGGCGGAAGAGGAGCGGGCGGCCACGACGAGGCCGATGCCCAGACCGGCGCATGCCAGGCCGCCGAACTCGGCCGTCCGGGTGATCCCTGAGCTGGTGGTGAACGGCGGGGACGGCTTGATCTCGGGCAGCACGCCGTCGAAGACGGCGAGGGCAGTGAATGAACCGGCCCGCGGCGTACGGTGGAGACGTGGTGCGTACGAGCCCGGGCTGTCAGAACGGTGGTTCGGTGGAATAGGCGCCGTCCCATGTGGCCGAGGTCGATGAGGAGCTCGGCACGGAGAGATCTGTTGAATGTCGGGTGCTGTTCGAGGACTGCGGCGGCTTCCTCGGTGCGGCCGGCTTCGGCGAGCACGTCGGACAGGGCCCGGGCCGCGTACCAGGTGTCGCCCTCGGGGTGCGCCCGCGTCTGCTCGATCGCCTCGTCACCCCATCCGTGCCGGACCAGCAGCTCGGACAGCGGTACGGCCACATGCCACATTCCGTCCGGCGTAGCACCGCGCGGTAGGGCGGCGATCGCGCCTTCCATGTCGCCGCGTTCCTCCGGTACTTCGGCAAGGCGCTGCAGGGCGTGCCCGTGATGCTCGGACGCCGCGTACACACGCAGTTCCGTGATCCGATCGTGCCTGGCCAGCAGGTCGGTCAGCTGGTCACGGCCGTTGACGGAGGTGGCCTCGCGGGTGTGCAGCAGGGCGATGGCCTCCTCGATCCGCCCCAGGCGTTCCCTGATCGTGGCGGGCAGGCCCACTGCGTTGGACGGTTTCATCCGGAGGCTGTTGCAGTCGGGGTCGTTGCGAGCGGGGACCGCCGCCTCTACCCGGGCCTCCAACAGGGGCGCCGCTTCGGCGACGTCGACCAGGCACTCGGCGAGGAACCGGTCCTGGATCCCGGCGCGCGGCAGTATGAACGCCTCACCGCTGCGGTCGTGGGGGGCCAGCAGGCGCGCGAAGCAGACCAGCGCCAGCCGGTCACCGGCCTCCGCGTACGGGCGGGACGGCGCGATCGCCTCCTCCACCCGGCCCCAGTCCTCCAGCAGCCCCGCCCGGGCTCGGATCGTCGGCCACCAGTTCGTGGCGATGTACGGAGCGAGCACCTCCAACGCCTGCTCGGGCTTGCCCCGATGCCCGAGCAGCCGTGCCCACTCCAGCGCGCAGAACCACTGCCCGCGGCCGGCCTGGGACTCCACCTTCCGCTCATGACCGAGTTCGAGAAGCCGCACCACCAGCAGCGGAAGAATGCAGCCGGTCAACGTTCGGGCCCGGTAGCCAAGATCGGCAACGTCCACGACAGCGCACCACCGACACGGCCCGCACGTCGGAGCCCTCGCACGTGAGGGCAGGCGTCAAAAAACCGGGCCATGACCTACCTCGAACCGGTCGGGTCTCGACCGGCGGGCAGAAGCTCGAACGGCAGATCGACGCGCCCACAGCCGACGGGTGCCGGAAGACCCCCCGACCTGCGCGAACCGCGCGCCGGCGCAGTCCCCCCGTCAGCTCGAAGCTCCTACGAGGCAGGCGAACCCCCAGCAAGATCGTTCTCACCGGGATTTCCCGACCCGCCATCACTCACGCCCGGCCGCCACGACGTGGGGTGCGGGGCGCGGTGGGCGGAGGAACGGCACAAGCTGCCGCACGGCTCGCGGATACCGGTCCTCGAGCGCAGTGGGCACTTCGGCCGTATCGAGGAGCCGGAGAGCTTCGCCCGTGAGGTCGCCGCCTTCGTCCTCGCCGACAACGGGTAGGTATGCGCGATGCCAACTCCATCGAAGCAGTCAGCCGGCGGTAGCGGCGCCGAAGACGGCCGCGCGGCGGGTCAAGTCGGTCCGCGGGTGTTCGAGGCGGACGGCCCTCTGGTCGGGCGCACGGCGGATCTTGCCCGGATCGACCGCTTCCTCGAAGGTATCGCCCGCACGCCGGGCGGCGGCGGCCCGCTGCTCCTGCTCGGCGAGCCGGGCGTCGGCAAGACCGCGCTCCTGGCAGCCACCACCGCCCGAGCCGAGCACCGGGGCATGCACGTCGTGGCGGCCGCCGGCGCGGAGTACCGGGCGCAGCTGAGCTACAGCGGCCTCGGTCGGCTGATCGCGGAGGCGGCCGCGGCACAGCCGCCTGCCGATCTGGGAGAAGCGCTCTCCGTGGCCCTGGGCCACAGGGACGGCCCGCCGCCCGACCACGGATCGGTGGCCCGCGACGTCCTGTCGCTGGCCGCCCGGCTCGCCGGCCACCGGCCGACGCTGATCGTCGTGGACGACATCCAGTGGCTGGACCCGGCCAGCGCCACGATCCTCGGCGACGTCGCACGGCGGATGGCGGGCTTCGCCGCCGGGATGCTGTGCGCGGCCCGCGAAGGCACCGAGAGCTTCTTCGACCACAGCGGGCTCCCGATCCACGACGTGCGCCCCCTCGGCGAAGCCGACGCCCACGACCTGCTGGAGCGGTCCTTTCCCGCGCTCGCCCCCCGGGTACGGCGGCGCCTGATCACCGAGGCACAGGGCAACCCCCTCGCGCTCCTGGAGCTCCCGATCGCACTCGACGCCTCACCCCGCACCGCAACCGCCCTGCCCGAACGGTTACCGCTCAGCCGAAGGCTCCAGTCGGCGTTCGCCTCCCGCATCACCGGCCTGCCCCCGGCCACCCGCTACCTGCTGCTCCTGGCAGCCCTGGACGCCACCGGCGACCTGGACGTGGTGCGCCGCGCCGCCACCGGCCGGTGCGGTCTCAAGCACCTGGCTCCCGCCGAACGCGCCCAGCTGATCCGCGTCCACGAACCGGCCGGCCTGCACTTCCGGCATCCGCTCACCCGCTCCGCGGTGGTGGAGCTGGCGACCAGCGACCAGCGCCGCAGCGCCCACCGCGCGCTGGCCCGGGCCTGGCAAGAGGTTCCGGAGCGGCAGGCCTGGCACCTGGCCCAGGCCGCCCAAGGCCCCGACGAACGGGTCGCCGCCCTGCTGGAACGGGCAGCCGGCGTCATCGCCGGCCGCGGTGACGGGCCCGCCGCGGTGGCCGCGCTGCTGCGCGCCGCCGACCTCACCCCCCAAGCCCCCGAGCGGGCCCGCCGCCTCGCCGAGGCGGCCTGCACCAGCGCGCACCTCAGCGGCGACCTGCGGGACGTGCCGCATCTGCTCGACACCGCGCGGCGCACGGCGCCTGGGGCGGACTCGCCGGCCATGGCGGTGGCCGGGGCGGCCTACCTCCTCAACGGCTCCGGCGACATCGACACCGCGCACAGGCTGCTGTGCGGCGCCCTCACCACCCGGCCCGCACCCTACGACCCCGCCGACACGGGGCTGGCCGATGCCCTCCACACTCTGCTCCTGGTCTGCTTCTTCGGCGGCCGACCCGAACTGTGGCCCCCGTTCGACACCGCTCTGGCCAACTACCCCGTGCCCCCCGTCCTCCTGGCGGCGGCCCGCCGGACCTTCGCCGACCCCGCCCGCACGGGTCCGTCGGACCTCGCCGTGCTGGACGAAGCCATCGCAGCCCTCACCCACGATCCGGACCCCCGCCGCATCGTCCGCACCGCCATCACCGGCGCATACCTGGACCGGCTCGACGGATGCACCGAAGCGTTGCACCGCGTCGTGGCCGGCGGCCGCCGCGGCGAGCACATCGCACCCGCCATCGACGCCCTGTTCCTCCTCGGCAACCACGCCTGGCTGACCGGGCAGTGGGAGCAACTGCAGCAGGCGGCCAGGGAAGGGCTTGACCTGTGCGAACAGCACCACTACCCCATGCAGGCCTGGGTCGGGAAATACCTTCTCGCATGCACCGCCGCGGCCCGCGGCCACCACGGGACCACCCGCACCCTGACCGACCAGATGAACCACTGGGCCGGCCCCCGGCGCGCCGACACCGTACGCGCCTACGCCGCCCACGCCAGAACCCTGTCCGCCCTGGGACAGGGCGACTTCGAGGAGGCCTACCAGCAGGCAACGCTCATCACACCCCCCGGAACACTGCCGCCCTTCGCCTCGCACGCGATCTGGACCGTCATGGACCTGGCAGAAGCGGCCATGAGAACAGGCCGCCGCACCCAGGCCCAGGACCACGCCACCGCAGCCCGCACCGCGGGGCTGGACACGCTCTCCCCACGCCTGAAGATGCTGGTCCACGCCACCGGCGCACTCACGGCCGACGACGACCGCCACCCCGGCTTCCAGGACGCCCTCGCGGTCGAAGGAGGCGAACGCTGGCCCTTCGACCTGGCCCGCATCCACCTCCACTACGGCGAACGGCTCCGCCGCGCCCGCGCCCGCGCACAAGCCCGACACCACCTGGGCACCGCCGCGGACCTTTTCGAGCAACTCGGCGCGGAGCCGTGGGCCGACCGCGCGAACCAGGAACTGCGCGCCTGCGGCACCCCCGCCCGAACAGCACCCCGCCCCGCCGGCGCGGTCCTCACCCCGCAGCAGAGGCAGATCGCAGCCCTGGCCGCCGCCGGCCTGACCAACAAGCGGATCGCCGAGCGGCTCGCACTGTCCCCGCGCACCGTCTCCACCCACCTCTACCAGCTGTTCCCCAAGGTCGGAGTGACCTCCCGAGCCGGACTTCGCGACGCGCTCAAACGCCTCGACCAGCAGTGACCCGACCGGGCACTCACCGGCAGGCCGGAACTACGTCAGATGACGGAAGCGATGAATTCGACCGCATTCGTAAGGTCACCGCACGGCCCGAGCAGACCGGGCCCACACCCGCACACCCCAGGAGGAACCGATGACCGACGACGCACCGGCCGGGAACATCGTGCTCGTTCACGGAGGCTTCGTGGACGGCTCCGGCTGGCAGGGCGTGTACGACGCCCTGACCGCCGACGGCTACGACGTGGCCGTCGTGCAGAACCCCACCCTCTCCCTCGAAGGCGACGTCGCCGCCACCCAGCAGGTCATCGACCGCCTTCCGGGACCCGTCACCCTGGTCGGCCACTCCTACGGCGGCGTCGTGATCACCGAGGCCGGCAACCACCCCAAGGTGAACGCACTCGTCTACATCGCCGCATTCGCCCCTGACAAGGGCGAGTCCGTCAGCACCCTGATCGCCGACCCGCCGCCCGGCGCCCCCGTCCCGCCGATCCTGCCGCCCGACAACGGCTTCCTCTTCCTCGACCGCGAGAAGTTCGCCGAGTCCTTCGCCGGCGACCTGCCCCGCGCCCAGGCCGACTTCATGGCCGCCTCCCAGGTCCCCTGGGGCGTCGACGCCCTGGGCGGCACGGTGTCCCAGCCGGCCTGGCGGAGCAAGCGGGCCTGGTACCTGATCGCCACCGACGACCGCATGATCCCGCCCCCGGCCCAGCAGGCCATGTCCGAGCGGATCGGCGCCCAGACCGTCGAGGTCGCCGCCAGCCACTCCGTCTACGTCTCGCAGCCCGACGCCGTCGCCGACCTGATCCGACAGGCAGCCCGCAGCTGAACCGCCGCCTCCCCGCCCGCCCCGACAGGAGACTGCCTTGAAGCCCCCGCACAGACGCCGCGCCCTCGGCGGGGCCGCGGCCCTGGCCGCTGTGTTCGCCGCAGCCACCGTCACACCCGCCGCGACCGCCACCGAACACGACAGCGACCACAAGCGTCCGACGCCCAGGCCCACCGTGGTCCTGGTCCACGGCGGCTTCGCCGACGCCTCCAACTGGAACGGCGTGGTGGAACGCCTCCAGGACAAGGGATATCCGGTCCTCGCACCGGCCAACCCGCTCCGCGGCCTGACCACCGACTCCGCCTACCTCGCCAGCGTCCTCGCATCCGTCAAGGGCCCGATCGTGCTGGTCGGCCACTCCTACGGCGGCGCGGTCATCACCAACGCCGCCGCCGGAAACCCCAACGTCAAGGCACTTGTCTACGTCGCGGCCTTCGTTCCCGACAAGGGCGAAAAACTCGGCGAACTCATCAACAAGTACCCCGGCAGCGAGATCCAGGCCGCCCTCAACCCCGTGCCCTACCCCAACCCCGACGGCACCACCGGAACCGACCTCTACCTCAAGGCCGACACGTTCCGCACCGTCTTCGCCGCCGACCTCCCCGCCTCCACCACACGCGTCATGCAGGCCACCCAGCGACCCTTCAGCCCAGTCCTTCGAGGACACCACCCAGCAGGCCGCCTGGCACTCGATCCCCTCCTGGGGCCTGGTCGCAGGCGCCGACAAAGCCATCCCGCCGGCGCTGGAACGCTTCGAGTACCAGCGGGCCGGCGCCACCGTCGTCGAAGTCCCCGGCGCCTCACACGTCGCCATGATCAGCAACCCGAAGATCACCGCCAAGCTGATCGAGCGGGCCGCCGAAGCCACGGACTGACCCACCGCCCGCATTCGACCCGATCCCGGCCCGTCCGGCGGACGCGCCGACCCGACAGCAGGCACGACTCCTGGAGAGAGAAGTACCGACCTGCCTCGAATTCCCCCGCCCGGCGCCGGAACCACCTGCGCTCAGGGGGATCCCGGCTGCTCGTCGGAGTGCAGCAGGTCCTTGGCCCGGCGCTCCATCAGCACGGGCAGATAGGTACGGACGCGTGCGTAGCGGAGCTCCTCGTAGGCTGTCTCCACGGATGCCTGCACCTGCTCGGGGTCCAGCTGAGGGTGCGCTTTCATCAGCCGCTCGGCGACGTGGCCGATGACGAGTGCATCCTCGGATTGCGGCACCACGCACCTCGGCCTTCCATCGGGGATCGCTTCCCCCAGTCTTGCCGAGCGGCCCCAGGCCCGGAAGTCGATCTTCCGCCGCTCTACGCGTCTCCCAAGCCAACCCCAACTACTCGATCCCGGCCGATCCGAGCGGCGCGAGCAGCCGATCGGATGAACCAGTAGCTGTCCGCCTGGGGCAGCCCGGCCCGTACGAATCGCGGTCGGCCGGGCCTGCTCGACGCGCTCCGCACGCCGTGCCCGGGACACCGCGGCAGCGCGCCGGTCCCAGGGACGGCTCTGTCCACGAGGTCTCGTGAACAGAGCCAGTGGTGCGTGGATCCGGTCAGGACGTGTCCGGGTGCGTCGTGCGGACCTGTTCGGCGATCCAGGATTCCGCGAGCTTCGTCCAGGTCGCGGCGTCGCCGGCCCCCTCGGCGAGGCCGAGACTGTGCGGGCCGTGGGCGAAGACGTGCACGGTGTGCGGTACCTCGTGCGCGGCCAGTGCCGAGGCGAGCCGGTAGGTGTGTTCCGGCGGGACGTACATGTCCTCGGCGGTGTGCCAGAGGAAGAAGGGCGGAGAAGCCTCGGTCACCAGCGCGTCGAGGCTTGTCCGGCGGCGCAGGTCCGGTGAGGCGTCCTCCCCGAGCAGGATCAGCCGCGCGGGCCGGTACGTCTCGGTCTCCATCGATGTGATCGCGTAGCCGAGGACGGCGAACTGGACGGACTCGCGCGGATCGTCGCCGGGAGCGAGTGCGGCCAGGCCCGCGAGATGCCCGCCGGCCGAGAAGCCGATCACGCCGATGCGCTCAGCCCCCTGTTCGCGCCTGCGGCGGATCTCGGCCCGCAACGCCAGGAGGGGTTCTGGGTACCGCACCTGGAGCGGGTAGCGGAAGACGCTCGCCGACAGGCCCGGTGCGGAGAGCCACGCGACGATCGGTTCCGCCTCGTGCGGGGCGTGCGAGGCATAGCCCCCGCCGGGCAGGACGATCAGATGTGTCGTCGCGGGGTGCACGTGACCGCTCCTAGAACCAGCCGCCCACGGCGGCGCCGACGGGGTCGGCCCCCGGCTCGCGCAGGGCGTAGAGCGTCTTCGCGCCGACCCACAGGAGGGTCCTGCCGTAGGGGAGGCCGGGGTGGCGGTCGACCATCCTGTGGAAGAACTCGGTCGCGGAGGAGCACTCCTGCAGCGCCGCCTCGGCGTCGTCGAGATACCGGCGGGTCTCGGCGATGACACGGGTGGCGTCGTCGTCGAGGTCCTTGTTCTTGTGGCCGGCGACGATGTACCGGGGTGCGAGGGCCTCGACGGTGTCGATGGCGTCGCGCCAGGCGTCCAGGCCGCCTCCCGCCGACTCGCCGATGTACATGTGGGCGCCGTTGTAGAGCACGTCGCCGGCGGCCACCAGGCCCAGGTCGGGCACGTGCAGGACGCTGGTGTGCTCGGTGTCGGTGTGGCCGACCTCGACGAGGTGAAGGTCGTGTCCTTCGAGGGCGAGGGTGTTGTCGGGGACGGTGACGGCGGTGACCGGGGCGTCGGGGATCTGCCCGGGCCAGAGCTTGTCCCAGGCGAAGGGCCGGGCTTCCACGTTGCCGTGCATGACGGCGATGGTGCCGGCGGTGGCCACGACGGGAGCATCGAACCGCTCGGCGAACTCGTTGGCGCCGAACCAGTGGTCGCCGTGGCCGTGGGTGGCGACGATCGCGATGAGGTTCTTCCCGCCGGCGGCCACCCATGCGGCGACCTCCTCGATCTGGCCCGAGGTGAACGGGGGGTCGACGAGGACGGCGTCCCGCTCGCCGTGGACGAGGGTGGTCGAGATCGGCTGGAAGGTGCGGCCTTCGCCGTTGGGCAGGGGTTCGGTGACGCTGATGGGGAGCGGGTCGCAGATGTGTACGGCGTAGCCGAGGGACTGCGTGTTCATGAGTGCTGACCCTTCTGATGCGTTGGTGCGGTGCGGTGCGGTCCGGGTGGCCGGGCTCGGGCGGTCGTCGGGCCGTCGCGGGCGGTTGTCTCGGGGTGATCAGGCGAAGGTGATGTCGCTGGGGTCGATGGAGACGACCAGCGCTCGGCCGCCGCCTGGCCCTCGGGTGCGCGGGGGAGGATGCGGTGCGCGGTGGGGAGGGTGATTCCGGCGCTCTGCGTGTAGCCCGTGCAGTAGTGGGCGCCGAGGCCCCCGGCCATGATGTCGACGTCGTAGTCCGAGCGCCGGATCAGGCCGTCGTTGCCGACGTGGACGGGCTGGACGCTGTTTGTGGGTGGCGAGACGGCCCGGCCAGCGCATCTGGAGCCGTCGCCACTGCGCACCGTTCTCCTGCCTGGGTTCCAGGTCCGTGGTGTCGAGGTCCGGGAGGGTGAAGGTGAAGAGCCGGATGAGGTACGGCCACATCGCGGTGCCGGCGAAGCAGGCCCGTTGGAGGGTCGTCCACGGCGCACCGAGGGTGCGGCAGGCGAACGGGTCCCGCGGTCGTTCCGGTTCTTCGAGCGAGTTCGTCCCAGCGGACGAGACCGCCGTGGGCCTCCACGATTTCATCGAGCAGATCGGTCATCGCTTCTCCTCCTTTCGGTCACTGCGGATCGGTGAGGAACGCTTCGACGTCGGCGGCGAACTCGGCGTGGTGCTGGAACAGGAACCCGTGGGCCGAGTCGGGGTAGATCTTCAGCCGTGCCTGCGGGATCAGACCGGCGAGCAGATGGGAGTAGCGCGGGAGGATCATCGGGTCGCTGTCGCCGTTGGCGACGAACACCGATGCCCCGATGGCCGTCACCCGCCCGAGAAACGAGATGTTGGGAATGCCCCAGGCGGTGACCGCGTCGTATTGTGCCTGGCGTGTCTGCCACGTCGTGGGCACGTCCAGCTCTTCCCGGGTGAACATCCGCCCCATGGCCTTCTCGCCGGCCGACCGGCTCTCCGGGGAGCGGGTGTAGAAGACGTCGAGCACCCGGGCGGGATCGATCTCCGGAGCGCCGACGGCGTCGATGACCCAGCTCGTCCACCCGTGCATACCGGGTGCGCCCTGAGGTGCCGCCGAGGCGAGTACGACGCGCCGTGCAAGAGAGGGGCGGATCAGCGCGATCTCCTGGGCCACGAAGGAGCCCAGGGAGAAGCCGAGGAGGTCGACCTGGGCCAACTTCAGGGCGTCGGTGAAGGCGATGGCGTCCAGCGCCATCTGCGCGATCGTTCCGGGGGTCGTGCCGCTGGAGCGGCCGACGCCGGTGTTGTCGAAGGCGATGACCCGCCGGCCCTGGGCCAGGGAGTCGACCAGCGCCGGATCCCAGTTGTCGAGGTTGCCCCGGAAGTGCATGAGCAGGACCAGCGGCACACCACCCTCGCCGACCTCGCGGTACGCGTACTCGATGCCGTTGGCGGCGGCCACCGTCCGGATCGGCGCCTGTGCGTAGGACCGTGTCATGGGGATCTCCCCTGTTGACTCCGTCAGGGTATAGCGATCGCTTTACCTGATATCGACGCTACGCCTCCTCCTGACGCAAGTAAAGCGTTCGCTATACTTGCGGGCGTGGCGGCAACGGCATCGACGAACGGGACGGCCCGCGGCGGACGTGGTGCGCGTGAGCGCATACTGCGGGCAGCACAGGAGCTCTTCTACACCCGTGGCATACATGCCACCGGCGTGGCGGCGCTGATCGAGGCCGCGCACGTCTCGCCCCGGACCTTCTACGTGCACTTCCCGACCAAGAACGCGCTCGTGGAGGAGTATCTCCGCCGGTTCGAGTCGGAGAAGTCGATCGCTGCCGAAGCGGAGTTGGAGCGCGAAGACCTGCCCCCTGCACAGCGGCTTCTGGCGATCTTCGCCCCCGCCGAGGGGGATCCGCCGACACTGATCCGCGGATGCCCTTTCCACAACGCCGTCATCGAGGGGGCTGGAGAACTCCCAGAGGTGGCCCGCCTTGCGCAGCGGCACAAGCAGGCCTTCCGTGATCGCCTCGTGGCCGCAGCCGCAGAAGCCGGAGCAGCCGACCCGGACGCGCTCGGCAGGCAACTCGCCGTGCTCTACGAAGGCGCCAACGCACTGGCAGCCTCCTGCAACGACGCGCAGGTGTTCACGGATGCCCGGCAGGCAGCCCACACACTGCTGGACATCGCCCTGGGTGCCACGCCCGGACGGTGAAGCTCCAGGGTCCCCGCGGACCGCATGCCCGCCCGCCACCCAGCCGCCGGCGCGTCACAGGGCAGGCGCCGGCGGTCACGGATCCGGACCGGTGCCGAAGGCCGCGGTCCGCAGGGCGGCAGGAGCCGGGCCACGGGAGCAGGCATCACTCCTCCCGTGGCCCGCCACGCACCGGGAGGAGCCGCCCGGCGAGACGCAGGGTGCGTTCGGTCAGCGTCTCGAGCGCCGTGGGGGCGATTCTTCATGACTTCCCCACCTGAAGATCTAACTCCAGGACATTCTCGGAGTCGGCGACGAGGCGACGGTGCTGCTCCGCTTCGAGGGAGGCCATCGGCGTGCGTTCCAGCAGACCGAGGCGACAGGACGGCAGTCGCACCGGACATGATCAGCCTCATACCGCAGATCCCGTCCGACGCCGGTCACTGACGCGGGCCGCGCCGCCTGCCGTGCGGCGGAGATCCGGAGGATGAACCATGGTTCGTGTGGCACCGGCTCGGCAGGCGGTGCGGCCACATACCGAGTACGGACGGTCAACGCGCTGCTCGGCGTGATCCAGGCCGAGCGTGCGATGGCCGGCGCCGGAGCTCCAGGAGCTGCAACGGGCCGCAACGGGCTGCGACGGGCCGCAACGCACCAACGGTCTAGCATGAAGAGCGAGGCTCATCTCCTGGCCCCGGCCGCAGTGGCAGGGAGGCCCGCATGGCGTTCGACACGACTGGTTTCGAGCAGGTGGACAGCGGCCGTTACATCCCGATCGCCAACCATGGCCTGATCGGCGATCTTCGTACGACCGCCCTGGTCGGCACGAACGGCACCATCGACTGGTACTGCTGCCCGCGCTTCGACGCGCCCAGCGTCTTCGGGTCCATCCTCGACGCCGAGCGGGGCGGGTCGTTCGAGCTGGCCGCCGAGGTCGCGACCCGCACCAGGCAGTTCTACTTCCCCGACACGAACGTGCTGATCACGCGGTTCTTCGCCGCGGACGGGGTGGCGGAGATCCAGGACTTCATGCCCGTGGTCGACGACTCGCGCGAGGCGGCGCGGCACAGGCTGATCCGACGAGTGGTCTGCGTGCGCGGAACCCTCCCGTTCAGGGCGCGGATCGCCCCCCGCTTCGGCTATGGCACCGAAGCGCACACCACGCACCTCGAAGGCCACACGGCAGTGTTCCGCTCCCCTTCACTGACGCTCGCGCTGACCGCCACCACCCCCTTGGAAACGGACGGCCGGGACGTCTGGTCGAACTTCAAGCTCCGTGAGGGCGGGTCCAACGTGTTCGCCCTCGACCAGATCGGCGACGATGCCCCACCCCGGGCGTGCCCGCGCGCCGAGGCTCAGGAGCAGGCCGAGGCGACCGTCCGGTTCTGGCGCCACTGGCTGGCCCGCTCGCGCTACCACGGGCGGTGGCGGGAGATGGTGAACCGCTCCGCGCTGGTGCTGAAGCTGCTCACCTACGCGCCGACCGGCGCGATCGTCGCAGCACCGACCACCAGCCTGCCCGAGCAGATCGGCGGCGAGCGCAACTGGGACTACCGCTACGTCTGGGTCCGCGACGCCGCCTTCTGCGTCTACGCGATGCTGCGCCTGGGGTTCACCTCGGAGGCCGAGGCGTTCATGGGGTTCATCTCCGAGCGGGGCATCCTGCGGGGCACGGGGGAGACCGGTCCGTTGCAGATCATGTACGGCATCGACGGGCGCGCCGAGCTGCCCGAGTACGAGCTTCCGCACCTGGAGGGATACCTCGGCTCCGCACCGGTCCGGGTGGGCAACGCCGCCACCGGACAGCTTCAGCTGGACATCTACGGCGCCCTGATCGACTCGATCTATCTGTACGACAAGTGGGGGCAGCCGATCAGCAGCGACCGCTGGGACGAGGTCGGTGCCGTGGTGGACTGGCTGTGCGAGCACTGGGACCAGCCCGACGAGGGGGTGTGGGAGACCAGGGCGGGCCGCCGGAACTTCGTGTACTCGCGGCTGATGTGCTGGGTGGCGCTGGAACGGGCGATGCGCATGGCGAACCGCCGCGGTCTGCCGGCGGACCTGACCCGCTGGCGGGAGTCCCGGGACGCGATCTACCGGCAGATCATGCGGCGCGGCTGGTCGGCCGAGCGACGGGCGTTCGTCCAGGGGCTGGACGACCACGTGCTGGACGCCTCGCTGCTGATGATGCCGATGGCCAAGTTCATCTCGCCCACCGACCCCAAATGGCTCTCCACCCTGGACGCGCTCGGCGTGGATCTGGTCTCCGACTCGCTGGTATACCGCTACGACCCGGCCGCCAGTCCGGACGGCCTGCACGGCCCGGAGGGAACCTTCTCGATCTGCTCCTTCTGGTACGTGGAGGCGCTGGCCCGCGCAGGCCGGCTGGAGGAGGCCCGGCTCGCCTTCGAGAAGATGCTCACCTACGCCAACCACCTCGGTCTGTTCGCAGAGGAGATCGGCCCGACCGGAGAACAGCTGGGCAACTTCCCCCAGGCCTTCACCCATCTCTCGCTGATCAGCGCCGCCTTCAACCTCGACCGCGCCCTGGGCTGACACGGCATCACTGCTGCCCGCACCCTCCAAAGGACGGTCCCGCCCCGGGCGCAGCGCACGGGACGGCGGCCGGGGGGTGAGAGAGCCGAGGCCACGGGCGTTGCCTGCTCCCGATCGGCTGTAGCGCCGCGTCGGAGACGGCCCGGGACAACACACCCACCCGTGGTCATTCTCTGCGCCAACGGGTGTACCGATGTGCCTCAACGCCGTCTCGCGTACGACATCTGGTCAGTGACCTGGCGTCACATCTACCGTGGAGCAATGACGGCACACAGCCCGGGGGCGCCCGGCGGCGTGGAGCGGGGCGAGTCGGGGACGACGGACGTGGTGCTGCGGGCGGGCGGCGCCTCCTGGCTCACCGTGCCGCGCTCGCTGGGGAGCGCCGCGCAGACCGCGCTCGGTGCGGGCCTTCTCGGGCTCGCCCTCGTCCTGCCGGTGGCGGTGATCGTGCTCTTCTCCGGAGCCGGTTGGGCCACGGTGGGGGTGGTGGCCCTCTGGATGGTGTCCGCGGCCGCCGCGGCGGGCTTCGCGGGCGCACTGGCCGTGGCCTGCTTCCGGGTGTACCGGATCAGGTTCTCCGCCGTCGGCGATCCCCCCGGGGTGCGCCTGGTGCGCGGCCTGGGGAGCGGTCCGTGGCGGCCGATGGAGGAGCCGGCTCGCCTGCGCCTGGAGCAGGAGATCGAGGAGCCGTACGCCGGGGACCCCGACCCCGCCACCCGCGTCCTGACGCTGCGCCTGATCCGGGACGACTCCGACGTCTGCCGGGCCGTCCTCCCGCCGGACACCGACGCCCGACAGCTCCTCGCGGCTTTGGAGCAGGCCCTGGGGCCGGCCGTCCTGCTCGAACTCCACGTCAAACGCACCACCCGCCCCGCGCCCCGGCGCCGCCCCGGCCCCCGGAACCGCGGCCGGGGCGGGCCATCCGGCATCGGCATCAGTGGCGCCGGGGGCTACAGCTGCGGCGGCAGCAGCGGATGTGGCGGGGGCGGTGGCGGCTAGCCGGCATGGCGCAGTCACCAACGAGTGGCTGTGACGGGCACCCGGTTGAGACCATGTGCCGGTGAACTCAGGACTCCCCGCCGGATGGACGATCGAACATTTGCGCGCTCTTTCCGGAGACCCAAGCGCCGCCCCGCTCTCCTTCGATCGGCTCGTAGTCGTCGAGACCGCCGGGCAGGACGACTACGAGCTGCTCCAGCCCGATGTGATTCTTGCGTTCCACGAACTGTGCCTCGTGAGGGACGACGGTGAGTGGTTCATGGGTCAGCTTGACGCTGACGGCTCAGTGATCTGCTGGGCTTCCTACGGATCCGACCTGGCCGGGGCCATCCGCAGTCTCTGAACGCCACCCCGCATCTCCAGCCACTTTCACAACAGGCGCTAAAGGTTGTTGCGGAAGCCTCGGTTCTGGGCATTCCTCCTGTATGGGTGGGGTGTTGTGGGCTGAGCCGGTGTGGGTGGAGACGTTCACCGGGTTGCGGATGGACCGGTTCGCGAAGCTGGTGAGGGTGGTGGGGGAGCGGGTTGGGGAAGGGCCCGGTGGTGGCCGGCCGTGGTGTCTGCCGCTGGCGGACCGGGTGCTGCTGGTGGCCGTCTACTACCGCACCAACCTCACGATGCGGCAGCTCGCCCCGCTCTTCGGTGTCTCCCCGGCCACCGTCTGCCGGGTCATCCAGCGGCTCGGGCCGTTGCTGGCACTGGAGCCGGCGCCGCGGCCCGTCGCCGACGCGGCCCGGTTGTGGATCGTGGACGGCACCCTGATCCCGGTCCGTGACCGCAGTGTGGGCGCTTCCTCGAGGAACTGCCGGTTCTCGGCGAACGTGCAGGTCGTCATCGACGCCGACACCCGGCTGGTCGTCGCCTCGGCCCGGCCCGCGCCCGGCAACAAGGCCGATGCCCACGTCTGGCGCGAGTCCGGCCTGCCGGCCACGGCCGCGGGGACGACGGTCATCGCCGACGGCGCCTACCTGGGCACCGGCCTGATCGTCCCGCACCGCAAACGTGCTGGACGCCCCCTCCTGCGTGGTCAGCAGGAGGACAACGCCGAACATCGAAGGGTCCGTGCCCGCGTCGAGCACTCCTTCGCCCGTATGAAGAACTGGAAGATCCTCCGCGACTGCCGCCAGAAAGGCGACGGCCTCCACCACGCTGTCCAGGCCGTCGCCACCATGCACAACCTCGCCATGACACGGTGAACAAGCAGGTCCACTCACACGCAGACCTGCCCGCACCCAACCTTCTGCAACAACCTTTAGGACAGGCCCTTCTTCGGCCGGGGTGCGGCGTCTAGGAGTGCCCACCAGGCGTGGCCGTCGTGGTCGGTGTGGGTGCCGCAGGCGTCGACCGTACGCAGTACCGCCACCTCCGTCGGAGCGGGTCCCGCATCGTGGTGTTCGCCGGTCTGGTGGTTGAGGACCATGACGAGGATCTTGGCGTCCTGGTCGGCGAGGTGGACGCTGACGCGTTTCCCGCCGGCTGCCACGGCCGTGTGGACCAGGCTGTGGACCGTCTTGAGGAAGTCGTGCTCGTCCAGCAGCGGGTAGTCCCACTCGGCGACGGCGAGCGCGGCTTGCCCCGCGGCCTTCTTCGCCGCCCACTGGTCCGCACGGAACGCCAGCACCCTCGCCCGCCGACTGGTGACGACCAGCCGGGGCGGTACCCCGGTGAGCGACTTCGGCTTCACCGTCGGCTGCGGCCGCGGCGGCTCCACCGGCTTTTTCTGAGGCGGCGGCGACTTCGGAGGAAAACTCGGCGGAACCTTCGGACCCCTGGCTTCCACAACCTCGCTCATACCCCACCACGCTACGCCGGTTGACCGCCGCCGCGCACCGGCATCGACCACAGCGGTTCACCGCGTACCCGTGCGAGGACTCCCCGCTGGGGCGGCGATCGTGGAGACCGGTGAGCGTCTGATCAGGCGGGCGGTGACGGCGGAGGGCCGTTCGGAAGGGCCGGATTCTCCGGGTGACCTACCTCGCCGCTGCCGAGCAGAACGCGGGCCCGGACCCGCATCGGCTCGTCGCCGCGCCGGGACAGCAGGACCAGCTCGTCGACCCGGGCCGTCATGGGGCCGAGGAGGGCCTCCACCTTGTGGGCGAGGGAGCGCGGGTTCGGGGTACGGCCAAGGGACAGGTGCGGGGTGAAGCCGTGCGGGTGCGATCCGCAGAGCGGGAAGCGGAGCTCCAGGGACTCCCACAGCCGCTCCCAGGGCTCGTGGCCGGCAGCGGCCGGGTTGAGCCAGACGGTGGCGTCCTCGAGGTGTACGAACCAGTGGACGCCCGCCAGGCGGGCGGTGAACGGCGGCGTCTCCGCGAGCGCAGCGGCGACCAGCGGCAGGGCCCGGGCGAACTCGGCCTCGGGGACGAAACCGAAAAGCACGTTGACGTGCGGCGGCCAGCGGCGGATCTGCCGGTCGTGTTCGCGGCGAATGTGCTGGATCGGCGGCCACAACTGCGCCGGCGGCAGCCAGGCGACGGCGGTGCGGTTCGTCGACGGGACGGCGAGGACATCGCCGGGGGCCGGGGCCGGGGCCGGCACGGGAATGACCGGCTCGACGAGGGTCTCGTCGAGCCGGTCGACGCCGGAGGCGCGGTCCCAGACGAGCTGGCCGTCCGCCTCGAAGAACACCACCCGGTGCCAGGGGATCTCCCCGCCCGGCACGAAGTCGCCGAGCAGGACCCGCTTCGGCGGGGCCCCGCGCTCGGCGATCCCCATCACGAACCGCTCGGGGTCGAAGCGCGGGTCCCAGAGCACCCGGTGGTAGATCTCGTCGCTGGTATGCACGTCAGCACCTGCCCTCGACTATCAGGGTGACGCGCGCCCTGTCGGCCCTGCAATTCAGCGCCCGGCCCGCCCACGTTGCTGCGCGGACTCCCACCGCGGACACCGGGAAGCAAGTAACCCGCGAGTAGGACTGTCGGTGCCTGCCGATTGCCGACGTTGATTCCCGACACGGTTGCCGACACTGCCGACCTGCGGAAACCCTCTGGCCGGCTGACTGTCGACAGCCCTTGGTTCCCGGTACTTGTCCATTGCTGCCGGCGACGGCGTTCTTCCTTCCCAGTCGGCCAGAACCTTTGACCAACGAATACGTACCTACTCGTCCGGTGTCCGAGGCCATGTGCGTTGTCGGGCCGCGGGGGCGTGGGCGGGTGCGCGGGCGGGGCGGGTCGCAGTCGGGATCCGGCCGGGCTGTCGGCGGGACCGGGGAGAAGGCGGTGTGATCAGGGGGTGGCCGGTTGGTCGGAGCCCCTTCCGTCCCTCCCCGGCGGGCGTGGACCTCTCGGGCACCGCACGGTGCCGAACAGGACGTCGCGGCCCGCTGTCCGATGGCGTACCGCCCTCCGGGTTTACCCGTGCCGAGCCGGCGAGCTTGCTCCCCGACCGGATGCCTCAGCCAACATGAGGCGGGCGCCGAGCCGAGCGGCAGCTGGCAGTGCTCCCGCCTCCCGGCGCGGGGGAGTTGTGTGGTTCGGCCGGGCAGGCCGGTCCGGCTGCTGCGCTCTCTCGTCGTCCTGGTGAGGGAGAGGCGCGGGAGGGGGCGGCCGATGTGCACAGGGACGGTTCGTCGGCCACCGGGGTGAGAGCAAGGTGCTGGTGTCGTAGGGGGCAGCCGCCCAGGTCGGGGTCAGTTGTGGCGTTCCGTCTGCTCGTCGGGAGGCAGCAGGTCTTTGGCCCTGCGTTCCGTCAGGACCGGCAGGTAGGTACGCACGCGCGCGTACCTGAGCTCTTCGTAGGCCGTCTGTACTGAGCTCTGCACCAGCCCCGTGTCCATCTGAGGGTGAGCCTTCATCAGCCGCTCGGCGACGTGGCGGATGGCAACGGCATCCGGCGGTTCCACCATCCCGCTTGAGGGGATCGCCCTTCCTCAGTTTCCTGGAACAGCCCGGAGCGAGTAAGTCGATCTTCCGCCGCTGTGCGCGGTGGTCACCGGTGCCCACCGGCTGGAATCTGCCGCGCCCGTACCCGCGGGCAGCGGCGGCGGAGTGGTTTCGGCAGGGCCCGGCGCCCGGCACCCACGGCGCCACCACTCAAGTCACGTTCGGCACGGGGCAGACCGAAGAGGCCTGTTCCTGACCCCGGCGACGATCGGGCTCCGGCGGGGCCGTCCAGGCGGGAGCCCGCGGTCCGCACCCACACGGCGCGTCCGGACGCCCGGCTTGCGGCAGGCGTGCCGGCCCCGCACCCGCCAGCCGCCGACCCAGGCGGGGACATCAAGCGGTAGCACGGGCCGCTGACCGACGGGCTTGAACATCCCCAACTCGGCAGCCGAACCAAGGCACTCCACACCAAAGGGCATGCGGCCGCCCGCGCGCCCGGCTTGCCGTCATGACGCGGGCCTCCCCGAATTGTCCGATGGCCGCCGACCATCACAACCAGGCGCAGGACTGCAGATTGGACGACGTGCGCCGTCTCGATGGGCCTCAGGGGCGACTATTCCGCGGCGCGCGGTGGCAGCCGCCGTGTGATCCGGTCGAACAGCTCGGTCAGAGGCTCACCGAGGTCCCGGCCGAACTCGGTCAGCCCGTAAGTGACCTGGGGCGGCGTTGCCGGCTCGACCTCCCGCCAGACCAGGCCGTCCTGGACCAGCGTGCGCAGGGTCTGGGCGAGCATCTTCTCGCTGATGCCGTGGATGCTCTCGCGCAGCTCGTAGAACCGGAGGTCGTTGCTGCGCAAGGAGATCAGCACCCAGATGCCCCACCTGCTGGTCACGTGGTCGACCACATTGCGCGCTGGGCAGTCCGTGTGAAACACGTCATAACGTTGCACCGGCCCGGCATGGTTGAGCTGCGCGCTTTCCGTCATGGAATGAGCTTACCCAGAGGTATGTCCTTACCAAAGGTTAGCCCGGCTCCTAGCGTCAAGGCCAAAGAGGACTTTCGACCAGGAGATGATCATGATCGTGGTGACCGGGGCTACCGGAAACATCGGCCGGCCGTTGACGCAGGCGCTGGCGGAGGCGGGCCAGAAGGTGACAGCTGTCTCGAGGCATCCGGCGCCGGTGCCGGACGGGGTCCGGCACGTGGTGGCCGACCTGGCCGAGCCGGCCGGCCTCAGGCCTGCGCTGGCCGGGGCGGAGTCGTTGTTCCTGCTGCTGTCCGGCGATCTGCACTCCGCCGGAGCCGACGCTGCCGACATCGTCAGCGAAGCTGCGGCCGGCGGGGTCCGCCGGGTCGTCCTGCTCTCCACGCTGGGCGTGGCGACCAGGCCCTTCGGCCCGACGCGGATCGCGATGCGCACCCTGGAGGACACACTGCGCGGGTCCGGCATGGAGTGGGCCATCCTGCGGCCCGGCGGCTTCGCCTCCAACGCTCTGTGGTGGGCCGAGTCCGTCCGCGCGAGGCAGACCGTCGCCGCGCCCTTCGGCGACGTCGGTGTGCCGATCATCGACCCGGCGGACATCGCCGCAGTCGCGGCGGCCTGCCTGCTGGATGACCGGCACAACGGCAGGGTGTACGAGCTGACCGGCCCGGAGGTCATCACCCCCCGCCAGCAGGCACGGGCCATCGCCGCCGCGCTGGGCTCACCGGTGACGTTCCACGAGCTCACCCGGGACGAAGCCAAGACCGCCATGACGCAAAGCATGCCGGCAGAGCTCGCCGACGACACTCTGGACATCCTCGGTTCCCCGACACCGGCCGAACTGCGCGTCAGCCCGGACGTCCAGCAGGTCCTCGACCGCGCCCCGCGCTCCTTCGCCGACTGGGCTGCCCGCAATGCCGCCGCGTTCCGCTGAGACTGATCGGCGCTGCTGAACTGCTGTTCCTGCTCGGCGATCCACGGTGGCCGGACGGCGCGGGTAGAGCTACACGCTCGGCGTCCGCGCTGTACTCACGGTCCACGACCTTGCGCAGCAGGCTCTCCGCGCATGGCGAATCCACATCGCGCCGGAGCGAGACCGTCACCCTCTCGCCGTGATCCGTAGCCGAGTGGGCGCGAGTGGTGACGTGCCGTTTCGGCGGGCGGGTGGAATCCCCACCCCACGCATGTGAGGAGTCGCCGTCATGGGCGGTATGCCGGACAAGCGCCAGGAGCCGGGCAAGCGCCGCGAGGAACAGCAGCGTCTCCTGTTCGTGCCTCGGCTGCGTTCCGCGGTCGAGAGGGCTGGATCGGGTCGCCAGGTGCGGCGCATCCCCCGTGAGAGCTACCAGGGTTGTCCATCGGAGGGTGATTCGCGGATGCCTTCGAATTCCTAGCGTGGTCGTCAGGTCGCCGCCGGTGCGACCACCGCCACAGGGGAGGCCATCATGAGCACGACATCCACTGCGAAGCACGAAGCGGACCCCGGTCCGGACACCGAGCCGGTCGGCCGGGGCGGCCGTTTCGGCAGGATCCTGCGCTCCCCGCTCGGCTGGACGGCGACCGGGCTGGTCGGGGTCGGGCTGGTCGCGAGTGTGACCGCGACGGGGCCCGGTCCGGTGCCGGTGCTGGGTGCGGCCGCCGCGGTGGCCGTGTACGCGCTGGTGATGCGCCGGCTCGCCGGGCGCGCCACGCCGGAGATCGCCCGGCCCGGCGCGCTGCGCGAGGCGCTGCTCGGCGGTGGGATCGGTTTGGGCTTCATCCTCGTGTCCCTGCTGCTGATCTCGTCGTCCGGGGGCTATTCCTTCTCCTGGGCCGGGAAGAGCCTGCTTCCGGTCGTCGGGTCCGCGGTCATGGTGCAGATCGGTACCGCGGTCACCGAGGAGCTGATGTTCCGCGGTCTGTTCCTGCAGGGCCTGGAGCAGAGGTGGGGCAGCCGGATCGCCATCGCGGTGACCGCGGTGTCCTTCGGTGCCGCCCATCTGGGCGGGGCGGGGGCCGGCCTGTGGAGCGCGCTGGCGATCGCTGTGCAGGCGGGTGTGATGCTCGGCGCCGCGTACATGTGGCGGCGCAGCATCTGGTTCGTCTCGGGCCTGCACTTCGCCTGGAACACCGTTCAGCAGCTGGCCGGTGTTCCGGTCTCCGGGCACACCCCCGACGGCCTGTTCACGGTGGAGGCCCACGGTTCGTCGCTGCTGACCGGCGGTATCTTCGGACTGGAGGCATCGGTCGTGCCCGTCCTCCTCAGCGTGCTGATCACCGTCCCGATGTTCGTCCTCGCCCGCCGGGGCGGGAACCTGCTGCCCCGGCGGCGGGCCCGGCACTGACACAGACCGGCCGGAGGATACGGAAATGACGTCCCGTCAGGCATCTTGGGGCCTCTCACGGCTCCGGGCGCCGCTCAACCGGTGGAGGGAAGAGGGCGCCTCCTTCCAGGACGGCGTCCTGGCCCTGGTGCTCGCGCTGCTCGCCTTCGCGCCGACCCTGTCGAACATCGGCGCGCAGATCGGCGATCTGCCGGAGCGGCCGGCGAGCGTGCTGAGCATCGCGCTGACCCTGGCCCAGACGCTGCCGCTGGCGGCCCGGCGCCGGTGGCCCGCCGCCTGTCTGGCCGTCGTCGCCGCTGCGTTCGCCGCGCACCAGGCGCTCGGCTTCGCGACGACGTTCGGCAGCATGGGCCTGTACGTCGCGCTGTACTCGGCCGGGGCCCATCAGGTCCGCTTCCGCCGGAGCACGGCGGCCGCGGCGAGTGCGGGCTACGTCGCCCTGGCCTTCGTCCTGAACCGTCTCGGCTCACCACTGGGCGTCGCGGACTTTTCCGCGTTCTACCTGACTCTGGCTGCGATCTGGCTGGTCGGGAGCAGCGTGTGCGTGCGCAGGTCGCAAGAGGCGGAGCGGCGGCGGCTGGCCGCCGAGGTGGCCACGGCGGCCGAGCGGGCCCGGATCGCCCGCGAGCTGCACGACGTGGTCACCCACCACGTGACGGCCATGGTGGTCCAGGCCGACGCGGCACAGTTCCTGATCACTTCCGCACCGGAGCGGGCCGGAGAGGGGCTGGTTGCCGTCAGCGACACCGGGCGGCGGGCGCTGAGGGAGCTTCGGTATCTGCTCGGCGTGCTGGAGGCGACCGGCGAGAGCGCGGCCGCAGAGGCGGCGCGTGCGGAGCGGGCCCCGACCCTGGGGCGGGTGACGGACCTCGTCGAAGGGGCCCGCAGGTCCGGCCAGCCGGTCGAGTTCAGCGAGCAGGGCGAGCGGCGGCCGCAGCAGGTGAACGTGGAACTGGCCGCCTACCGTGTGGTGCAGGAGGCGCTCACCAACGCGATGAAGCACGCGGCCGGGCAGCCGACACGGGTCTCGGTCCACCACGGCGGGGAACGCATCGAGATCACGGTGATCACCGACGGATCCGCCGGCTCCCCGCAGGCCGCACCAGTACTGCACGGGCCGGGACCGCAGGGCGGGCGAGGTCTTGCCGGGCTGCGCGCCCGGGTGCGGATGCTCGATGGTCAACTGGGGGCCGGACCCCGGCCCGAGGGCGGATTCGAGGTCCGCGCCACGATTCCCACCAAACCCCTGCAGGAGTAGCCCCGTGAGCCAGAGCGACGCGCCGCCGCCGATCCGCGTACTCGTCTGCGACGACCAGGCACTGGTGCGCACGGGCTACGTGACCATCTTCTCCGCGCAGCCCGACATGGAGGTCGTCGGCGAGGCCGAGAACGGGCACGAGGCGGTCCAGGCCGCGCGGAGGCTGCGTCCCGACGTGGTCGTGATGGACATCCGGATGCCCCTGCTCGACGGCATCCAGGCCACCTCGCAACTGGCCGGACCCGATGCCGAGGACCCGCCGAAGGTCCTGGTCGTCACCACCTTCAACGTCGACGCGTACGTGTACGACGCCCTCAGGGCCGGAGCGAGCGGCTTCCTCCTCAAGGACGCACCACCGGCCGAGCTGGTCAACGGGATCCGGACGGTGGCCCGGGGCGAGGCCCTGCTCGCGCCCGCGGTCACCCGCCACCTCATCGGCCACTTCGCCGAGCACATCCGTCGCACCAACCCCGAACACGAGAAGGTCGTCAAGGCACTGACACCGCGCGAGCTGGAGGTGTTCCGGCAGGTGGCCGAGGGCCTGTCGAACGCGGAGATCGCCGAAGCCCTCTTCGTCGCCCCGGAGACCGTCAAGACCTACGTCTCACGGATCCTGGCCAAACTGGGCCTGCGCGACCGGGTCCAGGCGGTCGTCCTGGCCCACCGCGCCGGCCTGGTGTCCGGCACCGCCTGACCGCCTGACCGACCGGCCCCGACCCGCCTGGAGGCCGTCCGGCCGGCACCTCGAAACGGCATGCGTGAGCCGGTGGCGCCACGCCACGGACCCGTTCGTCCTCCCGCCGTCCGCCGGGACGCCGTTCCCGCATGCCTGCCTGCCCGTCACGCGGACGAATTGACCCACGAACTCTCGACCTGGAGGTCTCCATGCCCATGAAACAGCGGACTTGTACCGGCCGGACGGCCGCGGCGCTCACGGTGGCGGCCCTGGCCGGCGCCTTCACGATGTCCGGCTGCTTGAGCGAAGGCGGCCGGGCAGCGGACGAGACACCGTCACGGCGCAGCACGCGCCCGGCGCGTACAACATCCGCTACATCAACGCCTTCCAGGCCCAGCCGGGAGCGGGCAGGGAGTGGAAACCCGATCTGCTGCTGCGCGTCGCGTCCGGAGCGGTGGTCATGGACAACGACTGGAACGAGGCGATGCCGGATGTCCGCACCGGCGCCAAGCGCCGCCGGATCGCGCAGACGATGTACGCGTGGATCGACGACTGCGCGGCCAAGCGCTACCAGGCCGCCGACCCCGACAACTGCGACACCTACCCCGCACCCCAAAGGCCTGCCGACCCCCGCCGACGCGAAGGCCTTCCTCGGGCGCTGACGGGTTGCACCCCGCCCGCGAGCCCGTCCCCGGCACCTCCGCCCTCGTCCTGGCACCCGGTCTGGTCGGACGACTTCGACGGCGCCGCCGGCACCCGGCCGGACTGACCGCCGAGCAGCGGCGCCGTGCCGACCAGTTGGTCAGCCTCTTCGGGAACAGCACCACCGAGATCCAGTACGGCTACGCGAAGAACATCCGCGACGGCAGGGGCGTCACGGCTGGCCGGGCGGGGTTCACCACCGGCGACGGCGACGCGCTCAAGGTGATCGAGGCATACGCCGTCCGATCCGCGGACAACCCGCTGTCCCGGTTCATCCCCGAGCTACGGCGCCTGGAGGACCCGATCCTCCTCAGAGGCCTGAATCGTCGGTCAGAGCCGCCGCGGTCAAGGTGAGGTGCTGGACCAGGAGCGCGGCTGCGGTGTCGGCGTCGCGGGCCAGCGCCGCCTCCTCCAGCCTGCGATGTTCCTCGGCGCCGTCCCGGTCGGGGTTGCGGTGAGCCGACCAACGGCGGGCCAGCTCACTCGCGGTCCACAAACGGTCGAAGGTCTCCAGCAGTGCGCTGTTGTCACACCCCTCCAGCAAGGTGCGGTGGAAGGCCTTGTGAGCCTCGGCCCACGCGCTTGTGTAGTACTCGCTCTCCTGCGGCACGTACGCCGGAGTGCGCACCAGGCGATGGTGGGCGGCCCGCACGCGGGCCTCCCAGTCGACGTCGCCGCGTTCGATGGACATGCGCAGTACGACCGGTTCGACGGTCCGGCGGGCTTCCGCGATCTCTTGCCAGCGGCGGTCGGAGAAGGACGGGACCGCGAAACCGCGGTTGGGCAGCCGGTCGGCGAGCCCCTCGCCGACCACCCGCACGAGCGCCTCGCGCACCACGGCCAAGCTCACGCCCTGCTCCTTGGCGAGATCCTGCGGTTTGAGGGGGGCGCCGGGGGAGTGGTCCCCGCGCATGATCGCGTCTCGCAGGTGTGCGTAGACCTGCTCGGAAAGCATCTGCTTCCCCGGCGGGCTGGAGGAGTGCGCCGTCTGAGTCATGAGCCCATCCTAGACGATCCACTAGATAATCGATTATCCATGTTACTGTCGATTCAGGAGCTGATGAGGACGTCCTCGTCCGGAAAGGAACGACAGCCGTGCCTGCCAACGACTCCTTCGCCCGTCTTTCCCAAGCGGGCCTCGCTCACTGTCACCAGCACCGGCACCCAGAGCTATGCCGTCACCGTCCACGACCCGACGCCCCCACCGAGTCCGGGTTCTGACACTGGGAGGTCGCCGCTATCCCCGCCACCGTCACCGAGCTCCCCGAGAGCGCCGGCGACGGCACCGGCTCACAACTGCCTGAGGGTGTCTACCGGTTGCCCAACGACGCCCGCGTGGCCCACTACTTCGGCGCCGCCCCGCCGGCAGGACGCGACCCGCACCGTCAATTCATCGCGGTGCACGCCCTCGACATCCCCGCCAGAGGCGTCCCGGCCGACACCACACCGGCCGTCCTCGGCTTCACCGCGGCCGGTCACACCCTCGGCGCGCCGTGTTGATCGCCACTGCCGAAACACCCGCCTGACAGCGCCGCCCGACTCCCCGGAGGCACCACCGCCATGCACCTCGACAACCTTCCCGACTCCGCCCTCCTCGGCGACGGCCCGATGGACCTGAACGCCGTCCGTGACGTCAGCCGCGTCGTCAGCGCCGCCCACCTGTTCATCTACCTCGCCCCCGAGAGCGCCGAGGAGGCCGCCGGGCTCGGCGTGACCGACCGCGGGCCGGCGTATCTGGCCTTCCGGTCGGCCGCGATGGGCGCGGTTCCGTGGCAGGTCACGCTCGCGGCCTTCTACAACTTCAGCCCGCGGGCAGTGCGGGCCATGGCGGGCGTGTGGGACGCCGCGCCGCCTGAGCGGTGGCAGGCCGCCCGTTTCCTGGCCGCCGGTCGGGCGATGCGGCGCGTCAACGTGCATCTCACGGACGGCCACCTTGCCGAGGCGCGCTTGCTGATCGACCCTGTCGTCGCCGGTGCCGAGTACGCCGGCAAGGTGCTGGCCGCTGCGAACGCCTCGGTCGCGCTTCCCTCCGATCCTCTTGTCGCACTGTGGCAGCAGATCACGGTGGCGCGCGAGTGGCGCGGCGACGCCCACCTCGTTGTACTCGCCGACAACGGCCTCGGGCCGTGCGACTGCCTCGTTCTGCACACCGCAACCGGCCGCCTCCCGACAGCTCTCGCGCGAGCGACCCGTCAGTGGGACGACGAGGAGTGGAGCGCAGCGACCGCACGCCTCGTCGCGCGCGGCTGGCTCGACTCCCACGGCGTGGTAACCGACGCCGGCAGTGCGGCACGCGAGCGCATCGAAGTGGAAACGGACGAGCACTGCGCCGAACTATGGGCGCCGATCGGCACCGCGGGTACCCGCCGCTTTGCCTCGCTCATCGCGCCGATCGCCAACGCGTTCACCGCGGCGGGAACGTTCCAGGCCGTTCATGGACGGTCTGATCTCGCATGAACGGTCCTTTGCGCGAGCAAGATCAATAATGAGCCGCAGGCCCCCGCGGGTCCCGGATCCGTTCACAGAACTCGTTCTCATTCAAAAGCGGACGGACCGAGACTTGCCTGGTGTGAAATCCGGTCCCATGACGGACCCTCGGCAGCTCTCCCCGACTGACCGGACGGACGCCGACGACGTTGAACAGCACGCCTGTCGCAAGTGTGACGCCAACCCGGATCTTCTTCTGTCGAGGCGCCTGGGTGGAGCGGCGGGTGTGGTAGGCGGGGCGGGTCCTGACCCCGGCCGACCGCGGCCCAGGCCGGCCTTGGCGGTCCGGCACCCCACCCCCGGCGCCTCTGGTGTGTTTCCGCTTCCATCGGTCGTCTCCGATCACGCGGAAGGGGGAGCACCCTCCTGGCCGTGGTGACCGGGGGCGTGTGGTGGGGAGTTGGGTGCTGGCGGTGGGTAGTCACCACCGCACACGCGGACCGGCCATCCTCGGGCCGAGAGGCGCGGGGAAGGGGAATAGGTCGTCCAGCACCGTCACCTTCACCGTCTACAGCCGAGATGACCGGGAAAATGACGGAACGCCAAGTCCGGCTGCGGAGGCCATGACGTACGCAGTTTCACATAATCCCGTCCCTCGCAATCAAGCGCCGAGGTAACGCACCGCGATGGCTCCCCAAGATCTGTGCCAGAACCTCGTTTTCACGTACGCAGCCGCATCAGACCGAGTCGCATACGGCCCCAAAGTGCCTGGCAAGTACGAAGTCCTGGACGGTGCCCGCCGGCATGAGTCAGCCTGGATGCCGTGGACGGAGTCAGCGTGGGAACGGTACTTGCCTTGGTCGGCGTCCTTTTGGGAACCATGGGCACACTCGTGGGACAGCACATGGCAACTCGCGTTGAGATGCGACGCGACCTGCAACGCCGAGTGGAGACCGAGCGGGCAGAGCGCAAGGAAGTCATCCTGACATTCCTGGCCGCCGCACAGAAGGTCGAACTGGTGCTGGACCGAAGGAGCTTGGGTCTGCCAGCTTCGGATGAGCCCGAAGACCAGATCCTCCACGCGTTGTGGCTCGCCGAAAAGGCCGTTGAACTGGTCTGCCTGCATGAGGTCGCTCAAGCCGCGCGTCGCTACACCGAGGCACTCCACCAGATCGTCCGCGACGTGGCGGCAAACGGCCGGGCACCCACCAAGCGCGAGTGCCGTCTCGCCTTCGTGGAGGCGGCCAGGAGCGGCCTCGGCAGCGACCGCCCGCAACTGCGGCGATGACATATTCGGGGCGGTACCCCTGCCTCCTGCCGGCCTCCTCGCCTTCACGGAAAAGCGGCCAGAGCCTTGAAGACGGCCAAGGATGCTCCTCGCATCACTCTCTCTGGTGTTCAACGAAGTGGGGAGTTTCAAGGAGCGTGGTCCGGGTCGGCGGCTTGGGTTCCCGCTCGTGGAGTGTGCGGGCCGTGTCGAGACGCCGGTTTCGGGTCGGCGGCCCGTCCGGGATCCTCACGCACGGCCACACCAGCGATCAGCTGCCTGCGGCGAGGCCCCCGTGAAGGAGCCGTGCCGTGAGCTCCATACACCGCGTCCGGGCCGCGGAGAAGCCGTAGGGCATCTTGGTTATCGCTTCGAAGGCACTCATCTGGGGTTCCTCCTCGCAGCTCGCCTCGGCGTCGTAGATTTCGAAGAGCTTCTCCTCAGCCACGTCCAGTCCGGCGGCTTCAATAGCCTGGAGCAGGGCCTCGTGGTGGGCGCAGTGTTGCGCGGCAAGTTCCTCGACCTGCGGGTCGTGGGGGTCGACGGTGTCATCGAGGGCGGCGTCGGCCGCGTCGAGGCGGTCTGCCTCGGCCCGTAGGGCGGGATGGGTCGCCAGGGTGATGAACACGCTGGCCTGAATTGCCGCTCCCAGCGGCCCGAAGATCCGTTCCGTGACCAGCAGGGCGTCCAGGTCGGAGGGGCGCAGTGCGCCAGGCGGTAGGTGGCTGAGCCGATCCGTGACCAACGGGGAGAGCAAGCCCAGTGGGCTGCCCACGACCCGCAGGCGCTGGACTGCCGCGCGCTGACGCTTTATGTCGGCCTCCTGGGCAGCCAGGGTCTCCTCCAGCCGGCCCAGGACGTCCTCGACGTCCCGGGCTTCGTCGAAGGCGGCCCGCATGTCGTCCAGGCCGATGCCGGCTTCGGACATCTTGCGGATCCACAGCAGGCGGATCATGTCGTCGTAGCCGTAGCGGCGGCGTCCGTCTCCGCCTCGCTCGGGCTCCGGCAGCAGCCCGATCTGGTGGTAGTGACGAATGGCGCGCGGGGTGGTTCCGGCGAAGGCGGCGGCATCGCCGATCTTGACCTCGCGGGGAGGCGTGGCGGAGGGGTACATCGCAGACAGGGCCTTTCGTGCTGTGGTGCCCTCGACGACACCACATGCCGCTACGGCATGTGCAACTACCAGCGGCCGGATTCTCGCTCGTTGTGCTCCGTGGAACACGTGCTCTGCGCCGAGCCCATCGCATGGGTTCAGCAACGTGACCAACGGAGCCCCGAGCATGCCCTCCCCGGGGGCTGCCATGCTGGCCAGCGCCAATCCTGGTCCGAGTTCACGCCGACTGATGCATCCGATGCAATTCCGCTCGTTCCTCGATCCGTACGTCCTCCCGGCCGCCGTAGCGGCCGATGAACCCCCGGAACCTCCGCCTGGCGCTACCGGTGCTGCTCCAGGTTCCGGCGACGGCGGGAGAGGACGGAGGCCCGAAGCGAAGCCTGACGTGAAACGGCACATGCGGATCACGAGCGGTCGAAATCCTTGCTGCAAGCGGCCAGCCGGAGGAAGGCCGCCGCCTCCTGATCTTGCTTACCAGTCGCTGTGCGGTCGGCACGCCTTGTTATCGAAGAATCACCGTCATCGGGGCCGCCCTCGGCGCCCTGGCCTCGGTCGGTCTCGCCACCGCGCCGACCGCTTCGGCGACGACCTGCCACGGGTGCGTCTATCCGCGCGTCTGCTTCTTGGCCTGACAATGCGGCCGCGATGGGCAGCCTCGACGCCCAGGGCATTTGACGTCGCCCGTGTCTTCGCCGACGCGCACGCGGCGGGTGTCGGTGTGGACCAGGCCGTCGCCGCCGCCCCGGCCACCGGCAGCAGACCGCGCCGGCCAGGACCGCGGGGAGCGCACGGTGACTGCGCCGGCCCGCCTCCTGCTCGTGGCGCGGTGATCCTTGCGGGGTGTGGATGTGACGACGCCCCTGCCGCCGGGGAGGCGGCAGGGGGCAGGGCTGGGTATCGCGCGCTCGGAGGAAGGGAGACGTTAGGGGTTGTAGACCCAGGTGGAGCAGCCCGAGTGATCCTCGCAGACACGGAACTGCGTGATGCGGGTGCCGGGGAAGTCGGTCCACGGCCCCCAGTTGCCGTCGCTGCCGTTGCCGTCCCAGACGTAGGTGTGCCCGCCGGCCGCCGTATACACCTCGGCATACACGCCGTTGCCGTCGCGCTCCCCGTCGTACGCGCGTGCCCCTCCCGACCATGCCTCGGCCCTGTTGGCTCCGCGGCCGACGGTCGTAGCTGACGCCGACGTTGCGGTGGTCACTCCGATCAACGCCGCAACACCCAACACCGTCGCGGACCTGATGAGCCCTCGGATCTGCACAGGTGTCCCCTTTCACTACGAATGTGATGTCATGGGCACAACGAGGATGCCAGTCCCGTTTCACCCCGTCAGGGTTCCGCAGAGGAATGGCCGAGACCTCCCCTCCTATGGCCGCCACGTCCCGTTGAGTACAGATGGAGCTGGCGGAGATCTTCAAGCGCCTGAGCGGTGCCGCGGGGATCAGGATGCTGACGTGTTCACGCCGGCCCCGGATGGGCGCGGCAGCGTGGCCGCGGCCGCCCAGGCCGCCTACCGGGCTGGCCGGTAAGGGACGGGGGTGGGAGGTCCTGAACTGCCCGTGGACTGCACGGTCCGGTTCCGCGGCGCGCTGGCCGCCGAGCTGCGCTCGCTGCGCACCGAGGCGCGGCTGACGTGCGACGAGCTGGCGGTCAAGACCGGCCTGCCGGCAGCGGCGCTCAAGCGCGCCGCGTCCGGGCGGACCGTACCCGCGGTCGCGCAGGCGGCCGGACAACCCGACGCCCCTGTGCGGGCCGCGGCTGTGCCGCAGGTGCTGCCGATCGGGGTCGCGGTGTCCGCGCTCCCGCTCGCGGTCAAGGACGGGAGCGGACGGAAGGAGATCGGCAGCCCGGACGTCAGCCATTCCGATCTGCGCGAGAACCGAGCCATGGCAGGATGGCCTCATGTTGATCCGAAAGGGCGATGCCGCGTAGGCGTCCAAAGGCCGTCCGCGCCGAGCGGTGGCGGCCACGATGGCAGTATTCGGTCCTGAGGGTCCAAGGTGTCTCCGCGCGGACTCGTGCAGCAATCTGCCGGGTCGAAGACCAGGAGATGTGGCCCAACGCGGTCGCCACTGCGCTCTCCCGCTTCGAGTGGGCCTTCAAGCAGCCTGGACGCTACCTGAACGCCTCCCAGGCCTGTTCGCCCGGGATCGAAGTGGAAGATGCCCGTGACGAACTGGAGTTGGCGATGCGGCACCTTCCCCCTGGAGCCAAAAGGGACTTGGGCCGACTGATCGCGCGCATCGATCAGGAATTCGAGCGCCGTACCTTGCCGGAGCCCAATTGCCTCGAGTGGGCAATGGACGGCTGGTGGTGGTCCAGGATGCGTGAACGCTGAAGGACCCGGGCCCTTCTCTGCAACCGAACGAAACCGTTACCCTCCGCAACCGCTCCCTGGATCTGTGCCCGAACCGAGATCTGGCAGCGGTTGTCGTCGTGGCCGGCATCAGCCGGTGCCTGGCCGACGTTGGAATCTCGGCGAGAGGCAGCAGCGGCCCGCGTCCGGCTCAGGGGCGAACCGCGCGGACGTGGTCGGCTGAGAGGTGGAGTTCGTACGGCAGGCAGCAGTCGGAGCAGAGGGTCGCGACCAGGGTTCCGCAGGCGCACAGCTGGTTCATTCCGCCGTCCGGGGTCGCTCCGCAGCAGGCGGGGGATGCATGCTGCAGCCTCAGGCCGCGGGCGTCGCCCGGGTTGATGACGATGTTGCCTCGCGGGCCCTGCGACACCAGCGGCTTCCCCTCCACGTTCCAGTGCTCCCCGTGGCGCGGCATCACCGGCCCGGGCGCCTGGGCGACGACCAAGGGCCCACCGTACGGTTCCGTCTCGATCGCATAGCAGCCCGACGGCACGGTCGCCGGTGACGGACCCGGCTCATCGGCGTCCCACCATGCGTAGTACGGAGCCTCGGGAACTCCGGGCAGCAGTGTGAGTGGCCCCGTCAGGGGGACGCCACATGTTGCGCACACGAACACCACCGTTTCAGACTCTGCAGCCCCGTCGGTGATGTCAGCGGGCAGGGCGGCCTGCCTCTGTTCCGGCTTGTCGGGGCCCTGATCCTGGTTTCGCTGATCGTGCATTCGCTGACCGTACGCGGCACGCTGCCAGGCGCGGCGGCCACCCCCGGCCGGACCGGCGCACGACACGCTGCCGGGCCGTGACGCGCACCGGCCCAACCCTGAGGGACTGGGGTCGGGCCGGTGCGTTCCGACGGGAGTTTGGGTGTCAGCGCAGGGTGAAGGGTGCCACGTGGGTGGTGGTGTCGGCTCCGCTGATGGTGAATTCGAGGTTGTAGTTGCCGTTGGGCAGGTTCTGGGTGCTGACGGGGAGGCTGTAGGAGGAGAGGAGGTAGCTGAACCGGCCTGTGACGGGCCTGGTGACGGGGCCGGTGATGCGGGCGGCGGTGAGCGTGATGTTCGAGCTGGAGAGGTTGTTGCCGTTCGCGTCGCAGATCCGCAGGCTGATCACGACCTGGCCGAGCAGGCGGACCGGGCGGTTCGGGTCGTAGAGCAGGCAGATCCGGTACCCCACGTTGTAGTTGACGGTCTTGGTGGACGGGTTGGTGGCGTTGTCCGTGGCGTTGACCATGAACGTGTGCGAGCCGAGCGTCGAGGTGTTGATCGGGCTGCCGTTGGGGACCGTGCCCACGCAGCTCGCCACCCCCGAGGTGGCGTCCGTGCACGAGTAGGACGCGGTGACCGGCTGGCGGTACAGATAGGTGCCGGCCGCCGGGCGCACGATGGTGATCACCGGACCCGCGGTGTCGAGCCGGACCGTGATCGTCTGTACGGGGGAGGTGTTGCCGGCGGCGTCGGTGGCGGTGTACGTCACCGTGGTGACGCCGTTCGTGGTGATGGCCACGGTGGCTGCCGCACCGGGGACGTCGGTGGAGGCGGCCGGCTGGGCGCCGCTCGCGCTGTAAGTGATCTTCTGGACGCCGGAGCCGCAGGATCCGTCGAGTGCTCCGATGTTGACGTTCGCGGGGCTGGCGGTGTTCCAGCCGGCGCTGTTCGGCGTCGGCGAGATGGTTGCGAAGGTGGCTGGTGGGGAGGTGTCCGGGTCGTAGGTGAACCGGCCGGCGGCGGTGACCGGGCTGGTGCCGTTGGCGTTGGTCACGGTGACGTCCACGGTGCCCCGAGCCTGCTGTGGCGCCTGCGCGGTCAGTTCCTCGGGCCCGATGACGTTCACGTTCGTCGCCGGCACGGAGCCGAAGTTGACGGTGGCACCGCTCGTGGGGAATTCCGTGCCGCGGACGGTCACGGTGTTCACACACTGGGCGAGTTCGGGTGCGTGGTTGGGGGTGACGCCGGTGACGGTGGGCGGGGACAGCGTGACCCGGTCCATCGCCGTGCTCCAGTCACCGCCGAAGGATCCGGTGTTGGCGACGGCGCCGATCTGCTGGACCGTCCAGACGTCCTTGGGGTTGCTGGGGTCGCGGGCGGTGCCCGAGTAGTCACCCCAGCGCGGCCTGCCGAGGCAGCGGCATGCGTAGGCCTCGGTCCCCGCGGCGTAGAAGTCGCCGAACGTCCTCGCCGGGAAGTTGCCGCCCGGAACGGCGATGGCGACCGCGGTGGGGAACATGGTGGAGGAGGAGGCGGTGAATCCGGAGAACAGGTCGTCCTCGTCGTTCAGTGCCAGCGAACCGTAGTAGATGTCGCCGCCCACCATGCCGAGGTCGAGGTTGGTCGTCAGGGTCTGCGTGCCGCCGGTCGAGATCTGGATGTACCGCTGGCAGGCGTGGACCGCTGTGTCACCGACGGGTGTGCAGCTGACGTTGAAGACGCCCCACAGGCGGTTGTTCTGCCAGACGACCGACAGGATCCGGTCCTCGTTGGTCTCGATCGAGGAGTCGCCCCCGGCCGGCTGGACCGCGTCCGGCGGCGGCGGGGCGGTTCCGATGGCGACGGTGTTCTCGGTCTGGTTGACCGGGCTGACGCCGGGCACACCGGTGATGGTGGTCACCACCATGTCGGTGCCGGCGTGCTCCAACGCGAGCTGGTCGTTGATCCCTGACAGCGAGACGGCCGGGGCGACCTCGCCCTTGGTGTTGTCCTGGCCGAACGTGATGATGGTGACCGCGGGGCCGCCGGCCAGGAGCTCCGCCTTGTTGACGACCGCGGTCACCTCGCCGAGGAAGGTCTTGGGGTTCGTGGTCAGGTCGTAGTTGTTCCAGGTCAGCGTGACCTTGTCGTTGGTGTAGCCGAGCTTGGGCCGGTCGTGCTGCACGTTGCCGGTGTTGGCGGCAGCGACGTAGACGGACCAGTTCCCGCGGGGGTCGGAGGTGTCGCTGACGGCGACGTCGACTTCGTCGCCACCGGTGAGGAGCCCCTCGTACGCGGCGAAGAAGCGATTCGACCCCGCGTCGTAGTGCACCCGAGGGTCACCGCCGCTGTTCGCCGCGAAGCCGAAGAACGATCCCAGGTCGAAGGTGGCACCAACCCGGTTGCCGGCCTTGTCGTAGACCTGCCCCGACCGGTTGATGAACTGAACGATGTGCGTGGGCCCGACCGCAAGCTGCGTGTCGGAGGGCGCGGTTCGCGCGGCAGCGGCGTTGTCCGCGTTCCCGAGCGTACGGAAGGTCTTCAGCCGCTCGATGACGGCGGTGGACGGCGCCGCCTTCGAAGACCCTCCGGTCTCCGTGGCCTTCGGGGTCAGGGCCGCGGCGGTGGCCGGCAGGCTCGCTTCCCGCCTCGGCCCCGCAGGCGCCCGCCGCTTCGGAGCGGGGAGGGACGGCCGTACTTGCGGCTTGGCGGTGCTCTGGGGTCGCGGCAGCGACCGGACGTCGACGCGCCGCTTCAGCGGAGCGCGCGTCAGGGTTCCCTCCCCGTCCGCCCGCGCCGGCCCGGCGGCCGTGCGCGGGGCGCCGGGACGCGGCTCGGCAGCCACCCCGGCGGCCGGTGTCACCGTGGCGAGCGCGACAGCGAGAACGAGGACCAATGCGCGCGGCCAGCCGCGCGCCGCGCGGAGTGCTCGCCGGTTCACTTCGGGAAGCCGTCCCAGCGCCATGGGATCCGCCCTTCAGTCTGCTTCGGAAGGCCGGTCCCGCCCATGGACCGCCAACGAGCGGTCGTTGTCCTGCAGTAGTCGATGACCATGGGCGGGTGTCTAGCGGAAGGACGTCCTGTCGGCTCCCGTCAGAGGATCGGCATGCCGACGCATCCCCCGCACGGACCTATGCCGGGCCGAGCGGCGGACTGGAAAAGCGTAACTTCGAGTGATATCGGGCCAGAACCTCACCAGCCGGGGTACCTGCCATCCCGGCCTCGCACACCTGGTGAAGCTGCTATGACGATCGCGGCTGTCTTGCGCACCGCGACTGCCAAGAAGGCCGCAGCACAGTCAGAGAGTCTTCCTGGCGAGCGACCATCGCGAAGGAGAACCTGTCCATCTGCAGGCACAGGTCGACATCGTCGGGATGAACACCCTGGTATCCGCGTCGCACCCCGTCGGCGAGGTCGGCGGCTGCCCGGGAGGTCCTCGCACGGTGGAGATGCGGGGCCGCCTCGGCGTCGCCTCCGGCGAGATGCTGAGCGATGTATTCAGCGCAGGCCAGGTCTTCAGCGGCCTGGCCTGCGTCGCCGGTCACGACGAATGTCACCGGCCCGGAACCCTCCGCCTTCAGGAACCGCGCTGTCGCGCCGGCCACCACGAAACTCGCGCACAAGACAAGGGGCGCGCTCGCGACGGCCAGCGCGCCGACGGTTCCGGATGTCGTCTTCTGCACCACCGTGCGACCGGCCAGATCGAGTGACCGGATCAGACCGGGTGAGTTCACCGTGTCGAAGCCTGCTGCCGGGGCACCGTCCTTCAGAGCCAGCCAGCCCGAACGACTCTCCTTGAGGGCCAGCGCCTCACCATCGGACGAGGCCAGGACGATCTTCTCCGCGCCGCGCGAGAACGCCCAGGCAGCGACGGTGAAGGCCCGCATCACGTCGACGACGACCGCAACGCGCGGAACGTCAGCCAGGTCCGGAATACCAACGAAACGATGATCCATCTCGCCATTCTCGCCGAGGCCCGCATCGCACCCCCATCGGGCTATCCGGCGCAGGTCACCGAGCCTTGGGACACGGCTGTGCCGTCATTCGGCATCGACATTCGGGCCCCCTGATCACCAACTGCCTCCGGAATCAGTCGACAAACGCCGCTCCTGGAGATCAACGAAGCCACGGCCGAGCGTGAAGCCGGGAGAAGGCTCGTAAGGCCGCCGAGAAGGCGAAGGTCGACGCCCATGCGGCCGCGAAGGAGGCCGCCGAGGGCACGGGCGAGGAGTTCACCGTAGCCCTGGAGCCGGTTACTGAGGCAGACATCGCCTCGGAGCTCGCCCGGCGCGGCGCCGTCCGCAGCGCGCGCATTACCGCAGCCTCGATCGAGGTCGCCGCCATCGCGCCCGGCTACACGAAGGCCCCGCAGAAGCCGGAACCCGGCAGGGCTCGCGCGACTGCCGCGACCCACCTCGGCGCCGCCTGCAAGGCCGTCGCGCCGCGCACCGTGGAGGCGTTGGCCAAGGAGGACCCGGAGAAGGCGCGTCAGCTCCTCGATGCGGCGGAAGCTGAACTCCGCAAGGCCGAGCGCCGCATTGCCGACGGTCGCAAGGCGGTCGACAAGAGTGCCCCCACCCTCCCGTCTCCCCGAGCAGAGGTTTCTACCGAAGACGTCACCGACGCTGACATTGTCGAGGACGGGACCAGCGCACCGGCCAACACCTGACTTCTGCCCTGAGGCACGGTGACGCCCTCCTCCATGAGGCCGTCACCGTGCCAGCGATGTCTCCAATTGGAAACATCGCGAACCGCGCTCCTGCAGCGGGTTCAGCGTTTGACGCGTCCTCGGACGGCAAGGGCGGCGAAACCGGGCAAGATGAGCTCGGTGAATGGGAGGCCATCTCGATGACCGCCGCGCCGCCCGAGGAGACCACAAGCTTGCTCTCTCGACCCGTTCACGTGACCATCGCGTCACGCCCGGCCGTGGACGTCGTCGGGTACCGGTGAAGTCCCCGATCTCGCGCATGCCCGGTGCCAGGGCACTCCGCCTGGTCGCTGCCGCCCCGCACGGCCACCTGTGCCCGGAAGAAGACCCAGCGGGCACCTTCCACCCGGTCTCCGGAATTCCCCGCCGGGTCGCCCCTGTGCGCGCCCTGCCGCTCCGGCCGGCCCAGCCGGGGGAGGCGGACATGGGACCCGCCGACCTCGGGTAGTGGAGCGTTACGCCAGCCCTCATCGCGCCGCCCCCGCCCAGGTGGTTGGAGAGGTTGTTGAGGGCGCTGGCGAGGTCGGGCAGGTAGGCGTCGGGGTTCGCCTCGGCCAGGGAGCGGTAGCGGCGGGTGAGGGTGGTGGCGAGGCGGGCGGCGGTGGTGGCGAGGCGGTGGCTGGTGCGGGGGAATCGGCCGTACAGCGCGTCGAGGTCGTCGAGGGTGGTTGCGGGGTCGGTGGTGATGGTGTCGAGGGCGGTGGTGAGTGGGGTGGGGTGGGGTGGTCGGTGCGGGTGGCGGTGGTGACGATGTGCGGGCTGAGTTGCCGGTGGTGGCGAATGCAGAGGTCGGTGAGGTGGGTGTCGAGCCTGCCTCGGAAGGCGGGGTGGGCGGCGGCGCGGCTGTAGACGGTGAGGAGTTGTTCAGCCTGGGTGCCGCCGACTCCGTCGAGGAGGCGGTCGGCGAGGTGCGGGTCGGCGTCGAGGGTGCGGCCGGTGTGGCGTTCGGCGAGGCGGTCGGGTTGCAGGGCGCCCCACGGTGGACCGTTCCGCGACCTGGTGGCGGGGTAGAGGGCGGCGAGCCAGGCGGTGACCTGGTTGGGCGAGGGCGCGGGTAGCGTCGAGGTAGTGGCCGGCGCGCCGGTCGCGCTTGTCTTCCAGGGGGCGAGGAGGTTGGTGCGGGCGGTGGTGAGGTGATCCTCGGCCTGGCGGGTGGCGGGTGGCAGCCTGCTGCCACCAGTCGCCGGCGGTGCGGGCCAGGAGCAGGAGTTTGAACGAGCTGGTGCCGGGGTGTTTGGAGGCGGCTTCGACGAGGGCGGTGAGCTGGTCGGGGCGGGCGCCGGCGAGCGGCCACAGTACCGTCCAGCCCTGGGCCGTGAGCAGCTGGTAGAGGTGGTGGGTGACTCGGGTCTTGCCCTGCCCGCCCGGGCCGTGCAGCCAGCCAGGGTGACCTGGGCTGTTCCTCCGAAAATCCTGACTGCGGACCCGGCAGCGGAACCTACGCTGGGATCCCCTTCAGACCAGCCAGGGAGCAGCGTGCCGCCGTTCGTCTACCGGATCACCAAGTACGACCCCGCCCACCGTGACGAGCGCGGTCACTACACCGGTGCTGAGGACACGGTCAGTGACCACGGGCCGGTCGAGGAGGCTTACCTGGCGGCAATCGCCGCCTTCGCGGAGGCGGCAGGCATTGACCAGCTGGAGATCCGCGAGCCTCAGATCGGAGGCTTCGCCCACTTCGGCCTGGAGCCACCGGTAGACGGCTACGGCCTGTCCTACCTGTTCCCGGCCGGGTTCCACGACGGCGCTCTGGTGCCGATCGCCGTCGGCCTGGAACTCGTCCGGTCCATGCTCCGCGGCAACGGCGCCTGGTGCCGATTGGAGGCAGGGGGAGCGTTCGCCGTGCACGTCGGCTGGGACCAGTACATCTACATCGGTAGCAACCAGCCCTGCGCAACCGCACTGGCCCGCACCCGCGCGCTCGGCCTGTTCCCGGAACGCCTGGACGCCTCGCCGTATGACTTCGCCCCCGACGACCCCGCGTACGTGCAGCGCCCGGCCGACGCCGACTTCTGGGGCCGCCTGCACTGGACCGTCAGTGCCCACCGCGCGTTGTTCCTGGAGGAGGTCTTCGCCGTCAACGCCTCCCGGTGGCACCGCCTGACCCGCGACAACATCGAGACTGTGCGCTCCGAGCTGGCCCCACGCGCACAGCTGGCAATCTGGCCAGACCTGCTCACCGACGTCGACACGGCCGTGGCCGCTCTGCCCGACGAAGGCCTCGTGGAGATCGTCTGGGAGGACGAGGACGGGCAGATCACGAGCATGGTCGTGGACGAGACCCAGTTCGAGGCAGTGACCTCCCAGCTCGCCACCGCGCGTGCTGCCGGCGTCGTATCCATGTATGCCGGTGAAGATCTCCCGCTGTTCACAGCTGTGCTGCCCGACAGCGACGGCGTTCTACGCGCTCGCTGGCAGACCGAGCCGACGCCCAGCGACCGGGACTGGGCCTTCCTGAAGACCTTGCGGCGCGGCCAGGTCGTCACCGGCACAGTGACGACCATCGCCAGCTTCGGCGTCACCTTCGTGGACATCGGCGGCTTCACCGCGATGATCAACATCCCGGAGTTGTCCTGGCGTCCCTTCGACCACCCGTCCGACGTCGTCAGCGTCGGCCAGGAGGTCACGGCCGAGGTCCTCGACGTCGACATGGTCCGGGAACGGGTACCGCTGTCGCTCCGAGCAGTGCAGGAAGACCCCTGGCCGCAGGTGGCGCAGAGGATCGGCGAGGTGGTCATCGGGCCGGTCACCAAGATCGTGCCGTTCGGCGTCTTCGTCGGCATCGAGGACCGAGAGGACGGCTTCCAGGGGCTCGTGCGCACCAGCGAGCTGGATGAATCGTCCAGAGACGTCGTTGAGGTCGGCGACGCCCTCACTGTCAAGATCATCGACGTCGATCTCGCGCGCCGTCGTATCGCCCTGTCACATGTCCAGGCCCTTGCCTCTACTACCGAGGGTCAGCCGTGTGACTGACGACGAGGGGAATCCGGTGCAGGCCGAGTTGCGCCTGATGACGTAGAGCTACTTGTTACTTCGCGGCAGCTTCGGGAGTACGAGGCCGTGTCGGCTGCTTCCCGGACTCCCGCCACCAGGCGTCGAACGCCGCGTAGCTCTTTGCTCCCGCTCGGCGGGGCCGTTCGAGGGGTGGTGCAGAAGCCTCACCCCCCCCACGGGGCACGGGGCCGCGCCAGCCGTTGCCCGCCATGCACCTGCCGCAATGTTGAGCACCGGAGTTGGCCATCCAGGCCGGGTATCGTGCTCAGTCGCACGTGTGACTGAGCACTGCATCTGTCCGATGAGCACTGGACTTGTCGCGCTGTGCATGTCAATCCGCCGAGTGGCTTCCGGTGGGCCGCCGGACCGGTCATGATCAAGTTCCGGGGGTTCGACGGTGGGGGTGTGGTGTGCAGGACTGGCGGACCGATCCGACGTTCGCGATGTGCCGGGAAGTGGCGGACGGGGCGGACCTGGCCTCGTTCTCAGGCGGCCCGTTCGACGTGCGGGCGGTGGTGGCCGGCATCCTGCCCGAACCCCGACAGGGCTTGGACCTTGATGCGGTCCCGTGGGGCAACTTCCCCCATGGGCACGACGCCCGAAAGGCCGTTCACCACCTGCGCACTGACGGCGAACCGGGAATGGACGCGACGGGTGTGCTGTGGGGCCTGTGCGCCAACGACAGCCGGGCCGCCGCCGCCCTCGCCGTGCCCTTCCTCATCCCCCTGGCCATCGACGCCCACCACCCGCACCGCGCCGCCGCCCTCGCCGTACTCTCCGGCCCCGCCCGTGCCAGGCACCACGGCGTCGCCTCCCGCGAGGAACTCCTCCTCCACCGCAACGATCCCCGGCTCGACGCCCCCGACACCCACGACGACTACGGCTACGAAGTGACCGGCTACCCGGCCGGCTGGTCGGTGGCCGCCGCCCGAGCCGCGATCACCACCGACACCTCCGCACTCCTGCCCCTCCTCGGAGAATCCGACCCCACCGTCCGCGTCGACGCCGCCTACGTCCTGGCGACCGCCGCCGACCCCGACCACACCATCCGGACCGCCCTGACCAACGGATTCGCCGCCGAAGGTGACGCCATGGTCCGCGCCGCCCTGCTCCTGGCCACCGCCGAGATAACCCGGGCCCACCCGCACCCGCCGAGCGTCACGTGGCTGCGCGAACGGTGGCACGACCGGACGGAGGCTCCCGAAGCGCGCCTGGCGGCGGCGGTCGGCTGGCTCTGCCTCACCGACCAATCCGCACCCGAGGAACTCCGCCAGACCGTCGACACCCTCGCCGACGACAAGCGCGCACACGCCATGGAGTCCCTGCCATGGATGAACGCCGCCTCCGGCACCAACGAACCAGGACTCCTGCGCTGCAGACGCTGCATGCTCCACCCAGAAGAACCCGACCCGGAAGCGGTCTTCTGGGACTCCCTGTTCTCAGCAACCGGGCTGTGATGGTGCATCAGAGCTGTCCAGCGGGGCCAACTGCGGTGCACGGTCACACGTAGGTCTGGTGGCAGGGCGCGGCCACGGCGGGGCTGGCAACGCCGTGCGCGGCGCGGCGCAGCTCCGTCATGTCCGCGGCCCCCCGCTCCTGGGGCGCGTACCGGGCGGTGCGGTGCGGGCGTACGCCTCGGCCCCTTCGCCTTCCTGGGCTTGGGCTTGGCAGCGGGGCGCACGGCGGACCGGGGCGGGGTCGACCGGCCTCGGGAACGGCGTCGCCGGCCGGAGGTGCGGCCGCAGACTCGAGCATGGGAGAGACGAGCAGCGCCACCCCCGTGTCCGGTCGCGCGGGTCGGGGGTCGACGGGGTGCTTGCGGTCTTCCGCTACCGCGACGGGCGAGGCCCCGGCGGGCCGGGTAGGGGCGGGATGGACGGTGACGCATCCCGAGGCCGCGAGCAGCGCGACAAGGAGCAGGGGCAGGGACCAGCGACGCATGCCGCCACCGTGCCGCACACGCCCCGCAGGGCGCCTCCGACAGGCCCGCTGCCCCCGGGTGGATGATGCGATGGCCATCCTGCAGAGCCGCCTCCGGCTGGTCTGGCGGACCCTGGAAGAGGGGGCCGACAAGCCCCGAGGGAGGTGGTCAGGCAGTGGATTCCACCAACGGGACGTCAACGTGGTCAGTCGAGGCGGATCGGCGGATGGTGGTCGGCCCTCCGCCGTACGCCGACGGCGTCCTGGTGGGGGGACGCCAACGGCGGCATCCGGCAGTTGGGGCCGACGGCCGGATCGTGTGTGTGTGCCTGCCGGGTCGGCGCCTGGACGCGCTGGCCGCCGCCGACGAAGACGGGCTGTTCCTCGCGGCGAAGGGCACCTTCGGCTCCTTTACCTTCAGCCCGAAAGCCCGGCGGCCGACCACATCCGCAGCCAGCGCGCGAGCCCTCTCTGTCTGCGAGTCCACTCGGCAAGATCCGGAAGAGAAGGTCTAGGAGGCGTCCGCCCCGGCCAGGTCTTGCGCCCGGGCCTGCCCGCGGAAGGCCGCAGGCGGCAGGCCGTAGGCCTCGCGGAACGCCCGGCTGAACGCGGACGCGTGCCGGAAGCCCCGCCGGGCGCCGATGACGTGCACGGGCACCTCCTGGTGCAGCGGGTCCGCCAGGTCCTGGCGTGCCCGCGCGAGCCGCTGGCCCTGAAGGAAGGCCGCGACCGTCGCCCCGTCCCCCACCTGCTGGAACACCCGGTGGAGATAGCTGACGGAGATGTGGTGGGCGGCGGCGATCGCGGGGACGTCCAGCAGCGGATCGTCGGCGTTGTCCCGGATGAAGGCCATCACACGGAGCGCCAGGGCGCGCCGGTGCGTCTCCGGGGTCAAGGACCGGTCCGCTTCGAGGACGCCGGCGAAGAGCGAGGCGACGAGATCGGCCAGTACGCCGCTCAGGCGCGGGCCCTCGGCCGGCCGGTAGGACCGGCTGTCCTTGGTCACCTGGTTGAGGAAGGTGGCCAGCAGGGCCCCCATTCCCTCCCGGGCCGAGATGCGCTTGCCGATGACCCGGCCGGCGGTATGCGGGGACAGCGGCAGCAGCGCCTTGGGTACCTCGACCCCGATGATCTCGACGGAATGCGGGCCGGAACTGATCTCGAACGGCCGTGACGTGTCACTGGTGTGGATGTCGAACACACCGTGCACCACCGTGTCCTTGCCCAGCGTTACCGCTCCCGCCCCGCGCTTGATCAGCGAGAGGTGGAACGCCTCGGGGTCCGACCTCGCTATCAGCTTCGGTGTCCGCTGGAAGGTCAGGGGACGGCATTCCATCGGATAGACCGTGATCCCGCCGAGCGAGATGACGCGCTGGTTCACCCAGAAGTCGGCGGCGTGCTCACTGCGCATCTCCATGGGCGCATGCGTCTCCGACATCAGGGCCCGCCAGCTCTCGAAACGGTCGGCGGGCGCTAGTTCCGCGCTGCGGAACGTTCTCTCGGGCAGCATGATCACGGGTTTACACCGGCCGTAGCGGCTCGCGCAACAAGAGCCGGGCCCCGGGGCGCGGGCGGCGGGGCGACTCTCCGTCAAGACACTGTGCACGCCAGGCCAATGCGCGGTGCTCCGGGGCTCGGCAGAGTGGGCGCCGGAGGGTCGGTGAGGGGACGGGAAACCGGAGCCCCCGCCGACGACCGGGGGCCTCTCGCGATCCCGGCACTGAGCTGACGCCGCCCGAGGACGGGGGTTTCGGGCGGCGTCAGCTCAGTGCCGGGACCAGGCCGTCCAGGTCGTGTCCGATGGGTCGTGGAATCGCGTGGGCGTCAACGGGCGGTGCGGCGATGATGTGCGGGTGTTCTACGAAGATCTCAGCGAGTACGACTACCAGGACGAGGATGCGTTCACGGACAGAGCGTCGGGCTTCTACGCGCTCTCGTACCGCCCGGCGTACACCCGCCTGAACATCGGGTGGCTGGAAGCCGGCAGGCCGTACTCGACAGGGACGGTCCCCACGGTGTTCGTGGAGAAGCTGAAGGCTGTCCAGGAGGTCCAGTGGATGAATGTCTGCCTCGGGGTGCACGAGTGCGACCTGTGTCCTGAGGATGAGGCTCCGGAAGGGAACGGGGAGGTGCGGATTCCGGGCGGTCCCGGCATCGCTTATGCCGCTCCGTTCCTGATCACGCACTACGTCACCGCCCACGGCTACAGACCGCCGCATGCCTTCATGGATGCCGTTCTCGCCGTCGACCTCGACGCGTGGGTCTCGACACGGTGGCCCGACGTGCCCTTTCCCTGGGTTCCGGATAACGCGGAACGCATGCTGGAGTAGCGGCGACCGAGGCTCACGTGCGCAGCCAGAGCCGGATCGAGGCGACGGTGACCGTCCCGTGAAAGACGTAGGCTCGCTTGTCGTAACGGGTCGCGACCGCACGGAAGATCTTCAGCCGGTTGATCGTCCGCTCCACTTCGTTGCGGCGCCGGTAGATCTCTATGTCGGACCCGGTCGGACGGCCGCCCTTGCTTCCGCGCCGCTGGCGGTTGGCCCGTTGGCCCGTTGGTCCCTGGGCTCCGGGATCGTGTGCGCTACCTCCATTACCCCCCATCACCGCGTGGGTGAGACCCAGGCCGCTGCTGGCCTTCATGGCCTGACATCGGGCAGCGGACGCACGCTTTGGAACGGGCCCCGGCGGCCGGACGGTACAGCCCGAAGACAGCCCAGCAGGGCGCCAGCCAGTGGCAGAGCCACGACCTCAGGAACCCGCGTACGAGTATCAATGTCAGTGGCTTTCTGTAGCATCCGTGGCCAGGTTGGTGACCCGTCCACCCGCAGTGGGGAGGGACGGGGTCGTGAACGGGCTGCGAGGAGCGTGTGGCGATGGCGAACGGTAACAGGGACGTCGGGCCGACGCTGGATTCCGACGTCGAAGCCGCGCTGTTGCGGCCGTTGGCGTTCGCCGAAGGCGAGGGTCTGCCACTTGCCCTGTGGGCGGTCTTGGCACGTGCCCTGTCGGGTCACCGTGGACGGCTCAGGACGTGAGCGCGTTCCGGGACCGGGCGGGCGAACTCCTGGTCGAGACGCAGACACCGGAGGGTGTGGCCTACCGGTTGCGTGCCCGGGGAGCTCGGTCGGGCGAACGGCAGACGCAACGGGCGGTCACGAGCGCGTTGCTGGCCGAGGTGCCCCTTGACGGGGACAGCGGGCACCGCGACTGGCTGGCTGCCGCACCGTACATCGTCGACCATCTCGCCGCGCACGCCGCCGCGGCCGGTGCCCTGGACGAGATACTCGAGGACGCCGAGTACATGGTGCACGCGGCCCCGCGGGGGCTGCTCCGCGCGCTCAACATCCCAGGCTCGTCCCAGGAGACGGTGCGGCGGAGTATTTACCGGGCATCCGTCCACGTCCATGCCATCGCGACCCTGCCCGAAAGACGGGACGTCCTCGCCGTCGACGCCGCGCGCCACGGTGAGATCGGCCTCGCCCGGGAGCTGTCTCGCGGCCGCCCGTGGCGGCCGCGTTGGGCGACCGGCACGATGGTTTATCCAGCGCTGCGCTTCACCAAGACGGGACTGGGTGTGGACGCCGCCGCGTGCACTGTCATCGACGGGCGTCCCCACGCGGTGACCGGCTGCTACGACGCGAACGTCCGTGTGTGGGACCTGGTCGATGGAACCGAACGCCTTGTCATCACCGAGGACGGCGGGGTCTACGCACTGGACTGCGTCGAGATCGACGGGCGTCCCCATGTCGTCACAGGAACCTGCTCCGGCAGCCTACGGGTGTGGGATCTGGATACCGGGGCCGAGCGGTTCGCCCTCGCAGGTCACAAGGGCTGGATACGCGCGGTGGGCTGCACGGTGATCGACGGCCGTCCGCATGCCGTGACTGCGGGAGAGGACTGCCTGGTCCGGCTGTGGGACCTGGTCGACGGGTCGGAACGTGCGCGGATGCCCGGCCACACCGAGGAAGTACGAGCGGTGGCGTTCACCGAGGTCGCCGGCCGCCCCGTGGCCGTGACCGGGGGCTATGACAACACGGTGAGGCTGTGGGACCTGGAGGACGGCGTCGAGCGGGCCGTGCTCACCGGTCACACGTCGGCCGTCTACTCGGTGGCCTGCACGGTGATCGACGGCATCCCCCACGCCATCACCGGGAGCGGCGGGGAACACGCGGCACGGGTCTGGTGCCTGGCCGACGGCTCGCAGCGCGCTGTGCTGGACGGGCACACGTCGTGGATAGCTGCCGTGAGCTGCTTCGACCTGGGCGGACGCCCCCACGTGTTGACCGCCGGTGGTGACTGCACGGTGCACGTGTGGGATCTGACCGAGGACACGGAGCGCGCCGTCCTGACCGGACACCACGGCTATGTGGACGTGCTGGCCAGCACGGAGATCGACGGGCGCCCGTACGCTGTGAGCGGCGGCCATTCCGCGCCCCCGCGCGTATGGGACCTGGGTGACGTCGCCTTGGCCGCGGGACGCAAGGGCCACACCGGGACCGTACAGGCCGTGGACGCCGTGGAGATCGACGGTCGTCCGCACGTAGTCACCGGAGGCGACACCACAATACGGGTCTGGGATCTGGCAGATGGGACGGAACGGGGCACCCTGCCCCACGGGCACCGTGTGGAGGCGCTGTCGTGCACAAGAGTCCACGACAGCCCCTACGCTGCCGTCGGAGGCTGCTGCGGCGTCGCCCGGGTCTGGGACCTCGCCGCAGGGACCGGGCTTCGGGACCTTCCCGGCTCCGACCTCCGGGTGGAGACCGCGGCGTGGGCGGATGTCAACGGCCGTCCCCACGTGGTCACCTCCGACCAGGACCGCACCATACGCGTGTGGGATCTGGACGAGGACGTGGTGCACCCGCTCCACAGCGACCGCACCCGGTCGGCGGTGCGGGCCATGGAGCCCGTCACCGTCGACGGCCGCCCCCACCTCCTCACGGGCAGTGATGACGCCGCACTGCGGCTGTGGAGGCTCACGGAGAAGGGCCGACGTGTCACCGCCACCGTCCACACAGGGCACCACTGGATACGGGCACTCGCCGGCACCGTCCTGGAGGGCCGTCCCCACGCGCTGACCGTGGGCGGGAACGACACCGCAGTACAAGTGTGGGATCTGACGGACGGCACCCTGCGGTCCACCCTTGCGGGACACCCGTCAGGAGTTCTCGCGGTGGCCTGCACCAAGCGGGACGACCGTACGGACGCCGTCACCTTGGACGGCAGCGGTACGGTCCACGTCTGGGATCTCGCTCCGGTCCGGCTCCGGGAGAAGGTCGCGCTGCCGACGCGGGCCCAGTGCATGACCGCCGTCGGCCAAAGCCTCGTCATCGGCATGGGTGACGACGTGGTCGTACTTGACTGCAATCGCTGAGGCAGGAACGGGGTGGACGGTGGCGCATCCCGAGGCCGCGAGCAGCGCGGTAAGGATGCCCAATCGTTCTTGTCAAGGTCACGGAGTCCTGTGCGGACGTTGGGAGGGTCTGAGCGGCGCAGTGGCCCGGCAGCACCGAACTCCGTTGTCGGAGGTCTGTTGGACAATCCGTTCCGTCAGCCTGCACCGCAGCAGGGAGACCCGCAGCGGCAGGCCTGTCCCGGCGTGCCGCCCCACTCTTTCCTCACCCTCCCGCGACCCTGACGGCCTGCCATGCCGCAAGTGCGATGACGCAGCCACCCAATTGGGCTTTGTGGGCCGGGAGACAGAGGTCAAGCCCCTGGTTCTGGCTTCCTCGGAGAGGAACAGGGCTCTGTCCCGGCACTTCGGCTCCACGGCCTCACTTCCACCGATCGCGACGCCTTGTCGAGCAGCCCGTACACCCTCCTCCTCCAGTCCTGAGGGGAGCCGAACCGTGGTGCCGAGGCGGGATCCTCAGGTCCAGGGAAGCGTGCGCCACGGGCTCGCCGGGTCCGTGGTCAGAGCACGGTGGGTCGCCAGGACCGTCTCGTACCACTCGCCGAACTCCTCCTCGTCGAAGTGGAGGCAGCGGCCCAGGATGTAGGCGGCCGAGAAGTCCTCCCACGAACGGTAGTTGAGCTGGACGAGACGGCCGGCCCGGACCACGGCCGCCTCCGCCTCCTGCAGGGAGCACAGGCGTGCGGCGAGTCCCCAGCGGGCCATGCCTGAGGCCCGGCCGTAGTCCCAGGCCTCGACGCTACGGACGAAGCCCCCCTCGGGCAGCAGGCCGTCGGCGCGGAACCGCGCCTCGTAGCGGGCGATGCGGCCGATCAGCCGCTGACGGCCGGTCACCTGGCCCTCCAGCTCCGCGGCGGTGACGGCGCGGCCCGGGGTGACGCCGTCCTCGGTCAGGCGGGGTTCGGCTGCGGCTTCGGCGCGCCGGCGCACCACGTTTTCCGCGGCCTGGCGCCAGTGGTCGACGTCGACGGGTCCCGCGAAGTCCAGGGCCATGGCGCGACGAAGTTGCAGGACGGACTCCCAGACCCCGCTGACCATTCCGGCGCGCAGCAGCTGTTCCTGCGTGTCCTGCCAGTCCTCCCGGGTGGTGACGCCCCACCAGCGTTCCAGGGTGCGCTTCTCGTCGCGGTAGCCGCAGCCGTGGTAGGCCATCGAGTTCCAGTAGCGCCCGTTGTGCACGTTGATGTGTGCGCCGACCGCGAGACCGAACGCGACGGGGCCGGTGAGGGGGCCGCCCACCTCCAGGGTGTGGACGACGTCCTGGGCCAGCCCCGGCCGTTCGACCGGGGCGGAGTGACGCTGCCACAGGGCGCGGCCGTCCGGCCCGGCCGGCAGGACGCCCTCGCAGGGGCTGCCGGGGTTGACGACGAGGTAGGGCGGGTCGTTCTGGTTCCAGACTTCCGCGAACCAGCCCAGGTCGTAGCAGTTGTAGACCGGGTCGGTGACGGGCGGCGGCAGCATGCCGCCGGTGTAGACGGCCAGGCACATGGTCTGGGTCTGCGGGTTCCAGTAGGGGTGGAAGCGGGTGTTGCTCCCGTTCGCGTCGACGTACGCCCGCGACTGCATCATGTACAGGTCGGCCCGTGCGACGAGGTCGTAGTACGCGGGCCAGTCGCCGCACGCCTTCGCCTCGTACAGCCCCCGCTCGACCGCGCTCGGCGCCTGCCAGCCCCGCGCCGATGCCGTCGGACCGGGCAGGGCTCCTCCCTCGTGACCTGCTGTCAAGCTCATGGGTAAACCCTAAAGGCTGGTCAAGCGTGGTCGGCGTGGCGAGTGCGGCGTCTTCCGGAGGCGTTCGACACACTCGGTGTTCTCCTTCAAGCGGGCCCTGGTGGACCTGATCTCGGAGGCGAGCCATTGCAGTCTGTGCAGCGGCGAGTTGCCTCACGACGACGGGTACCTGACGCTCGGCACCTGCGACCTCGAGCGCTCGCCGGACGAGGGGTGAAGAGGGGTCCGGCCTGCCCATGTTCGTCCAGAGGCCGGTGCCGTTCGTTCAGCGCCGGCAGTTCGATCTCGTGGGTCCGGATCGTGAGGACGTCGCCACGGGAATCCTTGTTCTTCGACGAGAGCCCGAGCGGCGGCGAACTCGCAGCGCGCGTGGGTGAGTCGGGTCCGGCTCGCGCCCGGATTTCTTGATCATTCTGGGCAACCGATCAGACTCCCTGTCGGTCGTACAGGAGTCGGGCGTGCTCGAACGTCTGACCCATGTGACACGAGGGGGACCATCTTGATGCGGTTGAACCGCACGCACAGCACTGCAGCGCGGCGGATAGGGGCGGCTCTGGCCGCCGGTACGGTGGTGTTGGGCGTCGCGACCACTGCCCAGGCGGCGTCGGCGCCGAGCCCGGTGACGCCGGCCAACCCGGTGGGTGGGCAGGGCCCGAACCGGCCTGAAGCCAACCGGGAGGATCCGTTCGGCGGTCTCGTCGCCTCCGAGGAGCTTCTCGACACCACGGTCGAGAACGGCCAGAAGCAGAGCCTGCGTCTGGGCTTCAAAGTGGCTGGCGACAAGCCCGTCGAGGGGGCGGAGTTGGGCGTCCACCTGCCGCCGGGCCTGGAACTGAATCCTCAGGAGCGGCCTTCGAACTGCGAACACTTCAAGGTCGACCCGGTGCGGGAGTACCGTGACGAGTACCTGTTCTGCAGTTTCACCGGCACCTTCGAGCCGGGTAAGTACTACCGGCTCGACACGGGGTTGAACGTCACCGCGACCCCGGAGCTGTGGCGGGATCTCTTCTACGTCTCCTGGACGCCGGGCGGCAAGCCGATTTACAAGCCGCAGCAGGGCGGGGTCAAGGGAACCGCCGCGGCGATCAAGGTCACACCGTCCGAGCCGTTCAAGGAGTGGGGGTTCTGGGGCCGCGAGGTGACGGTCGGAAACCCCGCGAACCAGCCCGACTTCACCGTGACCGGGGCCAGCGGCAGCGGCCCGGCCGGCGGTCAGGTGCTGCTCAACCCGGGCTGGCAGATCAAGGGAACCGGGTCGGTCGCCGCCACGGGCGCCGACGACAACGTGGTGGAAACCGAGTTCGTACTGCCGCCCGGCATCAGCTTCGTCGGCGGCCGCCCGGGCCCGGAGGGGCGCCGGGTGTTCGGAGGGACCGGCGGCTCGGTCAAGGGGACTTTCAAGATCGAGTCGTGGGTCAAGCCGGGCACGTACCACGGCGAGTACCGGTACAAGGCCGACCGCGGTCCCGGCCAGCTCAAGATCGCCGACATCGACCGTGACCTCGGCAACAACACGGCCCGGCTCACCATCACCGTGACACCGGCCGACAAGCCGCAGCCCGGCCCGTCGACGTCCGCCTCGACCTCCCCGAGCCCGTCCGGCTCGACCACGCCCTCGGCCTCGGCCTCCACGAGCACCGCCCCGGGCACCGGCAACACCCCAGTCCAGAACGGCGGTAGCGGCGGCAACTTGGCCAACACCGGATCCACCGCGCTGGTCGCGGGCGGACTCGCCGCCGCGGCCCTGACGCTCGGCGGAGCCCTGTACGGCATGGCCCGACGGCGCCGTTCGGCGTAACGACACACGCCGTGCGCGACGCCGGCGCCCGCGAGGCACGCCGGCGAGTCCCGTGCGGGGCGGTTCAACACCCCGCACGGGACGACTCGAGGCCTCACCCCGATGTCACCCCCGAACCGCACCGCGCGCCGCCGCCCCGTCACCGGGAAGGCGGAGAAGGCCGCCCGCCGAGGTCTGGCCGAGACCGCCCGGGAGTCCCAGCGCCGCGCCGCACCGCACCGTCCGGACCGCGGCCGCCCTCGTCGACGGCGACACCGATTCCCTGGAGCGGCTCCGTGCCGGGCTGCGCGTACGCGAGCGCCACGGCGATGACGGCACCCTGGTCGGGTACGCGGTGGCGCTGCCCGGCGACCGTGCGGACCGCGGCTTGCGCCTCGTCTTCCGGTACCGCTCCGTTCCAGCGGCCGCGCCTGGACGTGGGACTCGACGTCGACGCTGCGGCACCCGTCATGCGACCTCGACGAGCCGGCCGACGGCCACACCCGAGGCGCTGGGGGAGGCGGCGCAGGCCGCGGCGATGGTCCACCGCCTGGGCATGGCCGTCTCCGACGCGGGTCGGCCGCGCCCCCTAGAAACGCCTCACCGGCCGAAAGGAGGAACTCGGCGAGGACGCCGAGAAAATGCGGTGCTACGCACCATCGCGGCCGGGGCCGGCCGGTGGTCCTGCCGGGCGGGCACGTGGCAGGGGAGTGTTCGCGTCCGGCCAGCGGCGGCGGCCGCTGGACCTGAGGGCCGGGCCCGGCCCCAGGCCCAGGGGCCTTATCCCCGCTGCTGGCGGCGTATGTGCCGCCTCACTGTCAGGCGGCGTCCGGGCGGTGGAGAGGGGTTGCACCGGAGCGGGGCTGGACCGTTGTCTGGAGGGTTGCTTCCGGTGGGGGACCGCGGATGTGACCGAAGGTGTGAACCCCTGGAATCGCAGGCGGCCCGTTTGTGCAGGCCAGGCCCAGTGGGCAGGTCACTTCCGGAGAATGACACCTCTTCCCACGCGACAGCCGGGGGAAGAGGTCTGCTTCGATTCCGGACGGCAGATCGTGGACGGGCACGCGCCGTTGAAGGCCACGTTGCGACAGTTCATGTATCGCCGGGTCTCTGAGGGCGTGCTGCTGTTCCGCGAGCTCCCGCCGATACGAGCGAGGACCCCGTCGTCAACAGGACGTCTTCCGGGGAACGGCAGAAGGTGCTCAGCTGATACCTACAGCTCCAGCTCGTCGGCGGTTTGGAGGCTTTTGCCGCGGATCTGGCGGACTCCTTTGCCCGCGACTACGGCCTGATCGATCCGGACGCCGGGGGCTGGCTGGCCGATGTGACTGCGAGCGGTGAGGTGACCCGCGTTCCGAGGCGGCAGACTGGCGATGCCCCGGGCCTGCGACGGGTCGATCCAGCACGAGATCGAGTAAGTGGCCGCCTGGCCGGCCGGAGCGGGGGATGGCGGCATCAGGCTGTCGGGGGCTGCGGTCGGCCGGCGCCCGGGCTTTCCCCGAAGACCAGTCGGCGTCAGGTCCTGGTCGCGACGCGGTACCTGGAAGAACGGCGCGAGGAGCGGGGCCGGGCGGACCTGTGCTCCACCGGACGCCGACCGAAGTACCCCTCCCAGGGTACTGGGACCGGTCATCGGTCACCGGCGAGCGGTTCCTCGTGTAGTCCCTTGGCGTGACCGATCGGTCCGTGACCGAGGCCGACCGGCCAGGTGGTCGATCCGTGCCCCGCCAGTCACCGGTCATGACCGACCTGAGGCCACCGGTCACCCCTCCACCGCACCCTCGCTGTCGGCATCGCGTGCGGGCAAACCTCCGCACCCCACTCTGAGGCTTGCCCACCCCCCTTGGGGGCTTGCCCGGGTTTGCGCGGACCGGTCACAAGGGGGCTTGCCCAACTCTCCATCAGGCTTGCCCGATCGGTCACGGGAGGCTTGCCCAGGCAGAGGGCAAGCCTCCCACCTGCGTACTGAGGGCGGTGGGCAAGCCTTTGGGCATGCCGGACCGAGAAGTGTGTACGGCACGGGATCCGAAAGGCCGTCGTCCCGGCGCGGGCGGCCGCGTCAGCGCCCATGACACGGGCGGACTGACTGTGCTTCACCAGATGTGCTGCGTCACGCAGCGGCAGCCCCGCCCAGCCCATTACGTCGTAATACGAGCGGCGTACGTACCTGACCGGTCGGCCCAGCGTGCCGTATTACGACGTAATACGGCGTCCGCTCCCCATCAGCGGCCGTGTCCAACATCCATTCGAGGTAAATCCCCTGCCTGCACAAACTCCCGATGCAAGGGTGGCCTCAACGACAACGCGAGGAACGAGGGATCAAGGCCAGTGGCGCAGCTACAGCTGACTCGTACGCACCGGATACTCATCGGCGTCGTCGTCGCCGGTGCCGTGGCTATCGCGGGGATCGGGTTCTCGGGCTCGTACGCCGCGGTGCGCGTACTCGCGCTGAAGAAGGGCTTCGGGGACTTCTCTCTGGTGTTTCCGATCGGCATCGACGCCGGCATCTGCGTGCTCCTGGCGCTCGACCTCCTGCTGACCTGGATTCGCATCCCGTTCCCCCTCCTGCGCCAGACCGCGTGGCTGCTCACCGCGGCGACGATCGCCTTCAACGGCGCGGCCGCGTGGCCGGACCCGCTCGGCGTGGGCATGCACGCGGTGATCCCTGTTCTGTTCGTGGTCACGGTGGAGGCGGCCCGGCACGCGGTCGGCCGGATCGCGGACATCACCGCCGACCGGCACATGGAGGGCGTCCGCCTCACGCGCTGGTTGCTCGCCCCGATCCCGACGTTCAAGCTGTGGCGCCGCATGAAACTGTGGGAGTTGCGCAGCTACGAGCAGGCCGTGGGTATGGAGCAGGACCGCCTGATTTATCAGGCGCGGATGCAGGCCCGGTACGGGCGCGGGTGGCGGCGCAAGGCGCCGGTGGACGCGCTGATGCCGCTGCGGCTGGCCCGGATCGGCGTCCCGCTCGCGCAGACCGCTTCCGCGGGACTGACCGCAGCCGGCCTGAGCCCGATCCTGCTCTCTCGCCCCGAGCCCGAGCTTGCATCCGTACCTGAGCTCGCGGCTGGGCTGGCCTCGGCCGAGGTTCCGGAACTGCGGCCGGCCAGCCAGCCCGCCGCCGCGGACACCCCCGCGCCAGCTCCGGCTCCGGCTCTGGAAGCGGAATTGCCGGTCAAGCCCGTGGCTGCAACTCCCGGTATCTGGGAGGAGGTGCCCGGGCCCGTTCTCGTCGACCTGGCCCAGGCCGGGCGGGACTTCGTGGCGCAGTACGGCACGATCGCGTCTGCGGAGCAGTTCGCGGCGTTCCTTGCGCGGGACTACGGCCTGACTGACCGGGACACCTGTGGCCTTGTGCCTGAGGTTCTGCTGGAGCCGGTGCTTGCCGAGCTCCGGGCGGCAGCGGGCGAAGTGGCGGAGCGGGCGGCCGCCGTACTGGCTGCCGGGGCGCCGGGGAACGACGAGTTGGTGGCCGTCCAGTCGGCCGCCCCGGCTCCGGCGTACGAGGAGCAGACGTTCGGCGCGGGGGAGCCGCACCCGTTCTTCGGGGAACCGGTCAGCACCCGCAGCACAGGCGAGTCATCGGTCGAGCCTGCACCGCTTCCGGCCGGAGCGGTCCCCGCACCGACGGCCTCTGTGCCCGCTGCCAGCCCGGCCGGACGCTCGGGCAGCCGTTCCTTCGAGCAGACCGTTCTCGCGGCGCCGATGGGCCCGGACGCGCAGCACTGGGTGGCCGACGTGGCCGCGTCCGGTGAGGCGATCGTCCGCGTACCGAGGCAGCAGACCCACTACGTTCCGGCCGACGACGATTCGCTTCCGAGTGAGATCAAGCAAGTCATCGCATGGCTCACCGAAGCCGAGGACGCCAACACGCGGCTGTCGGGAGCTGAGGTCGCGCGGCGCCTCGGGGTCTCGCCCAAGACTGGTCAGCGCCGCGTGCTCGACGCGCAGAAGCAGCTGGAGGAGCAGCGCCAGCAGCAGGGCAGAGCGCACCTCCGCTCCGTCACCAGCAGCTGACCGACCCTCCCTCGGGCCGCGGTCACCGGTCATCGCCGTCGGCCGCCGCGAGCGACACTCAGGCGGTGACCGATGCCGGGCCCGGTGACCGGTGACCCGTCTGGGCACCATCGGTCACCGGTCATGACCGATCCTCAGCGACCGGTCACCCGTCCTTTGCGCCCGCCTTCTGGGCAAGCCTGCGTACCCGAATCTTGGGGCTTGCCCACCCCCAGGGAGGCTCGCCAGAGTTGCACGGACCGGTCACGAGGGGGCTTGCCCAGCCCCCGCCAGGCTTGCCCAATCGGTCAGGGGAGGCTTGCCCAGGCAGAGGGCAAGCCTCCCATCTGCGCTTTTAGGGCTGAGGGCAAGCCTTCGGGCAAGCCGGTCCGAGGAGTGTGTACGGCACGAGATCCGAAAGGAGACGTGTCGTGCACGACGTTTCGCACCCCGCCGCCGGCGGCGGGTTCTTCGACCGGCTGGATGCGGACTGGGCCGCGGTGTGCGCGGACCCCGCCCTGCGCCAGGCGGTGGCCGACTGGGTGACCGATGGCCACCTGGATGGCATCGCGGCCGTGACCGATTCCTGGTCCGGCTCCCTGACGCCCAAGCAGCTCCTCGCCGCGCTCCGGCCGACGGCCAACGACGTGACCGATGCACTGACCGATGCCGTCATGCGGGCCCTCCTTCAGCGCGCCGCCGGCCGTGACCGATCAGCCGCTCTCGCCGCCCGCGTCATCGTGCAGGCGATGCTCCCTGCCGCCTGCCGCATCACCCGCGGCCAGGTCCGCGTGACTGGTGGCCGCACTCGCGACGCCGTCGGTCACGTGACCGTGGCTGCCCTCTACGAGGTCGCCTGCTCCGGCCGTATCCACCTCCGCCCCGGCCGACCCGCTGCCAACCTCACGCTGGACACCCTGCGTCAGGTCCTCGCCGAGCTCGGCGCCGAGCAGGGCCCGGCGGGGGAGGACCTCGCGACGGCCGAGCACCTCGCCGACCCGGCACCCGGCCCGTACGAGATCGCCCGCGCCCGCACCGTGCGCGCGGCCGCCGCGGAAGCCGGCCTCCACGTCGGGCCGGCCGGCGACGCTGAGGGCACCCCGGCCCGGCTGGAGCTCCTGGAGCTCTTCCTCGTCGCGGTCCGCGACGGCGCGCTGTCCACCGCCGACGCGCAGGCGCTGGCTTGGCACCACATCAGCGGCGGCATCCCGGATGCCGAGGCCGCCTCCCGTGCTGGCACCACGGTCGGCGCGTGGCAGCGCCGCCGCTCGCGGGCCCTGGCCCGCCTCACAGCATCTCTCTAGCCCGCGCCCGCGGCATGACCGGAACACCGCTCCGGCGACCGTCCGCTCCCCCCTTTGGAGATGTGTCTTGACCACAACCGCCACCGCGACGTCGCTGGACGCCGACGAGGAGCGCGTCACCCGCGCCCAGCGTCTGCTCATCCACCTCGGCGCCGCCCTCGTCAGCCGCCCCTTCGACACCGGCACCCACGAGAAGCTCCGCGCCTTCCTCGACGAGGATGCCGAGCTGGCCCTCGCCTCGCTCGCCGCGCTGCGCCTCCGACCCGAGGCGGGACTCCGGAACCGGAGCGCGGAGCTGGCCGGCCACACCCTGCGCTCGGCCGGAGGCACGGCATGAGCCTCGTACGCACCCGCCGCCAGAGGCCGGTACCGCCAGTTGAGCCGCAGCCGGAGGCCGTCCAGGTGCCCGAAGCAGCGCAGGACGCCGGCTGGGTCGGCGGATGGTCGACCGGCGCCCAGGCCAACTCAGCCGCACTGATCCGGTGGATCGTCTGGGGCCTGATCGCCCTCGGGCCTCTCCTGGGCGCGCTCGCCTACCTGTCGGTGCCCACTACGTCCGCAGCCCCGGCTCCGAAGGCCGCCCCATTCGCACCGTCCGCGAGCGGCGGCCAGGGCGCGGCCGGCTTCGCGAGCCTCTTCTTGGCCGCCTATCTGTCTGCTGGCCGCGGCGACGAGCCCAAGCTCGCCGCCTACTACCCGCCGGCCAGCAGCCTCCAGCTCGACGGAGTCTCCGGCCAGCGCCAGGGCGAGCAGCTGACCGTCGTCCGGCTGCGTCAGACCGACACCTCGGTCTGGGCGGTTACCGTCGCGGCACGCGTCACCGGCGCGCAGTCGGCGCTGGCGCCGTCCGCGCAACCTGGCACCTCCCTGACTCCGGCAGCCGACCCGGTGCGCTACTTCCAGGTGCCCGTGGCCACCGCGCCCGGTGCCGGGGGAGTGACCGCGTACACCGCGCTCGCGTTGCCAGCCGAGGTCGCCGCCCCTGAGCGGGCCAAGACCCCGGAGCTGGTCTACGGCGCGATGCACCCGGCGCTGCCGACCGACCCGCGCGCCCAGGCGGTTACCAGCTTCTTGAGTGCCTACCTCACGAAGGCTGGCGCCGAGCTCGACCGCTACCTCGCGCCCGGTACTCGCCTGTCCGCGCCGTCCCCGGCTCCGTACTCGGGCGTCGCGGTGGACCAGCTCGCCGTCGAAGGCGAGACCGGGGGAGAGCCGGTCGTCTCCGTCCCTGGCGACGGCACAACCCTGCGCCTGCTCGTCACCCTCCGGGCGACCGGCCAGGACGGGGTGAGGCTCCCACTCACCTACGCGCTCGCCCTCAAGGCCCGCGCCGGGCGCTGGGAGATCGTCGGCCTTGACGGCGCCCCTGTCCTCGCCCCCACGCCCGGGGCTGCTGAACCGGCCGGCTCGCCGAGCCCGGCACCCATCCACACCCCGTAGAAGGAGCATCCGACATGCTGAACGACACCATTACGCTCGCCCAGGGGCTGAACGACGTCACCCTCGCCCAGGGCTGGATCCAGACCAGCACCAGCCTCGGCAATTCCATCAGGACTTTGATCTTTGACGTGGCCATCCCGATTCTCTGCGGCACCTTCGTGGTGGTTGTTGGCTGGAAGACCAAGGCACCTGGTCCGACGATCATGGCCTGCATCTTCGCGGCGGTCGTCTGGGGTCTGGCCGCCCAGATGCCCGCTCTCAAGAACAAGACGACGGAGGACATCGTCCAGTACCAGGGCGGCCCCAACGCCGTCCGGAGTGACCAGTGACCGAAGCCGCCGCGAATGGCGGCGAGCCGGACTTCGAGCTGATCGGCCGCTGCTACACCAAGGCCCGCCGCGCTCCGCTGGTCCACGGGGTGATCCGGGACGTCAACGGCGGCCGGGGGATCCGGCTGCCCGGCGGCCCCTACACGATGACCCAGCTCGCCGGGATCGTCTCCACTGTCGCCGCTCTCATCCTGACCCGCCCCGTGTGGGGCGGCCACGGCTGGCTCGACGTCGCCGCCCTCCTCGTCCTGCCCGCCGCAGTGGCGTTCGTGCTCCGACACCTGCACATCGACGGCCGCAACCCCGCGGCCGCCCTGCTGAGCATCGCCCTGATGCTGGCCGCGCCCCGGCGCGGCCAGCTCCGCGGCCGCACCTACCGGCCCGCCCGGCCCACCCGCGGCGACACCCGTATCCACCTGCCCGCCGACGAGCAAGCCACCGAAGCCACTGCCCCGGCGATCACCGATGCCCCCGCACGGGAGCCCCGGCCGAAGCAGGCCCGGCCCCGGCCCGCAGCACCCGTTGCCGCGCCGCCAGTACCCGGAGGGGCTTCGGTGCCCGCCGCGCCGGTGGCTTCGGGGGTGCAGGCCCTCCTCGCCCGACGCGCCCCCACCACCCGCACCTGACTGGAGAACTGACGATGCGCCTGCCGATCCGGCACGTCCAGCAGAACCTGATCTTCACCACCCATGGCACCGTCTGGGCGGTGTGGCGCGTTGCTGCGACCAACTACTCCCACGCCCCGGCCGCTGTGAAGAAGCGCCGTCTCAAGGCTCTGGAGGGCCTGTTCAAGGCGATGACCGGCGAGCCGATGCTGCTGTCGCTGTGCCCCCAGATCGACCCGACCGCCGTGGTGCGCGCCATGGTCGACGACATCGACCTGGAGCGCGCGCCCCGCTACGAGAGCCTCGGCCATGCGGTCCTGGACCAGCTGGAGTCCATGGAGCTGACGGGCCGCACCGACTGGCTCGCGCTCCCGCTGCCCCCGCTGTCGCAGAAGGACGCGGTGCTCTCCGCGTTCCGGGCGGCCCGGGCCGAGGTCTCCCTGCAGCTCGGGCTGATGCCTGCGGTCGTCACCGCCGCGGAGGTGCAGCGGCGCCTGGAGCAGGCCCAGCGGATCCAGGCCCAGTGGCCGACCGGGGTGTCGATGCGGCCGGCGTCCGAGGCGGAGATCCTGTGGATCTACGGCCACAGCGCGCGCCGCGGGCTTGCCGAACCGTTCCTCCCGGATGGCACCGAGACCCCGGTCCGCGGCCGGGGCCGGAACACCGCGGCGCTGGGGGAGATCCTCGTCGGCGAAGGTGGCGCCGACTTCAACTCCGGCCCTGCCCTGCCGGCCAACCCGTTCACGCGGCGCTTCCTCCAGGTCTCCAGCGAGTGGGGCGACTCCTACCAGGCGCTCCTGGCTCTCTCGGAGATGCCGGAGGCGTTCGCGCTGCCCGGCGCGGCCTACCTTCAGCAGCTCGACGACCTGGCCTACCCCGTCGACTGGACCGCGCGCTTGGTCATCGTGCCCGGCTCGAAGGCCGAGCCGAAGGTCCGCAAGAGGGCGCGGCACCTCAAGGCCCAGGCCGCCGAATACGAAGGTGACCCGGCTGGCCCGCCCGCGGCCGTCGCCCGGAACCAGGCCGACAACGAGGAGTACCACGAGCGGCTGACGGCGAACCGGCGCGAGGTGGAGATCCGCGCCATGGTCACCCTCGCCGTGTGGGGTAACAGCCCCGGCGACGCCATGGACCGCGCCGCCGCCCTCGCGAGCGACTTCGGGTCCACCGACTACACGTTCTCCCGGCCCGCCGGGGAGCAGGCGAACCTGTGGCAGGCGATGCTGCCCGGCTGCCGCACCCCCCGGGTCATGGCCGGGTACGCGCAGATCCTCCTTGCGCGGGACTTCGCGATGGCCATGCCCTGGTGCGGCTCCCAGCTCGGTGACGAGCGCGGCGGCCTGTACGGCCTCCAGGTCGCCTCCGGGGGCGCCCGACCGGTCCTGATCGACCCCGCCCGCGGTCCCCGGGAGAACGCGTCCGCGTCGATGGCCTGGCTCGGCGAGCTCGGCGCCGGCAAGTCGGTCGGAATGAAGGGCGCCGTCTACAACGTCCTGGCCCGCGGGCATCAGCTCGGTCGGCCCGGCAGCCGCGGCCGCGCCGTCATCGTGGACCGCACCACCGACCAGGAATGGGCGCGGTTCGCAAAGGCGTGCCCTGGCACCACCCAGCTGATCCGCATCGACCACACCGCCGAGGTTTCCCTCGACCCGCTGCGCCTCTACAAGGAGAACAGCCCCCAGGTCGCGGCCCGCTTCACCGAGTCCTTCCTCACCCTGCTCCTCGGCGTACGTCCGATGGACCTCGAAGGCGTCGCCCTCTCCGAGGCCGTGCAGGCGGTCCTGGGCCGGCCGGAGCCCTCGATGCGCGCACTCATGGAGGAGCTCACCGCCCGGGGCGCCACTGACCCGGCGGCCCAGGGCCTGGCCCGCAAGCTCGCCTCGGTCGCCCGCAAGGACCTCGCCCGTGTCGTCTTCGACGAGACGCTGCCGGTCGTCGACACCCACCGCGCGGACTCCGTCGTCTTCCTCGTCAGCGCGCTCGCCCTGCCTAAGAAGTCCGAGCTCGCGAGTGAGCACCGGATCCAGCGCCTGGAGTTCGAAAAGGTCCTGGGCCGGGCCCTGATGTACCTCATCGCTGCCGTCTCCCGCGAGACCGCGATGCGCTCCCGGGACGAGTTCGCTGTCACCGTCTTCGACGAGTGCTGGTGGCTCACCTCCAGCGACGAGGGCCTGGAGCTGCTCCTGGAGCTGCTCCGCGACGGCCGCAAGCGCAACGCGGCCGCGTACGTCGGCTCGCACGACGCCGACGACATCGGCCCCGCCGACAGCGAGAAGGGCGCCATCGTCCGCGGCCTCATCCCGCACAGGTTTGTCTTCCGGCAGACCAGCCGCCCCCTGGCCGCGCGGAGCCTCGAATTCCTCGGGGTGGACTCCACCGACACCGACCTCCTGGACCTGGTGACCGGCGGCCTCTCCCCGCTCGGCCTGCCCGAGGACCAGCGACGGGCCCGCGCGGGGGAGTGCCTCTACCGCGACCTGGCCGGCCGCATCGGCCTCATGCGGGTCCTCATCCCCCGCGACCGGGCGATCGAGCGCGTCATCCACACCACCCCGACCAGCCTGCAGGCGGCGGCATGAGAGTCCTGCGCGCCCCGTTCAAGCGGCTGCGGCTGCTCGGCACAGCCCGTCTGCGCCTTGCCCTGCTCGTGGCGGCGCTCGCTGCGACCGCCTTCACCATGCTCACCTCGCTGCCGGCCCTCGCCGAGCCGAACCCGTCCGCGACCCCGACGCCCACCAGCCCGCCGACGACCAACCCCCTCGGGCCGCCCACACCGGGTACGCGTACGCCGACGCCGGAGGAGCTCGCCGAGATTGAGAAGCTCATCGCCGACCTCAACCAGCGCCTCTCGGAGGACCTGCAGGAGGCCTACCTCAAGGCCGAGGAGGAGCGCCTGCGCAAGCTCCTGCCCAACGAGGGCGGCGTCTTGGCCGTCTTCAACGTCACCGACGAGCGGAACCTGCCGATCTCGGCCTACACCGTGAAGTCGGACACCGGCGGTCTGGCCGACTGGGACCTGACCATCCAGAACCTGATCACCGAGCTGGCTTTCATGACCACCAAGTGGGTCATCGCATTCTGCTGCTGGCTCATCGTCTGGGCCCTCGGCTTCGGCCTCGCCAAGCTCCTCCTGGCGCCCGTCCTGTCCGTTGCGAACAGCCTGCACACGCAAGTCATCCTGCAGATGGGTCTGCCGTCCCTGTTCCTGTCGGTGTGCGCCCTGATCGCCGTCGTGCGCATTTTCTTCGGGGACCGGGCCAAGGGGTGGGGGGACGCGGCGCTGTCCCTCCTGATCGCAGGTCTCACCGCCACGCTGCTGTCCTCGCCCCCGCAGCTCCTGCTGGGTGAACAGGACGGCGCCATCGCCGCCGCCCGCGGCCTGGCCCTCGAAGTCGCCGACATCATCCTCGACGCCAACCCCGGCCCCAAGGAGAAGGCCCCCGATGACGAAGACTCCGCCAGCTCCCGGGCGCTCTCCCGCCCGCTCACCAACGCACTCACCGACGCCTTCATCGTCAAGCCGGCCATGCTGCTCCAGTACGGCCGCGTCTTCGAAGGCGACTGCGCCAAGAAGTACAGCAACACCAAGATCACGCAGCTCGCTTACGAGCGGGCGATGAACCAGCAGATGGAGCGGTTGAAGAAACTCAACAGCTACCGGGCCTGGATCGACCCCACCGGCGCGCAGATGACCGACTGGACCCTGCCCCTGGCCAAGCAGTGGACCGTCGACCACTACGGCAACCCGCCGATGGAGCAGTTCGAGAAGGACTGCGTCAAGGGCGACGTACAGGCCGCGAAGCGGGCATCGATGGACAAGGTCGGCGGCGCGATCTTCCTTCTCGTCGCCGCCCTGATCGTCACTGTCCTGATCGCCGGCCTCGCCGGCAGCTTCCTCGTCGCACAGTGCCGCATCGCCTGGGACGCTGTACGGGCCGAACCCGCTCTCGTGGCCGGGCTGATGCCCGGCGCCGGCCGCGGCTACCTGTGGGACTGGGCCGCCTCTGTCCTGCACTCCCTCGGGCAGCTCCTCGCCTCCATCATCGGCCTCGCCGTCCTCATCCTGATCGTCCAGGCCGTCCTCGACCCCGTGCAGCAGGACTGGGGCAACGAGCTCACCCTGCGCTTTCTCGCCGTGGACATCGTGTGCCTTGGCGCGATCAAGAAGCGCAAGGCCCTCACGGTCAAGTCCAAGCAGGCTGCGGCCAAGTGGCGCGACAAGATGTCCTCCGCCCGGATCGGCGGGACCAACAACTCCGCCCTTGCCCCCTCCTCCACCCCGGTGGCCAAGAACCAGTCGATCGCCCGCAAGATCACCCGCGGCGCGGTCCGCACCGCGATGGTCGGCGTCTCCCTCGCCTCGGGCAATCCGATCGCCGCCCTCGGCTACGCCACCTCCTCCAGCGTCAGCACCGTCGCCCTGATGAACCGCATCCAGTCCGGGGGCAACGGCGGCCGCCGCCCGGCCCGGCCTGCGGGCCAGCCCCAGCCCCAGCCCCAGCCCCAGCCCCAGCCCCAGCCGGGCAACGCCGGCAACCCGGGCCAGACACCGCCCGTCCCGCCGCAGAACCCGCCCGCGCAGCCGCTCAACCCGCCCGGCACCCCGGCGGACCAGCTCCCCGGAGGCCCGGCGCACAACCTCGCCAGCAGCAGCCAGGCGGTCACCGTCCCGAATCAGCCCAACCTCCCGGCCGCGCAGGCGACGAGGCGTCATCAGCCCCGCCACCAGGTCCCGGCCCAGCCGGCGGTCTCGCCGCGCCAGCAGCAGCTCCGGCAGCGTCTGGACCGCGGCACCCCACGGCAGCCCGGCCCGCGCCGCGTCCCGACCGCGTCCCCCCGGCGGCCCAGCGACGCGTCCCTGAGCCGTAGCGAGGAGCGGGAGCTGAACCTCCGCCGCCGTCGGCAGCGCCGCTCGTGAAGAAGAAGTTCAAGGGGTGGCTGGCCGGCGTCGCGGGCCTGCTCGGCCTGGCGCTCGTTCTGCTGGCCGCCATCGGAGCCCACGTGGCCGGCCTCGGCCAGAGCGAAGCCGAGGCCGCTGCGGCAGCCGGCTGCCCCGCCGGTGGCCAGCCCGGCCTCGACCCGGATACCGCCGAGATAGCCCGCAAGGTCAAGGAGATGCTCGCCGGCAGCGGCGACGTGAACGTGCCCGGCCTCGACGAGCCCAAAAAGCAGATCCCCAACGCCAAGGCGATCGTCGCGACCGGCATCCAGAAGCGCGTGCCGGCCCGTGGCCAGGTCGTCGCCCTGGCCACCGCCCTCCAAGAGTCCACCCTGATCAACCTCGACCACGGCGACCGCGACTCGCTCGGCCTGTTCCAGCAGCGGCCCTCCCAGGGCTGGGGCACCCGCGAGCAGATCATGGACCCCGTCTACTCCAGCACCAAGTTCTACAACGGACTCATGGAGATAAAGGACTGGGAGCAGATGCCCGTCACCGTGGCCGCGCAGAAGGTCCAGCGCTCCGGGTTCCCCGACGCCTACGCCAAGCACGAGCCCCTCGCGACCGCCCTCCAGCAGGCCATCGCCCCCACCCTCGGCGCCGCCCCCGTCGGCCCGATGCCGGGGCAGCCTGGTCTCGGCGGCGGCTTCGGCCCGGGAAGGTGCGCCGGACAGGGCGTCGGCAACGTCGACTTCGGGAGCATCCCGCCCGGCACCCTGCCGGAGGGCTACCAGATCCCGGCCACCGCGCCGATGGAGGTGAAGACCGCGATCCGCTGGGCGCTGGGCCAGCTAGGCACCATGTACCAGTGGGGCGGCAGCTGCACGAACCCCCACGGCAGCGACCCATCCGAGCGGTGCGACTGCTCCTCCCTGACCCAGCGCGCGTACGGAGTCGCCGGCAAGGAAATCACCCGCACCACCTACACGCAGATCCACGACGGACGAGCCGCCCCCGCCAGCACCATCGCTCCCGGCGATCTGCTCTTCGTCCGGGGTACGGCTGACGCCCCTGAGCACGTGGCCATGGCCATCGGCTACGGCTATGTCGTGCACGCGCCACGGACCGGCCGGCCCGTCTCCGTGGTGCAACAGAGCGAACTCGGCCCGATCCTCGTCGTCCGGCGCATCGTCGGCTGATGCCATACGTGTAGGTTCCGAATAGAGATGTCGTTGTCCAAGTGATTTGTCATCAACTTGTCGTCCGACTCGTCCAGCTGAGTCTCTACTACGGCCTGGCCCGTGATCACGTGACGGGGTCTTGGAGCCAGATGCGGATCGAGGCGACACCAACGGTGCCCTTGCAGATGAGCTCGCGTTTGTCACCCCGCTCTAGGGGAGGCGGGCCAGCAAGTGGGCGTCGAGGAAGCCCCGCTCGGAGGCCGGGTCGTGGATCAACCGGGCGACCGTGACGAGCCCAGCCCCGGCCAGCAATTCGGCGAACTGGTCCACCGGCCAGCTATAGGCAGGCGTCACCTTGTGGTCGAAGCGGACCGGCTCTGGTCCGTCGGTCGCGAAGAATGAGACCAGGAGCAGGCCCCCAGGCGCCAGGACACGTACCTGCTCGGCAAGCAGCGCGGGCAGTTCCCCGGGCGGGGTATGGATCATTGAGTAGTGGGCCAGCACGCCGCCGAGCGCGCCGTCCTCGACCGGCAGAGCCTCCATCCGCGCCTCGTCGAACCGCAGTGCCGGATGGGCCTGCCGAGCGTGGTCGATCATGGCCGGAGAGAGGTCGAGCCCAAAGGCGTCCAGTCCCAAGTCGTGCAGCATGGCCGTCAGATGTCCAGGTCCGCACCCGACGTCGGCTGCCCTCGGGATTCCCGTCCCGCGCACCAGCTCGGCGAAGGTGCCGATCATGTTCCGCGCGAACGGCTGCGTCTCCAGACGATTGGCAAACATCGACGCATACAGCTCGACGACTCCGTCGTAGGCCGCCCTGGTTTGTTCCTGGTGCTCCACCATAGGAAGGAAGCTAACACCCGCGCACCTTCGCAGCTTCTCCGGCCCCGTGCCGTCCCTCGCCCCGGCACCAGCGTCACACTGGCAGTCCGCGGTCCAGCCTTTCGTTTGGTTTGTCCGCTTTTCCGCTCACGTTAGCGCTGGTGGTGGCCAGTGTCCTGGTGTCGACAACATCGGGCACGAAGGGGCGACCATGGGGACTGGTGCAGGCGACGCGGACGCGACAGATTGTCGGACGGTCCGGGTCACGTATCGGCGGGCCAACGGACGGCTGGTCGAGGCCCCTCTCGACCGGATTCCGGTGGACGAGGTCGCCGGCGGACTCCCCGTACGCGAGTTCCGTTGGTACCGGGGCCGGAAACACTATTCGGGCTGGTACCACGCCTCAACGACGGGCCGAATGGTGGCCTACGAGAGCCGGTTGGAGCTCGCCCGCATCCTGATCGCCGACTTCGCCGGTGATATCGCGCAGATCGCGGCCCAGCCCTTCCAACTGGTCGGCTCGGACGGTACGCGCGTCCGCCGCCATGTTCCCGATCTGTTCCTTGTCCACGCCGACGGTCTGGTGACCGTCGTGGACGTCAAAGCCTCCTCACGCATGAAGGATCCCAAGGTGATCGCACAGTTCGACTGGACACGCCAGGTGTGTTCGCACCGCGGCTGGGTCTATGAGACCTGGTCGGGGGCCGAGCCTGCCGTCGTGGAGAACGTGCGCTTCCTGGCCGGCTACAGGCGCCGCGACCTGGTGGAGACCTCGCTCATTGCGCATGTGATGGAGGTCGCCGCGGACCAGTCGACGATCGGCGGTGTCGAGGCCGCGCTGGCCGGACGCCACTCGTGCGAGATCGTCCGTCCGGTCGTCCTGCACCTGGTCTGGTCCGGCCAACTCGTCACCGAACTGCGTGCTCCGCTGAGCCGTGCGAGCCGCATCCGGGTGGCGGCATGAACGCCTACGCGATGGCCCTGTTTCCGGGGGCCCGGCTCTTCTTCGGCGGCGACGTCGTCGAGGTCGAGGACATCGAGGGTCTGCGCACGACGGTCCGCAGCGAGCGGACAGGCGAGTACAGCTCCGTTCCGCTCGGGCGGCTTGCAGCCGGAGCCCGGTCGATCGGTGTTCCCGCGCCGACCGCCTCAAGCGGGGTTGGCCTGCTGCTGGCGGGCTTGTCGGCAGACCAGCGTCAGCGGCTGGAGGAACGGGCGGGGCACGTTCGGGAGGTGCTCAGCGGTTACCGGTCTGGGCATGTCGGCGTTGCTCTGCCGAGCGAGCCCAGGCCCGCCTACGACCCCGATCTTCCGCTGAAGGACCGGTCTGCGGCCAAGGCCGCTGAGCTGGGTGTTTCGGTTCGCACGATTGAGCGGTGGCTGACCGCCTACCGGGAGAGCGGGGAGGCCGGCCTCGTCGATGCCCGGGCGGGGAGGGTCTCCAGCGTCGATCCCCGGTGGGAGGAGGCGGTGCGCCGGGTGATGGCGGAGTCGGCGACCGGCTCGACCCCCACGCGGTCGGCTCTGCTGCTGCGGGCCGAGGAGCGGCTGACCAGTGAGTACGGGAAGGGGACGGTTCCGATCCCGTCGCGGAGCACGGCCTACGCCCGGCTCGCCTGGCTGGCCAAGGGCACGAACGCGGTGTCCGGCAGTGCAAAGGCCCGCCGCTCGATCGCGGAGAGGCCGCAGGGCACCTACGGGCGGCTGCGGGCCACCCGGCCCGGTGAGTACGTCGTGCTCGACACCCAGGACCTGGACATCTACGCCATGGAACCGGTGACCTGCCGCTGGGTTCCGCTTCAGCTCACCGTCGCCCAGGACTTGTTCTCGCGCTGCATCGTCGGCCTTCGGGTGACGGCCTGTTCCACGAAGGCGGTGGACGTTGCCGGAGTGCTGTTCGAGGCGGTCTGTCCTTCCCTGGACGACACGGTCCGGCCCGTGCTCGCTCCTTACCACGGGCTGTGGGACGAGGTGGTGTTCACCGAGGACGGGCTCGCCCCTGGCGGCGGGCTGTGTCCGCCGGAGACGCTGGTCATTGACCACGGGCGGGCGTTCATGTCCGCGCACGTGATCGGCGTCTGCACGCGGCTGGGGATGTCGATTCAGCCGGCCCAGCCGAAGAAGCCCACGGACAAGCCGACCGTCGAGCGCTTCTTCCGCACCTTGCGGGAGGGGCTGATCCAGCACCTTCCCGCCTACAAGGGGCCCGACGTCCACAGCCGCGGGGAGGCGGTCGAGGACGCCGCGTTCTTCTTCATCCACGAGGTGGAGGAGATCATCCGTGAGTGGATCACGGAGGTCTACCACCGGCGTGAGCATGACGGACTGGTCATCCCGCAGTGGCCTAAGCTGTCGCTATCCCCGTTGGAGATGCTGCGCATCGGCCTGGCCCGCGCCGGGCGCCTTCGCATGCCTGCTTCGTCGGACCTGGTCTTTCAGTTCCTCGCGGTCAAGCCGCGCACGATCCAGCACTACGGGGTCGAGGTCGATGGCTTGCGTTACAACGGGCCCGTGCTGGACGGCTACCGCAACGCACCGAGTCCTTACGCCGGTCTCGGGCGGCAGTGGCCGATCCACGTCAACCCTGACGACGTGCGGTTCGTCTACTTCCAGGACCCGGCCGACGACTCCTGGCATCCCCTGTTCTGGGAACACGCTCCGGCGCTGAAGATGGCCTTCAGCGGTGAGGCCGCCGCCTATGCCCGCCGTCTGGCCGCACGCGAGGGCCGGCACATCGACGCCTCGCAGGCCCTGTCGGATCTTCTGGCCCGTTGGGACCAGGGGATGGTCACCGACCGGCGCGAACGCCGCATGGCGGTGCGGCTGTCGGCAGAACGCGGCGCCCTGTCCCTGCCGGTGCTGCCCGAGCAGTCCGGTCCCCTGACGCCTCCGGAGCTGAGGCTGGTGCCCGACCTGCCGGCCGGGGACTGCGATGAGGAGGACGAGCTGTTCGACGCCCCCGAGGGCGACGACTTCTACGCTGACGCCTTCGAGGTGATCGAGTGAGGCAGCCCAACCTGTTCAGCCTCTCCCGCAAGGAGGGCTGGCGCCGCTTCGCCGACGCCCCGCCACGCCAGCGGCCCGAGATCCTGACCCGGGCCCAACTGGCCGCGCTGACCGAGGCGGCAGCCGAGGACTACAACGACTCCCGGCACGACTGGCATGCGAACTTCGGCATCGTCCAGACGCCGCAACTCGCGGGCATCCACGACGAACTCGAACAGATCGTCGCCGCCAACCGGCAGGACGGCGACCGCATCCGTTCCGCCGCCGTCATCGACGCACTGCCGGGCCTGGGCAAGACCACCATCGCCAACCTGTTCGGCCGCGACTTCGACCGCCAGCAGATGCGCCGCCTGTCCACGGTCACCGAGGCCGGACACGAACGCATCCCCGTCTTCCGTGTCGGCCTGACCTCCAACACCACCCTGCGAACCCTGAACCGGATGATCTGCGAGTACTACGGCCACCCTGCCACCGACCGGGCGAACGCCGCCGCCCTGGCTAGCCACGCCCTGGACTGCGTCCTGTCCTGCGAGACCCAGCTCGGCATCATCGACGACATCCACTTCATCGACCTCGACCGCCGCGACGGCCTGGCGGTGTCCAACCACCTCAAGTGGCTCGCCAACGAGCTGCCGGTCACCTTCATCTATGTCGGTGTCGGCCTCGCTGAGCGGCGGTTCTTCGCAGACGGCCTGACCGGCAAGAACGTGGCCCTGGCCCAGACTGCCCGCCGCTGGACCCGCCTGGGTGTCGATCCGTTCCGTCTCGACACCGAGCAGGGCCGACGCCACTGGCGGAGCCTGATCAAGTCCACTGAACGTCAGCTCGTACTCGCCGAGCACCGGCCCGGAAGGCTCCTGCGCCACGCCGACTACCTTTTCGAACGCACCAGCGGGCACATCGGGTCGTACTTCACGCTGCTCATGCGCGGCTGCTACCGCGCGATCCGCACCGGCACGGAAGCCATCACCCGCGAGGTCCTGGACGGCGTCCGGCTCGATGAGGCGTCCGAGCAGGCCCGCAAGCAGCTGGCCGCCACCATGGCTCACGCGAAGATCACTTCCGTGCTCGGTGATGCCTCGTGACCGAAGCACGTGTCCTGCCGCTGCGGATCCCGATCCTGGACGGCGAGAGTCTCGACAGCTGGCTGGAGACGCTGGGCCGCCGCAACGGCCTGACGCTCTCCGCGTTCCTGCGTGTCCTGGGTATGCCCCGGCACCACCTCACCCGCCTGCTGGTCAGCGCCCCGCCCGTCGCCGTGCTGCGCAAGCTGGAGATCCGCACCGGCCTTCCAGCGGGTCGCCTCGATCAGGCGGTGATCGGCAGCGACTTCCCCTTCGGCCCCAGGCGGCAACGACGATGCCGGTTCTGTCCCCAGTGCCTGGCCGAGCGGGAAGGACGGTGGCTGCGGAAGTGGTGGCTGCCCTGGACGTTCGCCTGCACCACGCACGAGGCCCTGCTGCACGACACCTGTTCCGGCTGCGGCGAAGGAGTACGCATCAGGCTCCCCGGACACACTCTGCGGTTCCCGGCGGGAACCTGCACCCTCGGTTCCCGGCTCACGTCGGTCTGCGGCACCGACCTGACCAGCTCCGACGTTCTGCCGCTCGACTCCGATCATCCATTGCTCGCCGCTCAGCACCGCGTCGACGTCCTGCTCGCCACGCCGTCCACGGCCGGCACGGTCCTGGCCGACCTGAACCAGTGCACGCCATGGCTGATGCACACGATCGACGACAACGACATTCAGACGATGGGCCGGACGGTCCGCGAGCGCTGGCGCCGCCGGCCGCTGGCCACCCGGACTCCGGCCGACCGGGTCAAGCCGCTCGACGCCGCCGCCAGCGGTGTCATCGCCCACGCGGCCCTGGCCTTCCTCGACACACCCGACGACGACTCGGCCGTCCACGCTGTCCACGTCCTGCGGTCCCGGCGCGACACCCCGAACAAGGTGATCCCCAAGGCCATGACCGCCGAGCAATGGTCCCGGCTCTCACCAGGCACACGGCGCCGTTTCCTGCACGCCGGCGACCAGATCATGGGCGCTCTGGACCGCGTCCGCTTCTCCTCCTCCACCCCACGCGCCCGCGTTCCCGAACCCGGCGATCGCAGCGCGAGCGCACGCATCCGGAACGTTCCGCAGCTGCTCTGGCCCGGTTGGACAGTGCGGCTCATGCCCCAGGAGGGGATGCAGGAGAACCTGTTCCGCGGCATCGCCGCCGCACTGCTTCTCCTGCCCGGGGAACCTGTCCTTCGGGCACGCGGCGTCACCGACCGCCTTGGACCTCACCTGCCGAGCGCGATGACCGTCACCTTGCAGCGCGCCCTCAAGTCCGGGCACCCGGACGTGCTCACCGCGCTCTGCAACCTCGCCCACTACCTCGACGACCACGGCAGCCCCATCGACTACGAACGCCGACGGCGCCTCGTTCCCGCAGCCCCGATCACCCCCGACCAGTGGCGCGAGCTCTGCTTCCGCACCGGCACCCAGCCCGGTGAACAGCTCAGCGCCAAGACCACCCAGGCCCCCCGTTACCTCAACGCCCAGCGCTATCTCAACCAGCTCCTCACCAGCGCCGACCTCACCGATCCATGCCACCCCCTCGCCCTGCGATCGGCACCCGACCGGTCCCGGTACTTCGCCTTCCCTCCCTCCCTGACCCTCGACCAGCGAGACGCTCTCCATCGGCACGCGCTCGGCGTCCTGCACGACCTGAACATCAACGAGCCCCTGACATGGGAACCGCCACAAAAGTGCGCCGATGGACTCGACCTCCCCGGTCGACACCTCGAAGACATCGAACTGGAAGAAGTACGACGCATCGTCATCACCGAACAGCGGGCCCCCCGAGAGGCGGCCAGGGAGCTGGACACGACCCTCACCCATATCCGGTTCGCACTCGAACAGGTTCCCTGCGAGCCCCGCGAGTGGGGCAGGTCTTCGAGTGTCGGCTCCTGGCGTCTGCACCAGCAGGCCAAGACGGTCCTCACCGCGGACTTCTTGAAAAGCGAGTACGTCGACGGCGACAAGACACTGACCCGAATCGCACGGGAAACCGGCATCCCCCGCCACATCGCCGTCGTCCAAGCCCGCGCCCTCGGCTTCACCGTCCGCCGCACCCGCAAGCCCTTCCCCATCGACGAGACCTGGCTGCGCGAGCAATACCTCACCCGCAAGCGCTCGACCCTCGACATCGCCGAAGAACTCGGCACCGAAGACGAAACAGTCCGCCGGCGCCTCAAGCACCTGAACGTTCCCCTCCGGCCCCCAGGAGTGCACAGCCGCACCATCATGACCAAGATCGACACCAGCCTCCCTCGCGATGTTCGATCCGCCGTCGAGGGCACCCTTCACGGCTGGCTCCGCCTCCACCGCTTCCACATCGCCATGCGCTTCCCGTCCCTCGACAGCGCCGCCCGCCACCTCAAGACCGAACCCAACGCGCTGGTCACACAGTTCCAGCGGCTGGAACGCGACATCGGCAAGAGCCTCTTCACCAGAGCGGCCTTCGGCCGCCCTCAACAGCCCACCCCGCAGGGCCGACGACTGCTTCGAGACCTCGAAACCGATCGTGTCCGGGCCCTGATGACCGCCTCACTTCCGCACGACCCCACCCATGCCCCGCCCGATGACCACGTCCTGGAAGCCGCCCATGCTAAGTTTCGGACCCGCCGCAACCCCGGCCCGCCCACCCCCTTCGACGACATCGCGGTCGAACGCATCCGCATCACAAGGCCAACGCTCGCCCTCCTGCACGATCTGCTCGCCCGACCGAACCAGAAGTTCTACGGAGCCGAGGTCATCGCCCGCACCGGACTCGATCCAGGAACCGTCTATCCCCGGCTCAAGAGGCTCGAACAAGCGGGCTGGCTCACCAGCCGCCTCGAAGACGACATCACCTGGATGAACAGAGCAACCCCAGGCCGCGGCCCCGGCAAACGCCGCACCTTCTACACCCTCACAAGCGAGGGCCGCCGCGCCGCCCGACACGAAACTCAACACCGCGCCACGGCCTGAAGAATCCGACAGATCGGCCGGACAAAGCCCCCGACAAGAAGCCTGGACAGCGCCCCAAAACACCAGGTCACGTCGCCACCGGCCGACAGCTGAAATCGGAACCTACAATACGTGCCCGCCCCTGTTCGGCTGCGGGCACGGGGCCGTGGTCAGCGCTGGATGGTGACGCAAGGGCGTTCGCCGCGGTGGCCGAAGCTGGAGCAGATCCGGTCTCCGTGCCGGAACGACTTGCCCACCTGCCATGTCGCGCGCTCGAACTTGTGCCCGCCGACCTCCAGCGACTCGGTCGCCTTCCACGGCCCCACCGTCCGAACCCGCTTGCCGCCCCGCATCACGAAGACCTCAGCCCGTGCACCCGGGTACCAGCCCTTCAGCAGGGCCCGTACCTCCTTCACCTTCAATCCCTCGCCGATCACGCCGACGCTCACAGGACCCTTGTCAGCGCCCCCACTCGCGTATGCCGGGGCCGTGCCGACCAGCAGCAGTGCCACCGCAGTCATGTAGATCGCTTTCCTCATGACGAGATCAACGGCGCCAGCGCCGGGAAGGGCACTGCTCGGGCAAGGCAGAAGGTACTTGTCAGCTGTCCGTTGTCATCCAACGCAGTCGTCGCGGGTCAGCGACTCGACGCCTATCGTCGAATTGTGCGGCGGAGCTGGTCCTTCCAGGAACGGTGTAGCCGACGCCACCGTGTCCGACTTGGCAGGAAACACCCCATCCTCGACCATGATCAAGAGTGATTGGAGGTGAGACACCTAGGTCGTGTTTTGGAACTGGGGTCCGGGTCTCGCCTCGTGCCGTGATGATCTAGGTGTGGGGCGAGGGGATCTTTCAGATGACCAGTGGGCAGTGCTGGGGCCGTTGTTGCCGGTCACGGTGTTGGGCCGACCGTCGGTGTGCCGACGGCGGTTGATCGACGGGATCCGCTGGCGGGTGCGAACCGGTGCCCCGTGGCGGGATCTGCCGCTGGAGTACGGTCCGTGGCAGACGGTCTATGGGCTCTTCCGGCGCTGGCAGCGCAATGGCGTCTGGTCGTCGGTACTGACCGGGTTGCAGGCCCAGGCGGACGCCGTCGGGCTGATCACCTGGGATGTGAACGTCGATTCCACGATCTGCCGGGCCCATCAACACGCGGCCGGTGCACGTCGGGACGGCCAAGCCCAGAAGGAGCCGCCGGGCGGCCACCAGGCCGAACCGGACGACCACGGCCTGGGCCGGTCCCGCGGGGGCTGGACCACGAAGATTCACCTGGCCTGTGAACAGGGACAGAGGCCGTTATCGCTGCTGGTCACAGCAGGTCAGCGGGGAGACAGCCCACAGTTCACGGCCGTGCTGGAAGCCATCCGGGTTCCGCGTCTCGGCCTGGGCCGGCCACGGGTCCGTCCGGTGCGGGTGCGGGCCGACAACGGGTACTCATCGCGCGCGAACCGTGCCTATCTGCGTCGGCGCGGGATCCGCTGCACGATTCCGGAACCTGCCGATCAGGTCGGCCACCGCAAGCGGCGGGGGATGTCTGGCGGGCGGCCTTCGGCCTTCGACCGTGAGGACTACAAGGCCCGGCACGCGGTCGAGTGCGGCATCAACCGGCTGAAACGGAACCGGGCGGTGGCCACCCGGTTCGACAAGCTCGCGGTCCGATTCGAGGCCACCGTTCTCATCGCCGCGATCAATGAATGGCTGTGACCTGCCAGGAGTGTCGGTCGCGCATGTCATTCTGGCCGCGATCAGGTCAGCGGGTTGAGGGGAGACAGGGCCGATGGGGGCTACGTACTACCGGGCCGAGAGCGAGAGCGGCGACCACATCGAGGACCCGTCCGAGGACGCGCTGTTCATGCTGATCGACGACCTCAACGACTCGGACAACACCTTCGTCGTCATCCAGCCCGATGAAGACGACCCGGTCTGGTTCACCTCCGTCGCGGCCCTGGATGAAGGCGGCTACGAGGTCGTCCGACGCGACACCACCCGCCACGAACACGACGTCGCCACCGAGACCAGCATCAATCACATCGCCCGTGACCTCACGATCTGGATGGCCGCCCGCGACTTCCCCGGACGACCCACCCAGCACACGAGCAACTTCTAAAACATGGCCTAAGCTTGCCGTTTAACGTCCGCCGTCGAACAATGTTCGAATTTGTTCGGTGTTTCCCCAGTTCACCAGATGTGGGAGGGGCCGCGGGACGATCCTGTGCTGAGCGACAACGCAGCACGGAGGCCGGGATCGTGGGACTGGTCGATCATGAGGTTCAACGAGACGCGTTCACGGTGGTGGCGGAGTTCCGGTCGGAGTTATACGCGTGCCTGACTGCGCGGAGCGACGCCCTGTTCGAGCTGTGCGACGCGCTGTTGTGTACCGACGGTCCGGTCCGCACCCTCGTGGACCTGGCGCTCGCTCCCGAGCATCGGCGCGGGCACGGGGCCTTGTACTCCGGAATCAACCACGGCCGGATCGACGTCGCCCGGCTGCGTCGGGCACTGACCGATGTCCCGCTTCCCCGAGCCGCTGACGGTCGGCTGGTGCTGGCGGTAGACGTCTCCCCTTGGTTGCGTCCGGACGCCGACACCTCCTCGGACCGCTCCTTCTGGCATACCTTCGGCCGGGGCCTGGGCAAGCATCAGATGGTGCCCGGCTGGCCGTACTCGATCGTCGCCGCGCTGGAGACCGGCCGGACCTCATGGACCGCGCTGCTGGACGCAATCCGGCTGGAGCCCGGCGCCGACTTGGCCGCGGTCACCGCCGACCAAGTCAGAGACGTCGTCCAACGTCTCGTGGACGCCAGCCAGTGGCGCGACGGGGACCCGAAGGTCTTGGTCGTGCTGGACGCGGGTTACGACGGGCCCCGCATCGCTCACCTCCTGGCCGACCTGCCCGTGGAGGTTCTGGGCAGGCTCCGCTCGGACCGGGTGATGCGTAAGCCCGTTCCGGTGCCGTGGATCTGCCCGCCGCAGGGCGGCCGCCCGCCCAAGCATGGCGGTGAGTTCGTCTTCGGCCGACCCGGGACCTGGGGTGATCCAGACGTGGTCACCCTCAGGGACACCGACAGGTATGGGACGGCGACGGCGCAAGCGTGGGACCGGCTGCATCCCCGGCTGACCCGCCGGGCGGCATGGGGCGATCACGAAGAGCCGCTGCCGATCATCGAGGGCACCGTGATCCGCCTGTCGGTCGAGAAGCTGCCCAGCGGCGGTGTGAACAAGCCCGTCTGGCTGTGGTGGTCGGGCACCGGCGCCGATCCTCAGGAGGTCGATCGCTGTTGGCAGGCGTTCCTTCGCCGGTTCGACGTGGAGCACACCTTCCGACTGCTCAAGCAGACTCTCGGCTGGACCCGGCCCAAACTGCGGGACTCGCAGGCCGCCGACCGCTGGACATGGCTCGTCCTGGCCGCACACGCTCAGCTCCGCCTGGCCCGCCCCCTCGCGCGCGATCTCCGCCGGCCGTGGGAGCGGCCGGCTGAACCGAACAGACTCACCCCTGCCCGAGTCCGTCGCGGGTTCAGGAACCTGCGGGCGAAGACAGGCACGCCAGCCCGTGCACCGAAACCCAGCCGGCCCGGCCCCGGCAGGCCACGAGGATCGAAGAACCGGCGGACCGCCAACCGCTACGACGTCGGACGAGTCCTCGCCACCGGCGAGCCGTACAACCGCCCCGCACACCACAAGAAGGGGACGAAGCCGCGACGAACGGACTGAGCTGCAAGTCAGGTGCCACGGCGCAACCGTCTCTGGCAGGATCACCCCATGACGTTCTACAGAAAGGCCCATGCCGCGTAGACGGCCCGGGCGTGTCCGCGCCGAGCAGTGGCCGCGGCACCGGCTTACCTATCAACCTCCTATCGCTGGCCTGTCCCCGCCCGCTCTTGCCGAAGTTGCCAGGGTCGAGAGGAGCCGGAACTACCTGTGGCCTGGCGTCACGGCCGAGTCCGTGAGGATTTGGCGAGGGTTCGTGCGGGACCCGTACCGCAACCTCTGGAGTGAGTACGAGGACGGCGGCTGCGGTGTGTGGGAATGCTGCGGCAGCCCCTTCGAAGCACGGGAGTTCCTGGATGCCGTGATACACGGCATGTCTCGGCGCCGAGCTCGCGAGCTTCGATTCCTCGTAGACCAACTCGACAACTCGTACTGAGCGACTTCAGGCAGGACGTTAAACGGCAAGCTAAGTGGACAGCACGCTGCTCGGTGCGATTCTGACCGTGATCGGTGGCGTTATTGCCACAGCCCTCACTGCGTGGATGCGCGCGCAACCATGTGCGCACGGCCGCAAGACTGGTGTACGCAGAGCTCGCTCGTAACAGCACAGCCGTTGCGTTCTTCCGAAGGTACGGGTATTGGGATGCTTCCATGCTGACCCGGACCGGTTGGGAGAGCCACGGCGCCATGCTCGCCCGCCAGCATAAGAGCCCGATCTTTGAAGTCACTCTGCGTGGTTACGAGGCATTGGAGATGATCCCCTACTCCGTGGAGGGTGAAATTCCCGAAAGGGTCCGTGATGACATCCTCAGCGAGGCCGCCCAACGGCTCGTCGACGCCATCAACGCTCTTGGGGAAGCCGGGAAGGTCTCCAAGGACCAGATCCAAGAGTCGGTGCGTCGGCTGCAGAACGCGCAGAACGCCGCGACGTCGCTGCGCCTTCCCCCGGGGTCCGGTGTGGTTCCCCCGCCCTTGGTGCAGGAACGGGTACTGGCTGAGAACGGCGAGTGGTGGCTGTCGGTCGACATGCATGTCGAAGTTCCGGAGACGCGGCCGCGCCTAAGCACACCAGCAACTGCCGAGATGCAACACATCGTCTACGACGCCCAAGGGCGCCAGGCGTACCACTGGAAGCAACTGCCCGTGCTTCGAAAGTCAGGAGACGAACCGGTTGGCGATCCCGCCATCGATGACGCCTATGACGGGCTAGTGGCAGCTTCGACGTTCCTGCGTGAGTCGTTCGACCGCGACTTTATCGGGAAGCCTGGGGTACCGATCAGGGCGATCGTTCACTTCGGTAAGAACTTCCGTAACGCCGCCTGGGATGGCCAGGCTGTCTTGCTCGGCGACGGGGACGACCAGACCTTCTCTCGTTTCAGCAAGTGCGTCGAGGTCATCGCAATGGAAGTTTTCAAGGGTCTGCCCGAGTTGTCACCGCTGTCGTACTCGAAGCAGAGCGGGGCGGTGGGTGTCTCCACGTAATCCGAGGTCCCCACTCGGTTATTGATCAGAAACTCAAGGGGTTCTCGTCGAGGACGTAGCGGACGTGCGGGCCGCCGAAGTAACCGCGGACGATGTGTGGTTGACGCTGGCGCCTGTGGAAGAATCTGCGGGTTTCGGCGGCGAGTTCGGCCTGGTTCCTGGCCCGGTGGGTGTGGGGCAGGCTGCGTTTGAGGTCGGCGTTGACCAGCTCGTCGGGGTTCAGCTCGGGTGAGTACGAGGGCAGGAAGTGCAGCTCGATCTGGTCCTGGTGGTCGGCGAGCCAGGCCCGGACTGTCTTCGAGCGGTGGGCCGAGTGCCTGTCGACGATCAGGTGGATCTTCCGGTCGAAGTGCCCGACGAGCCGGACGAGGAAGCGGCACATGACCTTCGCGTCGAACGACTCGGTGAAGACCATGAAGTGCATCCGGCCGCGGGTGCTGATCGCGGACATCGCGTTCACGGAGAACCGGTTCCCGGTGCGGCGGACGATGGGAGTCGTGCCCTTGGCGCCCCAGGTGCGGCCGGTGACCTGGTCCGAGCGGACCCCGACCTGGTCGCCGAAGAGAACTTCGCCGTTCTCCGCCTTCGCCCTGGCCCGGATCGCCGGCCAGGTTTCCTCGTGCCAGACCCGGACCGCTTCCGCGTCCTGCTCGACCGCCCGTTTGTCCGGACGCTGGAAGGTCAGCCCCCAACGCTTGAGGTACTTGCCCACCCCGGGCTCGGTGAAGCGGACCCCGTACAGCTTGAAGACCAGCTCGCCTATCTGCCCCCGCGTCCACAACTGACCAGAAAGTCCCACGTCGGAGGGGACGTGATCGAGGACAGCCTGCCGAACGGCGGCCTGCTCGGCCTCAGACAGGACCTGGTGCTCACCCACGCGACGGCCTCGTGGGCGGGACAGCAGTGCGTCCCGGCCGCCGGCTTGCCACTTCGCCCACCAGTTGTCCACGGCCTTGACCGACACCTTGAACAGGGCGGCAACCTCAACCCGGTCCCGGCCCTCCACCAGAGCCGACACCGCCAGCAACCGCACAGCCTCCTGCGCATCCGGCGACCAGGCCCGCGCATCCCCCACCAGATCACTCACACACCATCAACGAGCCTGAACCCAAAGCGTTTCGGATCAATAGCAACGGTCGGCAGTTCGTGCAGAACGGATGGCTGTGGAACTCTTGGTTCGCGCCGGGCGGTGAGGTGCCGATAGGCAGCACCACCTGGTGACAGCGGTCCCGTCAAGAATTGACGCTTGATCAGCGGTCGCGTAGCGGGTACCCGGACCGGAAAACTCGGGTACCCGCTCGAGCTGGCTCGTGATTATCGGCCGGTTCGAAACAGGCGGATCTGGTGATCACTCGTTGGGGTGCTTCCGGGACAACGGTACAGCCTTCGCGTGATCCTGAATTGGATGCCGTCTGCGGTGGCACGTACGGAGCAGGACTTCGTGAGCAACACAACCGCCTGGCCCCGGGGCCAGGCAAAGCGACACGCACCCGCCAGGAGGTGCTCCTGGCGGAGGCGGTCGTGTATCCGGGGAGATCGGGCCGGGCTGCACCCTGACCGGGGGTGTGTGGTGGTCGTACTACGACGAGCGGGAGGTGACGGCGGCTGTGGCGCTGGACATCGACCACATGGAGCCGCTTGCCGAGGCCTGGGACTCGGGGGCGTCGGCGTGGACGGCGGCGCGGCGCGAGGCGTACGCGAACGACCAGGGCCAGCCGGCCTCCCTGGTCGCCGTCACTCGAACCGGTCAAGGGCGGATCAGGATCCGGCGGAGTGGCTGCCGCCGTCCGCGGATGCGCTGTGCCGGTACGGCGCTGAGTGGACCGCGACCAAGCTCGGGTGGGGTCTTGCGGTCGATGAGGCGGAGAAGGACCGGCTGCTCGACATCGCGGCGGTTGCGGCGGCACTGACGTGGAGTTCACCCCCGCCCCGTAAGACAGCCCGAAGGTGAGGGCCGGCGCCTCGACAGGTGGCGGCCCTTTGCCGTTCTCCTCAGCCTACTGATCCGGTCGTTGTGCATGACCAGCGACTTCGCGCCTGGTCCCGCCAACACTGCTGCGGCTCGCTGTGCATTGAGGCACCGGAAGCCCACCGTCACCATGCAGTACTACACCTGGTGGGGGGGGCGCCCTGTCCTACGTTTGTCACACCCTTCGGGGGGCGGAAGGGGAGAGACATGAAGAAGACCATCGTCGCGCTGCTGACGGCAGCGTTTGCTATCAACGCCCTGGCTGCCGCAGGCACTGGGTCAGACCACGGATCGACCGTCCAGGCCGGAGTCATCGCAGCCCATCCGTAGTAATCGAACACAGGGAGAACCATGAAGAACCGTATCCGTACTCTGCTGGCCGCCGCGCTCGTCGCGGGCGCCCTCGTCACCGGCGGCGCCGCCGCAGCCACGAGCGGCGAGACCACCGTGCAGGCGGGGTCCATCAACTCGCATCCGTAGCGGCGAGGAACGGGGGACAGGAGCCGCACCGGTTGTTGTGGCCCCGAGCGCAATCCAATCATTGATGATCTTGCAAACTCTCATGAGGTAGGACCTGTGAACAAGAAGATGTGGGCCTCTTCGCTGGTAAGCCTCACACTTGCCGCTGGGACCGTGCTCACCACTGCATCTCAGGCATCGGCAGCGAGCTCGGTGATCTACAACAGCAGCTATGGCTGCATCGGCACCATCAAGAGGTACGACGCCATGAAGACGGGCGTACTCTGGGGCTGCAACGCCAACGCCGACCAGCGGTGGACCCGCAACGTCGAACTCAACGTCGAGGGGTACGAGGTCTTCACGATGAAGAATGCCCTCAACGAATGCCTCGGTACGTGGGGTGGACGTACGGAACTCAATACTGAGGTTGCCGCCTGGTCGTGTAACGGCAACGACGATCAGAAGTGGTTCACCTACCAGCCCGCTGGCAAGACCACCGTGAATATCTGCAACTGGAAGGCGGAGCTCGAAGGCTCCAGGCGGTGCATCGGCACGAGGAACGGCTCTGTGGCCAATGGCACTGACCTGATCATTTGGCACCAGAACTCGAACGCTGACCAGCAGTGGTGGGTCTGACGCACCCGAGCCGGTGGCCCATCCCGACGGCCTGACGGCGGGGCTGGGCAGGGGTGGGGGGAGGGTCTGGACCGCGGTCGAATGCCCTCTACTTGCTCGGGCCAGAGCAAGGTGGGGGCCTGACGGTCGAGGAACGGATCGTTCTTGGGCCGTCTCTGCCACCGGATGCGCACCGGTGGCAGGGATGGCCCCCGGCAGGCTTTCGTCTCGCGTGGGACATGCGTCTTGAGATCAACGTGTCATCGACCTGTGCGTCGGAATTGGGCGGCTTGCGGACGCCGCCCGTGACAGATGGGTACGCGAGTGGGAGGGAGCCGAACCGCGCGAGATCGTGTGCGTGGAGCGGAACCCGGAGTACGTCGCCGTCGGGAAGAGGGTCCTGCCCGATGCCCGGTGGATCTGCGCCGACATCGTGACCATGGACACCAAGACTCTCGGCTTGGGCGGATTCGACTACGCGGTAGCCAACCCGCCATACGGGCCCCGTGTCCAGCGAGCGGGGGCGGGCCCCGCTATCAAGGCAGCCGGTTTGAGTTCCACGCCATCGACGTAGAGTCGACTGTGGCCCGCGCCGGCCGGCGGGCGCTCGGTCGGTTCAGGCTTCCAGCATCCCCAGCCCGGAGTCGGCCCGGCAGATCGCACACGCCTCCACCCCCTGCGCGAGGGCCTGGACAGCCTGCTCGCGGGAGGCGGGGCGGGAGCGCGCCATGCCCATGGAGCAGTCCCCGGTGTGCACCATCACGGGCCGGCGTACCGCGCCGATGCCGTACTGGATCCGCCACTCGACCTCGGGCACGGGACGGTGCTCGGTTGCGGCCAGGCGCTGGTCGCGGCGGGCCTCGGCGATCAGCGTGCGGACTTCGATCAGGAGCGCGTGGAGCTGCTGCTCCACCACCTCGAGCCGGGCCAGATCCGGTGGGAAGAGAGCGCGCGGATCACGCCCGGCCACGGCAGCTACCCCGCAGCCGGCTCGTGAGCCCGCTTGAGCGCCATCCGGGCGGCCACGACCTTCTCCCGCTCCACGCTCTGCCAGAACGCGTCCGTCATCACGACGCCGGTCAGCCGCCGCAGGCGGCGCTCCAGCCGCCCCAGCGTCACCTGCTGCTCCGGGGTGTAGCCGGGGCTGGCCGGTACGTCGCCGCGCGGGGAGTAGCGGCCCTCCTGGACCGTCCAGCCGGGGAGGGGCTCCGCCGACCAGGGCAGGGTGGCGCACAGGGCGGTGTGGTCGGCGCGGACGCGGTGGAGCTGTGCCTGCAGGGCCCGCAGATGGGGAGGGAAGTCGAAGGACATGCCGACATCGTACGTCCGTTCGAATCAACGCGGCCACACGCCGCGTCCGCACCGAAAATCGAACAGCTGATGTAATCAAGCCATGGCGCAAAACCGTTTCTCGGAGGATTTGATCAAGCTCAAGCAGCAGCAGATCCGCACCTTCAACCGCCTGGCCCTGCAGCCGGCGACGGCAACGCCGAGCTCCGGAGCGAGCTGACCAGGCTCTTCTGCCTCATCGGCTCCCACCCCCACTGGCAGAGCGAGCCCCTAACCGGCCGGGCGCGCTCCGACCTGCACCACCAGGCCGTCGCTGCACCCGGCGGGGAACCCGAGCTCGTCGTGGAGTACCGCGACGGAGAGTTCACGGTCCGCACGCCCGCGCCCCCGGCTGCCAGCCCCCTGAATGCGCCATGCGTTCCTGCTTCGGACCGGACCGCACCGCGGGGCCGGACGGGGTGACGTGATGGGCGGTTCGGCGTTGTTGCCTGCATGGACGAGATGCTGGACGTGCTCCTCGACGGGGTCACTGAGCCGCGCCTGAAACTGATCAGCGGGGACGAGGCGCGGGCCCTGATGATCCTCCTCGGGGTGCTCGACGACGACGCGCAGCCCGAGGAGGTCCGTCACGCGGCCGGGGAGATGCGCTTTCGCATCGGCTCCCGACTGGCCCTGCCTCTGTAGCCGGCCGCCGGGAGAAGTGGGGCATGGGAGCGGTGCGGGCCCGGTCCGCCCGCCGCGATGATCACGGGGCCGGCTCGTAGACGACGGTGGTGTTCGGGCAGTCCTCCGCGACACCGAGCAGGGCCTGGCGTTCGGCGTCGTCAGCGGAGAGGTTCCAGCGCAGCTTCGTCGCGGTCCACTGGGCGGCGTACTCGCAGTGATAGCCGCCGGCCGGGGGAAGCCACTGGGCGGGGTCCTTGTCGGCCTTGGACCGGTTCGACTTCGCGGTGACCGCGATCAGCGTCAGCGGGGACGCCTGGTCGTTCGCGTACGCCTCACGCCGGGCCGCGTCCCACGCGAAGCCACCAGCTGGCGGGAAGCGTCATTCCAAACGTGCGCTATTCCTCCGGCCCGCCCCTTGACGCGCAGAGGGTGGATGGTCTGCAACTGGTGTCACGTTGCGCTGAGGGGGATGACGCTGGGCTGCTCGGAATGCGCACGCCTGGCCTGCTGGACTACGGTCCGAGGGCTTCGGGCCAGGCTGCTACTTTCAGAGATTGTCGTAGATCGCTTTCAAGACTATTGGGTTGGCTCCGGCCAGTACGCGGTAAAGCTCGGCGGCATCCTCGATTGCCGTCAGGCTCTCCTCCCGCCGCCCTACCGCACGCAGATTGACGGCCAGGTTGTTCAGGGACTGCGCGAGGTGGGGCAGGTACGCGTCCGGGTTGGCCCCGGCCAGCATGCCGCGGATGCCGACGGCTTCCTCGAAAGCGGCTAGCGCGTGTCTCTTTGATCGGTTGGTCAGTTGATCGGATGTGTCCGTCCGATTAGCGCCTGGTCGTCGTCGGCTGTCCCCTGCCCGGGAAGCGCAACGACTGCAAGGCATGAGAGGAATCCGGTGCCAAAGCCGCCGTCGGCAGGACGCTCACGATCGCGGACGGCGGCTATCCCGGCACCAAACTCGTCATGCCCCCCGACGCCGTGAGAGCTCGTAAGGTCGGCAGGGCTGATGCGTTCTCAGGTTGTGAGATGAAGTAGCTCGCACGCGTGGGCGCGGCGCTCGTGACATGATTTTGTTGAAGTGTTCTGTTCGCCGTGGCCATGTGACTATTCCGCCGTTCACTGCCCACAAGCTCTCACGCTGTCAGTCCGCTACTTCGGCCGTACGCCCTTCCGTCGCACCCATCCGTATGCAGTTCCGAGTGTCGTGAGTGGAGCTGCATGATGCCCGTGGAGTCCGAGGGTAAATCTGTCGTGCCCATCTAGCGCCCAAATTCCTCCCCTACCCCGTTGAGGGAAGTTGCCGTGGAGGTCTGGTCGCTTGGACCAAAGAAGGGACACTCATGAAGAAGCGTTTGGTGCTCGCCGGATCCGCCCTGGTGGCTAGCCTCGGTATGGGGGTGTCGGCGGTACCCGCCCTGGCGGCCCAGATCGACGTGACGATCGGCTGCAGCGCGAACGGGTTCCAGGACCTCATCGACGCCATTAACGCGGCGAACGGCAACAGCGGCGGCACCATCAAGCTGGCCAAGCACTGTGCCTACCAGTTCGAGAACTCCGTCGACGGCACCAATGCACTGCCCCCGATCACCAGTGACATCAAGATCATTGGCAACGGCTCGACGCTGATCCGCTCGGCACGGGGCACCGAGTTCCGGATTCTCCGCGTCGAGGAGGGCGGCAGCCTCACCCTCAAGGACCTCACTGTGACCGGCGGCTACCTCAACGTCAACCCCAGCGAGGCCGACGGCGGAGGGATCGCCAACGAAGGCACACTCAGGCTAGAGAGGGTCACGGTCTCCGGCAACCAAGTCTCCGGCGACGGTGGCGGCATCTCCAACGAGGGCGGCAACATCACGCTGGTGGACAGCCACGTCCTCACCAACGTTGCCTTCAGCGACCCAGCCTCCGGCGAAGCCGGAGACGGCGGCGGCATCAGCAACAACGCGGCCGGAACCCTCACCGTCAAGAAATCCGCCATCGTCGGCAACACCGCCCAGGAGGACGGGGGCGGCATCCAGAACCACGGTACGCTGACCGTCGAGGGCACCCTCTTCCAAAAGAACGTGGCACGTGACGACGACGGCGCAGCCATCAACCAACTGGGCAACGCCAGGATCAAGGACAGCAAGTTCATCGAGAACTGGGCCGGCCTCGACGGCGGCGCCATCAACAGCGATCCCACGGACACCAACACGACGGAAATCACGGGCAGCTCTTTTTACCGCAACAGGGCCGGCAAATGGGGTGGTGCGCTCAACAACGAGGGCACGGCGACCCTGAAGAAGAGCACGATCAAGGACAACCAGGCCGGCCGGCGCGGCGGTGGTATCAACAATGAGGAGGAGAGCGCCGCGGACCCGGTGGTGCTGACCCTCGAGCACACGACAGTCACCGAGAACCGCGCCGCAGAAGCGGGTGGCGGCATCTACAACTGGGTCGGCGCCGAAGTCATCCTGAACAAGAGCAAGATCGTCAAGAACCTGCCCGACAACTGCGCCGGAGACCCCGTCCCCGGTTGCAGCTCAAACAGTGACCACGCCAAGGCCAAGGCCGCCAAAAGGAGCTGACCACCCGGCTGGGACTCGGCCAGCTGCTGAGAGATCGTATCGACATCTTGGTGTGATGTCCTGGTTGGCCGTGCCCGATGTCATGATTCGGTCGTTCGTGAGTGGGTGAGCAACCCACCCGCGGCACCACCCTGCTCGTCCACCTGGCCGGCGAGATCGACCACTTCAGGGCCGCCCCGCTTCGGGCGCTCCTGGCCTCGGCGGCCGACGACGGCTACACCGGCCTCGTGCTGGACACCGAGCGGGTAACCTTCGCCGACTCCGGCTTCCTGGCCGTCCTCGACTGGTGGCCCCGCCACGGGCGTCGCCTCAGGCTCGCCAACCGTTCCCGGGCCGTGAGACGCCTCCTGCACGCGGCCTCCGCTGCGACACAGCAGCCGGCGCAGGCTGTCTCACCGACGGCGGCGGCAACATCGTGACGTTCATACTCCTGACCTGCACCCCGATGCTCGCGGCGGTCCTCCTGCTGCACTGGGAACCTCGTGAACCCCGGCAGAGGCGGTCCACCCCGGCCGCCTCGGCGCACACCCCGCAGGAACCTGATCCACTGCCCGCTGGCGCCCCCGTTGTTTGGCGCGATGGCGTAACCCCAGATAGGGGGCGGGCCCGCGATAGCTGCGGGACCGCCCCCTATCTTGTCTCGTCCTCGAATTCCGAGCCCTGATCAATCAGCAAGAGGGGCCCGGGCGCGGGCCCGGTCAGCCGAAGCTTCGCCTGCGATCTCCGGTCTGCTGCAGTGGGACGTTGTGCAGCCGGTGGGAAGAACGCCTGCTCGGGCTGGCCCTGCGTACGTCCTCATCGCAGGACCGGGCTGCGGCCTGGTCGGATTCCGCGGGTGCCACCGCCGGCGCGAGCGCGATCGCAGCGATGACTGCCGAGGGGCGGTGGCGAGGTGGTCATCGGCGAGGCGGGTGGCCGTGGCGGCCTGGCGCCACCAGTCGCCGCCGGTGCGGGCAAGGAGCAGGAGTTTGAGCGGGGTGGTGCCGGCGTGGTCGGCGGCGGCCTCGGCGAGGGCGGCGAGCTGGTCGGTGCGGGTCTCGGCATAGTCGAGGACAACCAACAGCGGCCTTGCTGCTCCAGGGTGGCGTTCGCCTTCGGTCATAGAACGGCCCACCGGTCGGCGGTCAGTTGGGCGGCGAGGTGGTGGGCGAGGCGGGTCTTGCCCTGCCCGCCCGGTCCATACAGCAGCCAAGCTCCGAACCCGCCCGGTGCGCACGATGCCCTCAGCTCGCCGAGAAGGTCCTCGCGGCCGTGAAAGGGCACGGTATGGCGCCGGGCCTCCAGCAGAGCAGCCGGCGAGGGCAGCCTCACGCTTCGGCCGGCCTTGAGCGGGGTCGGCGGGATGCTGGAGTTCCACCGCCTCCAGGCCGTGGTCTGCGCTGGCGCCGTGCTCGGCGAGGGCGGTACGAAAGGCCGGGTCGTGGTGGAGGACGTAGGCGGGCACGACGTTCAGCTGCCCGCCGCCGGAGTACGCACGGTCGGAGGCCACCACACCGACCAGCAACCGGTCGGCGAACACTTCGGCACCCGACATTCCGCCCCACGGCGACGTGCCCTCAGGTGACCACTGTGGGGGATGCTGAAGCAGGTCCACCACGTACTGGTTGCCCACGAACCCGCTGCCCGGATTCAGTACCCCGCGCAGCTGCGCGGCCTCCACCGGCCTGCCCTCACGCTGGGCGACATCCGGCAGGCCCCAGGTCTTGCTGCCGGTGCCAGGCCGGTCCGTCACCAGCCGGCCCCACCGCACCGGCACCTTCGGCGCCTGCCAGTGCGGGTCGTCGTCGGCCAGGACCAGGGCAGCATCATCGCGGCCGCCCGGGGTACCCCACCACACCACCGTCCCGCCCGCCACACCGCTGCCGCCCGGGTAGAAGACCTCCAAACGGCTCCCGATGGGTCCGGCAACATGGGCAGAGGTCAACACCAGCCGTCCGCCAACCGCATACCCCGAACTCGCCCCACCTGGCCCACTCACCCCGGCTAGCGACCTGAGTCAGAGATTCGTCGTTGATTCGGTGTGAGTCGTCCTGGACCGAAGATTCCGCCGTTGTCGGTGACCGATGCCCAGCGGGCAGTGTTGGAAGGCTGGGTTCGGCGTCGCACGACTGCTCAGGCCCTGGCCCTGCGGTCGCGGATCGTTTTGGAATGCGCTCAGGGCCACTCGATCGCTGAGGTGTCGCGCCGTCTCGGGACCGCTCCCGAGACGGGCCGCACCTGGCGGCGGCGGTTCCTCGAGCGCGGCCTGGACGGCATGGGCGACGAACCCCGTCCCGGTGTCCCCAGGAAGATCACCGACGCGGATGTCGAGAGGGTGATCGTCAAGACACTCGAGGAGACGCCGAAGAACGCCACCCACTGGTTCACCCGCTCGATGGCAGCCGCGACGGGAATGTCGCAGTCGAGCATCTCGCGCATCTGGCGCGCATTCGCACTGGCCCCGCACCGGTCGCAGACGTTCAAACTGTCCACGGACCCTTTGTTCATCGACAAGGTCCGTGACGTCGTCGGCCTCTACCTCGACCCGCCCGAGAAGGCCCTGGTCCTCTGCGTGGACGAGAAATCGCAGATCCAGGCCCTGGACCGGTCCCAGCCGATCCTGCCAATGATGCCCGGCGTCCCCGAACGCCGCAGCCACGACTACATCCGGGCCGGCACCACCACCCTCTTCGCCGCCCTCGAGGTCGCCACCGGCAAGGTCATCGGATCCCTCCACCGCCGCCACCGCGCCACCGAGTTCAAGAAATTCCTCGCCAAGGTCGATAAGACGGTCCCTGCCGGCCTCGAGGTCCACCTCATCCTGGACAACTACGCGACCCACAAGACCCCGGACATCAAGCGGTGGCTGCTGGCCCACCCGCGGTTCCACCTGCACTTCACGCCGACGAGTGCCTCGTGGCTGAACCTGGTGGAGCGGTGGTTCGCCGAACTCACACAGAAGATACTCAAGCGGGGAGCCCACCGCTCCGTCCAGGCCCTCGAACGCGACATCCGCACCTGGCTCGCCGACTGGAACGAGCAGCCCAGGCCCTTCATCTGGACCAAGACCGCCGACGAAAAAGTCTGGCGCCGTCCAGCTTCGCTCCGGTGAGGACCGCGCCGCTGAGGTTGGCCTTGCTGAGGTTGGCCTTCGAGAGATCAGCACCGGTCAGGTCGGCATTGCTCAGATCTACCCCGGCAAGGCCCGCCTCCGAGAGGTTTGCGCGGGAGAGGTCCGCATCAGTCAGGCGAGCGCACCCCCCCCGGGGCGCCGGTGCATTCCGGTCTCAGTCTCTTCCCAGTAGGGGCCTGCACAGAACTTATGCTTGGCGAGGTTTGCGCCGACGAGCACGGCACGGGTCAGATTCGCGTTGTGCAGTTTGGCGCCGGTCATGTCAGGACAAGGGCCTGGGTCGGAGCCACGCCTACGGTCGCCGCCGCAGAACCAGGCGTCTGAGAGGTTCGCTTCAAAAAGCACTGCCTCACGGAGGTCGGGCCTTGACCCCGGATTTTGGACACCGGAGAGACTCAGATCTTGATGGTCCAGGAGAACGGAGTCCCCGTGGGGATGAAGCACTACCCCGCCGAGTTCAAGGCGGACGCGGTCGCGTTGTACCGGTCACGGCCAGGCGCGACGATCAAGTCGGTCGCCGCTGATCTCGGGGTGAACACCGAGACGCTGCGGAACTGGATCCGGGCTGCCGACGGGCGCCGCCCCGGCTCCCACTCGACACAGCCGGCCGCCTCGCAAGCCAGCGGTGACGACGTTCAGGCGGAGCTGGCCGCAGCCCGGAAGAGGATCCGCGAGCTGGAGGAAGAACGCGACATCCTCCGCAAGGCGGCCCGGTATTTCGCAGGGGAGACGCGCTGGTGAACCGCTGCCAGTTCGTTGAAGACCATCAGCGCCGGTTCGGCGTCACGCGGTTGTGTTCGATGCTGGGTATCTCTCGCTCCAGCTTCTACGACTGGCGCCGCACCGCAGCGGCAAGGGCGGCCCGGCAGATCGCCGAAGCCGGGCTCGCAGCCCGGATACGCAAGGTCCACCAGGACTCCGACGGCACCTACGGAGCCCCCAGGATCACCGCCGAACTCCGCGCCGAGGGCGGCCCGGTGGTCAACCACAAACGCGTCGCGAGGATCATGCGGACCATCGGGCTCGAGGGAGTCCGCCTGCGCCGCCGGCACCGGACCACCCTCGCGGACCAGGCGGCGCCGAAGGCGCCGGATCTGATCGGACGTGACTTCACCGCGGCCGCGGTGAACATGAAGTACGTCGGCGACATCACATACCTGCCGGTCAGCGGCGCGAAGCCGCTCTATCTCGCGACCGTAATCGACCTCGCCTCCCGTCGGCTGGCCGGGTGGGCGATCGCCGATCACATGCGAACCGAGCTCGTCATCGACGCCCTGGCGGCCGCCGAGCGAACCCGCGGCAGTCTCGATGGAGCGATCATGCACACGGACCACGGGTCTCAATATACGAGTCGAGCCTTCGCTGAGATCTGCAGGTCAGCAGGGGTCCGGCAGAGCATGGGCGCGGTCGGGTCCAGCGCGGACAACGCCGCCGCGGAAAGCTTCAACGCTGCCTTCAAGAGGGAGACGCTCAAAGGCCGCAAAGGCTGGTCCAGCGAGCGCGAGGCCAGGCTCGACGCCTTCCGCTGGCTGACCCGATACAACACCCGACGCCGGCACTCCCGGCTCGGTCAGCAGTCCCCGATCGCCTACGAGAACGACTTCCAACCAACAGCAACTACCCTGGCCCAAGCCGCATAGACGTGTTCAAAATCCGGGGTCAAGGCCCCACCACCTGTCTTCCGGGGCCAACAAGTTCCACTGGGTCCTGGAAGCAGACATCAAGGCGTGCTTCGACGAGATCGACCACACGGCCCTGATGGACCGCCTGCGGGCGAGGATCAAGGACAGGCGCGTCTGCACGCTGGTGAAGGCGTTCCTGAAATCCGGGGTCATGACGACCTCCGGCGACCGGAAAGAGACACTGACCGGCACCCCGCAAGGCGGGATTCTCTCCCCGCTGCTGGCCAACATCGCACTGTCCGTGCGGGACGAGCACTTCGCCCGGCAGTGGCAGCAGGAGATGGGCAGCTACAAGCGGCGGGTCACGCGCAGGAAGCACGGACTGGGCAACTGGCGGCTGATCCGTTTCGCGGACGACTTCGTACTGATGGTCTCCGGGGAACGCCGCCATGCCGAGGCCCTGCGCGAGGAGGCAGCCGGCGTGCTCGCCCCACTGGGGCTGCGGCTGGCACCGGAGAAGACCCAGGTGGTCCACATCGATGAGGGCTTCGACTTCCTCGGCTTCCACATCCGCAGGCAGCGGAAACGAGGAACGCAGAAGCACTACGTCTACACCAAGCCGTCCGAAGGCGATCCAGTCGATCAAGGACAAGGTGAAAGACAGAACACGCAGATCAGACCTGCACAGGGACGTGGACGAGCTGCTGGCCAGCCTCAACCGCACCCTGCGCGGGTGGGCGAACTACTTCCGGCACGGGGTGTCGAAGGCGGTATTCAGCACGGTCGATGACCACGCGTGGCATCGCATCGTCCGCTGGATCTTCCACAAGCACTCCCGGCTCAGCTGGAGGCAACTGCGCCGTCGGTTCTGCCGACCGGGCAGTTGGAAGCTCATCTGCGACGGAGTCGAATTCACCGGCGCATCCAGCGTCAAAGTGATCCGCTACCGCTACCGCTACCGCTACCGCGGCAGCAACATCCCGACCCCGTGGACACCACGACCGGCAGTCGCCAACACCGGCGGCTGACCACCGGCCAAGGCACGTGGAGCGCCCGTTGCGTGGAGACACGCACGGCGGGTGCGGCGGGCGGGTCGGGGAAACGGAATGGTCGCAAGGCCAGTACCGCGCCCCGGTCCGACCCAACCCTTGACCAGGCCCTTGCTCTTCAATGCGGCCAGCAGCAGGTCCAGGGCCCGTTCCTCCAGGTTGTGCGCGACCAGACGAGCGCGGAACTCGGACAGGACCGAGGCGGCGAAACCTAGGTAGAACTGGTCGACGTGCACCAGCCGGGCCCGGGTCAGCGCCTCGTGGGCGGGGTTGATTACGGGGGTCATGCCGATGTTGCACGCCTCGGAGACCAGGAGGGCCACCAGGGAGGTGGGCAGGTCCTTCATGCGGGACGTCGTGCCGTCGGCCAGGTGCACGAAGGCGTCCAGGAACCCGGTCCAGCCGTGCACCTCGAAGAGCAGTTCCGGCAGGTCGATCTTCGGGAGCATCTTCTCCACCCTGCCCCGCAGCCACGCCAGGGACTTCGGCTCGCCCAGCGCGCCGAGCTTGGACACGTTCAGCTTCGCCCGGCCGCCGGGCGGGACCTCGATGGTGATCTTCGTGTCCGGGCCGGCCGTCTCCAGCCGCTCCGCCATCTGCTTCCACGCCGCATCCAGCGCTGTCACCAGCGCGGCCAAGTGCTCCTCGACCGGCATGTCCAGGCTCAGCCCGGCCAGGACGTCCTCCCGCACGTCCTCCCACTCGGTGCCGTCCAGCAGCCGGGCCCGCGGGTCGGACCAGCGGTGCGACGGGGAGGCAAACACGTCCCGGCGCTGGAGGGCGCGGTGCAACTGCTCCAGCACGCACACCACGTACGCGTCCCGGTCCACCGCCCCCACCGGCAGGTCGGCGTTGGCGTACACCGCCTTGCGCCACGCGGCTGGCACCAGCTTGTCGTCGACCTCGCGCGGCAACAGCGGCTTGTCCTTCACCCGCCGCCGCGCCAGTGCGGGCAGCCGCCTCACCCCGGCCAGGACACGGGCCCCTCCGCTCGCCGCGTCCAGTGCCTTCGACTCGCCCAGCAGCGACAAGAACGGCCGCACCGTGTTGTACCGGGTGGCCAGCGCCGCCCGCATCGCGACCGCCGCCGAGTCCTCATCCTCTGGAACCAGCGAGACCACCATCGCGGCCGCGCTCATCACCACCGCCCGCGGCGCGACTTCCTCCACCGCCCGCCACAGCGCCGCCGCATCCAGATCCGTGCCGTGTGCCTCGACCAGCTCAAGCTCCTCGAACAGCACCTTCGCCGCCCGCGCCAGCGTCCGGGACGCCTTCTCCAGCTGCGGCAGCGTCGACAGGCGCTCCTTGTCCGTCGCCCTCTTCGCCGTGCTGATCAGCCGCGTGGCCATGAGTACCGAGAAGAGGTCCAGGGCCTCGTCGATCGCCTTGGCCTCCAGGTGGCGCATCACCGCAGTAAGCATCGCCGTGCGCTTGGGCTCCGCCGCCCGCTCCAGACTCGCGGCCTTGGACCCCAGCCCGTACCGGGCCAGCGCCGCAAGCCGGTTCGGCGGGATCTGCGACAGCTTCAACCGGCCGAGCTGGAACGCACCGATCTCATCGACCCGCTCCAGCGACCGCGCGAACGCGGTGCCCGTCGTCCGGGTCGGCGGCCGGCGCAGCCGCTCCAGCTCGGAGTACCGGCCGCCCTCCGGCACCACCAGCGTGGCCACCAGGTCCGTCGGCAGCGCCGGGTCCGCCCGGTGAGCGGCCCTGGCGACGGTGGCGTGCAGGCGCTTCTCAGCGACCGTGCGCACCTCGGAGACCTGCCGGGCCAGCACCGAGACCCCCGGCAGCAGCACCCGGTTCCGGCGCAGCCAGCCCACCGCCTGGTTGAACAGCGCGACCGGCCCTCCGCGTGCGTCCACGCCCGGCCGTGCAGGAACGTACGGAACCTCCGTCCCCACCCGTCTGGGTCCGTCGTCGAGGCCGACATCGGCCTTGGCCAATCTCCGCGTGCCGCTGCGGTGGCCGACTCCCGACCCAGCTCTGCTCCGCGCCGGGCAGCACGCTGCGCATCCCTTGATCCAGAACCCCGGACAAATCGAAATCCGCACACCTGCGTGGCTTGTTTGGATCCTCCCACCAACAGTGGTTTCCGGACGAGAAGTGGAGTACCGATTGCCCCGGTCCGTACCTCACCACCACGCTGAGCCCGGTACGCAATCCGGACCACACCCATGTCGAAACAGGGGGCTTTGTCATGCAGGACGTAGCGGTCATCGGTGCAGGGCACATGGGGACAGCCATGATCGCGGGTATCCGGAAGCAGATGCCGGACGTACGGATCGAAGTCGCGGAGCAGTCGGCGGAGCGGGTCCGCCTCCTGCGTGACCAGTTCGGCATAGAGGCCCGCGACGCGTACACGCCCCGCCCCGGCACCGTGGTCCTGCTCGCCATCCCGCCCCAGGCATTCGAGGAATTCGCCGCCCGGGCAGTCCCGGGCTCCTACCGGGACTGCCTCGTCATCTCCGTGATGGGCGGGGTGACCGTCGCCGCGATCACCAAGCTCCTCGACACGCAGCGCGTCGTGCGGTCGATACCCAACACCCCGTCCGAGGTGGGGCAGGGCATGACCGCGTTCTGCGCCAATCCGTCGATTGGCGAGGCCGACGTGGAGGCGGCCCGCCGGGTGCTCTCGGCGATCGGCGGGGTCCTCCGCGTCGCGGACGAGACCTTGCTGGACGACGCCTCCGCGCTCTGCGGCGGCGGGCCCGCCTTCGTCGCGCACATCGCAGGCGCCTTCGCCGACTTCGCCCTGAGGGCGGGCTTCGACGCGTCCCAGGCGCGGGCCATCATCTGCCAGGTGCTACGCGGCACGGCCGATCTGCTGGAGCTCACACGGCGTGACCCGGAAGAGGTGGCCCGCCAGGTCATGACCCCGGGAGGGACCACGGAGCGCGGCATGTCCGTGCTCCGGCAGCGGAATCTGCACGATGTGATCACCGAGGCGCTCGACAGCGCCGCCGCCCGTTCGCGTGAACTCGGCGCGATCGGTAAGTGAGACCCGGCCGGCACATGAGAGTGCAGGCGGAGCCGGGCAGTGATGTCCGGCAGGGACGACCGGCAGTGGAGCCCACGCGCCGGACCGTGGGACGATATGGGGGGCACGTGCTCGGCCTGACCAATGAGAGTCGGACGTCCGACTCCGCGATGGTGTCATCGCAAGACTCGTACGAGGCCTGCTTCGGGCTTGGCCACTCACTTCGCCTCCTCGACCGGTCCGGGGTCTTCCGGGTGAGCCCGGCCGGGCTGCGCCTCGGCGACCTGCTGGTTCGTCATGTGGAAGTACCAGCTGGCGACGGCTGGGCGGCACTCGACATGGGAACCGGCAGCGGCGTCCAGGCCCTGCTGCTGCGCAGTATCGGAGCCCGGAACATCGTGGCCACGGACATCTCGGAACCCTCCGTGAAGATCGCGGGTGAGAACGAGATCCTGAACTTCGGGGACCGGGCCGTAACCTTCGGGGTGGGCAGTCTCTTCGACGCGCCCTCCGCCGACCGGGCATTCGACCTCATCGTCTTCAACCCCCCTGGCTGGCACACTCCTTCGCCCGACTGCCAGGAGGGTCTGGAGCGACTCGGCCTGACCGGACTCGGTCTGGAGGCGATGTTTTCGGGGGACCGCGTGCTCACGGAATTCCTCGGCCGCCTGCCCGACCACCTGACCGAATCCGGGCGGGCCATCGTCGGCTTCAACTCCATGGTCGGAATCCAGAAAGTGCTCACCGACGTCAGAAAGCAGTTCGGCGCCAACTGCCCCTTGAGGTTCCGGCTCCTGGAGCGGCACACGTTCCCGCTCTTCGTCTACACGGAGAAGTGGCGCGCCTCCATGGGCATGCTGATGGCGGAGTTCCAGCTCTGGAAGGAGCGCTACGGCTCCGCGTTCTCCGTGCACGCCGACGGCACCCTCTACTTCTCCTACGAACTGGTCGAATGCCGGATCTCCGGTTCTGCGAGGGCCACCAGGTGACCCGTCCGGCCCCTGCCGCAGGGGTGGCCACCGGGGCGGCGTCCATGGTGGCCGCGAACCTGATCCTGGGTTCCTCGGTCGTCTACTGGCATGCGCTCGGCCACATTCCGGCGACCACCCTGCTGGGGTACCGGATCCTCGTCTCCCTCGTCACCCTCGCCGTCGCCGTCGCCGTCCTGCGCCGCACCGGGGCGCTGCGCGCGGCGGTCGCCGACCGGCAGTTGCTCGTCACCCACCTGCTCGCCGCCGTACTGATCTGCGTCAACTGGCTCACCTTCATCTGGGCGTCGATCCACGGCCGGGTCATCGAGGCCAGCCTCGGGTACCTGATCGCGCCGGCCGTCACCATCGCCGTGGGGATGCTCCTCGTACGCGAGCCGGTCAGCCGGCTGCGCCGCGCCGCGCTGGCGCTCTGTCTGCTTGGCATCGCTCTGCTCATCACCAGGAGCGGTGAACTGGACTGGTGGGTGTTCGTCACCATCAGCGCGACCTGGGGGCTGTATGGCGCCGTCAAGAAGCTTTCCCCGGCGGACCCGGTCACTGGCCTCACCCTGGAGACGTCCTTCCTCGCCGTCGGCGTCGTGGCGGTCGCCGTGCTCTCCCCCTACTCGCTGGCGCTGCAACCGCCCGCTGACACCTCCGACTACGTACTGCTCGCGCTCTGCGGGCTGATCTCCGTCATCCCGCTCTGGCTCTTCTCGTTCGGTGCGAAGGTCATCACCCTGACCGTGTCCGGCTTCGTCCAGTACCTGAATCCGACCGCCCAGCTCGTCATCGCCCTCAGCGTCTACGGACAGGTGCCGTCGGCCAACACCTTCGTCTGCTTCGCGCTGGTCTGGCTCTCGCTCGTCTCCCTCGTCTTGGAGGCCGTCCTCGGCGAGCTACGCCGACAGCCGAAGAATCCGCAGCCGGCCACGGAACTGATGAAGGGAAACCACCGTTCGTGACCAGCACCTATGACGCCGTTGTCGTCGGCCTGGGGATATCCGGATCCGCCGCCGCCGCGGCGCTGGCGGCGCGGGGAGCCTCCGTCCTCGCCGTCGACGCGCACGGCCCGACCCACCGGTACGGCTCCTCGCACGGCGAGAGCCGCATCTTCCGGCGCGCGTACTGGGAGGGGACGTCGTACCTGCCGCTCCTGGACCGGGCCGACCGGATGTGGAACGAACTGGAGAGCGCGCACGGCGACGTCCTGACCGTGCGCACTGGCGGCCTCTTCATGGGCGACACCACCGAGGGCCTGGTTGAGCTCAGCCGGTCCACCGCCCGGGCCGGCGGCATCGCGCACGAGATCTGGGATGCGGCGGAGGCCAACGCCCGCTTCGACTGGCTCAGCCTGGGCCCGGACATCTCCGTCCTGCACGAACCCGGCGCCTACACCCTCCTCGCTGACCGTGCCCGGTTGGCGCTGATCGACGCGGCCGTGCGCGCTGGCGCCGCAGTGCGCTTCGGTGAGCGGGCGCTGGCCGTCCCCTCCACCGCCGAGGGCGCGACCGTACGTCTCGCCTCCGGTGAGACGGTGTCGTGCGGAGCGGTCGTCCTGGCCGCCGGCCCCTGGTCGAACGACTACCTCGCCGACGAGCTCCCCGGCATTCTCCGCCCGCACCGCGTGCCCGTGTACTGGTTCCGTACCCGCTCCTCCAGGGGAAACGAGGGGATGCCCGCGTTCGTCTACGAGTCGGCTTCCGGAGGTGTCGTCTACTGCTGTCCGGAGTGGGGCCGCGGCGGCCGGGAGGTCAAGATCGGCTTCCACAACAGGCAGCAGGCCCCGGGCGATCCGTCCGACCCGACTCCCCGCCCGGTCGGGTCGACTCAGCAGGCCGAGATCGCCGAGGCGGTGTCGCGGTTCCTGACCGGGATCGACCCCGAGCCCGTGCGGTCCGCGATGTGCTTCTACACGATGACGCCGGACGGCAGCTTCGTCATCGACCGGGTGCGGTCCGCGCCGCGGCTCGTGTACTCCGCCTCCTGCTCCGGACACGGCTTCAAGTTCGCCCCGGCGATCGGGGAATGCCTGGCGCAGCTGGCCCTGGGGGAGAAGCCGGACATCGACCTCACCGCCTTCGCCCGGGCGCGGTTCGACGTCCAGGACCTGTCTGGCAAATGATCATTCAGTGGGTTCGCGGAGGCAGAGGACCAAGTAGGCCAGGACGATCCCCGCACGGTAGCGGTCGGCGAGTTTGTCGAAGCGGGTGGCGATCGCCCGGAACTGTTGGAGACGGGCGAAGCAGCGTTCGACCACATTGCGGCCGCGGTAGGCGGTCTTGTCGAAGGCAGGTGTTCTGCCGCCCAGGGCTCCGCGGCGTCGGCGGTTGGTCGCCTGGTCGCGGCGTCCGGGGCCGGTCGTTCGGCGCGTCGTACGGCAGCGGGTCACTGACACCTACTCTGCGCGGCACTGACATCTACCCTGCGCCCGACACCTGGCGCTGGACGGCGTCGCGGCGGGCGATGCCGCCTCGACCTAACGAGCTCGTTAGGCGGGCACCCAGCAGCCCTTCCCCGACAGCCCCCTGTTCGCAGTCATGGTCCGCACTTGGAATCGTTGAACCTCAACCGCACCTCTTGTTAGCTGTTTAGCTAATGAGCTAAATTGCGGGCATGACGGAAGCTCAGGACGAGGCGGGGGCCTTTCGAGCCCTGGCCGATCCGACGAGGCGGCAGATCCTCGAAGACCTCAGGGACGGCGAGCTCGCGGCGGGGGAGATCGCCGCCAGGTTCTCGATCAGCGCGCCCTCCATCTCACGGCACCTCGGCGTGCTCAAGGGCGCCGGACTGGTCACCGAGCGACGGGAGGGGAACCGGATCCTCTACGCACTCGCCGAGGACCGCCTGGCCACCTCCATCGGCCGGTTCCTCAGCGCCGTATGCCCTGAACAGATCGTGCTCCGCCACACCAAATGGCGCCCCGGGGCGCAGAGCGAGGGATCATGAAGCAGCCGGCCGTGTCCAGCGTCATCGAACGGCGCCTCCTGGTGAACTACCGGGTCGCACCGGAAGCAGCGGCACGTCTGCTGCCCGATGCCCTCCGTCCGCAGCTGGTGAACGGCTACGCCGTCGCCGGCATCTGCCTGCTGCGTCTGGGCAGCGTCCGGCCCACCTGGGCGCCCGCAGCGGTCGGGGTGCGCAGCGAGAACGTGGCCCATCGCATCGCCGTCGAGTGGGACGGCCCGGCCGGCGTGGAGACCGGGGTCTACATCCCCCGCCGCGACACCGCCTCCCGGCTCAACGCCTGGGCCGGAGGCCGCTTGTTCCCCGGTGAACACGGCCGCGCCGACTTCGAGGTGGACGAGACGCCCGATCGGATGCGCGTCGCACTGGCGACACGGGACGGCGACACCCAGGTCGACGTGACCGTCGAGCTGTCCGACGAGCTGCGTGGCAGCGAGCTCTTCGCCGATCTCGCCGAGGCCTCCCTCTTCTTCCAGCACGGGTCCAAGGGCCTCTCGCCCAGCAGCACCGGCCGCCACCTGGAGGGCATGCGACTGCGCTCCGATGCCTGGCACATAGAAGCCGGCCGGGTCAGCTCCGCCGCCTCGTCGTTCTTCGACGACCCGACCCGCTTCCCGCCGGGCAGCGCGACCCTGGACTGCGCCCTGGTCATGCGCAATGTCCCCGCCACTTGGCAACCCCTCCCGACCTTGCCTTTCGAACAGACCGCTCGACACGCCGGATGACAAGCCCGGTCACCTCCGCGCACCGTCCACTTCGGACATCAGCCCAAGACGGCCTGCGACGCGGAGACATGGGTAGCGCGTAGCGATCTGACGCGTACAGCGGTCCCGATTACTGCTTGACGGGGGCCCGGATGCCAGCCTCCGACTCGCCGGCGCATCGCCGAGCTGCTCGTCGCCGCCGGTCCGGGCACCGTCTGCGACCCGGAGGTCGAGGACGTCGTCCAGGCTGAGCTCGCCGCCGAGGCTGCAGCCGCCACCGCCTCTGGACGCTGTTTGGAGGAGGACCAGGAGCGGCTTCGGAGCAAGTCGGGGGCGGCGAACCGGCTGGGTTTCGCGCTGTTGCTGCAGTTCTTCGGCTTCCGAAGAACTGCCGAGTAACACGGAACGGACCGGGGCGCCCAATACGTTGAGCAGGGCGGGGCCACGCCGTGTGCACCTGACGAGCGCCGAAGGGGTGGGGGGCGCGTGCCGCAACAGAGCCGCTCCGCGCGCTTGGCCGCGTCCGCGCTGACCCTCGTCGTCACCGTCCTCGCGCTGTTCGTGCCGGTGGGCGGGGCGCAGGGCATGCCCGTGCCCGCCGACAGGCCGCTCGCGCACCACGCGGTGGCGGGGCACGCCGGACAAGGGGCAGGACCGGACGGCGTCCCGGCGCTGCATGTTGAGGTCACGCACCGACCTGACGCCCACATCCCGGGCCCGCAGCCTGCGGGCCCCGCGCGTACGGCCGTCGACACGGCCCCGCACCGCGCCCTGGGCCGGCCCGACACGGGCCCCGCCACCGCACTCGCGCCGCCGCGCAGGCCGGCCGAGTCCGCCGCCCCGCGCGGCCCGCCCCACCGATGAGCACGCAGACCGTCATCGACGCCTGACCCTCTTAACCCGGCGCACACCGCGCGGGGCCGGTCACGCGTCCCTCCGTCCTGCCCTCATCGTGGAGTACGCATGTCTCGCGCACCCTTGTCCCACCCACCCTTGTGGAGGGCGATCATCGCGCTGGCAGCCGTCGCGCTGTCCCTCTACATCGCCCTCACCCAATCCGCCCGCCTCGGCCTCGATCTGCGCGGCGGCACCCAGATCGTCCTGGAGACCCGGGACTCACCCACCGTCAAGGCCGACGCCGCATCCACCGACCGCGCTCTGGAGGTCCTCAGGCAGCGCGTCGACGCCCTCGGCGTCTCCGAACCCGGCATCGCCCGCTCCGGCGAGAAACGGATCATCGTCGAACTGCCCGGAGTGCAGGACCCCGCAAGGCCGCCGAGGTCATCGGCCGCACCGCACAGCTCACGGTCCACCCGGTAACGGGGGCGACGGCCGACGAGGGCTCCGCGAAGCCCGAGGCCGACGGATCGCGCACCCTGCCCGACCCGGACCAGGTGGGCAACCACCTGAAGCTGGGCCCCACCGCCCTCACCGGCGAGGGGGTCGAGGACGCCGAGGCGGTCCTGGACCAGCAGTCGCTCAGCGGCTGGATGGTCTCCCTCGACTTCCGCAAGGGAGCGGGCGACACCTGGACGAAGATCACCTCGGACGCGGCCTGCGCGCCTCAGGGCGCTCCGGAACGCCGCGTCGTCATCACCCTCGACAACAAGATCATCTCGGCGCCCGGCGTCACCGCGGACGTGGTGTGCGGGACCGGTATCACCGGCGGCTCCACGCAGATCAGCGGCGGCTTCGGCCGGGCCGAGGCGCGCGAGCTGGCGGCGCTCGTGAAGGGCGGCGCGCTGCCGGTGCCCCTCGACGTCGTGGTGGCCAGGAAGCCGGGGCCTGGTGCCTCACGCCTGGTAAACCGCACCCAGCGCGCTCCAACCGGGCCCGGGAACTCACCGCGCAGCAAGAACCCCGTCTCTGAGGCTCAGTCCGACCAGATACTTTGCCTCTGGCGCGAGCCGCCAGTGACCGTGCAGGGTCCTGCAGTCGCCCTTGATGCGCCGACGGGGCCGGCGGCCCGGATGACGGCCCGTTTCGACGAACTCACCACCGGCCCCAAGGGACCACAGGCCGCGAACATCACAATCACCCACTGAACAACGAGAGACCTCCCACCCAGCACCCTCCAGCGCCGCGCGACCGGAGGGCAAGGGGGACGAGGGGGTGCCGCGGACATCGCGGCTCCCCCACATCGGCGGGGAAGCGCCTGCGCATTCCTACGGGGCGGGGGTGAACTCCACGTCCGTGCCGCCGCAGCCGGCCGCGATGTCCAGCAAGCGGTCGCGCTCCTGCTCGTCGACCGCGAGGCCCCAGCGGAGCTTGGTCGCGGTCCACTCGGCGCCGTACCGGCACAGCGCATCCGGCGCCGGCGGCAGCCACTCCGCCGGATCCTGGTCCGCCTTCGACCGGTTCGAACGGGCCGTCACCGCCACCAGCGAGGCCGACTGGCCCTGGTCGTTCGCGTAGGCTTCGCGCCTTTGTGCAGTCCACGAACTAGCGCCAGCTGGCGGGGAGCGTCATTCGAAGCGTGCGGTATTCCCGCCCTCAAAGGGCCCCAGATCTGTCCCTTGTGACTTAGTGGCAGCGAGGACGAACATCCGGCGCGCAGACCTACCCCCCTTCTGCCGGGACTCTGCCGCTCCCACCAGGCGGTCCAGAAGCAAGCCTGTGCAGCGGCTCCCGCATCCGGGATGGCACTCCATCGCGGGGCGCTCAGCCAAGGACCGCGAGGTGGTCGGCGGCGCCCCCGCGCCATTCGATCATGAAGAGGGTGGCGTCGTCGCTGGTGTGCCCGCCCCGTTCGCTCTTGAGCATGTGGGAGAGCCGGCGCAGGTCCGCCCGCAGTCCTTGTGAGGGTTCCTCCCCCAGGCGGTTGACGCAACGGATGAGGCGTTCCTCGCCGAACAGCTCCCCGCCGGCGACGTGCTCCTCGATGATGCCGTCGGTATAGCACAGCACGCGGTCGCCTTGCTGGAGTGTGTGCTCTCTGATCCGGGGCTCCTCACCGCCGAAACCGACGGGCAGCGTCGTCGCGCTCTCCAGCTGCCGCACGACGTGCCCGTCGCGGATCAGCAGCGGTGCGGGGTGGCCCGCGTTGACCAGCTCCATCGCACCGGTGGCGACGTTGAAGTGCATCAACTGCGCTGTGACGAACCGGTCGGGGCCGAACAGCCGGGAGATGGCATCGTCCATGAACGCGTACTTCTCGGCCAGGCTGATGAACACGCGGCGGGCGTGCCGGTAGGCGCCGATGGCCACGGTTGCCATGGTGGCGGCTTCCATGCCGTGGCTCATCGCGTCGATCACGGCGGCGTGCAGGATGTTGTCGTTGAGGGCGTAGTCGAAGCTGTCTCCGGCGACGCGGTAGGCGGGCTCCAGCATGCCGGCCACCTCCACCTGCGGCACGGCCATCGACAGCGGCGGCAGCAGGCCCCACTGGATCTCTGCGGACACGCTCATCGGCTCCCGGCGCCGGGCCTGGAAGAACTGGTCGGTGTAGGCGTTCTTGGTGACCAGCAGGTCGGCCACCAGGCATGAGAGCCGGCTCAGCAGCCGCCGGTCGTCGTCGCCGACGGTGTCCAGGGTGAGGGCCATCACGCCCACCGTGTCGCCGCCGTCCAGCAGCGGCAGATACATCCGCACGCCGCCGCGGGCCTGCGGCACTTCGACGACCACCCCGCGCAGAAAAGCCCGGCCCGCGGGTGAGTCGATCACCGATTCAGGCTGGCCGGCGTGCAGTTTTTTGCCCGGAAGCGGCACCAGCAGCTCCTGCGCGTAGTCCTGGAGCAGGATGGAGACATCACGGCCTCCGACCCTGCCCACCTCCTCCGCGATGAGCGGGGCGATCAGCTGCGGCGGCAGCAGCCGCGCCCGGTCCAGCAGCAGGCCCAGCAGCCGCTCACCGAAACCCTCCGACCGGTCCTCCTCGATCTCCTCGCCCATAGCCCGCTTCGCCGATCCTTCCTGCCACCACCCCGGTCACGCCTGCGCACAACGTGGCCTCGGAAGCCCGGCTTGAGTGCCTCATTACGCCAAGCGCGGCATGTCGGCCCACGGCGCGTCCCTCAGTTCGAACTGCTTATGGTGGCGGACTCGGACCTCGCCCCCAGGCGGCCCAGACGCAGGTCCGTGTAACGGATCCCGCCTCCGGGGTGCCACTCCATCGCGCGCAGCGCTGCCGTGTTCCGGGCACCGGGACATGGGGACGATGCCGCCGCAGTCGTGCTGCCTGCACACGCACACACGCACTCTTCCTCGGGGCCTGCGTAGGGAAGGCCGTGGCGGACCGGCCCCGCCGAGCCCGCGCTTGCGGTGCCGCGCAGGCGGGCGGGCCAGGCCGGCGTCACGCGCAGGCCGCCCGACCCCCACTGGAACCGGCCGATCGCCCGCACCTCGCCGAGCACCGCCGGCGGCACCGTGCCGGGTGCGGTCCGCCTGTGGACCGATGCCCCGGCCTACCCAGCCGCCAGTTCGACCAGCGCTTCGGCGTCCTCGACGGTGGAGCAGCCGGACAGCCGGTCCTCCCGCTCCACGTCGTCCGCCAGGACCAGCACCGGGTCGTCGAGACGCACGGTGCGCGTACGGCCGCGGGGGCCGGCCACAGGCGGCGTGACCGCGGGAAGGGCGGTGGGGATGCCGGTCTTGTCGTGGGTGAGGAGCCAGGCGCGCCGGTCGAACTGCGGATGCGGCTCGGCGCCTGCCACGTATGTACCCCCTGACGCCACGTCACTCATGCAGACCATTTTCCCGATTTGCAGTCTACTACTACGTAATATGCGGAAATGCTCCCACATGACGACCCATCACCACCTCTGGCACGGAGCATCTGCGCCCCTGCCGGGGTGAGCCCGCGTGTCGGCACAGGCAGCGGGCCGGCGGCCCTGACCAGCAACAAGAGAGGTCCTGCTATGGCATTGGATGTCATCCGGTCGGCTCCACCCGACACGAGCCCTCAACGCAGTCTGCTCAAACGGGGAGCCTTTGCCCTCCTCCCCGCAACGCTCCTGGCGTCGGCCGCCCTGGTCCCGACCCTCGCCCACGCCGCAGAAGCCCCCGTGTTGCTGGGGACCACCGCCAGTTACGGGGTCCTGGCCGGTTCGACGGTCACCAACACGAACCCCACCGTCATCAACGGCGACCTGGGCCTCTATCCGGGCACGTCGGTGACCGGCTTCCCGCCCGGCATCGTCAACGGAGTGACGCGCGTGGCCCCCAACGCCGCCGCCGCTCAGGCGAAGTCCGACCTGGTCGTCGCCTACGACGACGCGGCAGGCCGGGGGCCCGGGACCATTCTCGCTTCGGACGAGATCGGCGGACTGACGCTGGCGCCCGGCGTCTACACGGCCCCGGCGTCCCCGGACTCCCTGCAACTCACCGGGACGGTCACCCTCGACGGCCAGAACGACCCCAACTCCGTCTTCATCTTCCGGATCCCCTCGACCCTGACCACGGCTTCGTCGAGTTCCGTGGCCTTCATCAACGGAGCCAATGCCTGCAACGTGTTCTGGCAGGTGGGCAGCGCCGCCACCCTCGGCACGAGCACCCAGTTCAAGGGCACCATCCTGGCCATGCAGTCCATCACGCTGAACAACAGCGCCGTGATCGAAGGCCGCGCCCTGGCGCGTGTGGCCGCGGTCACGATGGACAACAACACCATTACGGTGCCGACCTGCGCCGCCGGCCCGCCCGGACCTCCCGGACCGACGGGCTCGCCCGGCCCCACCGGCTCTCCCGGCCCGACGGGTGAGCCCGGCCCCCCCGGCCCGACGGGCTCCCCTGGCCCGTCCGGCAGCCCCGGCGCGCCTGGCCCGTCCGGTAGCCCCGGCGCCCCTGGTGCACCCGGTTCCCCCGGCCCGTCCGGCAGCCCCGGCGCACCCGGTGCACCCGGTGCACCCGGCCCCGACGGGGCTCCCGGCCCCGCCGGACCCACCGGTTCTGCCGGACCCGTAGGACCCGCGGGACCTGCTGGACCCGCCGGACCCGCCGGACCCGCAGGACCCGCAGGACCCGCAGGACCGGCAGGACCCGCAGGACCCGCAGGACCCGCAGGACCCGCAGGACCCAAGGGGCCTCGCGGTGACAAGGGCGAGAAGGGTGACTCGGGCGACCACGACCACGGTCACGACGAGGACGACGAGGGCCACGAGGGCGAGCACGGTCGCGACGAGGACCACGGTCGCGACGACGACCACGGCAAGCCCGGCCACGGTCACGACGGCCCCGACGACCACGGCAAGCCCGGCCACGACCAGGGCAAGCCCCCGTGGGCCGACTTCCTGCCCGGTGGCCTCGACGACGCTCTGGGTCAGTTCCGCCCCGGCCACACCGCCAAGAGCGTCAACTTCGCCCCCGTGAGCGCCGCCACCAACCGGCAGCCGAAGGTGGCGTCGCAGAACCTCGCCACGACCGGCTCAAGCAGCGAGGCGAGCATCGCGGCCGCCACCGCAGTCGCGCTGGCCTTCATCGGAGGCTCGGCCTTCTTCGCCATGAAGCGGACCCACCGAGGTGCAACAACCCGACAGGACTAGCCGGCACATGGCAGGCGTGACAGCCTCACGCCTCTGACCGACCGGTCTCGACATCGCCCGAAGCCGAGTCCCTGGACACGTCGTCCAGGGGCTCGGCTTTCGATGTCAGGATGCGTACCGCACAGCACTCACGGGTCCGGCCGGGACGGCGTGCGGGCGTCTGGGCCAAATTCCTTGCCGACGTACGCCTTGTTGGCTTCGTCGATGAAATTCCGGGTACCGTCCGGGCTCAGCCCCTGAGCCTGCAGGTGCGCATACATATCGCTGTAGAGCCTGACGTCGGATCGTTTCTCCAGATAGAGATCGCTGGTGAACCTTTCCAAATACACCAAGCTCGCGTCGGCGGCGTCGGCGAACTCGAGCAGCGCGAACTGCCCCGAGACGCCAGGGTGCGCCCCCACATCGTGGGGGAGAACCTGCACGGTGATGTGCGGCTGGGATCCGATGTGGATCAGATGGTCCAGCTGCTCGCGCATGACCTCGCGGCGGCCTACGACGCGCCGCAGTGACGATTCGTCCAGTACGGCCCATAAGCGCAGTGGGTTGCCCCTGGCGCCCAGCCGGCGTTGGCGCCGCAGCCGTACGCGAAGGCGTGTGGCGACCTGTTCGGCGGCGACCTGAGGGATCGATCCTGCAATGACCGCCCGGGCGTAGGCGGGGGTCTGCAGCAGGCCGGGGATCACCAGGGGCTCGTAGCATCGGATCGCCGCGGCCTCGGCCTCCAGGCCGATGTAGGCGCCGTAAGGGGTGTCACCGTAAGCGTTCCACCAGCCCTGCTGCCCCGATTCCCTGGCCAGCTGCATCAGGTGGTTAACGAGCCTCCGGTCCTGGACTCCGTACAGCCCGCAGAGATCGCGCACGTCCCGCAGCTTGATGAGACGACGGCCGTTCTCCATGAGACTGATCTTGGACTCGGAGATCAGCAGGCTCTCCGCCACCTGCGGCGTCGTCATACCCCTCATCTCCCGGAGCCGACGGAGCTCCGATCCCAGCCGGCGCCTGCTGACGGTGGGATTGACATTGACACCCACGGACCGTGTACCTCCGCTCAAAAGGACCTAGCGAGGCCAGCAGATTGTCACGGCCAGCGGCCACTCGACTCCACCTTTTCACCGTTTCCGCACCGTCAGCAACAGGCCTCCCCGGCCCGGTTCACCCACCCGAGCGCCCCGGTTCACCGCCGAAACGCCACTGCATCCCCGTGACAACCGCCGCCGGCCGAAGCCTGGCAACGAGCGGCTGCGGACCGCGGTGTGCGGCGATCACTACGACCACCTGAACACCAGGATCACCGAGAGACTTGACGTATGGCTTCGTTCACGAGGTCCGACAGCAGATGTTCACCGGTTTCGACAGCGCTCCCGGTCTCGCGGGTTCGAACAACCTGCGCAGATCGGCTTCGTACCGCCGGGATCCGGGACAGTGCTCATCGCCTCTGTATCGCTTCAGCGGGTGATTTCCATCAGTCGGAAGGCCACGGGGACATCGCCTGCACGGCGGGTCAGCGCGGTGTGCTCGGTGATCCGCGCACCTGCCTCCGCGACCGCCGCGTCCAACCGTGCCGTGTCGCCCAGGCTGTTGAAGCCCAGAAACAGGCGCCCGGCGCCGGACAGCCTGGCCAACCCGTCGCGGATGTAGCGGCGGTGCGCCGCGTAGTCGCGATCGAAGACCGCGTATTCCAGGTCACGGGTGTAGGCGAAGTCGGCCGGGGCGTGGACCACGTTCGAGTTCCAGAAGACGACGTCGAACCGAGCCCCGGGATCCAGAGCATCGAAGAGGTCGCTGCGTACCGCTTCGACCCGGTCGGCGACGCCGTGGCGAGTGGCGTTGAGGTGGGTGTTGCGTACGGCTTCCGGGTTGATGTCGGCCGCCGTGACCCGCGCACACCCTTCGAGCGCGGCGGTCACCGCGGTGACCCCCGCCCCGCAGCCCATTTCCAGGAAAGACCCCTCTGCGGGGAAGGGCAGCCACCGGGTGAACAGTTCCGTCGAGTCGGTGTGCGTCGGCGCGAACACCTCGGGCAGGAGGTGCCACCGTCGCCCGAGCAGGGTGAACCCGCATTCGCCGGCCTCACCGTGCCGTCGTACGAGATGCGCGCCGACGCCGGAGGCTGCACTGGCTGCGGAGGCTTGGCCGGTCGGCGAGGTGTCGGCGGAGGAGTGGGGCAGGGGATGCATAGGAGATTCCAGACGGGTAGGCGAAAGCGGACGCGACCGGCGGTCATGCCCGCATCGGCCGACCGGCCGTGCCGCCGCAGTCGATCTTGCGGCCGCATCGGTTTTGTCCGCCGGGTTCGCCCTCGCGAGCCTGCTCACGTTCACTCGCCTGCACGAGGCGGGACGCCGGGATCGTCCGATCGGATGCTCGAAGGGAATCGATGGACGCGACACCAGTCGATGTCGTCACCAGCGGATCATCGAGACCCTGTCCTGGCCCGAGAACGGCAACACCGGTCGCAGACCTCCCAGGGCCTACTCGCGAGTGAGGCCTGGCGGCCGCCCACGGTCAGGACTCCCCACAGCACAATCGAACAGCGCATTGGTGCTGTCGAAACTGGGGCTCTGGCACAACTTCTGTGGACCTGGCGCGATGCGACAGGTCCGTGCGCTGGACCACGTCCAGGTCGGCTGCAGTGCCGACGGGATTTGAACCCGCGGACAGATGGGAGCAGGTCCGCTCCGTCTCCGTCAGTCGCCGTGGGAGGGACCTCGCCCACGTCGATCGCAATGGGCCGCTCTGCCACGGCACTGCAACCTGCGGGAATGCGCGCACTCCCGCTGCGACTCAGGGTAGAGACACCGTTCGCTGCGGACGAATCCTTATCCGGGAAGCCGGAGACCTCTGCCATGGGTCCACAGAAGTTGTGCCAGAGCCCGAGAAGGTTCTGGCACAACTTCTGTGGTGCGGCGCGGTCGCCCGGCAGAGCGCGGTCGAGGGAGAGGGAATCGCCAGGTCGGTGGCTTGGGCGACGTCGGGCGACCGGCCCACGTGACGCGACCCCACAGAACTTGAGCCAGAACCGAAACTGGTGAACATCTGCTGTCGGATCTGGATCTCGTGAACAAAGCCATGACGTACAAGGCGAAGCGCCTGCCCTCCCGAGGCTGGGGGCAGGCGCGGTCGTTGCGCCGGCACGGCAGCGGGCCGGTCAGCTCTTCGTGCCGTCCTGGACGTTGAACTTGGCCGGCGTCGCGTCCTTCACGAACCGCAGGCCATTGTTGTGGATCACCAGCGGCTTACCACCGTTGTCGCGGGTGCCCTGCCAGATCTCGTACCAGTCGCCCATGTCGTAGAAGCTGACCGGGTCGCCCTTCGCCGACTTCGGCTTCACCCACCCGTCCGTGGACTCGATCCACGAGCCTTTCTCGGTACGGCAGGTGACCTGGAGATGCCCGCCCCAGTGCCCGTCCTTCGCCCAGCCGCCTTCCGCGACCTTCACCCACAGTGCCGGGGCCGTACGCGGGGCCCAGTCGGCGTTGGCGGTCTTCTCGAAGTCCTTCTTGTCCTCGTTCCACTGGTACTCCGGCGCGACCCCGTTGACCCCCAGGCGTCCGTCATCACCGAACCGGACCACCCCGTGAGAGGTCCGCCACGCCTGGTCCTCATGCCCCTGCAAGCGCTCGATGTTCGCCTGGAAGTTGGCTTTGCTCTCAGCGGCCTCGTAGTGCACGACGGCCGTGAAGACCATCTGCAGCAGATGCCCGGGAGTCCCCTCCACGCCGTAGAGCGCGTCGGGCTTGAGGTACTTCGACTTAATCTGCGTCAGCTCCTCGGCGGTGAGCATCATGGGCCCCGTCTTCTTGGCCTTTGCCTTCAGGATGTCCTTGGCGAATGAACGGACCTGCTCCTCCGTGATGCCTTCGACCGTGTGCGCCTTCAACGCGAGGACGTCGATCTGCGTGTCCAGGTCCTTCATCGCCGCCTTGGCGGCATCGTCGGCGCTGCGCTGGGCCGCGTCGGCGTCGCTGGGCTTGCTCTCCCCAGCCTTGGGGTCGGCGTAGATCAGGAAGCTGGTACTGCGCAGGTAGCCCATGGGGTGGCCTCTCGCTCGTCAACAGTTCGTAGCACCGCAGGCCGACGCTAGTGGATCAAGAAGAGCGGCTGAGACCCGACAATCCGGGGTTTCACACGATCGGGCCCCCTCCCCGTCAGCCGGCGGCCGCGGTCGGCCCCCGGCCGAACCTGGGCACGTCTCCAAGGCCCACGTCCAGACGCAGCCGTTGGAAGCGGAGCGGGTGGCGGTAGATCCAGCCGTGGTCGACGGCCCGGTCGGCGCTGACCTCGGCGACCAGAGCGGGGTGGACGAGGGTGGTGTCGAGGACGTCGCGGCTCCCCCACGTCGCCGAGAACTTGGCCCCCGTCCACGGGTGTCCGGGTGCGGCCGCGGTGAGGTGCTCGGCGACCTGCCGGGCGGCGTCCGGGCGCAGCGGTACGGTCCGGCCGACCGCGCGCAGCCGGCCGTCGTGGTCGTGGCGGCCGAGGACGAGGAGGCCGGGGCGGGTCAGGGTTCCGGTGATCGCGCCGACGATCGCCTCCGTGGTGTCCCGGCGTCTGATCTTGGTCCATCCCCGGTAGCCGGGCAGGTAGCGGCCGTTCAGGGGCTTGACCAGGATCCCCTCCACCCCGGACACGTCCGTCCAGGACTCCAGCCACTCTCGTGCTGTGGCCAGGTCCGTCGTCTGCGGGACGAGCGTCCACGGTACGCTCAGGGCGTGCTCGGAGAACAGGTTCTCCAGCAGGGCGCGCCTCTCGACGTACGGGCGGGTGAGGAGCTCCTGGCCGTCGTGCTGCAAGAGGTCGAAGACGACGAAGTAGGCCGGCCACCGCGCGGCGAGGGCCAGGGCGCCGCGGGCGCGGGTCGCGGCCCGGCGCTGCAACACCTCGAAGGACAACCGGCCGGCCTCGGTGTCCCAGACGACCAGTTCGCCGTCGAGGACCAGGACGTGAGGCAGCTGCGCCTCGGCGGCCGCCACCAGGTCCGGCCACCGGTCCTGCACCAGCGCCCCGCGACGGGTCTGCACCACCACCGTGCCGCCCGGGCCGGCCGCGGTGAACAGCAGCGCCCGGTGACCGTCCAGCTTCTGCTCGTACGCCACCCCCGCCCGCACAGCGGCCGGGCCCGGCACGGCTTCCGCGGCCTGCGCCAGCATCGGCTCCACCGGCGGCCTGAGCGTCACGAGGTCCTCCCTCACGGCGTGCGCGTCCCCCTTCCAGGGTCCGCCAGACCAGCCGAAGGCGACTCCAGGGCCGCGCCGCTACAGCTTCACCAAGCTGGGCTATGGGGCCACCTAGGCAACTGGCACGGCCGGCACGGCCGGCACGACCACCGAGTGCCCCGCCGGCAGGAAGTGCCCGTGCGCATGGTTCTCCCCCCGGGGGCGCACGGGGGCCTTCTCCAGAAGGAGTGAGCCGACGTGGTCGTTCAGGTTCACGGCCTGGGGCCTGTAGTCGTACAGGTACGTGCCCTGCTCCGTGCGGCTGTAGGAGGCCAGGCGGCCGCCCCACTCGCTCGTCACGTCGAGGCTGGGGAGCTTCTCCCCGGGGGCCAGGGCGATGATGTCGCCGGACTCCTGGATGGTCCACTCGTTGCGCAGGGTCACGGTGTAGAGCTTGGTGTTGTCGAAGGCCGAGCGGCCCTTGTGTGCGGGCTGCCTGTCCTTCAGGTTGTACTCGACCTGATCGGCGGCGCCGTTGTTGCCGAACAGCCAGATACGGGCTGGGCCGGAGGCGTTGTACTGCTCGTGTTCGTAGAGGCACAGGTGCGCGGTCGGGCAGGCGTCCAGGCCCTGGGCGGTCTTCACCCGGATCTCCGGGGTGGGAGCGGGAGCGGCGGTGCTGTTGCCAGCCAGGGCCAGCGGCAGCGCGGCAGCAGCGAGGACGCCGGCCAGCACGATACGGATCTTCATGCCCGCCCTAACCGGACCGCGCCGCTCACGGACACGGACAGCCAGCAGACGACGCCGCGCTAGCGCAGGCCAGCTGCCCAGAACGCTGATCCGAGCGCCACTGTCCCGTGCCATCACAGTTTGAGCGCCCTCGGACTCGTCCTCAACGCCCTGGTGCTGTTCAACACCCGGTACATGGACGCCGCGGTCACCCGTCTGCGGGCCGACGGCTTCGAGGTCCGCGACCAGGACGTGGCCCGCCTCTCGCCGTTCGTGCGGCACCACATCAACATGCTGGGCCGCTACTCCTTCTCCCTGCCGGACCTGCCCGGCGGCCTGCGGCCGCTGCGCGATCCGGACGCGGTGGACGAGGAGTAGGTCAGTGGCTGCGGGGCGCGTACATGATCACGGCCATCCCGGCAAGGCAGACCAGGGCTCCGATGACGTCGTAGCGGTCGGGGCGGTAGCCGTCGGCGACCATGCCCCAGGCGATCGACCCGGCGACGAAGATCCCGCCGTAGGCGGCGAGGATGCGGCCGAAGTTGTCGTCGGACTGGAAGGTCGCCACGACCCCGTAGAGGCCCAGCGCGATGACGCCGGCGCCGATCCAGATCCAGCCTTTGTGCTCGCGGATGCCCTGCCACACCAGCCAGGCGCCGCCGATCTCGAACAGGGCGGCGACGACGAACAGGGCAACGGAACGAGCGACAGTCATACCGGCTGACCCTACCGGCGGCCCGCGCTCGTGATCTTCAACGGGTCGCCGGATGCCTTGCAGCCGCACCCGTCCTGACCTGCGGTCTTAGGGGCGCAGGAGCAGGAGCGGCGGCGCTGGCCGTACCACCAGGTGCCGGCGGCGAGCACGGCCAGGACGACGGCGAGGGCGGGAAGCCAGCCCACCACCGCCCCGGCCCCGGCGCCGACGACCCCGGCGGTGATCAGGACGGGGAGCGCGCAGCACGCCACGCAGGCGAGTGCGGCCAGGCCGCCGAGTGCCTTCGGGGCACGGCTGGGTTGGGGGTCAGCAGCAGGGTCCGGCATGGCGGTTCTCCTCGGCGAGGTCGGTGAAGGGGATGGGGCAGCATGTGCTGGAGGCGCAGACGGTCAGGTCGTCGCACCCGGCCTCGACGGCGGCGGCCAGGGCGGTGCGGATGGTGGTCAGGTCGGCGATCTTCGCGTCGACCTCGGCGAGTTTGGCTGCGGCCCGGTCCTGGAGCCCGGCGACGGGGCGGCCGTGCCGGTGGCGGCCGGCCTCCAGGAGCTCGGCGACCTCCTCCAGCGTGAACCCGAGCCGCTGGGCGGCCTTGATCACCCGCAGGGCGGTCACCGCGTCCTCGCCGTACAGCCGGTGACCGCCGTTGCTGCGCTCCGGCTCGGCCAGCAGGCCACGCCGCTCGTAGTAGCGCAGCGTCTGGACGTTCACCCCGGCCGCCTCGGCCACCTGCCCACTGCGCAGGCCCGTACTCACCGCTGCTCTCCGGCGGTGGCGGCGGTCCGTGCGGCCAGCGCGTCCAGGACCGCCTCGTAAGCCTGGTCCACGGAGATGTCCAGCCGAATCAGGTGCTCGCCGGAGGTGGTGGTGAAGGTGAAGAACGAGCAGCAGCCGCTCTCGCGCTCCACCAGGCCCCGGACGCGGTCCTCGACACCCGGCCCGCCGGCCAGGTCAAGGCGCAGGTGGAGCGGCTGCGGCCTCGACAGCGAGGTCAGCTGCTCGGCGAACAGCGCATCCCACTCGGCGACCCGCAGGGGCCGCTCGGCGGTGGGCAGCGTGCAGGACTGCGGCACCCACGCAAGATCACTCATCGGGCTCACTCCCGTCATCGCGTCCCGCAGGTGGGGACACCTCCGACGGTAAACCTGTACCTCGGTACCGGTTGCAACCCGCCGAGCGCACAACTGGCCAAGTAGCGCGCTCACTGGCCAACTACGACGCTCAGTCACACCCGGCAGCATGCCCAGGGTGCGGCAGTCGCGAAGAAAATCGAACATATGTTTCACTGAAAGTGTGAGACCACCGTTCCGCTCCCCCGAGGACCTGATCACGCTCCAGAAGGCGTGGCAGCAGACCTACGCCGAACTCGCGCAGGCCCCCACCACGGCCGGTACGACCGCGCTGCGGCGCCGACTGATCGCCCTCTCCGGAACCCTGTGCACCCACCCCCACTGGGCGACCCCCACCGCCTGGCGGACCGGCGGCGTCGAGCTGCGGCGCGCCACCCACACCTCCGCATCGACAGAAAGGGAGGGTGCAGCATGAGCGAGCAGACCACCACCAAGCCCCGCCCGCAGGTCGCCACCTGGGCACCCAGCCAGACCAGCCCCTGCGCCCGGTGCGGATCTCCCTGCGCACGGTACGGCGCTCCGGCGTCACCGCTCTGCGTTCCCTGTAGGCAGGCCCGGCAAGCGCTGCCGTCCCGCCCCTGACCGTGCCCGATGCCTCCCCGTCGGCCCCGATCACCCTGGTCCTCCCTGACGGGCAGGCCATCGAGCGGGTACGGCTCTACGAACGCGAGCAGCTCGACACCGGACTGTGGATGTACCGCATCGGCGTGCCCCTGTGGCAGACCGCCGTGGGTGGCGGCGTCGAGCCGGCCGAGTACGGCACGTGGGTCACCGCCGAGCAGCTGCGCCCTCTGCCCGGGATCGACCTGGGCGGCATCCCGGCCCACCCGCGTACCCGTACCTCGGCGCCGGCCCGGTGGGCGTGGCTGCTCGACGGCCGCGCCCACGGCCGCCCGGCCACCGTCCACGCCGAGGGCTGCCGGAACGCCACCGACCGCGCGCATCCGCTGGGCACGGTGCAGGCGCTCGACGCGCTCGCGCGGCCCGGCACGACGGCCTGCACCGTGTGCGACGCGGCCGAGGCGCTGCTGCCGATCCTCGCCCACGGCCAGGACGACGGCGGCTGATGCGTCAAGACAATCGCGTCAGTGCGTGGTCCCGCGCCTTCTCGCGCCCACCAACGCCGGCCGTCGGGCGGCAGCACAGGGTCGACTCCGTGTAGAGGTGGACGGACGCGGCTACAGGTGGGCCAGGTGCTCGCGCACGGGGCCGGCAAGCTCGGCGTAGAAGTCGACGCGGTCCTGGGCCTGGAGGACCTGGGCGCAGACGGTCAGCAGGCCGGTGCGTGCCTTGGGCCGGTCCAGGACGTAGGCCAGCTGGGCCCGGATGCGGGTGGCCGTCTCGGGGGTCAGCAGCGCGTACACGTACAGGGTGGCCGCGTCGTAGCCGTACGGGGCGCGGCCCCACCCTTCCCAGTCCAGGATGTGCGGGCCCCGGGTGACGTTGCCGTAGTGGAGGTCTCCGTGGGCGGTGGACCAGGTGACGGCGTCGGCCTGGTGGCCGGTGAACTGGGGGATGACGCGGCGCAGGTACTCCTCCCGTACGTCCTCGCGGTCCGCCGGCGGCGGGACGTCGGCGAGGGCGTCCAGGGCCGCCAGCGCGTAGCCGTCGGTGGTCCAGTACCGGATGCGGAACAGGTCGGGGCGTGGCACCGACACGGGGAGGGCGCGGGAGGTGGACGGGCCGTCCCACAGGATGCCGCCCTCGGTGCCGGCCTCGGCGCAGACCACGCGCAGCCAGTGCGGGCCTGCGGCGCCCGAAAGGGTGCGGCCCCGGTACCCCCACACCCGGCGGCCGGTGGCACACAGGCCGAACTGATCGGCGGCGTGCCGCTGGGCGGCCAGCATCCGGTCGACGGTGGCGGGAGCGGGGGCCTCGAACATGGCGGGTCCTACCTCGGCTGGGAGACGGCTGCCGCGTCCTTGGATACCAGCTCGGTGGCGAGCGCCGCGACCTGTTCCAGGGTGAGGCCGGAGCGCTCGGCCCGCTCCCCGAAGGCGAGGCGGGCGAAGGAGACAGTGCGCGGCCACGGCTATCTGCGCGGGGACGAGGACGGGCGAAGGCCTGGGCAAGGGGGCGTCTCCTTCCGGGGCTTAGGGCCTGTCCGGCGGATCATGTGACCTCCTCATGCTCGTGGCGTTAGTCACATGCGTAGCGGGTCGGCAGAGATGACCACCGGCCCTTCAGTCATGAGCAGTGGAGGGCATACAACGTGTTGACCGGTGACACCTTCAGCAGCAGTGCATTCGCCATCGAGCTTGGCAAGTTCCAGGTGGAGACCGTCCAGGACGTCTCGGGACTCACTCTGGAGCAGGACGTAGTGGAGACCCGGCAGGCCTCGGCGACCGGTGAGCTGATCGTTCGCAAGCAGCCGGGGGCGCGCAAGTCCGGCGAGATCACGGTCACCCGCGGCCTGGACAAGAGCACCGCGTTCACCGACTGGATCAAGGCCACCCTGGTCAACGCCGACCTCGACTCCGCCCGCCAGAACATCACGATCGCGCTGAAAGACGCGCAGAAGCAGACCGTCCGCCGCATCCACCTCAGCAACGCCTGGGCGTCCCGCTGGGAGGGGCCGTCGTTGGGAGCGTCCGAATCCGGGCCCGCGACGGAGCAGGTGACGATCACTTACGAAGACATCACCGTCGAATAGCGCTCGTCTTCCGTCCTGCGGATCACGTCCGAAGCCATAGCCGGATCGAGGCGACGGTGACGGTGCTGTGAAAGACGTAGGCCCGTTTCTCGTAGCGGGTTGCCACGGCTCGGAAGTTCTTGATCCGGTTGATGGTCCGCTCGACTTCGTTGCGTCGCTTGTACTGCTCCTTGTCGAAGCCAGCGGGGCGGCCGCCCTTGCTGCCACGGCGTCTGCGGTTGGCCCGCTGGTCCCTCGGCTCAGGAATCGTGTGCTTGATGTGGCGTCTTCGCAGGTAGCGGCGGTTTCGGCGGGAGCTATACGCCTTGTCGCCGCTGACGCGGTCCGGGCGGGTTCGAGGGCGCCCGCCGTTCGGGCGGGGTACCCGGATTCGTTCGAGGACGTTCACCATCTGTGGCGCGTCGCCCCACTGCCCCGGTGTCAGCAGCAGTGCGAGAGGGCGGCAGCCGCCTTCCCCTGCGAGGTGAACCTTGCAGGTCAGACCGCCCCGGGACCGGCCGAGCCCCTCGTCGGTGCGGTGGTGTCGGGGCGTCGTCCCTTTTTCGGGATCCGGGGCGTGGCTTTGCTGGCGCCGGCCGCGTGCTGGTGGGCCCGGCACGAGGTCGAGTCCACGCCGATCATGCTCCAGTCGATCCGGCCGCCGAGATCGGCGTCGGCTTGCACGGCGCACAGGATCCTGTCCCAGGTGCCGTCCGCCGACCAGCGGCGATGTCTTTCGTAGACGGTCTTCCAAGGGCCGTACCGCTCCGGTAGGTCACGCCACGGAACTCCTGTGCGGACCCTGAAGATGATCCCGTTGATGACGGTGCGATGGTCGCTCCACCGGCCGCCGCGTCCGCCCGAAGGCGGCAGATGAGGCTCCAGAATCGACCACTCCATGTTCGTCAGATCCCCCCGACCCATGCCCGGACCAACGAACATCCGACCGGAAGGTCACATGATCCGCCGGACAGGCCCTAGACGCCGTCCTCAGAGCGGGACCGGTGGGAGGTGGGCGAGCGTACGCGGAGCCTGATCGCGTGCGTGGAAGCCGAAGCTGACGAGAATGACGCTCTCTCCGGCGCCGAGGGGCGTCCGGCCGTGGGGCGGGAGCGCTCCATCGAACACGACGCAGTCTCCCGGTGCGAGATCGCATTCGAGGTAGCCGCTGGCGTCGATGAAGACGGTGCAGCTCACCGTAGGGGCCGCGGTGAGGCGCTCGTGCCTGAGGCACAGGATCAGGTTGGCCTCGCCGAAGCCGAATTCGTCAACGTGGAAGTCAAGGAACTGCCCCTCCTCCAGGTAAGCGATGTAGACGCCGTTGTGAGGCTGCTCGACCTCCAGACCGGTGGTCCGCGCTACGACAGCGGCGAGATCGACTTGTCCCGCGAATCGGTTCGCCGCCTCGCCGACGGCCGCGTTCCACTTGCCGTTGTGCAGGTATCCGTCGGCGGCCAGGGCCTTCTCGGCCTCCTCCTCCATGCCGGCGAGTAACTCGACGGGGAACGACTGACCACGCAGGTGGCGGGGGTGCACCCGCTCGTGCGCGGTGAGATCGCGTACGGCGTCCCGGAGAGCAGGAAACCCCTCCTCCCACCGGGCCGACGCCAGGGCCGTGGTGCGGGACTGGAGCCATGAGGTCCATCGCCTGCTCCACTGTGCCGCTTCTGCCCCACTATCCGCTGACGCGGCCGTATCAGCGCTTGCGTGGCGGATCAGCAGTTCGACCCGGTCGACTGCGGCCTGGGTGGATTCGATCAGCCCGGCGTCGCCCTTGGCGGTCCGCAGCCGCAGGGCTTCCTGAAGGTGGGCGCGGGCCAGGGTGAGGCTGCCCTGCTCCATGAGGTGCTTGCCGAGGTGCTGGAGGGCGAAGTCGACGAGTTCCGGGTGCTGGCCTCGGGCGCCGTCCAAGGCCCTGCGGAGAGCACTTCAGCGGTCTGCGCCTCACCGGCGTAGCGGTACGCGTCGGCGAGGTTGAGCTCGGTGGCGATGACAGCCCGGGAGTTGCCACTGGCTGTGGCCAGGTCGAGCGCCTGCCGCAGGAACACGCGTGCGTCGTCGTGGTGGCCCAGGCTCAGCAGGCCGATGCCGGCCCACCGGGCCAGGACACGGGTCCTGGCGATGTCCGCACCTTCGGGGAGCGCCTGGAGTTCCTCGCGGATCTTCTCTACGGCGGTGGTCAACTGATCGTGGTCGGTGGGGACCATGCGCAGGTCCTCATCTTGCGTGATGAGGTGCTGGAGCACTCGTCTCTCCCTTGTCCGGTCCTCGCTCCGGTCGCCGGTGCTAGAGCTGGTCGGTCTGGTGACGCAGGTCGGCCAGCAGTTCCCTGCCGTGCACGGTGAAGTGCTCATCCAGGAGTTCGAGCTGGCCCATGAGGTAGCTGACGGCCGGCATGCCCTCGTCGTAGGCCGCCTGGAAGCTTACGCGCTCGTTGGTGGTCAGGTCGTCGCGATCGAGTTCGCTCCGACGAAACCGCAGGAGCTGGTTGTACACGCAGGTCGCGTGGAAGGTCCGGTCCACCTCCCAGAACTGGTTGCGGGCCACCCCCTGCGTAGCGCGCCACGCGATCTCGATCTTGGGGGAGGTCTTCGAGGAGTATCCGTCGGCGAAGACCTGATGCTGGAGGACGTGGAAGCTGACCGACTGGTGGACCGCCTCGTGCAGGAGGTTCTCCGCCAGGAAGACGTGGGACGGCTCCTCACTGACGGTGTTCGGCGGGATGTGGTGCCGCGCCTTCTCGGAGAACACGATGACGTAGGGCAGCGCCGGGTCGCTGGAGCTGGTCAGTGATGAGGTGCGGGTGCCGGGCTTGAGCCCCACCCACAGCAGTCCCCGGACGAACTCCTGCACGCGGGCGAAGCCTTCGGGGTGGGCCGAGGCCAGCCGCTCCAGCGCCTGAGTCAGCGCGGCACGGCGCCCGTCGGTGTGCTCAACGATCTCGTAGTCCGCCTGGTTGATCTCGCCTGCGATCTGCCGGGGCAGGCCGGCGCCGTACCAGTCGAAGCTGGCTCCGGACACGTGCACGGTGTCGCTACTCAGGGCGCGGGCGTGCTCGGCGTAGGGGATGCCGGACTTCACGAGACGTTCCATCAGGGCGAACGGAAGGGCCGGCTCGGCGTCGTCCTCGCGCAGACGGGTCAGCGCCGGATCCTCCCGGCTGAGATCGAAGAAGGATCCGGACTCCACGCGGGTGGCGATGGTGGTCTGCATGCGAACTCTCCTTGGTCGAGACGTGCAGGTGCTGGAGCGGGCGGTGGCGCAGAGCGCGGCGGGCCGGCTCAGGATGGGAGCCCGAGCCGGCCCGCCATGCCGTCAACCAGGCGGCATCAGTTCAGTACCGAGATCAGCTCTCGGTACCCTCTGGCGAGAAATCGCCGTCCGGGACGGAATGGTCTAGCCGACGCGTCAGTGACCCGACGGCCGCGGCCGGGACGAAGTCGCCGTCCGGAACGGAGTGGTCCAGACGCCGCGTCAGGTTGTTGACCTGGGTGCTGCTGGTCATGGTGGTGCTCCCTTCGGTGTATGCGAGTGGTGCAGGGGATGGTGCATCCCGTCCCGGGCGGTGGTGCTGCAGGAAGTTCGGGGCGGGGGCCTTTGAGCGGCTCTAGCGCTCGTCTGCGGGGCGGGCGGCCTCTGGGGCGATGATCCACTCCTTGCCGCCGCCCTCGGGCCTCAGGAACACGGCGTTCCTGATGAGACGACGGGTGGCCGGGTCCTCGAAGTCGGCGATGGCCTGGACGACCGCTTCAGGGTCCCGACCGGGGTCGAGGACGCGGGCGCCCTCGAACAGCCATGTGGGGAGTTCCTGGTGGGAGGCGGGGCGGGGGGCGTCGATCATGTCTCGTCCCCGGGCTGGATCTCGGTGCGGCGCATGAATTTCTCCCAGCCGCCGGCCGCCCGAAGCCGTAGGTCCCGGCTCGGCGATCCGGGCAGCGGGTGTGCGGCGGCCTTGCGTCTGCTGACGCCGGTGGTGCGGCGCGGGAGGGGCTCGGTCATGGAGCACTCCTCGGGCTGGAGGGAGAGCAGCCGGTCCCGAAGGGGGACGACGGGGACCGGCCGCCTGCTGACCCCTTCAGAGTGATCGTGCCGTCGCAGAGAGTGAAGAGCGCGGGTGTAGCACTACCGGGATCTGTGCAGGGGTGGAGTGCTACGAGGCGTAGCAGTTACGCGAGGGCGGCCCCGATGATCTTTGCGATTTTCCGGGAGCGGGAGGTGGTGGCGTAGCCGGCGCGTTGGGCGATGACGCCGGGGAGGGTCTGGTGTCGCACCCATTCCGGGTGCTCTTTGCACACCGTCAGCAGGGTGTCCAGGCAGGTGTCGTACTGCCGCGTGTCGCACTGGGCGAGGGCGATGTCGAGCTGGAGCCGGTTCTGTGCGGCCTGGTGCAGTGAGGACCAGTCGTGCACCTCCTTGGCGAGGTTCAGGGCCTTTCCGGCCTTGCCGGTGGACACGGCGATACCCACGGCCTGGGCGGTGACGGCGGCGGGGCGAACGCGGTGCCGTTGACCATGACGTCACGCCCCAGCCGGGCGGCTACGGCGAAGCCCTGGGACAGCAGATCCTCGGCGGCGGCGGTATCTCCCTGACGGGCTGCGACGACGGCCGCGAAGGTGACGTGCCACCCGTAGGTCGCGAGGAGTACGGGATCACGGTCGCTGTACGCCGGTTCGATGCTGGTGTAGGAGATGTCCGCGGTGCGCTCGGCGTCATCGAGTCGGGCATCTCGCAGGTAGACCCACGACCGCCCGGAAGCCACGGAGGCTTCCCGCACCGGATCGCCTCCCTGCCGGGCCTAGTCGGCGGCGTGGCCGATGGCGGCGTACGCGAGATCGCGGACTCCGAACTGGTTGGCGACGTAGGCGGCCAGGCGGTAGGCATCGGCGAGAACTCCGCGTGCGGCCATGCGGCGGTCCTCGGCGGCGTCCGCCAGGGCCGTCGCCGCGTCCCTGACGCAGGATGCGGCGAACTGCCCGGCCACCCCGATACGCCCGGCCCGGTAGGCGTCCCATCCCGCCGCGAGATCGTCGGCGAAGTCGACGGGTTCCCTGTCGGTGCCGATCCCCGCGGCGGTGTCGTGGACCGTGCGCGACAGCTCGCGCAGGGTGGTCCGGTCGTCCGCGAGCAGCGCCCTCCGGGGGGCCTGCTGGCCAACGATCACAGGGATGTCGGCGCCCAGGACGTGTGCGAGCCGCAGGAGGGTGGGCAGCGAGATTTGGCCCCGGTCCTGCTCGGCCTTTCGGACCGTGGCGATGGACAGGCCCGCGTTCTCGGCGAGTTCTTCCTGAGTGACGGCTCCGCGCAGCAGCTTGATTCGCTGACCGGTGGTGCGCTCGTTCCACTTCATGGCGTCCCCTTCGTCTACCGGGACGGTACCGCTCGCCCGGGAGCCACCGGAATCTCCAGCGGGTACGTCCTCGGCGACACCCGCGCCGCGTACCACTAGGGGTGCCGGTAAGAACTCTGTCACCAGCCGCAAACGGCGGAATCCCTACGGCGTGCCCGGCGGTACGGTCCGCTCAATCAACACGGACGCTCGCCATGGAGATGTAGGTGTGCCGTCCGGGTCCAGGCCATACGGCCACAGCCTGGTGAAGATTCCAGGCTCCATGGCCAGGCGGTACAGGTCGCGAGGGTTTCCGTGGTCGGCGGTCTGCCGGGCCAGGGCTTCGGCGCCGTCGCGGTCCCCGGCCTGCTCCCGCATCTCGGCCAGGCGGTACAGGGCGTCGGCCTTGCCGTGGTCGGCGGCCTGCCGGATCACGGCTTCGACGCCGTTCCGGTCCCCGGCCTCTTCCATCATCTCGGCCAGGTGAACCAGGGCTTGGGTACTGCCGTGGTCGGCGGCCTGCCGGTAGAGGGCTTCGGCGCCGTCTCTGTTCCCGGCCTCCTCCCGCATCTCGGCCAGGTGAACCAGGCCATCGAGGTTGCCGTGGTCGGCGACCTGTCGGTAGAGAGTTTCGGCGCCGTCGCGGTCCCCCGCCCGCTCACGCATACGGGCCAGGTGGTACAGGGTGTCGGCGTTGCCGTGGTCGGCGGTCTGCCGGGCCAGGGCTTCGGCGCCGTCGCGGTCCCCGGCCAGCTCCCGCACCAGGGCCAGGCGCAGCAGGCCGTTGGTGCTGCCGTGGTCGGCGGCCTGCCGGTAGAGGGCCTCGGCGCCGTCCCGGTCCCCGGCCAGCCCCCGCATCTGGGCCAGGTGGTACAGGGTGTCGGCGTTGCCGTGGTTGGCGGTCTGCCGGGCCAGGGCTTCGGCGCCGTCGCGGTCCCCGGATTCCTCCCGCATCTCGGCCAGGCGGTGCAGGCCGTTGGTGCTGCCGTGGTTGGCGGTCTGCCGGGCCAGGGCTTCGGCGCCGTCGCGGTCCCCGGATTCCTCCCGCATCTCGGCCAGGCGGTGCAGGCCGTTGGTGCTGCCGTGGTTGGCGGCCTGCCGGGCCAGGGCTTCGGCGCCGTCCCGGTCCCCGGCCCGCTCCAGCATCACAGTCAGGTGAACCAGGGCGTAGGGGCTGCCGTGGTCGGCGGCCTGCCGGGCCAGGGCTTCAGCGCCGTCCCGGTCCCCGGCCCGCTCCAGCATCACGGCCAAGCGGCTCAGGGCGTGGGGGCTGCCGTGGTTGGCGGCCTGCTGGTAGAAGGCTTCGGCACCCTCCCGGTCCCCGGCCCGCTCCCGCATCACGGCCAAGCGGTTCAGGGCCTCGGCATTGCCGTAGTCGGCGGCCTGCCGGTAGAAGGCTTCGGCACCCTCCCGGTCCCCGGCCTCGTCCTGCATCACGGCCAGAAGTAATAGGGCGTTGGTGTTGCCGTGGTCGGCGGCGCGGTGGCGGAGGGAGTGGGCCCATTGCAGGCGGTGCCGGTTCTCGGCTGCCTGGGTGAGGTTGCCGAGGTCGTCGGGGTCGGTGAGGTGGGTGTGGGCGGCGTGCCAGAACGACGCGGGCGGGCACAGGTGCCTGCGGCTGGTGCGGCCGTGCTGTTCGAGGTAGTCGGCGAGCCGGAACACCGGTCCCGCGGTCGACGGGGCCGGGCCGTGAAGAGCCGGGGACGGGGCGGGGGGACGTCGCTGGGTGCGGGGGGTGGTGCGGCGCAAGGGGGCCTGTTTGCCGTGGACGAGGGCGGCGAGTTCGGCGAAAGCTTGCTCGGCCCAGTCGTCGGTGAGCTGGTCGTAGTCGGTGTCGGTGAGGTAGTCGGCGGCGGCGTCGGTGAGGAAAGCCTGGGGGAGGTGGAGGCCGACACCGAGGCGGCGGGCGTCCATCGCCACTTCCAGTACCGCTGCGGCGGCCGGGGTCGCGTGCCGGTAGCGGTTGAGGAGTTCGGGGGCACCGGCGAGGTCCTGGGTGACCCGCCCCTCGGCGCCCGCACGGCTGAGGGCGTCAGCCAGAAGCCGGTCCCCGCCCTCGGCAAGAGCGGACGCGGCGGCCAGCGCCGGAGCTTCGAACGTCTCGGGAACGGTCAGCACGCGGCCGGCCAGCAACTCCCGCACCCGGCTGTATGGATCGCCCTCACCCGGCGCGGGCAGGGCCGTGTACCGGGCGGCGTACTCGGGCCAGAGCGTGCCCAGCACCAGGACCGGCCCGCACTCCGCGGTCACCAGTAACTGGTGCACGGCCGCCGCGATCCGCTCGCCCGCCGTGCGGTCGCCGAGGTAGTGCTGGGCCTCGTTCAGCCACACCACGGTGCGCGGCGCGACACGAGGCAGGTCCTCCAGGGCGTCCTGGGCGCGGGTCGGGTCGAAGGGATGCCACAGCCGCCACCCCTGCGCCGCGAGCGGCTGTACTGCCTCCCAGCACGCCCGCGTCTTCCCCGTCGACGAACTGCCCACCAACACCACGGCCCGACTACGGCCGGCTGCGGCGTCCTTCACCAGCCCGGCCAGTACCCGGTCATGCTCGCGCCGTACATACCCGGGCATCGTCCGGGCCCCCGACCTCCCGGGCCCGGAGGCGGCGTCACCCGGCCCGGCCGGGTGGACCTCCAGGTCGTGCGGATCCCACTCACCGATCGAACGGCCTGGTGCCGACCGCACCCCACCCTCTGTGTCCTCGACCGCGCTCCGCTGCAACTCCAGCAGCTCCTCCACTGGCAGCTGCAGAGCACGGGCCAGGGCCGCCACCGTCTGGGGCGAGGGGGCAGGCTTCGCCGGTGAGAGCGCCTCCGACACCGTCGTGCGCCCCAGCCCGGCACGCTTGGCGAGGTCCGTCTGGTTCAGCTGCATGCGGGCCATCCCGCTCGTCAGCCTCTCCCGCAGCTCGGTCAGCGCCGGGTCCAGGCTGTCGTGTTCGTCGTGCATGGTTCGTGCCCCCAGGACCGTCGTGTTCGCCAGTGTTCATCTTCCTGCCGGCGAACCCCGGCGAACACGGATTCCGCGACCTTGGACCACGTCAACACCCCACCGCGTACCGGGAGATTGCCGTGACCGTCGCCGTCGTCCTGCTCACCACCGCATTCGTGACCGTCGTCGCGCTGCTGGCCGCCGCCGGCGCGGGCAAGCTCGCCCGCATGGACAACACCAGCTATCCCACGGCCCTCACCCGCGCCGCCACCACCTTCGTCGCGGTCATCACCCTCGCCGCCGTCGTAGCAGGCACCCTCGTCGCCCTCCTCACCTGACGATCAGCCCTACTCAGTCTCAAAGCGCCCCCGTTTGCGGCTGGTGACAGAGTTCTTACCGCACCCCGCTCTAGCGCCGAACCCGAGTCGTCCCAGGCACTGGCGCGGCTTCACCCAGGGCAGAAGGCCACGCCCTTCCCCCCGCGCGCCGGATCCCTAGGGTGAGGGGGTGAGCACTCATGCGCCGAACGAGTCCCGCGTCATCTCCCTGCGCCCGAAGGCTCCGTCGCCCGGTTCCGGCGGGGCGGCCGGCGCCCCGCGGCGCCCCATGGGGGGTCCACAGCCACGCGCGCCGAGGGAGCCGCTGTGGCGTGACCTCGTCGGCGACGTGCTGCGGCGCGAGCGGCTCGCCCAGGAGCGCACGCTGAAGGACGTCTCGGAGGCGGCCCGGATCTCGATGCCGTACCTGTCGGAGGTGGAGCGCGGACGCAAGGAGGCATCCTCCGAGGTGCTCGCGGCCGCCGCCCAGGCCCTCGGGCTCGGCCTCGCCGACCTGCTCCTGCTCGCCGGTGACGAGCTGGCCCGGCACGCCCGGAGCCGGGTGGTCCGGGCCCGCACGTCACCCACGTCGCCCACGGCGCAGTACGACGGCTTCTGCCTCGCCGCCTGACCGGACCGGGCCGACGGCCGGTACGACGGGGCGCACCCCCGCCGTACCGGCCGCCTCGCCGGCCCTCGGCCACGACCGCGCGGGCTCAGACGAACGCGAACCGTCGGCTCAGCACCTCGTCGGCCAGCCCGTAGGCCACGGCCTCCTCGGCGGTGAACACCTTCTCCCGGTCCATGTCCGCGCGCAGCGTCGCCACGTCGTGGTGCGTGTGCCGGGACAGAACCTCCTCCACCTGCGAGCGGATACGGACCATCTCCTTGGCCGCGAGGCTGAGGTCGGAGACCGTCCCCTGCCGGCCGCCGCTGGCCGGCTGACCGAGCAGCACCCGCGCGTGCCGGAGCACGAACCGCCGCCCGGGATCTCCGCCCGCCAGCAGCACCGCCGCCGTCGACGACGCTTGACCGACGCAGAAGGTGGAGATCGGAGCCTGCACGAACGTCATCGTGTCGTAGATCGCCATCAGCGAAGTGAACGATCCGCCGGGCGAGTTGAGATAGATCGAGATCTCCTGCTCCGGGCTCGCCGACTCCAGGTGCAGGAGCTGCGCGATGACCACGTTGGCGACCCCGTCGTCGATCTCGGTGCCGAGAAAGATGATCCGCTCGTTCAGCAGCCGGCTGAAGACGTCGTAGGACCGCTCGCCCTGCGCGGTCCGCTCGATCACGTAGGGAACCGTGTACGACCCCATGTCACAGCCCCGTCCGTCGGCGCGGCGTGGCCGGGCGGATGTCGGCGAGCGACTCCACCACCCGGTCCACCATCCCGTACTCCCTGGCCTGTTCGGCCGTGAACCAGCGGTCTCGGTCGCCGTCCCGCGCGATCGTCTCCACGCTCTGCCCGGTGTGCTGGGCGGTGATCCGCTCGATGGCCTTCTTGGTGAACTGGAGGTTCTCCGCCTGGATCTCGATGTCCGCGGCGGTACCGCCGATGCCCGCCGAGGGCTGGTGCATCATGATCCGCGCGTTCGGCAGCGCGAACCGCTTGCCGGGCGTCCCCACGGTGAGCAGGAACTGGCCCATGCTGGCGGCGAAGCCCATCGCCAGCGTCGAGACGTCGTTCGGGATGAGCCGCATCGTGTCGTAGATGGCGAGACCCGCGGTGACCGACCCGCCGGGGCTGTTGACGTACAGGCCGATGTCGGAGCGCGGGTCCTGCGCCGACAGCAGCAGCAACTGTGCGCACACCCGGTTGGCCGACACCTCGTCGACCTGGGTGCCCAGGAGGACGATCCGCTGGTCGAGCAGCCTTGCCGCGAGGTGGTCGTCGAAGTGGCCGGGCGGTGTGTCGCCCTCCTCCGCGCGGGGGGCGAGCATGGTGAGGGGAGTCATCTCTTCTCCTTGTCGAGGCGGGATGCCGTCGACTCCACTCTTGACCTCGGGAACCCCCCGAACGTCGTTCCTCTGCCCCCGGCAGATCCGCCACGGGCGGACACGAGGTCACGGCACTGGTGGTCGAACCTGATCAGCTCCTTGTTCACGCTGGAGTTGAACGGTCTGCTCCACATCAGGCGTTTCCACCGAAGAGGGAGTGATCAGCTGTGTCTGGTGAGCAGAAGGCCGAGGCGAAGGGCGAGCAGGCCAAGGGCAAGCTCAAGGAGACTGCTGGCCGCGTGACGGGCAATGAGCGGATGACCGCCGAGGGCCGTGCGGAGCAGGCCAAGGGCGATGCCCGTGAGGCCAAGGAGAAGGTCAAGGACGTCTTCAAGCGCTGATCGTCATACGTCGGGGCCGGGACCGCAGGTGTGGTCCCGGCCCCGACGTATGTCCGCGCGCTGTCGGCGTGGGTCAGGCGGCGGCGGGCTCGGGCTGGCGCAGTTCTGCCTGGCCGAAGAGGAGGGCGTAGCCGCCGGGGAGCTGGCGCAGGATGCGGGCGAGGAGGTCGGGTCCTGCGAGGCGGGTGACGACGGCAAGGACGACGCCTGTGTCCCAGCGGACGGTGGCGGGGGTGGCGCCGGTGCGTGCGGCAAGGTCTTTGACGAAGCCCCAGCCGCTGAGGGGTTCGGTGGTGGGGATCTGGGCGGTCAGGGGGAGGGCGGCCTCGACGGGCAGGCACTGGGCGAGGTCGACGCGTTCGTCGCCGGTGAGCTGGCGGCCGAGGGCGGACAGAACGTACTGGACGGCTTCCGCTGCGCGTTCGCGGGTGGGGTAGGCGCCTTCGTAGCGCACGCGTTCCAGCATCTGGTCGAACGTCATGGCGGGGGTGGCCCGGTTCGGTCGAGGCTGGTCGTACATGGCTGCGGTTGCCTTTCTCTGCGAAGGATCCGTCCTCCGGCCGGTGGAGGTCAGGGGTCTGGTTGGTCAGGTGGGCTGGGGGTGGCCGAAGAGGAGGTCGTAGCCGGGCGGGAGCTGAAGCAGGACCTCGCGGGTCAGGACGTCACCCGCGGCGGCGGCCGTGGTGGACAGGACCGCGCCGATGTCCCACAGCGCGGTCGTCTCGGTGGCGCCCTCGATCCAGGCCGCGGTCGCACGCACGAATCGCTCCGGCGAGAGCGGCTCTGCTGCCTCCAGCGGGTTCAGGAGGATCAGCGCGTACGTTTCGGGGAGGCGGGCGGCGAGCTCGGACCGTACGGTGCCCACCAGATGTGCGCCCAGCAGGGCCAGGACGACGCGGGCAACGCGATCGGCGTCTTCCAGGGTCTCGTACTCGCCGCGTTCCTGGACGTGGGTCAGGAACGATTCCCTGCGCATCGGCATCACATCACCTCCGAGAAAGGGGTGAAGGGGGCCAAGGGGGTGCGGAGGGCGGGGTGCCGGAGGGGGAATGGGCTCTTCCCGCCCTCCGCTGCCGGCTGGTGCGGGAGGGTTCAGCCGGAGATCTGCTTGCGGCCGCTTTCGCCGCCGATGCTGATCTTGCGGGGCTTGGCGCGTTCGGCGATCGGGATCCGCAGGGTCAGGACACCCGCGTCGTACTCGGCTTCGATGTGCTCGGTGTCGAGGGTGTCGGCCAGCATGACCTGGCGGGAGAAGACACCGAGGGGCCGCTCGGAGAGCTCCATCTGCACGCCGTCGGACTTCTCCGCGGGCCGGCGCTCGGCCTTCACCGTCAGCATGTTCCGCTCGACGTCGATGTCGATCGCCTCGGTGCTCACACCGGGGAGGTCGAAGGCGATCACGTACACGTCGCCCTGACGGTAGGCGTCCATCGGCATCACGGACGGCTTTGACCACGTGCCAGACGTACCCGACAGCTGCTGGACGATCCGGTCCATCTCGCGGAACGGGTCGGTGCGCATCAACATCGCGAAACACCTCCAGTTGGTTCAGGCAGAAACTGCCAATGCGCTTCAACGTGCTCCCGTTGTAACATGTCATCGAAACGATGACAAGTGTGAAGTCATCCGGAGGGTGACGGACTGGAGACCGTATGAACGAGAGCATCGAGCCGCCCGAGCCGATCCCTTTCCCGGCCGCCGCCGCAGCACTGGAGGCGATCAACCAGGCCATAAGGGACGCGCGTAAGCCCTCTGCACGCACCTCGGCGGCCGAAGCCGCGGCGACCACAGCGGACGCCGACCCCCACGTCGCTCTGGCCGCGCTGGTAATGCTGCGCGAGGTCCGTGAGCAGCTCGCCGGTTGGGAGAGCGGCCTGGTCGAGACCGCCCGCGAGCAGGGCGCGAGCTGGGCCGACCTCGCGGGCCCGCTAGGGGTCGCCAGCCGACAGGCCGCCGAACGCCGCTACCTGCGGCTGCGCCCGGGAGCGGCCGGGAGCACCGGCGAGCAGCGCGTCCAGGCCACGCGCGACACACGCGCCGCCGACCGCACGGTGACCGCCTGGGCCCGCGACCACGCGGCCGACCTGCGCCGTCTCGCCGGCCAGGTCACCGCTCTGACCGGTCTCCCCGAGGGTGCCGAGGGCGCCGTCGGCGACCTGAACCTGGCCCTCGCCGACGACGACGCCGCCCGCCTCGTCCGCCCTCTGATCGACACCCGTGCCCACCTGCGACCCGAGGACACCGAGCTCGCCGAACGCATCGACGCCCTGACCTGGCACACCGACCGGCTCCGCCAGGAAACCCACGACCAACGCAGCACCTGACCCGCCCCTCCCCCGAACCGCCGACCGGACCACGGGCTTCGGGGGCCACGCCACGAACCTGGGAGTGACCCACCATGGCCGAACGCCCTTCCCCGGAGGCCGGCGGCAACGCCATCGCCGTGGAAGTCCTGGAGCACGCCGTTGCCATCAGGCCCTCGGGCGAGATAGACATCGAGACGGCCCCCGCCCTGCGGTTCGCCCTCGCCCAAGCCCTCACCCACGCCTCACCGGCCAAGCCCGTGACGGTCGACTGCAGCGACATCACCTTCTGCGACTCCTCCGCGCTCAACGCACTCCTCGCCGCCCGGCGCGCAGCACAGGAGACCGGAACCGTCGTCCGCCTGGCAGCCCCCAACCACCAGCTCCAGCGCCTCCTGGAGATGACCGGCGCCCTGCCCCTCTTCCCCGTGGACCACGACCCGCCGCCCGCCGACCGCTCCTCGAAGGGATACCCGCACGGGCTGCCTCGGTAGGCAGGCCGGTGGTGCACGGGCACCGACAGGAGCGCCGGTTGCAGGCGGTGCCCGACCCGGCCGGACTGCTGCAGGACGACCACACGGCGAGCTCGCGGCCCCGGCCCCTCCGTGGGCTGCGGCTCCCTTGCGTGGTGGGGAGCCGCAGCCCGGCGAGCCGGGCTCAGCCGCGGTCGCGGCCGTAGTACTGGCCGAGCTGGTCACGGTAGGCGGCGTCACCGCGGTGCTTGTCCTTGTCGTACTCGGGGGAGTCCTTGATCTGGTCCTTGGTGAGGTTGACGTTGATCGTCTTCTCCTCGATGTCGACGCGGACGACGGTGCCGGCAGAGATGAGGACTTCCTTGCCGAAGATCCACGGGCCGGTGTCCACGACGGGAAGCGCCGACCTCGTCGGTGCCCTCGTCCACCTTGCCGATACTCCCGTCGCTGGCTTCGACCTTGAAGCCGACCAGGCTGGTGCCGGGCGTGTAGTGCGACCCGGGGTTGTAGCTCCACATGTCGTCAGCCACAGGAATTCTCCCTCTGGGCCAGAGTCCGTGGTCGTGCGGAGAGTCAGGTGTGCAGGAGGCAGTTACGGCCGTCGTGGCCGTCCGCCCCTTCTTCGTCGAGCCAGTGGCCACCGTCGGCGAGGTAGCGGAACCCGTGGTGCTGGTCCACCGGGAAGGTGACCGTGACCGCGCGGCTTCCGTCCGGGCGCTCGACCAAGGGATGAGCGCCGGGCCGCCAACCGTTGAAGTCACCGACCACGCTGACCTCACCAGCCGGATGGCCGGCGGGCAACACGAACGTGATCTCGGTCCGCTTCTTACTCCGAGTGCGCGCCAACATGGACGGTCAGCTCCTCACAGGCGGGGGAATGGCTCCGCCATCACTGCGCGCTGCGCCCGTCTCGGTAGCGGGGCACTACGCCACCCGGTACAGCTGTCCCCCGCTCGGCTGCATAGGGCCGGCCGACCCAGGCCGAGTACGCGGAGCGCGCTGAGCAGGCCCGCGCCGAGCTCGCCTCCATGCTGGGCACCGTCCCGAGCGAGGAAACCGAGGCGAAGGCCCGCGGCCTCCTGAAACGCCTCGGCGCCCACCAGGACGCAGCGGCCGCGTAATGGGGCCGATCGCAGTCGTCCTGGACCACACGACTGCCACCGCCCTCCACGATCCCAAGGACCCGTACGGCTGTGTATGCGAGTAGCAAGCAACGTCGTTCTGACGCGAAACTGGGAGCCGTACGCTCGCGCGAATAGGCGGTGTTCACGAGAACGGGTTCTGGCTCAACCTCTGTGGAGCCGTGCCGTGCGCGCTCTGGTGTACGGCGGAGCATCCCGCTGACCTGCCTGTCCGCCATGTTCGGTCGCCCGATGCGCTCAGGTCTGGCCCGCCACCACAGAAGATGAGCCAGAACCCGAGAACGGGAGCCGGTCACCCCGGCTCTGCTCCAAGCCGTAGTCAATCGCGTGAAGCAGCTCCGGTCCTCGGGCTGCAGCGGGGCGCACAGCCCCTTGGCGTGATGATCGGCTTCGTCACCTGATGATCTGGTCCCCGTCAGGCACGTCCTCGACCGTGACAAGGCCGCGGGGCAGCCCAAGTCCCCGCGACACCGCCTGGGCAATCCCGTTGAAGTCCGGGCCTTGCGGGATCGGCACCTGCTCCCCCTCGCCGTAGCTCTCCAGCGCTTTCACGAAGTAGCTCGGATGCCAGGCGCCAACGGCCCCCCTGACCTCGATCGCGGCCACAGGGCGCCCGCCGACGAGTTGCTTGAGCGCGCCCAGAATCTCATCGGATCGCAGTTCACCCGGTACCTGAAACAGACTGGCGTGAGCACCGGCGAGGCCGCCGCCCCTCAACCGCACAGTCACGGTGAGGCAGCTGGTGACGCTCGGATAGGTAATCACGCCCCCAGGTGCGACCTCTTTGACCTGCCCTTCCGTGACCGTCGCGCTGGCGAGTGCCGCCAGGCTGCTCACCACGCGCGGCCCTGTGTGGGTGGGCTCATATGGGGCGATACCGGCGGCTGCACTGGGCGAGGTGAGGGTCGCGGCGCCGACAAGGGCAACTGCGAGGGTCGCGATGACGCGCTTGAGTTCGATCACAACCTTCGCAACGATCACGAGGTGCGGCAGGTGCCCGGATCGCGGCCAACCGTCGCTCCACTTCGGCGGCGCAACAGCCCTGAGACAAACCGCGGGACGCGTCCGACCGCCATCAGTGACTCCCGAACCCATCGACATGATCATGGTGGCGGCACACGAAGCCACTCCCGAAGTCGTCAACAAACGACTCGCGTTCTCGTGTCTACAGCCACCCGTACAACGAGGCCGGCGCCGGGGTTCTACGTCCAAGCCTCCGGCGGCATGGGCTCCCTCTACACGCCCGTGCTCTCCCTGACCGCAGGCGACACCAAGCGGCCCGGCCTGCTCGCCTACATCAACGGACTGCGGTTCATCGAGACGAGCCCCTCGACACCACCGCCGCCCTGGCCGCCACCGAGCTCCTGCGCGCCGGGCCCCCTGGGCGGCCCTCCACGCCACTCACGCCGCGCGCCCCTTGGCAGACTTCCCCGCCGGCCGCTACCTGGTGAGGGTGCGCGGCGCGCCGCAGACGATCACCTCTGCGCCGCCGAAAACCCTGCCGACGACTCACGCATCCCCCTCGACGACGGATGAGACCTCCGCCGTTCACAGGGCGTTTCAGCCATCCCACCGTTTGCAACGCCTCATGAAACACGATCGCTGCAGGTGGACCATCCAACGGTGCCGTGTCCCATAGGCGACCACCCATGAAACAACGCCGGCGGCTTCGACGGCCAGAACATTCGGCTACGTGTCGGCCGGATCGCCGTTCGTCAACGGCACCCCAATGTGTGAGCGGGGGCTGTGACGGGCTTCCGCTGTCCCACACGAGCACCGCCGCGGTCGCCACCCGGACAGTCGCGGTCGGGGTGGCGGAACCAAGTCCGCGACGCGATGTTCGGCCAGCCCTTGTCGACCAGCGCAGGAGTCTCTACCGGATGACGACATTAAGGGCCATGAGCGCTGTCAGCACAGCGTTGTCCTGGGTGCCAGAGCCGGCCGTGAAGCGCCTGTAGACACCAACAACTTCTCCGTCCTCGCTCACGACCTTGAGCCCTGCCGGGACGAACTCTCCGCCACTCACGATGATCACGGGCCGACCGTCGCGGTACTCCAGCGCCAGCGTGCCAACGTCCTCGGGGTCGACTTCCGACACCGGCACCAGTGCCGGTTCCGCCTGTGTCGACTCGGGTGACATCTGCACCTTGGCGGGACCCTTAGAGTTGGGCGTGGACTCGGACATTGCGTCTCCTTCTCTGGCCGACCGGCTCGCTATCGCCGAGCCTGGATCGTCCCATGACGGAACGTCACCGGGCTATCGCCCAAAGCGGTTCGAACTCGGACGGGATCCACGCCTATGGGGTTCCGGTCCACGCCTCCCACCGCCTGTACGGGATCGTCCGACCCTGCCCGGGCTGGTCACCCTTCTCCCCACAGCTGGCCTACCACCAGGCCATCGCCCGCAACGCGAAGGAAGTCCAGGCCCTGGAAGCGGGCGGCCTGGGCACCAGCCGGCTAACTCACGTCCATCTCGCCGACCATGAGCAGATCGCCCTGTGCTGAGCAAAGCGGCTGCCCGTCCGCGACTCGCGGACCGGGCCCGGACAACCGTCCCCCAGGAAACTCCGCCGCCGGCACCGCGCCGGTCCGCATCCGCCTGCGTCTCGGGAGTGGATACCGGGGTGGCAACGGGCGTGAGCTGCTCGTTATCCACCCCGGCCGTTCCTGCCAGCGGCGGTGCCTGTGTCTAGCCGTCGGAGCCGGCGTTGAAAACGAGGTCGCCCGGCTTCGGGCTGTCCAGGCCGGCCTGGCTCCGCTGGGAGGAGAGTACGCAGGCCGTCCGGGGCCGGCCTGCGTACGTATGTGCCTGCTGGGCTACTTAGGCGGGTGGGGCGATCATGATTTCTGTTCCGAGGTTGTTCATGCGGGTGTCCTTGTACATGGTGGTCTCGCCGTCGCTCCAGCGGATGATGAGGTCGTTGGTGAGTCCGTCACCGGTGTACTGGCCGGTGGTCATGATGACGCTGTGGGTCCAGGTCTTGTTGGGGCCGTGGATGGGCTGCTCGCTGCCGAGGCCGCCGGTGGTGGTGCCGACGTAGTTGTTGAGCGCGCCGCTGGACCAGCGGACCATGAGGTCCCATTTCTGGTTTCCGGAGTACTGCCCCGCGGTCAGCAGGGTGGCGTCCTTCCAGGTGCTGTTGGGGTCCTTGAGCTTGTATTCCTGGCCCATGGTGCCGGCGCTCACGTTGGTGAAGAGGCTGAGTTCGCCGTCCGACCAGCGGACCATGAGGTCGGTGACGTAGGTGGCGGCGTTGAAGCGGCCGGCGGCGATCTGGGTGGCGTGGCTCCAGATGGATCCGGAGGGCGCCATCTCGGTTCCCCCGTTGAGGCCGTTGGAACCGACGTCGCCGTGGAGGGTCATCCGGCCGTCGTCCCAGCGGACCATCAGGTCGAACTGGTTGGATCCGGTGAAGTCGCCGGCGGTGATGGTGGCGGCCGACTTCCAGTCTGCGTTGGGGGCCAGGAGCTGGCGCTCGGGGCGGAAGCCGCCATTGCCGTCGCCGGGGTAGAGGGTGACTTCGCCGTCGGTCCAGATGACGAGCAGGTCGCTGTGTCCGGTGCCGGAGAAGTCGCCGGAGGCTATCTGCTTGGCGTGCTTCCAGGTCTCGCCGCTGCCGGGAAGGACGGGGCCGTCCGTCGGAGGCTGGTAGGTGCCGCGATGGACGTTCTTCGGTCCGATACCGTTGTCGGCGTCGTTGTAGAGGTCTTGGGCGTCCTTGCCGTAAATCGGAGAGTACGAGATCCAGTCGACGTCGCCGCCACCGCCCATGCCCCCGACGTTCCCGATCACCTGTCCGGTGCGTGCCGAGGCGTTGTACCCCTTGATCCATGGGCCGCCGGAGACGCCTCCGTAGTAGCCCTTGCATTCCATCTTCATCTGGCGGAAGCCGTAGAACCGGCTTGTGGGGACGTCGCACGTGATGGCTTTGTGCGTGCTGTTGTTCTCGATGCTGTCGGGGTACCCCACGACGGTCACGTTGTGCTCGTATGAGGTGGTGGGCGTGAAAGTCAGTGCCCCTGTGACGTTCTCGATCTGGCCTCTGGCGTTCGGTGCGACCACGACGAAGGCGAAGTCCAGGTCGGACAGCGGACCTCTGGTGGCCTTTCCCTCTTCGGGATACCGGGGGTCCTTGTAGACCTCGTCGATAGGGAAGACCCCGGACGGCTGCGTGCCGGCGGGCAGGCCGTAGCGGTACTGCGGTACGAAGATGCGGTGGGTCGCGTCCTTGAGGGTGTTCGCGCAGTGGCCCGCGGTGAGCACCAGGCTCTTGCTCTTGCTGCGTACGACGCTGCCCGAGCAGTACGTGCTCTTGCCGTTCAGGGCCTGGCCGTCGAAGAAGAACGTTCCGACCATGGGCAGCCCGTCGAAGTGTCGCGCCGTGGGAGTGCCTGCGGGGGCGCCGGCCGAGTCTCGGGCCGAGGGCGAGGACGAGCCTGGGGACGGCTTCACTGCCCGCGCATCCACGGGCTGGGCCTGGGCCATCCGTTCAGCGGTCCAGTACTCCTCTTCAGGGGCGACGGAGCGGGAGGGAGAAGGGGAAGCCAGCGGGAGGGTGGCTCGGGGAGGCGACGTCGAGGGTAACGGCGTGGCCTGCGGTGGAGATGCCGCCGGGGGCCGGGGTAAGGAGGGAGACGCGGAAGGGGAGGCCGGCATCGAAGCGGTCGGAGCCGGAGTGCCCGAGGCCATAGCGGCAGGGCTGGCGAGTACGACGGTCGTGATGCTGAGAGCGAGTGTGGTCAACCATTTGGATCTCAAAGAACTTACTTCCTGAGCGAGGCGGCAACGCAGAAAACAAGACGTAATAGTCCGCCAGTTCGACGAGGGGGCAGACTATGCAGAGGTTTGAAAGATCGTCAACGGAAATGAAAAGGGTTCAAATGAGCATGAACTGGATGAGGGCCGGTGTGGCCACCTCGCTGGCGGTGCTGCTGTCCGGGGTGTCAGGCGGCGCCTTAGCGGTGCCCACCGCGGATCCGCCCCGGCCCATGCCCAGTGGTGCGGAGATGCCCGTGACGCTGGGGGAGCGCATCAGCATTTCGACCGAGGCAGGGGTCTCCGGGGACGCCAGGAACGGTGTCCGGGTGGTCTCCCCCGCCTTCGTGGCGGACGGCACCCTGCGCATGGACGACCGGCTCCTCACGGCAGTCGTGACGGTCTCCTGCACGGCCGCTCCCGGTTCCTACGAGGTGCGGTTCGGCTCGCCCGTCGGCGACGAGAACGTGTCCAAGATCGACCGGCTGTGGGGGAGTGTCCGGGTGGCGCCGGCTGAAGCGGTCGAACGGGAGGCGTGCGAACGGCGGGTGGCGCAACTGCCGCCGGTGTCCCAGGAAGAGCACTGGCCCGAGGACTCGGGATGGCCGGCGACACCCTGGGACGTGCGTCCCGTGCGGGCCGGGGAACGGATGACGGCCTCGGACGGCTTCGCGCTGGCAAGCGACGGGGAGGTCACCTTGTCATCCCCCGCTTTCACACGGTCAGTGGTGATGCGCGGCGCGAAACTGGTATCGGCCGTCGTCCAGATCCGCTGCGACACACAGCCCGGGCTCTACGAAGTGCGCTGGAACGAGCACGGCAAGTCGGCGAAGATCTGGGCCCGCTACAGGGTGGTCGACACGGCGGCACCAGGCTGTCAGGACCCGGTGGTGGCACCCCAGGCGAGCGCGGTCCGGCGGTCGGCTCCCTGGCTGCTTGGCGGCGCCGCAGCTCTGACCGCAGCAGGCGCTGCCGGCTATGCCTTCCTCCGGCGCCGTAAGGCTTCCCGCTGACGCCGATGGTGCTGTTCCACCGGGATCCATTCAACCCATCGCAATGCGGCGTGGCTCAGCGGAAGCCTTGCCGCCGCAGGATCGGAGTGCGGCATTTCGGTTTCGACTATGTCCGAAAAGGTCTGAGTCATGTCTCGAATACTCCACAGTATTTAGTGAATCGGTCAACTAGCGAGACTTAAAGAGACTTCCGGATGCCGGTCGAAGGAATGCAGTCCGCAATATGCCGTGGGGAGACACGTTCCACGGTTCATCAGAGCGGCGACGTGCGCGGACCATGCCAAAGGTGACAGGAGCGTGCTCGGCAACCAGCTCGCAGCGCAGTCGGGTGACGCTGATGCATCCGAAGAGAACGGGTGGTGGCAGGCATCCTTCCAACCGGACGGAGAAACCCCGAAGCGTCCGCCCGCGTCCGGACCGGGCTGGCTCTGGGCGTGTCCGCAATGTCGATCGGTCGTTACTCCGTTCGTGGTGCGACGTCATGAACTGACTGATCAGGCCTGGGAAATCATCGGACCGTTACTGGCTCCGCCCCGGATGGGACGTCCGGTGCGGGACCGGCGGCAGGTCCTCAACGGCATCCTGTGGAAGCTGTCCACGGGTGCTGCCTGGCGGGACCTGCCCGAACGGTATGGGCCGTGGAAGACGGTCTACGAACGGTTCCGCCGCTGGTCGGCGGACGGAACCTGGGACCGGCTCCTGGCCCACGTCCAGCAGCACTCGGATGCGATCGGCGAAGTCGACTGGTCGGTCGTCTGCGTCGACTCGACGATCGTGCGGGCCCACCAGCACGCTGCCGGAGCCCGAAAAGGGGGCCCTGGACCGGTGAGGCACTCGGCCGGTCCCGAGGCGGACTGAGCACCAAGATCCACCTCGCCTGCGACGGCCGGGGCCGCCCTCTCGCGTTCACGCTCACCGGCGGGAACGTGAACGACTGCACGCAGTTCGAGCCGGTCATGGCCCGCATCCGCATCAAGCGGTGCGGGCCGGGCCGGCCCCGGACCCGACCGGAACGGGTGGTCGGCGACAAGGGCTACTCATCCCGCAAGATCCGCTCCTACCTGCGCAAACGCGGCATCGCCTGCACCATCCCCGAACGCGTCGACCAGATCAGCGGACGGCGTCGACGCGGAGAGAGCCTGTGCCGTCTCGACCGTGAGGTCTACCGGCGCCGCAACGTCGTCGAACGCTGCTTCAACCGGCTCAAGCAGAACAAGGCCCTCGCCACCCGCTACGACAAACGAGCCCGCCACTACAAAGCCCTGGTCACCCTCGCCTGCCTGCGACTATGGCTCCCCGACTGACATTGCGGACACGCCCTAGGCCTGGACCTGCCCGAGGCCCGCACCGGCCTGCTGACCGTGTGTGCCCGGCTCCTCCGGGCCCAGGACCGCGTCGACTTCTACGCCGAGCTCGCCGCGCCGGTCCGCGAGATCGGCTGTAGCCGCGCCCGGACGGGCTGACGATCGGCGCTGTTGGCCACTCCGGTCCTTCCGCCGTGCGGCCGACGGCCGGGCTCGCCGAGGCGAGCCGCACGCCGCATCTATGCCGTGCTGCCCTTGGCAAGCTCATCGACTACATCGTGAGCCAGTTCACCGGCTGATCCTCCTCCTGCCCGCCGGGCTGGACTCCCACCCGGGCGGGCAGGACCCGCCCCATCCTGAAAGGTGAACGTTTATTGTCCGCGTGGGACGAGACCATCGGGTTCCAGGGGGCCGGCGCCCTCCACGACCAGACAGGACCGGTTCACGGGAGACAGGTGCAACTGGTCGCGAGCGGCGAAGGCGTGGAGCTGATGGCAGGCAAGCGGCTGACGAATCCGGCGAGATCCTCAAACGACCTGCGCGGGAATGTGCTGCGCGTGCTCGGGGTGCTGAAGGTGGCCACGGCCGACCAGATCCAGCGGATCGCCTCCCCGCACCTGACCTACCGGCACGCGAGCAAGCCGCGGGGCGGAAGCGTCGCGTTGGGTAGTTGCCGGCCGACGGAAGCGGCGGCGGCCAGGCGGCGTGCCGCTCGGCTCCGGGAGTCCGTTCCATAAGCCGGGCCGCGGCCTGGCCGGTGGTGATCCGGCCCTGCAGTACGTCGACGACGACTTCGATTACGGGCATTTCGACGCGGCGGGCGAGTCGGAGTACCGACTCGGCGGAGGCGACGCCTTCGGCGGTCTGGCTGGTGGCGGCGGTGGCCTGGGCGAGGGTGAGGCCGCGGCCGAGGTGTTCGCCGAAGCCGAGCCGCTGCTGGACCTGCCGACCGCCCGTTCCCCGCCGAGCTGGAGCAGACCCGCGTCGTCAGCCCGCAAGGACTCGTCTCCTTCGCCGGCAACCACTACTCCGTCCCGCTCGGGCTTACCGGCGCCCACGTCACGGTCCGGTAGCCGGATGGTGCGAGGCGGCGCGCCGGGCGGGATCCTGACGTGCGGGAGAGGGGGCCGGGCGGCCGGGGTCGCGGGCGTCCAGGGAAGCGACGAACTCGGAGACGACGTGCGGGTGGAGCGCCTCGAACACCTCCTCCTTGCGCAGCTGCTCGGCGTACGCGGTGCGCTCGGCGGGGCCGGCCACCGTGGGCGCGTTCGCGCGCAGGGTGGGGGACTGACCACTACCGGGGCAGAGCTGGTACGGGGTTGTTCCCCAGTCGGTTCACTGACCGCGCGCTCGTGGCCGATGGCAGGCTGGTGGCCTGCTCCTGCCTGCCTGCCTGCCTGCCTGCCTGCCTGGCCTCGTCTCGCGGTGTCCTGTCGCGCTCCCTGTCTGTTGGTCAGGCTTCGGCGGCCGGGTCCATGTAGCCGGTGGGGCGTGAGGCCGCGGCAGTCTGCGGGGTGGGCGGTGGCGGCGAGGTGTTCGGCCCACCGGGCACGTCTGTGCCGTTTGCGCGTTCGCGGCGGCGGGTGACCCACAGGACGGCGGTCGCGTAGAGGAGCACCATGGGGACGTCGATGGCCACTGCGGCCCAGTCCATGTCGGCGGCGGTGTCGTCCGAGGCGAAGGCGCCGGCGAATGCGGTCGCGATGCTCATGCTCACCAGGTTGTTGAGGATGTGCAGGGCGATGGCGGCTTCCAGTCCGCCGGTACGGATGGTCAGCCAGCCGGTCACCACGCCGAACACGACGAGGTCGGTGAAGCCCCAGACGGTGCCCCAGCCGTGGGCCGTGGCGAAGAGCAGTGCCTGGGGTGTGATCGCCATCCATGGTGAGCGGCACCAGGCGCCGACTGCCTGCAGCAGCCAGCCGCGGAACGCGTACTCCTCGGCCGCGGCCTGGAACGGCACCAGGAGCCACACGGTCGCAAGGCCCGTGAGGAACGCCGGTGTGCCCGCCCAGGCCAGGTCCCCGCTTTTGCCCGCCGGGGCTGGCATCAGCGCTTGAACCGCGACCGTGAACAGAACCAGGGGCAGGGCCAACGCAAGGCATATGGCCAGCCAGCGCCAGCGGAGCCGGCTCTCGACCGATGAAACGGTCCCCATCGGGCGGTGTTGCACGCAGTGTGCGGCGAGGAGCACTGCGGGGATCGCGAAGGCTATGGACAGCAGCGCCAGTGCGGTATCCCCGATGTCGCCCCAGGTTGCTGTGCCTTCGGAGTCGAGGGGGCGGTTCGCGAGCTCTCCCGCGATCTCGGTGCCGGAGGCCAGCATCACCGTCATCACGGCGGTGGCCATGAGCACCAGAGCCGTTCCGGCCAGCGGCCGCCACCAGCTGTGCTGCCCGGTGGTCAGCGCCATCCGGTGAAATGCCAGAGGGCCGGGCTGCACGGGGAATGCCGGTGCTGAGCCGGGAGGCGTCGTGTCGTTCGTCATGGCATCAGGATTCGTCATGGCGCCAGGAGTTCCGCATCCCACCAGCCGATTGTCGCCACTGTGCCCAGCCGGGGACACACGGCAGCAGGCAGTCGGGAGTTCCGAAGCGAGACGCGGGTAGCCGTAAACGGAGCCGAGCCTTCGACGAACCGCGCGACACGCCGGAAGCCGCGTCCAGCGGGTTTGGCCGGAAGGACGTGATGCGCAGACGGTTTCGGATCCTATGAGCCGATTCAGGGAGGCGCCGACAGCCTCTGATACGGCGGAAACGATTCGTTTGCGATCACATCTGCGGCAACAAATGCTTGGGTGCAATCACTCAACTGGGCTAGGTTCCTGACATAGCCACGTAGGCCCTGACCAGGCCAACTAACGGGCTGTGGACAACCGTTCGCATAGGGGGGCGAAGTCAGGTGCGGTTGCGGGCCGAAAGTGTCCAAGCCGCCGACCCGGCAACCAGATACCTGGACTCCACCCCCCTATGCCTTGATACAGGGGAACAATAACGTGAATCGCAAAGCGCTCCGCATGGGTGGGGCCACCGTCCTTGCAGCCCTGGCGTTCGGACTCGGTGGCGGCGTTGCGCACGCCCACACCACCACCCCCGCTCCGGCGGCAGCGGTCGCCGCGCCGGCGGTGCAGGAGCAGCAGGTCCGGAATGTCGCGCGGGCACTGCTGAACTCTCCGATCGAACTCAACGCAACCGAGCGTACCGAGCTGCAGGCCGTCGCGAACGGTGAGGCTGCCACCGCCGGCAGGTGGGACGCGATCAAGAAGATCGCGTCGAAGATCCCCGGCCTGGCCAAGGCCGCGAAGGGCAACTACGACGACTTCCTGAAGTGGTACAAGGCCCTCGACTGGAAGTGGAGGGCCCCGCTTGCGGCCGCGGGCCTCGGCATGGACATCTACACCCTCTGGCAGATGTTCCACTGAGCAGTTGAGCTGTGACTGAGGGCGCGCCGCACCCCGCAGGGGGCGGCGCGCCTTCCGCCATCCCCGGCAGTCCCCAGCACGAGAGGTCGTCAGCCGTGAACAACTCCCTCGCCGCCGAACACTCCAACGACACACGGCAGACGCCGACCTGGTCCCCGATGGTGGTGCTCACCGGCGCAGCGTGCGCCGCGCTCCGCTTCGGCGGCGTCTGGTCCTGGTGGGCTCTGCTCTGGGCCCCGCTGCTCGCCGCCACCGTCGGATTCATGATCCACCAGTGGCGGGTGCTGGCACGCAATCACTGGCGCATGGGAATCATCGAATGGCTCCTGCTCACCGTCGCCCACCTCGGCTGCCTGGCCGCTGTGGGACTGATCATTGGGCTGTAGCGCCCCAAGATCGCCATGGACACCGCAGCATGCCTGCGCTTCGACGGAGATCCGGGCGCGGCCGCCAAGATGGCCGCCACCGTCTACGACCGGCTCCCAGCCGCATACCGGAGCAGCCTGGTGCACTCCCGCGCCCAGCTCCTCCACCGATACCTGGACGGCGCTCCGCGCCAGCTGCTCGGCGACGCGCTCACCTGAAAGCGCCGGGCACCAAGCTGGTTCTCCTCTGGCGCGCCGACCTGCACTGACATCACCGGAGCTCTGCCGCCCAGCGTGGAGTACCCCTTCCGGGCGGTCGGGTGGGGGCCATGTCCTGGCCCCCATCACCTGTGTCAGCGGTGACTAGCGGCGACCTCCCTGAGCGAGAGGTCAAGGTTGGTGGAGCACAGCACGTCCGGGGGCTCGACCGGTGGAGGTTCCACGGTTCGTGAGGGGAAGGGAATCACCTGCGCCTCATGTTCTTCTTCGACGTCGTCCGCCTCTTCTCCTGCGGCGTGGTTCGGCACCGGGGCGTGCGTGGCCCGCTGGTGCCCCGCGGAGGTCCTTCCCGGCTGTCCGCTCGCGGGCGCGTCCTGCCTGCCGGTCTCCAGGTCAGGTGGACTGGCAGCGAGCAACAGGGACAGGAGAAGGCCGGCAGAGCGACTGGAGAGGACCTTCGCTGCCTGAATGAGCCGGTGGCGTTGAGCGACGGGCAGGGACAGGGCCACGCAGCCGATCTCGCCGTCGATGACGAGTGGGACCGCTACGCACACTTCGCCGTCGGAGTACTCCAGGAGGTCGAACTGGGCGGCGAGCGGGCCATGGTGGTCCAGGTTCTGGAAGAGCACGGTGCCATCGGTGATGGTGCGCCGGGTGAGGGCGATGGGCCGGTGCCGTGAGAGGTGGTCCATCCGCTGGCCGAAGTCGAGCTGGGAGAGCAGGCTCTTGCCGACCGCGGTGGCGTGCGCTGCCTCGGTGAAGGCGACCCTCTGTTTGACGCCTGGGGTGCTCGGCCCGTCCGACCACCGGACGATGGAGACCTCCCCGTGGCTGTAGGTGCTGATGTACACGGCCGCGCCGACGGCGTCCCGCAGGCTGGCGAGGACCTGGTCGATGACCTTCCCGGGCCGGCCGGGCTCGGACACCGCGATCAGTCGCAGCGCGGGCCCTGGTACGTATCCGCCGTCGGGGGTGCGCAGGGTCAGGTGCTGCTGGCTCAGCCACACCAGCAGGCGTTGCATCACCGGGTGGGGAAGGCTGGTGGCCCAGGCCAGGTGCCGCTCGCCCACGGCTCGGCCGGCTCCGGCGATGATCTGGAGTACCTCGAGGACCCGCTGTGCGGACTGCCAGCGCCGCACGGGCGGGCTGGCGGGTGGGACCTGCTGAGCCAGGTGCGTCAGCGACGCGTGCCGCAGCGGAGCCGGCGACCAGGCCGAGCCGGGCTCCGGCTTCCCGTCTCGGGGCGCTCGCCTGGACGGAATGGTGACCGGGGCCGTGTCTGCGGGCAGGGCATCCGGGGCGGCTCCCGTACGCCTGGGCTGGGGAATCCGGGCGGTGAACGTGCCGCGCTTGCGGACGGTCGCCAGGAGGGTCCGCACGTCGGCGATGAACTCACCGTCCTGGTCGGGGACGGTGTCCTCGCGGTTGGCGAGGCCGATGTCTGCGAGGTCCCACCCGGCTTGCCGCAGAAGTGTCCGGGCGTCCTGGTGTCCCCACCGGGCGGCGCTCACGACGGTGGTGACGGCCTGGGGGGCGGCGTCCGGGCCCGACTGCCGCCACAAGGTCACGGCCAGGCGGAACGCGGCACCGGGGTGGCTGTCCTCATAGGCCCGCTTCAGCCAGTTCCTGGCCCGGTCCAGCTCACCGATCCGCAGTGCTTTCGAGCCGAGCCGGTAGCACGAGTTCGCGTGCAGGCGTCGTTCCAGTTCCTGCCCCCTCCACGTCCGCGGTGGTCCCCAGTCGCCTCCGGGCCGGTCCCAGAAGTCGGCTCCCTTCAGTCCGGACAGCAGAGCGGCAAACGCGGAAGGCTCCGCCGCGCCGGTGTCGCCCCGTTCGCTGTCGTTGCCGCTCACATCACTCACCTGTGTCCTCTTCCCGGCGCCGGGTCTTCCTGTGCCGATCGCGGATGTGGAGCTGGATCTGCTCGTCTTCCCTCAGCTCGGCTGCTGCTTTCGTCATCAGGGTCTGGATGCGGGCCGGCTCCCGCTTCATGCGTTCCGCGATGGCCTGGTCCTCCATGCCCTGGCTCCGCATCTCCGCGACGTCCCTGCGTTGAGTCCTCTTCATCCGCCTGATGGCGGGTATGACGAGGTCCTCAAGGGGGTCCAGGGGCGTGTGCGGCACGAGGCCCGCGTAGTCGCCGTGCAGGTCCGAGGCCCGGCTGGGGCGCGCGACGAATACGCGCTCGCACTCCTGGAGACCTGCCTCGTCGGCGGGCTCGGCCAGCTTGTCGTAGGCGTCATTCGCCAGGTTGTTCGCGGTCTCCCGCGCATACGGCAGGGGGTTGCGGTCCCGCTTCTCCGGATCCCGCAGCCACACGACATAGGTCCGCACAAGAGCCTCGTGCGCCATGTCCTGCACTTGGGAGCGCAGCATCGGATGCCGCTTCCACAGCCCCACCGCGATGAGGCGGGTCCATTCCCCCACGCGCTCTTCGAAGAGCGTGCGCGCGGCCTCCTGCCAGGGCAGCTCCTCCTCGTCCGGGCCGTCTACCACGGTCCACGCTCCGGCTCACGGGGATCGGAGGCAGGGCTGGCCACCAGGGTGGTCCAGACCGTCACCCGGCCGCCGCCCGACGACTCGTGCCGCACGATGACGGACCAACAGCAGCCGCACGCCGTACCGGGACTACGCCCGGCCCGGGCAAGAGCCCCCTCGCGTCCCACTCGCCCGCGAGAAGCCCTTCCCCAGGCCCGGTACACGGCGAACACCACGGGGGTCACGCCGGCCACGGCCGAGATGAACCCGACCACGTCCAGGGCTGTCAATTCACGCTCCACATGTTCGATCGGAGAGCAACGCATCCGCGTCACGTCTCTCTTACGGCGCGGAGGGCCTGAACTTTCCTGCCGCACGAAAGCGATCGAAACCGACGGATATCGATCGACCCCTGTCCGATCCCGCCCGGTACCGGATGCGCGCGTGGCCTCCGCTCGCGAACCCGCCGTCGGTCATGCTCGGGGCAGGGCCTTCACCAGGTCGTCGTGGGTCATATGCGAGCGTCCGGGCAGGTGCGCGGCGGCCGCCCTCTTGTAGAGGCCGGCCTTCGACAGGCTGCTCACGTCTTCCCTCGAAGCGGAGCGGATCCGCTTCTTCGCAGCGCCGGTCTTGCCGGAGGAGGACCCGCCCGTACCGCTTTCGGTGAAACCCGGTACGTGGACGGCCCGGCCCGGGCAGCCTGAACGTCGGGCGGCCGGTGGGCCAGCCCGATCGCGCGCCGCAGGGAGGGGCTGGTCGACGTGGACAGGGTGCTCAAGGCCTTGAGGGCCGCGCACGAAGGGTCGGTGGGGGTGCTGCTCGGCGACGGCAACGAGCCGGGCCCCGTCTACTTCGACGTGGGCAGCGGTTCATACGTGCCGTCGTCGAAGGAGTGGCACGTGTACGACGGCCGGTTCGGCCGGCCCCGGGCCGCAGTCCTGCGGGGCAGCTGCTCATGCGGCTGGCGGGGGATAGCCGAGTACCCGCTCGACTGGACTGCCCTCCCCACGGACAAGCCTCTCTACGAGGCGGATGTTGACCTGTCCGGGCCGATCTCGGACTACGGCGCGCACCTGTCGGTCATCCGGGACGCGGCCGTCCAACCCCCTGCGGACCTCACCGCGCTCCTCACCGAACTCGTCGGCCGGCTCGGCGGCCTGGCCGCCAAGGAGCCGCTGGTCACGTTGAAGGCCCTGGCCGACCTGCGGTACGTCATCGCCCAGACCGGCCAGGACGGGGCGGGTGAACTCGCCGCCCAGGATGTCCCGATCGGGGAGGTGGCGACCGCGCTCGGCACGAGCGAGGCCGCAGCCCGCACCTACCTCAACAGCTACCTCCACCCCTGACCCGAGCGCGCGCCGTCCCGCCCGGCGCCAGCGGAGTCACTCCCGTTCCAGCCCTGCAGCACTCGGCGCTCTGGAGTGCCGTTTCTGCGGTGAATCGGGCCGCCCACCCGGGTGATGCCGCCCCCTGCCCTCTCCCGCTTTCCGGCCCGGACGGCTACAACCCGGGACGTGATCAAGAACCTGCTGCAACGCGGTCTGCCCGCGCTCGCGCTCGCCGCCCTGCCCCTGCTCACCGCCACTCCCGCCGCACACGCGACCGGGGCCCAGCCAGCCGGATCCGCCGCGTCCGGGATCGCTGGGGCCCCTGGAGTCCGTGCGCCGATGCCACTGTTCGAGGCGATCGACCGGATCCCCGTCGCCGACGAGCAGCGTGAGGGCTACAAGCGGGACCTGTACAAGCACTGGAACCGCGGGCTGAACGCGACCGACGGCTGTGACACCCGCAGGGAGGTCATCCTCGCGGAGGCTGTCGAGGCCCCGCAGGTCGCTGCGGGCTGCAAGATGTCGGGTGGATCGTGGCTGAGCCCGTACGACGACGTTGTTGTGACGGACGCCGCGGGTCTTGATGTAGATCATTTTGTACCTTTGGCTGAAGTCCACGACTCGGGTGGCTTCGCATGGGACGCGGCCCGGCGTGAGGCGTACGCGAACGACCAGGCGTCCCCGCTGACGCTGATCGCGGTCACGGCGAAGTCGAACCGGTCCAAGGCCGACAAAGACCCCGCCCAGTGGCTTCCCCCGGCCGGCGGCTACCACTGCGAGTACGCCGCCCAGTGGGCCGCGACCAAGCTGCGCTGGAACCTCTCCGCTGACGACGCCGAACGCCAGGCCCTGCTCGGTGTCGCGGAGGACTGCCCGAACACCACCGTCGTCTACGAGCCAGCCCCGTGATCATCGCGGCGGGCGGACCGGGCCCGCACAGGTCCCATGCCCCACTTCTCCCGGCGGCCGGCTACATGGGCTGGGCCAGCCGGGAACCGATGCGAAAGCGCATCTCCCCGGCCGCGTGACGGACCTCCTCGGGCTGCGCGTCGTCGTCGAGCACCCCGAGGAGGATCATCAGGGCCCGCGCCTCGTCCCCGCTGATCAGTTTCAGGCGCGGCTCAGTGACCCCGTCGAGGAGCACGTCCAGCATCTCGTCCATGCAGGCAACAACGCCGAACCGCCCATCACGTCACCCCGTCCGGCGCCGCCGCCTCGCCCTCGTCCTGCGCGGCCGCCGCCGCGACCCCGGCTTGGACGACCGGACCGTGGCCGCCGCCATCTCCACCCACTGCCTGGACATCAGCGAGCCGAAGACCGTGCGCGGCCTGGAGTCCGGCTACCGCCTCTACACCGCCCGGTGGGCCCTGTCCGACCTCCCCGCCCGCCGCCGCCCACCCACCCCCGCACCCGAACCGGACCGGCAGCCCCCGGCCGATCCCGGCGAGCGGGCTGCGCCCCGGCCCCCGGGCCAGGACGCGGGGGAGTGGGAGATACCCCGCATCCCGATCCAGTACGAGCGCGCTGTCCTCGCCGGTGCGGTGGTCCGGGAGAAGCTGCGCACCACCACAGCAACGGCCGTGCGGGGCCGGGCGTACGACGTCGTCCGGCACCAGCAGGCGGCGATGCCCGAGCAGCTGCTCGCGCCCGCGCCCGCGGCCGCCGACCCCGAGCCCGACGACCAAGAGCCGGAGGCCGGACCCCGGGAGGCGATCGACATGACGGCGCTGCGGGCCCTCCGGGAGTCCCGCACGGACGTGGAAGCCCTCGACCTCACTGCCGAACGGCTGCGCCACCTCCGGGACGCTTTCACCAAGGCGGCTGACGACTCCCGCACCCGCACGACTCGCTACACCGAACCGGGCGATGCCGACGCAGCGCACCCGGTACGCCGGGACGACCAGCAGGCGCACCGTCCGCAGGAGCCCGGACCGCACCGAGGCCGGGAGACCGGCCACTGAGCACACCCCGATGTCGCACCCGGTGCGGTGGTGCGCACCGGCGATGTCCGGTGTGGACTGCACCGAGTGGAGTCCACCGGCCGGGAGTGGCCTTCACCGTGCTCTGCGTCCACTCCACCGAGTGGAGCCCACCCGGTGGAGTGGCCGATACCGTGCAGGAGTGGACGACACAACGGGGACGATGCCGCGCATCCACCCGGTGCGTACCCGCCGTATTTCTCCTTGACATCGGCCCGTGTCAAGGAGAATACGCGGCCTCCACCGCACCGAGTCCACCCGATGCGCACCGCCAGCCGCACCGGTGCGCACCCACCGGTGCGGTGGTGCGGTCAGCGGTGCAGAGCCACCACGGTCTCCACCACCGCACGGGCCCGCTCCACCTGCTCATCGCGCAGCGCCTGCAGAGCCTGGAGGACCTCCGTCGGTGCGTCAGCGAGAACTTGGCCGACGAAGTGCGCGATGGTGCGGGCGATGCCCGGCGCAGCAGCCGCGGGGGCGTGCGTGGCCCACTCCCTAATTGCCATCAGGTAGATGACGCCGACCTCGTCCAGGACGAAGGAGTCGGCGCAGGGATCGGTGTCATCGGACAACGCGGTCACAGGGAAGACGATCAGCTCCGCGATGGCCGGCAGCAGTGCTCCACCTTGGGCGCGAGTCGCGCGGCCTGGACGTCGTCTCTGGCCTCCACTGCCAAGACGTAGTCGAAGCCGAGCTGGACCAAGTGCGGGGGCAGCGAGGGAAGGATGAGGGACACAGACCGCTCCTGATGTACGTTCGCCGTGCCGATCACGGCGACCTCCCGGACAGCCTCAAGTCCCGGAACTGTGGACAGGGCCCGGAGACTTCTCCTCCCTCATAGAAACGGACAAACCGCGCGGACAAGGGGCCATACCGGCCCCCCCTTGACCGGTGCCCTGCCTGGTGGCGCCCCCGGCGGGTCACGGCGACCCCGACAGGCCCCTGCTGGCGCTGGAGGCGGGGGAGCGGGCCATCCGCCCGTCCCGCTGCGCTATGACCGCGCGGTCATCGCCTCCACCATGCTCGCCACCCAACTGGCACCGCCCGCCGTACCGGCCGCGCCATGTACGACGTCACCACCCACCAGCAGGCCGCGACGCCCGGGCAACTCCTCGTGCCGTTCCCCGACGCCGAGCCGGACCGCCTGGACGACAAGCCGGTGCTCGACTTGATGGCCATGCGGGCCCTGAAGGAGTCACGCACCGACGCGACAGCCCTGGAGTTCACCGACGAGCAGCTGCGTCACCTCCAGGCCATCTTCACGAAGGCGGCCGACCATGCGCGCAACAGGATGGACCGGTACGCCGACCGGGAGAACGCCACCGCACGGCGCCGGGTGCGCGAGGACGGCCAACGCGCACGCCGCTCCCATCCTGAGCCGCATCGCGGTCCGGAGGCTGGTCGTTGAGCCCATGTCCTCGGACACCGCTCGCATCCGGGCAAGGCAGTACAGCGCGGTTGTCGGCCTGTCGGGCCAGGGCGTCAGCGTCCTCGAGCCCCCCGCACTCTCTCTACTCCGGGCCAGGAAGCGCAGCGTGTTTCGGTCACCGTGGTGGGTGGCGGCTTGCGGCGCTGTCCTTGGGCCGAGGAGAGTACGCAGGCCGTCCGGGGCCGGCCTGCGTACGTATGTGCCTGCTGGGCTACTTAGGCGGGTGGGGCGATCATGATTTCTGTTCCGAGGTTGTTCATGCGGGTGTCCTTGTACATGGTGGTCTCGCCGTCGCTCCAGCGGATGATGAGGTCGTTGGTGAGTCCGTCACCGGTGTACTGGCCGGTGGTCATGATGACGCTGTGGGTCCAGGTCTTGTTGGGGCCGTGGATGGGCTGCTCGCTGCCGAGGCCGCCGGTGGTGGTGCCGACGTAGTTGTTGAGCGCGCCGCTGGACCAGCGGACCATGAGGTCCCATTTCTGGTTTCCGGAGTACTGCCCCGCGGTCAGCAGGGTGGCGTCCTTCCAGGTGCTGTTGGGGTCCTTGAGCTTGTATTCCTGGCCCATGGTGCCGGCGCTCACGTTGGTGAAGAGGCTGAGTTCGCCGTCCGACCAGCGGACCATGAGGTCGGTGACGTAGGTGGCGGCGTTGAAGCGGCCGGCGGCGATCTGGGTGGCGTGGCTCCAGATGGATCCTGAAGGAGCCATTTCGATGCCGGCGCCGAGGCCGTTGGAGCCGACGTCGCCGTGCAGGGTCATCCGGCCGTCGTCCCACCGCACCATGAGGTCGAACTCACCGGTGCCGGTGAAGTCTCCGGCGGTGACGGTGGCGACCGGCTTCCATCCTGCGTTGGGTGCCAGGAGCTGGCGTTCGGGGCGGAATCCGCCGTTGCCGTCACCGGGGTAGAGGGTGACTTCGCCGTCGGTCCAGATGACGAGCAGGTCGCTGTGTCCGGTGCCGGAGAAGTCGCCGGAGGCTATCTGCTTGGCGTGCTTCCAGGTCTCGCCGCTGCCGGGCAGGACGGGGCCGTCCGTCGGAGGCTGGTAGTCGGGCCGGTGGACGTTCTCCGGTCCGATGCCGTTGTTGGCGTCGTTGTAGAGGTCCTGGGCGTCCTTGCCGTAGAGCGGCGAGTACGAGATCCAGTCGACGTTGGCGTCGTTGCCGCCGCCGTTGTATCCGCCGATGTTGCCGACGACCTGGCCGGTCCGGGAAGCCGCGTTGTATCCCTTGATCCACGGGCTGCCGGAGACGCCGCCGTAGTAGCCGCCGCACTCCATCTGCATCTGCCGGAACCCGTACAGCCGACGGGTTGGCACATCACAGCGGATGGCCTTGTGCTGGCTGTTCTCGCTGGCGTCGGCCGGGTAGCCGACGACCGTCACGTTGTGGTCGTACGACGTCGAGGTGGTGAAGGTAAGGGCGCCGACGACGTCCTCGATCGCGCCCTTGCCGTTGGGGGCGACGGTGACGAAGGCGAAGTCCAGGTCCGATTCGGCAGCTTTCGTCTGGCCCTTGTCAGGGTAGCGTCTGTCTTTGTAGACGTCGCCGACCGCGAAGAGTCCCCACGGCTGGTTGGCCGGGATCTTGAGAAACTGGTACTGCGGCACGAAGACGCGGTGGGTGGCCCGGTTCAGGCCGTTCGCACAGTGCCCCGCGGTGAGCACCAGACTCTTTCCCTTGCTACGCACGACGCTGCCGGTGCAATAGGTGGCGTTTCCACCGACCGGCGTGCCGTCGAAGAAGAACGTCCCCACCATCGGGAGGCCGTCGAAGTGCGAGGCGTGGGGCGTGTCCCGCGGCGCAGCGGCGGGCGAGTTGGGTGCTGACGGAGCTTTGGGCCCGGCGTCGCGGGCGGCGTCGATCGGCTTGGCCTGGGCCATCCGCTCAGCTGTCCAGTACTGCTCGTCCGCCGTCGGGGCCGGGGAGGCAGGGGGTGATTTGGGGGTGGACGCGGAGGGAGAGGGGGGAGCGGATATCGGGGGTGCGGCCGGAAGGGGAAGCTTCGAGGCGGAGGGTGTGGAGCGGGGTAAGTCTGAAGGGCTGGGTGTGGGGGGCGACGGCGAGGATGAGGCCGAGGGTGGAGGGAGCGTCGTGGCGGCCGGAGAGGGAGCGGCCGACGCCGCCAGGGTAGCGGGGGCGGTGAGTAGCACGGTGCTGGTGCCGAGTGCGAGTGCGGTCAACCATTTTGATCTCAATGACTTGCTTCCTGAGTGCAGTGACGACGCCTGGCATCGCTGTGTGTTGGTGCGTCAGTTCGACGAAGAGGGCAGAGTAGGCAGTGGTGTGACAGATCGTCAACGAATTCAGATAGGCGACAAATGAAGCGATTACGGGCATGGATCGGTGCGGTAGTCCTGACGATTCCGCTGTTCATGTCACTCGGAGCGGAGAGCGTGCAGGCTGCTCCGCTTACGGATGTGCCACTGCCGCTTCAAAGTGGCGCCGACCAGTCGGTTCGGCCTGGAGAGCAGGTCAGCGTCTCGGTGGGCCTGCAGGACGCCGCCGGCAACGGCGACAGGGTCTTCTCCGAGGCGTTCACCGCCGATGGCCGGATGAGGATGAACGATCCGCACGTCACCGCGGTCATGACGATCTCCTGCACCGCTGCGCCCGGGTCCTACGAGGTGCGCATCGGATCAGGCGGGGACCGGAACCTCTCCGAGGTCACGCGACTCTGGGGGCGAGTCTGGGTGGCTCCGGCCGAAGAGGCGGAGCGTGCGGCGTGCGCGAGGCGGGTCTCCGAGCTGCCGCCTGAGTCCCAGGAGGAGCGCTGGCCTGCCGACGTGGAATGGCCCGCGAGCCCATGGGACGTCCGGTCGCTGCGGGCCGGCCGGGAGATGACGGTCACCGACGACCTGGAGATGGGCGGCGACGGAGACGTCACGTTGACCTCGCCGGTGTTCACACGACCAGTGGTCATGTACGGAGCGAAGAAGGTCTCCGCGGTCGTCCGTATCAGGTGCGACGCGAAGCCGGGTCTGTACACGGTGGTCTGGCGGGAGAAGGGGAAGCCGTCAAAGGTCTGGGCCCGACTGCGGGTGGAACCCGCAGCCCCTGACTGCCGAGACCCTGCCCCTACGCTGGCCGACATGGTCGAGCGCGCGACCCCCTGGCTGGCGGCAGGCATCTGTTCTGCCGCGCTTGTGGTAGGGGTACGCGCCCTGAAGCGGAGGCGGCGTGCCCGCCCTCCCCTGTCATCGTGAAGCGCAGCATCGGGCTCCGGAACCGGTGGTAGATCCAGTTCGCCCGGGCCGGGTGCTCGTTCCGGTTATTCCTGCCGAACCATGAGGAGGCGCCCGGTTGTCCTTCTGAGAGCTCTTGAGTCGGCGATATAGGAGCGTCGTTCATTGTGGCTGAAACGATTCCAGGAATGACTTGAAGGAAAACCTGGGTGCAGGTTCACCAGGTTGGGGGGCAGTTCAAGCCGGTGTTTCGCCGGGTCCTGACGAGTGTGGCGGTATTCTTTACGCCGCAGCGGCTTGAAATCGCCCATTCTTTCGCGCTCGCCGGGTGGATGGTTGAGTGGGGAACCTCAGCATTTGCTCAAGTCCGTTGATCATTCCGTGAAGATCGCTAGTGTTCATTCTGCTCCACCGAAGACGACACTATGCAGATCAAGGAACATTACGTGAAGCTTAAGAATTCAGTTCATGCCGCACTGCTCACCGCCGCACTGATATCCGGAACCGCAGCCCCGGCTTTCGCTGCCAGCGGCGCTTCCGCCGTCAGCGCGGCGGACCAGGTCGTGGCCACAGTGCAGAGCGCCACCGGTACCGCCGACGTTGCCCGCGACAGCACCAGAGGCACGGTCATGGCGACGGACCGAGGGCTCGTCACCGTGACCACCCCGGTCAGCGCTGAAGGGCGGGTGACCGTGGCGGCCTCTGACGGCTCTGCGGTGACGATGACCTTACCCGCAGCGGTCAACGCCGCAGGTACCACCTCGGCGGCCGGCACTACCGTCTATCCCAACGCGGCCGCGCACATCGACCTCGCCACCCAGGCCACCGTCGACGGCGGCGCCCGCGCTCTGGTCACCCTCAAGAACGCCAACGCCCCCACCACTCAGCGCTTCAACCTCGGCCTGCCCGACGGCGCCACCCTGATCGCCGACGGAACCGGTGGCTACGACATCGTCACCTCCGCAGGCGGCGCCGTCCGCGGCCACATCGACGCTCCCTGGGCAAAGGACGCGAACGGCAAGGCCGTCCCCACGAGCTACAGCCTCGACGGCAACACCCTCGCCCAGACCATCGAGACCGGCCCCAACACCGCCTACCCCGTGGTGGCCGACCCCCACTACACCTGGGGCATCATCAGTGGCACCGTGTACTTCAACAAGAGCGAGACCAAGGTCCTCGCCCTCGGCGGAACTGTTGTGTCCTGGCTGCCGCACCCGGCCGCGGTCGTCGGGGGCCGGTCCCTCGCGGGGGTCGCGGGGTACGCAGTTGCGACCGATCAATGCATCAAGTTTAAGGTCAACCCCGCGCTGGCACCCCTTTCTCCGGCGGCGGCCCTGGCCGGAAGCGGAACTTACAAGGGCAGTGCCGGCGACGGATACTGCAGGTAATTAGACCGGCAGTCAAGTAATTCCGAACGGGGAGTACGGCCGACCGTGGCGGCCGGAGAGAAATATGTCGGCTTCCGAATCTGAAAGGTTGCGGAATGGATACTCTAACCGCTCTGGCGTCGGCCGCTTTCGGCTCAACCGTATATCTTGTGACTTTCTCGACCGTGAAATGGCTCAATCAGCTATCCCGGCGAGTTAGGGTCACGGGCCTGATTGCGACCGGCATAGTCCTGTGCGCAATCATCGGGACTATTGCGATCGCGAGCCAGAGCGTCGCACTCGGGTTCATCATAGGCGCCGGCCTGACACCGCCCGTACACCGGTGGATCCTGCAACGACGCAAGCACGTCGCCAGTTCTTGACCTTCGACGAAGTCGAAGCCCAGAAAACCTGAGAGCTGCGCCGCGTTGCGCCGTTCGACCGCTGCGGGCGAGGGTGGTGCCAGCGACATCCCACAGGTACGGCGGTGGGCCGCACGGAAGACTGCGTGCGGCCCACCGCCGTTTCGAAGGTGCCCCTCGGAAACGGACAACCCTGCGGACAAGGGGCCTTAGCGGACCCCCTTGACCAGCGCCCAACTCGACGCTGGCTCTGCCCGTTGACCCCGTTGACCCCGTTGACCCCGTTGACCAGGTCGACCGCTCGGCCGCGTACGCCGCATCTCCCCTTGACTTGCTCTGCGACGGGCGACCGTTAGACGGCGGTCAAGGGGTACCTCTGCATGCTCTCCCTCCTCGGCCCCGGTGTGGGGCGGTGAATGACGAGAAGGAGACACGACGATGGCGACGATCCACTGCCACCCGGCCAGGTTTCTCGATACCTTCCGGGATGGTGCCTGACGGCTTATGGCAGCGAGGTCTACACCGAGCCCTGTAACGCCACTCCGGACGGCACTAACTGGTACCAGCGCTGGTACGAGGTGAAGACCTCCACCGGCTGGAAGCCAGGTCCCGTAAGAGAAGCCGGCGGCAATCGTGAAAGGTCGGGAGCCTGGTCCGCGCCCGAGCCGATGCTGCCTCGCGAACTCAAGAACAGCCCTGGTCAGCCCCTCGTCGTGGACGTCCAGCGAGTTCATTTGGTAGGCCCACTGCCCGTCAGTGTCCATGGCGAGGGAGAACACGAAGCGCGACATGGGTGACCATAGCCAGGCCATGGGCAGGCCAGGCACCTCCTCGGCGTTCCCGATCTCTGTGACAGCCTGTCCGATGTTCATGTCCGTCGTCTTCTCCTCCCCGCGCCAGGTACATGATCGGGCGGGGGGGATGCGGTGCGGACAACCCGGCTCGCATCAGCGGTGGCACCTGGGCCATGGAACTGGCTGCCCCCAAGCTGCTCTACGACATCGCGGCCACGCGGGGTTTCGTGCCGGCCAGCCCCGTCCTGCTGACCGCGCCGACGGACGTGAAGACGTCGGACGTGAAGTGGCTGAAGCCGACGCCGCGCGCCTTCCGGCTGTGGCGAAACGTCGGGCTCGGCGGGATGCTGCCTGGCGGGCTGGAGGACCAGGCGTGGCGGGGCCGCGCCCGCCTCCGAGCACCCGGCGCACGCGCCTTCGCTCAACTGAAGACATGGAAGGCCTTCCGCAAGGCCCGATGCTCCACAGACCGGATCAGCCGCATGGTCGCTGCCGTCCACACCCTCCTCACCTGCGGAACCCAGGATGAAAGGGGTTCAGTGACGTACGTCATGCGCTACGCAGTCCCGTGCCGGGGCCTGGTGAACGTGGTGTGTCGGGTGCAGGTGGTTGGATGCGGGCATGTCGGAAGATCTGCGTGTTGACGGTGCTGGGGCCGCAATTGTGGGAGTGGACGGGTGGCTGGCCGATACGGCGTTCCTTGTGAACGCCGGTCCGGCCGAGGTGCTGGGGCGGTTGGAAGAGGCTTCGGGGCCTGCAGGGCGGTTGGCAGCGGCGGTGTACCGGGCGTCGGTGCACCTGCACGGGGACGCCGCCGCGGGGGTACGGCGGGGAATGCTGGCGTTGGACGCCGCCCGGTACGGGGACCAAGAGCTGTCGGCACGGATCAACGCCGTACCGGTCGAGGGGGAGCCCCCCGCGCGGTGGGGGGTGGAGTGGGCCAGCGGCGCCATGGTCGACCACCGGTTCCGGCATGCCATCACCGGCCACACCGGTGGGGTTACCGCGGTGGCGACTGCGGTGGTGGACGGCCGCCCGGTCGCCGTCACCGGCGGCAAGGACCAGACGGTGCGAGTTTGGGATCTGACCACCGGCCGGCCCATCGGTGAACCCCTCACCGCCCACACCGACCTGGTGTGGGCGGTGGCAACTGCCGTGGTGGCCGGCCAGCCGGTCGCCGTCACCGGCGGCAATCACCAGACGGTGCAGGTCTGGGACCTGACCACCGGGCGGCCCGTCGGCGAACCCCTCACCGGACACACCGACTGGGTGTTCGGGGTAGCGACCGCGGTGGTGGTGGGCCGTCCGGTCGCCGTCACCGCCAGCGAGGACGAGACGGTGCGGGTCTGGGACCTGACCACCGGCCGGCCCGTCGGCGAACCCCTCACCGGACACACCCGCGACGTGTGCGAGGTGGCGACTGCCGTGCTCGACGGCCGTCCGATCGCCGTCACCGCCAGCTGGGATCGAACCGTGCGGGTCTGGGACCTGACCACCGGTCGGCCCGTCGGTGAACCCCTCACCGGACACACCAGCATGGTCAACACCGTTGCGACTGCCGTGGTGGACGGTCGCCCGGTCGCCGTCACCGGGAGCAACGGCGAGACGGTGCGGGTCTGGGACCTGACCACCGGCCGGTCCGTCGGCGAACCCGCCATCGGACGCACCAACGCGGTTACGGCAGTGGCCACGACCGTAGTGAACGGTGGCCCGGTCGCCGTCGCCGTCGCCGACAGCTACGGCGAGACGGTGCGGGTGTTTGACCTGACCACCGGCCGGCCCATCGGTGAACCCCTCACCGGACACACCGGCAGGGTCAACGCCGTGGCAACGACCGTGCTCGACGATCGTCCGATCGCCATCACCGCCGGCTCGGATCGAACCCTGCGGATATGGGACCTCGCCGTCGACCAGCCCGTCCGTGAACCCCTCACCGGACACACCAGCAGGGTCAACGCCGTGGCCACTGCCGTGCTCGACGGCCGCCCGGTCGCCGTCACCGCCAGCCACGACGAAACGGTGCGAGTCTGGGACCTGACCACCGGCCAGACCATCGGCAAACCCCTCGCCGGACACACCAGCAGGGTCAACGCCGTGGCCACTGCCGTGCTCGACGCCCGCCCGGTCGCCGTTACCGGGAGCTACGCCGCGACGGTGCTGGTCTGGGACTTGGCCACCGGCCAGACCGTCGGCGAACCCCTCACCGGACACACCCGCGAGGTGTCGGCGGTGGCGACGACCATGGTGGCAGGCCGCCCGGTCGCCGTCACTGCCAGCCACGACAAAACGGTGCGGGTCTGGGACCTCGCCACCGGCCAGCCCATCGGTGAGCCTTTCACCGGACACATCGACCGGGTGAACGCGGTGGCCACGACCGTGCTGAACGGCCTCCCGGTCGCCGTCACCGGCGGCGACGAGACGGTGCGGGTCTGGGACCTGACCACCGGCCAGCCCATCGGTGAGCCTTTCACCGGACACATCGACCGGGTGAACGCGGTGGCCACGACCGTGCTGAACGGCCTCCCGGTCGCCGTCAGCGGCGGCGACGAGACGGTGCGGGTCTGGGACCTGACCACCGGCCAGCCCATCGGTGAGCCTTTCACCGGACACATCGACCGGGTGAACGCGGTGGCCACGACCGTGCTGAACGGCCTCCCGGTCGCCGTCAGCGGCGGCGACGAGACCGTCCGGGTATGGGACCTGACCACCAGCCTGCAGATCGGGTTGGAGTTGGTGTTCCCCGCGCCTGTCCAGACGGTGGCCTATACCCCGGACGGCTGGCTGGTGGCGGGATTCGGCCGGGAGGTCGCGCTGCTGGCCGACCGCTGACCCGGCCCCACCATGCGTGTCCCGGAGCGCCGGCATGCCGGCGAGGCGCGCCAGTCCGCTGTTGGTGAGTTGTCCGAGCCAGTCCGGTTGTGGTCTGGTATCGCGTGCCGAGCATGGCGGCGGACGCGCGCACCGAGATGGAATCCTCACAGTGCCACGCGCCGCGGTTACGGGGTAAAACGCCCAGAGAGTGGCGATTCCCGTGCCCTAGGATCGGGCAGTGACCAGCGACCTTTCCACTTCCGAATGGGTGTTTTCCGACGAGTTGCTGCTTGAGGGCCGCGGCGGCCCGGACGCACTCTACGTACGTGACCAAGCGCGGGGCGTTTGCAGGGTAGTGCACGCCGGAGCAGCGATCGCTCCCGATGACACCGGCAGTCTGGTTGGCCTGCTCGGTGACCCGCAGGCATTCGTCAACGAGCCCACCGAGCCCGCCAACCTGCGTGAGGAAAGCCGCCGCCACATCACTGAGGCCCTGCTGATCCACGCGTGCCGCACCGACGATCCGGACCTCGTCCGACGACTCCGGCAGGTCGCACCGTCCGAAGTCCACGGCATCGACCTCCGACTCCTGATACCGGAGCAGTGCCTGCTCGCACTCTTCGACGGCCTCGACCAGGAAGAACTGGGCGTTCGTCACGCCGCCATGCGCATGGTGGGCAACATCTACCAGCCGACCGACATCACACCACTCCTCGACATCATCGTCAGCGAGTTGGCCTCCCCCGCGCACGGCCGTGGCTACCATCGCGTCGCCCCCGCCGACGGCGCCCGCTGGGCACTGGTCGCCCACAGCCTCGAAACCGACGATTTCGACGGCCTGTGCAACCGGGTGTCGGCGGCGATCGCCCCGTCCGCACCGACCCAGAGCGCGCTGCGCACACTGGCCGCCCTGTACGCGGTGGCCGAACAGTTCGACCAGGTGATCAGCCTTGTCGGCCGGGCAAGCACCCGGGCCTCGGTCATCGGTGGAATCCATGACGCCATCTGCAAGATCGCTTGGAACCTGGAGCTTGCGTGGCCCGTGCCCAACTCCCGCTACCCCTTCGCCGAGGCCATCGCCGTCGCCGACGGGCTGGCCACCAACACCGGTCACCGCAAGCAGGTCGAGGACATCCGCAAGCGGCACAACCGCCTCCGCCCCGCGAAGGCCTCGTCCGCGAGTTCGCCCAGCGCCACGTAGTCAGTAGAGAAGTCAGCTTGGCCAGGAACGGCTTGGCTGCCTTGGCGGCGCAGGTCGGCGAACGTCTCGAAGCTGAGCTGGTCGCTGACAACAGAGGTCGGCACGTGATGAATCCTTCCGGCGGCGGTACAACAGCGCTTGACCGAGCGTCAACGCCTGGTCACCCCTATGGACGGAGTGGGAGCGCCAGGCGTTACACCCCGCTGGGCATCAACGTCTCGTTGTCAGTTCCCGCGCAGCTGCCAGGAGCCAAGGCGGGGCAGCCGGAGCTGCCCCGCCTTGGAACTGATGTAGCCTCCCGCACCACGTTGCAGAGGTCTGGCCAGGCCGCCGGCTCAGCTATGCGCCCAGGACCTCCCGGCCGCGCCGGCTCCGGCGGAACGCGATCGTCTCGAAGGTGCTCCGCCACCCGGCCGGGTCTACGCAATACAGGCCGACTAGCGATGTCACGAAGGAGCCGATAAGCCGGTCTTTGACGCCCTCCCACGAGTGGATGCGGGGCCCGCACTCCTCGTCACAGGTGAGGAGGCCTTTGATGCCGTGCAGCGAGTGAATGGCCTCGCCGGCCTCTCGGGTGAGGTTGCCCAGGGCCAGGATCGGGATCACGTAGCCCGGTCCGTCGGCGGCGGCCGCGTAGTGCTTGCCCAGCTCCTCGACGGCGTCCAGGATCCGGTTCTGTCCTTCGAAGTCTTCGGCGAGAGGGCTGCCGATCTCCGCGAGCCGCTGGCGGAACCCGTCGATGACGGCAGCCTGCCAGCTGTCGGCGTCGATGTAGTTGAGCGCGATCAGTGATGCGAAGGAAGCGCCGACGAGGTCGTTGCTGACGCCGTTCCACGAGTGCTCGTCGCGTGTCGCGCAGTTATCCGCGCAGGCTGGCATTAGCCCGAGCAGCCCTTGCAGGGCGTGCCATGCCTCTCCGGCCTCCTCAGCCGGCTTGGCGATCTGCAGGGCCAGCAGTTCCTCGTGCGGCAGTTTCATGTTTGCCGAGGAGCAGACCCCGGCGAGGGCGTCCACGATGGGGAACATCCGGCCGGTCGTGAGCAGGTCTTCCACGTCGGTCTCCTTCGATCGATGTGCCGGGCCGCGCGCGGTGCGTGGCCCGGGGTCTAGTGGGCGGGCCTTCCGATCTGGTGGAGGGTCCAGCCCGCGGTCCGCCAGAGGGTGGCGTCCAGGGTGGTGCGGCAGTCGACCATCAGCGGTGTGGAGGTTCGGGCGGCGAGCGGGCCGGGGTCGGCCTGCCGGTACTCCGGCCACTCCGTGCCCAGCACCACTGCGTCGGCGCCGTCTACGGATGCCGTCAGGTCGTCGGTGTACTCCAGTTCCGGGTTGCGGTGCATCGCCGTGGATACGGCCTGCGGGTCGTGCACGGTGACGACTGCTCCGGCCGTCTGGAGGGCTTGTGCCAGTGACAGGGCGGGGGATTCCCGCACGTCGTTGGTGCCGGGCTTGAAGGCGGCCCCCCACACGGTGATGCGGGCCCCGGCCAGCGGGCGGCCGAGCGCCTTCACCACCAGGCCCAGACCCACGTCGGTGCGGTGTTCGTTGATCTCCTCCGCTGCCCGCAGGAAGGTGGCGGCGTCGGCCGCGCCGAGCTTCTGCGCGGAGGCGGTGAAGGCCCGGATGTCCTTGGGCAGGCAGCCGCCGCCGTAGCCGAGGCCCGGCGACATGCTGCCCTTTCCGATGCGTACGTCGACGCCGAGGATGTCGACGATCTGCGACACGTCGCCGCCCGCGGCGTCGCACATGTTCGCCACGGCGTTCATGAAGCTGATCTTGACGCCGAGGAAGCTGTTCGCCGCGCCCTTCGCGAGCTCGGCGGTCTCCGGGGTGGTGATGAACAGCGGCACGCCGGTTTCGAGGATCGGCGCGAACACCGTACGGATGGCCTTCTCCGCCTCGGCGGTGGTCAGGCCGGCGACGATCCGGTCGGGGCGCAGGCTGTCCTCGACGGCGTGGCCCTCCCTCAGGAACTCCGGGTTCCACACCACGTCGGCCGTTTCGCCGGCGGGTGCCAGGCGGTGGACGAGCGCGGTCAGCTGTCGGGTGGTGCCCACCGTGACGGTGGACTTCCCGACGATGGTGCACGGCTGCTTCAGGTGCGGGGCGAGCTGGCGCACCGCTCCGAAGACCTGCCCGGTGTCGTAGCTGCGGCCGTCGGAGTCGATGGGCGTTCCCACTCCCAGGAAGTGCAGTTCGGCGAACTTGGCGGCTTCCGCGATGTCGGTGGTGAACCGCAGTCGGCCCGTTGCTGTGTGCCGGGCCAGCAGCTCGGGCAGCCCCGTCTCGTAGATGGGGCATTCGCCGCGGTTGAGCCGGGCGATCTTGTCGGCGTCGGTGTCGACACCGATCACTTCGTGCCCGAGCTCGGCCATCGCCGCGGCGTGCGGGATACCGAGGTGCCCGCAGCCGATCACTGAGATGCGCATACGCCTGACTTTCGTTCTGGAAGAGGGCCCGCCGTCGGAGGGCCGGAGAACAAGCCCAGAGGCTAGTGCCGTTCTCCGGCCCCACCGTTCACTCGCTGTCGGTGCCGTGCTCCAGCAGGCGCTCCAGTTCGCCGATGGCGGTGGCGGCCGTCTGGCGTACGACGACGTCACCGTCCTGCGGCCCCTCCAGCGGGTAGTCGAACCAGGTGCCGTCCGGCCGGGGGAAGCCCTCGGGGTCGACGATGAACACCTTGAGCCCGGCCTCGCGGGCTCGCCTGGCGACCTGCCGCCGGTCGGCGTGCAGCCCGATCACGACCAGGGCCTTCGCCTCGGGGTGGAGGGTGACCGGAGGAATGCGCTGGTCGTAGCGCCGCATGAACTCCTCGCGGAAGCCTGCTCGGGCTCCCAGGGCGTCGAAGTTGTTCGTGATGAACGGGCCGACCATGTGGCCTGCCGTCTCCAGGCGCTTGAGGGCGTGCAGGGCAGGGGTGACCTCGGCGTTGAAGCAGGACTGGTACATCTCCGACAGCTCCAGCACCTTGTCCTCCGTATTGAGGAGCAGCTCCTGGAGGAACGGGTCCCGGCCGGGGGCGAGGATGAAGGTGGTGCCCTTGCCGAGCTCGATGTCCTCGATCTCGTTGACGCGGTAGATCTCGTGGAGGCGGTGCAGCGGGGGGATCCCTGCCTCGTAGGAGACGCCGCAGCCAACCTCAACCTGGAACGGGAGGAAGTCGGTGAGCTGCGCCAGGTTGTCGGCGTAGATCGGCTTCCCAGGGGTGTCCTTGACGCGGACACCGTGGGTCAGTACCTCCCACGGCCGACGCCGGATCGCCTTCGGCAGGAAGCAGTTGACGGAGGTGAACGTTGTGTCGATGACCTGGTAGCCCGCCGGGAGCTTGCGGCCCGCCCTCACGTCCTCCGGGTGTTCCTCGATGCGGCTCGTGTGGAGGCGCAGGTCTCCCAGCTCCCAGCGGCCCGGTCCCGTCTCCTTCCAGCCGCCCTCGGCCAGCATCAGGTGGTTCTGCTCCCACGCCTCGTGGATCTCGTCGTGGGGCGCCGCCACCGAGTGGTAGACGTACAGCTCCGTCATCGCGAGCGCCGGGGCCCCGGTGGTGTCCACCAGGCCGAACTGGTGCCGGTAGTGGATGATGCGCCGCCGTGCGTCGCCGGATCCCGTCCAGCCAGAGTTGTCGGCGGTCTCCTCCTGCTGGGTGCGCCGCCAGATCCCTTCCTCCTGGTACCGGGGGCGGTCCGCGGTCAACCCGTAGAAGTCGTGCCACTTCTGGAGCTGCTCTTCGTCGAGCTGGTCAATGACCGTGAGGGGGAACTGCATGCCGTGTCCTCGATTTCTGATTCGAAGCAGGCCCGCACCCACACCGGGAGCGGGGTACGCGCGGCGGCCCGGCTGCTCGCGGGCCGGCCGGCGTCAGATCATGGGGTTGCCGTACAGCAGCTCGACGCCGAACGCGCGCGACCGCACGGCCTGTACGCAGGCACGGAAGCGCAGCAGTTCGTGATCCAGGAGCAGACCCTCGGCCTGTTCGGGTGTGACCCAGCGCAGGCCCTTGTATCCGCGGGTCGGCCGAACGTCCTCGGGGAGCTCGGCGAGGCGCTTGTAGTACACGAAATTGGAGCCCTCGTGGTGCTTGTCGGGCACGGCCGTGGCGTGGTCGACGAGGAGGAACCGGTCGGCGGTCAGGCGCACGTGCAGCTTCTCCGCCAGGTGCCGGGCCAGGGCGCGGCGGGGAAGCTCGTTCGGGGCTGCGGAGCCGCCCGGCAGTCCCCACCGGGACACCTCTGTCCAGTAGGAACGCTCGATCACCGCGAACCGGCCCTCGGGCGCCTCCAGGAAGGCCAGAGCGCCGACCCGCCGGGGAGGAGGGTTCTTGAAGTAGTCCGGGTTCTCGCTGTTCTCGCTCATCCGTGCCTCCTTCGATCACCCGGCAGGGCCGGGGTATCGGCTTGTGGCAGTCGCGGTGTGGGCCGCCCTCTGCCGGGCCTTCCGATGCTGATCCGCTGGCAGAGGGCGGCGTTCCGTGGCGGTCCCCGCCGGTGGGGGGAAGTCCCGGCGGGGACCGTGCGCGCGGCGGCCGTCCACGCCCTGGGTTGCCTGACCGCCCGCGCACTCACCCCCGCATGTCCGGCTGGACCGGGGGAGACCTTCAGTAGCCGACGGGTTCGCGCAGCACCATCACCGAGTGCAGACCGACCCGGTACGGGACGGCCGAGCCCCATCCGTCGGCGAGCTCGTCAAACTGGCCCGGGCTCAGCCCGCGCTCCAGAAAATCCGGGGGATCCTCCTCCATGATCTTGGTCATGACGTAGACCAGCCCGCCGGGCCGCAGCACCCGTTTCACGTCACCCATCAAGCGGTGCCGGTCCAGGTGCTCCAGGCTCATACGCATCGTCACGATGTCCACCGAGCCCAGCTCGACCGATACCGGAATGCCCTCGGCATTCAGGTCGCACTGCTGGAAGTAGACCTGCCCGTGGTACGGGCCGCCTGCCCGTGCCGAGGCGAGCGCGACCGGGCTGTAGTCGTAGCCCACAGTCCGGATGCCGTACCGGCCCAGCTGGCGCGTCCACGCGCCACGCCCGCACCCCAGGTCAAGAGCCTGCATGCCCTGCTGGGGGCCGGCGTGGTCGAAGAACAGCCGTAGCTCGGCGTCCCCGATGACACGTGCCGAGCGGCCAAGCTGGTGGTACCGGTCCCAGTCCTCGACGGTCACCGCGGCGCGGCTCATCATCGGACGCTCTCAGGGAAGTGCAGGAGCCGGTCCCGAACGGTCGTCCCCGGGTCTGCCGGCACGGTGCCCGCACCGGCAGACCCGTCCGGCGTCTTCTCGTGCTTCTGCTCCGGCCCGCGGTCCTCCACGGGCCTCGGCGGCCGGCTGTCGCCGTACGCCTCGAACATGGTCATCCCCTCCATTGCTCCATACGGCCACCACGTAGGCGGCCATCAACGCCAGCACGCACAGCACGATCAATGCCTGGAGCACCCACTGGCGCCACCCAAAGCCATGCCGGTCGATTGGCCGTTCCTTCAAGATCCATTCCCGTAAGCCGTTCACAGCCCGACCGTCGCCTCCGGGGACCCCAGCGCCACGAACCATCGGCGCTGCGCCGTCGTGCGCAGCACCCGCTCGTACTCGTCCAAGTCGGGGCTGATGTGCTCGAAGTCCGGGCACAGGATCCCGTCGACGAACCCCTGCCTCACCTGGTCGAGGGCCTTCAGCAGACCCATGCGCTGCTCGACCGCGCTCGGCCCGTGGCCGTCGGTGAACTCCGCCCCGACCCGCATCGCCCGCCGCACGGCGACGGCTCGAAGGCGAGCGAACTGCTCCTCCGCCTCCTGGGCCGAGGACCGTGTGCAGACATACAGCGCGACCCGGGGTGTCCTTCCGTTGCGGCGCAGCGCGTGCGTCGCCTCGTTCAGCATGCTCTGGCGCAGGTACATCAGCCGCCGGTGAGGATCGGCGGCCACCCTCAGCCCCCCACCCCCTGAGAACCAGGAGTTCCAGGCGTACACCGCGTTGTCGCGGTCCATCCACCTCTGAACAGCGCTGTGCACGACTTACCTCCATCCATCGCAGTCCGTGCGGGACCCAGGCGCTCTGAGCAGGAAGGAGTCCTGGGCCCCGCACGGCGGGGGAGGCCGCCCGGAGCCGGATGCGCGGCAGTTGGCCGGCGCCCGGTGGCGGCTCGACTACGTTCCTACCAAAGTGAGTTGATGTGCAATCAGAACTCCGAGAGCAATTGCTAGCGGAAGGGGATTGGTATATGCATAAGGCGAACCGATGCTGAGAGAGCGCGGACCGGAGCCCGCCTGTGGTGAACCGGAGGTCGCGCAACGCAAACCGAAGCTGCGACCATCGGAGCCGAGGCTCGCACGGTCCGAACCGAGAGGAGGCAAGGCGTATGGCAGCGAACGTACGAGCCACATTCCTGAGGATCACCCTCGGAGCGGAACTCACCCGTCTACGCGATCAAGCCGGGTTGACGGGCGACCAGGCGGCAAGGAAGGTCGGCTGCGCGCCCTCGGCCATCAGCCGGGTTGAGAGCGGCACGTCAGGCTTTCAACGCATAGAGCAGTTCACCAAGCTCCTCGACGAGTACAAGGTCAGCCGCCAGGACGCGGCAGTCCTCACGGACTGGTACAAGAACGCGAAGCGGGAGGACTGGTGGGCTCCGATCGGCTCCGTTCTTCCTTCTGGCCTGAGCACGTTCTTGGCTTTTGAGTCCGGCGCGCGCCGCGTCCACGTGTGGACGCCCATGGTCATCAACGGCCTGTTCCAGACGGAGGAGTACGCCGAGGCGCTGATCGAGGGCGCGCGGATCGCGGATGATCGCACAGCCGAGTTCGTGGAGAGTGCCGTAAAGGTCCGGATGAACCGAAAGAAGCGGATCACCGACGACGGTATGGAGCTGATCTGCATCATGGACCAGTCGGCACTCACCAACATGGTTGGTGGCCCGGACGTGATGCAGGCGCAGTACGAGGAGATCAAGCGTCTTGCCGGCCTGTCGAACGTCACCCTGCGGTTCATCCCGGCGAAGGCTCCTGCCTACCGGGTGCTGAGCGGCGAGTTCCAGGTCCTCGATTTCGATCGCCAGGAACTTCCTGGTCCCGTCGTCGCGAGTACGACGGTGGCCGGTGAGACGCGTGTCCTGTCGAAAGAGCGGTCGGTGAGGCAGTTCATCCGCCGCTTCGATGTCCTTGCTCAGGGTGCCCTGCCCGTTCACGAGACCCCTGCGTTCATTGATCAAGTAGCACGAGAGGTATTGAAGGAACATGAGTAACACCGACACCCCCCGTCCCTACGGGCAGTGGTTCAAGTCTTCGTACAGCGGTGGGACCAGTGATCAGTGCGTTGAGGCGTGCCCGCAGCCAGCAGCGGTCTACGTCAGGGATTCCAAGCGCCGTGATGACCCCCAGGCGCCTGTCCTGAGTTTCTCGGGCGCCGCCTGGGCGGCGTTTGCCGGCCACGTCAGCGGCCGCAGCTAGGTCCTTCGGGTGTCCTCCTCGCTCGCATCGAGGCGGACACCCGCACCGGCCAGCTTGCCGTAGAGCACCGACGACCGTCAGGGCATGTACGGTCCGGCATCTGCGGCGCCGCACCAGACACTCTGCCCGTCGGGTGTGACGGTCATTCCGAAGTCCCACAGCTCCGGAGAGCCGCGCTCTTCCCAGTGGCGCCGTCCGGCGTCGGCCTCTGCCAGGAGCTGGCGGGGGCCGCCTTCGTACGCCGCCGTGGTGCCGGTCTGATCGATGACGGCGGTGGCCCAGGAGCTGACGCCGTCGTGCAGCCGGATGGTGAGGCCTTCCTTCGTTTCCTCGGTGGCGATCCGGATGTCCGGGTGGGACACCCTGAGCGCGAAGAGCAGGTTCGCGTCGGTGAGCGCGCGCAGGCCGCCTGCGGCGGGGACCGTGCGGTCGGGTGGGCCGTCGCCACGGATGGCGTGATGCTCACGGCCCTGCTCGATACCGCGGCTCGGCATGAACATCCCGAGCCCCTGCACCCAGCCCGTCGCAGACTTGCCGTCGTCGGCGACGGTGAGCGCGACATGCCCGAGGCGGCCCCAGGGGATGACGAGGCGGCCGCCGGGTCTGGTCTGCTCGATCCAGGCCCAGGGAATCTCGTCAACGGCGTAGGTGGCGATCACCCCGTCGTACGGCGCCCCTGCGGGCCAGCCGGTATTACCGTCTCCGGCGTGCACGGCGACGTCGAGCCCGGCCGCGGCCAGACGCTGGCCGGCCGCCGCCGCAAGGTCGGGGTCGACCTCGACGCTGGTGACCAGACCGGCGCCTGCACGGGAGGCAAGGAGTCCCGCGTTCCAGCCGACGCCGGTGCCGACCTCCAGGATCCGCTGTCCGGGCTCCAGGATGAGGGAGTCGAGCATGTCCGCGACGACGGCGACGCAGGACAGGCTTGAGCTGGGCAGGCCGTCCAGGATCTGGATGATGGCCGAGTCCTGGGGGCCCGCGTACACGAGGTCGGCCCACGCGTCCTGGTCACGGTCGCGATCGACGGGCACGTATGCGCCGTGCCCGTTCCACGTCCACAGCTGGTCGGGGGCGAACTGGTGGCGGGGCACGGTATCCAGGATGGCGCGGCGGACCCACGGGGAGTCCGCCGGCCACAGGCCCTGGGTTTCCATGACCTCCTCCAGCTCACGCTGACGGTCGTCGAGGTACATGTCGCGCTACTTCTTGCGCTTGCCCGAGCCGGGCCCCGGGGTGGAGACCTGGCCGTCGCTGTTTCCCGGCGGCGGTGTGCCACCGCTCAGCGGCGGGTTCGGCTTGGCGTGGTTCCCCCCACCGCCGCCGCTGTTCGAGCCTTTGTCCTTCGGCATGATGCGCTCCCCTCACAGTCGAGTGATGGTGCTGGACTCGGTACCAGGCGGTCGCCCGGGAGGCGGTCCGCGTTGTGGTGCCGGTGACCACGACACCACAACGGCACGCCCCGCGGTCCACGCTGCCCACACCATGCATGGCGTATGCAGTTCTTGAATACGCGCTGTGCCCATCCGGTTACAGGCTCTAGGGTGGGGGCGGCAGGCCCAGCGCCTATCGACGGAGGGCGCCCGTGAGTACGGACCCGCTCTGGAGCTCCCACCATGTGCTGGAGTTCGCCGAGCGCCGACACGCAGGTTCACTCATCCGCGTCGGCCGCGAAGCCCGCGGGTGGCGTCAGAGGGACCTCGGAGTGCGCCTGGCCTGCTCGCAGTCCACCGTCTCGCGCTTGGAGCAGGGCCGGTCCCTCGATCTGCCCCTGCTCAAACAGGCCGCGAACCTGGTCGGCGTTTCCGGCTGGCTCCTCAACACGTCCTTAGGCCTAAGTTCCTCACCAGCGCCTACAGTTGTCGTTGACAGGACCCCGGCCGAGGAGGATCCCATGCGCCGCCGTCACCTCATCACCGCAGCGGCGTTCGCCGTCCCCCTGAGCCTGATGACTCGGCTGGAATCCGCGCTCGCCTCGACATCTGAGCCCAGCGGTGCCCCAGCCTGGACCCTCGACGCCCGTCTGACGGCCGCACGAGGGCAGTTCGATGCCGCCGCCCATGCCGGGCTCCTGCGCTCCCTGCCGAGCTTGCTCGCAGACGCCCACCAGGGAGCCTCCGAGACGCGCCGAGATCTCGACTACGCACGCCTCTCCTCGGCGTACACCATCGCCTCCCAGCTCCTGAACAAGCTCGGCCAGTACAAGCAATCACGGCTGACCGCGGACCGGGCCACCCTGTATGCCGACGTGTCTGGCTCCCCGCTTGCCGCAGCCGCCGCCACCCGCGAACTCGCCGCCGTACTACGCCATCAGGGCCAGGAAGCCGCGGCCCAGGCGCACATCGAAGCAGCTGTCGCCCGCGTGGAGGCCACCGGCCTCGCCACGGAAGCACAAGCCGCCGCCTTCGCGCAGATGCTGTGCAGCACCGCCTACACAGCCGCCATCGCCGGGGACCGCGACCAGGCGCTCGCCATGATCCGCGAAGCCGCCCGCGCGGCACGCGACCTGCCCGACGCTGCGCCGACCGGACGTCTCTTCCCGATCACCCCGGCGGCCGTCGATCTCTACGCGGTCGGAGTCCATTGGGCACTCGGCGACGCTGGCACCGCTCTCGAAGCTGGCCGGAACCTGCACGCCGATCAGTTCCCCACCATCGAGCGCAAGGGCCGTATGCACACCGACCTCGCACGCGCCTGGTGGCAGCGCGCCAAGCCGGATCAGACGGTCGGCGAACTCCTCTCCGCAGCCCGACTCGCCCCCGGAGAGGTCCGCGACCGGCCCGCAATTCGGCAGATCGTCGGTGATCTCTACGCCAAGCACCCCCACGTCAGTGGCGTCCGCGAGCTCGTCGCGGTGACCGCCGCATAGCCCTGGCCTACCCAACGCGCTCGTGACCGGTGTGCCTGCGCCACCGCGGCGTGTGCCGGGCCGCCGTACAGCGGGACCTTGGCGAGCGGGTCGCGGGCACCGGCACCGTGCTGGCGGTCGTAGACGGTGTCCGCGGTGTGGGCTCTCTCGGCCCACCGACCGGCAGTGTTGCGCTCGGCGAGGGGCACCCCGGCCGCGATCAGGTCGGTGTTGGCGCCGGCCCGCCAGCCGTGTGAGGTGACCTTCCGCCCGTCGATGTACGGGACGCCGGCGCGCTCCGCGAGTTCCCGGAGCCGTTCGTCCAGGGACCCGGGCCGCATGCGCACGCCGCGCTTGCGGTCCTCCGGGTACTTCCGCAGCTCGCCCTTGACGGTCAGGGCGCGGAAGACCGGCAGGTGGGGGGGCATAGGCGCCGAGGTCGCGCAGGACGGCCTACCAGGCACGGGCTCGGCGGACGAGCTGGAGGTCTTCCCGGTCCTCGATGAAGCGGCCGGCGCCCTTGCCCGTCTGGTCGGTCTTCGACGTCGCGGTGACCACGTAAAGGCCGGTGTCGTGGATCTTGAGACGCCCGATGAGCTGGTCGGTCAGCTCCGACTCGCGGTTCAGGTTGCTGTAGGCGAGCGCGGCAAGGAAGGCGTCGCGCTTGCCGATGTTGGTCGTCTCGTCGATCGCGGCGATGATCCGCACGTTGTACCCGATCGTGACAGCCGGGGCCCGTTTCACCTCCCCGCCCGCCTTCGCCCACTCCTTCTTCCAGACGCGCAGGCCGCTCTTGAACCAGCTCGGGTCCGGCCGCAGGTCGACGGGCTGCCAGTTCCAGATCCGGGGCATGTACTGGCCGACGCTGTCCGGCTTGCACTCACCCGCCTTGCCGCGGCGGATCAGGTGCAGGCCGTAGGGCGTGTAGGTCGCCGTCGTGCACGGGTGCGCGAGCCGGGGAGGCTTCTGGGCCGCGCACCACGCCTCGAAGATCCCGCTGGTGGAGTCGCGGTTGGTGATCGTGTTCTCGGCGAGGTCGGGCTCGCCCAGGTCGGCGACATCCTCATCAGTCAGCCGGAAGTCGTGGCCTTGCCAGGCCGGTCGCTCGTCGGCGAGCGGCGGGAGCTCGCCGGGGCCGAGCGTGGTGTGCTGGGTGACCAGGTACCGCGGGCCCGGCTCTACGGCCGCGCGCGGTACCACGCTGTCGCGCTCGACCAGCTCGGCGTCGAAGATGTCCAGCTCCCTGCTCACGGCTCCTCCACAGGGGACTGGTCGGGGTGTTCGGGATGATCGCGAAACGGCTCGGCGAACTGCACGAGCACCGCGAGCAGACCCGCATCGAGCCGATCCCTCTGGCGCTCGCACAGCTCCAAGAGCCGCTCCTTGGCGTCGAGGTCGTCCAGCACCCGCACCGGCTGCTGGCAGGCCAGGTGCAGCGCGACGTCATGATCGGCGGCCGCGCCGTGGCCGGTGAAGACCTTCGTCAGGATCCGGCCGTCCACCGCGATGCCGGGGCCGGACGGCTCCCACCAGCCGCTGGCGGCGGTGGCCGCCTGCGCGAGGCTGCGCTCATCGTCAACGCGGGCCCGCAGGAAGGCGATCCATGTCCCGGCCGGCACCGGCCCGTCGCTGCTCGTCATCGTCGCGCCCCCCTCTTATCCCGTGTCCTATGTGGTGATGCGGACGAGTCGCTTGTAGCAGCAGAGGGCTGCAGCGAGGCCGAGGAAGGCCAGGTAGTTGCGGGGGTGGCGCTCGTAGCGGTGGTTGAGTCGGCGGTAGCCGGTCAGCCAGGACATGGTCCGTTCGATTACCCACCTGCGGCGCCCGAGCCGTTCGGAGGACTCGATGCCCTTGCGGGCGATGCGGACGCCGATCCGCTTGCCGCGGAGCCATTTCCGCAGTTCAGGACTGTCGTAGGTCTTGTCGGCATGGAGGCGTCGGGGCTTGAAGTGGCGGCCGCGGTGGGGGTCGTGTCTCGTTTGGTGACCGAGCACCATGGGCTTCAGCGCTTGGCTGTCGTGGGTGTTGGCGGCCGAGAGGCCGACGACGAGGGGCAGTCCGTTCGCGTCCGACAGGACGTGCATCTTGGAACCCGGCTTGCCCCGGTCCACGGGGCTCGGGCCTGTGAGTTCGCCCCCTTTTTGGCCCGGACGTGGGCGGAGTCGAGGACCGCGCGTGAAAGATCGAGCAGGCCGGCGTCGTCGAGCCGGTGCAGGATCTCCTCGTGCAGCCGGCCCCACACTCCGGCCCTCGACCAGATCAGGAACCTGCGGTGAGCCGTCGACTTCGATATCCCGAAGCAAGGCGGCAGTGCCCGCCAGGCGCACCCTCTGACCAGTACGTAGATGATGGCCGCGAACAACGTCTCATCAGGCGTGTCCTGCGTGCCACCGCCCTGCGCCCGCACCTTCGACGGTGGGATCAGCGGCTCCGCGATCTCCCACAGCCCGTCCGGAACAATCCAGCTCCAAGTACCCCGCCCCATACCGACATCAACGACGCCTCACCACATAGGACACGGTCTTAGTACCGGTTATTTAAAGCAGAATATCTGGTAAGGCATGCCTAAGTGCGTGTCGGGAGTGGTTCCCCGCAGACGAGCTTTTTCTTTATCTACCAGGACCTACCGGGCTTGCCGATGGCCTTGAGGGTCTCGGGTCGTTTGACGGTTTTGGCGCGTCACCGATGGCCCAGCACATTGACCACCCGTCCGCTGGGATCGCGGACGAAGAACCGCCTCACGCCCCACTCCTCATCCTGCAAGGGGTGCACGATCTCCGCACCGCTCTCCCGCATGACCGCATAGGCCGCATCCACATCGTCCACCTCGACGCTCATGTCGGGGGCGACAGGCGCGGTCTTGTCGCTGGTCATGACACTGATCTGCGCTGCCGGGCTGGACGGGGAGGCGAGCGTCATGATCCAGCCGTGGTTCATGACCTCCTCGAAGCCCAGCAGGCCATAGAACTCCCGGCTCTCCTGCGCGGCCTCCGACTGGATGTTGGGCACGACACGGCGAACGGCCATCGACGACTCCATGTGAGAACAAACGTGTCTCTATGTCCCCCAGGAGTACTACGCGACGTCCGCCACCGCACGCACTTCCGCAACAACCTTTAGTGAACGACGCCAGCAGTGGCGGGTCGTGCAACCGCCCGCCCGGATCGACGTCGAGCTACTCGGCCACGCACGGTGAGGCCAGGACCGACCGCTCCGAGTCCAGTTGTGGAAGCGCGCCCGCTTGGGCCCGCACGCGCCGTCGGCGACGGCTTTGTCGTAGCGCCACTGCATGGCGGCGTCGACTTCGGCCTTCGGCGCATTCATGGGGACGTAGGACCCGGAGTAGACGACGCATGATGAGTCGTAGACCGGCCACAGCACCCACGACCCGAACGCGACGACGGCGGCCATCACGGTGAGCACGGCTGCGACTCGGCGGCGTGGCGTGGAGAGAAGACGGATGTCGGCCCCGGCCCTTGGCCTCCCGCAGCCTGTGCTCGCGGACCTCGCGCGAGTCGTCCGGCCGGCTGACGCCGCGCTTCAAATGAGGTGCAGGAAGCCGGCATCCGGCAGGCTCCATGACGGCCGGCACCTCCTGAAAGCAGGCCACCGGCATGGCTCTGGCGGGCCGCCTCGTGGACGCGACCCTCCACGCCCTCACCAGGCCGCTGACCGCCCGGCCCGCGCCCGCGTCCAGGCTGTGGGTCTCCCCGATGGCGGCCCGCTCGCACTCCACCACCCCTCTTCTGAGAAGCGGCCGTTGATGCCGCTGCGCATCCGAGCCTTCAGGGTGGCGCAGAACGCAGCCCTGGTCTTCGTGGGGGACTCGAAAATGGGCGCGAGACGGGGCCGTGGCGCCGCTACCGGGCGGCGCTCAGGCGGGTGTGAAGAGTCTGCCGGGATATCCCTGTCATGCGGGCGAGGGCGGTGATGTTGACCTCGACGCCGCTCTCTTCCAGGCGTATCACTTCGCTCACGATGCCGTTTACCGCCCCGTTGCGCAGGTCGTTCGCCATGGCCCAGTCGCACGCACTGCCTTGTAGGGCCTCGAGGCTGTAGGCAGTGTGCTCATCCCGGTCTGTGTGCGTCAGCAGTTCCTTGGCGGGGACTCGGTCGATCCGGTCGAGGAGGTTGATCGCCTGGTCTACGTCCGCCGAGACGAGCCAGGCGATGGTCATTGCCGACCACCGGCGCCCGGTGATTCGTTCATAGATCTCAGCCCTGTGGGTGGATCGGGCAGCCGATCGGCGCTCCGCTTCGGCCTGGGTGACCTTTCCTTGCTCGTCGTACTTGGCGGCCTCGCGGTAGTGGTCACCAGCATCGACCCGCAACTGTTCCGCTCGCTTGCGGAGGTGATCGTCATCAAACATGGCTACATGTAAAGATGTTGACGCCTCATCCGTCAAGATCCTTACGTATGGAGGTGGGGTGTCTGTCTGCAGGGTCAGACCATGATCGCTCGGACAGGCTCTCCCGGGCTGAAACGGATCCTCACCCAGGCGGGTGGCTTCCTGTCGTACGCAGCCCACCGTTTCGCGTCCTCCGCCGGGCTGTGTCCGGGGAACGCTCCCGAGGGCTTCTTGGCCGCGTAGTCGGGGTCGCGGGAGGTTTTCCAGGTCTTCAGGCGTTGAAAGGGACGCCTTCCTCGCGGAGCAGGATGCGCAGGCCCTCGTGGCTGATGTCGTCGACCACCCCCTCGGCGACCAGGAAGTCGGCCAGCTTCGCGAGGCTCCAGGTCGAGAACGGCAGACCGTGCTCGACCGGTTTGGACTTGGCGGTCTTCTTGATCTCACGGCGCTCGGGAAGGGTGAGCGTCCTGGGCCGGCCGCCTTTGTACTTCGGATAGAGCGACTCGAAGCTGTCGGCGTTGAAGTTGTGGACCACGTCCCGGACCCGGTCCACGCTGGTGATCGTCACCTCAGCGATCTTCGCCACCGGCATTCCCTGCGCTGACAGCAGCACCATCTGGGCCCGCCGCCAAGTCACCACCGACCCGGTGCCCCTGCGGATATTCTGCAGTAACCGCCTGCCCTCGTCGTCGTCGATATCCCGGACCTGCACGCGCTCAGCCACATGATCATTCTGGACGTCTGGCGCCGCCCGGCGCAGCAACCGGGCGACATGTCAGGACGGGGCAAACGTTGCTTGATACGGCACTAGCTCGATTAGGGCTGCTCGTGCACAGCGCCGCCAATCCATGGCGTCTGAGGCTGCCACCCTGTGTCGGGCTCGAGACCATAGCCCGGCGAGCTAGTCCGAGGCGTCGGCGGCCGTGCGGTGAAGAACGTGCTTGTCCAGGACGATGGTGTTGCTGCTTCGGACGGTGCCGTGGAGGTCCGAGAGGTTGCCGTCGAGGTGAATGGACCTTCCCTCCGTGCGGTAAGTGCCCGTGTTGACGCCGATCTTGAACACGGGGCAATCGTCCAGGTTGCAGATCACGTTGTTGATCTGCTCGAAACGGCCGTCCGCGGTGAAGGTCAGCTTCTGGATGTAGAGGGTGATTCCCGGGCGGTCCTTGTCGACGGACTCGGCCCACTGCCCTGTCAGCCGGGCCTGGTGTGCGGCCGGGGCGTCTGCCCCCGCCACCTGGGCGGCGGCGGAGCCACTGGTGGCCGTCATGGCGGCCAGGAGCAGAAGTGCGGTGCCCAATGCTGACTGGATCGTCGTCTTCATCTGCGCGCTCATCCCTTGTTCGTCGGTCCCTGGTCTGTAGAAGACGCAGCAGGGTCGGCTTGCGTGAGGGGGTGACAGCCCCTCGCTTCGGCGCATGCCGCTGGACAGCCTCCGTGAGTGAGTGCTGTCGGCGTTGGCGGGCCCGACCGTATCCGTTCAGATGCCGACCTCGTTCCCCCTCGACAGGGACCGCGTCTCGTTTCGGTTGCTTCGCGGACGCGGTGAACACTCCACACCAACCATTGGGGACAGAGGTACCGGGCCACTTCCGTTATCCGGCACGGGGCACACCGGTGGACACTGATTGGCCGAGAGTCACGACGCTCATCACATCGGCAGTCATGCTACCCGTGGGGGTCGTTCCCGCGCACGCGGGAACGACGCCCGCGCACCACGAGGCGCGTGCGATCACGTGGTGGGGGGTGAATGCCCTCCTGGATGTCATGCCCGTGTTCCCGGTGCCCCCCGGCGACCGTTCTGCTGTCTCAGACTGCGTCGTTTGGGCCGGTGGCGGGGGCGTCCTCGCCGGCCGCGGACGCGAGGAACGGCATCCAGCAGCGGTATCAGCTGGGTGACGTCGTGCCGGTTGCCTGGAGTCAGCGACACCGCGAGCGGAGTGCCGTGCCGGTCGACGATCACATGGTGCTTGCTGCCGGGACGGCCGCGGTCGACCGGCGAAGGTCCGGAGTGAGCTCCGCCTTTGAGCGCTCTGACGTGGGAGCCGTCGATCGAGCAGTCGTCCATGTCGAGGGGGCCGGCTCTGCGCAGTTCGGTGAGTAGGGTCTCGTGGAGGCGGGGCCAGAGCCCGGCCTCGGTCCAGTCCCGCAGGCGTCGCCGGCAGGTCACGCTGCAGCCGATCTGCCCGGCGGGCACGTCAGCCCAGGTCACACCTCTGCCCGCCGGGACTTGCCCACCATGCTCGACCGTCATATCCCGGGCTGCCTGCGTCGATCGACACCGCCGTCGGGAGCTCGCCGCCACCGAGACCCGCTTCCCTGTACAGGGCCCGAGCCGAACGCGCCCAGCGGTCCGGGGCCGTAGCCCCGCTTCCGCAGTCCGCTCCTCTGCGGTCCACGGCCGGACCGTTCGGCCCGGACTTCGGGTCTGTTGCGGTGCTCGGCTGTGGGGTCATCAGGCCGTCTCTGTCCTGCCCGTCATCTCTGGTCGCGTCGACGGACCGCTGTTCGGAAGCTCGCCGTCCAGTGCGCCACGGGCGGCAGTCAGAAACCCTGGACGTGCTTCGTTCAGGCGCGTGTGCTCGCCAGCCATCAGGTCCAGCATTGCGATGCGGCCCTCATCCATCGAGTCCCGCAGCAGCACTTCGGCTTCTTGGGCCGACATGGACAAGCCCTCCGTCAGAAGCCGTTGCCATACCGATCACGGAGTCTGTCGATCGAACGGGAGTCTCGATCGGGTGATCGCGGGCACTGCCCGGCATGAGAGTAGGACCTGGCGGTATACGGGGAAAATCCTGGGGAGCGGACGGCCGCGCTGCTACGGTCGGGCGCTATGAGCTGGCTCCCCGATAACTTCGTCCATCCCGTCCTGATACGGCTGCCGGGCAGTGGTCATCACCTGCGGCCAATCCGGGAGACGGACACCCCGCTCGACTATCCGGCTGTGATGGGTTCGCGCGAGCGGCTGTGGACCATCTACGGCCCAGCCTGGGGCTGGCCCGCAGCCACCATGACCTACGAGGCCGACCAGGCCGACCTGTTGCGGCACGAGAAGGAGATCGCCGCACACCAGTCTTTCAACTACGCGCTGTTCGACGCAGAGGAGACAGCTCTGCTCGGCTGCGTCTACATCGACCCACCGGAGAGGGCCGGCGCGGACGGCGAGATCTCCTGGTGGGTGGTGGACGAGCTGGTGGACAGCAAGGTCGAGCAGGCCCTCGACGAGCTGGTGCCGCAGTGGATCGCCGCCGACTGGCCGTTCGAGCAGCCGCGCTTCCTCGGCCGAGAGATCTCCTGGTCGGACTGGCTCGCCCTGCCGGAGCACCCCGACGCGTAAGTAGCCTTTTGTCGAAATGCTTTGGGGGCTTGGTGCTCGAGCGGCCGTCTCGACTGGGTGCTCGGCGCATGCGAGCAGGGCCTCCTGAACAGCTCGCTGGTGTCGAATCACCGAGCATCAAGAGACCCCGCCCCCGAGCCGCCGCCGGGCCTCGGGAGGCGGATAGGCAGCCGGCGTCCCGTGATGCGGCCAACCCGAAATGGCGGCGTGGAACCTGGTGGCGGTCGGCCACCTGCTGGTGATGGCCAACGGGACTGCGGGCCATGACCGCATGGCGGCCGAGACCGTGATCGCCGAGCGGGCCAGCGCGCTGCTGGCCGCGGATGCACAGGAGCGGCAGGAGGAAATCCTGGCAGCTCAGCAGGAGGCTGAGCGGGCCCGGCGGGCAGCGGAGCGTGTACGTGCTCTGCTGTCGTCACTGCGGCGGCTCCCGACCGGGCGCCGGTCGCTGGGGCGTGAGGTGATGCGGGATTCGGTGCGCAGACTGCTGAAGGCAGCGGACGAGGCCGACAGCGTCCTCAATACCCGAGAGCGGGAGCTCGTCGAGTCATAGAAGACGCGTGCCGGCCTCGACGGACCTCCATCCGAGACCGGCCGCCCCGCTGACAAGGCATCGGGGGCCGGAGTCGACCGCGAAGCGGCCCTCGTACCAGGGCAGCGGCCAGGGAAGAGGCACACTCACGAGGTGGCATGTCCGGCCTGCGGCGCTGCTCCCGGAGTCCGGTGCGAGATTCCTGTCGGCTGTCACCCGTCTCGTGTGGCCAGGCTGAGGCGCTCGGTCCGCTGAGTACGGAGGTAGTCGTCAAGCAGCAGACACATCGGGTGTACCACCGGAGACATCGACGGCGGGTGCTCTGCAGTGGAGGTGAGCGCGGGGCACCTCAGTGCCTTGGGTTTGCCGAAGTCGCTTTGCCCGGAGGGTGGTGCGGAGGTCGGTACGGTGATTCGTCCGACGGTCGGTCCGGGAATTGGCCCTGCGGTCGGTTCGGTGGGCCGTTGGTCGCCCGGGGGCGCCGGGCGTACGGTGTCGCTCCCCGCCCACCGGACCGCCTAGATCATACTGTTTGCCGTTCGGGCAGCTTCCGTCCGAACGTAAGAAACGGGGACACCATGCGCATCCACCCAAGCCGTGCCGCGGCCCTTGCCACCGCCGTCGGGTTCGTCCTGGCACTGACCGGCTGCGGGGGCGGCACGGACGGGGATCTCAAGGCGCCAACGGCCGGCACGGGCACGTCGGCGGCTTCCGGCACCCCGGCCGCTTCCGGTACGGCGTCGGCGACTCCGACGGCGGCCGGTCCGAGCGGCACCGGCGATCCGGCGGGCGCCGCCGGCCCGACGCCAACGGGCCCCGACGGCAACGGGAAGGCGACGTACAGCGCCGACGCGACCACCGAGGACGCCTACGCCTACACCCACCCCTGTTCCGCCAGCAACCTCACCGTCAAGGTCACCTCGCCGCAGGGCTTCCCGGCGACCGTCCGGGTCGTCACGGTGACCAACAACGGTTCCACCACGTGCGGCCTCGACTTCCACCCCGCCGTCGGCTTCAGTGCCAAAGGCTCCGCCCTCGGCATCCAGGCCACGCCGCCCGAGGGTCTGGGCGGCGCGCCGGCGCACCCGGTGCGGCCCGGGGCGACCACGTACGCGGCGGTGGACCTCAACCCCTCGGGCGGCGGCGGTCCCGTGGCCGACGAGATCAACATCCTGGCCGACCCGAGCCACATGCCGAACGCCGACGGCGTCAGCCTGCCGCTCGCCACCACGGGTACCGTCGCCAAGCCGAGGGTCGGGCTCTACCACTTCACCGCACGCGACTCGTTCGACACCCTCTGACCGGGCGCAGCGCGGCTGCCCCGCAGGTCAGGTGGTGTCCTGGGGGCCGCGTCCAAGGCGTCCGCGAGGGCGGCGCGGGTGGCCGGGAGGGCGGGCTGGTTCGGGCCGAGGAGTTCCTCCTCGTCGGCCAGCAGCTCGGTGAGTTCGGTCGCCGCGCGGGCCGGTTCGCCCGCCGCCGTACGCCAACGCGCCAGGCCCATGCGGGTGCCCAGGGTGTGGAGGTGCTCCGGGCCCATCACGCGATACCAGCGCAGGCTGAATGACCTTCCGCTCGCTGAACAGGGCTTTGTGATCCTGCTGACGGTTCGGCACTTCATCTGCGGGTCGGCGGACTGCCCGCGCCGACGTTCGCCGAGCCGTTCTCGCAGCTGGCAGCCCAGCTGGGCTTGGAGCCGGCCGGATGACCTTGTTACGGAGGGTCATGGCATTGCCCGATCCTCAGTTCGGCACTCCGTGCGTGCTGGGCGTGGACGACTTCGCTATCCGCCGCGGCCAGACCTACTCCACGATCTTGACCATCGTCGAAGACCATCGCGTGGTCGACGTGCTCCCTACCCGAGAGGCCGGGCCGCTGGCCGCCTGGCTGATTCGCCACCCCGGCGTGGAGGTCATCTGCCGGGACCGGGCCAGCGCCTATGCCGAGGGAGCACGACGGTGCCCCAGACGCTCTGCAGGTCGCCGACCGGTTCCACCGCAACGTCATCTGGCACGTGAGCCATGCCGGAGTTCAGCAACTGCCTGACGGCCATCCGACGGGTGTTCAGGCATGTTGGTGATGTCTGGGACGCGGCTACCTGTTTCAGGGGCCCGTGCTGGTTCAGTCCTGCCGTCCCACGCTCAGGAAGAGGCATGCTCGGTTTACCAGGCAGATACGGTGATGCCGGGCGAACAGCTGTGACCGCCCAGTTCGCCGACAGGGCTCGTGATGCCTCATTCCGACCGACTGTCATCTGTTGTGAGCTCTGGGGGTCCAAGGTCGGTGCCCGCGTCGGTGAAGTAGTCAGCTGCTGGCACTGCAGGTCCTGCGTTGACAGCGGCTTGGTAGCTCTCCTCGACTAGGTCGGCGAACGCCGCAGCTCTTCGCCTCCGCCCTCCTATGGCGCCGCGAAGCCAGTCGTGTCCGCCATATTCCCAATGCGCTCTTCCTATCTCGCCGCGAAAATGCCGCTCAAGCGTATACCTGAGCATGGAATCATCCACGTCTCCCAGTTGATACGCGGCATACCATCTACCCATGATCAGATTGGCGAAAATGATCTGCCGATACCGCTCGAATGGCATTGGAGTGTTTGGCGGTTCCAGGCATTCCGCCAGGGCCCGATCTCCCATCGTTAGATAGATCATCTGCCTATGGGTAGACCTGTCCCGTTCATCTCTGGCAGCCTTTGTCTGCTGCGCTTGAAACGTGAGCGAGACCACAACGCCGGTCAGGGCGATTCCGGAAATCAGCACCGACGCCGCGCTGAAGGCTTGTGCGCGGTTGTCGATGAGTCTGAACACCAAGACCAGAAGCGCTGACAGCAGGGCCATCGCTAAGATCACAAAAGCTAGAGTCCTGCGAGGAATCATTGCAATAGAATCCCATACCATGGCGTAGATTTCAGCCCAGTTGTCTGTGTTGTCAGGAGAAGGAGCCTCGAACAGCAGGGGGATGGCCTGGAAGCCATCCCCTTTGTTCACTTGAGCGCCACCCGACTCAGGACTGGCCCGATTTCTCGGCTGATCAATTCCGTGAGCTGTTGCCGCACCACAGCATCCGTCCGAAGAGCGCTCTGCTTTGCTCAGGGTGAGATGGGTACTCGCCGACTGTCGGCCCTCCGCATCGCGTGGGCGCACCTTCTGCGACTGAGGCCAAAGATCGCAGAACGTAATGACAGTCGGGCGGTGAGACGGAGTGGATCCGCTGTTGCTGCCGTTCAGACGCCTCCGGAGTCCGGTGGTGCCCCTGGTGGCTGGAGCTTCACCCCGGCTGAACTGAGGCTCGTTGCACTCCTCGTGTACGGCCTCGCGGTCCGCCGGTGGCGGGACGTCAGCGAGGGCGTCCAGGGCGGCCGCCATCTCCTTCCACCACCGCTCGGGGAGGCCCGGGTCCTCGTCGAGGACGGGGCGCGGGAGACGATCGGGTTGGGGGCGAAGGCGTACAGCTCGGCCCGGTAGGCGTAGCCCTCGGTGCCGGCCTCGGCGCGGACCACTTGGAGCCAGTGCGGGCCGGCGGCCGAGGAGAGGGGCCGGCCCCGCTACCCCCACACCCGGCGGCCGATGGCTCGCAGGCCGACCTGGTCGGCGGCGTCCTGCTGGGCGGTCAGCATCCGGTCCACGGTGGCGAGGGCGGATCGACCACGGGCGGGGCGCGTGCGGGCGGAGGCCGGCGGCGGGCCCGCGCGCCCGGCCCGTCCCCGCTGTAGGCCGCCCGGCGGAACGCCACCTGGCCGCCGCTTGTGCGCCGCGCTTTCGGCCGATTCCGGTGCTAGCTTCCAGCTGCCGCCCGGTCGGGGCGGCGCTCTCGGCCACCATGCGAAGGAGCAGGCCATGACCCAGATCAGCGCCGCTGACGCGGAGCTCAAGAAGTCGTTGGCGATGGCGGGCGACGCGGGGACGAAGACCTGGCAGGTCAGCATCCAGCCGAACGCGGAGCTCGCAGCGCACTTCCTCAACATCAACCCGCCCCAGGGCGCGGGCGAGGCGACCATCGCCCCCCGGCCCGACGGAAGGTTCGACGTCTTCTACCTGAGTTAGGCCCGAGCCCCCCAGCGTCGGCCTGTGCCGCGGCGTGTCTTCGGGGACGCCGCGGCACCGGCGTGCGCGACGGCCCCGGACCGGCGAACAACCCGCCCGCTGCCAGTAGACCGGCCACGGGGGAGAGCGGTGCCTTCCAAGGGGGCGCGGGAGACGACCAGCTCACACAGTGTCCGCCGGGCGCCATCACCCCCCTCTGACCTGCATCGATCGTGCGGACACTAAGCGAAGTGGCCAGCATCCGACAGTGTCCGCAGCGTCCGCAGCCCCCGCCCCCGGTTAAGAGCATCACCGCAGGCCAAAGTCGTCCCTGGGGTGGAGGCTCTGCGGACGCTGCGCCCCTACAGCCGAGAGACAAAGAGGCCACCGGCGCGCGGCCGGGTGGCTTCTTCCATGCGGCTGCCAGCGGGCGACGGCAGCAGATCGAAACGGTCAGCGACATCGGAACGTCACACCAGGCAAGGATCCACACGGTTACCGGTAACCGGCCGCAGATACCGCCCCTCCCCGCCCTGAGCAGTGCGAACCGGCGTCCATGGAGCCTGTAACGGTAACCGCCCCGCAACTAGGAGGCTCAGCGTCACGGACGTCACGGCAGCCGTGGCGCCAGAGGCACGCAGGTCCGGGCGCCGAAGCCAGCCGTTGTCAGTGGTGGGCGCGAGGATGAGGGCATACCGCTGAACCAAGCACAGTCTGAAGGGTTCTCCATGTCCGCTTCCATCTCCCAACCCGCAGTCGACGTCGCGGCCGTCCCTTTCCCCACCGGCTGGTGCGCCACGGACCTGGGGAGCTTGCGGCCGTGCGCTTCCACCTACGAGGTGTACCCCGTGGAAAGCCTGCCGCCTCTGGAGGCCGTGCACCTGGATGACGGGTTCGACTGGCTGGACGGGGCGGGCGGGCCGCGATCCGGGCACACGGAGCATCTCGCGGCCACGGAGCAGGAACTGGCCGAGGCCGGACTGGCGCTCCCCGAGGGCTTCGCCGCCTTCTACGGTAGCGAGCACCTCTGCCGCGTCTTCGACGAGGTCTCGGTGACAGCGTGCTGGAGCCACCTCTCCGGTCCGCTGCACAGCCCGGTCGAGGAGGGCGCCCGTCTCGTACGGTTCCTGCGCGACCAGCAGGACTGCGTCATCTGGTATCTGTACCTGCGGCCGTCCGGCGAGGCGTTCGTGGTCTTCTCGCATGTGGAACTGGAGTCCGCCGGCTGGTGGGCGGAGGGGGAGCCGGCTGAGGAGGTCCGAGCTGCGGTGGCCTCCTCGCTGGTGCGGTGCGCCGACACCTTCGAGGAGTTCGCGTACCGCTTCGTCGTGGAGAACGAGCTGTGGATGCAGGCGAACTCCGCAGGCGCCGACAGCCCGCTCCCTCCCCGCCTCCGGTCGTACGCCGACCACTACACGCCCGCCGCATCCTGACCCGGACGTGCCGGACCACAGCCGCTGCGGCCTCGGGCGAGGACGTCGCCCCGCTCCCCGTCGTTCGGCCGCTGGTGGACTCGCGGGCGGTGATCACCGCCCGGACCGGCACGCCGCCCGGCACGGCCGTGCCGGTCCTGCCTGCGTGCTGGCGTGAGGAGCTGCCCGGGGTCCTGGGTGAGCTGGCCGAGGCCTGGCGGGACCCGGCGGCCTGGAGCGGCATGACCCGTGCGGGCGGTGTGGACCTGCCCGGGTCCGTCGCTGCCGTGGTGGCCGCCGACGAGCTGGTGGTCCACGGATGGGATCTGGCCCGGGCCACCGGCCTGGAGTACGTCCCCGACCCGGCCGCGCTGCGTGCTTCGTACGGGTTCCTGCGGGAGGCTGCGCAGGACGCGGGCCGCGGCGGGGGCATCTTCGGTGCGGTCGTGTCCGTGCCGGAGGGCGCCCCGCTGCTGGAGCGGGCCATCGGCCTGAGCGGCCGCGATCCGGCCTGGACGCCGCCGTCCCCCTGACACCACGGCGGACAGCAACCACCGCCCCACCACGGCCCCCCGCCCCGCCGGCCGATGGGTCACCGTCCACGGTTCACCGCCCACGCCGACGGCCCACCGCCTACCGTCTGCCGTTCACGGCATGCAGGGCCCACCACCCACCGTCCAGGGCCTACCGCCCACCGGCCATGGCCGACGGCCGCGGCGGGCGGCCAATGCGGGCGAGCCACGGCCCACCACCTACCGCCTGCCGTCTGCCGTTCACGGCCTGCGGGGCCTACCACCCGCCGTCCAGGGCCCACGGCCTACCGCCCACGGTCCGTGGCCCGGCCACGTCCCACGGCCGACGGGCTGCGGCCCACCACCCACCGGTCACGGCCGACGGCCGACGGGCTGCGGCCCACGCCCGACGGGCCACCGGCCACGCCCGACGGCCCACGCCCGACGGGCCACCGGCCACGCCCGACGGCCCACGGCCTACCGCCCACGGTCCGTGGCCCGGCCACGTCCCACGGCCGACGGGCTTGCGGCCCACCACCCGCCGGCCGCCACCTACCGGTCACGGCCTACCCGGCCACGGCCTACCCGGCCAGGCCCGACGGGCCACGGCCTACCCGGCCAGGCCCGACGGGCCACGGCCCACGGCCACCGGACATGGCCGACGGCCGCGGCGGGCGGCTCAATGCGGGCGAGCCAGGGCCGATCGCCTACCGCCCATGGCCGGCTGGCCACGGTCCACGGTCGATGGTCGATGGTCGATGGGCTGGGCTTGTGGTTTTGGGCGGTGGCTTTGGGGGGTGGGGGGGCTCAGGTCTGGCATTGCTTTGTTGCCGCGGGGGACCAGCCGCTCCAGGCGGCGCCGGCGGCCCGGGCGTGGACCCGGATCTCCACCTTCACCGGGCCGCACACCCGTGTAGTGCTCCCCACCTCGAGGGGGCCCACGGACTCGCCCGCCCGCACATGGGTGCGGCCGCTGCCCACTTTCTCCCAGTGGCCGCCGTCGACGACACGGAAGAACGCCTCGTAGGAGACGTCCACCCCCCTCGTTCCGGTGTTGCGTGCCCTGATGTGCGCCGTGATCTCCCGTGTGGGGAACCGGCCGGCCGATCCCCGCTCGGCGCTGATGCAGCCGTTGACGGCCACCCGGCCGGTGGAGGTGCCCCCGCCGCAGGCGACCGCCGGGGCGCGGGCGCCGGCCGGGACCGCCAGCACGGTCAGCACGCCCAGCGCGGCCGCGCCCAGGACCGTTCCCGTACGCCTCAGCAGCAATGTCTCGTTCCCTTCTCCGGGCCGGTGTCGGTGAGGAGACCATGGCCCCCCGCAGGCATGGCGGGCAGCGTTTCGCCCACGGTTTCGCCCACATGGACGCGGACGGACCCGGACGGACCCGGACGGACCCGGACGGACCCGGACGGACCCGGACGGACGCGGACGGGCGGGGCGGGGCGGGCGGACCGTGACGGGGGAGGGGCCCGGCGCGGTACGGCCGTACCGGGCCGGACTCTCCGGCCCGTTCCGGGCGGTGCACTGCCCCTGCGGCCGTGCCGGGTACGGGCACGGCCCGCTCCGGCCGTGCCGGGCCTGCGGCCCGCCCCCTTTTCCCGGCCTGCGGGGCGGTTCCGGTCCTGGGCCGGCGGCTTTCCCGGCCTCTGGGGCGGTTCCGGCCGGCGGCCGGCGGTCCCGGAAGGGGGTACGGCTGGTGACAGCCGGTGAGATCCGGGCGTCTGGGGGGTGACCCGCCCCATAGGGCCCACGTCACATACGAGCCGGGGTAGTAGCCCCTGCAGGTCCTGTACCGGCCCCTGGTGGTGGCCTCCACCTGCACGGATCCCTCCGGCACCGGCGGGGGGCGGCTGGTGTCCGGCTGCGAGGGCGCTTAGTAACCAGGGTCGTTGCCAGGGGGTCGGGCCGTCTGTAGAACTGGATGAGTCGCCAGGCGGCAGGGGTACTTCACCCGCCGCCGACGAACCCCTCTCCACCGCGTGAGTGGCTCACGCATGTCTTCGGCATGCCTGCGACCGCCCTTGTTTCCCTGTGGAAGGTCAATCCGTGTCCAACACCGTCATCCGCCGCATCGCCGCTTCCAAGAAGGCCCTCGCGGGCTCCGTCGTCGCCCTGGGCGTCGCCGGCTCCATGCTCGCCACCGTTCCCGCCCAGGCGGCCCCGGTGAGCGCCAAGGCGATCGCGCAGCAGATGATCAAGGACCCGGCCCAGTTCGCCGCGTTCGACAAGATCATCTCCCACGAGAGCGGCTGGGACTACACCGCGACCAACGCCTCTTCCGGTGCCTACGGCCTGGCCCAGGCCCTGCCGGCCTCGAAGATGGCCTCCGCGGGTGCGGACTGGAAGACCAACCCGGCCACCCAGATCAAGTGGGGCCTGGACTACATGAACGACCGCTACGGCAGCCCGGTCGGCGCCTGGAACTTCTGGTCCGCCAACCACTGGTACTAAGCCGCCACCAGCGGACAGCACAGCACAGCACGCATACGACGACGCCCGGCCCGGACACCCCGGCCGGGCGTCGTCGCGTCCGCGGCCACCGCCGTCTTCCCCAAGGTCCGGCGAGGCGGGCGGTCACCGGGACGGAGCCCGGCCGACGCGGCCCTGCCGCACCCGCCGGCCGGTGTGATCGCCGGCCGGCACCGGGCGGCGGCACCGGGCGTGCCGGGCGGAAACGGCATCCGGCATCCGGTGGTGTGCGGGCCGGGAGGACGGCCGGCGGCACGGCGTGGTCTTCGTGCACGGCATCACGCCGCGGGAACCGGGACCGCGTACGGGGGTGTCCGCGGATCCGTCGCGTCGCCGGTCACGCACACGCAGGGATGGCGCAGGGTGTTCGGCCCGGCGGCGGACGGCGAGGGCGTGGTGCGGGCCGGCGCGTTCGGCGGATGGTCCTCCGCCGCCGAAACACGGGCCGGGGGACGGTGCGGTGCGACCGGCCGGCATGTCCCGTGACGCGGTGGAGGCGGTCCGCCCCGCGCCCGGCGCACCGCGTCCCCGGTCCCGCACCGCGTCCCCGGTCCCGCACCGCGCCCCCGGTCCTGTACCGCGTCCCCGGTCCCGGTTGGACTGCGCTGGGTGGCGGGCGGTCCCACAATGGGACCGGGGCATGCGCGTGGCCGTTCCGCGGCGGTGCCCCCCCGGCTCGCGCCGGCTGAGAGGAACGCGTTCATGCGCGCTGAGACGTCACCGGCCGCAAGGAGGGCGGGGGCCTTCGCCGCGGTCGCCGTCGCGCTGTTCTGTATCCAGCTCGACTTCTTCGCCCTCAACCTCGCCATCCCCGAGATCGCGGCGGAACTCGGCGTCACCGTCTCGGCCGCGCAGTGGACCCTGTCCGCCTACATGCTCGCCATCGGCTGCTTCTTCATCATCGGCGGCCGGGTGGGAGACGTCTTCGGCCGGCGCGGCAGTCTGCTCGCCGGGATCGCCCTGTTCGCGGCCGGTTCCGCGGGCTGCGCGCTGGCACCGGGCCTGGGCCCGCTGGTGGCCGCCCGGATCGTGCAGGGGGTGGGCGCGGCGTTCGTCTTCCCGGTGTCCGTGTCCGTGATCACCAACACCTTCCCCGCCGAGTCCCGTGCCGCAGCCCTCGGCGCGGTGTTCGGCGTCGCGAACATCGGGACCGCGCTCGGGCCCTTCGTGGGCGGCGGGTTCACCGAAGGCCCCGGCTGGCGCTGGATCTTCTGGCTGATGGCACCGCTGAGCCTGCTCTCGCTCCTGACCGCCCTGGTGTACGTACCCGACTCGCGCGACACCTCGGCACCCCGCCGGCTCGACCTTGCCGGCTGCGCCCTGATCGTGTGCTCGCTGGCCGCGCTCACCCTGGCCGTCGAACGCGGGGACGCCTGGGGCTGGGGGAGCGCCCGTACCCTCCTGTGCTTCGCGCTGGCCGTGACGGCCGGCGCCCTGTTCCCGGTACGCGAACGGCACGCCCGCCACCCCCTGGTCGATCTGCGGCTCCTGCACAACGTCCCGTACGTCCTGGTGACCGGGATGGGCTCGCTCGCGAACATGGGCTACGGCGTCACCGTCTTCCTCGCCACCCTCTACCTCCAGGACGTACGCGGGCTCTCGCCCCTCCTGGCGGGCACGGTGTTCCTGGCCCCGGCCCTGCTGGTCGCGGTCAGCGGCCCGCTCGGCGCGCGCCTGGGCCGGCACATGCGGCCGACCGCGGTCATGGCGCTCGCCGGCGCGATCGCGGGCACCGGAATGTACGCGCTGGCCGGGGCCGGCGCGTGGTGGCTGTACGTGCCGGTGTTCGCGTGGTGCGGCCTGGGCCTCGGGCTGGGCTGGACCTACTCCGGCGTGGCGACCCAGCAGGTCGTCGCACCGGAGCGGGCGGGGGAGGCCTCGGGCGTACTGCTGACGTTCCTGGTCACGCTGGGCGCGATCGCCCTCGCCGGGACGGCGGCGGCGATCTCCGCGATGACCCCGCAGCACCCGCCCGAGGACGTCTACGACGCGATCCTGCGGCTGGGCGGGGTGGTCATCGTCGCGGCGGCGGCGGCCGTCATGGCCGTACGCCACCGGCTCGTGGTGCTCGGCAGGATCCCGCCCCTGTCCCTGCGGGCGGACGCCGCCGCCGCCGCGCGGGAGCCGGGCCGCCGGCCCTGACGGCGCGTCCGCCCCGACCGCCCCCGCCCGCTTCCGCCGCCCCGCCGCACTCACCGCCCGGCACGCACCGGCCGCCGCTGCCGCCGCCTTGCTGATCTCCCGGTCGGAGGTCTCGACGAGGCCGTCGGTGAAGAGCATCAGGACGTCGCCGGGGCGCAGGTTGCCGCGGGCCGCAGCCGCGGGCGCGTACGGCCGGCGGGCTCCGGGCGGTTACGCGTTCCCGGCCCGCGTCCCGCGCACGGAGCCCGCGCACGCAGAACACCGAGGGCACCCGGCCGCCGGGCACCACACCCCCGCACCCCCGTCCGCACCCCCGCCCGAACGACCGCCCCGCCGAGGTCTGCGCCGCCGGGGCCTTGCCGGTGGGGGCGGCCACCACCGGTCCCGGTCCCGGTGGTGGCGAGGCGGGACGCGCTGCGGACGGTGCGCGGGATCACGCGGGACTGCCGTCCCCGCCGGCCGAACTCCCTGGTGGGGCGCACCCGTTCGGGACACCGTCCGGGCTGTCGTCGCCGGATGCCCGAAGCTCCCGGGAAGTCCGCCGCCGCGATGACCGCCTGGCAGGAAGGGCCGGCCCCCCGGGGGGCCGCCTGCGCCGCGCGATCGCCGAGCGAACCCGCCCCCGCACCCCGACAGCCCGGGGGGGACGCGCCGCCGCGCGTACTGGACGTCGCCGCGGCGACGGCGGCGACGGCGTGCGCCGCACCGCCCGCGGGCACCACGTCACCATCGCAGGCCGCCCTGCCCGCCGCCGCGCCCGCCCTGCCCGCCGCCGCGCCCGCCCTGCCCGCCGCCGCGCCCGCCCTGCCCGCCGCCGCGGCCGGGCGGGCCGCGGCGCCCGGATTGACGGAGCCGATCACCTGTCGGCGGGCCGGCGTGGCCGCGCCGTCGGCCGGATCCGCTGACGCGGATCCGGCGTGGTCCTGTGCCACACCTTCCTCCGGTACTTGAACGGCGTGTCGGGGACATTCGCCGCGATCCCCGCCCCGCTGAAGCGCGGCGGGCCGTTCCCGGCGACGGCGGCCCTGAACGCCGCCGTCCGCGGGACGGACCCCGCCGCCGCGCCGTCCGCGCCCGGCACTACGGCATCCGCGCCTTCTGCGGCTGTGTCACCGGCGGCGCGCGGACGCACGGCCCGGCGTTCCACGCCGGCCTCGAGCGACCGGAGCCCGCCACCGGCGCCCGCCCGCTCTGCATGCGTACGGCGAGGTTCTTGCGGCTGACGGCACGCAACGGGCCACCCGGGGCCGGACGTCCGGCTCCGTACACGGTCCGGACCTGATCACGGCGGCCTTCCTGTAATCCTGCGATCCTGCGCTCCGCGGTACAGGCGCGGGAACAGCAGGGAACGCTCCCGCTCCCGCCGGGCCGGGTGGACAGGAGCGGGCAGTGCCGGACAGTCACCGGCCCCGCAGGGCCTGGAGAGTGGACACCGCCGGGCACGAGTCTGTGCCCCATGAAGGCCGCACCTGCCCGGGCGGCCGGCACGAGACCCGTATCCGCACTCCCGGGAGCATCCGCCATGACGTCCCGCGCCCTGCGCACCCTCACCGTGCTCACCGCCACCGCCACTGCCGGCGCCGCTCTTTGCGTCACCGGCTCCACCGCCTATGCCGCCCAGGACACCGGGCGGCGCGTGCCGGGGATCGCCGCCGCCTGGACCCGTGCCTGGAACGGCACCGATCCCCGGGCGCTCGGCGCCCTGTTCACCGCCGACGGCACCTACACCGACGGGGCCGTCGGCGTCACCTTCCGCGGCCGCACCGAGATCGCGGGGTGGAAGGCCCGCGCCGGCACCCTCATCGACAACGTCCGTGTCACCGTGCGCAGCACCCGCCTCGACGGTGACCGCATCACCGTCCGGGCCGTCTACTCCGGCATCTCAAGGGCGCGCCCAGGTCCTTCGCCGTGCCGATGACCACCCGGCTCGGCCTGGACGGCAGTCACTGCCGGATCGCCTCGGATGAGGACCGCTACAGCCTGGCCGCCGTCCTCGCCCAGTCCGGCCTGCCCGCCGGCTGGACCCCGCCCGCCGTCTGACGCCGGCCGCCAGGGCCGCCGTACGCACCTCAGCGGCCGCGGCGCCCGCCCCGGTGCAGCGCGAGCCCGGCGGCGGCGCTTACGGCGGCGGTTACGGCGGCGGCGGTTACGGCGGTGGCGGTGCCGGCCGTCATGAAGCCGTTGCGTGAGCGCCAGGACAGCACCGACCAGCGGGACTGCGCGGACAGCAGCGAGCCCGTGCTGAGCCAGGAGCCGGCGGAGAGCGCGGACAGGCAGGAGCCGAGGGAGGCGGCCGAGAGTGTGCAGCCCACGGAGCCGACCGACAGTACCGAGCCCACGGAGCCGATCGAGAGCACCGACCCCACCGAGCCGATGGACAGCACCGAGTCCTTCGACCAGAGGGACAGAAGGGAACCGTCCCTGCGCCGCCACGGGTCCGTCCATGCACGAGATCCGGTCACGGGCCCATCCTGGCAGGGAAGGGGGCCGTGGGGGAGGGGTACTCGCCGGGCGGAGCCGGCCGGAATCGAACCGGCGTCCTCGCGGTGTTGGAGACCGCGCGCGTCGACCTCTGCGCTACGGCTCCGCCCGCCCCGGGATCGTACCGGTGCCGCACACCCCCAGACCGCCCCCCCGGCACGGCACCCCCCCGGCACGGCACCCCCCGCCACGGCCCCCCGCCACGGCCCCCGGTAGGGCTTCCGGGGGGTGTGTCGTGTTCTTCCGGACAGCCGCACCGCAGAACGTCCGATTATCGACCCCTTGGGAGGGAACGCCGCGTGCGTTCCCGTCGGTTCACCGGAGGGAACCGGGTCGGGCCCGCACGACTCGCCCCGGCCGGCAGACCGATGGCAAGGAGAAACCGTGCGCATACTCTTCACCGGACCGGCCGCGGCCGGTCACCTCTTCCCGATGATCCCGACCGCGCAGGCCTTGCGTGCCGCCGGCCACGAGGTGCTGTTCGCGGGCTCGCAGCCGCTCGGCCCGCTCCGCGAGAGCGGTTTCCCGATCGTCGAGATCGGCGACGGCCGCAGCATCCGGGACGTCTTCGAGCAGTCCACGGACCAAGAAGTGCGCTACGTCGCACCGGACCTGACCACGGACCAGATCCTCGACAGGGCGGCCCACGGCTTCGCGCTCGTCTCCCGCTCCACCGTGGACGGCCTGCTGGAGGCCGCCGACAGCTGGCGTCCCGACCTGCTGGTCTACGACTCCTTCCAGGCCTCGGCCCCGCTGGTCGCGGCCAAGCTCAAGATCCCGTCGGTGGTCCACAACTTCGGTGTCACCTCCGGCCTGGACATGGTGGCCCGGCTCGCCGCCAACTTCACCGAGGCGTACGGGACGTACGGGGTGGCCGGCCCGGCCGAGCCCACCGCGCTGAACATCGTCCCCGCCTCGCTCGGCGGCGACCCGGGCGGCCTGCGCGTGCGCTACCTCCCCTACAACGGCGGCGGCACCGTCCCCGCCGGGCTGCTCCGGCGCGCCGGCCGTCCGCGCGTCGCCGTCACCCTGGGCACCGTGCTGACCGAGCTGGACGGCGTCCGCGCCATCGTCGGTCTGATCGAGGCCGCCGCGTCGGTGGACGCCGAGTTCCTGCTCGCCGTCGGCGACGCGGACCTCGGCCCGCTGGGCACCCTCCCCGACAACGTCCGCCCGCTGCCCTGGGTCCCGCTCGCCGAGCTGCTGACCGCCTCCGACGCACTGGTCCACCACGGCGGCTCCGGCACCCTGCTCACCGCCCTGCAGGCCGGCCTGCCCCAGCTCCTGCTGCCCCAGGGCGCCGACCACTTCGCCAACGCCGACGCGCTCACCGCCACCGGCGCCGCCCTGCGTTCCGCCTCCGACGCCGTCGACGCCCCGCTGCTGACCCGCCTCACCGCCGACCCGGCCCTGCGCGAGGCGGCCGCCCGCCTCCGCGCGGAGAACGCGGCCCTGCCGACCCCGGCCGAAACGGTCCCCGCCCTGGAGGCCCTGGCCGCCTCCTGAGGAGCGCATACCGGATCAGTACGGCCGCCGGGCCCGGCCGGGGGACGGCCGTACAGACCCGGCGAGCGCGCACCCCTGCCCCCGACCGCGCCCCCGCCCGTACTCCTGCGGCGGGGGCCCATACGCGGCTTCGTGCTCAGCCCGCGACGCCGGCGCCCGGGGCGGGCAGGGGGGTGCGGGCGACCACGGCCATGAGTTCGAGCGGGAGTTCCGTGTCGTGCTGCCCGACGGTGAGGCCGATCCAGCGGCCGCGGTCCGGGACGGTCCACACCTGCATGCTGCAGGCGCACTGGGACAGGCTGCCGACCGGCTCCGGGACCCACTCCCCGTCGAAGCCGACCTCCAGGTACGGCCCAAGGTCCACGGTGAGCGGATCGCCCCAGCGCACCGTGAGGGCCGCGGCCAGAGTGCCGAGGACGGCGCTCATCTGCGCGTCGGCCAGGTTCAGGGCCCGGTGGTACTCGTCGTCCCAGAAGTCCTCGCTCGCGCGCAGCACACGGACGCGGAAGTCCGGGCCGCCGTAGCCGGCGGCGTCCGCGAAGTCCGCCGCCGGGAAGGGCAGCGCGATCATCGCGTCGATGACCGGCAGGTATCGCCCGGGCGCCTCTTCCGGGACGGCCTCCGGCCCAACGGCCTCCGGCCCAACGGCCTCCGGCCCAACGGCCTCCGGTTCAGCGGCCTCCGGCTCGGCGGTGCTCATGGCCGCAGGCTACGAGACCGCCCGGACAACCCCCGCACCGGGCCCGGTGCCTCAGCCGCCGCTCAGGGTACGGCCGAGGAGGGGCAGCAGCCGGTCCCAGTGGCGCTGCAGCCCGGCGGGGTCGAAGGCGTCGGTGTCGGACATGGTGAAGCCGTGGACGGTGCCGGGGTAGACCTCGCAGGTGTGGCCGACACCCGCGGCGTCCAGGGCCCGTTCGAGCTCGCCGAGGGCCTCGGGCGTCATGTCGGATTCGGCGTGGCCGAGGTGGACCTGGGCGGTCAGCGTGGACAGGAGGCGGCGAAGGTCCTCGGGCCCGTCGGCGCCCACGGGGCCGTGGAACGCGGCGACGGCGGCCACCAGGCCGGGGTGCGCCGCGGCGGTGCGCATCGCCAGGAGCCCGCCGATGCAGTAGCCGGTCACCGCGACCGGGCCGGCCCCGACCTCGGACCGGGTGGTGAGGAACCTGAGGTAGGCGTCGGCATCGCTCAGGACACGTTCGGGGGTGTGCGCCTCGATCAGGGGCATCAGCCGGGCGAAGACCGCGGGCCGGGCCTCTTCCCCGATGTACTCGGGGAGGTCGATCACCGGTGCCGGGCCGTGCCGGTGGAAGAGGTTGGGGACGAGTACGTAGTACCCGTGCCCGGCGAGTTCGAGGGCCATCTCCCGCAGTACGGGCCGGATGCCGAAGCCGTCCGGGTACATCAGCACCCCCGGGTGCCGTTGCCGTCCGCCGCGGTCGGGGAAGGCGGCGAAAGCGTCGGCCGGGCCGTCAGGGGTGGGGATCGACAGGGTCGTGATGGGCATGAGTTGTCTCCGTCGTGGTCGGTAAGGCCGATGTGGCGAGCCTGTGGTCGAACACGGCGGAGGCGGAGCTCGGGCGGCGGCGCGGGCTCCTCGCCCGGACCGGGAGTCCGCACCGGCCCGTACGGCGCTCAGCGGAGCACCGGGTCACCGATCCGTGTGTGGCGCGATGCCGTCCCGGGAGTCATGGTCGCCCACCCTAGCCGCCGGGCGGCTCCGTTCGCGAGGAGGATTCGGGGGTTCCCCGGCCAACTCCCCGGATCCCGGGCCCGGTCGGCGCTCCCGGCCCCGCGGCGGGCGGCCCGGCTCCCGGTGGCCGGAACTCGCCCGGGGCGGGTGAACAAAGAGCTACGTGCTGGTAACTTACGCGAGTTGATCAAGGTCGGGGTGTGGCCGGCCACGCTCCCGGCCCGAGCCACCCCCACCCCAGTCAAGGAACCACATTGGCACGCACCGTCGCTGCGGCGGCCCTCGTCCCCACCACGGCCCTCGCACTCGGCCTCTCCCTCCTCGGCGCCGCCCCCGCGTCCGCCGCGGACGCCCCCACACCGCACCTGGACTCCGTCGAGCAGACCCTGCGCCAGGTCTCGCCGGGCCTGGAGGGCTCGGTGTGGGAGCGCACCGCCGGCAACCGGCTCGGCTCCTCCGTCCCCGGCGGCGCCGACTGGCTGCTGCAGACCCCCGGCTGCTGGGGCGACCCGGCGTGCGCGGAGCGGCCCGGATCGCGCCGTCTCCTGGAGAAGATGCGCCAGGACATCGCCGGCGCCCGCGAGACGGTGGACATATCGACGCTCGCGCCCTTCCCCAACGGCGGCTACCAGGAGGCGATCGTCGCGGGCCTGAAGGAGGCCGTGCAGAAGGGCGGCCGGCTGAAGGTGCGCGTCATGGTGGGCGCCGCGCCCGTCTACCACTCCACGGTGATCCCGTCGTCCTACCGCGACGAGCTGCTCGCGAAGCTGGGCCCGGCCGCCGCGGGCGCCATCACCCTGAACGTGGCCTCGATGACCACCTCCAAGACCGCGTTCTCCTGGAACCACTCCAAGCTGGTCGTCGTGGACGGCACCTCGGTGATCACCGGCGGCATCAACAGCTGGAAGGACGACTACCTGGAGACCTCGCACCCGGTCGCCGACGTCGACCTCGCGCTGACCGGGCCCGCCGCGGGCTCCGCGGGCCGCTACCTGGACTCCCTGTGGGACTGGACCTGCCGCAACAGGAGCAACTGGGCCTCGGTCTGGTTCGCCGCCTCGCCCGGCGCGGACTGCATGCCCTCCCTGCCCAGGCCCGCCGCCCCGGCGGGCGGCGGGGACGTGCCCGCGCTCGCCGTCGGCGGCCTCGGCGTGGGCATCCGCCAGAGCGACCCCGCCTCCTCCTTCCGCCCCGTCCTGCCCACGGCCGGCGACACCAAGTGCGGGATCGGGGTCCACGACAACACCAACGCCGACCGGGACTACGACACCGTCAACCCGGAGGAGAGCGCCCTGCGCGCCCTGGTCTCCAGCGCGACCTCGCACATCGAGATCTCCCAGCAGGACGTGCACGCCACCTGCCCGCCCCTGCCCCGCTACGACGTGCGCCTCTACGACGCCCTCGCCGCCAAGCTCGTCTCCGGCGTGAAGGTCCGCATCGTCGTCAGCGACCCGGCCAACCGCGGCACGATCGGCAGCGGCGGCTACTCCCAGATCAAGTCGCTCAACGAGGTCAGCGACGCCCTGCGCGGCCGCGTGGCGGCCCTGACCGGTGACGGCGGCCGGGCGCGCACCGCGATGTGCGAGAACCTCCAGCTGGCCACCTTCCGCGCGTCCGACCGGCCCACCTGGGCGGACGGCAAGCCCTACGCCCAGCACCACAAGCTGGTCTCGGTCGACGGATCCGCCTTCTACGTCGGCTCCAAGAACCTCTACCCCTCCTGGCTCCAGGACTTCGGGTACGTCGTCGAGAGCCCGGCCGCGGCCGGACAGATCAAGAGCGACCTGCTGGACCCGCAGTGGCGCTACTCCCAGGCCACCGCGACGTACGACTGGGCCCGCGGCCTCTGCCAGGCCTGACACCCCCGGCCCCCGGCCCCCCGGCCCCCGGCCCCCGGCCCCCAGGCCCCAGGCCACCGGGCCCCCAGGCCTCCCGCCCCCGCCGTCCCGGCCTCCGGGCCCCGGCTCCCCGCCCCCGCCGCGCCCGGCCCCTGCCGCCGGGCGCGGCGGGGGCGGCCCCGTACCCCCGTACCCCCGTACCCCCGTACCCCCGTACCCCCGTACCCCCGTACCCCCGTACCCCCGGGGCCGCCGTGCCCCGGCCCCGCGCCGGGCGGGAATACCCCGGGCGCACCCCCCGTTCCCAGTGTGGTTGAATCATCAACAATCTTGGAAGGGGATGGGAAGCCATGCAGTTCGGGATCTTCACCGTCGGCGACGTCACGGCCGACCCGACGACCGGACGCGTGCCCGGCGAGCACGAGCGCATCAAGGCGATGCTCGCCATCGCACAGAAGGCCGAGGAAGTCGGCCTCGACGTCTTCGCCACCGGCGAGCACCACAACCCGCCGTTCGTCCCCTCCTCGCCGACCACGATGCTCGGCTACATCGCCGCACGCACCGAGCACCTGATCCTGTCCACCTCGACGACACTGATCACCACCAACGACCCGGTGAAGATCGCCGAGGACTTCGCGATGCTCCAGCACGTCGCGGACGGCCGCGTCGACCTCATGACGGGCCGCGGCAACACCGGACCGGTCTACCCCTGGTTCGGCAAGGACATCCGCGACGGCATCGACCTCGCCATCGAGAACTACGCCCTGCTGCGCCGCCTGTGGGACGAGGACACCGTCACCTGGAAGGGCAAGTTCCGCACCCCGCTGCAGTCCTTCACCTCCACCCCGCGCCCCCTCGACAACGTCGCGCCCTTCGTCTGGCACGGCTCCATCCGCTCCCCGGAGATCGCCGAACAGGCCGCCTACTACGGCGACGGCTTCTTCCACAACAACATCTTCTGGCCCGCCTCCCACACCGAGCAGATGGTCCGCCTCTACCGGGAGCGCTACGCCCACTACGGCCACGGCACCCCCGAACAGGCCATCGTCGGACTCGGCGGCCAGGTCTTCATGCGCAAGAACTCCCAGGACGCGGTACGCGAGTTCCGCCCCTACTTCGACAACGCACCCGTCTACGGCCACGGCCCGTCCCTGGAGGAGTTCACCTCCCAGACACCGCTGACCGTCGGCTCGCCCCAGCAGGTCATCGAACGCACCCTGTCCTTCCGCGACTACGCCGGCGACTACCAGCGCCAGCTGTTCCTGATGGACCACGCGGGCCTGCCCCTGAAGACCGTCCTGGAACAGCTCGACCTCCTGGGCGAAGAGGTCGTACCCGTCCTGCGCAAGGAGTTCGCGAACCTGCGCCCGGCCGGCGTACCGGACGCCCCGACCCACCCCGCCCGCGTGGCGGCCGCCCGGCAGGCCCCGAAGGAGCGGACCCAGGCATGAAACTCGCCGTCGTATCGGCAGGACTGAGCTCGCCCTCCTCCACCCGCCTGCTCGCCGACCGGCTCACGGCCGCCACGCTCGCCCGCCTGGACGCCGAACCCGAGACCGTCGAACTGCGGGAACTGGCCACGGAGATCGCCCAGCACCTCGTCACCGGATTCCCGCCCGCCCGGCTGGCCGCCGCACTCGACACGGTGGCGGCCGCGGACGGCCTGATCGCCGTGACCCCGGTCTTCGCGGCCTCCTACAGCGGCCTGTTCAAGTCGTTCTTCGACCTCATCGACAAAGACGCCCTCACCGGCACACCGGTCCTCCTCGGCGCGACCGGCGGCACGGCCCGGCACAGCCTGGTCACCGAACACGCCATGCGCCCGCTCTTCACCCACCTGCGCGCACTCGTCCTGCCCACCGCCGTGTACGCGGCCTCGCAGGACTGGGGCGAACAGGGCCTGGCACAGCGGATCACCCGCGCGGGCACGGAACTGGCCCGCTCCATGCACCCCGCCACCCCCGACACCGCCCCCGACACCGCCGCCGCGATCGCACCCCGTTCGGTGACCGGGGCGATCACCTCCGCGGATCCCGCACACGGCCACCGGCCGGTGCCCTTCGAACAGAGGCTGGCCGCACTGCGCGCCGGGTGACGGCCCCGCGGCCCCACCCGGCGGGCAACATGCCGCGGTCGGCGTAATCGACGCTTCGGCCCGGCTTCCTCCTCACGCTGTGACAGTCGATCACGCCCATGTCAGGAGGCCCGTGTGCACAGCTCCCGTGGGCGCGCGGCCCTCCGCACGGCACCCGGGAGCGGGCGGTGAGAGGCACCCGCCCGGACACGCCCCCGACGGCCGCCGCCGACGACGGCTTCCGGCCGGCCGCGCCGCCGGCCTGGACGCGGTGGCTGCCGTTCCTCTACACCGCCCTCGTCCTCCTCCTGGAAGCCGCCCTGCACAAGGAATGGGCGGTGAGCTTCTTCCTCATCGCCCTGCCCGCCATCGCCGCGTACGCCTTCGGCCCGGCCGCCGTGGCCGCGTTCACCGCCCTCGCGATCCTCCTGGAAGGCTCCCTCGCCGCCACCGCCCACCACCTCGGCGAGACCCACCACGTCACCGCCGACATCGCCACCGCCGTCGTCGGCATCCTCGCGACCGCACTCGCCGCACACCGCCGCAGCCAGGAACGCCACCTCGTCCACGCCAACTCCGTCGCCGAAGCCCTGATGCGGGCCCTGCTGCGCCCGGTGCCGCACCAGGTCGGGAACGTGCTCGCGGCCTGCCTGTACCGGCCCAGCGAGGCCGGGACCATGGTGGGCGGCGACCTCTTCGACATCCGCGCCACCCGGGCCGGGGAACGCGCCATCATCGGCGACGTACGCGGCAAAGGACTCCCGGCGGTCCGCACCGTCGCAGCCCTCCTCGGCAGCTTCCGCGACGCCGCCTACGAGGCGCACGACCTGCCGGCCGTCGCCGCCCGCCTGGAACGGGGGCTGGTCCGCGAGGCCGAGGAGACCCGGGACGCCGAACTGTTCGCGACCGCCGTGCTCATCGAGTACGACAGCCTGGCGCACCAGGTGACGGTGGCCAACCACGGGCACGTGGAGCCGGTACTGATCTCCCGCGGCCGGGTACGCACGCTGGACGGCCCGCCGGCGCTCCCGCTCGGCCTGGGCCGGCTGGCCGCACCACACGCACCGGACGGGCAGGACAGACCGGACGGGCCGGACGGGCCGGTGGCGCGCACCCACCCCTTCACCCGGGGCGACGTACTGCTGCTGGTCACGGACGGGCTGGTGGAGGCCCGTGACACCGGCGGCGACTTCTACCCCCTGGTGGAGCGGCTGCGCCACCGCTTCGAAGGCCGCCCGGCACCCGGACCCGCCGACGTCGTCGACTTCCTCAACACCGACCTGCCCCGCCACACCCGCACCCTCCACGACGACGTCGCGATGCTCGCGATCGCCCCGCACGCCCCCGGCTGACACACCACCCCCGCCCCGCCCCGCCCCGCCCCGCCCCGCCCCGGACCGGCCGCCGCACACCACGAAGGCCCCGACAACGACCCGGGGCCTTCGTGCACTTCGCTGACCTACCCGTCCAACGACCCCGGGGGCCGAGCGTCACGCCCCCGCCCCCGGATGCGGCCGGCCGCGCTGCCCGCGCCCTACCCAAACAGCCGGTCTCCGGGCGCGGCCATGCGATGGGTCCCGCCGTGGCGCATCACCCAGTCACGGATCAGGGCGACGGAGTTGGCGCACTGCCAGCCGTCGTCGTACTCCCGCACCCCCGTGAACGCCCCGTAGCCCGCGATGATGCCGTCCACCCGCCCGTCGCCCAGCAGTCTGTCGACGTACCACGGATCGTTGTAGGTGGTCGTCCAGGACAGGGCCGCCGCCAGCCGTCCGGCATCACGGTCGGCGGCACCCTTCTTCAGCTCCGCGCACGTGTAGGAGCCGGCCTCCGTGCAGTTGCCGAACCCCTTGGTGATGTCGCTGTCGCCGTAGTCCATCACCCGGCGCCCGGCCGGGAAGGCGGAACCGGACCGGTCGAAGGCCCCCCGGACCTGGTCGCGGGTCCCGGTCGTCGTGATGCCCTCCAGAGCGCCGAGCCTGCCTTCCAGGCTCTTCCAGCCCCGGCCGCCGACGTCCGGGGTGCCGCCGCCGTGGTACTCGTAGAACCCGTAGAGCACCTGGATCCCGGCAGCCGTCAGCCGCTGCGCCTTGTCCCGCAGCCCGGCGACGCTGCACCCGCGGTTCTCCCGCTCCCCGCAGTAGTTCGGGTCCTTGATGTCCAGCCACACCAGCGACAGCCTGCGCCCCTGGCCCGCGTGGGCGAGGATGCGGTCGACCATGCTGTCGAAGCCGGGGCCCAGCCGGTTGTCGCCGGCCGAGGAACAGTCGTGATAGGCCCGCCACTCGTTCGGGTTCCACCAGGCGCAGACATCCATCTCGATGCCGTTGGCACCGTGCGCCAGCGCGGCGTCCACGCCGCCCAGGGTGTCGACGCGGTGCGCGATGGCGTAGACCGGGTGACGCTGATCGGCCGCTGCCGCCGGGCCCGTACCGAGCGCGGTGGCGGCGAGGACCGCGCACAGCGCCGAGAGCAACACCCGCAGCATCCGCGGTCCGGCGCCATGCCTGAGATAACTGGTCAAGAAACAACTCCGTCATGTCGGTGTCCGGATCGGCCGGTTCATCCCACCCGCCGCATGCTCGTAGATGCACGATGAATGAATCCGGTTGGGGGTGGTCCCGGAATGGCGGGAAACAGCCGCCGCCCCGCTTTTGCCGGTTGACGGGAAAACACCCGCAGGGAAAACGGGGGCAGGGATTCCGGTGCGGTGTGAATCGCCTCCATGCGGCCGGACGTCCACCGGGGCGGCCCGGACCGCGGGCCACCGCTTCCCGCCCCGCCGGAAGCCCCCGGGCCGCACCGGTGCACGGCATCCGGCACCGGCGGCCCGCACGCCGCGCATTCCGCATTCCCGCCGGGAAATTGCGGACGCCCCCGCTCCGGCAGGGCCCGGCCATCCCCGCGGAATAGCGGGGGAGCGGACGCAATTGCGGGGGAGCGGCCGAAATCCCCCGCCGCCGGTTCCGGCCGACCGCGGCATCACCGATCAGAACCGGACTCGGCCGGGCGGCGAACATAACCCCCGGGCACTTGCTGCCGTCCGGACGGCGTCGCAATACTCTCCGCACGGTCCGGCCGACCGACGTCCAGTGCACTTCCGGCTTTCCGCTTCCACATCCCGGGAGACAGCTATGTCCGACACCGCACGCACCCCCGAGACCGAACTCCACGACCTGGAGCTCGACCTCGGCGACCTCACCGTCACCTCGATGCGGGACACCGCCGCGCTCCCCGAGGGCGGCGCGTCCTGGGGCTCCTGCTCCTGCCAGGGGTCGTCGTCCTGCGCCCAGCCGCAGGACGTCACCGCCCTCGAGGTCTGACCCCCTACACGAGAGGCACCCCATGAACGACACCACGCAGTCCGCCGGCTTCGGCCTCGACGACCTCGACCTCGGTGAACTCACCGTGACCTCCATGCGGGACACGGTCGCGCTGCCCGAGGGCGGCGCGTCCAACGGCGGCAGCTCCTGTTCCTGCGGCTCGTCCTCCTGCGCCCACCCGCAGCTGCCCGAACTCCCCCTGTAACCGGGGAACACCACCGCACCACCGCACCACCGAACACAGCACCACTGCACCACCGCGCCACTGCACCACCGCGCCACTGCGCCACTGCGCCACTGCGCCACCGCATGACCGCTCGCCAGACGCTTCCCGCCGCGGCCCCGGTGCCCGGCGGGAAGCCGCGCGCCGCCCCCACCCACAGGACGGGAACCCATGCCGCAGCCGCCACCGCACTCCGCCCCCGGCACCGACGGCTACCGGGTACGGTCCGCGCCCTACGCGCTGGCCCGCGCCACCGTCCTCGCCCACCCGGCCCAGCCCCCCGCCGCGGCCGCCTTCCGGGACCTGCTGGCCCGCCTCCACCGCCTCGACACCGAACTGGCCCTGACCGCCGCACCCCTGTGCGACGACCTGTACGCCGCCCGCGACACCCACCCCGCGGACTTCCACCGCGACACCGTCCTGCCCCTGCGCAGAGCCCTGCACAACCGCCGCGAACCCCGCCCCGCCCTCCTCGCCCGCCTCGGCGACCTGCCGGCCCGCCTTCCCCGGCTCGCCACCTGGCTCGCCCTGCGCGCCGACCGCACCACCCTCCTGGCCGCCCTCGACACGGCCTGCGGCCCCGCCCTCGACGCCGAACGCGCCTCGCTCGCCGCCCTCTGCCGCGAACCCGCCCTCGCCAAGGCCACCGCCCTGACCAGCGCCGACCTGCTGCGCGCCATCAACCGCGCCGCCACCGCCGCCACCGACCGCCGCGCCCGCAAAGAGGAACCCACCGTGCTGCGCTACGCCCTGCGGGCCAGCACCAAGACCAGCCCGCTGTCATGGTTCACGGCGGTCGGATGGGGCCCACTGCCCGGCCACCCCACCGACGGCCCCGCCCGCCCGGTCACCTCCTGGGGCACCGCACCCCTCCTCGACGGCCCCCTGCACTCCGTCGTACGCACCAACCGCACCCTGACCACCGCGCTGACCCTCGCCCTCCTCGACGCACCACACCGGCGCACCACCCTTCCCCACCGCATCACCAGCACCGCACGCACCGCCGGCACCCGCACCGCCTACACCCGCGACCGGCCCTCCTTCGCCGGCGGCCGCTACCTCGTGCCCGGCGAGGACCAGGCCGAAGTGGCCTCCGGCCGACCGCTGAGCCTGCTCACCGCCCTCGCCGAGAACCCCGTACCGCTCGCGGACCTGACCCGGCACCTGGCCACCGCGCTCTGCCCGCCCGGCGAGGACGAGACCGGCGGCCGGGCCGCGGCCGCGGCCGCCGCCTTCCTCGACCGGCTCACCCACGCCGGCCTGCTCGTCCCCCAGCACCCCCTCGCCCCGCAGGACCCCGCCCCCCTGCAACGCCTCGACGCCTGGGTCCGCACCTTCGCACCCGGCCACCCCGCGGACGCGCACCGCGCCGACCGGATCGCCGAACTCGCCACGCTGACCGACCGGTTCACGGCCACCCCGGCCGCCGACCGCCCCGGCCTGCTCACCACCCTCACCCAGCGCTGGACCGCCGAGCTGGCCGCCGCCGGCCGGCCCGTCCCCACCGGATCCGCCCCGCTGACCGTCCTGTCCGAGGACGTGATCGCCCCGCGCCCGCTGGCACTCGACGGATTCCTCACGGCCGCCGACCACGAGGCCCTCGGCGAGGTCACCGCCCTCGCCGAACTCTTCGACCTCGGCCATCTCGTCCGCCGCGCCCTGCGGGACCGCTTCGTCGAGCGCTACGGCACCGGCGGACGCTGCGCACACCCCTGGGAGTTCGGCCCCGACGTCACCGCCGCCTGGGAGTCCGCCGGACGGATCGCCCTGCTCGACCCCGCCGACCGGGACGCGTTCCCCAGCGCGACCGAACCCCTGGCCCGGCTGCGCACGGAGATCACCGCCGCCCTGCACGACCACGACGGCCCCGCTCCCACCGCCGAGGCGGTACTGCCCGCCGACACCCTCAAGACCCTCGGAGAACGGCTCCCCGCCCAGGCCCTCGAACGCCCCCTCAGCTACACCTACTTCCTCCAGCGCGACCCCGCCGCCGGGCTGCTGGCCGTCAACCACGTCTACGGCGGATGGGGCCGCTTCACCAGCCGCTTCCTGGACTTCCTCGACCCCTGCGCCACCGCCGAGGTGTCCCGGCAGATCCGCCGCGGCCTCGGCCCCGGCGCCCGCCCCGCCCAGATCCGCCCCGTCGGCGGGTTCAACGCCAACCTCCACCCCCTCCTCGTCCCGGACGAGATCGGCCCCGACCGCACCCGCACCCCCATCGCCGAGGCCGACCTCGAACTCGTCCACGACGAAGCCACCGACCAGGTCCGCATCCGCCTGAGGACCACCGGCGAACCCCTCGACGTGCTCTACCCCGGCTTCCTCGCCCCCGTGCTGCTGCCCGCCCGCATCGCACCCCACCTCGCCGACCACCCCGCCGGCGCCGTCGACTTCCGGCCCCTCGCCCCCCGCCGGACCCTTCACACACCCGGCGGCCCGGTCACCGTCAGCGCCCGGCTCCGCCACCGCCACGTGGTCCTCCAGCGCCGCCGCTGGCTGCTGCCCCCCGCCGTCGTGGCCGCCCTGCGCGCCGACCTCGCCGCCGACACCCGCCCCCACCGGGTCCCCGCCGCCGCCACCGCAGACTGGCGCGCCCGCCTCGGCCTGCCCGAACAGGTCTTCCTGCACCCGGCCGCCGCCGCCCCCACCGGCCGGGCCACCGAGGACTTCCTGGGCCGCCTGACCCGCCCCAAACCCCACCTCGCCGACCTCGGCAACGCCCTGCACCTGCGCAGCCTCGCCAAATGGCTGTCCCGGCACCCCGACGGCGCCGTCCTGGAAGAGGCACTGCCCGCACCCGGCGGCCTGCCCGCACCCGCCCGGGCCGTCGAACTCGCCCTCGAGGTCTACCGGGACGGACGCCCGCGATGACCCGCCCGCCGACCCCGCAGCACCACGACAGGAGCGCACCCGACATGCCGCCCCCCGACCCCGCCACCCCCCGGCGACCAGACCCCCGCGACCACGGCGCGCTGGACGTCGTCGCCTACTACCACCACCCGGTCAAAGCCCCGCTGCTGCGCGAGGTCATGCTGCCGCTCGCCGCCACCGCCACCGCCGCCGGCACCCCCGCCCACGTGGAGCGCCACTGGCTGCACGGCCCGCACCTGCGGCTGCGCCTGCAGGGCACCGACCCCGCCGCCGTCGCCCGCACCGCCGAGGCCGCCGCCGCCCGCATCCGCACCTGGCTGCACGCCCACCCCTCCCACAGCGACCTCACCGAGGCCCAACTCCTGCAACAGGCCGCCGAAGCCGGACGCGCCGAACTCCTCCCCCCGCCCTACGGGCCGATCCACCCCGACAACACCACCCGGATCGAACCCGTCGACCGGACCCCCGTACGCACCCTCCTCAAAGCCGACGGAACCGCCCTGCGCGAGGACCTCCTGCGCCACGGCCTTCACGCCCTGCGGGCCGGAGCCGGCTTCCTCGGCCGGCACGGGGACACCGACCGGGCCCGGCTCCGCCTCGCGGTGACCGCCCTGGCCGCCCACGCCTGCGCCCACCCCGGCGGCCTGACCGGCGGACACTGGTCCTACGTCTCCCACCTGGAGGACTTCCTCCTCCACGACGACCCCGACGGAAGGCTCCGCGCCACCTTCGAACGGCACGCCCAAACCGCCGGGGACACCGTCACCGCCCTCGTCCAGCGCATCGCCGACGGACACACCGACGCATGGGAACAGGCCTGGGCCGGCTTCTCCCGCACCGCCTGGCAGCTCACGGCCCGCCGCCACGCCGCCGGCGCCGACCTCCACGGAGACCCCCTCGCCTACCGGACCCGCGCCGCCGCCACCGGCGACACCGCCGCCTACGAACGCTGGAACCAGGACATCCGCACCCGCTACAGCGAGTTCCACCAACTGCTGCGCCGCGCCGACCCGCACGGCACGATGTGGAGCCGCCCCGACTACCTCATCCACCGGGCCTGCACCAACGCCCTGTACCGGCTGCTGGCCGTCTGCGACGTCCGCCCGCTGGAGCGCTACCTCGCCGCCCACCTCGTCGTCCGCGCCGTGCCCGCCCTGACCGGCTGCGACTGGCGCACCGAGATCGCCACCGTCATCGACGCGGTGGAGGCACGGACATGACCGGCGAACACACCACCCAGAACACCCAGAACGCCGAGGGCGCCGGCGGGAACCGGGCGGGCGGCGACCGGCTGCGCCCCGGCACCGCCGCCACACCACTGCGCACCGGCCTGCACCTGCGCGGGCGCCGTGGCAGCGTCACGCTGGAAGGCAGCACCGCCGTCCCCGTGGTGTGGGGCCTGCTGGAGGAACCCCTGCGCCACGGACGCCTCGCCGCCTTCCGGGAGGGCCTGGAACCGGGCTCGGCCGTCCGCACCGCCGTCGACACCCTCCTCGCCCGGCTCGCCGACCACGACCTCCTCCTCCCCGCACCACCCGCCGCGCACCCCGACCCCGCCGTCGCACAATGGATCGACGCCACGGCCGCCCGCCCCGCCGACGCGGCCGCCCTCCTCGCCACCGCCCGGGCCCAGGTCCTGGCCCGCGACCCGGCCTCCCCGCCCGCCGCCGCCGCCGTACGGGCGCTGGCAGCCGGCGGCGTGCCCGTCACCCTCACCCCCGACCCGGACCTGCCCCCCGGCCGCGTCCTGCTGACCGTCCGCGGCACGGGCCCGGACCGGACGGTCGCGGCCGGACAGGTAGGCGCCACCGGATACGCGACCGCCCCCGGCAGCGCCGCCCAGGCACGCGCCGACGCGGCCGCCCTGGAGACCCGGCTCACCCACGCCGCCCACGCCGCCCACGCCGCCGACGCCGCCGACGCCGCCGACGCCGCCGACGCCGCCGACGCCGCCGACGGTGCCGCCGCACCGCGCCCCGGCCGGCCCCCGGGCACGCTCGCCGCACTGCTGGCCGGCGCGGCCGCCCACCGGCTGCTGTGCGCGGCCGCCGGGCTGCCCGACCCCGCCACCGAGGCCGACGACCCGCGGCTGCTCCCCGGCATCCCCGCCGTCCTCCTCGCCGACGCCCGCCCCGCCCGCGCCGACCACCACAGCTGGCTCGGCCCCGAGCGGATCGACGCCGACCGCCGCGTCCGCCTCGCGCCCCCGGCCGGACTCGCCGAAGCACTGCGGCGGATCACCGCCCTCGGGGAACGCCGCTGCGGACCCCTGCCCGCACCCCTGCCGGGGGACCTGCCCCAACTCCCGGTCCCCCTCGCCACCTGCACACTGCCCGGCCCCGCCACCGGGCACGCCACCACCCCCCGCACCCTGACCGGCGGCGGGCCCCGCCTCGACCTGGCCCGCCTCGAACTGTTCTGCCGCGCCGCCGAACTGCTCCTCGGGAACACCGCGTTCACCGTCGGGGCCGACCCCGGGCACGCCCGCGGCCGCGCCCTGCGCCACGCCGCCGCACGCCGCCTCGCCGCCGCCCCGCACCGCCGCACCCCGATGGACCCGGCCCGATGGTCCGGCCACCCGCAGCTGCGCCACTGGTGGACGACCCTGACCGGCCGGCTCGCCGTCCCCGCACGACTGGAGGTGCACCGGGCCGCCCCCCACGCACAGGCGTACCGGGCCGTGGTCCACCGCACCCCGCCGGGGCCGGGACACGGGCCGGGCCCGCTGCTCGGCGAAGCCGTCGAGGCCACCCCCGGCGACGCCGCCGCCTTCGCCGCGCTGGCCGCCGTCACCACCGCCTGCACCCCCGCCGCCGGGGCGCCCGACGCCCCGCCACCGCCCTCCGGAGGCGCGGCCGCCCCGCTGGCGGCGGCCGGTGTACCCACCGCCGCCTGGGAGGACCCCGGCTGGACCGGGGGCTGGCTCGCCGACCTGGCCGGACGCGAGGAAGCCCTCCAGGACACCCTGCACCGGCTCTACGGAGCCGGCCCCGCGCCCACACCACCCCCACCCGAATCCGCACCCGACCCCGGCCTCGCCGGCCTGCTGCGCTCCTTCGGCCTCACCGTGCTGCACACCGCCGGGGAGGCCCGATGACCCGCCCCGCCACCGCACCCGCACCCGCACCCGCACCCGCACCCGCGGCCGGTCCGGGCCCCGTCCCCGTACTGGACGCCACCGCAGCCCTCGCCGCCACCACCGGCCGGGCCGCGGTCTTGCTGACCCGCTGGACGCTCGGCCTCGCCGGGGAACTGAGCCGCCACGCCCTGCACCGGCCCCTGGCCCTGGTCCCGGTGCGCTACGACGGGCCGCTGGCGGTGATCGGACCGGTGCTCCGGCCGGGCGGCCCGGCCTGCCTCGTCTGCACCGAGTACCAGCGCCTGGCGACCGCGGGCGGCCGGGTCCCCTGGCAGACCCCGAAGCTGACCCTGGCCGGAGTACCCTCACCCGCCCTGACCCCGGCCGTGGAAGCCCTCGTCCACGACCTCCTCGACCCCGACCCCGACCCGGACAGGGACCCGGACGCGGCCGTCGTCCACATCGTCCACCAGGGCCGCGGCACCTGGTCCACCCACCACGTCCGCCCCGTCGGCGGCTGCGACGTGTGCCACCCGCTGCCCTCCGACACACAGACACCGCTGGCCCCCCTGCCCCGCGGACCCCGCCCGCTGCCCGACCCGGCCGTCCTGCGCGACCCCAACCCCCGTACGACCGGCGCCGCACTGCGCGCCGCCCTCCACGACGAACGGTTCGGCCCCGTGCGGCTGCTGCGCCGCTCCGAGGACTCGGCGTTCAGCCTCACCAGCGCGCTCGTCACCGACGGCAGGACCGTCGACGACGGCGGCCACGGCCGGGCCCGCACCTTCCCCGACAGCGAACGCATCGCCCTCTTCGAAGCCGTCGAACGGTACGCGGGCATGCGCCCCACCGGCCGCCGCACCGACCTGCTGGCCTCCTTCGCCGAACTGGGCCCGGACCGCGCCCTGGACCCCGCACGCCTCGGCCTGCCCGACCCCGCCCACCACGGCCACCCCGCCTCACCCACCGTCCCCTACACCCCGGACCTGCCGCTCCACTGGGTACACGGCTGGTCCCTCACCCACCGCAAACCGACCGCCGTCCCCGAACACGTCGCCTACTGGGACGTGCCGGGACCGGACCGGCCGCGCGTCGTCTACGAGTCCTCCAACGGCTGCGGCCTCGGCAACAGCCCCGAAGAAGCCGCCCTGTACGGGCTGTTCGAGGTCGCCGAACGCGACGCCTTCCTCATGGCCTGGTACGCCGCCACCCCGCTGCGCCGCATCCACCCGCCCGCCGACGACACCGACACCCTGCTGCTCGCGGACCGGGCGGCGGCCGCCGGCTACCGGCTCCTGCTCCTGGACGCCACCAACGACTTCGCCGTCCCGGCCGTCCTGGCCGTCTGCCGCTACGAGGGCGGCCACCCCGACGCACCGCGGATGTTCCTCGCGGCCGGCGCCCACCACGATCCGCGCGCCGCCATCCGCTCCGCCGTCGCCGAGGTCGTCACCAACGTGCTGGAGGCACCGCACCGCTCCTCCGCCACGGGAGGGCCGCGCGACCCCGGACGGCTGCGGCCCATGCTGGAGCACCCCGAACTCGTGCAGACCCTGGACGACCACGTCGGGCTGAGCACCCTGCCCGAGGCCGCCCCGCGCCTGGAGTTCCTCTTCGCCGACACCCCGGCCACGACGGTCGAGGCGGCCTGGCCCGGCGCCCCCGCCCCGGTGCCCGACCTCTCCGGCCTCCTGACGCACACCGTCGGCCGGCTGGCCCGGGCCGGACTGGAAGTGATCACCGTCGACCAGAGCGAGCCGGGACTGCGCGACCGGTTCGGCCTGCACTGCGTGAAGGTCGTCGTCCCCGGCGCCCTCCCGATGACCTTCGGGCACGTCAACCGGCGCACCCTCGGCCTGTCCCGGCTGCTGGACGTGCCCCACCGCCTGGGCCGCACGAGCCGGCCGCTGCGCCACGGCGAACTGCCCCTGCACCCGCACCCCTTCCCCTGACCCGACACGCGAGGCGAGGACCGGACGACGTGACGACGACCGACAACGACACCGGCACGGGCGCCGCCGCCGGCACCTGGCAGAGCCACCACCTCTTCCTGCACTCCACCACCGAGGACACCGACCGCTTCCTGCTCCGCGACGCGGCCCCCCTCCTCGACGGCCTCGTGGCCGCCGGCGAAGCCGCCGACTGGTTCTTCATCCGCTACGGGCAGGACGGCCCCCACCTGCGGATCCGTATCCGCACCACCACGGCCGCGGCCGCCGCGGACCCCCACCGGCTCCCGGACCTCCCGGACCTGCTGGCCCGGCGGGCCCGGCAGGTGCCCGCCGTCCCCGGCCCCTGGCCCTCCCGGCACGCCGAGATCCGCGCCGTGCCCTACGTACCCGAAACCCGGCGCTACGGCGGACCGCGGGCCCTGCCCGTCGCCGAGGCGCTCTTCGCCGCCTCCACCCGCACCGCCCTGGACGTACTGCGGGCCCTGCCCGCCACCACCACGGCCGCATCCCGCCTCACCGCGGCCGCGGACCTCGCACACACCACGGCGTACGCGCTCGGCATGGACCCGCTCGCCGCCGCACGCTGGCTCCGCGCGCACGCGGCCGGCTGGCGCTGGGTCACCGAGGTGCCGCTGCTGCCCGCCGCCGCCGTCCACACAAGGGTCAACACCGTCCACGCCGCGCAGCGCACCACCCTCGCAGGGCGCGCCGCGGACCTGCGCGAACGCCTGCGGGCCGGCACCGCGGCGCCCTGGCTGGAGCACTGGGCCGAACAGGTCCGGGAGGCCGACGCGCTGCTCGGCGGCCCCGGCGAGGGGACCCGGGCCGGGATCTGGGGCTCCCAGCTGCACATGCTGTTCAACCGGCTGGGAGTGAGCCCCGACGAGGAACGGGCCGTGTGCCGGCTGGCCGCGCGCACCCTGCTGGAGACGGACGCGCCGGCAGGCTTCTTCCCGCCCGGCCACACCGCCCCCGACCTGCAGTACCTGGAGCGCAGCAAGTTCCAGATCGGCCGCGGCGAGGACTCGGCACTGCGCCCCCTACCCTCCCCCTCCCCCTCCCCGTCCCCATCCACGGCCCCATCCCCGTCCCCGGCGGCCGGGCCGGCCGAAATCCCCCTCCCCGCCGACCCGTTGCCCCAGGTGCCCCTGGCCGCGGTGCTGGCCGCACGCTCCTCGCTGCGCGGCGCCCTCACCGGCCCCCTCGACACCGGCACGCTCGGCGCCCTGCTGTGGCACTCCCTCGCCGAGAGCGGCCGCAGCGAGCAGCACCTCGCCGACGGCACGACCCGTACCCTGGCCCACCGCCCCTACCCCAGCGCCGGCGCCCTCCACACGGCACGCGTCCGCCTCCTCGTCCTCGACGTGAGCGGCCTTCCCGCCGGCACCTACGACTGCGTCCCCGAACGCCGGACCCTGCGCCGCATCGGCCCGGCGGCGCCGCCCGAGGACATCACCGCCCTGTCGACCTACCTCTCGCGCCCCTCCACCGACCCGGACTGGATCGGCATCGCCCAGGCACCGGTACTCCTCGCCCTCTACGCCGACCTCGGCCTGCTGCGCCGCCGCTACGGACTGCGCGCGCTGCGCCTGGCCCTGCTGGAGACCGGCCACCTGGCCCAGACCCTGCTGCTCACGGCGTCGGCCCTGGGCCTGGGCGGGACCCCGCTGGGCGGCTTCCACGACGACCTGGCCCACGAACTGCTCGGACTCAACGACCCGGACCAGCCGCTCCAGTACCTCCTTCCCCTCGGCCGCAGGCCGCACCGCCACGACAGGTGACCCGGGCACGCCACGGGCCCGCACCGCACTACGGCCCTCAGGGCCCGTCGTCGACCGCGCCCGGCGCCAGGGCGGGGGAGGGGAACACGTGGCGCACCTCGCCGCCGGACCACCACACACCGACGGCGAGGACGGCGGCCGACTCCAGCAGCGCCGCGCGGGACAGTCCGCCGCACGGCAGCGGGGAGCAGCCCATCGACACGATCAGCTCCCCGGTGAGGGCGGCGGCGGCCGGGGTGCCGGCGCAGAAGGGCACCGCCAGGGGCGCTCCCTCGAAGGCGGGCCGCGGCAGGGTCCAGATGCTCTCGTGGCAGATCCCGAAGACCTTGGCGACACCGGCGTCCGGCGCGGCCGCCGAGATCCGCGCGGCGACGGAGTCCGTGCCGCCGGCCGTGGTCGGCGAGGGCCCGTCCGGGCCCGCCGCCATGGGCACCGTGCAGTCGAGCACCGTCCGCCCGGCCAGCACCGGGGCGAGCTCCCGGGCCAGCCGCGGTGCGCTGTCCGCCGGTACGGCCATCAGCACCGCCTCACCGTAGGCGGCCGCCTCGGCGAGCCCGCCGTGCCCGGCGGCCCCGGTCCGGGCCGCCGCCCGGGCCGCGGCCGCCGCGTTCCGCCCGCCCACCAGGACCTGGTGCCCGGCCCGCACCCAGGCACCGCCCAGGGCCGTCGCCATCGAGCCCGTGCCGAGAATGCCGATCCGCATGATGCCGCTCCCCTTTTCCCCCGCATTGTGGGATGTCATGCCCCGGACGCTAGGCGCCCCGATGCACACCGCACGGTGTGCATCGGCCGGGCAGGATGGGCGGATGGGAGAGCAACAGGAGCTGGCGGGGGACGTGTTCGCGGCGGACTGCCGGGCCCGGATCGCCTTCGAGGTGCTGGCGAACCGGTGGGACAGCGTGGTGGTCTTCGTCCTCGGCGAGGGCGGCCCGATGCGCCCGCGCGCCCTGCTGGAGCGGATCGGCGGGATCAGCCCCAAGGTGCTCAACGACGCGCTGAGGCGGCTGGAGTACAACGGCCTGGTGGAGCGCCGCCGTTACGCCCAGGCGCCACCGCGCGTCGACTACACCCTCACCGAGGCCGGCACGGCCCTGCTGGTCCCCATCCGCGCGATGGGCAGCTGGGCCGCCCGCCACGCCGACACCGTCCTGGCCTCCCAGGACCGCTTCAGCACCCGCTGAGGGGGTGTCTCCTGCCGGGTCAGGCCGCGCCCGCCCACACGGCAGGCCTGCGCTGCGCCCAGGGCGCGGCCTTCTCCAGCTGCGCGGCGAGCCGGAACAGTACGTCCTCGCGTCCGTAGCCCGCGGCGAACTGGACACCGACCGGCATGCCGGTGGCCGGGTCGCAGGCGAGCGGCACCGACATCGCGGGCGTCCCGGCGACGTTGAAGGCGGCGGTGAACGGCGAGCGGTGCAAGAGGTGCTCCATCCGGCCCAGCCCGTCGGCGTGCTCCGCGCCCCGGCCGTAGGTGCCCAGGGGCACCGGTATCTCGGGGAGGGTGGGCGTCAGCAGCAGGTCCCGGGCCCCGAAGCAGGCGCCGACCGAGCGGGCGACCCGGTTGCGCACCTCCAGGGCGTGCACGAACTGCGCACCGCTCACCCCGAGCCCCCACGCGTAGCTCGCGAGCATCTCGGGCTCCACGGTGGACTCGTCCACCGGGCGGCCCGACGCCCCGGCGAGGCCGTCGATCCACGTCACCAGATTCGCGGACCACAGGCGGGCGTTGGCCAGGACGAACTCCTCCCAGCCCACGCCGAGATCCACGGCGGCGGCCTCGACCCGGTGGCCGAGCGATTCCAGCAGCCGGGCGGCGGCCAGCGCGGCCTCGCCCACGGCCGGCTCCACCGTCCGCCCGCTCCAGGGGGTGGTGACCAGGCCGACGCGCAGCCGGCCGGGCTCCCTGGTGATCTCCTCGAGGTACGGGCGGCGGGGGCGCTCGGCGAAGTAGGGGTCGCCGGTCTCCGGGCCCTGGATCAGGTCGAGCAGGGCCGCACTGTCGCGCACGGTGCGGCTGAGCCCGCCGTGCACCGCGAGGCCGTTGATGTCAGGGGCAGTGCCGATGCGACCGGATGATGTTGAAGATCGATCAGTCGAGGGGGTACCGGACGGGAACCGCTCACCGGGGCGGCTCGCACCGCCGGGGAAGCGTCACGGTCCCCGGCCGGTGCTCGAAGGTGTCCATGACCAGCCACTCGTCCAGCTCGGGGTCGTAGAGGTTCTGGACGCCGAACTGCAGCACCTGCCAGAAGGTGCCCCGGTCGTTCTCGTCGACGTAGACGTCGCCGAGCGCGAGCGGCAGCCGCGGGTAATTCCCGGGAGGCAGCTCCGGGAAGACCACCCCCACCCTCCAGTGGTTCACGCGCCGCTGCGGGGTGCGCCGCAGGGTCTCCGGCCCGACGAACCGGGCGTTTGCGAACCCCTGGTTCAGGTCCTCCAGGCTGAAGCCCGGGATGCGCGAGCAGGGGTGTTCGTCCAGGCCGGGCCATTTGTACGTCAGCGTGTAGAGCGTGTCGTGGTAGATCAGGTTGGTGAACCAGATCGGGTACTGCGGGCCCCCCGCGGTCATCTGGCTGTCGCCCTCCCTCCCCTCCCAGGTGAACGGCACCGTGATGTCCAGGTCCCGGACGATCCACTTGCCCCTGCCCCGGAAGTCGCGGGGGAGGCGGGGCGCGGGCGGCGCGGGAGAGGCGTCCTGCCGCGCGGCCGCGGTCCCGGACGGCGGCGCGGTCCCGGCCCCGGGCTCGGCGCCGGCCGGCGGCGGAGCCGCCAGGACGAGGGCGGCCGCTCCGGCAAGAGCGGCCGACGCGGCCGTCCGGCGTACGCCTTTCCCACCCATGGTCTCCCTCGGCTGTCGCGTCAGGCGCCGTCGTGGCGCGGGGGCCGATCGCGGCACTGCTGGGACACCGTCCCCGGAATCGGACATTCCGAAACCGACGGTCACTCAGCCCGCAGCCGCGGTACCGCCGGCAGGAGTCCGGTTCCGGCGAAGACGCGCACACGAGCTGCCGCCCTCCGGGCCGGGCCGGCCCCCGGGTGCGAAGCCGTGCCGGGGCCCGTTCCCGGGAATTGGCCCGTACGCAGTCCCGCACGGCGGACGCCGGCCGCTCAGCGCCCTTCCGCGCCGTCCGCCGCGATGTCCGCCGCGGTGTCCCCGGCCTCCCAGCGCAGCAGGTCGCCCGGCTGGCACTCGAGCACCTCGCAGAGCGCCGCGAGCGTCGCGAAGCGCACCGCCCTGGCGCGGCCGTTCTTGAGCACCGCCAGGTTGGCCGGCGTGATCCCCACCCGGTCCGCGAGCTCACCCACCGACATCTTCCGCCTGGCCAGCATCACGTCGATGTCGACGGCGATGGGCATCAGATCACCTCGTCCAGCTCGGCCCGCATCTGCGCCGCCTCGCCGTCGCGCGCGACGGCCTGGGCGAGCAGCATCCGCAGCACGAGCACGATGAGCGCGACCCCCAGGATGGCCAGACCGATCCCGCCCATGATCACGGTGACGCCCGGGTCCTCCCGCTGGCCGGGGGCGTTGACGGCCGTGACCGCGAACCACAGCAGGGCCGCCGCCACGATCGCCCAGATCACGCCGTCCACGTACCGGAAGGCGGCGTGCGAGAACACGGTTCCGCGCCGCACCATCGCCGTCAGCCGCCCTACGCAGACCAGGGCGACCTGGGCCGACACCATGCCCAGGATCACGATCACCCGCATCGGGGTCAGGGGGAGCGACCCCTCCACCTCGCCGGTGACCAACGCCCACACCATCGACGCCTGCACGAACACGGTGCCGACGAGCACCACCGCGAGCACGGCGCGCAACGCACGCACGGTCAGCTTCCCCACGGCCCATCCTTCCATCGATCCACGATGGAAATCTATCGAAACTCGATAGGCAGGGCAAGGTCCGGGACAACGGGCAACGGCCCCCGCCCCGCCCGGCCCGGCACGCCCCGCCCGGCCCGGCACGCGGTGTGCCGGGCCGGACGGGGCCGGCGTTCAGAAGTCCCAGCTCTGGCTCCGCGCGCCGTTGCAGCTCCAGCTCACCAGGAGCTGGCCGATCTCCGGCCGGCCGGCCAGGATGTCGAGGCACTTCCCGTTCACCCGGTTACGGATCTCACTGCCGTTGCGGTACCACTTCTGGTGGAGACCGCCATGGCAGTCCCACATGCTCACCGAGCCCTGGTCACCCAGATGGGGACCGTAGATCTCCAGGCACTTCCCGTTCATGCTCGAACGGATCTGCTCACCGTCCCAGTACCACTGCTGGTTGGTGCCGCCATGGCAGTCCCACGTCACGGTGGAGGCGCCGTTCTCCTGGTGGAACATGAAGACGTCGGCGCACCTTCCGTTCAGGTTGGACCTGAGCAGCGGTGCCGCGGCAGCCGCGGGCGAGCCCGTCAAGGTGGCGCCGGCCAGCAGCCCGGTGACCGCCGCCAGCAGCATCAGTCGTCGCACGGACCTCATGATTTCCCCTTCCCATCGCCGTTGCGCGGTTGCGCTGGCCCTGGTCTAGCCCCCGGCCGATGTCCGGCGCCGGAACGAGGGTTCCGGACATCAAAAGCTGGACAAACACCACCCGACACGGCTGCGGAGCCGCAGAAAGGAAGGCAATGCCACGCCCCGAACGCCCGCTCGACCCGGACTCCGGTCCACTCACCCGCTTCGCGGCCGACCTCCGGAAACTGCGCGAGACAGCGGGACGGCCGCCCTACCGGGCCCTGGCGAAACGGGCGCACTACTCGTCCACGACACTCTCGGACGCCGCGGGCGGGAACACCTTCCCGAGCCTTGCCGTCACGCTCGCCTACGTCGAGGCCTGCCAGGGCGACCGCCGCGCGTGGGAAGCCCGATGGCACACGGTCGCCACCGAGATCGCCGCGAGCACACCCCCCGACGAGCAGCCCGGACAGCCCGGCCGGCGGAGCGCACCGTACACGGGCCTGTCGGCATTCCAGCCGGAGGACGCCGACCGCTTCTTCGGACGCGAGCGCCTGACCGCCGAGCTGCTCGCGAAGGTGCGCGAGCACCGCTTCCTGGCCGTCTTCGGGCCGTCCGGCTCGGGGAAGTCCTCCCTGCTGCGGGCCGGACTCGTCGCCCGCGCACGGGCATCGGGGTGGCCGGTGATGCTCTTCACACCCGGCCCGCACCCCATGGAGGAGTGCGCGATCCACCTCGCCGCGGCGACGGGAGAGGCCCCCGGCACACTCGCGGCCGAGCTGCCGGACGATCCCGCGGCACTGCACCTGCGCATCCGGCAGGCCATGATCGATCATCCGCCGGACACCGACACACTGATCGTCGTCGACCAGTTCGAGGAAGTCTTCACCCTCTGCGGGGACCAAGGCCGACGAGGCGCCTTCATCGCCATGCTGACCGCGGCCGCCACCACGGCGACCAGCCGGACCCGGGTCGTACTCGGCGTCCGCGCCGACTTCTACGGCCACTGCGTCCAAGACCCCCGCCTGGTCGAGGCGATCCGCGACGCACAGCTCGCCGTCGGCCCGATGAACAGCCAGGAACTGCGCGAGGCCGTCACCCGCCCGGCCGCCCTCGCCGACTGCACCGTCACCGGCCCGCTGCTGGCCGCCGTGGTCGCGGACGCCACCGGCCGGCCGGGCGCGCTGCCACTGGTCTCGCACGCCATGGTCGAGACCTGGCGCCGGCGCAGCGGCAGCCGCCTGACCCTGGAGGGATACCTGGCGGCCGGCGGAATCCAGCACGCGCTCGCCCACACCGCGGAGACCGCCTACGGGGCGCTGACACCGCCGCAGCAGGACCTCGCCCGGTCGCTGTTCCTGCGGCTGACCGCACTGGGCGACGGAACCGAGGACACCAGGCGCCGGATCACCAGGGACGAGCTGGACCCGAGCCCCGACACCGTCCACGTACTCGAATCCCTGGCCCGGCAACGGCTCGTGACCCTGGACCGGGAATGCCTCGAGATCACCCACGAGGCGATCATCCGCTGCTGGCCGAGACTGCGCGGCTGGCTGACCGAGGACCGGGACCAGCTGCTCCTGCACCGCCAGCTCACCGACGCCACCGCCGCCTGGGAGGCGCAGGACCACGACCCGCACACCCTGTACCGGGGCGCCCGCCTGGCCGCGGCACTGGACCTGGCCGCCGCCCACGACGGCGCCCGGCTGACCTCCAGGGAACGCCGCTTCCTCGACGCGAGCCGCGAAGCACAGGCCGGCGAGCTGGCGGCGGTCAGGCGCCGGACGGTCCGCCTGCGGCAACTGGTCACCCTGCTCACCGTGCTGGTGGCCGTCGCGGCGACCGCGGGCGGGCTGGCCGTCGACTCGCGCGACGCGGCCATCGGGCAGCGCAACGTGGCCATCGCACGCAAGGCCGCCGCGAACGCGGCCGAGGTACGGCAGCAGAACCCCTCGCTCGCCGCGCAGCTGAACCTGGCCGCGTACCGCCTGGCAGCCACCGACGACGTCCGCGACCAGCTGATGAGCACCTTCGCGACGCCGTACACGAGCCGGCTCACCAGCCACACCTCCGACGTGGTCTCGGTCTCCGTCGCCCCGGACAGCACGCTCCTGGCCACCGCGAGCTGGGACCGCACCATCCGGCTGTGGGACATCGCCGACGCCCACCACCCCCTCCAACTGGCCGTCGTGAACCAGCCGGAGCGGCTGATGTCGGTGGCCTTCGGCGAAGGAGGCCGCATCCTGGCCACGGCGAGCGAACGCTCCGTGCGGCTGTGGGACGTGACCGACCGGCGTGCGCCCGCCGAACTGAGCACGCTGGCGGACCAGCGGTCCGCGCCGACATGGGTGGCGTCCGGGCCGGCCGGCCTCATCGCCACCGGCCACACCGACGGCACGGCGCGACTGTGGAACGTCACCGACCCCCGCCGCCCGCGGCTGCTGGCCACCCTGCCCGGCCACTCCGCCGCCCTCACCTCGGTGACGTTCAGCCCCGACAGCCGCACGGCGGCGACCACCGGCGACACCACCACCAGACTGTGGGACGTCCGCGACCCCGCGCATCCGCTCCTCCTCGACGTCCTGCGCGGCCACACCGACACGGTGACCTCCGCCGCCTTCAGCCCTGACGGCAAGACCGTGGCGACCGGGAGCTGGGACCGCACCGCACGGGTCTGGGACATCTCCGGCGACCGCCGGACGCAGCCACCGGCCGTCCTGCCCGTCCATCCGGCGATCGTCTGGTCGGTGGCGTTCAGCCCGGACGGCGGCACACTCGTCTCGGTCGGCGGGTCCACCCAGTTCTGGGACGTCACCGCCCCGGCGCACCCGAAGCGGACCAGCACCGTCCAGGGCGGCTTCTACCAGGCCGCGTTCAGCCCGGACGGCCGCGTGCTCGCCAACTCCGACCGCCTCCTGGACCTGCGGGACCTGTCCCTGGCCACCCACGACGACGTCGTCACGTCCCTGGCGTTCGCCCCCGGCGGCCACCTGCTCGCCAGCGCCAGCTGGGACGGCACCGCACGGCTGTGGCAGGTCACCGGCGGCCGGGCCCTGTGGCCGCTGTCGGTCCTGCACGGGCACACCAGGTTCGTCCGGTGCGTGGCGTTCAGCCCGGACGGGCGCACCCTCGTCACCACCAGCGAGGACGGCACCGCACGCGTGTGGGACGTGACCGATCCCCGCACACCGCGGCCGGTATCGGTCCTCACCCCCGACGGCGGCGAGGTCGCCGGCGCCGCCTTCGGCCCGGACGGCCACCTGCTGGCCCTCTGGGCCCAGGCCACGGCCGGACTGTGGGACCTCACCGACCCCGGCGACCCCCGGCCACTGGGCCGGATCGCCGAGGACGGACCGCACGTCACGACGGCCTCGTTCCGGCCGGACGGCCGCACACTGGTGACGAGCACCGGCGAGTCCGGCTCGCTCAGGTTCTGGGACATCAGCGCACCGCGCAGCCCCCGCGAACTGCCGTCCCCGTTCCGGTCCGACCCCCTGACCGGCGGCGTGTTCAGCCCCGACAACCGGAGACTGGCCGCCTTCCACCGAACGGACAAGACCCTCTGGCTGATCGACGTCGACGACATGAACCGCCCGGCGAAAGTGACGCGCCTGCCGGCCTCCGGCTCCTGGCTCTACACCATGGCCTTCGACGCGGCCGGCCGCCGGCTGGCCGCCGGCGCCGCGGACAGCAAGGCCCTGCTGTGGGACGTCGGCGGCGCGGCCACCCCCGTCGTCCTCACCGGCCACACCAACCCCGTCCCGGCCGTGGCGTTCAGCCCGGACGGCAACACCCTGGCCACCGGCGGCAACGACTTCACGATCCGGCTGCGGGACACCGGCCCGGCCACGGTCGCCACCCGCATCTGCGACAGCGCCTACCCCCGGATCACCAGGGCCCAGTGGGCCCAGTACTTCACGGCGGTCGACTTCACCCCGCCCTGCCCCGCCCCATGACAGCCGTCAACCCCCACAACACAACACGGCACGACACACCGGGCGTACCGCACGGCACCGCACCGGGCCGGTCACGAGCCCGGCGGCGCGACACTCCGCGCATCCGACCCCACGGGCGCGATCCGCCACGTCCCGCCGCGTACATCGAGCGTCACCGTGAGGTCGGCCCGCTGCGGGAAGGCGACGTCCAGCCGCCACGGGGCCGCCAGGGCGGCCAGCTCGATGGTCACCAGCTCCCCGGTGACCTCGCCCAGGGCCCCGATCCAGTGGGGTGCGCGGGCGATCAGCCGCTCAGACAGCCAGGGCCCGGGCTCGGGAACACGCACGGAGGGGCTCCCGGTGAGTCCGGCGAGGGCGGAGCCGGCCAGCAGGGTCAGCAGCCGGGCCAGGACCGCGCCCGGCAGGGCGGCGTCGCGGGCCTCCAGCAGCACATAGCAGTCGTCGTGACCCGAGAACCAGACCCGGGAGCCTTCCAAGCGGCTCAGCAGCGTCTCGTCGAAGCCGGCCGTGCCGACCACCAGCGCCAGCTCGTCGAGCCGCTCCGCACTCACGCCGGCGGGCACGTCGACCAGAGCCAGTTCGTACGGCGACCAGCTGCCGTCCAGGAACCGCGGCAGGAGGCCGCGGTCCATCACCAGGATCTCCTCCGCGAGCCCGTGCGTGCCGGACGCCCAAGACCCGAGGGGGTGGACCGTGCACGGCACGCCGAGATCGGCCGCGATCAGCCCGGGCCGCAGCTGCTGCCAGTCCTCGTCCAGATAGGAATTGGTCTCCAGGGACAGCACCGCGACCGAGCCGTCCGCCACGGCCACCAGCAGGTCGGCCAGCTCACCCGCCTGGGCCGCACCCGCGCTCACCCGCCACACCCCCTCGGCCTCACGGACACTGAAGCTCAACGGGAACGGCCGACGCTCCATGCCGACACAGTTCACACCGAACGCGCCCTGCCGCCCGACCTCGACCACTGCCCACCCCCGGGAACCCGCCGGACGCCGCCACGGAGCCCGCCACCACCCATCATCACAGGTCAGCAGGGCGACCCGCCCCCACGGACCGCGTCAGCACGCTTCCCGGACGGGTGAACTCGGGAATCCGGCCGCTCCCCGATCCCGGCAGGGCCGTTGAGCCGGGCGGACCGCCGGATGATCTCTCCTCCGGCCGTTCGCCCGGCCCGTTCCCGCACACGTGCTCGAGGAGACACCACCCTTGGCTACCGCTGACCTTCCCGGCCCCGACTCGCTGCTGCGCCGCACGCTGGGGGAGTGGCGGATCGGTCTGGTCGCATGGCGGCTGCTGGTCCTGCAGACCGCGGATCCGGCGGTCGCCGCCGGCATGCGCGGCTTCTCCACCTACCGCGCGCACCCGTGGCGGCGCATCGAGCACACGATGGACAGCGGGAAGCGGCTGTTCTTCTCCGACCGCGAAGGACTGCGCCGCGAAGTCGCCCGGCTCGAGCGCACGCACCGCCGCCTGGCAGGGACCGACGAGCAGGGCAGGCCGTTCACAGCATCCGACCCGGCCGTCCGGGTCTGGGTGCTGGTCACCTTGTACGAGTGCATGACGGCGATGCGGGAACTCTCCGGACACCCGCTGACGCCACCCGAACTGGAGCAGATGTACGGAGAATTCCGTGCGGTGTGCGCCGAGTTCGCCCTGCCCGACGACCTGTTCCCGGCCACCGCCGCCGACGTGCCCGCGTACATGGACCGCACGATCCGCGAGCGCCTCGAATACGGCGAACCCGTGCGCTACCTGCTCTTCGACATGCTCCGCGAAGCCCCCGCACCCCGCCGCCTCGGCCGCCTGAAGCCGCTCTGGCCGGTCCTGCGCACGACGGCCGCCCATGTGATCGGCGCGCTGACCGTCGCCGACCTGCCGGAACCCTTCCGCGAGCGCTTCGGCCTGCCCCGCACCCGCCGCGCGGCCCTGCTGTCCTTCCTCCTGCACCGCGGCATGCGCGTGCTGACGAACGCCCTGCCCGAGCACCGCCGCTACCGCACCCCGCCGGCCGGCGTCCCCCAGAACCCGCAGCCTTCCGCCGGCCCCTCCTCACGCCCCGTCCGGCTCCCCGCGGCACGCCGCCGCAAGGGCACCGATTCCCGCCCGGCGCGCCTGCGGACCTTCTTCCACCAGGTCCTGGACCAGACCGGCGACGGCCGCATCGGCGCCGCCGATCTGCAGGCCATGGCACACAACGTGTGCTGGCCGCTCGAACTCGCCGCCGAACGCGAAGCCCCCGTCTACGCCGCCTTCGAGAGCTGGTGGCAGCAGCTGCGGACCGGCATGGACACCGACGAGGACGGACAGGTCACCTGCGAGGAGTTCGTCACCGCCATGCTCACCGGAATCGACTCCGAGCCGTCCTACCTCGACCAAGGACTGCACGTCGCGGTACGGGCGGTCTTCCACGCGGTCGACACCGACGGCAGCGGACACCTGTGCGCCGACGAGTACCGCAAGGTCTTCGGCGGCTCCCGGGTCCACCTCGCCGAACTCAACCACGGCTTCCGCCAGCTCGACCACGACGGAGACGGCCGCATCACCGAAGACGAATTCGTCCGGGCCTTCACCGACTACTTCACCGCCCGCACCGACAACACGGCCGGCAGCCAACTCCTCGGACGCCCCTAGAAGGCGGGCGACATGCCGGCGCGGGCTCACTGACTGCTGCGGATCTCGTCGATGCGCTTCGCCAGAGCCTGCGTCTCCGCGATCAGCCGCGCGTGCGCCTTCTTCTGCTCCTCGTCCCCCTTCGCCCTGAACGCCGCGCTGAAGTGGGGCTGGAGCTGGGTCCACCAGCCGTAGTCCAGCATCGCCCACGCCTGCGGGCACAGCGGGGCGCGGGTCTTGGGGAGATAGCCGCTGTCGACCAGGGACCGCTGGTACTCCTTCGGGTCGCTGCCCTCCAGGTAGCACAGGAAGTTGAAGGCCCGCTGCTGGGTGACGGGGTGGTCGCTCGACATGCCCTCCAGGGTCGGCCGGCCCTCCTTGCGGGCGATCTCGTCGAAGAGGATCGCGGCGGCCAGCGACGGCCCCGGCCCGACCTCGTTGACGGTGTAGAAGGACGCGAAGCCGTCGGCCGCGTCCTCTTCGAGGCCGAGGTTGGCCAGGAGGAGCTGGCGTTGCAGGGCGTGGCCCATCTCGTGGCCGAAGATGAACTCGGTCGACAGCACGGTCAGGTCGTCGGTGTTGTACTCGGACGCGGGGAACGGGGCGGGCCGTTCGACGGTCTTCACGACATCGGCGAGGGCCTTCTCGATCTCGGTCAGGAACGGCGGCGGGATGAAGATCGTCCTGCCGTCGGGCTGGGTGACGGCGTCGGTGACGCCGCGCGGCACCTCGGCGGTGACCTTCACGACCATGTCGTGCGGGAGGGTGAGTGCTCTGTTCACCCAGTCGGCCGTCCGCTCCAGCACACGCGAGTCCCGGATCAGCGCCACGGCCTGCCGGTCCTTCGGCGCGACCGTCCGGGTCTCGTAGACGACGGTGACCCTGCCCGAGCGCATAGCCTGGGGGCGCGGTCCCGCTCCGGGCCCCTGCCCGGCGTCGCGGGTCCCGCCGCCGCACCCGGCGGCCGCGACCCCGGCGAGGACCAGCACCCCCGACAGGGCGAGGCGCGCCCTCTTCGAGCAACCGGCGGTGTTCGGCATCCTTGGTCGGCTCCCGTCACGTGTCCCCGCACCGATCCTCCGGCCGTCCGCAGGCCGCTGCCCGCCGAACCGCCCGTTCGGGGGCCCTCCGCCCGCCCGGATGCCGCGCCGCGGGCCGGGGAGGCCACCGCTCGTGCCGTCTCTTTCGGATCTTGTCGGCCGAGCCCGCGGCGTCCGGTGCCGTGCCTGGCAAGGCGGAGGGGCGCCCGTGTACTGGACGTACTCGGGTGCCCCGACAACGCGGCCAGGTGCGGTGCCGGGCGTCGCGGGCCCGGCAAGATCCGGAAGAGACGGCCTAGCCCTCCGCGGGCCGGCGACGGCCGGCGGGCGGACGCCCGCGGCTCAAGCAGCGGGGTCCGGTTTGTCAAGTCCCGAAAGGTCGCGGCATGACCTGGTGCGAGGGAGGGGGGCTTACTCAGGAGATGGACGCACGCCCAGTGGACGGCTGGTTCCACCTCCGGGATGTGGAGGCGTTGACGGTACGGAAGGAGTGAGCGCATGCGAGTCACCACGGTCTACCCGCTGCCCCGCGTCGGGGGGCGAGCGTCGTGAATTCCCTGCCTCCCTCCTCCGAGCGTCCCACCGGCCCGCCGCCCGGCCCGTTGTCGGGCCGGGGCGCGCAGGCAGAGCCGCCGCCCCCGCCGCCCCCTCCGCCGCCACCAGGTCCTCCGCCTCCCTCCGGGCCCCCGTCGGGCCCCCTCCCGGTCTCTTCCGGCGGGTCTGCGCTGCCGCCGGAAGGCGGCGGCCGGGGTCGCGGGTGGCGATCACGCAAGGCCGTGCTGAGCGTGAGTACGGCGGTGGCCGTCGTGTCGGCGGTGGCCCTCAGTTTCACCGCGCTGGGCGGGAACACCGCCGCAGGCGGCGAGGTCTTCCTCCAGGCCGCTCCGGAGGCCGGGCCCGACCCGTTCACCCCTTCGACGGCCACACAGGCCGAGAGCGTCGCCAAGACCACGCCCATGACACCGGGCGCGAACCCGAAGGACGGCACGAGCGGTGCCCGCACGCTCGAGGTCGACGGAGGCTATCCGGGGCTATACGGCGGAACGCGGAACGTCGCGAGCTGCGACGTCGAGAAGCAGATCCGGTTCCTCACGCAGCACCCGGACAAGGGCCGGGCGTTCGCCGTCGCGCTGGGTATCCGCCAGTCCGGGATCCCCTCGTACCTGCGGTCGCTGACGCCCGTCCGGCTGGGCTGGGACACCAGGGTCACCAATCACGGATACCGCAACGGCATGCCCACCAGCTACCAGGCGGTCCTGCAGGCAGGCACTCCCGTACTGGTCGACAGCCGGGGCGTGCCCCGGGTCCGCTGCGCCTGCGGCAACCCCCTGGACCCGCCCGTCGCGGTCAGGGGCAGCCAGACGTACAGCGGCGCGAAGTGGTCCTCGTTCCGGCCCTCCGGCCTCGTCGCGGTCAAGCCGGCCGTGGAGCCGGTGAAGACCGTCACGGTCTTCGACCAGGACCACAGGGGATGGTACGAGCGCCCGAGCGGGGCGGCGCAGGGCAAGCACGACCGCGAGGTCCCGCCCCCGAACGGCCAGACCCCCGGCTCCGCCTACCCGGTCCTGCCGGCGGCCCACCCGGCACCGGTCCAGCCCCCGCAGACCACCCCGGACCGGGTACCGGACCGTCCCCCGGGGAACGCCCCCGGCCAGAACCCCGGGAACGCCCCCGCGCAGAGCCCGGGCGACGTCCCGGACCGGGCCCCTGGGAAGGCACCGGCCGTACCCCCGGACCAGAAACCGGGCAAGAACCCGGACGAGGGCTCGGAGAAGACCCCGAACCAGGCCCCCGGCAAGGACCCGGGCCAGGCCCCCGGCAAGGACCCGGGGAAGACGCCCGGCAAGGAGTCGGACGAGCAGCCGGGCAAGGAGTCCGGCCAGGCTCCAGGTGAGAAGTCCGGCCAGGCTCCCGGGAAGGACCCGGGCAAGGACTCGGAGAAGGTCCCGGGCGAGGAGTCGGGCAAGGAGCATGGCGAGCACCCGGGGAAGGCGCCGGGCAAGGACTCGGAGAAGGTCCCGGGTGAGGGGTCCGGCGAGGACCCGGGAAAGGCGCCTGGCAAGGAGTCGGGCGAACAGCCGGGCAAGGAGTCAGGTCAGGAGCCGGGTGAGAAGTCCGGCCAGGCCCCCGGCAAGGAGCATGGAGAGGACCCGGGGAAGACGCCCGGCAAGGAGTCGGGCAAGGAGCCTGGAGAGGACCCGCCGAAGGCGCCCGGCAAGGAGTCGGGCGAGCAGCCGGGCAAGGAGTCCGGTCAGGCTCCCGGGAAGGCGCCGGGCAAGGACTCGGAGAAGGTCCCGGGTGAGGGGTCCGGCGGGCACTCGGGGAAGACGCCCGGCAAGGAGACGGGCCGGAACCCGGGCAAGGAGTCCGGTCAGGACCCGGGCAAGGACTCGGGGACGGCTCCGGGCCGGGAGTCAGGCCACGATCCGGCGAAGGTGCCCGGTCAGGAGTCGGACAGGGGCCCGGGGAAGGAGTCGGGGAAGGCGCCTGGCCAGGAGCCCGGCAGGGGGACCGCCCACGATCCGGCGAAGGTGCCTGGTCAGGAGTCGGGCAGGGGTTCCGGGAAGGAGCCCGGTGAGGCCCCCGGCAGCGGGGCGGGCCAGGCCCCGGGCACGGCTCCCGGGAGGGTGCCGGAGTCCGGCCACGAGCCCGGGACGGCCCCCGGGCAGGACACAGGCAGGGGCGCAGGTCAGGAGTCCGGGAACTCGCCGGGTCATGAGCCGGGCAGGGGCCCCGGGACGGCGCCGGGATCCGGCCAGGAGTCGGGCAAGGCCCCGTACAAGGGCGGCGGGAACGATTCAGGGACGGCCCCCGGGCAGGACACAGGCAGGGGCGCCGGTCAGGATTCCGGGACGGCGCCGGGCCGGGATTCGGGCGCCGGCCCCGGCAACCGCAACCGCCCCGGGAAGGCGGGCCAGGAGCCGGGCGGGAGCACGGGCCGGAATCCCGGTGACGAACCGGGACGGCAGCAAGGCGGGGCTTCCGGCGGTGAGCCGGGAGTCGGCACACCCGGGTGATGACGCCCCGGCCGAGCCACCGCGGGCTGATGCCCGCGGTGGCTGCGTCCGTCGTGTGGGCGACAGAGCCGCCTCCTCGCCGACGGCCTGATCCCGTCGTGGAGTTGTGGTGAGGTGGGCAGGTCCGGCCGGGCATCACGGATGCGGCCGGCGGGGGAGGGTGCGGTGCCCGGCTTCGAGACGGGGCAGACGCTTGTACGGCGCGACGTGAACCGGACGGGCCGGGTGTGGAGCGAGCAGGCGCTGCGGGTCGTCGCCGACACGGGCGAGGCGCTGGTGAGCGCCTGCGCGCCCGGAGCGGAGGCCCGCCGGCCCGCCTTGTACGCGAACGCCCGTGACGGCGGGGAGCGTTCGGTGCGCACGGAGGCGTTCGAGGCGATGGCGATGGCGATGACGATGGCGACGGGGGAGTGGGAGCTCGCGGACGCGGTGTGGCAGGAGACCGACCTGCTGCTGTGGAAGCCGCCGGCGGCCTGGTTCAGCGTCAACGCCTTCTTCGTCCCCCGCGGCGAGGGGCGGCGGCTGCGGAACTGGTACGTCAACTTCGAGCACCCCACCCGCCGCACCGAGGCCGGGTTCGACACCTTCGACCTCGCCGTGGACCTGGTCGTCACCCCCGACCTCACCCGCTGGGAGTGGAAGGACGAAGACGAGTACGCCCGCGTGCGCAGGATCGGCATCGTCTCCGACACCGAACACCGGGCCGTCGACGCCGCCCGCGCCCAGGTGCTGGCGGTGCCCGCCGCCCGCGCCGGTGCCTTCGCGCAGGCAGCGCGGTGGGCGGGCCGGAGGCGGGAGCCGTCCTGGCCCACGCCGCGCCTGCCCTGGCCGACGGCGGCTGCGGAGCGGGCTGCACCGCAGGGAGGCTGAACCGTTGCCGGACGGTTCCACACCCGGTGCGGGGGCGGGGGGAACCCGGGGGCGGGGAACCCGGGGGTGTGGTGCCGGCGTTGGAGCCTGCGGGAGTGGTGCGTCCGCCGGACCGGCCCATGGAAATGGCTCGGCCTCCCCGCGCACACGCCCAGAAGTGGGTGTGTCCCGCGTGCCGGAGCGTGCGGGCGGGGAGGCCGAGCCGTGGGCGTCCTGTTGGCGCAGGGCACCCGGGGTGTCAGCGTGTCCGAGGTCGGGACGAGCGCCGAGAACCGCGGCCGCTGGGGCCGTGTGGACCCATCGTGCTCTCTCCGGGGGTTGTTCATCCACCGTAGTGGCGCAAAGGATTTGTTACGAACCCGGCCCCGAGACGTCAATGCAGGTCAGCACGGCTTTCGGTGTTCTTCACTTCGGTTTCCGAGAAGAGCCCGGAAGAGTGAATATCACGCTCTGTACGGGCGCGACAGCGTAGGCCAACATGAATGGGTGTCATCGGTTCCGCAGCACGAGGGAGTTGGCGCTCCCAGGCGGAACCAGTCCGAGGTCAGCAGGGTCCGCCGCCATGGAATCCGGTACCGCGTGCCTCCACGGTGGCGGACCCTGCCCTGAAGGGAAGGGTTCGAGACCTGATGCAAGCCCACACCCATCCGCGAGGCGGTATCTGCCTGCCTTCGCCCACGCCCGGTCCGTGGTGGTCCGCGCCGTCGCGCGCGGTCCGCCGCTCCCGGGACCACTTCGGCCGCCTCGTCCGGCGCCACGGCGCCTCCACGGTCCGGCTCGCCGCCTACGTCCTGGCCGGCGCGCTCGCCGGTACCACCGGCTTTGCCGCCGGCCTGGCCCCGGCGGAATCGGCCGGCCTCGGGCTGAACGTGGCGGCCACCACCGCCGCGTTCTGGCCGCCCCGGCGGGTCCGCCGCATCACCGTCCGCCGGACGGGAGGCCGCTGATGCCGCGCCAGCCCAGCCCCATCAGCGCCGCCGCGTCCGCCGAACTCCGCGAGCTCGCCGGCGCCATGCGCGACCTCAAGGACCGCGCGGGCCTCACCTTCTCCACCCTGCACGAGCGCGTGCACTACTCCACCGCCGCCCTCTCGGGCGCGGTCTCCGGCAAGAAACTGCCCACCTGGGAGGTGACCTGGGCCTTCATCCACGGCTGCGACCCCGGCGCGGAGGAGCCGGTCTGGAAGGCGCGGTGGCTGGCCGCCGAGGAAGGCGAACGCCGCCGGACCGAGGCCGACGCCACCGGCCCGGACACCGCCGAGCGCCGGCCGGGCGGCGGCGTCCCGCGCCAGCGCCGGTCGACCGTCGCCGAGCTCGTACGGGAGGAGGTCGAACGCCGCCAGCAGACCACCGCCTGGAGCCCGTCGGAGGCCATGACCGTCAGCACCGCGCTCGCGCTGTGCACGACCGCCTACGACTTCCGCGAACTGCTGCGCGACCTGATGGAAACCCAGGGCCTCAGCTCCCTCGACATCAGGGCCAACGCCCGTGCCAAGGGGATCGTCCTCGGCCGGGGCGACGTCTTCAGCGTCCTCCACAGCAGCGAGATCCCCGAGACCGAGCCCCTCCACGGCTTCCTCCTGGGCTGCAACGTGGGACTCGTCCGGATCAACGAATGGCACCGCACCGCCACCCGCATCAAGATCTCTCAGGCCAGGTCCGCCGAGCCGGCCGGATCCGAGACCGAAAGGAGGAGGATGAGCGCCGCCTGGAACGAGTTCCGGGCCCGGCTGAGCTTCGAGGCGGCCCTCAGCATGATCTCCACGATCCTGTTCCTCACGCTCCAGCTGCTCTCGCTCTTCAAGCACGGCATCTGACCCGACGGCAGGACCCGGAGGGCCGCCCCGCCCGGGGCGGCCCTCTCCCACGTTCACACGGGCCGGGCGCCGTCGCCGTCCAGCCACCCCGCCTCCCGGGCCGCGTCCAGCGCGGCATCCGTGAAGTGCGTGACGATCGGCGACGGCGAGGTCTCCGGGAGCACCAGGTGGGTGCTGAGCGGCCGGGTCCCCGCCGCGAGCGGGATCCAGCGCAGCCACCCCGGCAGCTGGTCGCCGGAGGACGCGGCGACCAGACCCACCGTGCGGGCGTCCCGCAGCGCGCTCTGCGTGGGATCGAAGGCCATCGGACGCTCCGTCAGCCGCGGTACCAGGCCCGCCCCCTGGAAGACGGCCAGCACCTCGTCGAAGTGGCCGGGATTGGCCTGCCGCTCGTGCAGCACCAGCGGGAAGGCCGCGACCTCGGACAGGGTGAGCTCGCGCCGCCCGGCCAGCGGATGGGCGGCCGCCAGCAGCACCCCGCGCGGCTCGGTCCGCACCAGCAGCAGCCGGACCCCCGCCACCGCCTCCGGCGAACGCGCGATCCCGGCGTCCGCACGCCCGTCGAGCACCGCGTGCGCGATGTCGGGGGTCCGCAGCACCTCGGCGGCGACCTGCACGTCCGGCAGCCGCGCCCGCACCGCCTCCACCAGGCTCGGGACGGTCCCGTACCCCGTGCTGGTGCTGTACACCAGGCGCAGCCGGCCCAGTTCGCCGCGCCCGGCCCGCCGCGCCGCCTCCCACACGTCCTCCAGCGCCGCGAGCGCGCCCGCACCGCGCTGGTACACGGCCCGGCCGGCCTCCGTGAGGCGCACGACGCGGGTGGTGCGGTGCAGCAGCAGCACGCCCAGCCGGCTCTCCAGCCGGCGGATCTGCGTGCTCAGCGCCGGCTGCGCGATGTGCAGCCGGGCCGCCGCCCGGGTGAAGCTCCCCTCCTCGGCCACGGCCAGGAAGTAGCGCAGCAGTCTCGCCTCGGGCATCGTCACCCCGCCATCGTAGGGGCGCCGCCCCATTCATATCCGGGAGTTATGAACCGAGACGGAGCTGGTCTTTCCCTCCCGGCCGGGGCCCTGCCTACGGTCGGTGCATGACCTCTTCCCGCACCTCTCCCGCCCCCGCGCACCCCGTGCCGCCGATCCTGCCGCAGCGGATGCGCGCCTGGATCGGCACCCCCGACGGCCCCGACCTGCGCATCGTCGCCCTGCCCGAACCGGCCCCGGACGAGGCGCTGGTGAGCGTCGCGGCCTTCTCCGTCAACCGCGGCGAACTGAACCTGTTCCGGCGCCGCGCCGAGGGCTGGCGGCCCGGGCAGGACCTGGCCGGCGTCGTCGTACGGGCCGCGGCCGACGGCAGCGGCCCCGCCGCCGGGACCCGGATCGCGGCGATGAACGACTTCGGCGGGTGGGCCCAGTACGCGGCCGTCCCCGTCGACCGCCTCGCCGTCCTCCCCGACGCGGTGGCCTTCACCGAGGCCGCCACCCTCGGCGTCGCCGGACTGACCGCCCTGCGCGCCCTGCGCCGCGGCGGGCCGCTGCTGGGCCGCCGCGTCCTGGTCACCGGGGCGAGCGGCGGCGTCGGCTCCTTCGCCGTGCAGCTGGCCGCCGCCGAGGGCGCCGAGGTGACGGCGCTGACCGGCACCCACCGCGACCTCGACCTGAAGGCGCTGGGCGCGCACCACGTGGCCACCTCGCTCGCCGACACCGAGGGCGATTTCGACGTGATCCTCGAATCCGTGGGCGGCGAGGTGCTGGTCTCCGCGCTCAAGCGGCTGTCGGCCCTCGGCCACATCGTGGTGCTCGGCACCTCCTCGGGCCGCACCGCCAGCCTGAGCATCTCCTCCTTCGTGCCCCACGCACGCCAGACCCTGCACCCCTTCTGGGTGTTCGGGTCCGGCGAGCCGGTCGGCGAGGACCTGGAGCTGCTGGTCCGCCTGATCGACCTCGGCCGGCTGCGGCCGGTCCTGGGCCACCAGGACGCCTGGGAGCGGCTCCCCGAGGTGATGACCTCGCTGCGCGAGCGGCGCATCGCCGGCAAGGCCACCCTGCTCGTCCACGACGGGGCGTGAGGGCGTGGCAAGGATCGTCGTCGCCGGCTCGGCCTACAGCGCCGGCACCGGGAAGATCATCGCCTCCGCGGCGGCCGACCGCGGCCACACGGTCCGCTACGTCTGCGACCTCGGCGACCCGGCCCGGCCGCAGGACCTCGGTGAACTGACGGACGCGGCCGCCGTCCTGGAGGGCGCCGACGCCGTCGTACTCGTACCCAAGCGCGGCGACGCCCGGGTGCACACCGAACGGGCCACCCGGGTCATGCTGGAGCAGGTACGGCGCCACCGGCCCGGCGCGCACTTCGTCCTGTTCAGCTCGTTCGCGGTGGGCCACGGACCGGCCCACCCGCTCAACCGGATCAACGACACCCTGCTGCCCGCCCGGGTCGCCGCCGAGCGGCTGGTACGCGCCGGCGGTCTGCCGTACACCATCGTGCGGCCCACCTGGATGACCGACGACCCGCCCGGCAGCCACGCCCTGACCCTCAGCCAGCATCCCCACGGGGACGGCATGGTGGCACGCTCCGACATGGCCGCCGCGATCGTCGCGGCCATCGAGCAGCCCGCCAGCCGGTCCACGACCTTCAGCCTGTTCAACGAACCCGGCACGCCCGTGGCCGACTGGGCCGCGGCGTTCGCGGCCCTGCGCCGCGACGAGCCGCAGGAGGAGCTGTGATGCCCTTGCGCCCCGCCGCCCAGCACGCCTGGGAGGACACCTTCCGCTCCGACGAGGCCGGCCGCGCGCTGCCGCCCCGCCACCACCGGCTGCTGATGCTCGACGTGGCGGGCTCCCCCGTACCGGAGGACGCCGCACACCTGGAGGCCGCGCTCGGCGCCCTGGAGGAACGCCACGGGCACGGGCCCGACGGCATCCTGATGTGCATGGGCTGGGGCCCGGGCTGGTTCGAGCGGCACACCCGGCTGCGTTCCCCGGTGGGGCGGCCCGTTCCGATGGCCCGCTGGGAGAACCCGGTGCTGGAGGACTACGACGCCTGCCTGCACCTGGCCTCCGACCGGGAGGAGACGGTGACGCAGGCCGCCGCGTCGCTCTTCGGGCCGGGACCGCACGACCAGCGCGGACGCCTCGTGCTGCGCGAGACCCGCAGCGGCTTCGTGGGGGAGGGCCTGCCGGCCCGGCGCCGTCCGCAGGCCGGCGTACCCGCCAAGGCCCCGCTGCTGCTGGGCTTCCACTCGGGACTGCGCCGCAACCAGGCCACCGAGGAGGAGGTCTCGATCCCCCGGGGGCCGCTGGCCGGCGGCACGACCATGCACGTCAGCTACATCGTCCTGGACACCGACAGCTGGTACGAGCAGCACGAGGACGAGCGTGCCGGACTGATGTACTCGCCCCGGATGACCGCGAAGGAAGCGGAGGAACTGGTCGAGGACGCGGAGAGCGACCGTACGGAGCTGGCGGCGGTGGCCGCCGCCCACGGACGGGTCGGCCATGCCCAGGCGACCGGGCGGGCCCGGCTCGCCGGCCGCCCGCGGATCAACCGCAGGGACTTCGCGACGATGGACCACGGGGTGCCCGGGACCCACTTCGTGTCCCTGCAGCGCACCATGGAGGACTTCCACGCCACCCGGGCGATGATGAACGCGGCCGACGCGTCCACCCACCACGGCGGGATCGGCGTGCGGCGCAACAACGGCATCAACGCGTTCATGGACGTCCGGAGCCGGGCCACCTTCGCCGTGCCCCCGCGCGCCGAGCGCGCCTATCCGGGGCTGCCGGGGCCGCCCGCCTGAGCGGGCCGGGCCCCCGTGCGTACGCGTACGCGTGCACGGCGCGGCGACGGCCGCCGGGTGCGGCCGCGGCGGCCGGCCGCCGCGGATCAGCAGGGCCGGCCGGAGACCCGCGCGAGCAGGTCGTCCAGGGCGGCGGCGGACGCGGAACCGGGTTCCGGGCTGAACACCACGGCCCACTCCCCGTTCTGCGCCCCCTCCTCCAGCACCACCCGGGAGAGCTCCATCAGGCCCACCGCGGGATGCTCGAAGCGGAAGAGGACGCCGCAGTCGTCCTCGTCGCTCCGCTCCTCGGCCGGACGGGCCCACAGCTCCGCGAACTCCCGGCTGCCGGCGGCCAGTTCCACCACCAGGCGGGTCAGCTCCTCGTCCGGATGCTGCTCCACCGCCCGCCGCAGGGCCCCGACGAGCCCGGCCACCTGCCGCTGCCCGTGCGCGTTCCCGTTCCCGTACAGCGCCCGCGTCGCCCGGCCGAGGAAGAGCATCCGGGCGAGGTTGGGCTGTACGTGTTCCACGGGCCAGTCCAGGTCCCAGGCGAGCAGTGCCTGCCCCGGCAGGTTCCAACCGGTGATGTCGTAGCGGTGGTTGAAGGCGATGACCGGCAGCATGGGCACCGCCCGGGTCAGGTGGCCGAGCCCCCGCAGCCGGGACGTGCCCGGGGAGGCGCCCAGCCGGAACAGCTCGGCCCGGTCGTCGGCGTCGAGGTGCAGTGCCGACGCCAGGGCGTGGAGCACGGACAAGGACACGCGGCCGGCCCGGCCGTCCTCGATGTCGGCGTAGCGGTCGGCGTCGAGCCCCGCCGCCCGGGCCAGTTCGGCGGGCAGCAGGCAGGGCGCGGTCCGCGGTCCCGCGCCCGTCGACACCCCCGTCTCCGCGGGGGCCGTGCGCAGGCGGTGGGAGCGCAGGAAGTGGCTGAGGTCGGCGAAGGATTCCATGGGTCCAGTCTCGGCGAGGGGCTGATCCCCTCGCCTGCCCCTGCTGGTCATCCTCAGCGGGAATTGACGGATTCTCGACTGCCCCCGGACCGGCGCCGGCGTCCTCGCGGCGCGGGCCGTCAGCCGCCGCCGCGGCCTTCCAGCAGGATGCGCAGCGCCTCTTCCTCCAGGGAGGCGGGCTCCGCGTGGTACAGCACGATGCACTGGTCGGGGGAGTCGGGAAGGCGCAGGCTCTCGAAGGAGAGGGTCAGCTCCCCGACGGCCGGATGGTGGAGATGGCGCGTACCGAACGTCTTGTCCCACACCACGTGCCCCGACCAGATCTCGGTGAACTCCGGGCTCGCGTGGGAGAGACGCTCGATCAGCTCGACCAGTTCCGGGTCGCCCGGGAAGCGGCCGGCCATCATCCGCAGGTACCCCGCCATCTCGACCGCCTCGTCGTTCCAGCGGGGGTAGAGGGCGCGGGCGCCGGGGTGCAGGAAGACGAGCTCGGCCAGGTTCGGCGCGGTGTCCCGGGCGAGGAGTTCCTCGATGTCGATGTGACCGGAGAACATGGTCCGGGCCAGGGCGTTCCAAGCGAGGATGTCCATCTGCCGGCCCAGCACGACCGCCGGCCCCTGGAGGTAGGCGGAGATCATCCGGGCCACCGCGGGCCGCACTTCCTCGGCGGCCTTGGCCGGGCGCGCGAGCTCGGCGGCGCGGGACAGGTTGTGCAGGTGTGCCCGCTCGCCCGGGTTCAGGCGCAGCGCGTTGGCGATGGCGTCCAGGACCTCGGGCGAGGCGCTGCGGTTCTGCCCCTGCTCCAGGCGCGTGTAGTAGTTGACGCTGACCTGGGCGATATGGGCGACCTCCTCCCTGCGCAGCCCCCGCACCCGGCGTCTCTTGCCGTCGCCGGGCAGGCCGATGTCGTCTGGCGTCAGCAGGCTGCGCCGTACCTGAAGGAACTTTCCAAGATCAGAATCTCGAACTCCCGTCGCCCGCTGCATTCTCTTTTCGCCTTTCGCTGCCCGCGCACTGCGCTGAAACATCCGCCGAATACTAGCCGATGGGGAACGTGGGAAGTGCCCGTCCGCGGCCGGTCTGTTTCACGCCACGGGTCTCCTTACAAAGGAAACCCGGAACAGCGAATTCCGGCCCGTGACATCCGTCACTCCCCAGGACTGGGGCCCAAGATCCCATGCAGCAGGGCGATTTGGCGAGCAGAGCAGGACCGGCGAGTCCGCCCGCAGGGGAGCACCGGCAACAATTCAGCCAAGTGCCGCCGTATTCCCCGGCGGGCTGCAGGTGCCGGAGTTACTGGTCACTTACCGTGTAAATCCACCTCGATCGTTGACGTGTGTACGATTTTTGGTTCGGGTGTGTACTACCTGTCTTCCGGTATGTTCTGCAGCGGAGCCGGTAAATAAAATAAGTCCGGAGTGTTTACTCAAGGGTGTTCGGAACGGGTGGGCCGCCGCCGGTCCAGCGCCCGCACCGGCGCCACCTTGACCAGAGCCGCGATCCGGACCAGCTCGTCCAATACCGGAACCGGCAGCGTCAACCGCGGCCGCACCCTCGCGGCGCCGGCCGGCGGGACGGGGACGGGGGGCCGCGCGGAGCCCGCGGCGCTCTGGCTCAGGCACATCAGGAACTGGCTTGTTACCGCCCCCTCCCGGAGGCCCCCCGCACCCCCCGCGGACGCGGCCGCACGTGTGGTGATGACACCGAAGGCGCCGCCCCGCGCCGCCCGCCCGGAATACCAGGCCGTCATGCCGACATGGCGTGAATGCTGCACCGAGACCACCGACGAACCGTGCACCCGGGCCTGCTCCACCGCCTGGTCCACGGCGAACGCCAGCGCGGGCTGGCCCAGCCCGTGATGCGCGTCGATCACGGTGACGTCCCCGTACCGGCGCACGATCTCGGGCCGGGCGGCACCGTTGATCGTTCCGCCCAGCAGCCCCTGCACATAGGGCAGCAGCCGCACCACCCCGTGCCGGGCCGCCCCCGCGAGATCGGCGGCCACCAGCACCTCGGCCGTCAGGTCCGCATCGGCCGGGCGGGCACCCGCCGACTCCAGCGCCGCACTGACGAACGCGGTCAGCTCATGCCCGGCCACCACCGCCACCAGACCCGTCCCGGACCCGCGCACCGCCGCCGGCGCCGCCGTCACCCTGGACATCCGTCCCACCTCTTCCTGCTCGCGCCGGCCGCAACCGGTCCCGGACAAGACAGAAGGCGGACGCCCGGGCAACCGACAGGAGAGTCACCGGACGTCCGCCTCCGCCTCCTCGGCGCCCCGCCCGCGGGGGACGGGGGAGGGGCAGCCAGGACTATTGGGAGAGGAACTCCTCCAGCAGGGTGGCCAGCGCGACCGGCGTCTCCACCATCGGGTAGTGGCCGGCGTTCCCGACCACCGCCAGCCGCCCGTTCGGGTAGTGCTTCATCCACGTCTCCTGCATCGACTCCGCCGTCACCGCCGGGTCGTGCTCACCGACCACCACCAGAGCCGGCACCTGGGCACCGCTCACCCGGTCGGCGAAGTCGGTGGTGCGGAAGGAATCCAGGTAGCTGCGGAAGGCGACCGGCCCGACCTCCTTCATCGAGGACTCGGCGAACGAGGTCACCCAGTGCGGGGACAGCCGGTTGCCGGTGGTCAGATCGATGACGATGCGACGGTTCTCCACCTTGTGCGCGGCCTCCGCGAACAACGGGAAGTCGGAGTCCGGGATCGGCATGCCACCCGCCGGGACCGGGCTCATCCCCACGATCCGCCGCACCCGCTGCGGAGCCTTGAGCAGCACCTGCTGGATCGGCTGCCCGCCGAGCGAATGCCCGATCAGCGAGAACTCCTGCCAGCCCATGCTGTCGGCCAGGGTCAGCACGTCCGAGGCGATCTCGTCGGTCGTGTACGTACCGGCCACGTCCAGGCTGCGCCCGAAGCCCCGGGCGTCCATGAAGGCATACGTGAAACGCGACCCGTCCAGGTACGGCCACAGCGGTGAGAACGACTGGTGCCCGCCGAAGAGGGAGTGCAGCACGATCACCTTGTGCGGGCCGGAACCCACGGTGTGGGCGAAGGGAACGGATCCGGCGGTCTGGTACATGTCTTCTTCCTCCAGCGGGAGTTCGACGATCGGTGAATGACCGGCCTCGGGGGCGGTGCCCGCCCCGGGGACCAGAAGGCGGTCGAGGGTGTCGTACAGCTCGCGCAGCTCCTCGCGGTGCCCGTGCAGGACGACGTGCCCGTCCGGCCGCACCAGATGGAAACCGGCGTGCCGGCAGTGCAGTTCACGGGCGGCCGACGCGGCCGGGCCACGCCCGGGCAGCGCCGCGGTGTCCACCACCCGCACCTGGCCGGCCCACGGTGCGGCCAGCCGGCGGACCGCACCCGCCAGGCCGCGGTCCGGGTCCTTCTCGCCCGGCAGCACCACCAGGTGCAGCCGGACCGGATCGGCAGCCGGCCCGGCCACCCCCAGCGCCACGGCCAGCTGCCGCGGCAGGGCCGCACCCTCCCGGGCGTGCCGGCGCAGACCCGCCCGGGCCGAGCACCAGTGCACGGCCCGCGCGCGCCGCGGGCCGTCCGCGACCGGGCCGTAGACCCAGCGCCGGCCCGCGGCGACCGGCACGTAGAAGCGGTCCAGGACCCCCGTACGGTCCAGGGCCCGCATCGCCGTGTCCCGCAGGGTGACCTGACTGCCCCTGGTCCACATCGCGGCCCGGGTCTGCAGATCGGTGTCGCGCACCACGGCATCGGCCACCGCGGCCCGCTCGGGCGTGTAACTCTCCAGCAGCGCGGTCCGCGCCTCGCCGCGCACCACCGAGGCCAGCTTCCAGGCGATGTTCTGGGCGTCCTGGATCCCGGTGTTCAGCCCCTGCCCGCCCATCGGACTGTGCGCGTGCGCGGCGTCCCCGGCCAGGAAGACCCGGCTCAGCTGGAAGGAGGCGGCCCGCCGCCGGTGCACCCGGAAGGTGGTCACCCAGTCCGGATCGGTCAGCCGCAGCCCGCCGGGCCCGCGCAGGTCGACCAGCCGCTGCATGTCCGCCAGCGTCCCGTCCGCCATGTCCGCGGGCGCGTTGGTGAAGAACCGGAACAGCCCGAACGGCTGCGGCACGATCGCCAGGACACCCATCCGTGACTGGTAGTAGTGGATCTCGTCGGGCTCCAGCGGGTCGCCGGCCACCTTCGCGTCCGTGATCAGGAAGCGGTTCTCGTACGTGGCGCCCTCGTAGGCGATACCGAGCTGACGGCGCACCGCGCTCGTCGCCCCGTCCGCGCCGATCACCCACGGCACGGCGGCCCGCTCGACGCTCCCGTCGGCGTGCTCCAGCACCGCGGTGACCGGCCGGTCCTCGCGTATCGCCCCGCTGAAGTCCACGTCCTGCAGCGACACCAGCCGCACACCGCGCTCCACACGGCCGCCGAGCCGGTGCAGACCCTCGGCCAGCACCTCCTCGGTCAGCCGCTGGGGCAGGCAGTAGGGAGCCATGTCGTCGGCCATCCGCATCCGGGTGACCGGCTTCTTCTCCGAGTAGTAGGTCATCTGCCGCAGCTTGACCGCGACCTGGCCGACACCACCGGAGAGCCCGAGGTCCTCCAGGATGTCCAGGGTGCGCGGCCACACCAGCATCGCCTTGGAATGGACGCTGGGGCCGGGAGCCGCGTCCACGATTCTGACGCGGACCCCCCGGCGCAGCAGCTCGCACGCCGCGGTCAGACCGGTCGGGCCGGCACCTACGACCAGGACGTCGTAGGCATCCGGCCGCGCGGCGTCCGCGCCGCTGTCTTCTTCAGTGGGGTACCGGGTGGTCATCTAAGCCTCTTTCGCGCTCGCCGTCCGAAGCCGGATCGAAGTGGGCCGGACGGCTCAGAGGAAGGCCAGGGAGATGGCGTAGCTGTCCTCGTGCATGTGGTAGCGGGTGATCAGCCCGTCGGAGACCTGCAGTTCGACCGCGAACTGCGAACCGAACGACTTGCCGGTGGCGTTCACGCGGTAACGGAACCGGCCCAGCGCCACGGCGGTGCCGTCCTCGGCCAGGATCCGCTCGATGGCGAACTCCTCCGGCGTCAGGTTCTCGCCCGCCTGCTTGAAGAAGTCCGCGACCTCGCCGCGGGTGGTACGCCGGCCCATCCACGGAATCAGCGCCGTGTCACCGGGAGTGAACCAGTCGAGGGGCTCCGCGAGCAGTTCCAGGGCCCGGTCGGCCTCGCCTGCACCGAGCCGGCCGAAGAAGTCTTCGACTACGGAGAGTGTGGAATGCGTCATGCCCCGAAACGTATTCACGGCCGGGCCGCATGAGACAGACCCAGCCAGTGGTACCCACCGCAGCCCTATGAAACAGCGGGTACTGGCTAGCCCCCCACACCGCGCAGATGCTCGGAACACCCCAACCGGCAGGAAGCGAAAGGTCTCTCATGTCAACGGTCAACAGCCCCGAGGAGACTCGGGCAGATCATTCGCCGGGCCCGGCCCCCGCGTCGGAGCGGATGACGAAGCGGCAGACGCTCATCCTGCTCCTGCTGCTCGGCGCACAGTTCACCCTGGCGGTGGACTTCTCCATCATGAACGTGGCGGTACCGGTCATCGGCCGCGAGCTCGACTTCGCCACGGAGAACCTGCAGTGGATCGCCACGGCCTTCGCGCTCAGCGCCGCCGGGTTCAGCCTGCTCTTCGGCCGCGTCGCCGACCTGATCGGACCCCGCAAGGTCTTCCTCGCCGGCCTCGTCCTGCTGACCCTCTCCTCCCTGGCAGGCGGCCTCGTCGACTCCGCGGGCCCCCTGCTCGCCGCCCGCGTGGCACAGGGCCTGGCGACCGCCATGGTCACCCCCGCAGGCCTCGCCCTGCTCATCACCTCCTTCCCCGAAGGACCGCTGCGCGACCGCGCACTCGGACTCAACGGCGCGATGCTGTCCGCCGGCTTCACCTGCGGCGCCATCCTCGGCGGCTTCCTCACCGACACCCTCAGCTGGCGCTGGGGCTTCTTCATCAACATCCCCATCGGCATCCTGCTGATCGTCGTCACCCCCCTGCTCCTGCAGGGCTCCCGCTCGCACGGCGGCAAGCTCGACATCCCCGGCGCCGTGTCCGTCAGCGCCGGCCTCATCGCCCTCGTCTACGGCATCTCCGCCGCAGGCCAGTACGGCTGGGGCGACCCCACCACCCTGATCTCCCTCGCCGTCGGCATCGTCCTCCTCGTCGTCTTCGGCTTCGTGGAGCTCAACGCCAGCGAGCCGCTCGCCCCCCTGCGCATCCTCGGCCGCCGCAGCGTCACCTGGGGCAACATCGGCGGCGCCGCCACCTTCATCGGCTTCACCGCCATGATCTTCCTGCTCACCCTCTACCTGCAGGAAGTCCTGGGCTACTCGGCCATCGCGACCGGTCTGACCTTCGGCGTCCTCGGCGTCGGCGCCTTCCTCGGAGGCGTCACCGCCCCCCGCTGGATCGGCGCCCTCGGCAGCAGCCGGGCCGTACTCGTCGCCGGCCTCCTCGTCCAGGGCATCACCGTCGGCGTGCTGTTCTTCGCCGGTGACGCCCGCGGCTGGCTGTACGGAGTCCTGGGCCTGGCCTTCCTCAGCAGCTACGCCCACGTCGCCGCCATCGTCGGCTTCATGGTCACCGCCACCTCGGGCCTGCCCAACGAGCAGCAGGGCCTGGCCACCGGCATCACCACGCTCACCCAGCAGGTCAGCATCACGATCGGCATCCCGATCATGAGCGCGATCGCCACCGCCCAGATCCGGAGCATGTCGAGCGAGCCGGTCAAGGCCGCAACCCTGTCCGGCATCAACCTCGCGATCCTCGTCAACGGCCTCATCCTCATCGCCGTCGCCCTGCTGGTCGCGCTCTTCCTCCGCAACCGCCGCACCGCCGGCCGCCACTGACCGGCCCGGCCGGCACCGAACGACCGTCGCCGGGGGCCGGTCCCACCCCCGCCCGCGCCCCCGGCGACGGCCACGCCCGTACGCACAGAAAGCGACGAACCGATGAACCGGAACACCCCGCGCGCCCGGGCGAGCGACCACCGCACCACCGACATCCTGATCGTCGGCGCCGGCCCCACCGGACTGATGCTCGGCTGCCTCCTGCGCCACCACGGCATCGAGTGCACCGTCATCGAGCAGCGCGACACCATCGACCCCCGCACCCGCGCGGTCATGGTGCACGCGGCCGGACTGGAAATGCTCGACGTCCTGGGCCTGCGCACCGCCGTCGAGGACAGGGGCGTACGCCAGACCCGCATCGACTTCCACACCCGCCACGAAGCCCTGTTCACCGTGGACTTCACCGCACTCGACACCGCCTTCCCCTACTACGTCAACGTCCCCCAGCCCGACGTCGAAGCGGTCCTCGCCGACCGGTTCACCGCCACCGGCGGCCGGCTGCTGCGCGGCCTGCGCTACACCGGCCACCAGGAGGACGGGCACGGCATCACCGCCGACACCCTCACCGACGCCGGCCCGCACACCATCACCGCCCGCCACCTCGTCGGAGCCGACGGCGCGAGCAGCGCGGTCCGCACCGCCCTGGACATCGGCTTCCCCGGCATCACCTACCCCATGAGCTACCTCCTCGCCGAAGGAGCCCCGCTCGTCCCCGCCGACCCGGACGCCTCCGCCATGTACATCGGCCCGGCCGGCGCGGTCTCCCTGCTGCCACTGCCCCACGGCACCGTACGCATCGCCGGCCCCGTCACCGCCGAATCCCTCGACCGGGACAGCGAACTGAGCACCCAGCACTTCCAGGACACCGTCGACACCCTCGGCTTCGGCCCCGCCCTGCGGTTCGAACGCGTCGACCGCATCGCCCACTACCAGGTCCACGAACGGCTCGCCGACCGCCTCACCAGCGGCCGGACCGTCCTGGCCGGAGACGCCGCCCACCTCAACTCACCCGCCGGCGGCCAGGCCATGAACACCGGCTTCGGCGACGCCTGGGCACTGGCCTGGCGCTTCGCCGCCCTGCTGGACGGCTCCCAGGCCCCCCTCCTCGCCGACTACGACCGCGAACGCCGCGCCGCCGCCGCCGAAGTCGCCCGCTCCACCGGCGTCCTCGCACTGCTCGACGCGATGCGCCGGGCCACCACACCGGCGGCGCGAAGCTCCGTACAGGAGGCGCTGACCGGATACGCGGAAGCCTGGAGCCAGCTCTACCTCCACTACCGCCCGGCCCCCGCACCCACCGCCCCCGCACCCACAGGCACCCCGCCCGAACACCTCGCACTGCCGCCCCGCGCCGGCCACCGCCTCCAGCCCGGCGCCCGCGTCCCCGGCCACCGCCCCGAACCCGGCCGCCACACCTGGCTCCACCTGCCCGGCGCCCGCCCCGACGACACCCCCCTGCCCCCGCTCACCCGCACCGCGGAACTCACCCCGGCACAACGCTCCTGGCTCCCGGCCGGCGCCACCGCGGTCCTCGTACGCCCCGACGGCCACGTCGCCCACGTCGCCCGGACCGTCCCCGCCGACCCGCACACCACCGCAGGCACGACCGCCGGTGCCACCGCCGAAACCGAGAAGGAGGCGGCATGACCACCGCCCCGCCCCGCCCCTCACCCGGCCTCAGCATCGCCGGCACGGGCAGCTACCTCCCCGAGCAGCGCCTCGACCTGGCAGCCGAAGCGGCCCGCCACCCCGACGCCGATGCCGAACGCATCCGCGCCACCGGCTACCGCACCATCGCCGCCGAGAACACCCTCTACCCCGGCGACATGGCCCTCGTCGCCGCCGAACGGGCCCTGGCCGCCGCCGGGACCAAACCGCAGGACATCGACCTCATCGCGGTCACCGCCATCCACCGCCACGGCCACCAGCGCCTGTGGTCCCCGGCCTCCTGGCTCCAGTCCCGGCTCGGCGCCACCCGCGCCCTGCCCTTCACCGTCAGCCAGGGCTGCAACGCGCAGCTCCTCGTCCTCGACCTCGCCGCCGGCCTCCTCTCCGGCAGCAGCCGGCGCAACGCCCTCATCGTGGCCACCGACCGCTTCGCCGCCTCCGGCTTCGACCGGTTCACCGCCGACTACGGCATCGTCTACGGCGACGGAGCGGCCGCCGCCGTCCTGACCGCCGACACCCCCGCCCCCCGGGCCCCCGGCTGGCGCGTCCTGACCATCCACAGCGTCAGCGACCCCGAGCTCGAAGGACTGCACCGCCTCGACGAACCGGCCCCCGAGACACGCGCCCTGTTCGGCGCCGAACACGACGTCCGCGCCGCCAAGAAGCGCTACCTCGCCGCCCACGGCACCGACAGCCTGCGCGAGGCCACCCGCCGAGCGGTCCGCGAGATCCGCCGGGCCCTCCTGCCCACCGGCACGGACCCCGCGCTGCGCCACGTCGTCTACCCCAACCTGGGCCTGCCCCTCCTCCAGGAGAACTACTTCCCCGAGTTCCCCGGCGGCGCCGACACATCCCTGTGGGACTTCGGCGCCACCGTCGGCCACCTCGGCAGCGGCGACCAGATCGCCGGCCTCGACCACCTCGAACGCCACCACACCTTCGCCGCGGGCGACCGGATCGTCCTGCTGGGCGCCGGAGCCGGTTTCACCTGGACAGGAGTGCTCCTGGAGCGCCGCTGACCACCCGGACGACGACGAAGAAGCAGCAGAAGCAGCACACCACCCGAGAAAGCAGGTTCCGCACGTGACCACCGCACCCTCGCCGTTGGAACAGGACTTCGCCGCACTTGAGCTGAGCTACAGCCGTACCGTCGACCGCACGCTGGTCCACCGGGACTCGCTCGGCGAAGTGTTCCTCACCGACCTCCAGCCCCTCGGCGGAACCTCCTACGTCGCCGCCTCCCAACTGCCGCGCTCCCACGCCTACTACGGCGACCACCTGCTGAACCCCAACGTCTACGACCCGGTCCTGCTGCTCGAGGCCTGCCGGCAGGCCGCACTGGCCGGCGCCCACGCCTACTTCGCAGTGCCCCGCACGGACAAGTTCATCCTCACCCACCTGCGGGTCCACCTCTCCCGCCCGGACCGCATAGCCGTCGGCGCCTCACCCTGCCAGCTGACCCTGCACGTCACCACCAGCAACCACTACGTCCGCGAGGGCCGCACGAACGGCCTCGACTACGACGTGGACCTGCGCGTCGGCGACCTCAGCATCGGCCGCGCCGGCATCGGCCTGCGCTTCAAGTCCCCCGAGTCCTACCTCGCGCTCCGGCTGCGCAACCGCGACCAGCGGCCGCTGCCCTCCTCCGCCGACCACCCCGGGCCGGGCAGCGCCACCGGCGCACCCGTCGAGCCCTACCGCGTGGGCCGGGCCAACGCCGACAACGTCGTCCTCTCCGGCATCGAAGTCACCGGAGACACCCTGACTGCCGGGATCCGCACCCCTGGCAGCCACCCCAGCATGTTCGACCACCCGCAGGACCACCTGCCCGGCATGGTCATCGCCGAGGCCGCCCGCCAGATCGCCCTCTACGGAGCCCTCGACGTGCGCGGCATGTCACCGTCGCGCACCTACCCGACCGACCTCGCGGTGACCTTCAGCCGCTTCGGCGAACTCGACAGCCCGGCCACCCTCACCGCCGTCGTCGGCGAACACCGAAACACCGCCCGCCCGGGCGAGCCCGCCTCCTACTACACCCAGGGCGGGATCGTGGAGCTCGGCGACGACACCACACCCGACACCGACCACGTGCCGGTGCGCGTCGAGGCCCACCAGGACGGCGAGAGCCTGTGCCTGCTGACCCTCAACCTCGCCCGGGTCCGGAACCCGCGATGAGCACCGCCGCCTTCTTCGACGTCGACGAGACACTCATCGGCTTCAAGAGCATGTTCCGCTTCCTGGCGTTCCACCTGGAACGCCGGGGAGCGGCCCCCGGCACCTACGCGCGCCTGACCGCCACCCTCCACCGCGCCGCCGCCGACGGCGTCCCGCGCGCCGAGGTCAACCGCCGCTACTACCGCCTCTACGCCGGGGAGAACGCGGCGGCCCTGGCGGCGTCCGGCCGGGCCTGGTTCGCCCGTGAACTGACCGGCGCCCCCTTCATCCCGGGCCCCACCGCCCGCTTCGCCGCACACCGCCGGCGCGGCGACCTGACCGTCCTGATCTCCGGGTCCTTCTTCGCCTGCCTGGACCCGGTCGCCGAACACCTCGGCGCCGACTGGGCCTTCGGCACCCGGCCCGTGATCCGCGGCGGCGTCCTGACCGGCGACGTGGTGACCCCGCTGATCGGCGCCGCCAAGGGCCGCACCGCCCACGCCGTCGCCGCCGTCCGCGGCCTCGACCTCGCCCACTGCTCGGCGTACGGGGACCACAGCAGCGACCTCGACCTGCTCCGCTCCGTCGGCCGCCCGGTGGTCGTCGGCTCGGACCCCGTACTCGCCGCGCACGCACAGCTGGCCGGATGGGAGCAACTGCCCGGCACGCGCGCCGCCGAGCCCAGACATCAGGAGACGAGAACGTGACGAACAGAGTCCGCGCAACGGGAAACCCGACAGCCGTCCTGGCCACCGGCTCCTACCTGCCCGAGCAGATCATCGGCAACGACGAGGTGGCGAGCACCACCGGAGTGACCGACGAATGGATCGTACGCAAGACGGGCATCCGCGAACGCCGCCGCGCCGCCCCCCACGAAGCCACCTCCGACCTCGCCGCCCACGCGGGCCGCCGGGCCCTGGAGCAGGCGGGCATCCGCCCGCACGACCTCTCCTACATCGTGGTCGCCACCTCCACCCCCGACCAGCCCCAGCCGGCCACCGCCGCGGTGGTCCAGCACCTGCTCGGCGCCGTCAACGCCGCCGCCTTCGACGTCAACTCCGTGTGCAGCGGCTTCGTCTGCGGGCTCACGGTCACCGAACGCCTCCTGCGCGCCGAACCCGGCGACGCCCACGGCCTGGTGATCGGCGCGGACATCTACTCGCGGATCCTGGACCACACCGACCGCAAGACCGCCATCCTCTTCGGCGACGGAGCGGGCGCCGCCCTCCTCGGCCCCTCGCCCTCCGGCCACGGCCTGCTCGGCACCAGCCTGCTCACCCGCGGCGACCAGCACGAGCTGATCGGCGTCCCGGCCGGCGGCAGCCGGCGCCCGGCCTCCGCACGGACCCTGGAGGAAGGCGCGCACCACTTCCGCATGGACGGCCGCGGCGTGCGCACGTTCGTCCAGGAGAACCTGCCCGCGGCCGTCGCGGAACTGCTGGCCCGCACGGGGCTGCCGGCGGGCTCCGTCGACCACTTCGTCCCGCACCAGGCCAACGCCGTCATGATCGGCGAGGTATGGCCGGCGCTCGGCCTGGACAACGCCGCCCTCCACCTGGAACTGGCCCGGTACGGCAACACCGGCGCCGCGTCCATCGCCATCACCCTCGACGAGATCCACCGCCGGGGCCTGCTCGCCGAGGACGACGTGGTCCTCCTGTCCGGCTTCGGCGGCGGCATGTCGGTGGGCTCCACCCTCCTCAGCTGGGCCCCCACCGCCCACGCGGCCGCCCCCCGCGTCCTGGCCGCCGCCGCGCGCTGACCCCGCCCTCCCCCCGCCGGGGCGCCGACGCATCCCGTCGCGCGCCCCGGCGGCATGCTGACAGGGGCTCAAGAACCCTGGTGGGAGGGGGTTTCCCGGGAGTTTCCCGTTTCCCGTTGCGGTGGGCTACCCGCGCTTCCTCGACACGCAGGGGTGGCGGGGCACAGTCTCGAAGTGCCGGCGGACGACCCGCAGGACACCGCGTGGCGGGGACAAGGGGGAGCGGACATGGCGATGCGGAGAACGGCGGCGGCGGTAGCGGCGGCGGCGGTGGCGGTGCTCACCCTCCTGGCCGCCGGGGCAGGGACCCACGACGCCGCGGCGGCCGCGGCACCGAAGACCGCGAAGACCGCGAAGACCGAGCAGGCGTGCGGCGTGCTCGCCCCCGGAGCCTCCACGGCGGCCGAGAAGGCCGTGGTGGCGGCGTGCGAACAGATCGGCGTCTGGTACACCTGGGGCGGCGGCCACGGACCGCAGCCCGGGCCGACGTACGGCCAGGTCGACCCGAGCGACCCGGACAGCGCACACGACCCGGAGCGGCTGGGCTTCGACTGCTCGGGACTGGTCCGCTACGCCTACCACCGCGCGGCCGGCGGCGACCCGCTCCCCGGCAACGCCCACCACCAGTTCCACTCACCGCAGGTGCAACAGCGGTTCACCGCCGCGCAAGGGACCGCACCGCTCCTCCCGGGAGACTTCCTGGCCTGGGGTTCAGGAGGCTCCGTCCACCACATCGCGATCTACCTGGGCGCGGGGAAGATGGTCGAGGCCCGGGAATCGGGCACCCGGATCACCGCCGGCGACGTACGGCCGGGCGGGGACTACGCGGGAGCGGTCCGCATCGCGCCCGCCACGGCACCCGGCACGTTCAGCACCTGGGGCACGGACGTGTGGACCCACCGGGAACCGTCCACCGGCAGCCCGCGGGTCCACCGGTTCCCCGGCCCGACCACCGTGCGCGTCGAATGCCAGAAGCACGCCCAGCCGGTGACGGCGGAGGGCTACACCAACGACGCCTGGTCCTACCTGCCCGAGTACGGGTCGTGGATCACCAACATCTACATCAAGGGCGCCGCCTGGCTGGACGGCGTACCCACCTGCCCCTGAGCACCGTCCCCACCACCACGCACCACCGATCACCCACCACGGATCACCCACCACCGTCACCCGGCTCCCGAGGGAGCCCTTCCGAGGAGGAAGCATGCACGCAGGCAGGAAGATCGCCCTGGGCCTCGCCACCATCGCACTGGCGGCCGGCACGGCCACCGTGACCGGCCCCGCCCAGGCGACGCCCGCGGCCGCCGAGAGCGCCGCCGCCGAATGCGGCGTGCGCGCCGACGGCAAACTGTGGTGCGGCAACCGGGTCGGCGCCAAGGGCTACGAGCACCGCCGCTACAACTCCGCGGTACGGGGGCCGCTGAACACGAGCCCCAGCTGGTTCCAGTGCTGGGGCCGCGGCGACCAGCACGCCGGCGGCAACAACGTCTGGTACTGGACCCAGCTGGACAACGGCCAGTGGGGCAACGTCGCGGCCGTGGACCTCCACACCCCCGTCGACCCCGCCCCGGGCCTGCGCGAGTGCTGACCCGCTGAGGCCCGGGCCGCCGCCCCCTCCGCCAGGGGGCGGCGGCCCGCGGACGGGGCCGGCGGCAGCGCCGCCGGCCCCTCACCCACCTGCCGGGATCAGCAGGTCCCGGCCGGCCGCTCCCGGACCACCAGGTCGGTGGAGCCGGTGGTCGCGTCCAGCCAGGCGACCTGACGGCCCGCGCCGGCCGCCGGATAGCTCTGCTCACCGCGGTTGCAGGAGACCCGCTCCCGGCGGGAGCCGTCGGTGGTCAGCTGCCACAGCTTGGGCAGCGACTCGTTGCGGTACCGCGTGTCGGGCGTCTGCGCGACCACGGTCAGCGCGTCCTGCGAGACCGTCAGGTCGGAGGCGACGAACGCGCCCGGCTTGTGCTCGCTGCTGACGATGAAGGTGCCGCGGCCGTCCAGGCCGGAGCTGAGGACCGACATCAGACCGCCGTCGCTCTCGTCGGTGTCCGCCAGCCAGAACACGTTCTTGCCGTTGATACCGGTCTGGCCGAGACCCGCCGGCTCGTCGAGCTGCTCGGTCATCACCGCCGTGCCGGTGGCGAGGTCGACGACCTCCACGCCCAGCCGGTAGGAACCGCCCTGCGAGTACAGCTTCGCGTAGGCGATCCTGTTGTCGCCGATGGAAGGCAGGGCGGTCAGGGTGTTCCACTTCTTCCCGTCGGTGAAGACCGGGGCCTTGTCGGTGGGCCGCATGTAACCCACGTGCCGGCCGCCGAAGATGTCGTACTCCTCGAACACGACCGTGTTCTTCTCCACCCGCAGACCCGCGACGCCCGTCGCCGAGCTGTACAGGGTCTTGACCGGGCCGCCCGCCACCGGACGGGACAGGACGTCGACCGAGGTCGGGCCGTACGCCGTCCACACCACGGTCTTGCCGTCGGTCGCCGGGGCGGTGTGGTACCGGCCGTCGTTGGGGCTGATCACCTTCGGGGCGCCCTTGCCGTCCAGGCGGCCGGCGTACACCGAGTAGGGCTCGGAGCCGTCGTCGTTGGACTTGGAGGCCGTCCACCAGCCACCGCCCGCACCCACTCCGGAATCGGTGGTGTTCAGCTTCCCGAAGAGGGTGTCGGTGTCGATCCCCAGGGCCTGCTCCCAGTCCGGGACGATGCCGTGGGCGTTGAACGACCGCTTGACCGTGTTCTGCTGGGCCGAGGTCGCGCCCAGCGCCTTGGCCGCCGCCAGCACCGCGCCCCGCGCCTCGGTGAACCCGTCGATCGGCGTCATGTACTCGGTGACGGCCTTGTACACGATCTTGTCGGCCAGGGCGCCGCCCAGGTCCTCGCGCATGTCCCACAGCGCGCCGGAGAAGATCGTCGAGTTCAGGTGCACGCCGCCGTTGTCGGTGGCGAACGACACGCCCAGGAAGCTCTTCGAGGTGGTGGCCCCGTCGTTGAGGTCACGCAGGGCGCAGTCGGCGGCCGCCTTCGTGCGGCACAGGTTCTCGCCGATCAGGCCCGCGGCCGGATCGCTCATCGGCGTCCCGCTCGCGGTGACGTCGATCGCGTTGCCGAAGTAGTCGGCCAGGGCCTCGTTCAGGGCACCGGACTGGCCCGCGTAGACCAGGTTCGCCGTGTGCTCGATGACCCCGTGGGTCATCTCGTGGCCGACGACGTCCGTGTCGGCCGACATCGGCTTGAACTCCGTGTCCCCGATGCCGTAGACCATCTTGGTGCCGTCCCAGAACGCGTTGGCGTAGGGCAGGCCGTAGTACGTCACGCCGACCAGGGAGTTGACGGCCCCGCCGTTCCCGTCGAGGCTGTCGCGCCCGAGGTTCTTCTTGTAGAAGTCGTAGACCTGGCCCGCGTTCCAGTGGGCGTCCACGGCCCCCGAATCCGTCGCCGCCGCGCCGAACGCGGTGCTCGGGGAGGAGAACATGGCGATGCCGGCGGGCCACGTGCCCGAGGTCTCCGACACCGACTTGCCACGGGCGTCCCACGTGGCCAGCAGGCTCTTGGAGCCGGCGCGCATACGGCCCGCGTCCGCCAGCAGGTAGCTGCCGGCCGCCGGGTCGTAGGCGATGTCCAGCGAGGTCGCGGCGCCGCTCAGCCGGGCCCCGGACCCGGTCTCGGGGACCAGGTTCGGCGCCGGGGCCGGCGGTCCGCCCGCCGTCGGGCCGTCGGCGGCCGCACCGGCCGTCCGGGCCGCGGGGGCCGCCATCGTCTTCAACGCGCTGTACTGGAGCGCCGGATAGCCCGACCGGGCGTCCACGTACACCTCGTCCACGACCGGCGCCCCGGTGCCGGGCGCGGTACCCCGCACGGTGACGCGGTAGGCCAGGACACCGCCCCCCTTCGGCAGGACGACGAGCCCCTTGGGCTCACCGGTCATGCCGGTGGCCGCCGGATCACCGGACTCGGACCGCGGTGCCCGGCTCTTGTCGAGGGCCGCTCCCAGCCGGCGGGCCGTGGCGGCCACCGCACGGCGGACCGCGACGTCCTCGCCGACCTGGGGGGTGACGTCGGTGCTCAGGGCGGTGAAGTAGTGCCCCGAGGTGCCGGTGACCACGCGCTTGCCGTCCTGCTTCTGCATGCGCACGACGTACTGGCCGCCCAGGACGTCGACACCGCGGTGCTTCTGCTGCAGCCGGACCGTCTCGTCCTTGGCCCCGGTGGCGGTCGCCGCCAGGGGGACCAGGTCGCTGCCCGCCCGCGGGATCTTGTAGCGGCTCTTGTTCGAGGCGAGGTGCTGCCGTGCCGCGTCGGCCGGGGCGGCCTTGGCGTCCACGGGCTCCCGTATGCCCTCGACGAGCACCGGGGTCGCGGTGTCCTGGCCGGGAAGGGCGTTCGAGGGGCCGGAGCCCGCGGCCCACGCCGGCGACGCCTGCAAGGTCATCGCGGCGGCCAGCAGAACCGCTATTCCTCCGGCGGAGCGGAGCTCTTTCCGCCATATCCGTCGTGCGGCGGGGGTGGGCGCCGACGAACCTGCGCTGAACTTGGGCAAGGGGTCTCCTCAACCATGAGTGCCTGATGCGTTGCTGTGAGTCGCCGCCATGCAAGCGCCGCGGGCGGCTCCCGACCAGAGCCGGGCCCCCCTCAGAAGTGGCCATGCACACTTGTGGGGCATCTGTGAAGGCGGTCAAAATCCCCCGCATGATCGAAACCGACCCGTACGACCGGACTCCGGCCCGCACGCAGGACGACACCAGGGCGGTGATCCGCACGGCCGCCGACCCGGCCGCCGTACTGCACGTACTCATCCAGCGCCGCCAGGCCCTCCTGCACCAGGAGTCGGCCGACCTGAAGTCCCTGCGCTCCTACGCCGAGCGGCTCGCCCACCGGCTTCCCCCGCAGCCCGCGAGAACCCCCGGACCCCCGGCCGGCATCGAGGTCCTCACCGGCACCGAAGCGGCCGGGTCCCGCCTCGACACCATGCTCGAAGCCGCCGAGACGGAGGTCCTGATCCTCGACCGCGCGACACGGACCGCCGGGGCACCCGACAGCACCGCAGACGCCGTCGGCACCGGGGCACCCGGCGCGGACCGCATCCGCCGCCTGCTCGCGCGCGGCGTCGCCGTACGGACCGTCACCGACCGGCGCGGCACCGACTTCCCCGACCGGGCACAGGAGCTGATCGCCCTCACCGGACTCGGCCTCCAGGCCCGCATCGGACAGCACCTGCCCACCGCCCTGGTCCTCGTGGACCGGCGCACCTGCCTGCTGCCCCCGCCGCCCGGCGACGACGAAGGGGACGACGGAGCGGCCCTGGTGTTCGGCGACCGCCTGCTGCACCGGGCCGCCCTGCCCCTGTTCGAGTCCCTGTGGGCGCGCGCCACCCCCCTCGGCAGCCCCGGCGGCCCCCTCACCGCGGACCAGCGGGAACTGCTCGGACTGCTCGCCTCCGGCCTGAAGGACGAAACCATCGCCCGCCGCCTCGGCGTGCACGTGCACACCGCCCGCCGGCGGATCACCCGCATGCTGGAGGAACTCGACGCCGGAACCCGCTTCCAGGCCGGCGTCCAGGCCGCCATCCGCGGCTGGCTCCCCCCGCAACCCGACCCGGCCGGCGAGCACTTCACGGCATCCGGCGGCCCCGGCCCCACCGCGATGGCGAACGGCTGACCCGCGCGGAGGACCTCCTCCCGCCCGGAAACGCGCCGCAGGGTGCGGCTGGACGGAACGACCGGGCACGGGAAGGGGCCAGGGGCAGCGGAGCCGCCGGAAAGGACCGACGTGACCTTGTTCGATGTGGCCGGGGCACAGACGCCCTGGGGCGTCTTCGGCCTCGCGGGGCGGCCGCATGCGCAGAGCGGACGGCGGCCCTGCGCGCCGCGGACGGCCGGGTGTACGAGGTCCACGCCCGTGATCTGACGGACGCGGCGGGCGTCTGCCCCGCCTTCGCCCGCGCGGCCCGGCGCCGAGGGGACCCGGCGCCGGCCCGCGCCGGAGCCGGCGCCCCGGCGGGTCGGGCACGGCACCGGCGCATCCCGGCCGAAGAGGCGGGCCCGGCAAGTGGATCCGCCCGCCCGCCGCGTTCAGCGGCGTGCGCGCCATGTCCCGTAGAGGGCGGCGACGGCGCTGATGACGCCGGCGAATCCGGCTTCGCCGACGGTGAGGTAGGTGCCGGCGCAGGTGGCGAGGAGCGCGACCAGGACCACGGCGTCGGGGACGCGGCGCGTCCTGGTCTCCGGGTCGGGTTCGCGGCCGGCGGGCTGTCGGCCGGGGTCGGGGTCGGGGTCGGGGTCGGGTGTCTGCGGGGTGGTGCCGGTGGTGGTCATGAGTCCAGGAGAGCGGCTGCTCCGCCCGGTTCCCAGCGATTCGTACGGGTCCGCCCGGACCCGTACGACCCTCCGTTCCGGCAGGCGGAGTCCGGGCCGGTTCCGGACGGGGCGGGGTGTCCGTAACTGTTCGGAGCATTCCGCATACGTACGGTCCCACCGCCCTCTAGCGTGGCTTTTTCCGCACAGGCAGGGGGGTTTGATGGCAGCCGAAGAACCCGGGGTCGAGCCGCAGGACCGCGAGGCGATCGAGGCGTACGAGGGCGCACAGGCCGCCTTCACCGAGAAGCTGAACCTCCTCCACATATCCGGCGGCTCCCCGTCCTACGCGACCGTCGCCTCCGCCTCGGTGCGGCCACGCCTGACCACCACGGGCCTGAACGAGATGCTCACCGGCAAACGCCTGCCCTCCCTCGAGGCGCTCCTCGAGTTCGTCCGCATCGTCACCACCCCCAGCTCCCTGGACAAGCCGGCCGCCGAGAAGTTCCGGGCCGACCCCGGGCTCGTCGAGGAGTGGCGCGGGCACTGGCAGGACGTCAAGCTGGCCCAGCGCCGCGCCCAGTGGGCGAGCAGACGCCGGCAGACCACGGGCCGGCAGACCCACGACGACACCGCGCCGCCCGTCGCGCTGCCCGTCGAGCCGGACCCGAACGGCTCCGCAGCCCCGTCGCAGGACGGTTCCCCGGCAGATCCGCCCGCGGGCTCCGGGACCCCGCCGCAGGAGCCCGAGGCCCCGGTGCACGGGCCCGAGGGGCAGGCGCAGACGCAGGCGGGCAGTCCTGCGGCAGACCCGGCCGGGGGCTCCGGTGCCGCGGCCCCCTCCGATCCGCCGGCCCCGGCGCAGGGATCCGCAGAGCCGGAACGCTTCGGCCGGGGCCGGCCGTCCTGGCTCACGCGCCGGCTGATCGTGGTGACCGCGCTGGTGTCGGCGAGCGCTCTGATCGGGGGCGGCGCGTGGTGGTACGTGGAGGACGGGAAGGGGAAGGACGCCGCGAAGCACGCACACGAGCGGCAGCTGGAGGAGCAGGAACGCAAGGCCCATTGCGGCACCGGGAATCCGGCACTGACGACCACGCCGGACGGGTGCGCGGGGATCACCGACGGCAGTGACGGGCCCGGCATCTTCGGCCCCGGACTCGAGCCGGCCCTGACGGTGCTCGACGCCGAGAACACGGCCACGGAGAAGACCGGCGGCTATGTCACGGTGGCGCTGATGGGGCCGCTGACCCAGGGCCCGGGCAGCCTGACCGGCGACCGCGCCGTGCACCAGATCGAGGGAGCCCTCATCGCCGTACGCAAGGCGAACGAGGGCAACGCCTACCCCAGGATCCGGCTGGTACTGGCCAACATGGGCTCGGACGAAACGCACTGGCCCGGCGTCGTCGACCAGCTCAAGAAGATGACCGGCACACCCGGAGCCCCCGGTACACCCGGCCCGCTCGTCGCGGTGACCGGGATGGGCCTGAGCCAGCAGGAGTCGATCGACGCCGCGCGGGCACTGTCGGCGGCATCCGTTCCGATGGTCGGCGACGTCATCACCGCGGACGGCTTCGACACCACCGGCAGCATCGACGCCGGCGCCAGGATCGAGGGGCTGGTACGCGTCGCCCCCAACTCCAGCGCGCAGCTGCAGGCGATCGGCCAGGAGCTCCGCAAGCGTCCCGAGCTGAAGACCGCTGCCCTCGTGAGCGCCCCGACCACCCCCGCCGGAACCCCCGATTTCTACTCGAACTCCATCGAGAAGGCGGCGCAGAACCCGGCGACCGGACTCCTGCCCTACCTCCAGGCGGGAGGCATCTCCTTCAACTTCGACGTCCGGGGAGGCGCCGCGCAGACCAGCCTCGGCACCATCAGCAAGAACCTCTGCGGCAAGGTCACACCCGACGTGGTGATCTACGCGGGCCGCGCGACCTTCCTGCCCACCTTCCTGGAGAAACTGCACCAGCGGCAGTGCCGCACCACCCCCATCACCGTGGTCACCGGCTCCGACGCGGCCACCCTGGACCGCAAACTGCCCGCCCTGAACGACCCCGAAGCGCCCATCACGATCCTCTACGTCCCCCTCGCCGACCCCGGCCAGCTCGGCGACAAGACCAACCCCGACCACAGCCTCTACCAGGAATTCGCCGACGACTTCGGCCGCGACCACCACGGCCAGAGGTTCGACCCGGGCCACCTGGCCAGCGGGTGGGCGGTCATGGCCCACGACTCGCTCGTCACCGCGACCCTGGCCATCCGCAACGCCGTCGACCCGCCCCAGAAGCCGCCCACCGTCTACGCGGTCAGAGCGCAGCTCTACCTCTTCGCCACCACCAACGTCATCGAAGGAGCCGGCGGCATCTTCCGCATCGACCCGCAGACCGGCAACCGGATCAGCACCCACACCCCCCAGGTGGTCCGCCTGGGCCCCCCGAGCCCCTGACCGGACGGCGGGGCGGGCGCGTGGGCCGAGTGGGCGCGGACGCCCTGTGACTTCGGCGGACCGATGTCACAGGGCGTCCGCGGACCGGCGTCCGGACGGCTTCCGGCTGTCGGACTACCGGCTGAGCGACCTGAGCGCCGCCGCGTCGTACGGCTTCAGCTCGTCGAAGCGGTTGCCGAGGACCTTCGCCGCCCACTGCGGGTCCTGGAGCAGCGCCCGGCCGACGGCGACCATGTCGAACTCGTCGCGTTCCATGCGGTCCAGGAGGTTGTCGATGTCGCCGAGCGCCGCGCCCTCGCCGGTGAAGGCGCGGAGGAAGTCGCCGTCGAGGCCGACCGAGCCGACGGTGATGGCCGGCCGGCCGGTGAGCTTCTTGGTCCAGCCCGCCAGGTTCAGGTCCGAGCCCTCGAACTCCGGGAGCCAGTAGCGCCGGGTGGAGGCGTGGAACGCGTCGACGCCCGCCGCCGCCAGCGGGGCCAGGATCGCCTCCAGCTCCTCCGGGGTCTGCGCGAGCCGTGCGTCGTAGGCCTCCTGCTTCCACTGCGAGTAGCGGAAGATCACCGGGAAGTCGGCCGGGACGCGCTCGCGGACCGCGGCCACGATCTCCGCGGCGAACTTCGTACGGGCCACCGCGTCGCCGCCGTAGGCGTCGGTGCGGCGGTTGGTCCGCTCCCACAGGAACTGGTCGAGCAGGTAGCCGTGGGCGCCGTGCAGTTCGACGCCGTCGAAGCCGATCCGCGCGGCCTCCGCGGCGGCGTCGGCGAACGCGCCGATGACGTCGTCGAGGTCGGTGCGGGTCATCGCCCTGCCGGTCCCCTCGGTGCCGTCGACGCGGATGCCGGAGGGGCCGACGGCGGGCGCATCGGCATACGGGGCCTCGCCCTGCTTGCGCACCATGCCTATGTGCCACAGCTGGGGCACGATCGTGCCGCCCGCCTCGTGCACGGCCGCGGCGACCTTCGCCCACCCCGCCAGCTGGTCCTCGCCGTGGAACCGCGGCACCCGGTCGCTCTGCCCGGCGGAGTCGTGCCCGACGTAGGTGCCCTCGGTGACGATCAGGCCCACGCCCGCGGCGGCCCGGCTGGCGTAGTACGCCTGCACGTCCTCGCCGGGCACGCCGCCGGGGGAGAACATCCGCGTCATCGGCGCCATCGCGATGCGATTGGGGACGGTCAGGCCGTTCAGCTCGATGGGCCGGGACAGGATCTCGGCCGCGCGGGAGGCGGTGGACGTGGTGACGGTCATGCGGGTCCTCCGGGTTGAGGCTGTGCCTCGTCGGGATGACAACGAGGAGTGCATAGTACACATGCTATGTATCATGCATATTGCCGTGCCACCGTCGTGCGGCCTTCGCGCGGCGCCGCCCGCGGGACGGGCTGCGCAGGGGTCCGCCGGTCCCGGGGGTCCACAGGTCCGCGATAATGGAGCGCCGGAAGGAGCGGGAGGCGCAGTGCTGGAGAAACTGGAGCGGGAGCTGATGCTGCTCTCGCGGCACCAGGTGCTGGCCCGGCGCGAGCGCGACCCCGAACGCCTGGAGCGGTCGGCGTACCTGCTGCTCAGCCGGATCGACACACAAGGCCCCATGTCCATCGGACAGTTGGCGGAGGCCTTCGGGCTCGACACCTCGACCGTGAACCGCCAGACGGCCGCGCTGCTGCGCTGCGGACTGGCCGAGCGCGTCGCCGACCCGGACGGCGGCATGGCCCGCAAGCTGCGCATCACCGGTGAAGGCGGGCGCCGGCTCGCCGAAGACCGTGAGGTCAACCGGTCCTGCCTGGCCCGGGTGGTCGCCGGCTGGTCCCCTGAGGAAGTGCGGGAGCTGGAGGACGCCCTGGCCCGGCTCAACCGCAGCGCCGAGGCCCTCGAAGGACGGCACTGGCCGCGCGCGGAGGAAGCGGAGGAAGGCGGCGCCCGCGCCGCATGCCGCCCGCCGGCCCCGCACGGATCCCCGGATCCCGCTCCGCAGGCGCCCGCGGATCCCGCTCCGTAGGAGCGCCCGCTCCCGCCCCGCGGAAACACCCGCGCACCGGGCGGCGCGAACTCGCGGCCGGCGTCCTGCGCCGGGTGGGACCGGTGCGCCCCCGCGTTTCCCTCCGGGGCGGCAGGCGTGGCACCACGGACCCCTGCCGCACCGGCAGCCCCGGTGGTCGCTGCGCGCGCGGCCGGACCGGGAAAGCCCCCCTCGTCACTTCGAGCCAGTATCCGGCGACCTTCGGTAACCAGTTGCTCGTTAAACATCTCCGGTGAGCGCAGATCAGGGCGCTGATCCCGGCGGTCGCGAAATTCCGGATCATGCCCCTTCGCTGGTTGGAGTCGTGGCGGAATCAACCTCTTTACCGCCGCCCGGTCGGGAGGAAAGCTGTACCGCGACAGCCCGCGTCGATAGCGTTCGCCGTGGCCGTGCCGCCGCTCGTATTCATCCCGTCGCCAGATCGGAACGAGGTGCCGGCCAACGGTGAAGACGAGAACGGCGCTCGCCGCAGCCGAACACAAAGGGTCCGATGGGGGAGTTGAGGTCAGGGTGTCACTGCAGTTCTCCTGAACCGATGCCGCCGGGCCCTGCGAAATTTTAAGCGAATCGCCCGGACTGTTTATCTACCGAGTGCGAGGGTTCATTTCATCGAACAGGCGGAGCATTTCCGTTCCGGTGATGCCCATGCGCCTCCATTCACGCCGGACCACGCCATCCACCGTCGCAACACCTCTGTGCGCTCGCCGAATCAACTGACCGCCGCCGGGCGCACGTTGTACGTTTCTTCTTACCGAAGGCATATTCCAACCAGCGGTTCTCACCGTTGAGAGGGACACGCATGACGAGCCACGCAACCGAAGTCGACCTCGAAAGTCTGCTCCGCCGGGCGCTGCGGACCACAGGTACGGAAAAGCGTTGGACGGCCGACGCGGACGAAATGTGGTGCCGCCTCACGCATCACTCCGGAATACGACGTACGCAGGGCTGGAAACTGCATGTGTCCGCAACCGCCGCCTCCGCACCGGAAGTCCTCGTAAAAGCCCTGGACGTGCTGCTGGGCGAAGAGGCCGCTTTCAAATTCGTCCGGTCACTCGAACAGGTGAGCGCACTCAATTCCCGGGCCACGCCACGGGGGAGCTCGGGCAAGTTCATCACCATCTACCCGCCCTCCGACGACGACGCGGCCCGAATAGCACTCGCACTGCACAAGGCCACGGCAGGACTGGCCGGCCCCCGGATCCTGTCCGACCAGCCGTACGCCCCGCACAGTCTCGTGCACTACCGCTACGGCGCCTTCGTCGGCCGCCGGCGGCTGTCGGACCAGGGCCTGCTGGTGTGGTTCATCGAGGACCCCGACGGCAACCCCGTGGAGGACAAGCGCACCGGTCAGTACTCCCCGCCCCCCTGGGCGGTCAGCCCCTTCCCCGCCTCGGTACCGCTTCCACCGCAACAGGAGAAGGCGGCGGGCAACCCGGTGCTGCTCGGCGGCCGGTTCTCGGTACGGGAGGCGATCCGCCACACCAACAAGGGCGGCGTCTACCGGGGAACGGACATCACCACGGGCGCACCCGTGGTGATCAAGGAGGCCCGGCCGCACGTCGAGGGCGACGCGTCCGGCTCCGACGTACGCGACTGGCTGCGGGCCGAGGCCAGGACGCTGGAGAAGCTCAAGGGCACGGGACTGGCACCCGAACCGCTCGCCCTGTTCGAAGCGGGCGGACACCTGTTCCTCGCCCAGGAGGAAGTGCCGGGCGTACCCCTGCGCACCTGGGTCGCCGAACGCTTCCGCGACGCCGGCAGCGAACGCTACCGAGCGGACGCACTCGCCCAGGTCCGGCGCCTGGTGGACCTCGTCGCGGCGGCCCACGCCCACGGCTGCGTACTGAGGGACTTCACACCCGGCAACGTCATGGTCCGCCCCGACGGCGAACTGCGCCTCATCGACCTGGAGCTCGCCGCCCTGGCGGACGACGCCACGCTCCCCACCCAGGTGGGAACCCCCGGCTTCAGCGCCCCCGAGCGCCTGCTGGACGCCCCCGTCTCCCCGACCGCCGACTACTACAGCCTCGGCGCCACCGTGTGCTTCGTGCTCGGCGGGAAGGTACCCAACCTCCTGCCCGAGGAGCCGGCCACCAGGCCGGCCGAGCAGCGCTTCGCCGAATGGCTGACCGCCTGCGCCGCGACGCTGCACCTGCCGGACGGCCTGCCGGAGATGATCCTCGGGCTGATGAAGGACGATCCCGGCGAGCGCTGGGACCCCGCCAGGGCACGTGAGGCACTGCGCGGGACGGACCCGGCGCGCCGGCCGGTGCACCCCGGCACCGGAACGACGCGGGCGGACGAGCCGCACCCCGCGACACACGCCGCGACACACACCGCGATCACCGGCATGGTGGACCACCTCGTCGATTCCATGACCCCCGCCGACGACCGGCGGCTGTGGCCCGTGTCCACCCTCGCCGGGGAGACCGACCCCTGCACCGTGCAGCAAGGCGCGGCAGGCGCGCTGGCGGTCCTGACCCGCTACTTCGAACTCACCGGCGACCCGCGCCTGCCCGACCTGATCGCCACCGCCGGCCACTGGATCGCCGCCCGTACCGACACCCGCTCCATCCGCCCGGGCCTGCACTTCGGCGGCCGCGGAATCGCCTGGTCGCTGTACGACGCCGGACGCGCCATCGACGACCGCGCGCTCACCGACCACGCGCTGGCCCTGGCACTCGCCCCGCTGGAACCGACACCCAGCCACGACATCACCCACGGCTCCGCGGGCAGCGGACTCGCCGCCGCCCACCTGTGGCACCGTACCGGCGACCCGCGCCTGGCCGAGCTGGTCGCCGACGCGGCCGACCGGCTCGCCGCCGCCGCACAGCCCGAGCCGTCCGGCGTCAGCTGGCCGGTCCCCGCCGAAGCCGTCTCCACGGAGGCCGGCAAACGCTACCTCGGCTTCGCGCACGGAACCTCCGGCATCGGCTTCTTCCTCCTCACGGCCGCAGCCGTCTCCCACCGCCCGCACCACCTGGAACTGGCCGTGGCGGCGGGAGAGCACCTGGTGGCCAACGCCGTGATGGTCGGCCGGGCGGCCCAGTGGCCGGCCCAGGCCACGGACGTGCCCACGGCCCCGTACTGGTGCCACGGCTCGGCCGGCATCGGCTCGTTCCTGATCCGCCTCTGGCAGCGCACCGGGGACAAACGGTTCGGCGATCTCGCCCGCGGCGCCACACACGCCGTCATGGAGCGCGCCTCCCGCGCCGCCCTCGCCCAGTGCCACGGGCTGGCGGGCAACGGCGACTTCCTCCTCGACATGGCCGACGCCACCGGGGACCCCGCCTACCGCGCGATGGCCGACGACCTGGCCCGTCTCATCGTCTCCGAACGGGCCCACCGCGACAGCCACGTCGTCTTCCCCAACGAATACGGGGACGTCTCGACGAGCTGGAGCGACGGATCCGCAGGAATCCTGGCCTTCCTCCTGCGGACCCGCCACACAGACTCCCGGCACTGGATGGTCCAACAGCCGGGCTGAGCGACAGGGACCCCCTGTCGCAACCGCTCAGAGAAGGAGAATGTCATGGAGAACCAGGACCTCACCCTGCTCGCCCACCTGCACGCCCTTCCGGAGACCGACCCGGTCGGCGTCGACGGCGCGCCGTTCGCCGCGACCTGCGAGTGCGTCGGCCTGCTGACGCTCCTCAACACCGTCTGTATCGGCATCAGCTGCGCCTAGCCGACGACCTCCGTCCGGTGGCCGCCCCCGGGCAGCCACCGGACGGAGCGAGGCCGCCGCGGCCGGCACGCCTGCGCACGACACCCCCGTAGACGAGGACCCGACCATGCAGCCACCTGCCGCGGACGACGCCCGCACCCGGGCAACCCTCCTGACCGCCGCCCCCACCCACCCGGACACCACACCGTCCGCCGCCGCCCCGCCCGTCCACGCCATCAGCACGCGCGGCCTGTTCAAGAGCTACGAGGGTCCGGACGGGACCACCACCCACGCCGTCCGCGGCCTGGACCTGGACGTCCTCCAAGGCGAAACCTTCGCCTTCCTCGGCCCCAACGGCGCGGGGAAGTCCACCACCCTCGCCCTCCTGTGCGCCCTGGCCCGCCCCACCGCCGGACAGGCCACGGTGGCCGGCGTCGACGTACTGCGCCACCCCCAGCAGGTACGAAGACTGGTCGGGATGCTCTTCCAGCACAGCGCCCTGGACCCGGACCTGACAGCCGAACAGAACCTGCACATCCACGCACGCCTCTACGGACTGCGCCGCCGCCACGCCCGCCTGCGCACCACCGAGACCCTGGAGATGGTCGGACTGGCCGACCGCCGGCGCGCCCCGGTACGCACCCTGTCCGGAGGCATGCGACGCCGCCTCGAGCTCGCCCGCGGCCTGCTCCACGCACCCCGGGTCCTGTTCCTCGACGAGCCGACCACCGGACTCGACCCACACGCCCGAGCCCAGGTCTGGGAGCACCTGCGCGCACTGCGCGACCGGCACGGCAGCACGCTCTTCGTCACCACCCACTACCTGGAAGAGGCGGAGAACTGCGACCGCCTCGGCATCATCGACCACGGCCGGCTCGTGACACAGGGCACCCCCCTCGCCCTGAAGGCCGCGATCGGAGACGACCGGGTGGTGCTGCGCACCGGCGACGACGCAGCGGCACGCCACGTCGTGGGCCGGACCGCACCGCCGGGACTCGCCGTCACCCTGGACACCGAAGGCGTGACCCTGAGGGTGCCCGACGGCAGCGCCTGGATTCCCCGCCTGTGCGCGGCACTGGAAGCCCACGGCATCGCGGTGCACGCCGCGTCCGCGACCCCGCCGACCCTCGACGACGTCTTCTTCCACCACACCGGCCGCAGCATCCACACCCCCCGGCCCCACCCGAAGCCGGCCGCTCCCACCCCGAGCGCGACCACGGCAGCGAACCAGGAGGCCCCATGACCGCACCCGCCGTCCCGGCCCCGGACACCTCCGCCGGCACCCCCGACGCCCCCGCCACCGGCCGGGAGCCGGGGACCCCCCTGCGCCACGAACTGCGCGCGGTCCACGCCCTGATCTACCGCGATCTGCTGCGCCTGTCCTCCCAACCCGCCCACACCGCCCTGATGCTGCTCCAGCCGGTGCTCTACCTCTTCGTCCTGGGGGGCGGTCTCGCCGCCCTGATCCCCAACTCCTCGCTGGGCGTCGGCTACCAGACCTACCTGTTCCCCGGCATGCTGATGATGACGGTGCAGACGCCGGCCATCATGGTCGGCATCCGCCTGATCACCGACCGGCAGAGCGGCTACCTGCGTGAACTCCTCATGGCCCCGGTCAGCCGGTCCACCCTGCTCCTCGGAAGCTGCGCCGGCGGCACCATCGTCTCCACGGTCCAGGGCGCCGTCCTGCTCGGCCTGGCCGGCACCGTCGGCCTGCCCTACGACCCGCTCCTCCTGGCGCTGCTCCTCGTCGGCATGATCCTCACCTCCTTCACCATCACGGCCCTGTCCCTGGCCCTCGCCGTGACCCTGGGCCGGCCCGAGATCTTCCACATGCTGCTCGGCCTGGTGATGATGCCGCTGCTGTTCCTGTCCGGAGGCTTCTTCCCGATCGAGAACCTCCCGGGCTGGGCCCACGCGCTGGCCGCCGCCAACCCGCTCGCCTACGGAGTCGACCTGCTCCGCCGCTGCATCGCGCTACGGGTACCGGACCAGGCGGCCACCGCCGGCCTCGACTGGTTCGGCCGGCAACCTCCCCTGCTCCTGGAAGGCGCCCTCCTGCTGGCCGGCGGAGTCATGGCCCTGCTCTGGGCCGCCCACCGCTTCAGCCGCCCCGAATGACCGGCAGCCGAGGGACCGAACGCAGACCCCGGCCGGTACGCGCGGCCCGCCCGATCGCAGCCGCGAGGCCCTCGGCGAAGCCCGCGCCGTGACTCCCCCTTTCGTCGCACCGGTTTCCAACTTTCGTCGCACCGATTTCCGGCATTCCTCGCACCCGATTCCGACCGTGGGCTGACGCAACACCCCTGCGCCCCGGCCAGGATCTTCCGCATGACCTCAGACTTCCGCGCCGACCAGGCCCTGCTCACCGCGCTCGGCCCGGTCTACGCAAGACGCCACGTCAGCACACACACCCTGCTGGCCTGCATCGGCAAGGACGACCGGGTCCAGGAGTTCCTCGCCCCGTACGACCTCACACCGCACGTGATCCGCCGGGGCGTCGGGAAGATGGACGAGGAACCCGGAAGGGCCGAGGTCGCACCGGCCGGGCAGGAGGGCCGCCCGCTCACGCTCAGCACCGCCGGGGCAGCGGCGCTCGCCCGGTGCCGGGAACACCCGTCCGTGACCGGTCGCGGCGTCGAGCGCTCCCCGGCCGATCTGCTGGCGGCCATCCTGGACGACCCGTCCTGCGGGGCGGTGCGCTACCTCGACGGATGCGGGGTCGACACGGCCGCGCTGCGGCAGGCCGTGCGGTCGGGACGGGTCCCCGCCGTGCAGGACGCCGTCCCGCCGGAGCTGCGCTCCACCCGCGACGCCCTGGTGGGCCGCCGCCGCTACAAGCCGCGTGAGCTGGGGCAGTTCTGGTCGACGCTGCTGGTCAGGGTGATGCCGATGAACGCCGCGGCGCACCCGGTGCTGTGGGCGCGCCTGGAGGCCGGGGAACTTGCCGGAGCACACCGCGGGAAGGTCCGCACCGACGACGTCCTCCTGGGCATGCTGCGGACGTACGCGGTCGCGCAGGCCTATCCGCACCTGGCGAAGGAGGCCAAGGCCGACTACGACGGCGGCCGGGTCCTGGTCGGGGCCGGGGTGGACCACGCACGGGCGAGTGCGGTGATGGCGAGCGCAGACCTCGGCCAGGACACGGTGCCACCGCGCGAGCTGCTCAAGGACACGATGGCCGGCGGCACCTCCGGGCTGCTGGACCGGCTGCTCAGCGAGCCGGGAAACCGCAGCGTCCGGCTGCTGGCCGCGCTCGACGTGGACCCGGCCGCTCTCCGGCGCCCCGCCGGCCCCTGACCGCACCTGCGCTGGCGGGCCGGACCGCCTCGTGCACGCGCCGCGCCGGTGACGGGAGTCGGAAGGGTCTGCCGCGCTCGTCAGCCCGCGGCCGGCGCCTGCACCGACCCTCCGCCGGTCCCCGCCGCAGCCCTCACCGCCGGTTCCGAACGACCCGCCGACCCGGCAAGCCCTGGCGGCCGATGTGCGAAGTCCCGCCACCTCGGCGGGCTTTCGCGCGTCACAGGAGCGTCACAGCCACCTCACGCCCCGTACACGTCGGCCACCATGGCGCGATGCGCACACACCGCACCGCCACCCTCGCCGCCACGGCTGCAGCCCTTCTCGCCCTCACCGCCTGCAACCCGCAGACCACCGACACCGCCAAGCCCGCCGCCCCCGGCACGCCCGCCGCCCCGGCGCCGGCCGGCTCCGCGCCCGCAGCGAAGACCGCCACCCTTCCCGGCTTCGTCGGCAAGGGCCTCCAGACCGCCCAGGACGAAGCGCAGGCGGCCGGGTTCGTCCTCCTCAAGTCCCACGACGCCCTCGGCCGCGACCGGCTCCAGGCCCTCGACCGGAACTGGAAGGTCTGCAGCCAGACCCCTGCCGCCGGTGCGAACGTCGACACGAGCACCACCGTGGACTTCGGCGCCGTGAAGCTGGAGGAGTCCTGCCCGGTCGCCGACGCGCCCGCTCCGAAGCCGGCCGGCAGCACCATGCCGGACTTCACCGGGCAGGGCATGAAGGCGGTCCGCGGCGCGCTGCCCTCCAACGCGAGCATCACGGTGAAGGACGCGCTGCAGGGCCGCATGGTCCTCCAGGAGTCGAACTGGAAGGTCTGCTCCCAGGACCCGAAGCCGGGGACCGCGCTGACCGGACAGCCGGTCGCCTTCACCGTCGCCAAGACGGAGGAGTCCTGCCCATAGCAGCAGGGCCGAACGCCCGTACCGGCCGGCTCTGTTCACGGATCGTGGTCCCGGCTCCAGGCCCGGGATCCAACGGCATCGGTTGTTGGGGTCGCCGGGGTGTGGGCGGGTGCGCGGGCGGGGCAGGGTCGCAGTCGGGATCCGGCCGGTCTGTCGGCGGGACCGGGGAGAAGGCGGTGTGCTCGTGGACTGGGACTGGTGGACGGTGGACTTCGGGGACGCGCACGCGGGCGCGGCAGGTGTACTCGTCGGCGGCAGCGAACCGGGCCCGGCGTACTTCGATGTCGGGAGCGGTCCGGACGTGCCGTCGACCACGCACTGGTCGGCCTACGACGGCCGGGCCCGCCGCCCGCGCGCCGAGGCCCTCAGGGCCGTGTGCGCATGCGGATGGCGCGGCGCCGCCGAGTATCCGCTGGACTGGGCGACGATCGGCGACCAGCCCCTGTACGAGGCGGACGTCGACCTGGCGGGACCGCTCGCGGACTGGACCGCGCACCTGTCCGTCGTCCGCGACAGGGCGGTACCGCTGCCCGAGCCGCTGGCCGCGCTCCTGGCCGCGATGGCCGGGCAGCTGACCGCCACGGCCGCGGACGCGCCGCTGGCCGCGTTGCGCGCCGCCGGTGTGCTGGAGCGGATGGCGGCCCGGGCGGGCCGGACGGCCGCCGGCGCGCTGTGCGACGACGGCATGTCCGCCGAAGCGGTGGCCACCGCGCTCGGCACCACCCGCTCCAAGGCCCAGGTCCTGCTCCTGACCGCGCGGGACGGGTAACGGCACGCGCCGGAGCGGATCCCGGCCCGGTGCGCTCGCCGGTCAGCGATGGCCGGGGCCCAGCGGCGTGGCGGCCGCGGCGATCGATCGAAGTCCATATGGACATATGGACATCAGGCAGGGGGTCCCCTCGGGGTCGTCGGACAGGACCGGGGGTCCGGGGCCGTGATCACCGACTCCGGGACGACCGGCACACCGGACGCACGGACCGTGAGACCGCTCGGGGCAGGCCGTCCCGCAGGCCGAAGACCCGTTCGGGCGGCTCCCGTTGCCGCCCGGGCGGCGCCGCGGAACCTTCTTCTCGTCTACTTGACGATATGGACGCGTCTCGTTATCGTCGCATTGACGAAATGAAGGGGGTCCGTCATGGCCGACATCACCCGGCGCTTCGGCTGGCGCCATCTGCGCTCCGCGCCCACCGCCCACATCCGCCACCACAAGCGCGGCCGGCTCGTCCACGACGGCCGGGGGCTCAGTTTCTGGTACCGGTCGCTGTCGGCGGCGCTCTCCGAAGTACCGGTCGACGACCGGGAGCTGGCCATGGCGTTCCACGCCCGTACGTCCGACTTCCAGGACGTCGCCGTGCAGGCCACCGTCACCTACCGGATCAGCGACCCGGCCGAGGCCGCGGACCGGCTCGACTTCTCCGTCGACCCGGACACCGGGAGCTGGCGCGGCGCCCCCCTGGAGCAGATCGCCACCCTCCTCACCGAGACCGCGCAGCAGCACACGCTGGACGTACTGGCCCGCACTCCGCTGGCCGTCGCCCTGGTGGACGGCGTCGCCTCCGTGCGGGGGCGCGTCGCCGCCGGTCTCGCCGCCGAGCCCAGGCTCCCGGCCACCGGCATCGACGTGGTGGCCGTGCGGGTCGTGGCGATCCGCCCCGAGGCCGAGGTGGAGCGCGCCCTGCGCACCCCGGCCCGCGAGCAGATCCAGCAGGAGGCGGACCGGGCCACCTACGAACGGCGGGCCGTCGCCGTCGAACGTGAGCGCGCCATCGCCGAGAACGAACTGGCCAGTCAGATCGAACTGGCCAGGCGCGAGGCACAGCTGATCGACCAGCGCGGCACCAACACCCGCCGCGAGGCGGAGGAGAAGGCGGCGGCGGACGGCGTGCGCACCGAGACCGAGGCGGCCCGCAAGGTCCGCCTGGCCCGCGCGGACGCCGAGGCGGCGCGCGAGACGGGCGCGGCGCGCGCCGAGGCCCAGGCAGCCTGGCTGCGCGTGCACGACGAAGCCGGCCCGGGCACGCTGCACGCCCTGGCGGTGACCCGGCTGGCGGAGAACCTGCCGCGGATCGAGAGCATCACGCTCTCTCCCGACGTCCTCACCGGGCTCCTCACCAGGCTCGGACGCCCGGAAGGCGGCGCGGACGCGTGAGCCTGGCCCCGCGGGCGGTGCTCGTGCACCGCAGGACCGAGTACGAGGAACTGCTCGCCCGGCACGGGACGCACGGGCAGGCCGCGTTCTTCCTCTCCAGCCGGGGCCGGTCGATCGACGAGGTGGCCCGCCGCCACGAGCGCACCCGGCAGGCGCTGCGGGAGGTGGCGGCGGCCGTGCCGCTCACCTGGCGCAGCACCCGGGTGGAGCGGGCCGACCTGGACCGCTTCCTGTTCGCCCCGGAGGACGTGGTCGTCGTGGTCGGCCAGGACGGCCTGGTCGCCAACACCGCGAAGTACCTGCGCGGACAGCCGGTGGTGGGCATCGACACCGACCCGGGGCGCAACCCCGGGGTCCTGGTCCGGCACCGCTGGGCCGACGCGGCCGCCCTGCTGCGTGCGGCGACCGCCGCCGGCGGCCGGGCGGAGGAGCTGACCATGGTCGAGGCCGTCGCCGACGACACCCAGCGCCTTCTCGCACTGAACGAGATCTACGTGGGCTCGCCCGGCCATCAGACGGCCCGCTACCGCCTGGGCTCCGACGCCGACAAGGGCCCGGGCGAGGCCCAGGCCTCCTCCGGGGTGCTGGTGGGCACCGGCACGGGCGCCACCGGCTGGCTGCGTTCCCTGTGGCTGGAGCGCGGCAGCCCCGCGGGACTGCCCGCCCCCTGCGACCGGCGGCTCCTGTGGTTCGTGCGCGAGGCCTGGCCCTCCCCGACGACCGGAACGGCGAACGTCGCCGGCGAGCTGGGGCGGGGGCAGGGGCTGCAGCTGACCGTGGAATCGGACCGGATCGTGGTCTTCGGCGACGGAATGGAGAGCGACGCCCTGGAGCTGACCTGGGGTCAGAGCGTACGGCTGGGCATCGCGGGAACGTCACTGCACCTGGTGACATGAGCGCCCCGCCCGACCGGCCGCCGCCACCGCAGGCCCCGCGGCCGACGGTGGCGGGAACTCCCCGGACGCCGCCCGCTGCCTGGTGTACTGCCCGCATGGCAGATCAGAAGCAGTGCACGGTCGTGCGGACCGGCACCTACGAAGGCGTCCAGGGCGGCACGTTCGGCGCGGGGATCAGCGCCCGGTCCGCGGGCTCGGAGCGGTTGTGCCTGCACCGGCTGGTGATGCCCGCGGGGACGCGGGGGCGTCCTCACCTCCACGAGGGGCACGAGTCGGCCATTTTCATCCAGTCCGGGCAGGTCGAGGTCTGGCACGGCCCGGACCTCGCCGAACACGTCGTCCTGCACCCCGGGGACTACCTCCACATCCCCGCGGACACGCCCCACCTGCCCGTCAACACCGGAGCGCAGGACATGGTCTGCCTGGTCGCCCGCACCGACCCCGAAGAGCAGGAAGGCGTCCGGCTGCTGGACCTGCCCTCCTGGCTGGAGACCCGGCTCGCCCCGATGCCGGTCGGAGCCGGCTGAGCCACGGGCCGCCTCGACGCCGCCGTTCTGTCGGCCCTGCCGTCCGTCCGGGTCTCAGGTGGCGTGGCGCACCTGCCACCTGGAGATGCCGCTGCGCTCCTCTGCGACGTACAGCGTGCCGTCCGGGCCGAAGGCGAGTCCGTGGGGTTCGCGGTCCCGGTGCGCGAGCGGGTGTTCGGTGATCGTGCCGTCCGGGGTGACGGAGCCGATCCGGCCGGTGGCCCACTCGGTGAACCAGCAGGTGCCGTCCGGCGCGACCGCGACGGCGTGGGGCCGGCAGTCGGCTTCGGGCAGCGCGAATCCGGTGATCTCCACGCCTGCCGGGCCGGTCGTGAGCCGTCCGATCCGCCCGGCGTCGATCTCCGCGAACCACAGGCTCCCGTCCGGGCCGGCCGCGATCCCGACCGGGGCGGCGCCGGGCGTGGGCAGGGGGTGGAGCCGGACCTCGCCGGAGACGGTGATCCGGCCGATCGCGTTCGCCTGGTTGAGGGTGAACCACAGGGCTCCGTCGGGTCCCGCCGTGAGGAAGGACGGGAATCCCCCCGCGCACGGCAGAGGGAATTCGCGGACCTCGCCGTCCGCGCCGATCCGGCCGATGCGGTCGGCGTTCGTCAGGGTGAACCACACGCCGCCGTCGGGCCCGGCCGCGATCCCGTAGGGCCCGCCCGCACCGCCGGGAAGCGCGTACGAGCGGGTCTCGCCGTCCACGGTGATCCGGCCGATCCGGTGGTCGCGGTACCGCGTGAACCACAGCGCGCCGTCCGGTCCGGCGGTGATCAGGGTGGGGCCGCAGTCGGGGGAGTCGAGTGCGAACTCCTCGACGCGGCCGGTCGACGGGGTGAGGCGGGCGATGCGCCCGGCGTGGACGAGGGTGCACCACAGGTGGCCGTCCGGCCCGACGGCGAGCGCGTACGGGCCGGAGCCTGCGGTGGGCACGGTGAGGGCGGCGAGCGGGCTTGCGGAGGTGGTCAAGCGGGGCGTCCTTTCGGCGGGGAGGCGGGGAGGCGGGGAAGGGGGAGCGGTCTGCCGGTCTGCCGGTCCGCCGGTCCGCCGTCACGGGCGGGCGCCGGCCGCGGCGTACGCCGGGGCGCGCAGGGTGAGCCGGTCGCCCGTCCAGCGGGCGCACAGCCGCCGGTCGTGGCTGACGACGACCACCGCGCCGGCGAACCGGGCCAGCGCCTCCTCCAGTTCCTCCGCCAGCGCGGGGGAGAGGTGGTTGGTGGGCTCGTCCAGCAGCAGGACGTCGGCCGGTTCGGTGACCAGGCGGGCCAGGGCCAGCCGCTGCCGCTGCCCGACGGACAGGGAGCCGACCGGGGCGGACAGCCGGTCGCGGGCGAACAGGCCCAGCGACAGGAGCCGTTCGGCATGCTCCTCGGGGTTCCCGGGGCGGCCCTCGGCGTAGGCCGCGAGCAGCGTCCCGCGGCCTGCGCCGGCGTCGGCGTGCTGGGCCAGCAGCCCGGTCCGGCCGTGCCGGACGACCTGCCCGGGGCCGGGGTCCAGGGCGCCGGCCAGAACGTGCAGCAGGGTGCTCTTGCCCGCCCCGTTCGGGCCGGTGACCAGCAGCCGGCCGCCGGCCGGCACGCTCACGTCCACCGGCGCGAGCCGTCCCTCGACCGCGACGCCCGCCGCGGCCAGCAGCACTCGTCGCGCGTCGCCGGACCCGGCCGGCCCGGCGGGCGCCCCGGGCCCGGCGACGGCGGTGGCCGTGGCGGTGGCCGTGGCGGTGGCCGTGGCGGTGCGCGGTACGGCGGTGAACCGCAGCGGGTCCGCGGGCGCGGGCACCGGCCGGGCCAGCAGCCGGGCGAGCCGCTCCTCGGCGTTGCGCACCCGGCTCGCGAGGGACTGCTGGACCCGGCCGGCAGCGCGGTCGTACGCCATCTTGTTGCCGTCCTTGACGGCCCGGCCGGGCGCCACCCGGCGGGCGGTGACGGCGGCGGCCTCGCGCAGCCGGGCCGCCTCGGCCCGCCAGGCGGTGTGGGCCTCGGTGCGGCGCCGCCGCTCGGCGGCGCGCTCCGCCAGGTAGCCGGCGTAGCCGTTGCCGTACCGCACGGCCTTGTGCAGGTCACCGTCGACCTCCAGGAGGGAGGTGGCGACGCGTTCCAGGAAGGCCCGGTCGTGGGAGACGGCGACCGTGATGCCGCGCCGGGCCCGCAGGTGGTCCTCCAGCCAGGTCAGGGCGGTGCCGTCGAGGTGGTTGGTGGGCTCGTCGAGGAGCAGTACCTCCGGTGCGGCGGCCAGCAGTACGGCCAGGCGCAGGCGTACGGCCTCGCCGCCGGAGAGGCTGCCGACGGCGCGCTCGCGGGGCAGGCCCGGCAGGCCGAGGCCGTGCAGGGAGCGCTCCACGCGCGCGTCCGCGTCGTACCCGCCGCGCAGTTCGAAGGCGGTGAGGGTGTCGGCGTACGCGGTGAGGGTCCCGGCGGTGGCGTCGCCGCCGGCCATGCGGGCCTCCAGCCGGCGCAGGTCCCGTTCCAGGGCGCGCAGTCCGGCGAGGGCGCGGTCGACCACCTGCTGGACGGTCAGGTGCGGGGGGAGGCTTTCCTCTTGGGCGAGGTGGCCGACGCCGCCTTCGGCGTGCAGGACGACCTCGCCGCGGTCGGGGCGCTCGGCCCCGGCCAGCAGCCGGAGCAGGGTGGACTTGCCCGAGCCGTTCTCGCCGACGATACCGAGACGTTCGCCGACGCGGACGGAGCAGTCGACGGAGTCGAGGACCGGGCGGCCTTCGTAGGACTTGGTGAGGTCAGACGCGGTGAGCTGTGCGGTCACAGGGCGGCTCCAGGGGTTCGGGGGCGGGGGCGGCGGTGCGGTGGGCGGCAACGCGGGGGATGACCACGGGACTTCTCCTTTAAGGCGACGAATGTTGCGTTAAAATGCTGACATGGATTCCCCCGCGCAGGCAAGCGAAGATTCAGGCCGACAGGAAACGGCCACGAGGCGGCGCCGGACGGGCGGTCGCAGCGCCCGCGTCCGCGCCCAGGTGCTGGAGGCGGTGGGCGCACTGCTCCTGGAGGCCGGGTACGACGGGCTGACGGTCGACGCGGTCGCCGAACGCGCCGGCGTCCACCGCACGACCGTCTACCGGCGCTGGCGCGACGTCGGGGCGCTGCTGGCCGACGTACTCGACACCGCGTCCGACGACCCGTGGAGCCCGCCGGACACCGGGTCGCTGGAGGGCGACCTGGCCGCCCTCAACCAGGAGGTGTACGAGGCGCTGGCGGGTGGCGGACCGAACCTGACCACGGCCCTGATCGCCGCCGGATTCCGCTCGCCCGAGGCGGCGGCTGCGCTGTCGCGCTTCTGGGAGGACCGCTACGCGCGGTGCGCGGTGGTCGTCACCCGGGCGGCCGGCCGCGGTGAACTGCCCGGCCCCGCCGACGGCCGGGCGCTGCTCGTCGCGGCGACCGCCCCGCTCTACCACGAGCTGCTGCTGGTCCGGGCCGCCCCCGAACCGGCGCTCCCGCACCGCGCCGCCCGGGCCGCCGCCGCGGCGGCCCGCGCCGGCGCCTTCGGCACCCCGCGATGACCCCGGAGGCGGGACGGGCCGGGGACGGTGCGGGCCCGGGGCGGTGAGAGACCTGAGTGTCAAGGAATTCTTGACAAGTCGCCCGTGTCAAGGTTTCCTTGACGCATGTTGATCTTGAACTCGGAGACCCGGCACCGGGACCTCTTCCCCGCCACCGGATCCATGGCCGCCGTACTGCCGCTCGCCGTGAGCCTGCCGGCCGTGACGGTGATGTTCGGCGGCTGGTTCGCCACCTTCGCCACCATCGCCCTGATCGTCGTGGGCCTCGCACTCATCGCCTGCACGGCCGGCCTGGCCGCCCGGGCGGCGGCCCGTGACTCGGCCGAGCGGGCGCGCCGCGACGAGGCGGTCCTCGACGCCCTCGAACCCCTTGCCGGACTGCGCCGATGAGCGGCGAACCGCTGCTCCACCCGGTGGAGATGGACCGGATCCGGGAAGGGATCGCCGCGGCCGTCCTCGGCGCCCCCGAGGGGCTGGCCGAGTCGCTCGAACACGACGCCCACGGCTACCTGCGCCTGCTGGACGCCTCGCGCGTCGGCGCCGAGGAGGCGAGCCGCCTGCTGCGCGAGGCCGTCCAGGGCGCCAGGGCCGCCGGCCACAGCTGGGACACGGTGGGCCGCGTCCTGGGGGTGAGCCGCCAGGCCGCCCAGCAGCGCTTCGCGGGCAAGGCCGCGGGCGCGTCCCCGTCGGCACCGCCCGCCGGGGGACCGGACGACCCGAAGCGCCGCACCCTCGGCGGGCTGACCGCGTTCAACGAGATGGCCGCCCTGGAGGAGGCCGGCCGGGACGGCTGGCACATGGTCGGCTACGGCCCCTTCTTCCACGAGGTGGAGGCGTCCGGCCACCCCTGGGAGCACTGCCGGATCACGCTCCCCTCCCTCGCGCGGCACCGGCGACTGGAGTCGGAAGGCTGGATCCCGGTCGGCGCGGGATGGTTCCCGTGGCGCTACTACAAGCGGCCCGTCGCCCCCTGAACCCGGCCCGGCCGATGCCGAGTCCGGCCGGCGCCGCGAGTCGTCGGTACGGGACGAGTCGCGGCGCGGGGCGGCCGCTCGGTGGCTGCCGTCAGAGCGACTGCAGCCAGGCGAGCAGCCAGGTGACCAGAGCGGCGCCCGCGGCACCGGCGGCGCCCAGCAGCGACTGGCGCAGCAGCCGGTGCAGCAGCCGGCCGAACCGTTGCCGATGCCGTCGGCGCGGGCAGGGCGGTGGGGCGGGCCGTGGCGCCTTGCGCTCCCCGTTGCCGTCGTCGAGCAGTTCCATGTGCCTGTGTCTCCTGTCCGGGTAGGGGTCTCGAGTCGCTCGTCTCATCTTGGGCGGGCCAGGGCTCCGGACAGCAGGGACGGGTGTTGCCGCCGCAGATGGCACCCCCTCGCCGGCGGCTCGGTGTTGCCGTCTGCGGCGGCAACACCTGCAGCGGCCGCAGTCGGGTCCCAGCCGGGATACTGGACGCTCGATCAGATCGGCAGCGTCTGTGGCGAGGTTGTTGAAACATGGAGCGCACAGCTCGACCGGCTCGCTTATCACCCCTGAAGGAAGGCCTCCCGCCTGAGAAGCGGGTCTTCGCCGAGGACCTCCGCGGCATGTTCCTGGCGCTGGGTGTCAGCGTCCGCCGCTATGCGGCACGCCGGCACATGGACCCCAGCACGGTCACCCGCTATCTGGGCGGGGAGCGCGTTCCTCCGTGGGACTTCGTCGCCGGAGTGCTGGCCGACCTGCGCGAGGCGGACTCACCGGTCACCTTCGAAGCGGAGACGGGTCTGCGCTCCCTGCACCGGAAGGCGCTGGAGTGCCACCGGAGCGACAACGAGAAACAGACTCTGCAGGATCGGCTGGCCGAGGCGGACGAGGAGACCCGCCGGATCCGGACCCGCCAGCGTGCCCTGGAAGAAGCTCTGATGGACCGTACCCAGCGCCTGGCCGAGGCGCACGGGCGCTGCCGGCAGCTCCAGGTGGACCTTGAGGAGCAGCGGCTCGCCCACCGCAGCGACCTCGAACTGTGGCAGAGCGAGTTCGACGAGCTCGAGAGCGAGTGCGGTGATCTCGAGCAGCAGGTGCTCTACCTCCGGGAGGCGCTCGCCGTCGCCCGGGCGGAACTGATCGCGGCCGAGGAACAGTGCCATCACCTGGAAGTCCAGCTGGAGCAGGCGCAGGATCCGGAGGTGGAACCGGCCGGCCGGATCTCGTTGATGGCCGTGCTGGAAGAGACCGACCGCAGCGCCTCGGTCGCAGAGCTGATCACGGTCGTCGCCGATCTCGAGTCACGGACCCAGCGGGCGATGGCGAGCGAGCTCGTGGCCTCGGTCAGCCGTTCCCGGGAGGTCCAGGAGGTCGCCGTGCTCCTGGCGGGCCTGCAGAACGCAGGCCTGCACGCACATGCCGAGGCCGCCCTGCCCGCGCTGGTCATGACGCGTTCGGTGGAGGAGACCTGCGCGCTGATCGTGCACCTGTACCACGCGGGCCTGGAAGAGCACCTGGTCCAGCTGCTCCGCGCCTCGGTGCAGCTGCACACCCCTCGCGACATGGCCGTGTTGGTCCGCGGCCTGCACGCGAGCGGCCTGCGGGAGCACGCCGTGACCCTCCTCGGTGCTGCCTGCGCGACCCGGCCGCTCCCCGACGTGGTGCCCATGCTCACCTGGCTGGCCGGCACGGGGCTGGACGCGACGGTTGCCTCGGCCATGGAAGCGGCCGCCACCGAACGCACCGTGCACGACCTCGTGGCCCTGAGCCGCTGCCTGACGGAGGCGGGTATGCACCCCGTCAAGAGTGCGCTGCACACTGCGGCGGCGACCCGCCGGTCCGCGTACGACGTCGCCGCACTGGCCGAGGCCCTCGCGCGCGCAGGGCTGCACCAGGATGCCGAGAACGTCTTCCGCGCCACGCAGAACCAGACGATCGGGCATCTGCTCGCTCTCGTCTCCGCCCTGCAGGCCATGGACAGACATCACGTCGCGACCGCCGTGGTGAACCATGCCATCGCCTCCCGCCCGACAGCCGACACCCGGGTGCTGATCACGGACATGCATGCCATGGGACGCCACCAGCAGGCTTCGGAAGCGCTGATCACCGCCTTGCAGCGGGCGTCTTCCACGGACCTCCTCCACCTTCTGGACGGTCTGGACGGCGCCCACCCCGGCACGAAGGTCCTACTGGAACGGGCAGCCCAGACCGCCGGCTACAAGGAAGCCGCGGCGGTGGTCGCCGGTCTGGAGAAGAACGGGCTGGTGGAGCATGCCCGGACCGTCTTCACGTGCACCGTGCGGGGCAGGCCCACCGGCCACGCCGCCTGGTTCCTGATCCACCTGAACCAGGCCGGGTCCGCGTTCACCGGCAGTGGCTTCCTCGTGGCGCAGGCGCAGAGCGGTCCGCCCGCGGGAATGGCACCGCTCCTGCTCGCCCTTGGAGCCGCAGGGCTGCACGAGGAACTGGCGTGTCTGGTGCGGGAGCTGGCGTACCGGGATGCGGAGGAGATCGTGCTTCTCCTGAAGCAGCTGGAACGGCTCGGCAGCGCTGCCGGCGCGGGGCGCGAGTCGGTGAGCGGCCAGATCATGAACATGACCGCAGCGGCCAGGTCCGTGCCGTACCAGGTCGTGATGGTGCTGGCGCTGGAGGCCGCCGGGCTCCCCGGCAGCGCGGCCGCGCTGGTTTCGGCGGCCACCGCGAGCAAGGGCCGGAGCTTCACCGACGCCTTGCGCAAGGAGCGCTTCAAGCATCACCAGAGAGTGTTCTCCCGGGCGTTCTGGCAGCGCACGGAGCCCCGCGTCGAATGAACAGCCGCCCACCACCTTCTTTCCCATCGGGAAAGAAGGTGGTACTTTCCTCATGGGAAAGTGCTCGGAGAACGATGAACAGGACGCCACCCATGACCACTTACGACGCCCAGACCGCCCTCGACGCCATACACCACCGTCAGGAGCAGACCCTCGACGGTTACATGCGCCACGCCGGCTCCCGCCCCCAGCTGATCGTTTCGACGCTGGGCCTGTTCGCCGTGTGCTCGTCCTTCGATCTGCCGAGCCCCTGGAAAACCGCCGCGGTCCTGGTAGGGAACGCCCTGGTCCTGGGAGGGCTCTTCGTGTACAAGCGCAGGGCTCCCGTCCGCCGGAAGGCCACCGGCCCGGAGGTGCTGGTCTACGCGGCCGTGGGGGTCCTCCTCCTCGTGCTCTTCTGGGCGGTGGCCATCGGCGCCTACTTCCTTCACCTGTCGGCACGGCACACGCTCGCCGCGGCCGTCACCGTCCTCGCGATCGTGGCCGTCTCGTACGCACTGCGCCCGTTCGTCGAGACCATCGTCCGCGGGAACGGCCAAGCCTGATGGATCCCGACTTCGACGAGTTCCTGCACGTTCCCGCGCGGCTCTCGGTGGTCGCGCTCCTCGCCCCGGCCGACTGGGTGGAGTTCGGATTCGTCCGGGACGCGGTGGGCACCAGCGACTCGGCCCTGTCCAAGCAGGTCGCCGCGTTGGCGGACGCCGGGTACGTCGAGGTCCGCAAGACGCGCATCCGCACGGGCCGGCACACCCACCTCCGCCTCACCCCGTACGGGCGCCAGGCATTCCAGCGGCACGCCTCGGCGTTGGAGAGGATCGTGGCGGCAGCGCGCAAACCCCTGGAGTAGCCGGAAGACGCGCACGCCCGGCGGCGCCCCCAGGGCGATCGGCGAAGCCCAACGGCGCGGCGACGAACGGAAGTTGAGCACGCGCGGCCCGGCGAGATCCGCCAGGGCCGCGAGGCATCGCTCTAGACTCCAGGGCCAACGTTTCGCAAAGTCATGTACGGCGCGGGGGAGCCCCGCACATGACGATTGGGTAGCCAGTGCTCCTGAAAACGTTCGGCTGGTCGTTCGCGGTCACCGCGCTCGGCCTGATCGCGGCGGTCTTATACGGGGGGTGGGCCGGATTCGGGATCGTGGCGGTCCTGTCCATCCTCGAAATCTCGGTGTCCTTCGACAACGCCGTGGTCAACGCCGGGATCCTGAAGAAGATGAACGCCTTCTGGCAGAAGATCTTCCTCACCGTCGGTGTCCTGATCGCGGTCTTCGGCATGCGCCTGGTCTTCCCCGTCGTGATCGTCGCCGTCAGCGCCAGGATCGGTCCGATCGACGCGGTACGGCTCGCGCTCGACGACAAGGCCGAGTACCAGCAGCTGGTGACCGACGCCCACCCGTCGATCGCCGCCTTCGGCGGCATCTTCCTCCTGATGATCTTCCTCGACTTCATCTTCGAGGATCGCGACTTCAAGTGGCTCGCCTGGCTGGAGCGCCCGCTCGCGAGGCTCGGCAAGATCGACATGCTCTCCGCCTGCATCGCCCTCATCGTGCTGCTCGTCTCCGCGACGACCTTCGCCACCAACGCCCACCAGTACGGCGGCATCCACGCGGACAAGACGGAGACCGTCCTGATCGCCGGCATCGCGGGCCTGGTCACCTACCTGGTCGTCGGCGGTCTCTCCGGCCACTTCGAGAACAAGCTCGAGGAAGAGGAGGAACGAGAGCACGAGGCCGAGGAAGCGGCCAGGACGAGCGGCACGAAGGTCCCGGCGGTCGTGATGGCCGGCAAGGCCGCCTTCTTCCTCTTCCTCTACCTCGAAGTCCTCGACGCCTCCTTCTCCTTCGACGGCGTCATCGCCGCCTTCGCCATCACCAACGACATCGTCCTGATGTCGCTCGGCCTCGGCATCGGCGCCATGTACGTCCGCTCGCTCACGGTCTACCTGGTCCGCCAGGGCACCCTCGACGACTACGTCTACCTGGAGCACGGCGCGCACTACGCCATCGGCGCCCTCGCCGTGATCCTGCTCGTCACCATCCGGTACGAGATCCACGAAGTCGTCACGGGCCTCGTCGGCGTCGTCCTGATCGGCTGGTCCTTCGTCTCCTCGGTCCGCCGCAACCGCAGGCTGGCGCCGGCCCGGACACAGGGCACGGGGGCCGACGGAAAGGCCGAGGTCCCCTCCGGCGTCTGACCCTGGGCCACCGGCGCTCACCTCAGGGCGAAGAGCAGGTTCACCGAGTTGTAGTAGTTGGGCAGGTGCACCATCTGCGACCCCGGACGCGGCGGGTCGGCCTTCGGCCAGTTCCGCGGGCCCAGCAGATGGTCGGAGTAGTCGGTGTGCGGGACCTTCGGCACGAACCAGATGCGGTACGCCCCCGGCCGTGCGTCCGGTTCGAACCGCCAGAGCTGCGTCGCACGGTCCGCGCCGGTCCGGCAGTCGCGCAGGGCGACCTCGGCGAGGTTCCCGCCGCCGGTGGTTCCGTCGAGGCACGTGCCGGTGTCCGTGTTGCGAAGCTGGTACGTGTTCTGACGGTCCGGCAGCCGCTCCCATCCCTGGCCGGCCTTTCCGGTGCACTTCTCGAGCTGCAACGGGCCGCCGGAACCGGGGCCGCCAAGGCCGACGCACAGCCCCGAGGCCACGTTGACCAGGGCGGAGCCGGTGCGGTCCGCCGAGGGCGACGCGGATGGCGCCACGGCGGAGGCCGAGGCGGACGCGGAGGCGGATTCGGAAGGGTCCGGTGCGGCGGGAGCAGTGGCGAATGCAGCCGGGCCGATGGCCGTGACCGGTGCGGTTTCCGGGAGCGGGTCGCCCGGGGCCGCGGAGGTCATGGCGGGGGCCGCGGCCCGGCCGGGCCCGTCGCCCTCGGAGTCGGCCGGCAGCAGGACGACCACGGTGGCCGCCGTTCCCGCCACGGCTGCCGCAGCGGCCCATTTCACGACGCCGGCCTTGGCCCCGGCGAGCTGCGTCCCGTTCAGCGTGCCCGACGCCAGATGCGTACCGCCCCCGCCCAGGGCCGACAGGAAGGAGGCGGGGTTCCACAGCAGGATTCCGCCCAGCAGCAGCACGCCCAGACGGCCGTTGACATCGCGCAGGTCGCGCTCGGCCCGTGCACAGTCGTCGCACCCCTGGAGGTGACGGCCCAGATCCCGGGTCAGGCGCCTGCCCGGCCGGCGCAACCTGGCGGCGATCTGCCCGCCGTAGTGCCTGCACTCGTCGCTCGCGGCCTGGTCCAGGTGGGCGCGCAGGTACGCCTCCCGCAAGCCTTCCCGTGCACGCGCGACCAGCGAGCCGACACCTCCCGCCGATATCCCCAGGCGTGCCGCGGTCTCGGCCGCCGGCTCGTGTTCGACGACGGAGTGCCACAGCACCGCCTGCCAGCGCTCCGGCAGCGACCGGTAGGCCCGCAGGACCAGCGACCCCTCCTCCGCCGAGAAGACCGCGTCCTCGGTGTCCTGACCGTCCGACAGCTGGGCGGCCCACTCCTCGAAATCGTCGGACAGCCGCGTACGGGCGGCATCCCGCGCCCATGCGGCCGCCAGACGGCGCACACAGGTCAGCAGGTACGGCCGCCAGGCGTACTCGGGTCCGGCACCCCAGGCGATGGCCCGGTAGGTACGGGCGAAGGCCTCGGCGGCGAGGTCCTGGGCGGTGGACAGGTCCCGGCAGCACGTGCGGGCGTAGGCGAGCACCGAGGGATGGTGACGGGCGAACACCTCGTCCATCACGTCGCTGACCGCCGCGTCGGCCTCCGAGGTGTGCCCGCGCAGCAGGGCACACAGTTCCCCGTCGCTGAGGATTCGAAGATGCTGCTGACGGGCGGTACCTGGTGTGCTCAACACGTGCTCCCGTGTGGCTTGCTGATGACCCGGGCGTCGGTTCCGGGCACATCCGTCATGAGGGTGCGACGCTGCGCCCGACCGGAATTCGCGCAAGTGTGCACCCTTGCAGGGCGGCAAGCAAACGGGACGCACAACCGGAACGCCTCGCACGGGAGGCCGACCGGCCGATCAGGGGCACAGCGCGACCCGGCGATGACGCGACGCCCCGGATCGCTGCCGCCGAAGGCGACGACCGCACCGGGGACCGCCTTCCGGCCGAGCCCGGCCGCGTGCTTGGCGCGGGTGCGGGCGGCGAGCCGACGTCCGGTCGGCCAGGGCGAGCCGGACGGGTCTTCGAGCCTCCCCGGCCGGGGGCGGACCGGGCCGCATCTGCGACACAACGCCCGGCGGCCTCGCCCGGGTTGTGCCACAGGCGCCACCTGCCCGCGACCCGCACCGCCTGGGGCGCCTTCGGCGAAGAACGGTGCCCGGGCGCCGCGGCATACGGCCTCCACCCCGGGCCGCTTCGCGAGCCGAGCAGGACAGCCCCGCAGTGACCACGCGCGGGGCGGCAACTCCCGGGTCGGGCAAGGCTTCGACAAGCCGCGGCACCGTACCGCGGCCGACCGGCACGGCGTAGACCCCCGAACCCAGTGCTCGCGGCCGACGCACGGCGGCCTCGCAAAGGCGCCGGCCCCATCCCGAGGACGAGCGGCCGCGCCCCGCCGACCGCCGCCGTACTGCTCAACGCCGCCGGACTCGCACCCGCCGCGCTCGTGCCGGACGGCGTGACCGCCCCGCGTCGAGATCGAGCGCACGGGTCCGACCGGTTGCCCGATCGTGCGCCGCAGGCGCCGGGAGACCGATCACGTGATCGGCTGCCTGGTCCCGTCCGGCAGCACGCAGACGTAGCCGGCGTAGGGCTGTGACGTGACCTGTCCGTCCGCAGCCGTGCACTCGTCTCTGGTGATGCCGGGAGACGAGGCGGCTTCAGCGCTGACAGCGCCGACGGCGCTCACGCCGACAAGGGCCGCCGCGGCCAGGGCGAGGCCCAGGATTCTTCGCATCCGCATGGCTTCCTCCTCCTCCCAGGCGCCTCCGTTCGGCCTTCGGGAGGGACCAGTGCCAGGACGAGGACGCCCTCCTACTCAGCATGGGCGCTCCATATGAGGCCCGCAGCTCGACGCCGCCGACCCGCCGACGGGCGCAGGCCGTCCGGCAGGGGTGGGCGCACAGCTCCCCGGAGCGCCCGATCGGCCCGGCGGCCGCGCTCTGCCGCCCGTACGGGGCGCTGGTGCGGCGCACGGGCGGCGGCGGGAGACTGGTGTTCCCGGCAGCTCGGAGCAGCCGCTCCGGCCGGCCCCGACCAGACGGCGGGAGGATCCATGACCGCGCTCGGCGACCTGATCGAGATCGACGACAGGACCGTGCTGGTCCTCGGCCAGGAACTGGACCTCGCGCACGACCAGCCGGACGTCGCCAACGCCCTGGTACACCGGGCCGGAGACACCCTGGTGCTCGTCGACACCGGCGTCACCCCGGCCTTCCGCGCGGCGCTGCGGGCGGCGGCCGACCGCGTCGGGCCCTGGTCCCGGGCGCTGCTGCTGACCACGCACGGTCACCCCGACCACGTCGGCAACAACGACCTGGCCGACGAGCTGGGCGTGCCCGCCGAGCACTGTGTCCCCGCCCCCGACCTCGACCAGATGCGGGACCCGGAGTCCTACTGGGTGCGGTCCTTCGAGCGCATCGCCTGGGCGGCGCCGCTGCCGGCCCCCGCACTTGCGGACAAGGTGATGTCGCTCTTCGCACCGATGCGGCCCTTCGCCGCGACGACCCGCACCTACGAGGAGCGGCCGCCGGAGCGGATCCGGATCGGCTCGCTGCGGTTCACCGGCTGGACCTTCGCCGACGGCGCGGTCCGGGTGCTGCGCAGCCAGGGCCACTGCGCCGGGCACGTGATCGTGCACCTGGGGGACTGCGGCGTCCTCCACCTCTCCGACGAGGGCAACGGCCCCTGCGGTGCGATGGTCGACGCCGACCAGCTCAAGATCCAGACCGTGCTCGGCGCCGTCGCCGGCCTCTTCGAGCAGGAGGAAGCCGCAGTCCTCACCGACGGGCACACCTTCGCCGTGCGCCGGGGTGCCGAAGCGGCGTCCCATCTGGACGGCCTGCTCGCGCAGGCCACCGCCCTGCAGGAGGCGGCACTCGGGCTGACCGGCGGGAGCGGGCCGATCCGGCCGAGCACGTTCACCACCCGCTACGCGCAGGCCATCGCCGAGCTCGGGGCGGGCGGCGCCAACCCGAACGAGATGTTCACCGCCATGATGGCGCTCAACCAGCTCCGCGAACTCGGCCTCCGCCCGGAGCCGGCCGCCGACGCCGACGCCGACGCACCCTGGTCCCGGCCCACACTCCGCAACCCCCCACCGCCCCGGTAACGGTGCGCACGGCGGGGGAGACGCCGGACGCCGGACACGCGCGGATGAGGCGGCGAAGCTCACGACACGCATGCCTCAGCCACCCCGAGGACCTCTCGGTCGGAGACCCGGACGGGGAACCGCCTTGAGTCTCCAGCCACTGGAGACAGCAGAGTGGGGGACATGGACGCCACGACCCTCTACTCGATCGGGGAGCTTTCCCGCCGGACCGGTTTGCCCGTGAGGACCATCCGGTTCTACTCCGACTCGGGGGTGGTGGCGCCGACCACACGAAGTCCCGCCGGCTACCGGCTCTACGACGCCCACGCACTGCTCCGTCTGGAACTCCTGCGCACCCTGCGTGAACTGGGCATGGACCTGGCCACGGTCCGACGGGTGCTGGACCGGGAGCTCGCCATGGCGGACGTCGCCGCGGCGCACGCCGACGCTCTGGACATCCAGATCCGGGTGCTGCAACTGCGTCGGAGCGTCCTGCGAGCCGTGGCCAGAGGCGGGTCCGGTCCCGAGGAGACGAAACTCATGCACAGGCTCACGCAGTTGTCCGGCGAGGAACGCCGACGGCTGATCGACGATTTCGTGGACGGCACCTTCGGCACAGCGGATGCCGCCCCGGCCGCGGTGGCCATGGTCCGTGCCGCCACTCCCGACCTCCCCGACGATCCCTCCAGCGAGCAGGTCGAGGCGTGGGTGGAACTCGCCGGGCTGGTCGGCGACGAGGACTTCCGTGCCCGGATGCGCCGCACGGCCGTGTACCAGGCCACCGGGCGAACGCCGGACATCGAGAGCGAGGCCGGCGAGGAACTGATGGAGTTCACCCGTCGGAAAGTCGCCGAGGCCGTGGAGTCGGGCATCGACCCGCTCGGAGACGGGGGCACACGCGTCGTCGACGACCTCGTCCACCGTTTCGCCGCGGTGTTCGCGCGCACCCCTGACACGGAGTTCCGGGACTGGATGGCCCGGCAGTTCGAGGAGGCGCACGATCCCCGGGTCGACCGCTACTGGCGGCTGGTGTGGATCGTCAACGGCTGGCAGGTGGTGCCGAACCTCGAGCCGATGTACCCCTGGCTCATCCACGCCCTGCGAAATGACCGCGAGGCGTAGCCGCCGCACCGGCAGCCCTCACCCCGCGCCGGCGCCGGGGCCGCCCGCCGCCGGGCATCACGGGCCCCGCCCGGCCGGGTTTCCGGGCGGCGCTGCCGCCCGGAAACCCGGCAGCGCACTACGCGCGCACGGCGTACCACTGGCTGCACTGGCGCTCGCTGCCCTTCACGACGCATGCGCGCAGCTTGTACGCGTGCCCCTCCGGCAGGTTGCCGGAGGCGATCGCGATGTAGGGCGCCTTGTGGCCGCGCGTGGAGGCGACGCGGCCCGTGCTCAGCTCGGCCTCGATGCCCCAGCCGTCACTGCGGGTGTCCTTGGCGACCAGGGAGTCGCCCGGGATGTTGGGCGCGGGCTGCGGGTCGGCGTTCCACCGCGCGAAGCCCATCGTGCGGTGGTCCGTGGGGCTGACGACGGTGATCGCGAGGGATCCGTCCGACTCCATCGCGGTAAGACCGGTGATGCCGCTCGCGGACACGGAGAAGTCGACGTCGGAGGCGAGGTCGCCCGTTTCGTCGGCGCTGGCGGTGCCGGCACCGGCCGTGAAGGCCATGCCGACGAAGAGGGCGGCCGTACCGAGGACCGCGCCGACGCGCTTGTGTATCGAACTCATTGTTTCCCTTGTTCCCGCGTGCGACGGCACGCCGCCGCACGCCACGCTCTCCCGCCGGCCTCGAACATCGCCGACGGTCGGTCAACAACACTGTAAACAAGCCAAGTTAGAAACCTACCGGCGGGTACCAGACTCCTCCCCGGCCGACGGTCCACGCGAGTCCGGCCGAACCCCGGCCTGCCGGCACCGGACGAGGCACCCGTGCCGTCAGAGGAACCGGCTGGGATCAGGCGGCGACGCGGTGCCGGGCGAGTTTGCCGACCAGGTCGGCCTGCTGGCGATGGGCGACGCCGACGGCGATGCCGCCGGGTTCCAGGGGCGGCCACCGCGGTAGCGCTCGCAGATGGCGACCGCACCGCGCTCCAGCAGCCGGCCGGCAAGGCCGGCGGCGGCCTGAAGGGTCTCGGTGTCGGTGCGCGGGACGTGCCGGCGGCGCAGTTCGTGCAGGGCCCAGCCGGTGGTGAACGCCTGCGCAAGAGTCTCGTCCAGGTCGGTGCGGGCGAACGCGCCATCCACGTGCTTTCCCGAACCAGCGGCCGACCCGCCCTGGTCTTCGACCAACCGTACGGGCACGTGGAGCGCACCCGGCCTCCGGCATGCCCACGGTGCCGCGACGGTGAGCCGGAGGAGGAGGCGAACATCCGGCGCACAGCGAGCCGTTGGCGGTGCGGTGCACGGCGAGCACAGCCCCTACGCTCTGCGAGTGCTCCAGGACCGAAGGCGCGCGCAGGCACCACAACAGGCATGCCGGGCCGCCACCCGGTCCACGACCGTTCCCCGGTAGGGCTTCTCACAGTCAGGGCACAGCCACCACACCGTCTTGTTCGACTTCGGCCGCACGCCGGCGGGGCGCAGACCATCGTTCAACACCGGGTGCCAGGTCGCAGCGACCGCCGGGTACACGACAGCCAGGTTGACGCTTGCCGTGGCGACCTTGCCCGCGCATGCGGGGCACCCCGCCCCGTTACGGGTCCGGCTGCGCAAGACGGCCTGCCACTCATGGGAACAGGTCCCGCAGCGCCAAAGAACACGCTGGTGGGACCCCGCCCCGATGTCATCGGCGCTGCGCCCCTCCCGCGGCACGTACTCGGCGGCCAGATCGGGGCGGCAGGCGGCCAGGCTGGTGCGGGCGTTGACCCGCTTCCCACTGCACACCGAGCATCCACGCCCCGCGACCCGCTCACGAGGCGCGCAGGGGTAGCGGTCGCCCACGGGGCAGATCCACCAGCAGGAAGCAGAGGTACTCGCGCCGACGTGGCGGGGCGTCAGCGTCGCGTTGGCCTCGGCGTCCCATTCACCTGCCAGGCCCGGATGGGTGACCGCCAGAGACTCGGCACCCAGATCCGGGCGATCGACCTCACCGAGCAGAGCAGCGCACAGCTCTGTGCCCCGGGGCCGGCCGGCAGCGGCGTACTCCGCCGCCGCCGATGCCGCCCGGGCAGACAGCCATCCCCGTTCCACCATGCGCCCCAGCACCGCCGCGGCAGCAGCATGAGCGTCCGCGCCGGCGCCTATGACCACGTCGTCCGGGTGCAGCGCCTTCAAAGGCGCTTCACGCACCCGCACCATGCGGTGCCCGGCACCCCGTATCGCGAGGGCCTTCTCCCGATCCGGCCCTGAACGACTGCGATGCCAGTACGCTCCGTCGTACTCCACGACCACGGGCCTCTCCAGGCGGTCGATCAGGATGTCGCACCTGGCGATCCTCATGGCCACCCCGTCCGGCCGCACATGCCGACGTACCGCGCCGCCGCCCAGGAGCGGAACCAGCAACACGTGCAGCTCGGCGAACAGAGCGACCTCAGCACCGGACTGCTGGCCACGGCAGCACAGACCGCACCTCGTTCGCTGCAATACGCGCGTGTTGATCTGGGTCTGCCATTCATGGCCCCGAGCACACCTCCACCACACCCGCCGGTTGGAGCCGGCAACGACCGCGTCCGCAGTCAAGGAGCCGTTCCTGCTCGGGTGCCACTGCGCTGCAATCTGCGGGGCTACTGCCAGAAGGCTGTTGGCCGGGGTGACCACCCTGTTCACGCAGGCAGGGCAACCGCTCTTGCGGCGATTGCACACGCTCTGCATGTAGGGCGGGTGATCTGGGTCGGACACACAGTGCCAGTACACCTTGCGCTGTGACCCAGGTGTCAGATCCGAAGCCGTCAACGGAGCATTCAGCCCGGCATGGAACTCCGCGGCCAAGCCGGGGCGTGCCTCCTCCAGAGACCGGCCGGCCCTCGGAGCATCCCGCCGCCGGATGGAGCAGCGCCGGCACCCGAACGCGGGACCGCGTTTCAGAAAGATCTGGACCCGCCCGGCGACCGTGTTTTCTCCGCGGTGGCCACAGCGATGGCAGCGCCACGCCGCCAGCAGACTGCTACGCCAGGCGACCTGGCCGGCGCCGATTCCACCGTTGCCTGCCCTGTCCCAGTCCCGGGCCACCACAGGGAGCCGCTCGGCAAGAGACTGACCAGGTCGCGGCGGGCGCGTAACGCCGTCCCGCACGTGCCTGCGGGCACGCTCACCTCTACGAGGCCGGCCGGGCGAGTCTGCTGCGGTCACCATCTGAGCAGTATCGACCGCCCCACTGACAACCCACCCTGCGCCGAGACGAGCCCGGAGGGGGCGGAACCCGGCAGCCTCGGCTGGTTCCCGGGCAGCCCACGCCGACCGGCCGGGCCGGAAACCGACCTGGGCCGATCAGCCGGGGTGCGCCCTGCCCGACCGGTGCCCGATCGGTGCCCGTTCGGCGTCACGAGTCGCATGGCGAGCGGCTTCAGGCAGGCGTGCCGTTCGCCGGGCCCGTCGTTTCGGCGGTGGGCCAGGTGGGGAGGGTGTGCGAGCCGGCGGCCGCCGCTGCCGCGTAGTGAGCGGCTGTGGGCGGGCCGGTGGGGCGGATGCGGCCGACCAGCAGGGCCAGCGCGATACCGGACGCGCAGAACAGGGCGAGGCCGATCGCCGCGCGGGAGAACCCGGCCGCCAGGGCGTCCGCCACCGCGGTGCCGCTGATGTACTGATGGGTGTAGACCGAGTCGAACAGGGCCGCGGTGACGGCGGTGAGGACGGCTGCCCCGACATAGCGGCCCATGTTGGAGACGCCGGAGGCGGCACCGACCTGGTCGTCCGTCACACAGGCGGTGGCGACGGACGACGCCGGCCCGTTCGCCAGCCCCAGGCCGACGGCGAGCACGACCAGCGGCACGACGAACACGGCGTACTCCCAGGACGCCTCGACGAAGGCGAACACGGCCAACCCCGCCGTCGCGATCCCGAACCCCCCGGCGATCACCCTTCGAGCCCCCAGCCTGTCGACGAACCGCGTGATCAAAGGAGCGGTCACCACGATCCCGGCCGCCGCGGGCAACGTGGCCACACCCGCCTCCAGCGGCGTCATGCCCAGACCATCGGGGTTCTGGAAGTACAGACTGCACACGTACATCACCGCGTTGATGCATCCCGCCACCACCAGAATGGCGACACTCGAACCGACCAGGATCTTGTTGCGCAGCAACGCCAGGTCGATCAGGGGGGTACGCACCCGCTTCTCGACCATGACGAAACCGGCCACCGCCACGGCCGAGATCACGAAGCACACCAGGGTCGGGACACTGAGCCAGCCCCAGTCCGCACCCTCGGTCACCGCGAACACGAACGGGACCAGTACCGCGGCGATCAGTGCGGTCCCGGCCAGGTCCACGGAACGCGGACGCGAAGGGTCACGGGACTCCGGCACCGTGCGCAGGGTCAGAGGTACGCAGACAGCCGCGATCCCCGCGTCGATCCAGAACAGTCCCTGCCAGCCCGTGACGTCGACAAGCACCCCACCCGGCAAGGGGCCCGCGGCGGCACCGGCGGCCGAAGCCGCGCCCCACAGCGACACCGAACGCATCTGGGCCTCGCCCGAGGCACCCGCCGACAGCAGACTGAGCCCACAGGCCAGGATCGTCGAGCCCGCCGCACCCTGGATCGCGCGGCCGCCGATTACGGATCCGGCACTGTCGCCCAGAGCGATCAGCACGCACGAGGCCACGAACAGCAGCAGGCCGCCGATGAAGATCTGCCGGCGCCCGAGGGTGTCGCCCAAGGCGCCCGAGGTGACGATCACGGCCGCACCGACCAGCGAGTAGCCGGTCACGGCCCACTGCAACGTGGCCAGGGAGGCGCCGGTGTCCTCACTGATGGCAGGCAGAAGAATGCTGACCGCGAACGTGTTCGCGTTCACGACGAAAGCCGAGACACACGTTGCCGTCAGCACCCCCGTCGATGCCCGGGCGGAGGCCGGGGGCTTCCATCGGCGGCCGCGTTCACGCAGTGGTCCGGGGGCTGTCGAGGAAGGCGCCCACCATGAGGTCTTCCTCAGGCCTGTGATTGCCCGACGAGCGGGAGGCCAGTTCGCCGTGGGGAGCCTTCGCTCCCGGTGTTGAAGTCATCGACCCGGCCCCGAAAGCCCTTTAGGCTCCCGCCCCGGCATACCGCCTGGGCGGTGCCCCACCGGCCTGCTCTGTGCAGGTGCTGCACATCGCACCGCCCGGCTCGCTCCGGCCCAGGCCCCCAGCAGGCTGCCGGCCGGCAGCTTGACCGCGACGGGCCGCCGCCCGGCGACCTCGGCGGCCGGGACCGCCACCAGCCGGGCGGGCAGCGCGACGAGAACCACGACCAGGCCCATCGCCTAGTTCAGGATGACCGCCGAGAGGGCGGCGAACCCGAAGAGACCGATCAGCAGGGGCAGGCTGGCTTTGTTCGTGAGAACGGGCTCTGGCACAACTTCTGTGGACCTGGCGCGATGCGACAGGTCCGTGCGCTGGACCACGTCCAGGTCGGCTGCAGTGCCGACGGGATTTGAACCCGCGGACAGATGGGAGCAGGTCCGCTCCGTCTCCGTCAGTCGCCGTGGGAGGGACCTCGCCCACGTCGATCGCAATGGGCCGCTCTGCCACGGCACTGCAACCTGCGGGAATGCGCGCACTCCCGCTGCGACTCAGGGTAGAGACACCGTTCGCTGCGGACGAATCCTTATCCGGGAAGCCGGAGACCTCTGCCATGGGTCCACAGAAGTTGTGCCAGAGCCTGAGAACGGACAGCAGATGTTCACTACTTCGGGAGGCGGCGCTTTCCGGCACTGTTCGATTGCGGAACAGGTCGGATACTGGGCACTGGCACGCTGTCGGTCCGCTAGAAGAGGCCGGTGCGCATGTGCTGCGTGAGGTTCTCGGTGATCTCGCGCAGCCACGGGGTGCGGACGGCTGGAAGTCGGGCCAGGGTTCGCAGGAAGACTTCCCGGTCGATCCGGAACACGTTATGGACACTCGGCGTGGGCGGGTCGTCGCGAAGGACGCCGTCGGGTATCCGACCCGATGCGGGGACAGGCAGCTGCGGCTCGGGGAAGACCAGCCGGAGCCACACCCCGAACGGCAACGGCACCAGGTACGCCGGAGCGGCGGGGGTCCATGCCTTCCCGGTCCGCGGGTGGGACGGCACGAGGAGGATGTCTGCGTCAGCGTCGCGGGCCGGCTGTCCCGGTCCGGCCAGGACGGCGCGCCGCGTCGGCTTGCCGCCCGGCAGCAGGGTGTCGAGGGCGCGTTGGAACATCGTTGCGGTCAAGCCGTCCTGAACGGCTACCGCCTGGCCTTCCGAGGCCACCAGGAGGTGGGCGAGCCCCTGCCCGGCTGCCGCCACCCACTGGGGGCTCCAGTGCCACCGGTCGCCCGCCCGGAACGGCTCTCCCCAAGAGGTGATCGGCTCGGACGGGGGCACACCCGTCCCCTCCGCGAGCAGCTCTGTCCAGGACAGCGGTCCGGCGTCGGCGCCTTCGGCGGGAAGGCGGCGCACGGCGTTCGGGGCGAGCCACACCGCCTGCCAGAGCGAGCAGTCGTCGATCCTGCTCGCTACGGGAAGACCGCACGCCGCGCAGGCCATATTGGGGCCGTCGCCCCCGGCGAAGCCGCAGCAGGCGCCGCCGCGCTTCTCGGGGATCAGCACGGCGCCACGGGTGTCTCCCGGCGCGATGACAACCGCGCCGGGCGCGCCGTCGGACAGGGCCTGGAGCGGCGCGTAGATGCCGCGGGCAGCCGCCTCATCCGGATCGATCTCCTCCCACCTTCGCCACGGCGGCCCCCAGGGCTCCGGTTCCACGGCGAACGTCCCCGATTCCATAAGCACCGGGAGCTGAAGCCCGTTCCCGTACTGCTGACGAGCGTGAACCGGCAGGGCGACCTGGGACAACGGGGCGGTCAGCTCGGCACCACACCGCACGCACACAAAAACGAACAAACGTCCTCCGCTCGGGAAACAGGGGCATCGTCGCAGCTCCGTGGCAGACCGGCCAACGTGTTTTCAATCCGCTGCGGGGGCTTCTCTCCACCCGTCCAGCAGGCGTGAACCGGACGCCGGCCCGCGGACCGCGCCCCGCAGGCTGTCGGGCCCACTGCTCCCGCGTCTCCACGCGAGCCCACGCGACAGGACCGAGACCGAGTGCGCGGAACGACCGCACATCGGGGCCGGGTACCGTCGTTACCGCGGACTGCCAAGAGCTGTACTCCGGGGCGGAGCCGCAAGGCATTGCGCCTCGGGGCGCGGGGCAGGCCGGTCCCTGTGCCGGCCGCGCGGCACCGGTACAGGGCGAGGGCCTGGCCCGATGAGCCCGATACCGGCCCGGGCGGTGTACCACAGCATGCCGAAGCCACCCGTGACACGCACGAGCGCGGTCCGCTGGTCCTGGGAGACAAACCCGTAGCGCAACAGGCCGAGGGTTTCAGGGACATGCCGCCGTGGGCCACGCAGCCGCACCGCGCCCGGCAGGTACAGCCCGCTCACGCGAACACAGCAGGCGGCGGTGCCCGTGAGGCCGCCGGACAGCCGGCAGGGTGTGCCCGGCTCCCGGGTGCCCGGACGCCCAACTGCCCATCGGGACCCGGCAGATCACGCCGGCTCTGTGACGGTTAGCATCGTGGCCTCGCCCTCCCCCCATGCCCTCGGAGCCCCCCATGAATCGAGCCCCTGGCTTCTCCCTCTCCCGCCGCGGCCTCATACGCACCGGTGTCGGCGCCTCGCTTGCCGCGCTCGGGTTTGGCGTCGCCGGAGCTCAGACCGCTTCTGCCGACGTGACCGCGACCAAGCGTTTCGACCTTGCGGAGCCGTCGTACGACCTGTTCCGGTCCAAGGACACGCACGGTGCGCGGGTCCAGCAGAGCTTCGCCTTCGACTGGGTGAACAAGTTCCTGTTCGTGGCGACCAAGCGGAGCGGAAGCGACGAGTCCGACGGCGACCTGTGCATCAACAAGATGGACTTCGACGGGAACTACATCTCGTACATGCACCTCAACGGCTTCGGTCACGGCGTCGCCTTCGCCGCGCTGCCCAGCGGTTCCGGGACCGAGCTGTGGATCGAGTGCGACGCGAACACCAGCGGGTACGGCACCGCGCTCGCCCCCATCCGTTACACCGCCGACACCACCCTGGCCTCGCCGGCTGCCGCGGCCGCCTACCGGCCGATCCCGGGGGCCACCGAGTACACCTGCTCCGTCGACCCGGTCTACCGGCGCATGATCGTTCGCTACCACACCAGGGCCGGCAAGCGCATCGCCGTGTACCCCCTCTCCGCCTTCGAGACACGCAGCTTCGGCTCACCGCTCGTCGACTTCAAGCAGCCGACGATCCCCGGCACCCCACAGGGCTACACCCTCTACGGCTCGTACATGTACTACCTGACGGGTGACGCGTACCCCGGCGACGGCACCCCCACCGGCGACGGCAACTCCTACATCACCAGCATCGACATCAACAAGGGCACGTTGACGCAGGGCCCCGTCCTCACCAAGGCCGGCTCCACCCTCCACCACCGCGAGCCCGAGGGCCTGGCGATCTACCGCACCGACGCCGGCGAGGCCCGCCTCTTCATCGGCTTCGCCACCGGCGTGGAGGGCGACCGGCGCTCCAGCATCTTCTACAAGAACGCGCTGGTCTGAGCCATCTCCGCCCGGCGGCCCGTCGTCCGCCGCCGGCCCCCGGTCGGATGTCCCGGCGACCGGCCGGCCGTCCCGATCGACCGGTGGGCCGCCCTGCGGCGCCGCCCGGTGCCCCAGGACCTGGTCCGCCGGGGGAGTGGTCCGGGTCCGGGGTCCGAGCGGATCGTCCTTCACCGTGTCGCGGACTCCCGGGCCAGATGTGCCCGCAGGCGGGTGTCAGGCAGGGCAGGAAAGACGGAAGTTGCCGTGGCGGCGCGGAGGGAGGACGGACATCCCTCTCACCCTCCGAAGGCGGGCAGCACGAGTCGCAACGTCCCGTAGCCGATCAGTGCCGCGATAGCGGCGATCACCAAGAACAGGATCAGCGTGCCTGCCCGCTCGCCCCGCCCGGTGCGGACCACCGCGGCCCGAGGCTTCCGCGGGTGGCAGGCGACCTGGACGGGCCTGCCCTTGTTGCTCCCGCCGACGTACCGGCGGAGTCCGTGTAGGCGTTGGTGTCCGTGCCGTTCCGGTAGACCTGCCGCGCGTCCACGGTGATGCCGTGACGGCACAGGTACCAGTCCTCCCACGTGGACACGAGCCCCGGCCAGGCGAGGAAGGAGGCTCCCACGCCGAGTTCCCCGAGCAGCAGCGTCGCGATCCCCCGGCCCCAGTTCCTGCCGAGCAGCCCGACGACGACGGTGAGAACCGCGATCGCCGAGACGGCGGTGCAGGTCGCCCACTTGGCGGGGGAGGGAAGCCCGACCGGTACGCCCTCCTCCCCGTCTTCCGCGTCCGAGACCAGGCTCCGCGTGACGACGAGCGCGGAACCGTCGACCAGGGGCTCGCCCCCGGCCCGTTCGGGCAGCGCGGCGTTCACCACGTCGGCGAAGACCGTGGCGGCGGCCGCGCTCACGTCCTTGACCCGGTAGACGGTCGGGTCGCCCCCCGCCGGCACCCTCAACTCGATGGAGACGGCACGCCTTTCGTCTCGGGCAGGGGGCGTGGTGTCGTACGTGAACTTCGGTACCGCGCACTTCGTCGGACACCGGTACCCGCTGGTCCACGCCCCCCATGACATGAAGCGCCTGCACATGGGGACGATGTCGACGGTCCGCCAGGAGCGCCGGCTGCGCAAGGGCTGCCTGCGGGGCACGCAGCGGACCGTGCTCCTGGCCCTCGCGGCGGGTGTGCCGGCCACGGTGGGGCTGGTCGTCAGCCCCGCCTGACCCCGGCGGAGAACGCCGCGGCCTCCTGTGCGTCCGTGCTCCCCGCGCGCCGTCACGTCCGACGCGGTGCCCGATGCCGGTCTGGTCGATCACACGCCGACGCCGGCCGGGCCGGCGGCCGGCGCATGTCACGGTGCCGTGCGCGCCGTGCCCGCGGAGAGCGTCACCGCGGTCCGGCAGCGGATGAAGCACCCGGGGCCGGGAACGGAGCGTGATCTTCAGTGTCCGCAGGGTCGAAGGGCGAGCACAGGGGATCAAGAGCGTCCTATCCGGACCTTAAGGGACGGATAACAGCGGGCCCGCAGCCCCTCGGAGGCCCGTTCCGGCCGCAAACCGTGCTTAGGGTCACGGGTGTTGACCGAGACACTTTCGATGCCGCCGCTGCACCGGCGGATCGGCTTTACCAAGAGGTTTCTGATGTCCCGAAAGCGAATTGCCCTGGCCTGCGCGGCCGTGGTCGTCGGGGTCTGCTCCGTCGTCATCCCCGTGGCCGCCAACGCGGGAGAGGAGAAGGACGGCCTCAGCGCCGCCTGCCGCGTCGCGGACCAGGCCACCGTGTGGTGGGCGTCCGGCGAGGTCTCCCTGGCCAACAAGGGGGACCGGCCCGTACGGGACTGGACCGCCGAGTTCGACGTGTCGCAGGGGCAGGTCACCCTCGACAACCCCTGGGCGTACGAACTCCGCCAGACCGGCAAGCACGTCACCGTCAAGCCGATCGCCGACCGCGCCGACGTGGCCGCCAACGGCAACCGGGCCGTCAAGGTCGGGATCAACCCCGCCGGCAAGGGCATACCCAAGATCACCGGATGCCGCGTGAACGGCCCGTCGGGCAACGGGAGCGACACCGGCACGAACACGGCCGTCCCCGCCGACGGCGGCTCCTTCGTCAAGGACGACACCGCCGTCCACCTGATGTGGAAGCCGCCCGCCGGCGGCGCCGAAATCGTGCGCTACGAGGTCTTCCAGGACGGCAAGCAGGTCAAGACCGTCAAGGACACGATGACGGACATCGAGCGGCTGGCCCCCGCCACCCGCTACACGTTCAAGGTCCGCGCCGTCCGCGCCGACGGCCGCACCACCGGCTTCAGCAAAGACATCGTGCTCACCACCCTCGCCGCACCCGGCCAGGACAAGGCGAAGCCGGTCATCCCCGCGGACCTGGAGGCGACGGCCTCCGGCCCGTACCAGGCCTTGCTGCGCTGGCGCGCGGCGACCGACGACGTCGCCGTCACCGGCTACCGGATCTACCACAACGGCACCAAGGTCCAGGAGGCGGACGCCAAGGCCACCTCGGCCACCGTCTCCGGCCTGACCGCGAGCACCGCCTACCGCTTCAAGGTCACCGCCGTCGACGCCTCCGGCAAGGAGTCCGACCCGACCCGCGAAGCACAGGTGACGACCACCGCGGCCCCCGACGGCAACGGCGGCAAGGCCGCCCCCGGCGACTTCGCCGCCACCACCGCCACGAAGCAGGACGGCGGCGTCACCCAGCACTACCTGAACCTCACCTGGGCCGTCCCGCAGGGCGTCGGCCAGATCACCACCTACCAGGTCTACCTGAACGGCAGGCCCGCCCAGACCTTCATGTGGGGCACCGGCGACCCGGTGCTGCCGGTCCCGGCGACGAAGGGCTCACGCGAGGTGCTCGTCGGCGCCCACCCCGGCACGACGTACACCGTGAAGATCCGGGCACGGCTCGGCGACGGCACGTGGGGCCCGTTCTCCCGCGAGCTGACCGTGAAGACAGGCGGCTGACCACCCCGCCCGCCGCCCCACACGCATGACCGACCCCATGACCAGGAGCCTCCCCCTCATGAGCACGACCCGCCCCGCCGCCACGGCTTCCCCCGACCCGGCACGGCCCCCGGCCCGCCGCACCGCCTTCCTGCGCCTCACCGCGCTCGTGGCCCTCCCCCTCGCCGTGACCACCCTCGGCTCCGCGCCCGCCTCCGCACACGGCTCCACCGCCGACCCGGTCAGCCGCAGCGTCGCCTGCACCAAGAACCCGAAGGCGAGCGAGGCCTGCCGACTCGCCCTCGCCCAGAGCCCCGGCATCCCCGGCGACTGGAAGTCGATCGTCCAGGGCCGCGCCATCGACCACAGCACCCCGACCTCCTCCCCGCAGCACCGCGCCCGCATACCCGACGGCAAGCTGTGCAGCGCCGGCAACGCACAGTTCTCCGGCCTGGACCTGGCACGCGACGACTTCCCCTCGACGACACTGCCCGGCGGCGCCGAGTACGACATCCGCTACGACATCAGCGCGCTGCACAACCCGTACCGCATGGAGATGTACGTCACCAAGGACGGCTACGACCCGAAGAAGCCGCTGAAGTGGTCCGACCTGGAGGACACCCCCTTCCTCAGCGCCGACAACACCGCGGCCACGGCAGCACCCCCGGGCTTCCTCGGCGCGAAGGCGTTCACGTTCAAGGCGGTGCTCCCCGAAAAGAAGGGCAAGCACCTGATCTACACGATCTGGCACGGACTGAAGCGGCCCGACGGCTCCTTCCAGAGCGAGGAGGCCTTCTACTCCTGCTCGGACGTCACCTTCAAGTAGACGGACGCCGAGGCAGGCCGGTCGCGGACCGCACCGACGTTCCCGCGACTACCTGGCCCGGCCTCCGGCCGTCGGGCCGCCACGCTCAGGAGGCGCCCGCAGTGGTGACGGCCCGGTCCGCCGGGTCAGGAAGGCCGGCGGATGAGGCTGCTGGGCGATGTGCGGGCGAGCCAGGCCCGTGTCTCGTCTGCGGTCAGGACGCGAGCCAGATCGGCTGTGCCCGGTAGGTGCGGGAAGAACCGGTCGGCGTCCCAGCTGCGCTGGTATGCCGGCTCGTCGAGCACGAGCAGGCGGCGTCCTTCCACCACGGGGATGTCGTCGGGCAGCCCCTCGTTCCAGATCCGCTCGCCGTCCGGGGCGAGGAGTTCGAAGGCCCCGGTCGCGATTGCTCGGGTACGGCCCTGGGCGGGCTCGGGGTCCGTGGCCAGGCGGACGCTCTCTGCTGAAGGCCTGGTGCCGGGGACGTGGCCGCCGCCGATGAGGACATGGGCGAGCAGTGTGTGCAGCTGGAAGTTGTCCCCGATGCCGCCGATGCGTATCTCGAACCCGGTCCCCGTGGGCCTGTGCAGCACCACGAGGGGCTCGTCGTCCAGAACCGCCAACGCGTAAGCCAGGCACTTGAGGTCGTGCCGTTCCAGGGCCGCCAGGTCGCGGCACGTGGGAAGGATCGCGGATGCGTGCCGGCGGCGAACCTCGGCGCTGCGGCACAGCACGGCCAGCGCGGGCGGCTGCCACTCTTCGACCGAGCACCAGGCCAGCGCCAGCAGAGTGGCCTCGTGCACGTCGCCGCCCAGGCGGGCCAGCAGAGCGTCGTCAATGATCTTCTCGTCCGGCTCCGGCAGTTCGTCCTTGGCCGCGCCGGTGGCGGTCCAGCGGCGGGCGAACTCGAGGGCGTCGAGCAAGTCCCGGTGGACGCTGTCGAGGATCGGTTCGGCGCAGGCCACGGGATCGGCCCCGCGTTCGACGCAGAAGCCGGCCGCCATCGCGAGCATCGGCCGCGGACCGGTGGGCGGGAAGGCGGGGAGCAGCGCGGCCAGCCGGGCCCCTGCCAGGACACGTTCAGGGTCCGACGCCGACTGCACACCCTTCATCACGGCGGTGAAGGCACGCTCGGTGCGGTCGCCGTCGCGAGCGGCAACCGCCTCTTCCAGCTCGGACACAGTGGCGGTGAGGCCCGAAGCCTTCCGCTTCCTCTTGAAGATCACCGGCACACCTTAAGCATGAGGATTGTCCGGCGCCTTCACGCCAGGACCGTTCGAACATCGCGGACTGCCACCGGTGGGTTGCGGAACGGACCCTCGTCTGGCTCCACGGCTTCCGTCGGCCACGCGTCCGATGGGAACGGCGCGATGACATCGAAGAGGCATTCCCCCGTCTCGCCACCTGCCTCATCACTCGTCGCCACGCCGCGGGCGCCGCCGGCCTCGGACGCGTCGTGCGACGGGCCGAGCCGGGTGCCGCCGAAGTCACAAGCCGTGGGCGGTGGGGTGCAACGGTTCGTACAGCGGAAGTTCGGCGCCGCTGGGAAGCCGGACAGCCGTCAGTCTGCCCCAGCGCTGTTCGCTGACCGGGCGGGTGATCTCGACGCCCTTGGCGCGGAATTCGCGTAGCTGGGAATCAAGGTTGTCGCACATCAGGTAGAACTCGTGCCGGGGTGGGCCGTCGGCAGGGTGTACGGCGACTTCGGCCGGGGGCAGCTTGAAGATGAGCCAGCCGCCACCCGCGTCGACCATGGGGAAGTCGAGGACGTCACGGATGAAAGCACGGTCCGCCTCGGCGTCCTGGCTGTAGAGGATGACATGCGCACCGCTGATCATGACCGGCCCCTGTCCATCAACGTGCTGACGGTCGAGTCCCCGGCATCTTGGCATGCCGAGGTCCGGAAGATCCTCGGCTGGGTTCGACGACACGGTGGCTGACTTGAATGTCCAACGGACAACGGGATCCGGGATCGGGTTCCGGCCGGGTCGGGCGGACTGCCCAGGGGGCGAAGACCAGGGCCTGGTGCTGCCGGAGGCGCCCGTGTCCGGCCGGCAGGCCGGCACGCTCCATGAGCGGCGGGCCCCAGCCGGAAACGCGCCGGGCGTGTTTCCGGCTCGGGTGCGGCCGGGGCGGATCAGGTGTGGATCCGGCCGTTGGTTCCGTCGTGGCTGTCCGCGTGGTCGTCGCCGAACCAGCGGCCGCTGGCCGCGAGGCAGCGGAACGAGTATGCGCTGTGGGCGGGGAGCACGACGGTTGCGGCGCGGGTACCGCCCCCGCGGGGCTCCAGGGGGTGGCCGGTGGGGTTCCGGTGGTTGAAGTCTCCGACGACGCTGACAGGGCCGACCGGAGTGTCCTCGGGGAGGATGAACATGACCTTCGTACAGCCCTTGAGCTGCTGGCGTTCGAGCACGGAAACGACTCCGGCCACGAGGATGGCGAACCGGCCCGCGCATCCTCGCGGCGACGTGCGTCCAGTGCGGCGGTACAGCGCCGTGGGCTGGGCGGAGGCCACCCGGGTGGATGCGAGCTGCCCGCTGCCGGGCCCGACCCCGACTGCCGGCGCTGCGCTGCGCCGCGCGAGGACCGCCCTGATCGGCGCCCGGGTCCGGCGGCAAGCGATGGGGCCGCCGAGGGTCGGTGCAGGTCAGGGATTCCCTCCGAAGCGCTGCACCCTTGTCATTTCGTCGGACGGGACGTGCTGTTCGGGCCGCCGACGCGACGCGGTAGGAGACCGCAGGAGGTCTCGCCAGTCGGCAGGCCAATGGGCCAGCGCGAGGATGCCCATGATGAGCAGGTGGGTCGGCGCGGCCCAGCTCTCCACCGCCGGGTCGTGGTTGACGATGTGGGTGGTGACCGCGCCGGTGAGCACGAACATCAGCGTCGTGGCACCCAGGAAGCGTGTTCGCCTGTCGGGGATCACCAGCAGGACGGCGGCTGCACCTTCCAGGGCACCGACCACGAAGCGCATCCAGGACGGGTAACCCCACTCGACGAACTTCGCGGAGTAAGCCGAGCTGAACAGCGTGTCGCCCGGCCAGTACTTGGTCACGGCGCCCAGCGTGAACTCAAAGGCCAGGAACCAGTACAGACCGGTCATGAGTCGCTTCGACATACGTGTCTCCTCAGGAGAAGTGGGCAGGGTCAGGCCTCCGGACGGCGATCGCAGTGCCGCCGGAGTCCTTGCTTTCGGGGGTCAGCCCCGCAGGGTGGCGATGGCCTTCTCGATACGCCGTCGCCGCGTCTCGGGCTTCTTCGCGCTCTCGACGGCGCGCACATGTTCGTACTTGCGGCTGTGGGCAAGGTTGCCGTACGCCGCGCGGGCGACCGGGTCGTCGTCCAGGGCTCGGGCGAAGTCCGGGGGCTCGACGACGACGCGCGGCTCGGTGTCGAGCTCCAGCTCGACCTCGACCTCCTCGCCGGTCGCGACACCCGCGGCCTGCCGGTTGGCGTTGCTGAGGCCGAGCAGGTGGCGGCCTCGCATGATGGCGACCCGGCTCTTCCAGGAATGCCCGTTGACCGTGATCGTCACTGGCGGCCGCGCGCCCCCGCCGAGCGCTGCTACCACCTCGGGCGGAACTTCCAGGCCCCGCATGGGCTCGGGCGGCTCGACGTGGGCCCAAAACTTCATGATCTTCCTCCTGCTGTCGTGTCGGGAGTCAGGACAGTGTGGGGGCGGGCGACGCGGCAGCCTCCCAGACGAACCCGTCGGGATCGGTGAAGGCGTCGGCGGTTCCGCCGAGCACGATGCGGTGCGATCCGGCGCCGTCGGCGGGGACGCCGAGGTCCTTGGCAAGGGCACGGCGCTTGTACAGCGCCAGCTTGACGGGGCCGGACTGACCGGGGGCGAACTCGACGTACTTGCCACCGAAGCTCTTGGCCACGGTCAAGCCCCGGCCGACGTAGAACTGCTTGCAGGCCTTCACGTCCTCGACGCCGATCAGCAGGACGACTTCGTCGATCTCGCGGGTGGCGGGGCCGGTGTCCTTCTTCGCCGAGGTCGCGATCTTCCAGGTCGTCCCGTCCGGGGCCTGGACGACGCCGCCGTAGCCCCACAGCGACCTCGCGGCGGGCTTCAGCACCGTGGCGCCGGCGTCCACGGCGGCGCCGACGAAGCTGTCGACGGTGGCCGGCCCGGCCACCGTGAGCGCCAGGGTGAAGCCGCGGAATCCGGTGGAGTGTGCCTCGGAGGCCCGCAGGCGTATGTACGCGTCCACGCCGAAGGCGCTGTAGAAGCTGCGGGCGGCCTCGGGGTCGTCCACCTCGAGGGTGACGGACGCGAGGGAGGTGTTGGCTGCGGTGGAAGTGGTGGTTGCCATGACCATCACGCTAGGGGCTGCGCGGCGGCCGGGGCTTCTCGATTCCTGACCGGTCTTGAGACTTGCCTCGCCGTGCACGCCCTGTACGCCGTGCACGCCCTGTACGCCGTGCACGCCGGCCGCCTGGTGCCGGAAGGCCCCCGGCGGCATGCCGACCGGCTCGGTGAATCGGGTGGTGAACGTCCCCGCGACGCGCAGCCGACCGCGAAGCGGCCCTCGGTGGCGCTGAGGTCGGTCGTGCTCCACCGCGACGGCGCCGTCGTCCGCTCGATGCGACGCGCCATCAGGTACGCGTACGGCGACTCATCGCAGGCGGCCCGGAACTGCCGACTCGGGTGCCCGGCGGACATGTGCACACAACAGGCGTGCGACACGTCGCGGTCACCGCCCCGGTCGCCGGCATCCAGACCCGCGTGTGAGTTCAGGCGGTCTGGCCCCTGCCCTGCCCGTTCGTAACTCTCCATACCGGCGGAACAGCCGTCGTGCCTGCGGCGGGAATCTGCGGCACGGGTGGCCGATGTTCTCGGCGTAGGCGGCGCTGCGACGCCGGGACGACGGTGTCTACCGCTCGGATGCGGGCGGGGCCTCGGGCGGATTCCGCCGAGTGTCTGCCCGGGGGCGGTGGTGCCAGGCCGCGTAGAGGCCGGCGAGAGCGGAGGCGTAGCCGGCGAGAGCCTCGGGGGAGGCATGGCCGACGAGGACGAGGACGACGCCGGTGGCCAGGATCGCCAGGAACACGGCGAGATCCACGGGAAAGCTGCCACGCGGGGCACGACGGCTCGGCACGATGGTTCTCCTCAGTACACGGAAGGTCGCAGGACGTCACCATCGCTCTGCTGCTGGAGCGGCGTGCTGCGGGGTGTGGTTCGAGCGTCACCGCCCGGCAGCGGGTGCGCCAAGGGAAACGATCTTCTTTCCGCAACTGTCAACTGGGAGAACAGGCATGACGGGTGTTGCCGGGGAGGGAAGCGGAAGTGAAGGATCCGCCGGCGGGGAAACTCGGCCGGCCCGTCGGCCACTCAACCCGCTGAAGCCGGAGGTCTTCGAGAACCGCCCGCACAAGCTGGCGCTCGTCGAGCACCTGCGGTCCCTGATCGAGGTCGCGGACCTGGCCAGCAAGCACGTCGCCCCAGGTGTGGCCATGAGCGCCTCGGCCCTGTCGAAGAACCTTTCGGGAGACCGGCTTCCCCACCGTTCCACGGTCGAGGCGATCGTCCAGCTCTGCGGGGCGAGCGAGGAGGTCCGGGCCCTGTCGCTGCGCCTGCACACCGCAGCCCTGGGAGAGGCGCACCCGGCGTTCGCCGAACGCCTGCTGATGGCCGATGCCTACGAGGAGACCGTCGTCCTCCACGACCAGGTCCAGGCCCGGCTCGAGGACGTCCTCGGCGAGCATCGCCGTCGGCAGGCCGACTGCGACGACCTCCTGGCCCGCCATGAGACGACGAGCCAGGCCCTCGCCACCGCCGAGGACGAACTCCGCACGCGGCAACAGCACCACCAGCGGGAGACCACCCGCCTGAACACCCTGCTCCAAGAAGAACAAGACGCCCGCCGACGCGACCGCACCACCTTCGACACCCGGCTCGACCAGGCCCGAGCCGAGGGCGAGGAGCAGTTGCGGGCCCGGGAAGAAGAGGAAGCGCGCCTCCGCCAGGACCTGCTCGCACAGGAGAACGAAATCCACGCCCTCCAGGTCCTGCTGGACGACTCGGCCGCCGAAGCGACAGCCCTCCGCCAGGAACGCGACCGGCTCCGCCTCGAGTCCGCCCGGCTGCGCGAGGACCTGGTAGGCCTCCAGGTGGAACTCGCCGCAGCCGAAGTCGGCCAGGACGCCCCCGTCGAGGACGTGATGCCCGCCCCGGCACTGCTGGCCGTCGGCCAGGTCCTCGACCGCCACCCCGCCCTGCGGGAAGACGTCGAATCCGCAGGCCGGTCGCAGGTTGCCGGGGGCGCAACCGAAAGCGACGCCGGTGTGGACATGGCGGCGCCGTCGTCGGTGGAGTCCGGTCCGGAGCCGGATCCGACGGACAGCGCCGACGGGCTGAAGCCGGCATCCGCGGGCGCCATCGTGGTCGGCATGGCGCTCTTCTTCGTCGGGCCGTTCCTGCACACCAGTGGCCCGATGGCGGAAGCCCGCCCGACGACCGCCGGATGGTGGTGCATCGGCAGCGGAATCTTCATGCTCCTGACCGGACTCATCCTCATGACGGTGCGCGACGTGAGGAACGCCCCCGCCGCCGACGAGCCGCACGACTACACGTGCGGTTTCCCTCCGATGGGGTGAGCGGGGCCGGGGGCAGCGGTTCGGACGGGCGGGCCGTGACGCCTTCCGCCGGTCGCGGGTCGACTGTTTGGCGGGATGCGCCCGGGCCGGCGTGCGCAGCGGATGAGGGGCGCGGCTCGGGCGGACGCGCCCAGCCGGTGGCCGGGCGCGTCGTGTCACTCGGTCGTGCGGGTCCTGCGGGCTGTCTCAGTTGCCGATGCCGGCGGTGCCGGTGCCTGAGTTGCCGATGCCGTGGCTGCCGATGCCGGTGTTTGCGATGCCTGCGTTGCCCAGTCCCCAGTTGGCGATGCCGGCGTTGCCTACACCGTTGTTGAAGGCGCCGGCGTTGCCTACACCGTCGTTGAAGACACCGGCGTTTCCGACGCCATGGTTTCCGATGCCTGAGCTGCCCAGGCCGTCGGCGCCGGCCGCGCCGGCGCCGACGGCGGCCAGCACTGCCGCGGTGCCCAGCGCGATCGCCACACGAAGAAGAGTCGTACGCATCGTTACATACCTCCTGCTTAGCGGATCTTTGCGCTTATATCCCTAACATGCGGTCAGGCGGCACACCGGGAGAAATGCCCGAATCCGGCGTGCCGTCCGAAGACTTCGCCCGACGGCGCGTGCGGACCGCAGGCCGGCGACCGGGAGAACCCGCTCCCCGTCGGGCCGGCTGTGGCCGGCCGCCGCGCGACTTCGTCGGGATGCTCTGCGCCTCCCGGGCTCGCCGACTCGCCAGTTGCTCCGGTCGCGGGCAGTGAGCCGTGATGGCGCAAGCGGCCGAGGCCCCCCTCGTGCCCGAGGGCATCGACCTGCCGCCAGACTGGACATATGCGCGAATCACGGGCCTAAGTGCGAAGAATTCCGCAGAACGGCTGTTACTTCATCAACTAGCCCGGGCGGGTGAGGCGGGGGAAGAGTGCGCCTGGTGGTGCGCCGGAGCACGCCACGCCGTGGGCGCGGCTTCCGGGGCGGGTGGGTGTAGCGGTCAGTGAATGTCAGGGGCACGTTCGTGGGGAATGCGTGCTGTGCGCAGGCGAGTGTGACGGATATGTCCGTGTCCGGTAACCGGCGTCGGCGGGGGCTGCGGCGGGGCCCGTGTCGGGTCGAGAGTGTGGCCCTCGGCTCATCCGGGCCGACTCCGAACTGCCTCTACCGACCTGTTTCGGCTGGTGGGGCGCTGTTCTTGAGGGAGCGTCACCCATGTCTTCTGCTTCTTCCTCCGTACGCCGTATCGCCGCCACGGTCCTGGCCGCCGGTGCCGTCGTCTCGGCCGCCGCGCTGCCGGCGTCCGCCGCGGACGGTGACCGTCACCACCAGCAGCGTCCGCGGGTGGAGATCAGCCGGGTCCAGGCCGACAGCCCCGGACGCGAGGACCGCTCGAACCGCTCCCTGAACGCCGAGTGGGTGGAGATCACCAACACCACCCGCGACGCGATCAACCTCCGGGGCTGGACGCTGCGCGACCGCGACGGCAACCGCTACCGCTTCGACAACGTCCGCATCGCACGCCACGCCACCATCCGCATCCACACCGGCAACGGCCGCGACACCCGCACCGACCTCTACCAGGACCGCCGCGACTACGTCTGGGACAACGGCTCCGACACCGCGACGCTGCGCGACGACCGCGGGCGCACGGTCGACACCGAGTCCTGGGGACGCCGCCGCTAACCCCGTCACGCGTAGGCCGCGCACCCTGCGTGATGTGACCCACCCGCAGCCGGACCACGCGGCAACCAGCCACTGACCGGCACGCGCACACGGGCCGTCGCCCCGACCGGGCGACGGCCCGCACTGCTGCGCGCAGCGGGCGGTCCCTGTCCGAACTCCGGAAGGGGTGCCGCCCCCGGCCTGCGCAGCGCCGCCGCGGCCGCGGGCCATCCAAAGAGGGCGAAGGCTGCTCAGCTCGCTTCAGCCAGCGCTCGTTGTGCGTAATTGCCCAAGCACTCAGCGCCCGGCCTTCGAGGTGGCGGTCGCCGAGTTCTCGGAAGACGGTGGTGGCGCAGACGGACTGGCGCGGATCGCTACCGCCGGCGGCCCGCGCCTTTGCAGGCGCAGCCCGGCCCCGTGAAGTTCACCCGCATGGGTGGATGTGGGATGTTGACGCCGTGTGCGCGTTGCGCGGCCGACTCGGTCCAACTGCACCGGTTGTTGGGGCCGCGGTGGTGATCCGGGTCCCGTGTACTTCGATGTCGGGAGTGGTTCGGAGGTGCGTGCCGTCGACCCGCGAACTGCTGGCACAAGCTCAGGACACCCTGTGTGTCCTCTACCGCGATGCCCGGGCCGGCCACGCCTGTGGTGCGTCATGCCGGGGCAGAGCCCTTCTGCGCCCCGGCCTCGGATCTGCCGGTCGGGGCCGGGCTGAGCCTGAGCGTCACGACGTAGGCGACCACCACTGCGACGATGACCAGCGGCATGACGGTAAGGCCCTGCGCCCCCAGCAGCAGGGTGGCCAGCAGCACCGACGTCAAGGGGAGCTTGAGCATGGCGACCGACATGGCTCCGACGCCCATGGCGAACGCCGGGGTGAGCTGCAGCCCTGGAAGGTGCGACAGGGCGATGCCGCCCGCCGCCCCGAGGAACATCGCCACGAAGATCGGTCCGCCCCGGAAGGCGCTCAGCGAGACGCAGTACGCGAGCCCCTTGCAGGCGAGGAGGAGCGTCAACGTGCCGACGGTGTAATCGGCGCTGTTCGCGAGCAGCGGGCCCATCGCGGCCTGCCCCGAGTACATCACCTCGGTCGCGGCTTTTCCGGTGCCTTGGGCGTAGGCGATGGCGAGCCCGCCGATCACGAGGCCCATCAGTGCGGTGGCGGGAAGCAGGTGCCGTTCGACGCGCGGCTGCAGCCAGAGGGAGAGCCGCCGGATCCCCGTGCCGGCGAAGGCAGCCGCCAGTCCGATGGCGAGTGCCCAGGCGAATTCGGCGACGGTGGGCGAGTTCGCGTGTGGTACCTCCGCAATGGCCAGGGAGTACGTGCCGAGGCCGGTCCAGTTGTCCAGGCCGATGAAGACGAGCGTGCCGATGCCGGCCGCGAGAAGGCCAGGCACCAGCACGATCCCGAGCATCGGCCCGCCGAGCCCCGACGCCTCCATGAGGAGGAAGGCCCCGGTGATGGGGGATCCGAGCAGGGTGCTGACCGCTGCGAAGCTCCCCGTCGCGCCGACCACGGCCCCGGCCTGCTCGGGCATGTCCGGCTTGAGCAGGCGTACCAGCCAGAGGGCCACGCCACTGCCGAGCATGATGAGCGGAGCCTCCGGTCCGAGGACCGCGCCGAGGCCCAGCGTGGCCACGGCTGCGAGGAGGATGCCGGGCAGCTCGCGCGGCTTCGGCGCGCCCGCCGTCGACAACCCTTCGGCCGGCTTGTGGCCGCCGATCCCGGGAAGGCAGCGGATCGTCGCTCCCACCAGCAGTCCTGCCACGGCAAGCAGGGGCAGGGGCCACCAAGGTGGGGTCCCCTGGAAACCCAGCGCCTTGGGCAGGTCGGTGTAGGTCCAGGGCTGAAGCGCATCGACCAGCGCGAGGAAGCCGTACGCGCCTGCGGAGATCGGCACCCCGAGCACCGCGGCCATGACCAGGAGCCTGATGTAGCTGCGGTTCCTGACCTGGGCGAAGGGATCGGGCGGCGGCGCCCCCGGTGCTCCGACGGGACCATCGGCCGACATGCGAATCAACTCCTCGGCATCGACGTCCGTCGGGAACCCGGTGGTTCACCTGCGTCTCCCTGAGGTCATAGCACGTGGCTTTGCCCGGGCAGGGCGGGCTCGCCGCCGCTGACCGGCGGTGGTGTGACGGTCATTCAGGCGGCCCGAACTCCTTACCGGGTGGTTCATGCGATCGGCCGTCTGCCTGCGGCGCGCCGGTCCGTCCGACGGGGACGAGCAGGTCCGATCGGCTCCGCCGGGAGGCGGGGTCCCGTGTGGTCTCGCACAGTGGCCGCATGAGAGTGACCAGCGGGGATGACGGGGTGGACGGCCAGGACTTCGAAGCCCTTTCCCGGCGGCGGCGACGCATCCTGGTGCTGCTTGCGATCGCCCGGCTCGTGGTGACCAGCGTGGGCCTGGTGGTGGCGTACTACCTCCTCCCGATGGACCGGCCGATGAGCGCCGACACTGTGGCGGCACTGGTCTTTGGCCTGGTCCTGGTGAGCGGGCTGCTTGTCTGGCAGACCATCAGCATCACCAAATCGCCCTACCCCCGCTTGCGCGCCATCGAGGCGGTCACCGCGGTCTTCTCCCTCTTCATCCTGCTGTTCGCCACGACCTACTTCCTCATGGCGAGGAGCGCGGCCGGCATCTTCACCCAGGCACTGAACCGGACCGACTCGCTGTACTTCACGGTCACGACCTTCGCCACCGTGGGGTTCGGCGACATCGCTCCGCTCACCCAGGGAGCCAGGGTCACCGTTCTGGTGCAGGTACTCGCGGATCTGCTGCTCGTCGGAGTGGCTCTGAAGGTCGTCCTCGGGGTCACCCAGGCCACCCTCGGCCGGGGCGACGACCCCGCCGTCTCCCCGCCGAGCCGCAGCCAGCAGGGCACGCCGCCCGATCAATCGGGTGAATCACCCACGAACAACCCCCAGGCGGGGGAGTGACCGGCGTCTTCGTCATCTCCGGCGCCCGGGCTGAACAGGTCACCAGCGCCGGGCCGGTCACCGCGTACGGGCGGAACGACATGGTGCTGGACGACTGGGGCACCGTGACCACGTGGACCGCCACCGCACCGGTGCCGTTGGTTTCGCAGGGGCCGAGCGGTATCGGCTTCGTGAACTTCGGTGACATCGACCTGCCGGACGTAGAGGCCCCGATCCGGACGCACGGCAAGGGCGCCCGGGGATTCGACCTCTACGACGGGCCGCTCCGCGAGGCGCGGTTCGCCGGGATCGAGACCACCGGCGACGGCTCGGTCGGCATCCAGGTCAGCAACGCCCCTCGGCACGCTCCGCGTGGCAGGGGACGTCACCCCGGCGGCGGGGGCCTGAGCCTGGTGAAGGGTGTGCGGGTGGTGCTCAAGGCGATCGCCCTCAGCATCAAGTCCGGCGGCCAGGTCGACCGGGTCGAGATCGGCGGCACCCTCTCGACCAGCGGCGACAACGTCGTGACCCTGGAGATCGACGGTTCGGAGAAGAGACGAGCCCGAAGGAGAGGACCCCGGGCCAGACGGGTCTGGCCATCGTCGATCACCACCTTGGCAGCTCGACACGCCCGACCGCCGCAGGGACCGGCCCGCCCTCCTCGGCCGATACGTTCCCCTCGGCCCGGACCAGGCCGCCCGCCGGCTCGGCGTCCGCCGTACCGACTTCGACGCCGCCGTGCGGCTCGGGTGGATCTCCCCGCTCGTTTCGGCCGAGGACCGGGTGCTGCCGGCGGAGGTGGGGCCGGTCGCCGGGTGCGTCGGCGTCAGGGCGTCTGCGGTCGCTGGAGTCCCTGGAGGAGGAGGGCGATCAGGCGTCGGGGGTCGTAGCGGGGGTCGTTGTCGCGTCCGATGCAGAGGTTGCCGATGCCGCGCATCAGCTCGTACGGCTGTGTGCCGGGCCTGATTTCGCCGGCCTCGACCGCGGCGTCGAGCAGTTGTGCGCAGACGGGCAGCAGGCGGTCGAGGAAGTAGGCGTGCAGCGCGGCGAAGCGGTCGCTGTCCGACTGCAGGGCGTCGGCGAGGCCGTGTTTGGTGACGAGGAAGTCGACGAAGAGGCCGATCCATTGGCGCAGTGCGTCGAGCGGGGAGGCGGTGGTGGCCAGCAGGTTCGGGCCGGCTTCGGCGCATGCCTCGATCTGGTGCCGGTACACGGCGGTGACGAGGTCCGCCCGTGTGGGGAAGTGGCGGTAGATCGTGGCCATCCCGACGCCCGCCCGGGCTGAGATCTGGCGGATCGGCGCGTCGACGCCGGAGGTCACGAACACCTCGGCCGCGGCCGTGAGCACCGTCTCCCGGTTGCGCTGAGCGTCGGCCCGCTTGCTTCGGGACGGCGTATCCCCTGCAGGACCCTCGGCGGCCATCACGTTCTCCTTCGACACCGATTGACAAAACGGAGCGATGCTCCGGATACTAAATGGAGCAGCGTTCCGTTTCAGCTTAGCCGAAACGGGACGCCCCTGACCGCCTTGTCCACCCGCCAGCCGCAAGAGACCGGCGGGCGGCAGGCGCCACCGAAAGGGAATCCACACCGTGAGCACAGCCACCACCGCCGACGCCTTGGGCACGGCCGTCCCGGTCCTGTCCTTCAGCCCCGTAGTCCTGTCCGTGCCCGGACGTCCCGTGGACCTCCAGGTACGCGTCTCCGCACCCGCGACCGGAACCGGCCTCCCCGTCATCCTCCTCTCCCACGGCCACGGCCCCTCGAACAACCTCTCCTCACTCAACGGCTACGCGCCGCTCGCCAACTTCTGGGCGGCACACGGATTCGTCGTCGTCCAGCCCACCCACCTCACCTCCAGCACACTGACCCACCTGGTCGCCGACGCCCCCGGCGCACCCGACTTCTGGCGCTCCCGCGCCGAGGACATGACCCACATCCTCGACCGGCTCGACGTGATCGAGAACGCCGTACCGCAGCTCGCCGGACGGATCGACCACACCAGGATCGGCCTCGCGGGACACTCGCTCGGAGGCTTCACCGCCGCCCTCCTGCTGGGTGCCGGGCTCACCGACCCCGACACCGGGAACGTGGTGCACCTCGCCGAGCCCCGGATCAAGGCGGGCGTACTGCTCGCCGCGCCCGGCAGGGGCGGCGACGTCCTCAACGGGCCCGTGGCCGAGCAGTGGCCGATCATCGGGGCCGTCGACTTCTCCACCATGACCGCACCCGCGCTGGTCGTCGCCGGCGACAAGGACGACCCCCGGCACTTCACGGACATGGGGCCGGACTGGCACGCCGACCCCTACACCCTCGCCCCCGGCCCCAAGACCCTGCTCACCCTGTTCGACGCGGAGCACGGGCTCGGCGGCATCGCCGGATACGACGCCGCCGAGACCACCGACGAGAACCCCGAGCGAGTCGCCGCCCTGGCCCGGCTCACCGCGGCCTACCTCCACACCCAACTCCACCCCGGCGCCTCCACCTGGCAGAACGCCTGCGAGGCGCTGACGGCCGGACTCGACCCGATAGGACAAGTCGAATCCAAGTAGCCCCCACAGCCGCCTCCCGCATCGGACGGCCCGGCCGCCGTCGCCCGGCTCGCCGCAGAGGGGCCGCCGTCCCCGCGTTCCACGAACGCCCTGGTTCCTGCCTTGCGGCGGCCGGTGTGCTGTGTTGGGGGCCGTGCTCCTCGAGTTCATTCCGGGGCGCAGTGCTCGTGCGGTCCGGCCGCCGGTGTGTTCGCAGGGGATGTTGGCTCGGCCGTGAGGGCGGTGCCGTGGGCTGTGCGTGCGCTTCGCATGGCCTCGCGCATCGAGGCTGCGCAGCCGGTGAACACATGCCAGCCGTGCTGGGCAGGGCGGTCTGAGTTGCTTGTCGGAAACGATCACTTGAAAGTGCTGGTCGTTCACGGCGCATCGGTTTCCGTCTCCGTCGGTCGCGGTCGCGGTCGTTGGCGGCGTGCTGTCGGCGCGGCACAGGGGCTGGGAACCTCAACGGGATCGGCGGGCGGACCATGTCGGAGGTAGCGGGTGGCGCCGTTGATCCCCGCCCTGTCGGGGATCAACGGCGCCTCGCCTCGCTTGCGCGGGGAGCGGCTCGTACCGGTTTGCCTTTAGGGCACGGTGTAGCCGCCGTCGACGGGAAGTGCGATGCCGGTGACGAAGCTGGCCTTGTCGGAGGCGAGCCAGACCACGGCGTCGGCGATTTCCTCGGCGCGGGCGATCCGTCCCAGGGGGTGGGCGGCGTCGAGTGATGTGCGCTGGTCCGTGTCCAGGGCGGCGATCATGGGTGTGTCGACCAGGCCGGGGCACACGGCGTTGACGCGTATGCCGTGGGGTGCCACCTCGACCGCCGTGCTTCTGGTCATGCCGATCTCGGCGGCTTTGGTGGCCGCGTAGCCGGAGAAGCCGGGGACTCCGATCAGGCCGGCGCCGGAGGACATGTTCACGATGGCCCCGGAGCCCTGGGCTGTCATGTGCCGGAGTTCGTGTTTCATCGACAGGAACACACCGCGCAGGTTGAGGGCGATCATCCGGTCGAGCATGTCGGCGGAGTAGTCGCGGGTGAGCTGGTACTCGCCGTCGTATCCGGCGTTGTTCAGCGCGATGTCCAGGCGGCCGGTGTCCGTGACGGCGGCCTGGACGGCCTTCTCCACCTGGGCTTCGTCGGTGATGTCGGCCACCACGTAGCGGGCCGAGCCACCGGACGCCTCGATCAGGCGCACGGTTTCCTTCAGTGTTTCCGCGGTGCGGCCGGCGACCGTCACCAGCGCCCCTTCTGCGGCCAGGGCCAGGGCGGAGGCCCGCCCGATCCCGCTGCCGCCGCCGGTGACGAGCGCCGAGGCGCCTGCAAACTGCTGAGTCATCTCTCTGATCCTTCTTGTCGCTGTGGAATGTCGTCTTGTACGCGGCGGTCCGCCGGGAGCGCCGCAGCACGCCGGTCACCCGCAGACACGGGTCCGGCGGCCGGGGCACCGGCGGCACCTCGCACCGGAGGAGAGGCGAGGTGCCGCCGATGGCCACGGGAGCGAGTCCGCTCAGCCGGCGACCTGTGGTGACCCGGTTTGGTTCAGCGGCGGCGCCTGGGCCAAGGCCGGCGACCGCGCGAGCGGCCGGTCCGCCCCGGCGCGGCGTCAGACCTGTCCTGTGCCCTGGACGATGACCTCGCTGACGTTGACGTCGTCCGGCTGGGCGATGGCGTAGCCGATGGCCCGGGCGATGGCCGAGGCGTCGATCCCGACCGCTTCGAGCGCGGAGCGCACCGCGCCCTGCTGCTCGTCATTGCCACCGGAGTGGGTGAGCTCGGTCTTGGTCAGGCCCGGGCTGACGACGGTGACGCGGACGTCGGTGGTCTCCTGGCGCAAGCCGTCGGACACCGCCCGCACGGCGTGCTTCGTCGCGCAGTACACGACCCCGGTCGGGTCCACGCGGTGCCCGGCGGTCGAGGCGACGTTGATGATGTGCCCCGAGCGGCGCTCGCCCATGGCGGGCAGGACCGCCGCGATGCCGTACAGCACACCGCGCAGGTTCACGTCGATCATCCGGTCCCATTCCTCGACGCGCAGCTCCTCCATGAAGCCCAGCGGCATGATGCCGGCGTTGTTGACCAGCACATCGACGCGCCCGTGGCGCTCCAGGGCGCCGGAGACGAAGGCCTCCACGCTGGCGCGGTCGGTCACGTCCAGCTGCGCGGACTCGGCGCGGTGGCCGACGTCGGTGAGCTCGGTGACCAGGGCGTCCAGGCGGTCGGTGCGCCGGGCGCCGAGGACGACGTGATGGCCTTCGGAGGCGAGGTGGCGGGCGGTCGCCTCGCCGATGCCGCCGGACGCGCCGGTCACCAGGACGATCTTGCGGGTGGCGGACGGGGTGGTGTGGTTCATGGCTGTGCTTCTTCCTGGGATGGTGTGCCGGCCCTGGTGGCCGGGCGACACATCCAGAGCACCAGCCGGCCGGAATCCCAGGCAGAACCCTCCTCGTCCCGGGGCTCGCCCTGCCGGGGGTCCAGCAGACCCCCCCTTCGGTCACGGGGCGGGGCCGGCCGGCAGCGCTAGGCCGTCTCTTCCGGATCTTGCCGGGCCCGGCCCGCCCGGCACCTCGCCGCGTGTCGGGGCACTCGAGTACGTCCAGTACACGAGCGCCCCTCCGCCCGGGGGCACCTCCCAGCGGTAGCTGGGGGAGATGCACCGCACCGGACGACCCGGGCTCATCCGACAAGATCCGAAAGAGACGGCCTAGCCTGAAAACATGAGCCAGCCCGTGCCGGAGACCGACATCCGGGACTTCCTGCGCACGCGCCGGGCCCGCGTCACCCCGGAACAGGCCGGCCTTGCCCCGTACCCCGGGGCACGCCGGGTGCCCGGCCTGCGGCGTGAGGAGGTCGCCCGGCTGGCCGGGGTCAGCGTGGACTACTACGTGCGGCTCGAACGCGGGCGCACCACGTCCGTCTCCGCGGCCGTCCTGAACGCCGTCGCTCACGCACTGCAACTCAACGACACCGAACGTAGCCATTTGTTCGCCCTGGCCAACCCCGCCGGGCAGCACCCGGATACGACCACGGCCCAGCGTGCCCGCCCCGGGCTGCTACGCGTACTGGAGAACATCACCGACGTCCCGGCCCTGCTGCTCGGGCACCGCCTGGACATCCTGGCCGTCAACCACCTGGCCCGCGCCCTCTACCGCGACTTCGAGGGCCTGCCGGCCGGCGAGCGGAACATGGCCCGCTACATGTTCCTCGCCCCACAGGCCCGCGACCTCTACGCCGACTGGCCCGAGACCGCCCGCGAAAACGTCGGCATGCTCCACCTGTACGCCAGCCACCATCCGCATGATCCCCGGCTGGCACAGCTGGCCGGCGAACTGTCCGCGAGCGACCCGGACTTCCGACGATGGTGGTCGGAGCACGACGTGTACCAGCCCAAATACGGCTCCAAGCGCTACCGCCACCCACTCGCCGGAGACCTCACCCTCGCCTTCGAAGCCCTCACCCCCATCGGCGACCCCGACCAGACCCTCGGCCTCTACACCGTCGAACCCGGCTCACCCTCGGAGAACGCCCTGCGCATGCTCGCGGGCTGGACCGCGAGCAACACCCACAGGGACAGAACCCAGGCCGATGGGGCCCCGGCCGGGGCCTCCGCCCACCGGCCGCAGCCCGCGCCCGCCAAGGGGGCGGGGCGCGGCAGGTGACGCGGAGTCGAGGCGGGGGAGCGAACGGCACCGACAGTCGGCGCCCTGGGCGTCCCACTTTGGCCACTGTGCGCTTTCGGTGGCCATTCTGAGCGCGGCGTTCGCGCAGGGCAGATGAGCCGTGACGCAGTAGTTGGAAGCCGGCCACCGGGATGTCGTCGGATATCGAGATGTCACGGCCGACCCAGTCCACGACCCAGTCCACGACCGAGGCCACGCCGCCGTTCGGGAACGGGCGCGCGCTCACGACCGTCTCCACCCCCGGATGGTGCGACGAGAACGCCGCCGTCGACCGAACGACAGGAGCCCCCCGTGCCCGCGCTACGCCGCCCGTCCCGCGTGACGGCGATCTACCTCATCCTGGCCACCGTACTGCTGGCCGCCGGCGTCTTCGCCGTCCGGCAGGGCCCGGCGGCGGGCCTTCTCCCCGAAGCGACATGGGGCGGCTGGCGGTCCCAAGAGGTACTGCACTGGTCGGCGCACATCCGAGTCAACGCTTGGGCGCACGCCGCCGAGGCGGAGATCCACATGGGCAAGGCCGAGTCGATCACGCTCAAGGCGTACGGCGAGGCCGCCCACGGCACCACGAGCATGGACCCCACTGCCTTCACTCTCACCCCCGACGGGAAGCTCACCGGGCGCGAACTCACTGGCACTGGCTAATGCTTGACGGAGTGGCCTTGGCCGCGGGATTCACTCAAAGACCCCTCCACGCAGCACTGGTCGGCCTACGACGGCCCGCACTGCCGACCACGCGCCGAGGCGCTCCGGGCGAGGTGCGCATGCGGATGACGGGGAGCCGCCGAGTACCCGCTGGACTGGGATGCGATCGGCGACCGGCCGCTGTACGAGGCGGATGTCGATCTCACCCCGAGCTGCGCGGCGCGCTGGGCGTCCTGGCCGCAGTGCCGGCGGACCGGGAGGCGGTTCGGACGCTGTGGATGCGCCGCTCCTTCCCGCTCTCCCTCGGCATCGACGCCCCGGACCGGATCGAGCGGGCGACCGGGCACGCGGGCCTGCACCGGGCCAACCTCACCGGCACCCCGCTCACCGTCATGGACCGGGAACGCCGGGGCAGCGTGCCGGTGGGCTTCGACGCAGGCCTGCTCCACGCCTACAGCCTGCGCGTCCCTGATGCCGCGGCCCGCGTGCGCGCCGGGTTCAGCCATGTCTTGGGCAGCCCGGCGGGGCGGATCGGGGAACTGGCCGCGTTCTGCGAGATGCTGCAGTCCGCCGCCCGCGGCGAATACGCCGGCATCGCCGACGCCTTGATGGCCCGCGCCCAGGCGCAGACGGGACGACGACCACCCGTTCCACCGCAGCGCTGACACCGGCTCACGCGAACTCAGGGCCCCACCGGAACGTCCGGTGGGGTCTGTGTTCGCGTCTGGCGCCGGGTGCACCTGTGGATCGGGGCTGACCCCGGTCGATGTCAGTGCCCTGCGTCACCATTGCCTTCATGGCGACCTTGGACGATTTGCCCCCGTACCGGCGCGCCAAGCTGCTGTGGCGTTGGGCCCACCAAGGCGTCGACCGTGTGGAAAGGCTCGTGCGCGAAGCCGAGGGTCGGCCCTGCAGCATGCCCACCGGCCCGGCCGTACCATCCGGCCCCACCGCCGTCCTCCTTGGCAACGACGGCCGCTATCACCTGGTCCGGGGCGGCCATATGCTGTGCGCCGCCGCCCCGACCACGGACGGCTGGGAACACCACGGGTACTGCTCCTGGATCGACCGGGGAACCGGGCCGGAGGACTTCAGCGACCGTGGCACCGTGCTGGAAGAGGGCGCCTGGCACTCCCTTCACCACGTGTGGAACGTCCGCACCCTCGGCCCGGAACAGGCGCCGGCAGAAGTCGAGCCCCGCCAGCGCTGCGAGGGCGGGGACTATACGGCGGCCGCCAGCTGGCCTCCATCGCCGGCACGCACCCGCTCCATCAGACTTCTGCGCGAGGCGCTCGTTGCCGCCCTGGGCCCCGACTGCCAGGTCTGCGGCCTGTACCCGGGAGCGATGGTCGACCACGACCACGAAACCGGCTACGTCCGCGGCCTGCTCTGCCGGTTCTGCAACCGGACCCTGGAGGAATGCCCGCACGTCACCGACTGCCCCAACGCGGACTACATGGGCAACCCGCCCGCAGCCGCCCTCGCCCTCGTCTACCCCGCAGGTCAGGAGTGGCGGACCAAGGAATCGACCCGCCAACGCAAGATCATGATGCTCGGCTTCGACCCCTTCGAAGGACTCCCCCTTCGAATGCGCCGGAACGACAGCCAACCCTGACCGGCCGCCGGCCCCGCCAGGCCGGGGCTGGGCACGGCAGACCGGTGATGCCGGGCCGGAGGCGGGTGCTGGGGTCTCGCCCCTGGCTTCACCCGCCCCGTATGTAGGGGCCGCAGGGATCAGACGGCGGGGTCCTGGTCGGACTTCCGGCGGTTGGAGCGGGCGGTGACGCCGACGAGGGTGACGTCGCAGCCGAGGTCGTTGGCGTAGCGGCGTCGGCGTTCGGTGGTCCAGCCGTAGCCACCCGAGTCGTGGACTTCCGCGAGGGGGACCATGCGGTCGATGTCGACGCCGGACGGGCCCTGGACGAGGACGTCGTCGTGGTCAGGAGTGCCACACCCCTCCGGTCAGGGAGCAGCCGGCGCCGATGGTCGGGGCCTCGATGGCCTCGGCGATCAGGACGTCGTTGCGGGCGGTGCGGCCGTTCTTGTCGTCGTCCTTCCAGTGCGGGTACAGCTCCCGCTTGTAGCCGTCGCGGATCTCCTCCGCGACCGGCAGTGCGGTGATCCCGTCGATGAGGGTGACCTCGTCGGCCTGGGCGGGGGAGGCGAAGGTGAGGGCGGTGGCCATGAGGCCCCGGCGCATGTTCTTGATCATGAGCCTGGTGATACCGGGGCAGCGGTCGCCGGGCCGAGCCGGGTTGGGGATGGCTCACTCCGCTGGGGGAGCGGGTTCACCGAAGAAACGCGCCTGCGTCCTCCGCCTGCTCCTCGGGGTCGAGGTAGCCGCCCTCGTCCGGGCTCCGGCGGACGTCCGCGTACACCTGCGCCTCCGCCTCGCCCGGGGTGCGGCGCAGCCGGCACGGGCCGCTGGAGAGGAACAGCTCGGAGATCCGCGATTTCTTCCACGGCGTGGCCGTCCAAGGAGAGCAGTTCCTTCTCCGCCACTCCGAAGCTGTCGAGCAGGATGGCGTCGCCGGCGGCTGCCTCCTCGCGAGAAGCGTTCTCGCCGCCGAGCAACAGACGTTCCCGCGACTGACCTACGAAGCCACGAGGACCCGGGGGAGACGACCTCCGGTCAGTGGTGGCATGCCCCTGTGGGCGCCGAGGTGCATCGGCACCCGGATCCGCGAAGCAGCCGGACTTCGGAGGCAGCTCATCGGCTGTGTTTCAAGAACCCCGATATCTCGGGCCTGCCGCGGCGGAGTCGCCGGGTAGCGTGCCGTCCGTCACCGTTGGGCGGCACTGGTGGCGCATACGGTGCCGCGGCCGTCGACGATCGCACAGGCGCGGGCGTTGTCGGGGCTCAGCGCCGCGACCATCCGGGTGTGGGCGTCGTGTCCGTATTGCTGGCGGTACTCCTGGGCGTTCCCCTGTTTCGGGGTGACCATGACCCTGTCTCCTGCCGAGGTGCCGCTCATCTTGGCCCAAGCCGCGTGACACGAGGCGCTGTAGCGCAGTTCGACGCGGACGCCGTAGTCGTAGCCGGTCTGGGTTGTGGTGGCGTCCTTCGCGCATGTCGTGGTGGCCGGCTCCAGCGACGCGCACGAGTCGCCGTCGCAGGCTGCGGTGGGCGCCGGCCGGGCCGCGGCCGGCGAGGGCGCCGCGGGGGATGACGCATCCTTGGGTGCCGAGCCGCCGTACTGGACGCCGGCCCAGGCCGCGGCCGCCAGGAGAGCAACCGCTCCCACAGCTGTGAGTGCCACCAGCCGGCCCTTCCCGTTTTGTGGGTGTGGCGACGGCTGGTCCGGTAGCGGTGTCTCTCCCGTCGCAGGCGGCGTCTGCTTCGGAACGTGTGCCCTCTCCTCCAGCGCGCGCCGGTGGAGGGCCAGAGCCTGGTCGAGTTCCAGGGCGCTCACTGCGGACTTCGCGGGCTGTGCGCAGATCTGCCAGAACGCACGGATCGTCTCGGGAGCGGGCAGGGTGCTCCCCGACTCCCAGCGCGAGACCGTCGGCTGGTTGGTATGCAGCTGCTTGGCGACCCAGGACTGGCTCCGGTTGCTCACCTCACGCCGGCTTCTCAGGAGCTGGGCCAGCTGGACGCGTGCCGGACCGACGGGCTGCTGATCGCCTAACGGATCGGCATTCTGCTGAGCGTCCACGACGCACTCCTGTCTCCTACGTCTCAAAACACCAGGTCAGAGACCATACGAGGCGCCGTGTATATGCGCGTATGGCCGGTGACGCGGGCAGCGTAGAACCAACGAGGAATGCGGGGCAAAGTTGCTGTCAGCCGGTGCGAAGGTCCCGGCCGATCCCGCCTCTGAACTCCGTGGCCGTGCCATGCCCTGGCACGTTCCGGGGGCTGCGGAGGCACGACATGCAAAGGATGAAAGATGATGAACGCCGCACCTCGTTTTCGCTTCCGCGCTGTTGCCGCCGCAGCGGCCTCCCTCGTGACCCTGACGGTCGTCGGCCTGGCGCCGACCCCCGGTTTTGCCGCCGCGCATGACACTGGCAAGGGGGGTTCTGCTCGCCCCGGCTCGCACCCCTCTACCAAGGCCAAGCACGGCCCTCGCGGGTACTACCTGAAGTTCACCAAGAACCGGAACCACCCCGACCGCTCGACCCTCTCCCTCGTCCACAACGGCATCCCGGTCAAGAGCTACCGCGCCGGATCCGGCCTGGGAGTCACTGACGAGTGCCGCAGCGAGAAGGGATGGCTTCCCAGCGGCACCTACCAGGTCAAGGGGCACCAGACCAACCGCAACAGCGACATCAAGGGCTTTGCGATCCAGCTCTCCGACAAGGCGTGCCGCCCCGAGTCCGATAAGAAGGCCGTCAACCGCGACGGTCTGTTCATCCACAGCGAGATGACCAAGAACGGCGGCCAGGGCTCCACCGAGCCCACTCGGTGGGACGGCGACAGCGACTACAAGTCCCTGGGCTGCATCAAGCTGAAGCCCGCCGACATCAAAGACCTGTTCTCCCGCCTGAACCAGGCCCACTGGCCGAAGAACCTGACCCTGCAGGTCAGCTGACACACAGCCGAGCACCTCGACCGCCATCCGTGGCCCCCGGCGCACCCCGCCGGGGGCCATGCCCGGCTGTCGGACAGGCTGGTATGCACGGTCCCGGGCGATACGCCGGGGACGGGGGCCGCGACGAAGGGACAAGTAACGGGTGGGGGACACAGGAGGTCGTCGCGGCCGCTGAGGCCTCTGCACAGGAAGCCGACGACCGCGTGAGCACGCTCAGATCGGCTACCGACCTCGCCGACGTGGAGCGCCAGGCCGAACAGAACTGGTCGCGCGCTCAGGAGCTCAGCAGCGAACTCGCACAGAACTTCACCGAGTTGACGACCCGGCACGCGGTGCTGATCGAGGAACGCTCCGCCCTTCTGCCCCATATTCATGATTGGGACGGAAGTGACACGGCTACCACCGCCAACCGCTTGGAACTGGGCATGCGCGACCACCTCAACGCGGAGCAGGCGCGCGCTGCTGCCGAGGCCGCCGTCACCTGCGCCGAGAAACACTCGAACGACGTCGAGCAAGGCCGCAGCGGGACCGCCGGCCGCTCCATCGACCTGCTGAGCGACCACGGCATTCCCGCCCTACGACCTGCTCGACCAGATCGATCTGGAGGAGACTGCCCGTCCGTTGTGGGAGCCGCGCCTTGCTCCCTGGAGCGATGCCGTCGTGGTCCAGCCCTCGTACACGTCGCCGCCCAAGCGGGCCAGCCGCAGGACCGCGAGGACAACGAGGGCGATGCGGTGCGGCGCGAGCTTGCGCCACCGCGAACCGATCCTGTTCAGATGGCCCCGGATGAGGCCGGCGACCAGGTCCAGGGTCGCGGCGTGCGCTCCACCACGTCCTTGGCCTCCTTGAGGCCCGTACCCGTGGTCGCGCGGTATCGCTTGATCGCCTGGATTCTCCGGCCGGGTCCGGTCCGTCCTGTTGGCAATGCTCGCGGTGTTGAAGAGCACGATGAGGACGACAAGCGTCAATGCTGCGATTCCCTTGGCCGGGAGCCCAGTTCCGTTGCCTTCGCCCTCAGCGGCAACGTGTGTACGAACCTGTCGGCCCGAGCTGAGACACGGAAACGCCACGCCGGGTAGGCCCGGCGTGGCGTTTCCAAGCGCATCAAATTTAGCGCATGCAATATGTGAAAGATGAATCAGCGAACGTCGCCGCGGAACATCCAATGCCCACGAATGCCATCGTCCGAAACGTGGCAGCTTGCGATGCAGATGAAGATCTTGCCGCCATTGACGCACTCGTTATAGCTGTGTACCTCATTGTCGGGGTAGCGGACGTCGATCTGCGCGGCGTTGAGGGACGGGCCCTTACGGACCGGCGCGATCCTCTTCACCGTGTACTTGTGACTGTCCGGGCGGCACTGGATGGTGCCCCGTGCCTCAACGCCGTTGGTGGCGATGGTGGTGGACGTGGGGATGGCGGCCTGGGCGGTGGTGCCGAACCCCCACAGGGTCAGAGCCGTTCCGGCGGTCAGTACTGCCGCACGCATTCCGAACTTCACAATTTCTCCGCTTCCCGTACCATTTCTCCACCGGTGTGTCCGTCAGTCTTAAGGCGGGCCGGGTCGGGGCACCGCAGGTGACCCCTTTCGGGGGTGGAGGGGTGCTTTAAGCATCGGCCTCGCGGCGAGCCGTCAGCAACGACGATTCCCGCATCGTGATCAGATCTTGATCAAGATAACTTTGCCTCCGTTAAGCGGAGTTGAGGATTCAGGGAGGTTCGGCTCAGCCCGGATCCAGCGGTTGATGCCTGTGGACAGTTTTTCTGGAAACGAGGAAGAGCCTTGTGACCTGCGATGATTGGGAGTTGTGAGGCTTCCGGTGCGCGCGATCGACAAGGCTCTTCCGAGATACGTGTCTCCGCGCTCTTCGGCGAGCCGAATCTGATCGCGGATGCCGGGCTGCTGCCGCTGGTCGTGCTCGCCGAGCGGGTCGGGCTGCCTGATCTGGCCGCCACGGTTCGTATCGAGGCGGCCGACAACACCGGTGGGGCTGCGCGCCCGCCAAGATGATGTCGCTGCTGGGCGCGATGTGTCGGGGCCGACTCCATCGACGTTGCCGACCGGCTGCGGCACGGCGCGATGGGCCGGGCCTTGGCCGGCGTACGCGCTCCGTCCACGGCCGAGGTGGCGCGGCTGGTCGGCGCGGTCGCGGACGCCGCCGAGATCACGGTGCTCCCCGGCGACGACGCGACCGCGCGGGCCGAGCCGCACACGGCGGCCGCCAGGGCCCTCGCCGCCGCCGCCGGCGAGCGGGCGGCGACGGATGTGCGTGCGGAGCTCGCTGCCGTTCGCGCGGGGCGTCGGCGTGCGGCGGTTACTCTCGGTCCGCGTGTTCCCGTCGTCTTCTGACCTGGGGCGGCGGTATACCTCTTATAGGTGGGAACATTCCGGTTTGGGTGACCGTTCATTCACCTGTGGGGTGCGGGAGGGGACTATGTCCCCGGGCCCGACCTGTGCCTGTGGGGAAGATCGTTCGGCCGAAGCCCCGCAGAGCCCTCCACCGTGAGGCGACCACCCTTTCCCGCCCCACCCCTTGACCGCTCCGCCCGGCACCCCCCCCCGCCGGTCGGGGCGCGGCCCCGACCCGGCCCTCCCCCCCGGCCGGTCGGGGCCTTTCCCCAGCCGGGCAAGGTGCATCTCCGGCACCGCACGGGCCGATGGCGCGCTGCCTCCGGCTACACATGCCGCGCCGGCGAGCCGACTGCCCTCCGGGCGCCGCAGTTCACAGGACGCGGGAGCCGACGAGAACGGCGAGAAGAGCGAGGGCCGACAGCGCTCCCGCCCTGCCGCGCGGGGGAGCCGTGCGGTTCGGCCGGGCCGCCGGGGCCGGCTGCTGCGCGTTCTCGTCGTCCTGGTGGAGGAGAGGCGCGGGCGGGGTTGCCGGTGCGTGCAGGGACGGTTCACCGTCCACTGGGGCGGGGAGAGGGCTGGAGGCCCACTCCCCGTAGCCCCGTGCGTCATAGGTGCCTGTGTCGCAGGGGGCAGCGGCCCAAGCCTGGTAGGAGTATGCGTCGTGTTGGGAGTAGGGGTACGTGGTCGCGTTGCCTTGGTAGTAGTACGAGGCGGGCTGGGTGCCCGCGACGTCGTACGCGAACAGCGCGTCGTAGGTGGGTGGGTCGGGGGTCCAGTAGCCGGAGCCGTACGCCTCGTACCCGTATTGATCTTCCTCGTGGAAGGGAGTCGTCCCGTACAGCTCGGCCGGCCCGGCGCTCGGCAGCTCTTGCGGCAGGACCTGCCTCTGGGGAGAGCTCGCCGCCCCAGTGACGTCCGCGGTCGCGGTCCCCGTCTCGACGGCAAGGCCGGGAACCGGGATGTAGATGTAGTGCGGCGTGGGCACGTGGCTGAGCTGCGTTGCCGGGGCGGCAACCGGGGGCTTCTCCTCGAGGAGCCGGCGGTTCTGCTCACGCAGGACGCCGTTCTCCGTACCGAGCAGGCCGGACTGCTTCTTCTGCTGTGCGAGTTCGTCTTCGATGCCGCGGACGAAGTCCCCGGCCTTGCGCAGGCTCTGGTCCTGCACCGTGACACGCTCCTGGAGGATCCGGCGTGTGCGCTCCGCGCGCTGCGCGCGGGCCAGAGCCTGCCTGAGGTCTTCAGCGAGGCGGTCCGCCCGCTGCTGCAGACCGTGCAGCTGCTTCTCGGCGATCCACTGGGCTCGCTGGTGCTCGCCGCACGCGCGGGCCAGCTCTTCCTTGAGATGGTCGCGCTGGACGGCGGCGGCCCCGCTGGCGAGATGCGCCCTGCCGCACAGCTCGTCCAGCTCGGCCCAGACCTCAACGGGGCAGGGGAAACCCTGCCCTTCGAGGAAGGCCTTGATGGCAGGCAGCTGTCTCCGCGGGGCGATCCGGTCCCCGTTCAGATACCGCGTGACGCTGGCCTTGGATGTGCTCAGCGCTCTGGCGAGTTTCGTCTGGGTGCCGCCGCCGGTGAGGTAGCCGTCCAAGGCCTTTCGCAGTGCGGTCGCGTACGCGTACGCGACCGTGCCCTCGGGTGCGCCCATCGCCTGCCCTTCCTCCGGAAACACGCTGTCCACCAGCGCGATTGCCCGATTGTCACGCAGTCTGTGACACCCCTGGAACGCCTTGCCGGAGCGGTCGGATCGTTGCCGATCGCGATGTAACATCCGTTCCCTCTCCCGCAAGATCACCGCCCCCATGAGGCTGAAACCAGGCCGCGGATCCGACCGCGAGCTACAGCCCGCGGACCGCCCGCGGGCCCTCACGGGAGGGAACCCCTATGCCCGCCAACACCCCGCAGCCCCAGCCCCAGCCCCAGGCCGAGCCCGAGGCTCCGGCGCAGCGGCCGCCCGCGGGAAACCCGGGCGCAGACCCGCTCGTCCTGCTGCTCCTGGCCCTCGTCGTCCTCGTCCTCCTGGGCGGTGTCGGGTACGCGGTCGCCGCGCACCCGAATCTGACCAAGCCGGTCATGGCAGTCGCGGCCGTCGCCGCCCCGCTGACGGCCGCCCTGATCGCCGTATTCCTGCGGCGCCGTTGACGACACCGGCGCGAAGCCGAGGGGGCGCTCCACACAGCGCCCCCGCCCATCGCCCACACCGCACGAAGTCCCCGGCTCACCATCAGAAACGGCGCGGATCGCCACCACCGGCGGCCCGCGCCGCCGCGCATGCCCGGCCCGTCGTGTCACCCTCATGAGTGAACATCTTCCTCGTCTCCAACGGGCGAGGAGCGGGTGTGGAGTTGACGGCTTGCCTCCGCCGGGCTGTGCACGACCGAACCGAGGTGCCCTTCGCCCTGCCACCGGACACGCACCCGCAGTGGCCGACGGGGGTGGAGACCGCAACGGAGGCGGGCGCTCCTTCCGCCGTCCGGCAGCGGGGGACCACGGGCACGACGACGGCGGGACCAGGGGCGATAGCCGCCCCTCCCCTGAACGACCGCGCAGGAACCTTCGCTGCGGCCCCGGCGTCGGACGGAGCACCGGGCCCGCTGACGGACACGAGTTCCGGTGGGAGCCTTCCGAACCCGTGCATGCCACCGGACGAAGCCGTGCAGGCGGAAAGACACGGACGCGTCAGCGTGGCAATCCGCGCCCGGGGCCACCCACGCCAAGGTGCCGGCCTTGCTCCTGACCCTGGGGGACCGGTGACGGCACACCACAACATCCGCCCTGTTGGTTCCAGGGATTCGGCGGAGGGGATCCCGGCCCCGGGAGCCGGGCGATACCGTGAGGTGAGCCAGTTCCGCGCCCTTTTGGAGCCTTCGATGAACGAACAGCCGGCCCCCGCCGACGCCGCTGCCCGGCAGATGCTGGAGCCGGCTGCCGCTGACGCGGTCCGCGCGTACGCGGCCAGGACCCGCGCCAACGCCGACCACTTCGCCGCCGTCCTGGAGGACCTCGCCACCAACGGACTGCCCTCGGTCGAGGACTGCACCCCCTGGGAAGAGCTCCGCGAGGCCCACCTGACCCGCCTCGTCGCACAGCGCCCGGCCGTCGCCTGATGAATCCGCGCCGCGCCCGCATCGCCTTCTCCGACTCCGCCGCCAAACAGCTGGAGAACATCACCACCGAACGCGAGATCCACGCCCTGGACCGCGCCCTGGTCGTCATCTCCGTCGACCCCGACATCGGCGAACCCATCCCCGGCGACGCCACCGGCCCCCAGCTGCGCCAGTACGCCGACGACCTCGAAGCCGTCCGCGTCCTGTACTTCGTCACCGCCCTGCACACCGTGGTCGTCGTCGCATACATCGAGGTCTAGCCCACGAAGGCCCCAGGTGGCGGACACCGATGCTCGACCCAGGGGCAACGAGCTGTGCCCTACCTCGGCGTAGAGCGTCGACGTTCGGCCAGGTCAGCGGACCCACTACGCATGTCCCGGCCAGCAGCCGCAGGCCCACCGAACTCGCCCGGGGGTGTCGGAGCGTGCTGCCAGCGGTGAGGAGCGCCGGTGGTACCCGGTCCCTCCGACCCGGCTCGGCCGGATGCCCGTCAGACGGAGCCGGAGATGACCTCCGGCCCGCGTCGAGGATGACACCACCCGGCGGTGACGGGTTCAAGCGGAAACGTATTCTCGCTGTTCATGACGTTGCGAAGTCGGTTGTGGGGCGTGTCCTCCTGGATGGCATGGGCGAGAGGTGCTGCGGCGCCGTGGCACCAAGCGGCTTTCGACGATGCCCACCGCCTTGTGTGGGAGGGCTCGTTCGAGGCGGCGGAGGGGCGGGCGCGTGCTGTCGTCGCGGTTCGTGAGGCTGTGCGGGGGCGTGATCGGCGGCAGTTTCACGGAACGGCCTGAGGCAGGTAAGTCGATGCTACGGCGGCCCGCCCACGGCGCAGGGCAATGGGAGCCGACCTGGCGCGGGCGGCAGCCGAGGGCGGTGTGCTGGGGTCTGCAGGGCCGCATCGTCGGGAGCGGGGCACCGACGCGGGGTCGGTCCGGGAGGGCGCGGTGCCCTGACGGGGCGGTGTTGCAGACATGGCGGCCTGGGAGCGGAGGCGGGTGAAGGCTGGCTGATCTCAATGAACCCTGACCGGTCCGGCCGCCGGGGGCCTATGTCAGCTCGCGGTGACTGAATACGCGGCGAGCGCGCGGTTGCCGCGCGGCTTGGCGATGGCCCGGAGAACGTCGGCCTGACTCAGGACGAGCTGTCGCACCGGCTCGGGCAGCGCGGCCAGACGCCCATCGCTTCCCACCAGGTCGAGGCAAGCTGCGATTTCCCAGTCGCCGTCCTGCAGTTCTCCGGTATCGACCGGCCTGCTGCCGTCGGCCGTCCAGCCGGCCTCAGGCAGGAGCCGCAGCAGGCCCTCACGGGAGAAAGGTGTGCGGACGTTGCCCTGGCCATGCGATCCCGCGGCCTCGGTCTGCCCCTGGATCAGTACGGCGAGCAGGTGCGCCAACTGGTCGTCGGAGGTGGGCGTCAGGTCCCACTCGGTGAACCACAGGCGCCGCGCCCACGGCCGTACCCGGGCCAGCGTGTCGCGCAGTTGTCCGAGCGATGTGAAGTACCAGGAGCAATGTGCCAGCACCACATGGTCGAAGGTGCTTTCGGGGAAGTCGACTGACGGGTCGAGGACGTCGGTGCCGAAGCGGAAGTCGATGCGCGGCCCGAGAGGGCCCGCCGCGAGCCGGGCTGCCGATTCTCCGAGCGTGACCGGCGTCCCATAGGAGGGGTCGGCAACGTCAATGGCCACCACGCGCCCATGTGGGCCAACCGCCTCTGCAAGGACGGCGGTCATGTCGCCCTGGCCGCAGCCCAGCTCGAGGACGGTTGAGCCGGGTGTGATGTGCCAGCTCGCCACGAGCGCGGCGCGGTGGCGAGTCTGGGACAGCTGGGTGTCCGGGCTGTGATCGGCGGCGGCCATGCCGGCTGCGAGCGAGGGGGCCTTGGCGAGGAGATCGGAGTGGTTCACAGAGTCCTTGGGAATTCGACGGGTCGGTGGGGGCCGAGGGTATGAGACGCACGGGCAGCGGCGCCTCCGATTTCCTGGACATCACCGGCACGACGGCGGCCCACCCTGTGGGTCGGGAGCGACCTTGTGGTCTGCCGTCGTGCTGCTGGAAGAGTCGTGGTCGGCGAGCAGTCTGGTGTCGACTTCGGGATCGCCCCAGGTTCCCTCGTGAGCGGCCCGCGCGTCGAAGGGGCGGTGTCTTCGAGCGGGCACGTAAAAGCCATTCCGATGCCAGCACGTTCGGTCCAACGCTGTTCCGATGAACCAGCCCGGCAAGCCCGAACCCGCCGATGAGGATCAGGTCACGGCAAGCCCGCTGCTGCTCTCCTTCCTGGTTGCCCTGCCCTTTCCGCGCCCGCTGCCGCACGGGGCAGTGATCACCAAGATGCTGCCCGGCACAGTCGGCGGGCTCGACGGCATGGAGATGCGTCCCTCCCCGGCCGGCCCTGTGGTGCCGTCGGCCGCGCAGGGGAGGCCATGCGTGTCGCTGAAGTTCTGGCAGCTCCGGGAACGCCGGAGCGGGGGCTCCTGCACCTGGCTGCCCTGACTAAGTCCGGGGGGACCGTCCGGGCCGTCGAAGGGACCTTCGTCCACCCCGGCTTCGTGACCGGTGACGGGAAGGCTGCCAACCAGAACGACATCGCCCTGGTCCGCCTGGACCGCCCCGTCTCCGAGAAGCCCGTCCCGATCGCGGAACGCCCCGGACGGCCCGGCACCCCGACCCGGATCCTGGGATTCGGCACCACATCCGACACCGAACTGAAATTCGCGGAGCGGCTGCGGGAGCTCCGGACACGCCGGGGCGCCGAGGCCGAATGCGCCCCCGGCTACGCGGACCGGACCCGGCTGTGCACGATCAGCCGCGTGCCTGCGGCCATGGCGTGCTTCGGGGACTCCGGCGGGCCGCAACTCCAGAAGGGCCGCCACGGGCGGTGGGAGCTCATCGGAGTGACCTCGGGTCCGGGCGCCCCCGGCGTCCCGTGCTCGGCCGGCCCGGGCCTCTACACCAGCGCGCCCGCCTACGCGGACTGGATCCGGCAGACCATCAGGCACAACTCCTGAATCCGCCGGCCGCTGGGCGTCGCACCGCAATCCGTGCGGCGCCCGGCGGCAACCCCGGGCCCGGTCGGGCGTCTGGCGCAGTGGAATCACCCGTTCTGCCGTCGCCATCGCCCCCGCCCCTGGAGCACATCCTTGAAGCGCTGCACGCCCGCCGCCGCCACCGCGGCCCTCGTCCTGACGCATGCCCTGGCGTCCGCCTCCGCGTCCGCCTCCGACGCCCGGGGGACCCGGGGCAACCTCGGCGAGCGCGCCTACGGGCTGCCGGGAACCGGTGATCCGGTCGAGCTCGCCGAGACCGTGCACTGCCCGAAGGACCTCGGCAGCACCCCGCGGCCGCTCGTCGTTCTGCTGCACGGCTGGCACGGGACCTGCGCCGACCCGGCCGCGGCGGCGGCCGGGTCCGCAGTGGAACGGGCCGGGGACTGGGACGGGTACGCCGCCGCCGGCCAGAAGCTGTCCAGCGGGCCCTGCGCCCCCGGCAGGCCCCCATCCCCAACGACCGCGGCTACGACTACCTCGGCGAGGAAGTTGCCGGCCGGGGCTTCGTCGTGGTCTCCCTCAGCGCCAACGGCATCAACGCCTCCGCGCGGGCCGACCTGATCAACAGGCACCTTGCCCTGTGGCAGCAGCTCACCACCTCGGGCCGCGGCGGTCTCGTCGGGGCGTTCCGCGACGCGGCCACGGGCGAGCCCCGGCGAGTCGACTTCCGGCATCGCGTCGACCTGCACCGGGTCGCCACCCTGGGCCACTCGCGCGGCGGCGCGGGGGTGACGTGGCAGGCGGCCGACCGCACCGGGCCCAGTGGCCCGAGGGCGTCGAGGCCAGGGCGGTCATGGCGCTGGCCCCCGCCTACAACGTGATGACCGAGGACGTGAGCGCGTACGAGATCACGAAGACGCCCGTGGCCGCGGTCTGCGGCACCTGCGATGGCCAGGTCGGCCGTGAGGCCCTCGCTTTTTTCGCCGCCGAGGCGACCGCCAGGAGCTCCGCCGGGTTCCGGCAGTTGGAGATGCCGGGCGCGAACCACAACCACTTCAACACCCAGTGGTCGCCGCGGAGCGGGCAGGTGCCGGCCTGGGACGACGCCACCCACGACGCCGCCCACCCCGGCCGGTGCACCGACCCCGGCGGCTCCCCGTACGCCCCCCAGCTGACCGAAGCGGCCCAGCGCCGGGCCGGAGCCGCCTCCCCCGTGGCCTTCCTGCGCTGCCATCTCACCGACGACGGGAGCCGCTGACACCACCCGGGCCCGTCACGGCTCCGGCTCGTCCCCCCACGGCGGCGGCCTCGAAGCCCTCCGCGCTGAAGCGGGCCACTGCCAACTGGTTGTCGAGCACCGGGACAAGACGGGCCGGCTCGTACGACTTCGCCGCACTGCCCCTCTCCGACGGCCCTGCGGACTCTGTTCGCCAGGCTGCGGACACGGGCAGCGCGGACAGGAAGGACCCCACCTCCCACATATATCGACAGCCGATATATGGTGGCCCTCATGGCGAAACGATCACCGTCTCTGACGGAGCCGCAGTACTTCATCCTCGCGGCCCTCCAGGAGGGCCCCCTGCACGGCTACGGCATCATCAAGGCCGCCGAGCAGGCCACGGACGGCCGGGTCAAGCTCGCCGTCGGCACCCTCTACGGCGCGCTGGACCGGATGGAGCGGTCCGGCTGGATCGCAGCCGATCACGAGGAGATCGTGGACGGCCGGGCCCGACGCTATTACCGCCTCACCGAGGACGGCGACGGCGTACTCCGGCAGGAGGCCCTGCGCATGCAGCAGGCGGCGGCCGTCGTCATCGGCCGCAGCCCTTCCTCCTTCAGGGTGGTGCCGGCATGAACCGGTTCCTGCTCGCCGCCTACCCCAAGGACTACCGCGACCGTCAGGGGGAGGAGGTGCTGGGCTGCCTGTCCGAGGCGTACCCCGGCCGCTCCTGGCCGCCCCCACGCGAAGCGCTCGCACTGCTGCGCGCAGGAGCGACGGCCCGCGCCCGTGCCGCCTGCGAGAACACGTCCCGGCCGTGGTGGCTGGAGGGTGTCCACCTGACCGCCCTCGTCCTCGCCGCCCTCGCGCTGGTGCCGTACCTGCAGGACGTCTGGCACTGGGCCCTGCGCATCGACCCCGCGGACCACTCCGTCGGCTTCCACCACGCGGGCTGGTTCCCCTGGGCGCAGAGCGCCGAAACCCAGACGCGGTTCCTCCCGTACGGTCTGCTTCCGCTGATCTGCCTGGTGGCACTGGTGCGCGGCCTGCGGTGGATCGCCCTGCCGGCCTCGGCGGCGATGCTCATGGCCGGATCGGGGATCGCCGGCTCGACGCTCTTCGGAGACGAAGGCGTAATGGGAGTCGGCTACTACGGGCTCGGAGCTCCGCTGCGCTCCGATGACCTGGTGCTCTCGGGGCTTTTGCTCCTCGCCTGCACCGTGTTGGCGGTCCACCGCCCGAGCCCGCTGCGCCGCCGCTCGTACGGCTGGCTCGTCCCCGCGGCGGCTGCGCTGTTCGTGGCCGGCTCCCTGCACTTCACCTCGACGGATCCGCGTTTCCAGCTGGGCCAGTTCGCCGTGGAGGCCGCCGCGCTGACCGCCGCGTGGGCGCTGACGGCAGCCGCCGGCGACTACCGGTGGCTCGTCCCCGTCGCCGCGTTCGCGGTCGTCCGAGGCGAAGCGATCGTCAACCAGCCGTACCTGGCGGACTCCCTGCCGGGCAACACCGTGCTGCTCTGCCTGGTCCTGCCGATCCCCCTCCTCGCCGTCACCGCACAACGCCGCCGGAAGCGCACCACCTGAACCGCAGGCCGGGCTGTCACGGCCCCGAAGAGCCGTGACAGCCCGGCCTGCGCACCCGAACCGAAGCCACACACCTCAGCGGCCCTCCTCCTCGGGCGGTGCGGAACGTGACGCCCTGGGTGGCTTTGTGGGTGAGTTTCGGCTCTGGTCCACTCTTTGTGGTCGCGTACGCAGCGTGACTTTTGCTTGTCGATGAATGGCTGACGAGGTCGCCCGAAAATCGTCCTGCCGGGGAAGAGCGGGGTCGACAGTTCTGCCCCGTGAGCGATGTACGGCCGCAGCTGGATGAGCTGCTGTTCTGGTCCGTGGAGAACGTGTCGGTGGAGTTGGTCGAGGTGGCCGACGCCCTCGTGCGCGTGGAGGCTCGGGCCACGGGCATTGGGGCGGCCTGCCCGGTTGCGGGTGTTGGTCAGAGCGAGTACACGGCTCCTACCTGCGATTTCCCCATGACCTGCCAACCGCTGGCAACCGGGTCGTGGTGTCGCTATGAGTGCGCCGGTTCCTCTGTGTCGAGGCGTCCTGCCCGCGCGGGACATTTGTCGAACAGGTGCCGGGGCTCACTCGTCGGTTCGGCCGGCGGACGGAGCGGCTGCGTTTGACGCTGGTCTCTGTCGGGCTCGCGCTTGCGGGACGTGCCGGCGCCCGGATGTCGGACGCCTTCGGGGTGCGAGTCGGCCGGAACACCCTGCTGAGGCTGATCACCTCGCTGCCGGATCCGCCCGCCGCCACGCCCCGCGTGGTCGGGGTCGACGAATACGCCCAACGCAAGGGCCGGATCTACGGAACCGTACTCGTCGACGTTGAGACCCGCCGCCCCGTGGACCTCTTGCCGAACCGGGAGGCGGACACCCTCGCAGCCTGGCTTTCCGAGAGGCCCGGGATCGAGATCATCTGCCGGGACCGCGCCCGCTTCTACGCCGAAGGAGCCACCCGCTGCGCCCCGCAGGCTCTCCAGGTCGCTGACAGGTGGCACCTCTGGCACAACCTCGGCGAAGCCGCCGAGAAGTGCGTCTTCCGGCACCGCGCCTGTCTGCGACCGGCACCGGCGCTGCTCGAAGAGCTCCAGCGAACATCGGAACCGCCCGCCTCATCGCCGTGGCCGACTGGGCACCGGTTCGCTGAGAGGACCCGCGCCAAGCACGCTACCGTCCACGCGCTCCTCGCCGTCGGCCACAGCAAGCGATCCATCGCCCGGCAACTCGGCATGGGCTTCAGCACCGTCCTCCGCTTTGCCCATGCTGCGGAGCCGGAGCAGTTGTTCACCGGCCAGTGGCAAAGCCGGCCCACCAAGCTCGACGCCTTCAAGCCCTACCTCGACGAGCGGTGGCAAGAGGGCTGCACCAACGCCTGGAAGTTATGGGAGGAGATCAAGGAACAGGGCTACCCGGACGGCTACGGCAACGTTCGCGCCTACGTCAGCCGGAACCTACGCGGCAAACCCCAGCCTGTCGGCCCCCGCCCGCCATCCGCCCGAGCCGTCACCCGCTGGATCCTCACCCGTCCCGAAGCATTGACCGAGAGAGATCGGATCCAGCTCAAGGACGTACTGGCCAACTGCCCCGAACTGGACACACTCGCCGGACACGTCCGTTCCTTCGCCCACATGCTCACCCAGTTGCAGGGCCCACCAGCTGCCGGCATGGATCGAAGCAGCGACCACCACCGACCTGCCGAGCCTCCCCAGCGATTCGCCCGGCACCCGGAGCGCGACCTCGACGCCGTCAGCGCCGGACTCTCGCAACCGTGGAACTCCGGAGTCGTCGAGGGCCATGTCAACCGGATCAAGGTGCTGAAACGCCAGATGTTCGGCCGCGCCGGCTTCGAACTCCTCCGCAAGCGCGTCCTGCTCTACTCCTGAAAGGGCTGCTCAGAACACATCGTCGATCACCCCGAAGCCCTGCGGGAACGCTTCCAGGAACTCGCGGCGAGCCGGGTTGTTCTCGGCGTCCGCCATCTCCCCGACCAGCTCGATCAGCTCCTGTCGCTGATCACTCGGCAGCGTGCTGACCACGTGGGCAACACCCTCCATGACCTTGACCGCGTCGTCCTGATCCATCTGCTCGTCCTCGCTACCGTCGATGAACCACAGGACATCGACCAAAGCCTCGGCCAAGGCACGAGTCAGGGACGGGTGCGAGGACGTCACGAGGGCCTCCCAACGGATCAACGGCAGAGTCCGGACATCCCACCACACACCACTGACATCACTGTCCGTGAGCCCCCACAAGAAGTGGACCAGAGCAAGTTCTGACCTACGTAGCCAAAGACCCCGGCGCCGTCCACCACCTCCGCCTTGACCGACTCGCAGACCTACCTGACCCTGGCCGGGCTCCAGCTGAACCTTTCCGACATCCCCCTCCCCGAGGTCACCGTCCGCATCGGCCGACCCTTGATGCGGCCGAGGTGCAAGGCGGCCGTCCCCCGCCCCGTACGACGTCCAGGACGGACCGGCCCGTTCCCCCTGGGGGCTCGGGAACGCGCACCCGGGTGAACCCGGGCGGACTGGCCGAAACTGGCATGGATGAGATAGGTGCCTTAGGCATGTAATGGAGTCCGGCGTGAACGGAACCATCGCTTGCGAGGTGTTGCTTTCCATGACCGAGGCCCTGTCCCATGCCCTGCCGGATGCCGTCACCTTCCCCCAGGACCGCACCTGCCCCTACCACCCACCCACCGCGTACGAGCCGCTGCGGGAGAGCCGGCCCCTCTCGCGGGTCAGCCTCTTCGACGGCCGCTCCGTATGGGTGGTCACCGGCCACGCCGAGGCGCGCGCCCTGCTCGCCGACGCGCGGCTGTCCAGCGACCGCACCAAGGAGGCCTTCCCCGCCCCCACCCGCCGCTTCAAGGGCATCCAGAGCCGGCGCGCCGCCCTGCTCGGGGTGGACGACCCCGAGCACAACCGGCAGCGCCGGATGCTGATCCCGAGCTTCTCGGTCAAGCGGACGGTGGCCATGCGGCCACAGATCCAGGAGACCGTGGACCGGCTGATCGACGCGATGGTGACGCGCGGCACGCGGAGCGAACTCGTCAGTTCCTTCGCCCTGCCCGTCCCGTCCATGGTGATCTGCTCGCTGCTCGGGGTCCCGTACGCGGACCACGAGTTCTTCGAGGGGCAGTCGCGGCGGCTGCTGCGCGGCCCCGAGCCCGCCGATGTCGAGGACGCTCGCCGCCGGCTGGACACCTACCTGGAGACCCTGATCCGGCGGAAGCGCACCGATCCGGGCGACGGGCTGCTGGACGAACTGATCGCAACCCGGCTGGCCACCGGCGAGACCACCGTGGAGGAACTGGTCGACCTGGCCGTGATCCTGCTGATCGCGGGCCACGAGACCACCGCGAACATGATCTCCCTCGGCACCTACACACTGCTGCGCCACCCCGAGCAGCTCTCCGAACTGCGCGACGATCCGTCGCTGATGTCGGAGGCGGTGGAGGAGCTGATGCGGTTCCTCTCGATCGCCGACGGCATGCTGCGGGTGGCCACCGAGGAGATCGAGGTCGGCGGCGTGACGATCCGGCCGGACGAGGGGGTGGTCTTCTCCACCTCCGTCATCAACCGCGACGAGACGGTCTTCGAGGAGCCGGACTCGCTCGACTGGAACCGGCCCACCCGCCACCACCTGGCCTTCGGCTTCGGCATCCACCAGTGCCTGGGCCAGAACCTGGCCCGCGCCGAGATGGAGATCGCCCTGGGCACCCTCTTCCGGCGGCTGCCGGGCCTGCGCTTGGCGGCCGACCCGGACGAGATCCCCTTCAAGCCGGGGGACACCATCCAGGGCATGCTCGAACTCCCCGTGGCCTGGTGAGCGGCATGCGGATCTCGGTCGACCAGGACGTCTGCATCGGCGCCGGCCAGTGCGCGCTGACCGCGCCCCAGGTGTTCACCCAGGACGACGACGGGCTCAGCGAGGTGCTCCCGGGCCGCGAGGACGGCCACGGCAGCCCGCTCGCACGGGAGGCCGCCCGGGCCTGCCCGGTCTCGGCGATCACCGTCGCGGAAAGCTGAGCAACTTCCCGGACCGCCGGGCTCGTAGCGCCGCACCTTCGGCCGGGGCGCTTCACGGCCTCCGACGCCGGGCTGCCGGACGTCGGGGGCGCGGTGATGGCCACCTGGGATGATGTCCGTCCGAGGGTGTGTCAAGGGGAGGGCAGCGATGAGCGGGCGCGTATCCGCAGGGGACGGGTCGGCCGGACACCGGCAGCCGAAGAGATGGGAGCCGGTCGCGGTGCCCGCTCCGGAACCTGACTGGGAGCCCGCGCCCGGATACCAGGGCAATCCGAATCCCGCGGTGCAGTACGGGATGTGGGATTCGATCGCCCTCTCCCACCGGCCGATCGGTGTGCTCCCACCGCCTATGAAGGCGTACGCGGACAGGCTGGTGCTGCAGGTGGAGCAGAGCTGGGAGGACCTGGGCGCTGTGGACGTCGCCACGTTCCGACTGGGCGGGCGCTTCTTCGTGCTGAGCCAGTTCACCGAGGTGGAGGACACGGGCGTCACCGTGTGGCTCGACCGCCGGCACACCGACGACGAGGCCTCCCTCGCGGCGCTCGTCGAGGTTTTGGGCATCCCGGGCGACTGCGTCCGCGACCTCACCTGGTGCCCGCACCCGGTCGTTCAGTTCATGCTGCCGGCCCCACCCGAAGACGGCCCGGGTGCATCACGCTGGACACGCTTCCTCCGGAAACTCGGCAGGCCAGGAGCCGATCCCGCCGCCCCCTAGGAGAAGGGGCCGCCCCGGATCGCTCCTCCCTGAACGCGGCATCGCCGACGAGCGCACCGGCCTCGACCGGGCCGTACCGGGCACTGCATATCCGGCGGGAAACGCGGCTGCCCGGCGAACTGCAGGGGGCGGCCACCACGCTGACCCGACGCCATCAAGGCGAGCGCGGCGTCGCCCTCGACGACCAGGCGTGGCTGCCCTGGCCCGGGCCGCTGCCGAGCCCCCCCGCCCCACGATCCGGCCATCGCTGCCTGGCGCGCGCCCGCGCCACCCTGATCAGGCGGGCCGCCGCAGCGCACGGGTGAAGGTCCGCAATTTCCCGCGAGAACGTTGAGGGGCTTCTGCCCGGATCCCTAGCGTCAGGGGTGTTGGGATTCCACTGGCAGCACGGAGGCCCCTGATGAGCACACCCACCAACGGCCCGGAGCACACCCGCCGGATCCCCGCCCGGCCCGGCTACGGCGCCCCTTTTGCCGACCTGCCGGCTCGCGCGTACCGGGGCCTGGCCCGGTTCCTCGGCTGTCAGGACAAGGAGCGGGAGAACACCGACGGGGGCGAGGCGTGAAGAACACCGGTCGCGACCTCGGCCTCGGACACGAGGCACACCCGCTGCTCGGCCACCGGGTCCGCGACATCGCCTCCGGCACCAAGGGCCAACTGATGGCCGTCGTCCGCGAGGAAGTCGCCACCCGCACCGGACCGCGCTGGACCCGCCGGGCCTACATCCGGCCCGAGGCCGCGAACTACCGACCGCCCTGGGCAACATTGAACCCCTCGAAGCGCCCTGACCGTTTCGCGCCCGGTGACGGCGGACCCCGGGGCGCCCCTCCCTCGGTGGGTATGCGCACGGTGGGGCTGGACACGTCGAAGGGGTCGGTCACCCGGGCGACCGACCCCTTCGGTCGGCGCGGGCGACGTGCGTCCGGAGTTCGACCGGGCCGATCCCAGCCCGAGCCCTTGGCCGCGCTCCTGGTGGAGATGGCCGAGCGGCTGATCGTCACGGCGGAGGGCGCGCCGCTGGCCGCGCTGCGTGCCGCCGGGATGCTGAAGCGGATCGCTGCTCGTGTGGGCCGGGAGGCCGCTGGCGTGCTGTGCGACGACGGCCTGGCTCGCGAAGCGGTGGCGACCGGGCTCGGGACGACCTACTCCAAGGCTCTGGTCATGCTCCTGGCTGCGCAGGACCGGTGACACCGCTCGTCACAACATCGGCCCTGTTGGCTTGCGGTTTCGCCGGACTGGTCGCGGTGACGGCGCGTTCGAACCGGCTGAAGGCGGGCCAGGGTCCAGCCGCCGTCGCGGGAGGCGCTGCGCCGGAGCGGGACCGGCTCTGGGACATCGCTGGCTGCGGCGGCGGCACGGACGTGGTGTTCACTCCTGCCCGGTAGGGCTTTGTGGGCCGAGGGTCGCCACCCTGGCGGGGTGGCGACCCTTCGTCGGGCCGTGGGGATCGGTCTCTGACTGCGGTGCTCAGGTGGTCAGGTACATCGCGTAGAGCTTGTTGTTGTAGTAGGCCGCGGCGGGTGCTCCTGTGGGGGCGGCGGCGGTGACGGTGTGGGCTGTCTGCCAGGAGCCGTTGTGGTCGGCGGCCCACAGGCGACCGTCGGTGCCGCGCATGAGGACGGTCATGGTTCCCGCGTTGGCGGCGAGGGCGGGGGCGTGGCTGGGGCGCCAGCCGGGGACGTGGCCCTGGTTGGCCCAGGTGCCGCCGCCGTTGAAGCTGGTGTGGAGTTGGTTGTCCTTGCCGGTGGCGACTCGCCAGATGCGGTCGCGGTGTGTGGCCAGGGCGACGTGGGTGGACACTTTCCAGCCGATGTTGTCGACCTGCCAGGAGGTCCAGGCGCCGTTCTTGGCGTGGTGGAGGTTCTGGTCGAGGCCGTAGATGACCAGCCAGGGCTGGTCCTTGTAGGTGGCCAGGGCGGGCGCGTACTGCCATCCGCCGCCGCCGACCTTCGCCGGGGTCCATCCGGTGGCGGGTGTGTAGGTGCGGGTCCACAGACTGCCGTTCTTGCCGACGACGGCGTAGTACAGCACGCCGCCCGCGGAGGTCAGGGCGGGGGCGTACCAGCTCTGGTCGCCGCCGAGCGGTTCGGCGGGGCTCCAGGTTCCGCTGCTGTCCATGCTGGTCCACATCACCACCTGGTCGCTGGGGCGCAGGAACAGGGCGTGGAGCCGGTCGCCGTGCACGGCGAGGGCGGGGGTGGTGATGGTCCTGAAGGGCAGTTTGGCCGGTGGTTGCCAGGCGGTGCCGGTGCGGATGGAGGCGCGCAGGAAGCCCTCGGCGAAGGGGATCTTGGGGCCGGACCACTTCACGCGCAGGTCGTGGTGGCCGTCGCCGTCGAACTTCCAGGTGGCCGTGCCGCCCTGGGAGAGCATGGCCAGCTCGTAGCGGCCCATACCGATGGTGCGCTGGCACGAGATGTCGCTCATGTTGAGGAGGTAGACCATCACGGAGATGAACATGTTGGCGACCTGGACGGCGATCGCCACCCAAAGCGGCAGCACACCGGTGACGAAGTCATCGAAGGCCAGGGTCCGGTTGAGGGTGTTCATCGCGTCGTTCAGCGCCTTGTTCAGCGCCTCCGTCCACGGGGTGATTTCGTCGTCCTTCTCCCAGCAGACGATGTTCACCCCCAGATAGTCACCGGAGGTCCACCCCTGGAACAGGATGTTGTTGCCGGCGGAGAAGGTGCGGGTGTCGCCCTTGGTGACGGCGCCGAACTCCTCCGAGCGGAAGCTGTGCGTTCCGCTGCCGCCGCCGCCGGCGGCGGTCCAGAAGATCTCGTCCCGGCTGGCCCCCGCGTCGCCTACTGCCCGGTGGACGTAGAAGCTGTCCGCCAGCACGCGCACATAGAACGGCCCTGAGCGGCTGTCCCGGTCCTGGCCGCCGTCCTGCGGTGCCTGCTCGGTGCCTTCCAGGCCTGCGGCGTCGGGGATCATGCGGTCGTCCACGGCGGCGAACGCGGTGATGCCGAACTTCGCCTCCCTCATCGCCGCGAGGAATGCCGGGTCGTTCACCTCCCGGTCCGGCGTTCGCGGGTCGACGATCTGCGTGTTCGCCATCGACATCGCGTCAGCGACGAGGTCGGGGAGGTCCCTCTTCAGGTCCTCGATCGAGTAGCCCTCGTCCGCCGACCGCCGCGCGAACATCCGCGGCAGCACCGTCGGCTGGCCGGCGTCGGCCACCTCCCGGTACACCCCGCCCCACGCCTTGATCTCCTTCTCGGAGAGCACCGACTGCACCGCGTCCAGCAGCAGTTTCTCCAGACCGGTGGGCTCATGCCCCTGCCGCATCCGGTCGGCGCCGTGCAGCATCGCCCCCATCAGCGTGTTGCCGTAGGCCCCGCGCCCCAGCGCCAGTCCCGCATGTTCCTGCTCATGCGTCCCGGACAGCAGCGCCCGCAGCCGCTCCAGCCGGTCGTTCTCCCTCGGATCCACGTTGTCGGACACCCGGAACTCCTCACGTCGGCGATTCTCCGTAACCATTCAGTCACGGACAGTTAGGACGCTAGGGGTGCAGGAGCCGCCCAATACGCCAAAGCGTCCAATCAGCCACAAACAGACTGGAAAATGCCGTCTTGACCCGCACGCCCCACCATGACCAGCGACTCTCCAGTTGCGCGGGCGGTGCGTCTTCACAACTCAGGCCCGGTACAGGTGGTACGGGCGTGCGAGAAGGTCCGCGCGGGCGCCGCTCGGCGACACGTACAAGCCCGCCAACTGCAGCTGCACGGTCACTGCCGGTGGAAACCGGCCACTATCTGGCCGGCAGGCCGCTTCGTGACGCTGCGGAACCGGGAGACCGTGCACTCGACATCGGAAAGCCGGCGGTGACTTCCCCCGCTGCGACCAGCCTGTTTCGTGGAGGACACATGCCGCAGGACATCGAGTTCCATCTCCCCTTCCCGAAATCGGTCAGCCCGGATCTGGAGGGCGCACGCCGGCGCAACCTGGCGTGGGTGCAGCGCACAGGCCTCGCCGGGGAGGGCAGATCGCTTCAGTGGTACACCTCGTGGGACATGCCGCTGCTGGCCGCCTGCGGATTCCCCTCTGCACAGGGCCCGGCCCTCGACCTGTGCGCGGACGCGATGGCGTTCTTCTTCGTCTTCGACGACCAGTTCGACGGCCCCCTCGGCCAGGACCCCGCCCGCGCCGCAGCCGCGTGCCAGCAGCTGATCGACCTCGTGCACGGCGCCGCCCCCGCCCCGGGAGCGGACGCGTGCTCGGTGGCGTTCGCCGACCTCTGGGCGCGTAGCCGTGACGGCGCGCACCCGGCCTGGGTGGCCCGTACCGCGCACGAATGGGAGTACTACTTCGCCACCCAGGCCCACGAGGCGATCGGCCGACTCCGGGGGACTCCCGCCGACATGGAAACCTACCGCCAGGTCAGACGGGGCATAGCCGGAACCGACCTGCCCCTGTCCCTGGGCGAGCGAGCCGCGGGCATCACCGTCCCCGCAGCCGCCTTCCACAGCCCGCAGCTGCGCATCATGCGCCAGGCCGCCATCGACGTCACCCTCATGTGCAACGACGTCTATTCGCTGGAGAAGGAGGAAGCCCGCGGCGACATGGACAACCTGGTCCTCGTCCTCGAACACACGCAGTCCTGCACCCGCGATGAAGCCCTCGCGGCCGCGGGCCGGGAGATCGACGGGCGCATCCAGAGGTTCCGGGAACTCGCCCGCCAGGTCCCGGCCATGTGCCTGCAGCTCGGCCTCACCGGCCCGCAGCGCACCGCCGTGGCCGTATACGTCGAGGCCATGGGGGCCTGGATGAGCGGTTACCAGGCCTGGCAGACCCAGACCCGCCGCTACACCAGCGCCCTTCAGGTCGTCCCCCACACCGGGCCCGGCTACTTCGACGAGGTCCTGGGGGCGTAGACCCGCACCGGGACTGGAGACCGGAGGGGAGGGCGCCACCCCTGATGCTCACCCGCGACGGGTCCACCCCACCGGTCCGTCCCCTGGTCGCCGGCCCACGGCATCGATGTCTCTGATCCGTCGCAGACCATCCGGTATCGGCCGCTGGGGCCGCACCCTGTCGTTGTCCGGTGACAGTGCGTCATGCCGCGCTCTGGCCAGGTCGGCAGCGACCCGATCGGCAAGGAGAGCAAGATGCCCGAGACCACGCCCGCCGCCAAGGGCCCGGCACCGGTCCAGTCGACGACCGAAACACCCGGACCCGCCCCCACCCTGGCGTCCGAGGTCAGGCCCGAGGAGGTGGCCGCGCTCTCGCCGGAGTACCGGGACGGGCTGCCCGTCCTCGTCGCCGGCGGCGGGTCGTACGTGCCTGCCCGCGCCGGCGGCGGGTCGTACGTGCCTGCCCACATCGAGGTCATCGACGGCGAGGGAAATCCCGCAGCCGCGCTGTGGGGCTGGAGCCGAGCCAGGGACGCTTGCGTAAGTGGGTCTGATCCGTCGGTGACCGTGGGAATGACGGATCGTTGAGCTGGGATCAGGCGGTGCCGGCCTTCGCGCCCTCCGCGGCTTCTGCGACGTCGGCCGTCTTGGCGGCGGCCGGTCGCGGCTTGTGGATGAGCGGGACCGTTGCGCACGCGGCGAGCAGGGACGCCACGGCGACCGCGTACCAGCCGTGTTGGAACGCGGCGACAGCGTGTCCGGGGGCCGGGGTGCCGAGGATGCCGACCAGGATCGCGACGCCGAGGACCGCGCCGATCTGGCGGCCCATCGAGGTGATGGCCGAGCCGGTGGCGAAGCGGGCCGGCGGCAGGGCGGCCGCCGATGCCCCGGTCAGGACCGGGAGCGTCATGCCGACGCCGAGGCCGGTCAGCATCATGCCGGGGAGGAGCGAGGATGCGTAGGCCGAGCCGGTGTCGAGTGTCGCGGCCCACCACAGGATGCCGGCCGCGAACAGAACCGTTCCCGCCAGAGCGATGCGCCCCGCACCGAATCTGGCGACGGCGGGCCCGATCCGCAGCGCGACCGGCGGCACCAGCAAGGGTCCCGGCGCTATGGCGAGGCCGGTGAGCAGAGCCGAGTAGCCCCACACGCCCTGGCACCACAGCACCGCGCCGAGCAGCATTCCGGCGAACGCGACGGTGAACAGCATCAGGGCGGCCGCGGCGGATGCGAACGCCGGAACCCGCAGCAGCGGCAGCTCGACGATCGGCACGGGGTGGCGGGCCGAGCGCAGGACGAACCAGACGCCGAGCAGCACCGCGCCGGCCAGGCCGCCGAGGGTGCCCGTGCTCGTCCAACCCCAGTCAGGAGCCTTGACCAGGCCGAGCGCGAGCGTTGCGATCGATCCGGTGAGAAGGGCGGCGCCGAACAGGTCGGGCAGCGGGCTCTTCTCCGTACCGGCGGGTCCGGGCGACGGCAGCACCTTGACACCGAGCGCGAACGCCGCGATCCCCAACGGCACGTTGACGATGAACACCCAGTGCCATCCGGCCTCGGCCAGCAGCCCGCCGGCCACGGGCCCGAGTCCGGCGGCGATCCCGCCGATCGACGCCCAGGCCCGCACCGCCCCGGCGCGCTTCTCGGGTGCCGTCGTGGCGAGCAGCAGCGCGAGCGACGTCGGTATCAGCAGCGCAGCGCCGGCGGCCTGCACGAGCCGTGCCGCGACCAGCGTCCCGACGCCGGGAGCGAGTGCGCATCCGGCCGAGGCGAGGGTGAACACCGCCAATCCGGTCAGGAAGACCGGCTTGTGGCCGGAGCGGTCGGCGACGCGGCCGGCGACCACGAGGAGCGCGGCGAAGACGATCGCGTAGCCGTTGAGGATCCAGGAGAGGGAGCCGAGGCCGCTGCCGCCGAACGAGCGGCCGATCGCCGGGAGGGCCACGTTGACGATGAAGAGGTCGAGGTTCGACATGAAGACCGCGGCCGCGACCGTCGCGAACACGGCCCGGGACACCCGGGGTGAGTTTGAAATTCCAACTATCATGGACCGGAGGCTAGCGCGTGTGGGTTTGAAAACGCAACGGACTCGGGAGAGGATGAGGACGTGACCCCGAACAGGAAGCCGGGCGAGAACTCGGTCCCGCACCCCGAAGTGCCCGGTCGGCCGTGCTCCGTGGCCGCCGCGCTGCAACTCGTCGGCGAACGCTGGGCCCTCCTGGCGATCCGCGAGATCTTCTACGGCAACCAGCGCTTCGACCGGATCATCCGCAACACCGGCGCCCCCCGCGACCGCCTCGCCGCCAGACTGCGCGCACTGGAAGAAGCGGGCGTGGTCGAGCGCCACGCCTACAGCGAGCGCCCCATGCGCTTCGAATACCACCTCACGGAGGCCGGCCGCGATCTCGCACCGGTGATGCACGCGCTGCTGGCCTGGGGTGACCGCTGGGCGGTGGACAATCCGCCGGTCGCCTTCCGGCACCGCGGCGGGCCCGGCTCAGATCACGACGCCGAGCACGACCTCGATCTGAAGTCGACGTGCCGGACCTGCGGCGAGGAGGTCGGGTCGGGAGGTCTCACGATCGACGTGCGGGCGCCTGGATGGGATCGGGCCGGGCCGATCGAAGGCTCCTGAACTCAGCAGCGATCAGGAGTGGGCTGGCGGTGGACGAGCCGGAGCGGGATCGGCTGCCGGACATCGCGGCCGGCTGCGGCGGCACCGACGCGGAGTTCACGCCCGCCCCGTGGCCGAAGAGCCGCACGGCCGATGGCCGTGGTCGGGGGCTGGCCCAGCTGCGTGACGTGGTGTCACGGAGCATCAGGCCGGAAGGGCGCACGCCTGCCCGCCTGGGGCGACATCCGCGTCTCCGTACGGAGCTGACGCGGCCCCTGGCGCGGGAGACGTGCGTCAGGAGCCGGCGCCGCTGATGCCAGGGCGACGAAGCGCCGGTGCAGGGGGTAGAACTTCGGCTCAGGGTCGCTCTGCACGCCCAGTTCGCCCTTGAGAACGGGGGCGATCCTGGCCTCGATGAACCGGTTGAAGTGGTCCTGCGACTCCCAGATGTCCATCACGTTGAGGCCTCCGTTGACGAACCAGGCGGCGTGCGGCACGCACCCGTCCGGCGTGTCCTCTTCCCAGCGCACCTCCTGGCGCACCGCGTCGTACACGTCGGGTGTGATCTCGGGCCAGGAAAAGATCATCACGACTGCCACGGAGTGTCCTCTCGACCGCCTGGACGCCCCGCGGCCGGACGGCACAGGGGATCGCACTGTGAAGCCAAGCCACCGGCATAACGCGGCCAGCGCCCTGATCGAGCACGCACTGTGCGCCGGAGGCCGCCCCAGAACCCCGTGAGCGGACGCGTCGTCGGGGTGAGCTCGGCGCGACGCTCGCTGCTACCACAGATGAATGTTGCGCATCACCTCGCCCAGCCTCGGCGATACCTCAAGGGAGGTAGGGCGGTCAGCCCCCGGCAGAATCCGGTTTCCTCGGCCAGCTGGGGGTGGCGCCTTTGCGGGTCACGGCGGGCGCGAACTATGACAGCCACTGTCGAACGCCGACGATCAGCCACCGGGCCGGCCGCGGAGCGCTGGGGGACTCGGTGCTGTTCCTGGACTGGCACGGCTACCAACGCCACGACTACACCGGGTCCCCGGCCGTCTGACCTGTGGTCAGTCGCCGGGGGCGGGCACGTCTTCCTGGCCGTGGGCGAGGATCGGCAGCAGCGCCTCGGCGGCTTCGCAAACGGTGCAGGCCATCGTACCGGGCCGCGCGAGCACGTCGAGTGCCTGCGTGGTGCCCATCGGGTGCGCGCGGTCGGTGGCGCCGGAGCAGCCTTCGGCGTGGACGGTGGCGGGCCGGCCGTGGGTGCGGCCGTCGAGCAGCCACGCCCACCGGGCCGACGCCGAGGTACGGGTACGCGGGTGGGCCGGAATGCCGCCCAGGTCGACCCCGGGCAGCGGGCGCAGCTGCTCGGAGGTGACCCACGTGCTGTACTCGGCCGGCTCGACGCCGCCCCCGTACTGGTGGAGGGGCGGTATTTGTAGGCTGCGCTATTCCTCTGGGGCCGGGTCGCACGTTGTCGTCTCTGGCCCATCTGGGTGCGGTCCCTGTCCCGTCACCTTGTTCCTATACGGTGCGCCGGTACGTCTGTTGGAGTGTGGTTGGGGAGCGAGCGATGGGTGCGGTGTCGGGGTCTTCGGGCACAGGCGGGTTGAAGCGGCACCTGGGTGTGTTCGACGCCGTGGTGATCGGCCTGGGGTCGATGATCGGGGCGGGGATCTTCGCTGCCCTGGCTCCGGCGGCCGGTGCGGCCGGTTCGGGGCTGTTGCTCGGCCTGGCGCTGGCAGCGGTGGTGGCGTACTGCAACGCGATGTCCTCGGCGCGGCTGGCCGCCCGGTACCCCGCCTCCGGTGGTACCTACGTCTACGGGCGGGAGCGGCTGGGCGAGTTCTGGGGCTATCTCGCCGGATGGGCGTTCGTGGTCGGCAAGACCGCCTCCTGTGCGGCCATGGCGCTGACCGTCGGCTCGTACGTGTGGCCCGGCCAGGCACACGCCGTCGCGGTCGCCGCCGTGGTGGCGCTGACCGCCGTCAACTACGCCGGGGTGCAGAAGTCCGCCTGGCTCACCCGCGTCATCGTCGCCGTGGTCCTGGCCGTGCTGGCCGCCGTGGTGGTCGCCGCGGTCACCTCCGGTGACGCAGACGCGGCCCGGCTCGGCATCGGTGACGATGCGACCTTCGGCGGGGTGCTCCAGGCGGCGGGCCTGCTGTTCTTCGCCTTCGCTGGCTACGCCCGCATCGCCACGCTCGGGGAGGAGGTCCGCGACCCCGCCCGAACCATCCCGCGGGCCATCCCGCTTGCCCTCGGCATCACCCTTGTCGTCTACGCGACTGTGGCCGTCGCCGTCCTGCTAGTGCTGGGCCCGCGGGGGCTGGCGGACGCGACTGCCCCGCTGTCGGATGCCGCATGGGCCGCAGGCGCGGACTGGCTGGCGCCGGTCGTACGGGTGGGCGCCGCGGTAGCCGCGCTCGGCTCGCTCCTCGCCCTGATCCTCGGGGTCTCGCGTACGACCCTGGCGATGGCCCGCGACCACCACCTCCCGCACGCCCTGGCCGCCGTCCACCCGAAGTTCCAGGTGCCGCACCGCGCCGAACTCGTGGTCGGCGCCGTCGTGGCCGTACTCGCCGCAACCGCCGACGTGCGCGGGGCGATCGGCTTCTCCTCCTTCGGGGTGCTCGCCTACTACGCCATCGCCAACGCCTCCGCCTGGACCCTCGCCCCGGACGAGGGCCGTCCGGCGCGGATCATCCCGGTCGTCGGGCTGGCCGGCTGCCTCGTCCTCGCCTTCGCCCTGCCGGCCTCCTCGGTGATCTCCGGCGCCGCTGTCCTGGCCGCCGGAGCCGCTGCCTACGCAGTACGTCGCGCGGTGACCGCCCGCAGGGCGTGACCTCGGCAGAACACGGATCCGCTGTGGTCAACTGGTGCGGCGGGAGCGCGTCAGAGCCCGCCCGCCCAGCGCGGTGCCGGTCAGACCGAGCAGCAGGGCCACGTATGCGCCGCCGAGCCCGTTGCCGGTGCCGAGTCCACCGTCGGCGGTGGCCGCGACCAGTCCGCCGAGGGCTATGGCGATCAGCCCCGCGATCACGGCCGCCGTGGCCCCGACTGACCCGCTGGCGGTGCCAAGGCGACCGGCGGGTCGGGCCAGCGCGAGCACGGCGATGACGACGGCGGCCAGCCCCAGCAGCCCGCCGGTGGTGGCTCCGAGCCTCCCGAGGCTGAAGTCGGTGACGCTGGCGGCGACGGGCTGGACCGGGGCGTGCGCTGCCGCTGGTGTGGCAAGCCCGAGGCCTGCGAGCAGGGAGGCCGGGGCGGTGGCGATCAGGCGACGAGCGGACATCAGGGTGCTCCTTCTCTTTCCACGGCTGGATGTGGTTCGAGCATGTCGGCCGACCCCCTGGCAGGTCATCCGGCAGGCGCAGGCACTTCGCGCTACCACGGACGCGGCAGGTGCCGCCGAGCTACTGCGCGCGTGGTAGTCGACCGCTCGTCCGCGAGCGGGATTCGCTCGTGGCAGCCTCCGGCTACGGTGCGCGTATGAGCAAAGGACGGTTCCGTGTTCGGGCCGGTGTCAGAGACTGGCTGATCGCCGTCGGGGTGGCGGGGGCGCTGCTGGTCACCGGGCTGTCCGGGCAGCACTCCGCCACGGGCCTCGGCCTGCTCGGCTACGTGCTGTTGACGGTCGGCGGCTTGGCGCTGGCCGCGGGCCGCCGGGCTCCGGTTGCCGTGCTCGCCGTCACCGGGGTGTGCGCGGTGGGGTATCAGGCGGCAGGGTTCGACGTGGCTGCCGTAGCGTTCCTCTTCGCGGTGTACGCGGCTATGCGGGCGGGACACCGCATCGTCACGGTGGCGGTGAGCGTGGCCGTGCTGGCGGCTCTCCCCGTCGCGGCCCTGGCCTCGGGCTTGCACGACACGGGCGAGGCGTTCGCGCAGGCCCGGGGCGCCCTCCAGATCGCCTGGCTCATCGCCGCCGGCGCCGCCGGTGAAGCCCTCCGGCAGGCCGAGCAGCGGGCCGACGAAGCCGAACGCACACGGGAGGAGACCGCGCGGCGCCGCGCCGACGAGGAGCGGCTGCACATCGCGCGGGAGCTGCACGATTCGCTCACCCACCAGATCTCGGTCATCAAGGTGCAGTCCGAAGCCGCCGTCCATGTGGCCCGCAAGCGCGGCGAAGAGGTCCCGGAGGCCCTGCTGGCCATCCGGGAGGCAGGCCGGGAGGCGTCCCGCGAGCTCCGCGCCACCCTGGAGGCCCTGCGCGACGACGACACCACCCCGCCACACGGCCTCGACCACATCCCCGAACTGGTGGAACGCGCAGGCAAGACCGGTGTGCGGGCGACCCTGACGATCCAGGGCCGGCAGCACGACGTGCCGGCCGCGGTGGGCCGCACGCTCTACCGGATCGTCCAGGAGTCCCTCACCAACATCGCCCGTCACGCGGACGCCACCACGGCATCGGTCCACATCGACTACCGCCCGGACGCTGTCGCCCTCCAAGTCGATGACGACGGCAAGGCCACACCAGACGCCGTCCCCGTGCCAGGCATGGGACTGCTCGGGATGCGCGAACGCGTCACTGTCCTCGGCGGTCGCCTTCGGGCAGCACCGCGTGACGAGGGTGGCTTCACCGTCCGGGCCGAACTCCCCGTGGAGCGTGCCTCGTGATCCGTGTCCTGCTGGTCGACGACCAGCCGCTCATCCGTAGCGGATTCCGCGCGTTCCTCGACCTCGAGGACGACATCGAGGTCGTGGCCGAGGCCGCCAACGGGCAGGAGGGCCTGGAGCTCGCCAGAGAGCACGTGCCCGACATCGCACTCATCGACATCCAGATGCCGGTCCTCGACGGCATCGAGGCGACCCGGCGCATCGGAGCAGACCCGGAGTTGACCGGGGTGCACGTCGTCATCCTCACCAACTACGGCCTGGACGAATACGTCTTCAACGCCCTGTCCGCCGGGGCCGCCGGATTCCTCGTCAAGGACATCGAGCCGGAGGACTTCCTGCACGCTGTACGCGTCGCCGCGCGCGGCGACGCCCTCCTCGCACCCTCGATCACCCGCAAGCTGATCAACCGGTACGTCAGCCAGCCACTCCCCAGCACCACGGAGCCGGGGCTGGAAGAACTGACCAGCCGCGAACGTGAAGCCGTCGTACTGGTCGCACAGGGCCTGCCCAACGACGAGATCGCGGACCGCATGGTGATCAGCCCGCTGACCGCGAAAACCCACGTCAACCGGGCCATGACCAAGCTCCACGCCCGCGACCGCGCCCAGCTCGTGATCCTCGCCTACGAATCCGGCCTGATAGCCCCACGCAACTCCTGACATCCGTGAGCAACACCCTGGATCGCGTTCGCTGCTGAATGCCGTTGTCACGGAAGCGCGGGAGGCTGGTGGTCACGGGCCGCCAGGTAGTGGGTCCAGCTGTCGTTGGCGTAGCCAGCCCAGCGGTTGGCAGTGCTGGGGGCAGGCCGAACAGGTCGGCGACGATGATCGGCGGCAGGTCGGTGACGGCTTCGATCCATACTCTGCGGCGTCGGCAGATCCCAAGTACACCGTTCCCAGCGGGCCCCGCCGCAGGCGCCGTGGAAGTAATGGCGGTAGGCCCGTCGGCTTTCGACCGGGCATCTCCGTCGGCCGCCGCCCGCAGGTCGCCGCGGACCAGGTGCACGGCTACACCGCCAACGAGGACGACGTCCTCAAGCGGCTGCGCCGCATCGAGGGCCGGGTGCGGGTCTGCAGCGGCTGGTCGAGGAGGACACCTACTGCATCGACGTCCTCGCCCAGGTCAGCGCAACCACCAAGGCGCTGCAGTCCTTCACCCTGACGATGATGGACGACCACCTCCAGTCCTGCGTGGCCGACGCCATCGCCCAGAGCGGCGACACGGCCCAGGAGAAGATCGCCGAAGCGTCGCAGGCGATCGCCCGCATGGTCCGCTCCTGAGCCACCACGGACCTGCTCGGCGATGGTCAGCGCGGTGCGGCCTCGCCGCGTTCGGCGGTGACCAGCCATGAGCTGCTGCGCAGCCACACCGCCCCGTCCGCCTCGTAACTGCCCAGGGCGGCGGTCAGCGCTTGGCGCGCCTGGGCCTGCTGCTGCGGGGCGACCTGGCTGAGTAGATGGCGGCCGGAGCCGGAGTCCAGCAGGAACGCCGCGGCGTCCGCAGCGTCGGCGCCCCACTTCCCCACCGCCTCGACCCGCTGCACCTCCACCCCGCTGAAGCCGCCCGCGGTGACCAGTTCGCGGATGCGGCCGGGATCGGCGAGCGAGAACATGCCCGGACCGCCGGTCTTCCCGAAGCCGCCGAGCGGCAGGATGTCTCTCAGCGAGGCCAGCGCGGCGAGCCACTCGTTGGCCTCGGCCTCGGCCGCGCAGATGAAGGCCAGCCGTCCGCCGGAGCGCAGCGCGCGGTGCAGGTTGGCGAACGCGGCGACCGGGTCGGTGAAGAAGGTCATGCCGTACCGGCTGATGACCGCATCGAACGCCTCGGAGTCCAGGGGGTGGACCTGGGCGTCGCCCTGCACGAAGGCGACGTTCTCCACCCCCTCCCGCACGGCGCTCTCCCGGGCCTTGCCCAGCATCGGCCCCGACAGGTCCAGGCCGAGCGCCCGGCCGTGTGCGGCGCGCCGGGCGGCGAGGCGGGTGGTGCGGCCGGCTCCGCAGCCGACGTCCAGGACGGTGTCGGAGTCGAGGACGGCCGCAGCGTCCAGCAGGGGCTGGTTGAAGCCGTCGTTGACGGCGTCCCAGCGCTCCTGGCTGCGGGCCCACTGCGCGCCCTCGTATCCGTTCCACGCCTCGGCCTGCGCGGTGTTGGCGAAATCAGCCATGGGTGAACTCCCTCCCGCCGGGGCGCGGCGAGGCGCCCCGGCCCTAGTATGGGCAAGTGCCCAAACAGTATGGGCGAACGCCCATACTCGCAATGGGCCGAGGGGAAGGGACCGTTGTGTCACCTCGTGGAGTGGCGATTCCGGATTTGCGCGAGCGGTTGTTCGTGGCCGCGGAACGAGTGGTGGCCCGCGACGGCGCCGCGGCCCTGACCAGCCGCGCGGTCACCGCGGAGGCGGAGTGCGCCAAGGGCGTCCTGCACACGCACTTCGCCGGCCTGGACGAGTTCGTCGCCGAGCTGGTCCTGGACCGCTTCGCGCGCAGCGCCCGCCAGGCCGAGGCCCTGCAGGCCCGAGTGGGGCGGTCCACGGTCGCGGAGAACCTCCAGGAGGTCGTCCTGGCCCTGCTGGACTCCCTGCCGCCTGCGGTGGTGGGTCTGGCGATGACCCGCCCCGCGGCCGCGTCGCACACCCGGGAGGGCTTCCGGTCCGGCGCGCCGGCGTTCGATGCGATCCAGCACGCCGTCACCGCCTACCTCCAGGCGGAACAGCACGCCGGCCGGATCCCGGCAGGCAGCGACACCGCCGCCATCGCGCTCGCCCTCGTCGGCACGACCCACCACCTGCTGATGACCCGCAGCCCCGGACAGACCGCCGACACCGGGGCGACCACGCAGCGGCTGCTGGCCGTACTCCTCGGCTGCTGACCTGCACGCCTGCGCCGCCGCTAAGGCGATGGCCCGCGGCGGCCAGGCCCGCGACAGGGTGGGGAGGCGCGCGAGGGGGGCGCCCGGATGGTCCACTCCTGAACGCGCGGATCCGGCCGCTCCTACGATGAACCTATGATCGCCGCCGTTCAGCGCACGCCGAGCCGCCGCCCTGCCGGGCGCGGCTTCGTGCTGCTGGTGCTGGCGGTCCTGGCCGGCGTCCTGGCCATGCACGGCTTCGGCCCGACCCCCGTGCCCGCCGCCCCAGGCCCGACACGCCGTACAGGCTGACGCGCCTCACGGCGCCCCCGGCTCCCACGTGCATGAGGCCGTGACGGACGGGGCGTGCTCGCACTCGGCCGGCGGCACGGAACACCTGGACCACGCGGACGGGACGTGCGCGGCCGCGGGTGTCGGCTCTGCGTACGCGCCGCCGCCGTTGGCCGCGGCTCTCGACGCGCCCCCGGCGCCCTCGGCCCTGCCGGGCAGCGCCGAAGCCGGTGCGTGGAGCGGTCGGGCGCCGCCTGATCTGGCTGAGCTGCAGCTTCTGCGGATATAGAGCCGCCCGCACGACCTCATGCCCCCTGACCGGTGGCGGGTTCGTGCTGCGAGCTCTCTTCATCCGTTCCATGCGCGTGCCCGCTGACCGGGCCGCGCAGCAAGGAGTAGCACCACCATGATCAGCAAGCGTTCCCTCCTGCGCCGCAGCGCCGCTGCGACCGTCGCCGCGTCAGCCGCCCTCGTGCTGGCCGCCTGTGGCAACGGCAACGACGCCTCGGCCGGCCACAACGGCCACACCGCCACCTCGCCGTCCGCCTCCGCACCGCTCTCGCAGGGGCAGCACAACGCCGCCGACGTGGCGTTCGCGAAGGGCATGATCCCCCACCACCGCCAGGCCATCGAGATGGCCGGCCTGGCGCACTCGCGCGCGCAGTCGGCCGAGGTGAAGAAGCTCGCCGAGGACACCAAGAAGGCCCAGGACCCGGAGATCAAGACCCTGTCGGGGTGGCTGACCTCCTGGGGCGAGCAGGCGCCCGCCGAGGGCGAGATGGACCATTCCGTCCACGGCATGGCCGGGATGATGAGCCCGCAGGAGATGGAGAAGCTGACGAAGAACTCCTCGGGCGCAGCGTTCGACACCGCCTTCATGGAGCTGATGATCAAGCACCACGAAGGCGCGGTGGAGATGGCGAAGACGGAGAAGGCCCAAGGCGTCTGCCCCGACGCCAAGACCATGGCGGACGCGATCGTCACCTCCCAGTCCGCGGAGAACGAGCAGATGAACAAGCTCCTCGGCAGGAGCTGACCCCCACCGGCCGGGCAGGGGCGCCGTACGCCGTCCCTGCCCGGCCCCTCGCGCACCCCTTCCAGCGCACCCGCGGCCGTCGCCGTGGAGCAGCCCGAGCCCGGCTTGCTCATCGCCCTCGCCGCCGACGGCCGGATCCTCACTGCTCCACCGTCGCCGGTCAGCGGCGAACTCTGATGCGGACTTCCCGTGGAGGGGCCAGCACGCGGGTCCTGCGAGGTGGGAGTTGATGGCCCGAAACGGGCTGCCGCGCGCACGCTGGGGCTGAGCGGGCTCAGCCGCCGCCGACGAGCTCCCGGGCCCTGGCCACGACCTCGGGCGTCGCCGTGGCCAGGGAGCCGCTGTCGTACGGCGGCTGGGGGTCGTACTCGGTGAGGAGCTGAATGGCCCGGGCGGTGAGTTCGTCGCTCAGCAGCGTGCACAGCCCCAGAGCCAGGTCGATACCGGCGGAGATCCCGGCCGCCGTGATGATCCTGTCGTGCCGGACGACGCGTTCCGCGGTGTAGGTGGCGCCGAACGTCTCCAGGTCGTCCATCGCCAGCCAGTGGGTGGTCGCGGTCTTCCCCTTGAGCAGCCCCGCTGCCCCGAGGATGAGCGCTCCGGTACAGACCGAGGTGGTGAAGCGGGTCGTCTCGTGAATCCGGCGCACCCAGTCGATGAACTCCGTGTTGTTCAGCATCAGGCGCGCCCCCGCACCCCCCGGAACGAGCAGTACGTCGCAGGACTCGACCTCCGTGTACCGGGTGCGCACGTCCACCCGCATGGCGCCCAGGACGTCGGCAATCCGCCCCGGTTCGGGCGCGACGAAGCGCACCCGGACGTCGGGGACGTTCGCCAGGAGCTGGTACGGGCCGATGGCGTCGAGCGGCTCGAAGAGCCTGAAGAGCGGGATCACGATGTCCATGCCGGGGAGACTATGCAGGCATCTGCGTTGGCCGAGGACGCATCGCGGACACGCCCAGGCATGCGCGGCAAGTTAGCGAGAACGGGTGCCGGGCCGCCTCAACCCGGCTCGACCAGCCGGCCGCTGTGCTGCCGTCGCCCGGTGCACAGCATCGGGGCATCCGGGGATGGCTGGACCGGTTGCGCGGTCGAGCTCATCGCGGGCGGAGGAGCAGCGCCCTTGCCGACCGGGGGGTTCTGGCGTTCGAGCACGCCTTCGCCCTGCCGGTGGCGGTGGCAGCGCCGCAGGCCCCCCGGGGGCGGTCGCTCACTGAAGCCACGTTCGGGGAACGCGACCCGAGGGCGCACGGGCACACCTACGGGCAGACACGGTTCACCAGGGAGCAGCAGCTGACTGCTGCCGTTCTGGTGGGCGGGGACAGGCCGTCCACACCCTGGCAGGGTTCCGGCGAAACCGAAAGGCGCTGACCGCCGCCACCACCGTATACCCCCATGAGGTATACGGTGGTGGTGTGAGCCCGCGGGGACGGGGTCACACTGAATGGGATTGGGGATGACGGTCATGGACCACAGCGCACACCACACCAGCACCGCCCACGACCACGCCGCGCACCAGCCGCACGCAGGTCACGCCGGGCACCGGATGGGCGGGGTGTCCTGGGGGACCGCAGCCAAGGCGACGCTGCACTGCCTGACTGGATGCGCCATCGGCGAGATCCTCGGCATGGTCATCGGCACCGCCCTGATGTGGAGCAACGTCCAGACGATGATCCTGGCGATCGCGCTGGCCTTCGTCTTCGGCTACTCCTTCACCCTGTTCGCGGTCCGCAAGGCAGGCCTCGACTGGAAGAGCGCGATCAAGGTGGCACTGGCCGCCGACACCGTCTCGATCGCGGTGATGGAACTCGTCGACAACGGCATCATCGCCCTGGTCCCCGGAGCGATGGAGGCCCACCTGTCGGACACGCTGTTTTGGACCACGCTGCTGGGCGGTCTCGCCGTGGCCTTCGTGATTACGACGCCGGTCAACAAGTGGATGATCGGCCGCGGCAAGGGTCACGCCGTCGTCCACGCCTACCACTGACCCCAGCCGCAGGGCATCGCGCCCGGTCGCACCCCACGGTGCGGCCGGGCACGTTCGTGTCTTCGGGCGTTAGCTGGAGGTACCGGGGCTTCAATGGCGGCCGCCCCGGATCCGCCGTCCTCGCGATGCAGGCGCACACGATCGAGGGCATCACCGAGGAGCAGGTCCACGCGTTCGCCGAGGAGATCAAGAAGGCGGGTCCGGACACCTTCGACATGGCCGCACACGAGAAAAAGATCAAGCCGAAGTACACGGGGACCTCCCGCGGGCCGGCCGGGAAGCTGCTGCATTCGGTCGCCTCGGCCATCATGAGGGCTCAGAGTGAGGTGAACGAGGCCAGGTTCCAGGCGGGGATGAAGCGCTTGCAGGCGCGCCAGGACCAGGTGGGCCGGACCTCCCACGGGGTGGTCCGGTTCGGTGACGACGGACGCCTGGGGGTCAACGGGGTCGCGCCGGAGTACCAGTGGAACGAGGACAAGAAGAAAGAAGAGAAGACCATCGGCGCCGACTGGGCCCCGCGCACGAACCCCGCGCTGTGGGTGAAGGTCGTGGACGGATGGGCGAAGGACGGGCACTGGGGGGCCACCTCCAGGTCACCTGCCGTACCGAGAACGGCACGTGGATCGACTCCACGGACGGCTGGATGAAGCCGAAGTCGACGAAGGGCGACCCGGTCAGCTTCTACGACATGGGCGACTGGTACGAGATCTGGCAGGGCACCCGCGACAACGGTGGTAAGCCGCTGGTGATCCACAACAATGCGCTGCGGTTCGTGAAGGACGCATCGCCGGCCAAGTCCAACGTCCTGGAGGGCACGCAGAGCTGACCAGCCCGCTGACGTGCCAGCGCAACGACAGCGCCTGCCTCCGGCATCGGGAGGCAGGCGCTGTCGCCTTGTACGTCAGCTCTCTCGGTGATCTTGGTGTTTGAGTGGGCGTAGTGATCGCCGCGCAACGCAGTCCGAAGCCGCTCGCTGCCATGCTTCGGCCGGCGGTTGCCACGGGGATGCAGTGGCGTTTCGGCGGTGAACCGAGGCGCTCGGGTGGGTGAACCGGGCCGGTGAGGCCTGGTGCTGACGGTGCGGGGGTCGGTACAACCAGGCCATGATGATCTTGAAGCGGTCCGCTGTCGCGGCCGCCGCGCTCACCCTGACCCTGATTCTTCCCACGGCCGCGCACGCGGCTACACAACCCACCGCCCTCGCTCCGGCCGTGGCGGTCGTGCCGCAGGTGCTGCCGATCGGGGTCGCGGTGTCCGCGCTGCCGCTCGCGGTCGAGGACCGGACTGGCTAACAGCGGACCTCCTTCCGGCACTGGAACGCCGGCGACATCCCGGCCGACGGCTGCAACACCCGCCAGGAGGTCCTCTTGGCCGAGGCGGTCGTGTATCCGGAGATCGGGCCGGGCTGCACCCTGACCGGGGGTGTGTGGTGGTCGTACTACGACGAGCGGGAGGTGACGCCGGCCGGTGCGCTGGACATCGACCACATGGTGCCGCTCGCCGAGGCCTGGGACTCCGGGGCGTCGGCGTGGACGGCGGCGCGGCGTGAGGCGTACGCGAACGACCAGGGCCAGCCGGCCTCGCTGGTGGCGGTGACGGCCCGCTCGAACCGGTCGAAGGCGGACCAGGATCCGGCGGAGTGGCTGCCGCCGGCGCCGGATGCGCTGTGCCGGTACGGGGCGGAGTGGACCGCGACCAAGCTCCGGTGGGGTCTCGCGGTCGACGAGGCGGAGAAGGACCGGCTGCTCGACATCGCGGCCGGCTGCGGCGGGACCGACGTGGAGTTCACCCCCGCCCCGTAGAACGGCCCGAAGGTCAGGGCCGCCACGTAGGTGGCGGCCCTTTGCCGTGCTCCTGGGCTGCTCGTGATCGCGGCGTGGCCGGGCGGTCCAACGACGTGCGTTGTTGGGTCGGCGGGGGTGTGGGTGGCGGCTCGGGCTGGGCAGTGTGCCGGCGGGATCGCGGGTGACGCGGAGTCGAGGAGCGACCGGTGGCCGGCCCCGGATGCGTGAGGCGGGGCCGGTGACACCGAAGGCAGGGGCGGGTCGAGGGACGGGTTCACCGCTTGGCTGTTGCGGCACGTGACGGGCCTCGATGCCCTCGCGCACGTACAAGGCGCGGCTGGGCCCCGACCCGGGAGGGGGTCGGGGCCCAGCCGCTGTTCAGCTGTGCGCGGCCGCGGTCAGCGGCGGAATGCTCGGCGTGGGCCTTGCTCTTCTCCGTGCCCGACATCGGGGACCTCCTCGTTGCTGTACCGGGTTGGTCGTGACCGGTCGTCTGCTCGCGATCGCCGATCGCAAACCCCACCGCGGCTGGGCCGTTCGACGTCCTCGCGAGGGCGATCGTTGCGCCGGGTCCGCGCGTACTGCTGCCCGCCTGCAGGAATAAGTAACCCGTAAAAGTCGTGTGCATGGCCGGGCAGCTGCCGGGCAGTCGGTGCTGCGGAGGTTGATAACTATGGTTCCCCTGCTTCTCGTTCTTCTGCTCGTTCTGATCCTTGCCGGTGCCGGCTTCGCGGTGAAGATCCTCTGGTGGGTCGCGCTGGCGGTGCTGGTGCTGTGGCTGATCGGCTTCGTCGCCCGCCCGAAGGGAAGTAGCGGCCGCTGGTACCGCTGGTAGCCCGGCAGCGAACCGACTGCCGGTCGCGACCCATGGCCTGTTGCACCCCATCACGAGGGGGAGCAACAGGCCATGGTCGTGTCCGTCGTGGCCGTGACCGCGCACGGACCGGATGTGCGTAGGGGCGTGTATCGGGGTAGCCGGGAAGTGGCCGGGCCGGTCGTCGTGACACAGCAGGGAACCTGCTGACCTCCATGAACGGCGGCCGTCCCGGTCCGTCGCTGCCGCTTACCTGTCGTTCGGGTGTTCCCCGGCGCCTGCTGGAGGGCTGTGGCTGCACCGGGCCAGGCAGGGTCTTCCCGGGGGAAGAGGGCAGCCGCCCCGGTGATCTGCAGCAGGCGTTGGAGCTGGGGAGCGGGGTTCGCCAGATGGATGGTGGCGCCCGCCTCGACCGCTCGCAGCCGTGCGGCGATGAGGGCGTTGAGCCCGGAGGAGTCGCAGAAGGTGACATGGCTGCAGTCGGCCACGACGCGGTCGGCCCGGGACGTGGCGACGAAGGTGAGAGCGTGTGCCAGAGCGCGGCTGAGCGACGGCGCGGTGTCGATGTCGATCTCGCCGACGGGCCGCACGACGGCCGCGCGCCCGAAGATGTCGACACCGGGTATTGCTTCGGTCTCCCGGTCGGGTCGGTGGGATCGCTCGGGTCGCTCGGACACGGGGTTGCCTCCTCGGACTACGGCCCGCACGCCGTGGCCGGCGTGCGGGCGGGTTCAGGAGTTGCGCTGGTCGTTGCTGTCCTGACGGAGCTGGTCGGTGTGGCGGGTCACGGCGTCGATGCGGTCGGCGAGTTCGGCGTCGCCGGCTCCCAGGTGCGGTCGGGTGCCGGCCAGGGGGCCGATCAGGCCGGCGGCGTCGTCACCGCCCAGGGCCTGGTTGAGTGCGCCGACGGCTGCCTCGGCGCCCGGGGCGAGGTCGCTGAGGGAGGTGACCTGGCCGGCGAGGCGGCGCAGGTCGGCTGCGTTGTCGCGGGCCCAGGCGGTGACAGTGCGGTCGGCGGCCCGCGCGTCGCGGGTGGCCTGCACGCGCTGTTCGCCGGTGCTCCCGGCTGCGCCGGGACGCAGCCGGAGGTAGCGGCGTTCGGCTGCCTGGCGGCTGGCGACTCCGAGGGGGCCGGCGAGCTCGGCCCAGCTGGCGCCCTGGGTGCGGGCCGTTTCGATCAGGACGCTTTCCCAGCCGGTGAGCCGCTCACGGATCTCGCGGAGCATCTGCAGGGCGGCCAGGGCCTGCTCCGGACCGGAGCCTTCCGACGTCGTGGCCGCCATCTCCCCGGCGGAGGACCGGTGTGCCTTCTCGATGGCCTGGTGGATGACCTCCAGTGCTGCGGCGGCGTCCGGGGTGAGGACTGGTGGGACGGGGTTAGCGATCTCGTTCACGGCGCCTCCGAAAGCTTGTCATCCATAAGGCGACATCCTGCTTGTCATCGTTTCGATGACATGCTACAACGGGAGCACGTTGAAGCGCATTGGCAGTTTCTGCCTGAACCAACTGGAGGTGTTTCGCGATGTTGATGCGCACCGACCCGTTCCGCGAGATGGACCGGATCGTCCAGCAGCTGTCGGGTACGTCTGGGACCTGGTCCAAGCCGTCGGTCATGCCGATGGACGCCTACCGCGAAGGCGACGTGTACGTGATCGCCTTCGACCTGCCCGGGGTGAGCCCCGAGGCGGTCGACATCGACGTCGAGCGGAACATGCTGACGGTCAAGGCGGAGCGCCGACCGGCCGCCAAGGGCGACACCGTGCAGATGGAGCTCTCCGAGCGGCCCCTGGGTGTCTTCTCCCGCCAGATCATGCTCGCCGACACCCTCGACACCGAGCGCATCCAGGCCGACTACGACGCGGGTGTCCTGACCCTGCGGATCCCGATCGCCGAGCGCGCCAAGCCCCGCAAGATCAGCATCGGCGGAGCGGCCGACCGCAAGCAGATCTCCGGCTGACCCCCCGTACCAGCCGGCAGCGGAGGGCGGGGCAGAGCCAATTCCCCCTCCGGCACCCCGCCCTCCGCACCCCCTTGGCCCCCTCACCCCTTTCCGGAGGTGATGTGATGTCGATGCGCAGGGAGGCGTTCCTGGCCCACGTCCAGGAACGAGGCGAGTACGAGACTTTGCAGGACGCCGACCGTGTGGCCCGCGTCGTACTGGCGCTGCTGGGCGCGCACCTGGTGGGCAGTGTGCGGGCCGAGCTCGCCGCCCGGCTCCCCGAGACGTACGCCCTGATCCTCCTCAATCCGCTCCAGGCCGCGGAGCCGCTCTCGCCGGAGCGGTTCGTCCGCGCGACTGCGGCCTGGATCGAGGGAGCCACCGAGACGACGGCCCTGTGGGACATCGGCGCCGTCCTGTCCACCGCGGCCGCCGCCGCGGGTGATGTTCTCACCCGCGAGGTCCTCCTGCAGCTCCCGCACGGCTACGACCTCCTCTTCGGCCACCCCCAGCCCACCTGAACACCACCGGCCGAAGGCCGGATCCTTCGCAGAGAAAGGCAACCGCAGCCATGTACGACCAGCCTCGACCGAACCGGGCCACCCCCGCCATGACGTTCGACCAGATGCTGGAACGCGTGCGCTACGAAGGCGCCTACCCCACCCGCGAACGCGCCGAGAAAGCCGTCCGCACCGTCCTGGCCGCCCTCGGCCGGCAGCTCACCGGCGACGAACGCGTCGACCTCGCCCAGTGCCTGCCCGTCGAGGCCGCCCTCACCCTGACCGCCCAGATCCCCGACACCGAACACCTCACCGGCTGGGGCTTCGTCAAAGACCTCGCCGAACGCACCGGCGCCACCCCGGCCGTCGCCCGCTGGGACACCGGCGCCGTACTCGCCGTCGTCGCCCGCCTCGCAGGACCCGACCTCCTCGCCCGGATCCTGCGCCAGCTCCCCGACGGCTACGCCCTCCTCTTCGGCCAGGCAGAACTACGCCGGCCCGAGCCCGCTGCCTGACCCCGGCAGCAGCGTGCACGAGCAGGGCCGGGACGGCTCCGGCGGTCCCGGGCCCGTCGATGTTGCGCGCCCACAGCTCATCGCGCTGAAGTCGCTTCACCGGCGGGGGTCGGCCACAGCCGGCGGCCGGGCCCACATTCGGCCCCTTTCACTCGCGGCCCTTTGCCGTGCTCCTGGGCTGCTCGTGATCGCGGCGTAGCCGGGCGGTCCAACGACGTGCGTTGTTGGGTCGGCGGGGGTGTGGGCGGCGGCGCGGGCGGGGCAGGGTGGCGGGCGGGAACGTGTCGGAGGGTGGTGTGTTGGTGGAGTGGGACTGGTGGACGGTGGAGTTCGGGGACACGCACGCGGGCGCGGCGGGTGCCCTGACCAGTGGTGGTGAGCCGGGGCCGGTGTACTTCGACGTCGGGAGCGGCCCGAACGTGCCTTCCACGATGCACTGGTCGGCCTACGACGGCCGGCACCGCCGGCCACGCGCCGAGGCGCTCCGGGCGGTGTGTGCGTGCGGATGGCGCGGTGCCGCCGAGTACCCGCTGGACTGGGATGCGATCGGCGACCGGCCGTTGTAACGAGGTGGACGTCGATTTGACCGGGCCGCTCGCGGACTGGAACGCTCACCTGTCCCTCGTCCGTGACAAGGCGGCAGCGCTCCCCGAGCCGCTGGCCGCGCTCCTGGTCGAGGTCGCCGAGCGGCTGACCGCCACGACCGAGGGCGCGCCTCTGGCCGCGCTGCGCGCGATCGGGGTGTTAGAGCGGATCGCCGCGCATGTCGGGCGGGAGGCGGCCGGCGTGCTGGCGGAGGACGGCGTGTCCGCCGAAGCGGTGGCCACCAGGCTCGGGACTACCCGCTCCAAGGCCCTGATGCTCCTTCTGGCCGCGCAGGACGGATGACAGCACCCGGTCGGCATCGGCGTACGTGGCTCCGAGCGAGGGGTGCGAGGCCCGCCACGGGACGGGATTCATGTGCGACCAACGGACTCGCGTACGAAGAACTCCGCAGAACGGCTGTTACTTGATCCACTGGTCCGGTCGGGTGAGGCGGCGCAAGAGTGCGCCCGGTGGTGCGCCGGAGCGTGTCGGCCCTGGTGTCCGGTTTGTGTGGCGGGTGGGTGTAGCGGTCAGTGAATGTCAGGGGCACGTTCGGGCGGAATGCGTGCATCCGGCAGGCGAGTGTGACGGATATGTTCGTGTCCGGTAACCGGCGTCGGCGGGGGCTGCGGCGGGGTCCGTGTCGGGTCGAGAGTGTGGCCCTCGGCTCAACCGGGCCGATCTCGACAAGTGCCTTCACCACCCTGTTTCGGCTGGTGGGGCGCTGTTCTTGAGGGAGCGTCACCCATGTCTTCTGCTTCTTCCTCCGTACGCCGTATCGCCGCCACCGTCCTGGCGGCCGGCGCGATCGTCTCCGCTGCCGCGTTGCCGGCGTCCGCCGCGGACGGTGACCGTCACCACCAGCAGCGTCCGCGGGTGGAGATCAGCCGGGTCCAGGCCGACAGCCCCGGGCGTGACGACCGCTCGAACCGCTCCCTGAACGCGGAGTGGGTGGAGATCACCAACACCACCCGCGACGCGATCAACCTCCGGGGCTGGACGCTGCGTGACAGCGACGGCAACCGCTACCGCTTCGACAGCGTCCGCCTCGCAGGCCGCGCCACGATCCGGATCCACACCGGCAACGGCCGCGACACCCGCACCGACCTCTTCCAGGACCGCCGCGACTACGTCTGGGACAACCATTCCGACACCGCCACCCTGCGCGACGGCCGCGGCCGCACCGTCGACACCGAGTCCTGGGGCCGCCGCCGCTAACACCCACCACGCGTAGGACGCGCGCCATGCCGCGAACCTGCGTCAGGTGACCCACTCGCAGCCGGACCACGCGGCAGCCAGCCGCTGACCGGCACGCGAGCACGGGCCGTCGCCCCTACCGGGCGACGGCCCGCACTGCTGCGTTCGACAGGCGGTCCGAAGGGGGCCACCCGCGGTGTCGTCATGACCGAAGGCGGTGACGGCGGTGAGGCGCCAGTCCTCCTCCCTGGTGGCTGTCCCGGTTCGTTCGGACCGCTCGAAGGCTGACCAGGCACCGGCCGGGCGGCTCCCGCTGTCCGCGGCCGGCTGGGGACGTTCACGTGTACGGCGACAGCACGCACCCGGCGGGGTTCCTTGGTGACCGGCGCGACCGGGAGGACGCTGGTGGCGTGACCAGGAAGATCGTTCGGCGGTGCTCTCAGTGCGGCAGCGCGCTCCCTCGGGAATCGAGGAGGTCGCGTCGGTACTGCACAGCGACCTGCCGCACGAGGGCTTGGCGGCAGTTGTCCGCCCGTCGGGCCGCCCTCGACGCCGGCGGCGAGGCGATAGGGGCCCCGCTCGCAGGTGATTCCTGCCCTTGGCCGCGGTTCAAGTGCGCCGAGTGCACCTCGGCCTGGTACTCCAGCGGTGCGCCATTCGGCCTGCGGAAGCGGTCGGGCAGCCGGTACTGCTCGTCGAAGTGCAGGACGATGGCATGGCGCCGCCGCCAATCCGGTTCAGAAGACGTCACAACATGCACCTCCCCGCTGTGAGCGTCCCCCTTCGCGGCCGTCGGCCAGCGGATGACGAAGGACGAGCTTCCCTGATGCGCCGACGGCCCGTGTACGGATGGGGATGGCTCGACGGAACGCACGGTCGCCCATCCTGGCCGTCCCGGCCGAGGGGACGGTCACCGCGTTCGCCGAGGACGGGCCACCGTGGTTCCGACCTCGGAAGGACACAGGGCTGTTGGACCGATCCAGGAGACGCATCGGTCACGCTTGGCCCGCCGACCGGTCACGGACCCCGGTGGGCAAGCCGCGCGTGCCGGTTCGCCCCGGCTGGAGGGCTCCTGGTGGCGCCGCGACTGCATGGCGACCTGGTCCTCGACGGCTCGTCGTGTGGGATCCGCATGCGGGCCGACTGCCGTCCGAGGCGTTACGGCGCTGCCCCGCGCCCCGGCGCAGTACGACAGGTGCCAGTGCTTGCAGCCCTCGTAGCGGTTGGGCAGGCGGCCTGCTCACCCATTCGCCCTGGGCCTTGACGGTCATCGTCCCCGACTGTTCGGGCGAACCGCGTTCCAACCCGTCCCTTCTTCCACCCGGCGCGGGCATCCATGGGCAGGACGAAAGGGAGACACACGATGCCGCTCTATCTATCGAGGTTCAGTTACACACCGGAGACTTGGGCGAGGCTGACCGTCCACCCCGAAGACCGCGCGAAGGCCGCTCAGGCGTACATCGAATCCGTCGGTGGAAAGCTCCACGGCTTCTGGTACGCCTTCGGCACGCACGACGGCTACAACCTCTGGGAAGCTCCGGACAACGTGTCCATGGCCGCGGTTGCTCTGGCGATCAGCGGAGGTGGCGCGCTCAGCTCGTTCGAGACGACCGTTCTCCTGAGCGTCGACGAAACGCTGGATGCCCTGCGCAGGACCCAGCAAATCCAGTACCGGGCTCCTGGCGGGTAACGTCCCGCGAGCAGAACCTGCTGCCTCAGCGGGACCGGTTCGATGACATCCACGACATGGTTGATCTGCCCCGGCTGACCAAGCACCTCATGCGCGCCTTCAATCTGGCGGGCAGTGGCAGCTACGGCCGCGACGGCCGGTGACTCCCGAGGGCTGTGCGAGCACATCCGGGGTGCCCTCGCAGGGTGGGTGCCCAGGATGCTCGGCGGCCAACGTCCACGGGGTCGGTGTCCGGGCCGGCCGAAGTGGCGCGAATGGTCGGCGCCGAATTCTGGCCGGGTTGTACCGCGCCGGCTCCGGTACCCCGGAAGGGGTATTCGTGAAGGTATGCAGAGGCGCATACTCGAAGGCATGGCAGACACCACCATGAAGGTCGACTCCGAGACCCGGGACCGCTTCGCCGCCGTCGCCGCCGCCCAAGGCAAGAGCGTGCGCGCCTACCTGGCCGAGCTGGCCGTCGAAGAAGAGAACCAGCTCGCCCTCGGAAGGGCGACCGCGGCCTTCCGGGAGGCCGTGAGCAAGCCGGGCATCGCCGAAGCCTTCGACGCCGCGTTCGGCGGACTCCCATCGTCCGCGAGCACGCGCCGGGCGGCCTGACCCTTGGAACTGCACATCGACATCCGGTGGCTCCTGGACCGGCAGGAGGAACTCCTCGGCAAAGATCTAGGGATCCTGGACTACTCGGGTCTGGTCGCCGCGGTGGCCCGCCACCGCGTGAACACCCTGATGCTCGGCGACGAACCCGACGCGTACTGGCGGGCCGCAGCACTCCTGGAACAGATCGTGCTTCTGCGCCCGCTGCCGGCCCGCAACGAATACTTCGGATACGGCGTCGCCGCCGCCTACATCCGTGCCTCTGGCAAGACCGTGGACGACGCGTTCGAGCCGTGGCACGCCCTCATCACCGACATCCGCGCCCTTCGCCTGAACATCTACGACGTCGCCGACCGACTGCGCTCGCTGCGCCTCACTTCCTGATTGGCGTCTTCGCCGGGCGAGGGCCGCCGCCCCATCTTGGGAAGGGGCACGGATCGCGTCGGCAGCGCGAACGATGCGGTGAGCGGGTAGTGCGGCCGGCCCGGTGACGAAGTGGCACCCCGGTGGCGGGGGCCGATCATGTGACGGGCTGCTTCCGTCGGGTCCGTTGCCCGAAGGCGGCTGTCTGAGCGCCGATGCCGGGGGGTCGCCGCACACCTCGTCCCGGCCGGGGAGGGGCCGAGACCGTGGGGTGTCCGGGTGCCGTACGGATCCGGGCGGCAGCCCGTCGTGCGGGCTCGCCTGCCGCATGACGCCAGGAGAAGGGCGGCGTTCGGCGGGGCCCGTTCCGGAAGCACCCCACCCCCAGGCGGGCAGCTTCCGGTACGCGTCTGGCCGTTTCCTGCGGATCATCTGATCGTTGGTTGATGTGTGTCGTTGACTGATGCCCAGTGGACACGGATCGAGCCGTTGCTGCCGGACCGGACGCCGAAGCGGGGCGGTCGGTGGCGCGATCACCGGAAGGTCATCGATGCGATCGCGTTCAAGTACCGAACTGGGACACCGTGGATGGACCTGCCCGAGCACTTCGGGTCGTGGGTGCTTCGCGGCGCCCGAGCGGAACGCGGGACGCCTCGGCGGTTACCGGAATCGACCCGCAGGAGCCTCGCACGAGCCGTCGCGGCTGAGGGCTCGGCGCCGCCAGGGCAGGGTCTCTGTACCTCGCACCGGAAGAGCGGGATACGACCTGGCAGCAGTACAGCGCCGACACCGGCGATCTCGGCGCCTGGTCATCCCGCACCACGTACGTACGCGTCTGGCGCCGTACGCGAAATCCTTGTGCATGTGAGGGAGGGGACAGGGCAGGCGGCCTGTCGGAGGTGAAGACACATGGTCCCCTTGCTGCTCGTTCTCCTGCTCGTCCTGATCCTCGTCGGCGCGGGTTTCGCGCTCAAGATTCTGTGGTGGGTGGCGATCGCTGTCCTGGTGCTGTGGCTCATCGGCTTCGTGGCCCGCCCGGCGCGCGGCGGCGGACGCTGGTAGCCGCTGTCCTCGACGTCGCGGCAACCAGCGACGCCGCCGTGCGCAATAGTCAGGTTTCGTCTAATTTGGGCCGAGTTGAGGCATCCCACCAAGGAGTTCACATGGCTGACAAGGGAAAGATGGACCAGGCCAAGGGCAAGGCCAAGGAAGCCGCAGGCAAGATCACCGGCAGCGACCGGCTGAAGGCTGAGGGCAAGACGGACCAGGCCAAGGGCAAGGCGAAGGAAGCCCTGAGCGAGACCGAGGAGCGCGCCCGCGGCATCCAGGACTCCCTGCGCGACAAGCGCGACAGGACCTGAAGCCGCCCGCCGAGTCCTTCGCGGCTCGCGGGTGACCACGATGCGGCCCCCGGCGCTCCGGCGTCGCGGGGCCGCGTCGTGTTCCCGGTGCGGCCCCGCGCCATCGCCCCCCTCCCATAGGCCGAGGCAAATGATGCGGGCCCCCACCCCCTGTGGCACGTTCGGAGCGGGGAGGTTCGTTCTCCGCACCGATGCCGCACGCACGAGAGAGGTCCCCCTGATGGACGGACACGACAAGGACATCCCGGTGGCCGAAGTGGTCGTGGCGGTCGGCGATTGCTCCGAGGAGGACGCGCGCGCCGTCCTCGACCTGCTCGAACGTTCCTTCTTCGCGGAGCCTGGGGCGGGCGGAGCGGCGCAAGGCGGCCGGGCTGCGACCGTGTGGAGCGCGATCCTCGACGCGGCGAAGCCGGCCGAACCGGCCGAGCGCCAGGCGGCACCCGTACGGGTGAAGGGCGCGGTCAGCGTCACCCTCCAGGGAGGCCCCCGTGCGGTGCAGCGGGTACAGGCCGCGCTCGTCGGCAACTTCACGGTCGAGGACATGGGATCCGTGTCGGGCGACCAGGAGCGAGAGGTCGCACTCCGCATCCGCTCCTGAGGGATCGAGCGCGGCCGTCCGGCCACGCACGCCCCGTGTACGGGCGCCGACACCGGGCACGCGGGGTGTATGACCGTACCCAAGACAGCCGTTCTCGTCCTCGACAGCGCCGAGCCCGAGCTGCTGGCGCAGTTCTACGCCGAACTGCTCGGTGCCTCGGCAGGACCCGCACCGGGTGACGGGGAGCTCCACATCGAACCCCTCGGAGCACCCTGACTGCTCCGCGCCCGGTGACGACACACACCCCAGGACGTCCCTCCCTCGGTGGGTAGGCGTACGGCGGGGGACACGTCGAAGGGGTCGGTCACCCGGGTGAGGGCGACCGGCCCTTTCGGTCGGCGCGGGCGACGTGCATCCGGAGTTCGACCGGGCCGACGTCGTACAAGCCGTTTCGCCGCTGTTCGTCGTGTCCGCGGCCGACTCGGTCCAACTGCACCGGTTGTTGGGGCGGTGGGGGTGTGGGTGGGTTCGTGGGCTGGGCAGGTCCGTAGGCGTGATCCGGCCGGTCTGTCGGCGGGAGCGTGGGGGAGGGCGGTGTGCTGGTGGAGTGGGACTGGTGGACGGTGGATTTCGGGGACGCACACGCCGGCGCGGTGGGTGTACTGGTCGGCGGCAGCGAGCCCGGCCCGGTGTATTTCGATGTCGGGAGTGGCTCGGACGTGCCGTCGACCAGGCGCTGGTCGGCCTACGACGGCCGGGCCCGCCGCCCGCGCGCCGAGGCCCTCAGGGCCGTGTGTGCGTGCGGATGGCGCGGCGCCGCCGAGTACCCGCTGGACTGGGCGACGGGCGGCGACCGGCCCCTGTACGAAGCGGACGTCGACCTCACCGGACCGCTCGCCGACTGGACCGCGCGCCTGTCCGTCGTCCGCGACAGGGCGGTACCGCTGCCCGAGCCCTTGACCGCGCTCCTGTTCGAGATCGCCGAGCGGCTGAACGTCACGGCCGCGGACGCGCCGCTGGCCGCGCCGCGCGCCGCCGGTGTGCTGGAGCGGAGCCGCTGGCGGGCCGGCGCCGTCTGGCAGACTTGACCGCATGTCAGAGGAGACCCCACCCACCCCCGGGCCCGTCCTGTGGTACCCGGTCGACGGTCTTGGCGACAGTGTCGAGGCGCGGTGGCAACGGCTGCGCGAGCGGATCGGTGTCCAGGACCTGTCCGGCATTCGGGAACTGGTCGAAGCCGCCTTCGCCGAGCCCCGGCTGCGCGTGCTGTCCCCGGGGACCAGTGCCTATTGGCTCCGCTTCAGTCGTCGGGCCACTCCGCCGATCTGCTTCGACCTGCCGCTGGTGCGGCCGCTGGGAAACGACCACTACGAGGTGCGGACGTCCGACGGCGGTTTGCAGGAGGCCGCGGGCGCAAGGGAGGCCATCTCCCTCGTGGTCGCCGCGCTGCCGGCAGACGTCCGTACTCAGCTCTAGGCCGTGTCCGCAATGTCGATCGGTCGTTACTCCGTTCGTGGTGCGACGTCATGAACTGACCGATCAGGCCTGGGAAATCATCGGACCGTTACTGGCTCCGCCCCGGATGGGACGTCCGGTGCGGGACCGGCGGCAGGTCCTCAACGGCATCCTGTGGAAGCTGTCCACGGGTGCTGCCTGGCGGGACCTGCCCGAACGGTATGGGCCGTGGAAGACGGTCTACGAACGGTTCCGCCGCTGGTCGGCGGACGGAACCTGGGACCGGCTCCTGGCCCACGTCCAGCAGCACTCGGATGCGATCGGCGAAGTCGACTGGTCGGTTGTCTGCGTCGACTCGACGATCGTGCGGGCCCACCAGCACGCTGCCGGAGCCCGAAAAGGGGGCCCTGGACCGGTGAGGCACTCGGCCGGTCCCGAGGCGGACTGAGCACCAAGATCCACCTCGCCTGCGACGGCCGGGGCCGCCCTCTCGCGTTCACGCTCACCGGCGGGAACGTGAACGACTGCACGCAGTTCGAGCCGGTCATGGCCCGCATCCGCATCAAGCGGTGCGGGCCGGGCCGGCCCCGGACCCGACCGGAACGGGTGGTCGGCGACAAGGGCTACTCATCCCGCAAGATCCGCTCCTACCTGCGCAAACGCGGGATCGCCTGCACCATCCCCGAACGCGTCGACCAGATCAGCGGACGGCGTCGACGCGGAGAGAGCCTGTGCCGTCTCGACCGTGAGGTCTACCGGCGCCGCAACGTCGTCGAACGCTGCTTCAACAGGCTCAAGCAGAACAAGGCCCTCGCCACCCGCTACGACAAACGAGCCCGCCACTACAAAGCCCTGGTCACCCTCGCCTGCCTGCGACTATGGCTCCCCGGCTGACATTGCGGACACGCCCTAGGACCAGGTCGCCACGAAGCAGCTGACGCTGTCCACGGTCCCCGGCACACAGGAGGCGGTGGTCGAAGCAGACCCGGGTCGGCCCCGTCCAGCAGCTGCCAGGGCGAGCGGCCGCCCCCACCAGCTCACGGGCGAGGCCCGCGGCTAGGTCCGGGAAGAATCCGTCCAAGTCACCGCTGGCCAGCGCGGCGGCGATGGCTGCGTCGATTCCTCGGCCCGCGGGTCGGGGTGCCGGTCTCCGTCCGCGTCGGCGTGCGTGGGACCGTTGCCCCATCACCAGCAGCCTCATGCGGTCCGCCCATTTCGCCAGGTGAAGGCCATTCTCGCCGTTCGTGGGCACCAGTGCGGGCGTCGTCCACTTCGTAAGCACACACCGGACCGGTCCAGACCTTGATGATTTACGTCTGGTGGTGCGAGGCCGAAACCTACCCGACCCGGCCCCGGCCGCCCACTAGGCTCGAAGAACCAGCAGCCCGCCACCCGCTACGACGTGGGATGCGTCCTTGCTACCGGCGAGTCCTACACTCGGCCCTCACACCACAAGGTTGGCACCAAGCCCCGGCGCACTGGTTGAACGTCAGGCCTAGACTCTGACGATGATCGAGATCCTCGACAACCTGGACGTGCTGTCCCGACCACACCTCGACCTCACGACCGTCGAGATGGGCGGCACGGCGCTGGGAGCACCAGCCACCAGCATTCCACGCCGGATCATCGTCCAGGCCCAGTCCTCCGTAGTCGCCCGGTACCGCGGCGGGACCAACATCGACAGCGAGTACTACGACGCCGACGGGCGGCGGCTGACCCTCGACGAGGTCGTCGACCACGCTGCTCAGTCAGACGGGTTCTTGTACTGTGCCGACAAGCTCACCTACAAGATTCGAGCAGGGGCCGTCGTCGGCTTCGCGATCTACGGACCTCAACTTTCCCATTTCGCCCACCTGACCTCGTACGAGGATCTCCTGGCCGTGTTCGGCACACCCGACAGGGCGCACGAAGACGAGGCATACGGCGACCTCATGGGCTACGACAACTACTACTGGGGCGCGCAGAAGCGTGTGCGGTGGGATGCCTGGGACGACCGAATAAGCCTGATCAACCTGGGCGCTGTTGAGGGCAACGCAGGCCCGTGACCTTGCCGGATCCAGGCTACGCGAGCGTGCTCCGGCTTGACCTTGATGCTGACTGCCTGTCCTGGAACCGTCGTACTGAGGTTAAACGGCAAGCTCAGGGCCGGCGGGCGGGGTGGTCCGCCACGGCGTCGCCTGTGTCGGGCCGGGTGGGGCCTGCGTCTGCGCGCGGCACGACTGCGGCGGCGTGGTGCCCGTCTCCTGGTGCGCCGAGCACGGCGACGCGGTGGGGCCGGTGTTGGAGTGGCACCCCGGCGGCGGGATCCGTTGTACTGACCTGTCCCGGTCACGCGGCCTTGCGGCCGTCGCTGGGCGGGCAGACTGACCGTCAGCCGGGTCTGGGCTGCGGCATCCATCAGAACCTCCACGGCCCAGGCCACGGCGTTCTACGGTGGCGGTAGCACCCCGCCGAGGAGGAGCCGATGAGCGCCCAGCCCGACCACACACCCGTACCCGCCGCGGCGTACGCGCCCGCACCCGGTGCTCCGGCCGAACTCCTTGCCCGGCTCCGGGCGGACCGGCGTGCGGAGCGGTGGGTGCCGGCGTTCGAGCGGGAGTGGGCGGCCGCGTTGGAGGAGTCACGCCGGACGTTCTCCCTGAACACCCTCTACGAGGTCGTCCACGTCTGGCAGGCCCGACTCGCCTCCGCCCCCGCGGTCGATGCCTTCGTGGCGTCCGGCCACGACGAGACCGAGTTCGTGGACATGGCCGAGGTCCGCGGCCGGCGGCGCCGGTGAGCCTGCCCGCGTACGCGGTCCGACTCTCGACACCCGCCGCGAAGGTCCTCCCCGAACTCCCCGAGCACGCCGAAGAGACGGTCTGGGACCTCCTCGACGCGGCCGCGGCCGACCCGTGGGGCTTCCGCCAGTGGGACCCCGACGACCCTGAAGGCGAAGACATCCGCATCGCGTCCGCGGGCCGGCTGTCCGTCGTCTACTTCGCCAACCACGTGCTGCGGCACCTGTCCGTCCTGGACATTGTCTGGCTCGGCTAGGTCCCGACCATCTCTGTCCCTGTACGCGTCCGCTGACGGCGTGCGCACGGCGAAGGAGGGCAACAGTCAGGTTGCCGGACTTCTGGTGCACGACGGTTCGCGGGTGACCTGGATGACCTAGTGGCATTGCTTGATAGGTCGACCTGATAATCGATCTGGTGGCGGTGGTCCCTCTGGCTGTCGCCGGGATCTGGTCTCGGGTGTTCGTCGGGTGCTGTCGGGGAGTGTTGTCCGGCCGTGAGCGTGGCAGAGGGCCAGCTGCTGCAGCGGGATCGGTAGAACCTCGAAGGCCGATCCCGCTGCAGCGAACGATCGCGGCGGGTGACGGCCGTCGTGCAAGTAAGTCCTAACGAAATGATCACTTGGCCAGGTGTGGCAGGCCGGGCCTATACGTTCTGTCGCATGTTCGTTGTCACAGTGACTTACACAGCACCGCTGAACGAAGTGGACCAGTGGAGGCCGGCCCACGGCGACTGGCTGAACCAGCTCATCGCACAGCGGCTGCTTCTCGTGGCGGGACGCCGAGTGCCCCTGGTGGGTGGTGTCTACCTCGCCGCGGCGATGCCGGCCGAAGAGCTCGAACGCCTGCTCGCTACTGATCCCTACATCATCAACGATGTGGCCACACACAGCGTTGTGGAGTTCACACCACTGCTGATGGTGCCTGGCTTGGAGGATCTCAAGGACAGCTGACGGCTTGTCACGCAGCGCTGGCCGAGTAGTGGGTCCAGGTGCGGAACCTCTGGTCGGTCGCCGCCCGCCTGATGACCTTGTACGCGAAGACGTTCCCCGGCTCGGACGGGGCGAAGGCCGTGCACTGGTACCGGATGGCCGCGAAGGCCGCCGACGCCTCCGACGACGTCGACACCCGCGTCTGGGTCCGAGGACGGGCCGCGATCGCGCTGGGCTACGAGGGCGCTGCCCTGTCCGTCGCGGACGTCTTCGCTGACCAGGCCATGGCCATCAGCGACCGGCCGTCTCTGGGCCTGCTGAACGCGGTCTTCGGCAAGGCCCACGCCGCAGCCCTCCGCGGCGACGAGGGTGCTGACGCGGTGAGGTCGGTCCGCTTGGCCATGCCGCCTCCCCGTCTGCGGGGTGCCGCCGGTCGAGGCGTTCCGCACCGAGCTCGGTGACGCACTGCGGAAACGTCGCCGGCATCCACGACGCCCTGGCCGGCCTCGCCACCGAGCCCCAGCGCCGCACCGACCTCTCGACGGCATGCCGCGCCTCATCGTCGTTCTGGACCGGGCCGACACCACCCTGCGGCACCTCGCCCAGTACTGGGAGACCCTCCGGCATAAGGACGACCCGAAGAAGTTCGCTGGCGCTGCTGCGGTACTTCGACGGCCACCAAGGCCGCGGCTCCGCCGAAGGCCGGTAGTGTCCCGTTTGTGCATGTCAGAGGGAGGGGTCTATATGCAGGGGCTGAGCCGTCGAGTAGTTGCGGCAGTGGGGTGGGTTCCTTTGGCCGCGGTCTTCGTCCTGGGATGCGGAGCGGACCCGGCAGGCAATGATGCCCCGCGCGGCAATGCCTCGTCCCACGACGCCGGCGCCAAGGCATCAAGCAGTCCATTGCCAAGTCCGTTGACCGGGGCGCAGACGGTTGCCGCGGTGCTCGCGCCAGTCGACCTTCGCGGGGACTGGAAGACGACAAGCGAGGACCTGTCTCCGCACGTCGAGGAGCGTGACCACGGCATCATCGGCGTGGATGGTGACGCGGCGTGCGACGAGGTGGTCGCCGGCTCGTTCCGCGACGCCAAGCCGACCGCCGTGGCCAGCAGGACGATGCGGGATAGTAACCGGCAGACCGTGGTGGGAGTGAGTGTCGACGCGTATCCCAGCGTTGAGGGCGCGCGCCAAAAGTTGGAGACGGTGCGTCAGTTGCGGCAGAAGTGCTCGGGGGCCGCGGTGGAGTCGTACACCATCGAATACGGAGTGCTGAGCACACCGCCGCGCGGGGATGAGTCCTACGGCGTGCGGATGCGTGCGAACGGCCAGCGATTCGACGAGATCGTGATCCGCGTCGGAGCGAGCACCGTGTCGGTCACGTTCGCCGAGTCAGCTGGCGACGACACCGAGCTCGTCGACGCCACCACCGCCCAGGCAGCAGAGAAGCTCCGCCAGGCAGCTCTTCGGTAGCGCGGTCCGGAAGGTGGGCGTGCTTGCCGCAGGCAGCTGGGCGGCCGCAGGGCACTCGCCGACATGCGGCATCTGATCGCCGAGGCCGGGGCGGACGTGGCACAGATCTCTGTACTCGGTGGAGCACTCTCATGAGTACGCCGACAGCTGCCCACCCCGCCCCTCCAGCCAGGCCGGCACCGGCAGCAGAGGCCGCACCGCAGCCCATTCCGCGCCCAGTTCGGCGAGTGCCCGCAGCTGTTCGGCGTCGAGCTTGTCGCGGCGGGCTTTCTGTTGGCGATCCAGATGCCGGTGCGGTGCTCACTGCCGTCGGGCAGCCGTTCCAAGACGGCCCGCCCCGGCATCCCACCCTCCCGTGCGGTGTGCGCGGCGCGGCCCAGCTCCGTCATGTCCGCGGCCCCCGCCCCTGGGGCGCGTACCGGGCGGTGCGGTGCGGGTGTACGTCTCGGCCCCTTCGCCTTCCTGGGCTTGGGCTTGGCGGCGGGGTGCGCGGCGGGCCGGGGCGGGGTCGTCCGGCGCGGCCGAACCGGGCTTTCGGCCCTGCGCTCGGGAGCCCGGCGGGCGGGTTGGGTCTCGGCGGCCGCCTCGCGGGCCGCGGGCGCGGGACGGGCCGGCGCGGGAGTACGGCCGGCCTCAGGAGTGGCGCTGGTCGGAGGTGCGGCCGCAGGGCCGGGCATGGGGGAGAGGGGCAGCGCCACCCCCGTGTCCGGTCGTGCGGGCCGGGGGTCGACAGGGTGCTTGTGGTCTTCCGCTGCCGCGACGGGCGAGGCCCCGGCGGGCCGGGTGGGTGCGGGATGGACGGTGACGCATCCCGGGGCCGCGAGCAGCGCGACAAGGAGCAGAGGCAGGCAGCGGCGCATGCCGCCACCGTGCCGCACACGCCCCGCAGGGCGCCTTGGACGGGCCCGCGGCGCCCCTCGGATGGATGATGCGATGGCCGTCCTGCAGGGCCCGTCTCCGGCTGGTCTGGCGGACCCTGGAAGAGGGGCAGCCAAGCCGCGAGGGAGGCCCCGTGACGCTCCGACCGCCGGTTGGGCCGATGCTGGCGCAGGCCGCGGAAGCCGTACCGGGCCCGGCGGCACTGCGGGCGGGAGTGGCGTACGAGCAGAAGCTGGACGGTTCTCCAGACACTTCGTGTGTGCTTCATTCCCCGTCCTCGCAGGGGGTGCCTGTGTCGGAGAGGGGCTGCTCGCTACGTGTCGCCGGGTGCCAGGTCGGTGCGCAGCCGTCGATCAGGAGGATGGAGGGCCGCCGGAAACCCGGTCCCGTCAGGCCGTCGGGCGGCCGAACCAGCGGGAGGCCGCCTCCTCAAATCCGGCACCAGCGGCGTCGTCGACCTCCGCCCATGCCACGGTGCCGTCAGGACGGATCAGTACGGCCTCCAAGCCGAGACCGTCGACCGGGGTTCCGGCCGCGTACCGCACTCTGTCCCGCCAGGCCGACGCCGGTCCCGCCAAGCGGCGCTCGGCAGTGAAGTCGAGGACGACGCCCAGTCCGCCCCGCATCAACTCACCCAGCGAGGCGCCGTCTTCGAGCAGGAAGTCGGGCGCGTTGCGGCCCACCAGCGGATGCGCGCCGCCGAGGTCGTAGCGCATCGACAATCCCGACATCTTCTCGAAGACGTACGTCGTCCCGTCCCGCGTCCCGAGCAGGTCGCGGACCACACCGCGGGCCGCCCACGTGCCGCGGTTGGGCCGCATGACCGCCACCTGCGCCCGCGACCAGTCGAGCACCTGCGCGCCGACGGGGCGGCGTTCCTCGTCGTACGTGTCGAGGAGGCCGTCCGGCGCGTGCCCCTGTACGATCGCCGCGAGCTTCCAGCCCAGGTTCACGGCGTCGCCGATACCGGTGTTCAGGCCCTGCCCGCCGAGGGGCGAGTGGATGTGTGCCGCGTCGCCCGCGAGGAGTATCCGGCCCTCCCGGTACGTCGTTGTCTGCTTGGCCCGGTCGGTGAAGGTGGAGACCCGCCGCACGTCGGTCAGGGTCACGTCGGTGCCCGACACACGGCGCAGCACCGTCTGGAGGTGATCGAGGGTCGGCTGCCGCGAGCGGTCGAACGCGCCGCCGTCGAAGTCCATCATCCCGAGGGTTCCGTCGGCACCCATGCGGAGGTACATGCCGGTCGGCGTCGCGTTGATCCCGGGGCGCAGCTTCTCCGGGTCGGCGAGCGTGGCGACCATCGTGTATCCGGTGAACTCCGGCTCGGTGCCGGTGAATTCGAATCCGGCGAGACGCCGCACGGCACTGCGCCCTCCGTCGCAGCCGACGACCCAGCGCGCTTCGACGGCGTCCGCGCCCGCGGAGACGACCACGTGCTCGTCGTGTTGGACGACCGCGTCCACCGGGGCGCCCCGCCGAATCTCGACGCCGAGCTTGATCGCCCGCTCGGCCAGCAGTGACTCGACCGCCGGAAGCCTGATCATCAGGGTGTCGGGGGCCGGGCTGGGCAGTCGGTACGGTAGAGCGGCCAGGTCGACCTTGGCCGGATCGAGCATCACGCCTGCGAAGTGGCCCACGGCGAGCGGGCGTGACGTCCCGTCGGCCGCAGCCACCGCCGGGGCCCCGTGTCCTGCCACGTCGGCAGAGGTCTCCCGCAACGCGTCCAGCAGACCGCGCCGGTAGAAGGCTCCGGTCGAGAAGCCGAACAGGCCGCGCTTCTCGAATGGCTGCGCCTGCCACCGCGAGTCCGGCTCCGGCTCCTTCTCCCGCACCAGTACGGAGCAGCCCGCGAGGCCGAGTTCGCAGGCGAGGAAGAGACCGACCGGGCCCGCGCCCACGATCACCACGTCGTACATGAGACATCCCCTTCCGAAGCACCGCCGGGCAGCCGCCCGGCCTTGACGCTTCGAAAGGTGTCAGTACCCGCCGACACGGCTCCGACAGGGATCGACAGCACGCCGAGCCGAAGGCACGCGCCGTGCGGCACATGCGCCCCGCGCCCGTGACGACCTCTACCGGTCTGCCCGGCACTGATTGCGCTCCCTACGGTGCGCCCTGTCCCGAGATCGAGCAGGACCTCATCGGCCGCGCACGCCAACTCCGCCATCGGCATGCCCTGGACCGCTGGGACCGATCTTTTGTTGCAGGGCGTCCGCGGACCTTCCGGGGTGCGGCGGTGCTTCATGCCCACGTCAGCGGTTGTTCTGCCGACGGAGGCGTCTCGTGAGACACCACACTGTCTGGAGAACGACGGTCACCGGGCGCTGCTGTTCTCCGCGGCCGGGCCGGGCGGCCCGGTGTTGGTGCAGACCCGTCGCGGGGCGCTCGTCCAGGACCGGTGGCCGGACCTGGTGGCGGCCGCCGAGGCGCAGCTGCCTCACGTCCTGGTCCTCGACGGCGAACTGGTCGTCTGGGACACCGAGGCCGGCCGCCTGTCGTTCGAGGTGTTGCAGCGCCGGGCCGCCCCCCGAGCCCGCGGCGCCCTGGCCCTCGCCGTGAAGTGGCAGGCCTACTTCGTCGCCTTCGACCTCTTGCAGCACGACGGCCAGGAACTCCTCACCCGCCCGTACGCCGAGCGGCGCGCCCTGCTGGGGAACCTGTTTCTCCGAGCATGCCCTGACCGCTCCGTGGACGCTCTGCCCGATGACGACGGACCTGGCCAGGGCGCGGGAGTGGCTGGAGTCCTGGACGGACGTGTCCGGGGTGGAGGGGATCCTGGTCAAGCCCCTGAACGGCCGCTACCTGCCCGGCTACCGGGGATGGACCAAGATCAGACGCCGGGACACCACGGAGGCGATCGTCGGCGCGATCACCGGAACCCTGACCCGCCCCGGCCTCCTCGTCCTCGGCCGCCACGACCACGACGGCCGGCTGCGCGCGGTCGGCCGGACCGTACCGCTGCGCCCGGACGCCGCCCGGCAGGTCGCCGAGCACCTCACCGCGGCCGCGCCCGGACACCCGTGGACGGGGGCCAAGTTCTCGGCGACGTGGGGGAGCCGCGACGTCCTCGACACCACCCTCGTCCACCCCGCTCTGGTCGCCGAGATCAGCGCCGACCGCGCCATCGACCGCGGCGGCGTCTACCGCCACCCCCTCTGGTTCCAGCGGCTGCGCCTGGACGTGACCACAGAGGATGTCCCTCCGTTTGGAAGCGGTCCGGTTTCAGCGGCGGGGTGAGGGTCGGCAGACCCCCATTCGGTCGGCGGGTGCTCAGCGTGGCCGCTGTGTGGCCCGCTGAGCGTCTCCGGGTATCGACTTGGCCTCCTTGTCGGGGGCATGCCTGAAAGGGGCTCAGTGGACCGCCTGCGCCCTCTTGTTGTGCGAGCGCGGCCGGAGGTCAGGGGTGCGGTTTCGGGCGGCAGCGAGGTAGTCAGGTGGGTTCGCTGCTGTGCGGGGGTGGTCGCGGCCGGGCATGCAGGATGCGGCGCTGAGCCGTGTTTGACTCCCACCAGTTGGTTATCCCAGTTGAACTGTCACCTGGGACTCTCACCGTGAACTATCACTGGATCTATCAAGTTGCCCTTACATCTCCCGCTGGGGCGTCCATGATCATGAGCTGTCTCAGCGGCTCTGTGAGAGCTGAATCATTTGAGTAACGCGGCTTCAGATAGCTAGCGTTTGGGGCATGAAGACGACAGCTGCTGCGGCATCGAACATGCAGGACGCGAAGGCGACCGGGCGGGACACCCGCAAGGCGGTGCTCGAGGGCTCCATCCGGACGAACGTCCCGCTGCGCAAGACCTTCGTGCAGGCGAACGCAGGGGGTGCCAGCCGGCATGGTCCCCTGAAGGAGTTCGTGACCGGGAGGGACTTGCGAGGCCTGAAGGCGTACTTGCTCATCGTGGCCGCGTGCAGCAATGGGGTCAACGGCTGGTCGACCACGCGCGACAGCCTGGTGTGGGCGCGGATGTTGGACATCGTGGAGACGACGAACAAGGACCAGTCTGCCCGTACCGGGGCATGGCGGGCCCTGTTGCGGCTGCGCGCCCGCAAGCTGATCGACTGCCACCGCAGCGGGACCAAGATCACGGTCACCCTCCTGCGCGAGGACGGTACCGGTCAGCCGTACGACCGCCCCAAGGGCGTCATCGAGGAGGACCGCTACTTGCAGATCCCGGCCACGTTCTGGACGACAGGCCGCGACGAGCCGTTGGACCTTCCTGGCCTGGCCATGTTCCTGGTCGTCGCCCGCGAGAAGAACTGGTCGTCCTTCCCTCTGGAGAAGGCTCCCGAGTGGTACGGCTGGTCTGCCGACACCCACGAGCGCGGGCTGAACAAGCTCCTCGCCCTCGACCTCGTCGAACGACGCGAGAAGTACATCAAGGCGCCGCTGGCCCCGGCCGGCTTCGTCAAGACCTACCAGTACAAGCGCACCGCCGCCGTGCAGCCGCGCAAGGCCAAAAAGGCCGTAGCCGCGGCACCGTGAGCCGACTCCTGCTCGGGCCGATGGCCACGAGCACCGGCCCCGCGGCTGCCCTTGCGGAGCCAACCCCGCTGTCTCGCACCCTGCTGTCCGTCCGGCCCCGCCTTGGGGCGTAGACGCCCCATGCCCCACTCCCCACCTGCGGACAGTCCGCAGGCACGTCCCAAGGAGGACAACCGCTCATGTCCGTCACCACCAACCAGTCCCAGCAGCCGCCCGTCCCGCAGCCCTCGGGTACGGACCCGGTGCTGCTCCTGGTGCTGGGGATCGTCGTCGTCCTGGTCCTCGGCGCCACGCTCTACCTGTGCATGGTCCACCCGTCGTTGGCCGCCCCGATCGGCGCCGTGGGCGGGATCGCCTCGGCGCTGGCCACCGCGTTCGGGGTCGCGATCGCGCTTCGCCGACGATGACGCACACCGTGGCGGAGTAACGCACAGATTGACGACTCCCCATGTCAGAGCGGTGCGGGCGTCTGCTGGCCGGATGCAGTGAGTACGTGGAGCGGGGCCGTCACGAACCGGTGGCGGCCCCGCTTCGCTGTGTTCGGGACCGGGCGCCAGGCGTCCTCCGGGCGAGTGAATCCGGCCCTCGCGTACGCGTAGGCGACTTGTGCGGTGCGCCCCCAACTCGCCCCAGAATCCTGCCTATTGACAACAAACGGGATCTTTCGGCATGTTTCCGGCGCGGTCCGATCGTCGGGCCGGCTTGGTGTGCGGATTGGAGTGGGGTTCATGGCGCTGGCGCGTTCGGTGCGTGAGGTGTTCGACGAGGGGCAGGCGGCGGGTCGGCTGCGGGTGCCGGTTGCGGCGTGGCGGTGGGCGACGGGTTCGGGTCTGGTCCCGGCTGCGGACGTCGGGCCGGGCCGGTGGTCGCGGGCGGTGGTGGAGGCCGCCGACCCGGAGCAGGTGCGGGCGGCGCTGCGGGGGATCGAGGCCGGGGTGGCGGCGGACCGGCTGACGGAGGCCCTGGGGGTGCCGCTCCCGATCCTTCGTCCGCGGGTGACCGCCTCGGCGGTCGGTCACCTCGTCAAGGCCGGCCTCCTGGTCTACCTCGGCGGGGAGCCCCGGTTCCCCGTCGTCCATCCGGACCAGGTGGCCGCCCTGGCCCGCCGGCGGGACCTGCCCGCCCTCCTCGACCAGCATGTGCCCCTCGGCCCGGACCAGGCCGCGGTGCGTCTGGGCGTGCGCCGTACCGACTTCGACCAGGTGGTGCGGCTCGGGTGGCTGGCCCCGATCGGCTCCGTGGACGTCGACTACAAGCGCCACGGCGGGGTGACCACGGTCCCCCTGTATGACGCCCAGGAGATCGCGCTGCTGGAGGTGGTTCGCCCCTGCGTGGACTGGCGGGCGGTGCGCACCGCCCGGGCGGGCCGCCGTTCCCCGCTCGCTGCGCTGGACCCGTTCCCGGGGTGGCAGCGGGTGTTGTTGGCGGAGGTGGCGCGGATCGCCAGGGTGGGGCGGGCCGCGGTGGTGAACTGGCGCCGCCGGAACCCCGACTTCCCCGACCCGGTGGCGGGTACGGACGTGCACCCGCAGTTCGACCGCCGCGCGGTCGTGGCCTGGCTCCTCGCCCACGACAAGATCGGAGTACCAACGGGGCCGACGATCGCCGCCCTGGTGCTGGCCGGGGCCAAAGGCGCCACGCACCGGTTCCGCTTCGATGACCCGTGGCTGTCCCTGGCCGACGACGCGGCCGGCGAAGACACGTTGTCCGGCTGGTCCACCGACGAGGACGCCGACGAGCTGGCCGCCCTGGCCGGCGGTGAGTTCGGTGCGTCGCTGCGCCGGCTGGCCGCGCCCGGTACCGGCCCGCTGGCGGTGCCGGGTCAGGTGCGGGTGATCGAACGCTTCCGGTCCGGGTCGGGGGGCCTGCGCCTGACGCTGGCGTGGCCGGCCGGCCTGCGCGGCACCACCGCCTTGGGGCCGGCGGGCGGGGTGGTCCGCCACGGCGTCGCCTATGTCGGGCCGGGCGGGGCCTGCGTCTGCGCGCGGCACGACTGCGGCGGCGTGGTTCCCGTCTCCTGGTGCGCCGAGCACGGCGACGCGGTGGCGCCGGTGTTGGAGTGGCACCCCGGCGGCGGGGTTCGCTGCACCGACCTGTCGGCCGCACTGGCGGCCGCGGTCGGGCAGACGGCCAGGGCGACGGTCGACTAGGACTTGTCCGGTCGATCATGTTCGGAGCCAGATGGTGAGGGCTGCGGGCGTTGCGGTGCCGAGGTAGACGTAGCGGCGTTTGTCGTATCGGGTGGCGACTGCCCGGTGCTGTTTGAGGCGGTTGATGGCCCGTTCGATGGTGTTGCGTTTCTTGTAGCGCTCTTCGTCGAAGGCCGGTGGCCGTCCGCCGCGTGAGCCTTTGCGCAGGCGGGCGGCCTGGCTGTCGGTTTTCTCCGGGATGGTGTGGCGGATGCCGCGGCTGCGCAGGTACTGGCGGCAGGGTCCGTTGCTGTAGGCCTTGTCGGCCGCGACGCTGTCCGGCTTCTTGCGCGGTCGGCCGGGCCCGGGTTTCGGGACGCGAATCTTCTCCAGGACCGGCTTGAACTGGGTGCAGTCCGCCCGCTGACCTGGTGTGACGACCAGGGACAGCGGGCGGCAGCGGCCATCCGCGCTCAGGTGGAGCTTGGTGGTGAACCCGCCGCGCGAGCGGCCCAGGCCCTCACCTCCAGCACCACCTCCACCAGGCGGGCGACGAGGCTCTGCCACGGCGTTTCGCCCTGGTGTTCTGGGACTTCGTCCCCCTTTGAGGCGGGGGCCGGCGGCGGGTCGGTGCGGGCGCCAGCCGCGTGCTGATGAGCCCGCACGATGGTGGAGTCGACCGAGATGTCCCAGTCGATCTCACCCGCCGCGTCCGCTGCGGCCTGGACCTTCTGGAGCAGACGCTCCCAAGTCCCGTCACCCGACCACAGTCGGTGGCGTTCGTAGACGGTCTTCCACGGCCCGAACCGTTCGGGCAGGTCACGCCACTGCACGCCGGTCCGAACCCGGTGCAGAATCCCGTCGATCACCTGCCGGTGGTCCCGCCACCTGCCACAACGCCTGTTGCTGACCGGCAGGAACGGCCGCAACCGTTCCCACTCGGCATCCGTCAGATCACCCCGGCCCATGTCCACATCAACGACCCGGACACGGACTAGTCACATGATCGGCCGGACAAGTCCTAGTCGTCGGCGGCCGAGCGGTGCACGATGCCGGGCGGGCTGCCGTCGGGCCCGTTGCCCGGGGATCACGGTACGAGCGACCCTGGGCCCCGGCCGGGGGAGGGGCCGGGGCGCTGGGGGTCCGGGTGCCGTATGGATCCAGGCGGCAGCCCGTCGTGCGGGCGGGCCTGACGCGTGACGCCGTGCTACAGGGCAGGTTTCCTGTGCCGTTTGAGAAGGTCGGTAAAGAAGGCCGTGAGGATCCGTTCCCCCTCCCCCTGGGGCTGTGTGAGTTCCCAGCCTCCGAACCGGTAGATCTCATAACCGGCCAGACGCAGGCGCCGGTCCTCCGCGACCATCTCCGAGTACAGCCGCGGTACGGCGGTGTAGGTCACCCGCCCCTCGGCATCGGGTGGGTTCTGGCGGCCGTAGTGCTGGACGCCGTCCACCTCGATGACGATCCGGGAACGGTCAGGCGCGAGGAGAAGGAAATCCATCCGCTGCCGGTACAGCGCACCGGACTGCTTGCCGCTCCTGCGCGTGTACGGGTCGTAGTGGAGATAGACCTGCGGGATCAGCGCGGGAAGCTCGAAGCCGTCGGTCTCCGCGTAGGCCGCACAGTAGGTGCGCAGCACGAGCTGCTCGGGGAGTGAGTCCAACGACCGGTAGAGGCGACGATAGAGGGCGTCGGCTGCCGTCTTCTCGTCCGCGTCGGGTTGATGGTGGGTGCGCCACCAGGCGACCATCTGACCCCAGGTGAGGCCATGGGGCGGCAGTGGGTCCGAGTACACCAGGCAGTTCTCGGCGTTGCGGACTATCTCGACCTTGTTGTTCACCGCGTCCCGCAGGACGATCTCCGGCTTGGGCCCGACCGCAGCGAAGATCAGGTTCTTGAAGCTGCCTTCCGGCCCCTGCTTGAAGCGACTCTCGTACTCCAGCTCTTGCAGTTCCTCCAACGCGTCCCGGGTTGGACCGAGGATGCCCTCGACGCAGTCCCGCCGGGCCTGCCAACTGCCGCTCATCTCGTTCTTACGCCAGTAGGTGCCGAAGCCCTGCGGGCCGTCGAAGGTTCTAAACGGCCACGCCGGCACCTCCAGGGCCAGCCGCCGTACGACAGCGCCGTGCGCCTTGATGACGAGCACCACGCCCTCGTCATCGAGGCGCCTGTCCCTGCCGTCGGTTCCGTAGCTGACGAAGTCCTCGTACAGGAGCTTGGTCAGGGCGACCGCCACATCAAGATCCGTCTTGTCAGCCAGGGGACCAAAGCGCAGCGACTCGACCAGCGCCGCGTCCAAAACCCAGCGCTGCCCCCAGCCGTCCCCACTGCTGAAGAAATCATCCCGGTTCAAGAACCCCCACCCCGTTCTGTCATCTTGTGAACGCCATCGTCCGCTGCGCTGTCTACCGCCCGCCAGACCTGCCGTCGGCCTTCGGTGTGAACGACGTTGGGTTGACCTGCCCGGTGAAGGTCCTGCGCCGGGGCTGAAGAGCTGAAGACGACCAAGGACACCCCGGGGCGCTGCTGCGCCATCGGCCTTTCACGATCGTGGACGCCCCGAAGACTGCTCCGCCGGAACCGTCCCGGCCTGGGCGAGGTCGTTCTACCGTTGCCGGTAGCACCCCGCCGAGGAGGAGCCGATGAGCGCCCAACCCGACCACACTCCCGCCGCCCCGTACGCACCCGCACCCGGCGCACCGGCCGAACTCCTCACCCAGCTCCGAGCCGACCGTCGCGCAGAGCGGTGGGTGCCGGCCTTCGAGCGCGAGTGGACGGCCGCGTTGGAGGAGTCGCGTCGGACCTTCTCCCTGAACACCCTCTACGAGGTCGTCCACGTCTGGCAGGCTCGTCTTGCCTCCGCCCCCGCGGTCGACGCGTTCACCGCTTCCGGCTTCGACGAAACGGGGTTCGTGGACATGGCCGAGGTCCGCGGCCGGCGGCGCCGATGAGCCTGCCCCCATACGCGGTCCGCCTCTCGACACCGGCCGCGAAGGTCCTCGCCGAACTCCCCGAACACGCGGAGGAGACAGTCTGGGACCTGCTCGACGCCGCCGCGGCCGCCCCGTGGGGCTTCCGCCAGTGGGACGCCGACGACGCCGAAGGCGAAGACGTCCGGATCGCGTCCGCAGGCCAGCTGTCCGTCATCTACTTCGCCAACCGTGCGATGCGCCACCTGTCCGTCCTGGACATCGTCTGGCTCGGCTAGGTCGCGACCGTCTCGGTCGCGTCCGCTGACGGTGCTCACCTGCGGCAAAGGAGGGCATTGCCGGACTTCTGGTACAGGCCGGTCCGCGGATGACTTTGATGACCTAGCTGACGAGATCCTGACACTTCTGACAATGACGGCGACTCGACTCCATGGAGCCGATGGGGATATGTGAGCAACCCCGTACAGCCGCAGTCGTGAGGTCACGATGTTGACCGGTTTCGGTGACCGTGCCCATGCTCTCCAACCCCGTCGCTCTAAAGGTTGTTGCGGAAGCCTCGGTTCTGGGCATTGCGCCTGTATGGGTGGGGTGTTGTGGGCTGGGCCGGTGTGGGCTGGGCCGGTGTGGGTGGAGACGTTCACCGGGTTGCGGATGGACCGGTTTGCGAAGCTGGTGAGGGTGGTGGGGGAGCGGGGTGGGGAAGGGCCCGGTGGTGGCCGGCCGTGGTGTCTGCCGCTGGCGGACCGGGTGCTGCTGGTGGCGGTCTACTACCGCACCAACCTCACGATGCGGCAGCTCGCCCCGCTCTTCGGTGTCTCCCCGGCCACGGTCTGCCGGGTCATCCAGCGGCTCGGGCCGTTGCTGGCACTGGAGCCGGCGCCGCGGCCTGTCGCCGACGTGGACCGGTTGTGGATCGTGGACGGCACCTTGATCCCGGTCCGTGACCGCAGTGTGGGCGCTTCCTCGAGGAACTGCCGGTTCTCGGCGAACGTGCAGGTCGTCATCGACGCCGACACCCGGCTGGTCGTCGCCTCGGCCCGGCCCGCGCCCGGCAACAAGGCCGATGCCCACGTCTGGCGCGAGTCCGGCCTGCCGGCCACGGCCGCGGGGACGACGGTCATCGCCGACGGCGCCTACCTGGGCACCGGCCTGATCGTCCCGCACCGCAAACGTGCTGGACGCCCCCTCCTGCGTGGTCAGCAGGAGGACAACGCTGAACACCGAAGGGTCCGTGCCCGCGTCGAGCACTCCTTCGCCCGTATGAAGAACTGGAAGATCCTCCGCGACTGCCGCCAGAAAGGCGACGGCCTCCACCACGCTGTCCAGGCCGTCGCCATCATGCACAACCTCGCCGTGACACGGTGAACAAGCAGGTCCACTCACACGCAGACCTGCCCGCACCCAACCTTCTGCAACAACCTTTAGCTGCGTCCTGAAGGTTCCGCGTCCGGGTTCAGGTTTGCGTCGTTCATGGCGGCACCGGAGCGAGGCTTCGAGCGCTGGGCTGGGCAGCGATGACGGCACTGTCTGTGGTGGTGGTCACCTCGGCCCCCCCTCGAAAGGTTCTTCCTAGCTGGACAGCGGTAGTTGCTTTCGAAAGGTTGCGCCAAACGTGCGTTCGAGTGAAAGGTTGCAGATCGCCTCGCATGGACATCCCCACGCACGGCTGGCGAACGTTCGGGTTCGTCCCGCTGGCGCTGCTTTGGATAGCCCTTCGACTGCACCCCGTCCACGCCTGAGCAGCCCTTTCGCGGCTCCGGAGTCGTTCGTCTTGCCGAGGGTCGCCTATACCATCGCCGCCCTGGCCTCCGTGTATTGACGCCGCGACACGCCGGGCCACGTAAATCCGTCACAACCCAAGATCTAGTGGTTGTATGAGCGCTGCCGCCCAGAGGTTGTGGTCCTCAAGTCCTCCGAGTGTCCGGGCTTCTCGTAGAGTGGTGGCTGCTTCACCAGCTCCTCCCGAACATCCACCGACACCCCGTCGTGTGGAGAGCCTGCGCGCCTGCGCGTGGGTGGTCCAAGGGAGTTGGAGGAAGTAGTTGACGAACGAGGTGGAGCACGAGGAGCGGCGCGAGCGGCGGCTGAGGATGTTTCAGGCGCTGGTCGACTGGTCGCCTGTGGTGCCGCTAATCGTCAAGGCGGTGACGTGGCTGGTGGAGAACGTCGGATGACGACGTGGTGGGACCGGACGGTCGGCAGGCTCAGCAATGAGCCCGGCCGCGTGAAAGTCGGCCGGGCTCATTAGCACCACCGTCACCTGGCAGGGGGCTTGGTCCGGGTTGCACCCCGGATCAGGCCCTCCGCTGCGCCTGCCGGTCCTGGCGGCGCTCGACGCGGTGGGCGGACGGTCTCCGCTTGCGCGGTGGCCGCCTCAGGTAGCGCGGTCTGTCCCTGACACAGAAACGTAAGGCACTCACGCAGCACCGGACCCCACCCTAGCGCAGCGGTCTATGTACTGGCCCGCCCCGCTCGCCGCTCGGCGGTGTCCCGCCGAGGCGGCTCACGCCGGTTTCCACGAGCTCCGCGAACCGGTTCGCGGAGCTCGATCTCGAGTGTCCGGCGCCCGTTGGGCGCTGGCCCGCGTACAGCCAGCTGTCCTTGTACGGGAACCTCCCGGGCGCCGTCATGCTCGTGTGACGGTGGTGGGGTCGGCGTGCCATTCGCGTCCGCCGTGTTCGGGGGAGATGAATGCCACCACCTGCTGTCGGCGGCTGCCGGGTGGGTCGGAGGGGTCATCCCATGTGGGGTCGATGTCCCGGAGGATGCCGGTCCTGCCGTGTGCGTCCTGGACGCGGTGTCCGATGTCGTTCCGGTCGATCATCCCGCACCCCCTCTCAGGCGTGGGGGTGGTGGCGGATGGCGACGTTGCAGTCGGACACCCCGGACAGGTCCCCGGCCCGCCGGCACGCGGCCCGCTGCGAGGCTGCGCCGGTGCATCGCGGACAGCTGGGGGCGGGTTCGGGGTCGAGTCGGGGAAGTGTCACGTGCACGGGGCCGCCCTGGCCTCCGCCAGGCGCTCCGGGCTTGCTGTCGTACGTCATGCCGTCACCGCTCCTCGACCGTCTCCGCAGGCCCCCGCACGCATACCGTCGGTGATCTGATGTCCCCTCACCAGGGGCATCGGTAGGGGCAAGATGGAGTGATGGACCTGGGGGACTTGATCAGAGACCTGCGCATCGCGCGAGGATGGTCGCAGGTCAGGTTGTCCGACCAAATCAACGCCCGGTACGGGACGGCCCTGACCCGCGAGTACGTGTCCCGGTGGGAGCGCGGTGCGGTGACGCCGGGCGCCTACTACCTGCGGTGCCTGTCCGTCGTTCTGGACATACCGCTTGGGGTCTTGGAGGGTCAAGTGGACAGGCGTGAGTTCCTCACCGACGCGGCCGGCGCCGCGATAGCCCCTGTGGTGGCCTCCGACCTCCTCAGCGCGGGGTTCGCCGCCCGCCTGACCGGCGGCCCCACCGTGGAGGCATGGGAGGCCAAGCTGGCGGTGTACGGGACCGAGTACATGAGCCTGGGCGCAGCCGACATCCAGCGCCGCGTCAGCGCCGAACTCGTCACCGTCCAGCAGCAGCTCGACAACCCCCGCCTCTGGTCCGTCGCCGCCCGCCTGATGACCCTCTACGCGAAGACGTTCCCCGGCTCGGACGGGGCCAAGGCCGTCCACTGGTACCGGATGGCCGCGAAGGCCGCCGACGCCTCCGAAGACGTCGACACCCGCGTCTGGGTCCGCGGCCGCGCCGCCATCGCCCTCGGCTACGAAGGCGCCGCCCTCCCGATCGCGGACGTGTTCGCCGACCAGGCCATGGCCATCAGCGACCGCCCGTCACTGGGCCTGCTGAACGCAGTCTTCGGCAAGGCCCACACGGCAGCCCTCCGCGGCGACCGCACCACCGCGGGACAGCTCCTCACACAAGGTCGGCGCATCTTCGACCAGGCCGGCTCCCACGAACAGACCTCCGACTACGCCGTCCCCTGGTGGCGGGTCAACGTCTTCACCTCCCTGCTCGCCGCCCGCCTCGGCGACGAGACCACCGCCGTCGCCGCCCAGGACGCCGCAGCGGCGCAGCTCCCCGCGACCCTGCCCCGGTTCGCCACCCACCTGGAGATGCACCGCGGCCTGATGCTCGCCCGCTCCGGCGACACCGCCGCCGGCACCGCCCACGCCCGCGCGGCGCTGGACGCCCTCCCACCGGAGAAGCACTCTCTGACCCTCCGGCTTCTCATGACGGGGGTCGAACAGTCCTGAGCATCCTCTGCGCGCGTCGAGCAGTGGCTGCGCTCCGGGCGAGGACGTTTATGTGCCTGCTGTCGGTCCGGTCCCCCATGCTTGTGATTCAGGGCGAATGACGAAGAGAGCAGGGGTGCCATGGCTCTGGGGGATTTCGAAGAGGACCAGCCTGTAGTCGGTCTGAGAAGGCAGCAGGCTCTGATCAGAGCTGTCCTCGGAGCGACGAGCGCCGATGAGTCACGCTGGCTGGAGTGGAAGTCGGATCTCGACGTCTCCAAGCCCGACGGCGCCTTCGCTGTGGCCAGGGCCATCCTCGGCTTTGCGAACCGCATGCCGGATGTAGCCGCCCGATGGGCGGGAGGCCACGCCTACCTCCTGGTCGGAGTGGAAGAAGGCGCACTGCACGGCGTGACCACCCACGATGTCGAGAAGGTCGACCCCTGGATCGCGCGATACCTCGGCGAGGACTTCGACCGCTACACCTTCACCTACGTTCCGATGGACATCGGTGACGGCACCCGGCACGTCATGTTCGTCGACGTGTTCCCCCCGAAGTGGGGTGACCCCATCCACCCGCTGCGCAAGACGCATGTGAAGGCATACGCGGGCACCGTGTTCCACCGCTATCCGGGAAGGACTCAGCCGGCGGGCCCTGGGGAGATCGACGCGTTGACCGAACGGGCGCGCCGCGCAGCCCAGCGCATCGACGTCGCTGTCGAGATGAACGCCGGCGCCCTCGCGTTGGTGCCCTTCAACCAGGACACCATCGAGCAATCTCTCATCGAGTATCGAGACAACCTGCTGGAGGAGCTGTCCGCCCCGAGCGACGACGAGACGCCCCTGACCACCAGGTGGGCCATCCGGTCCCTCGCCCTTTCCGACCACCGAACGGAGGACGAGTTCCGGGAGGAAGTCGAGGAGTACCTTCGCGAGCGCGCCGCTGCGACAGAGGAGTTCCTCCTACGGGCCACGGGCACAGCGGGAACTCCGCTCCGCGTGAAGCTTTCCAACCCGGGGGAAACGTTCTTCGCCAAGGTCGAGGTCGTCCTGACTCTCTCCGCGCCCGTCCGGGCTTATGCGTGGGACGAAGATGAGGAGATCTACTGGCCCCAGAAGCCGGCCGCATACGGCACACGCAGCTTCCCGCACCCCTGGATCGCAGCACAGCGGCCGCCCGTCTTCATCGGGCAGGATCCCCTGCCCCAGGTCGAGCAGGAAGAGGGTCGCCTCGTCGTCCGGTACAGGCCGGTGGACCTGCGGCCACACGAATCCGTACAGCTCCCTCCGGTGCTCCTCTACAGCTACAGCGAAGCGGCAGACGCGGTTGTCCAGTGGACAGCGACAGCCACCAACGTAAGCGGCCACAAGCGGGACCGCTTCGTCCTACCGGCAGAGCGGGTACCGGGCCCCAGCATCGAAGAGGCAGCCGGCCTTCTGCAGGACTAGCTGGGCCGCCGGGCTTTGCGGCAGGGGGAACCTCCGCCCTGCTCCAGCCCGAAGGAACAGAACAGGGTCCTGCTCGGCGATGTCCGGTCGTGACCCGGCTGCGCTGGGTGGTGACGTACGTCCGGTGCGCGCAGTGCGGGGCACCGGACGAACTCGTCCTCAAGGACGAGCGGGTGGATCTGGCGATGGCCCGGGCCGGGACGCGTCCGCGAGAGGCACCCGGGCGTGAACGTCCCCGAGGCGCTCCAGCTCGTGCGCGACGTCGCCTCCCGCTGGCGGACTGTTCCGATGTCGCCGAGTAGGTCGCGCGGTACAACGCCCGGAACGGGATGGAGTACTGGGGCCCGCGGTAGCGCCGGAGCTGCGCCGCGTCCCGGCGCGGGGACGGCGTCCTGCGCCCCCGCAAGGGCGACCGCGAGCGCGTCGTAGGCGTCTGTGCCGACCCCGGCGGGACAGGTCGCTTTTTCTAAGCGAACGTCGGGTAAATCGCCCCATACGGCCTCGCCTCTAGTTCGGTGGCAGGTAATCAGGGAGGGGGGAATCTTTACAGCTGATAGTTGGGTCGGATCTTCCCGGGGGGAGTGAAGCAATTCGCATTGCTTTTCGCGAGTTTGTAGTTGTAGCTATAGCCTCTTATGTAGCCATCCCTGCGGCCCTGCTCATAATAAGAGCCACCGTAAGGAAATCCCGGCAAACTGTAATGGCGGCATTGAGCGCCGTCCATAGTTCCAGCCGATTGCCCCGCTCGATAGCCATCACATCGACCCGTCCAATACCGGGATTGCAGGTCCATCCCGTGGAGGAAGCAGCCCGTATAGGACTTGTCATTGTTCAAGTCGCCCGAATTATCGTTCGGCAGCTTTGCCGGGACGCTCATCTCCGCGATCGGTATTACCTTGAGCGCGGTGGTGTCTACGGCGTGCTGCTCCGGCGAGGCTGCGAATGCATTGGAGGGAAGAAGCGCTGCCGCTCCGACGGCCAAGGTTGCCGCCATAGCAAGTGGCACGAGTCGTTGCCTTAGGGGTGTGCAATGCATAGGAATAACCCTCGCAGGTTGATGGCGAATCGAATCTTTCTGGACTCTCCGCTGGTTCACCGATCTGTGTGAACTCATGTCTCAATTAAGTCCTGGCCGTCGGTTCGTGTCACGGCACTGCATGTCGGGTCTTGACAAGGGGGGGTAGGAAATGCATGAAGAACGTCTTGTCCTTTGCGACTGCATATTCTGATTGGCAGGTCGTCTCGCCCGAAGTAAGCCGTACTTCCTCGAGGGAGCGCGCACGAAGCTGGACGCCGCCGCAGCCACGGCGACCCGACAGCCCACGCCGCCGGCCGTGAGCAGCAGAGGACGGCGCCGCGCGGTCCGTACGGCCCCTGCGGCCGCGGCTGACGGCCAGCACGCGGTCGGTTCAGGCCAGGGGTGCCTCCACCGCGGCCGCGTCGACCCTGTGCCCGCTGGGATGACTCGTGGACGAGGATTCCCGTGGGGATGGTCTGTCGGGCCCGCCGCCCACTTCGCCGACTGGTGTACTGCTGGAGGGCTTGGAGGCCGTTCTGGAAGGCTGCGCCGCCTGTGCGCGGCCCGCGGGAAGCCCATGGCCCGTCTTCGCGGTCGTCTTGCGGGCGCGTGGGGCCTTCTTCAAGCCGGGTTCACCATGTCGAGCTGCTGCTCGGTGTTCAGCCGGTCCCAGTCCCGTTGTTGGGTGGCGAGCTGCCGTCCGATGTCCTCGCCGTGCCGGGTCACCCTCCGGGACGGCCGCAGTCAGGCGGGCGCCGTCGTCCTGGAGCTGGGTGAGGTAGGCGGAGTGCCGCTGCCAGTCGACGGTCCACCTGAGCGTGCGCGGGTGCGATCTCTCGGTTTCGTGTCAGTGTCACGTACTGACATGAAACCGAGAGATCGCCGTCACTGTCCCGCGAACGGCACTTGAACGGTGCCGCGCCGAGCCAAGGCATCGATTTGCGTATGCTCTATGCGGAATCAGTATTGATTGGGCTAGGGTTGCATCATGGTGATGGGTACGGAAGAGCTTCTCAGGCTGACGGTCGCTGCGTTGATGACGCGGACAGGTGTGCGCCAGAACGTCCTCGCCGACGGCCTTGGTCTCTCGCAGGCGCAGATCTCCCGTAAGCAGGCCGGTCGTCAGCACTGGTCGCTGGAGGATGTCGACGGCCTGGCCGCCCACTTCGGTCTGCACGTCCTGGACCTCCTGGCCGGCCCGACCCACGCAGTCGGCGTGCTCCACGGCTCGACCCCCGCCCTGCGCCCCTCCGGTATCGCTGCCCCGCCGCCAGCCCCCGCTCCTGCCGCGCAACTGCCCCTCCCGGCCGTGCAGCTCCCTGCCCCGGCCTCGCCCCCGCAGGCGCCCGCCTCGCCGGCCGCTGCGCACACGCTGCCGTGCGTGCTGTGCGGACAGCCGTGCAGTGAGGAGGTCGACGGGTTTCCGCAGCACCTGAGTGCTGAGGAGTGCGCGGCCGCCGTCGCCGCCGCACCCCCGGGCCTGGAGGCGGCCCCGGTAGCACCCACACCGGTATCCGTTCCGCAGCAGTTCCCCGCCGAGCTTCCGGCTCCGGAGCCCGCGCCGGAAGCGGCGGCGGAGGCCGGGCAGAAGGCCGAACTCGCTCCGGCTCCCGCCGATCCGGCCCCGGCTGCGCCGTTCCCGCCGGAGCCAGCCGTGCAGCAGGTCCGGCCCGAGCCGTCGCCCGCTGCACCTCCATCCCCGGCACCGGAACCCCGGGCCGGGGCGCCGGAACCGGCGGCCGGGGCGAGGCCGCGGAGCCCTCGTACGTATGCGTCCGGGGCGCTGACCGACCAGATCGCCGACAACGTCCACGCTGCTCTGCAGGAGTGCGAGGGTGACGTGGAGGCCGCCCAGGCCGCGCTCATCAAGTCCGCGATCCCCGACGTCATGAAGCTGTTCAAGGAATCCCGAGTCGGCGGCCGGTACGAACACAGTGAGTTCCCGCCGACGGCCGACGTGCTGCGCAAGCGCTCTCAGAAGGGTGCGGACGAGATTTGG